>NZ_BJML01000028.1 GCF_006539145.1 Microbacterium testaceum | reverse complement strand
TTGCAGGTACCGAGACTTCTCGCCTTCGTGGATGTGATGCGCGAAGTGAATGCCTTCGGGAATGGCGCCGAGTATGAATGTGGACCTCTCCCCCGGCCGGAGGAGGCCAAGAAGATGGGCTACTTGATCACGCGGGCCGCGAAAGTCGGAGCCGAATTCCATGGAGCTGCCATCCATCGTGTAGTAATAGCGCTGGGCCACTGCATCCTCCCTCTCACTATTGCTGACGTTGATGTGGACTCAGGTCCAGAGGCGAGTTACCAGCGCCTCAGCGGTCTCGAATGCCGAGCGCGCCGCATCCATCCCCGACGCCGCGTCAGCCAAACTCGTGTTCATGCGCTCGAGAGCGTCCGACCACTGTCGCTGGGCCGCGTCGTAGGCGTTTCTCGCGTCTCCTGTCCATTCGGCTCGGCCTGCGGCGACGGCGGCATCGAGGTCGTCGAGATGTCGCTCGATGGACACGGTTGCGTCGCGGAGCGCATCGATGAGCTCTGCATGGCGGTCGCCGTCGAAACGGATGGTCACGGCTGCGGTTTCGGCCAGGCGAGGTCGTACCAGCGCAA
>NZ_BJML01000027.1 GCF_006539145.1 Microbacterium testaceum | reverse complement strand
TCGTCCTTCGTGACGGCGCCGGTCATGAGCCCGACGAGTTCTTCCATGGAGGTGTTCTTCGCATCGACGTTCGCGACGCGGGTGCCCAGGCGCAGCACCTGGATGCGGTCCGAGACGTCGATGACGTGCGGCATCGAGTGGGAGATGAAGACGACGGCGATGCCCTTGTCGCGGACGCGTCGGATGGTCTCGAGGACGTTCTTGGTCTGCCGCACACCGAGGGCCGCGGTCGGTTCATCGAGGAACACCACGCGAGACGCCCAGTGCACCGCGCGGGCGATGGCGATCGCCTGGCGCTGACCGCCCGACATCTCGCCGACGGGCGAGGTGAGGGAACGCACCGTGGCGCCGAGCTCGTCGAACGCCGCGCGGGAGGCCTTCGCCATGTCCTTGGTCTTCATGAAGCCCAGGGCCCCCGCCACGCCGGGGCGGCGGATCTCGCGGCCGAGATACATGTTCTGCACCGGGTCGAGGTGGGGAGCGAGAGCGAGGTCCTGGTAGACCGTCTCGATGCCGAGGCTCGAGGCGATCTGCGGGTTCGACATGTCGATGGGCTTGCCGTCGAAGAGGATCTCGCCCTCGTCGACCGCGAGGTTGCCCGACAGGGCCTTCACCAGGGTCGATTTGCCGGCGCCGTTGTCGCCGATGAG
>NZ_BJML01000026.1 GCF_006539145.1 Microbacterium testaceum | reverse complement strand
TGGGTCAGCAGGAGGACTTGTAGACCGCGTCCTTGCCGTCGGTGGTGATGTTGTCCTTGGTGAGGATGGTGAAACCGGTCTGGATCTTGGCTTCGGTGGCCTCACCCTTGAGGGCGGCGATGGCCTGCTTGACGCCGTCTTCGCCGATGGTGGCGGGCTCCTGCGCGACGAGGGCCTGGACGGTGCCGGCTTCGAGGGCCTTCACCTGGGCGGGGCCGGCGTCGAAGCCGACGATGGTGACGGAGCCCTGCTTGCCGGCCTGCTGCACACCGGTGGCGGAACCTTCGGCGGCGAACAGGTTGGCGGCGAAGATGCCGACGATGTCGGGGTCTTTCTGCAGCGCCGCGGTGACGATCTCGGCGGCGGTGGAGGGTTCGTTGTGGGAGTACTGCACCCCGACGGAGGTGAACTTCGAGTCCTTCTTGACGGCGTCTTCGAAGCCCTGGGCGCGGGCGTCGGTGGTGGAGACACCCGGGTCGGTGGAGACGACGAGGACCTTGCCGCCGTTGGGGTTGGCCTTCTGGATGGCTTCGAATGCCGCGGCTCCGCCGCCTTCGTTGTCGGAGGAGATCTGCGACACGGCCCCTGAGGGGTCTTCGAGGGTGGTGTCGACGAGGACGACCTTGATGCCGGCGGCTTCGGCCGCCGCGATCGGTGCCTGCATCGCGGAGACGTCGGTGGGGGCGATGAGCAGCGCGTCGGGCTTGGAGGCGACGACGGCGTCGACGATGGGCTTCTGGAGGGTGGGGTCGAACTTCTCGGGGCCCTGGGTGGTGACGGTGGCGCCTTCTTTGGCGGCTTCGGACTGGATGCCGCACTGCATGGAGATGTAGAACTCATCTCCGGCGACGCCCTGCACGAACGCGATCTTGTACCCGCCGTCGGCTCCGCCCGA
>NZ_BJML01000025.1 GCF_006539145.1 Microbacterium testaceum | reverse complement strand
GGCGGAGCCCGACGAGGTGCCACCGGAGCACCCGGCGAGGACGAGGGTGGCTGCGGCGCCGAGGGTGGCGAACGCGAGAACCTTGTTGTTCCACTGCATTGTGATGACCGTTCTCTCTTGGTGGGGTGTCGGATGCCGGGCCTCAGCCGCGGCGTCCTCCGCTGACGAACTTGCGCCAGAGGCTCTGGGTGGTGCCGCGGGTCGCGGCGGTGCGGCGCACCTGGTCGACGTAGACCGCGGTGATGAGCACGGCGCCGACGGCGACCTGCTGCCAGAAGGGCTGCACGCCGGTGATGACGAAGCCGTTCTGCAGCACGGCCGGGATGAAGAGGCCGACCACGGTTCCGAAGATCGTGCCGACGCCGCCGAAGAGCGAGGTTCCGCCGATGACGACGGCCGCGATCACGTTGAGGTTGGTCTGCGACTGACCCGCGATCGCCGTGGTGGAGAACTGCGACAGGGCCAGGATGCCGGCGAGCCCCGCGAGCGCTCCCGACAGCGTGTACACGGCGATGAGGTGACGGTCGACCTTGACACCGACGCGACGGGCGGCGAGCTCGCTCGAGCCGACGGCGTACGTGTACAGGCCGAACTTCGTGAAGTGCAGCACGACCGCGCCGATCACGACGACCACGAGCGCGATGACGCTGATGATGGGGAGCGATCCGAAGACGTTGCCGTACCCGATCGAGACCGTCAGCACGGTGGGCACGTCGCGGATGTCGACGCCGCCGGTGAGGATCTGCGCCAGGCCCAGGGCCATACCGAGCGAGCCGAGCGTGACGATGAGCGGCGGGATCTTCGCCTTCGCGATGAGGAAACCGTTCAGCAGTCCCCAGCACACCCCGCTCAGGATCGAGACGAGGATGCCGATGGTCGCCACGCCCCAGCCCTCACCGCCGAGCGCGCGCATGGTCAGGGCCGAGACGACACCGGAGAACACGAGCACCGAGCCGATCGACAGGTCGATGCCCGAGGTGATGATGATGTACGTCATCCCGACGCCGAGGACGGCGAGGATCGAGGCGTTCTGGATGATGAGGCGGAAGTTCGACCACTGCGCGAACGAGTCCGGCGCCAGAGCGCTGAAGATCAGCACGATGACGATGAGGATGAGCAGGATCTGGAAGGCCTGCGCTTTGAGCAGTCCCAGGAAGAAGTGGGGCTTGTTCTCCTCGAACGTTCCGATGGCCACCGTCTCGGTGGGAGGTGTCTTGGTGCTCACTTCGAG
>NZ_BJML01000024.1 GCF_006539145.1 Microbacterium testaceum | reverse complement strand
CGCGCCGCCCGAGGCCGAGCCGCCGGAGCAGCCCGCGAGGGTCAGGGTCGCCGCGACACCGAAGACCGTCAGGGCGGTCGCCTTGCTGTTCCACTTCATTGTGTTCACCGTTCTTTGTTCGGGTTGGTAAGGGGTTGGGGAAAGGGACGCCGCCGCGGCTCAGCCGCGCCGGCCTCCGCTGAGGAACTTGCGCCAGAGGCCTTGAGAGTTGCCGCGGGTCGCGGCCGTGCGACGCACCTGGTCGACGTAGACCGCTGCGATCAGGACGGCGCCCACCGCGACCTGCTGCCAGAAGGGCTGCACGCCGGTGATGACGAAGCCGTTCTGCAGCACCGCGGGAATGAACAGGCCGACGACGGTGCCCATGATCGTGCCGACGCCGCCGAAGAGCGACGTTCCGCCGATGACGACGGCGGCGATCACGTTCAGGTTGGTCTGCGACTGACCCGCGATTGCGGTGGTCGAGAACTGTGAGAGCGACAGGATGCCGCCGAGCCCGGCCAGGGCGCCGGAGATCGTGTAGATCTTGATCAACTGCGCGTCGACCTTCACGCCGACCCGGCGGGCGGCGATCTCACTCGATCCCACCGCCAGCGTGTAGAGACCGAAGCGCGTGAAGTGCAGCACGACCGCGCCGATCAGGATGACGACCAGGGCGATGACGCTGATGATCGGGACGGACCCGAAGACGTTGCCGTACCCGATGGAGACCGTGAGGACGGTGGGCACGTCGCGGATGTCGACGCCGCCGGTGAGGATCTGCGCCAGGCCCAGGGCCATGCCGAGCGAGCCGAGCGTGACGATGAGCGGCGGGATCTTCGCCTTCGCGATGAGGAAGCCGTTGAACAGGCCCCAGCACACACCGCTGAGCACGGCGACGATGATTCCGACGGTCGCGACGCCCCAGCCCTCTCCGCCCATCGCCCGCATGGCGAGCGCCGAGACGACGCCGGAGAACACCAGCACCGAGCCGACGGAGAGGTCGATACCCGCGGTGATGATGACGTAGGTCATGCCCACCGCGAGGACGGCGAGGATCGAGGCGTTCTGGATGATGAGGCGGAAGTTCGACCACTGCGCGAAAGAGTCCGGCGCGATGATGCTGAACACGATGATGATCGCCAGCAGCACCAGGAGGATCTGGAACGCCTGGGTCCGCAGGGCCGCGACGACGGGGTTCGTCTTCTTGTTGTCATCGAACGTGCCGATGGCGACGGTCTCGGTCGGGGGAGTCTTGACGCTCACTTCTGG
>NZ_BJML01000023.1 GCF_006539145.1 Microbacterium testaceum | reverse complement strand
CGACGATCCCGTTCAGCGGGAGCGCCCTTATACCGACGGACGCTCGTCTCATGCGAGAGAAGCTGATGAGTCTGCTCGTCGCTGTGTGGCCTGATGCCATCACGGTCGCCGTGTCATCGGCCTACGCGCCGGGCTAACCGCCGCGAATGTCAATATCAAGGCAGCTCTGCCGTATCACCCAGCGGTGAAAGGAGTGCTGGCTGTAGCCAACGCCAGCCCTGGTGCGCCGCCTACGCGGTGGGCCGAGTGGACAGCTTGTTCGAGCACATTGTCATCGCGACCGCACAGAGAGACGTGGCCTGACTGGGATTCGTGGGAATTGAAGTGTCGTGGCGAACCGGCTGCGTGCCCCGCCTGAGAACTCGGGGCGTCTCGGAGTTCTCAGGACCGATATCGAGGGGTTCGTCATGCCTCGCCCGGCTCACGCAGTGGAGGCTTTCAGAGGGCGCGCGACAGCAGCTTGGCGGGGCCGGTTGCCTTCCTCGATATCGGCCCGCGGAGCCAGTTCTGCGGCATTGCTTTGCTGATCCCGAAATCGGTCACGATCTGTTCGATGGTGACGCCGCTTTGAGGCCCACGGGCGGCCACCGAAACGCCCTCGCCAAGCCCCTGGGATTGGGACGGGCCGCGACGGCGTCCTCCCCGCCAGCACCTGACGGAACGAGCGATCAGTTGTCACCAATCCGTTCCGCTCGCCCGCTCGTTCTTCCCTAAAGAGTGGCCAGAGCAAAAGCTTCCTGGACAGCCGCCCCAAGCTGCGCCGCCGTGGGGCTATCCAGCCTGACCCGATGGTCAGTGAGCGGAGTGAAGCCGCTTCGTGCGCCGCCATTGTGGGCGGGCGTTACCAGGACGTGCGTCAGTGCACCAGCTTCATAGAAACCGTGCACCTTTACCTCTCGAACCCCCTTCGCGTATGCAGCGTAGGAGGGGAGCTTCAACCACTCCAGTAGTTCAGCGTCAGGCGGGTTGTGTCGTAGGTCACGGGCAGGCAGCACGGTGGACACGGCCTCGTCGGTCGCTGCCATGACGGTCTGTCCAAGCGAAATGTCGTCATCGGCATCCGTAAGGACCTTTGGGAGACCGCTCAGAATCATCGCACCCTCCGTCGTGCGGGCCATCACATGGACGAGAAGAGTGCCGTCCGGTCGTAGGTCGATGTTGACCACTCCGTAGGTTTGACTCACCGAATGACCTCCACAGTCAGGCGTACGCCCTTCTCTAGTGCGTAGTCCTTCATGCTATTCAGAACAGCCTGCTGCTCAGCCGTCGCCGTGCGGGGAACCGCGAGCTGCAACTCGCGACCTTGTATGGCGATATCGTCGATTTCTCGACCGCCCCAGGTCGCACCCTTGAACTCAGCAAGTCTATCGATGTACCCCCTCAGGGTGCCGCGGAGACGAGACGGAACGAGATACGTCTTCGAAGCTAGATCGATGCTCTTGATGCTCGTCGCGACGCCGGTCGCGTCGTTGAACCGGTCGATGGTGGGGAAGGACGCCGGGAGGTTGCCTCCCAGGCGAGCCTCAATGGCGAATCCCCGAGGGGAGGGGCCGAAGGGCCAAGGGGACTTAGCGAGTTTGTCCGCCAGCGCGGTCAGCTTCTCCGCTGCGCCGGTGACGCTGGCTGTGGCTGCGACGGAGGGCATCCGGGCGGCTATCGCCCGGAGTCCGTCGCTCGTTGCGTCGAGGGAGCGCCAGGCGAGACCTGCGGCGGCGGCCCTCGCACCTTCGGCTAGGCGTACGACGATTTCGACGAACCGGACCGTGTACTTACTGGCGTTGAAGACAGCGACGCCGTGTCCAACGAGCAGGCCCGCCCCGTCCGTAGCCGCGCCAGCGGCTAGGGCGATTGCTTCGATGGCTGCGGTCTCTGCGAGGAAGAGAGCGACTTGTTTGCGCAGTTCGTTCTGCGCATCGTCGATGTGCCGAGCAAGCGTCTCGGCAGAGTCCGCGATGGCTCGTGCCTGCGCGGCGATGTCGGTCAGCGAATCGCCCACCGTGATGCAGACACCTCGGGCGGAATCCACCTCCGGCGACTCCTCATCCGCAAGCGCGGTGAGGGCAGACGATATCGAGGGCCAGGCGCTTTCGAGCGTGGTGGCGCAGTCTCTCCAGGCGAGCGCGAGGGCGCGCAGTTTCGTAGGGTCGCCGTCCGGCCAAATGACCGCTACATACTTCTGAATGTCTAACCAGCCGTTTGGTGGGCCGAGCGAGCCACCCGCGACGCTGGGAACGGAGACGCAGACACCGAACGCCGGTGCATCGACGGCGATCGGCGCCTGGAGCATAGCGCCGAGCGCGTTCGAGTCCGCATCCGCGGACGCGTGATTCAAGCCCGTCTGCCTGAGCAACCCGCTCACCGTGAGCGCGGCGGCCACCGCGTCGTTGATGGCCTGAGCGACGGCGGGAGCGGTCTGGTCGTACGCCTGCGCCCACGCTGCCCCCGAGGGGTCATTGCCCGCGATGCGTCCTGAGTCAGCGAGGGTAGCGCCGAGGGCAGATTCAGCGTCGCTGAGCGTCCGGGCGACGTTGGCGCCGAACTTCGTCGACGCCGCGTACCAGGCGTCGGGGTCAACGGTGATGAGCACTGGTCACCCCCACATCCGTGAGTTGGCATCCACCGCCGCGTCGTAGTTCGCTCGTGCGCCGTCGAGCAGTCGGCGCATCCCGGCCAGAGCCTCCGCCATCTCGCGAGAGTCGTCGGCCCAGGCGGTGTGGGCGAGCGTGTGGGCGTCCGACGCTTCACCGTCCCACGTCCCGTGAAGGCGATGAGAGGCTGCGTTCGCGTCTTCGAGAGCCTGCGTGACGCTGCGGGTGATGCTTGTCAGCTCCTCGACGAACTCCGAAAGCTGCGCGAGATGGACCGAGTGCCTCATCGCTGACCGCCCGCAGGCAGATTCGATCCCAGGGTGCGGGCGGCATCGCGGCTGGCCTGCTCAGCAGCGGCAATGTCAGCGGTTGCGCCTCGCAACGCGGCGGTCAGGCGGGAGAGTTCCTCCGTACTTCCCGTTGCTGCTGTGAACCACGCGTCGAAGAGCGGCCGGAACGCGGAGGCCGCATCCCCTGTCCACCCGACGGCGAGGAGGTCTTCGACGCGCTCGCGCACTTGCCGGACTCGAGCGGATAGGTCATCCGAAGCCTCATCGAGACGCGTCGTCTCCGAAACGAGCGCCTGAAAATCAGCCCGAATTTCCATGCGGCCAGGGGACACACGTGCAGTCGCCCCAGAAAGGTAACCGGGAGGCGCTGTGCGCCTCACATACGGGTCAGTACGGCAAGGGATCCGAGCGAGCACCCGTCACCGCAAATGGCTCCTGCGGGCACTCGCGGAACCGGGAGAAAAGCGCTTACGAGCTTCTCGGGGTGGATGCGCACCGCGACAGGTTCGGATACGTCGAACGGATTCGGATGCCGAGGCTCCCCGCATCCGATTCCGTTGCTCC
>NZ_BJML01000022.1 GCF_006539145.1 Microbacterium testaceum | reverse complement strand
GTGCCCGTAAATGCGAAATGGCCACCCAACTTTGGGTGGCCATTTCGACTGAAAAGAAGTCCGGCGGTGTCCTACTCTCCCACAGGGTCCCCCCTGCAGTACCATCGGCGCTGAGAGGCTTAGCTTCCGGGTTCGGAATGTAACCGGGCGTTTCCCTCTCGCTATGGCCGCCGAAACACTATTGATGTTTCAAAAACCAACAACGACATCATCATTGTTGAGTTCCCGACCGTACATCGAGAACCACTCAGTGGACGCAAGCACCAAAAACAGGTGTGTTATCAAGTCATCGGCTTATTAGTACCGGTCAGCTTCACGTATTACTACGCTTCCACATCCGGCCTATCAACCCAGTAGTCTGGCTGGGAGCCTCTCACCATAAATGGTATGGAAGTCTCATCTTGAGGCCGGCTTCCCGCTTAGATGCTTTCAGCGGTTATCCATCCCGAACGTAGCTAATCAGCGGTGCTCCTGGCGGAACAACTGACACACCAGAGGTTCGTCCAACCCGGTCCTCTCGTACTAGGGTCAGATCCTCTCAAACTTCCTACGCGCGCAGCGGATAGGGACCGAACTGTCTCACGACGTTCTAAACCCAGCTCGCGTACCGCTTTAATGGGCGAACAGCCCAACCCTTGGGACCTACTCCAGCCCCAGGATGCGACGAGCCGACATCGAGGTGCCAAACCATGCCGTCGATATGGACTCTTGGGCAAGATCAGCCTGTTATCCCCGAGGTACCTTTTATCCGTTGAGCGACAGCGCTTCCACAAGCCACTGCCGGATCACTAGTCCCGACTTTCGTCCCTGCTCGACCTGTCAGTCTCACAGTCAAGCTCCCTTGTGCACTTACACTCGCCACCTGATTGCCAACCAGGTTGAGGGAACCTTTGGGCGCCTCCGTTACATTTTGGGAGGCAACCGCCCCAGTTAAACTACCCACCAGGCACTGTCCCTGAACCGGATCACGGTCCTAAGTTAGATATCCAGAGTGACCAGAGTGGTATTTCAACAATGACTCCACACTCACTGGCGTGAATGCTTCACCGTCTCCCACCTATCCTACACAAGCCACACCGAACACCAATACCAAGCTGTAGTAAAGGTCACGGGGTCTTTCCGTCCTGCTGCGCGTAACGAGCATCTTTACTCGTAATGCAATTTCGCCGAGTTCGCGGTTGAGACAGTTGGGAAGTCGTTACGCCATTCGTGCAGGTCGGAACTTACCCGACAAGGAATTTCGCTACCTTAGGATGGTTATAGTTACCACCGCCGTTTACTGGGGCTTAAATTCTCAGCTTCGCCTTGCGGCTAACCGGTCCTCTTAACCTTCCAGCACCGGGCAGGCGTCAGTCCGTATACATCGTCTTGCGACTTGGCACGGACCTGTGTTTTTAGTAAACAGTCGCTACCCACTAGTCTCTGCGGCCACCACACCCTTTCGGAGCAAGTCCTAATAAGTGGATGGCCCCCCTTCTCCCGAAGTTACGGGGGCATTTTGCCGAGTTCCTTAACCACGATTCTCTCGATCTCCTTGGTATTCTCTACCTGACCACCTGAGTCGGTTTGGGGTACGGGCAGCTAGAACCTCGCGTCGATGCTTTTCTCGGCAGCATAGGATCACCCACTTTTTATCCGCATCGTGTCTCAGCCTCAATGACTCCCGGATTTGCCTAAGAGTCGGCCTACGCACTTGCACCAGGACTACCATCGCCTGGCTTGGGCTACCTTCCTGCGTCACACCTGTTAATACGCTAGCCGCACCAGCATGGGGTCGAGCGTTCACACACACCCGCCTCACCCCGAAGGGATCCGCTAAAGCGTGAGCTAGGACTCTTAGCACCACTGGATTGACTGGGGCGGTTCTTCGCCGGTACGGGAATATCAACCCGTTGTCCATCGACTACGCCTGTCGGCCTCGCCTTAGGTCCCGACTTACCCAGGGAAGATTAGCTTGACCCTGGAACCCTTGGTCTTTCGGAGGACGTGTTTCTCACACGTCTTTCGCTACTCATGCCTGCATTCTCACTCGTGTAGCGTCCACGGCTGGGTCACCCCGCCGCTTCACTCGCCACACGACGCTCTCCTACCCATCAACACGGCTGGACCACGAAGGCCTACCAAAAATGTCAATGCCACAACTTCGGTGGCGTGCTTGAGCCCCGTTACATTGTCGGCGCGGAATCACTTGACCAGTGAGCTATTACGCACTCTTTCAAGGGTGGCTGCTTCTAAGCCAACCTCCTGGTTGTCTAAGCAACTCCACATCCTTTCCCACTTAGCACGCGCTTAGGGACCTTAGTTGGTGGTCTGGGTTGTTTCCCTCTCGACTATGAAGCTTATCCCCCACAGTCTCACTGCTGCGCTCTCACTTACCGGCATTCGGAGTTTGGCTGACGTCAGTAACCTTGTAGGGCCCATCGGCCATCCAGTAGCTCTACCTCCGGCAAGAAACACGCAACGCTGCACCTAAATGCATTTCGGAGAGAACCAGCTATCACGAAGTTTGATTGGCCTTTCACCCCTATCCACAGCTCATCCCCTCAGTTTTCAACCTAAGTGGGTTCGGTCCTCCACGACGTCTTACCGTCGCTTCAACCTGGCCATGGATAGATCACTTCGCTTCGGGTCTAGGACACGCGACTCAATCGCCCTATTCAGACTCGCTTTCGCTACGGCTACCCCACTCGGGTTAACCTCGCCACGTATCGCTAACTCGCAGGCTCATTCTTCAAAAGGCACGCTGTCACCCCTACTAAGGAGGCTCCAACGGTTTGTAAGCAAACGGTTTCAGGTACTATTTCACTCCCCTCCCGGGGTACTTTTCACCTTTCCCTCACGGTACTTGTCCGCTATCGGTCATCTGGGAGTATTTAGGCTTATCAGGTGGTCCTGACAGATTCACACGGGATTTCTCGGGCCCCGTGCTACTTGGGATACTCTTCACGCCAAGAACAAGCATTTCGACTACGGGGTTCGCACCCTCTATGACCGGCCGTTCAAAACCGTTCGTCTATACCCTCTTGTCACGTCGATCATTCGGCAGAACAATCAGAAAAGTCCCACAACCCCCAACATGCAACGCCTGCCGGCTATCACACACGCTAGGTTTAGCCTCTTCCGGTTTCGCTCGCCACTACTTACGGAATCGCTTTTGCTTTCTCTTCCTGTGGGTACTGAGATGTTTCACTTCCCCACGTTCCCTCTACCCGCCCTATATATTCAGGCGGGAGTCACCAGGTACGCACGCGCCCTGGCGGGGTTTCCCCATTCGGACATCCTCGGATCAAAACTCGCTTATCAGTTCCCCGAGGCTTATCGCAGATTGCTACGTCCTTCTTCGGCTCCAGATGCCAAGGCATCCACCGTTTGCTCTTAAAGACTTGAAATCACATGAGTTGAATCGTCAAAAAATTGACTAATGATCTTTAAGATCATCTTCACCACACAACCCCAAAGAGTTGCATGGAAGATGCTCGCGTCCACTGTGTAGTTCTCAAAGTACGGGCGGTACCCACCCCAGCCACCGAAACACCGGCGCCAAGACAGGCCCTCGAGGAACAAACACCAACAAAGAATCCACAGACCCCCGTCAGCGCCCGGCCCCTCAGGACCCAACAGCGTGCATGTATCAACAACTCCGAACCAGATCGTTCCAGTGGCAAACCACGTACTAAACCCGGACACATCATCCCTGACACCAAGTCAAATGTTCCACCCATGAGCTACCAGCAACACACATTCGGTGCTGAACTGGCGCCTGGACACTCGAACCGAAACCCGAATGCCAGATGCTCCTTAGAAAGGAGGTGATCCAGCCGCACCTTCCGGTACGGCTACCTTGTTACGACTTAGTCCTAATTACCGATCCCACCTTCGACGGCTCCCTCCACAAGGGTTGGGCCACCGGCTTCAGGTGTTACCGACTTTCATGACTTGACGGGCGGTGTGTACAAGACCCGGGAACGTATTCACCGCAGCGTTGCTGATCTGCGATTACTAGCGACTCCGACTTCATGAGGTCGAGTTGCAGACCTCAATCCGAACTGGGACCGGCTTTTTGGGATTCGCTCCACCTCACGGTATTGCAGCCCTTTGTACCGGCCATTGTAGCATGCGTGAAGCCCAAGACATAAGGGGCATGATGATTTGACGTCATCCCCACCTTCCTCCGAGTTGACCCCGGCAGTATCCCATGAGTTCCCACCATTACGTGCTGGCAACATAGAACGAGGGTTGCGCTCGTTGCGGGACTTAACCCAACATCTCACGACACGAGCTGACGACAACCATGCACCACCTGTTTACGAGTGTCCAAAGAGTTGACCATTTCTGGCCCGTTCTCGTATATGTCAAGCCTTGGTAAGGTTCTTCGCGTTGCATCGAATTAATCCGCATGCTCCGCCGCTTGTGCGGGTCCCCGTCAATTCCTTTGAGTTTTAGCCTTGCGGCCGTACTCCCCAGGCGGGGAACTTAATGCGTTAGCTGCGTCACGGAAACCGTGGAATGGTCCCCACAACTAGTTCCCAACGTTTACGGGGTGGACTACCAGGGTATCTAAGCCTGTTTGCTCCCCACCCTTTCGCTCCTCAGCGTCAGTTACGGCCCAGAGATCTGCCTTCGCCATCGGTGTTCCTCCTGATATCTGCGCATTCCACCGCTACACCAGGAATTCCAATCTCCCCTACCGCACTCTAGTCTGCCCGTACCCACTGCAGGCCCGAGGTTGAGCCTCGGGATTTCACAGCAGACGCGACAAACCGCCTACGAGCTCTTTACGCCCAATAATTCCGGATAACGCTTGCGCCCTACGTATTACCGCGGCTGCTGGCACGTAGTTAGCCGGCGCTTTTTCTGCAGGTACCGTCACTTTCGCTTCTTCCCTGCTAAAAGAGGTTTACAACCCGAAGGCCGTCATCCCTCACGCGGCGTTGCTGCATCAGGCTTCCGCCCATTGTGCAATATTCCCCACTGCTGCCTCCCGTAGGAGTCTGGGCCGTGTCTCAGTCCCAGTGTGGCCGGTCACCCTCTCAGGCCGGCTACCCGTCGACGCCTTGGTGAGCCATTACCTCACCAACAAGCTGATAGGCCGCGAGCCCATCCCAGACCGAAAAATCTTTCCAAACACGACCATGCGATCACGTCTCATATCCAGTATTAGACGCCGTTTCCAGCGCTTATCCCAGAGTCCAGGGCAGGTTGCTCACGTGTTACTCACCCGTTCGCCACTGATCCACCAAGCAAGCTTGGCTTCACCGTTCGACTTGCATGTGTTAAGCACGCCGCCAGCGTTCATCCTGAGCCAGGATCAAACTCTCCATAAAAAAGAAAAGCAACAACCACCGGGAAAACGGCAGCCGCAGCGAGTTCGAAACTGACCAAAGAAAAAACATCATTACTGACGAAATTTCACGCCAACCCCCAAAAGAAGGTTGGACTTTGATCCAAAGGAATCTCTCGCAATCCAACAAAAGTCAGACCGACGAGGAATAAATTGGCATTTGACAAGTGCACGCTGTTGAGTTCTCAAGGAACGGACGCACCCACAGAAAC
>NZ_BJML01000021.1 GCF_006539145.1 Microbacterium testaceum | reverse complement strand
CACGCACACACCACCACCACACACGCACACACCACCACCACACACGCACACACCACCACCACACACGCACACACCACCACCACACACGCGCACGAAGGAACGACTATGAGCACCCTGATTCAGGTGGACGCTCGCAAGAGGATCACCCTCGGCTCGCTTGCCCACCACACCCAATACATCGCCACTGAGCAGTCAGATGGCAGCGTCCTACTCGAGCCGGCGGTCGTTATGACCGCAACGGAACGAGCTTTCCTCGCGGATGAAACCCTGTCTGCCGCTCTGGCGCGAGTGAACGCCACCCCCCAGAACCGTCGAACCCGTCAGCGCTCACGCGCAAGCGAAGCAGCCTGACACTCTCGAGCACGATCAAGAAGGGGGTCAGCCAACAGGCTGACCCCCTTCTCTTCTTGGCGCGGCTCGAAGGGATACGCTCAGCCCGGGGGCAGCAATGGGTTCACACCACTTCGAGACACTTCGACGGGTCGTCATCGACGCGTCTAAAGGAAGCTCCTGGGCGAAAGCCGTTCGGGAGTGGCAGGTAACGGGGGTCGAGGAAGATCCCACCTCCACCGGCTCCTGCGTCTGTGGAAAGAACAACCTGCGCTACCTCTATCAAATCGAGAACCACCACACGGGTGGGGCACTGTTTCCGATCGGCAGCGTCTGCGTCAACCTATTCGAGGTCAAAACCCTTAAACGCGACGTCAAGGTGCTCCGCCGCCTATTCGATCTGCGCGCGGCCTTCACCGCTCACCGACGAGTGGAGCTCAAGGACGGGCACTTCACGCGGAACGTCCTGGCCGACCTCTGGGAAAATGGGGCCTTCCCTGACAACAGATACAACCGCGAGAACGGGGAGAACGACTACAAGTTCCTCCTGGATCTGTTCAACAGGCAGCGCCCCCCGACGGCGAATGAACGCAAGAAGGTATGGGCCCTGATCAACAGAACCATCAGACCTTTCGTGCTGCAGGACGATCGCTTGAAGTAGGTTCGAGTCCCGCGTGCCAGCTCAGGGGCGGAAGTCGTAGTCTTCGTCGCGGCCGCTGGAATCGTAGGTTTCCTCGTCCCCCGCGAAGGGCATGGTCCCATTGTCGGGTTCATCGGGCTCGTTCCCCCACGACGAATTCTCATCGAGATGATCCTCACCAATCATGCATCGGCAAGGGAACGACCGCTGATCGATCACTGCGCCGTCAGCCCCAATCTCGTTGACGAAACGGTCGTGCGCGGAACCTGTAGGCAACGGCTCCTGAGGTCTTCACCGGCGCTCCCCCTTGCTTAGCTGGGCGCAGTCAGGTTGCCAATAGCTTGGCGACGCGTTCGATGTGGTCGGGGCGCATGTCGCACCAGTGGTCTTGGTCGTCGACGACGACGGCGGGGGCTTTGGTGTAGCCGAGTTCTTGGGTGACGTACGCGTAGGCGGCGGGGTTCCCGGTGATGTTCACTTCGACGTAGGGGACGCCCTTGCCGTCGAGCATGAGTTTTGTCATGGTGCACTTCCCGCAGCTGGGGCCGGTCGTGTACACGGTGAGCTTTTCCATCGCTTCTCTCCTCCTCGTTTTTTGGGGTGAAGGCGACTTGTCACCGTTAGAGAGGACGGCTGGTGTGCAACCCCGTGGGGCGGTGGGGGAGAGAGTTTCGGCGCGAAATAAGGGAGCGCAGCGACCGTGTGCCGAAAGTCTCGGCGGAGGCGTCGGCGTAGCCGATTGCGGACCGGGTGGCCGAACGTACACTGCCGCAGGCTTCACCCCCAATAAACGGGCCGTAGGCCTGGTCAGAGCACGCCGGCCCACAGGGCCGGCGTACCGCTTGTTACAGACCTACAGACTTACGGATTTCGTCTTCGGTGTCGCCACGGAGGGTTTCGCGCTGCTGCAAAAGGAGGTCGATCGCGACACGGATCAGCGTGTTCTCCGTGATGCGTGGGGTACCCGTTCGCTTGACGCGGTTGAGGCGGCGGGCTTGCTCGGTGAGGTCCGAGTACTGGTCCCCACGGAGCCGCGTTTCTTTACGCTCAAACGCTTTGTAGCCCGCCTGGGTGGGCTGCTCCTTTGCCGGCGAGCTCGCGGGCTCGGGAGCGGGGGGAGCGCTCGGGCTGACCGGAGGTGCGGGTTCGGTTGCGGTGGGCGGAGGGGCGGGGGTTTCCTCGAGCCTTCCGAGCATGGCCGAGAGGTCTGCGCGTGCCATCAGGCCTTCGCCTCCTTAGGGGTCGGGGTGTGGTTGGCCCAGATAGCCATGAGTTCCATGGCGACATGGGTGTAGTCGAAAATGGCGTTCGAATTCTGACGGGTGTTGGGGTACTGGGTGACGACGCGGCCGGTCAAGGGCGCGTCGGCGTGGGCGACGTAGAGGCGAATGTTTGCTTGAATCGCGGGAGTTTGAGGCCGTCGTCGACGAGCCGTTCCCAGTGCTCGAGTTGGCCGGCGCGACGACGGTCCATCTTGCTCACCGCACGACACGAACACGGCGAACAGTGAGGGCGATGTCGGCCGCCCGGGAACCACGCTCGACCGACGGCGGTGTCAGCGCCGCTCGGCCCCCAGGTGCAGCACCGCCTCGGCCAGCGCGCGGATCCCCGCCGCCACATCCGCTCCGGCCACGGCTTCGTCGGGGTGATGGCTGATGCCGTCGGGGTTGCGAAGGAACAGCATGCCGACCTCGGTGATCGCGCCGATCGACATCGCGTCATGGCCCGCACGGCTGAAGAGGGTCGGTGCTTCGCCGCCGATGCCCGCCCGCACCACGTCCTGCAGCAGGGGTGCGCAGAACACGGCCGGGGCGCTGTGCACCTCGCGCGCGGTCCAGCGGAGCCCGCGACGGCCCATGATGGCGTCGAGTTCGCGTGCGATCTCGTCCCACGCGTGGTCGCGGGAGTCGTCGAACTCTCCGCGCAGGTCGAGAGAGAAGTGCGCCTCGCCCGGGACGACGTTCACGGCTCCGGGGAAGGCCTCGAGCTGGCCTACGGTACCCACGATGTGGTGCTCACCCCGGCAGATGCGTTCGACCGCGAGGGTGGCCTCGCTCGCGCCGAGGAGGGCATCGCGGCGCATGTCGTAGGGCGTGCCGCCGGCGTGGCGGGCCTCCCCCTCGACCACGAGCTGGAACCGCCTGGCCGACGCGATCGACGACACCGCGGCGAGCGCCTGCCCGCTGCGGTGCAGTTCCGGTCCCTGCTCGATGTGCGCCTCGAGATACCCGACGAGCTGCTCGGGGCGACGGGCGGCCTCCCCCACGCGACCGGGATCGAGCCCGAACTCGCGGAAGGCTTCGCGCAGCGTCGAGCCGTCGGCATCGGTCAACTCCCACCAGGACTCGTCCCACTGCCCGGCCACGGCCGACGACCCCAGCAGGGCCTTGCCGAAGCGCGTGCCCTCTTCGTCGCTGAAGGCGACGACCTCGAGCGCGAAGGGGAAGGGACTGGATGCCGTTCCCTCGGCGTCGACCCGGCGGATCAGTCGCACGACCTCGAGCGCCATCAGCACCCCGACGATGCCGTCGAAGCGTCCGGCGTCCGGGACGGTGTCGAGGTGCGAGCCCATCAGCAGCGCCGGCGCATCGGGGGCTCCGGCGGGGGCGAGGCGTCCGATCTGGTTGCCCGCCGCGTCCTGGCGCGTGGTCATGCCGAGCTCGCGCATCCATTCGGCGGCGAGCCGGTTCACGCGGGCATGCTCGGGCGAGAGGTAGACGCGCGTGATGCTCCCGGGAGTCGAGGTGACGCGGGCCAGCTCTTCGCAGCGACCCATGACGCGGCGGGCGGCCGACGCGATGAGATTGGGGGCGACCTGCAGGCGGGTGGCGGTGCTCATGCGCGAACTCCCGGCCTCACGAGCGAGCCGCCGCGTAGACGCCCTGGGCCGCCTCGACGCCCCCGCTGGCCGGCACCGCCGCACCGTGGCGCCGCAGCACCGTCTCGAGAGCGGCGAGGGTGGTCAGCACGGCGTCGGTGCGGGCGTTGTACCCCATCGTGCCGATGCGCCAGACGCGGCCGTGGAGCGGACCGAACGAGGTGCCGATCTCGATGCCGAAGTCGCTGAGCAGCTCGCTGCGCACGGCGTCGCCGACCACGGCATCCGGAATCTCCACCGCCACCACGTTGGTCATCTTGTGGGCCACGTCGCCGAAGACGGTGAGCCCGAGGCCTTCGACGCCGGCGAGCATCGCGTCGCCGTGCAGCCGGTGGCGCTCGATCACGGCATCCCGGCCCTCGAGAAGCAGCACGCGGGCGCACTCGCGCGCGCCGTAGAGCATCGTGGTGGCCTCGGTGTGGTGGTTCAGGCGCCGGGGTCCCCAATAGTCGAGGATCATCGCGAGGTCGAAGTAGTTCGAGCGGATGAAGTCGGATGCCACGGCATCGCCCTCCTCCCGGATTCCGGCCTCGACCCGGGCGCGCGAGCGCACCACCTCGACGGCGCGGTCGGAGAGGCTCAGCGGCGCCGAGCCCGAGGGGCCGCCGAGGCACTTCTGCAGACCCGCGGTCGCGGCGTCCAGGCCCCACGCGTCCATCTCGAACGGGTTGCCGCCGAGCGAAGCGGTGGCGTCGGTGTAGAACAGCGCGCCGTGCGCGCGGCAGATCTCGCCGATCTCGTCGAGCGGTTGGAGCATCGTGGTCGAGGTGTCGCCCTGCACGCACGCGACGAGGTGGGGTTTCACCCGCTCGACGGCCTCGCGGATCGTCGGCACCGGGAAGACCTGTCCCCACGGCACCTCGATCGTGTGGACATCGGCGAGAGCGCGCTCGGCGATCTCGGCCAGCAGGTGGCCGAAGCGGCCGAACACGGGCACGAGCACGCGATCGCCGGGGCGGATGAGCGAGACCATCGCGGCCTCGATGCCCGCGCGACTCGTGCCGTCGATGAGCAACGTCGCGTCGTTCGTCGTGCCCCAGACCTGGCGGTACAGCTCCTGCGTCTCGGTCATCGTCGCCGTCATGAACGGGTCGTACTGGCCGACGAGCGGCGCCCCCATCGCGCGCAGCACGCTGGGGTACGCCGAGATCGGGCCGGGGCCCATCAGCAGGCGGGCGGGCGGGTCGATCGGGCCGGGGAGGTGGGACATCAGGACTCCGTGGTACGGGAACGGGACTTCGGGCGGGCGGGACGACACGGTGGCAGCGACGGAGCGGGCCGAACTCCTGAAGAACCGACGGCAGCCACCACCTCGGGGAGGGCCACCGCCGCCACGGGGGAGAAAGTCAGGAGTCTCGCACGGCCCGACGACGGGACGACGCGACTCACCGGGCAACCCCCGCGCCGGCGGCCTCGGCGAGGCGCCGGGCCAGGCGCACGAGGGCGATATCGGTACCGGCCCGAGAGACGAGACAGACCCCGACCGGGGCGCCGTCGACGGTGAGCAGCGGCACCGACACAGCGGGAAGACCCGCGATCGCGGCGGGCGCCGTCATCCGCAGGGTTGCGGCCCGCACGGCGTCGACATCGGCGGTGCGCTGCGGCGCGGGGCCGGGCACGGTCGGGAAGATCATGACGGCCCCGTCGACCAGTTCGGCGAAATGCGCGGCGATCGGCTCGAGGTGTTCGCGCGCGGCGGCTTCGTCGGCCGCGGTGATGCGCGAGGCGATCTCGAAGCGCTCCGCCACGGCGGGGCCCACGGCCCCGGGGTGCGCCCGCAGCCACTCGCCGTCGTTGCGCCATGCCTCGGCGCCCTGCACCGTGCGGAACGCCGTGAACGCGGCATCCAGGTCTCCACTCGACACGGCGCGGAACGGCGGCGGATCGTCGGATGCCGACAGCCCGGCGAGCAGCCGCGAGAACGCCTCGCGGGTCGCGGGCTCCACGCACGCGAGGATCTCCTCGGGCACGAGGAAGCGCCAGGGGAGATCTTCCCCGGAGGCACCCTGGACGTTCTCGGTCGAGGACGAGCCGTCGTAGCTCAGGCACCAGTCGGCGACGCGCTGCAGCGTCTCGCCGTCGCGCGTGAGCCAGCCGATCGTGTCGAACGATTGCGCGAGGGGGAGCATGCCCTGCCGGGGCACGAGGTCGTGGGTCGTGCGCAAGCCCCAGAGCCCCTGGTACGACGCGGGCACGCGGATCGAGCCGGCCGTGTCGGTGGCGAGACCGATATCGGCATGGCCGAGGGCGACGGCGGATGCCGGTCCGCTCGACGATCCGCCGGGAAGAGCACCCACCACCGCGCCGTTGGGCGGGGTGCCGTAGTGCACATTGTCTCCGGCGATCGAGTAGGCGAACTCGTCGGTGCGGGCGATCCCGCGCAGCGACGCCCCGGCGCGCAGGAGGTCGGCGACGGCGGGGGCAGTGGCCTTCTCGGGTCGCGCTTGCTCGAGGTACGTCGGGTTGCCCGCGCCGATGCGGAAGCCGGCGATCGCGAAGAGATCTTTCACGGCGACGGTCAGGCCCGCGAGCGGCCCCTCCCATGCGCCCTGCTGGAAGGGGTCGCCGACGCTGCGCCAGATGGTCCTGTCGAGCGGGGGCGTGCGCGGCGCGACGTGAGCGGCGGTGATGAGCCACCGACCGTCGAGGCGTTGCCACACCTGCGTCTGCAGGCCGCGGCCTCCGCCGTGGAAGCGCGAGACCGACATGAGCAGGGCGGCATCCGGCGAGAGCGGCCGGTAGTGCACCTCGGCGATGTCGCGCGGGGGCACGCCTCCGCGCAGCGAGCGGAACCCGCTGATCGCGTCGTGCCCGACGAGCAGTCCCGCCGGGTCGCCGCGCAGGGTGTCGGGCCCGGGCGCGAAGAAGGCGTCGAGCGCGTCGAGGTCGTTCGCGACGATCGCGCGCTCATACGCGTCGAACGCGGCGCGGAGGTCGGCAGGGATCGGCGCCGTGTCGGAAGCTTCGGGCGCGGGGCCGGTCGGCACCGACCCGGCGGCGGCGGTCTCGGTCGGCGGGGTCATGGCATCCGTCACGAGCGTCGCCCGCCTCTCAGCTGCGTTGAGTGTCCAAGAAACCCGGACACCCAGGAAAATCGTCCGGGTGTTTTGGACACTCGACCGGAAGGAGCCACCTCAGGGACGCCCCGCCTGAACGGCGGGCCCGCGGCGTCGACGTCCCGCGGCGCGCGCGCGACATGGGCGTCGAAGGCCAAGTCGGCGTCGGCGGCCTCGGCGCGGGCCAGGGCGGCGGCGAGAACGGGGCTCATGCGGCGTCTCCTTCGGGAGCGGATGCCAATGCCTCGGGCTCCACGGCCGGAACACCCGCGAAGTCGGCTTCGCGGATGCGCGCGTGCACGCCCGAGACGATGTCGACGACCTGCGAGATGTCGAAGTCGGTCGCCGCCGACAGGTACGCGTAGGCGAGGTGCTCGTCCATGCCCCATCGGCCACCGAGCAGCGCGAGCGACGAACGCACGCAGGCGCGCATCGCGGCGTCGAGGTCGGGGTCCATCCCGGTCGGCACGAGGTAGTCGGGGGTCCGCACCAACGGGCCGGTGACCTCGCCGAAAGCGGCGCGGGCGGCGTCGGCGGGGATGACCTCGAACCGCAGGGTCGCCCGCAGCGATGCCTCGAGTGCGGTGAGCGCGACCTCGCCGTCGCCCTGGGCGAAGTGCGGGTCGCCGATGTAGGCGAGCGCCCCCTCGACCTGCACGGGGAGGAAGAGGGTCGCGCCCTCGATGAGAAGGTTGATGTCGATGTTGCCGCCGTGGGGGCCCGGCGGGACGGAGTGCGGACGCTCGTCGCCGGCGACGGCCACCCCCATCGTGCCGAGGAACGGCGCGAGCGGGAACGACACCACGGCATCCCCTCCCTCGACGAGGGGAAGCGTGCCGTGCAGGATGCCGTCGCGCTCGGCGACCGCGGCGAACACGCTGACGTTGTGCTCGCCTCGGGGCAGCTCGCCGACGAGGGCGCCCTTGCCGTGCCGGTTCGAGATCACGCCGTACGGAACGCGCGGGACGAGCGACTCGACCGTGATCTTGACCAGGTCGCCGGGATGCGCGTCTTTCACGTGCACCGGGCCGACGACGACGTGCGGTCCGTCGGCGAAGGGATCTCGAGCCACGGATGCCGCGATCTCGATCGCGTCGACGAGCACGTCGTCGGCGGCGACACCGTGCGCGGCGAAGTACGCGGCGGGGTCTTTGCCCTGGTCGTCGAGGATGCCCTCGTGGCTCACGGTGTCGATCGTCACGCTCTCGCCCGAGGAGATCTCGAGCACGGGGGCGTCGGTCGCGCAGGGGAGGCGTCCCCACAGCACGGTGTCGGGCGTGGCTGGGAGGTAGTGGGCGGCGGGGATGGGGCCCTCACCGGGCTGCAGGATCGGCACGGCGGGGACACGGGTCCCCCCGGGAATCCCCGCCGTGGTCAGGGCGCCGGGCTCGGGCGCCGTGGCGGCGCTCACGCCTGTACCGCCGTCGCCGTGCGCAGGATCTCGCGCCCCTCACGCTCGGTCACCGCGGCCCCGCGACGGTAGACCGGCTCGCCGCGCAGCCACGTCTCGCGGACGACCCCCGTGAGGGTCTGACCGTGCCAGGGCGAGACGGGGTTGCGGTACTCGAGGGCCGCGGCATCCACCGTGAACTCCTCGTCAGGAGCGAACGCCATCAGGTGCGCGGGAGCGCCGGGGGCGATGACGCCCAGCCCCTCGAGGCCCGCGATGCGCGCGGGTCCGGTCGTCATCAGGGGCAGCAACGACTCGAACGCGAGTCCCCGCTCGCGGGCCGTGGTGTGCACGGCCGACAAGCCGGTCTGCAGTCCCGCGATCCCACCCCACGCGAGACCGAAGTCGGGGTTGCCCTTCAACTCGACGGTTGCGGGTGAGTGGTCGCTGACGATCGCGTCGATCGTGCCGTCGACGACACCAGCCCAGAGCAGGTCGCGGTTGGCGCCGCCGCGAATGGGCGGGCAGCACTTGAACGCTCCCGCGCCGTCCGGCACCGCCGACGCGTCGAGCGTGAGGTAGTGCGGGCACGTCTCGACGGTGAGGCGGACGCCCTCGGCCTTCGCCGCGCGGACGGCGTCGAGCGCTCCCCCGTCGGACACGTGCACGATGTGCGCCCGGGCGCCCGTGCGGCGGGCGGCGTCGATGACGCGGAGGATCGCGGCGCGCTCGCTCATCGGCGGGCGACTGGCCTCGAAGTCGCTGTAGCGCTGCCCCAGAGGGCCGTCGGCGTGCAGATGTGCGGGGTCTTCGGCATGGACGATCAGAAGCCCGTCGAACTCGGCGAGCTCGGCGAGGCACCGCTCGAGCTGCTCGGCATCGAGATGGCCGAACTCGTCGATCCCGCTGGGAGAGAGGAAGCACTTGAAGCCCATGACCCCGGCGTCGGCGAGAGCACGGAGCGACCCGAGGTTCTCGGGGACCGCGCCGCCCCAGTACGCGACATCGACGGCGAGCTTTCCTGCGGCGGCCCGGCGCTTGGCATCCAGTGCCTCGACGGTCGTGGTCACGGGGAGGCTGTTCAGCGGCATGTCGACGATCGTGGTGACGCCTCCCGCGGCCGCCGCGGCGGTGCCCGTGGCGAAGCCCTCCCACTCGGTGCGGCCGGGCTCGTCGAGATGCACATGCGAATCGACGAGCCCGGGCAGCAGCACCGCGTCGGCGGGGAGGACCGTGTCGGCGGAGGCGTCGAACGGCTCGAGGGCGTCGATCACCCCGTCGTCGATGACGACCGTGGCGGGCGCGAAAGCCCCGTCGACGAAGACGCGGCGGGCGGCGATCCGGGTGCTCATGCCGTTCACGCTAAGCGCCTCGCGTTTCGCCGATGTAACCGTCATCAACATTCATGCGAACACCTTCGAGGTGACGACGGCGGCGCGGGGCGGTGTCGCTGCCCCCGGCGCGTCAGAAGTCACCCCGGGGCCACCGGCCGACGGGTGCGGCGACACATCGCGCTCGCCCAGCACTCCGAGGCCACCGGCGAAGGCCCGCGGCGGCCGTGCGTACTCGTCGCGCTTGCTCGTACCGAGCCCCATCCGCACCATCCCGGATGCCATGCCCACCGCCGCCGCGACCCCGTCGACGACCGGAATACCCACGCGTGCCGTGAGCTCGATGCAGAGATCGGCCATGCCTGCGCACCCGAGCACGATGACGTCGGCGCCCCCGGCGGCCGCGTCGGCGCTATACCGCGCGATGGTCTCCACGGCGGGCGAGTCGGTGTCCTCGAGGTCGAGCACGGGAATCCCCGTCGCGGCGAGCGAGACGCACGCCCGCTCCATGCCGTACCGCGACACGAGGTCGTGCGCGCGCCCCAGCGTCCGGCTGAGCGTCGTGACCACCCCGAAGTGCCGGCCCGACACCGCTGCCAGGTGCATCGCCGCCTCGGCGATGCCCACCACCGGCACCTCGACCAGCTCGCGCGCCGCGTCGAGCCCCGGGTCGCCGAAGCAGGCGATCACGTACGCGTCTGCGGGGTCGGTTCCGTCGCGGTCCGCCGCGATCAGCTCGACCACGGCGGCGGCCGCCGCGATCTCGTCGGTGTGGCTCTCGATCGCCGCCGCCCCGACGCTCGGGCACACGGCATCGACGATCACATCGGGTCCCGCCACCCCCCGGGCGGCGTCCGCGATCTTCGCGGTCATCGCCCGGGAGGTGTTGGGGTTGATGAGCAGGATCCTCACGCGAGCGCCTCGCGGGAAGTCGTACCGGGGGCCGCGGCATCCGGAACCGTGCTCGTCACGACGGCGACCGGAGCCGAGACGGCCGACGGCTCGGATGCCGTGGTGGCGGCGGCTCCGTCGACGGTGCCGTCGGAGATGCCCTCGGTCTCGCCGTCGAACGTCGGGATGCGGGGGTCGAGACGCTCGAAGAACAGGAACAGCACGTAGCCGAGACCGCAGCCGATGAACCAGCTGTAGTCGCTGATGGCGGCGATGTCGAACAGGCCCAGGTCGGCGAAGAGCTTCGGGAAGATCGCGATCGCGACCGTCGGAACACCCGCGAAGACGACGGCCTTGACCGCGTTCGGGTTGAAGCCGTTGCGGTACCAGTAGGGCCCCTGGGTGTCCATCGTGAACATCGCGTCGACCTTCACCCGCTGGCGAGCGGCGATGTAGTAGCCGGCGATCAGGATGCCGAACAGCGGGCCGATCAGCGCGCCCAGCACACCGAGCGAGTAGTGGATGGCGTCGGCGTTGGAGTACCAGTTCCAGGGCATGAGGAAGGTCGACCCGACGGCGGCGATCATGCCGCCCGCGCGCCACGAGATCTTCTTCGGGGCGACGTTGGAGAAGTCGAAGGCGGGCGAGATGAAGTTGGCGACGATGTTGATGCCGACCGTGGCCGTGACGAAGGTCAGGCCGCCGAGCAGGATCGCGAAGGGCGTGTCGATCTGCTCGACAGTCTTGATCGGGTCGGTGATGAGCGCACCGAACACCGGCACGGTGGCCGACGCGGTGATGACGGTCAGCAGCGAGAAGAACATGAAGTTGATCGGCAGACCCCAGAAGTTGCCCTTCTTGACCGCCTCGAAGCTCTTGCCGTAGCGGGCGAAGTCGCCGAAGTTCAGCATCGGGCCGGAGAAGTACGACACGACGAGGGCGATGGCGGCGAACATGACCGGGATGGACGCCCAGAAGTCGAGCTGGGTCGTCGAGAGCGTGAAGGAGATGTTCTGGACGCCGGCCTGCGAGACGAGGTAGACGGCGAGGATGATCATCACGACGTAGACGGCGGGGCCGGCCCAGTCGATGAAGCGGCGGATGACCTCCATGCCGTTCCAGAAGAGCAGGAACTGCGCGACCCAGAGGATCGCGTACGAGATCCAGCCCAGCGCCGACAGGCCCGCGAATGAGACGTCGAGCAGGGCCGCGGAGCCCGGGATGAACTTCAGGAAGATGATGTTGAGCGACTCGGCCGCGAGGAACGTCTGCACCCCGTACCAGGCGATGGCGATGAGGCCGCGGATGATCGCGGGGATGTTGGCACCCCGGATGCCGAAGACCACGCGGTTGATGACGGGGTAGGGCACGCCCGTCTTCTGACTGGGCTTGGCGACCATGTTCGCGAAGACCTGCACGATGACGATGCCCGCGATGAGGGCGACGAACACCTGCCACGACTGAAGACCGAGCGCGAAGAGCGAACCGGCGGTGACGTAACCGCCGACCGAGTGCACGTCGCTCATCCAGAACGCGAAGATGTTGTAGCTCGACCACTTCTGCTTCCGCAGGGGCGCGAGGTCTTCGTTGGCGAGACGATCGTCGTAGTGGGGCTTCATGTTGCCACCCCCGTGGGGGTGGCCGGCGGCCTCCACGAGATCGTGGGGGCCGGTGAGCGGGGTCGAAGTCATGTCAATCCTCTCAGGACGATGGATGCCACGACGTGGAGTCCGCGGCCGGAGTGGAGCTCTGATGTGAAGTTATTGGTTCACATCACCGCGGCGGTTTCGCGTTTGTAACGAGCATGTGAAGTCGCTCCTTCACACCCTCGGCGATCCTTAGACTCGGGGCATGCCGCAGCCATCCCTCGCCGACGCCGTCGAGACTGCCGCTGCCGCCGCTTCCTCCCACGAATCCGAGGCCACGACCTCCGTCGGCACCCGCATCCGCGACCTGCGGCAGGCGCGCGGCATCTCGGCACGCGCCCTCGCGAAGACCCTCGGCATCTCCCCCAGCGCCGTCTCGCAGATCGAGCGCGGCGTGATGCAGCCGAGCGTCTCGCGCCTCATCGCCATCACCGACGCCCTCGGCGTTCCGCTCGTCGCGGCCTTCGACCCGGCATCCGGTCGTTCCGTCGAACCCGCCGGTCCCTCGGGATTCACCCTGCAGCGCGCGGGCCAGTCGCCCGACATCGTGCTCGACAGCGGGGTGTCGTTCCGCCGGCTCACCCCGGGGTCCTCTCCCGGCGTCGACTACTTCGAGTCGATCTACCCGCCCGGAGCGGCCGCGCACGGCGCCGACGGGCTGTTCCACCACGAGGGGTACGAGGTCGGCACGGTCGTCGCGGGCGAGCTCACCATCGACTTCGAGGCCGAGCGCGTGATCCTGCGCGCCGGCGATGCCATCAGCTACCCCTGCTCGGTCCCCCACCGCCTGCACAACACCGGTGACGTGGATGCCGTGGCGCACTGGCTGATCGTGCACGCCTGACGCAGGGCCCGGCTCACCACCCGCGGCGTCTCGCGTCACCAGAACAGGGGAAGACAACCACGACAGGCCGCAACCGGTCGCAACGGCCTGTTCTCATGACATCCCCTGTTCTCGTGACCGCGAACCCCGCCCGGGATGTTGCCCACAGCAACATCGCCGACACATCCCGCTACAGCCGCGTAACGCGCACCGCCTAGCGTGGCGCGTATGCACCTCTCCGACTTCAACGCCGCCGACGATGCCGAAGCGGTCGCCGTCGCCCGCGTCTGGGCCGACGTTCCGGGCTGGGTCGACGCCGTCGTCGCGGGCCGCCCCTACGCGAGCGTCGACGCCCTCGCCGCCTACGCCGGAGACCTCGCCGCCGCGTGGTCGCCTGCCGACCTCGAGGCAGCTCTCCACGCCCACCCCCGTATCGGCGCGAAAGTGTCGGGCGACGGGGCCGAGGCCGCGGCATCACGTCGCGAGCAGGGCTCGATGACATCCGCCGCCGACGATGACGTGGCGGCCATCGCCGCGGGCAACGCCGCGTACGAGGAGCGCTTCGGTCGCGTCTTCCTCATCCGCGCCGCCGGGCGCACGCCGAGCGAGATGCGCGCCGAGCTCGAGCGCCGGCTCGGCAACGACCCCGACGCCGAGACGATCGAGGCCACCCGCCAGCTCGCCGAGATCGCGCTGCTGCGCCTGCGGACCACCTTCGCCGACGACGCTCCCACCGAACCCGAGGACGCCGAATGACCCACGTCACCACCCACATCCTGGATGCCACAGCTGGCACGCCCGCGCCCGGCGTTACAGTGACGCTGGCCCGTCTCGACGGCACCGCGGTCGCGGAGGGGTCCACCGACGCCGACGGGCGCCTGGCCCTTGGCCCCGACCGGCTCGACGACGGCGACTATTCGCTGACCTTCGCGACGGGCGCGTACTTCCGTGGGCGCGACGTGCCGTCGTTCCACCCCGTGGTCACCGTCGCCTTCACCGTCTCGGGCGAGCAGCACCTGCACGTGCCGTTGCTGTTGAGCCCCTTCGCCTACTCGACCTACCGCGGCAGCTGAGGAGCGTCATGAAGGTCATCGTCATCGGAGCCGGAGTCGGCGGAACCTCCGCCGCCCTCGCCCTGCAGAAACTCGGCCACGAGGTCGTCGTCTACGACCGCATGCGCGAGAACCGGCCGGTCGGAGCCGCACTGTCGCTGTGGTCGAACGGCGTGAAGGTGCTCAACTGGCTCGGCCTCGGCCCGCAGGTCGCCGCCCTCGGCGGGCGCATGGACGACATGGCCTACTACGACGGCCACACCGGCGACGAGATGTGCCGCTTCAGTCTCGCCCCGGTCACCGAACAGACCGGCCAGCGCCCGTACCCCGTCGCCCGCGCCGACCTGCAGCAGCTGATGATGGATGCCGTCGGCTCCGACAACATCCACCTCGGCAAACAGCTGACCGGGGTCTACGAGGCCGACGGCATCGTGACCGCCACGTTCGCCGACGGCTCCACCGACTTCGCCGAGCTGTTGATCGGAGCCGACGGCGCCCGGTCGCTCGTGCGGGATTACGTCACCGAGCCCACCGGCATCCGTCCCGAGCGCTCCTACTCGGGGTACGTGAACTACAACGGCCTGGTGGCGGCCGACGAGCGGATCGGGCCGCTCGACCAGTGGACGACGTACGTGGGCGACGGAAAGCGCTGCGCCGTGATGCCCGTCGCGGGCGACCGCTTCTACTTCTTCGTCGATGTGCCCGGGCCCTCGGGCGTGGTCGAAGACCGCATGGCGGCGCTGGAGCACGCCTTCGGGTCGTGGGGCGCACCGGGCGTGCGGGCACTGCTCGACGGCATCGACCCCGACGAGTCGCTCAACCGCGTGGAGATCTGGGACATCGACCCCTTCGACACGTGGGTGCGGGGCCGCGTGGCGATCCTCGGCGACGCGGCGCACAACACCGCCCCCGACATCGGGCAGGGCGCGTGCTCGGCGCTCGAAGACAGCTTCGCGCTCGGCATCGTGTTCGCCACGTCGACCCTCGGCGTCGAGGATTCGCTCAAGCGCTACGAACGCATCCGCACCGAACGCGCGGGCGACCTCGTGCTGCGCGCCCGCAAGCGCGCCCACGAGACCCACGCCTTCGACGTCGCCGCGACCCAGGCCTGGTACGACGGCCTGCGCCGCGAAGACGGCACGGGCGTGATCCGCGGGATCGTCGGCAACATCGAGGGCAGTCCGGTCGAGCTCGGCGCGAGTGTGATGCGCTGAGGACCGCCGGCTCCCCGCTGCCACAGGGAACGATCCCGGGCGAGTGCGGGGAACTCACGTTTCACCCGGGTGAATCCTCCTAGGAGAAGTCGAAGGAAAACAGCGCTCGCGCCATCAAAGCATTACCCTCGTCGGCGAGAGGGGGCTCTCGTGCCAAGATTCTCCGTCGATCCTGAGGCTCTGCGCTCGACCGCCGCGCACATCGAGGGTGTGCGCGACTCCGCGGGTTCATTCGTCGAGACGTGTCCGGCCGATATCGGCCACGCCGCCGCGGCGAAGGCTATCTCGCTTCTTGCGGTCGACACGGCTGAAGCGTGGAGAAGCGCGATCGAGGACCTCGGTCACCTCGTCGAGCGGCTCCGGCAGAGTGCCGACCTGTACGAGAGCACCGATCAAGACCTCGTGGTGCCCGGCGGGACGGTCGAGAGGTGAGCGAACTCGGGCAGACGTCCGACCCGGTCGACCTCATCCCCGGGTCGGTGAGCGGTCTGGACGAATTCGTATCGCGGTGGCGAGAGAATGCACGTACTGCGGGGGACATCGCCGCTCAGCTAACGAGCCTTCCCTCGCCGGAGGGCTGGGAAGGGGCAGCCGCGGACGGCTTCGCTGCCCGTCTCCCCGACGTGGGGACGCAATGGCAACAGCTGGGGGAGTCACTGACCACGGCAGCCGACGCGCTAGACGAATACGCAACCGTACTCGGGTGGGCACAGCAGAAGGCGGGCGATGCCATCGCCATGTGGCAGGTTGCGCAGGCGCAAACGGCCGCAGGGGTCGAGAGCTACCGGCAGGCGGAACGCCAGGCGGGCGCGACAGGCATCGTCCCCTTCTACACAGACGCCGGCGCAGCAACTCGAAGTGACGCGCAAAGTTTGCTCGCCTATGCCCGGTCCGAGGTCCGAGACGCGGGCGACACCGCCGCACATGCGGTGACCGCGATCACGCCGCCGGAAGCACTCACGTGGGAAGGGGCCGGCGCGCTCTTCTTGGGAGCGCTCGTCGTGCAAGGCCAGATTCACTGGGACACCCTGGCGAACCTGGTGAACGGTACCGCCTCGGTCGGTAATGCCATCTTGCGCAATCCAGACGCACTCCTCGCTCTCCTGGGTGGCGGGGCGATGATGATCGGCGGCGGCGCGACAGCTCTCGGTGGTGGAGGGCTGGCCGCGACCGGGGTGGGAAGCGTTCCGGGCGGGGCCGCGGTCGTCGGTGGCGTCGCCGTCGCGGGGACCGGCGGCGCGTTGGCGGCCGCGGGCGCCTCGAAGCTGGCCGGTGAGGCAACCGGCAGCGCGGGTGTCATGCTGATGGAGAAGCAGCATGGGGCCGATCGAGGAGATGGCCGTGACGACTACGGGCAGTTTGCGCATGGGCAAACGAACAAGCCGTGGGTAGATAAGGAAAAAATCGGTCTCGATGAAGTCGAAGCTGAACTGAAGGTCCCGGTGGAGCGCCAGAGGGCTCGGTCTTCGATCGAGGGCTCCACCCAGCAACGCTACTTCGACGGATATGTAAAAAACGACGACGGCACTTATACAGCCATCGAGGTGAAGAGTGGAACGGGTTACGAGAAATACATGAAGAACGCAGAGAACCAGAAATCGTTCGATGATTCCATCTCCCCCGACAACCCTGCAACCGTTACGATCAGGGGGCAGAAAATGACAATCACCGACGTGCTGATATCGGTTGTACCATGACGGTAAAGCGGCACTATTACACGGTCGATGGCTCTCGTTCGACTGAGCTCAAGCCGCGAATACGACCAGCCCGAGAGTTGCTGGAAAACTTGCTCACCCTGATGCAATCCGGCAAACGGTCCACCCTGATGCTCGCGCCAATTCCCGATGCCAAAAACTTTGTCGACTACCTCCATGAGGGCGGAAGCCCGGTCTTCTTGCAG
>NZ_BJML01000020.1 GCF_006539145.1 Microbacterium testaceum | reverse complement strand
CCCCGGATGCCGGGGCCTCTCGCGCGACGCGGGGGTCCCGGCATCCACCCTTCTGCTCACGGTTCGGGGCGGGTTTCGCACCGAACCCGCCCGATCCACCGCCCCTCTCCCCGACACACGGAGCCCCGCATGACCGACCTCACCGCCGCCGCCCTCCCCTCTCTCGCGGCGAACGTGTCCGTGCCGACGTACGACCGCACGGCCGTGCGCTCGCGGATCGTGCACGTCGGGGTCGGCGGGTTCCACCGTGCGCACGAGGCCATGTACCTCGACCGTCTGCTCGAGGCCGGTCACACCGAGTGGGGCCTGTGCGGGGTCGGCGTCCTTTCGTTCGACGCCGCCATGCGCGACGCCCTCGCCGCTCAGGACGACCTCTACACGCTCGTCACCACCGCACCCGACGGCACCTCCGCCGCGCGCGTGATCGGCTCGATCGTCCAGTACCTCTTCGTCCCCGACGACCCCGAGGCCGTCGTCGCCAAGCTCGCCGACCCCGACACCGCGATCGTCTCGCTGACCATCACCGAGGGCGGCTACGGCATCGACGATGCCACGGGCGACTACTCCCCGCGCGATGAGGCGACTCTCGCCGACCTCGACGGCTCCGCCTCCCCGCGCAGCGTCATGGGCCTGCTCGCCGAGGGACTTCGTCGGCGGCGGGATGCCGGCATCCCGGCGTTCACGGTCATGTCCTGCGACAACATCCAGGGCAACGGGCACGTGGCCCGCGCCGCCCTCGTCGGCTTCGCCCAGCGCCTCGACCCGGGGCTCGCCACGTGGATCGCCCGGAACGTGTCGTTCCCGAACTCGATGGTCGATCGGATCACCCCGGTCACCACCGACGAGACGCGCGCCGCGGTCGCCGAGGAGTTCGGCATCCGGGATCGGTGGCCGGTGCGCAGCGAGTCGTTCGAGCAGTGGGTGCTCGAAGACGCCTTCACCGCCGGCCGTCCGCCGTTCGGCGAGGTCGGCGTGCAACTGGTGGACGACGTCGAGCCGTACGAGCTGATGAAGCTGCGCCTGCTCAACGCCTCGCACCAGGCGATGAGCTACCTCGGCATCCTGTCGGGTGCGCACTACGTGCACGAGGTCTGCACCGACCCGCTCTTCGTGGACTTCCTGCGGGGGTATATGCACGAGGAGGCAATCCCCACGCTCCGGCCCGTGCCGGGTATCGATCTCGACGCCTACTGCGACCAGCTCATCGCCCGCTTCGGCAGCGAAGCGATCCGCGACACCCTGGCGCGCCAGGTGGTGGACGGCTCCGACCGGCTGCCGAAGTTCCTGCTCCCCGTCGTGCGCGAGCAGCTCGCCTCGGGTGGGCGCATCGATCACGCGGCTCTCGTGCTCGCGGGGTGGAGCGTGTTCCTCGAGGGTCGCACCGAGAGCGGCGACGAGACCCCCGCCGTCGACAGCCGCCTCGACGAGCTCCGCGCGATCGTTCACGACGACCCGGCCGCGCTGCTCGACTACGCGCCGGTGTTCGGCGACCTCGGCCGGAACGCCCGCCTGCGCGAGGCCTACCTGTCGGCGCGCGCGTCGCTGGCCGAGCGGGGAGCGCGCGGCGCGATCGCCGCTCTCACCGTCTGATCCCTCGGGTGCGCCGCCGAAGGGCGCTCGCGCGACGGCGCATCACCCGTGGCCGAGGCCCCGCAGGAATCCGCTGATCGCGTCGTGGAACCGGGTCGCATCCTGGTTGGCCTCGTTGCAGTGCCCGGTCGTGTCGAACGCGACGAGTTCGGCTTCCGGATGCCGTTTGACGTACGCGAGAGATCCGCTCACCGGCACAACGGGGTCGCGCAGGCTGTGCACGATCAGCGTGGGCACCTGCGGAGCGGGGCGCGGGCCGTCGACCCAGTTGAGCGCTCGGGCATCCACCGCCTCGACGAGTCCGAGCGCCCGCGCGCCGAGACTGCTGCCGAGGATGCGCATCGACGAGCCGGCGACCGAGCGAGGAAGACGAGCGCCCGCGACGGCGTTCTCGACGACGCGCGTCCAGTCGAGGGCGGGAGCGACGAGCACGAGGCCGGTCACGCGATCGCGGTGAGCCGATTGTTCGAGGGCGAGCATCGCGATCGTGCCGCCCATCGACCACGCGACCACCACGATCTCCCGAGCCCCCTGCTCGACCGCGTAAGAGATCGCATCGTCGACATCGCGCCATTCGCGCGTGCCGAGCGTCGAGGGCAGGGAATCCGCGGGAGCGCACTCCTCATCCCCCGCGTACGACACGACGAGTGACATCCAGCCCGCATCCGCGGACGCCGGGGTGGAGCGCAGGGCACCGTTGCGGCTCGAGCGCAGGCCGTGCACGTGGATCGTCCACCGTCCGTCGGCGTTCTCGCGGTCGCCGACCTCCCACGCCTCCGCGACACCGCCACGCCGGAGCGGCACGGAGACATGGCGGGTGGGACCGACCTCTTCGGGGGCGCCGATGCTCTGTGACGTCCAGGTGGCCACGGCATCCCCGTCCTCGAGTCCGTCCGGACGCGAAGCGAGGGTGCGCACCACACGGTTCTTGTCGATGCGGAGCGGCTCGCCCACCACGACGTGCCGGCCGTCGTCGAGCCACAGGCCGTAGGTTCCCGGTTCGCGGCTCTCCCGCGTCGCGGGCACGGTGACCGTGTCGCCCGCGACCGTGATGGGGGCGTAGACCTTCGGAGCCTTGGGCGCGATGAGGCGGCGGGCGACATAGCCGGCGAGGGCCGTGTGGGCGACGGCGACGGTCGCGGCAGCGACACCGGTGCCGACAGCGAGGGATCGGATCATGAAGGGGCTCCCGAGGTTCGGCGGGTCAAGTGGGCGTCGATGTCGTCGAGCAGGGCGCGCTGCGCGGGGGTCAGCGGCGTCGAGGTGGCGATCGCGTCGTCTTCGACGGCGACCCGCAGGGCGTGCAGGCGCGTGTCGGCGACGGCATCCACGGGCAGTCCCGGAAAGGAGTCCGCCCCGCGTTCGCGCGCGACGGGCTCCAGCCGCGCGAGCAGTTCCTCCCCGCGTCGACGGATCTTGGCCGTCGTTCGGGATGCCACGAAGATGCCGATCACGAACGACACCACGCCGAGGTAGAACAGGGGGTCGAACAGCGCGCTGACCACGGCCTCGGGTGCGAAGAACCGCGACAGCGTGAGATCGAGGATCTCGCTCAGGCACCCGAGGACGATCCCCACGGCACCGATGCGGAAGAACGCGCGGGTCCTCGGGAGCGAGCCACGGGCCGAGCGGAACAGCAGCAGGCCGACGAGGGCGATGCCCGCCATGTGCAGCACCCCGTAGGCCCAGGCCCCGGTCGAGGTCGTCGCGAGGTCTTCGAGGAAACGGAACGACGACGTCCCGCGCTCGGGCATCGCGACGAAGAAGACGGCGGCGAAGAGCACGGCGAGGCCCCCCGGGAACCACCACCGCAGCGATCGGATACGCGCCGTCACCGGTGCCGTCCCGGCCTGGATGCCGAGCCACAGTGCCACCATCGTCAGCACGTTCTGCACGAGCTTGAGGATGTTCGTCCCGCCGATCAGGCCGTCGAGCATCGCGAGCGGGATCACCGTGCCCTGGGTGAGCAGGGCGATCGAGCCGATGAGGGCCGCGAGCCAGGCGATGCGCGCGCGCGGCTGGTGCCAGGCGACCCGCGCCCGGAGCACGACGACGAGCAGCAGCCCGACGAGCGCCGCGTCGATGAGCATCACGGTCACCATGACGATTCGGCCACCCTCGGCGAGGTGTAGAGCACGCGCGCGATACGGTGCGCGACGTGCTCGGCCACGAGCTCCGCCTCGTACTCCGGCGTGGTCAGCTCGGGATTGTCGTGCGGCGAGACCGAGGAGCGCTCGTGCAGGGCACCCGAGCAGTGCGCGTCGTCCAGAAGGTGCCCCAGTTCGTGGGAGGCGGCGAACTGGCTGTAGATCGCGGCATCCGCGGCCCGGACGTGAATGCTGCCCTCGCGCCGATCGGCGAAGTAGGTGAGGAAGCCCGTCAGCGTTCCCCACCCGGCGGTCTCGGCCTCGCGCACGACCCGCAGACGGATCTTCAGCGCCCGCTCGACCGCGTGGACGACCTCGTCGAACGTCATGCCGGGGGTCAGACCCGCGCGTTCGAACGCCCGATCCGCGCGCGCTTGCACGCGGGCGAGCATCTCGTCCGCCCCCGTCACCGCCGCGCCCCCTTACGGCTGATCATGTCGCGGGCGGCCTGCTTCGCAACGACCGGGCGATCGCCCGGAGGGCGTCGGGCGACATCTCCCCCAGGGCGCGGAACTGGATGCTGCTGGCCCCCGCTTCGCGCATGGCGTCGCGCAGCTCGAGTTCGGCCTCGGTGCAGTCGGTGACCGCGTCGTCGGTGTAGTCGGTGAGGTACTCGGTGGGGACGTCGGCCCACTGGGTGATCAGGCGGAGGACCTCTTCGTCGAGCACGACCGTGTTGGTGACGGCGGCCAGCAGAGCGCGGGCGCTCTCGGCAGCCGCCGGGTCGACCTCGTCGAGGTGGTCCATGAGGTCGCTCTCGCTGACCGCCTGGCTGTCGACGAGCCGGCGGACCCGTTCGGCGAGCGGGGAGGCGGGAACCCGCATCTCGATCCGAGGGGCCGACTCGGGATTCGCGACCTCTTCGGGGGACACCCCGAGAGCGGCGGCCAGCGCCTCGATGTCGTTGGTGTTGTAGGGCAGCGAGAAGCCGGCCCGCGACTGGTAGTAGCTCTTCGTCATTCCGGCGCGGCTGAGGAGCTCGCCCACCGTCAGGCCTTTCGCCTGGCGAAGGCGGTCCACATTCGCCACCACTCGGCGGGAGTACCGCGAGGGTGGTCCGACAGCGCCGCGACCCACGTTTCGATCGTAGACGCCCTCGACCACCGCCGGGCGACCGTATTTACGGCCTGACCTCGGGTGCTATTTACGAGGGGCTGTGCTTGGATGGAGGAAGACCGCGAGCGGGGGTCCGTGGGGGAACCCCTCGCGCGCGAGCGATCGGGAGAGGCTTCCCGATCCGTCGGCGACGGGCGCGGCACCATTGGGGGGTGCCGCGCCCGTTCGCTTCCCGGACCGGGAATCGACGCCCGACCCGGGTGGAACGCCTCAGAGGCCGCAGGACTCCCGCTCGACGAGTGAGACGTCGATCACCGTCAGCTCGTCGAGACCGAGACCGGCGTCGGGCTGCAGACGCGCGAACACCCGCTCGGCCGCGAGCGCTCCGATGCGGCGCGGGTCCTGGTCGACCACCGTGACCGAGGGGGTCAGGGTGTCGGCCATCGGGAAGTCTCCGAAGCCGACGAACGGCAGGGACTGCCCGCGCAGCACGTGCGCCAGCGCCATCGAGGAGCGGGCGTTGGCCGAGAAGACGGCGGTGGGCGGATCGGCGAGCGCGCGCAGGCGTTCGAGGGCGGATGCCGCGGACGCGCGGTCCGACACCTGCGAGGCGATCAGGTCTTCATCCACGTCGACCCCCGCTTCGCGCAGCGCCCGGCGCCAGCCCTCGACGCGCTTCGTCTCGGTCGAGAGGTGCACCATGTCGCCGAGGTAGGCGATGCGGCGATGCCCGTGCGAGAGCAGGTGAGACGTGGCGAGGTGCGCCCCGGCCTCGTCGTTCTCGGTGAACGTGTCGGTGAGCAGGCCCACCGGAGCACGGTCGACGAAGACGATCGGCGTGTGTCCGCGCCAGCGCTCGAGCCACGAGTGGTCGGTGCCGACCGGAGCGATCACGAGACCGGTGAGCTGGCGTCCGAGGAGCGACTCGAGCGCGGGCCGCTCGTCGGCGGGGTCCTCGCCCAGGCTGGTGACGAGGGTGGAGAGTCCCCGGCGGCGGGCGGTGTCCTCGACGGAGCGCGCGATCGCAGCGAAGAACGGGTCGACCACGTCGGGAACGGCCACCCCGATGACCGAGGCGCGACCCGCGCGGAAGGTGGTCGCCAGGGCGTTCGGAACGTAATTGAGCTCCCGCATCGCGGCCTCGACGAGGGCGCGGGTGTCGGGCAGCACGTGCGGGTCGTCGTTGAACACGCGCGACACGGTCTTGGTGCTCACCCCGGCGCGCAGGGCGACATCGCGCATCGTGGTCACGAGGCACCTCCGGGGTAGGGGTTCGGGCGGGGAGCTGCTCCGACAGGCCACCCTATCCGGCGGCGGGTCGAACCCGCCCGCCCGGGACCTCGACGACGCTCCCCCGCATGCACCCGCGGTGAGCGCGCCCCGTCTCGGGCGGGCGTGGTCATGTCAGCGACCGTCGACGGCGTCGGCGAGCTCACGCAGGCGCGGCAGGGCGCGCCCCGAGAGCAGCTCCTCACGGCGACCGGCGTCGATCGACAGGCTGTCCTTCCACAGCGACCGACCGGCCATCGCGCCCGAGGCGCCGTTCGCGACCGCCGTGCGCACCTGCTCGATGAAGGTCTCGTGATCGACGCCGGCCGACAGCACGGCCCACGGCACACCCTGGGCGACCTCGGTCACCCGGGCGCTCGCCTCCGCCGACCCCGGGTACTGGAGCTTGAGGATCTTCGCGCCGCACGCCACCGCGAGCGCGGCGCCGTCGACGACGAGGTCGGCGAAGGCGGCCTTGTACTCCTCGTCACTCTCGCCCTCGAGCTGGTAGGTCAGCAGTTCGACGATGAGCAGCAGGCCCTCGTCCTCGCACGCCTGCACGAGGTCGCGGATCTCCTGCGCGACGCGGGAGTCGGCATCCTGCCTGTCGGGGCGCGTGTAGTAGAGCATCTTCGCCACGGTCCCGCCCATGTCGCGGACGGTGCGGGGGGTCACCCCCGGTACGAAGCGCGTGTACTTCAGGCCGTCGACGGTCTCGAAGCCCGAGGCATCGAGACCCACGACGAGACCGGTCTCGCGGTCGAGCACGCCGTCGTCGACGATCTGGGGAAGCGCGACCTCGGGGTCGAGCAGGATCGCGGGAGCGTGGTTGGCGAGGTGACGCACGAGGTCGGCCTTCACCTCGGCGAGCTCCTCGCGCGTGATGGCGTCGGAGCCGCCCGGCGCGTCTTTGATGGCCGCCTTCATGCCGTTGCGCTGGTCGGCGGCGACGATGAGCATGTGGCCGCCGGGGGTGCTGATCGATTGGAGCGCGCGGCGCTCGAGCGTGGTGAGTTCGTTCATGATCTCTCTTCTCTGGGGTCTGTTCGCGCGTCCGATCGGGACGGGCGCGGCGAGTGCGGAAGTCAGGAGGGGACGGATGCCGAGACGAGGCGCCGCGCCCTGTCGGCGGCCCCCCATGCGACGTCCTGCTCGCGGGTGGACAGGGACGGATTCGGAAGCACCTCGGCGCGGGCGCGTCGGACGGAGGCCATGCCCGCCCAGCCGCCGGTGAGGGTCGCATGGGTGGCCGGGGCGACCTCGCGGTCCATCGCGGCGATGAGCGCCGCGATCTCGTCGTTGCTGTGCCGCAGCGCAGCACCGAAGATCTCGGCGGGCGACGCCTCGGCGTGAAGGGCCAGGCGCAGCACGCCGTCGTCGTTGCGGGCACCGGTCACCTCGATGGCCCCCGCCGGCAGCTCTCCCTCGAACGGCAGAGCCATCACCGCGTCGTCGAGCGCATCTCGACCGGCGCGGTCGGTGATCCCCGCCGCGTGCAGCGCGCGGCGCAGCAGCAGCCCGGTCTTCACCCCGGCGACGAGCACGTGCTGGCCGGGAACGACGTGGCGCACCTCGTTGATGAGCGCGTCGGCGAGGCGCTGTCGCGCCGCGAACCCGAGGGGTGCGTCGAGCACGCGCAGCAGCACCTCGGCGGTGCCGAGCGACACGTGGTAGCCGGCGGCATCCAGGGTCCCGTTGGCTTGAGCGGCGACGAGGTGATCGTGGCCGGCCACGGTGAGGGCGGCGCCGTCGACACGGGGACCGAAGGCACCGGATGCCGTGCCCCAGGGCAGTCCGCCCCCGCGCAGCGGTGGCAAGAGGTCGTCGGTGACGCCCAGCGCGTCGAGCATCGCGGGCCAGGCGGCGCCGGAGTCCTGGTCGATGAGGCCGGTGCGCGAGGCGAGGGACAGTTCGAGGGCGATGTCGCCTCCGAGGGCCGCGACGACGAACTCCGGCAGGTCGAGCCATCGGAGACCGGCGAGGTCGGTGCCCTGGTCGCGGAGCCAGGCGAGCTTCGCGACGCTCACCTGCGCCCCGAGAGGAAGGCCGGTGCGCCCGGCGAACTCCTCGCGGACCGCGGCGGGGAAGGCGGCGATCTGATCGAGGCCGCGGGGATCGAACCACGCGAAACCGGGAGCCACGGCGGCGCCCTCGGCACCGATGAGCATGCCGGTCTCGCCCATGCCCGCGACGGCGAGCGAGGTCAGCGGGGCGGTGGTGCGGGGTGCGAGTTCGGCATCGACGAGGTCGACCAGCGCGCGGATCGCGCGGAGCAGGTCGTCGGCGACGATATCGGTCGTTCCCGCCGCACCCACGCGCCACGGCGTCGGCACCTGCGCTCCGGCGACCTCGGCGCCGTCGTCGTCGATGACGAGCATCTTGATCGCGGTGCTGCCGAGGTCGAGCCCGCCGTGCAGGCGTGCGCGCCCCGAAACCATGTCACCGGTGTCTCGCATGAGCGGCCGTCCTTTCCGGAACTTCTTCGAGTCCCGGAATTTCAAGCATGACACCGGTGACTTGCTACGTCTATGGTGGGGGTATGCCGTCCCCGTGTCAAATACCCGATCCGCTCGCCGTCGTCGTCGCCGGAACCGCGGGAAGCGGCAAGACCACGCTCGGACGCAGGATCGCCGAGACCCTTCGTGCTCCGCTCGTCGACCTCGACAGCGTGACCACGCCGCTGCTCGACGCGCTCCCCGCCGACGAGCTGGGCGGGCACTGGCTGACCTCGCCGCACGCCTCCGCCATCCGCGCCGGCCGCTATGCCGCCCTGCGCGCGACGGCCGCCGACGCCCTGTCCACGACCGGCCGCGTCGTGGTCGTCGCCCCGTTCACCGCGGAGCTCTCCGGCGGGTCCGAGTGGCAGGCGCTGCGCGCCGCCCTCGCTCCCGCCGAGCCGCACGTCGTGCACGTCGACGGAGACCCCGCCGTCCTGGCATCCCGTCGCATCTCCCGCGGAGCATCACGAGACGCGCACCGGCCGGACACGCCGCCGATCTCGCCGGCCATCGCCGTGACCGCTGTCGACGCGGAGCTCTCCACCGCCCAGCAGCTGGCGCGGGTGCTGCCCGCACTGGGCATCCGCCGCCCGGTCGATGCCGACGCCGCGATCTTCGCGCGCGACTTCGACGCGGTGCTCTTCGACCTCGACGGCACGCTCGTGGACTCCACGGCATCCGTCGTCCGCTCCTGGCGACGCTTCGCCGAGCACTTCGAGGTGTCGATGGAGGCACTGCACGCCAACCACGGCCAGCCCGCGCGCACGCTGGTCAGCCTGCTCCTCCCCGCCGATCGGGGCGCTGAGGCGATCGCGCACGTCACCGATCTCGAGGTGGCGGATGCCGCGGGTCTCGCGCCCGTCCGCGGCGCACAGGAGTTCTTCGCCTCGGTGCCCGCCGAGCGACGGGCCATCGTGACCTCGGGCTCGGTGCCCATCGCGACCGCGCGCCTGTCGGCTGCGGGGTTCGAACGCCCCGCGGTTTTCGTCACCGTCGACGACGTCGTCAACGGCAAACCGCACCCCGAGCCGTTCCTGACGGCGGCCCGGCGTCTCGGCGTGGACCCCGCCCGCTGCCTCGTCGTCGAAGACGCGCCCGCCGGCATCGCCGCGGCCCGTGCGGCCGGCTGCACCGTGCTGGCCCTGACCGGGACGACCGGCGAAGAGGAGCTGACCGCCGACCTCGTGGTGGACGGGCTGGATGCCGTGCGCCTCGACGTCACGGCATCCGGAGCACTGCGACTGCGCCCGCACGACCGCTGAGGGGAGGAGATTCCGACGACGGAGGACGCTCGCCCCGAAAATGTCCTCCCTTCCCCGAATCCCCTCCCCGCGCGGAGCATGACCGCGCCGTCGGCCTCAGCCGATGGGAACCGGCATGCGCTCGACGCCGTAGCTCAGGGTCGCCGACTCACCCGTCTGCTCGTCGAGGAGCTCGACCTCCCAGCGATCGGCGAACTGGTCGACGCCGGGGATCATGGGGATGGTGCCCGAGATGAGGGCCACTCCCTCATGGCGCTCCCCGCGCTCGGCGAGCACGTCGAGCCAGTACTGCGGCGAGAGGAGGTCGCCGACGCGTCCGTCCTGGATGAGCGTGCGCTCCTGCCCGACCCACGCGCGCAGCCGCAGGTCGTCGACCCGCCCCCCGAGCGACGACAGGCGCCAGGCGCGCCGGCCGAGCATGTCGGGGCCGGCGTTCTTGCTCCAGGCGACGCCGTGCACCTCGAGGGCGCGGTCGGTGTGGTCGCACGCGACCGTGAGCAGCACGTCGTCGGCGTTCGGACCCGCGATCACGATGCCCCACTCGGCCTCTCCCGAGGTGCGCTCGTGCTGGGCCTCGACGCTGTCGCTCTGCCGGGCGAGGTAGGACGACACTGGGTACAGCGACGGCGTCGTCGTGGGAGCGGGCACGCCCAACTCCGCGAGTTCCTCGATGTGGTGACGCACGGCGGCCTGATCGCGGCCCGCGTAGCCGGCGTTGTAGAGGTGCTGCACGTCGATGGAGACGAGGGTGTCCTCGCCGATGATCTCGAATTCCAGAGCGGTCACTTCGCCTCTTCCCATTGTTACGACGCGGAAAAATCTCGCCGCATCGGTTGCGTATACGTTTTGTATACAGGAAGTATGAGGGAAACGAAAACGCGGCGACCCGATGCGCCGACACCAGAGGAGACCCTCATGACGAACGTCCGAAACGCCGCGCCGGGCAGCCGGGAGCGCACGCGCTCGCTCGCCAAGGCGTACACCGCGAGCCTCACCGGCACGGCACTGGAGTGGTACGACTTCGCCGTCTACTCCGCCGCCGCCGCCGTCGTGTTCCCGGTGCTGTTCTTCCCCGAGAGCGATCCGCTCACGGGCGCCCTGCTCGCCTTCTCCACCTACGCGGTCGGTTACCTCTCCCGCCCGGTCGGAGGGATCGTGTTCGGCCGCCTGGGCGACAAGATCGGCCGCAAGAAGGTGCTGGTCATCACCCTTCTGCTCGTCGGCATCGCGACCTTCCTCATCGGCGTCCTCCCGACGTACGACGCCGTCGGGCCGCTCGCCGCGGTCATCCTCGTCCTCCTGCGCTTCGCACAGGGAGTGGGCGTGGGCGGCGAGTGGGGTGGAGCCGTGCTGCTGTCGAGCGAATTCGGCACGCCCCAACGCCGCGGCTTCTGGGCCTCCGCCGCGCAGGTCGGGCCGCCCGCGGGAAACCTGCTCGCCAACGGCGTGCTCGCCGTCCTGACGCTGATGCTGACCGACGAGCAGTTCCTCGCGTGGGGCTGGCGCGTCGCCTTCCTGCTGTCGGCCCTGCTCGTCGCGTTCGGCCTGTGGATCCGCCTCGCGCTCGAGGACACCCCGATCTTCCGCGCCATCGAGCAGTCGGGCGACCGTCCGGAGGCCCCGGTCAAGGACGTCTTCCGGCTCGAGGGCCGCGGGCTGCTGGCCGCGATCCTGTGCCGCCTCGCGCCCGACATCCTCTACGCGATGTTCACGGTCTTCACGCTGACCTACGGCCTCACCCAACTCGGCATGGAGCGCTCGCAGGTGCTGACCGCGACCCTGATCGGGTCGGCCTTCCAGCTCGCGCTCATCCCGCTCGCCGGATGGATCAGCGACCTCGTCAACCGGCGCCTGCTCTACGGGATCGCGGCGGTGGCCGCCGCGGCCTGGCCCTTCGTCTTCTTCCTCATGATCGGCGGCGGCTCGATGCCACTGTTCGTCCTGGGCGTCGTGGTGGGCCTCGCGATCCACTCGTTCCTGTACGGTCCGCAGGCGGCGTTCATCACCGAGCAGTTCAGCCCGCGCCTGCGCTACACGGGGTCGTCACTGGCCTACACGATCGCCGGTGTCTTCGGCGGGGCACTGGCTCCCGTGATCTTCACCGCTCTGTTGAGCGCCACCGGTAGCTGGGTCGCCCCGGCGATCTACCTCGCCGTGGCCGCCGTGCTGACCATCGTGGGGGTGCTGCTCGGCCGCAACCCGCAGCACGCCGAAGACGAGGAGTACCTCGAAGTGCTCTCGACGTCGCGCGCGGGATCGGCGGGAGCCGAGTCCTAGGACCCGGTCAGGATCGTTCGGAGGGTGATGCTCAGGTGGTCGTCGATGGCTTTCTCGGCGGCCGCCTGATCTCCCGCCCTCAGGGCATCGACGATGGCACCGTGCTCGTGCGTGACGGCGTCCCACCGCGACGGTCCGATCCCCAACGCCGCGATCCCCACCCGCACCTGGCGCTCGCGCAGCGCCGCATAGCTGCGGGAGAGGAACGAATTGCCCGCGGCGTCGACGAGAACCTGGTGGAACTGCCTGTCGAGCTCGATGCACGCGCGGGCCTGCTCGAACGTCACACGCGTCAGTCCCTCGGTGACGGCCTGCTGACGACCCATGATCTCGGCGAGCGCCTCGTGCGGCGAAACGCCCTGGAAGAACGCACGCTGGACGGCGAAGCGCTCGATCAGGCCGCGCATCTCCATCAGCTCGGCCGTCTCGCGCGGGGTCAAGGCGGCGACGCGGGCTCCCCGACGCGGCTCGAGGTCCACCAGCCCCTCCGACGCAAGAATCAGCAGCGCCTCCCGGACCGGCGTGCGCGAGACTCCGACCTCGTCGGCGACATCTTGTTCGTTGATGAAGCCGCCCTCGACCTGGGGGTCGGTGAGCAGGGCGCGAAGATGCTCGAGGGCGCGGTCGCGACCCGACGGGGACGTGGCTGAAGGCATACAAAATGTATACAACACGGGGCGACCCGTACGAAGGAGACACCCATGCGCATCGCTCTGGCACAGGTCGTGGCCGGTTCCGACCCCGTCGAGAACCTCTCGATCATCGCCCGCGAGACCCGACGAGCGGCCGCCGACGGCGCCGAGCTCGTCGTCTTCCCCGAGGCGGTCATGTGCCGCTTCGCCGGCCCCGACCTCGGCGGGGTCGCCGAGCCTCTCGACGGTCCGTGGGCCGAGGGTGTGCGCCGCATCGCACGAGAGGCCGGCGTGACGATCGTGGTCGGCATGTTCACCCCGTCGGCGAGCCCCGAACGCGTGCGCAACACCCTCCTCGTCGCCGGTGCCGTCGACGCGAGCTACGACAAGATCCACCTCTACGACGCCTTCGGGTATCGAGAGTCGGATGCCGTTGAGCCCGGCGACCACCCGGTGACGTTCGACCTGAACGGCGTCCGCATCGGGGTGGCCACGTGTTACGACGTGCGCTTCCCCGAGCTCTTCCGTGCGCTGGCCGAGGAGGGCGCCGACCTCGTTCTCGTCGCGGCCTCGTGGGGCTCCGGGCCGGGCAAGCGCGAGCACTGGGAGCTGCTGACGCGCGCTCGGGCTCTCGACACCACGACCGTGGTGGTGGCCGTCGGCCAGGCCGATCCGCTGACCATCGGCCGCGACGACGGCGCGGGCGCTCCGACCGGCATCGGCTTCAGCGGAGTCATCGCCGCAGACGGGACCGACGTCGTCCGCCTCGGCGATGCGCCGGAAACCCTCGTCGTCGACGTCGACGGCCCCCTGGCCGCGGTCCCCCGCGTCCGCGCCGCCCTTCCGGTCCTCGCCAACGGCCACCGCCTCTGACGACCGGGCCCGTGGGGGTCAGCGCGTGGCGCGTTCCAGCAGCTCCAGCACGTGCACGTACGACTCCCCCGTCGCCTTCGTCATGCCCAGCTCGCACGTGCGGTTGCACGACGCGTGCGCGTCGGCTCCCCACCCGGCCACCTCCGCCGCCTCCGGGGCGGTCGCGGCCTCGGTCAGCTCGGGGTGCAGCATGCCCCGGTCGCCCGCGTAGGCGCAGCAGCCCCACGCGTCGGGAACGCGAACCTCGGCTGCCACGGCCGCGCCGATGGCCCGTAGCGCCGGGTCGATCCCCAGCTGCGTCGACGAGCACGTGGGGTGCAGCGCCAGCAGCTCCGCCACCGGCGTCGGGGAGAGACGCGGAAGCAGAGTGGATGCCGCGAAGGCCACGGCATCCATCACCTGCACGCCCTCGTCACGGAGGGTGGCGGCGAAGCCCTCGGTGCAGCTGGACGCATCGCAGATGACCGGCAGGGCGCCGTCGCGGGACGCCGAGCGCACCGCCGCCCGCACCCGGGCGGTCATCGTCGCGTGCCCCTTCGCGTAGCCCTTCGACGACCAGGGGGTGCCGCAGCAGAGGGCGTCGATGCCGTCGGGCACGATCGCCGCGACCCCGGCGCGCTCGAGCAGGCGTGTGAACGCAGCCGTGGCACCGATGCCGTCGGAGGGCCCGAACATGCTCCCCACACACGCCGGAAGGAACACCGCCGAGGGCTCGACGCCGGGGAAACCGACCACCGACCCCAGCGACCGCCGCGACGCCCCACCCGCGGGCAGCTCCGGCGCATACCGGGGCACCGTGTCGGTTCCGAGCACCGCGCGGGCGGCATCCGTCACCGTCCGGACGAGCGGCATCGGCACCTTCTCGGCGGCGGTCAGCGCCACCGACCCCGCCCGCGTGACCGCTCCCCACCCCGTCGCCGCCGCCGACCACCCGGCGGCGAGCACGGGGTTCGCGTCTTCGCGTCGGAAGCGCTTCATGAGGGTTCCCGTGTTGATGAGCACCGGGCACGCGGTCTGGCACATGCCGTCGACGGCGCAGGTCTGCACGCCGTCGTAGTCGTAGTCCTTCTCGAGCTCCGCCACGAGACCCCCGTCGCCGCGCTCGCGCGCCGCGGTCGAGGCGCGCCGCACGACGATGCGCTGCCGCGGGGTGAGGGTGAGGGAGCGGCTCGGGCACACCGGCTCGCAGTAGCCGCACTCGACGCACCGGTCGGCCTCGGGCTCGATCGTCACCGGCGCCTTGAGGTGGCGCATGTGCGCACCGGGATCGTCGTCGATGATGACGCCCGGGTTCAGGATGCCGCTCGGGTCGAGCAGACGCTTGAGCTCCACCATCACGTCGTGAAGTTCGTCGCCGTACTGCCGGCGCACGTACGGCGCCATCGCGCGCCCCGTACCGTGCTCGGCCTTGAGGTTGCCGCCCGCCTCCAGCACGAGGTCGACCATCGCGTCGGTGAAGCCCTCGAAACGCCCCAGGGCCTTGGCCCCCTCGAAGCGGTCGGTCAGCATGAAGTGGATGTTGCCGTCCTTGGCGTGGCCGAAGATGACGCTGTCGTCGTAGCCGAAGCGGGCGAAGAGCTCCTGAAGCCCATCGCAGGTGTCGGCGAGACGCTCGACGGGGACGACCACGTCTTCGAGCAGGGCCGTGGTGCCGCTCGGCCGGGCCCCGGCGACCGACGCGTAGAGCCCCTTGCGGAAGGTCCACGCCGCGGCGCGTTGGGCGGGGTCGCGAGAGAAGACGGCGGGGTCGAGAAGGTGCTCCGCGGCAAGCACGCGGGAACCGGCCTCCGCGAGAGTGCGCAGGGAGTCGTTGTCGTCGGCGTGATACTCCACCAGCAGTGCCGCCTGCGTCGTCGCCTCGAAGCCGTGGATGGCGGCGGGGGTCCCGGCCAGACGCTGTCCGACGCGCAGAGACGTGGCATCCATCAGCTCCAGCGTCGCCGCTCCCGTCGAGACCAGAGCCGGCAGAGACCGGGTCGCCGCGTCGAGAGTGGGGAACACCGCGAGGGTGGTGGAGACCGCGGGCCGGATCGGCACGGTGCGGAAGGTCGCCTCGGCGACGAACGCGAGCGTCCCCTCCGACCCCACGACCAGATGCGCGAGCAGCGCCGCGGGTGTGTCGAAGTCGAGGAAGGCGTTGAGGGCGTAACCCATCGTGTTCTTCATCGCGAACTGCCGCTCGATGAGCGCGACGCTGGCCGCGTTGCGCACCACGCGTTCGCGCAGCCGCATCAGCCCCTCGACGAGGGCGGGTTCACGGTCGCGCAGCAGCGCATCGGCGTCGGCGGCGGCCGTGTCGACGAGGGTCCCGGATGCCAGCACCAGAACGAGCCCCTCGAGGGTGCGGTACGAGTTCTCGACCGTGCCGCAGGCCATGCCGCTGGAGTTGTTCGCGACGACCCCGCCGATGGTGCAGGCGGCTTCGCTCGCCGGGTCGGGACCGAGCCGATGGCCGTGCCGCAGCAGACGCGCATTGACCTGGCGCACGGTCGCCCCGGGCTGCGACCGCACTCGGCGGCCGCCGTCGAGCACGTCGATGCGCCCGAAGCCCTGCCGCACGTCGACGAGCAGACCATTGCCCGACGACTGCCCCGAGAGGCTCGTCCCGCCGGAGCGGAAGGTGACGGGCGTGCGGGATGCCGTGGCCCCGCGCAGGATGCCGGCCACCTCGGCCGCGTCGGCGGCGACGACCACCGCATCCGGGGTCAGCAGATAGTGCGAGGCGTCGTTGGCGTACGCGACGCGGTCGATTGCCCGGGTGCGGATGCGCGAGACATCGGCGACGGCCGCGGCGATCTGGGGAGCGATCTCGGTCGGAGCGAGGGTCATGCGTGATCCTTCGGACGGTGCGGGCGGAACGCGGGAGGGATCACTCGTGACCTTCCGGGGTGAGGACCCGGGCGAGATCCGGCTCGATGTGGACGAGAGCCCGGATGCCGACCGGCTGTCCCGAGACGACGGTCGACGTGTGCGACACGGCATGGGCACCCCATTCCGCCGCCGACGCCGCCGCGAGGGCGAGGACGTCGGAGCCGGCGGCGGGCGCGCTCGTCAGCCCGAGCAGGAAGCCCGCGAGAGCGGCATCCCCCGCCCCGGCGGTGTTGGCGACGAACGGGGCATCGGCCCGGGCGAACACCGCACGGTCGGCCGTGACGGCGATGAGGCCGTCGGCACCGAGGCTCGCGAGAACCGTCCCGACACCGCGGGCGACGATCTCGCGAGCGGCGGCGACGACCTCACCCAGGGTGACGAGGGGGCGTCCGACCGCCGCCGAGAGCTCCTCGGCGTTGGGGGTGAGCAGGTCGATGCCGGCGGGATCGACAAGGAGAGCGTCCAGTGCCGCCCCGCTCGTATCGACAGCGACCCGCGCCCCGTGCTCGCGCGCGAGTGCGCGGACGGGGGCCAGGTCGACGAGGGTGCCGGTGCCGGCCAGTTCGGGCAGGCTCCCCGAGACCACGAGCCAGGGGTCGGTGCGATCCGCGAGTTCTTCGCGCAGCGCCGCGATCGTGGCCGCCCATGCTTCGGGCGCCAGCGGCGGCGTGGGAGCGTTGACCTTCGTGGTGGCCCCCTGGGCGTCGATGATCGACGTGTTGACGCGCGTCGCCCCGGGCACCTCGACGATGCGCAGCAGCGGTGCGGTGAGTCCGCACCGGGCGAAGCGCACGTCGTCGGCGCCGAGCACGACGATCGCCGCGGTGTCGGCTCCCCCCGCGGCGAGGGCGGCCGAGACGTTGACGCCCTTGCCGCTCACCTCGCGGGTATAACTGTCGGCACGCGCGAAGGCACCGCGATGCAGGGTGCCGACGCGGTAGGTGGCGTCGATGGCACCCGCGGCGGTGAGGGTGACGATGCCGCTCACGCGTCGCGCCCCGTCACGACGCCGAGCAGGCGCTGCACCTCGGCGGCGACCGCCGCACGCCCCGGGGCGAGCCAGCGGCGGGGATCGATGGCATCCGGGTCCCGGTCGAGCTCGTCGCGGACCGCCGCGGTCAGCACGGTGTTGAGGTGCGTGCCGATGTTGATCTTGCGCATGCCCGCCCGCACGGCGCCGTCGATGCCGGCGTCGGCGACCCCGCTCGAGCCGTGCAGGACGAGGGGGACGGGTACGGCTGCGGCGAGCTCGGCGATGAGCGCCTCGTCGAGCCGGGCGCTGCGCTCGCGCATGGCGTGCTCGCTGCCGACGGCCACGGCGAGGGCGTCGACGCCGGTGGCCTCGACGAAGCGCACGGCCTCGGCCACGTCGGTGCGCACGCCCGGCGCGTGGGCGCCCTTGCCGCCGATCTCGCCGAGCTCGGCCTCGATCCAGGCACCGGCGGCGTGCACGCGGGCGGCGACGGCGGCGGTGCGCTCGAGGTTCTCGGCATCCGTCAGATGAGCGGCGTCGAACATCACCGACCGGATGCCGACGGCCAGGGCCTCGTCGACGAGCGGCTCGTCGGTCGCATGGTCGAGGTGCACGACGACGGGGACACGCGCGTTCTCGGCCAGGCGGAGAGCGGCCGAGGCAGCCGGGCCGACCCCGCCGTGGAACGCGATCGCGTTCTGCGACAACTGCAGGATCACCCCCGACCCCGCGGCCTCGGCTCCGGCGACGATGGCCTCGGCGACCTCGAGGGTGATGAAGTTGAAGGCCCCGACCGCACGGTGCGCGGCGAGCAGTTCGGGCATGTCGGCCAGCGGCACGGCGGTCTCTCTCTCGGGTCTCCCCTTCGTGTGAGGGGTCGTTTTCTGTCGCCGGGGACATCCCGCGGCGACCGTTGTCGGCCGCTCACGAAGGGACGAGGGGCCGGAACGGGGGGGGGACGGCGAGGAGCCCTGACCCCCTGAGACGTCTGACGAGGGTGGATGCCGGGACCCTCGCGTGGACGTGAGGGTCCCGGCATCCGGGGG
>NZ_BJML01000019.1 GCF_006539145.1 Microbacterium testaceum | reverse complement strand
CCCCGCGCGGCCCCGCCCCGCGCCGCCCCCGCGCCCGCGCCGCGCCCGCGCCGCGCCCGCGCCGCCCCGCGCCCGCCCCGCCGCCGCGCCGCCCCGCGCCCGCCCCGCCCCCGCGCCGCCCCGCGCCCGCCCCGCCCCCGCGCCGCGCCCGGGGCGTTCGCCGTTCCCGCCCCGAACCCAGGCATAAACGCGATCCACTCGTATAAACGCGATGTCCACGTGTTTCTGCGCGTGAATGGCGTTTATGCCTGTCACATCGAGCGGGTGTTCCTCCCGACGGAGACCAGGGCGGCCCCCTCGGAGCGACGCACGGGCTGCAGCCCGGCGGAGAGGAGGGCGCCACGCAGCGCCTCGACGCGGAGAGCTCCCGCGTAGTCCCACCGGGCGACGTGCCACCCGTGCCGTCGAAGAGCGTCCTCACGGCGCTTCTCGGCCCGGACGGCCTCGGCCGCCGCGGCGGCATCTGTGTCGCTGTACTTCATCCACCCGTCGACCTCGCCGATGATCTTCCGCTCAGGCCAGCAGAAGTCCGACCGGTAGATGCGTCCGTCGACGCCGTGCTCCGTCTGGAGCGCGGGAGCGGGGAACCCGCACCACTCGATGACCGCTCGACTGACCGACTCTGCCGGTGACTCCGCCAGCGGCGTCGCGCGCGACAGCGCCCACAGCGCGCGTCGCGCCCCGAACGTGGTCTGCTGCGCGGCGGCGAGATCGAGCAATCGCGGGGTGTCGAGGCCGAAAGACCGGGCCGCGGCATCGGCGACGGCGAGCCCGAATGCGGGAGGCAGCACCCGGGCCAGGTCGATCACGACGTCCTCGATGGCGCTCACGCGGATGCCGGCGATCGAGCAGTTCGTTCTCTCGTCGGCGCTCGTGTGAACGGTGACGTCGCCGTACGTCACCGATCTCGACCGGCGTCCGTCGAAGATGTGGATCGCTCGCGGGTGGCCGAAGACGGGGAGTCCCAGCAGCGAGGCGGCGGACTCGTGTGAGAACACGGCATCCTGTCTCGCCGAAGCGAACGCATGGACCCGAACGAGGTAGCGCTCCCACGGCTTCAGTGCCTCCCATGCGGCGCGGACCGTGTACACACCGGCGCGCACGCGGAGCAGGGATTCGTCTCGCCACAACGGTGGTCCGGATCGGGGCGCGTGCGAGGCGCGGATCAGTGGTGCCGGGGAGGCGCGTAGCGATCGGGGAACGATGTCCATCCGGTGAGGGTGCCAGTTCGCGGGCGGGTGCGTGCCGCGGGGTGTGGATAACTCGCGAAGGGTCCTCGTGTAAACGCTCCTCGCGCGCATAAACACGATGCACACGCGTTTATGCGCGCGGATCGCGTTTATGCGTCAGGGCGGAGCGCGGAGCGCGGGGGAGGGTGCGGCGCGGGGACGGTGGGGCGCGATGGCCGCGGGGACGGACGGCGCGGGATGCCGAAAGCCCCGACGTCGCGTACAATGGCAAGGTTGCGTGCGTCAGTGCGCAACGACCGCTGTCCGGAACCGCCGGGCGTGCGGGAGAGAGGGAGCCGCGAGGTTTCCGCTCGAGAGAGGAAAAGGATATGGCACCCAAGAAAAAGGTGACCGGCCTGATCAAGCTCCAGATCAAGGCAGGCGCGGCCAACCCCGCACCGCCGATCGGTCCGGCGCTCGGTCAGCACGGCGTCAACATCATGGAGTTCTGCAAGGCCTACAACGCGGCGACCGAAGCCCAGCGCGGCAACGTCATCCCCGTTGAGATCACGGTCTACGAAGACCGCAGCTTCACCTTCATCCTGAAGACCCCGCCGGCGGCGGAGCTCATCAAGAAGGCGGCTGGACTGGCCAAGGGTTCGTCCACGCCCCACACGGTCAAGGTGGGCAAGCTCACCAAGGACCAGGTTCGCGAGATCGCCACCACGAAGCAGCCCGACCTGAACGCGAACGACATCGAGGCCGCCTCGAAGATCATCGCCGGCACCGCCCGTTCCATGGGCATCACGGTCGAGGACTGAGGGAGATAACAATGGCTACCAAGTCCAAGGCATTCCGCGCCGCAGCTGAGAAGATCGCGGCCGACACGTTCTACACCCCGACCGAGGCCGTCGCCCTCGCGAAGGAGACCGGCTCGAAGAAGTTCGACTCGACCGTAGAGGTCGCGCTGAAGCTCTCGGTCGACCCCCGTAAGGCCGACCAGATGGTCCGCGGCACGGTCATCCTCCCCCACGGCACGGGTAAGACCGCGCGCGTCATCGTCTTCGCCAACGGCCCCGCGGCCGAGGCGGCTCTCGCCGCCGGCGCCGACGAGGTCGGTGGCACCGAGCTCATCGAGAAGGTCGCGGCCGGCTACACGTCGTTCGACGCCGCCGTCTCGACCCCCGAGCTCATGGGCCAGGTCGGTCGCCTCGGTAAGGTCCTCGGACCCCGCGGCCTCATGCCGAACCCCAAGACCGGCACCGTGACCCCCAACCCGGCCAAGGCCGTCGAGGAGATCAAGGGCGGAAAGATCGAGTTCCGCGTCGACAAGCACGCCAACGTGCACTTCGTCGTCGGCAAGGCGTCGTTCTCGGCCGAGCAGCTCGACGAGAACCTCAAGGCCGCTCTCGAGGAGATCGTCCGCCTCAAGCCCTCGAGCTCGAAGGGTCGTTACATCCAGAAGGGCGCCGTCTCGACCACCTTCGGTCCCGGCATCCCGCTGGACGTCAACGTCATCGTCTGACATCGGTCACCGAAAGCCCCGCCGCACCTCGTGTCGGCGGGGCTTTCGCGTTTCCGGGCGGCACTGCGCCTGCACGATCGTGCAATACGGCGTCATGCGGGAAGACGTTCGCGCCCGAGCGTGTTCTGCTGGAGGGTACGCCTGCACCGCGTACCCCCCCCACACCACTCACACATGTCTGGAACAGCTATGCCCCGTCGCCGTCTGACCGTCCTCGCCGCCACCCTCGGCCTCAGCGCCCTCGCGCTGACCGCCTGCAGTGGCGGTTCCACCGCGGCGAACCCCGACGCGGGGTCGGATCTCGGCTTGATCTCCGGCGGCACGCTGACCGTGGCCACCGAGGGTACCTACCGTCCCTTCTCGTACCACGAGGGTGCGGGCGAGCTGACGGGCTTCGACGTCGAGATCGCGAAGGCCGTCGCCGACAAGCTCGGTCTGCAGGTGAAGTTCCAGGAGACCCAGTGGGACGCGATCTTCGCGGGCCTGGATGCCGGCCGCTTCGACGTCATCGCCAACCAGGTCTCGATCAACCCCGAGCGCCAGGAGAAGTACACCTTCAGCTCGCCGTACACCGTCTCGCGCGGCGTCATCGTGACGACCGACAGCGACAACGCCATCTCGAGCTTCGCCGACCTGTCGGGCAAGACCACCGCCCAGTCGCTCACGAGCAACTGGTACGAGCTCGCGACGTCGAGCGGCGCCCAGGTCGAGGCCGTCGAGGGGTGGGCCCAGGCCGTCGCCCTGCTCAAGCAGGGTCGCGTCGACGCCACGGTCAACGACCAGCTCACCTACCTCGACTACGAGAAGACCAACAGCCCGACCGGCCTGAAGATCGCCGCCACCACGGAGGATTCCTCCGAGAGCGCCTTCGCCTTCAAGAAGGGCCAGGACAAGCTGGCGGATGCCGTCGACGGAGCGCTCGACGAACTCCGCGCCGACGGAACCCTCGCCACGATCAGCGACAAGTACTTCGGCGCCGACGTCACGAAGTAACCAGCTGGTGTAAACCCCCGCGGATCATCCGCTTCCCCGCTCTAACGTGGGAGGCGGATGATCCGCTCGCGTGTGAGGAAGGAGGCTCATGAACGACATCTGGACCCTGCTCGTCGACTCGTTCTGGCCGATGGTTCTGGCCGGCATCACGGGCACGATCCCGCTGTCCCTGGCCTCGTTCGCGATCGGTCTCGTGATCGCGCTGGCCATGGCCCTGCTGCGCCTTTCGCGCAACGTGGTGCTGTCGGGCTTCGCCCGGTTCTACATCTCGATCATTCGCGGCACGCCCCTGCTGGTGCAGCTGTTCGTGATCTTCTACGGCCTGCCGTCGCTGGGACTGACGATCGATCCCTTCCCCGCGGCGGTCATCGCGTTCTCGCTGAACGTCGGCGGGTACGCGGCGGAGGTCATCCGCGCGGCCATCCTGTCCGTCCCGCGCGGGCAGTGGGAGGCGGCGCACACGGTGGGCCTGAACCGCCGCAAGACGCTGACGCGCATCATCCTGCCGCAGGCGGCTCGCGTCTCGGTGCCGCCCCTGTCGAACACGTTCATCTCGCTCGTGAAGGACAGCTCGCTGGCATCCCTCATCCTCGTCACCGAGCTGTTCCGCCAGGCGCAGGCCATCGCTGCCTTCTCGTACGAGTTCATGGCGGTGTATCTCGAAGCCGCGCTCATCTACTGGCTGTTCTGCCTCGTGCTGTCGTTCGGGCAGAACGCCCTGGAAAAGAGGCTGGACCGCCATGTCGCACACTGACACCGCCCCGCTGCTCGCCGTCTCGGGACTGCAGAAGAGCTTCGGCACCAACCGAGTCCTCGACGGTGTCGATCTCGAGGTGCGCCGCGGCGATGTGCTCGTGCTGATCGGGCCCTCCGGCTCTGGCAAGACCACGGTGCTGCGGTGCCTGAACGCTCTTGAGACCCCGGATGCCGGTGTGCTGGCGTTCGACGGGGGGCCGGTCGTGGACTTCTCGCAGAAGGTGTCGAAGTCCGATCGCACCGGGCTGCGCGATCGCTCGGCGATGGTGTTCCAGCACCACAATCTCTTCCCGCACCTCACCGTCATCCAGAACGTGATCGAGGGGCCGATCCAGGCGCACGGCGTCCCGAAAGCCGAGGCTGTCGCCCGTGCCGAGACCCTGCTCGCCCGCGTCGGCCTGTCGGAGAAGCGCGACGCGTACCCGTCCGAGCTCTCCGGCGGACAGCAGCAGCGCGTCGGCATCGTGCGCGCTCTGGCCCTGCAGCCCTCGTTGCTGTTGTTCGACGAGCCGACCAGCGCACTCGACCCCGAGCTGGTGGGCGAGGTTCTCACGGTCCTCCGCGAACTGGCGAACGAGGGGTGGACGATGGTCATCGTCACGCACGAGCTCGGCTTCGCGCGCGAGGTGGCCGACGAGGTGCTGTTCTTCGACGCGGGAGTGATCGTCGAGCGCGGAGCGCCGTCCGAGCTCCTGCGCCAGCCGAAGAAGGAGCGTACTCGACGCTTCCTCGATCGTCTGCTGCGCCCGCTCGACGGCCCCGACCCCTCGGAGAGCGCGGAGTAACAGCCGGCGCCGTAGGGTCGAGGGATGAGCCGCCTCGAGAACCTTCTCGGCATCGACGTGCCGATCGTCCTCGGCCCGTTCGGCGGACTGTCGTCTGTCGCTCTGACTGCCGCCGTCAGCGACGGGGGAGGGCTCGGGTCCTTCGGACTGTACGGCTACACGCCCGACCGCATCCACGACACGGTGTCGCAGCTGCGCGCCGCCACCCCGCGGCCCGTCGCCGTGAACCTCTGGCTTCCGCGCGGTGACGAAGTGCGCCCCGAAGACATCGACGTGCAGCCGTTCGTCGACGCCGCGGCCCCGCTGTTCGCCGCGGCCGGGGTCGACGCGCCCACCCCGCCGACGGCGTTCCTGCCGCCCGTCGCCGACCAGCTCGACGCCGTCTTCGCGGCCCGGCCCGACGTGCTGAGCGTCGTCTTCGGGATTCCGGATGCCGACACCCTCATCGCGGCGCGTGAGCACGGCATCCGCGTGATCGGCACGGCGACCTCGGTCGCCGAGGCCGTCGCGCTCGAGGCGGCGGGCGTCGACGCCGTCGTCGCCACCGGCTCGGAGGCAGGCGGGCACCGGGTGTCGTTCCTGCGAGAGGCGTCGGCGTCTCTGGTCGGAACGTTCGCCCTCGTTCCGCAGGTGGTCGACGCCGTCGGCGTCCCGGTCATCGCCGCGGGCGGCATCGCCGATCGGCGTGGGGTCGCGGCTGCTCTCGCTCTGGGCGCCGAGGGGGTGCAGGTGGGGACGGCGTTCCTGCGCACCTCCCAGTCGGCGGCCACCGCCGCCCATCGCGACGCGATCGGTCGAGCGGCCGACACCGACACCGTGCTGACCCGGGCCATGAGCGGGCGGCTGGCTCGCGGCATCCCGAATCGAGCGATGCACGAGCTCGAGGCGTCGGGGATGATCGCTCCTTTTCCCGCGCAGAACTGGCTGACCGGGGTGTTCCGCGCTGCGGCGACCGCGCGGGGCGACGGCGAGCTGGTGTCGCTGTGGGCGGGGCAGGCCGCGGCGCTGTCGCGCTTCGACGACGCCGCCGACGTCCTCGCCGAACTCACGGCCGGCCTCCCGGTCTGACTCAGGCGGTGGCGCGGATCTCGAACCCGGATGCCGCGTGCTCGGCGCCCTCGACGACGTCGACATCGTCGACGCGGGCCCCGGCCGGCCCATCGTGCGCCCAGGCGATCACGCCCTCGACGTCGTCGGGGTCTCCCGAGAGGAACGCCTCCACCGAACCATCCCGGCGGTTGCGCACCCAGCCGTCGACGCCGAGACGCTCCGCCTCTGTGCGCAGGGAGTATCGGAAGCCGACGCCCTGGACGCGGCCCGTCACCGTCATCGTCACCGTTCGCATCGGCCCATTCTCGCCGACGCCGCCGGGCCCTGGTGTCGTCGGTTCAGTGCGGCAGCACGAGGGAGAGCGCGATCGCGAACATCACCACGGCGATGATGCCGTCGAGAACGCGCCAGGCGCGCGGGGTGTCGAGCCACCGGCCGAGGAACCGCGCACCGAAGCCGAGGGCCGAGAACCAGACCAGGCTCGCGATGCACGCCCCCACCGCGAAGGCCCAGCGCCCGTCGCCGTGCGTCGACGCCACGGATCCGAGCAGGAAGACCGTGTCGAGGTACACGTGCGGATTGAGCCAGGTGAGGGCGAGGCATGTCAGCACCGTCGCCGTCAGCGTGGTGCGCGCCGGACGGGTCTGTATCGTCGTGCCGCCGGCCGTCGGTGCGGAAGGGGATGTCGAGGTGTCCAGGTGCAGCGTCGCGCCGCTGGGACGCAGGGCGCGGCGCGCGGCGAGGAGGCCGTAGCCGACGAGGAACCCGGCCCCCGCCCACCGGACGACCACGATCAGCCACGGCACCGCCTGCAGCACCAAGCCCACGCCCGAGACGCCGAGCAGGATCAGAACGGCATCGGAGAGCGCGCAGACCGCCACCACGGCGAGGAGGTGCTCGCGGCGGATGCCCTGACGCAAGACGAAGAGGTTCTGGGCGCCGATGGCGACGATGAGAGAGAAGCCGAGACCGAGGCCGGCGAGCAGGGAGGGGAGCACGTAGGCGACGCTAGGGACGGAGTGAGGCGTAGACCAGCTCAGGATTCTGCAGCACCGTTAGCATTCCTTCATGCCGATACCCTTCGATCTGGCCCGGACGCTCGCTGTCGTCGTCGAAGAGGGGACCCTGGATGCCGCCGCCCGGCGTCTGCACATCACCCCCTCCGCGGTGAGTCAGCGCATCCGAGCGCTCGAGGATCAGCTCGGGCGCGTGGTGCTCGTGCGCAGCAAGCCCGTGCGCGCCACCGAAGCAGGCGGTGCCGTGGTGCGACTGGCTCGCCAACTCGCCCTGCTCGAGCATGACGCCCTCGCCGCGATCGGCGCGGAAGGGGGAGCCGTGGTATCCGTCCCGCTGGCGGTGAACGCCGACTCCCTCGCCACCTGGTTCCTGCCGCCGCTCGCCCGAGTGGCGGATCGTCGCGCCGTCGTGTTCGATCTGCACCGCGATGACCAGGACTTCACCGCCGGGCTCCTCGAATCCGGCACGGTGATGGCCGCGGTCACCTCGCGAGAGGCGCCCGTGGCCGGGTGTCGTGTGCGACGGCTCGGCGTGCTGCGGTACGAGGCGGTGGCCACCACTTCGTTCGCGGCGAAATGGTTCGCCGGAGGGGTCGACGCCGAGGCGCTCCGGGCCGCGCCCGTGGTGGACTTCGACCGGCGCGACGACCTGCAGACGCAGTGGTTGGCTCGCCGAGGAGTGCCCGCAGCGGCTCCGCCGCGGCACCGGGTCCCGGCATCGCAGGACTTCGCCACCGCCGTCGAACTGGGCCTCGGGTGGGGCTTGCTCCCGGGATTCCAGTCGGCGGGGGCGCTGCGTGCGGGCGAACTCGTGCGGCTCGGCGACGACCCCATCGACGTGCCGCTCTACTGGCAGCAGTGGAACCTCACCTCGCCACTGCTCGACGAGATCGCCGACGAGATCGTCGACGAGGGGCGCCGGATGCTGGCCGCGGGCTGAGCTCAGTCGTCGCTCACGCTCAGCACGATCTTGCCGCGCGTGTGCCCCCGCTCGATCTCGGTGTGCGCCGCGGCGGCGTCGTCGAGTTCGAAGACGTGCTCGACGTACACGCGCACGGCTCCCGACTCGAGCAGCCGCGTGATGGTCGCCAGAGCCCCGCCGTCGGGAATCGTCTTGTAATCGGTGGAGCGGATGCCACGCTCCGCGGCCGCCTCGCGGAAGCCGGGCCACGCCCCGGTGGGCACCTCGATGAGCAGACCACCCGGACGCAGCACCTCGAGCGAGCGGGTGCCGGTGTCGTCGGAGACGTTGCCGATGAGGTCGATGACGACGTCGACGTCGGAGACCACCTCTTCGAACCGCGTCGAGGTGTAGTCGACCACCTCGGCGGCGCCCAGCTCGCGGAGCCACTCCAGGTTGCGCGGTGATCCGGTCGCGATCACGTGCGCGCCGAAGTAGGCGGCGAACTGCACCGCGAAGTGGCCCACGCCGCCGCTGCCCGCGTGCACCAGGATGCGCTGGCCCTGATGGGCGAGGGCCGTCTCGACCACGATGCCCCAGGCGGTGAGGGCCGCCACCGGCACACCGGCCGCCTCGACGTGCGAGAGAGACGAGGGCTTTCGGGCGAGGGAGAGGGTCGGGACGACGACGTACTCGGCGTATGAGCCGCTCGTGCGCGGCACGGTGGCCATGCCGTAGACCTCGGTGCCGACGGGGAAGGGGTGCGCGTCGAAGGGGGCACGCACGACCACTCCGCTCACGTCGAGTCCGAGCACGACCGGCCACGACGAGATAGCGCCGGACAGGCCTCGTCCCGCGCGGGTCTTCGCGTCGATCGGGTTGACGCCGGCCGCGACCACCCGCACGAGCACCTCGCTCAGTACCGGCGTGGGGACCTCGATCTCGGCGAGGTGCAGTGCCTCGGGGTCGCCCGGGCCGTCGAAAACCACCGCGCGCATCGTGTCCGGCACCGACGGAGCGGGCTGGAGGACGGTATCGGGATGCGTCGATCGGAATCTCATCGGGCGCTCACTCTCGCTGCGGTCGGTTCGCGGCGACCTCGCCGCGGTTCCCACAGTCAACCCGGCCATTGTCTCGACGGTGTTACGCCTCGGTCACCGTGTCGCGAAGCCCGCCCGCCGCGCTCGCGCGGGAAGCGCGATCAGTCGCGAGCGGGGACTTCGCCGACGGCGAGAGCGTGCAGCAGCGTCGAGAGGTGACGGATGTCGTCGATCGTCCAGTCGGCGATCGCGTCGAACAGGCGGCTCTCATGCGGCGCGCGTGCCTCGGCCAGGCGGCCGTGGCCGACCTCGGTGACGGCGATGAGCCGTGAGCGACGGTCGTTCGGATCCGGCGTGCGCGTGACGAGGCCGAGCTCTTCGAGCTCGGTGATCGAACGGCTCAGGAACCCCTTGTCGGCGGCCAGACGCTCGGCCAGCGCGGACAGGGTCAGCGGACCGAAGCGGCTCACCACGGAGAGGGCTTTGAACGTCGCCGGCAGCATCCCCGGGCTCACGCGTTCCGCCGCTTCGGAGACGAAGCGGCGGAACACCGTCATGAGCTCCGAGAACGACGACTCGAGGGCCTGCACGGCCTCGCGGCGGTCGTCGTCCTTATCGCTCGTCACGTCAGCCATCCTCTCCCATCTCGGACGCACGGCGTGCACGACGCGAGGAGCCGGCATCCTGTGTCGGGACGGTGCCGGTGGCCGAGAGCGTGGCCATGGCCTCGGGAACGGACACGGTGGCGAAGTCGGCCTCGCTCGCTGCGACGCGCTCGGTGGTGGTCATGCGGGTCAGCGGACGGTTCGGCAGGAACAGGATCGCGACGAGGCTCACGACCGCGACGGGCACGGCGATGAGGAACGAGTGCGCGATCGACTGCGCGTAGATGTCCTCGACGATGACGCGAACGCTCTCGGGGAGGGTCGACACCTGCGGGATGGCTCCCGACTGCAGGGTCTGCGCGACCGAGGCTCCGTCGGCGCCGAGGCCGATGATGGCGGCCTTGAGGTCGGCCGCGCGGTCGTTGAACAGGCTTGTCGCCATGCTCGCGAGAGCGGCGCCCATCACCGAGACGCCGATCGTGCCGCCGAGGCTGCGGAAGAACGTCACCCCGGAGCTCGCCGCGCCCATCTGCGTGGGGTTGGCGGTGTTCTGCACCACGAGGACGAGGTTCTGCATGGTCATGCCGACGCCCGCGCCCAGCAGGGCCATGTAGATCGAGACGAGGGCGAAGTTCGTGTCGTAGTGGATGGTCGACAACAGGAAGGAGCCCGCGATCAACAGCACGCCACCGGCGATGAGGAACGGCTTCCAGTGACCGAAGCGCGAGATCAGGGCGCCGACGACGATCGACGAGACGAGCAGACCGCCGATCATCGGGATCGTCATGACGCCTGCCTCGGTCGGCGTGGCGCCACGGGCCATCTGCATGTACTGGCTGAGGAACACCGAGGTGCCGAACATCGCAAGACCCGTCGCGATCGAGGCGATGGTTGCGAGGGTGAAGGTGGCGTCGCGGAACAGGGTGAGCGGGACGAGCGGCTCGGACGATCGCAGTTCGACGATGACGAAGAGGACCGCGGCGAGGACCGCGCCGCCGACCATGAGGAGCGTCTCGGTGCTCGCCCACTCGAAGGTGCTGCCGGCGTTGGTGACCCAGATGAGCAGGAGTGAGACGGCGGCCGAGAGCAGGACGATGCCGACGTAGTCGATCTTCACCGCGCGCTTCGCCCGCGCCGGAAGATGCAGCGTGCGCTGCTGGATGAGGAGCGCTGCGACCGCGAAGGGGAGGGCGACGAAGAAGTTCCAGCGCCAGCCGAAGGCGTCGGTGATGACGCCGCCGAGCAGCGGGCCGCCGACCGTGGCGACCGCCATGACCGCGCCGAACAGGCCCATGTAGCGACCCCGCTCGCGGGGGCTGATGATGTCGGCCATGATCACCTGGCTGAGGGCGGCGAGACCGCCGGCGCCGAGCCCCTGCACCGCGCGGAAGGCGATGAGCATGTCGGTGTTCTGCGAGAAGCCGGCGGCGGCGGTCGCGAGCACGAAGATCGCGATGGCGATCTGGATGAGGACCTTGCGGTTGAAGAGGTCGGCGAGCTTGCCCCAGATGGGCGTCGAGATCGCGGTGGTGAGCAGGGTCGCGGTGATGACCCAGGTGTAGGCGTTCTGGTCGCCGGAGAGGTCGTGCACGATGACGGGCAGCGAGGTCGACACCACGGTCGAGGCGAGCATCGACACGAAGGTGCCGAGCAGCAGGCCGATGAGGGCCGGAAGGACGCGCCGCTGGGCGGGCGCCTCGAGAGAAGAGGTTGTCATGCGGGAGCTCCACGAAAGGGGGACGGATGCCGCGACGACACTGGCGCGATTAGTTGACTGATGTCAACGATACGCCTATTGATTGACTTGCGTCAACCATTAATCGAGGAGGGCGAGGGCCCGATACCTGTCCGTGGGTTCTTGTCGCACCGGAGCCGGTCGCCGCGCCTCCATGGTGCGGCGGTAAAGCTCGTCGATGAGGGAGGTTGCCAACCCGACGAGCTTCGCGATCTCGCGCTCGTCTCGGTCGATCCACTGGCATCGCGGCTCGTCGTGCATCGGCACGAAGCCGTCGTGCTGCTCCCACGCGACGAGGGTGCGTTCGGCGCCCAGCACGTGCTGCTGCCACCAGATCTGGCGCATGTACGTCTTGGGGATCGAGCGCCACGCCTTGTTGGTGGTCTTGATCTCGGCGAGCACGATGCGCCCCTCGCCGTCGACGACCACGCCGTCGGGGGTCGCGAGATGACGCTTCTCGACCACCGCGTGATAGAGCGCGGACGACGGACGGATGCCGTGGGTCGCCGCCACCCAGGCGGCGATCTCGGGCTCGCGACGGCGACCGTGGGCCGTGAAGGCGTTGCCCGAGAAGTTCGAGCCCATGAGCTTGGCATCCGCGGCTCTCGAGATCGCATTGGCGCTCGTGAGGGTGGCCACGTCGGTCGCGGTGATCCCCCGGGACCGGGCGCGGATCCAGGCGACGCGGTCGCGCGAGTCGGCGACGATCCGGGCGTCCAGGTCGGCGCTTCGCGAGGCGACGAGCTCGGGGGACATGCGTTCGACCCTAACCCGGTCCGCCCGAGGTTTGCGTGCGAGGGGCGGCGCGTCGGCATCCGGGGTCTTGTGGGCGAAGTAAGGGTGACCTAAGTTGTGTGCATGAGCTCGGACGGTCCCTCGCTGCGTCGCCCCGACGGTGGTCGCTGGTGCGATCTCGAAGGCGCGGTGCTGCTCGGCGGCGACGCGCGGAACGTCCCCGACATGAGGCGAATCGTCGCCGCCCTCTCTCCCGAGGCGCACGCGACCGTTCTGGTCGAGGTCTGCGGGGTGGGGGAGATCGAGGCGTTCGACGCCCCGTCGGCACGGGTGAGTTGGCTCGACCGCACGCTCGACGGCGAGCTGCGCCCGCGCGGCGAGAGGCTCGCGGCGGCGATCCACGCGTGGTGCGCCGAGTGGTCCTGCGGTGAGGCACCCGTGTGCACCGTATGGCTCGGTGCGCGCACACCGTCTCGCATCGTGCGCATGACGCGGGCGATGCTGCCGGAGTCGCGGGTCTCCTGAGGCGGGGCGGGTGGGGCGGGTGGTGGGCGCTGTCCGGGTTCCGAGACGCACCTGTCTCGCGTGGACGCAGTCGTCTCGTGGGGGCGTACACGTCTGGTGAGGACGCAGTCATCTGGTGAGGACGCACCCGTCTCGCGAGGACGCACGCGGTCACTCGCGATGCTCTGCGTCTTCGCTGATGGGATGCGTCTTCGAAGCCCTCTCCGTGCCTTCTGTTGGGCGCGTGGCTGTGGATAACGCACGACGCCATGCTGCCGGATTCGACAGGGTGGGCGTATGCAGACGGAATCAGCGGTCGTGCGAGCCCGACGGTCGCTGTTCTCCCGAGACGAGCTCAGTGAGCGCGGTGTGTCGGATGCTGAGATGCGCAAGGCCGGGGCTGCGGGGGATTGGCACCGGATTCAGGCGGGCGTCTACATTGCTCGCAAGGAGTGGGAAGCGGCGCGGCCGAGCGACCGTCATCGCTTCGCCGTCCTGGCCGCCGTCGACCGCTCGCGGGACGCCGTCGGCGTGCTCTCCCATCTCTCGGCGGCTGTACTGCACGGTCTCCCGGTGTATCGGTTCCGCGAAGAGCCTGTTCACACGACGGTTCCTCGCGCTTCGCATCCTCCAAGTGGACGTACGATCCGACGGCATACGGGGGTGCTCGACCCGGCGGACGCTGTCGTCGTCGACGGCATCCGCTGCACCTCTCTCGAGCGGACCGTACTCGATATCGCGTGCACGCAACCGCGCGAGGTGGCTCTGAGCTGCGCCGACGGGGCCCTGCGTCGAGTCTCAGTCAAGGATCGGCGGTTCGATCCCGATGCGCAGGCGCTCTGGCGTGACGTCATGCGGGAGCGCGTTGAGCGTGCGAGGGGGCGACGCGGCGTGCGCGCTGCCGAATGGATCGTTGACTTCGCCGACGGTCGGGCGGAGCTCCCGGGCGAGAGCGTGAGCAGGCTGCAGCTGCATCGACTCGGTTTCCGTCGCCTGGACCTGCAGGTGGCGGTGAAAGGACCTCGTGGGTTCGACTACTTCGTCGACATCGCCCTGCCTGACGCGCAAACGTTTTGGGAGTTCGACGGAGAAGTGAAGTACAGAGACGTCTCGATGCGCCGGGGCCGCTCCGTCGAAGACGTGCTACTGGATGAGAAGCGGCGTGAGGACTGGATTCGCGGGGTCACGCAGTGGCGAGTGTGTCGCGGAGGCTTCGCCGACATCGTCTCGCCGGAGGCGCTCGCGGCCCGCCTGGCGGCATTCGGAGTGCGACCGCCGCGCTGATGCGGGCCGTAATCGTCATGCTGGCGGGGCCAAGACGCACGCGTTCGCTGAGGACGCAGTTGTTGGGGGCTAATCGGACGCGGTCACGACGAACGCGTGCGTCGTCGGCAACCCTGCGGGGTCGGCTGGGCGGGCGGGCCGGGCGGCGAGGGCGGGGTTGGCGGGAAGAGCGGGCCGGTTTGGCGGGGGAGCGGGCGTCGGGTACATTAGTGGTCAAGCCAAAGACCGTCGGTTATCGGAGTGCTCGCATTCCGATCGAAGCGTCTGCTGAAAAGCAGGGGACCTACGCAGGTAAACGAACTCTCCTTCGGGAATCCGAGCTCCGTGCGCCTGCGCCGGAGCTCTTCTTTTTGTCCGGACCCGGTGTCTTCGGCCGGCGCCCCGCCACCGCGGAGCGCCTCGTTCACACAAGGAGTGGCCATGGCGCAGAAGGATGCATCGGTCGCCGAGCTCACGAAGAACTTCGAGAGCTCGACCGCCGTTCTGCTGACCGAGTACCGCGGTCTGACGGTTGCCCAGCTCAAGCAGCTGCGCAACGACATCCGTCAGGACGCGGATTACGCCGTGGTGAAGAACACGCTGACCAAGATCGCCGCGGCTAACGCGGGGGTCACGGGACTGGACGACGAGCTCAAGGGCCCGTCTGCCATCGCGTTCGTGCACGGTGACCCTGTCGCCGTCGCGAAGAGCCTGCGTGCCTTCGCCAAGGCTAACCCTCAGCTCGTGGTGAAGGGCGGCTACTTCGATGGCGCCGCTCTGACCGCGGATGAGGTCAACAAGCTCGCCGATCTCGAAAGCCGTGAAGTCCTGCTGGCGAAGCTCGCCGGTGCGATGAAGGCGACGATGACCAAGGCGGCATACGTCTTCCAGGCGCTTCCGTCGAAGGCCGTTCGCACGGTCGACGCGCTGCGCGAGAAGCAGGACACCGCGGCCTGACCCGGCCCGGATGATTAACCCGATCAAGGAGATACAACATGGCTAAGCTCAGCACCGAAGAGCTGCTCGACGCGTTCAAGGAGCTCACCCTCATCGAGCTCTCCGAGTTCGTCAAGGCGTTCGAGGAGACCTTCGACGTCACCGCTGCCGCCCCCGTGGCCGTTGCCGGCCCCGCCGCCGGTGGCGCTGCCCCCGCCGAAGAGGCCGAGGAGAAGGACTCGTTCGACGTCGTCCTCGAGGCCGCCGGTGACAAGAAGATCCAGGTCATCAAGGTCGTCCGCGAGCTCACCTCGCTCGGCCTCGGCGAGGCCAAGGCCGTCGTCGATGGTGCTCCCAAGGCCGTGCTCGAGGGCGCGAACAAGGAGACCGCCGAGAAGGCCAAGGCTGCCCTCGAGGAGGCCGGCGCTTCGGTGACCCTGAAGTAATTTCGCTTCACGCGGTCGCTTCAACGCGATAAACGAAGGCCCGGATGCCACTGGCATCCGGGCCTTCGTCGTTTCCCGCCGGAGGTGGGGTCGTCGGCCGTTCGAGGGCGACGTCGCCTTCGCTCCCGTGAGACGCGGTTTCACCCGCCGAGGTACTGATGTTCACCAGATCGAAATAAAGAAGCCTGGGAAAAGGGTATGTGGATCGTTTACGGTCGTTGAGAACCCCCCGTCGATCCCCCCACCTCCGACGTCGCCTTGTGCACGCCGGTACTTGGAGACCCATGCCCTCCGATGCTTCGCGCGTGTCCGCGCGCCGTTTCACCGCCGCACTGAGCGCCGCCCTCGGCGTCGCCCTGCTCGGTTCCGCTATCGTCCCGCTGCCGGCGTCGGCTGCCGTGGGCTCCAAGGTGGTGATCAACGAGGCCTACCTGAAGGGCGGAAGCGACAACGCGATCTTCAACAAGAAGTTCGTCGAGCTGTACAACGCCGGCGATACCGCCCAGGACCTCAGCGGATGGTCGCTGCAGTATCGCGCCGCGACGAACGTCGCCAAGGGTAACGTGCAGAAGCTGACCGGCTCGATCGCCGCGGGCGGCTACTACCTCATCGCCCTCCCCGGCAACGGCAACCCGCCGGCCGGTGCGGACCTGCCCGCCGCCGACCTGACGAGCACCACCATCACACCCTCGGGGACCAACGGCCAGCTCATTCTCGCCAACGTCGGCGAGGCGGTCGCACCGGCAGCCGGCAACGTCACCGATGCCCGCGTGGTCGACTTCCTCGGCTACGGCTCCGCGGTCAGCTTCGAGACGAAGGCCGCCACGGTCACCGAAGGCAACACCACGCCCAACGCTCTCGTCCGCACCGATTTCGTCGACACCAACGACAACTCCGCGGACTTCACCAACACCACGACCGTGACGCCGCAGGGCTCGGGTAGTGCCACGCCGAACCCCGACCCGTCGGGATCGGCCTCGCCCTCGCCCTCCACCTCGCCGACGCAGGCGCCCCCGGTCACGCCGGGAACGGTCATCCCGATCAGCGAGATCCAGGGCACGGGTGCCACCACACCCCTGGCCGATCAGACCGTCACCACGCGCGGCATCGTGACCGCCGCGTATCCGACCGGCGGCTACAACGGCTTCTTCATCCAGACCCCCGGCACCGGTGGCGAGATCGATCCCCAGACGCATCTGGCATCCGACGCCGTGTTCGTGTACGGCTCGGCCGCGACGGCGAAGGTGGCCGTCGGCCAGCACGTCGAGGTGACCGGTACGGCCAAAGAGTTCTCGGGCCAGACGCAGATCACCGCCGAGGCCTCCGGGGTGAGCGTGCTCACCGAGCAGGCGGCCGCCGTGCAGCCCGCGAAGATCGCCTGGCCGAAGACCGACGAAGAGCGCGAGCGCTTCGAGGGCATGCTCCTCGCGCCGCAGGGTGACTTCACGGTCACGAACTCGTACTCGACCAACCAGTACGCCGAGGTGGGCCTCGCCGCGGGCACCACGCCGCTGCGCACCCCCACCGACGTGGCTGTTCCCGACAGCCCCGAGTACGTCGCGGCGGTCGCCGACAACAACGCCCGAGCCGTGGTGCTCGACGACGGCGCGTCGATCAACTTCCTGAGCGACGCCAACAAGGGCATCCCCCTGCCGTACGTGTCGCTCACCAACCCGGTGCGCGTCGGCGCCCCGGTGACGTTCACGAAGCCGGTGGTCCTCGATTACCGCAACAACGCCTGGAAGTTCCAGCCGACGCAGCAGCTGACGGTAGACAACGCCAAGGACGTGCAGCCCGCGACCTTCGCGAACACCCGCACGAAGGCGCCTGCGCCGGTCGGCGGTGATCTGAAGATCTCGAGCTTCAACGTCCTCAACTACTTCACCACGACCGCCGAGAGCGTCGGATGCACCTCGGTCTACCGGGACCGCGAGGGCAACCCGATCACCGCGGACACGTGCCCCGCGCCCGGTCCCCGTGGCGCCGCGAACGACGTCAACCTCAAGCGCCAGCAGGACAAGATCGTCGCCGCGATCAACGGCCTCGGCGCCGACGTCGTCTCGCTCGAAGAGATCGAGAACTCCGCGAAGTTCGGCAAGAACCGCGACGCGGCGCTGTCGACCCTCGTCGGCGCCCTCAACACGGCGCTCGGTTCGCAGCAGTGGGCGTTCGTGCCCTCGCCCGCGGCCCTGCCCGCGACGGAGGACGTCATCCGCACGGCCTTCATCTACAAGAAGGCCGTCGCCGCTCCCGTGGGCGACAGCGTGATCCTCGACGACGCCGCATTCCGCAACGCACGCCAGCCGCTCGCGCAGGCGTTCGCCCCGGTCGCGTTCCCGGATGCCAAGATCCTGGCGATCGTGAACCACTTCAAGTCGAAGGGCGACAGCAACCCCAAGGCCACGGGTGACAACGCCAACGGCATCCAGGGCGCGTTCAACGGCGATCGGGTGCGTCAGGCGGAGGCCCTCGGGAACTTCGCGAAGACGCGCTCGGCCGCCGTCGGCACGGATGACGTGTTCCTTCTCGGAGACTTCAACTCCTACTCGCAAGAGGACCCGATCCAGAAGCTGCGGGACTTCGGTTTCGAGCCGCTGGAGGCCGGCACGGGCAAGTACTCGTACTCGTTCAGCGGCCAGTCGGGTTCGCTCGACCACGTCCTCGCGTCGCCCTCGGCGCGCGAGCTGGTCACCGGCGCCGACATCTGGAACATCAACGCCGTCGAGGCGCTCGCCCTGGAGTACAGCCGCTTCAACTACAACGCGGTCAACTTCTACGACACGACGCCGTACCGCTCCAGCGACCACGATCCGGTCATCGTCGGCCTCGATCTGTCGCCGACCACCCAGGTGAACCTGATCGGCATCAACGACTTCCACGGTCGCATCGACGCCAACACGGTGCGATTCGCCGGAACCGTCGAGCAGGTGCGCGCGCAGTACGGAGAGAAGAACTCCCTCTTCATCTCCAACGGTGACAACATCGGCGCCTCGGTGTTCGCCTCGTCGTACTTCGGCGACAAGCCGACCATCGACGTGCTGAACGCGCTCGACCTGAAGGCCTCTGCCGCGGGGAACCACGAGTTCGATAAGGGTGCAGACGACCTCACGGGGCGCGTCGACACGCTCGCCGACTTCCCCTACCTGGCCGCGAACGTCTTCAAGGACGGCAAGCCGCTCCTGCAGGAGTACGCGATCTTCGAGGTCGACGGCGTGCGCGTCGGCGTCATCGGAGCCATCACGGAGTCGACCCCGACGTTGGTCACACCCAGCGGCATCCAGGGGATCGAGTTCCGGGATCCGGTCGCCGAGGTCAACCGTGTGGTCGCCCAGATCGACGACCAGGTCGACGTGATCGTGGCCCAGTACCACGAGGGCTCCGGTACCGGTCAGGCCACGACGACGCTCGAGCAGGCCCTCGCGGCGGGTGGCCCGTTCGCCGAGATCGTGAACCAGACCTCGCCCGAGGTGGATGCCATCTTCACCGGTCACACGCACCAGCTCTACGCGTGGAACGCGCCGATCCCGGGCCGCGAGGGCACCCGCCCGATCGTCCAGACCGGCAGCTACGGCGAGAACATCGGTCAGATCGTGCTGAATGTCGACGCCGACGGTGACGTCGTGAGCTCCTCCGCGCGTAACGTCGCTCGACTCGGGGGCAAGGACGCGGCCGTCAACGCGGCGCTGGACGCGGAGCTCATCCGGACCTACCCGCGCGTGGCCGAGGTCGACGCGATCGTGAAGGCAGCCCGTGCCGAGGCGGATGTGGTGGGGCAGAAGGAGGTGGGTTCGGTGAGCGCGGACATCACGACGGCCTTCAGCGGCGGCTCGTACGTCGACGGCGTCTACACCGGTGGTGCGCGGGGCGACCGCACCAAGCAGTCCGCCCTGGGCGGGCTGGTCGCGGATGCTCTGCTCGACTCCCTCGACGACGCCGACCGTGGCGGTGCGGAGGTCGCATTCGTCAACCCGGGCGGCCTGCGCGACGAGCTGCTCTACGGCTCGGACGGCGTGATCACCCTGGCCGAGGCCAATGCCGTCCTGCCGTTCCTGAACAACCTGTGGACCACGACGCTCACGGGTGATCAGATCCGACAGGTGCTCGAGCAGCAGTGGGGCGACTTCTCGAAGCGCACCGACGATGCCAACCTCGCGCTCGGCGTGTCGGAGAACCTCCGGTTCACGTACGACGCGTCGCTTCCGGCCGGTCAGCGCGTCACGGGCGTCTGGATCGACGGTCAGGCCGTCGACCCGGCGAAGGGGTACCGCGTGGGCTCGTTCAACTTCCTGCTCGGCGGCGGTGACAGCTTCTCGGTCTTCGCGCGAGGCACGGACACCCGTGACTCCGGGCTGATCGACCGCGACGCGTGGATCCGGTACCTCACCGACAACCCCGGTCTGACGCCGGACTTCACCGCCCGCGGGGTGCAGGTCTCGGGCTCCACGACGGCCGCCCCGGGTGCCGACCTCACGGTGACGGTGTCGAACCTGAATCTCACGTCGCTGGGTGCGCCGGAGAACACGACCCTCGACGCCTCTTTCGGGGCCGAGGCCGCTTCGACCCGCCTCGCCCTGTTCGCCGCTCCCACGGCGCGGATCGCGGCTCTCGCCGCCCCGGCGGCGACGAGCGTCCCCGTCGTGAACGGGTCCGCGACCGTCACCCTGGGCGTGCCCGCGGACGCGGTCGGAACACTGCAATTGCGTCTGGTGGCGCAGCCCAGCGGAACCGACGTGATCGTCCCCGTGCGGGTCGCGGCGCCCGGTGACGGTGTCGGCACCCCCGGCGACGGAGCGGGCCAGGGCCAGGGCCAGGGCGGTTCGGGTCAGGGTTCCGGCTCGGGTGCTCTGCCCACCACCGGCTCCGACACGGCGTGGATGGGTGCGGGCGTGCTCGCCGCCCTCGCGCTGCTGGGCCTGGGACTCGTGGCCCGTCGGCGCGCGACGCGCCAGGCCGACTGATCGGGGACGGGAAGGGTCCCGGATGCCACGGCATCCGGGACCCTTTCCGTCTACGCGGAGCGCGGGGGAGCGGTCGAGGCGCGCACGACGAGCCGCGTGTCCGCTTCGGTGCGCCACGCGGGGTGATCGCCCGTTCCCTCGATCATCGAGAGCAGCATGCGCGTCGCCTCGACTCCCTGTGCCTGCGGGAACTGCTCGATCGTGGTGAGCGAGAACATCTCGGCATAGTCGTGCCCGTCGATCCCGACGACGCTGAGCTCGGTGGGGACCGAGATGCCCATGCGGCGCGCGGCGATGATGACGCCGATCGCGACCTCGTCGCAGGCAGCGACCACTCCCGTAGGACGCGATGCCGCGTCGGCCAGGAACGATGCCGCAGCCGCATATGCGTCGGTGATTGTGAGTGTCGAGGGGACGCTGCGGATCCGCACGGCCAGGCCGTGGTCGTTCATCGCGTTGCGGTACCCGATGGAGCGTTCGTCGACGTCTTTCGCCGGCGCATCGCTGCGCGGGGTGCTGCCGACGAAGGCAATGTCGGTGTGACCGAGCGCGATGAGGTGCTGCGTGATGATGCGCGTGATGGCGATGTTGTCGAGGCCGAGGGTGGGCACCCCGCTCAAGGCGTTGCCGATGCTCACCACGGGCTTGCCGATGTTCGCCAAGCGTTCCAGATCGGCGTCGTCGGGTTCGAGGGCGACGGCGATGATGCCGTCGAAGCGTTTGCGGGCGAGGTAGGTCGAGTACAGGCTTTCGCGGTCGTTCGAGCCGGGCTCCGCGACGTACAGCGTGACGTCGTAGCCGAGCGGGATCAGGGTGCGTTCCACGCCCTCGACGATCGAGCCGAAGTACCAGCGGTTCACTTTCGGAACGATCAGGGCGATCGTGCGCGTCCGCCCCGTCGCGAGGCTCACCGCGCTCGTCGAGGGCACATAACCGAGGGATGCCGCGGCGTCGGCGACGCGCTGGCGCGTGCCGTCGGAGACGTAGCCGCCGCCCGTGAGGGCGCGGCTCGCCGTCGACTTGGACACGCCGGCCAGGCGTGCCACATCGGCGATTCCGCTCATGCCGTGATCTTCCTCGTGAGGGGTCGACATCCGTGTCGACCTCGAAAACAGTATCCGAGAATTCGCGAAAGTGGAACCGGTCCCGGCTCGATCTGCTGGCTGTTTTCCGCGTCTTTCCGCTAGTTATCCGTTCGTGACCTGAGGTCGGTTGCAACTCTTGTGGATTGCCTCTACGGTTGCCTGGAATCGGTTCCCGACGGGATCCGGTGCACCAAGACACTCAAAGAGGAGAGACCACATGGGTATGTCACAGCGGTACCGTCTGCTGGCGCCCGTCGGGCTGTTGGCGATCGGTGCGATCGCTCTCGCGGGCTGCGCGGAAGGCGACAGCGGCGGCACGAGCGGTTCGGGAGGCGAGACGACGGTCCGCATCTCCGGCGGCATCACCGGTAGCGAGGCCGATCTGCTGAACCAGTCGTTCGACCAGTTCACCAAGGACACCGGTATCAAGGTCGTCTACACCGGCGACAAGAGCTTCGAGGGCAACATCGTCACCAAGGTGACCGGTGGCGATGCCCCCGACATCGCGATCGTTCCCCAGCCGGGTCTGCTCAAGACCCTCATCGGCACGGGAGATGTGAAGAAGGCGTCCGACACCGTGTCGTCGAACGTCGACCAGTACTGGGGCGAGGACTGGAAGTCCTACGGCAGTGAGGACGGCACGTTCTACGCCGCCCCCATGCTCGCGAACCTCAAGGGCTATGTCTGGTACTCGCCCGCGAAGTTCAAGGAGTGGGGCGTCGAGATCCCCAAGACGCTCGACGAGCTCATGACCCTCACAGCGACGATCCAGCAGAAGACGGGCGCGGCGCCCTGGTGCGCCGGTTTCGCTTCGGGTGATGCGTCGGGCTGGCCCGGAACCGACTGGATCGAAGACATGGTGCTGCGTCAGTCCGGCGCCGACGTCTACGACAAGTGGGTCGCCAACGAGGTCAAGTTCACCGACGCGCCGATCAAGGAGGCCTTCGAGGCCACCGGCAAGATCCTGCTGAACCCCTCGTACGTCAACGCCGGCTTCGGCGACGTCAAGAGCATCAACTCGGTCGCCTTCGCCGACGTGGCCGCCAAGGTCGCCGACGGCAGCTGCCCGATGACGCACCAGGCCTCGTTCCTGTCGTCGAACTTCCTCACGGTCAAGAACGCCGCGGGACAGACGCCGACCGTCGCTCCCGACGGCGACGTCTACGCGTTCCTGCTCCCGGGCGTGACCGAGGGCAAGCTCGCGGTCGAGGGCGGTGGCGAGTTCGTCACGACCTTCTCCGACGACGCGAACGTCCAGAAGGTCGCCGAGTTCATGTCGACGCCCGACTTCGCCAACGCCCGCGTCAAGCTCGGCGGCGTGATCTCGGCCAACAAGGGTGCCGACCCGTCGCTCGCCTCAAGCGAGTTCCTCCAGGAGGCCATGAAGGTCGTCCAGGATCCGAACACCACGCTGCGTTTCGACGCCTCGGACCTCATGCCGGCCACCGTCGGCTCGGGTTCGTTCTGGAAGGGCATGGTCAGCTGGATCGACGGTACGCCGACCGACCAGGTGCTGAGCGACATCCAGACCGGCTATAACAACTAATCAGCCGCCGCACCACCGATGGGCCGCCCGCCACGCGGGCGGCCCATCCGGGTCCATACTTCTATTCCGCCCGCACGCACCACACGGGCACTCAACGATGAGCACGAAGGCGTGTTCGGGAGGGACGTCATGACCGATATCAAGAACGCGGAGAAGGCGCCGACGGCGTCACCTCCGCCGGGCGGACGAGCCGAGCGTCGTACGCGCGGCTCCGGCGCACGCAATCGCACCACGCTGCTCGTGGTGCTCGTAGGGCTCATCCTGGTGGTGGCGCTCTTCCTCTTCATGGTCACGCGGGCTCCCGCCGAGACCAAGCCGACCACCCTGGGCTTCAGCCTCAACAGCTTCTTCATCTGGCTCGGCGGGCTCAGCCCCCTCGTCCAGATCCCCCTCGTCATCGTCGCCTTCGGCGCGGTCGTCGGTCTTCTGCTGCTTCTCATCGAATACGCACCGCGCTCCGGCAAGGGATACTTCTGGCTGCGGCTCATCGCCTGCTTCGGTATTCCGGTGCTGGCGTTCATGCTTCTGCGCCCGTACCAGAACGCCGTCGTCTACGTGCTCGGCATCGCGATCCTGCTCGGTGCGATCCTCTTCTACGCCGACTACCGCTCGCGCCAGGGTGCGGGGTACCTCTTCCAGCTGATCCTGTTCGCGGCCCCCGCGTCGATCCTGCTGCTGATCGGTCTGGTCTACCCGGCCATCACCACCTTCTTCCAGTCGTTCTTCGACAAGACCGGTGACAACTTCGTCGGTCTCGAGAACTACATCTGGACCTTCACGAACCCCGAGGGTTTCTGGTCGGTCATCAACACGCTCATCTGGGTGCTCCTGGCCCCGACCATCGCCACGGCGATCGGTCTGGCCTACGCGGTCTTCATCGACCGCGCGGCGGGGGAGAAGTACCTCAAGGTGCTCATCTTCGCGCCGTTCGCGATCTCGTTCGTCGGCGCCGGCATCATCTGGAAGTTCGTCTACGACTTCCGCCAGGGCGACCAGATCGGCGTGCTGAACGCGATCGTCACGGCGTTCGGCGGGCAGCCGGTCTCGTGGCTCGCGGCGTCGCCGCTGATCAACACGCTGTTGCTCGTCGTCGTCTTCATCTGGAGTCAGACGGGACTGGCGATGGTCATCCTCTCGGCCGCCATCAAGGCCGTGCCGCCGGAGCAGAACGAAGCGGCCGAACTCGACGGCGCCAGCGCCTGGGAGCGCTTCGTCAACGTCACCGTTCCCGGCATCCGTTCTTCGCTCATCGTGGTCCTCACGACGATCGCGATCGGTGCGCTGAAGATCTACGACATCGTCGCCGTCATGACCGGTGGGCGAAACGACTCGACCGTGCTCGCCTTCGAGATGGTCAACCAGCAGCAGCGCTTCCAGAGCTACGGGCACTCCGCGGCGCTGGCCGTGGTGCTGTTCATCTTCGTGCTGCCGCTGATCATCTTCAACGTGCGCCAGATCCGGAAGCAGAGGGAAGTGCGATGACCACCTCGACCGTGGTGATCGAACCCACCACAGACACCCGCTCCGCCCGCCAGGTCGCGCGCGACACGCGTAAGCACGAGGCGATGGCGCGCAAGCGCCTCACCTCGAAGGGCGCGACGATCGCGGCCATCGTGATCGCCTTCTTCTGGACGATCCCGACGTTCGGTCTCTTCGTCACCTCGTTCCGACCGGGTTCCGACACCCAGTCGTCGGGGTGGTGGACGGTGTTCACCGACCCGTCGTTCACGCTGGAGAACTACCGTCTCGCGCTGACCTCCGGCGGGACCGCACTGACCCTGGCGCAGTCGTTCCTGAACTCGCTCGCGATCACCATCCCGGTCGTGCTGTTCGCGCTCGCTGTGGCTTCGCTCATCGCGTACGCGTTCGCGTGGATCGACTTCAAGGGACGCAACTTCTTCTTCATCTTCATCTTCGCGTTGCAGATCGTGCCGCTGCAGATGGCCCTCGTGCCCCTGCTGAGCCTGTTCTCGCGCGGACTGACCATCAACGACGTCACGATCTTCCCGGGATTCGACCTGCGCGGTGTGGAGCACAGCTTCGCGACCGTCTGGATCGCGCACGTGATCTTCGCGATGCCGCTGGCGGTCTTCCTGCTGCACAACTTCATCGCCGAGATCCCCGCTGAGGTCATCGAGGCGGCGCGCGTGGACGGTGCCGGACACGGGCAGATCTTCTTCCGCTTGATCCTGCCGCTCGCCGCTCCCGCTCTGGCCTCGTTCGCGGTGCTCGAGTTCATCTGGGTGTGGAACGACCTGCTCGTGGCGACGATCTTCGCGCCATCGTCCTCGTTGCCTCTGACGCAATCGCTGAACTCGCTGTCGGGCACCTGGGGCGACCAGTGGTTCCTGCAGTCCGCGGGAACGTTCATCTCGATTCTGGTTCCGCTCATCGTGTTCTTCCTGCTGCAGCGCTTCTTCGTGCGCGGTCTGCTGGCTGGAGCGACGAAGGGCTGAGCCCGTCTCGACCGAAGGGGCGCGGCATCCGGAAGGGTGTCGCGCCCCTTCGCCGTTCCCGGCTCACCCGCCGACCCCCACGCATAAACGCGATCCGCACGTGAAAACGCGAGGAGCGCGCGTTTATGGGTGTGGATCGCGTTTATGCGTGAGGGGGCGGGAGCCCATGCCCTGCGGT
>NZ_BJML01000018.1 GCF_006539145.1 Microbacterium testaceum | reverse complement strand
AGCGGTGACCTCACCGGGGTAGACCTCGAAGTCCACGTTGTTCAGGGCCCGGACGTGACCGAACTGACGCGAGAGACCGCGTGCTTGCAGCACCGGGACGGCCGTTGTGACTGACGACATCGTCAGCTCCTTTCGTTGGTGAGAAGAGAGGATGCGAGGAACGTCTCCGCGACGGCCTCGAAGGACGCAGAAGAGACGGCGAACGCCGCGAACAGTGCCGCCCCGTATGCGGTGCCCTCGTCGTGGGTCGAGACGGTGACCTCGGGCAGCAGCGTCGAGCGCGAGCGGACGACGGATGCCATGGTCGACCAGCCCCCGGTCAGCACCGTCGAGCGCGGCGGGGCGACCTCGCGGTCCATCACCGCCATGCATTCGGCGAGCATGTCGTTGCCGTGGCGCAGCGATGCCGCGAACAGCTCGGCGGGGCTGAGCCCGTCGCTCTGCGCGACGATCTTCAGCACCCCGTCGTCGTTGCGCGCACCAGAGACCGAGAGACCGCCGTCGGCGAGCGTCCCGTCGACCGGAAGCGCGAGGGCGGCGGCGTCGATGACCGCCCGGCCCGTGGCATCCGTGATCCCGAGCAGCTGCAGCACGCGGCGCATGAGCAGGCCCGACTTGGTGCCGGCGAGCAGCACGTACTTGCCGGGGATGACGTGGCGCACGCAGTTGATTCCGGCGTGGGCGAGGCGCTCGCGCGCCGCGAAGGGGAGGGTGTCGTCGAGCACGCGGACGAGAGCCTCGGCCGTGCCCATCGAGTCGTAGAGCTGGCCGGTGTGCGTCGCCCCGACGGCGACGGCGGACACGAGGTGGTCGTGACCGGCGATCGTGAGGGCCGCGCCCCGGAACCCCGCGGGCACGGCCTCGTCCGTCACCACGCCCACCGGCTCGCCCGCGCTCACGCGCGCCCCGAGGATCGACGCGTCGACCCCGAGCACCTCGAGAGCGGCCTGCCACGGCGTGCTGTCGTCCTGGTCGATGAGCCCGGTACGCGACACGAGCGAGTACTCCGCCACCCGCGGACCGCCGAGAGCGTGCACGACGTATTCGGGGACGTTGAGGAACGTCGTTCCGGCGAGCGCGATGCCGCTGTCGCGCAGGTGCAGGAGCTTGGCGATGGATGCCAGCGGCCCCACCGGCAACCCGGTACGGCCGGGGAACTCGGCGCGGAACTCCTCCGGGGTCGCCATGATCTGCGCGGCACCCCGGGGGTCGAACCAGGCCATGATCGGCGCGAGCGGGGTGCCGGCGGCGTCGAGCAGCACCCCCGCCTCCGCCATGCCCGAGACGGCGAGCGCGAGGACGCGGTACCCCTCGTCGAGCCGGGCGTCGGCTTCGGCGGCAAGCTCGCGCACGACCGCGATCGCCCGCTCGGCGGTCATCTCGGCCCGGCCGTGGTCGAGGTTGGTCCAGGGCGAGGGGCGGCTCACGACGAGCACCTGTCGCCCCTCGGGGGTCGCGACGAGCAGCTTCGTGCTGGTCGAGCCCATGTCGACGCCGACGACGTAGTCGCTCATCGAACGCCACCTCCACGGAGGGTGCCGGGCCACCCGGCACCGGGAGCGGCGACGAGCACCTCGGCCTCGCCGAGCAGACGCCAGTCGCCGAAGGCATGGGGAACGGCGTAGACCTGACCGCGCTCGAGGTCGACCGAGCCGGCGTCCGATACCAGCGCACCGGAGCCCTCGCGCACCAGCACCACCGCGAAACCGGCCTCGCGGGCCGCGGTCTCTCCCGCCGCGTCGAACAACCGGAAGTACGGGTCGGCGATCGCGGGCAGCAGCGAGCGGAAGTCCGCCCCCGCCGGGGTCGTCCCCGCCGTGCTGATCAGGGCGCCGAGGGCCTCGGCATCCAGCTTCTCGGTCGAGACCGCGGGCATGACGGCGTCGAAGCCGAGGTCGAGGTGCGACTCCTCGCGCGTCGAGGTCGTGACCGACCACTCGAGCAGGATCGAGAAGTCGGTGGGCTCCTGCACTTCGGCGACGAAGATGCCACCGTCGATCGCGTGCACGGTTCCGGCGGGCACGAGCACGCCCATGCCGGGGCGTACGACGACGCGGTTCATGCGCGAGAGCATCCACTCGCTGTCCTGCGCGTCGCGCCGACGGTCGAGCTCGTCACGGTCGACGGACTGGTTCCAGCCGACGTGCACGGCGCAGTCGTCCTCGGTCTCGAGCACGTACCAGGCCTCGGTCTTGCCGTACGGGCAGTCGAGGTGCGCGGCGGCGAACTCCCGGCCCGGGTGCACGTGGACGGGGAGACGCTGACGCGCATCGAGGAGCTTGACCAGGATGCCGAGATCGGCGGCATCCCGTCCCCCGCGCGCTCCCACCCAGGCCCCGCGGTCGGCCGTGACGAGGTCGCGCAAGACGTCGCCCCGGTCGGTGACGGCGAGGCCGATGGTGTCGGACCCGAAGCGCGACACCGTCGAGCCGAGCCACTCCTCGGGTTGCCGGTCGGTCTCGGGCACGATGCCCCGCAGCGCCGCGATGCGGTCGCCGCCGAGGTAGAAGTGCTGCACGGGATTGGGGGGCAGCAGGACGGGCTTCATGAGGGGGCTCCGATCGGGGCTGCGGCCGCGACGACGACGTCGCCGGCCGGCGCGGGGTGAACGAGGGCGGCCGCCGCGGGAGACGGGAGTACCCCGGCGGAATCGGACGCACGCAGCGGAATCGGATCGGATGCCGACGCGGATCCGATTCCGCTGCGCTTCTCCGATTCCGCGACGGGCACCTCGCCCGATCCGCGAGGCACGAGGCGCGTGGGCACGACCGTGCGGGTCGGGGCGTCGTCGGGACGCTCGGCCAGCTGGCGCAGGCGGCGGAAGGCTGCTCCGCCGAGCAGACGGGGGTCGTGGTCGACGTAGGTGATGCCGGGTTCGAGCACCTCGGCGAGCGTGAAGTCACCGAACGAGATGAGCGCGGGCATGCGGAGCCCGCGTGCGCGGATCGCCCGTACCGTCGCGATCGCGGCGAGGCTCGTCGCGCACAGAAGGGCGGTGGGGGCGTCGGGGCGCTCCAGCAGGAGCGAGGCCTCGGCCGCTTCTCCCGCGCGGAAACGCTCGTGCGTCACCACGAGCGCGGGGTCGAACGCCACTCCCGCCGCCTCAAGAGCCGAGCGGTAGCCGGCCAGACGGTCGCTGACGGTGGGGTAGGGCACGTCTTCGCCCATGAAGGCGACGCGGCGGTGTCCGTGCGAGAGCAGGGCCGCGGTGGCTTCGGCGGCGGCCCCGAAGTCGTCGATGACGATCGCGTCGATCCCGGAGCGCACGCGGTCGACCGTCACCACGGGGCAGCGGTTGCGCAGCCCCGCGAGGACCGCGGCGGGGACAGCGACCGGCGCCACGATCAGACCCGCGAGGCGATGGCCGGTGAGGCGGTCGAGCTGCGCCGTCTCGCGCCCCGCGTCGTAGCCCGTGCTCGCGAAGATCACGCTCAGGCCCTCGGCGATCGCCAGTTCTTCGACCACGCTCACGAAGGCGGCGAAGAACGGGTCGCTGATCGCATCGATCAGGATGCCGATCGTGTCGGCCTCGCGACGCTTGAGTTCGCGCGCGCTGCGGTCGGGAACGAACCCCAGCTCGCGCACGGTCTGCAGCACGCGGTCGCGGGTTCCGGGGAGGACTCCGACCTCGTCGTTGATGACGCGGGACACGGTCTTGGGGCTGACGCCCGCCGCCGTCGCGACGTCGATGAGCCGAGCGCGCGGCCGGGCCGTCGCGGCCTGGGTGACCGCGCTCACGGTCCGTCTCTCGTCGTGCATCATCGCATCTCCGACATCGTTGTCATCCGGAAGGAAACCCTGCGGCGGGCTTCGATGGAGACAGCATGAGCCCCATCGGACAACGTTGTCAAGTCACGGACGCATCTCGATGACATCGATGTCGAGACCGAGCTCCCACGAGGCGCCCGGCGCCAGCGGACGAAGCAGTCCGCGCGCTCGCGCCTCTCCCCGACCCAGGATGGTCGCCGCCGTCGCCGGCTCGACCCCGAGCACCACCCCGTCGTCCTGGGCGACCCGCCACTGGAACATCCCGGGCAGCCGGGCGGTGTCGAACGAGATCCGGATGCCGAGCCCCGACGGCGAGATCACCTCGGCGCCCACCCGGCGATCCGCCGGCAGTTCGTGCGAGAAGACCTGCTCGGGATAGTGCAGGGACGGCTCGGGGAACTCCGCCCACGACGACAGCCCCGCCTCGGCCGCAGCATCGCGCGCGAGCACGCGATCGGCCGGCGAGCGCAGGATCGTGCCCGCGTCGACGAGCGGCCAGCCGAGGTTCACGTGATACAGCACCATGGGCTCGACCTCGCGCGAACCGCGGTTCACGATCTCGTCACGCAGCTCGATCCGTCCGTCGCCGAGCGGCACGCGCACGCTCCGGCGCAGCTCGAGGTGCGCGCCGAGCACGGTCGCCTCCACCACCACGGCATTGACCACCACGGCATCGGCCGTCACCTCCGAACGGATGACGGATGCCGACAGGCCGCTGTACCGCCCGTGCTGCGGGTGCTCCCCCTCGGCGTCGACCGAGGGCGGGCCGAAGGAGAGCAAGCCGCAGGTGGTCACGAGACCGCCGCCGAACGCGGCGCCGAAGCCGGTCGCACCCGGGCGCGGCCAGCCGGTCGGCGACACCCAGGCCAGGGGGACGCCACGGTGTCGCACCTGGCCGAGGTCGAGTCCGCGGTCGGGCAGCAGCTCGACGTCGAGATCGCCCGCGACGATCCGCAGGCGTCGGGTCCCGGCATCCGGTCCATCCGATCGCACCGAGGCCTCCACCGCCGCGAGCGCGGCAGGCGAACCCACCCGTCGTCTCGCGTCGTCGATCGACCGTCCGTACAGCTCGCCCATGAGCCCCGCCTTCCTCGCCGTGACGCCGCCCACGCTAGCAGTGATTGACAACGTTGTCTTTCGCCCCGCATACTGACCGTCGAGCGCAGAGCCGCGCCCCGACACGACGCTTCGGAGACCCACACCCCATGTCGAAACCCCGCCTCAATCGCCTCTTCAACGCGCGGTCCGGCCGCGCTCTCGACGTCGCCGTCGACCACGGCGCGTTCCACGAGCACTCGTTCCTGACGGGCATCGAAGACATGGCGGCCACGGTCGCCACCCTCGTCGACGCCGGTCCCGACGCCGTCCAGCTCACCCTCGGACAGGCGCCGTTGCTGCAGTCCGTCCCCGGCAAGCAGAAGCCCGGGCTCGTGCTGCGCACCGACATCGCCAACGTCTACGGCGACCCGCTCGAGTCGCCCCTGCACAGCATCCACGTCCCGGATGCCATCGAGGTCGCGGTCCGCCTCGACGCCGTCGCCGTGTGCGTGAACCTCCTCGATCTCCCGGGCGAACCGCAGGTGCGCGAGCAGTGCATCCGCTCGATCCTGGCGCTGCGCAGCGACGCGGAGAAGTACGGGATGCCGCTGATGATCGAGCCGCTGGTCATGCAGACCAAGCCCGGCACCGGCGGGTACGGGGTCGACGGCGACACCGCCAAGGTCGTCACTCTCGTGCGCCAGGCGCGCGAGCTCGGCGCCGACCTCATCAAGGCCGACCCCACCGACGACATCACCGAGTACCACCGGGTCATCCAGGCCGCCGGCGACACCCCCCTGCTGGTGCGTGGCGGAGGCCGCGTCGACGACCGCACCCTCCTCGAGCGCACGAAGGCCGTGCTCGCGCAGGGCGCTCGCGGCATCGTCTACGGTCGCAACGTCATCCAGCACCGCGACCCGGCCGGCATCACCGCGGCCCTCATGTCCGTGGTGCACGACGACGCCTCGGTCGACGAAGCCCTCGCCCTCATCGGCGGCACCGGCGAAGGAGACCGCGCGTGACCGGCACGAAGATCGGTGTCGGCATCATCGGCGGCGGCCTCATGGGCCGCGAGATCGCCGCGGCCCTGCGCCGCTGGCCCGCGCTGATCGACCACCCCGCCGAGCCCGAACTCGTCGCGGTGTGCGACATCAACCCCGCGGCCCTCGAGTTCTTCGAGCGCATCGACACGGTGCAGCTGACCACGACCGACCATCACGAGTTGCTCGCCGATCCCCGCGTCGACGTCGTCTACATCGCCGTGCGGCACGATCTGCACGAGCGTCTCTACGTCGACACCGTCCGCGCCGGCAAGGCGCTGCTGGCCGAGAAGCCGTTCGGCATCGACCGCGCCGCCGCCGACGCGGTGGTCGCCGCCATCGACGAGACGCCGGAGTCGTTCGTGCGCGTCTCGAGCGAGATGCCGTTCTTCCCCGGTGCGCAGTGGGCGGTCGACTACGTCCGCTCGGGCGCGCTCGGGCGCATCGTCGAGGCGAAGTGCACCTTCCTGCACTCGAGCGACATCGACGTGAACAAGCCCCTCAACTGGAAGCGGCAGAAGCAGTTCTGCGGCGACGCGGGGGTGCTCAACGACCTCGGCATGCACACGTGGCACGTGCCGCTGCGCCTGGGCTGGACGCCCGAGAAGGTCGTCGGCATCCTGCAGGACATCGTCACCGAGCGCCCCGGCCCCGACGGCACGCCCCAGCCGTGCGACACCTGGGACAACGCCGTCATCCACTCGTGGGCGCGCCACGACGGCGCCCCCTTCCCTCTGACGACCGAGACCAAGCGCATCGCACCGGGGCAGAAGAACACGTGGGAGTTCGAGGCCATCGGCATGTCGGGCGGCGTGCGCTTCAGCACCAAGAACCCCAAGCAGGTCGAGGTCTTCGCCTTCGTCGACGTGCCGGGCGTCGGGCGTGAGCAGAGCTGGCAGAGCGTCGACGCGGGCAGCCAGTCGGTCTGGCCGACGGTGACGGGTCCCAACTTCGAGTCCGGTTTCTCGGATGCCATCCTGCAGATGTGGGCGGCCTATCTCGCCGAGTACCTGGGCGAGCTCGGCGACGGCTTCGGGTGCGTCCGCCCCGACGAGGCCGCGCTGACGCACCGTCTCTTCGCCGCCGCGATCGCCTCGCACGAGACGGGCGCACTGGTCACACCCGAGACCTGACGACGACCCAGGGGGTGTCCCGCCGATCGCGGGCGCCCCCTTCTTCGTGTTTTCCGGCGCGACCGGCGATATCCGTATGCTCGGAGGGATGCCGACCCCGCGCGGCATCCCTCGAGGAGACGCATGCGCAAGACCGGTCGGCCCACCATGATCGACGTCGCCGCCGACGCCGGGGTGAGCCTGAAGACCGTGTCGCGTGTGGTCAACGGCGAGCCGAATGTCGACCCCGCCATGATCGAGCGCGTCCTCGCGTCGGTCGGCAGGCTCGGCTACCACCGCAATTCCCTCGCGGCCAGCCTGCGGTCGGGCAACCGCGACACCATCGGCTTCGTCGCGGCCGACCTCTCGAACACCTTCTACATGGCGATCGCCGCCGCCGTCTCCGCGATCGCCACGCGCGAGCGCATGCACCTGGTCATGGCATCCAGCGAAGAAGACGCCGATCTCGAACGCACCCTCGCCCTCGATCTGTGCCAGCGCCAGATCGGCGGCCTCATCGTCGTCCCGACCGCCGCCGACCACTCGTATCTCTCCCGCGAGGTCGAGCTGGGAACGCCCGTGGTCTTCCTCGACCGTCCCGGCAGCGGCGTGCCCGCCGACGCGATCCTCCTCGACAACCGCGGCGGATCCCGAGCGGCCGTCGCCGAGCTCCTCGAGACGGGGCACCGTCGCATCGCCGTTCTGCTCGACTCCCCCGAGATCTACACGATGGTCGAGCGCCTCGCGGGAGCACGCGAGGCCTTCGCCGCCCAGGGCCTCACGCTCGACCCCGCTCTGGTCGTCCACGGCCTTCACACCCCCGCCGTCGCCCGGGACGCGGTGCACCGGCTCCTCGAGTCCGCCGACCCTCCCACGGCGGTCTTCTGCGCGAACAACCGCGTCACGATCGGAGCCCTCGAGGCGATCCTGCCCCGCGGCGCCGACGTCGCGATCGCCGGTTTCGACGACTTCGAACTCTCCCGTCTGCTGCCCCGTCGCATCCGCGTCGTCGACTACGACGTGACCGAGCTCGGCACGCGCGCCGCCGAGACGCTGCTGGCGCGGGGAGCCGACCCCGCGACGGGCTCTCACACGCACCTCGTGCCGACGCGTCTCGTCGACCGGGGCGGAGTGAGCTGAGCCTGGACGGCATCCACTCTCCCGTCAAGGCCGCGCACCGCGGAGCCCGTCCTGCATAACGTCGTCGCATGAGTTCCGATCGCGATCAGTTCACCTTCGACAACCCCGTCACCCGTTACTCGCGCGTCGAGCCGCCCGTGCAGCACCAGCCCGAGCCCGGCGTCCAGGCCGATATGACTCCGGTGCCCGACCTAGGCGAGAAGACCTACCGCGGACTCGGCCGCCTGGTCGGCCGCAAGGCCCTCATCACCGGCGGCGACTCCGGCATCGGCGGCGCCGTGGCGATCGCGTTCGCCCGCGAGGGAGCCGACGTGGCCATCGTGCACCTGCCCGACGAGCAGCGCGACGCCGACCACATCCTGGAGCAGATCCGGGATGCCGGCCGCACCGGCGTCTCGATCGCGACCGACATCACCGATTCCGCCGCGTGCCGCGAGCTCGTCGCCCGCACCGCCGAGGCGCTCGGCGGCCTCGACATCGTCGTGAACAACGCCGGCAAGCAGGTGATGGTCGAGAAGGTCGACGACCTCTCCGACGAGCAGTTCGAGCAGACCTTCCGCACCAACGTCTTCGCTCCGTTCTGGATCACCAAGGCGGCGCTCGCCCACCTCCCCGAGGGCGGCACGATCATCAACACCGCCTCGCTCGAGGCCTACGTGCCCGCGCCCGACCGCCTCGACTACGCCGCGACGAAGGCCGCGATCAACAACCTGTCGAAGGGACTCGCGCAGCAGCTCGCCTCGCGCGGCATCCGGGTCAACGTCGTCGCCCCCGGGCCCACCTGGTCGGCCCTGCAGGTGAGCCAGGGTGTCTCCGACGATCAGATGGAGCACTTCGACGACGAGAGCACCTACCAGCGCGCCGGTCAGCCCGCTGAGATCGCGCCGGCGTTCGTCTTCCTCGCGTCCGCGGAGTCGAGCTACGTCTCGGGCGAGACGCTCAACGTCAACGGTGGCATGGTCACGCCGTAACTCGCGCGTCCCGATCGCCCCGGCCCGCCGCGTGCGGACGGGGCGATCGTCGTGTGCGAATCTCCTGAGGTCCGCGCGGCCCGACCTCGCATACCGGGTGGCGGCCCCGCACCACGCGGCGAGGGCCGCCGCTTCTCAGGAGTTCGGTACGCGGTCCCGCACCATCGATCGTCCCGCCGCAGTGCTTGCGCAAATCGTGCCGTCGCGCAAGCGACCCTTTCCGGCCCCTTCGGTGCGCGAGCGTGAGTGCATGCCCACCGAATCCGCTCCCGTCACAGACGGGGCACCCCTCACCCTGTACCTGCTGCACGCGCTGGGGGCCAGCTCCGGATCCTTCGACCGTCTCGCCGACGAGCTCGCGGGCGACGTGCGGGTGCACGGCATCGACCTCCCCGGCTTCGGCTCCGCCGCGAGCGCCCCCGACGCCACGCTCGACGAGACCGTCGACCACGTCCTCCGCCACCTCGCCGGCCACGCGAACGGCCCCTGGATGCTCGGCGGCCACAGCATGGGCGGCAAGATCGCCGCGCTCGTCGCCGCACGCGTCCTGCGCGGAGACGCGCCGCTGTTCGGACTCCGCGGCATGGTGCTCATGGCGCCGTCTCCGCCCCGGCCGGAGCCGATGGACGAGGAACGCCGAGAGCGGATGCTCTCGTGGGTCGACGGCGGGGCGCTCTCCGAACAGGATGCCGAAACGTTCATCGACCAGAACACGGCAGAGCCCCTCGATGCCGGGGCGCAGTCCCTCGCCCTGGCCGACCTCCGCCGCACCTCGCCCACCGCGTGGCGCGCCTGGCTCGAGACGGGAAGCCGCGTCGACGTGACCGCCGACGTCCAGACGCTCGACCTCCCCGTGCTCGTGCTCGCCGGCACCGACGACGCCGACCTGGGCGCCTCCGCGCAGCCCGAACTGCTCGCCTCCGTCTACCCCCGTGCGCGGTTCACGGCCCTCCCCGACACGGGACACATGATCCCGCTCGAGCGCCCCGCCGAGGCGGCCGAGGCGATCTCCCGCTTCGTCGCCGACGAGGTGCGGGTCGGGCCCGTGGTCCCGGACGACTGGGCACGCCTCATCGCCGGCGATCGCGTCGACGACCGGGTCCGCGGCATCCTGGCCCGACGCTCCGTGCCCGATGACCGCGGTTACGCGCCCCGGGTGCTCGATCTGGCGCAGCTGACCCTGCTGCGCGAGATCGCCGATCTCGTCGTTCCGCAGGACGGCCCGGCGATCGACATCGCCGGTCGTGTCGACGCGCAGCTCGCGCGAGGAGAGGGCGACGGGTGGCGCAACGCCGATCTGCCCGCCGACGTCGAGGCGTACCGCACCGGCCTCGATCACCTGGCCGCCACGTGGCCCACGGATCCTGCCGAGCGCGTCGAGACCTTCCGCGCGGCCGTCGAGGGTGACGCCGATGCCGAGGGCACCTTCGACGCCGCCCAGCTCAAGGCCTGGCTCGAAGACGTGCGCAACGACCTCGTCCGACAGTGGCTCGCCCACCCGGCGAGCATGGCGCGCGTCGGCTACGACGGCTTCGCCACCGGCGGGACGCCCATCCGCGGATATGTGGAGCTGCGCCTCGGGCGCCGCGAAGACTGGGAGCCGGCGAACGTCGGCGGCACGATCGCGACGGGAGACGCGGCATGAACCTCGAGGCGATGCGTACCTACACCGACGATGAGATCGTCGATGTCGTGGTGGTCGGAACCGGCGCGGGCGGGGCCCCGCTCACCGCCGAGTTTGCGCGAAAGGGGCTCACCGTCGTGGCCCTCGAGGCGGGGCGGCACTTCTCGCTCGACGACCTCACCCCCGACGAGGCCGAGGCCGTCGAGATCAACTGGATGTCGGAGCGTCTGAGCGGCGGCGACGACCCCACCGCCTTCGGCCCCAACAACAGCGGACGCGGTGTCGGCGGCTCGATGCTGCACTGGGGGGCGTTCACTCCGCGTCCCGATCGCCGCGACCTCGCCCTGCGCACCGAGTCGGGCGTGGGACGGGACTGGCCGGTCGACCCCGACGAACTGCTCTCCTACGTCGAGCGCGTCGAGGGCGATATCGGCGTGTCCGGACCGAGCCCCTACCCCTGGGACCCCTCGCGGCGGTACGCGTACGCCCCGGCGAAGCGCAACGCCCCGGCGAACCTCGTCGCGAAGGGCTGCGACGCTCTCGGCATCCGTTGGGCAGACGCCCCCGCGGCGGTGCTCACGCGCGCACGGCTGCAAGACCACCACGGCGAGCGCAGCGCCTGCGTCAACTGCGGCGAGTGCCACCAGGGATGCCGAGTGGATGCCAAGGCCTCCACCTCCAACACGTACCTGCCCGCGGCGGTCGCCGCCGGAGCCGAGATCCGCAGCGAGTCGATGGTGCACGGCATCGAGCTCGATGCCCGCGGCCGTGTCGAGGCGGTCGTGTACCGCAAGGGCGGCGTCGACCGTCGCCAGCGCTGCCGCGCGCTCGTTCTGGCCGGTGGCGGCGTCGAGACGCCGCGCCTGCTGCTGCACACCGGCCTCGCGAACGACAGCGGGCAGGTGGGCCGGAACTTCCTCGCCCACGGCGCCACCCAGGTGTGGGGCCGGTTCGACGAGCCGGTGCGCGGGCACCGCGGCTATCCGTCGTCGCTCATCAGCGAAGACATGATGCGCCCCGCCGACGCCGACTTCGCCGGCGGCTACCTCGTGCAGAGCCTCGGTGTCATGCCCCTGACTTTCGCAACCACGCTCGTGCGCGGCGGCGGGCTCTGGGGACCCGAGCTCATGCAGCGGCTGGACCAGGCGCGGTTCATGGCAGGCATCGGCATCAACGCCGATTGTCTGCCGTCGGACGACAACCGGCTCGAGCTGGCCGACGAGACCGACGAGTTCGGCATCCCCCGCGCGCGGGTCACCTTCACCGCCGGCGAGAACGAGAAGGCGATCGATCAGCACGCCACCGCGTTCATGCTGCGGGTGATGGAGGCCGCCGGGGCGCGCGAAACCATGGTCCTCGCACGCACCGCGCACACGATCGGCACGTGCCGTATGTCGAACGACCCCTCCGACGGAGTGGTCGACGCCGACGGCCGCTCGCACGAGATCCCGAATCTCTGGATCTGCGACAACTCGGTCTTCCCCTCCGCCATCGCCGCCAACCCCGCGTTGACGATCATGGCCCTGTCGCTGCGCACCGCCGACCGCTTCCTGGCCTCGGCCGCCGCCTGACTCCGGGTCCCTCCCGCCCCCCTGGGCGAGTGTCCGGGACACGCCGTCCCCGCCCCACGCGGCGCGGCGTGTCCCGGACTCTCACCGCGACACCGCTCGACACGGGAGAATGGATGCCATGAAGCTCGAGCACCTCGTCCGGTTCGCCGCCCTCGCCGAGGAGCTGCACTTCCCCCGCGCGGCCGACAAGCTGCGCATCCCCCTCGCCTCGCTGTACACGACCCTCGACAAGCTCGAGGAAGAGGTCGGTCAACCCCTGGTCCAGCGCACGGCGCCCACACGCCTGTTGCCGGCCGGTGAATTGCTGCTCGAGGAGGCCCACCGCCGCATCGCCGACGCCCCGCCGCCCGCGCCGCGACAGAAGGCGCCCGGTGGCGGCAAGGCGAAGGCGAACAAGGGCAAGGGCCGTGCCCCGATCGTGAAGGGCGAGCCCAAGCCCTACAAGAAGCGCCAGGGCCGCTGACTCGGCCCTCTCCCCACGCATAAACGCGATCTGCGCACATAAACACGTGCTGCACGCGTTTATGTGCGTGGAGAGCGTTTATCCGCACCTTTCGGCGGGCTCGGCGGCGTCCGACCCGCACCTCGGGCCGTAGGCCGGGGCCGCTGCCCGGAGGCACGATCGGCTGCGCCGGACAAGCGCACCGGGTCGCCGCCCGGCGCACGCTCGACGAGGCCGGACAGCGCGCCGGGGCCGGATGGCCCTGGCCGCTCTACAGCTCGGTTACCTGCCCGGCCTCGACGTGCCAGCGCCGGTCGGTCTGCACCGCGGCGAGCATGCGCCGGTCGTGCGTGACGAGCAGCAGCGTCCCCGTGTACGACTCCAACGCCTGCTCGAGCTGCTCGATCGCCGGGAGGTCGAGGTGGTTCGTCGGTTCGTCGAGCACGAGCACGTTCACCCCGCGCGCCTGCAGCAGAGCGAGACCCGCGCGCGTGCGCTCGCCCGGCGACAGCTCGCCGACCGGACGCGTGACGTGATCGGCCTTGAGCCCGAACTTCGCCAGGAGCGTCCGTACGTCGCCCGCGTTCATCTCGGGCACGAAGTCCTCGAACGTCTCCGCGAGCGCTCGCTCCCCGACGAACAGCGAGCGAGCCTGATCGATCTCCCCGATCTCGACGCTGGCGCCCAGGCTCGCCGATCCCTCGTCCGGCGTCTGGCGGCCCAGGATGCCACGCAGCAGCGTCGATTTCCCGGCACCGTTCGGCCCCGTGATGCCGATGCGCTCCCCCGCGTTCACCTGCAGCGAGACAGGGCCGAGGGTGAAGTCGCCCTGACGGAAGACCGCCCCCGACAGAGTGGACACGACCGAGCTCGACCGCGGCGCCGAACCGATCGTGAAGGCGAGCTGCCACTCCTTGCGCGGCTCTTCGACCTCGTCGAGGCGGGCGATCCGGCTCTCCATCTGGCGTACCTTCTGCGCCTGCTTCTCGCTCGATTCCGTCGCGGCCTTGCGACGGATCTTGTCGTTGTCGGGTGACTTCTTCATCGCGTTGCGCACGCCTTGGCTCGACCACTCCCGTTGCGTGCGGGCGCGCGAGACCAGATCGGCCTTGGTGTCGGCGTACTCCTCGTACTTCTCCCGCGCCTGGCGTCGTACCGTGGCGCGCTCCTCGAGGTACGCGTCGTACCCGCCGCCGTAGATCCGGTGGGAGTTCTGCGCGAGGTCGAGTTCGAGCACGCGCGTCACCGACCGCGCGAGGAACTCGCGGTCATGGCTCACGAGCACGACTCCACCGCGGAGCCCGCGCACGAACGTCTCGAGACGCTCGAGCCCGTCGAGGTCGAGGTCGTTCGTCGGCTCGTCGAGGAGGGCGATGTCGAAACGCGACAGCAGCAGTGCGGCGAGCCCGACCCGAGCAGCCTGCCCACCGGACAGGCCCGTCATCTCGGCATCCGGACCGACCTCGAGCCCCAGGTCGGCGAGCACCACCGGCATCCGCTCGTCCAGATCGGCGGCTCCACTGGCGAGCCACCGGTCGAGGGCGGTCGCGTAGGCGTCATCGGCTCCCACGGCCGTGGGGTCGCCGAGCGCTGCCGCCGTGGCATCCATCTCTCGCGTCGCCTCGGCGCACCCCGTTCGCCGGGCGATGTACTGCGAGACCGTCTCCCCGGCCACCCGTTCGTGTTCCTGCGGGAGCCAACCGACGAAAGCGTCCGCGGGCGCGAGGCTGATCGTTCCCGCCTGCGGCTCGTCGACACCTGCGAGCAGGCGCAGCAGAGTCGATTTGCCGGCTCCGTTGGCACCGACGACGCCGACGACGTCTCCGGGGGCGACGGTCAGGTCCACGCCGTCGAACAGCGTGCGATGTCCGTGGCCCCCGGCGAGGCCCTGTGCGACGAGGGTGGCGGTCATTCCTCTAGTGTCTCAGGCGGCCGTCCGCCCCGGTGCCCGCCTTCCGCCCCACCCGCGGGCACGAGACCGTCGGGGCGACCCGACGCCGCGCGCTCACCGCGCCCGCGGGTGCGCCGTCGCATACACGTCGCGAAGCGCGTCGACCGACACATGCGTATAGATCTGCGTCGTCGACACCGAGGCGTGACCGAGCAGTTCCTGCACGACGCGAACGTCGGCGCCGCCCTGCAACAGGTGGGTGGCGAAGGAGTGTCGCAGCGTGTGCGGCGAGACGTGCGCGGTCAGCCCCGCGCGCTCCGCCGCGGCCTGGATGATGAGCCACGCGCTCTGGCGTGAGAGCGGGGCGCCGCGTACGCCGAGGAACAGCCGGGGCGTCGCGCGCCCCTTCGCGGCGAGAGCGGGGCGAACGCGTGTGAGATAGGCATCGACCGCGGCGCGCGCGTACGAGCCCACCGGCACCACACGCTCCTTGTCGCCCTTGCCGCGCACACGCAGAAGGTCGCCGTGCACGGTGTCGTCGACGTCGAGCTGGACGATCTCCGAGACGCGTGCCCCGGTCGCGTAGAGCAGTTCGAGCAGGGCCCGGTCGCGGACCGCCGACGGATCCGCCGCGGACGCGTCCGGCGCCTCCGGCGCAGGCCCCGCCCCCCGCAGAAGATCGTCGATCTGCGCGATCGTCAACGCCTTGGGGAGCCGTCGGGGCGCCTTCGGGGGTCGCAGGCGGCCACTCGGGTCCGCGTCGACCCGCCCCTCCCGCACGAGGAAGCGGTGCAGCCCGCGCACCGACGACTGCAGGCGAGCGAGTGACGACGACGCCGGTGGTGGTTCGGCCGAGGCCCGTTCTGCCGCGAAGTCCGCGACGAGGGCGGGGGTCACCTCTTCGGCCGTACCGATCCCTCGACCGCCGAGCCACTCCAGGTACCCCGCGAGGTCGCGGCGGTACGCGGCCACCGTGTGGTCGGAGAGACCGCGTTCGAGCGCGACGTGCCGGAGATAGGTCTCGACCGCGCGCTCGAGCTCCACGTCAGCGGGCGGACGCCTCGCGGCGCAGCACTTCGGCCGTGGCGAGAGCGCCGGTGGCCAGGATGCCGTTGCGCAGGCGTCCCGCGAGCACTCCGTCGATCACGTCGGCGAGGGGCACGCGCTCGACGCGCATATCGGACTCCTCGTGCTCGCGCTCGTAGTCGGTCTCGACGCTGCGCAGACCGCGGGCGAGGAAGAGGTGGACGACCTCGTCGTTGCCTCCGGGCGTGGTGTGCATCGAGACGAGGTGCTGCCAGCGATCCGCCTCAAGGTCGACTTCCTCGGTGAGCTCGCGCTTCGCCGTCTCGAGAGGAGGCTCGCCCGCCACATCGAGGAGACCGGCTGGGATCTCCCAGTCGCGCTCCTTGATGGGGTGCCGGTACTGCTGGATGAGGACGACGTTCTCCTCGTCGTCGAGGGCGACGACCGCCGCAGCACCCGGGTGCTCGACGTACTGGCGGGTCATTTCGCCGTCACCGTAGCGCACGGTGTCGGACCTCACGTCCCAGACGGCGCCCTCGTAGACGAGGTCCGTCGAGATCAGCTCGAGGACGACCTTCTCATCGCGCAGCTCTTCCACGTCAGTCCTCCTCGACGTCGAACAGCTCGCTCGAACGGTGACGCTCCAGCGCCGCCGTGACGAGACCGCGGAACAGCGGGTGCGGCTCGGTCGGCCGCGAGCGCAGCTCGGGGTGCGCCTGCGTGGCGATGTAGTACGGGTGCACCTCGCGGGGCAGCTCGACGAACTCGACCAGATCGAGGTCGGGATTCAGGCCCGAGAACACCAGGCCCGCATCGCTCAGCTGCTGGCGGTAGGCGTTGTTGACCTCGTAACGGTGGCGGTGGCGCTCCGAGATGCTGCTCGCCCCGTAGACCTCCGCGGCGAGCGATCCGTCCGCGAGGGCTGCGGGGTAGAGCCCGAGGCGCATGGTGCCCCCCAGGTCCCCACTCTTGAGGATGTCGATCTGCTCGGCCATCGTGGCCACGACCGGGTGCGCGGTGTCGGGATCGAACTCGCTCGAGGAAGCCCCTTCGAGACCGGCGACCGTGCGCGCGTACTCGATGACCATGCACTGCAGGCCGAGGCAGATGCCGAGCGTCGGGATGCCCTGCTCACGCGCGAAGCGCAGGGCTCCGAGCTTGCCCTCGATGCCGCGGATGCCGAACCCACCGGGGACGATGATGCCGTCGACCGCACCGAGCGCCTTGGCTGCGCCTTCGGGAGTCTCGCACTGGTCGGAGGGGATCCACGTGATCGTCACGTGGGTCTCCTGCCCGAAGCCGCCGGCCTTGATGGCCTCGGTGACCGAGAGGTAGGCATCCGGCAGGTCGATGTACTTGCCGACGAGGCCGATGGTGACCTCGTGCTTCGGGTTGTGCACCGCCTGCAGGACGCGCTGCCAGCGCGACCAGTCGACGTCACTCGCCTTCTCGAGATCGAGGGCGTCGACGATGTGGCCGTCGAGTCCCTGGTCGTTCAACATCGAGGGGATGTCGTAGATGCTCGGAACGTCGATCGCGTTGACCACGGCGTCTTCGTCGACGTCGCACATGAGCGCGATCTTGCGCTTGTTCGACTCGGTGACGGGCCGGTCGCTGCGCAGCACGAGGGCGTCGGGCTGGATGCCGATGGAGCGCAGCGTCGCGACGGAGTGCTGGGTCGGCTTGGTCTTCTGCTCTCCCGAGGCGCCCATGAACGGGACCAGCGAGACGTGCACGAAGAACACGTTCTTGCGTCCGAGCTCGTGACGGATCTGGCGCGCCGACTCGATGAAGGGCTGCGATTCGATGTCGCCGACGGTGCCGCCGATCTCGGTGATGATGACGTCGGGCTGCGGCTGCTCGCTCGCCTGCAGGCGCATGCGGCGCTTGATCTCGTCGGTGATGTGCGGGATGACCTGCACGGTGTCGCCGAGGTACTCGCCTCGACGCTCCCGCGCGATGACCTGCGAGTAGATCTGGCCCGTGGTGACGTTGGCGGCTTGGCTCAGCTCGATGTCGAGGAAGCGCTCGTAGTGGCCGATGTCGAGATCGGTCTCGGCGCCGTCATCGGTGACGAAGACCTCGCCGTGCTGGAACGGGTTCATCGTTCCGGGATCGACGTTCAGATACGGGTCGAGCTTCTGCATGACCACGCGGAGACCGCGAGCCGTGAGGAGGTTGCCGAGGCTTGCCGCCGTCAGGCCCTTTCCCAGGGAGGAGACAACACCTCCGGTGACGAAGATGTGCTTCGTCGTGAAAGTCGTGCCGTCTGATTGTCCCGCGTCCGAAGTCTGCATCACGGGCTTCGATCCTATCAGTCGCGTGTGGGGGTTCGACTCCGAGTCTGGCACCCGCCTCCGACATCCACGTCACGTTCACGTGACGATGCCGCGTCGGCGGGTGCGGACGTAAGCGATGATCGCGACGAGTACGGAGAGGGCGAAGGGGATCAGCACCACGGGCAGAATGGCGTCCTCGGACGCCGCGTCTCCGGCCGCCCACCCGATCAGCACCACCTGGGCGACGATCGTGCTCGGCGGCAGCCAGCGCGCGACGTCTCGCCGCACGCCGACCCTCGTGCGCGCGCCCATTCCGACCAGGCCGAGGACGACAGCCGCTGCCCCGAGGACCGGCCCGGCGACCCACGGGAGCGCCGTCCAGACCGTGTGCCCGAGGCCGGGCGTCGTCACCGACGAGAACGTGCCCGCGGGGAATGCCAGATCCAGGCCCGCGTACGACGACGACGACGGCCATCGGCTCCCGGACGTGCCCTCGTCGGCCGCTCTCGCATCGAGCGAGATGACGGTCTGACCCGCGCGCTGCACGGTGTCGCCGAGCGGCTCGGGTGGGGAGTCCGGGCGGTAGGGCGTTGAGTCCAGCCATCCGGAGTCGCTCGTGAGTCCCTCTCCCACGCCATCGGTGAGGGTGAGCGCGATGCGAACGCGCTCCGGTTCCGCATCGACGGTCGTCCACGGCCACGACCACCCGGCCATCAGGGCCGTCCACGTCACCCGGTCGGTGTCCTCTCCCGCGGCGACCGGTCTCTCGAGGGCGTACCGCACCTCGACGTCGTGCTCCCCGCTCCAGTCGTCGGTCAGTCGGGTCTGGACGACCGCGTGTCCGAGTCGCCGCGTCTGCTCGAAGGGCACTGCCTCGTCATCGACGGTGATCGATTCGACGGTCAGACCCTGATCGCGGCCGTCGACGACGTCGCGCCACACTCTCGTGATCTGCGGCACGGTCCGCAGGTTTCCGCTGACCTCGGCCTTCAGCGTTTCGACGACCTCCAACCGCCCCACCCCGTCGTCGTTCCGACTCAGGGTCGCGGCGATGTCGGCATCCGTCACCGCGACGCCGTAGTCTCCCTCGACTCCGTCGAGCACCGCCGTCTCGTCGGGTGCGGCGCTCGTCGGCGCGGTCGTGAGGAAGGCGAGGGCGAGAGCCCCACCGACGATCGCCACCGCCAGGGCGCGGACGACGATCCGCCCACGCCCGAAGAACGCGGGGTCGGCGCCCGTGCGTCGATCGATCCCCTCCCGCTCGAGGAGCTCCCGCACGAGCCGCCCCGCTGCGCGGGGCCGTTCGAAGAGCACCACGTACGGCAACTCCGGCGATCGCAGCGGAGTGCGCTCAGCGGCGGTCGTCCGTTCGAGGTACAGGCGCTGGCCGAGCAGGTGCTCGCGCGCGCGAGCGCCCGCTCGCGTCAGCGGGCGCGCGCTCAGCGCCACCGCGAAGATCACTCCGGCGAGCGCGATCGCGACCGCGGCCGCCGCCCGGGGCCACCATTCGACGGTCAAGGCGCTCTGATACGACAGCTGTCGTGTCAGCCCCAGCTGAAGCACCACGAGGGCGAACCCGCCACCGAGGAACGCGTCACGCACGAAGCCTCGCGGAATGGTCCGCAGCTCCCGCTCGAACTGCTCCCTCCACGCGGAAGAGAAGCGGAACGATCGTCGAGCGGAGAACACATCGCCCCAGCGCCCCGCTCGATGGGCCGCGCGCGCGAGACGACGCGTCAGGAGGGGGTTCGACGGGTTGCGTCGCCATGCATCGAGTGCCTCCGCAAGGGCGGCCGTGCCCCGCGCCCCCCACAGGCGCGCGTCGAGGGCGACCGAGCTCTGTGGTCGCGGCTGCGACTCGGGGACGAACCACGCGCGCCCGCGCTCGTCCGCCCACGCGACGGCCCGCGCGGCGAACGCGAACAGCACCCCCGCCGCGAGCAGAAGCAGCGGCACGAACGGGCCGAAGGCCTGCACGAAGAACAGCGCAGACGGTCCCGGCATCGCGAACGTCCCGGGCTCGAATCGGAACGTGAACCAGAACGACCCGTGCGGGGGGATGTTCTGATCGTTCGTGATCTCGTAGATCAACGGATCGGATGCCGCGTCCTCGGGCTCCATGGTGGTGGACCCGCCCACGAGCAGCCACGACAGCCCCGCCGCCGGCTGCCGGACGAACGCGCTCTCGAGTCCGCGGGGAACGATGACGCGCAGCGAGCTCGACGAGACCGCGTGCGGCCACTCCGGGCCGAAGACGTCCCACTTCACCACCTGGTACGGCAGCTCCGACGAAAGCTCCCGGTCGTCGAAGGCGAGGTCATGCAGGTCATAGCGCAGCTCGACGGGGTGCGACCCGGTGAGTCGCTCCCCTCCCCCGATCGAATAGGTCGTGCGGGTCGGCGTCGCAGTCACACGGGGGGCGACGGCGCGATCGTCCATCCGCGCCTCGCGCAGCAGCGGAGCGAGGTCGTACCCCTCGTACTGCGAAGCGACGACGCGTTCGATCGTGTTCTCGTCGACGTCGTCCGGGAAGACGGCGGTGAATCGCTCGGTCACCGCGACCACGAGTCGGCCGTCCTCGCCCTGCTGCACGTGGTATTCGGCAGAGAAGTCTTTCGCGATCCAGGTTCCCGCGGCATCCTTCGCCGAGGACGTGATGTCGTCGAAGGTGAGCGGCGCGTTGATCACCGGCCCAACGAGGAGCAGGATGCCGACCGCGGTCACCGCGGCCCAGAACACCCGGATACCCGTGCGCAGGCGTCTGCCGCCGTGCGAACGCAGCCACGCCTCCAGCCTCAGCATCAGGCGCGACAGGAAAGCCCACAGGGGCGTATGCCGAGGGGGATCGATCCGTGTCGCTTCCGGCGGCGTCGATCGCTCGTCGTCGAAAGCGTCCGTCATCGGGATCGGCCGGTCTCCAGCAGCTCGCGAGCGTGTGTGATGGCGGCATCCGAGTCGCTGAGTCCCGACAACAGGCGGGCCATCTCGGCTTCGCGCTCGGCGCCTTCGAGGCGACGGACACTGGATGCCGTGACCGCACCGTCGTGACCCTTGACGACCGTGAGGTGATTGCCGGCGAAGGCGGCGACCTGGGCGAGGTGCGTGACCGCGATGACCTGCGACGATTCGGCGAGCCGGGCGAGGCGGCGGCCGACCTCGATCGCGGCGGCGCCGCCGATACCGGCGTCGACCTCGTCGAAGACGAACGTGGGAACCGGGTCCACCCCCGCGATGACCACCTCGATCGCGAGCATGACCCGGCTGAGTTCACCGCCCGACGCTCCCCGCGAGACGGGTCGGGGGTCGGCACCCGGGTGCGGAGCCAGCAGGATCGAGACCTCGTCGCGGCCGTGCCCGGCCGGAGGTGCGGAGGCCACATCGACGGTCAGACGGGCGTCGGGCAGAGCCAGGGCGTGGAGCTCTTCGGTGACGGCGGAGCCCAACCGTTCGGCTGCCTCGCGTCGCGCGGCGGTCAGCGCCTCCGCAGCGACATCGAGCTCGGCCGCGGCCGCATCGCGCTGCGTCTCGAGCCGCTGCAGGCGGTCGCCATCGTCATCGAGTTCGACCAGCCGGGCCGATCCCGTCTCGAGGAGCGAGAGGGCGGCCTCCACCGAACCGTGCGCGCGCACGAGTCCCGCGAGTACGCCTCGACGTTCGTCGACCGCCGCCAATTCGTGGGGTCCGGACTCGTCGAGATCGGCGAGATAACCCGAGAGGGCAACGGACGCATCGGTCGCACGGTATCCCAGGTCGGCGACGAGCTCGCCGATCGCGGCGAGCGCTTCATCGCTGCCCGAGATCCGTTCGAGGGCACGGCGGGCCTCCGCCAGGAGCGTCACGACATCGGGCGCGCCGTCCTCGTCCGAGAGGGCGGCGTGGGCCGTCACGGCGGCGATGCGCAGGTCCTCGGCGTTGGCGAGACGCTCCGCCCGACGCGCCAGTTCCTCTTCTTCGCCGGCGACGGGCGCTGCGGCCTCGATCTCTGCGATCGCGGCGCGCAACTGCTCGGCCTCGCGCGCCCGATCGTCGCGGTCTGCGGTCAGGGCGGCCAGTTCCGCATCGAGCGCGCGCCAGGTGTCCCAGGCGGTGCGATACGCCGTCCGAGCGGCGACCACGCGCTCACCCCCGAATCGGTCCAGGGCGTCGCGCTGGGCCGACGAGGACTTCAGGCGCAGCTGGTCGGACTGTCCGTGCACGACGACGAGGTCGTCTGCCAGGTCGGCGAGAACCCCCGCGGGGGCCGTGCGCCCGCCGACCGTGGCACGGCCGCGCCCCTCGCTCGAGACGGTCCGGCCCAGATAGAGCTCGGCGGATCCTCCGCCGACGGGCTCGACGTCGCCGCCGGCCTCGCGCACGCGCGCGGCGACCACCCCCTCCTCGGGGACGATCCACACGCCTTCGACGGAAGCCTGAGCCGCCCCCTTGCGCACCGCTCCCGAATCTGCGCGCTGGCCGAGCAGCAGCCCCAGGCCGGTCACCACCATCGTCTTGCCCGCACCGGTCTCACCGGTGATGGCGGTGAAGCCCCGCCCGATCGGAAGCGTGGCGTCGGCGATGACCCCGAGGTCGCGCAGCCGCATCTCCTCGATCACGCCGCTCCTCCCGGCATCCCACGCCATCCCGTGACCGGGAGCCGGAACTTGCGCACGAGGCGGTCGGTGAAGGCCGCGGGATGAAGGCGCGCGAGGCGGACGGGGCGCGACGAACGGCGCACCATCACGCGGGCCCCCGGGGGCAGTTCGTGCGAGCGACGACCGTCGCACCACAGGATGCCGCTGCCGCTGGTGCGTTCGAGCACCTCGATGGCCACCATGGCGTCGGGGCTGACGACGAGGGGGCGCGCGAACAGAGCATGCGCCGAGAGGGGAACGACGGCGATGGCTTCGACCGTGGGCCAGATGACGGGCCCCCCGGCCGAGAAATTGTAGGCGGTCGACCCGGTCGGAGACGCCACGACGATGCCGTCGCAGCCGAACGACGACAGCGGCCGCCCGTCCACCTCCATGACGACCTCGAGCATGCGCTCTCGGCTGGCCTTCTCGACGGTGGCCTCGTTGAGGGCCCATGTCTCGAAGATGACCTCGTCGTCGGCGTCGAGCACGCGCACGGCGAGAGCGAGTCGTTCCTCGACGACGTAGTCGCGGTCGATCACCCGGCGCACGGCGTCGTCCATGTCGTCGCGCTCGATCTCCGCGAGGAAACCGACGTGGCCCATGTTGATCCCCAGGATCGGGACCGTGCCGCCGCGGACGACCTCGGCCGCCCGGAGGATCGTGCCGTCGCCGCCGAGAACGATGGCCAGCTCGATGTCGTCGATGCCGACGTCGACGCCGAGGGTCTGCACACCCTCGAGCGACAGACGCTCCGCCAGTTCGGGCCTATCCTCCGCGGACACCACCGGTGTGGCCCCCGCCGACCGCACGGCGGTCAGGATGCGCTCGGCGGCGTGGACGGTGTCGTCGCGGCGCGCGTGGACGACGAGGAGGATTCGGCGATCGCTGGGGGTCATCGGCTTCCGGTCAGTCGGGTCACGGTGCTCTCCCATTCTGAGGGGTCGCTGCCCCGAGCGGCCGAGAACCACGCGACGTACTCCTGGTTGCCGTGCATGCCGACGATGGGTGACGCGATGAGACCGGCGGTCTTCAGTCCCGCGTCCCAGGCCGCCCAGAGGACGCCGTGCACGGCATCCGATCGCAGCGCCGGGTCGGTCACGAGCCCGCCCTTCACCGACGTACGCCCCACTTCGAACTGCGGCTTCACGAGCAGCAGGACGTCGGCTTCGGGCGCAGCCGTGGCGACCACGGCGGGCAGGACGTGCTCCAGCGAGATGAAGGAGAGATCGCCCGTCACCACGGTGGCGCGCTCGGCGACCCCGGTGGCGCTGGCGAGAGAGTCCGCGGTCATGAACCGCACGTTATACCCCTCCACCGACACCACGTCGGGATCCGCCTCCACCACGGTGGATAACTGCCCGTGCCCCACATCGACCGCCATCACCGGCCGCGCGCCGCGCTCACGGAGGACCTGGGTGAAGCCGCCCGTCGACGCGCCCAGATCGAGGGCAGTGCGATCTCGAACATCCAGCGCGAACGCGTCGAGAGCTGCCACCAGCTTGTGGGCACCGCGGCTGACGTAGTGGTCGGATCCGGCGACCTCGATCAGGCTTTCCGCTCCGACCGGTGTCGCCGCTTTGACGACCGGCCGCCCGTCGACCGTCACGAGCCCACCCGAGATCAGCTGAGCCGCGTGCGAGCGCGAACGTGCGAGTCCGCGCGCCGCGAGCTCGGCATCGAGACGCGAGGTCACGACGCCGAAGACGGATCGGTGGGGGCGGACTCGAGACGTCTCACAAGCTCCTCGTGCACGGCGGCGTACGCTGCTGCGCGCGTGTCCAGGGGCTGCTCCTCGATGAGGCGCAATCGATCGATGAGCCCGGCGGCGTCCGGGGCGGAGCTGTCGGACATGGATGCCATGCTACGACGTCAGCGCACGCGGAACGGGTCCGCGTAGAGCTGTTCGGGAACCCGGAAGCCGAAGATCGCCCGTCCGCTGTTCCAGATTGCTGCGGCCCCCGCGCGCAGGAGGTCGATCTGGCGGCCTCCGTCGTTCACGATCCGCAGATCGACGCCGTCGATCTCGACGATCGCATCGCCCACGCGGGTACGTTCGCCCTTGACGACCGTGGCGGGGTACGGCTCGAACAACTGCCGGAGGTCTTCGACGATGTAGTCCGGGCGCTGCGAGGGCGGTGCCGCGAGGATCTGCTTGGGACGATCGATCCCCGTCAGCACCAGCAAGGACCGCATCTCCGCGGTGCGCGCGCCCTGGATGTCGGTGTCGAGACGGTCGCCGATGAACAGCGGCGTCTGCGCGCCCGTACGGGCGACGGCGACGTCGAAGATGGGCCGCTCGGGCTTGCCTGCGATCGTCGCCAGTCGGCCGACGGCCGTGTGCACGGCGGACACGAGCGTGCCGTTGCCCGGTGCGATGCCACGAGCCTGCGGAATGGTCCAGTCCGAGTTGGTCGCCACCCAGGGGATGCCCCCCTGTTCGACCGGTGTGGCCAGAGCGTAGGCCGCCTCCGCCAGATGGACCCACCCGACGTCCGGCGCGAACCCCTGGACGACGGCGGCCGGATTGTCGTCCGCACTGCGCGTCACGACGAATCCCGCCTTCTCGACCTCGACGACGAGGCCCTCTCCGCCGACGACCAGCAGGGTCGAACCCGCGGGAACCAGATCGCGCATGAGACGCATCGCCGCCTGCGGGCTGGTCGTGACGTCATCCGGCGCGACACGCAACCCGAGCGAGGTGAGGTGCTCCGCCACCGACGCATCGGTACGCGAAGCATTGTTGGTGATGTACCCGAGCCGGCGCCCCTCCTGCTGGGCGCGGTTCAGGCTGTCGACCGCGTGCGGGAGAGCACCCGGCCCGGCGTACACGACACCGTCCAGGTCGGCCAGCACGACGTCGATGCCGTCGAGGGGCGTCGGCGGAGGAGTGCTGCGCCCGAAGATCATCGCGCGTCTTCCTCGTCACTCGACACGTCGTCGACTCCGTCGGCGTTCACATCGACAGGGGCACTCTCTCCGTCGACGTCGACGACGTGCTCGTCGCCTCCGGACTCGACCGAGTCCTCTCGGTCCTCCTCGAGGGGAATGACTCCGGATGCCACATCCACACCGCCTTCGTCATCGATGAGCTCGATCTCCTCGACGACGATCACCTCGCGGTCGGCGACACCGGCGGCCGCGTCGAGCGCGTCGGCCGCGATCGACGCGCGACGCTCCCACTCTTCGGCCTCGTCCGCGCGTCCGAGCTCTTCGAGCACCGCAGCGCGAGCGGAGAAGAGCGCGGGGCTCCATTCGAACGCGCGGTCAGGGTCGGCCTCGGGGATCTCGAGCTCTTGCAAAGCGCGATCGGCCTGGCCGAGGTCGAGTCGCGCGCCGGACATGGCGATCGCCAGCTGCACGCGCACCGGGACCGACAACGTCGACCGGTCGACCGCGCGACCCTCCTCGAGCGCACGATCCGGGCGACCGACACCGCGCTCGCTATCGACGATGAGCGGGAGCTGGTCGTCGGAGCCCGTGATGCGGCGGTGCGTGCGCAGCTCGCGAAGCGCCAGGGCGAAGTCCCCCACCGCATAAGCAGTGATGGCGACCGTCTCTCGGACCACGCCAACGCGTCCCGCGCTTCGGGATGCCGCCAGCGCGTGCTGGTGGGCGAGCTCCGGGTCCTCGTCGATCACGCGAGCCGCCATCGCGAGGTGGCGGGCGACGTTGTCGGCGTTGTCCTTACTGAGGGTCTTCAACTCGTTGCGCGCCGCGCCCGGCAGATCGTAGGCGGTGATCTCCTCGGGGATCTCGGGGCCGCGCTCGCGACGGTCCTGAGGCGGCCGCGTGGCCCGCGAGTCCTCGCGGTCGAACCTGCGGGGCGCCCCGGCACCCGGACGACGGTCGCCCGTCGGACGACGGTCCGTGCCGGAGAAGCCGCGGGAATCCCCGTCACGACGGACGGGACGATCCCCGTCCCGACGCACGGGGCGATCGCCGTCGCGACGCACCGGACGGTCACCGTCACGACGAACGGGCCGCTCGCCATCGCGTCGGAACGGCCGATCCCCATCCCGACGCACGGGCCGGTCGCCATCACGACGAACCGGACGGTCACCCTCCCGACGGAACGGACGATCCCCGTCCCGACGCACGGGCCGGTCGCCGTCGCGACGGAACGGACGATCACCGTCGCGACGAACCGGACGATCCCCGTCACCACGGAAGGG
>NZ_BJML01000017.1 GCF_006539145.1 Microbacterium testaceum | reverse complement strand
CGGGCCGGCGAAGCCGGCCCGCTCCGAAGGTCGAAGCGCGTTCAGCCCAGGAACTCCCGCGCCGCGACCACCAGGTTCTCGACGCCGCGGTCGATCGTCGGCTGCATGACCGGCGCGAAGTGCGGGGAGTGGTTCGTCGGGATGTCGCGCTCGATGGTGCCGCCCGCGAACGCTTTCTGGAACGTCTCGGGGTCGACACCGCCCCAGAACCAGAACACCAGCGGAGCGCCCGACTCGCGGGCGAACCACGACACGTCCTCGCTGCCGGTGAACATGCCGGGGTCGACGACCGAGCCCTCGCCGAACGAGCGCCGGAATGCCGCGGTGAGGCGGGCTGTGGCATCCGCGTCGTTGATGGTCGGCGGCAGGGTGTGGTCGGTGGTGATGGTCGGCGTCTGCTCGGCGCCCGAAGCGTCGGCCTCGGCGCGGATGATGCGCTCGACCTTGGTCATGACGCGCTCGCGCGCGGCGTCGTCGGGGTAGCGCAGGCTGAGCTCGAGCTTGGCCTCGGCGGGGATGATGTTGTTCTTCAGGCCCGCGTGGATCGAGCCGACGGTGACCACGGCGACGTCGCGGGGGTCGACCTCGCGCGAGACGACGGTCTGCAGACGCATGACGGTGGCGGCGGCCATGACGACCGGGTCGATCGTGGAGTGCGGGCGCGAGCCGTGACCGCCGCGGCCGTGCAGCACCACGGTGAGGCCGTCGGATGCCGCCATCTGGGTGCCCGGGCGCACGCCGATCATTCCGGTGGGGAGGGGGGTGACGTGTTGGCCGAGCACGATGTCGGGCTTCGGGTATCGGTCGAGGACGCCGTCCGCGATCATCGCCTTCGAGCCCGCGCCGTATTCTTCGGCCGGCTGGAAGACGGCGATGACGGTTCCCGACCACTCCTCGCGCGTGGCGACGAGGCGCTCAAGGGCTCCGACCAGCGCGGTGACGTGCATGTCGTGGCCGCACGCGTGCATGACGGGGACGGAGTTGCCCGCCGGGTCGGTGCCGCGAGCGGTGCTGGCGTAAGCGAGACCGGTCTGCTCCTCGACGGGCAGGCCGTCCATGTCGGCGCGCAGCCACACGACCGGACCGTCGCCGTTGACGATGCTCGTGACGAGGCCGGTGCGGCCCACTCCCTCTTCGACTTCGAGCCCGAGGTCGGCCAGATGGCGGGCGATGACACCCGCCGTCCGCGTCTCTTGGAACGACAGCTCCGGGTGGGCGTGCAGGTCGGTGTAGAGGCTTTCGAGGTCGACGCTCATGTCTCCGAGCCTAGTTCGCCGCACCCGCGCGCGGTCGGGCTCCTCCCCGTCGAATGTCCAAGAAACGCCGTACCGAGCGATGGGCTGACGGAGTGTCGTGGACACTCGACGAGCGAGCGGCGGCGGGGCCACCGCACCGCTACCGGATGCCGGGGACACCCGCAACCCATCCGCTCCGGCCAGGTCGAGCGGCAACGCTTTCGCCATGACCACCACACACTTCGACTACCTCATCGTCGGCGGCGGAATGGTCGCCGACACCGCCGCCCGCGGCATCCGCGAGATCGACGCCGACGGCTCGATCGGCATCCTGAGCGATGACGTCGACGAGCCCTACACGCGCCCCGCCCTGAGTAAGAAGCTGTGGACCGACGAAGAGTTCACGTGGGACAAGGTGCCCCTCGGCACCTCCGACGACACGGGCGCCGATATCCGGCTGCAGACGCGCGCCACGGCGATCCGCCCGGACGCGCACGAAGTGGATGCCGACGGCGACACGTTCTCGTACGGCAAACTCCTCATCGCCACCGGCGGCAAGCCCGTGCCCCTCCCCATCGAGGACCACTCGAACGGTGAGCGTGCGCTGACCTTCCGCACCGCGGAGGATTACCGGCACCTCCGGGCTCTCGCGAAGGACGTCGACCGTATCGCCGTGGTCGGCGGAGGCTACATCGGCTCCGAGCTCGCCGCGGCCCTTGTGCAGAACGACGTCGAAACCGTGCTGATCCACACCGGCTCGGTGCTCGGCGATGCGGTGTTCCCGGCCGCGCTCGCCGAGCGCTTCGAGAAACTCTTCCGCGACGCCGGCGTCGAGATCGTCTCGGGCTCCAAAGTCGCAGGAGGAGAAGTGGATGCCACGGGCGCCCGCCTCGAACTCGAGAACGGCGATGAGGTGAGCGCGGACGCCGTCGTGAGCGGCCTCGGCATCGAAGTGGCCGTCGACCTGGCCGAGAAGGCGGGTCTTCAGGTCGACGACGGCGTGCACGTCGATGCGCAGCTGCGCACATCGGCCGACGACGTCTACGCCGCGGGCGATGTCGCGAGCTACCCCGACCGTCTGCTCGGGCGCCGTCGCGTCGAACACGTCGACAACGCGAACGAGCAGGGCAGGGCCGCCGGTCGCAACCTCGCGGGGGCTGCCGAGCCCTACACGCACACTCCCTATTACTACTCGGCGGTCTTCGGCATCCGGTACGAGGCGGTCGGCACGCTCGACTCCTCGCTCGAGACGGTCGAGGACTGGATCGACACCGACCGCGGGGTCGTCTACTACCTCGACGACGACCGCGTCGTCGGCGTCCTGCTGTGGAACGTGGAGGAGGCTCGGGATGCCGCCCGCGCGGTCCTCGCCGAGGCGGACACCCTGACGCGCGACGATCTCGTCGGTCGCATCCGCTGATCCGGCGGGCGGGCGGGAGGCGAGACCCCTCGTTCGCTCCCGCCCTGCTGCGGACGATCCGGTCGTGCGGACCGCGCCGCAGGACTAACCTGGACGCGCGCTGAGTGTCTTCAGCCCGTGATCCCCCAGGAGCATCCGATGGCCACCGCCGAACTTCGCCTCTCCGTCCCCGTCGACTCCGCACGAGACGCGGTCGGCTACGCGCTCGCCGAACAGGGCTTCACGGCCCAGCCCACGGCATCCGGATCCCTCGACGTGTCGCGCGGGAGCATGGGCACCACCCTGGTCGCCGGGGCGTTCGCGGGACAGGACATGCACGTCCGTTTCGACGTGCACTTCTCGGAGATCCCCGAGGGGACTCTCGCGTCGTTCGAGCACTCCACTCTGGGCGGCTTCTTCAAGGGCGGGGCGATCGGCGCCGCAAAGGTCGGCGATGTCGTGCGCGATGCAGCTCACCGTGCGGGCGCTCGGCTGGCCGAGCAGGGCGTGCTGGTCGGGGGTGTGCCTGCTTCCCCTTCCGGCGCGGGCGACGCGCAGCAGCCGGCCGCGACCGACAGCACGTGGGCGCCTCCGGTGCCGCCCGCTCCTCCCGGCTACCCCGGCGCGGCTTCTGCGGGCGACGGCGGAGCCGCTCCGGCTGACGGCGCTCCCGTCGGCGGCGCTCACACGGTCGCGCCCGCGTACGGCTCGTCGCCCTATGGCACCGTGCCGGCCGCATCGGATCGCACCAACGGCATCTCGATCCTCGCGATCATCCTCGGTTTCGTCTTCCCCATCGGCGGCATCATCGCCGGTGCGGTCGCCCTCGCCCAGATCAAGCGCACGGGCGAGAAGGGGCGCGGTCTCGCGATCACCGGCATCGTGGCGGGCGCGGTCATCAGCGTCCTGACGATCCTCGCCGTCATCGGCCTCTTGATCTTCTCGTTCACCGTCGGTTCGAAGGCGTCCTCCGCCGACCCGTTCGATGTCCCCACGTTCCCGCAGGACGGTGGCGTCACCGTCGGCCCCAGCGAGGCTGCTCCGGGCGACGAGGACACCTTCACCCTGCCCGTCGGGGTCTGCCTCGACGACGTCCCGAGCGGATTCATCAGCTCGTCCAACATCGTCGAGTGCGGCACCGCGCACACCTACGAGGTGTTCAGCAGCTTCCTGCTGACCGAGGGCTCCTTCCCCGGCGACGACGCCATCGCCTCGGCCGCCGAGACGGGCTGCGAGTCGGCGTTCCCGTCGTTCGTCGGCATTCCGTACGACCAATCCGCTTTGAACTACCAGTACGTCGCCCCCACCGAGGGCACCTGGGCCGACGGTGACCGCGAGATCTCGTGCCTGCTCTTCGACCCCGCCGTCCAGGAGACGACCGGGTCACTGGCAGGTTCGGCGCGCTGAGGCCAGGCGGAGGGTCGGAGCGCGAGCCGTCTCATGTGAATCGGTGGGATTCGGTCTTCGTGCGATGCACCCCGGGCCCGTTCGGTCGGGAGGGCGACGACACGATAGATGACGGAGGGGGCCAGCTTCTCGCTGGCCCCCTCCGCCTGTCGATGTCCCGGGCGATGAAAGACTCAGCCTCCCGACGACGTCTGGCCCAGTGCCGCGGTGAGCAGCGCCGCTACGAGGGCGAGCATGAGGCCGACGAGGACGAATGCAGCGATCCGAGTGATCCTCGCGGCCCCGTGGTGACGATTGGCATCCAGCAGGATGGCGGCGCCGCCGAGAACGGGTACCGCGAAGAACGCGGCGATTGCGCTGATGCTGGCCGCATCGATGAGGTCTCCCGCCGTCCGCATCATTCCCATGATGGAGACTCCGGTGGCGAGCACGACGACCCACGCGACAGCAGCAACCGGCAGAAGAAACCAGACGCCGTAGCGCGTGAACTTACCCGATGTCGAGGACGACGTTGTTGATGTAATTGGTTGCTGCATTGACCCACGCTCCGTACTGCCCATGAATGTTCCACCCGGTTGCGATCTGGTTCTGACAGGCGGCGTCCCCGTACAGACAGTACTCGCGCACGTGTTGGCGGGTTCCCATCGACTGCGTGTCGGCGTTCCACCCGTACGAGGTCATACCGTTCAACGCATTCTGGATGGCGTCCGTTCGCGTCTGCGAGAACATGCCGCTTCCCCCCGGGTTCAAACCAGGAGCATTGATCGGCTGGTTCGGGCGATAGCTGGGGTCTCCCAACAGAACCGCGGCCTGGACGCGGCTCCTGATGCTCTGGCTCACTTGGCCGAGTGCGGTCCCGATGACGTCGGCACCCTGGGAGTAGCCGATCAGGGTGACGGAAGGCGGCCGTGCGCAGGACGCGTAGTACTGGAGCTCCGCCTTCAACGCCGCGACGCCCGCGTTTCGGCTGTTGATGTAGGCACCGCTGGAGTCGATCGGGTTGACCGTCGCCGTCGCCGGGTAGTTCAAGGACACGCGATACATGCCCTGCAGGGCGTCGGGGGCGTTGGTGCCGACACCGTTGGCGATGGATGTGACGAAGTCGCCCATGCCGCCACTGCGCCAGACGCGGCCGCCGGGGCCAGGGTTCGAACCGGCGGGGGCCCCCGTGCCTCGCACACCGATCATCACCATCCATGCGTCACACGGGTTGGAAGGCGGAAGGGCCTGCGCGGGGGTTGCGGCGGCTCCGCCTCCTACGATGATGGCCACGGCCGCAGCGAACGCTGCTCCTCGTCGCTTCCAGCTGCCTCGATCGCGTGCGCGCCCGCTGGCGCGCCCCCCATCGCGTGAGGTCGAACGGGTGAAGTTGTACATGGTGCCCCCTTTGGATGAATTCCTTGAGGCGAACATAGTTACGAACGAGTGATTCTGTATGTAGGTACTTCGGGGTACATTGGTTCTATGAGGCTGAGCCTCGAGTTCACCCATCGCGTCGACGTGGACTGAATGGTCGTGGCTGATGGCGGGCGGACAGAAGGACCATGGCCGCCCCTGTCTTGTCGTCCCGACTGGTGCCTCAGCGCGCCATCGCCGCCGTCGAGCCGCGGTCGACCAGCTCGAAGGGCAACGTGCCGAGGCCCCGGCCGGGCTCGGCGCCGTCGAGGGCGGCGAGCACCGCCTCGGCCGCACGTCCTCCCTGACCCCGTGCGAACTGATCGACGGTGGTGAGGGAGAACCACCGGCCGAGCTCGTGTCCGTCCACACCGACGATCGACACGTCCTCGGGGACGCGCAGGCCGAGTTCGCGCGCGGCGAGGATCGCCCCGATCGCCATCTCGTCCGAGGCGGCGAAGAGCGCGGTCGGCGGGTTCGCGGCGGTCAGGGCGCGGGTCGCCGCGGCGGAGCCACCCTCGATCGTGAAGTCTGCCGGCTCCACCACGGCGTCGGTGATACCCGCTGCCGCCAGCTGCTCCACGAAGCCTCGACGTCGCAGGCCCGGCACGGTCGAACCCGCGGCGGTCGCGGCATCCGCTCCGATGTGCACGAGATGCCGGTGACCGAGCGCGAGCAGGTGATCCGTCGCCAGGCGTCCCACGGCGAGATCGTCGACCGTCAGGGTCGTCAGGAGCGGGTTGGGCCCGGCGATCGCGACGATCGGAACGCCCAGCCCGCGCAGGGACGCCGATTCCTCGGCATCCAGTTCGAGGGCGATCGTGATGACCGCGTCGATGCGGCGGCGGCGCAGGTGGTCGTCGAAGACGCGGTGACGCTCGACCGGGTCGCCGCTGACGCTGTAGAGCGTGATGTCGTAGCCCTCGCGCACGAGAGCATCGGAGATGCCCGCGAGCACCGTGCTGAAGAACCAGCGGTCGAGGAACGGCACGACCACGCCCACCGCCCGCGCCCGTCCGGTCGCCAGGCTCGACGCGGCCGCCGAGACGACGTACCCGAGCTCCTCCGCCGCTACGAGCACGCGCTCACGGGTGGCGGTCGAGACCGGCCCGCGCCCGCTCAACGCGCGCGAGACCGTGGCCGTCGACACCCCCGCCGCGCGGGCGACGTCATCGATACCGACCACGGTCTCGTGCTTCCGGGTGAACGCGTTCGGGATGCCGCGGCTCAGGCCGCCGCGATCCAGACGGTCGTGTCGGTCGGCAGGCGATCGCCGTCGAGGGGGCCGCTCGCGATGAGCACCTCGCCCGCGGGCAGGTCGACAGGTCCGTCGCCGAGGTTGGCCACCACCAGCAGCGAGCCGTTGCGGAAGGCCACCACGTCGTCGCCGTACTCGTCGAGCCACTCCAGGTGGCCCGCGCCGAGGCCCCGCTCGCGACGCTCGGCGAGCAGCGACCGGTAGAGGGTCAGCGTCGAGGCCGGATCGTCGACCTGCACATCGTGCGCGAGCTCGGCCCACTCGGCGGGCTGGGGCAGCCACGACGCGCCCGTGGTGTTGAAGCCGTAGGCGGGAGCGTCCGCGGTCCACGGGATGGGTACGCGGCAGCCGTCGCGGCCGTAGCGCTCACCGTTCGTGCGGAACCACGTGGGATCCTGACGCGCGTCGTCGGGGAGGTCGATGACCTCGGGCAGGCCCAGCTCCTCGCCCTGGTACAGGTACGACGAACCGGGGAGAGCCAGCATCAGCGACGTCGCCGCGCGGGCGCGGCGGAGGCCCTTCACCGGATCGGGCTGACCCGGGGACTTCGGGCCGATTCCCGCGCCCTGGGGGTTCTCGGCGGTCAGCGCGAGGCGCGAGGCGTGGCGCACGACGTCGTGGTTCGACAGGACCCAGGTGCTCGGGGCGCCGACGGCGGCATACTCTTTCAGCGACTCCGAGATGACATCGCGGAGGGCGGCGGCATCCCACTTCGTCTCGAGGTAGTGGAAGTTGAACGCCTGGTGCATCTCGTCGGGACGTACCCAGAGAGCCGTCTGCTCGATGGTCGGCAGCCACGCCTCGGCGCACAGGGCGCGGTCGCCGTCGTACGCGGCGAGCACCTCGTGCCACTCGCGCCACACGTCGTGCACGCCGGGCTGACCCCAGTACGGCACCTCTTCGGCGTCGCCGCCCATCGAGCCGCCCTCGGGGTCGGGCGTGAAGTCGGGCAGGCCCTCGGCCTTGATGAGGCCGTGGGCGACGTCGACGCGGAAACCGTCGACCCCGCGGTCGAGCCAGAAGCGCAGGATGTCGCGGAACTCCGCACGCACCTCGTCGTTGGTCCAGTCGAAGTCGGGCTGGCTCTCGTCGAAGATGTGCAGGTACCACTGGCCCGGAGTGCCGTCGGCCTCGGTGATGCGCTTCCACATGCCGCCGCCGAACACGCTCTCCCAGTTGTTCGGGGGCAGTTCGCCGTTCTCGCCCTTGCCATCGCGGAAGATGTACCGCGCCCGCTCGGGGCTGCCGGGAGCGGCCTTCAGCGCCTCCTGGAACCAGACGTGCTGGTCGCTGGAGTGGTTCGGGACGAGGTCGACGATGACCCGGATGCCACGCTCGTGCGCACCCGCGAGCATCTCGTCGAAGTCGGCGAGGGTGCCGAAGATCGGGTCGACGTCGCGGTAGTCGGCGACGTCGTAGCCCGCGTCCTTCTGCGGTGAGGTCTGGAAGGGGCTGAGCCAGATGGCATCCACCCCCAGCTCTTTCAGGTCGTCGAGGTGCGAGGTGACGCCGGGCAGATCGCCGAGGCCGTCGCCCGATGCATCGGCGAAGGAGCGGGGGTAGATCTGGTAGATGACGGCGGTGCGCCACCACTCGGAGCCGGGCGCGGAGACGAGGTCGGCCTGCGCCTCTTCCTGCGTGAAAGTCATGGTGTCCACGTTAGTGCAAGCGCTTGCATCGTGGTCAAGTGGGCGGCGGGTGAATCGCGGCGGGCGTAGCGAGGTGGGGTGGGTGGTGTCGGCCGGGGTGCGAGCGGTCCGCGCCTCGGGGTGTGAACGCTCCTTGAGTGTCCAAAACACCCGGACGAATTTTCGAAGTGTCCGGGTGTCTTGGACACTCGATGCGTCGGGCGAGCGCCCGCCATGAGCCCGCCCGTCCGCGCCCGCCGTGAGCCCGCCGGTCCGCGCCCACCGTGAGCCCGCCCGTCCGCGCCCGCCGTGCGTCTGCCGCCCGCGAGCCCCGCCCCGCGGGCGCCGCGATTAGGCTGGGTCGGTGCCCGACGCCTCCGCCCTCGCCCGTGCTGAATCGCTCATCACGAGCATCCCCGACTACCCCAAGCCCGGGATCGTGTTCCGCGACATCACGCCGCTGCTCGCCGACGCCGCGGCGCTGCGGGTCGTGGTCGACGCGCTGATCGCGCCGTTCGCCGGACGCTTCGACGCCGTCGCCGGGGTCGAGGCCCGCGGCTTCCTGCTCGCGGGGGCGGCGGCCATCGCCGCCGACGTGGGGCTCATGCCGATCCGCAAGGCCGGCAAGCTGCCCCGGCCCGCGGCGAGCGTCTCGTACGACCTCGAGTACGGCTCGGCGCGGATCGAGATGCACGATGACGCCGCAGCCGGTGCTCGCGTGCTGCTGCTCGACGACGTTCTCGCCACCGGTGGCACGCTCGGCGCGGGCCGCGAACTGCTCGAGGCCGTAGGCAGCGAGGTCATCGGCATCGCGACGCTGCTCGAGATCGACGGGTTGGGTGGCCGCGAGGCGCTCGGCGGCGACCTGCACTCGGTCTTCCACGTCTGACGCGCGTCGACCACCCCGTGCCTCGCTCCGGGTGATCCGGGTGCGATAACCGCGAGGCGGCGGGAGAGCGGATGCCGGGATCTTCCGGAGTCCGGCACGCCGCTGCCCCGCCGCGACGACGTTTTACGCGACGTCGCGCGACGCTCGTAACGCCGGCAGCTCCCGGTCGGTGTCGGCGACCTGCGTCAGTTTCGCCGTGAAATGCGAGAGGGGCGGTGCGGTCATGACCTTCATGAGCACGCCCCGCGCGGCGAGCCCGAGCCGCGAATGCGGGTACGCGAGCTTGAGCATCCCGCGCGGAAAACCCTGGATCTCGTCGACCAGCGGCCGCATCCACGCATCGAACGAGGCGAGCGCCTCGTCGAGCCGGTCGCGGTCGGGGCGCCCCTCGACCTGCGAGAGGGAAGCCGCCAAAACGTACCCGCCGATGAGTGCCAAAGACGCCCCGCCCCCGCCCATCGGTGTCACGCACCACGCCGCGTCGCCGATGACGCACACGCGTCCGCGGTGCCATCCCGGCATCCGGATCTGCGTGAGTTCGTCGATGTACACGTCGTCGGAGGAATCGAAGCCGTCGAGCACACGCTCCGCCTGCCACCCGGCGTCGGCGTAACGCTCGCGCAGCACGCGCAGGGCTTCGTCGCGGTCGCGCCCGACCAGGTCGTCCTCGCCCGCGTACGACAGGATCGCGCGGATGGTGCCGTAGGGGTCGGGGCGCAGGTGCACCTGGCGTCCGCCGACCGCGTTGTACCAGCGCCACCGGTCGTCGTCGCCGTCGGCCCGGGGGATCGTTCCGAAGGCCATCGTGATGCCGAGGGGATCGGCATCCACCTCCGATTCCGCGAAGAGCAGGTCGCGCGTGGCTGAGCGCACGCCCTCGGCCACGATGAGGAGGTCGGCCTCGAGGCGCTCGCCGTCGGTCGTCACGGCGACGATCCGGTCGGCCCGCGACTCGTCGACCTCGGTCACGGTCGCGCCGTAGACGAAACGCACGCCCTTCGGGAGGGACTCGAGAACGGCGCGCGCGAAGTCTCCGCGCAACACTTCGAGTTCGGCCGTGGCACCGTCGGGCCCGTCCGAGGGAAGCTCGGCGATGACCTTGTCATCGGCGTCGACGATCACGGTGCCGGTCTCGGTGGTGTTCTTCGCGCGGATCGCGTCGGTCAGGCCCATGCGTTCGAGGACCTCGCGCGCGACCCCTCGCACGTCGACGTTCTGCCCGCCGTCGCGAAAGGCCGGGGCCCTCTCGATGACGGTGACGTCCCACCCGATCGTGCGCAGCCACCAGGCGGTGGACAGTCCGGCGATGCTGGCGCCGGTGATGAGGGCGTGCGGTGCGGTCATGGCGGTCTCCTCGGGGGTCGGTGCATATAGCTTTACGGCAAAGTCGCTTGACTGTAAAGTCATTGCATGACCTCCGTGAACGCGCTCTCCACGTCCTGGTCCGACGACGAGGTCGGGGTGATGCACGGTCTTCGCGACTGGGCGATGGCATCCGACGAACTCAATCGGCACCTGTCGACCTGGATGGGTCTTCCCGTCTCGGATGCCGAGGCGCTCGGCCAGATCGTGTGGGCCGCGCAATCCGGCAGCCCGGTGTCGCCCGCTCTGCTCGCACGACAGATGGGCATGACCTCGGGCGCGGTGTCGGTGCTCATCGACCGGCTCGAGCGCGCGGGGTACGTCACGCGCCACCGCGAAGGCGACGACCGCCGTCGCGTGGTCGTGCGCCCCACCGCCACCGCCCTCGAGGGGACCGAGCGCTTCCTCGGCTTCGCCGGCGCCGAGGTCGCCGCCGCCGTCCGCGAGACACCGGATGCCGAGCTGCGCGTGATCCGCGCCTTTCTCGAGCGCATGACGCAGGCGGCGTCGGCCGCGAACACCCGGCTTCGTGACGCACCCGCGTCGACCAGAATCGACGCGTGACCACCAGCCCGGGAACCCGGCGCCGCGGAACGGCGACCGCGCTCACGCGTTAGCGTCGGCTCACGCGGGCGTGCGCACCGCAGCGAACCTGTTGCGGCGACGCAGCGCGAAGCCCAGGCGCTCGTACGCGGCGATCGCGCCGAGGTTCGTCGCCGCGGCGTGCAGCAGCGCACGGTCGCCGCGTTGCTGGATGTGGAAGGCGACATCGAGCACGAGTCGTGAGGCGAGTCCCTGGCGGCGGTGGTCGGCGTCGACGGCGACGGCACTGATCTCGGACCATCCGGTGGGGTGCAGACGCTCGCCGGCCATCGCCACGAGACGCCCCTCACGACGGATGCCGATGTACCGGCCGAGCTCGTAGGTACGGGGTCGGAAGGGACCGGGCTGGTTGCGCGCGACGATGTCGATCATCTCGGCCGCGTCATCGGCGCTCAGCTCGATGGCCTCGTCGTCGGGGCGAGTCTGCAGGGCATCGGTCTCGACGAGCTGGACTCCCTCGCCGCCGCCGACCCACTGCCAGTCCGCGGGGATCTCGCCCTCGAAACCCGACAGGCCCACGTCGGCGCCGGGGCCGACGAGCTCGCGCAGCGCCTCCCACACGTTCGGGTCGTCCCACGTGCGCACGGCCACGAACGGGGCGACGTCTTCGGGGTAACGCTTGACCAGATCGCCGCCGATCGCGAAGCGCGCGTGCGGACCGGCGAGCGAATGCCAGGCGGCGTTGTCGAGCACGGTGGCGCCGGCGTGCGGAACGGGAAGCGGGAGGGCGGTGGTGGTGGTCATGGCATCCGTTCTGGGCGAGGTGCGGCGAGGCGCACTTAAGACAACAGCGGCGAGAGTCCCGCATTCCGCGGGGCTCAGCGCACCCCGGCCGTGGTGCGGGCCGCGAGGGCGGCGGCGACCGCCCCGGCGACTCGGTCGGTCTGGCGCAGCGACAGCGAATCGGAGCGCGGGCGGGTGAAAGCGCCGGCCTCCATCGACGAGGTGAAGGGCCCGATCGCGAACATCGCCGGGCGCGACCGCCCGTCGCGCGCGATCACGCGACCGTCGGCGTCGACGTCGATGCGCCCGAGCGAGCCGGTGAACGTCTCATCCGAGACGTGCACCTCGCGTCCGTGACGACTGGCCAGCTCGCGGAGTGCGGGGTTCTCGCTCGCCGACGCGGTCGCGGCGGGAAGCCACGCGTCGATGAGTCCTCGAGCGCTCACGTTGTCGCCGGTTCGCGGCGACGAGGCGACGAAACCCCGGTCGACGTCGACGTGCACCGCGACGTCGGGCCCGAGAAAACGGACGATCCCCGCGTCGGCCAGCGCGAGGAACTCGTGCAGACGGTGCGCGGGCGGACCCGAGGCGACGTAGCTGAAGAACGCGTGCCAGGTCACGGGCAGGTCGACGGCCCGGGAGCGCGCGCTCCACCGCTCGGTCGGGATGTCCGCCAGTGCCAGGAACGACGACAGGATCGTGAGGAACAGCGCCTGGGCCGTGCTGCGATCCTGGTTCGTGCGCAGGTGCAGGTCGTCGAGGATGTGCCGGCTCACCCGCTCGTGCACCTCGACGGCGTCGGCGAACGTCTCGTCTCCCAGCGGTACGTCGAGTGTGCGCACGTCGAAGCGGTCGAGAGGGTCGGGCACCACCGCGGCGGCGGCCCGGCGGAGGGCCGAGGTGTCGGCATCCACCTCTCGAAGGGTTTCGCGGAAGGCCTGCCACGTCGTCGTGACGCGCTCGGGGTGACCCGTGAAGAGTTCGCGGTAGTGGCCCCACACGAGCTCGCGCGCGATGAGCGGCCAGACGTCGTCGAGGAAATCGATCGTGCCGGGGCGCGCGAGCAGCGCGGCGACCGCCGCGGGGGTCAGCACCTCGCGCACGGGCGGGTCTCCCTGAAGCTGAGACGACACCTTCGAGCGGTAGGGCACGCCGCGTCGAGATCCGAGGTGCAGCCGCGGCTCGCGGCCCGAGGGCTCGTAGCGCAGCCTCCCGTCCGCACCGGTGACGAAGCGACCGCCCCGCCCCGCGGTGAGCAGCACCACGGCGTCGACGGCCGCCAGCCCCATCCCGCGGACGGTCACGTCGTCGCCGGGTGCGAAGACGCTCAGGTCGGCGTCGGCGGTGAAGGCCGGGGGAACGTAGGTCAGCCCGGTGCGGGCGGCGGCCTCGCGCAACGAGACCGCCTCGCCCTCGAGCTCGCGGGCGTTGTGCCCCATCGCGTACACGAGAACGTCGGCGGGCAGACGGATGCCGTCGGCGAGGGCGATCTCGTACCCGTCGGCCGTGTCGTCGACCCACTGCACGGTACCCTCGTGCCACCGCACCTCGACGCCCGGCGGGGCGATCGCCACCGTGCGACGCCAGAACCAGTCGAGGTACGCGCTCTGCAGGCGCCGCGTCGGGAAGGAGTCCGGACCCAGGCCCCGCAGCTCGGCATCCAGCTCGACATCGTCGATCGCGACGTCGGGGAGCGTGCCCGCGCGCACCCGCTCGGCCCACTCGATCAGCGAGGGCCCGGAACGGATCGGCCCCGAGATCGTGCAGGACTCGTCGGTGAAGACGGTGACGTCGCGCGCCATCGAATTGAGCTTCAGCAGCGGCGACTGCTCGCGTCGCCAGATGCGCCCCGCCCCCGGCGGGAACGGGTCGACGAGGGTGATGCGCAGCGGAAGCGGGGAGCGCCGGGCGAGCAGACGCTCGACGAGCATGACCGCCCGCGGGCCTGCCCCGACGATCACGAGCTCGGTCATCGCACCCCGGCGCTCACGGTGACCGGGGGCAGGCCCAGCAGGTCGTGCAGCGTGGCCCCCTCGTCGTAGGAGCGGCGGTACGACCCGCGTTCCTGCAGCAGCGGGACGACCTTCTCGGTGAACTCGTCGAGGCCGTGCGGGGTGACGTGCCCGACAATGGTGAACCCGTCGGTCGCGCGCTCCTGGACGTAGCGGTCGATCTCGGATGCCACGTGCTCCGGCGTCCCGACGAAGGTGTGCTTCGCGGTGAGGCGGATGACGAGCTCGCGGATGCTGAGGTTCTCGGCGGTGGCCTGCTCGCGCAGCTGCCCCACGCGAGCGCGGATCGCGGCGTGACGTCCGGCGAACCCCTGCGCTGTCTCGACCCCCGTGTCGGGCTCGAGGTCGGGCAGTGGTCCGTCGGCGTCGTACCCGCTGAGATCGCGATTCCAGATCTGCTCGAGATAGGTGATCGCGGTCTGGGGCCGCACCTGCGCGAGCGCGATCTCGCGCGAGCGTTCGCGGGCCTCGCCGGCGGTGTCGCCGAGGACGAAGGTGGCGGCGGGGAGGATCCTCAGCGAGTCCTCGTCGCGGCCGTGCGAGGCGAGGCGGCCCTTCACGTCGCGGTAGAACTGCTGCGCGTCGGCGAATTCCGTGTGCAGCGAGAAGATCACGTCGGCGTGGGTCGAGGCGAAGTCGCGGCCGTCGGGGGAGTCCCCGGCCTGCACGATGACGGGCCGCCCCTGGGGGGAGCGGGGGACGTCGAACACCGCGTCGACGTCGAACAGACGGGACTCGTGCCGCACCCGCGTGATGGCGTCGTCGCGCAGGAACTCACCCGTCTCGGCATCGGCCACGACCGCGTCGTCGCGCCACGACGACCACAGCGCCTTCGACAGTGCCGCGAACTCCGATGCCCGCACGTACCGGTCGGCGTGGTCGAGGTAGCCGCCGCGGCGGAAGTTCGCCCCGTGGAACGCGTCGGAGCTCGTCACGGCGTTCCATCCGGCCCGGCCGCCCGAGAGCTGATCGAGGGTGCCGAGCTGTCGCGCGAGCTCGAACGGCTCGTTGAACGTCGTGTTGAGCGTGCCGACCAGTCCGATGTGCTCGGTGACGGCGGCCAGCGCGGTGAGGATGGCGAGGGTGTTCGGGCGTCCCGCGACGTCGAGGTCGTGCAGCTGCCCGCGGTGCTCGCGCAGACGCAGGCCCTCGGCCAGGAAGAGGTAGTCGAAGAAGCCGCGCTCGGCCGTGCGGGCGAAGTGCTCGAACGACGAGAAGTCGATCTGGCTGCCCGCGCTCGGGTCCGTCCACACGGTGGTGTTGTTGACGCCCGGGAAGTGCGCGGCGAGATGGACCTGGCGGCGGGTCATGCGCCGACCTCCTGACGGGCGTAGCGGCTGGCGAGGCGGGGGAGCCCGACACGCTCGCGCAAGGTGGGTGAGCCGTCGTCGGGGAGCAGGATGCCGGCGGCCGCCGCCCGCGGCACGACCCGGTCGGCGATGGCGTCGAGGTCGACGGGCAGACGGGCGGGGCGCAGGCGGACGCCGTCGACTCCCGCCTCGGCGAGGGCGCGGATCTCGTCCACGACGTCATCCGCGGTGCCGACCACGACCCGCGCATCGGTGGTGAGCGGCGCGCGGTCCTGCAGGCGGCTCCACACGGCCTCGGCCCCGGCGCGCGTCTCGTCGACGAGCACGAGCAGGTCGGCGAAGACGCGCAGGTCGTCGCCCCCGTCGAGCTCGTCCAGGATGCCGCCGACGGCGCTCGCGTCGGAGGGAGTGACGAAGACGAGGTCGGCGTGCTCCGCGGCGAAGCGATAGGGGATCGTCTGGTGCGCGAGCGCCGTGATGAGCGGCTGACCCTGGGGAGACCGCGGCACGATCGACGCCCCGGTGATCGAGAAGAACTCGCCCTCGAACGCGACGTTGTGCACGCGTTCGCGGTCGAGGAATCTGCCCGACTCGAGGTCGCGCACGATCGCGTCGTCCTCCCACGAGTCGGCCAGACGCCGGATGACGTCGGCGACCTCGCCCGCCTCGCGGAAGGCGGCGAGCAGCGCGGGGTCGTCTTCGACGCGACCGGATGCAGGCAACCCGGTCGGTCCGTCGGCGCGGCGACCGAAGTTCTTCCGCTCCTGCGCCGTCGAACCCGCGACGAGCCGGACGCCCGCGCGGCCGCGGCTCACGTGGTCGAGGGTCTGCAGGCCCGTGGCGAGGTGGAAGGGCTCGGGATGGGTCGTCGTGGCGGTCGGCACGAGACCGATCCGCCGCGTGGCCGGGGCCAGGAACGACGCCAGCAGCACCGCGTCGAGGCGCCCGCGGACGCGGTCGCGGCGGGTCTCGGCATCCGGTTCGAACGACCGCCCGCCCAGGCTGAGCGCGTCTTCGATCGTCGCGAGGACAAGACCCGCGGCGTCGGCCGTGCGGGCGAGGTCGCGCCAGTAAAGCGCGGAGGTCAGCTCGGTGGGCCGGGCTCCGGGCTCTCGCCAGGCGGCCGGGTGCCAGCCGGCTCCGTCCAGGGCGACGGCGAGGTGGATGCGGTCGGGCATCGAGGCTCCTTCGGTCAGGCGACGTGCTGACGACTGTCGCCCGGGACCCAGGCGGGTCTCAATGCGTGACGTAACGCAACGTCTTGCGGCGTCACGAACCGACGAAAGGGGCGGAATCTAGCGCGCGCGCTCGGCGACCGCTCGACTATGACGCTCCGCAACGCAGGGTGTCGGACGGTGACGCCTCGCGACGGTCGGTGTCGCTCGAGATGAGCGCGCCGCCGCGCGCGCCTACGGTCGGCGTCATTCCTGTTCCCGATGAGAGAGGCCTCCCATGAGCGCACCCTCCGCCATCGCCCCGTTCACGGGGGTGCCCGCCCTTCTCGACGATCTGCGCCGCGAGGCGCCCGAGATCGAGGTGCGGGAATCGTCGTCCGAGACGGCCGTGTTCGCGTTCGACGCGGGGACCGCCCCGCGACGCGGCGGTCCGGCGCTCGACGGGCCGACGGTGGCCTTCCCCGCGACCGTGGGTGACGTGCAGCAGCTCGTGCGTCTCGCCGCCCGTCACGGCGTCAGCGTCGTGCCGCGTGGGGCGGGAACCGGCCTCTCGGGCGGGGCCACGGCGCAACCCGACCAGCTCGTCATCTCGACCGACCGGCTCGACCGCATCGTCGAGGTGTCGCCCGCCGACGAGGTCGCCGTCGTCGAACCCGGCGTGCTCAACGCCGCGCTCAACGAGCGCTTGGCGCCCCTGGGGCTCTTCTACGCCCCCGACCCCGCCAGCTGGCGCATCTCGACGATCGGCGGCAACATCGCCACCAACGCCGGGGGCCTGCGCTGCGCCAAGTACGGCGTCACGCGCGAATCGGTCCTCGCTCTCGACGTCGTGCTCGCCGACGGCAGCCTCGTGTCGGTGGGCCACCGCTCGATCAAGGGCGTGACGGGTCTCGACCTGGTCTCGCTGTTCGTCGGGTCGGAGGGCGTGCTCGGCATCGTGGTGGGCGCCACCGTGCGCATCCGCCCGCTCCCGGTTGCGCGGCGCACCCTGACGGCGTTCTTCGATTCCACCGACGCGGGGGCCGCGGCCATCGGGGCCATCACCGCCTCTCGCGTGCGCCCGAGCGTCATCGAGTTCCTCGACGAGATCACCCTCGACGGGATCGACGCGGCGCAGGGTTCGGGCCTGAGCGCCCGGGGCGCCGCCCTGCTGCTGATCGAACTCGACGGCTTCGGCATCGACGAGCAGACCGCTGAACTGACGACCGCGCTCGTCGCGGCAGGGGCGCGGGTCGAGGTCGAGAACGACGCGGATGCCGAGGTCCTCTGGGAACTGCGACGCTCGGGCCGACGTTTCGACGCGGGCTCGTGGTTCGCCGGTGGCGACGTCGCCGTGCCGAAATCGCGCATCGCGGAGTTGTTCGCGGGATTCCCCGCGATCGCCGCGCGGTTCGGGGTCTCGGTGAGCGCCGTCGCGCACGCCGGCGACGGAAACCTCCACCCGGTCATCTCGCTCCCCATCCCCGCCGGCGCGGACCCCGCCGTCGTCCCGCCCGCGGTCCACGATGCGTCCGACGCCGTCGTGCGCGCCGCTCTCGCCGTCGGGGGGACCGTGAGCGGCGAACACGGCATCGGCACAGTGAAACGCGCGCTCGCCGCCGAGGAACTCACCGTCCGTGTTCGCGAAGCCCAGCTCGCCGTGAAGAACGCGCTCGATCCGGCCGGGCTCTTCAACCCCGGCAAAGCCCTGTAGTCAGCCGCCACAGCCCGAGGATTTCCATGACCACTCGCCTCCGTCCTTTCCGGCGCCTTCTCGGCGTCGCCTCCGCCCTCACCGTCGGCGCCGTGCTGCTGAGCGGGTGCGGCGCCGCGTCGACCGCCGCTCCGGCCGCCGACGCCGAACCCCAGCCGGGTGGTGACCTCGTCTTCCTCATCGATTCGCTCGGCGCGACCTGGATTCCCAACAACAGCGCGATCTCGAGCTACCAGGGTCAGATCTGGGGCAACCTCACCGACAAGCTCGTCTACGTCGACGCCGAGGGGAACCTCAGCCCGTGGATCGCCGAGAGCTGGGACGAGAACGCCGACAAGACCGAGTTCACCCTGCACCTGAAGGAGGGCGTCACCTTCTCCGACGGCACGCCTCTGGATGCCGCCGCGGTCGTGGCGAACATCGACATCTGGGCGAAGGGACGACCCGATGACGGCATCAACCGCATCGGACTGTTCCCCTCGGCCAACTACGCCGGCGCCGAGGCGGTGGATGCCACGACGGTGAAGGTGTCGTTCTCGGCTCCCACCCTCAGCTTCATCCCGACGTTGGCGTACCACGGCTCGATCCTCATCTCGCCGGCCACTCTCGCTCTTCCCGCTGAGCAGCAGGCCGACCTCACGAAGGACATCGGCAGCGGTCCGTTCGTCGTCGAGAAGGTCGCCGAGGGCGACAGCGTCGTGCTGAAGAAGCGCGACGACTACGACTGGGGTCCCGAGGCCCTCGGCCACGAGGGCGCGGCCTACCTCGACACGATCACGTACAAGCAGGTCGCCGAGCCCACGCTCCGTACCGCTTCGGTGGAGTCGGGCCAGGCGCAGGTGGCGTACAACGCCAGTCCGCAGGACCTCGAGGCCCTGAAGCAGGAGGGGCTGACCGTCGAGACGCCCCGCTACCTCGGCTTCGTCAACGGCTACGCGCTGAACACGTCGGTGGCCCCCTTCGACGACCTCGCCGTGCGCCAGGCCGTGCAGCACGGCATCGACCGCGACGAGATCCTCTCGACCGTCTACACCCCCGACTGGCACGCGGCCGAGTCGCTGTTCCAGAGCACGGTGCCCGAGGCGACTGACCACAGCGCCGACTTCGCCTACGACCCCGACAAGGCCGCGGCGCTTCTCGACGAGGCCGGCTGGGCGAAGGGTGCCGACGGCGTCCGCACGAAGAACGGCCAGAAGCTGTCGTTCACGCTCTACCCGAACCCGTACCTGCAGGCTTCGCAGTCGGTCGACGAGCTCGTCGACCAGCAGCTGACGGCGCTCGGGTTCGAGGTGAACCTCGAGACCTACGACGTGCCGACGTACGGTCAGAAGGTGATCGGCAACGCGACGATCCCCGCGACCGAGATCACCCGCAGCTTCGTCGACGTCGGAACCGTCGCCGGCGTCCTCACCTCGCAGAAGAAGGGCGACGAAGACTGGTTCACGCTCGGTACCTCGGATGCCACGCTCAACGACCTGTCGACGCGCATCGCCACGGCCACCGACCGTGACGCCCGCGCGAAGGTCGCCGACGAGCTGCAGAGCTATGTGCTCGACCAGGGCTACTTCGTGCCGCTGACGCAGATCGTGCAGCGCGTCTACGTGCAGGCCCCCGACGTCAGCGGCGTGACCTACAACGGCCTCGCCTACGCGTACTACCTGGACGCCTGGCTCAACAGCTGACACCGGACGGGAGACGGATGCCGCGGCATCCGTCTCCTCGATCCGTTACACCGAGACGAGAGGAGGAGAGCATGTTCCGCACATACGGCCGATTCGTGCTGCGCCGCACGGGCCAGGCGCTCGTCGTCGTGCTGCTGGCGTACCTGTTCACGTTCTTCGTGATCAGCATCCTGCCCGGGGACCCGATCACGAGCACCTTGCGCAATCCCGACAACGGCTTCACCGAGGACGACATCGCCCGCATCGTGGCGTACTACGGCCTCGACCAGCCCTGGTGGGTGCAGCTCGGATCGTCGCTCGGACGCTTCGTGGTCGGCGACCTCGGTGTCTCGCTGCGATCGAACCTGCCCGTCAGCACTCTCGTGTTCGACGCGCTGGGGTCGACGCTGAGCCTCGCGGCCGTCGCGCTGCTGGTCGCCATCGTGCTCGCCGTCGCCATCGCGTACGGAACGCAGTTCCTGCCCGCGCGCTTCGGGCAGGGCGTGCTGCGGTCGCTGCCGTCGCTGTTCCTCTCCGTCCCGAACTTCGTGATCGGCCTGCTGCTGATCCACGTCTTCGCCTTCGGGCTCGGACTGTTCAGCATGATCGACACCGAGACGCCCTGGGGCACCTTCTTCGCGGCGGTGGCCCTCGGCATCCCCGTGTCGGCTCAGCTCGCCGAGGTGCTCATCGCCTCGCTCGATCACGAGTCACGGCAGGAGTACGTCGCCGTCGCGCGCTCGCGGGGACTCCGCCAGGCAGCGCTGTTCCTGCGTCACCTCGTGAAGCCCTCGGCGCTGCCGACGGTCACCGTTCTCGCACTCATCGTCGGAGAGCTCCTCGGCGGCGCGCTCATCACCGAAGCGATCTTCGGCCGCGTCGGCATCGGCACCCTGGTCGAGTCATCGGTGGCCAGTCAGGACCTCCCCGTGCTGCAGGCCGTGGTGTCGCTCGCCGCCATCGTCTTCGTCGTCGTCAACCTGCTCGCCGACCTCGCCTATCCGCTGCTCGACCCCCGCGTGTCCATCGGCTCGCGCGGGCGCGCGGTCACGGCGACCCCGCGCGAAGAGCCGGCGCCGCTGCTGCGGGAGGAGGTGAGCGTCGGATGACCGCCGCACTCGCCGCGCCGCCGCGCTCCATCGTCGCCCGGGCCCGCGGCATCCGCCTCGCCGTTCCGTTCGGCGTCATCGTGTCGTTTGTCGTCGTGGCGGTGGTGCTGGCGTTCTCTCTCGCGCCGACCCTGTTCACGTCGCAGAACCCGGCGCAGGGCGTGCCGGCCAACAAGCTGCAACCGCCCAGTGCCGCGCACCTGCTCGGCACCGATCACCTGGGCCGCGACCTCTTCGCGCGCATCGTGTTCGGTGCGCAGTCGTCGGTGACGAGCGCCCTCGTCGCCGTGGCGATCGGCGTGGTCGTGGGCGGGCTCATCGGCCTGCTCGCGGGGTTCCTGGGGTCGTGGACCGACACGGTGCTCGCCCGTCTCATCGACGTGCTGCTCGCCATCCCGGCGTTCCTGCTCGCCGTCGTCATCGTCAGCTCGCTCGGTTTCCAGACCATCAACGCCGCGATCGCCACCGGCGTCTCGGCCGTCGCCGTGTTCGCCCGGGTGATGCGCTCCGAGGTGCTGCGCGTGCGCTCGTCGGTGTTCGTCGAGGCGGCGCGGTTGCAGGGCGGGTCGAGCCTGCACGTGCTGTTCCGGCACGTGCTGCCCAACGCGTCGCGCTCGCTCGTGCCCCTCGCGGTCCTGCAGTTCGGGCTGTCGATCCTCGTCATCGCGGGGCTCGCCTTCCTGGGCTACGGCGATCCGCCCCCGGCATCCGATTGGGGTCTGCTCATCTCAGCCGGCAAGGACTACCCGCGTGCGCCGTGGCTCGTCGTGTGGCCGGCCCTGGTCACCGTGGCGACGGTGTTGTCGATCAACCGCATCAGCCGGTGGCTTCGGAGGACGTCATGACCCTCACTCTCCCCTCGCGCGAACAGACACGCGCCGAGGCCGCACCTCTCCTGAGGGTGCGGGACCTCTCGGTGGCCTACGGACGAACCCCCGTGGTGCACGACGTGTCGTTCTCGATCCCGCACGGCGGCAGCCTTGCCCTCATCGGCGAGTCGGGGTCGGGAAAGTCGACGATCGCGCGATCCGTGCTGCGGCTGCTGCCCCGCGCGACCGGGCGGGCGAGCGGACGCGTCGAGTTCGCCGGCGACGAGGTGCTCGGGCTGAGTGAGGCGCGGTTCCGCCCTCTCCGCGGCCGGCGCCTCGGCTTCGTGCCCCAGGACCCGTCGAACGCGCTCAACCCGGTGCGCACCATCGGCTCGCAGGCGCACGAGGCCGCCGCGTTGTCGGGAATCACGGATGCCGGCGCGCAGCGCGACGCGATCCTCGACGTCTTCGCCCGCGTGGGCCTTCCCGATCCGCGCCGGGTTTACGGCTCGTATCCGCATCAGCTCTCGGGCGGCATGCTGCAGCGCGTGCTCATCGGTCTCGCGGTGCTGCCGCGACCCGAGCTGCTCGTCGCCGACGAGCCGACGAGCGCCCTCGACGTCACGATCCAGAAGCGCATCCTCGACCTGCTCGGCGACCTGCGCGAGGAGCTCGGCATCGGCCTGCTGCTCATCACGCACGACCTGGCCATCGCGGCCGAGCGCACCGACGAGATCGTCGTGCTGAAGGACGGGCGGGTGCAGGAGGCCGGCGCCACACGCGAGGTCTTCGCGGCGCCGACCTCGCCGTACACGGTGCAGCTGCAGGCCGACGCACCCGCGCTGAACCCCGACCGCTACCGGCGCGCTGACGAGCGCGGTGTCGACGCGTGGACCACCGACACCACCGCGACCCGCATCGAGGTGCGCGAGGTGTCGAAGAGCTTCGTGGTCGACGGGTCCGAGCGCGCGGCGGTGTCGGCGGTGTCGTTCCGCGTGCCGCCGGGCACCACCCACGCGCTCGTGGGGGAGTCGGGCTCGGGGAAGACCACGACGGTGCGGCTACTACTCGGACTCGAGACCCCCGACACGGGCGACATCGTCGTCGACGGCAAGCCCGCGACCGGACGCACCGAGGCGGAGCTCCGCGGCATCCGTCGTCACCTGCAGCTCGTGTACCAGAACCCCTTCACCTCGCTCGATCCCACCTGGACCGTGGGGCGGATCGTGCGCGAGCCGCTCGACCAGTACCGGGTCGGCACGCGCGCCGAGCGATTGGCGAAAGTCACCGAGGCCCTGGACGCCGTGGGTCTGTCTCCGCAGCTCACCCGCCGTCGCCCCGACGCGCTGTCGGGCGGTCAGCGGCAGCGCGTCGCGATCGCCCGCGCCCTGGTGCTCGAACCCGACGTCATCGTGCTCGACGAGCCGACCTCGGCGCTCGACGTGACGGTGCAGGCGGGGGTGTTCGACGTGCTCCGCCGACTGCAGCGCGAACGCGGGCTGACCTACCTCTTCGTCTCGCACGACCTCGCGCTCGTGCGGCAGATCGCCGACACCGTCTCGGTGCTCAAAGACGGACGGGTCGTGGAGGCCGGGCGGGTGGCCGACGTGCTCTCGCACCCGCGCGAGCAGTACACACGGGCCCTCGTCGACGCGATCCCCACCCCCGACCCCCGGAGTCCCTCATGACCCTGCTCTTCCCGCCCCGCTCGCGTCCCGCGCTCATCGAGGCGTTCACCGACCCGAAGGGCTTCGGCGATCAGACCCTGCGGGATCGCCGGCCCGATGCGATCGAGTTGCTCGGCGGCATCCCCGATCCCTCCGTCCTGCCGACCGCGGAGCTCGCCGAGGCGACGGCCCGCGTACTCGCCCGACCGGGGGCGCCGTCACTGCAGTACTCGCGTACCGAGGGCATCCCGGCGCTGCGCGAGTGGATCGCCGCGCGCGAGGGCGTCGCCGTCGAGCGCGTGCTCATCACCAACGGCGGGTTCCACGGCCTCGCGATCGCCGTGCAGACGGTGCTCGAGCGCGGCGACCTCGTGGCGGTCGACAACCCCGTGTTCCCGCTGTTCCTGCGCGGGCTCGAGCTCGCGGATGCCCGCGTTCTGCCCATCCGCGTCGGGGCCGAGGGGCTCGACATCGACGCCCTCGCCGCCGAGCTGCGCGCCGGCGCCCGCCCGGCCGCGGTGTATACGGTTCCCGAGTTCCACAACCCCTCGCAGTCGTCGCTGCCGACCGCTCGGCGTCGCGAGCTCGTGGAACTGGCCGAGAAGTACGGCTTCGTCGTCTTCGCCGACGACCCGTATCGCGAACTGCGCTTCCACGGCGAGCCCGAGTCGCTCGCACCGTTCCACGACTCCGACCACGTCATCCACGTCAACACCTTCACGAAGACGCTGGGCCCGGGCCTGCGGCTCGGCTGGATCGTTCTTCCGGAGCGCCTGATCCCGGATGCCGTGGCCCTCCGCAGCCGCCAGGACTCGCACTCGTCGACCTTCGTGCAGGCCGTCGTGGCCGAGCTGCTGACCGGCGACGTGGGCGTCTTCGACCGGGTTCTCGGCGGTGCTCGAGCCCTGTACCGGGCGCGGGCGCACGCTCTGGCCGAGGCGCTCTCGGCATCGGGCTCCTTCGACGTCACCGTGCCGGACGGCGGCCTGTTCCTGTGGCCGCGCCTGACCGACGACTCCCTGGACGCCGACCGGCTCGCCGCCGCCGCGAGCGCCGAGGGGGTCGAGTACCAGCGCGGGTCGTTCTTCCCCTCGGGGCCGGGAACGGACGCCGACCGGCACCTGCGGCTGGCCTACGGCGACACGTCCGAGGAACTGTTGGTGGAGGCGGCGGCGCGGCTGGCGCGGGCCGTAGCGCGGCAGCGCTGACGCGCCGCGTCGCCCTCGTGCTGGCGTTGAGCGTCCAAGACACCCGGACGTCTCGAGAATTCGTCCGGGTTTCTTGGACACTCAACGTGCCGCGCGGACGGCGGTGCGTCCGGGGCGTCAGGCTGACGGCTGCCACCCCAGCAGCGGCCCGAGGCGCCCCGCGATGTCCTCGAGGATCTGCACGTAGTCGTCGGGCTCGAAGGCGAAGGGCAGCGCGAAGGCCACCTCGTCGACCCGCGGGAACGACCGCGACGACAGCAGCCGGTCGGCGATCTGCTCGGACGTGCCCACGAGATCCTCGGCGAACAGCAGCCCTTTCGGACCCTGGGGGATGCCGACGCGCCCGCGCCGCGACTCGGCGTACGCCTCGTACCGACGGCGTTGTTCGGGTGTGGCGGTGTCGGTCGGCACGACGACGAGACCCTGTGACACCCGGGCGGTCTCGCCGTCGGGGTGCGTCTCGCGGTAGAGCTGGATCTGCGCGTCCTGCTCGACATCGAAGTCGGTCGAGTGCACCGACTGGATCACGCTGCTGGTGAGCAGGTGGAAGCCGTTCTCGGCCGCCCAGGTCGTCGAGGTCGGGCTGCCGGCGCCGTACCAGAGCCGGTCCGAGAGACCGGGGGAGTGGGGCTCGACGCGCTCCGAGTACTCCTCGATCCCCTCGGTGCCCGAGAACGGGCTGACCCGCTCGCCGGCGAGGAAGCGGCGTAGGCGTGAGAGGCGCTCGTATCCGAAGTCCTCGGCGTCGGCGGTGTCGGGGTACAGCGCCGGCGCGATCTCGTCGAAGCGGCGGGGCGGCCCCACCGAGAAGCCGGGCTCGAGGCGCCCGCCGGTCAGCACGTCGACGGTGGCGAGGTCTTCGGCGAGGCGCAGCGGGTTCTCCCACCCGAGCGGGATGACAGCGGTACCCAGGCGGATGCGGCTCGTGCGCTGGGATGCCGCGGCGAGCACCGCCACGGGCGAGGAGATGCCGTACTGCAGGTGCCGGTCGCGCAGCCACGCGCTGTCGAACCCGAGGCGCTCGCCGCGCTCGATGATCGACAGCGTGGTCTCGTGCCCGGCGCGCGGGTTCTCGCGATCGAAGAGGCCGATGGTGAGGAAGCCGAGGGAGCGGAGAGCGCGGGTCACCCCGCCACGCTAACGGCGCCGGCGACCGATCGAGGCCGCATCGTCACGGTCCGTCATCGCCGGGCCGAGCGGGCACAGGAGGGGATCGAATGCCGCCGCTCGAGGTGGCATCCGTCATCGAATCGGCGGCTGAACCCCTTCGCTCGCGCGCCCGTTCCTGCGAACCCGAGGCGTGTTCGTGGCTGATGTGCCAGGCTCCGCGCCTTTCGGGCACGCGACCGGCGTCAGCGAAGCGAGGCGGCGGAGGAGCGAGGGCGCGCCCCCGACGAGTCCACGGAGTCCCGATTGGCCGCTCCGCCGCGCGTCCGTGGGCGGTCAGAATCGGACCCATGCTGCCCTCCCGAGACCCTCACGATCGTCCGGCCGAACTCGCCGTCCTCGCAGACGCCGACCGTCGCGCCCAGGACTACGTCGCGGCCATCGGCTCACGACCGGTCTACCCGTCGGTTCATGCGCGGGAGGCGCTCAGCGGATTCGATGAGGAGTTGTCCGCGGCCGGTCACGATGAGCGCTCGACCATCGCCCTGCTCGATGAACTCGGCTCGGCAGCCGCCGTCGAGTCGAACGGGGCGCGCTACTTCGGTTTCGTCGTCGGCGCGACGCTCCCCGTCGCGGCGGCGGCCGATCGCCTGGTCCTGGCGTGGGACAACACGGCATCCACTCCGCTCGGCTCGCCCGCGACCAGCGCGATCGAAGCGATCGCCGCTCGCTGGGTCGTCGAGGTGCTCGATCTGCCGCGCGACAGCGCTGTCGGGTTCTCCACTAGCGCGGGCGCCGGGACGGTCGCGATCCTCGCCACCGCTCGGCAGCACGTGCTGGCACAGCTCGGGTGGGACGTCGCGCGTCGCGGGCTGACCGGTGCACCCCCGGTGCGGGTCGTCGCGAGCGAGCTCGCGCACGTCGTCGTGCGCAAGGCTCTGCGCGTCCTCGGTTTCGGCTCGGACCTCGTCGAGTGGGTTCGCACCGACGAGTACGGACGCATCGACCCCGACGCCCTCCCCGCGGTCGACGCGAGCACGATCGTGATCCTGCAGGCCGGTGAGGTCAACACGGGCGAGTTCGACCCGTTCGAACCGATCATGCAGAAGGTGCGGGCGAGCGCCGGGTGGATCCACGTCGACGGAGCGTTCGGTCTGTGGGCGCGTGCCTCGCGTCTTCGACCGCTCACCGACGGCATCGACCGGGCCGATTCGTGGACCGTCGACGGGCACAAATGGTTGAACACGCCCTACGACAGCGCCGTCAGCATCGTGCGGAACCGCGACGCGGCGAACGCGGCTCTGCACTCCGATGCGACATATGCCCCGTCGACCGATGACGCGCAGAAGAACCTGACCCTGGAGTTCTCGCGACGGGCACGCGGTATCCCGATCTGGGCGGCACTGCGCACGCTGGGTCGCGACGGCGTGGCCGAACTCGTCGAGAACTCGACCGCGACGGCCACGCGGATCGCCGACGGTCTCCGCGGGGCCGGCTACACGGTGCTCAATCGCGTCGTGCTGAACCAGGTGCTGGCACGAGCCGGGTCCGCCGAGGAGACGGCGCGCATCGTGGCCGCCGCCCAAGCCAGCGGCCACACGTGGTTCGGCGCGACCGTCTGGCGGGGGGAACCGGCGTTCCGCATCTCGGTGTCGTCGTGGCGGACGCGCGCGGAGGACGCGGACGCTCTCGTCGAACTGCTGGCGGGACTCGCGCGAGCCTGAACGGGCGCTTGTGGTGCGCTCATCTGGTGGGGAGCGCAGCTACGCTCGCGTACGATCCCCTTCGTGATCGCGCGTGAAATCGGTTCGGGTCGCCCCCTCGTCGCTTTGCACGGATTCGGTGTGGACCACCGGATCATGCTGCCGCTCGCCGAGTGGATCGGAGACGCGCCGTGGCGCTTGGTGCTGCTCGACCTGCCCTGGGCGGAGTCGGCAGCGCGGGGAGCGACGGTGTCGAGTACCCGGGAGGTGGCGCACGGCGTCCTCGCCGAGATCGACGATCATCTGGGCGATGAGCCCTTCGCTGTCATCGGCAACTCCTACGGGGCGATGCTCGCCCGCCACGTCGCGCACGAACGTCGTCCGCGTGTGCGGGGCCTGGCCACCCTGGCGGGCGTATTCCGCCCGGCGCATCACGAGCGGAGCGTCCCCGAACGCACCGTGGTCCACGTCGAGTCGCCGGTCCTCGACGCTGCGGGCGACGCTCGCGAGGCCTTCGAAGAGATCAGCGTCATTCAGGATGCCGCGTCGTTCGCCGCCTTCCAGCGGTACGTCCTGCCGGGTCTGCGCGGGGCCGACACCACGGTCATGGACCGCATCGCCGCCGACTACGCAATCGATGGCGTGCCGGAGGAGCGGTATCCCGAACCGTTCACCGCGCCGACCCTGCACGTGTTCGGCCGTCAGGACGACGTCGTCGGGTACGAGGACGGTCTCGCCCTGCGGGAGCACTACCCGCGCGGGAGCTTCGTCGTGCTCGACGGGGCCGGTCACAACGTGCACCTCGAACAGCCCGACGTCACAGGGGCGCTCTTCCGCGAGTGGCTCGCCCGCATGGATCGCTGAGCGGCGCATGCCCCGTATTACCCGACGTTTCCGCCTGCTCTCGGCACGCGTGTGACCCCGGCGATACTGGCGTCATGACGGCGGCGCACCCCACGTGGACGATCGAACGCGTCGACTGGCACGACGAGCGCGCCGTCGCTCTGCGCACAGCGATGGACGAAGAGATCGGCCCCCGCTACGCCCCGGTCTTCGCCGCCTTCGACGACGAGACGCAGGCGATCTTGGCGGAGGACTTCGCGGTTGATCCGGCGACGATCGTCGACGTGATCCTCGTGCACGATGCCGCCGGGGAGCCGGTGGGGCACGCGGCCCTGCGCGCGCTCGGGACCGATCTCGAGGTCAAGCGCGTCTTCGTCGATCGGCGTGCCCGCGGGCGGGGCGCCAGCCGAGCGCTCATGTCGGAGCTCGAGCGTCTCGCCCTCGCGCATGGGGCGTCGCGACTGATCCTGCAGACCGGCGATCGTCAGCCCGAGGCCATCGCGCTGTACGAGCGCATCGGTTACCGCGCGATCGAGACCTTCCCGCCCTACGTCCGCTTCCCCGCGTCGCGCTGCTTCGCGAAGTCGCTCCCCTCGTGAGCGTCTCGCCTTTCGCCGGCTGACCGTGCTGACCGTGCTGACCGGCGGCAGCGCGGCTTCGCCGGCCCGCCCCGCCGACTCGGCTCCCGCCCTGCTCGCGCGGCATTCACGCGGTGACGGCCGACCCGTGTCGTCTACGACAGCAGACCGAGGGATGCCACGCTCCGCGGCATCCCTCCTCTGACGGGACCGACTCAGCGGGTGCTTCGGTGGCGTGCCAGGAACGCGAGGATGCGCCGGGCGACCTCGGGCGCCGCCGTGAACTGCACGAGGTGGCGGTGACCGGGGACGATGTCGACCGTGCCGTCGGCGGCGAGGGTGCCCAAGCGCTGCGCCCACGACTGTTGCGCGATCGGGTCGTCGGCGCCGCGCACGACGAGCAGGGGTGCCGTGAGGAGGGGAATCCGGTCCTCGATCGGGTAGCCCAGCATGTGCCGCGCCTGGCGGGCGCACCAGACGGGGCCGCAGCGCAGGTAGTCGGTGCAGACGAGGGCGTTTGGCCGGGGCGGCTCGAGGACGGAGTCGCGGGTCAGCAGCAGGGCCTGGACCAGGGCGTTGCGCCTCCGATCGTCGGTGACGGGCCCGATCGCGACGACCGCACGCGCGAGCTCGGGACGCTGCACCCCCAGCTCCACGACCCACTGCGCGCCCATCGAGTGGCCCACGAGCACCGCGGACCCGACGCCGAGATCGTCGAGCACGCGGCCCAGCGCCCTCGCGACGTCGGCGATGTCGGCGGCCCGTCGCGGTTTGGGCAGCCCGCCGAAGCCCGGTAGATCGATGGTGTGCACCTCGGCATCCCGCGCCAGTTCGTCGTGAAGGCGGGTCAGGTAGCGGTGCGACATTCCGATGCCGTGGATGAGCACGAAGACCGGGCGTCCTTCGCGGCGGCTGGAGAACGACCGGAACGCGAGCCCGTGCACCGCATGGTCGCGAACTGATTTCCCCGTCACGGATGCGACCGTATGCCCGCCGCGACGAGGGCGGGTGAGGCTTGCGCGCCCCCGTTTCGATCGGATCCCCCCGAGCGACCGGCGCGCCCCGCGCCGTTAGAGGTCGAAGCCGAACGCCCGCAGATCGAGGAACCGGCCCGGTTCCACCTCGACCGGGTGCTCGCGCTCGGTGAGGCGGCGGAAGCCGAGCTTCAGGTAGAGCGCGTGCGCGCCGAGCATCTCGGGGCCGCTGTTCATGACCACGCGGTGCGCCCCTCTCTCTCGAGCGAGCCCGATCACGTGCCGGGTGAGCGCCTCTCCGACGCCGCGCCCGCGCGCCGAGGGGGCGACCGCGAGCTGACGGAAATCGAGCTCGCCCTCCTCGGCGAGCTCGGAGAGGCGCTCGCCGGGGCGCGGCGTCCACACCGTGCCGGCGATCTCCTCGCCGTCGAGCGCAACCCAGACCTCGCCCAGCGCGACGCGCCCGTCGACGTCGGCGAGCGACGAGAGGTAGCTGTCGGTGAGCCCGTCGTAGCTCTGCCGGTACGCCTCCGCGGTGACGCGGCCGGCCTCGGTGTGCTCGTGCGGGGCGACGAGCCGGATGGTCAGTGACGAGACGGGCGAGGTGGTCATGGCATCCATTCCATCAGGCGTGCGAGGGGCCCGGTCTCGGAAGACCGGGCCCCCAGAGGATTCAGGACTTCGGGAGTCCCGGGGGGTTGATCTGTGAGGTCTCGATGCCCTCGGATGTGAGGTTCCACGCCTTCAGCACCTCGGCGTACGTACCGTTCGCGATCAGGTCGTTCAGCACGATCTGCACGGGCTCGACGAGTCCGTTGCCCTTCTTGGTGCCGGCGGCGATGTCGGCCTGCAGCGGGTAGCCGCCCGGGACGACGCCCACGATCTTGGTCTCACCCGTGTCGCGCGCTGCCCACGCGGCCGTGGCGTTCGGGCCGAAGGTCGCGTCGACGCGACCCGACAGCAGGGCGAGCGTCGCGGCGGCGGTGTCGTCGTAGTACTGCAGATCGGCGGGAGCTTTGCCTGCCGCGACGAGCTCTTCGTTCCAGTTCAGCAGCACCTTCTCTTGGTTGGTGCCCGAGCCGACCACGATCTTCAGGCCCGAGATGTCGTCGGCGGTCTCGATCTTCGCGATCGAGCTGTCGGCGCGGACGGCGAAGCCCAACAAATCCTGGCGGTAGCTGGCGAAGTCGTACAGCTCTTTCCGCTCCTCGGTCACCGTGACGTTGGCGGTGATGAGGTCGTACTTTCCCGACTGGATGCCGAGCGGCCAATCCGCCCACGCCACCACGACGGGGTTGTACTCGAGGCCGAGACCCTCGGCGATGAGCGAGCCGATGTTGGGCTCGGTGCCCGAGGGCAGCGTCTCGCCCTCGGGCACGTAGCTCAGCGGCGGCACGAACGCGCCGACGGCGACCGTCAGCTTGCCGGGTTCGATAGGTGTGAACCCGCTCGCCTTGAGCGCGGCGACGGCCTCGGGAACGGCGTCGGTGTGCACCCACTCCGCCGGGGCGTTCGAGGCGGATGCCGAGGGCTCGGGTGCCGCGATCGCGTCGGCCGGGCGGGTGAGGCCGATGCTGACGCCGACGCCGACGACGGCGACGACCGCTGCGGCGATCACGCCGATCGCGATGCCCTGCTTCTTACTGAGTGCCATGCTGTGTCTCCTGTGGTGGTGCGGGATGGATGTCGCGGCGGCGGTGTCGGCGCCGCGGTTTCGGGTACGGGTGGGAGCGGGCCCCCGCGTGGCGAGGCCCGAGAGGGGTCGGGTCAGCCGAGCACCTTCGCGAGGAACTCCCGCGTGCGCGGATGCTGCGGCCGGGTGAGGACGTCGGCCGGCGTCCCCTGCTCGACGATGCGTCCCTGGTCGAGGAAGACCACCCGGTCGGCGACCTCGCGGGCGAAGCCGATCTCGTGCGTGACGATCACGAGGGTCGTGCCGAGCTTCGCGAGGTCGCGGATGACGTCGAGCACCTCGCCCACGAGCTCGGGGTCGAGAGCGCTCGTCGGTTCATCGAACAGGAGCACCTTGGGCTGCAGGGCGAGGGCGCGGGCGATCGCGACGCGCTGCTGCTGCCCCCCGGACAGCTGACGGGGATAGGCGTCGGCCTTCTCGGCCAGGCCCACCCGTTCGAGCAGGCCGAAAGCGAGCTCGCGCGCCTCGCCTCTGCCCTGGCGCTTGAGTGCGAGAGGTGCCTCGGTGATGTTCTCGAGGGCGGTGAGGTGCGGGAAGAGGTGGAAGTTCTGGAAGACGATGCCCACCTGCGTGCGACGCTGGAGGATCTCGCGCTCGCGCAGCTCGTGCAGTTTGCCGTGACGCAGCTCGTAACCGATGAACTCGCCGTCGACCGTGACCGAGCCGGCATCCACCGTCTCGAGATGGTTGATGGTGCGCAGCAGCGTCGACTTTCCCGAACCGCTCGGGCCGAGCAGGGCCACGACCTCTCCGGGCTGCACGGTCAGGTCGATGCCCTTCAGCACCTCGACCCCGTGGAAGCTCTTGTGCACGTTGTGCACCTCGACGAGCCCGCTCGTCGCCGTGACCGCGGTCATGCCCGAGCTCCCTTCGCGGCGGTGGGTGTCTCGGCATCCGTTCCCCCCGGTGGAGCGGGGGAGTCACCGAGGCGCGCCCACTGCGTGCGCACCCAGGTGCGGGCGCGCTGCACGGGAGTCGGCGGCAGCGCCCGAGCGGACCCGCGGGCGTAGTACCGCTCGATGTAGTACTGCGCGATGCTCAGGATCGTCGTGATCAGCGTGTACCAGACGACCGCGACGAGCAGCAGCGGGATCACGCGGCTGTTGCGGTTGTAGATGACCTGCACCGCGTAGAACAGCTCGGGGATCGCGATGACGAACACGACCGACGCGCCCTTGACCAGGCCGATGATCTCGTTCGTCGCGTTGGGCACGATCGAGCGCATGGCCTGCGGCAGGATGATCCGGAACAGACGACGGGATGCCGGGATGCCGAGCGCCGCAGCCGCCTCGTGCTGACCGGGGTCGACCGAGACGAGGCCGCCGCGGATGATCTCGGCCGAATACGCCGCCTGGTGCAGGCCGAGTCCGAGGATCGCGGCGGCGAAGGCGCTGACCAGCTGGACCGTCGGGAACTCCACGATCCAGAAATCGGTCGTGAACGGGGTGCCCAGGCCCAGGGTCGGGTACAGGTACCCCAGGTTGTACCAGACGATGATCTGCACGACGAGGGGCACCGACCGGAAGAACCAGATGTAGCCCCACGCCACCCCGCTCAGCAGCGGAGACGCCGACAGCCGGCCGAGGGCCAGCAGCGTGCCCAGTGAGAAGCCGACGACGGCCGAGATCGCCGTGAGCGACAGCGTGTAGCCGATGCCGATCAGCACGGGCTCCGAGAAGAAGTACTGCGCGAAGGTGCCCCAGAGGTAGCGGTCGTTGGTGACGAGACTCCACGCGAACTGCGCCACGACGAACAGCAGCAGGCCGCTGAGGATCCAACGCCACCAGTGGCGGGTGGGGACGACGGCGATGGTGCCGAGGTCGACCTTGTCGTGGGCTGTCGTGGGCGCGGTGTCTCGCGCGGCGGTGGGACCGGTGGTCGGGCGGTCGGCGGGGGCCGGCGCGGTGGTGGTCATGGCGTGCTCCTGGGCTTCCGGATCGGCGGGATGCCGGTGGGTGACCGAAACGCTATGACGGCCCGTGCGCACCGCCGAGCGGGCGTTTCACACGTCGAAACGCCCCGCCACGGGCCGAAACCCGGGGGCATGCGGGGTAACACGCTGGACGCGCGACGGCTCGGGGCGTTACCGTCGCCGGTTTGGCGGCGGGCTGCCGTGCCCAATTCCGGAGAAGTGGCGCGCTGAGGCGACTTTCGGGGCGGATGCCGGCGTGCTCGCGTGGATTCTCGGGAGTTACGCACGCGACCTGCGCGCGACTCGAGCACCGGGGAGCCGCCACGGCGGCGTGCTGAACTCCGGAGAAGTGGCGCGCTGCGGCGGCTTTCGGCTCCGGAACGAGCCTTTCCGCCCGGATTCTCAGGAGTTCGGCACGCCCGCCCGCCGCTACGCGTCGCGCAGGATCCGCGCCGTCACCCGCGTCCCGAAGAACAGTGCCTCGACCGGCACGCACTCGTCGGCCGTGTGGAACTGCCCGAACACGTCGAAGTCGGCGGGAACCCGCAGCGGCACGAAGCCATAGCCCCGGATGCCGAGACGACTGAGGTGCTTGTTGTCGGTGCTGGCGGGAAGCAGGTACGGCACGACGGTGCCGTCGGGGTCTTCGGCGGTCACGGCATCCTGCAGCACGTCGATCAGCCGCCCCTCTGCCGGAGCCTCGATCGCCGGGATGTCGCGCGTCCACGTGACCTCGATGTCGTCGCCGACGACAGCCGCGAGCTGCTCCCGCACTGCATCGGCCTGCCCCGGCACGATGCGGACGTCGAGTGCCGCGCTCGCCGAGGCGGGGATGACGTTGATCTTGCCCCCGGCCGCGAGCACGGTCGGCGAGACCGTGTTGCGCGCTCCCGCGTCGATGACGGATGCCGAGAACCCCAGGCGCGACAGGTCGTCGTCGTCGAGGGGCTCGCCGCTGGCGCGTCCGTAGACCTCGAGGAAGCGCTCGAGCGTCGCGGTCCGCGCGACCGGGAAGCGGTGCTCGCCGATCGCCGCGACGGCCCGGGCGACGCGCACCACGGCGTTGTCGGCGGTGGGTCGAGAGCCGTGGGCCGCAGCCCCACGCGCGGTCAGGGTGGCGACCGTCACGCCTTTTTCGGCGGTCGCGACGAGATAGGCGCGGCGGTCATCGGGCAGCGGGATCGAGAAGCCGCCCACCTCGCTCAGCGCCTCGGTCGCGCCCTCGAAGAGCTCGGGGCGGTTCTCGACGATCCACCGTGCGCCCCACACGCCTCCGGCCTCCTCGTCGGCGAAGAACGCGAAGATGAGGTCGCGCCGCGGAACGACGCCGTCGCGCCGGAACGCGCGCGCGATCGCGAGCAGCATCCCCGCGAAGTCCTTCATGTCGACCGCCCCGCGGCCGTACAGGATGCCGTCGTGGATCTCGGCCCCGAACGGCGGGTACGTCCAGTCCTCGGCGTCGACCGGCACGACGTCGAGGTGGGCATGGGCGACGAGGGCTCCGGCATCCGGATCCGAACCGGGCAACCGTGCGATGACGCTCGCCCGACCCGGCCGGGGTTCGACCAGGACCGTCTCGTACCCGACCTCGTCGAGACGCTTCTTCACGTAGAGCGCGGCGCGCGTCTCGCCGTCACCGATCGTGGCCGCGTCGCCCGTGTTGACGCTGTCGATGCGGATGAGCGCGCGGATGTGCTCGAGCGCCTCGGTCTCGAGCGGGCCCGGGTCTGGCGGTTCGTGCCCGTCGGGCTGGGGCGAGGGCGCGTCGGCCACGGGGTCAGTGCTGGTGCGGGCGGGCGTCGTCGGCGAGCTTGAACGCCAGGCGTCCGTGCGCGTAGCCACCGCCCGCGCGGATGGCGGTCGCGACCCAGGCGGCCTCGGCGAGCTCGGCCTCGGTGGCGCCGGCCTTCACGGCGTTCTGCGAGTGACCGTCGATGCAGTACACGCACTGGGTCGTGATACCGACGGCCAGGGCGATGAGCTCGCGGTACTTCAGCGGGATCGCGCGGCCCTCGGGCGCGAACACGGCCTGATCGAACGCGGCGAACGCGGCGAGGATGTCGGGCGTCTCGGCCTTGTAGACCTTGGTGTACGTCTTGTCAGCGGTGCGATCGAAGTATTCGGACATGGGGCCTCCCGGCGGCGTGAGCGGTGCGGATATGTCGCATCCACGGTGCCACGCGGGGCCGCCCCGACCGGCGGTCGTGCGTCATACGGTGACACACCGGTGAGATCAGGGCTGCGGTTTCGGCCAGGTGAGGTCGTACCAGCGCAG
>NZ_BJML01000016.1 GCF_006539145.1 Microbacterium testaceum | reverse complement strand
GGGTGGATGCCGGTGCCCCCGGCATCCACCCGCCCGCTGACCGGACCCGAACCGATCAGCCCCGCAGAGCCTCGCCGAGCTTCACGCGCGCCCCCATGCGCAGCAGCGAGTTGCGGTAGATGCGAGCGGCGACACCGATCGCGAGCACGCACGAGGCGAGCAGCACGAGGAGGGAGAGTACGGGCTCCCACCACTGCGCGTCGCCGAGGTACAGGCGCAGCGGCATCCCCACCGGAGCCGAGAACGGCACGTACGACATGATCGTCAGCACGACGGGGTTGTCGTTGAAGAAGATCACCAGGAAGTACGGCGCCATGATCAGCATCGTGATCGGGGTCGTGGTCGCCCCGATGTCCTCCTGGCGGGAGACCATCGCGGCGGCCGCGGCGAACAGGGCGGCGAGCAGCACGAAGCCGAAGAGGAAGAAGATGGCGAACCAGGTGATCGGTGCACCGAGCGCGTCGAGCACGCCGGCCTGACCGGTGACGGCGAGCCCCACCACCGCGACGGCCGCGAGCAGCACGATCTGGGCCATCGCGAGGATCGTGTTGCCGAGTACCTTGCCCGCGAGCAGCGCCCGCACCGGGATCGCCGAGATGAGGATCTCGACCACGCGCGTCTGCTTCTCTTCGACCACGCTCTGCGCGATGGTGCCGCCGAAGGTCGTCGCGGCGATGAGGAACACGATCCCGAATGCCAACGCGATGAAGTAGCGCAGCACGTCGGCGGCGCTCGAGCCCGGCTCGAGCCGGTCCACCGGTGGAGTGTCGCTGAGCATCTGCAGCAGGGTCGAGGGGACGCTGTCCTTCACCACGACGGTGAAGTCGAACGCCGAGTCCGACGCACCCGAGACCAGGGCGGCATCCGCCGTCCCGTCCGCCACGAGAGCGCGGGCGGCGTCGTCGCTGTCGACGACGGTCACCTCGAGGCCGTCCAGCCCCGAGACTTCGCCCTGCGTCTGAGCGGTGACGGCGACCGGGATGCCGCTGGCGGTGGTGTTCGCGGCCGTGAAACCGCCCCACAGCACCGACGCGAGGGCCGCGACGATGAGGATCGCGGTGGAGATGACGAAGGCCTTGCTGCGGAGTTTCGAGCCGATCTCGCGCTCGGCGACCAGCCAGATGCTCTGCAGCTCGCTCGGCGCGCGGTGCGGTGTCGTCGTACGGGCCGGGACCGCAGCGGTGATCGGGGTACTCACTGGATGACCTCCTTGAAGATCTCGGCCAGGGTCGGACGCTGGGGGGAGAAGCTGGTGACGTCGCCGCGGCCGGTGGCCTCGCGCAGCACACGTTGGGCGGTGCCGTCGTCGTCGGCGTCGAAGAGGGCGTAGCCGCCGTCGAAATCGATGACGCGAACGCCGGGTTCGTCGCGGAGCCACCCGGTGTCGCCGCGCGAGACCAACTCGTAACGGTGGGTCGCGTGCTCGGCGCGAAGGCCCTCGCGACTGCCGGCCGCGCGGATCGTGCCGTCGGCGATGATGACGAGGTCGTCGCAGAGACGCTCGACCACGTCGAGCTGGTGCGACGAGAACAGCACGGCGGCGCCCTCGGCGGCCTTCTCTTGCAGCACGCCCGCGACCACGTCGACCGCCAGGGGGTCGAGCCCCGAGAACGGCTCGTCGAGGATGAGCACCTCGGGCTCGTGGACCAGCGAGGCGGCGATCTGCGCGCGCTGCTGATTGCCGAGCGAGAGGGTCTCGATGAGGTCGCCGAGGCGCTCGCCGAGTCCGAGCCGCTCGAGCAGGGCCGCGGCCTTGGCGGTCGCGTCGGCCTTGCCGAAGCCGTGCAGCCGTGCGAGGTAGGCGATGTGCTCGGCCACCTTCATCTTGGGGTACAGCCCCCGCTCCTCGGGCATGTAGCCGAATCGACGGCGGTCGGCGGTGGTGACCGCGGCGCCGTTCAGCTCGACCGTGCCCGCGTCCTTGCCGAGCACACCCAGCGCGATGCGCATCGTCGTCGTCTTCCCGGCCCCGTTGCCGCCGACGAAGCCCGTGAGGCGCCCGGGGGCGACGTCGAAGCCCACGCCGTCGAGCACGCGGCGTCCGCCGTAGCTCTTGGTGATGCCGTCCAGATGGAGCACGATGCATCCCTTCTTCTCGATGCCTCCCACGCTAGGGACCCGGATGCCGCACCACCTCCGCCCCGGGACGGTTCTGCGTCTCCACCGCACGGGGGAGGGCGCTACGGCCGAGGGGTCGCGGCGGGGGCTCCCGGTCGGGGCGCCGCGCGTCGTCGACATCGCCCTCGATGCTCGAAAGGACACGCAACGGTGCCGAATCGCGGGGTACCTCGTGACCGTCCGGTCGTCTCGGGCGCTGCCCGGGCCGGTGCGCGGCCCTCGTCGCCGTCAGGCCAGGCCGTGCCGGTGGGCGAGCACCACGGCCTGCACGCGGTCGCGCGCCCCGAGCTTCTGCAGCAGGTTCGACACGTGCGTCTTGACCGTCGCCTCGCCGATGAACAGGCGCGCGGCGATCTCGGCGTTGCTGAGCGCCTCGGCCACCAGCCGCAGCACTTCGCCCTCGCGCTCGGTGAGGGGCTCGGTCAGGCGCAGCGGCTCGATCGTGGCGGAGGGGGCGGATGCCGCCATCTCGGCACCCGGCGATGCGAAACGTTCGATGACCCGGCGCGTGACCTCGGGGGCGAGCAGCGCGTCTCCGGCCCCGACGACGCGGACGGCCGAGACGAGTTCTTCGGGTCCCGCGTTCTTGAGGAGGAACCCGCTGGCTCCGGCCGCCAGCGCCGAGAAGAGGTAGTCGTCGCGGTCGAAGGTCGTGACGATGAGCACGGCCGCGTCGGATGCGGGGTCGGCGGTCAACCGGCGGGTGGCTTCGAGGCCGTCCATGTCGGGCATCTGCACGTCCATGCAGATCACGTCGGGCCGCAAGCTCGCCGCCGCGGAGAGGGCTTCGAGTCCGGATGCCGCCTCTCCCACGACCTCGATGTCGGGCTCCAGCGAGAGGATCGTGCGGAACCCCGCCCGCATCATGGCGTGGTCGTCGACCAGCAGGACACGCAACTCAGACATGCGCCCCCTCCACGGTGATCAGCGGTACGCGCACACGCACGAGGTAGCCGCCGCGCGGGCGCGGTCCGATCTCGATCGTTCCGCCCGACACGGCCGCGCGCTCGCGCATGCCGAGCTGTCCGAGCCCCGGCGTCGACGAGCCCCGGCGTCCCGTGTTCGAGATCTCGAGCTCGACGGCATCCGTCTCGAACCGCAGGCGCACGTCGGCGGTGGCGCCCGGCCCCGCGTGGCGGCGCGCGTTCGTCAACGCCTCCTGCGCGATGCGGTACAGGTTCACCTGCACGAGGGGCGGGGGATCGCACGCGGGGTCTCCGATGACGGTGAAGGTCGCAGGGAGGCCTGCGGCGGTGGCGTCGTCGACGAGGGCCTGGATCGTGCTGAGTCCGTGGGTGGTGGGCGCGGTGTCGGGGGCCGCGTCGGCGTCCGGCGTGCGCAGGGTCTCGAGCAGCTGGCGCAGCTCGTGCAGCGAGGTGCGCGCGGAGCTCTCGACACTCGACAGCGTCTCGCGAGCGGCGTCGGGGTCGCGAGTGAGGAGCGAGCGGGCGACACCCGCTTGAACGCCCATGAGCGAGACGTGGTGGGCGACCACGTCGTGCAGCTCGCGCGCGATGCGGACGCGGTCGAGAGCGACGGCCTGCGCCGCGGTCACCTCGCGCTCGGACTCGAGTTCTGCGGTGCGTTCCTCGAGGGCCGCGCGTTCGCGCATCTGCTGGTGCGAGCGGTCGCCGAAGTAGTAGGCGCCACCGAAGAAGAGGGCGTTGAGGCCGAGCGCCAGGAGCTGGGAAGCGACGAACGGTGAGAAAGCGCCGGCGCGAGAGAAGGCGCCCCCGACGTCCGGATCCACCGGCTGGGTCGCCGCCTGGAACATCACGACGAACAGCCACACGAACATGCCCGCGATCAGCGCGACGCGCACGATCGTCGCCCGGCGACGGTTCGGCTCCCATGCTCCGACCGTGTACAGCGCGATGAACATGGCGATGTTGCCGGCGTAGATCTCGGGGATGCGGAACGTCACGGCGAGGAAGTACGCGAGCGAGACGAGAACGGCGGCGACCGAGGGCCAGCGCCGGCGGAAGGCGACGGGGACGGCCAGCACGACGACGTACCCCACGGCGATGGCCAGCGAACCCTGCTGCTCGCCGTAGATCCCCGCGACAGACGACAGCACCGCGCTCAGCAGCCCCCCGAGCAGCAGCACCACGGCGAGCACGGCGTCGTTCCGCTGCTGCGCGCGCGTGATCCGTGGCATCCCTCCACGCTAGAGGCGACCGCCGACACCTGCATCCCCCGTGAGGCGGAGTCAAGAAGAGGGGGAATACAGGTTCGACCGCGATGCTTGCACGTGAATGAACCAGGGCGCCCGGCGCCCCCGTCGTCCGGAAAGAGGATCATCGTGACCGACTACACGATCGGCTACATCGTCGGCAGCATCTCCAGCACCTCGATCAACCGCCGTCTGGCGAAGGCACTCGAGAAGGTCGCCCCCGAGGGCGTGACCCTGAAGGAGATCCCGATCAAGGACCTGCCCTTCTACTCACCCGACTACGACGGGAACTTCCCCGAGGTCGCGACAGAATTCAAGAAGGCCATCGAAGACGCCGACGGCGTCTTCGTCGTGACCCCCGAGTACAGCCGCTCGATCCCGGGCGTGCTCAAGAACGCGCTCGACTGGTCGGCGCGCCCCTACGGCGAGGCGTCGTTCAACGACAAGCCCACCGCCGTCATCGGCACCTCGCAGGGCGGTATCGCCACGGCCGCCGGCCAGCAGCACCTGCGCTCGGTGCTCCTGCACTACAACGCTCTCGTCCTCGGCCAGCCCGAGGGCTACATCCAGTCGACCCCCGGCCTCTTCGAGGACGACGGAACCGTGACCGACGAGGGCACCGCGGCGTTCCTCCGCTCGATCATCGAGGCGCTGGTGACGCTCATCGCGCGCACCGCACCGGCCGAGGTGCCCGCGGTCTGACGCTCCCGCACGGCGGGGTCGGGGTTCGCCTCGGCCCCGCCGTCGTGCGATCCCCTCCGCGGTCGAATGCGACGGCAGGTGCCCGGCCGCGGATCCGGATGGGTACGTCGGATCCGGATACCGCCGCGGAGTCGGTCCGATTCTGTTGCGGCGGTCCGATTCTGCTGCGCTGCGCACGAACGAAGAGGCCCGCAGGTGTCACCCGAACGGGTCCGGATGCCGCGGGCCCGATGTCCCGGGATGCCGTGCGCTCAATCGCGGCGCGCCGCCCCGGAGCCCGCGTAACGGCGCCGAAATCGGAGAATCGCACCAGAATCGGACGGCAGCGCGCACGGCGTCCGATTTCGACGAGGTCATCCGATTCTGACGAGGTCGTTCGACCGCGCGACGCCCCGGCCCGGTGTCCTCGGCGCTCAGCCGAAGATCATCGGCAGGTCGTCATCGTCGTCGGCCCCCGACAGGTCGAGGTCGGCGACGACGGGGACGTGGTCGCTGGGGACCTCGCCCTTGCGCTCGTTCCGGTGGATCTCGGCGCCGTGCACGGCGTCGGCGAAGGCGCGCGAGCCGAGGATGAAGTCGATGCGCAGACCCTCGTTGCGGGGGAAGCGCAGCTGCTTGTAGTCCCAGTACGTGTAGCCGGTGGGGATGAGCGGGCGCACGACGTCGGTGAGCCCGGCCGTCTCGAACGCGGCGAACGCCTCCCGCTCGACGGGCGAGACGTGCGTGCTCGCGCCCTGAACGATCGTGGGGTCGCCGTTGTCGGCATCGGTCGGGGCGATGTTGAAGTCGCCCGTCAGCGCGAGGGGCAGATCGGGGTCGGCGGCGAGGGCGTCGGCCGTGTACTGCCGCAGCTTGTCGAGCCAGTCGAGCTTGTAGGTGAAATGCGGGTCGTCGAGCCCGCGACCGTTCGGCACGTAGAGGCTCCACACGCGCACGCCGTCGACGGTGGCGCCGATCGCGCGGGCCTCCTGGGGGAGGTCGGGCCCCTCTTTGCCCTTCTCGAAGCCGGGCATGCCGGGGAAGCCGATCTCGACGTCCTCGAGTGGCTCGCGGCTGGCGATCGCGACGCCGTTCCACTGATTGAGACCGTGCGCGGCGACGTGATACCCCGCCTCCTCGAAGGCGGCGTACGGGAACTGCTCCGTCTTGCACTTGATCTCCTGCATCGCCAGCACGTCGATGTGCTCGCGCACGCAGAACTCGATGGTGCGGGTGACGCGGGCGCGGATGGAGTTGACGTTCCAGGTGGCCAGGCGCATGGCATCCAGCCTACTTTCGTGCGCCGACATCGCCGTGCGGAGCAGCCCCGGCGTGATCAGGACGGAGCACTAAACTCGACGCCGTGACCACCGCCTCCACGCCCGAGCTCGAAGCCGACCGTCAGGCCCTCATCGGCCTCATCAAGGACGAGGCGGTGTTCCACGGCGACTTCACCCTCTCGAGCGGCAAGAAGGCGACGTACTACGTCGACATGCGCAAGCTCACCCTCGACCACCGCGCCGCCCCCGCGATCGGTCGGCTGGTGCTCGACCTGGTGAAAGACCTCGACGGCGTCGTCGCCGTCGGCGGCCTCACGCTGGGGGCCGACCCCATCGCCAACGCCGTGATGCACGAGTCGGTGCACGCCGGAACCCCGCTCGACGCGTTCGTCGTGCGCAAAGAGCCCAAGGACCACGGCCGCGGTCGCCAGATCGAGGGCGCCGATGTCGAGGGCAAGCGCGTCGTCGTCGTCGAAGACACCTCGACCACCGGCCAGTCCGCCCTCAAGGCCGTCGAGGCGCTGCGCCGCGCGGGTGCCGAGGTCGTCGCTGTCGCCGTCATCGTCGACCGCAAGACCGGAGCGCAGGCTGCGATCGAGGCCGCGGGCCTGCAGTGGCTGGCATCCATCGACCTCGACGACCTGGGCCTCGCCCCGCAGTAAGCAGTCCCGCCCTGCCGGACCCTCGGCCTGCGCGCGCCGCCGGGGTGCGTCGGTGCGTCGCCGCGCTGTGACGAGAACAGGGCGGTGCGACGGAGACAGGGCGTTTCGTCGTGTTCTGGTGGCATCCCCTGTTTCGGTGACGGCGTGACGGATGCCAGCGCGCAGCCGCCGGGTGCGTCGATGCTCCCCGCGGCGGCGGGGCCCGCCTCAGGGCGACCCGTCCCCCGGCCCGTCGAACGGGTCGCGACGCCCCCCGCCGCCGCGCCGCGAGCGGCGCCACTGCACGATGAAGGCCACGAGCGTTCCCGCCGTGATGAAGAAGGCGACGATCAGCCAGAGCGTACGGTCGTCCACGGTGTCTCCTCGTCGGGGTCGGGGTCGGGTCAGAGACCCGCTTCGAGGCCCTCTTCGCCGTCGGCGAGGTCGGACTCGAGGGGTTCCTGGCGCACGAGCTCGGCGACCGAGCCGAGGATCTCGTCGGGGCGGAAGGGGTAGCGCTCGATCTCTCGCTGGTCGCTGATGCCGGTCATGACGAGCACGGTGTGCAGCCCCGCCTCGATGCCGGCGACGATGTCGGTGTCCATGCGGTCGCCGATCATGCCGGTGTTTTCGCTGTGCGCCCCGATGCGGTTGAGGGCGGAGCGGAACATCATCGGATTCGGCTTGCCGACGATGTACGGCTCTTTGCCGGTGGCCTTGGTGATGAGGGCGGCGATGGCTCCCGTCGCGGGCAGGACGCCCTCGGTCGAGGGGCCCGTGGCATCCGGGTTCGTGGCGATGAAACGCGCTCCCCCGCGGATGAAGCGGATCGCCTTGGTAATCGCCTCGAACGAGTAGTTGCGAGTCTCGCCCACGACGACGTAGTCGGGGGCGGTCTCGGTCATGATGAAGCCCGCCTCGTGGAGGGCGGTCGTGAGACCCGCCTCGCCGATGACGAAGGCGGATCCACCGGGCATCTGCGACTGGAGGAAATCGGCGGTGGCGAGCGCGGAGGTCCAGATCGCGGACTCGGGGACCACCAGGCCGGAGGCCCGCAGTCGTGCGCTGAGATCGCGGGGCGTGTAGATCGAATTGTTCGTCAGCACCAGGAACGGTGTGCCCTCGGACCGCCACTGCGCGAGCAGCTCCGACGCGCCGGCGATGGGGGTGTTCTCGTGAACGAGCACACCGTCCATGTCGGTGAGCCAGCACTCTATGTCGCCTCGGGTCCGCATGGGGCCAGCCTAAACCCGGGCCCCGACACCGCCTCGAAAAGAGGGGGGGCTTGAAAGAGCGCGGGCGGACCCGACCGGAGTCGTGGCCCGCCCGTCCGCGGATGCCGACTTACTTGAAGGTGTCCTTCACGTTCTCGCCGGCCTTCTTCGCGTCGGCCTTGACCTGGTCGGCCTTGCCCTCGGCGGCGAGCTTGTCGTTGTCGGTCGCGTTGCCGATCGCTTCCTTCGCCTTGCCCACGATGTCCTGAGCGGCGTTCTTGATCTTGTCGTCGAGACCCATGATCTGACTCCTTCTTTCTCGTGTCGGCGTCGGCGGCGAAAGCTATCTCGTCGCGACGGAGCGGGTGGCTCACGAAGAAGACGGGTCTCGGGCACGATTCGTCACGCGAAGTCGTAGAAAACTTTTTACCGGACGGTATTCCGTTGCCGGAATGCACCCGTGACGGACGCACCGGATCTCGTTAGGGTCGAAGGGTGACGCGAACCGAATGGGATCCCGAGAACCTGCCGGACCTCTCCGGGCGGTCGTATCTCGTCACGGGCGCGACCCGCGGGCTCGGCTTCTTCGCGTGCGAGCAGCTCGCCGCCGCCGGCGCCCACGTGCTGCTCACCGGTCGGAATCCCAACAAGATGTCCGCGGCCAAGGCCGCCATCATGCGCTCGACCCCGGATGCCAGCATCGAGACGCTCCTGCTCGACACCAGCAACATGGGTTCGGTGCGAGCGGCGGCCGCCACCGCCCGTGCGCGCGGACGGCTCGACGGGCTCCTGCTGAACGCCGGTATCGTCCACCCGCCCAAGGAGCGCGAGACCGCCGGCGGTCACGAACTCGTGTTCGCCACCAACGTGCTGGGCCACTTCGCCCTGGCCGGTGAGCTGCTCAAGCCCCTCGCCGCAGCTCGCGGACGCATGGTCTGGGTGGGCAGTATGTCGACGTCGCTCTGGCGACATGTGCCCACCGACCCCGAACTGCGCGAGGGCTACTCGCCGTGGCGCGCCTACGTGCAGTCGAAGGCGGCGACGACCGCGCTGGCGCTCGAGGCGCAGAAGAGGCTGCTCGCCCACGGCGTTCCGATCCAGAGCCTCGTGGCCCACCCCGGCTACTCGACCAGCGGTCGCACGCGCGGGGTGCGCGGCGTCAACGAGCCGAGCCGGCTCACGCGCTTCTTCGACAATCTCCAGGCGCCGATCACCCAGTCCAAGGAGCAGGGGGCCTGGGCTCTCGTCCGCGCGCTCGTCGACCCGCACGCCGAGGGCGGCACGATGTACGGACCGGCGCTCGTCGCCCGGGGAGTCCCGCGCGTGGCGACCCCCGCCCGCCGCACACGGGGCAGCGAACTCGGCGCCGACCTCTGGCGCGCGTGTGAGACGGCGACCCACGTGCGGTGGCCCTTCGATCGAGCTCGGCGCGCGGCATCCTGAATCCGGTATCCCGGCACGGCTGAGCGGAGGAGAATCCGCGAGCGGAGGAAGCAGAACCTCGCCCGGGCCCTCCCCTCGACGGGTCTCCTCCCGTGCACCGACAGTGGCTCGCGCGACGGTCTCCGGCGCGCACGCCAGCGGAGACTCCCTTTCAGCGCGTGAGCCAGACCGAACTGCTCGCGCCGGTCGGCAGCGCCACCTCGGTGCCGTCCGCGCGCACGACATCGTCGCTCAGCACCTCGAGCTCGTGCCCGACGTCGATGCCGTTCTCGACGAGCGCCCTCAGCAGCTCGGGATCGCGATCGCTGACGCGCAGGACGCGCCCCGCGTGGCCGATCGACGCCTCGGCGAGGAGCACGAAGGGTTCGCGGTGCACCGAGCCGTCGGCATCCGGGATGGCGTCTCCGTGGGGATCGAAACGCGGGCGACCGAGTCGCTCGTCGATGCCCTCGAGCAGTCGGTCGCTCAGCGAATGCTCGAGGACCTCGGCTTCGTCGTGCACCTCGTCCCAGGAGTACGCGAACTCGCGCACGAGCCACGTCTCGATGAGGCGGTGGCGGCGGATCACGCCCGCCGCGCGGTGTCGACCCGCGGGGGTCAGCGACACCGGTCCGTACGGCCGATGCGTGACGAGTCCCTGCGCGGCGAGCTTCTTGACCATCTCGGTCACGCTCGAGGGGGCGAGGCCCAGCACGGCCGCGAGCTGCGAGGGCGTGATCGGGCTGTCCTGCCACTCGGTGTGGTGATAGATCGCCTTGAGATAGTCGTCGGCCACGGGCGAGTCCACAGCGTCAGCCTAACCTCCGGTGAAGACCAACCACAGGAGCAGAGCGTTGAGGGCGATGAGGAACACGGATGCCAGCACCCCGGCCGCCGTGGTCGCCCCGCGGTTGCGGTAGTCGCCGAGCACATCGCGTCGACGGGTCAGGGCCACGAGGGGGACGAGCGCGAACGGGATCCCGAACGACAGCACGACCTGGCTGAGCACCAGCGCGAGCGTGGGGTCGACGCCGAGGCCGAGGATCACGAGGGCGGGCACGAGGGTGACGAGGCGGCGGACGAGCAGGGGGATGCGCGCGTGGAGGAGCCCCTGCATGATCTCGGCGCCCGCATAGGCGCCGACGGAGGTCGACGCGAGACCGCTGGCGAGCAGGCCCACCGCGAAGAGGGTGGCGACGAGCGGGCCGAGGCCCTCGCGTAGCGCCGCGTACGCGCCCTCGAGGCTGTCGGTGCCCTCGACCCCGGCGAGGGTGGCGGCGGCGAGCAGAAGGATCGCGAGATTCACGGTGCCCGCCACAGCGAGCGCGATCGTGACGTCCCACCGCGTCGCCCGCAGCAGACGCGGGGTCGAGATGCCGCGGGCGTCGGCGAGGGCGTCGGCGCGGCTTTGAGCGCCCGGAGTCCCGCCCGCGTTCTCGCCCGCGTTCGCGCCGAGGCCGCTCGGCGCGGGAGAGGGCGTCGCCGTGGCTCGATCGGTCGTTCCGGGCGCGATGTCTGTTCCGGCGGCTGTGACGCGGTCGGGAGTCGGTGCCGGGCGCGTGGACGTCGTCTCGACGCGTGCGGCTGCGCTCGCCGCCGCCGGCGCGAACCGATCGCGCGCGAGAGCGGAGTGCGCATAGATCGCGTGCGGCATGATCGTCGCCCCGAGGATGGAGGCCGCGAGGAGCACGGAGGTGCTGCCCTCGAACCGCGGCACGAGGCCCCCGATCACCCCGGCGGGCTCGGGCGGGGCGAACAACAGCCCGAAGGTGAAGCCGACGGCGATGACGAGCAGCAATCCGATCAGTACCGTCTCGAACGCCCGCGCCCCGCGCCGCGTCTGCACGAGCAGGAGGCCCATCGAGACGACGCCCGTGATCACCCCGCCCCACACGAGAGGGATGCCGAAGAGCAGGTGCAGCGCGACGGCGCCGCCGATGACCTCGGCGACGTCGGTGGCCATCGCGACGAGCTCGGCCTGCAGCCAATAGGCCCGGCGCGCCCAGGGCCGGCGGATGCGGCGGCCGAGCACTTGGGGGAGGCTCTCACCCGTGACGATCCCGAGCTTCGCCGAGAGGTACTGGATCAGCCACGCCATCACGTTGCCGAGCACCACGACCCACACGAGCAGGTAGCCGAAGGTCGCGCCCGCGGTCATGTTGCTCGCGACGTTGCCGGGGTCGAGGTAGGCGACGCCGGCGACCATCGCCGGGCCGAGGAGCCAGAGCGCCCGCCCCGATGTGCGACGGCGACCCACGAGATCGGCTTTTTTCGGCATCCCGAAACCGTACCAATTTTTCGGGCCACCGAAAAGTGATGAATCCAGAGGCGTCCAGGTCGCGGGGCGGCACGAGACGACGAAAGGTGCGCCCCGTGATCTCGAGCCGATCGTCCGATCTCGCCCGGGCGTCGGCAGGCCGCGCGGGTAGCCTGAAACGGTGACGGATGCCGAGACCCCCACGCCGTCGCAGGGCGACGCGGCCCAGCCCCCGACGGATGCCGACGGGGCAGAGCCCCGACAGGGGGAGGCGGCCGTGACCGCCACCCACGGCGTCGGTCCCTGGCCCGGCGGCCCGGACGCCTGGCCCGACGATCCCCGCTACGACCGCGAGCTGCTCGAGAACGGCGACACCCGCAACGTGGTCGACGGCTACCGCTACTGGAGCATGGACGCGATCGTCGCCGACCTCGACGAGAAGCGGCATCCGTTCCACGTCGCGATCGAGAACTGGCAGCACGACCTCAACATCGGCTCGATCGTGCGCAGCGCCAACGCGTTCCTCGCGGCCGAGGTGCACATCATCGGCAAGCGCCGCTGGAACCGGCGCGGTGCCATGGTGACCGACCGCTATCAGCACGTGCGGCACCACGAAGACGTCGACGCCTTCGCCGCCTGGGCGCGGGATGCGGGACTCCCGGTGATCGCCGTCGACAACGTCGAGGGGTCGGTGCCGGTCGACCGTGCCGAGCTCCCCGAGGCGTGCGTCCTGCTGTTCGGTCAGGAGGGTCCGGGGCTCTCGCCCGAGGCGATCGAGGCGGCCACCGGCGTGGTCGAGATCACCCAGTACGGTTCCACGCGCTCGATCAACGCCGCGTCGGCTGCCGCCGTGATCATGCACGAGTGGTGCCGCCGCTGGGCGTGAGCTGCGCCTTCGTGACGCCACCGTGTGAAACGCGGGGTCTTTGTCGGTAACAACGCTGTCGCTGTGCGCGCGAGCGGAGGTTTACTGGCCGCACGCGGTTGACCGACACGCGGGGACGAGGATGCGCCCCGCCGCGAGTCGAGCAGCCGGCCCTTCTCCGGTGGCAGCCGGTGAGGGGCGCGACACCGAATCACACACCTGGGAAGGAACGATCATGACGATCACGGATTCAGCGACGACGAGCCTTGCCGACCGCTGGCGGGACGCAGCCCCTCCACACGATAGCGCCGGCTGGATCGCCCGCGCTCGCGAGGTGGCCGACATCCTCGCCGTCGACGCGGTCGAGCGCGATCGGGCCAATCAGGCCCCGTACGGTGAGGTTGAGCTCCTCAAGGCGTCGGGTCTGGTCACGCTGCTCGGTCCCCGCGAGCACGGCGGCGCCGGAGAGACGTGGGACACGGCGTACAAGGTCATCCGCGCGGTGGCCCGCGGCGACGGATCGATCGGGCAGGTGCTCGGGTACCACTACCTGTGGGCGTGGGCGGCTCGCCTGGTGGCGACCGACGCGCAGGTCGCCGCGGTCGAGGAGTTGTACACCTCGAACGCGTTCCTCTTCGGTGGCGCAGTCAATCCGCGCGACTCCGACCTCGTCATCCGTGAAGACGGCGACGACCTGATCTTCTCGGGCCGCAAGTCGTTCTCGACCGGCGGCCGGGTGTCCGACCTGACGGTGCTCGAGGGCGTGCTCGAGGGCACCGAGACGCACATCTTCGCGATCGTCCCCACGGCGCAGGAGGGGATCGTCTTCGCCGGAGACTGGGACAACCTCGGCCAGCGTCTGACCGAGTCGGGTTCGGTCGAGATCCGCGATGTCCGGGTGCCCTGGTCGGATGCCGCGGGCTTCGTCGACAAGCAGTTCCAGTCGCTGGTCTACAACACCCTCAACGTGCCCGCGATCCAGCTCGTGTTCGCGAACTTCTACCTCGGCATCGCCGAGGGCGCGCTGGAGACCGCGTCGGCATACACCCGTGAGCGCACCCGGCCCTGGCCCTACGGCGGTGACGACAAGCAGCGCGCCACCGAGGAGTGGTACGTGCTCGAAGGCTACGGCACCCTGCAGTCGAAACTCTGGGCCGACGAGGCGCTCCTGGATGCCGTGGGTGCGGAGATCAGTGCCGTGTTGCACGCCCCGCGCGAGGAGCTGACCGAGCGTCGGCGCGGAGAGATCGCGGTGCGAATCGCGGCTGGCAAGCTCCGCATCGTCGACGACGGCCTCGAGGTGGCATCCAAGATCTACGAGCTGACCGGAGCACGTGCGACGTCGAACGCCGTGGGGCTCGACATCTTCTGGCGAAACCTCCGTACGCACAGCCTGCACGATCCCATCGCGTACAAGAAGCGCGAGGTGGGGGAGTACGTGCTGCTCAGTCAGGTGCCGGTACCCACCTGGTACACGTGAGACGCCGGGGCGGGGCGCCGACGAGGGTCCCGCCCCGCACTCCGTCCAGACCGGTGGATCGGGGGACGTCAGGCTCCGGCCGTCATCCACCGCTGTCCGCGCACACGGAGCCCGAGCGTGAGCGCGCGCGCCACCATGTAGACACCGAAGAACGCCGCCGCCAGCCACGCGAGGCCGGTGGCACCGCCGCCGGCGAAGAGCGCCACGAGAACGAGTGCCGGAGCGTACGGCACGAGATTGAGCAGCCCCGCGAGGGCGAGGTAGCGCGCATCGCCGGCCCCGATCAGTACGCCGTCGAGCACGAAGACGAACCCCGCCAGAGGCTGCGCGACGGCGAGCACCAGCAGCGCCGGCTGGATGAGCGCGGCGATCTCGGCATCCCCCGTGAAGACCAGGCCGATCACACCGGACGCGGCGGCCAGCACCGCCCCCACCGCGACACCGAACCAGACGCCCCAGGCGCTCGTGCGTTGGAGCACCCGGCCGACCGTGTCGGTGTCGGCGGCGCCGAGCGAACTGCCGATCAGCGCCTGCGCCGCGATGGCGAGGGCGTCGAGGGCGAATGCCGCCGTCGAGAAGATGGTGAAGGCGATCTGCCATCCCGCAAGCTCGGCCGAGCCCAGACCCGTCGCCACGGCGACCGTCGCGAGGAACGCCGCCCGCAGGCTGACGGTGCGCAGGAACAGCCAGCCGCCCGAGCGGACGGTGCCGCCCAGACTCTCGCGCTCGAGGCGGAGGGATGCCGTGTGCACCTGCGCCAAGCGCCGCGCGACCAGGACGTATGCACCGACCATTCCCCACTGCGCCACGACCGTGCCGATCGCCGACCCCGCGATCCCCCAGCAGAAGCCGTAGATGAACAGGGCGTTGAGCAGCGCATTGGCGCCGAAGCCGAGGCCGGCGATCCAGAGCGGGGTCACCGTGTTCTGCATCCCGCGCAGCAGGCCGGTGGCGGCGAACACCACGAGCATGGCGGGCAGACCCCACATCGAGATCGCGAGGTAGGTGCGTGCGTTCTCGGCGACGTCGGGAGCAGCGCCGAAGAGGTCGACGATGCCGGGGGCCGCGAGAGAGCCGGCCGCCGCCAGCAGGGCGCCGAGGCACAGCGCGAGCCACATGCCGTCGATGCCGACCCGCACGGCCCGGCCGTACTCGCCGGCGCCGTAGCGCCGAGCGACAGCGGGCGTCGTCGAATAGGCGAGGAACACCATGAGCCCGACGATCGTCTGCAGCACCGCCCCGGCGATACCGAGCCCCGCGAGGGGAGCGACGCCCAGGTGGCCCACCATGGCGGCGTCGACGATGAGGAACAGCGGCTCGGCGATGAGCGCGCCCAGCGCCGGCAGGGCGAGCCGCAGGATCGAGCGGTTCAGCGTCGCGGGCGCAGGAGCGGTCACGGTCCGAGCCTAGGGTGGGCCTCCGACACCGCCGTGGCGGCGCACCCAACGGTGGGCTCGCCCCGTTTCGAGCCCTCTCGGATGTGAGGCACATATCCTGTCTGCATGACCGACACCCCCCGCTCCGGTCTCGCGCTCGACGAGCTCAGCGACGAGATCCGCCCGCAGGACGACCTGTTCCGCCACGTGAACGGCAGCTGGCTCGAGCGCACCGAGATCCCCGACGACAAGGCCCGCTGGGGCTCGTTCCACCTCATCGCCGAGCAGGCCGAGGCGGACGTGCGCACCATCGTCCAGGAGTCGCAGGATGCCGAGCCGGGCAGCGAAGCCCGCAAGATCGGCGACCTGTTCGCGAGCTTCATGGACACCGACCGCATCGAGTTCGCCGGCCGCGAGCCGCTCGCACCGCAGTTCGAGCGCGTCGACGGCGTCACCGACATCCCCTCCCTGCTCCGGCTCATCGGCGAGCTCGAGCGCGACGGGGTGAGCGGACTGCTGACGCTCTTCGTCGAGCCCGATCCGGGCGATCCCACCCGCTACGTCCCCGTCGTCTACCAGGGCGGCATCTCCCTGCCCGACGAGAGCTACTACCGCCTCGACAACTTCGACGAGACGCGCACCGCCTACCGCGCGCACATCGAGCGCGTCCTGGAGCTCGCCGGAGTCGCCGAGCCCGCGGCATCCGCCGACCGCACCTTCGCCCTCGAGACCGACATCGCCGCGCACCACTGGTCGCGCGAAGACAGTCGCGATTCGGTGAAGACCTACAACCTGAAGACGTGGGACGATACCCTCGCCCTCGCCGGACTCGACCTCGAGCCGTGGCGTGCGGGGGTCGCCCCGGGTCACGAGGACGCGCTCGCCGAAGTCGTCGTCTATCAGCCGAGCTTCGTCGAATCCCTCGGCGCCCTCCTCGTCGAGGAGCGCCTCGACGACTGGAAGGCCTGGCTGCGGTTCAAGATCGTGCACGCGGCCGCCGCCTTCCTCTCCGAGGTCTTCGTCGCCGAGAACTTCGCGTTCTACGGCACGCAGCTCACGGGCGTCCCCGTCAACCGCGAGCGCTGGAAGCGCGGTGTGAGCCTCGTCGAGGCGGCCCTGGGCGAGGCGATCGGCAAGGTGTACGTCGAGCGCCACTTCCAGCCCGCGGCCAAGGACGCGATGGACGGCCTCGTCGCGAACCTCATCGAGGCCTACCGTCGCTCGATCCAGGGCCTGTCGTGGATGACCGACGAGACGCGCGAGCGCGCCCTCGCCAAGCTCGACACCTTCGTGCCCAAGATCGGTTACCCGGTCCGCTGGAAGGACTACTCCGAGCTCAAGATCGTCGCCGACGACCTCGTCGGCAACGTCCGCCGGGCGCACGTGTGGGAGCACGACCGCCAGCTCGCCAAGGTGGGACAGCCGATCGATCGCGACGAGTGGTACATGACGCCGCAGACCGTCAACGCGTACTACAACCCGCTCATGAACGAGATCGTGTTCCCCGCGGCCATCCTGCAGTACCCCTTCTTCGACGCCGACCGCGACGCCGCGGCCAACTACGGCGGCATCGGCGCGGTCATCGGGCACGAGATCGGGCACGGCTTCGACGATCAGGGCAGCCGCTTCGACGCCGACGGGTCGCTTCGCGACTGGTGGACGGATGCCGACCGCTCGGCGTTCGAGGAGCGCACCAAGGCCCTGATCGCCCAGTACGAGGCCCTCGTTCCCCTGGGACTCGGCGAGGAGCACCACGTCAACGGCGCCCTCACCATCGGCGAGAACATCGGCGATCTCGGGGGGCTCGGTATCGCGATCGCCGCCTACCGCCTCTTCCTCGAGAGCCAGGGCGAGACCGATCTGAACGGACCGGTCGTCGACGGGTACACCGGCATCCAGCGGCTCCTGCTCAGCTGGGCGCAGATCTGGCAGCAGAAGGGTCGGGATGCCGAGACGATCCGCCTGCTCACGATCGACCCGCACTCGCCGAACGAGTTTCGCTGCAACCAGATCGTGCGTAACATCGACGCGTTCTACGACGCGTTCGAGGTGACCGAGGGCGACGCCCTCTGGCTCGACGCCGACCAGCGCGTCACCATTTGGTGAGGTCCTGTTTGTTGCTCTGCTGACGCGGAAGGAGCCACGCTCGTGGGCATGCCCCCGGTTCCCGAGCCCAGTACGCCCGACCCCGTCGGCGGGCCGGTGGAGTCGTCGAGACGCGACGCCCCGGCCCTCCGCGGAGCCGGACGGAAGGGGCCGAAACGCCTGCCCCGTCGCGCGGCTGCGGGTCGGCGATCGTTCACGGCGACCCTGCGCTCGCTCGACGAGCTGGCCGCGTCGGGCGCCAGGGTCTCGGTGCGCATCGACGACCTCGACGGGGGCTCGACCGAGGTTCTGGCGGGCGACGACTTCATCACGCTGCCGGTGGGCGGGCTCGGCGTCGTGCCGCTGCTCATCGAGGCGGCGGCCGCCTTCGAGACGGGCCGTCTCGACCCGCTCGAGATCATCGACCGCGCGTCCGTTCACGGCGCGGCCCACGGCGGTATCTGGCAGCACCTGAAGGCTCCGGCGCTGCCCCTGGCCGACGTGGCGATGCTCGCGGCCTCCTCCGGCGACGCCCTCGCCGTCAACGCCCTGCTGCACCGGGTGGGCCTGCAATCGGTGCGGGCGCGCGTCGAGCAGCTGGGGCTTCGCCGCACGGCCCTGCTCGACCGTTTCCGCGACGACCGCGGCCCCGACGACGCCCCCCACCTGGCACTGTCGACGGCTCGCGAGATGGCGCAGGTGTTCGCGGGGCTCGTGAACTCCACGATCATCTCGCCGCAGGTCAGCGCGCAGGTCGCGGAGTGGCTGAGTCTGAACCACGACCTGTCGCTCGTGGCATCCGCCACCGGCCTCGATCCTTTCGCGCACGAGAACGACCAGCACGGGCTGCTGTTCATCAACAAGACCGGGCGTGCCCCGGGTGTCCGCGCCGAGGCGGGGGTGCTCGGCGGGCCCCGCGCGGGGATCTCGTACGCGCTGATCGTGAACTTCGACGACCTCTCGATCGCCCATCGCCTTCGCGCGCACGACGCTTTCCGCGTGCTCGGCGTCGAGTTGATGGAGTACGTGTACTGAGGCGTGGAGACAGAATCGTCCCGCACGGCTCGCTCGAGCGCAATCCCTCCTCTGCTCCCCCCACGCGCTGGGACGCTGGTGTTCCTCTGAACCGAGAAAGGGACCGAAGCCATGTCCGACTCCTCCTCACCCACCGACCCGTTCGCCGACTCCCGCGGCCCCGAGGGTCACTCCATCACCGACTGGACCGACCTCGGTCGCGAGATGTGGTCGTACCTGACCGGCCGCGGCGCCGCCGTCAACTACTCCTTCGTCGACATGACCGTCGAGGTGCCCCGCGACATCGGCCCCGACGCGCCGCGCGCGACCTGGAAGCTCAACGGCACCCTCCGCGTCACCACGAGCGACGACACCGCGGCCGGGTCCGACCCGTACCGCGGCAACTGAGAGGCGGCGCCATCATGGTGCGCCTCGACATCGACCTCGCCTTCTCGGAACACGAGCAGGGCCAGGATGCCGACACCCCGCCGTTCGAGGGAACGATCACGGCCGCGGGCACCGAGGTGCGCATCGTCGTGAGCGACCCCTCTCGGTTGCCCGGCAACGGCCGCCGCACGCTCACCGAGTTGTCCACGGTCGCCGATGCGCTGGCATCCCGGGGCATCTCCGTGCGGCTCGAGGGGCCGGACGGACCGATCCTGCACCTCGGCGACGTGAAGAAGAGCGCCCTGCAGCGAGCGATCACCGGCTCGGCGCACATCCGGTTGGGCTCGGTCGCCGCTGTCGCGCCGCTGCTGACGCGGCGGAACAAGGGGCAGGCGTTGACCTTCCCCATCCCGCCCGAGACCCCCCTGCCGCTCGTGCCCACCGTCAACCGCACGGTGCGCCGCCGCATCACGACGACGCACTACACGCCGGGATCGGGCCGCCCGCGCCTGATCTTCGCGGTGGGCGATTCGTCGTGGGACGGCTCGCGTCCGCGGGAGTTCGACCTGTTGCCCACCACCACCGTGATCGGGTCGGGCGAGGGCGCCGACCTGCGGTTGCCCGGCCTCGCCCCGGTGCACGCCGAGATCCGGCACGAGGGCGACGACGAGTACGTGCTGTACGGCTTCGACGCCGTGGGTGGCGGTGGGGCGCGCGAGCAGGGCCCCGGACGCGATCGCGGAGGCCGGATTCTGCGCACCGGAGCGCGCATCGAGCTCGGCGACTGGCGCCTGGCGTTCTTCCGCGCCGAGTTCGCCGACCACGGCCGTCCGTACGGCGGACGCCAGGGCGGCGAGTTGTCGGATCAGCGCAAGCAGCCGCCGCGCGGCGGCACCGGCCCGCTCAGCCGGGCGACCGACCCGGAGTGATCGCGGGCGCGTGAGGGGCCGTCCCGCGGCACTCCCCGACGCCGAGACGGCATCTCGCTGACGAAACCGTTGCAGCGCGCAACGCAGCTGTCAGCGAGATGCCGTCTCGCGATGCGTCGGAGCGCCTGAGTCGCGTGCGCGGGCGTTCGGCGGCACGCGTCGGCCGACCCGCCTGCGGCGAGCCGAGCGCCGCGGCCGCGTCCCGGCATCCGGGGTCTAGAAGACGATCGTGTGGTTGCCGTGGCGGATGATGCGGTCCTCGGCGTGCCAGAGCACGGCCCGAGAGAGCACCTGGCGCTCGACGTCGGCGCCGCGACGCGCGAGCTCGGCGGACGAGTCGGCGTGCGTCACGCGGACGGTGTCCTGCTCGATGATCGGGCCCTCGTCGAGATCGCTCGTGACGTAGTGCGAGGTCGCGCCGATGAGCTTCACACCGCGCTGCTTCGCCTTCTTGTACGGCTCCGCGCCGATGAAGGCCGGCAGGAACGAGTGGTGGATGTTGATCACCGGCACCCCGATCTTGTCGAGGAAGTCGGGCGAGAGGATCTGCATGTAGCGCGCGAGCACGACGAAGTCGACGTTGCCGACGAGCAGTTCGAGAATGCGGGCCTCGGACTCGGACTTGTCGGGACCGGGCGTCGAGGGCACGTGGAAGAAGGGCACGCCGAACGAGCGCACGTCTTCGGCGGCCGTGGTGTGGTTCGACACGACCATAGGGATGCTGACGGGCAGGTCGCCGCGGCGGTGACGCCACAGCAGATCGAGCAGGCAGTGGTCCTGCTTCGAGGCGAGGATCGCCATGCGTTTCGGCGTCGACAGGTCGGTCAGGGTCCACTCGAGCTCGAAGCCCTCGCCGAGGGTCGTGGCGAGATCGGCCTCGATGTCGGGAAGGGCCACCGACAGGTTGGGGCGGTGGAACACGACCCGCTGGAAGTACGCACCGCCGCGGGGGTCGTCGGAGTACTGGTCGAAGGCGACGATGTTGCCGCCCTGGCGGGCGATGAGCGCCGAGACCGCGGCGATGATGCCGGGGGTGTCGCTGCCGTGGACGATGAGGCACGCGTGATCGGGCTGCAGGTGGGGGCTCGCGGAGACCATCGGACCATTCTGCCGTGCGCCGGTGGCGTCGCCGACCACGTGCCGTCGCGTTTCGGGGCGGGTGCGTTGTGGGGGTGCGGGCGCGTGGGACGGCGCGTGCGTCGGGGGCGTTGGCGCGCTGGTGGCCCCGGGGGTGCATCTACCGCCCCGGGGCCACGGGCCGCAACGCCCGACAGGCCGCGTCTCCGCCCGGCCCCCACGCCGGCTACAGACGCACGACGACCTTCTGTGCCGAGACGCCCGCGCGCTGCCGGTCGAGGGCATCCTGCACGGCGGCGAGGCCGTCGCCGACGACGAGCGGAGCGGGCATCGGTCGCAGCGCCCCCTCGGCCAGCATCCGCGGAACGACCTCGCCCCAGAGCCGGGGACCCATCTCGTCGTCGCGCAGGCTGCTGCCCCAGACGAAGGCGGCCCGGATGCCACGGCGTCGGGCGCGCAACGTCGAGCGGAGCGTTCCGAGGCCGATGCGGGTGAAGACCGGCAGCATTGCGGGGAACAGGCGGCGCCGACCGACCAGCGAGTCCAGCGAGACCGGCGTGCTGGCCATGGCCAGGCGTTCCCCGCCGGTGCGGGCGAGCACGTCGATGCACGCGTCGGTCGAACCCGCGCCGAGAGCCACCGCCCCGACGACGGGTCGTCCCCCGATGGCCGCGACGAGGTCGGCCACCGCCGTGGGTGACCGGTGGTCGACGACGGCGTCCGCGCCGAGCCCGCGCAGGGTCTCGGCGTTCTTCGCGGATGCCGTGGTCACCACGTCGTATCCGGCGGCGTGCGCCAGTTGGACGGCGTTCATCCCCACACTCGTCGAGCCACCCCAGATCACCACGACGCTTCGGCTGGCGGCCGGCGCCGGGTCGCCCGGCATCCGGAGTCCGAGGAGCTGGGGTTGGAACAGCGCGCACGCGGCCGTGGAGATACCCAGGGGGAAGACCGCGGCCTCTTCGTCGGAGAGGTCGTCGGGGATGGGGGCCGTGAGGCGCTCGACCAGGGTCGTGTACTCCTGGAAGGCGCCCTCTCGGAGCGGGTCACGCCCGCGGTCGGTGCCGGTGGCCAGGCCGAACACGCGTTGGCCCACGCGGAAGCGGGTCACGGCGGAACCGATCGCGACGACCTCGCCCGCCACGTCGGAGCCGAGGACGGCCGGCGTGTTCAGCCATCGGTAGGTGACGCGGCTGGTGCCCTGGATGACCCAGTCGACCGGGTTGATGGCCACGGCGCGCACGCGCACGAGCACCTCGTCGGCGGCGGGAGTGGGGGTCTGGACGGTGGTGACGGTGAGCGCGGCCCGCGGTGCGGGGAGGATTGCGGCGGCGTGTGCGGGCATGGGGAGCCTTTCGCGTGATGACACGGAGTGTCTTCACTATAGACGTGATGACACCACGTGTCATCACATAGGATTTCGACATGGCCAGATGGGCACCCGATACGCGAGAACGCCTCCGCGCGGCGGCGATGGAGCTGTTCGCCGAGCGCGGCTTCGAGGCGACGACGGTGCCCGACATCGTCGAGCGCGCCGGCGTGACGCGCCGCACGTTCTTCCGGCACTTCGGCGACAAGCGCGAGGTCTTCTTCGGCGACGACGAGATCCCTCGGCTCGCCGACCAGATGCTCGCGGCAGCCCCCGCCGACGTGCCGCCCTTCGCGATCGCGTGGAGCGGCTTCCAGACCCTCGCCGCCGAGCGCTTCGAGCCCCGCCGCCACGAGATGGCGGCCGCGCGCCGCGTAATCGAGTCCGAGCCCGCCCTGCGTGAGCGGGACCTGCAGAAGCAGGCCGATCTGCGTGCAGTTCTGACCGAGGGGTATCGCGCGCGTGGTGTGGACGCGCTGCGGGCGCGCGTCGTCGCGGGGGTCGCGGTGGACCTGCTGCAGACGGCCCTCGAGCAGTGGGCGGGCGACACGGCGGGCACCCCGCTCGTGGAGCATCTCGAGCGGGTCCGCCGCGAGATGGCGGACGTTCTGGCCTGACGCGCCGCACCTTCGCGTCGCACCGGGGCGCCTTCCGTGCATCGGGGCGGCCGGCGCACGCCCCGGTGCACGGCTGACGCCCCGATGCGGACCTCGCGTCCCGCCGCCCCCTCCCAGCCCACCGTGCCCCTCCCGGCCGCGTCCCGACGTCCCTGCGCGCCCCATCCACGCCGCCGATGTCGGTGGCCGCGACTAGCCTGGAACCCGTGACCAGCACCCTCCGCCTCGATCGGCCGGGGTGGCGCACCTGGACGCTGTGGGGCGTGGGCGTGCTCGCCTACGTCGTGTCGATCATCAACCGCACCTCCCTGTCCGCCGTGGGAGTCGATGCGGCGGTGCGCTTCGGTGCGGATGCCTCGGCGCTGTCGATGTTCGCCGTCATCCAGCTATTCGTCTACGGAGCGATGCAGATTCCCGTGGGTCTCCTGCTCGACCGCTTCGGCGCGCGTCCGATGATCGCGATCGGCATGGTCCTGATGGCCGCGGGCCAGCTCGTCATGGCGTCGGCGGATGCCGTGGGGATCGGCATCCTGGCCCGTGTCCTGATCGGCGCGGGAGACGCGGCGATCTTCCCGAGCGTGCTGCGCGTGATCGCGACGTGGTTCCCCGCACAGCGGGCACCCGTGCTCGTGCAGCTGACGGGGATCATCGGGCAGCTCGGTCAGATCGTCGCCGTGGTTCCGCTGGCCGCCCTGCTGCACGCCACCAGCTGGAGCGTCGCCTTCGGCAGCGTCGCGGGGCTGGGCCTGCTGTTCGCGATCCTCACGTTCCTGATCATCCGCAACCGCCCGCCCGAACGTCGGGCCGACCCCGTCGACACGTCGGTCGACACGCAGACCGGCGCGATCCGCGTGGTGCGGTCGTCGCCCGATCTGCGGCAGGGCTTCCGCGAGTCGTGGGCGCACCCCGGCACGCGCCTCGGCTTCTGGTCCCACTTCGCCACGCCCTTCGCGGGTACGGCGTTCATGCTGCTCTGGGGATTCCCGTTCCTCACGGCGGGCGAGGGCCTGGCGCCGGCCACCGCGTCGCTCATCATGACCTCGCTCGTGCTGTTCAGCATCCTGAGCGGTCCCGTGATCGGGGCGCTGTCGAGTCGGCATCCCACCCGTCGCTCTCGCTGGCTCGTGCTGCCCACGGTCGTGTTCCAGGCGGTCATGTGGATCGTGGTGATCGTCTGGCCGGGGCCGGCGCCCGTGTGGCTGCTCATCGTGCTGATGTTCGCGCTGTCGACCGGGGGACCGGCGTCGATGATCGCCTTCGACCACGCACGGACCTTCACGCCCAGTCACCGCCTCAGCACCGCGACCGGAATCGTCAACGGCGGCGGGTTCTTGGCGGCACTCCTGGCGATCCTCTTCATCGGTATCGCGATGGACGTGCAGGGGGCGGGCAGCCCCGAGACCTACTCGCTCGACGCGTTCCGCCTGGCCTTCCTCACGCAGGTGCCGCTCTGGCTCGTGGGCGGGATCGCGATCGTCATCGAGCGCGGGCGCACGATCCGTCACGTCGGCGGGACCCTCCCGCGCTGACCCGCACGGGTCACGGTGGAAGGATCGAGAGCATGAGTGCCATCGACATCCGCACGCTCGACACGGTCGAGGGTATTCACGAGGCCGCGCACGTGCTCGACCGCGTGTGGGGTGAGTCGGGCACCATGCCGGCCAACATCCTGCGTGCGCTCGAGCACGCCGGCAACTACGTCGTGGGACTCTTCGACGGCGACGAGATGATCGGCGCCTCGGCGGCGTTCTTCGGCCCGCCGGCCGACCGGTCGATGCATTCGCACATCACGGGCATCATCCCCGGCTACCAGGGCCGCGGTCTCGGGCGCCAGCTCAAGAATCACCAGCGCGAGTGGGCCCTCGAGCGCGGCGTCGGCCGCATCACCTGGACCTTCGACCCGCTCGTCGGCCGCAACGCCCACTTCAACCTCGCGGTGCTCGGCGCGCGGGCCACCGAGTACCTCGTGAACCAGTACGGCGAGATGGCCGACGCCGTCAACCGCGGCGACGAATCCGACCGCCTGCTCGCCGTCTGGGCGCTCGCCGAACCTCCCACGCCCACCCCGACGGATGCCGAGATCTCAGCGGTCGTGCCCGTGCCCGACGACATCGAGGCTCTGCGCTCGACCGACCCGGCGGCAGCCGCCGAATGGCGTCGGCGCGTGCGCGAAGAGGTGCAGGGGCAGCTGGCATCCGGTCGCAGGATCGGCGGCTTCGACCGCCGCGGCTACCTCATCGTCGGGTAGTCGTCACTGCTCGGTGATCGGCGTGTCCTTCTCGGCCGCCGGGTCGCCCGGGCCGGGGCCCGGCCGTACGGCCGCGTCGTCGCGCACGTCGATGCGGGTCACGCCGTCGTGCTCCGAGACGTCGAAACGCGGGGCCGCGTCTTCCTCCGTCGCCTTCGGCGCGCTCGTCAGCTGGTCGTGACGGTTCTCTTCGAAGCTCTTCTCGTCGCTCATCGTTCTCACTCCTCGCCGGCCGAACGCCAGGCGTCCGACTCCATGTGCGATCCCGCCTGCGGGCCCATGTGCAGCATCCCGCCGTCGACGACCCAGCTCGCGCCGGTGACGTAAGCGCTCGCCGGCGATGCCAGGAAGCGGATCACGTCGGCGACCTCGTCGGGCTTGCCCGGGCGGCCGAGCGGGATGCCGGGGCGGTGGGTGCGCTCGGCGTCTTCGGCCGACATGTCGTTGATGGGGGTGGCGATCTCGCCGGGGGCGACGGCGTTGGCGGTGATGCCGTACTGCCCGAGCTCCAGCGCCATCGTTTTGATGAGGCCGCCGACGCCGTGCTTGGCGGCGACGTAAGGGGCGGAACCGACGCGCGGCTGGTGCTCGTGGACGCTCGACACCACGATCAGTCGACCGCCGTTGCCGGTCTTCACCATGCGCCGGGCCGCGGTGTGCAGGGCGAGGAACGCTCCGTCGAGGTTGAGCGAGATGTCGGTGCGCCAGGTGTCGAAGTCGAGGTCGAGGAAGCTTCCGCCGATACCGCCGCCGGCGTTGTTCACGAAGACGTCGAGGCCGCCGAGCTCGTCGGCCATCGCGTTCACGGCATCCGGGACCTTGTTGAACTCGGTGGCGTCGAACTGCGCGACGATCGCGCGCACGCCGCGCTCGCGCACGGCCGCGGCGGTCTCTTCGGCGCCGTCCTTATCGGAGTGGTAGGTCACGGCGACGTCCATGCCGGCGTCGGCGAGGGCGAGGGCGGTCGCCGCGCCGATGCCCGAGTCGGAGCCGGTGACGATCGCGTGGCGGGGGGTGAAGTCAGCGCTCATGCGGCCGACGCTACGCGCGCGTCGGACGGGGGCACGGTCCCTTGCCAGGTGCGCGCGCGGGCGTTACGGTCGTCCGCCCGCCGACGGGGCCCGAGCGAAACTCCTGAGAGATGGGCGGCACCGTCCGTCCGGATCCCGACGACAACGCCCGCAGAGCCGGTTTCTCGGGAGCGTGGCCCACCGCGCGATCGGTTCGCGAACGCGCCCGCTAGCCTGCCGTCATGCCATCGATCCGCCCCGCCGCGCCCGTGACCCTCGATGCGGTCGAATTGCGTGTGCTGCACATGCCGCTCGTGTCTCCCTTCACCACCTCGTTCGGCACCGAGACGGTGCGCGAGGTGATCATCGTGACCGCCGAGACGCCCGACGGCCGCGGCTGGGGGGAAGTGGTGACACAGTCCGAGCCGTCCTACTCCAGCGAGTACACGCAGGGTGCGTGGGACGTGCTGACCCGGTTCCTCGCTCCGGCGCTGCTCGGACGGCGGATCGTCGCGCCCGAGGAGGTCACCGGCGCGCTGCACCGTATCGTGGGCCACCGCATGGCCAAGGCGGGTCTCGAACTCGCGGTCCTCGATGCCGCCCTGCGCGCGGAGGGCCGCAGCTTCGGCAGCTACCTCGGTGCCGAGAAGAGCCGGGTCCCTTCGGGCGTCTCGGTCGGCATCCAGAGCGACCCGGCGGCGCTGGTCGACACCGTCGGCGGCTACCTTGACGAGGGCTACGTGCGCATCAAAATCAAGATCAAGCCCGGTCGCGATATCGACGACACGGCCGCCGTCCGCGCCGCCTTCGGATCGATCCCGCTGCAGGTCGACGCGAACTCCGCGTACACGCTTCAGGATGCCGACACCCTCGCCGAACTCGACCGCTTCGAGCTCCTGTTGATCGAGCAGCCCCTGCAGGAAGACGACCTGGTCGATCACGCCACCCTCGCGAAGAGACTGACGACGCCGGTCTGCCTCGACGAGTCGATCGTCTCCGACAAGGCGGCGGCCGATGCCCTCGCCCTGGGGTCGGCGGCGATCCTCAACATCAAGGCCGGGCGGGTCGGCGGCTATCTCGAGGCCGTCGCGATCCACGACCGCGCGCTCGCTGCGGGTGTTCCGGTCTGGTGCGGGGGCATGCTCGAGACGGGGATCGGCCGCGCCGCCAACGCCGCCCTGGCCGCGCTGCCGGGCTTCACGCTGCCGGGCGACATCTCGGCATCCGCCCGCTTCTACGACCGCGACATCGTCACCGAACCGGCCGTGCTCGACGACGGATACGTGCGCGTGCCGACCGGGCCGGGCGTGGGCGTCGAGATCGACACCGCGGCGCTGGAGCGGTTCACGGTGCGGCGCGAGCGGATCACGCGATGAGCCGGGGCGCCCGGCCGGGCCGTGAGGGGCTCAGCGAGACCTCGGGCGAGGACGTCCCGTGGGGTCGTCCGGCGGTCGACGGCATCCCCCTTCCCCCGTTCCGGGATGCCGCGGCGCACCGGTCGTACGTGCTGTCGTTGCAGACGTTCATCGCCCTGCTCGACGAGGGAGAGCCGGCGCCCACGACCGTCGCGCTGCTCGCCGCCCTCGCCGCCGAGGTACCCCGGGACGATGCCGAGGTGTCTGCGCTGTTGTCGCCGCTCGCTCTCGGCGTGAGCCTGTCGACGTTCTTCCCCGCGCCGTGGACGCCGAAGGCCCTCGCCGCCGCCCTCGCCGTGCGCGGTCCGTTCACCCCGAGAGGGGGAGGGGGGAGCTGGGCGTGGGGCGGCGATCCCGACTATCGGGCGACCATCCACCGCGGCGGATGGTCGATCGAGCGGCACGAGCGCGGCTCGCGCACCCGAGCGACTCTGGCGCACGACGGCGATCTGGTGCTGCTGTGGATGGACATGTTCCGCAACCGCTTCCCCTACCCGATCGCGCACATGCCGTCAACGCTGGCGGAGAGCCCCGCGGCCCTGGCCGCCGCAGCGCGCGCCACCCGCGGCGCCCATGCGGCGAACACCGCGATGCCGTACCTGCAGAACTGGCGGGCGGAGCGCGATCGGGCGCTGACCGGCGGGCCGGAAGAACACGGGCCGCTTCGATAAACTGGATGCCGCGCACTCGCGCTCGATCCCCACAACTTTCCCGACCATTGGAGCCACCGTGGCCGAACAATCCCGCCTCGATAAGGTCATCGCCCTCGCCCGCCATCGGGGGTTCGTCTTCCAGGCCGGTGAGATCTACGGCGGTTCGCGGTCCGCGTGGGACTACGGCCCCCTCGGGACCGAGCTGAAGGAGAACATCCGTCGGCAGTGGTGGCAGACCTTCGTCCGCGGGCGCGGCGACATGGTGGGTCTCGACTCGAGCATCATCCTGCCCAAGCGCGTGTGGGAGGCCTCGGGCCACGTCGCCACCTTCACCGACCCGTTGGTCGAGTGCCTGAGCTGCCACAAGCGTTTCCGCGCCGACACCCTCATCGAGGACTTCGAGGCGCGCAAGAACCGCAAGGCCGAGAACGGCCTCGCCGACGTGCCCTGCCCGAACTGCGGCACGAAGGGCCAGTACACCGAGCCCAAGTCGTTCTCGGGCCTGGTCAAGACCTACCTCGGCGTCGTCGACGACGAGTCGGGCCTGTACTTCCTGCGCCCCGAGACCGCGCAGGGCATTTTCGTGAACTTCTCGAACGTGCTCACGGCATCCCGTCGCAAGCCCCCGTTCGGCGTCGGCCAGGTCGGCAAGGCGTTCCGCAACGAGATCACCCCCGGAAACTTCATCTTCCGAACGCGCGAGTTCGAGCAGATGGAGATCGAGTACTTCACCCCGCCGGCCGAGGCGAACGAGTGGTTCGAGCACTGGGTCGAGGCCTGCTGGAACTGGTTCATCGAGCTGGGCATCGACCCCGAGAACATGAAGCGCTTCGACGTCCCCGAGGACGACCGCGCGCACTACTCCGCCGGCACGATCGACGTCGAGTACCGCTTCGGCTTCCCGGGCAAGGAGTGGGGCGAGCTCATGGGGGTCGCCAACCGCACCGACTACGACCTCAAGAGCCACTCCGAGGCCTCGGGCCAGTCGCTCACCTTCTTCGACCAGGCCTCGGGCGAGAAGTACACGCCCTATGTGATCGAGCCCTCGTTCGGTCTGACGCGCGCGATGATGGCCTTCCTCGTCGACGCGTACCGCGAAGAAGAGGTGCCCAACGCCAAGGGCGGCACCGACACCCGCACGGTGCTCAAGCTCGACCCGCGCCTCGCGCCCGTCAAGGTCGCCGTGCTGCCGCTCTCGCGCAACGAGCGTCTGTCGCCGTTGGCCCGCGAGGTCGCCGACACCCTGCGCTCGGCCGGGTGGAACATCGACTTCGACGACGCCGGCGCCATCGGCCGCCGCTACCGCCGCCAGGACGAGATCGGTACCCCGTTCTGCGTCACGGTCGACTTCGACTCGCTCGACGACAACGCCGTGACCGTGCGCGACCGCGACACCATGGGCCAGGAGCGCATCGGTCTCGACGCGCTGCAGGGCTACCTGGCGGAGCGCCTGCGCGGAGCCTGACCCGCGAGAACGAGAGACCGGATGCCGTGGCCCGAGGCCGTGGCATCCGGTCTCTCGTCGTCTCGGGGGAGTCGTGACAGCGCCGTGACAGCGCTCCCGCCGCCGTGACAGCGGTGCGGCAGAGCCTCCGGCGCATCCTGTCGTCATGACCACTTCATCCACCCGCACTCCCGCGGTCCGAGCCGAAGGGCTCGTCAAGACGTTCGGCGCCAACCGGGCCGTCGACGGCGTCGATCTCGTCGTCGAGGCCGGCACGGTCTACGGCGTGCTCGGCCCCAACGGTGCCGGCAAGACCACCACCATCAGCATGCTCACGACGCTGCTGCGACCCGACGGCGGCCGGGCCGAGATCTTCGGCCACGACGTGGCCCGCGAGCCGCACGTCGTGCGTCAGCTCATCGGCCTGACCGGGCAGTTCGCCTCGGTCGACGAGAAGCTCTCCGCGACCGAGAACCTGATGATCTTCGGCCGACTGCTGGGCCTTTCCCGCGGTGATGCGCGCCGCAAGGCGAGCGAGCTGCTCGAGGAGTTCGGGCTCACCGAGGCCGCATCCCGTCCGTTGGCGAAGTTCTCCGGCGGCATGCGTCGCCGGCTCGACCTCGCGGCTTCTCTCATCGCGCAGCCGCCGCTCATCTTCCTCGACGAGCCGACCACGGGCCTGGACCCCCGCACCCGTGGACAGATGTGGGACACGATCCGCCGGCTCGTGGCATCCGGATCCACCGTCGTCCTCACCACGCAGTACCTCGACGAAGCCGACCAGCTCGCCGACCGCATCGCCGTCATCGACCGCGGACGCGTCGTCGCCGAGGGCACGGCGCTCGAACTCAAGGCCTCCGTCGGCCAGGCCTCGCTCGTCCTGCGGTTGCAGCCGGGTTCCGACCTCGACGCCGCGCGAGCGACCGTCCGACGGGTGCTCGATGCCACGGCCATCGTCTCGCCCGAGGCCGCGCGCCTCACGGTGCCCATGTCCGACCCCGACCGGGTCACCGACCTGCTCGTGGCGTTCCGCGAGGAAGGACTGCACCTGAGCGAGTTCAGCGTGCAGCAGCCCACCCTCGACGAGGTCTTCCTCACCCTCACCGGCACCGGTGTGCCGACCGACGACACCGCCGCGCGCGAGAGCGCCGCCGACCTGGAAGGAGCCCGCTCATGAGCGCCCTCACCGCCACCCGCGACCTGCCCCGCACCGCGAGCCTCGCGCAGACCCTGCAGAACACCGTCACGATGGCCGGCCGCGGTCTGCTGAAGATCCGCCGCACGCCCGAGCAGCTGATCGATGTCACGGTGCAGCCGATCCTGTTCACCCTGATGTTCACGTACATCTTCGGCGGCGCCATCGCGGGAGACGTGCAGAGCTACCTGCCGATCATCATCCCCGGCATCTTGGTGCAGACCGTCATCACGACCTCGGTCGTCACCGGCACGCAGCTGCGCGAAGACATGGACAAGGGAGTGTTCGACCGGTTCCGCTCGCTTCCCATCGCTCGTATCGCCCCGCTGTCGGGGGCGCTGCTGGCCGACACGGTGCGGTACGCGATCGCGACCGTGCTGACCTTCACGATGGGCTTCATCATGGGTCTGCGTCCGGCCGGCGGCATCTGGGCCGTGGTCGCCGCGGGCCTGCTCGTCATCGCCTGCTCGTGGGCGATCAGCTGGATCTTCGCGTTCTTCGGTGTCATCGCGCGCAGCGCGTCGAGCGTGCAGGGCATCTCGATGCTGATCCTGTTCCCGCTGACGTTCCTGTCGAACGCGTTCGTGCCCTCGAACACCATGCCGTCGTGGCTGCAGTGGTTCGTCGACGTGAACCCCGTCTCGCACCTCGTCACCGCGGTGCGCGACCTCGTCAACACCGGCACGGCGGGCTCCGACGTGATCATCTCGCTCGTCGGGGCGGCGGTGATCGTGGCGGTGTTCGCCCCGCTCACGGTGCGCGCCTACATGCGCAAGGCCTAGTCGAGCAACGCGAGAAGGGTCTCGGCATCCACCTTCGAAAGAGCGGGACGGATGCCGACAGCGGGCGCCGGGGTCACCTCGGCGCCCGCTGTCATGCGCTCGCGCACCCACACGGCGAAGGGGGCGCGTTCGTCGGAGCCTCCGCGGACGGCGTCCGCCCGGGCGAGTGCCTCCTCGGCGCGGTCGAGGCGGTCGACGGCCGCGTTCCATCCCGCCACCGTGAGCAGGACGATGGCGATGATGGGATGGTCCCGCGAGTCGGCGGCGCGCGTGAGCCCCGTGCGCAGGACGTCGCGGGCCTCGTCGCAACGCCCCAGGAGCAGCAGAGCCTGGGCCCGCTGCGCGTCGATCCACGCGAGGAACTGATCCGGGATGCCGGGTTGCCCGGCCAGATCGATGCGCTCGATCTGGCGCAGGGCGGCGTCGCCGTCATCTGCGGCGATCTCGATCTGGGCCGCGGTCATGCGCGCCTGCCCCAGCGCGCGAACGGATCCGTCCGCCGCCGCCGCGCGATCGATGTCGGCCGCCCGCCGCCGGGCGAGGTCGAGGCGGCCGAGGCGGAGGAGGATGCCGACCGCCTGAGCCTCCTGCTGAAGCAGATCCGGCGCGGAGGTGAGGCCGCGGATCGCGTCGCCGGAGCGGTCGATGACGGCGAGCGCCTCGTCGAGACGGTCGGCGAGCACGAGCCATTCGGAGCGCAGCTGGCTGGCGAAACCCGTGCCCCACGGGTCGCCGATCATCTCGAACATCTGCAACGCCTTCGCGCTCTCGACCCCGAGTGCGTCCATGTCGCCGGAGTTCTGGGCGGCTCCCGCGCGCAGGGCGTGCAGAATCGCGCGCGACCACGGGGGAGCCTCGGCGAGCTCGTCATCGGTCACCTCGACGTGCCAGGTGCGCTCGCCCTCGCCGCCTCCGGCGAGAATCACGGTCGCAGCCAGCCGCAGGAGCGGGGCCACCAGCGCCGTCACCTCGGAGGGGTACGCCGCCGCCGCCGCCTCGAGCTCGGCGCGGCGGACCGCATATGCTTCGGGGGCCACGGTCGCGGTTCGTCCGGCTTCGGGGAACGACGCGGAGAAGAGGGCGAGAGACTCGACCACCACCCGGGCCTCGCTGTCGAGCGGGGCGTCGGCGTCGGCGAACTCTCCGACCGCGCGGCGCAGGTCGTCGCCGCGCTCGCGCACCGCCCAGGGCCACAGCAGGCTGCGCAGCAGCGGGATGCCCTCTCTCCGATCGCCCGAGTCGACGTAGGTGCGCAGTGCTGCGGCCAGGTTCTCGTCGTTCGCGTCGAACCAGGCGAGGGCCGCTCGCAGCCCCGGTCCGCGCACGGTCTGCTCGCGCTGTGCGGCGAGACGGGTCAGGACTGCGGCCGCCCGCGCGCGGAACGGCACCTCGTTCCCGTCCTCGCGCAGGCGTTCGAGGCCGTACTCGCGCACGGTTTCGAGCATGCGGAAACGTCCCTCGCGTCGGACGAGCAGCGAGCGGTCGACGAGGGCGTCGAAATCGGCGGCATCCCTGTCGAAGGCGCGAGCCACGGCGGCAGCGTCGGCCGCTCCGATTCCGTCGGGGAACACCGCGGCGACCTGCAGGGCGGTGCGTTCGCCCCCGCCGAGGGTGTCCCAGCTCCAGTCGATGAGGGCACGCAGGGTGCGGTGGCGCTGCGAACTGAGCCGCGGCCCGTTCGACAGCAGCGCGAATCGGTCGTCGAGTCCCGCGTCGATCTCGGCGAGCGACAGGGTGCGGGAGCGGGCGGCGGCGAGCTCGATCGCGAGGGGTAATCCGTCGAGGCGTCGCACGATGCGCTGCGCGGTTTCGCGCTCGTCGTCGTCAGGAACGCGTCCCCGCGCCGACCGCACGCGCTGGGCGAAGAGCGTGGCCGCGTCTTCGGGCGGCAGCGGACCGAGATCGACGAAGGCTTCTCCCGGGATGCCGAGGGGTTCGCGGCTCGTGGTCAGCACGCGCACTCCCGGGCTCATGCGCAGCAGAGCGAGGGCGGCCTCGGCGGCCTCGTGGATGACGTGCTCGCAGTTGTCGAGCACGATCACGACGCGTCGACCGGTGACGGCCTCGGCCACGCGCTCGGCTGCGGTGAGGGACGCACCTGCCGACTCGGGGAGGCGGATGCGACGACCGACCGCCCCCGCGATCGCCGTCCATACGTCTCCCGCGGCGGCCGGGGCGAGCTCGACGACGATCGAGTCGGTGACCGCGCGCACCGTCTCGACGGCGAGGGTGGTCTTGCCCGCACCGCCGGGACCGATGAGGGTGACGAGGCGATCCGTCGTCAGACGTTCGCGGATGGCATCGAGCTCGACCCCGCGACCCACGAGGGCGGTGAGGGCGGCGGGCGTGACATCGGCAGCAGAGAACGACCCTGCCACGGGCGGGGGAGCGGTGGCGACCACGCGCTCGGCGTGCGATCGGTCCTCGAGCAGGTCGCGGACGAGCCAGTCGAACCCGTCGTGCGGGGTCCACACCTCACCGCTCCACAGGGCCAATGCTTCCCGCGCCGGTGCGGCATCGCCCGTGGAGCGAGCCTGGGCGACGAGATCCTGGAAGCAGGTGATGTCGATCGCCGTCCGCGGCAGGTCGAGTCGATAGCCGCCGGGGGCCGATGAGACCGTGCCGGTGGGGAGGGCCCGACGCAGGCGCGAGACGAGGGATTGCAGTGCAGCGCGGGGATCGTCGGGGGTGTCGAGGCCCCAGATGTCCTCAGCCAGGGCCCGGTAGCCCACCGTGGTGCCGGCGTCGACGGCGAGGCGCAGCAGGAGCGACTGCTGCCCGCGGCCGGGCACCGTGACGTGCCCTTCGCCCGTGTCGACGCTCAATCCGCCGAAGAACCGCACCCGCACGATGTCCACCCTAGGTCGCGGGGTGCAGCGTCTCGCCCGGATCGCCCCCGTGTCCGGCCGTGCTGTCGCGCACGACGAGACGCGGGTGGGCGACTCGGACGGGATCGGCGAGGGTCTCGGCATCCCAGACCTCGACGAGCAGCTCGAGGCATGCCGCACCGAGCTCGCGCGCGGCGAGGTCGATCGAGGTGACCGGCGGTGAGAGCAGGGCGTGGGCGGGCTCGTCGACGCAGGCAGCGACGAGCAGGTCGTCGCCGACCCGGCGCCCCGCGCGGGCGGCGGCGGCGAGGGCGGTCGCCGCCGATCCGCTCGGGGCGATGACGACGGCGTCCACGGTGGGGTCGGCGACGATCTCCGTCACCACGGTGGCGATCTCGGCCGCCGTCGGCACGAACGACACGGTTCGTGACAGGCCGTCGAGGCCGTGCTCGCGGGCCCAGCTCTCGTAGGTTTCGGCGAGTTCCCGGCTCCATGCGGTCCCGTCGGGAGGGAGGACCGCCGCGATGCGCTGCGCCCCGCGCTCGCTCAGGTGGGCGAGCAGACGTCGCAGGGCGGCGGCGTGATCGATGGCGACGCTCGCACTCGTGCGTCCCATCCCGCCGAAGACGTGTTCGCCGCTGACCACGGGACGACCGGAGTCGAGCAGGGCTCGGATGCCGGCATCCTCGATCGAGGCGTCGACCACGACATATCCGTCGACGAACGATGCCGGGGCGCCGCTCGCGGCGTCGTCGCGATGGGGGAGCAGGATCACCGACAGTCCGCGGCGATCCGCGGCCTCGACGACTCCGAAGGCGAAGTCGGTGTAGTACGGGAGGTGGGTCGTTCCCGCCGGGAGGTGGAGTCCGACGGCCCCCGATCGGGCGGTGCGGAGGTTACGCGCGGGCATGTTCACCGAATAGCCGAGGTCGCGGGCGACGGCCGTCACGCGGTCGCGTGTCTCAGCAGACACCCCCGATTTCCCCCGGAGTGCGAAGGACGCGGCGGCGATCGAGACGCCCGCGCCGGCGGCCACGTCGTGGAGCGTCGGCTTGCGCGGGGTCACGAGCAGTGACGTTACCGGACGCGGGATCGGGGTGACCGTGCGGCGACGTCTTGCGGGCTCGCGTACTTAAACGTTTAATGTCAGGGAAACACAACGAGCACGGAGACCGAAACACACGGTCCCTAGCCTCGGGTCACCGGACGCGCTCGACGACGACGCGTCCCGGCCCATCCCGTGTCCGCCGCTCGCCGGCTCCCCCGAGAGGTTCCCGTGTCCACTCCCGTTCAGACCACTCCGACATCCGTCGGCGCCGCCCGGCTCCCCATCCGTTTCCCCACCGCCTCCTCGACGTTCCTCGTCGGTATCGCGGGCTACCTCGGCGTCAACATGTCGCCGTACATGATCGCCGCCGTCCAGGCCGGTATCGGTGCCGACGTGCTCACCGCGAGCTGGACCGTCACCGCCACCCTGCTGCTCACCGCCCTCGTCGGCCTCGCCGTCGCCCCCGCGTGCGCGGGACCGCGCCGCCGCCTGGTCGCGCGGGTCGGCCTGATCCTCGCGATCGTGGGTTTCGGTGCTGCGGCGCTCCTCCCCGCCTTCGTCGTGACCGGGCTGCTGGTCGGCGGTGTCGGCGCGGGCGGGGCCGTCGCCGCCGCGGGTGCCGCGCTCGCCGCGTTCCGCAACCCCGATCGCGTGGCGGGCCTGAACGGTCTCGCCAATCGCGGCCTGATCACGATCATCCTCGCCGTCGTCCCGCTCATCGGTCTCGCCCCGCTCGACGTCTTCGGGTCGATGGCACTGTTCAGCCTCATCGCCCTTCTGACGGTCTCGTGGATGCCGGCAGCCCCGGCCGCCAGCGTGCACGCGGCGGCGGCGGTCGGCGAAGCCGTCCCCATCGAGGTGCCGCCCACCGGAACCCTCCGCACGGCCGCGCCGCCCTCGCGCGTGGTCACGATCGCGGGCTTCGTGCTCCTCGTGGTCTTCGCCCTGTGGGCCGCGAGCGAGGATTCGCTGTGGGCCATGGCCGGGGTCATGGGCGCCGACAACGCCGGTCTGACGCCCGAGGGGCTCAGTCTCGCGCTCAGCGGTGCCACCGCCGGCGGCCTGCTCGGCACGATCGCCCTCGTCGCGGTCGGCGATCGCCTGGGTCGAGGCATCCCGCTCGTCGTGCTGCTGGTGGCCGGCGGCATCCTGAAGATCGTCGAAGGCTCCGTGTCCGACCCGACCCTTTTCGTCGTGGTCTTCATCGCGTGGAACACGATCTACGCGGTCGCCTTCATGTACTTCGTCGCCACCGCTTCGGCCCTCGACGTCGACGGTCGGTGGTCCGGTCCGTTGCTGGCGACCTACCTCGTCGGCTCGGCGCTCACGCCGGTGATCGGCGCATCCCTGGTGGGGCTCCTGGGATACCAGGGCTTCGCCCTCACGCTCGCCCTGGCGAGCTTCGTCCTGGCCGTTCCGGCCGGCATCATCGGCGTGCTCTCCCGACGGCTCGAGCGCGCCGCGAAGGAGGCAGCATGACGCGCACGCTCTACCGCGGGGGGCGGATCTTCACCGCCCACACCGATCCGAGTCGGCAGTGGACGGATGCCATGGCCGTCGACGGCGAGACGATCGCCGCCGTCGGATCCGAGGCGCTGGCGTTCGCCGCAGACACGGTGGTCGACCTGGAGGGAGCCGTGGTGCTCCCGGGCTTCACCGACGCCCACACCCACCTGCTGATGATGGGCGCGGCCCTGGCGCAGGTGCCGCTGACCGACGCGCGTTCGCTCGATGCGATCCAGGCGCTCCTTCGCGAGGCGCGCGACGCAGCGCCCGATGCGACGGCGATCTGGGGTCGCGGGTGGCTCTTCGACTCGGTTCCCGGCGGGGCTCCGACCGCGGCGATGATCGACGCCGTCGTCTCCGACGTCCCCGTGTACCTGGATGCCAACGACTACCACTCGTGCTGGGTGAACTCCGCCGCTCTGGCCGAACTCGGCATCACTCGGGACACTCCCGATCCGCTCGGGGGCGAGATCGGCCGCGACGTCGACGGGGAGCCGAACGGCATGCTGTTCGAGACGGCCGCGATCCGGTACGCCTGGGCTCGCCGCGACTCCTCGACGACCGACGCCGAGCGCGATGCGGCGGTCGATCGCGTCATCGACGCATACGTGCGCGCCGGGGTGGTCGGCGTGGTGGACATGGCGTTCAACGAGCACGGCCTCGCCGCCTTCGAGCGGGCGGCGGAGCGGCACGGTGGCACGCTCCCGATCCGGCTCGCCGCGCACTGGCTCGTCGAGAACACGGGCGATCGCGAACAGAACCTCGCGCAGATCGACCGCGTGATCGAGCTGGTGGAGCGCACCCGATCGTCGTGGGTGCGGGTGGTGGGTATCAAGCTCATCCTCGACGGCACGATCGACGCGTGCACGGCGGCGATGGGCGCGCCCTACGCCGACGGATCGAACGCCGCACCCATCTGGCCCCTCATCGACCTCGCGCCGGTCGTGGGCGCCGCCGACGCCGCGGGCCTGCAGATCGCCATGCACGCGATCGGCGACGCCGCGAGCGACGACGCCCTCACCGCGCTCGAGCGCGCCTACGCCGCCAACGGCGAGCTGCCCCGGCGCCACCGCATCGAGCACCTCGAGTACGCCGCTCCCGGAACCGCCGAGCGGATGGCACGCCTCGGGGTCACGGCATCCATGCAGCCCGTGCACGCCGACCCGGCGATCTACCCGAACTGGGCCGCCATGCTGGGCGACGAGCGCGCCGACCGAGCCTTCGCGTGGCCGGAGTACGAGCAGGCGGGGACGCTGCTGGCTTTCTCGACCGACGCCCCGACCGCCCCGTACGACGCTCTCGCGAACATGTACGTCGCGACGACCCGGGCCTCGGCGCTGGACACGTCGGTCCCGGCGGTGCATCCCCAGTTCGCCCTGCCGCTGGCCGACAGCATCGCCCACGCCACGCGCGACACGGCGGCCTCGGTGGGCGACGGTGACTGGCGCGGCCGGCTGGCCCCCGGTTTCGCGGCGGACTTCGCCGTCCTCGACGCCGACCCCTTCGCCGAGGGCGCGGCCACGCTGCTGAGCGCGCGCGTCGTGCGGACCGTGCGGGCAGGAGAGACGGTCTTCGAAGAGACGACAGGGGGCTCCGCGCCGCGCCACTGAGCTCGCCGCCCCGGTTGGGGAGGAAGGACGCGGTGGACAACCTCGGCGCCGCCCTCGCACTTCGCTAGCCTGGGGCGACGACCGACGCCGAGGGGGCACGATGACGGAAGTCGACGCTGGGGCACAACTCTCCGGGTTCGCGTGGCCGCCGGGGCCGGGCGCACTCGTCGACACCTCGCGCTGCCCGTCGTGCTTCACGCCGATCGCCGCATCCCCGTGTGCCTCCTGCGGTCTCGACCTGACCGATGCGCGCACGGCGCGTGTGCTCGAACTGTCCCAGCGGATCGTCGCGCTCGTCGACGAGCGCGCCGACGTCCTCATGCGGGTGCACCGTGATGCGGAGGCCGCGGCTGCGGCAGCCCGCGCAGAAGACGAGCGGATGCCGGCTCCCCCGGCGCCCGAGCTCCACCCGGTGCTGCCGTCCCCGGTGGCGGCGCCTCCTGGCGACTCGATCGCGGCCGCGCCCGCACCGCTCTCGACGATGGCATCGGCTCCGGTCGCAGCCGCCGACGTGGTGTTCGCGCCACCGTCGGGGCCGGTGATCCCCCCGGGGCCGCTGGTCCAGTCGGGACCAGGCTCCCCGGCCGTGCCTCCGTCCGACGGTGTTCCCCCCGTGGAGCCGTCCTCACCCGTCCCCGCGGGGCCGTCCGCGCCCCGGCGTTCGAGCGTCCAGGTCTTCCTCCTGTCGGTCGGCGTGGTCCTCCTCGCCGTGGCCGCGGCCTTCTTCCTCACCGTCGCGTGGATCAGCGGCGGCCTCGTCCTGCGCTCCGTCATCATCGGACTCGTCACGGCCGCGATCATCGCCACCGCGTCGTTCCTGCGCCGACGCGGTCTCGGCGCCACCTCCGAGGGCATCGCGTTGCTCGGGATCGCTTTCGTGGCTCTCGATGTCTGGGCCGTCCGCGCCAATGACCTGGGCGGGGCGGCGAGCCTCGAACCGAGCGTGTACTGGGGCGCGACGACGGTGGTCGCGGGTGCCGCGTTCGTGGGCTGGTCGCGTCTGTCGCGCCTGCGCGCTCCGCTCTCGGTCGCCGTCGCGGCCCTCGCGGTCGGGCCCGCGATGCTGGTCGCCGGTCTCTTCACGCGCGATGCGGCCCTCGGGTGGTACGCGTGGGGGCTTGTGCTGCTGCTTCTGGCCCTCGCGGCACCGTTCGCGCCGCTCCTCGCTCGGGCTCCTCGCCCGGCGTTGACGATCGAGATCGCGGTCGTCCGGGGTCTCGCCGCCGTCGGTGCGGTCGTCGCGATGACCTCCGCCCTGATCGTCGACCCGCGCAGCACGGCGACCCCCGCGGTCCTCGGTGCGGTGCTCGCCCTCGGTCTCGCCCTCCACGCCCGGTCGTTCGCGCGCCGAGGTGCCGCGAGCCTGGCGCCGACGGCCGCGGTGGCCGCGGACGTCGTCCTCGGGGTGGAGATCGCTGGCACGGTCGTCCGTGCGGCCGACGCGACCCTGTCGGTCACCGTCCCGGTGCTCGTCGCCTCGGCCGTCGCGCTGGGGCTCGACGCCGCCGCGCGTCGCGCCGCTCCGGGCCTCGGGCGGACGACCGTCGTCGTCGCTTCTCTGGCCGCGGCGATCGCCGCCGCCGTCGCCGCGATCCTGCCGCTGGTCGCCGCGATGAATGCTGTCGGAGCCGTGGTGGGTCGGTCGATCGTCGTCTTCGGGCGGTCCGCCCTCGACCTCGATGCCCCGGATGCCGTCAGCACGGCGGCCGTGATCGCACTCGCGGCGATCGTCCTGCTCGCGGTCGCGGTCTGGCGTCTGTCGGGATCGTGGGCGCAGCGCCGCACTCCCGCGCTGATCGCCGGGGCGGCCGTCGCCCTGCTCGCGGGACCTCAGCTGCGTGTCGTGATCCTCGTGGTCGCCTGGTACCTGGCGCTCGCCGTGGTCGCCGTCATCGTCCTCCGCCGCCGTCGCGGCGACATCTCCCTCGCCGCGGTCGGGGGTTTCCTCGCCCTCGGCGCGGGGTGGTTGTCGTCGTTCTCCTCTCCGCTCGCGTGGGGGCTGTCCAGCGTCGTGGTCGCCGCCGTGCTCGCCGCGGTCGCCGGCGCGCATCCCGGTATCCGGGTGCCGTCCACGGTCGGGGTCGTCCTGTTCCTGTCGGGGAGCGCCGTCCTCGTTCCCGGGGCGCTGCGCGCCGGAGCCGACCTCGTCATCGCCGGCGCCACGCCGACCACGGTTCCTCTCGCGATGGCATCCCTGTGTCTCGTCGCCGTCGTCGCCCCGCTCTGGCGACGGCGGGGTCTCGACGTCGCGCAACGCAGCGCCGGCGTCGTCGCCGCCCTGTCGGCGATCGTGGTGGTCGCCGCCCCCGCGCTGTGGTTCCGCACGGGCACCGCGGCCGACGGCTGGATGCTCGTGTGCGCGCTGGTCGCCGCGGTCGCGTCGGCGGCTGTCCTCACGACGCCGTACCGGCCGTGGCGCGTCGCGCGGCCCTTCGCGGCGGTCATGACGCCCCTGCTCGTCGCGGGCGCGGCCGGTTCTGCGCTCCGGCTGATCGAGCCGCTGCCGCTGGTGCCGGCGATCGTCTATGCGGCGATCGCCCTCGTCAGCGCCGCGGCGGCCCTGCGCCTCCTCCGCGCGGACACGTCCACCCGTGCCTGCCTCGACGCGGGGGCCGCGCTCGTGGCCGCCCTGTCGATCGTCGTCGTCCCCTCGCAGGGAGTCCGGTGGCTTCCGCTCCTGCTCGCGGCGGTGACCGCTGTGCTGTGGGCGACCGACGGCGACGGTCTCTTCCGCTCTCGCGGTCCGCGCCGGCACCTCATCTGGCTCGCGCTCGTGCTGGGCACCCTCGCGCTGTGGACGCGACTGTTCTGGCAGCAGACCGAGACCGTCGAGCTCTTCACCGTGCCGGTCGGCATCGCGCTGCTCGGCATCGCGGCCGGTCACGAGCGCGCTCGGCGGCTGGGAGGGGATCGTTCCGCGGTCACGCCCGCGGTGATCGCCGCCGCGGGAACCACCGTCGCGCTCGCTCCCAGCGCCCTCTCGGCCCCGGGAGATCTCGCCCACGTGCTGGCGGTTGCGGTCCTCTCGGCCGCGGTCCTGGTGGTCGGGGCCTGGGTACGTCCGCCGCGGACCCCCGACGAACTCCCCGTCGCGGTCGCCGCCGCCGGGGCGCTCGCGCTCGTGCTGCTCACGGTCGCGCAGCTCGTCCCCTCCGTCGACCGGGGCGGCATCGGCATCGCGGATCTCGTCGTCGTGGTGTCGGTCGCGGCGATCGGCGCAGCCGCCGCGGGCGTCGCGCTACGCCCGGCCCCGTGGGCGGGGTCGTCCGCGCGCAGCGCTCTGGTCGGGGCCGCCGCACTCCTCGCGCTCGGATCGGCTGTGCTGGTCGCCGTCGACGGCGGCCCGATCGGGCGCATGGTGATCGCGGTCGTGCTGCTCGGTGCCGTCGGCGTCGCCGCCCTGCGCGTGCGCCACCGGCTCGGGGGAATGCCGCTCGCGATCACCGCGCACTCCGGAGCGGGCCTCGTCGCCCTCATCGGCGTGGGGGCGGATGTCCGCCCGATCGAGTGGGCGACCGTTCCTCTCGCGCTCGTGTGGATCGCTGCCGCTCTCTTCGACCGTCGCCGCCCGGTCGCCCCGGCCTCGGTGCTGTTCGCCGTCGGCGGTGCGGCGGTCGGACTCCTGCCCTCAGCGGCGCTCGCCGACGCGTCGCTGGTGCGCGCGATCGGCGTGACGCTGGCGGCGATCGCCGTGCTGGTGGTCGGGGCTGTTCTGCTTCGCGGCGCGCTCGCCCCGCTGGCGACCCCGCTGATCGCCGTCGCCTCCCTCGGGCTGATCGTGGCCGCGTCGCTGCGCGGCCTGCACCAGCTCGCGACGGCGCTGTTCGACCTCTGGCTCGTCGCCGCGACCGTTCCTCTGGTGGTCACGGCCGTCCTCCTCCGCCGTCGGCGCACGGACGTCCTGCCCGGGCTGTCCCAGGCTCTCGCGATCGCCGCTCCCGCTGTCGCGGTGGCTCTCACCGCCACCCGTCTCTCGGCCACGGGCGAGGGCCCCCTGCGTCTGGTCGTGACGCTCGTCGCCGTCCTCGCCGTCGGTCTGTGGTGGCGGGATGCGGCCGTGCGGTGGGCCGTGATCGGCCTGTCGGCCGTCCTCGCGCTCCTGGCGATCGTTCTCGGCAGTGCCGATCCCGTGGAGGCGGCCACGGCGCCGCTCGCTGCGGCGCTCCTGGTCCACGGCATCCGGACCCTCCGTCAGCGTCCAGCGTTGCGGACGTGGCCGGCACTCGGTATCGGTCTGGCGCTGCTGCTCGTCCCCTCGCTGCTGTTCGACTTCTCGAGCGGCAACGCGCTGTGGCGCGTCCTCGCTCTCGGCGTCATCGCTCTGGCGACGCTGCTGGTCGGTGCCCGGTTCCGGTGGCAGGCCCCGGTTCTGCTCGGCGGCATCGTGCTGATCGTCCACGCCGTCGCCCAGCTCTGGCCGTGGATCACGTCGCTCTACGAGAGCGCCTCCGGCCTGTGGTGGCTGTGGCTCGGCATCGCCGGTGTGCTCCTCATCGTGATCGCGGCCACGTACGAGCGCCGCATCCGTGAGGTGAGGGCGGTCGCCCTCGCGATCAGGTCTCTCCGGTGAAGGAGGCAGCGCCTACGTCGTCGTCGCGTCCTTCGCGGCCGCTTTCGCGGCCCGCTTGGTCTCGCGCACCTTGGTGAGCGACTCCGGGTCCACGATGTCGGCCACCGAGCGGAACGAACCGTCCTCGCCGTAGGGGGCCGACGCCTCGCGCCAGCCGGCGCCGTCGAAACCGCGCTGCTTGCCGAGCAGGGCGAGGAAGATCTTCGCTTTCTGCTCGCCGAAGCCGGGGAGCGCCTTCAGGCGCTTCAGCACGGTCTTGCCGTCGGGGTCGTCGCGCGTCCACAGGTTCTCGGCCTTGCCGTCCCAGTCCTCGACGATCGCCGCGCAGAGCGCCTGCACGCGCCCCGCCATCGAACCCGGGTAGCGGTGCACAGCGGGCGACTGCGAGAACGCGGCGGCGAAGTCGTCGGGGTCCTGTTCCGCGATCGTGCCGGCATCCATCGACCCGGTGCGCTCCTGGATCTTGAGGGGCCCCGCGAACGCCGTCTCCATCGCGACCTGCTGGTCGAGCAGCATGCCGATCAGCAGAGCGAGCGGATTGCTCGACAGCAGCTCGTCGGCGGCGGGGTCGTCGGTGATGCGCAGGCTCATGGGACCATTCTCGCGCGTCCGCTCTTGTCCGGGCGGTGTTCCCCGCGGGGCCACACGCCGCTGACGGCGTCGGACCGGCGACGAGGTGTCAGCCGGATGCCGTCTCGTCGCCCACCGGGGCCGCGTCGGGCTCGGCGATCCACTTCCGCGCGAAGGGCACGGCATCCATCGATGCGAGGTCGGCGGTGACCTCGGAGATCTGCTTCTCGAAATGCGAGACACTGCCCGGCTTCAGCCGTCTGACGAGCGATCCGTCGACCCGACGAATCACGGTCTCCGACACCGACGGTGCGTCCTCCTCGATCTGCAGCAGCCCCAGCACGAGCGTCGCCGCCCACCGCGGCGCGTTTCCGCGCCGACGTTCTCCCGCGACGGAATAGACCTCGGATGCCGGTGTGCCCACGGCATCCATCCTGCCCGACGGTCGTGGAAAGTCGGGGGGCATGCTCGGGGGA
>NZ_BJML01000015.1 GCF_006539145.1 Microbacterium testaceum | reverse complement strand
GGTGGTGTGTGCGTGTGTGGTGGTGGTGTGTGCGTGTGTGGTGGTGGTGTGTGCGTGTGTGGTGGTGGTGTGTGCGTGTGTGGTGGTGGTGTGTGTGGCTAGATGCGTAGTGGGTTCGTGTGCGTTTGTTTCCTGAAACAGCAGTCTAGCGCGAAACTACCCTAAGAAGGCAAGAGGGCGTTGCCCCATGGCCCCATTACCCACCTGCTGGTACGATAGATGAACTATGAAGCTCGAATATCACGATGACGCGGCGGATGCGCTCGACGACTATGAAGCCAACGACCCCGAGCTGTACAACGCGGCTGACGACGTCTTGGAGTTGCTCCAGAACGACGACACAAACCCGATCCTTCGCCGCCGCATGGTGCGCCCCCCGGCCGCGTACGTCGTTCAACTCCGCCTGACCCGGCCGCGGAGCCGCCCCTACTATCTCTTCTGGATCCCGGAGCAAGATCAGACGGTTGCGTTCATCAAGTACGTCGGCCCGGGCGATCGCCAGCTCTGGGCTTAAAGATGGCGGACATGCTCGATCTGCTTGTCCAGTGCCTGCTTGCCGTTCTCGCCCTTCTCGCGCTGTGCGTCAGCGTCACCGCCGTGGTGCCCGCTTTCCTCGGGCTGATGCACGCACGCACAGCGAACAAAGTCGCGGAGGGGGCGAATATCCTCGCCGCTCAGGCGAACACGATCGCGCTCAACGCCGACGATTTGTCGCGTCGCACTGAGGCGCGCGCGACCGAGCCGTACGACGTGGAATGGACCGTCGGATGGGTAGACGAACACCACCTGTTCATCGCCAACCAAGGACTTGATGTCGCGCACAACGTGAGATTCCGGATAGGTGGGCCTTGGGGGGCTGCTCGGAACGCTGGGCCCAAAACTCTCGAGCCCTGGGATGACTTCTCTGTGCCCTGTGAAGTCGCCCTCTCGCAGGGTGTGCTCGAAAGTGGCCAGGTCGAACTCCGCATCGTCTGGACTTCGCCCGCCGGCACGCCGCATCGAGAGTCCCTCACGTTCCCCGGGAAGATGGTGTTCCAACACCGGCGAGCGGTTGGCTGACATGCCTCTTTCTGACAGTGCCGTCAGTTCTCGGACAAGTTGACACACGTGGGGCCACGTAGTCCGTTGAGGGATTGTCTCGTGAGACGCCCGGACGCGCGGAACGTTTCGGGTTGGCACGTCTCAGCCGCTCCCGAGGGCAACTTGCTCGACTCAAAACCAGCGCACGCAGTACGTTAACTACGTGCCAGGGGACCACGTATTCATTTCGTACATCACCGAAGATTCCGATGCGATTGATGAACTGCAGGGCGCGCTGGAAGCGGCGGATTTCATCGTCTGGCGAGACAAAGACAAGCTGTGGCCGGGGGACGACTGGCAGGTCAAGATACGCGAAGCAATTCGTAGTGGGTCCTTCGTCTTCCTTGCGTGCTTTTCTAGCAACCTTGCGAAGAGACAGAAGTCCTACCAGTTCGAGGAATTGACTCTCGCCGCGGAGGAGTACAGACAGCGACCGCCAGGAGCAAGCTGGTTGATGACCGCCCGTCTTGACGAATGTGAGATCCCAAGCATCGACCTGGGAATGGGGCGCACACTCGATCGCACGATTCACCGTGCCGACCTCTTTGGCAAGGGGAAGCTAGCGCAGTCGGGACGCCTCATTGTTGCCATACAACGGGCCATCGGTAACACACCAGCTGCGCCGCCACCATCGGTAGTGCAAACTACCTCGGAAGCGCGCCGGGCTGACAGTGACGTCGTCGACCGGGTCAGGCAACTGCTTCGCGCTCCCAACCTTGTCATGGACTATGACGACTATCTCGCAGACCTACGCCGCCCCATCCTCGCGGGCTTACAGGACCGGGACAGGTTCCCTCTTTACCTGCCCTCGGTGAGCCGAATTGATCCCGATTTCGCTCGCGCGTGGATCAGGCGCATCGGTCAGTACGACGACCTTCTCGCCCCCATGCTTGTCCCGATGAAGCTGATCGCTATGTACGGCTCCCAGGACCACGAGCAGGAGCTCACGCGTACGCTTCAAACTCTTGCGAACGAGTCAATGCAGCGGGAGGGTCTCAGCGTTCTGACATCCGCACATGAGTACCCATCGCTTTTGCTCACCTACGCTGCCGCGCTCGGCGCGTTGGCCAAGCGGAATTACTCAATGCTGCGGGCTGCGACGGCAGACGCCCTAGTAAACAATCCCTCTGGGTACGGCCGTCAGGTGCCGTTTGTACTCACCAGCGGAAGCCAGAGCATCGTTGGCATCGACCAATGGCTAGGACTGGGGACCCTACTTTCTTACAATGACGAGGGAAAGTCTGTGTCTGACGAGGAGATGAACGATCTCCTGACGGCGCGAGGAGGTCGACGGTATACGCCGATCTCGGACCATCTGTTCTCCGTCTTGGCGCCAGTCTTCTCAGATCAGTTTTCAGGAGAGAGCGAGTACGCCGCGGCATTCGACCGTGTCGAGGTTCTACTAGACGCCATCTCGGAGGATGCAAGAGATCAGGGCGACGAGCCCTACTACGGATATCACGGCGGCTATGGGCGTTACACCTGGCGCCACCGTTATGAGAAGTCGGCCCCCGAGATGCAGCTGAAGGCGGAGGTCGAAGACCAGGGTTCAGGATGGACGCCCTTGCTCGGTGGGCTGTTCAGCGGCGATCCTGCGCGTGCGTCTAAGGCTTTCGACGAAGTCCATGCGATCGCAGCATCTGTGCGCCGGTCGCGCTAGTCAGACGGGTTCGCGCCACCCGGCCAGCGTTACCCGCTCTCGCGAGGAAGTGGCAGTTGCCCGTGCCGAGCGGTGAGGGTCGACCCGATAGTTGCCGAGGCGACTGTAGCGACGCCCGCAACAATGAGGGCGAGGGGGAGGCTTGCTGCGGCAGCGACCGCGCCGACAAGGATCGGTCCGCCGGCATCGCCGATCTCACGGCCGAGCTCTCGAGGTCTGGCGGGTCATCGTGATGCTAAACCCTGGTGCGGTAGCTGTCCGAACGGGGATTGTCTCAAGAGGCCGTCGGACCTGATTGAGAGAAGCAGAGTGCGATGGAGTCGGCCGTGGCGCACCCCATGACAAGCGGGGAGCCGAAGCGGTTTGCGGTGGACGTGCTAGCACCTGGCGAGCAGGCGGCTGGCCGGTAACATCCACATATGCCGTCGCCCGACTTTGAGTTTCACATCGGTGCCACTGATCCGATGGAGTCGAAACTCGCGCACGCCGGTTTTCTGGCGGCGCTCAGGGATGAACAAGCAAGCGCCGTCGCAGAGTCGTTGCAGGACAGGGATGCTCTGCGTGAAGAGATTTGGAAGCGTTACGGGCCTGCCATCGAGGAGCTGTATTTCCTTCGAGACAATGTGGCCGAGGCCGCCAACTGGGCCGCGCAAAAAATCGATGAATCCCTCGAGCAAACACCTGGCGACCAAGCTTTCTACCAATTCCACCTCGTTCAAAGGGGATTACTGGCCAGGTCGCTGCTGAGCCTCGGCGAAACGATTGCGATGATTGAAGCGGGCCACAGCGCTGGTGCGCTTGCCTGTCTGCGCACTATGTACGAAGTGCTAATCGTCTCTATCGTGATGGCCATCTACGGTCACCCCGACGCAGAGCACCCAGATCTTCCGGAGCGCTACCTCATGCATCGCGAGGCCTTCTACGGCCTCTTTGCGGCCGACTACCTCGGAGCTGGGTTGGGCGACCCTGACGACCCGCTGTTCGATGACGACGACCTGGGCCGCCTTGCCGTCATGCGGTCCGACCTGGTGACGCGATTCGGTAAAGACTTCGCCCGGGGGTGGGGATGGGCGGCACCTCTCTTCGACGGGAGACCTGCATCCATGACGGGGCTCGTGCAGAGAGTCGCCCCGCAGCTTGCGATCCTGTATTCGATGATGAGTGCACCCACCCACGCGGGATCTGACGGATGGCACAACCTGATCACCGAGGATGGCCTTGGAAGCCGCGAATTCAAGGCCTATCCGGACAGTGGATCGCTTGGTGCCCCCATCGAGCTGTCTACCGGCTTCGTTTTGTTGACGGCCGAGACTGTTGTTCCGCGATCCATCAAGTTCGAGGACGCACCGCCCGACCAAACGGGTGAAGCGTTCCTGACCGCAATTGCCGACAGTCGGCGGCGGGTGTCAGAGCATTTGTCATCTGTCCCGGACGATCCGCCGTGACAGTCCCCGATGACGCGCTGCGCCTGGCCGCGGACTGTACGTGGGTCCGAGTACGTCCGCCATCCGGGGCCCTCAGATGGGCATTCGGCGTAGCTCACTCTGTGTCAGTAGCGCTCGAATTCAACTCGACCGGTGCGTCAGTGATTTCGCGATGGATAGGTGGGAGGGTTTGGCCGGACAGCCAGACTCCTTCGTAGTGTGAACGCAGAGCACCCGTGCTCTCGCGTCCCAGCCTCGTAATGACGGTTAGCTGGGTCCCGCCCAGCGAAGTGCCTAGGGACAGCGCTTCGCCTCCCTGGTGTGGCAGTACCAGCCGGTCGTGCAGTTCTCGAGAGCCGCGCTCTGGGAACCGAAGCTCGACTCCGGGGCGTGCTCCTAGCGCAATCTGAAGCTTCGTGCGGCGTTCGGCGCGGGGTAGGCCTCCGGCACTGCCGTCAGTCGTCATCACTCGACGGACATTGGGAAGAGCGAGAAGGGCACTGAGGTCCTGCGCGCGAAGGTAGGGATCAATCACCAGCGCGCCAGGGACGTCGTTGATGCGAGTGAGGAGTTCGGCGTACGTGAACGGGTCGTCCAACCTTCCCACTACCTCAATAGGAGTAGATGGTGCGTTGGTGTCGTCATCGATGATCGCTGCGTTGAGAACGGCCGTCCCCGCACTGGAAAGTGTGACGCCACGCGCCGTCGAGATGAGCAGGCGAGCGTTGACCAGGTAGTCAACGGTGTCGACGGACATCGAGAAGATCACCGGATCAAAATCACCGAAATGCGTAGGCGCATTGACGAAGGCTTTCACCTCACTGCGGCTCGGCTGCATTCCCTGCTCGTTGAGTGTGCGAACGAACAGCAACGCCCTCAGTGATTTGGGGCCGAGGAGCGTGAGCATAAGTCGATAGTCGCACGCTCTGTTGGCGGCCTTGCTGTCGAGGAGGGCCGGTCCGCATTCCGTGCCGTAGCTCGGCGCGAGTGAGGCCCCCACCGAGCCGGCCGAAACAGACGAGACCACCGATTCCGATGTGTGCGGTTGGGGATGGTTCAGCGAGTCAGCCACAGGTGCGAACGTTTACGAGCAGTTGAGCGAGCCCCCGGACGGGGATGTGAGACGCTGCTCTGGAGAGCTGAGGGTACCGACTACGGTGCGGCATCCACCACGGTGCTGGTGACGGACGCCGATCCGCGGATCGTACCCGCGGGCATGTTGCCGGTGTCGGCCAAAACAACTTGACGTTCTCCGATGAATTGCCCGGTCGATGGGTCGATGATGATGTCTTGGCGGATGTTGCTGGCCCCCTCATCGCGGCCGATAGCAACGCCTGTTCTTCCGTCGAGCGTCGCCTGTTCCTCGGTGATTGTGACGGCTGGGATTGCCGCGGCCGCCGAGTAGAGAGCTGCGCGCAGATCGGCGGGGACTGTCCCTGTCCGGAGCAGGTCAGCAATCCATACGAGTGCTTCACCATCCGGTGAGGGCCCAGTTGTGCCGTTGAACTCATAGATCTTGGTGAGCAGTTGCTGCGGGTCGCGCGGCAGGGCCGCGTAGTCGGTGTTCACTTTCGTGCCGTCGTAGTAGCCCCACCCGTACGCACTGCCGTTCTCCGTTAGCCCTCCTTTGAACCGCGCGGTTTGGCTCGGGCCCGCCTCTACCGTCCCGGATGGGGTTGTATCGGGGAACCGGACCCAGACCCAGTCGTCCTTCCGATTAGCTGGGATGTAGAGATCCTGGCGAAAATTCTCTACGTCGCCAGTGGGAGACCCTTCCGTCAGATACATAGCCCGTGTTTTTACGAGCAAGAACTGTCCGGGAGCAACGCCCGGGTCGCTGAAGTTCAGCGTCGCCGCGGCAGCGGATTTGAGAACTGATGCGGCTGCTGGTTCTGCGCCGCCCTGCCACCCAGGGATTCCCACCAGATTGATCACGACCAGGGCAATCACCATCGCGGCAGCGCCCAGCACCGAAAAACCCGCCCATGCGGTGACCTGGCGCCGGTGTCGTGTCGAGGTGAGGGTGGATGCGGTATTGGTGTCGACTACCTTTCGCGGAGTCACCGGTCCTTGAGTCTCGATCAAATTGACCAAGGCGGTGCGTCCACGCGCGACCTCGTTCGGGGTTCGGTCGGGAATGTTAGTCCGTGCTCGGCGCAGCAGCGAGATTTCGTCCACGGTGCTCCTCCATTTCTCGGCCACGAGCCGGGTCGATTGCTTGTTGCAGTTTGCGGCGCGCGCGGTTCAATCTCGACCGCACGGTTCCGATGGGGATGCTCAACGCGCGGCTGATGCCCAGATAGTCAAGGTCCGCGAATGTGTGAAGCAGCAGCGCGTCGCGATCGCCGCTGGGCAGACGAGCGAGGGCTTTCCCGAGCTTGCGCACGGCGCCGGTTGCGTCCAGGCGCGAGTCGGCCTCATCGAACTGGTCGACGTCGATCTGCGCGAGGTCAGAGGCGAGCATTCCTTTCCAGGCTTTCGCCTCCTCGCGAACGTGTCGGCGCATGAGCGTCGTAGCTATCCCCAGAAGCCACGAACGCGCGTCGTCTCCCACGAAGTCGTCTCGCCGCGAAAATGCCACCATGAACGTCTCTGACGTGATGTCGTCGGCCCATGTCTGTCCAAGCCGACGCGCGGTGTATCGATAGACCACGCGTTCGTGGCGGTCATAGACCTCAACGAACGCAGCTCGGTCTGTGAGCGAGCGGGTGATGATCTCGCCGTCTGAAACGTTCACAATCTGTATTGTCCGATCGGTCGCTAGGAGTTCACGCGAATCTCGCTGGCAGAGCTTCATAGTCGAGCGGTCGTACTGTGCTGCGTGTCACTGTCGGAGGGTGTCGGCGGGTCGAATCCGGACGGCCCGGGCAACGGCAGTTGTGCCGCCCAGGATACCGATCACTATCCCAGCGACGACGGCGAGCGGACCGAGGCGGATGTCAAAGACCGGAGTCCATTGCTGCGTGAGGGTGATGACGAGAACTGCGACGAACCCGAGGGCGAGACCCACTGCTCCACCGACAGCGCCGACGTACGCGGACTCTGCTGCGAGCAGCCAGGCTACGTGACGGCTGCGCGCGCCGAGGGCTTTGCGCATGCCGATCTCACCACGGCGAGCGGTGACTGCTAACAGCATCGCATTGGTGAGGGCAGCAACAGCTACCACGATCGCGAGTATCGAGAACGCAATGAGCGTGGTCTGGACGCCCTGTTCGATTTTGACTCGCAGCCCCTTGGCGTCACTGGGGGCCTGAACACTCACGGTTTCGGGTGAGTAAGGGTTGACCGCAATGGGTACCTGCCGTGCAACCTGCTGAGCCGCGCCAGCCGCTGTCAGCAGCACCGCTCTAGTCGTTTTCGGATTCACAAATCCAGGGGTGTTCTCAGGTACGAGGAGCTCGCCTTGGAGCTGGGGCAGCCGCGGTGATTGCTCGATGATCCCGACGACTTGGAAGGACGTGCGGTTAATTGTGACGACGGGGCCGCGCTCCAACGGACCGAGCTCAAGAAGCTGAGCGAGTTGGACACCAATCAGTACCTCGCCCGGTTTCACATTCTGATCGGTGCGCCAGGAAGGGTACCGAACGGTGAGCCGAGCTGCGGTCTGAATATCGCCGGAGTAGCTGTGGGGTTGCACCACACGAGCTCCTGCGACCCCAGCAACAGTCACTGGGTCGAAGTCCTGAACACCGGCGGCGGCGTCCACGCCCGCGAGCTGGTTTGTTTGCGCCGGTATGTCGGCGAGTTCAGCCGCCGTCGATGTGGGGCCGTTGTTCCAGGTGGCGGTCACCTCGCGATTGAGCTGCGCGTCGAAGACCGACGAGACTTGCGCGCCGGCTGACGTAGAGATCCCCAGCGTAGTTAGCGTCAACGCGACAGCGATCGATACCGCGAGGCACAGCGATAGTGTCTGCGCAGGGCGCGAGCGCACCGATCGCCATGCATCCCGAAGGATGTCTCGCATCTGTACTCGCTGGCGTGACCGTGTTCCAGCGGGCCTCATCCGCGCCGCAACCCCAGCGACGAATCCACTCGGCTGATCGGTAACTCGGTGATCCGCAGGGCGCTGGGCGGTGTGCGACGGGACCCCATCGCCAGCAAAGGAGCCGTTCGTCCTCGCTGCTGTTGCTGCTGTGTCGAATGGCTCTCGTACTGTCTCGGATACGAGCCGGCCGTCTTGTATGCGCAACTGACGATCAGCGGCCGCAGCAACGTCCGCGGAATGGGTCACGACGATTACGGTCGCGCCGGCCTCCTTTAGTGCTTTCAATTCGGAGAGGATTGTCTGCGCGTTCTCGCTATCGAGGTTCCCGGTTGGTTCGTCGGCGAGAACTATGCGGGCATCCGACGCGATGGCCCGTGCGATTGCTGCCCGTTGCTGTTGCCCCCCAGACAGATGGGACGCTCTCTCATTTGCTCGTTCTCCAAGCCCCACTCGCGCCAGCGCGGCTCGTGCTGGTCGATCCCGGGCTGTTACTCCCCGGTAGATCAGCCCCAGCTCAACGCTGTCGAGGACCGGCCTGCTTGGCAGTAGATGGAACGCTTGGAAGATGAACGCAAAAGCGGTGCTGCGTACACGTGCCGTGACTGCGCCCTCGCGGGAAGGCATTGGTACACCGTCGAGCAGATAGTCACCTTTGTCGGGATAGTCAAGCAGCCCGAGCACATTGAGCAGGGTGGACTTTCCACCGCCAGACGGTCCGACGATCGCCACGAACTCGCCTTGCCTGATTCTCAAGCTGACGTTATCGAGAGCCAATACCTCCGGTGCGTGTGCCGATGCATACCGCCGAGAAACATTTCGCAGCTCCAGCGCGGGCGGTCGCCCCTCACCCGACCCGGACGTCATCGCCCTTGGACAGCGTCCCGGCATCCTCCGCCGCGACCGCGGTCATTCCTCGCAGCGAGCCAGCCACGGTCACTGCCACTTCGGCAAGCGAACCGTCCGTCTGTCGCTTCACGACGACGCCGCGGCCTTCTCCACGGCCGACAACCGCGGTCGTAGGAACTATCAAAAATTCTCCGGAAACGACGGCGTTCAACACTTGAACCGTGACCGTTTCTCCCCGTTCGGCTCCTAGAGCATCGGATTCATTCTTCGGAGCCACCCTGAGCACACTGGGCCGAGCGCCTCCGTTCTCATCTGGCGCCTGCGCATCAACGGCCTCGACGACCGCATCCACCTGACCAGATTTCGAGACCACCGTCACTACGTCACCCGCCGCGACTCCTGCCGCGTCAGCCTCGGGCAACTCGACCCGTACAACCAGTGTGTTTGCACCAAGCGTCAGGTCGGTAGCCTTGTCGCCGCCAACCTGTGCTCCTATCACGGGGGCGGTGATAACGACCCCAGGAAGTGATGGAAGGGCCATCAGCTCACTAACGGGAACGAATGCATCGACCACCGGCGCCGGCGGTTCCACCGCTGCGCCAGTAGTGGAATCCGATGTTCCCGCGTTGCTGGACGAGTTTGAAGACTCCGATGTGTCGGAGCGGCTGGATGAGTTCGAGGAGCTCGAGGTTCCCGAGCCGCTGGACGAGTTCGAAGAGTTCGACGTTCCATTCGCGCTGGGTCTTTGCCGAGTCGGAGCCGGATACCCCGCATCCTTATACCAACGTGCGACAGCACGGGCGGTTTGAGCGCCGTACCTCTCGTCGATGCCATTCAAGTAGCCGCGGGTCACCAAGGCCTCTTGCAGGACTCGGACATCCGCGCCTTCGTCCCCGAAGCCGATGTCGCGAAAGAAGGGGAAAGGCGACGCGACGACGAAGACCGGTCTTGTGTTTACTTCGGTCAGCACATCCCCAGAGTCGATGGTGCTTCCAACGGAGGGCGGCCTGCCTGTTACTACGCTACGGACCGCGTCCGGCGCAGCCGGCAAAGCAAATCCCGTCTCACTTCTGTAGGCAACTACTCCCGGGTAAGAACGCTTGTCAGCGAGGACACCGCTTGTGACGGCAGCGAACACTGGCTGCGGCGGCGGCGCGGAAGCATTCGCCTCCCGCTGCGCCGGTGACTGAAAGATGGAAGCCAGCGACCATGTCGCCGCCACTAACAAGACGGCACCGCCAACTGCGCCGCCAATCAGCAGGCGTCTCCTCCACGGACGTCCGCGCCCCGAATCGCGCGGATCCCCGCCGACCTCTTTTTCGTCTCGGTCACTTCCCGAGCGTAGAAGAATCACGCCCTCGGAGCATTCGCGGCGATGATCGCTCGCACGTCACGTTCGCGACTTTCGACCGAGTCTCGTACGCGATCCAAGTTCGCTCGATCACGTTCGATTGCCTCTGACTGCAAAGTCCACTCCGTCTCGTACAGCGCCGCCGAGTATCCACTGGAGTCGAGGCAATCGGCGTACGCCACCGCTACCTCTACCTCGCGGGCTGATGGCTCGATGGTTTTGAACGGAGGGGCAGAACCGAGTTCAGTCAGCAACTCGGAGCTAGGAAATTCGCTTGGGCTCGCTGGGATCTGTCCGAAGCCCAGCGGTTGCATGCAAGACCGCCAGAGGTCGGCCGCCTGCTGCACCTGAGGGCTCAGAGACGCTTCGCTCTGGATTTGGCTGATGAGGTCGGTGACCAGAACAGAGTCATCAAAGCTCGACACGGGGTGCTCCTTGCGGATCCCCTCCAGACAGGTGTCGAAAGCCTCCTGGAAACCCGGCTCGCTCGGCTCATACGTCACAAACGCTTCCCAGAGCTCGGAGCTCTTTGAGGGCGCGAGATTTGTGCGAAAGCCGTACTTCTGCGCAATCTCGAGGTCGAACAGCCGGCGACCCGCTTGATTGAAGACGGGCGAGGTGGGCTCTTCGATGTCTTGCCACGGCACCGGCCACTTGATGTTCTCATTGCTAAGGCAGGAGGCCAGGAGCAGCTGCTCCGCATAGTTATCAAGGTTGCTGAATTCTGGCGCGAACTCGTCTAGCGGCAACGACCATTGGGCAATGTTGCGCGTTTCGGTGGACGATGAACCTGGGGCGGTGGAGCTCGTGATATTTCCGCCCTGCCAGGTGGCACCCGGATCGGTGAGTCCTGCTGACTCCGTCTCCGGGGTGCACCCGGCGGCCATCATCACGCCCGTACACACCACGGCGAGGATGACTGACTTTTTTGCACGACGGTCTTGCGTATTGTCGTTAGCGCGACGATTCGTCACTCGATTCAATCTCCGTCGTAACTACTGCTCACTCTCCGGCGCACTTGCTCTTTACACACACTTGGCGCTGGTGGGGTTGTTGAGGCAGAACCGGAAGCCGGCCGAAGTCGCCCGGTCGCTTGCGTTCCCCAGGTTATCTCTGCCGAACTTGATGGGCAGGTAAGACAGCTGTCCCTGGAAGTTCAGGTTATCGAAAATGAAGCTGGCCTCGGTGTTGCCGTTGTTGTACCAGGACGAGACGTTGTCGTTGACAGTCCCGTTGAAGGACCACTGGTAGTTACGTAGATCGTTGGCACCGTTCGTGTAGACGAAGTAGATCCAGTCGACGCCGCCCGTCGTGTAGTTGATGTCCTTCCAAAGGCAGGTCTGGCCCGAAGGACAACCGCCCGGGGCGGCCATCGCCGGCGTCGCCACCGCGACTACGCTCGCCACAGCCAGTGCCGCAGTTGCGGCTGCTCCGGCGATGAACCGTCGAAAAGGCTTACGAGTGGCTTTCTTATCGAACATTGCGGTCCCCCCAGTTAGGTCATAAGTGTTACATCAAAGCTTCGAAGCTTCGGTGTTCACCGTAGTGGGTTCGGCGACCGTCGTGCGAACGAGGTGGGCCAGGGGGAAGGGGAAGAGTCCATTCAGAACTCACGAAGTCGCACACATCGACGCGTCGACGTCACGCGCCCCCTGTCTCAGAAGCTGTCCGGATAGGGATCGCTAGATGAGACATCCGGCTGTGCCTCATGACCGTGGTCAGCTGGTGGCTGACGGCATCTCAAGTGGGGTGTGCGAAACGGATCTCACTTGGGGTTGTGTAAGTGAGAGTCACTCTGTTTGAGAGCGAGCGATCAGCGGTAGACCGTGGCTCGGGACATGCCCAGTGCTCGGAAGACCTGCGCGGCGGTCTGGCCTGCGTCGACCAGGGCGGATCTGGCTGTCGGTGATGCATTGGGGGAGTCCGCCGAGCTTTTGGCCGGCTGCTCGTCTTTCAGCGATGAAGTCGGACGGCAAGCTCAAGGCTTTCCCGGGAGCCGGCAACGTCGTCCCGGGCGAGGCGCACTTCTCTCGACCTGCGCGGGGACTTCGACGACGCGCGCTATCACGCGTGGGACGAGATCTCGCATGAGCTCGAGGCCAGCGTGGGTCGTCGCGCGCTCCATTGGACGGCCCGCGAGGCGCACAGCACCCCGAGGCCGTGCTGCACCTGGGGGCCGAGCCGCGCTGAGTTCCGCGTCGAGCGTGATTCCCGGGCGGTCGCGACCGCTGTCGTAGCCCGCCCGTGCGCATGCCGCGCGGGCGCCCGGTGCAGGCCACGAGAACGCGGGTGGCCCCCTCGGTCATCGGGCGCCCTGCGGAAGAATCGAGTCATGACCCCCACCCCTGACGTCCTCGAACTCCTCGCTTTCGCCGCCGAGCCCGGCGGCGGCAATCCCGCGGGTGTGGTCCTGGATGCCGTGGGTCTCAGCGACGCGGAGATGCGGCGGATCGCGGCCGACCTGGGGCATCCCGAGACCGCGTTCGTGGGCGCCCGCGAGGGGCGCCGCGTCGCCGTGCGCTACTTCTCGCCTGACGATGAGGTGCCGTTCTGCGGGCACGCGACCGTCGCGACCGCCGTCGCGCTCGCCGAGGTCGAGGGGCCGGGGTCGTTCGTGTTCGACACCCCCGCCGGGGTCGTCGAAGTGACGACCGAGCGCGGAGCAGAGGGGCGTGTGACGGCCGGATTCACGAGCGTCGAGCCGTACGTCGTCGACCTCGAAGCAGACGTCGCCGACCGCCTGCTCAGCCTTCTCGGGCTCTCTCACGCGGACCTCGACGAGCGGATGCCGCTGGCCCAATCGTTCGCGGGCAACCTGCACCCGGTCGTCGCCGTGCGGGAGCAGCACACGTTCGATTCCTTCACGTTCGCGCCCGCACCCGTGCGCGCTCTGCTCGACGAGCGCGGATGGAAGGGCACGATCATCGTCGTCCATGTCGACGCTGCGATCGCCGACGGCGTGGTGATCGAGGCGAGGAATCTCTTCCCGGTGGCCGACATCACCGAGGACCCCGCGACGGGCTCCGCGGCGGCGTCGCTCGGCGCGTATCTGCGCGACCGCGTCGGCCTCCCGGCTCCGTTCGGGTTCACCGTCCGGCAGGGCCGGCACATCGGTCGACCGAGCGTGCTGGACGTCGAGGTTCCGGCATCCGGTGGCATCGTCGTGCGGGGCTCGGCGACGCCCCTCTGAGCCGCGCCGGCGGGTCGTGCCCTCCCCGGAAACGGGAGGGCGCGGCAGGGGCCACCCCGCGGACGGGGCTGCCACTCACATGACGGCCGACACGCTCTGCAACCGCATGGGGCGCGACTCGGACCGCGACCGAACCGACCCGGTGCCGGGGCCTCCGCTCACATGATCCAGATGCGCTCGCCGTGGTGCACGTCGAAGCACTCGTACGGGCCAAGGTCGTCGATCGCCCGCACGATCGTGCCGTTCTCGAACGTCAACGCGAGGCTCGAGGGCGCGTCGACCCGCACCGCCGTCACGGTCAGCGCGAGCAGGTCGAGCAGCGGCGCCGCGAGAGCGCGGGAGTCTTCGGCGGATCTCTCGTCGCCGCCCGGGACGGTCACGGCGAGCGGCCCCTCGACGTCGAGGCCCACGCCTTCGTCGAAGAACAGCGACACCTTGTAGCGGCCGAAGGTCACGGCATCCAGCCGTCGCCCCTCGAAGAAGTCGAACGTCTCGTCCGCGGGAATGCCGTACACAGCGGTCAGCCTAGGCGGCGTCACCGCCGGCCAGCCGCCACACGCGGTCGCGCGAGAACGGCAGCTCGTACCCGCGTCGCCCGAGCGCGCGCGACACGGCGTTGCCGATCGCGGCTCCCACGGGGTTGTACGGCGACTCGCTCATCGACTTCGCGCCGAACGGACCCAGGGTGTCGTCGGTCTCGGCGAAGTACACCTCGGTGTCGGGCACGTCGGCGAACTGCGGCACGCGGTACGTGCGGAACACCGGGTTCTGCACGACGCCGTCCTCGAGGTAAACCTCTTCGTAGAGCGCCCCGCCCAGGGCCTGAGCCGCTCCGCCCTCGATCTGCCCGCGGCACTGCGCAGGGTTGATGACGACTCCGGCATCCGCCGACTGAATGGACTGCAGCACCTTCACCGTCCCCGTCTCGGGGTCGACCGCGACGCGCACGGCGTGCACGTTGAACGCGAGCGAACGGAAATCGCCGAACTCCGCGCCGTCCGCGGTGAGCTCTCCCGCGCCCCCGGCCTCGACGATCCGCGCCCACGGGACGACCTCACCTCCGGATCGGATTCCGGATGCCACGATCTCGGCCTCCGCGGCATTGCTCTGCGTGAGGTCGGCGGCGAGGGCGAGCATCCGCCGCTTCAGCGCGAGGCAGGCGCCGTAGAGCGCCTTGCCGGCGACCACCGTTCCCGCCGAGGCGAACGCTCCGGTGTCGTGGCGCACCGCGTCGGTGTCGGCGGCCCATAGCTCGAGCCGCTCCGGGGCCGCGTCGAGCACGGTCGCGGCGATCTGCCGGTGCACGGTCGAGGTGCCGTTGCCGAACTCCGCCGTACCCACGCGCAGCAGGTACGTGCCGTCGGGGCGCAGGGTCGCGCTCGTGTGGGCGATGTGCCCGCGTGGCGCCATGGTCGCGATCATCGCGGCGGCCATGCCCTCGCCGACGAGCCAGCCCGCCGGGGCCTCGGCGCCGTTGCCGCGCCGCAGCGCCTCCTGCGCGAGGTCGAGGCACTGGTCGAGACCGTAGCTGCCCCAGATGAGATCTTCCTCGTGGGGCTCCTCGCCGTCGTCGGGGTGCAGGGAGTCGCCCTCTCGGACGGCGTTGATGCGGCGCAGGTCGAAGGGGTCGATGTCGAGCGCTTCCGCGAGGGCGTCCATCGCGGACTCGACCGCGAAGACCACCTGCCCGAGCCCGTACCCGCGGAACGCTCCCGACGGCGGGTTGTTCGTGTAGACCGCCTCGGCGTCGATCCACTTCACCGGGACCCGGTACAGCGTCGTCGATTCGGCGCACGAGTGGAAGAGCACGCCGATGGCATGGTTGCCGTAGGCCCCGGTGTCGCTCAGCACGTCGATCTTCATCGCGGTGAGGGTGCCGTCGGCATCCGCTCCCAGCGTCGTCTTCACTCGCATCGGATGCCGGAGCGACGCCCGTACGAACTGATCGGTGCGCGAGAACTCGTAGGCGACGGGCCTGCCGAGCTTGAGCACGGCGAGAGCGGTGAGGTCTTCGGTGAACAGCTCCTGCTTGCCGCCGAAGCCGCCGCCGACGCGCGTCGCGTACACGCGGACGCGATCGCGCTCCAGGCCGAACACGTGCGCGAGTTCGTCGCGCGCGAGGAACGGCACCTGGGTCGACGAGCGGATCACCAGGCGCCCCTCGTCGTCGAGCCAGCCGATGGCGCCGTGCGTCTCGAGGGCCGCGTGCGTGACGCGCGACGACCTCCACTCGCCGGTCACGGTGGTGTGGCTGGCATCCAGGGCGGCCTCGATGTCGCCGCCGTGGCCCACGTGGAACCCGGCCACGACGTTGCGGCCGGCCTCCATCACGCGTTCGTCGGGTGTGCGTTCGGCATGCAGCAGGGGAGCACCGGGCTGACGCGCCTGCTCGGGGTCGAAGACCGCGGGCAGCACCTCGTACTCGACGGCGATCGCTCGGCATCCGGCATCCGCGGCTTCCGCCGTCTCGCCGACGACGGCGACGACCCGCTGACCCACGTGCCGCACGACGTCGTCGAGCATGCGCGTGTCGTCGGGGTCGTCGGTGCGGTGCTCGTGCCGCCCGGTCGAATACCGCACGGCGGGGACGTCTTCGTGGGTGAAGACGGCGACGACCCCGGGGATCGCCCGCGCCGCCGCGGTGTCGATCGAGACCACGCGGGCATGCGCGTGCGGCGACGTCACGACGCGCAGCACGAGCGGCGGACCGCCGGGCACGGGCTCGTCGAAGGTGAAGGGCTCGCGTCCCTGGACGAGGCGCCGCGCGGCCTCGGGAACGACCGAGGTGCCGACGCGTCCGGCCGGGGAGGGTCCGGATGCCGCGGTCTCGCCGTGCCCCTCGCACGACGCGCCGCACGAGGGGTCGGGGGTTCGCGCCCCCGTCTCGCGCACCGGCCCGAGCACCGACTGGCGGATGGCCTCGCGGATCGGGCGGTACCCGGTGCAGCGGCAGAGGTTGCCCTTCATGCGGCGGTCGAGGTCGGGCAGGTCGTCGGCGGTGAGGGTGGATGCCGTGACGCTCATGCCCGGCGTGCAGAACCCGCACTGGAAGCCGAAGCCGGTCGCCAAGGCCTCCTGCACGGGATGCAACTCGTCGCCGGGGGCGAGGCCCGCGGCGGTGGTGATCGCGCGGCCCTCGAGCCGCATCGCGGGGATGATGCACGAGTGGGTGGGTGTGCCGTCGAGGAGCACGGAGCACGCGCCGCAGTCGCCCGCGTCGCAGCCCTTCTTGACCTCGACGTGGCCGGCCTCGCGCAGCAGCGTGCGGGCACTCTGACCGGGGCGGGGGTCGACCTCGACGGGGGAGCCGTTGACCTCGAACCTCACGCGACGCCTTCCTGCAGCTCGCGCGCGAAGCGCGCGCGCAGTCGTTCCGCGAGCACGACGCTGACGCCCCGACGCCAGTCCGCGCTTCCCAGGGGGTCGGTGTAGAAATCGCTCGCGGCGGCCACGGCATCCCGCAGCTCTCCCGCCCCGGGCACCTGCGGAAAGCGCAGCACGCGGGGCCGGCGCACCGCCGCCGTCACGACGAAGACGGCGGTGCCGTCGGGGTCGACGCGGGCCGTGACGACGGCCCCTGACCGGCCGAGCTCCGCGAGCGCGATCTTCTGCAGCCCGACCCGCGCCTGCAGCGCGCGGGCCGGAACGTCGAGGGCGCGCACGATCTCACCGGGGTTCAGGGAGGTCGCGGCATTGTCGACCACCAGGTCCGCCACGGCGATCCGGCGTTCTCCGCCGTCGGGCGTCCAGACCACGGCCGTGGCATCAAGGGTCGACAAGAGCGCGATCATGGCGCCGGCAGCGAATGCCTGACACACGTTGCCGCCGACGGTGGCGGTGTTCCAGATCTTGAACGAGGCCAGCAGCGCGTCTGCGGCGGGGCGCGCGAGAGCGAGGGAGGTCCAGGCGGTGGGGGCCTCGTGCTCGACCCACGCGAGGAGCCGTGCGATGGTGCACGTGGCGCTGATGCGCAGGCCCTCGTCGGTGACCTCGAGGTCGCGCCAGTCCAGGGTCGTGAGGTCGACGAACCCCGTGGTGCCGGGCTGGGGCTCGCTCATGATCCAGGTGCCGCCGGCGATCACGACCTCACCCGTCGCGAGGGCGAGGTCGGCGCGCGTGCGCGCGGCGCGGTATGAGGTGACGGTCGTGATGTCCATGTCTCAGCCCGCCAGGATCCGGCCCGACCAGCGGCCGTCGGCGAGCGTGTAGTGCTGGCGCGTGCTCTGACCGATCGGGTCGCCGCGCCAGAACGTCAGCGTCACCGGGCGCAGCCGGAACCCGACCCACCGCTCGGGCGGGTCGAGCGCGGGGTGGGCGTCGGAGAACTCCGCCCACAGGTGGTGCCGCGCGTCGACCGGAAGGTGGGCGTTCTCGTGCGTGTTCAGCCACGCGAGCAGCTGCAGGTAACGGGATCGCTCCCGGTAGACGGCCGCCGCCTCGGCGGCGCTCACCTGCTCGACGATTCCGCGCACGACGAGCTGGCGGCCGACCTCGGGCCACGCCACGGCCATCGCCGCGACCGGGTTGGCGGCGATCTCGGCGGCCTTCGTGCTCGCAGAGTCGGTGTGGAAGTAGACGCCCGTGGCATCCCGGTCGCTGATCAACACGTGCCGGAGCGAAGGGATGCCGTCGAGCCCGACGGTCGAGAGAGCGGCGAGGGGGCGCAGTTCCCCCTCGTGGGGCGGGAGCCACTGCTGGACGAGCTCCAGAGGATCGTCGACGAGCGCGTCGATGTCGTCGACGTCGGTACCGAACGTGGTGCCGGCCGTGATCATGGCCACCTCCGTGGGCTGCAGCGGGTAGGCCCGAGCGTAGGCAGCCCGCGTTTCGGCGATGTTGCCGCCATGAACATTCGTCGAAACACGCGCTTCCTACACTCCGGTCATGACCCTGCTGCCTCTTATCGACGCGTGCCCCAAGCGCATGGAGTACGGCCCCTGCGGCGGGGTCGGCTTCGACGGCTCGTGCGAGATCGACGCTGCCCATCGCTGCGCCTTCCTCGACCGGCCGACCGTCGCGTGGACGGGCGTCGATCGGTCCGAGCGTCCGGCCCCGGCGCCCCGCACGGCCGCTGCCGAGGCCACCCTCGCCGCCCTCGGCACCCGCCCCTGGGTGGTGGCCGACCTTCCTGCCCGCGCGCTCAGCGTCGCCTCGATCGACGCGTGCGCGGACGTGCTCTCGGGACCGGTGGATGCCGTTCTCGCCGGCGACGCGGGAAGCGCGCGGGTGCAGTTCCCTCCGGCGTATCGCGCGCATCTGCTGCAGCGGCGCGGCCTGCGCGTGTGGACCGGCCTGAACATGCGCGACCGCAACCGGGTGGCGATCGAGGGGGAGCTCGCCGCCCTCGCGGTCGAGGGGGTGGCGGGTGTGCACTGCGTCACCGGCGACCACACCCGCACCGGCCACCGGCCCGATGCCGCCCCCGTCTTCGACCTCGACTCCACCGAGGCCGCCGCCCTCGCCCGGGCCGCCGGACACGTCGTGTCGGTCGCCGCCTCTCCCGCCGCGCCGCCCGTCGAGCGCCGCGCCGCTCGCCTGCGCGAGAAGCTGCGCGCCGGCGCCGACGTCTGCTTCGTGAACCACGCCGGCGGGGCGGCGCCCGTGCGCCGGTTCATCGACGAGGTGGGCGAGGGCGTCCGCTTCATCCCCTGCGTCCCCGTCGTGGTCGACCACGCGTCGGCCGACCTGCTGGAGTCGTTCACCACGCTGGTGCTGCCCGAGGGGTTCCTCGATCGCGTACGGTCCGCCCGCGACCCGCGCGCGGAGGGGATCGCCCTGGCCGTCGCGCTCGCCGAGGAGATGCTCGCGCTGCCCGGCGTCGTCGGGGTGAACCTGTCGGGCGGGCGTGACGGCGCCGAGGAATCGTTCGCCGAGGCGATGGCGGAGGTGGCGCGGCGGCTGCGATGACGGCCCTACCGTGGGTCGCGGCGGGCCATACTCCTGAGATTCCGCCGGTCGGGTGCCGCGGCGCGCCGATTCCCCGCGGCTCGAGCCGGCGCGGCTGACGTTTCTCAGGAGTTCCGCCCGGCTCGGGCGCGGCCACGCGCCCGCGTCAGTGCATGATCATCCCGCCCGTGACGTTGATCGCCTGGCCGGTGAGATAGCCGCCCGCCGGCGACGCGAGGAAGTGCGTCACCCCCGCCACGTCCTCGGGCGCGCCCAGTCGCCCGAGCGGCGACTTCGCGCTCCATGTGCGCACGTCGTCGTCGGAGCGGGTGTCGGCGCCCATGTCGGTGAGCACGTATCCGGGGCACACGGCGTTGACGCGCACACCGTGGCATCCCCACTCCTGTGCCCCCGCGCGCGTGAGCGCGACGACCGCGGCCTTCGATGCGGCGTAATGTCCCTCGCCGCCGCCGCCCTGTTTGGCGGCCATGCTCGCGATGTTGACGATCGAGCCGGCGCGCGCCTCGAGCATGACCGGCGCGACGGCCTGCATCGTCACCAGCGTCGCGCGGGCGTTGATGTCGAGCACGAGGTCCCAGTCGTCGACGGTGATGTCGAGGAGCGAGACGTGCTGGAACACCCCGGCGCAGTTGACGAGCACATCGATCCCCCCGAGCGCGGCGATCGCCTCACCCACCGCGCGGCGGGTGTCGAGGGGATCTCGCAGGTCGACGGAGAAGAAGAGGGATGCCGGCTCAGCGGCGGGAGCGCGACGATCGAGAACCGCGACCCGCGCACCGTCCGTCACGAACCTCTCCACGATCGCGGCGCCGATACCGCCGGATCCTCCCGTGACGATCACGCGCTGAGACATGAGGCTCCTTCCGGGGGGCGTCGGGTCGCCCTCGGCCGCACGGTACGCCCGTCGGTGATCGAGACGACGACGCCGCTGTTTCGGCGACGTAACGGGGCGGGCGGTGAGCGACGTCGTCGGGAGCCACCGCTCAGGGCGCGGTCGACGCCGCGAGCAGACCCCAGACGAGGGCCGCGTCGACCTCGATCCGCGCATCGGTCCCGCGCGAGCGCCACGCGTCGCGGTCGAAGACGTAGGCGCGCTCGACCTCGAGCACATAGAGCCGTTTGCGCGGGATGCCGGCGATCGCGGCGACCTCCGCCGCAAGGCCGGAGGCATCGACCGCATCGCGCGGCAGCCGTGCCGAGAGGACGTCGTGCACCGCTGCCCCGCCCACCTCGCGCGCGCGGAAGGCGAACTGCACCCCGTCGGCGTCGGAGACATCCGCCGAGGAGTCGTACACGACCCCCGACGCCACTCCCGCGGAGACGATCGCGCGCGCGTGCCGCGACTCTCGATCGGATTCGACGTAGAGGCCGCCCGGCAGCAGCCGGTACTGCGCGGCGGCGGTCCATGGCCCTTCGGCGTCGGCCGTTCCGATCACGACGAAGCGCTCCGCGGCGAGGATCCCGGCGGCGCGCTGTTCCGGCGAAGGCATGACGCCATCGTGCGGGAGCTGGACGACGCCCGTGTTTCGGCGGCGTGAAAGATGGTCGTCCGCGCCGGGTCGGCGGCATCCCTCGCTCTACGCTCGACTCACCGCCGCCCGCCGCCTTCCCGTCGAGTGTCCAGAATACGCCGCCACGGAAGAGCCCGCGCGGCGTGTTCTGGACACTCGACAGAAGGGCACCCGTGGCCGACGCCGTGCACCCCGCGATCACCGACCTCGCCGTGCGCGCTCATCTCGAGCGCCTCGCCGCCCGGGCGGGCACGATCCCCTCCGGAGCGACGGATGCCGAGGGCGACGACGCCGCGCGCCTCTCGGAGCTGCGGGCGAACCCGTCGTGGGTCCGCGTGCCCGACGACGACAGCCTCGAATCGATCGACCTCGAGGCCGAGGGCCTGGCCCTGCGCCTGTACCGCCCGCGCGCCGAACACCGCGGAACCCTGGTGTTCGCCCACGGCGGCGGATGGGTCGCCGGAAACCTCGACAACAACGACGCCCTGTGCCGCGCGCTCGCGGTCGCCACCGGCACGCAGGTGCTCAGCGTCGACTACCGCCTCGCGCCCGAGCATCCCTTCCCGGCCGGCCTCGACGACCTCGACCGCGCGCTGCGCTTCGCCGCGACGGGGGCGGACGGACTCATCGACCCCGCGCTCCTCGGCGTCGCCGGGCACAGCGCGGGCGGCAACCTCGCGGCCGCGCTCGCATTGCGTGCGCGGGACGGCCGGGCTCCCGGCATCCGGTGTCAGGTGCTGCTGTGCCCGGTGCTCGACGCGCCCGATCCGACCCGTCCGAGCTATCGCGCCCACACCGACGACCTGCCGCTGACCGCGCGCGGCATGCAGTGGTACTGGGGGCTGTACGTCCCGGATGCCGTGGGCGCGGTGCCCGTCGGGGCGGCCCCGTTGCGTGCCCCCGACGTGGCCGGATCCGCACCCGCCGTGATCGTCGCCGCGGCGGTGGACCCGCTGTCGGACGAGGCGGAGGAGTACGCGGAACGACTCTTGGCCTCCGACGTCCCGACGACGTTCGTGCGCCGCGAGGGCGTGCCGCACCTCTTCCTGGTGTTCCCCTCGACGCCCGCGCGCGACGAGGTGCTCGCGCAGATCGGGCCGGCCGTGCGGGCGGCGTTCGTGTGACCCCCGGAGACGCCGGATGCCACGAACCCGGCGGGGTCCGTGGCATCCGGCGTCTCGAAGGGGGTCAGGCTCCGACGAGCTCGCGCTTGGCCTCCGCCTCGGCGACGTCGTCGGCCTCTCGGCGGCGGCGGCCGTTCGTCTCGGGAGTGAGGACGGCGGCGATGAGGCCGACCAGGCCGTAGAAGCTGAAGAGCACCGCCGGGCCCACCCACCCGAAGGCCTGGAAGAGGCTCACGGCCCAGAAGGCCGTGAAGCCCGACACGACCGCGGAGAGCTGATAGGCCAGCGAGGCACCCGAGGATCGCGTGCCGGTGTTGAACAGCTCGGGGAACCAGGACGCCTGCGTTCCGGCGAGGGAGTTCTGGCAGATCGCGAAGCTGAAGACGAACACCGCGACGATGAGCGGGAACACCCCGGTATTGGCGAGGAGGAACAGGGGGATGCCGGACAGCAGGATCATCGTCGTGCCGAAGACGTAGACGGGCTTGCGGCCGATGCGATCGGTGAGCCATCCCCAGAACAGTGTCGCGGGGAAGCCGACGAGTGCGGCGACGACGATCGCGAGGATGGTCTGCGACGGGTCGGCGAGCTGGTTGCTCTTGAGGTACGACGACATGTAGGTGATGGCGATCGCGTACCCGGCGGTCTCGGCGATGCGCATGCAGAAGGCGCGCAGCAGGTTCTGCCAGTCGGAGCGCAGGACGCTGAGGAGGGGGTTCTTCTCGATCTTGCCCTCCTCCTTGATCTCCTCGAATTCGGGCGACTCCTCCACCTTCAAGCGGATGTAGAGACCGGCGAACACCAGCAGGGCGGAGAGCAGGAAGGGCGTGCGCCACTTCCAGTCGTCGGGCAGTCCCGAGCTGGCGAAGAACGCCAGGTTGGCCAGCAGCAGCCCCAGCGGGAAGCCCGCCTGCGGCAGAGCGCCGAACGCACCCTTGCGGCGCCAGGGGGCGTGCTCGTACGTCATGAGGATCGCGCCGCCCCACTCGGCGCCGAACGCGAGGCCCTGGATGATGCGGGTCACCACGAGCAGGATGGGAGCGGCGACACCGACCGTGGCGTAGGTGGGCAGGATGCCGATTGCGAACGTCGCGAGGCCCATGATGAGAAGCGAGGCGATCAGCACCGGCTTGCGGCCGATCTTGTCGCCGAGGTAGCCGCCGATGATGCCGCCGATGGGGCGGGCGGCGAAGCCGACGCCGAGCGTCGCGAACGACAGCAGGGTGCCCGTAAGGGGATCGGCGTCGGGGAAGAACGCCGTTCCGAAGTACAGGGCTGCGGCGGTGCCGTAACCGATGAAGTCGTAGTTCTCGATGGTCGTGCCGACGGTGCTGCCGGCGGCAACGCGCCAGCGGTGGGGAGTGCCGAGCACCGGGGTCGACGTCGTGGCCTGTGCCATGGGTCTTCCTATCTTCTTCGATAGCCTCCGCGTGCTCCATCGATGGAGACCGGCGGGCTGAACGCTCTGGGTTCGATTGTTAACAATGCAACAGTAGGACCCTGGGCGCAACACCTCACGGACATTTTTTCCGGATGCCACTGTCCGCGGTCGCCGCGGGCGGGTGGCCGTGTGCCGTCGTGCGGAGTCGGGTGCCGCCGCATCCGTTCCGGGCGGCTGTGCGCGGCGTGTCGCCCGCGCGCTCCGCTGGACGGCGTGCCGCAGAGACGCCCGAGGGCCCCGCCCCGCCGGATGCCGCGCACCGCACTCCGCAGGACGGCGGGCCGACGAGGGGCAGGGGTTATCGCTTCGACGATCGGGCGGTCGTCGGGTCAGCGCGAGGGAATCAGGCCTCGACGCGGTCGAGCAGGCGCTCGACGGCGGCATCCATGTGTCCGCGCAGGAACCGACGCGCGGCGTCGGGGTCGCCCTCGACGAGGATGTCGACGAGGGGCATGTGCCGGTCGATCGACATGTTCGCCACCGCCACGTCGAGTCCGCCGCTGGTCAGCGCCGCGCGGGCGAGCCCGGCGACCCGCTGCCACGACTGCAGCAGCGTGGCATTGCCGCTCAGCTCGCACAGCGTCTCGTGGAAGGCGAGGTCGGCGCGCACGCGCGCGGCGAACTCCTCGGCGGCGTTCAGCGTGTCGAGGCGCTCACGCAGCACGGCCGCCGCGTCGGAACGGTCGTCGAAGGCGCAGATCTCCTCGCACGCGAGCGACTCGAGCGCGTAGCGCACGTCGAAGATCTCGCGGATGTCGGCGGCCGACACCACCCGCACCGACAGGCGTCCGCGCGAATCGGCGGCGAGCAGGCCCTCCTGCTGCAGGTGGCGCAGAGCCTCGCGCAGCGTGCCGCGAGACACTCCGAGCGAGTCAGCCAGCTCGATCTCGCCCAGGTGCGTGCCGGGGGCCAGCTCACCCGACGACACTGCGTCGCGCAGTCGCGTGAGGATCTGCTCGCGCAGCGTGTTGCGGCTCACACTGCCGAGACCGCGCAGCGCGCTCGAGGGGGAGGTCGGCATGGAGACCAACCTAGTCGCCGCTGCCGCGAGGGGCGTCACCAGGCGCCCGCCGCCCGCAGCCGGGACCGACGGGCGCGGCTCCTCACGCGGCTCCGGGTGCTTCGTACCCGCAGATCGCCGCGACCTTCTCGGCCGACGCCGACGACGGGTCGAAGCGGTACGTGAGCCACTCCCGCACGAGACGGCGCGCGAGCTCGAGTCCGATCACGCGCTGGCCCATGCACAGCACCTGCGCGTCGTTGGAGAGCACGGCGCGCTCGACCGAGAACGAGTCGTGCGCGGTGACGGCCCGGATGCCGGGCACCTTGTTCGCCGCGATCGCGACGCCCAGGCCCGTGCCGCAGATGAGCAGCGCGCGGTCGGCGCGGCCGTCGGCGACCATGCGGGCCGCGTCCACCGCGATGTGCGGATACGCGGTGTGGCCGTCGGCATCCACTCCCACGTCGACGACGTCGACGACGAGATCGGATGCCGCGAGGTCGGCCTTGAGGGCCTCTTTGTAGTCGTAGCCGGCGTCGTCGCAGCCGATGACGAGGCGGAGGGGTTCGAGCGCGGTCATGAGTGTCCTTCCAGGATGAGCGGGAGCGCCGGGGTGGAGTCCCCGAGCGCGAGGTCGGTGAGGGCGGCGACGGCCAGCGCGAGCGAGACGGCGCCCGCGTCGGGGGTGCCGACGCTGCGTTCGGCGAGGGGACGGGCGCGGCCGAGGCGCGGCGTGAGGGCGGCGGTGGCGCCGGCCGCCGTGATCGCGGTGGCGCGGGCGGAGCGGAGGGTCGCGGCATCCGCGGGTCCGTCCGTGAGGGCGTCGGACCAGGGCAGCAGCACGTCGACCATGGTCTTGTCGCCGAGGGTCGCGCCGCCTGTTCCGGTGATGGCGTCGCGTCCCGCGAGGAGGGCAGTGACTAGGCGCGCGGTGTCGGCGGACTCGCTGTCGCCGAGAGACGCGCCGACGGCACGCAGGGCTCCCCCCCACAGGGCTCCCGACGTACCGCCGGCGACGTCCGACCAGGCGGTGCCGGCGCGGGAGAGCAGGGTTCCGGCCCCGGCTCCGCGCTCGGCGGCGGCTCGTGCGGCGTCGAGCGCCGCGCGAGTTCCGCGCTCCATGCCGATCCCGTGATCGCCGTCTCCGGCGACCGCGTCGATCCGGCCGAGCTCCGCGGCATGGGTGACCATCGTGGTGTGCAGCGTCTCGAGCGCGCGCAGCACCCCCGCGGCCAGGTTCTGGGCCTCGGGGGTCCCGGGCTCGATCTCCGCGCCCGAGACGACGGCGCGTCGGCGCAACTCGTCGCGGGCGTCGGCGTCCAGCTGCGCGGCGGGCCGGGCGCTGCCCTTGCGGTAGCCGGGCGTGAGGCTGGGCGAGGTCCACCGGCGCTCGAGCTCGTCGTCGAGCCAGACGAGCGTGAGCGAGATGCCCGCCATGTCGAGGCTCGTGCACAGCTCGCCGATGTCGGGGCTCACGACGGTGACGCCCGCGGCATCCAGCAGCTGCGATACGCGGCGCCACACGACGAAGAGCTCTTCGTACTTGACCGTGCCGAGACCGTTGAGCAGCGCGGTGACGCGCTGGCCGCGGGCCCGGTCGACGCCGTCGGGGAGCTCGTCGAGAAGCCGGTCGACGAGCATCGCGGCGAGGTCGTCGGCCGAGGCGATCGGCACGTCCTTCACGCCCGGTTCGCCGTGGATGCCGAGCCCCAGCGACATCATCCCCTCGGGGACGCGGAAGAGCGGCCCGTCGGCGCCGGGCAGCGTGCAGCCGTCGAAGGCGACGCCGAAGGTGCGCGTGCGGCCGTTCGCGTGGCGCCCCGCCGCGACGACCTCGTCGAGGGGGAGACCCTCGTCGGCGGCCGCGCCGAGCACCTTGAAGACGACGAGGTCGCCGGCGATGCCGCGACGCTTGTCGATCTGGTCGCGGGGGGCGCTGGCGACGTCGTCGGTGACGAGCACGATGCGCGCGTCGATCCCCTCGTCTGCGAGGCGCGTAGCCGCTTCGCCGAAGTGCAGGACGTCGCCGGCGTAGTTGCCGAAGGTGAAGATCACGCCCTGCCCGCGATCGGCGGCGCGGCCGACCGCGACCGCCTGCGAGGCCGAGGGTGAGGAGAAGATGTTGCCCACGACGGCGCCGTGCGCGAGGCCCGTGCCGACGAGGCCGCAGAACGCGGGGTAGTGGCCCGAGCCGCCGCCGGCGAGGACGGCGACGCTGTCGTAGGCGGTGCTGCGCACGACGCCGCCGGGCACGGGGGCGACCATGTCGGGGTAGGCGGCGGCGAATCCCTCGAGCATCTCGGCGGGGAAATCGGCCGGGTCATTGAACAGTCGGGTCATCGTCGACCTCCGGTGAGGAGCGGTGGAACACGTTCAGTGTTTGAATGTTAACAATAGAACAGATAGTGTCATCGTCAAGCCCGGATGGGCGTCACACTCGAGGAGGAGAACCGTGGCCGTCATCGACCCCCGCATCACGTGCTCGACCATCACGCTGCGCCACCTGCCACTCGCAGAGGCGCTCGCCGAGATCCGCGCCCGCGGCTTCGAGGGCATCGACCTCGGTGCCCTCCCCGGCGTCTGCGACCACGTGCCCTTCGAGCTGGACGAGGCGGCCGTGACCGCCGTGGCCGCCACCGTCGTGGCATCCGGTCTCCGCGTCCGGTCGGTGAACGCCGACGTGGGCGATCTCAACCACCCGGACTCCGGCGGGTCGGCCGCCCGCCGCGCCGCGCACGTCGACCGGCTGCTCGACCTGTGCGTCGCGATCGGGTCCGATGCGCTCGTGCTCCCCAACGGCGCGCAGGAGCACACCCCCGTCGTCGACCTCGACGCCGACCTCGACCTCGTCGCCGCGCGTCTCGTCGAGATCTCCGCGACCGCCCGCGCCCGCGGCGTCGAGCTGTGGGTCGAGGCACCGCACTTCTTCCGCCTCGCGTACGACCTCGACCGCGCGGGTGCCTTGCTCTCGCGTCTGCCCGCCGGGATCGGCGTCGTGCTCGACACCAGCCACATCGTCGCGGGAGGCGGCGATCCCCGCGACTTCCTCGACGCGCACGCCGCGCGCACGCGCCACGTGCACCTGCGCGACGCCGAGCCCGGGTACATCCATCACTCGATCGGCCGCGGACGGGTGGACTTCGCCGACCTCGCCGCCGCGCTCGCCGAGGTCGGCTACACCGGTGACCTCGCGCTCGAGCTCGAGACGCGCGATACCGCCGACGCCGATCGGGCGGATGCCGCCCGTGCCGCGGCCGAACACCTCAGCGCCCTGCTCGCCGCAGCGATCGTCCCCGTGTGACCAACGCCACCCGTTTCGAAGGAGAACACCCCATGTCCCAGCCCACCACCGCCGTCGTCACCGGCGCCGGCTCCCCCCGCGGTATCGGCCGCGCCACCGCTCGCGCGCTCGCCGCGACCGGCGCTCCCGTCGCCGTCATCGATCTGGATGCCGCCGCGGCCGAGGCCGTCGCTGCGGAACTCCGCGAGGAGTTCGGCGTCGAGGCGTTCGGCTACGGCGCCGACGTCACCGACGAGGCCGCGGTCGACGCTGTGGTCGCGCGCATCGAGAACGACCTCCCGCCCGTGGCATCCCTCGCCAACATCGCCGGGATCACCTCGCCCACGCGCTTCCTGCAGACGACGTTGGCCGAGTGGAACCGCGTCATGTCGATCAACGCCACGGGCACGTACGTCGTGACCAAGCGCATCGCCGCAGGCATGGCCGAACGGGGGTACGGCCGCATCGTCAACATGTCGTCGGTGTCGGCCATCCGCGGTGGCGGCGTCTTCGGCGGCGTGCCCTATTCGGCCGCGAAGGCCGCGATCCTCGGCTTCACCCGCGCCGTCGCGCGCGAGCTGGGACCGTCGGGTGTCACCGTGAACGCCGTCACCCCCGGCGTGGTGGCCACCGACATCCGCGCGGGTGCGACGAACGACGAACTCGAGGCGAAGCTCGCCGCGGACGTGCCGCTCGGACGTCAGGCGACGGCGGAAGACATCGCGAACCTCTTCGAGTTCCTGATGAGCGACCGGTCGGCCTACATCACCGGTGCGACCTACGACATCAACGGCGGCTCGCACATCTCCTGAGCCGCCCTGCCACGACGCCGCGCCCGCCCCTCGGGGCGGACGCGGCGTTCAGCGTGTGGGCGGTGCGCCGTCGTGCTCCGCCGGCACTCCGGTGCGCTCGGTCGGTCAGCCCGGGCCCACGCACTGCGCATGAGGGGGACGACGCTCTGCTCTGGCGCTGTGTTCGAGCGCCCTCGTCCCACTTGTGGCGGGTTGAGGGGCGCTCCGTCGGCCATTTGTGGGACATACACCGGCGTAAGGGGGACGAGGGTCCCCGCAAACAGCCCGCCCCACGCCCGGAACACCGCGGAAACACGCCATTGTTACCGTCATCAACATGTCGCTCCTGGTCACGAACGCGCGTCTCATCACGGTCCCTGCGGGCACCGACGACCCCGGCTACATCGAGCGCGGCTACATGCTCGTCGAGTCCGGTCGCATCACCGCCATCGGCTCCGGCGACCCCGCCCCCGGGGTGACCGCCGACGAGACGCTCGACGTCGACGGCAAGTTCGTCGCTCCCGGATTCGTCTCCTCGCACAGCCACCTGTTCACGAGCGGCTCGCGCGGACTCGGCGTCGACCAGACGCTCTACGGCTGGTGCACGTCGATGTTCAGCGTGCTCAACAACGCCTCGCCCGACCAGATCTACTGGGCGACGCTGCACGGCTCACTCGACTTCCTCGCCAACGGCGTGACCACCGCGTACAACTTCACCGACCCGCTCCTGCCGTGGGAGCCGATGGTCGACGGCAAGCGCGCCGACGGCGGCGGCATCCTGCGCGAGCATGCCTGGCACACCCGGCAGGCGGATGGATGCCTCGACGCGGGGCTCCGCTTCGTCGACTCGATCGCGTTGGATGCCACCGTCGGCACCGACGACGAGATCTTCGCCCGGTTCGAGGCCTCCCTCGACCACGTCCTCGCGATGGACCCCGACCTCGCCCTCGGGGCATCCATCATGGGGCAGGTGCAGTGGTCGACCCGGCCGGATGCCGCCGAGATCGAGGTCGCGGTCATGGACCGCTTCGGCGTCACGAACCAGGCGCACTTCCTCGAGACGTACGAGGCGATCGAGCATCAGCAGACGAAGTTCCAGCTGTACAAGAACGCCGGGGCGCTGCGCCCGGGCATGATGTTCGGCCACTTCATCCAGACGACGCCCGAGATCATCGCGGATGCCGCGGCGGGAGGCGCCAGCATGTCGTGGCAGCCCGCGTCGAACGGGCGTCTGGCCTCGGGTATCGCGCACGTGCCCGAGATGCTCGAGCAGGGGATGAGGGTCGGTATGGGCCTCGACGACCAGGCCTGCACCGACGTCGCCGACCCCTGGCAGAACATGCGTATGGGCATGTTCATGCAGCGCGCCCGCACCCACGACCCGCTGTCGATGATGCCCGAGCGGGTCCTGCGTCTGCACACCCTCGGGGGTGCGGAGATCATGGGCGTCGACGACCGCGTCGGCAGCCTCGAGGTCGGCAAGTTCGCCGACTTCGTGGTCGTGGATCCGCGCAAGCCCGACATCGGCCCGCTCTGGAACCCCGTGCGCAGCTACGTGCTCGCCTGCGGCCTGCGCAACCTGCAGCAGGTGTACGTCGGCGGCAAGCTCGTCAACGACCGGGGCGTCTCGACGAACCCGCTTGCCGAAGAGGCCACGCGCGTGCTGCACGAGGAGCTGCCCGCTCTGGCCGAGGAGTTCGGCGTCATCCTTTAGCCTGCGCCGACTCGCGCTGGCTCGTGCCGGTCCGCGACGGGCCGCCTCGCCGCGACGAACCATGCTGGCCGGGCCCCGACCGCGGCCGTCGGGCTCCGGCATCCGGGGTCTCTCTCGCCCACCCCGTCGAGTGTCTAGAACACGCCGCAGGGCGCGGGGCCCACCCCGCGTGTCCTGGACACTCAACGCTCCGCCGCACACTGAGTGTCCGAAACACCCGGACGCGATGCCGCGGTCGTCCGGGTTTCTTGGACACTCGACGTCCCGCTCACTCGGCGTCTCGCGGGCCGCGCGCCCCTCGCGCTCGCGCGGGGGCCGTGCGAGCCTGGACGCATGCGCCGACGCATCGCGGGTCTCGACGTCCACACCTCGCTCGACGACCTCGCCGGCCGCGACGTCCTCCTCTGGCACCACGGCTCCCCGCAGACCGGTGCCATTCTCGCGCCGGTGCAGGCCGTCGCCGATGCTCACGGCCTCGCCGTCGTCTCCGTCGCGCGCCCCGCCTACGCCGGGTCGCCCCGTCACCCCGGCCGGACCGTCGCCGACGTCGCCACGGGCCTCGTTCCCGTGCTCGACGCTCTGGGGGTGGCATCCGTCGTCTCGGTGGGTGCCTCCGGCGGCGGACCGCATGCCCTCGCGTGTGCAGCGGCCATGCCCGGTCTCATCCGCGCGGTCGTCACCTTCGCGAGCCCCGCACCGTTCTCGGGCGACGACTCCTGGTTCGAGCGCATGCGCGCCCCGGGCGGGCTGTGGGCCGCGGTCGAGGGCGAGGCGGCCCGCCGCCGGTTCGCCGAGACCGACGCGTTCGATGCGGAGCAGTTCGTGGATGTCGACTTCGCGGCGCTCGAAGGGGAGTGGGTCTCGCTCGGAGTCGATGCCGCCGCCGCGGAGGCGGAGGGCCCCGACGGGCTCATCGACGATGACCTCGCGTTCACGCGGCCGTGGGGCTTCGATCTCGCCGGGGTGTCGGCATCCGTCGTGCTGGTGCAGGGGGAGCGCGACCGCGTCATCCCTCCCGCTCACGCACGCAGGTTGAAGGCGGCCCTCCCTCACGCGACGCTCGACCTGCACCCCGCCGACGGTCACGTCTCGGTGCTGCGGCACCTGGGCGCCGCCCTCCGCCGTTGAGTGTCCAGGACACGCCGCTCCCGGGCGGACCGGAACGGCGTGTCTTGGACACTCGACAGTGTGTGCGGCGTCGTTGAGTGTCCGAAACACCCGGACGCGATGCCGCAGTCTTCCGGGTTTCTTGGACACTCAACCAACTCGACGCTCAACGTCGCGCTCGCCGAGCGTTCCGCTCACTCGGGAATCCGATCATCGGGCGGCCCGCGGGGCGGGCGCCCCACTCCCCGAGGGCGTCAGCGACGCCGCGCCACCCGCAGCAGCCCTTCGCCCGTTGCCGCGATCGCCGCGGCCATCGCCAGCGACACCGCGATGGTGACGAGGGCGGCCGCCGGGCCCGTGGCATCCAGAGCCGCCCCGGCGATCACCCCGCCGATCGGAACGCCGAGCGACATCGCGGCCGTCGGGTAGGCGAGGGTCTCGGTCACACGGCCCTCGGGAGCACGGGCCGAGGCGACCAGGATGCCGCTGACCATCACCGGCGAAACCGCCAGCCCGAGGAGCAGGATGACGCCGAAGAGCACCGGCACCGACCCCTGCGCGAACGGCAGGCCGACCGCGACGACGCCGGCCAGCGTCGCGAAGACGATGAACCGTGCGGCGGCGGACAGTTTCCAGGCCCGCGCGCCGGTGATCACCGAGCCGATCGCGATCGCTACGGCCAACGCGCTGAACGCCGGGCCCGCGAGCCACGGCCGCTCACGCAGTTCGGCCCAGCCGACCAGGCTCACGTCGAACGACCCGAAGACGCCGCCGAGGGCGACGCAGGCGATCGCGATCGGGACGACCCCCGCGGGCGGGAGCACCAGCCCGCGCCGGGGGTCGCGCGGGGCGGGCGCGGGTTGCGTGCCCCGCTGTGCCGCGAGCCACACCCCGCCGATGACCCCCAGCCCGAGCGACCCGAGCATCGCCACGGCCGGATCGATCGCGGCGGCGACCGCGGTGATCGCGGGCGGTCCGGCGATGAAGACCATCTGGTCGGCGATCGTCTCGAGCGCCAGGGCGGCATTGCGCTGCGACGGAGGGGCGAGCACCGTCCACCGCGCCCGTACGGCCGAGGTGAGGTCGGGCGTCGACGCCCCCGTGATGAACGCGGCGACGAGCCACGTCCAGAAGGGCGCCCCCGTCAGCACAAGGGCGAGGAACCCGGATGCCGCGAGCACGAGGCATCCGAGGGACGCCAGGATCACGCGCGACTGGCCGTGCCGATCCATGCGCGACGACCACAGCGGGGCCGCGATCGCCATGCCCCCGACCAGTGGTGCCACGACGAGCCCGGCCGAGGCGAAACTGCCGGTCGCGGCCGAGACGAGCAGGATGATGCCGAGCGAGAGGGTGGCCCGGGGGAACCGCGCGAGGATCCCGGCGGCGACGAACGTCCGCGCCCCGGGCAGGCGCAGCACCTGGCCGTAGGCCCCGACGCCCTGCGCCGGCTCGGCGGCGACGCTCACGCGCGCACCGCCGAGCCCGCGGCATCCCCTATCGCGTCCGCGTCGGCCGGTTCACCCAACCGACAGGATGGGCCAGACGCCGCAGATCCGGCGCCGAAACGCCGGATCTGCGGTACGGGGAACAGATTCACGCGGTGTAGTCGAATCGGCTGATCTCCTCGAGCGCTTCGACGACGAACGACACGCTGTCCTCGAACAGCTCCGCGCCGTGAGCGGCGTTCGCGCCGGTCGGGTCGCCGAGCACTCCCGTCGGCCCGAAGTCGTTCGACAGCCACCCGAAGGTCACGGGCTTGCCGTTGAAGCCGATGTGACGGAAGTCGCCGATGTGCGCCGGCACGGTCGCTTCGAATTTCGACGCGTCGACGAGCTCGGGCCTCAGATGCATGATCATGCTCGTCTCGCCGTGGCCGGCGTGAATGCCCGTGCCGTGCTCGTTCGGTCCGCCGTCGGTGCCGTCGAACGAGGGCACGCGCGCGGCCGGCATGAAGAACGTGCGCAGCCCGAATCGACGGCGCAGCTCGCGGTTGGCGACGTTGAGCAGGGCCACGTTCCCGCCGTGGCCGTTGAGGAACACGAGGGTCCGTGCACGGGTCGTGAGGATCGACCGGCCGATGTCGACGATGATCTGCAGCATCGTCTCGGGGGTGAGCCACAGCGTGCCCGGTGCCCAGGAGTGCTCGTCGGACTTCGTGATCGACAGGGTCGGCAGCTGCCAGACGTCGAGGCCCATGGCCGCAGCCCGCGCGACGGCGGCCGTCGCGGAGGCCTCGGCGACGATGGCATCCGTCGCCAACGGCAGGTGCGGTCCGTGGTGCTCGATCGCGCCCGTCGGCAGCACGACGATGGAGTTCTCGGTCAGTGCCTCGGCGGCGGCGGGGCCGCTCAGCTCGGCCAGCAGACGGGTCATGAGATGATCGCTCCCTTACGCGCTCCGGTGTAGTCGGGGTTGAGCTTGCCGGGGTTCAGCAAGCCGTTCGGGTCGGTGAGGGCGGCGGTCTCGGCGGTCTGCTCGACATTGAAGTCGACGTTCCACTGATGCGGATTGTGCACGCCGACGCCGATCGCGTTGAGCTCGGCGATGCCGCGGTAGACGTCCTCTTCACTCACGTAGGGCGCGGCGAGCATACCGATGGGGAACGCCTTCGTCGACTCGATGTGGAGCTTGCCGCCCGCGAACACCGACTCGACGGCCTCGATGTCGTCGGCCAGGGGAGCGCCGGCGACCTCGAGGTGGAACACCTCGTGCTCCTGGCTCTTCTGGTACCACTCGATCGGGTGGTTGTAGCTGAGCATCGACAGGCGGATGCTGGCCTGCGGGCCCTCGCGGACCGCCTCGACGCGGCCGCCCGCGCCCTCGATGATCGCGGTCACGGTGTCGACCTGGGTGGCATCCAGGATCACTCGAAGACTGGAACGCCCCTCGGGAATGGCCTCGTCGGCGGGGAGGGATGCCGAGATCTCGGGCCCGTCTCCCGACACCAAACGCGGCGAGGGGTCGAGATTGCCGATGGTCTGCACGACCGAGAGCGTCCCGCCGAAATCGGGGAAGCTCGCCCACAGCCCGCGCCATTCACGGAGCGGCTCGAGGCGGACGGTCGCGCGCACGATGACGCCGGCCGTGCCGTAGTTGTGCACGTACTTCTGCGCCTCGTCGCCCTCGACGTGGTGGATCTCGGCGCTGCCGTCGGCGTGCACGACGTCGAGAGCTGCGACAAACCCGCGGTCGTTGGAGCCGTGCTCGATCGACCCGGTGCCGCCGGAGCCGCCCGAGAGGAATCCGCCGATGGTCGACTGCGCGGTCGAGGGGTACATCCACAGGGCCTGGCCGCTCGCCCACGCGGCCTGCTCGAGCATGACCATCGGGGTGCCGGCCTCGGCGGTGATGAAGCCGTCGCCGACCTCGACGATCGCCTTCGCCCGCGTGGTGTCGATGACCAGGCCGCCCTGCATCGGGATGCCCTGACCGTAGTTTCCGGTGCCCTTGCCGCGGACGGTGATCGGAACACCGTGACGGGATGCCGCGGCGACGGCCGTGGCGATCTGCTCGGCGTCGGCGGCGAACACGACGAGGTCGGCGAGACCGAGGGGAAGCTTGGCGGCGATGATCGGCGACATCGGGGAGCCGTCGATGCTGGCGCGCTCGCGGACGCGGGGTTCGGTGCTGACGGACGCGGGGCCGAGCAGCTCGAGGAGTTCGTCTTCGAGGGAGAGGACGCGGGTGGAGGTGTCGCTCATGGGGTGTCTCCGGGTGGAACGAGGTGCGGGTGTGGGGGAGTCCGGACCGACCACGGCCCGGCCCGCGCGAGGCGGACCGGGCCGGAGCGATCAGAACGAGATGCTCTTGTCGATGAACTCGTTCGTGTAGAGGTCGCCGACGGTGTAGCCGGACGCTGGCGGGGTGCCGAGGTCGGTGTAGACCTTGCTCGCCTTGGTGAAGAAGTCCTCGAAGCGGCCGTCGTCGAAGTTGCCGTAGGTGGAGTCGGTGCCGTTGCCGACCAGGCCGAGCTCCTTCTGCGTCTTCACGGAGTAGTCGGCCACGCCCTGCGTGTAGGTCCAGCCGGTGGCGTACTCGTCGACGAGCTTGAGGATGAGGTCGTTCGCCGCGGACGGGTCCTTGTAGTACGCGACGCCCGCCTTCTGCAGCACGGGGACAAGCTTCGACAGGCACGGGGTCAGTTCGTCGAACTTGTCGGCCTTGACCGACACCGACGACTGGTAGGTCTGCCATCCGGCGTCGTGGATGAGCGCGAACTTGACGGGCTTGCCCCAGGCCGAGACCTCGTTCTGGTACACGTACGGTTCGGCCGACGCGAAGCCCTGCTGCATGTCCTTACCGCCCGCGGCGACGAAGTTCGACGGCGTGCCGTCGTACGAGCCGTCGAGGATGTCGGGTGAGGCGAGTCCCGAGCTCTTGAGGTATTCGATGTACGCCGAGCCGTCGAAGTAGCGCCATACGCCCTTGTTCTTCTCGAGCGCGGGCTTGATGTCCTGGATGGTCTGGACGTCGGGGTAGGTCGCCGGGTCCCACATGACCATCGTCGGGCTGATGTCGAGCGGGGCGAAGACGGCCTTGGTCGGGGTGGTGCTCGAGAGCTGGATCGCCTCGTCGGTGCTGACGTAGCCGAGGGTGATCGAGTCGTCCTGGTACATCTGGGCCGACACGGTCTGGAAGCCGATCGCGGGGCCGCCGGCACGGATCTCGAGGTTGACGCCGGTGTACTCGCCGTCGGACATCAGCGGGCCGGTGACCGCCTTGGTGTTGGCGTCGACGGTGTAGTTGTCCTTGATCATCTCGTAGAGGTGACCGTGCTCGGCCTCGGGGTTCCAGTCCGTCTGGATGACGACGGTGGAGGGGCAGTCGGCCGAGAGATCGACCGAGCCGATCTGCATATCGGCAGACGAAGGAGCGGTCTCCGCGGCACTGCCGGCGCAGGAGCTGAGAGTGAGGGCGATCGCGACGGCGCCGGTGACGGCGGTGCCGCGGAGGAGGGTGGAGCGCTGCATGCTGGTTCGCTTTCTGTGACGGGTGGAGCTCTCGGGTGCGGGTGTTTCGGGTACGCCGGATGCCGCCCCCGTGCGTTCGCGCGGGAGGAGCCGTGGCATCCGGAGGTCGGAGAGTCGGGTCAGAGGGTGCTGTCGTACCAGCGCCCCACGGCCACCTTCGACAGCCAGCCGAAGAAGGCGAAGATCGCAACTCCCAGGAGGCAGGCCGCGAGGATCGCCGCGAACAGCTCGGCGCTCTGCAGACGCGACTGGTAGTTGGCGATCAGCGAACCGATGCCCGGCTCGCCTCGACGGAAGAAGTAGTCACCGACGATCGCGCCGATGACCGAGAGCCCGGCCGAGGTGCGCATTCCCACGAAGATCGAGGGCAGCGCGGCGGGCAGGGTGAGCTTGGTGAGAACCGTCCACTTGTCGGCCTTCTGCAGGCGGAACAGCTCGCGCTGCGACTTGTCGACCGACTGCAGGCCGAAGAGCGTGTTCGACACCATCGGGAACAGCGAGATCAGCACGCAGACGATGACGCGGGCGAGGAACTCGTAGCCGAACCAGAAGCCGACCAGCGGCACGAGCGCGAGGATCGGGATGCACTGCAGCACCACCGCGTAGGCGTATGTGGAGCGCTCGACCCAGCGGGCGAGCGACATCGCGATGGCCCAGCCGATGCCGATGATCATCGCGATCCCGAGGCCCGCGAGGGCGACGCCGGTGGTGCGGAACAGGGCGACCCAGATGTCGCTGCTCACCTGCGGGTCGAAGAAGCCCGAGGTGAACATCTCGTGCGGCATGGGCATGAGGAAGCCCTTACCCGAGGCGCTGAGCGTGATCGAGATCGCGTACCAGATGCCCAGCAGCACGACGAGGACGCCGAGCGGGGGGCCGAGCAGGGCGGCCCGCGCACCGAACCCGCGGCGGGCCTTCGCCGCGCGGGGGCGGGGCGGCTCGATGGGCGGAGTGGATGCCGCGGACTCGGCCGTGTCGGAGACGACGGGCTCTGCGGAGGTGGTGCTCATGAGTGTCCTTCCCGGAGGGCGTGGGAGACCTCGCCGACGAGCTTCGCGAATTCGCCGGTGTAGCGGATCTCGGGATCGCGGGGCATGTCGAAGGGGACCTCGAAGGTGTCGACGAGGTGGCCGGGGCGACCCGACATCACGACGACCTTGGTGGAGAGGTAGACGGCCTCGGAGACCGAGTGGGTGATGAACAGTCCGCCGAACTTCTGCGCGACGAAGATCTTCAGCAGTTCGTCGTTCAGGCGTTCGCGGGTGATCTCGTCGAGGGCGCCGAACGGCTCGTCGAACAGGAACAGCTCGGGGTCGAGGGTCAGCGACCGCGCGAGCGAGGTGCGCATCTTCATACCGCCCGACATCTGCTTGGGCAGGTGCTTCTCGAAGCCGTTGAGGCCGACGAGGTCGATGGCCCACTGCGCCTTCGGTGCGCGCACGCGCTTGGGCTGCCAGTTGAGCTCGGCGAGCAGTTCGACGTTGGAGCGCACGTCGCGCCAGGGCAGCAGGGTCGCGTCTTGGAAGACGTAGCCGATGCGGTCGGTGGCCACGGTGGCGGTGCCTTCGCTCGCGGTCTCGAGACCCGAGGCGATGCGCAGGAGGGTCGACTTTCCGCAGCCGGAAGGGCCGACCACGCTGACGAACTCGCCGCGCCGAACGGTGAGGTCGACGCCGGAGAGGGCGGTGGTGCCGTTGGGGAACGTCATGGCGACGTTTCGGAAGTCCAGCAGCGGCGCGGTGGGGTCCGCGACGGATGCCGGGGCGGGAGAGGCCAGGGTCACGGGGCGCTCACTTTCCGTTCGGGGGCGGGGAGGAGGGTGGGAAGAGCGGTCTGGGTCGAGACGGTGGTGCGGCTGACGAGCCGGCCGCGGTGCAGCACGACGCGGTCGGCGCTGGCGAAGGCCACGGCGTCGCCGAGCGAGTCCGCTTTCACCGCCACGAGGTCGGCGCGGGCTCCGGCGACGGGCCCGGCGACCGGCAGTCCCATTACGTCGCGGGCGCCGACGGTGACGGCGTGCACGGCATCCGCGGGGGCGAGGTGGCCCGCGCTGACGAGCAGCGAAGCGGTCTCGAGGTGGTCGCAGCGACCCACCGGATTGAAGGGGTCGCGCACGTTGTCGGCACCCGCCGCGACGCGCACGCCGGCGTCTTTGAGCCGGCCGATCGGCGCGATCCCGCGCGGGACGGCGTGATCGGTTCCCCATCCCTGCAGGTACAGGTTGGTGATGGGGAGGGCGATGATGCCGATGTCGGCGGCGCGCACCTGGGCCGCGAGGCTCTCGAGAGCGGTCGCGGGCATCATGCTCAGGCGCACGCAGTGCCCCGCGGTGCGGGGGCGGTGCCAGCCGGTGACGGCCCGCGCGTACGCGGCGAGGGTATCCGCCCCGGCGAGGCTCTCGTCGGTGTGCAGGTCGAGTCCGACATCGCGGCGCCGAGCGAGCGCGATCAGACGCTCGAGGTCGGCGATCGGGTCGTCGGCGAGGTGCGGAGCCCCGCCCACGAGATCGATCCCGGCGTCGAGAGCGGCCTCGAACACCTCGTTGGGCACGGTGGGCCCGCCGAGGGCGACGAGCTCGAGGTCCATGATCCCCTCGAGCTCTGCGCGCAGCCGGACCAGAGCGCGCACGCCGGTCAGGGCGTCCTCGCCGCGCAGCAGATCCACGTGGGTGCGGATCGAGGTGATCCCGGATGCCAGCATCCGCAGCGCCGTGGCGCGGGCGCGCTCGAGCGTGTCTTCTTCGTCGAGGGTCGCGGCGAACGCGTGCCAGCTCTCGATCGCGCTCTCGAGGTCGCCGAACGGGGGGTCGATGGCATCCCAGGACTGGGACTTGTCGAGGTGCGCGTGCGGCTCCGCGCCCGCGGCCGTGACGAGGTAACCGTCGAGGCCGAGGATCTCGCCGTCGGTCTCGGGGAGGGGACTGCCGGCCGGCACCACCGCGAGCACCTCGTCGCCATCGATCGCGATGTCGACGAGCGCGCCCGAGGCGAGGCGCACACCGCGCAGAGCGGCGATGGAGACGGGTGGAGCGGCAGACACGAGGGCCTCCGGAGGAGTCGAGAAGACAAGCGTCGGGACGGGAGCCACGGCAACGGGGCGAGCCGCTCGAGGCGGCTGCGTCAGTGTTGGTGTGACCAACATCCGGCGATGTTCCGATGCTAGGAACCACGCGTTTCCGCTGTATTTCCCCCGCGTGACCCTCTCGACAAAGTTGTCCGACAGGCGGCGGTATCCGCGCGCGTGCGTGCGACGAGAACAGGGGATGTCGCGAGGACAGGCCGATTTCGGCTCGATCGGCCTGCTCTCGTCTCCTCTCCTGTTCTCGTCACCGTCGTCGCCACCGCGCGTTCGCGAGCGCGCCGGCGCGGATGACAGGATCGTTCCGGCGCTGGACGCCCCGACCCCCCGGAGATCGCCGTGCTCGTCACCCCCGCCCCGCCCCGTGCCGCCCGCACGCCGGTGCTGCTGGGCACGCAGCTGATGTTCAACGTCGGCTTCTTCGCGGTCGTCCCCTTCCTCGCCCTCGTGCTCACCGCCGACTTCGGGCTGACCGCCGCCGCGGTGGGCCTCATCCTGGGGGTGCGGACCTTCGCGCAGCAGGGCATGTTCCTCGTCGGAGGGGTGCTCGCCGACCGCTTCGGCGCGCGCCGCACGATCCTCACGGGATGTGCGGTGCGCGTGCTCGGCTTCGCCACCCTCGCCCTGTCGCTGCTCACGCCTGCTCCGCAGCTCGCCCTTTTCATCGCGGGGACCGTGCTGACGGGCCTGGGCGGCGCGCTCTTCTCGCCGGGAGTCAACATCCTCGTGGCGGATGCCGAGCAGCGCCGCGCCCCGGCCGGCGCGGGACACCGCGCCTCGCTGTTCGCATGGCTGAGTGTCGCGGGGGAGTTCGGGGCGGTGCTCGGCCCCCTCGTGGGTGCCGCCCTGCTGGGGTGGGGCTTCGTCGTCGTCGCGCTCGCCGGGGCGGCCCTCTTCGTGCTGATCGCGGTGTTCCTCGCGATCGCCCTACCGCGCCGGACGCCCGCGTCGACCGAGCGCGGGATCCACGGACGCTGGTGGTCCCTCCGCGACCGTCGCTTCGTCGCGTTCTCGGCCCTCCATGCGGCGGACCTGCTCGCCTTCAACCAGCTCTATCTCGCGCTCCCCCTCCAGCTCGCGCGCGCCGAGGCCGGCCCCGCGGTGGTCGCGGCGATGTTCGCGTGGGTCTCGGCCCTGACCCTCGTGCTGCAGCTGCCGGTCTCGCGCTGGTGTCATCGCGTGGGCGCGGCCCGCGCCCTGCGGGTCGGCTACGGGCTCTCGGCCGCGGGCTTCGTCGTGGTCGCCGCGAGTGCCGTTGTGCCTCTCGACGACCCCGTGCTCATCGCCGCGGTGTTCGCCGCCGCCGGGCTCGTCATCGTCGGGCACCTCACGACGAACCCCACCGCGCAGGGCCTCGTTCCCCGCTTCGCCGGGGCGCTGCCGACGGGATCGTTCTTCGGTCTGCTGTCGACGTGCGGGGGTATCGCCGTGCTCGTCGGCAACGTCGCGGTCGGCGCCCTGCTCGGCTGGACCGCCGTCCCCGTGGCGTGGGTGCTGCTCGCCGTTCCGCTCGTAGTCGCCGCCGTGTGGGCGCCTCGGGTCACGGCCTCCGCGGGTTCGGCCGACTCACTCTCGCGCTGACGACGCGCCGTCGAGAGTCGTCACAGCTCGAGCGTGATCCGCGGGCAGGCCGCGCGCGAGACGCACGGCATCATCGAGCGGTTGGCATCCTGCTCCTCGGGAGAGAGCACGGAGTCGCGGTGCTCGATGTCGCCGCCGACGACGGCCACTTCGCACGTTCCGCAGGTGCCCACGCGGCAGCTCGAGGGCACGACGATGCCCTGCTCCTCGATCACGTCGAGCACCGAGCGCTCCGGAGGCACCGTCACCGTCAGCCCCGACATCATCAGGTCGACCTCGAACGGCTCGGTCCAGACGGGCGGGCCGAGCACCTTCGCCTCGAACCGCTCGACGTGCAGGCTTCCGCGCGGCCACACCGACATCGTGGCATCCAGAGCCTCGAGGAGACGGGCGGGTCCGCACGCGTAGACGACCGTGCGAGCCACCGGTGTGCCGAGCCGATCGGGCAGATCGAGTCGTCGTCCCTCGTCGGCCGCGAACACCTCGACGCGCGAGCCGTGCTGCGCCTCGAGCTCGCTGACGAAGGCCATCGTCGTGCGCGATCGCCCGACGTAGAGCAGCGTCCACTCGGCCCCGGCCGCCGCGGCGGCCTCGATCATCGGCACGATCGGCGTGATGCCGATCCCGCCGGCGACGAACACGTACGACCGTCCCGCGGTGGGCGCGAACAGGAAGTGGTTCGCGGGGCCGCGCACGCGCAGAGTCGACCCGACCCGGGCGTTCTCGTGCAGCCACACCGATCCTTCGCGCTCGCGGAGGACCCCGATGCGCCACGTGCCGCGTTCGGTCGGCGAGCCGCAGAGCGAGTACTGCCGTTCGATTCCGCCGGGCAGGACCACGTCGATGTGCGCTCCGGGCGACCAGTGCGGCAGCGTCCCCGTCGCGCGCTCGAGGTCGAGCACGACGACGCCGTCCGCGGCATCCCGCCGCTCTCGGACAACCGCGTCGAATGTCACTCCCGCACTCACGTGTCCTCCTGTTCGACCGCGTCGTCGGCGCCGCCGCCGTGCACGAGCTCTTTCACGATGAGCAACCGGTACACGGAGCCGTCGGGCGAGTACCAGCGGTGCGGTGTGCCCGACCGGCAGTACACCGAGTCGCCGACCCGCAGGGTGCGCTCGCCGAAGCCGCCGAACGAGATGACGATCGAGCCCTCGAGAACCGTGAGGAACTCGTCCTCTTCGTGCACGTAGTGATCGCCAGGAGTCGGATTCGACCCCGTGAACTCGAGGGGCTCGAACCGCCGCGGGCCCTCGGCCAGCAGCCGGGCGGTTCCCTCGGCATAGGGGCCGATGACCCCCTCGTCGGCGGCCACGAACGAGGGCTCGGCGTCGTGGTCGGCGCGCGGCGGCTCCGACCCCGCGAGCAGCTCGACTCGGCTGGTGCCCAGCGCCCGGGCGAGCCGTTCGAGGCTCGCCATGCTCGGGCGCGCGAGACCGCGCTCCAATTGGCTGAGGAAAGGGTGCGACAGGGTCGCGGCCTCGGCGAGCTGGGTGAGGGTCAGCCCGCGCGCCTTGCGCAGCCCACGCAAGTGAGCGCCCAAGCGTTCGTCGCTGCTGGGGGTATCCATCACGGGGGCCATGGTGGTCATCGTTTCACCCTCTCGAACAATCGGGCGACGACCTCGCGTTCGTCGGCGCGGATCAGTCGGCCCTGATCGACGACGACGTGTCCGGCCACGAGGACGGTCCGCGGACGTCGGCCGGGTGCGGCCCACAGCAGTCCCGCCACGGGGTCGGCCACGCCGGCGTCGGCGACACCGGAGACGTCCCACAGGCACAGGTCCGCAGCCGACCCGGGGGTCAGACGCCCGAGCTCGGGGCGCCCGAGCCCGTCGGCCGATCCGGCGGTCGCCATCGTCAGGACGTCGGATGCCGGCAGCTGCGGCCCGACCAGCGCCGACACCTGCAGGGCAAGGCGCGCGTCGGCGAGCAGGTGCCCCGCGTCGTTGCTGCCCCCGCCGCTCGTACCGAGGCCGACGGCGACACCCGCGTCGAGCAGGCGCCGCACCGGCGCGACACCCCAGCCCATGGGCACGTCGCACCCGGGAGCATGGGTGGCCGAGACCCCGGATGCCGCGACTCGCGCGATCTCGTCGTCGGACACGTCGCACAGGTGGGCGAGGGTCACGTCGGGGGCGAGCCACCCCCACTCCTCGAGCAGATCGAGGGGGCGCTTCCCGTAGCGCGAGACGGCGATCTCGACGTCCACCACCTCGTTGGCCTGCGTGCGTCGGCGCAGGCCGTGGCGCTGGGCCACCTCGCCGAGCAGCGCGAACGTCTCGCGCGGGTCGCTGTGCACGCCGGCCGGTCCCACGGCGACCTGCAGCATCCCGTCGGCCGAGACACCGCCCGCGCGATTCGGGACGAGGGCCGAGACGATGTCCTCCGCCGATGCCGCCGCGGTCTGCGGGTCGTCGCGCGCCGCGCCGCGCACGAAGACGAGTCGCGCGCCGAGATCGGCCGCGGCGGTCGCCGCCGCGCGGGCCATCCCGACGGTGTCGGCGTCGGCGGGCCAGGTCAGGTGGTGGTCGGCGACGGTGGTCACCCCGCACAGCAGCGCTTCGGCGAGACCCGCTCGAGCGGCGAGACCGGTCAGTTCCGGGTCGACCCCCGCCGCGGTGTAGGCCGCCGCCATGGCGGGGAGCCATTCGCGCATCGGGATGCCGCGCGTGCCCGGCAGCGTGCGGAAGGCGGTCTGCAGCAGGTGGTGGTGGGCGTTGACCAATCCGGGCGTGACGACGCAGCCGGTGGCGTCGATGATCTCGGCGTCCGTCGTGTCGGCGCTCTCGACGACGACCCCGTCGGCGATCGTGACGTCTCCCTCGCGCACGCGCCCGGAGCCGTCGATCACCGCGATCGCGCCGCGGACGATGGTGACGCTCATGCGCTCCTCACAGCGCACGAGTCCCCGCCACTCGCGATCGCGTGCAGGCGGGGTCCGGCGGCCTCGCGCAGCGGTCGAGCGTCGGCGGCGTTCCGGGATGCCACGATCTCGGCGATCACCGACAGGGCCGTCTCCTCGGGGGAGCGGCCCCCGAGGTCGAGACCCAGAGGGGAGTGCAGGCGCGAGAGCTCGGCATCCGTCACTCCGGCGGCGCGCAGGAGCGCGGCTCGACGCGAGACGGTGGCGCGAGCGCCCATCGCCCCGACGAAACCGACCGGCAGGCGCAGCGCCGAGCGGATCGCGGGAACGTCGAGACGCTCGTCGTGGGTGAGCACGCACACGGCCGTGCGTGCGTCGGGGGAGGGGAGGGTATCGAGCACCTCGTGGGGTGCTCCGACGACCAGCTCGGCCGCGTCGGGGAAGCGGTCGTGGGTCACGAGGAGGGCCCAGTCGTCGCAGACGGTCACCGCGAAACCGGCGGCGGCTCCCAGTCGGCAGAGGGCGGCCGCGTGCTCCCCCGCGCCGAGGATGATCAGCCGCGGGGGAGCCGGTCGATGCAGCACGAGAGGCTCGTCCCCGCCGACGTCGAGGCGCAGCGTCGCATCGCGACGGTCTCGGGCCGCCTCCAGGGCGGGGCGGTGCGCGTCTTCGACGCGGTACGCGACGACGTCGACCGCGCCGCCGCACGCCAGACCGGCGGCGATCGGCGTGATCGCGTCGTCGTCGCCGAAACCGAAGCGCGCGCGACGGATGGTGCCGCTGCGCAGGACATCGAGACCGAGCATGACCGCGTCGTTCTCGACGCAGCCGCCCGAGATCGATCCGATCACCCGCGCATCTCTCGTGACGGCGAGGGTCGCGCCCACGCCGCGGGGTGCACTGCGCACGACCGCGGTGACCGTGACGGCCGCCACGGGCACGCCCGCGTCGAGCAGCGGCACCAGGTCGGGGGCCAGTTCGAGCATGGATGCGACCGTAATCGGGGCGTGTTTCGCGCACGCTACGCTGTCGTGACCATGCCCGCAGTCCCGCTCGGAACCGTGTCGGGCCTCGTCCTGGCCGCCGGGGCGGGGCGGCGGTTCGGTGGGCCCAAGGCCCTCGCCCGCACTCCCGCCGGCACGTCGTGGATCGCGCTCGCCGCCCGAGCACTGAGCGAGGGCGGATGCCACGACGTCACGGTCGTCCTCGGCGCCGAGGCGGACGCGGCGAGCGCCCTCGTCCCCACCGGCGTCTCGATCGTGCGAGCCGAGGATTGGGCGACGGGGGTCGCCGCCTCGCTGCGCGCGGGACTGGGGGCGATGGCATCCGGTCCGTCGATCTCGGTCGTGGTGCTGCCCGTCGACACTCCCGACGTTCCTCGCGCTGCCGTCGCGAGGGTTGCGCGTCGAGCGAGCGCGGACGCTCTCGTGCAGGCGACCTACGGCGGGGCGCCCGGTCACCCGGTGCTTCTCGGCCGCGATCACTGGGGGCCGGTGGCGGCCTCGATCCGGGGCGACATCGGCGCGCGCCCGTACCTCATCGCGCAGGACGCGCAGCTCGTCGAGTGCGGTGACCTGTGGTCTGGCGTCGACCACGACGAGCGCTGAGGGGCGCTCGCGCGCGACGTGTCACGGTCCGGTCACGGGCGCGGATGAATTTTGACGCGGCTATAGACAAAACCCCCTCCGGTGGATATTTTTTCGGAGCCGTCATAATTCGACGGACCAGAGTGCCGGGAACGAAGACGTACCCGATCCGACGCCGGGGAGGGCGCGGGTACGGATCGAAGGGTCCCTGCTGTTCAGAGAGGAACGCAGATCACATGCTGAAGAAAATCCTGACCGGTGCGGCCATCGCCGCACTCGCCGTGGGCCTCGGAGCGTGCAGCTCCACGCGCCCGGCGGACGGCGGTGGAGACGCCGCAGGTGGCGGATCGACCGAATGCAACGTCGGCATCGCCATGCCCACCCGCAGCCTCGAGCGTTGGATCAACGACGGCGAGCAGCTGCAGAAGAAGCTCCAGGATGCCGGGTGCACCGTCGACCTGCAGTACGCCGACAACAAGACCGACCAGCAGATCAGCCAGATCCAGAACCAGCTGTCGGGTGGCGCGAAGATCCTCGTCATCGCCGCGATCGACGGTTCGACCCTGGGCCCGGTGCTGCAGGAGGCCAAGTCGCAGAACGCCAAGGTCATCGCGTACGACCGTCTCATCAACGGCAGCGAGAACGTCGACTACTACGCCACGTTCGACAACTACAAAGTCGGAACGCTTCAGGGCCAGTACATCGAGTCGAAGCTGGGCCTGAAGGACGGCAAGGGCCCGTTCAACCTGGAGCCCTTCGCCGGAAGCCCCGACGACAACAACGCGAAGTTCTTCTTCGCCGGCGCGTGGGACGTGCTCAAGCCCTACATCGACAAGGGTCAGCTGGTCGTCCCCAGCGGCAAGTCGCCCGCCAACGACGACGCCTGGGCGTCGATCGGCATCCAGGGCTGGGCGTCCGACAAGGCGCAGTCCGAGATGGACAACCGTCTCTCGTCGTTCTACGGCAACGGCAAGAAGGTCAACGTGGTGCTCTCGCCCAACGACAGCCTCGCCATCGGTATCGAGGCGTCGCTGAAGTCGGCCGGATACACCCCCGGCGCCGACTACCCGATCATCACGGGTCAGGATGCCGACAAGGCCAACGTCAAGGCGATCCTCGACGGTGCGCAGGCGATGACGGTCTGGAAGGACACCCGTGCCCTCGGTGACCGGGTCTTCACGATGATCCAGGAGCTGAAGGACGGCAAGGAGGTCGAGGTCAACGACACCAAGACCTACGACAACGGCAAGAAGGTCGTCCCCTCGTACCTGCTGACCCCCGAGGTGGTCACCAAGGACGACGTGCAGTCGAAGCTCATCGACTCGGGCTTCCTGAAGGCGTCCGACGTCGGACTCTGATCCACCCGGCGGCGGGGCGGGTTCGCCCGCCCC
>NZ_BJML01000014.1 GCF_006539145.1 Microbacterium testaceum | reverse complement strand
AGTCTCTCGACCTACCCGTGAGGCAGTTCACTTCATTTGACCTGCGGACTCGACAACCAAACCAGCGCAATTGAGCTTCGCTAAGAAGCAGTCAGACTGAGTTTGTGTGCCGAGTGGCAGGATCCCAACTGTAGACCAAAGAGTCGAAACTCTCAAGTGTTGGTGTTGGGGGTGCTTCGCCGCTTGAGAGGACGCGGGGCCTTTCGGCCGCTCCGCTCTCCCCTGTGGGGCGAACATGTAAGAGCTTACGTGCGACCCCGGGTTCGGTCGAACTCATGCGCTTCCCGGGCGTGTCGCGAAGCTGATTCCGCGGAATTCCGCGGAAGTCGGTGGACTCAGAGGAACCGAGGGGCTCCGCCCCACGCGCCCAGCCACGCTTCGACCGACGGTTCCGCCCGCAGGACGTGCATGCCCTCGATGACGCGAGTGGTCTCTGCGTGCCCCGACCTCGTGCTCCACCGTGTGCTCCTGGCGCGGGCCCGGCGGCTCGTCGCCGACCCGAGCGGCACCCCCTCCGCAGACCGCAGATGCACTCGTCCCACGTCACCTTCGCCGAGGACGGCGAGGGCATCGCTCAGCGCATCGGGACGCAACACGACCACCGGGTGCTCCAGCTCCACCCTCACGCGCGGGTCCTCGATGACGGCAGAGCGAACGCGGGGGTCAGCGCGCAGCGCGGCCGCATCCGGGACCGGCGCCATCACGACAGCGGCTCTCGGCAGCGCCGCAAGGAGCGAGTCGGCGCACACGAACGCGGCCGCGGTCGTCGTCACCGGCACGCGTACCTCGATGTCGGGCATCGCGGGAAGGAGACCTCGTGCCGCTGACCCATCGACGGGGATCTTCGTCACCAGCTGAATCGACTGCCGATTGCCCTCGGCGTCACGCTCGGAGTCCCCCCGGCCCGCCCAGTCCGGGCCGTCGTGCCAGGCCACGGCATCCGGAACATGCGCGAGAACCGCGCCGGCTTGCCAGCACCGGTGCGCCCATTCCCAATCCTCTCCTCCGTACGACGAGAAGGTCTCGTCGAAACCGCCCACCTCGTCGAAGAATGATCGGGAGCAGGCGACGACGGCGCTGATGACATACCGATAGGACCGGTCGTCGGCGAGCAGGAGATTCTGGCTGCGCTGGTACGCGTCTCGGAGCCAGGCCGGTTCGGGGAGTTCCCGTGCGGGACCGCATTCCTCGACCGGGATCTGGGCCGGGACGCCCGCGAAGTCCGCGTGTCGACGGCGCCCCACCGTCACCGCCTCGGACAGGAGTGCGGGAAGACGCGAGATCCGTCGCACGTACTCGGGTTCCGGGCTGGTGTCGGCATCCAAGAAGCAGAGAACATCGCCCGACGCGGCCGCCGCTCCCAGGTTTCGAGCGGCAGCCGCGCGGAAACCGCGGTCCTCCTGACGAACCAGCAGGACGCCCTCTGGGACCGACGGCGCCTCGGGAGAGCCGTCGTCGGCGACGATGATCTCGAGACGGTTGCGCGGGTGATCCTGTCGGCGGAGAGCCTCGAGGGTGCGGGCGAGTTCCGCCGGCTGAGCGTAATGGGTGACGATGACGCTCACGCGCGGCGGTTGGGGCTCGAGGTGTGCGACCAGGTCCCAGCGGTTGCCCGGCACCCATGGCATCCGGTCGTTCCAGGGGGTGTCCCCCGTCATGACGTGACCTCGCTCCACCAGCGGAGGTACGCGCGGGCGGCGTCAGCGTGTCCGAAAGGAACAGGGTGCTGGCCGTGCCATGTGGAGGGTGCGTCGACACGGGCGGCGGAGATCGCCGCCGCGAGGGCGTCCGGCTCGACGAGGGTGACGGTGTCGGGCCTGAGCGCGGCCATCTCGTCGTTGTAGCGGTTGCGGACGGCGAGAGGACGGCGTCCCCAGCCGATCCACGAGGCCAGAGAGCCCGACGCCGAGACATGCCGGTGCGCGATCACCGGGACGGCGATGCGACGCACCCGGTCGGCCATCTCGGCGTCGTCGAGCCACCCGGTCACTTCCACCGACACCCCCCGCGCGCCGGCGAGTCGCGCGAAGGCGTCGAGGTCGCCCGCGTGGCCGTCGGAGGCGCGTCCGAGCACGGTCAGTCGCGTCAGCCCCGCGGTGGCAGCGGCTTCGAGCGCCTCGTCATGACCCTTGCCGGGGTAGAAGTATCCGAGGACGCCGACGGAGTCGTCGACCTCCGGCGTTGCGAGCGGCACGGCCACGGAATCGACCGGGAGAGGCACGACGGCGACCGGGCCGTCGAAGACGCCCTCTTCGCGCAGCAGTTCGCGCTCATGGGCGCTGTTGACGACGACCCCGCGCGACGCCTCGGTCACGGCGCGATAGAAGGCTCGGCGCCGCGGGCGGTTGCGTTCGCCGTCGGATTCCTGCGGCACGTCGTGCAGCGTCACGGTGAGCGGATGCCGGGCGGCGAGGCCCGTGAGCGCGTGCGTCGCCTCCTCGGGCGATGCTCCCCACAGGCGGTCGGTGACGTGAGCGTGCACCGGCGTCCCTTCGGGGAGGGCGGCGAGAGCATCGACGGTCGTGATCCGCGCGTGCGGCTCCGCCGCCACGACTTCGGCCGCGATCTGCCGGGCGTAGACCGCGACGCCGTGCGGGCCGGGATGGACGAGGAGCACCGGGAGGGTGGCATCCGGGATCGAGATCTTCGAACTCATGCGGCGGCGCTCCAGGTGCGCAGCAGCGGGGCCATACGGTCGACGACGGCGGCGAGGAGGGCGGGACGTTTCGCGTAATAGGCGAGGTGGGCGCGGCGCACGGCGTCGGCCGAGACGGTCTCGCCGGCCACGATCCATTCGGGGCGAGGTGCGGCGTCGAGGTTCCACGCGTCGACGACCCACGATTCGAGCGGCGCGCGCACCGAAGCGAGGATCGGCCGCCCCGGGTCGACGACGCGTCCGGGCGAGCCCAGTGCCTCGACGATGCGCTCCCCCAGGGGCAGGAAGAGGGCGTTGCCGGGGTGATTGACCGTGCGCGCGAGGTCTTCGACGACGGGAGAGAAGAGGTCGGATGCCGCGACGTCGAGGCCGAGGGCCTCGCGGCGACGCAGTTCCGCAACGGAGGCGTCGGCCAGAGCGCGAACCGCCGAGGCGGGAAGGTGCGCGGGCACGCTCAGCCCGGCCGCTTCGGCGACCGTGCGGACGTCGTGATAGGCCACCAGGGGCGGGTCCTCGGGGAACGCGGGGAGTCGGAGCACCGCCTGGAACGGGTGCAGACCCGCGAAGCGAACAGCGGGAACGAGCACCACGCGGGCGCCGGAAGGAAGCGAAGCCCGCAACTGCGCGGTGCCGAGCGGGAGGCCGCGGTAGTCGTCGCGGATGGGCTGCGACACGAGGAAGGACGCCCCCGCGAGCAGAGCGTGCAGACGGGACGCTTCGGCGGCGTCGAGCTCGTGCACGGCGGGGATCCGCACGGCCGGCAGCTGTTCGGAGGCGATGACGAGCCGCAGGGACTCGGCCTGGCAGTTGCCGACGACGACGCCGTAGCCGTCGGGGGCGGGTGCGTCGCCGAAGAACTCGGCGTAGTGGACACGACGCGCTATCACCGCGTCGCCGTGGTCCGCAAGGCTTGTCGCGCCTGCCCTCTCCGCACCCATGATGTGAACGTATCCGTCGGTGTCGTCGTCGTCCCAACCGCCCCGTTGCATTGCGATGTGCCTGGCGATGCGGTACGCGCACCGTCACGCACGCAATCACGAGGAGGAGAGAAGATCGTCGTCACCCCCATTCGAGTCGCCGCCGTTCCCTCGGCCCATCCCTACGTCGCCGCCATCGCGGATCCGCACCACGTTCGCGTGCTGGCCGACCCGCCGCCGCCGGGAGCTCCGGCCGGCCAGTGGTGGCCCCCGCAGGTCCTGCTGCCGGCGTGGCTCGAGGCGAACGTCGAAGATTTCGACCTGGTCCACGTGCATTTCGGGATCGAGTCGTACAGCCCCGCGGAACTCGAGGACACGGTCGCGACCCTGCGCCGCCTCGGTCGGCCATTGGTCTACACGGTGCACGATCTGGAGAACCCCCAGCTGAGCGCGCAGGACGAGCACCGCGCTTCGCTCGCCGTGCTCGCCGCCGCAGCGGACGAGCTCATCACCCTCACCGACACCGCCGGGGCCGAGGTGCACACGATCGCGCACCGCGCCACGACCGTGATCCCGCATCCGACCCTCCTCGGAGACGATCCGCGTCCGACCGGATCGGCCCACGACACCACCCGTGTGGGCGTTCACCTGCGCGACCTCCGCCCCAACATCGACGGCGTCGGAACCACCGCCACGCTCGTGCGGGCCATTTCCGACCTGCGCGCTCAGGGAGCGCGCGTCGAGGCCGTCGTGCGGGTGAACGAGCGGGTACGCGACGAGGAGGCCGCGGCATCCATCGATCTGCTGGTCGCGGGGACCGAGGGCGTCCGCGTCGAGCGCGGGCCCCGTCTCGACGACGACGCGCTCGCCCGCTGGCTCGCCGACCTCGACGCGTGCGTGCTGCCCTACCGACACGGCACGCAGTCGGGATGGGCCGAGCTCTGCTACGACCTGGCCGTCCCAGTGATCGGTACGCGCATCGGACACATCGCGGCTCAGCATCCGGACGATTTCCACACCTTCGACGTGGGTGAGCCCGTGTCCCTCGCGCGAGCGATCCTCGACGCCACGCACGAGGTGTGGTCCACGCCCGGTTCCGCTCGACGCGAGGGCGAAGTCCTGCGCCGACGCAGCGAGCGCTCCGCGGAGCTCGAGGACGTGCGATCAGCGCACCTCGCCGTCTATCGCCGCGTGCTCGCCGCCGAGGTGGCCGCGTGATCCGCGGGCAGCGGCCGCTGCGCGTGCTGGTCGTCGCGCCGTCGCGCTACCCGCTTCGACAACCACACGCGGGCGGCCTCGAGGCCACCGTCTGGGATCGGGTGCGCTGGCTCCGTTCCCGCGGACACCAGGTCACCCTGTGCGCGGCGGAGGGTTCCGACTTCCTCGACGACGTGCCCGAGTTCCGCCTTCCCGCGCCGGAGTGGACGCGGCCGGAGCACTCCTCCGACACCGAGTACCCGCGGGGATACGCCGAAGCCGTCGACGCGGCCTTCGACGCCGCCCGGGACCGGCTGATCGCCGACCGCCATCACTTCGACGTCGTCGACAACCACAGCCTGCACCCGGCTCCCATCCGCTGGAGCGTCGAGGCCGACATCCCCGTCGTCACGACCCTGCACACGCCTCCGCTGGAGGCCCTGCTCGAGGCGGCAGCCGAGGTGTCCGAGGCCTCCCATCGGTTCGTCGCCGTGAGCCAGGCCACCGCGCGCGCCTGGTCGGTCGAGGGCGTCGACGCATTCGTCTTCCCCAACGGTGTCGACACCGATCAGTGGATCCGCGGTGCGGGCGGACCCTCGTGGGTCTGGTCGGGGCGCGTCGTCCCCGAGAAGGCCCCCCACCTGGCGATCGAGGCGGCGCGCGAGGCCGATGCGCACATCGTGCTGGCCGGGCGGATCGGCGATGTGGACTATTTCGAGCAGGAGATCGTCCCCCGTCTCGGCGTGCACGCGCGATACGTCGGCCCGCTTCACCAGGCCGATCTCTGCCGCCTGGTCGGGTCTTCGGCGGTCGCTCTCGTGACGCCGATGTGGGAGGAGCCGTTCGGGCTCGTGATCGCCGAGGCCCTCGCGACCGGGACTCCCGTCGCGGCCTTCGACATCGGCGGCGTCTCCGAGGTGCTCGCGGGCATGCCGGGTTCGGCGACGGTCATGCCCGGCGACATCGTCGCCCTCGCGAAGGCCGCCGCCCACCTCGCCGCCGAGGGCGTTCGCGAGCCGCTCACGCGCGTGTGGACACGCCAAGCCGCGGTACGTCAGCATTCCCTCGCTCACCGGCACCGCGAGGTCGAGCGCGTGCTCACCCACGTCGCGCAGCCCGCCGCCGCGCGCAGGGTGCCGGCGGTGTCGTGGTGATCGGCTGGTACGTCCACCATCACGGCTACGGGCATGTCGCGCGGTTCCTCGCGGTGACCCCGCACCTGCGGACGCCCGTCGTCGCCTTCTCGTCGATGCCCCGCCCGGCGGGCCTTGCTGCGGGGGTGGACTGGATCGAACTGCCCCCGGATGCCGACCCCTTCCCCCGGGCCGATGGGTCGACGGCCGATCCGCGAGACGCCGACCCCACGGTGCGCGGTCATCTGCACTGGGCACCGCACGATCACCCGGGCCATCGCGACCGTCTGGCACTCATCGCTTCGACCGCCGCCGAACGGTCCGTGACGGCCCTGGTGGTGGACGTGAGCGTCGAGGTCGTGGCGCTCGCGCGCCTGCTCGGACTGCGCACCCTCGCCATGACGCAGCCCGGGACGCGCACGGACGCGCCGCACGCGCTCGCCTACGACCTCGCCGACGCCATCCTCGCGCCCTGGCCGCGCGGCGCCGTCTGCGCCGACGCACTGACGGCGCACGCCGATCGCGTGGTCTGGACGGGCGGGATCTCGCGCTTCGACGGACGCGAACGCGACGCACCGCGCGAGGAACGGTCGGTGCTGCTGCTGGGCCGGGTGGTCGACGAGCACGTCCGCGAGGATGCCGTCGCACGGCTTCGCGAGCGGGGATGGGACGTCACCTCGGCGGGACACGACCCCTCTTCCCGGGTCGACGATCCGTGGCCGCTGCTCGCACGCAGCACGGTCGTGGTGAGCGCCGCCGGGCAGAACAGCGTGGCGGATCTGGCTGCAGCGGGCGCGCGTGCAGTGGTCGTCGCGCAGGAGCGCCCGTTCGACGAGCAGCGGGACACGGCCGCAGCGCTCGAGCGGTGGGGGCTCGCCCGGCAGGGCGGCAGCGGCATCGACGCCGCGGGTCTCGTGGCGCTCGTCGAGCTCGCCGCCGGAGACGACCCCGACTGGTCGCGGTGGCAGGTCGACGGAGCGGCCGCGCGCATGGCCGCGGCGATCGAGGCGGCGCTGCCGTGAAGACCGCCGTCCTCACGGTCGCCTCGCGATCCCGGCGGGAGCACCTGGACCGCCAACGACGCGTGCTCGCCGAGGTCGCCGACGACATCGTGCGCGTCGAGGTCTGGCTCGATGAGACACCGCCGACCGACGTCCCGGATGCCGGCACCCTCACGCTGCACGTTCCACCGGGGTCGACGGGGCTCCGCGTCGGCGAAGGTCGCAACCGTGCCGCCGCGGCGGCCATCGAGGCAGGGGCCGAGCTGCTCGTCTTCCTCGACGTGGACTGCCTGCCCGGCGCCGACCTGCTTTCCGCATACCGGACCGCGGCCTCGAGCAACCCCGACGCCGTCCTCTCGGGAGCGGTCACGTACCTGGTGAGCGTGCAGCGGCCGGAAACGGCATCCGATCTGCCCTTCCTCACCCGTCCCCACCGGGCCCGGCCCGCCCTGCCCGCCGGTGCGACCCGCCGAGCGACCCCGGAGGAGTACGACCTGTTCTGGTCGCTGTCCTTCGCCGTCACCCCCGCGACGTGGAAGCGCATCGGGGGGTTTCACCCGGGCTACGAGGGGTACGGCGCGGAAGACACCGACCTCGCCTGGACGGCGCGAGCGGCCGACATCGAGATGCTCTGGGTGGGCGGCGCGGACGCGTACCACCAGTGGCATCCGGTGTCTTCTCCCCCGTGGCAGCATCTCGACGACATCCTGCGCAACGGCGCCACCTTCCACGAACGGTGGGGCGTGTGGCCGATGGGCGGGTGGCTCGAGGCGTTCGCAGCGGCCGGGGCCATCGAGCGACGCGAGGACGGGTGGGCGCGGGTGCGCTGAATCCCGATCAGCGCACGACCTCGCGGAGCGCGTCGACGATGCGCGTCGCGCGGGGATCGTCGGCCTCCATCCAGTTGGTCACGAAGGCGAATCCGATCCGGGAGTCGAGGTCGGCGAACGCCACCTGACCACCGGCTCCATCGTGCCCGAAGCTCGTGGGGCCCAGGTAACGGCGGGCCTCGGAGTCGAGCTGGAAGCCGGCCGCCCACCGCGGCCACGGCGCAGGAGCGGCGAAGACCGGCGGACCGGCGGTCCGTTCCCGCGTCACCACCCGAAGGGTCTCGTCGTCCAGGAGGCGGACGCCCTCGGTGACGGCGACGGTGGCGGACCACATCGCCGCGACGGCACGAGCGGTGGCGATGGCGCCGGCGCCGGGGATGACCGCGGCGCGGACGTCGTCGGCATTGAAGCCGTCGTCATCGGTGACCAGCGTCTCGGGGAGCGCGCCGCCGAGGGTCATCGCCCGCTCGAGCCAGTCGGTGGTCGCGGGTTCCCGCCCCTCCCGCTGCCGGGCCACATGAGCGGCCAGCGTGGGCCCGACGCGCAGGTGCGCGACGGATGCCGCGACCTCGGGCGGCATCCCGAGCCATGCGCCCCCGCCCACGGCCGCCGCCATCTCGGCGAAGGCCGCTCCCGGTTCCGTCGCGCCGGCGCGACGAACGATCTCTCCGGAGATCCAGCCGTGGGTGAGCGCGTGATAGGCCCATCCCTCGCCCGGTTGCCACAAGGGTTGCTGTCGCGCGAGCAGAGCCGCCATCGCGTCGAAGTCGAGGAGCTGCGCGCGCGAGACGTCCTCTCTGGGAGCCGACACTCCGGCGCGGTGGGCGAGGGCGTCACCGACGCTCACCCGGTCCTTCCCGCGCGCACCGAACTCGGGCCAGAGCGCACTGAGAGGCTCATCGAGGTCGAGACGGCCCGACGCGACCAGCCGCGCCGCCAGGATCGCCATGAGGCCCTTGGTGCAGGAGAACACCACGGACGGCGTCTCGCGCTGCCATCGTCTACCGTCGCGACTGTCGGCCACGCCGCCCCACAGGTCGAGGACGCTGCGACCCTCCACGCGCACAGCGAGAGCGCCGCCCATCTCGGGCAGCCCCTCGAAGGCGGCGGCGAACGCGTCGGCGACGGCCTCGAACCCGGGGGCGACGGTGCCCTCCACAGCCGTCACCGGAGCGCTCCCTCGGTCTCGAGGCGGTCGTCGTTCCATCGCACCGCCACGGGATCGGAGAGCGTTCCGACGAAGACCCCGTCGGAGCTCGTGTTCTCAAAAGCAAGCATGACGGAGCGACCCTCGGCGTCCTGCGCGATGCGACCGCTGTACAGGCTCTCGTCGGTCACGAGGGTGGCGCGCTCCACCGGATACGGCCCCCGCGGATCGTCGAGGGCGACGGCCCAGATCCCGCCGACCTGCCCTTCTCTCGCTCCGGCGAGATGCGCGGAGTCGCACGAGAACAGCAGGACCCACCGTCCCTCGACGTGCACGACCTGCGGCACCTCGAGGTGGGCGAATCCCGCGCCCGGGGCACTGAGCGGAGGCCGCACCTCCCAACGGCGCAGATCGGCCGACCAGGCGTGACCGATCACCCCGCGGTCGCGCGAGACACCCTCCCGCGCACGAGCGGTGACGAGCATGTGCCAGCCGTCCCCGTCCGGGTCGGCGAACACCCACGGATCGCGCCAGGCTTCTTCGTGCCAGGTTCCGTGCGCGAGCGTCTCGTACCACCGGGGGTCGGCGGAGACGACCACAGCCGGGTCCTTCGTCCATGCGGCGAGGTCGTCCGAGGCGGCGGCCAGCACCGTCTCGACGTTCGTGATCTCGCCCTCGCGGAGAAACCGCGATCCGGTGTAGAACATGCGCCAGTCGGCATCCGTCCGCACGATGCTGCCCGTCCAGGTGGCCGTGGCGTCGGGGGCCTGACCGCCCGACGGCTCCAGCACCGTCCCGTGGACGGTCCACGAGCGCAGGTCGTCGGAGGTGGCGTAGCCGACACTGGCGTTGCGATGGCGCAGATCCGGGTCGCCGAGGCTCATGGGCGCCTGGAGGAACATCATGTGGTGGGTGTCGCCGTCGTGGGCGAACCAGAAGTCCCAGACCCAGTGGTCGGGCAGCGTGAACGTCATGGGGATCCGTTTCGAGATGGTGGGAGCGCTCAGCCCTTGACCGCGCCCTGGACGAGGGCGCGGATGAACTGGCGCTGGAAGACGAGGAACAGCAGGACGGCGGGAGTGATGATGATCAGGGCCCCCGCATTCAGCAGCGGGATGCTCAGCGAGTACTGGCCCTGGAAGAAGGTCAGGGCGCCCGCAACCGTCCGCTGCAGTGGGTCGGCGATGAGGACGACGGGAAGCAGGAACTGGTTCCACGTCCAGATGAACAGCAGGATCGCCAGGGCCGACAGAGCGGGGGCCGCCAACGGCAGCTGGATGCTGCGGAACTCGCGCCAGATCGACGCGCCGTCCACCCGCGCCGCCTCGGAGAGCTCGCGCGGCACGTTGATGAAGTGGGCGCGCATCCAGAAGACGCCAAAGGGCATGTAGAGCCCGATCAGGGGGAAGATCACCGCCCACGGGGTGTTCACGGTGCCCAACGACTGCGCTTGGTAGTACAGCGGGATGATCAGGGCCTCGAATGGGATGGTGAGCCCGAGAACGAAGAACACCAGGATGCCGCGACCGAAGCGCACCTGAAGGGATCCCAGCGCGAATCCGGCGAGGGTCGCGGCCACCAGACTCACCGGCACGACTCCGAGGACGATCAGCAGGCTGGAACCCATGAGCTGCCAGACGTGACCCGTCTCGAAGGCCGTGGCGAAGTTCCCCCACTGCGGATCGGTCGGCCAGGTCAGCCCCGTCGGGTTGCGGTCGGCCGGCTGCAGGGCGGCCGACAGCATGCTGATCAGCGGCAGGAGCGTCACGATCGCGGCGACGCTGAGGAGGAGGATGCCGAGCAGGCGCTCGGTGCGGCTGGCGATCACGAGTCGCTCGCTCTCGAGAGGCGTTGGATGGGAAGGACCACGACGAGCACGAGCGCCATGAGCACGATGCCGAAGGCGGAGGCCAGGCCCACGTCACTCTGTGTGAAACCGATGCGGAAGATCGACAGGCCGGGAACGAGGGTCGCCCGTCCCGGACCGCCCTGGGTCGAGGTGTAGATGATGTCGAAGCTCGACAGCGCGGCGATGACGGTGACGGTGACGAGCACCGCGATCTCTTGACGCAACCCGGGCAGGGTGATGGTGAAGAACTCGCGCCACCATCCGGCGCCGTCGAGACGGATCGCCTCGTACAGCGACACGTCGATCTTGCCGAGGCCGGTCAGCAGGAGCACGGTGCACAGGCCCGTCAGCACCCACGAACCGATGAGTCCCACCGCGGGGAGGGCGGTGCCGTAGTCGGCGAGCCACGGCCGCGTGATCCAGCCGAGGCCGACCCCTCCGAGGATCTGGTTGATCGCACCGGTCTGGGCGTACATCCACGACCAGGCGATACCCGCCGCGGCCAGCGGGATGATCTGCGGGAGGAAGAGGACGGTCTGCGCGGCCGCCGCGAATCCCTTGTATCGGATGCCGCGGATGAGCGTGGCCAGGACGAGTCCCAGGCTCACGGGAATCACGGTGAAGAACGCGATCAGGATGAAGGCGTTGCGGATGGCGCCGAGGAGGTCGGGGTCGGTGAAGACGGTGAGGTAGTTGCCGAAGCCCACCCATCGGGCGACGCCGATACCGTTCCAGTCGTAGAACGAGTACTGCACGCCTTGGAGGAGCGGCCAGACCACGAACGCGACGTAGAACCCCAGCGCCGGCACGAGCAGCAGCCATCCGGTGCGGGCCGCCCGTCGGGCCACCGCGCGTGCGGCAGCCCGACGAGGAGGTGCGGTCGTCGTCGCCGGAGGGGCGCCGTCGGGTCGAGGGGCCGCCGCGACGGCGACCGCACGATCGGTCATTACTTGCCGACCTCGCTCTCGTAGAACTTCTGCACGCGGTCGACGAAGTCCTGACCGGTAATCTGACTGGTCACCAGCAGCTGCGACTCGGGGATGATCGAGCCGGCGTAGATTCCCGCGGTGGTGTTGGCCATGAAGTCGACCTGCCCGTTCTCGGCGCCAATCTGCGCGGACATCTTCAGGGCGTTCTCGATCAGCGAGCCGGACTCCACCGTGGGCAGGTCCTGCGCCGGGTCGCCACCGGGCGACGCCCCCGTGACATCGACGATGATCTGTCGGGCCGTGGGGTCGGTGTGCACCCAGTTGAGGAAATAGACGATCTCGTTGATGTGCGGCGACTTCGCCGCGACCGAGAACGAGTTCGCCGCTCCCATCGCGACGTGGTCGACTCCCGCCTCTGCGGGCGGCACCAAGAAGAACTCGACGTTCGAGCCGAGTGCCTTCTGATAGTTCGCGGCCTCCCAGTTGCCGTTGAAGGTGAAGAGGCCCTCTCCGCCGGAGAACCGGCTCGTGAAGGTGAAGTAGTCGATCGCGTTGATGTCGGAGGGGAAGTATCCGGCGTCCGCCCACTTGCGCACCAGCTCGGCACCCTCGACGTTTCCGGACTCGTCGTAGCGCGCTCCCGGTTCGTTGAACATCCACGACAGGAATTTGTCCTTGTCGACGTACTGGTTCATCGCGGCCTGCACGACGAAGTTGACGACGCCGTCCTTGTCGCCCGCCATGATCGGCAGGATGCCGGCGGCCTTCGCCTTCGCCATGTCGGCCTCGAGCTCGGCCAGTGTCTGCGGCGGAGAGTCGATGCCCACCTGCGCGGCCAAGGTGGTGTTCATGTAGATCCCGGTGATGCTGTAGCCGAGGCCGAGCTGGTACAGCGAGCCGGAACCGCGCACGCCGTCGTCGTTCATCCGGAGGGGAGCGAGCTGAGACGCGGGCCACGCGCTCCATCCGTACGCGTCGAAATAGGGGTCGAGGTTCGCGACCAGACCGTCGCGGACCGTGTCGCCGAGCGTGGGGAGGCGGATGAGGTCGGGCGGCGTCGCACTGGCGAGGAGCTTCGGGGCGTTCGCGGTGAGGTTCTGGAACGTGTCGCGGTTGATCGTGAAGGTCACGTTCGGGTGCTGCTTGGTGAACTCCTGGGTCAGCTTGTCGGTGACCGGGAAGCCCGTCTCATCGGCGATCGTGAGCTGGACGGGGTCGCTCGTCAGCTCGGTGCTCACCTGGACGTCGTTCTGCGCGGCGGGGGCGGCGCTTCCGGGAGCACAACCGGTGAGCGCGGCGCCGGTGAGGCCCGCGATGGTCAGCAGCGCCAGGGATACCCCTCGGCGACGGCGCGGGAAACGGGTGTTCATGTCGACTCCTTCGTCAATGCTGCGGTGCCGGCGCTCGGGCGGTTCCGGCGTCGGGACTTCTGGTGCGATACCCTTGCTGAAAGGATTTAGCAGGATTATTTATACAGACCTCCACGGCGCTGTCAAGATCGCTGCGAAGATCGTGACCGCGGCATCGAGGCCGCAGAACGGGGGCATCGATGGGCAAGAGGGTCACGCTGGCCGACGTCGCACGCCTGGCCGGTTTGTCTCCCGCGGCGGCGTCGATGATCCTGAACGGCCGACCCGACACCCGGTTGTCGCAGGACGCTCACGAACGCGTCCACGCCGCGGCGGCCGAGCTCGGCTACCGCCCGAACATGGCCGCTCGGGCACTGCGCACCGACACCTCGCACACGGTCGGATTCGTCTCCGACCTGGTCGCCACGACCCGATTCGCCAGTGGACTGATCAAGGGCGCCCTCGGTGCGGCCGAGGCAGCGGGGCAAGTGGTGCTCGTGGCCGAGACCGGCGGCGAGCCCGAGCGCGAGGCCGAGGCGGTGTCGGCACTGCTGGACCGCCAGGTCGACGGCATCATCTTCGCCTCGATGCGCGCACGCGAGACCTTCGTCCCGCCACTCCCCTCGAACCTGCGCGTCGTCATGCTGAACGCGACCAACGAGGTGCATCGCTGCAGCGTGCTCCCCGACGAGGAGACCGGCGGCCGGCGGGCGATCGAGCTTCTCGTCGACGCGGGGATCCGCGACGGCATCCTGCTGCTGGGATACGACGCCGAGGCCGAACGGGACCTCTTCCGCTCCGCCACCGTGGCCGCGCGCGTCCGCGGGATCTCGGCGGCGATGGCCGATGCCGGAGCGCGCTTCCTCCACGAGGAATCGATCTGGTTGTGGGAGCCCGCTCCCGGTTACGAGTTCACCGCGCGCCTGCTCGCGAGAGGCCTGCGGCCGCGCGCGATCGTCTGCCTCAACGACCGGCTCGCCTTCGGCGCCCTCCAGGCCCTCGGAGATGCCGGGCTCCGCGTCCCCGAGGACGTCTCGCTCGTCTCGTTCGACAACGACGAGCTCGCCGCCTACCTCCGCCCGGGGCTCACGACCATCGGCCTCCCGCACGAGGACATGGGGCGTCGCGCCGTCGAGCTGCTCCTGTCGCCCGGGGGCCCGCCCGCGGGGCACCACCTCGTCGACATGCCGGTCGTGGTCCGCGAGTCCATCCGGCGTTCCTGAGCGATCGGGCGATCCGCAAACGAGGTCGCGTGTCCGACACATCCGGATCGTCCGAGGGCTCGTCCCGGATGTGTCGGACGCTCGACATCATCGAGGCAGTGCGTGAGCGCACGCACGCCCCGGCACTCGCGGTACCGGGGCGTGCGTGAGGCGTCAGGCGCGGCGGAGCCAGACCGTCGTCTCACCGGGCAGGAGGTCGCCCTCGAGCGCCGTGCTCGACAGCAGCACGTCACCCGAGGGGAGGGCGGCCGGCTCGCTGCCGAAGTTGGTCACGACCGTCCAGCCGTTCGGGCGCTCGAAGGCCACGACCTCGCCGGGAGTGCCGTCGATCCACCGCAGCTGCTCGTCGGTCTGCAGCTCGTGCCGCAGGTCGAGAGCGCGCCGGTACAGCGTCAGCGTCGAGTCGGCATCGCCGTCCTGCGCGTCGACCGCGTAGGAGCCGAACCACTCCGGCTGCGGCAGGTGCGCGCCGCCCCCTCCGAAGCCGAACGCGGGGCCGATCGCGCTCCACGGCAGGGGCACGCGGCATCCGTCCCGACCCTGATCGATGCCGGGGCTGCGGAAGAACGTCGGATCCTGCCGCGCGGCGTCGGGGATCTCGGCCACCTCGTGCAGACCGAGCTCCTCACCCTGGTACAGGTACGCCGAACCGGGCAGGCCCAGGACGAACATCGCGGCGGCGCGGGCTCGGCGCTCTCCGCGCGCGGCATCGAGCGTCGGCGACTGTCCCCCGGACAGCAACCACTCGTTGCCGTGCTTGAGGGTCGGGCGTCCGTCGTCCCCGCGCTCGGCATCGGGCAGCCCGTAGCGCGTCGCGTGCCGGACGACGTCGTGGTTCGACAGCACCCACGTCGTCGACGATCCCGACTGCGCGGCGAGCGCGAGGTTGTCGGCGACGATGCGGCGGAACTGCGCGGGGTCGAAGTCGGCCTCGAGCAGGTCGAAGTTGAACGCCTGCCCGAGGCTGTCGGCACTCGCGTACAGCGGCACCCGCGAGGGGTGCACCCACGCCTCGGCGACCGCCGTCCGCGGCGGATCGTACGAGTTGAAGACCGCGCGCCACTCGGCGTAGACCTCGTGCACGTCGTCGCGATCGATCATCGGGTGGGAGCCGTCCTGCGGAAGCGCTTCGAGCTCGGCGCGGGAGGGCAGCGGCTCGCTGAGGTCTTTCGTGAGCATGTGCGCCACGTCGATGCGGAAGCCGTCGACTCCCCGGTCGCTCCAGAAACGCAGCGTCGTGACGAAGTCGGCGCGCACCGCGGGGTTCGACCAGTCGAGGTCGGGTTGCGACACGTCGAAGTTGTGCAGGTACCACTGCCCGTCCTCCACCCGCTCCCACGCCGAGCCGCCGAAGATCGACACCCAGTCGGTGGGCGGTTCCCCGCCGTCGGGCCCGGTGCCCTCACGGAAGATGTAACGCGCACGCGCCGCCGACCCGCGGCCCGCGGCCAGCGCCTCCTGGAACCAGGCGTGCCTGTCGGACGTGTGGTTGGGCACGATGTCGACGACGACCCGGATGCCATGGGCGTGCAGCTGCGCGATGAGCTCGTCCATGTCGGCCAGGGTCCCCAGCCGCGGGTCGACGTCGCGGTAGTCGGCGACGTCGTAGCCGCCGTCCGCGAGATCGGAGGGGTAGAAGGGGCTGAGCCAGACGGCATCCACCCCCAGCTCTGCCAGATACGGCACGCGCGAGGTGATTCCGCGGATGTCGCCCAGGCCGTCGCCGTCGGTGTCGGCGAAGCTGCGGGGATACACCTGGTACACCACGGCCTGGCGCCACCAGTCGGGGGCTGCGCTGAGTTCGCGGGTCTGCACGGAGGGTGCGGCGGTGGTCACGTTTTTCCTTTCGAGGGGGGTGGTCGGTCAGCCCTTGACGGCGCCCTGGGTCACGCCCGCCATCACCCAGCGCTGGGTGAAGAGGTAGGCGATGATGGCGGGGGCCATGGCCATGAGGTACGACGCGAAAGCGACGTTGTAGTTGTTGCTGAACTGCGTCTGGAAGAGGTTCTGCCGCACCGGCAGGGTCTGCAGCGCCGGGTCGCTGATGATGAGCGAGGGCATCATGAAGTCGTTCCACGCGTAGAGGAAGGCGAAGATGCCGACGGTGGCGCTCATAGGGGCCAGGAGCGGGAAGATGAGCCGCCAGAACGTCTGCCAGGTCGTCGCCCCGTCGATGCGTGCGCTCTCTTCGAGTTCGAGCGGGATCGACCGGAGGAAGGCCGTGAACAGCAGCACGCTGAAGCTCAGCTGGAACATCGTAGCGAGGATGATCACGCCGACGGGGTTGTCGAGCCCCACCCGACCGGTGAGCTGGATCTGCGGAAGCGCCACGACGGGGAACGGGATGAACATCGCCGCGAGCAGGTAGAAGAACGAGTACCGGAAGAGCTTCCGGTCCCAGTTGCGCGCGATCGCGTACGAGGCGAAGGCGGCGAGCACGATCGTCGCCACGACCGTGCCGGCGGTCACCAGCAGCGAGATCGCCAGACCCACGGGGAACTTCGTCAGCGTCCACGCCTGGACGAAGCCGTCGAAGCTGAGCGGCGAGGGGAACGAGAACGCGTTGCCGTCGACGACCTGCGTGCCGCTCTTCAGCGCCATCGAGACCGTGACGTACAACGGCAGCAGCACCGTAAGGGAACAGAGCACCAGGATCGTCGTCGTCGACCAGTTGATGCGCTCCATGCCGACGCGACGACGGCGGCGGGGAGCCTGGGGGCCCTGACGATCGGGGACGGCGAGCTCGGCCTGCTCGAAGGCGAGGGCCGGCTGGTTGAGAGCGGTCATGACAGGGTGTTCCTTCCCCGGGTCAGCGAGAGCTGCAGGAGCGAGATGACGATGGCCACGACGAAGAAGAGCGCTGCGTTCGCCATCTGATACGCGTAGTCGCCGCCGTTGAAGCCGAGGATGATCGACATCGCGACGCTGCGGGTCGCGGTACCGGGGCCTCCGCCGGTGAGCCCGACGATGATGTCGTAGGCGTTCAGGAAGCCCTTGAAGCCCAGGATGATGTTGATCACCACGTACCCCGCGACGAGCGGGAGCGTGATGCGCAGCAGTTGCTGGGTCTTGCTCGCCCCGTCGAGGCCCGCGGCCTCGTAGACGTCGCCGGGGACGGAGAGGAGCCCCGCGATGTAGATGAGCAGCGTGCCGGGCACGGCCTGCCAGGCGGTGACGATCACGATCGCCACCCACGCCAGGTCGGGGTTGGCGAGCAGGCTCGTCTCGAGCCACGGGATGCCGAGGGCAGCCCCGGCCTGGGGCACCGAGTTGCTGAAGAGGAAATTGAAGACGTAGGCGATGATGATGCCCGAGATCACCATCGGGATGACGAACACCGTCCGCAGGGCCTTCGTGAACCGGATCTGCGAGGTGAGCCCGACCGCGAGCAGGAACGCGGCCACGTTGACCACGATGACCGTGGCCACCGAGAAGCCGAAGGTGAACAGGTACGCCTGCAGGATCGCCGGGTCGCTGAAGATCGCGATGTAGTTGGTCAGGCCCGTGAAGCTCCACTCCCCCAGCCCGATGGAGTCCGTGAAGCTGAAGAAGATGCCGATGAGACCCGGAACCGTGATCGCGAGCGTGAACAGCACGAGGGTCGGCAGCAGGAACAGGTAGTAGATCGGCTCGATCCGGCGGGAGCTGCGACGCGCGGTCGCTTTGCCCCCGGTGACGATCGTGGTGGTGGTGGTCATCGCGCGGCCTCCTCGCCAGCGGCATCGTTCGTCGAGGCCGGGGGCTGGCGGAACGCGAGGCGCGACCAGTCCTCGTCCATGGTGCGCAGGGTGGTCTCGGGCGCTGCGCCGAAGATCATCGCCTGCGCGTAGTTGAAGGTGGGGATCGTCTTGGGCACGAGCACCGAGGCGCCCTGGTAGATGCGGCCTTCGTCGTAGTACGGCACCATGCCCGCCACGCGCGGGTCGCTCGGCGACGGGGCGTCCGCCGTGGGCGCGAAGCCGAGCTGCGACTCGTTGTAGGCCTCGATCACCTCGGGGCGGTAGAGGTACTCGAGGAAGTCGCGAGCGGCATCCTGGTGATGCGATGCCTCGGGGATGATGGCGGCGAGGTCCATGTTGACGCGCACCTTAAGGTCGTCGGGGTCGTCGGTCATCGGCAGGGGGAAGGTACCGACCGGCAGGTCCGGCGCGGTCTTGGCGATCTCGCCGAGCGCCCACGGCCCCTGCAGGTACATCGCCGCCTGCCCCTGTGCGAAGGCGAGGTTCCCATCGCCGTAGGCCCGGCTCTCGGCATCCGCATTCGTGTAGTTCGTCGCGAGCTCGAGCATGCGGTCCATGGGCTGGGTGAAGTCCTTCGCGAACGACACCGACGAGTCGGGGCCGACCTGATCGCCCTCGGCGGCCAGGGAGTCGAAGAAGTCGAGCACGTCCAGCGAGCCCCCGACGGAGTAGTCGTACCAGCCCTGGGCGACGGTCCAGTCGTCTTTGAAGGTGCCGTAGAACGGGGTGATGCCGTTGGCCTTCAGGGTCTCGGACACCTCGAGGAGCTCGCCCCACGTGGTGGGGACCGACAGGCCGAGCTGGTCGAAGATCTGCGTGTTGTAGATGACGGATGCCGCCATCACCGAGTACGGCAGGGCGCTGGTGCGACCCGCGCACGAGCCGTACTGGTCCATGAGCGGCTGCAGGTCTTCGCGCACGCTCGCCGCCGCCGCGGTGCCGCTGAGGTCGGAGAGGGCGCAGCGCTGCACGAACCGGGCGACCTCGTAGTTGTAGTTCGCCAGCATGATGTCGGGCGGGTTGCCGCGGACGAAGCTGGCCGAGACGACGTCGACGCCGGAGCTGTCCATCTCGACGCGCACCCTGTCTTGAGAGGCGTTGTACTGCGCGACGACGTCGTTCATGAACGAGAGCGCCTCGCGTTTGCTGAAGGTGAAGCGGATGGTCTCGCGCCCATCGGCCGAGCAGCCCGCGAGCAGGCTCGCCCCGAGCACCCCCACCGCGGCCGCCGCGACCCACCGCCGGGTCGCCCTGGTCTTCGTCGACACCTGGTTCCTCCTCCGCCGCACTGCGAATATGTTGTGTTGATGACTAAATCTAGTCGCCAAATCAATGTCGTGCAGGCAGTATTGCAGGGGGAACACACGGCGGTCAAGAGCGACCGCCCGACGCGAAGAGAGGGCGGATGCCGATGGATGCCGTGACCGCGACGCCCTCGCTGCGACGTCACAGCCTCGACGCCGTGCTGCGCCACGCCTGGCAGGTCGACGCCTTCACCGCCAGCGACGTGATCGCCGCGATCGGGGTGACCCGCTCCACCGCCATCGACGTGCTCGACGAGCTGACCGCGCGGCGCCTGCTCGCGGAGATGCCCAACGCGCGCGCCGTCGGCGAGTACTCCAAGGGGCGCCCCGCGCGCCGTTTCGCCTTCCGGCCCGAGGCGGGCGTCGTGGTGGGGGTCGACGCGGGACGCGGGCATCTGACGGCCACGGTGGCCGACCTGCGCGGCGAGACGCTCGCGACCTCGCGCCTGACGGTCGACCCCGAGCGCGATTCGCCCGAACGGCGCCGGCGTGCGGCGGAGGCGACCGTGGAGGCGACCCTGAAACGCGCACGACGCGATCGCTCCGAGATCGTCGCGCTGTGCGCGGGGGTTCCCGCCCCGGTCGACCGCGAGGGCCGCTCCCCCGTGCACCACGACCGCTTCTGGGAACGGATGAACCCCGGCTTCATCGACACCTTCCAGAGCTGGTCGCCCGTGGTGCGGGTCGAGAACGACGCGACCCTGGCCGCGGTGGCCGAGCACGCGCGCGGGGCGGCCGCCGATTGCGACGACTTCGTCGCCCTCTTGGCCGGTGAACGCTTCGGCGCCGGGATCTGCCTCGACGGGCACCTCCTGCGCGGAAAGCACGGCGGCGCGGGAGAGACCGTGGCCTTCGACCGCGTCGAGGGCGTCGGCAGCGCCGAGGGGCTCGCGCCCCGCTGCGTCGAGGCGGCGCGGGCGGCACTGCGCTCCGGCTCGCTGCCCGCGCAGAGCGCCCTGCACGACATCGACCCCGCGGCGATCGACGCCAAGAGCGTGCTCGACCTCGCGGCATCCGGAGATCCAGGAGCCCTCGCCGTCGCTCGCGAGGTGGGGGGCGCCCTCGCCGGCGTCGTGGGCATCTTCGGGAGCCTGTTCGACGTGGATCGCGTGATCGTCTCCGGCGCCATCGCCGCGGGCGCGGCCCCCATCATCACGGCCGCCATCGACGCCCTCCCGCGCGCGCTCGACCTCCCCGCCCCCGCGATCGTCGCCTCGACCCTCGGCGCCGACATCGTCTCGATCGGCGCGGTCGCCGCCGCCGTCGACGCCGCACGCGATCACGCCCTCGACCTGCCGGTCTTCTCCCTCCCGGACGACCGCGCGCGAGCGTGACCCCCGGCATCCGCCCCCACAACCCCCCGCGTCGCCGCGGCGACGGAGGGATAGCGTCGAACTGCGCCGGCGCCGACCCGCCGGGCCGAGGAGAATCCATGCCCGCGTGGCCCGAACACGTCATCTGGTGGCACGTCTACCCGCTGGGATTCGTCGGTGCGCCGATCCGTGACGGCGTGGATCCGGATGCCGACCCGGTGCACCGTCTCGACCGCCTCGACCCGTGGCTCGACCACGTCATCGAGCTGGGGCTCAACGGTCTGCTCCTGGGCCCGGTGTTCGCGTCGGAGACACACGGCTACGACACCGTCGACCACCTCCGCATCGACCCACGACTCGGCGACACCGCTGATCTCGACCGACTCGTCTCCGCGGCGCGTGGGCGTGGCATCCGGGTCCTTCTCGACGGCGTCTTCAACCACGTCGGGCGGGGGCACCCGGCGTTCCGCGACCTGCGGGAGGACGGGCCGAGCCTGTTCCGGGGGCGGTGGGTCGACGGGCGCTTCGAGCCCGAGGTCTTCGAGGGGCACGACGCCCTCGTCGCGCTGGATCACGCGTCTGCCGACGTCGTCGATCTCGTGGTGGAGGTCATGTGTCACTGGCTCGACCACGGGATCGACGGATGGAGACTGGATGCCGCGTACGCGGTGCCGTCGTCGTTCTGGGCCCAGGTGCTTCCGCGGGTGCGCGAGCGCTTCCCCGACGCATGGTTCCTGGGCGAGGCCATCCACGGCGACGGTCCGCAGATCGTGCGGGAATCGACTATCGACTCGCTGACGCAGTACGAGCTGTGGCAGGGGATCTGGCACGGCATGTCCGACGGCAACCTCTTCGAGCTCAGCCACGCCATCGAGCGGGATGACGAGTTGCTGTCGACCTACGCCCCGCAGACCTTCGTCGGCAACCACGATGTCAGCCGTATCGCCTCGGCGGTGGGCGCGGATCTCGTGCCGCACGCCCTCGCGGTGCTGTTCACCGTCGCGGGAACGCCCTCGGTGTACGCCGGCGACGAGTTCGGGTGGACCGGGGTGAAAGAGGAGCGGCTCGGCGGCGACGATGCGGTGCGCCCGGAGTTCCCCGCGCGCCCCGACGAGGTCGATCCCGACGAGGGCATCCTGCGGGTGCACCGGGAACTGATCGCGCTGCGGCGCCGCAAACCATGGCTCTGGCGCGCGCACACCGACGTGATCGAGGTGACAAACACGGCGATCGCTCTGCGCACGGCCGTGGGAGACGACGCCGTGGTGGTGGCGCTGAACATCGGCGACGAGCCCGTATCGCTGCCGGTCGCCGACGGACGGCAGCTGGTCACGGGCGAGGGCGCGCCGGCGGACGGCCGGATCGAGCTGGGCCCGCGAGGGTGGGCGGTACTGGAGGCCTGAGCGCGGCGCGCTGATCCTCGCGCCCTGGCCGCGGCGCGAGGTCCCTGGACCCGCGCACCGAGGCCCCTGAGCCCGCGCACCGAGGTCCCTGAGCCTGTCGAAGGGACCGGGCTCCGCAGCACGCCCGGTGACGTCGACACGCTCAGCCACCTCTACCCCGCGCTGTGTCGAAGAATCGTGCCGCCTGCGCGAGTCAGCCCCCGGCGCGGAAGCGGTGCTCGGGGCGACCGGTGGTGCCGTAGCGCAGACTCACCTGCACGAGGCCCCTCTCGGCGAGGGCGGTCAAGTGGCGTTGCGCCGTCGCGCGCGAGACGCCGATGCGCTCGGCCACCTCGGTCGCCGAGGCCTCGTCAGCGCCGAGGGCGGCGAGCACGGTCTGCTCGGTCGCGGATCGGGCGAGAGAGGCACCCTCGCGCTCCCCGCGCATGACCGAGGCTGCGCGGTCGATGTCGTCCTGCGACAGGGGCCGCGGGCTCGCGAGGAGGTTGCGGTACCGCGCGTACCGGTCGAGGCGTTCCGCCAGCACCCGCGTGTCGAAGGGCTTCACGAGGAAGGCGAGGGCCCCGGCGGTGAACGCCCGGCGCACGGTCGCGGCATCCGTCGCCGCCGACAGGACGAACGCGTCGACGCCGGCCGAGCGCACCAACTCGATGCCGTCGCCGTCGGGGAGGTAGACGTCGGCCAGCAGCAGGTCGGGAGCGTGCGCGGCGAGCGCGGCGCGGGCCTCGCCGACGGTGCGCGCGGGCTCGAGCGCGACGAACCCCGGGCGCGCGGTCACGGCGTCGCGGTGCAGTCCCGCGACCCGGAAGTCATCGTCGACGACGAGGACGCGGATGTCTGTCATTCGGTTTCTCCTCGGGTCACGCCGGGCAGTCTCGCGGCCACGACGGCGCCGTGACCGTCGCCTCCCGGGTCGACGACCCAGACGTCGCCGCCGCGCCGACGGGCGAACTCGCGCGACAGGCGGAGGCCGATGCCGAGTCCGTGCACCGCGGAAGGGTCGTCGCTCCGCTCTCGCGGGAGGAAGGCGGCCTCGGGGTCGGCGATACCCGCCCCCGTGTCGCCGACCGTGAGCACGACGGCATCCCCGTCGCCGAGCACCGCCACCTCGACCTCTCGGGGTGCCGGCGCCGCCGCTGCCGCCGTCACGGCGTTGTCGACGAGGTTGCCGAGGACGGCCACGACGTCCTCGACCTCGTCGATCGGAGTGCGCAGGAACGTCTCGTCGGCGACGCGCAGCACCACGCCGCGCTCGCGGGCCGAGAGGGCCTTCGCCCCCAGGAACGACTGCAGCATCGCATCGCCCACGAGGTCGATCCCGGGGACCGCCCAATCGACCGAACCCCGGTCGACGAGATCGGCGAGGAAGGCGCGAGCCTCGTCGATGCGCCCCGCGTCGAGCAGACCGACCGCCGCGTGCAGCCGGTTGGCGTTCTCGTGCCGCTGCACGCGCAGCGCGTCGCCCATCGCGCGGACGCTGTCGAGCCGCCCCGAGAGCGCCATGACGTCGGTGCGGTCGCGAAGGGTCGCCACGCGTCCGAAGGTGCGGGCCCCGCGTCGCACCGGGCGCACGTCGACGAACACCACGCGGTCGCCCAGCGGAAGCCCGGTGGAGGCACCGGTGCCCGACAGTGCGGCGGTGACGGCCGGGGGCAGCCCGAGCTCGCGCACCGACCGACCCACGGCATCCGTCACTCCGAGAAGCCGTTCGGCGGCAGCCGTGCACACACGTACGACGCCCGTGTCGTCGAGGGCGACCACCCCTTCATCGGCGCTCTCGAGCACGGCGGTCTGCGTCTGGACGAGCGAGACCAGCTCCTCGGGCTGCACGCCGAGAGTGAGCCGCTCGAGGCGGCGGCGCATGAGCAGCGCGACCACGGCGCCGATCGCGACGGCGAGCGCCACGGCCACGGCGATCCCGCCGATGAGGGCCGGGAGGTCGTCGAAGACGCTCGCTCGCTCGAACCCGACGCTGACCTCCCCCACCGGGGATCCCCCACCGGGCGGGTAGATCGGCACCTTCGCGCGGGCGGACTCACCGAGCGTCCCCGTCTCCCACGTGACCACCTCTCGCCCCGCCAACGCGTCCGCGAAGCTCGTGCTCACGACCTCTCCGAGACGATCGGGATCGGGATGGGCCAGACGGATGCCGTGATCGTCGGTGATCACGACGAACAGGCCCTCCGTGCGGGTGGTGACGTCGGTGGCGTACCGCTGCAGCAGGCCGTCGCGCAGGCCCGCGGCATTCGGGGTGCCGGGATCGGCGGAGTACGTCTCGACGAGGTCGCGCACCTCGGGGGCTTCGGCGACGGACCGGGCGATGTTCAGCGCCGAGGAATCGGTCTCGGCCTTCAGCTGCTGCACGCCGAGCCAGGCGAAGACGGCGGTGCACACGGCGACGACGGCCACCTGCGTGGCGACCTGCACGACCAGCATGCGCGTGGCGAACCGCATCCGCACCTCCCGCCTCGACTCTCGTGCGCGAAATGCGCAGAACACACGGTACGCGCATAACCGTCCGCAATGCGAGCAAGAGCGCGCGGGCGTGCCCGGCGCCCGTAGTGTCACCGGATCGAGCGCGAGAGTCGCGCCCGTCACGACGAAGGAGTCGCGATGACCCCCCTGATCCTTGCGGCCGATGCGGCCGAGTACCCGGTGGCCTACACGCCCGCCGACGGGGTGCTCGTGGCCCTCGGCTTCCTCATGGTCCTGTCGTTCATGGCCCTGATCATGACGCGGCGCTTGACCCCGATGGTCGCCCTGATCGTCGTGCCGACCGTGTTCGGTCTCATCGCCGGCGCGGGCCTGGGTCTCGGGGACATGGTGATCGACGCGATCAGCAAGATGGCGCCGACGGCGGCGCTGCTGATGTTCGCGATCATGTACTTCGGCATCATGATCGACGTCGGCCTGTTCGACCCGCTGATCCGCGTGATCACGCGCGTGCTCGGCAATGACCCGGCCAAGATCGTGCTCGGCACGGCGATCCTCGCGGGCGCCGTCTCGCTCGACGGCGACGGCTCGACCACCTTCATCATCACCACCTCGGCGATGCTTCCGCTCTACCTGCGCCTGGGCATGAGCCCCGTCGTGCTCACCTGCGTCGCGGGTCTGATGAACGGCACGATGAACATCGTCCCGTGGGGTGGCCCGACCGTCCGCGCGGCCACCGCGCTGGGCCTTCAGCCCACCGACGTCTTCGTGCCGATGATCCCCTCGCTGCTCGCCGGCCTGGTCGTCTCGCTCGCCTTCGCCTGGTTCCTCGGCCTGTCGGAGCGCAAGCGCCTGGCCGGATCCGTCGACACCGCCAAGATCGACGGCCCCGGAGGCTTCGGCCGCCTGGGTGCCCCGAAGATCTTCCGCGGAGCGGAGCCCAAGCCCGGAGCCGTCGCATCGCTTCGCACCGGCAACATCGTCACCGTCCGCGGCGGACGCGATGCCGTCGCCGCCGCGCAGCTGGTCGACACCGCCGACACCGCCATGGCGGACACGATGCTCGACCCGAACCGCGCCACGCTGCGCCCCCGGCTGATCTGGTTCAACCTCGCTCTCACGGTCGCGGTCATGGTGCTGCTGGTGATGGACCTCTTCCCGCTGGCCTTCGTCTTCATGGTCGGAGCCGCGATCGCCCTCATCGTGAACTTCCCCAAGCTCCGCTCGCAGGCCGACGAGATCGTCGCTCACGCACCGAGCATCGTCGGGGTCGTGTCGATGGTGCTCGCCGCCGGTGTGCTGGTCGGCGTGCTGAACGGCACCGGCATGGTCACCGCGATGGCGTCGTGGATCACCGAGGTCATCCCCTCGTCGATGGGCCCGTTCCTCGCCGTGATCACCGGCGTGCTGTCGATCCCGTTCACGTTCTTCATGTCGAACGACGCGTTCTACTTCGGCATCCTCCCGGTGCTCGCCGAGAGCGCGGCGAACTACGGCATCGCCCCGGTCGAGATGGCGCGGGCGTCCATCACCGGCCAGCCCGTGCACCTGCAGAGCCCGCTGGTCCCCGCGATCCTGCTGCTCGTCTCGCTCGCCGGCGTCAATCTCGGCGACCACCACAAGAAGGTGCTGTGGCGGGCGACGGTCGTCTCGCTCGTCATGCTCGCCGTCGGCGTGCTCGTGGGCGCGGTGCCCTTGCTGGGCTGACACCCGGAACACGACGAGACCCCGGATGCCATGGCATCCGGGGTCTTCTCGCTCTCACCCTCGCCCCTCACGTCGTCGCGGATCGGCCCTGGAGAGCGAAGCGGACCGCCGCGACCACCTCCGGCATCGCGCCGTCGCGGACGAACAGGGGGATGCGCTCGAGAGGGGCGTCCACCTCGATCTCTTCCCCGCCGCGGTGAACAGCCCCGGTCCACAGGTCGGTCCAGTCCGCGCCGGCCGGCAGCATCACGTTCCGGGCTCGGATGCCGGGCTCGACGACGGGAGCCACGAGCAGATCCGGGCCGAGCAGGTATTGGTCCTTCACACTCCAGGACCGGGCGTCGGCCGGGAACTCGTGGAACAGCCCCCGCAGCACCGGCTGACCGTCGTCGTGCGCGTCGCGCATGACCGTGCGCAGGTACGGGCGCAGGGCCTCGCGCGCGAAGAGGTAGCGCTCCAGGATCGGCGCGGCCTCGTCGCCGAAGCTCCACACCTCGTTGGGCCCGCCGGTCGGCGAGCGCCGTGACCCGTCGGCGGCGTACACCTCTCGCGTGGGCAGGCGATCGCCGTGCAGGCGCATCACCGGGCTGAACGCCCCGAACTGGAACCATCGCACGAGCAACTCGCGGAAACCCTCGTCGTCGGGGTCTCCGTGGTGGAAGCCGCCGATGTCGGTGGTGAACCACGGGATGCCCGCGACGCCCATGTGGATCCCGGCCGTGATTTGCGCGCGCAGCGCTGCGAAGGTCGAGGCGATGTCGCCCGACCACACCAGGGCTCCGTACCGCTGCGATCCGGCCCAGGCCGTGCGCAGCAGGTTCACGACCTCGGTCTCACCGTCGCCCCACTGCCCCTCGGCGAAGGCGCGTGCGTAGTGCTGCGGGTACAGGTTGCCCACCTGCGCGACCGGACCCGCGTGATACCGATAGTTGTCGTAGTCGTAGAGCCCGAACTCGGGTTCGGCCTCGTCGAGCCAGAAGGTGCGGATGCCGTGCCGCCCGTAGTTCTGACGGCATCGCTGCCACACGAAGTCGCGTGCACGCGGGTTCGTCGCGTCGAGGAAGGCGCTCGGACCCTCGAAGGACATGTGCACGTCGAGCCCGCGCTCGGCACGGACGAGGAGGTTCTCCTTCTTCATGCGCGCGTAGTTCTCGCTCTCGAGCGACACCTGCGGCCAGACCGACACCATCAGCTCGACGCCGAGGCTGTCGAGCTCGCGCACCATCGCCTCGGGGTCGGGCCAGAACTCGTCCTCGAAGCGGAAGTCGCCCATCTTCGGCCAGTGGAAGAAGTCGGCGACGATCACGTCGAGCGGCAGTCCGCGGCGGGTGTGCTCCCGGGCGACGGCGAGCAGCTCGTCCTGCGAGGAGTACCGCAGCTTGCACTGCCAGAACCCCAGACCGCGCTCGGGCATCATCGGGGCGTGCCCCGTGGCATCCGCGTACGCCCGCGCGATCTCACGCGGCGTCTGTCCCGCGGTCACCCAGTAGTCGAGCTGCTCGGTCGACTCGGCCTCCCATCGGGTGCCGTTCGCGGCGAACGTCGCCCTCCCGATCGCCGGGTTGTGCCAGAGGAAGCCGTAACCGCGGCTCGACATCACGAACGGAACGCTCGACTGCGAGTTGCGATGCGCGAGCTCGAGGGAGCACCCCTTCAGGTCCAGAACGTCCTGCTGGTACTGCCCCATGCCGTACAGCCGCTCGTCGGCGGCGGTCTCGAACGACGCGGTCAGTCGCACGTCGCCGCCGAGGATCGGTCGGTGCTCTCGCGCCACGAGGGCCAGCGACCCGCCGGCATCCCTCTCCTGGAAGAGCAGACGGCCCGAGGCGTCGAAGAAGGCGAGATGGCAGAAGTTGCGGTCGTATCCGGTCTGCAGCTGGATGCCGGTGCTCGAGGTCGCCACCACCCGCAGGCGCCCGTTCGTCAGGGTCGCCCGCTCTGCGTCGACCTCGATCGTCGCGTCGACGGGATCGGCGGGAAGGAGCGCCCAGTCATGGTCGGCGACGTCGTGCATGAGGCGCGCACGCACGCGGACGCTGTCTCGGCCCCACGGCTCGATCAGCACGGTCTCGCCGTCCCCGCGCCAGAGGAGGCGTGTCCCGTCGACGCAGAAGTGCGCGGTGACGGCGGTCACACGCGCGCCTCGACGTCTGCAGCGCCCGTGGCGCGGGCCGCGCGACGGCGTTCGACGTGGTCGTGCGCGAAGACCAGGTACACGCTCGCGGTCCAGGTGTAGGCGCGGTCGCGGAGCCCCTCGCCGGTCAGGGCGTCGAAGTTCTCGGCGAAGCCGGAGCGCTCGCACAGGGCGCGGAACCGCTCGCTGATCGTGTCGGCGAGCGCGTCGCGACCGCCGCGGCGCAGCCCCTCCTCGATGAGCATCGTCGAGGGTGCCCAGATGGGTCCCCTCCAGTACCCGTCGCTCTCGTACTCCTCCGTGTCGATGCGCTGGGTCGCCGGTCCCCACTCGGTAAGGTGCGCCGCGATCCCGTCGGCGAGCGTGTCGACCACCTCGCCGGGCAGCCGCGGCGAGGCGAGCACGGGCAGCAGATTGAGCAGGCTCGTGCGCTTGCTGCGCGCACGGCTCAGAGCGCCCACGGCGAAGAAGCCGTCGGCGTCGCGCAGCTCGGTCAAGAGCGCCAGCTCCACTCGGTCGCGTTCGTCGCGCCAGTGGGCTGCGTCGTCGAGCCCGAGCTCGTCGGCGAGGTCGGCGACGACGTCGAGCTGCACGGCGAGGAAGGCCGCGAGGTCGGGCGCCTCGATGACGCGGTCGTGGTCGAAGGTCGTGGAGTTGTCCCAGCCACTGTCGTTGCCGTGCTGGTAGTAAGGCAGTGCGCGACCCGCGACCGTGCGCGAATCGAGCCAGAACCGCGACCAGCGCGCGAGTCGCGCGTAGACCGTCTCGAGCTCGACCCGGCCGAGGGGGCGGCCCAGCCGTTCGCGCAGGCGGGTCAGCGCCCACCCGTGGATCGGCGGCTTGACGAAGTTGTAGAGCACCTCGGAGTGGGTGATCGAATCGGGCATCGCACCCGCGGCATCCTGATGGTCGAACGGCGCCAAGAACTGGTCGAGCGCCAGCTCGGGGGCCCCGGGCGCGAGGGCCAGGGCGTTGAAGGTGTGATCCCAGCTCCAGACCTTGTCCATCCAGTGCTTCGACATCAGCACCGACTCTCGAGTCACGAAGCCCGCGGGCGCCACCGTGGCCGACCACAGCACGTAGGCGGCGAGCGCCACGGCAGGGGTGTCATCGGTTCGCCACCCGCCGACCGCGGCCAGGTACTCCTCGAACTCCTCCCTCACGCGCTGCGCCACCTCGGCGAAGGTCTCGAACGAGGTGAATGCCGGCGCTGCGGTCTCGATCTGCTCGACCGCGACCTCCCACCCGTCAGCGCCGCTCACCGTCACCGCGCGCACGCTCTGGCCGAGGGCCTCCTCCCCCTCGGCGGAGGCCGAACCCGTCAGCACGCTGATGCGGTAGCGCCGGCCCGTCTCGTACGAGGTGAACACCCACGATCCGTCGCGGGGCTCGCGGAAGAAGTACGAGCCGGTGAACGGGGTGAGCTCCTCAGCGGCATCCGAGAGAACGAGATCGGCCCCGGCACCCTTCAGTCGCACCACGTCGACCGACTCGAACACCGCCGAGGCGACGGCCTCTCCCCCGACCAGCCACGACAGCGTCGAGGGGTCGGCCGAGGTCTCGGCATCCACCGACGAACCGTCCCGGCGCAGAGACAGACGCAGCACCGCGTGCATCCCGGTGAGGTGCGACACGAGGTGGACGTCATCGACGCGGCGGTGCAGCCCGATCACGGGCGACAGGTTCATCCACGATCCGCGACGGCTGAAGGGGATTTCGCGCACGTCGAACGACGGCAGGGAGGGAACGGACACGAAGAGCCTTTCGAGGGTCAGTCTTTGACAGCGCCGGCGGTGACACCGGCCGCCACGTAACGCTGAGCGAGGATGAGCAGGACGGCGGCGGGAATGGATGCCACGACGGCGGTCGCCATGATCGCGTTCCACTCCTGGTTGTTGTTGCCGATGTAGCGGTAGATGCCGATCGTGATGGGCTGCAGCTTGCCTCCGCTGTTCAGGGTCGAGGCGAAGATGAAGTCCGACCACGACCACAGGAACGCGAACAGCGACACCGTCACGATCGAGTTGCGGCTCACGGGCAGCACGATCGAGCGGAAGGTGCGCCACGTTCCGGCCCCGTCGATGCGGGCGGCGGCGAGCAGTTCGTCGGGGATGCCGCGCATGAACGCGGTGAAGATGAGCACGCCGAACGGCACCGCGAGCGTGGAGTCGGCGAGGATCAGCCCCGGCACGGTGTTGAGGATCCCGGCGTTGAGGTAGATCGCGTAGAACCCCATCGCCATGATGATCCCCGGGATCATCTGCGCGATGAGCAACGCGAAGCTCAACGCGTTGCCGCCGCGCGGGCGCAGTTTGGCGAGGGCGTAGGCCGCCGGAGCCGACAGCACGAGGGTCAGCACCACCGTGCCGACACCGATGACGAAGCTCGTGCCCAGGTAGGGCAGCTGGTCGGACACCACCTTCTCGTACCCCTCGAAGGTCGGGGTGAGCGGGAGCAGGTCGGGCGGCGACTTGCGCATGTCGCTCTGCGGGGTGAGCGAGACATTGATCATCCAGTAGATCGGGAACAGCATGATCCCGGTCAGAACCACCCCCACGAGGGTGATCCACCACGGTCGACGTTTCATCAGACCTCCAGACGGCGCTGGGCGCGGATGTAGATCAGCCCGAACACGAGGGCGATCACGATGAGCAGGTTGCCGACCGCGGCTGCGGGACTGAGATCGGGCAGGGCCGAACCGAAGCCCAACCGGTAGGACCAGATCGCGAACGTGGTGGAGCTGGAGCCCGGACCGCCGCGCGTCATGATCCAGATGATGTCGAACACTTTCAGCGTGTAGACCAGCCCCAAGAGGATGGTGATCGCCGAGACCGGGCGCAGCAGCGGGAAGGTGATGCGCCAGAACTTCTGCCACGCGTTCGCCCCGTCGATGGATGCCGCCTCGTAGATGTCGGTCGAGATGTTCTGCAGGCCGCTGTAGAGGATGACGAGGTTGAACGGCACGCCGATCCAGATGTTCGCGATGAGGACCGACACCAGCGCCCACTGCGGGGACGTCAGCCAGTTCACCGGATCGATGCCCGCCGCGCTGAGAGCGGCGTTGACCACTCCCGAGTCGGAATTGAGCATCCACGACCACGCCGAGGCCGAGACCAGCAGCGGCAGCAGCCACGGCACGAGGAAGAGCGCGCGAAGCGTCGCCGAAAGCGGGAAGCGCTGGAAGAAGAACACCGCCAGCGCCATGCCGATCGAGTACTGGAACGCGATCGAGACGAGGGTGAACGTAGCGGTGTTGGCGAGGGCCGGCCAGAAGGTGGGGTCCTGGAAGATCGCGACGTAGTTGGCGAACCAGACGAAGGGCGCGTTCCCGTCGATGAACGAGCGGACCGTATAGTCGCGCAGGCTCAGGTCGAGGTTGCGGTAGAGCGGATAGGCGTAGAAGACGACCAGGTAGACGACGACGGGGGCGAGGAACGCCCACGCCGCCCACTGCCCCCGGCGCCGCGGACGGCGACCGGGGGTGGGGAGGGCAGCGGATCTCTCCGCCGCCCTCCCGGTGTCGCCGGTGCCCGTCGAAGCAGTGATCTGCGTCGCGGTCATGTCGGCGTACCCCTTTCGATGGATGGGATCACTTGGACGAGGCGGCCTGCTGAGCCGCCTTCAGGGCGTCCTGCGGCGACTGGGCGCCGGTGAGGGAGTTCTGCACCGCTGTCCACAATTGCTCGGAGATGACCGGGTACTTCACACCGAGGTTGTCTCCGGTACGCGCCTTGGCGGCACCGACGGCCTCGATCCAGGGCTCGAGCGTGGGATCCTTCGCGAGCTGCGCCTTCTGCGCCTCGGGAGTCGCGGCGATGTAGTTCAACGTGTTGTCGGTGTCGACCACGTTCGCGGTGCTGGTGAGGCACTCGACGATCTTCGACGAGGTGGCATAGCGGGCGGAATCCTTCTGGACCGGCAGCGTCAGGAACTCGCCTCCGGTGGGAGCCGGTGCCGCGCCGCCCTTGGCCGCGGGGATGGGTATGACCTCGTAGCCCGCCTTGGCCGCGCCGGCCTTCTGCCAGGTGCCGTTCTCGGCGAAACCGAAGTCGCCGGTCTGGAACTCCTGCCAGCTGGTGGTCTGCGTGTTGTTGATGACCGAGTTCGGCGCCCAGCCCTTCTTCACCCAATCCGTCCAGAGCTGCACGGCCGAAACGGCCTGCGAGGAGTCGAGCTGCGTGAGGTCGGCGCCCGCTCCCCAGAACCAGGGCAGGAACTGGAAGCTGCCCTCTTCGGTGCCGATCCCCGAGAAGGTGATGCCCTTCTTACCGGATGCCACGACCTTCTCGATCGCGCTGTTCAGGCTCGACCAGTCCTTGATGGAGGACGGGTCGACGCCCGCGGCGCTGAGAACGGTGGGGTTGTAGTACAGGGCGAGGGTGTTCGCCCCGATCGGGACGCCGTAGGTCTTCCCGTCGACGACCGAGGCGCCGAGGATGTTCTCGGCGACGTCGCCGACCTGCAGGCCGTTCTCGTCGGTCGAGGTGACGATGCCCGCCTCGACCAGCGTCGAGACCGCGGGGTTGTCGATCAGCAGGATGTCGGGCGAATCGCCCTGCTGTCCGGCGAGGAGGGCCTTGCTGGTCAGGTCGCTGGTGTCGAAACCGGTGCGTTCGACGGTGACGCCGGCGTCGGCCGCGCATTTGTCGATGACTTTGGCCCAGTCCGAGCTGGCGTCGTACTGCGGGTACGGGTCCCAGAAGGTGTAGGTGCCGCCGGCGGCGTCGGTGCTACCGGAACCTCCGGCGCCACCGCCGGAGCAACCGGCCAGGACACCGACGGCGACGGCGCCGATGGCGAGCGCTCCGAGAGCGCGGGTACGGGTGATTGACGTGCTCACTTGCGATTTCCTCTCTGAAATGTGACTGCGTTGTCGTGCGAGTGACGCGTTGAACCGGTTCGACGATGAGCCGAAGAGAACGGGGCGCGTCTACCGCCCCGTCAGGCGGTGCTCCCCCGGTCGGTCAGTTCCGGCTCGATGAACCCGACCACGGGGGGTCCGTAGGCGGGTTCGGCAATACGCCGGACGAGGTGCTGGACCGCCTTGCGGCCCAGACCGTCGGGGGAGGTCTCCACTGCCGTGTACGGCAGAAGGAAGGTGCGTCCGAAGTCCCTCGAATAGAGGCTGACGACGGAGAGGTCTCGGGGGACCACGGTGCCGCGCTCACGGAGCACGCCCGGGAGCGCCGCGATCGAGGCGTCGTTGTGCACGATGAGCGCCGTGGCGTCGGTGCGCGTGTCGAGGATCGCGTTGAGGCTGCGCTCGATCCCGGGCTGCTGCGATTCGCCGTAGTGAGCATGGATGCGGATGCCGTACCGTGCCGCGCGCTCGAGTGCGGCGTCACGGAAACGCCAGGCGTAGGCGCCGCCGCGCTCGAACACGTGCCGCGGGGGCGAGACGAGGACGATGTCGTGGTGACCGAGGCCGTAGAGGTGGTCGACGATGAGGCGCGCCGCTTCGCCGAAGTCGAGGTCGAAGACGTCGAGACCCTCGGTGTCGCGGGGAAGACCCACGAGCGCGCCGGGCTGTCGAGCCTGACGGAGCGCCTCGAGACGGGGGTCGTCGTGAGTGACGTCGAGCAGGACGACCCCGTCGACCATGTTCGACGACGTGATGCGACGGATCGCTCCCGGGCCGTCGCCGTCGGTGACCATGAGGATGTCGTAGCCGAGCTCGCGGGCGGCGTCCGACACGGCGAGGATGTACTGCAGCATGGCCGGCGGGAACTCGTCTTCGTGGAACTGCAGCAGCAGCCCGAGGACCATGGTCTGCGAGGTGGCGAGGGCGCGAGCCCCCGCATTCACGGTGAATCCCAGCTCCGAGATCGCGGCATCGATGCGCTCGCGGGTCTCGCGAGAGATGGGGCGGTTGCCGGAGAGCGCGTACGAGACGGTGCTGCGCGAGACTCCCGCGGCCTTGGCCACGTCACCGATGGTGGTCATTCCCCCGCTCCCTTCATCGTCGAACCGGTTCGACCAGTGTAGCGCCACGAATCGCACTCAGCAACATTTTTGCAGTCGAACGAGCGTGTTTTTTCCCACCCGTCTCGGCACCCTCGACCGCGCGAAGACGCCCCGGGGGTTCGGGCCCCCGGGGCGTCTTCGCGATGCGCGGTCAGGAGCGCGCGCGCTCCCGTCGACGGGCGACCAGGGCCACGCCGGCCGCGAGGATGGCCGCTCCAGCGAGGAGTCCGCCGAAGCCCGCGAAGGTGGAGCCGGTCATCGCGAGGGAACCCGACGCAGACGCCGTCGTCGACGCGCGCGATCCACCGGCCGCCGCTCCCCCACCGCCAGCCGGCACCGCCCCGGCGCCGCCTCCGCCCGCTTCGCCGCCGGCGGCGGCGGTGATCGCGAGAGCCGTCGACGCCGAGCGCTGAGAGAGCACCCCCGTGGCGATCAACTGGTGGTCTCCGACCGGTGCCGATACCGGCACCGCGAGGGTCGCCGACACCGCCCCCGCGGCATCCGCCGTCGCCTCGCCCAGCACGATCGGGTCGGAGTGCAGGACGAACCCGACTTTCTCGCCCGGCGCGTATCCGGCGCCCGAGACCTCGACCGATCCCCCCTGCGCCACCGAGGACGCGTGGGTCGAGACCGTTGCGGCGGCCGGGGTCGTGTCGGGCCGAAGGGCGGTGAAGGTCATCCGGTCGAGATTCGGCGCCCACTGCGAACGAAGTCCCAGGGTGGGGTACCGCTCGGAGATGTACGTGACCCCGTCGAAGTCGGGCTGCTCCTCCGACGCGAAGCGGATCGAGTTCTCCCCCGCCTGCAACTGCACCTCGACGGTGAGATCCCAGAACTGGTTGGCGTTGTAGCTCTGCGGGAACAGCACCTTCTGGACCGGGCCTCCGTTGACGGAGATGTCGGCTCGACGAGCCACCGGGTCGGGGTTGTAGTGGGACGACGGCGACTGCTCCTCGTTGGAGTAGCGCAGGGTCATCGCGTACGTCCCTGCCTGGGCAACGGTCACCTTCTGGGTGAGGGTGTTGCCGTTGCCGGGCGCTCCACCGATGCCGACGACCGCCTTACCGCCGCTGGCGAGCGAGAGGTCCTGAGCCTTCGCCGAGCCCGCGAGAGTTCCGGCCTCCGCCTCGATGGTCTGCGAGACCAGCTCGTTCTTCGAGGCCTGCACCGCCACGCGGTCCAGGGCGAGGGTCCCGGACGCCCCGACGACCTCCACCTTGTTGATACCGCCGACGAGGAAGGCCGGGATCACGGCGGTGTCGGCCACCGTGCCGAGATCCACACCGTTGACGCGCAGGATCGCGGTGCCGCCTCCGAGGGTCTTCACCTCGAGGGACTTCTCGGAGTCGTCGGCGTTGTACACCCAGAAGGTGACCGACTCGCCGCTCGCGACGGGCACGTACCCCGATCCCGAGACGCCCGCCTTGTCGTACGCGGCCGCGGCGCCGTGCAGGACGGCGTTCTCGGCCTCGTAGATGGGCGTGTACCCGGGGTTGGGCTGGGTCAGGTCGATCTTGTCGATGATCGCCGTACCGACGGTCTGCTTGGTCCCGTCGAGACTCTTCGCCGCGATGGTGATGGTGTTCTTGCCCGCCTGCAGGTCGACCGTCGTGTCACTGTGATTCCAGACGACCCACTTGTATCCGAGCTCCGCGTAGATCTCCTGTTCGGCGCCGCCGTTCACGGTCACGAACATGTTCACCGGCCCCTGCGCGAGATTGAGCTGGTCCTTGTTGTACGCGCTGGCGAGGACGCTGAGGTCGTAGGAGCCGGCGGCGGGCACGTCGACGTCGAAGGAGATCTGCAGGTTCGATCCACCGCGGATCCCACCGACGTCCTTCGTTCCCGAGGTGTAGAAGCCGCCCACGTTGCTCGGCGTGCCCTCGGGACCGTTGATCTCGGGGGTTGCTCCGCTGAAGCGGGCGTCCTCCGCCTCGTACACGCCGCGCCACGACACCGGGGACTGCGCCGGGCTCGAGGCGTTCTGCCCCGGAGTGACGATGATCTCGTAGGCCGAATCGGTACCGAGCGGCGGCAGGCCACCCTCGCCGAATCGGAGACCGAGCGACCCGTTCGTCACGGGAGCATCGAACTCTGCGACCGTCTGCGGCTCGCCCGAGTCGCCGATCTGACCTGTCCAGCGGATGTCTCGCACCTGGACGTGAGCCGTTTGCGACAGGTAGTCCGGCAAGCGGTCGAAGTACACGTTCTGGTTACCCGAGCTCCCACCCAGCAGAGCGTGGACCTTCTTGTCGGCGTCGTCCACGGTGGCGACACCCTGCAGGGTGTAGCTCTGTCCGGGGCGCGGCGGATGCACCGCCACCGTGTCACCGGTCATGTTGCCGTAGGCGTTCAGCAGCCACCACTGGCCGTTCCCGCGGTTGGACTGGACGGCGGAGTCGCTCAGATTGCCGTCGATGTTCCAGTAGGCGATGTCGGCGTCGATCTTGCTGTCCTCGATCGCGGAGATCCACTGGATCATCTGCGCGGGAACCGAGGTGTGGTAGTTGAACGCGTACTCGTTGACGTTGATCGGCAGGTGCTGACCCGCCCACTTCGTACCCGCGAAGAGCTCGTCCTCCCACCCGCGGTACTTCGCGACGGAGTCACGGATCGTGGCGGGATTGCTGAGCTCGTGCCAGGTGAAGGCCTGGGGCACGGTGTCGTTGGCGATCGCGTGCGCGAGGAACCCGTGGTCTTGGTCGAAGAGCACACTGGTGTTCGGGCCGCCGATTCGCGCATCGGGGATCTTCGAGGTGATCAGCCGATAGGCGCGATCCCAGGCGCTGAAGAAGCGGTCGGGGTTGTCGAGCCAGCTCTGACCCCAGAACGACTGGTCGCCGTTGCCGTACATGTTGCCCTCGGGCTCGTTGAAGGGCACGAAGACGATGCGCTTGCGGTACTCCTCGGGCAGCTGAAGGACCTGGTCGACCTGTTTGCCGATCGAATCGAGGAACCACGCCTCCTTCTCCGCGCCGTTCGCCCCGGGCACCTCGTAGGGGAAGCCGCGGTTGATGTCGGTCATGTAGATGTACACGTCGCCGTTCGAGGAGTCGGCGAGCGGCTTGACCACCTCGAGGGCGTCGGCACCGGGGTGCTGCGGCCCGTCCTGAGCCTTGGTCGAGACGGTGCGCAGCTGGATACCGTCGATCAGATTGTTCGAGGGGAGGCCCGGACCGTAGAGCCCGTAGAGCGTTCCGGACGCGCCACCCATGAACGCCCCGGTGCGGTCGCCGACGTCGATCGAGAACTCGTCGGGCGTCGTGACGCGCACTGTCGCGGTGACCGCGGTGTCGGTGCCGTCCACCGTGCCGGTGACGGTGAAGACGCCGCGCTGGGCGTAGGCGGATGCCGGCACATCGGCCCAGGTGACGGGAGCGAGGCGTTGCTGCCCATCGTCGAACTCGGCTTTCACCCCGGGGAGGTTCGGAGCTGCGCCGACGTCGGTCTGCACATCGACGCTCTTCTGCAGGACGGTTGTGAGCTTCGGCGCAGCGTCGCCGGCGAGTGCTCGCACCTGTCCGGGGGTGAGGGCGGTGTCGTACACCTGGAAGTCGTCGATGGCACCGGCGAAGAAGGGGTGCACCCCGGTCCAGAAGGGCTGCCCGATGTAACCGGAGTTGGGTGACGAGGAGCCGAACAGGGCAGTGGAGACGTCGGCACCGACATTGGTGCGGCTCACCTCGAGGCCGTCCAGGTAGTAGACCAGCGCCCCGGAGTCGATGGTCGTGGTGACGAGGTGCCACTCACCGGTGGGCAGAGCCGTCGACCCCGATGCCCCGGCTTCACCCTGGGTGGTGGGCTTGACGTTGGAGCGGGCCTTGTCGTCGCCCTGGAACCGCGGGGTGTAGAAGGCCGCGCTGTCTTTGTCTTTGCCCAGGGTGTACAACCACTGGAAGGCGTCGCCCCCGTCCCATTTGACCCATGAGGAGATGGTCGTCGAGGTCAGCCCCTGGAAGAGTCCCGCGGGCACCGTGATGTAGGGCGAGGTGGTCGAACCGGCCGCGCCGCCCGAGAGGTGGAGGGCCTTTCCGCCCGATGGGCCGTCGACCAGTTGCGCCGACCCCGGGTTGGTCAGCAGACCATCGCGTCCCTTGCCCGACTCGTCCTTCACCGTCGCGGTGACGGATGCCGCGCCGTCGAAGTCGTAGTCGAGGATCAGGTGGCTGCCGGCGTCGGTGCCTGCTGCCGCCTCGGCCTGCGGGGGGTGTGCGGGGGAGCCGATGGCGAGGGCGGCGACGGCCAGCCCTGCGGTGACGGTGGCGATGGGCGCGCGTGCGGCACGCCGTCGTGTCGACCTCATGGAACTCTTCTCTCAACGTCGAGGGGGAAGCCGGTTCACTCGTCGAACCGGTTCGACACACAATAGACGGGTGAACCGCGGAAGGTCAACGGGTGATTTCGGGGACGCAGGGTTGGGCGCAGGTCGTCCCGTCTCTCATCCGCGATGCACCCATCCCGCGTCCGTTCCACGGGAGAGGGGCCCGGATGCCATGGCATCCGGGCCCCTCTCTTTTCACCTTCTGCCGGCTACGACACCGCGCGACGCGGTCGACGCGTCACCCAGACCGCCGCTCCCGCGACCAACAGGAACGCCGCGAGCAGCGCTCCCCCGAGGGGACCCTGGGCGCCGGTCGCGGCGAGTTGCCCCTTCGGCACGACCGTGATCGGCACGCGCTGGACGATCGAGCCGTCCGCCGCGAAGACGACGATCGTGTGCGCGCCCGCTTCGAGGTCCGCCGGGATGCGGACGTCGAAGACGACCCGACCTGCCGCATCGGCGACGGGGATGCCGGCGATGCGGATCGGCGTGCTGCGCAGTTCGGCGGTGACCTGCTCACCGGCCTTCAGGCCGGTCACGGTCACCCGTACCGTGCCACCGCGCTCGACGGTCGTCGTCGACACCGAGGCCGAGGGGGCCACCGGAGACGCCGTCGGCTGCACCGTGGGCTGACCCGTCGGGGCGACGGTCGGCGTCGGGCTCGCGCTGGGCGAGTCGCTCGGCGAATGCGACGGGCTCCCGGTCGGGGAACCGCTGGGTGACGGCGACGGGCTCGGCTCCGGGTTCGTCTCGGTGGGGACCTCGCGCGGGGCGACGCTGGTGAGCGTCGGAGTCACGGTTTGGAAGAGGCCGTCGGCCCTGATCCGGACCCGATCGATCGTCGTCTCCCGGTTGGTCCCGCCGCCGCCGGGGATGGCGAAGCGATGGTAGGCGATGTACCACTCGTCGGTTCCGGGCACGTTGATGATCGAGCTGTGCGCCGGTCCGAGGATGCCCTGCGAAGGATCCTTCTGCAGCAGAATGCCGCGGTAGGTCCACGGTCCGTCGATGCTCGTCGACGTGGCATAACCGACGCGGTAGTCGGGAGATCCGGTGTCGTCGATCGAATACGTCAGATGGTACGTCCCGTCTCGGAAGTTCATGAAGAGCCCCTCACGGAAGTCCGGCAGACCGGTGATCGGTTTGATCGTGCCCGCCGTGATGCTCTTCATGTCGTCGGACAGCTCGCCGTAGACCGGCTTGCCGTTCCCCCAGAACAGGTAGTACTTGCCGGTCTGGGGATCCCGGAACGCGGCCGGATCGATCGCCTGCCCGCTGTTGACGCTCTCACCGTTGGTGATCATCGGCTGCGCCTCGGCGGTGAACGGACCTTCGGGGCTGCTTGCGACGGCCACACCGATCATCTTGCGGTTGGCGTTCGGCTCGTGCCCGCTGAAGTAGAAGTAGTACTTCCCGCCCTTCTCGATGATCGTCGGAGCCCAGGCGTTGCCGGTGGCCCAGGGGACGTTGCCTTTCGCACCGTCGAGCGTGAGGAACGGCTTGTCCGACCGCGTCCAGTCCACGAGGTTCTTGGACTTCCAGACGTAGAAGGTGTTGCCGCCCCAGCCGGGGGTGCCGTCGGTGGTGGCGTAGATGTAGTACGTGTCGCCGAACACCGCGATGTTCGGGTCGGCATACAGCCCCGGCAGGACCGGACTCTTCATCTCCACGGCCCGGAGCGTCCACACCGTGTCATTTTGGCCCGGCGTCTTCAGCGTGACGGTCACCGGAGCGCTGAGGTCGCGCAGTGTGCCCGACGGCGGGGTGGCCGTCGTGCCCGTTGCGGTGGTGAAGGTCGGCCGCAGCTTCGTCAGGTCGGTACCCGGCCTGACCGGGAAGGTCACCGTGCGAGAGGCGGCGTCGACCATGGGGGCGACTTTCAAAGCACTCGCATCCTGCAGGCTCACCGATCCGAGGATCGACCCGTTGCCCGATTGCGCGACGATCTCGGCGCTCGAGAGCGCGCGGTTGTAGAGGGCGAACTCGCGCACCTGGCCACGGAGCAGATTGTCGGCGTTGTAGACCGACTTGCCGATGTAATTCGCGAGCGTTCGCCCGCCGCCGATATCGCCCGGGCGCACCGTGACGTTCGTGTTCTCGGCGACCTGTTGGCCGTCGAGGTACAGCCGTGCCGTGGATCCGCTGAGGGTGTATGTGACGTTCACCCAGCGATCGCGCGGCAACGCCGACGCGGACTGCGCGTTCTGCTCCCCCGACCAGTTGCCCGTCGTGAGCGCTCCGCGCAGCTGATTGTTCCCCGTCGCGAAGAGGTAGCCGTTGCCGGTGCCGTCCTGCGCGGTGTTTCCGAACGCGTACAGGAAGTACGGGTTCTTCTGAGCTGCGTCGACGCGCATCTCGGCCTGGACCGTGATGTCGGTCGTCCCCGCCAGCACGTTGTCGGGCAGATCGACGTAGTCGTCGGTGCCATCGAAGGTCAGGGCGTTGTCACCCCAGGCGGCGTTTCCCTTGATCTGCGCGTCACGCCCCGCACCGGAGCGGTCGTGCAGGGTCGACCCGGACCCATCGGTGAAGTCGTACCGCAGGAGCTCGCCCTTCTCGTTCGCGGCGAGCGGCTTCGGGAGGTTCGCGCGCAGCGCCGTGAGCTCCGCCTGCGTGACGGGCATGACCGTTCCATGACGGGGGCTGCCGGGCAGACGGTACGAGGCCGGGACCTTCCAGTCCGGGTTGGCGATGTCGGTGGTCGCGAGCGGGATGTAGCCGCGCCCGCCGTACTCGTCGACGAACAGGTAGTACTTGTCGCCGTTGACGTCGCCCGGGTTGGACTTGAAGATGCTCGGCCCCTCGACCGCCTGCGTGCCGGCGTTCTTGCCGATGCACGAGGTGACGAGCTTCCACTGGTCGAGCGGGGCGGTCAGCACGGGCGAGCTCTCCTGGATGATGTCGCTGCACCCGGTGGTGCCGGCGCCCTCGTCCTTGGTGAAGCGCTGATAGACGCCGTTCGCCTTGATCACGGTGGAGTCGATGCGCGACATGCCGCCCTGCCAGACCTTGGTGTCGCTGAAGGTGACGAAGTCGCGCGTGGTGGCGTACAGCATGCTGTTGGCGACGTTCGAGGTGTGGTTCGGGTCGTTCTCGGGGTAGATCTTCGACGCCCAGAACACGACGTACTCGCCCAGCGACTCGTCCCAGTACGCCTCGGGCGCCCAGGTGTTGCCCGCCGTATCGGGCGAGACCTTCACATGGCGCTGCGCGCTCCAGGTGACGAGGTTGTGCGACTCCCACACCTCGAGGTACTTCGAACCGGTGCGCTGCGAGCGGTCCCAGTTGCCGTCGCGTCCGATCGAGAGGTCGGTGGCGATCAGGTAGAACGTGTCACCCTCGGGGGAACGGATGAGGAAAGGGTCTCGCAGCCCCTTCTCGCCGAACGTCGAGGTGAGCGTGGGCTGTCCGTTGTTCAGCTCCGTCCACGACAGGGCGTTGTTGCCGTTGCTCGCGGCGAAGTAGATGTTCTCGCCCGCGACGGAGTTACCGGTGAAGTAGGCGAAGGTGTAGCCCTCGAAGGGGCCGATCTGCGCCGCCTTGCGGACCGTCGCGGAGAAGTCGCGCGTCTGCGTGACGGCGTTCTTGGTGACGGATGCCGTGAGGGTCACGGTCGCGTCGGCCGACGGCCGCGTGACGACTCCGTCGGCGGTCACGATCTTCGCGTCCGAGGTCGTCCAGGTGACCGGGAGCCCCTGCGACGAACCGGGGAGGGTCAGGTTGCCGCGGACGTCGTCGACGTTCGTCACCGTCAACGCGCCGAGAGCCGACTGCACGGCTGCACCGTCTTCGGGCGTCTTCACGAGGGCTTTGACCTCGGTGGCCGAGAGGGCGCGGTCGTAGATGCGGAAGTCGCGCAGGCTTCCGGCCAGGCGCTTGTCGGGGGTGTAGTTGGAGCGACCGAGGTAGTTCGCGGTCGTGGTCCCGCCGCCGATCATGCGGGGGAGCGTGGTGGTGTCTGTGTTCTCGGCGATCTGGACGCCGTCGATGTACATGCGCGACGTCTTCGACCCGGCGTCGAGCGTGTAGGTCAGCTTCTTCCACACCCCGCGCTCGAGGGCGGCAGTGCCCTCGGCCTTCTGCTCGGTGCTCCAGTTGCCGAGGGCGATGCCGGTGCGCGCCGGGTTGCCCGTCGCGAAGAGGTAGCCGTTGCCGTACCAATCCGTGGTGTTGCCCAGACCCCAGATGAAGTAGTTGCCGCTCTGCTCGGGGCGCACGATCACGTCGGTACTGACCGTGATGGAATCGAGCCCCTTCAAGATGTCGTTCGGCAGCTTGATGTCGTCGTCGACGCCGTCGAGACGGACGCCGTCCGCGCCCGCGAGCGTCGGCCCGCCCTCGAGCGTCGCGTTACGACCGTTGCCGGAGGTGTCGCGTGCGACGGTTCCGGAGGTCTCGTCGAGCGGGTAGGCGGCGACGAGACCCGCGTCCGCGGCGACGGCGCCGGCGATCACGGGCGCGGTAAGGGGCGCCGCGACGAGGGCGGCGATGACAGGGACGGCGAGCGTCCAGCGGGAACGGCGGCGCGGGGGCGCCGATCGGTCGTCAGGGATCACGGGGGTGGGGTCCTCTCGTGGGTGCGTCATTGCAGGAACCGTCGTCATCGACGGTCCCCTGCATGTTAGCGCTCACACACCACGATGACCAGGATGGTTACGTCAACAGCTGCTCCGCCGACCGTGGGAGCGGTGTCATCACATCGCGTTTCGCGGCCGGGCGCCGCCCCCGACCGACAGGAAGGCGAGACGACCGTACCGGTGGCCTCAGCGGGAGCGCCGCGAACCGGTGGGCCGCTCGGCGGGCGCCGAGTCACGAACGACGAGACGCGTCGGGAGAGGGGTGCTCTCGCTCACCGTGTCGGGCTCCTCGACCGCGAGCAGCACCTTCTGCATGAGGATCTCCCCGAGCGCCGCGAAGTCCTGACGGACGGTCGTCAGCGACGGGTAGAGGAAAGCCGCCTCCGGGACGTCGTCGATCCCGACGACCCCGACGTCTTCGGGGACCCGCAGTCCGCGCTCGCGCAGGGCCGAGAGCACACCGATCGCCATGTGATCGTTGGCGACGAAGATGCCCTCCCCCGGGGCGATGTCCGCCTCGCTCGCGATGCGGTACCCGCTTTCCGCCGACCAGTCCCCGTGCACGAGCGCGGTCGACTCGCTGCGCGAGGAAGCGAGCTCCTCGCGCCATCCGCGGATGCGCTCGACGGCGTCGGGATTGCGGGCGGGGCCGGCGATGTGACGGATCGGACCGTACCCGGCCTCGCGCAGGTGCCGCACGGCGCTGCGGGCCGCGCGGTACTGGTCGATCGCCACGAGCCGCGGGTGGGGACGGCTCGTCGTCGCCGACGCGACGATGGGAATGTCGAGATCGAGCGCCTGGACGGATGCCAGCACCTCGGTGTCGACGACGATGAGCACGATGGCATCCACTCGCTGCTTCAACAGCCCGTCGATGGCCGCGCGCACCGCCACGGCGTCGCCCTGCGGAGAGCTGATGGCGTCGACGTTGTACCGGGCCGCGCGGGCGGCGAAGTTGAAGTTCATCGCGATCGACGAGGGGCCGTAGTCGACGCTGCCCGGGGTGACGAGGCCGATGGTGCGGGTACGGCGCGTGACGAGGGCCCGGGCGGCCGGCGACGGGCTGTACCGCAGCTGTGCGATCGCCTGCTCCACCCGTGCGCGGGTGGCCGGGCGCACGTTGGGCATGTTGTTGAGCACGCGCGAGACCGTCTGATGCGAGACGCCGGCCAGGCGGGCCACATCGAAGATGTTCGCCGTACGCGCCGCTTTGTCGTCAGCCATGGGCCGCCTCACCGGGACTCTCGGGCTTGGCCACGAGAGCCAGGAGGGCGTCGGGGGTGAGGTCGACGGCGGGGACGATCTGTGCGAGGACTCCATCGCGCATCACCGCCACCAGGTGCGCCACGCGCAGTACTTCGTCGAGCTCGGCCGAGATGTAGATGATCGAGAGCCCGTTGTCGGACAGTTCGCCGACGAGGCGCTGGATCTCGGCCTTGGCACCGACGTCGATCCCCCGCGTCGGTTCGTCGAGGACGATCACGCGGGGGGAGAGGGCGAGCAGGCGCGCGAGGAGCACCTTCTGCTGGTTGCCGCCCGACAGCGTCGAGACGGGGCGGTCGATGTCGGCGGGTCGGATGTGCAGAGCCTCCACCCAGCTGGTCGCGAGCTCGCGGCGCCGCGCCGTACTCATGCGACGCAGGACGCCGCGCTGGGCCTGCAGAGCGAGGCTGATGTTGTCGAGCACGCTGAGGTCGCCGATGACGCCCTCTGTCCGTCGGTTCTCGGACGAATAGGCGATACGGCGGCTCATGGCCTCGCGCGGCGAACCGAACCGCACGGGGTCACCGTCGACGAACACCTCCCCCGAGCCCGGCCGGTCGACGCCGGTCAAGGCCCGGGCGAGCTCGCTGCGTCCGGAGCCGAGGAGGCCGGCGACCCCGATCACCTCACCCTCGGCGAGGTCGAGATCGGCGTCGCGCAGACGCGGACCGGCGGTCAGGCCACGCGCGCTGACGACGGCGGGGCCCTCGCTCTCATCGACGGTCCGCTGGCCGAGAGGGGCGAGAACGCCCGCAGCGGCGCCGAGCATCTTCTCGACGAGATCGATGCGCAGCAGTTCCTGGGTCGCGTACTCGCCGACGAGGAAGCCACCGCGCAGGACCGTGACGCGATCGCAGATCTCGTAGACCTGGTCGAGGAAGTGCGACACGAACACCACCGCGATACCGGTCTCCTTCAGCTCGCGGATCACCCGGAAGAGTTCCGCGACCTCGTCGGCGTCGAGGCTCGAGGTCGGCTCGTCGAGGACGAGCACCTTGACGTCGACCGAGACCGCGCGAGCGATCGCGACGAGTTGCTGGATCGCCAGCGGATGCGACGACAGGATCGAGGCCGGATCCACCTCGACACCCAGAGACGCCAGGGCGGAGGTGGCCCGACGACGCATCTCGGCGTGGTCGATCATGCCCCACTTGCGGGGCTCGCGGCCGAGGGAGATGTTCTCGGCCACCGTGAGGTTGGGGAGGAGATCGATCTCCTGGTACACCGTCGAGATGCCGGCCGCCTGCGCCTCGGCGGGGGACGACAGCCGGACGGGCGTGCCCTCGACGAGGATCTCGCCGCTGTCGAGACGGAGGGCTCCGGTGATCGCCTTGATCAGCGTGGACTTGCCGGCACCGTTCTCGCCCATGAGCGAGTGGACCTCGCCGGCCTGCAGCCGGAAGTCGACGCCCGAGAGCGCCGACTCGACGCCGAAACGCACCGACGCCCCGCGCACCTCGAGGAGGGGCGGGGCGACGGCGGCGGGCATGGGGTCCATCATGCCCGCGTCGGAGCGAGAGCGCTAACACCGCGCGGCAGTGTGTTTCCGCGCAGCCCGCGGCCGAATGTCAGCGACTGAGCGCGGAGCGCGACACGATGACCCGCTGCACGACCACGAACAGCAGCAGCAGGGCACCGACGGTGATGCGCGTCCAGGACTGCTCGGCTCCCGAGAAGGAGATGATCGTGCGGATGAGGCCGTAGACGAAGACGCCGATCATCGAGCCAATGACGAAGCCGCTGCCTCCGGTCAGGAGGGTGCCGCCGATGACGACCGCGGCGATGGTGTCGAGCTCGGTACCCACACCGTTCAGCGGGTAGCCGGCGCCGGAATACGCGGTCAGGACGATACCGGCGAGACCCGCGCACACTCCGCTGATGACGTAGACCGACAGCTTCGCGCGGACGACGGGCAGGCCCATCAGGCGAGCCGACTGCTCGTTGCCGCCGACCGCGTAGACCGTGCGGCCGAAGCGCGTGTAACGGAGGACGAAGGCGGCCAGCGCCACCGTCAGGAGCGCGATGATGCCCGTCGGGGTGATGTACCAGCCGGCGAACGAGAATCGCGTCGACTGCAGCCACAGCAACCCCTCGTTGTCGACCTTGATCGACTCGAGGCTGACGACGAAGGCCAGGCCGCGGGCGAGGAACATGCCGATGAGCGAGGCGATGAACGGCTGCACGTCGAAGAACTGCACCAGCACACCGATCAGCAGTCCGATCGCCGCACCGATGAGCACCATCGCGGGGATGGCCACGGCCACCGGGACCCCGTCGCCGAGCATCTTCGCGCACAGGATGCCGGTGAACGCCATCACGGCCCCGACCGAGAGGTCGATCCCCCCGGTGAGGATGACGAAGGTCATTCCCACCGCGAGCACGAGCAGGTACGCGTTGTCGAGCAGGATCGACGACATGATGCGGTTCAGCTGGAAGTTCGGGAAGTACCACATGGCCCCGGCGATCATCACGACCAGGATGATGACCGCGGCGAAGACGGGCACCCACGAGATGTGACGGCTGAGGAAACGGCGGTACGAGACCGCGGACGACGACGTCGAGCGTCGTTCTTCGGTGAGAGTGGCCATCAGGACAGCACCTTTGCGTCAGGACGTCGGGTGATCGGACGAAGCGCACTGCGCCCCGCCGTGTGGAAGTACGCGCGGAAGCGTCGCGATTGCAGGAGCACCACGATCAGCACGGCCGCGGCCATGAACACGGGGCTGACCGCGGGCGGAACACCCAGGAAGGTGATGGTGCTCTTCAGCGTCTGGATGGTGAAGACACCCACGACGGTTCCGGCGAGGCTGAACTTTCCCCCCGCGAGCGAGGTACCGCCCAGAACGACCGCGAGGATGGCATCCAGCTCGATGTAGAGACCGGCGGCGTTGGCGTCGGCGGCCATGATGTTCGAGCTGTAGAGGATGCCGGCGATACCCGCGAGGGCGCCGCTGGCGATGTAGGCGCCCCAGATGATGCCGCGCGAGCGGACACCCGCCAGGCGGCTGGCCTCGGGGTTGATACCCACGGCCTCGGTGAGCATGCCGAGGGCCGTTCGACGCTCGAGGATACCGACGACGATCACCGCGAAGATCGCGACGAAGAACGCGAAGGGGAGCCCCAGGACGTACCCGCCGGCGATGAACTTGTAGGGATCGCTGTTGATCGTGGTGATGAAGCCGCCCGTGATCAGCAGCGCCACACCGCGGCCGGCGAGCATGAGCACCAGCGTGGCGATGATCGGTTGGATGCCGAGGACAGAGACGAGGAACCCGTTCCAGACCCCGAGGAGCAGGGCGACGCCGACGGCCGCGGCGATCGCGGTGAAGACCACCCCGAGGTTGCCGGGGTCGGGCGACGCCTCGATGACGGTGAGGGCGACAGCCCCCGAGACGGCCATGATCGCGCCGACCGAGAGGTCGATCCCTCGGGTGGCGATGACCAGGGTCATGCCGAGGGCGACGAGCATGAGCGGCGCGCTGTTGCGCAGGATGTCGATCAGCGACCCGTAGAACTGACCGTTCTGCATCGTGATGCTGAGGAAGGACGGTCGCGAGATCGTGTTGATGGCGATGAGCGCGAGCAGCGCCGCGATCGGCCACACGAGGCGGTGGGTGAGGAATTTCTTCATGCGATCTTCTCCCGATCGGACGACAGTGTCTCGGGTGCGGTGTGCGGCGGTGCGGCGGATGCCGACTCGGATTGCCCCTCGGCGATGTAGGCCACGAGAGCGTCGAGGTCGACGTCGCGGGTGGCCAGTTCGCCGATCTTACGACGGTCGCGCAGGACCGCCACGCGCTGGGCGAGGCGCAGCACCTCTTCGAGTTCGGACGAGATGAAGATGACCGCGAGGCCCTTCTCGGCGAGCTCGGCGACCTTGCGCTGGATATCGGCCTTAGCACCGACGTCGATGCCACGGGTGGGCTCGTCGAGGATGAGCAGCTCGGGCGCGGTGGCCAGCCACCGTGCCAGCAGGACCTTCTGCTGGTTCCCGCCCGACAGGTTGCGGATCAGGGCGTTCGGATCGGCGGGGCGCACGCCGAGCGCCGTGATGTACTCCTCGACGACGGCCTGCTTCTCTGCGGCGCTGATCTTGCGCAGGGCGCCGCGGCGGGCCTGGATACCGAGCACGATGTTCTCGGCGACGGTCAGGTCGCCGACGATGCCCTCGGCGCGGCGGTCCTCCGACGAGAACGCGATGCCGCGGTCGAGAGCGTGGCGGGGCGACCCGGTGCGAGCGCCCGAGCCGGACACGTGCACGGTGCCGTCGTCGGGCCGATCGGCGCCGGCGATCAGGCGAGCGAGTTCGGTGCGGCCGGAACCGAGGAGTCCGGCCAGTCCCACGACCTCGCCCGGGTAGACGTCGAGGTCGACCGGCTCGAGGGCGTTCTTGCGCCCCAGCGAGAGCGCGCGCAGCACCGGGGTGCCGCTGCGGTCGATCGGGCGCTCGGCGCTGGCGGAGATGGCATCCAGCTCGCCCAGCTCGCGTCCGATCATCTTCGCCACCAGCTGCTCACGGCCGAGCTCGGTGACGGGGTACTCCCCCACGAGGGTGCCGTTGCGAAGCACCGTGAGTCGGTCGGAGATCTCGTAGATCTGGTCGAGGAAGTGCGAGACGAAGAGGATCGCCACGCCGCGGTCGCGGAGATCGCGGACGACGCCGAAGAGCTGCTCGACCTCGCCGCGGTCGAGGCTCGAGGTGGGCTCGTCGAGCACGAGCACCTTGGTGTCGACGACCATCGCGCGGCTGATGGCGACAAGCTGCTGAAGGGCGATCGAGTGGCTGGCGAGGATCGATCGCGTGTCGATGTGCACGCCCAGCTCTGCGAGGTAGGTGGCGGCCGCGGCGTGCGTGGCCTTCCAATCGACCATGCCGGCTCGACGGATCTCGTTGCCGAGCATGACGTTCTCACCGACGGTGAGGTTCTGGCAGAGGTTGACCTCTTGATAGACGGTGGCGATGCCCGCGGCCTGGGCGTCGGCGGTGGCGCGGAACTGACGCTCGGCCCCCTCGACGCGGATGACGCCTTCGTCGATGCCGTAGACGCCGGTCAGGGCCTTGATCAGGGTGGACTTGCCGGCGCCGTTCTCTCCCATGAGGGAGTGCACCTCACCGGCGTAGAGGGTGAAGTCCACGCCGTCGAGCGCCTTCACCCCGGGGAACTGGATGCTGATGCCGCGCATCTCCACCACGGCTGACCGTTCGGATGGCTTCACGGCGACCCGTTCAGATGTCATTGTCGATCGCTTTCTCGGATCGGGAGCGTGCGGGGCCGGTGGGTACCGACCCCGCAC
>NZ_BJML01000013.1 GCF_006539145.1 Microbacterium testaceum | reverse complement strand
CCCGGCGAGGCGAGGCGGTCGGATCGACCGGCTCGCCCTCGCCGATCTCAGGGGCTTCGGGCATGGGGGGTCAGACCTCGAGAAGCTCGGCCTCTTTGCGCTTGAGCGCCTCGTCGATCAAGTCGACGTGCGTGCGCGTCACGGTGTCGAGCTCCTTCTCGGCGCGGACGAGCTCGTCTTCGCCGACATCGCTCTTCAGGGCGTCGAGGTCGTCCTTGGCCTTGCGTCGAAGGTTGCGCACCTGCACCTTGGCGTCCTCGCCCTTACCGCGCACGATCTTCACGTACTCTTTGCGGCGGTCCTGGGTGAGCTCGGGCATGGTGACTCGAACGATGGTGCCGTCGTTCGTCGGGTTGACCCCGAGGTTCGGCATGTCGCGGATCGCCTGCTCGATCGCCTTCAGCGCCGACTTGTCGTACGGGTTGATGACGAGGGTGCGGGCCTCGGGGTTGTTCAGCGAGGCGAGCTGAGCGAGAGGGGTGGGCGACCCGTAGTAGTCGACCAGCACCTTCTGGAACATCTGGGGGTTCGCGCGCCCGGTACGGACGGTCGCGAAGTCCTCCTTGGCGGCCTCCACGGCGCGATCCATGCGCGCTCCGGCATCGGCGAGGACATCGGAAATCACGGTGACTCCATTCGTTGGGACTGAGTGTCGAGTCTAGTCGCGCGCGAGCCCGGCTTCCCGGGCTCGCGCGGCGCGTCATGCGGTGACGAGGGTACCGATCGTCTCACCGAGCAGGGCCCGGGTGACGTTTCCGGCCGGCTCCATACCGAAGACTCGCATGTCCATACCGTTGTCCATGCACAGGCTGAACGCGGTGGAGTCCACCACCTTCAACCCCTTCTGCAGGGCGTCGCCGTAGGTCACGTGGTCGAGCTTGGTCGCGCTCGGGTCCACGTTCGGATCGGCGGTGTAGACGCCGTCGACCCCGTTCTTGGCGACCAGAACCTCGGTCGCGCCGATCTCGAGAGCTCGCTGGGCGGCAACGGTGTCGGTAGAGAAGTATGGAAGACCCGCGCCCGCACCGAAGATGACGACGCGGCCCTTTTCGAGGTGGCGCACAGCGCGGCGCGGGATGTAGGGCTCGGCGACCTGCGTCATCGAGATGGCGGACTGCACGCGCGTGGCCGCGCCGGCCTGCTCGAGGAAGTCCTGCAGTGCGAGCGAGTTCATCACGGTGCCGAGCATGCCCATGTAGTCGGCGCGACCGCGGTCCATGCCGCGTTGGCTGAGCTCGGCGCCACGGAAGAAGTTGCCGCCGCCGACGACGATGGCGACGTCGACGCGGTCGACCGCCTCGGCGATCTCGCGGGCGATCTGTCCCACGATGTCGGGATTCACGCCCAGTTGGCCCCCGCCGAACGCCTCCCCCGACAGCTTCAGCAGAACTCGGCGGCGCTTGGTGGCTTCATCGATCACGTGTGATGTCCTCTCGTCTTGAACAAACTATCCCCCGCCTCCCGCCACCGGAATGCCGGAGGCGGCACGAGGCGCGGGCAGGGAAAAGGCCCGGGATGCCGTGGCATCCCGGGCCTCATGACGGGCCCTGAGCCTGTCGAAGGGTTACGCGCCGACCTTGAAGCGGGCGAAGTCGGTCAGCGTGAGACCGGCGTCGGACGCGACCTTTGCGACGGACAGCTTGTTGTCCTTCGCGTAGTCCTGGTCGAGCAGCGAGACCTGCTTGAAGAACGCGTTGACGCGTCCCTCGACGATCTTCGGCAGGGCGGCCTCGGGCTTGCCCTCGTTGCGCGAGATCTCGGTGACGATCTCGCGCTCCTTCTCGACGTCTGCCTCGGGCACGGCGTCACGAGTGAGGTACGAGGGGTTCGCGAACGAGATGTGCTGCGCGATCGAGCGAGCGGTCTCGGCGTCGTCGCCCGAGTAGGCGAGGACCACGCCGACCTGCGGGGGCAGGTCCTTGCTGGTCTTGTGCAGGTAGACCTCGAACTTGTCGCCCGAGATGGTGCGCACGCGACGGAGCTCGACCTTCTCACCGATGATGGCGGCTTCGTCCGAGATGAGCTGCTCGACGGTCTTGCCGTCGGCGTCGGCGGCCAGGGCGGCCTCGACCGAGTCCGCACCGGCGGCGGCAGCCGCGTCGACGACCTTGTCGGCCAGAGCGATGAAGCGCTCGTTCTTTGCGACGAAGTCGGTCTCGCAGGCGAGTTCGAGCAGGGTCACGGATCCGTCGTTCTCGCGCGCGGCGACGAGGCCCTCGCTGGTCGAACGGTCGGCGCGCTTGGCGTTGCCCTTGGCACCCTTGAGGCGCAGGATCTCGACGGCCTTCTCGACGTCGCCGTCGGCCTCTTCGAGCGCCTTCTTGGTGTCGACCATGCCCGTGCCGAGCTGCTCGCGCAGAGCCTTGATGTCGGCGATCGTGAAGTTTGCCATGGTGTGGCGTCTCCTTGTCGTTTGCGTTCTAGATGTGAGCCCGGCGGGGCCGTGTCGCTCCCACAAGAGGGAGCCGTCACGACCCCGCCGGATCGTAGCCTGTGCGGGTGGCGCACCGATCACGCGAAGGCGAACGGAATGCCTCGCGGCTTACTTGCTGTCGGTGGCCTCGGCGTCAGCAGCCTCGGTCTCGGCGGCCTCGGTCGACTCAGCGGCGGGCGCCTCGGCCGACTCGGCAGCCGGAGCCTCGGTCGACTCGGCGGGCGCCTCGAGGAGCTCGCGCTCCCACTCGGCGAGAGGCTCGGCGGCCTCTTCCTCACCGGCGGGCTGGTGACGCTGGATCAGGCCCTCGGCGGCGGCGTCGGCGATGATGCGCGTGAGCAGGCTCACCGAGCGGATCGCGTCGTCGTTGCCGGGGATCGGGTACTGGAACTCGTCGGGGTCGGCGTTCGTGTCGAGGATGCCGATCACGGGGATGCCGAGCTTCTTGGCCTCGTCGACGGCGAGGTGCTCGCGCTTGGCGTCGACGACCCAGATGGCCGACGGGGTCTTCTGCAGGTTGCGGATACCACCGAGCGACTTGTGCAGCTTGTCGAGCTCGCGCTTCTTGAGCAGGAGCTCCTTCTTGGTGAAGCCGCTCTCGGCGGGGTTCTCGTAGTCGAGCTCCTCGAGCTCCTTCATGCGGGCGAGGCGCTTCGACACCGTCTGGAAGTTGGTGAGAAGGCCACCGAGCCAGCGCTGGTTGACGTAGGGCTGGCCCACGCGGGTCGCCTGCTCGGCGAGGACTTCCTGCGCCTGCTTCTTGGTGCCGACGAAGAGGATGGTGCCGCCGTGCGCGACGGTCTCCTTGACGAACTCGTACGCCTTGTCGATGTACCCGAGCGACTGCTGCAGGTCGATGATGTGGATGCCGGAGCGCTCGGTGAGGATGAAGCGCTTCACCTTCGGGTTCCACCGGCGGGTCTGGTGTCCGAAGTGAACGCCGCTGTCGAGCAGCTGGCGGATGGTGACGACGGCCATGGTCGTACTCCTGTTTCTGGGCGCTTTCGCGCCGTGGTTGTGGTTGTTCGCGCCAGACGGTCCGTCTGACGAGCCTGGTGCCCGGCGCACACCCGCCACTCGCCGAAGCGAAGGACCAGGGGGTGTGGATGCCGCGCGGTGCGCTGCCCCGAGAGGCCACGCGGTGCGCTGTGGGCACGCGGAGTCATCCCGACAAGCGAGATGCAAGGTCCAGCATACAGGACCGGTCCTCCCCACCCGCATGCCGGGGGCGACCTTTCCCCGGTGCCGCTGCTTCGCCCGCGGACGAGACGCCCGCGCGCAAGACTTCCCGGATGATCTCGGCATCCCTCCGCTGTGTGAGCCTGATCGCGCTGATCGCGGTGATGCTCGCCGTGACGCGAGCCGACGCCGTGGAAGGCGATCGACTCGCCGATCTCGGATGGGTGTGGCCCGTGACGCCCGTCGAGGTGACACGACCGTTCATCGCGCCCGCGCACGCGTACGGTCCGGGGCACCGGGGCGTCGATCTGCGAGCGGACGCGGTCCGTTCGCCCGCGGACGGACGCGTGGCGTTCGTCGGGATGGTGGCCGGTCGCAGCATCGTCACGATCGACCACGGCGGCGGTCTCGTGACGACGTTGGAGCCCGTCAGCACAGATCTCGCCGCGGGCGACCCGGTCGCCCGCGGTGCGCCCGTCGGCACGGTCTCCGACGAGGGCCACACCCGGCCCGGTACCGTCCACTTCGGCGTGCGGTTACGGGGCGAGTACGTCAACCCGCTGAGGTTGCTGGGCGGCGTGCCACGGGCCGTGCTTCTGCCGTGCTGCTGAGTGGGCTCAACCGATCTGGTTGCCGCGGCCCTCGACGGTCTGCGTCCCGACGCCGCCCGAGGCTCGCACGACGTTGTCCTGCCCGCGGACGGTCACGGAAGACACCGCGCCTTTGGCGTCGACCGTCGAGCGGTCTCCGCTCACGTCGACGCTGCCGATGGCACCCGCGGAATGGACCGAGCCGTCGTTGCCCTGGACGACGAGCGCGTCGATCGCGGCGGCGTCCACGCGCGCGCGGTCTCCCGAGATTCGCAGGGTGCCGATGGATGCCGCCGAGGCGTCGACCGTGAGGGCGGAGCCCGAGACCGTGAGTTCGGCACAGGTCCCGACGACTCGGACGGTCTGCTCGGACCCCGACACCGATTGCGTACCGCCGTCACCGCAGGACACGGTGTCACCCGATGCATTCGCGGGGGGACCGCTGGGGGCGCCCGTCGAGACGGGGGCGGGAGAGATGGTCACGACCGACGGGGACGGGACCGCGGCCGAGGACGGAGCGCTCGACGCCGCTCGTTCCGGAGGGAGTCGGGTCTCGACGGGCTCGGGAGTCATGCTGCAGGCGCTGAGCACACCGGCGAGGGCGAGCACGCCGAGAGCGGCAGGCACCGAGCGGTGAAGGTTCACGGCTCCACGCTAGGGCGTCACGCGCAGGTTCGCACGCGTTTCACCGTCGGCACGGCAGGCGGTCATCCGGTCGCGGGGACGCGGGCGCGAAACACCACCCGGCGACCCGTCCGTCAGGCTCTCGGGTGCGCGAGGCGGTAGGCCTCGCGCAGTCGTTCGGCCGAGACGTGCGTGTAGATCTGCGTCGTCCCCAGGCTCGCGTGACCGAGGATCTCCTGGACCGCGCGCAGGTCGGCGCCGCCGTCGAGCAGGTGCGTCGCCGCGGAGTGGCGGAGCGCGTGCGGACCGAGCACCTCCTCGCCGACACTCGGGGCGACGGTCCTCGAGACGAGCTCGTGAACGGCTCGCGGACCGAGCCGGGCCCCTCTCGCGCCGAGGAAGACGGCGCGACCCGCGGCGTCGGTGCGCGCGCGGGCGGCGTGTCGCTCGCCTCGAGCTGGCCCGCTCCCCTCCGAAGGGCCCCCGTTCCTGGCGCTTCCGATCGATACGGTCGCCTCGAGCGCGCGAGCCCGCAATACCGGCCGCGCCCGCACCAGGTACGCCTCCAGCGCCCGCGACGCCGGCAGCCCGAACGGAACGACCCGGTCTTTGTCGCCCTTGCCGCGGAGCAGAAGGGTTCGTCGCTCGTGATCGACGTCGTCGAGATCCAGACCGCAGATCTCGGAGACGCGCGCGCCCGAACCATAGAGGATCTCGAGCAGGGCGTGATCTCTCACAGCGACCGGATCTCCGCCGTCGGCGCGTTGGGCCGCGGCGGCGAGCACCCCCTCCAGTGCTTCCGCAGTCGCCACAGCGGGGAGTGTTCGCCCGCGCTTCGGCGACACCAGTCGCTGCGACGGGTCGGCGACGACGATCTCTTGCTCGACCGCCCATGCGAAGAGTCCTCGCAGCGTCGAGGTTCGACGCGCCGATGTCGCCTTCGACCGACCGGACCGGGCTGCCTGCCACTGCCACTCGCGCAGGTCTTCCACATCGACGTCAGCGAGGGGCCGATCGCCCAGAGCCGAGACGAGGTCGGCGAGATCGGACCGATATGCGCGCACCGTTGCGGCGGACAGCCGACGCACGTCGGCGAGATGGGCGAGGTAGCCCTCCACGGCCTCCGACAGGTGCATTCACCCAGAGTGCCCGCTGATCACCAACGGAGGCGGGACGACGCGCGACGCCCATGCATTCCCCCGTCACTCTGATCTCGAATGCATCGCCATCCAGAGACCGTCGTCATCGCGACGGGCTCTCCCCTCGAGTTCGGCGAACCCGAGGACGGCTCCGGTCTCCGCGACGGACAGGCCGCTCCGGCGTGCGACCTCTGCCGTCGAACGAGCCGACCTCGGGGAAAGGGCATCGCACACCCTCGTCGTGTCGTCTGTGCGATCCGTGAGACGCTCCGGCTCCCGCGCGTCCCTGCCGAGCATCTCGAGGACATCCGCCGCGGAGGTCACGCACACCCCGCCGTAGTCGCGAAGGATGCGGTGACAGCCCGCGGATGCCGCGCTCGTCACCGGGCCGGGTACTGCCCCGAGCGCTCGGCCGAGGCTCGCGGCATGAGCGGCGGTGTTGAGCGAACCGCTGCGCCACCCTGCCTCGACGACCACGACCGCGTCGGCCATCGCGGCGATGAGACGATTGCGCGCGAGGAACCTCCACTTGGTGGGTGCCGCGCCGCAGGGCGTCTCGCTCCAGACCGCACCGGTGCTCGCGATCCTCGCGAGCAGGCTTTCGTGCCCGCGGGGGTACGCGCGATCCACGCCGCCGGCGAGGAACGCGACCGTCATGCCTCCCGTCGACAGCGCCGCGCGATGAGCCGCCCCGTCGATTCCGTACGCCGCCCCCGAGACGATCACGGCGCCCGACGCCGAGAGATCCGCCGCGAGGTCGGCCGCCACGCCCTCGCCGTAGGCCGTGGACGCCCGCGCGCCCACCAGTGCCACTGTCGGACGATCGCTCGTGCCCCCTCCCCCACGTCGCCAGAGAGCTACGGGCGCATGAACGCCGAGATCGTCGAGCCGCTCCGGCCACTGGTCATCCCCCGGTACGATCAGCGAGGCACTCGCTCGACGCGCGGCGTCGAGCACCGCGTCTATCGCCTCAGGCCGCAGTCGAGGAAGCCAGCGAGCGCGCGCCACCCGGACCTCCTCGTCCTGAGCCGACGTCGCGACATGCAGGGCCCCGGCCGCCCCGTGCGCGGCGATGAGCTCACCCGCCGCCCCGTCGCCCGGCTCGACGAGAACGCTCCACACCGCCCGGGCATATGCCTCGGCGGCCGCTCCATCGGTCGATCTGAGTCCCTGGAGCGCCTTCCGGGCTTCGTCGCGATCGACGACGAAGCCCGTCATACGCCCGCTCCCCGGCGCAGGTACAGAGCGCGACCGACATCGTCGGAACGCAACTCGTCATGCCCGGCGATATCGGCGACCGTCCACGCGACGCGCAGCAACCGGTCGTACCCGCGCAACGTCAGGGCTCCACGACGGAGGGCCGTGTCGAGGGGCCGCACGACCTCGGGGGACGGTGCCGCCGGTCCACGCAGCCAGGTTCCGGGCACGTCGGCGTTTCGGCGCCACGGCGTCGCGGCCCACCTCCGCGTCGCGCGCGCACGCGCCTCGGCGACGATATGCCGTGCCCGTTCCGACGACACCGATCGCGCACCGCCCTCGTGACGCGCTGTCGACACACGCTGCAGCCGCAGATCGATGTCGATGCGATCGAGCAACGGCCCGGACAGGCGTCGCGTATACCGGCGAATCGCCTGCGGAGCGCACTCGCACGAACCGCCCGGTACCCCGTACTGACCGCAGGGACAGGGGTTGGTCGCCACGACGAGCTGGAACCGCGCCGGATACGTCGCCGCGACTCCGGAACGGTGCAGCTGGATGACGCCGTTCTCCAGCGGCTGTCGAAGAGCATCGAGAACGGACGCCGGGAATTCGCCGCCCTCGTCCAGGAACAACACTCCCTCGCTGGCGCGTGCGATGGCCCCGGGCCTGACGACGCCGGATCCCCCGCCGATCAGCGCTGCGGCGGTCGCCCCGTGGTGCGGGCTCTCGAACGGAGGCGTACGGGACAGGCGTGTCACGGCCTCGCCCGACAAGGAACGGATAGAGGCGACCGACAATGCCGCCTCGTCGTCGAGGGGTGGCAGGATGCCGGGAAGCCGACGGGCCAGCATCGTCTTCCCTGCCCCCGGTGGCCCGCTCATCAAGAGGTGGTGCCCACCCGCTGCTGCCACCACCAACGCGTCGACCGCATCCCCCTGCCCCACGACATCAGCCAGTTCGAGCGGCTCGTCCTCGCCGCCGCCGAGAGCCGGTGCCGCGACCGGCTCGAGGTCTGGAGCATCGCTCGCCCCGCCGTGCCACCGCACCACCTCGGCGAGGCACGAAGCCGCGAACACTTCGATGTCGCCGATGAGCCCCGCCTCCGCGGCGTTCGCTGCCGGGACCACGACGCGCCGATACCCCGCACGCTGGGCCGCGACCACCGCCGGGAGCACTCCGGGCACGGGACGAAGGCGCCCATCGAGCCCCAGCTCGCCGATGTGCACGGTCTGCGCGACGCGGACGGCATCCATCCGTATCGACGTGGCGAGAGCGGCGACGGCGATCGCCACGTCAAAACCCGACCCGCGCTTGGGAAGGCTCGCCGGAGAGAGGTTCACGGTGATCCGACGCTTCGGCAGGTCGAGCCCGCGGTTGGTGCAAGCGCCGCGTACGCGTCGTCCCGCCTCGCCCAGAGCCTTGTCGGCGAGGCCGATGATCGAGAACTCCGGAGTCTGAGAGGACACATCGGCCTCGACCTCCACCAGGTCGCCGTGGAGGCCCGACAGGGCGACGGCCCAGGTGCGCGCGAGGGTCACAGCGCGTCCTCGAGGTGCTCGAGGCGAGCTCGCGCAGGATCGGATCCGACCAAACCGATCGCGTCGACGCGAAGCGTTCGCCCGCGCGCCTCGTCAGGGTGGGCTGCGAGCCACGCCATCGCCAGACGCCAGAGCCGCTGCGCCTTGCGCGCGTCGATCGCCTCGAAGGGGTGTCCGTAGTCCTCGCTGCGTCGGGTCTTGACCTCGACCACGACGAGCGTGTCCGCACGGACGGCGACGATGTCGATCTCGCCCTGGGCGCATCGCCAATTACGCGTGAGGATGCGGTAGCCGTCGTCCGTCAGGTACGCGACGGCGCGGTCTTCGCCGGCTCTGCCGAGTTCGTCTTTCGCTGCCATGCCCGAGAGCGTGGCATCCGTCCCACCCCGCCCGAGGAACGGAGACCGCTATCCGGGGACAGCGGCGGGAACCGACCGGCTGGGGAGGACCCTCAGTTGTCGAGGGAGAGCTCGTCGGGCAGTTGGAAGTCGTGGCGCGAGAGCTCTTCGACGTTGACGTCCTTGAAGGTGAGCACGCGCACGGACTTCACGAACCGGTCGGCGCGATAGATGTCCCACACCCATACGTCGGTCATCGAGATCTCGAAGTAGAAGTCGTGCTCGGTGTCGCGGCGGACGACGTTGACGTCGTTCGCGAGATAGAACCGGCGCTCGGTCTCGATCACGTAGGTGAACTGGCGAACGACATCGCGGTACTCGCGGTACAGGGCCAGCTCGAGTTCGCGGTCGTAGTCCTCGAAGACGTCGTCATCCATGGTTGTTCCATCCTAGGCGCGCGCTGTCGTCCCGGCCGCACGGCAGGACACCTCGGGCGCGTCCGTCCGACTGCGCCCGCGAAAGCTCAGAAAAGGGTCGGTGCGGCCGCGATCGCCCAGGAGTGCCGGTGGTGCACACTCATCCCGTGAGCGCTGATCGCGTCGCGATGGTCGAGGCTCGCGTACCCCTTGTTCCGGGCCCACCCGTAGGCGGGGTGATCGTCGTGCAGGCCGGTCATGAGCGTGTCCCGCGCCACCTTGGCGATGACGGATGCCGCCGCCGCACTCGCGCAGTCACGGTCGGCCTTGATGATCGGCCGCACCGTCAGACCCGACTCCCCCGCGGGAGTGATGTAGTCGTGGTTGCCGTCGAGGATGACCAGGGCCTCTTCGGGCACCACGCCGTGAGCGCGCAGATCGGCGATAGCCCGGACCGCGGCGAGGCCCAGCGCGCGGATGATGCCGATCTCGTCCACCTCGACGGAGCTCGCCCAGCCCACGGCACTGTGCTGCACGAAGGCGGCCGCTCGCGCGGCGACCTCGGGGCGGCGAGCCTCGGGGACCAGTTTGGAGTCCCGAAGCCCCTGGGGGACCCGCTTCCGCGAGCGAGCCGGGTCGATCACCGCAGCACCCACCGCGACCGGGCCCGCCAGGGCTCCTCGTCCGACTTCGTCGCACGCGATGACGATCGCGTGCTCCTTGAGCAGGCGACGCTCGAGGGTGAGGGTGGGTTCGATCACTTCGCCGCCGGCGCGGGAACGCCCGCGAACACCTCGTGGTGGAAGTCGATCATCCCGAAGCGCGTGAACGGCCAGGTGATGAGGAAGGCACGACCCACGACGTTGTCGACGGGAACAAAACCCTGCCCCGGCTGATCCTGGTTAAAGCGCGAGTCGCGCGAGCTGTTGCGGTTGTCGCCGAGCACCCACAGCGAGCCGTCGGGCACGGTGATGTCGTACGGGACGGGTTCTGGCGCGGTGGCGCCGGGGGCGAGGCGGACGTAGCTCTCGTCGAGCGGCACGCCGTTGACGGTCGTCTGTCCCAGAGCGTTGCAACAGACGACATGATCGCCCGCCGTGCCGATGACTCGCTTGATCAGGTGGTCGTCGCTGTCGGGCGCCGACAGGCCGAAGAGCGAGAGCACCCAGTCCGCGCCCTCGACGATGGGTGACCGCTGCTCAGAGGGGCTGGGGGGAAGCCACCCACCCGGGTCGCGGAACACGACGACGTCACCGCGCGAGTACTGTCCGAACTTCGGAGTCAATTCGTCGACGAGGATCCGATCCTTGATCATCAACGTGTTCTCCATCGATGCGGACGGAATGTAGAACGACCGGACGACGAACGTCTTCACCACGAACGACACCACGAGCGCGATCAGCACGATCACGAGGAGGTCGCGGAAGAACGCCCCCCATCCGCGTCGACGCCGTCCGGCGGAGCGGGATGCCACGGCATCCGAGGTCGAGGCGGTCTGATCGCTCATATGTTCCTTCACCGGGTTCGACGCACACCGACCGAACCGCACGAACCAGGGTCGCACATCGCGGAGCCGCCCCGTGACCGACCTCGCCGTGAGAACGCCGAACGCCCCGCGGGTGTGACCCACGGGGCGTTCGAGAGAGCGGACTCAGCGGTCGCGCTTCTCCTTGATCTTGGCCTTCTTGCCGCGGAGGCTGCGCAGGTAGTACAGCTTGGCGCGACGCACATCACCGCGGGTGACGACCTCGATGTGGTCGATCACGGGGCTGTGGACCGGGAAGGTGCGCTCGACGCCGACCTGGAAGCTGACCTTGCGGACGCAGAAGGTCTCGCGGACACCGTCGCCCGAGCGGCCGATGACGACGCCCTGGAACACCTGGATACGCGAGCGGTTGCCTTCGGTGATGTTGACGTGCACCTTGACGGTGTCGCCGGGGCCGAAGGCGGGGATGTCGGAGCGGAGCGAAGCCGCGTCGACGGAGTCGAGGATCTGCATGATCATCACTTCCTGCGACCGCCACAGGTCGATCGCACGATAAGAGGGAAAAAGGTGAGGCGTGCCCGCGGCCGCGGATGCGGCATGACTCCCCTGAGGCAGAGCCGGTCAGGGCACAATCGTCTATTGTGCCACGCCCGCACCGACGGGCCAAAACGGTACCGTCGGCGGTATCCGCCCGCGCGGCGTCATCGGGGGCGGGGGGACTCCGAGACGACGATGACCTCGGCATCTACCGGCTGCGTCGGCCGCTCACGGACCGGCGGGATGTAGGCCGTTCCGTCGGTCGCGTGCAGCACGGTCACCGCACCGCGCGCCTCGTTCCAGAGCTGAGCGAGCGTCGACCAGAAAAGGACGAGCGCGCCCGCGATCGACAGCACGAGCAGGGGGAAGAAAACCCGCGAATCGAACAGGCCGAGCACGACGATCACCAGGTGCCAGGCACCGAGACCGAGCAGATCGCGCCAGGACACCGCGCGGTTCTCGCGCACGCTCCCGCGCGCGCGGATGAGCAACGACAGCACGAGCTGGGAGACGAACACGGCGGGCACGGCGACGAAGAGCCACAACAGACCCCAGGCGATGCCTCCCGAGAACACGATCCACCCGACGAACAACCACAGCGGAAGAACGAAAGCGGCCGGGAACAGCCAGTGGAGGAACAGTCTTCGCAGCGCCATGACCCGATGCTACGGCTCGACCATGTGCTCCGCCTCTGAGAAAGCTATGGCGCCGTTCGGTCGGGCGGTCGCACCGCGGATCGGGGAGAATGGGGGTTCGACGCGAGAGGAACCACCCATGATCGAACTGCGCACCCCGGCCGAGATCGACGCGATGCGCCCCGCCGGACGCTTCGTCGCGGAGGTGCTGGCCACGCTGCGCGCCGAGACGAAGGTGGGGACGAACCTGCTGCAGCTGGACCGACGCGCGCACGAGATGATCCGCTCGGCCGGCGCGGAGTCGTGCTACATCGACTACCACCCCTCGTTCGGCGCGAGCCCGTTCGGCAAGGTGCTCTGCACCTCGATCAACGACGCCGTGCTGCACGGACTCCCCCACGATTACGTGCTGCGCGACGGCGACCTCGTCTCGCTGGACTTCGCGGCATCCGTCGACGGCTGGGTGGCCGACTCAGCCGTCTCGTTCGTCGTCGGCACCCCCCGCGACGAAGATCTCGCGCTCATCGACACGACCCAGCGCGCCCTGGCCGCAGCGATCGAGGCGGCGACCGTCGGCCACAAGATCGGCGACATCTCCGCCGCGATCGCGTCAATCGCCCGCGCGGACGGCCTCCGCATCAACCTCGACTTCGGCGGTCACGGGGTGGGCCGCACCATGCACGGCGACCCGCACGTCGCGAACGACGGCAAGGCCGGGCGCGGCTACCCCCTGCGCGCAGGCCTCGTGCTGGCTCTCGAGCCGTGGTTCCTGCAGACCACCGACGAGCTCGTCACCGACCCCGACGGCTGGACACTCCGCAGCGCCGACGGCTCGCGCGGCGCGCACTCCGAGCACACGGTGGCCATCACCGCCGACGGGCCCATCATTCTGACCGACCGCTCGTTCCTCGGCGTCGACTGAAGACCGGTTCCGGATGCCGCGGCCTCGAGGTCGCGGCATCCTTATGCCGCCGCTCGGTGAGGTGCTCGCCGAACGGGAGGAGATTTCGCGACGGGAGGACCGCCAGGGGTTCCGGCATCCTCCGCTCCTGGAATCTCCTCCCCGCAGCACGACTTCCCGGCAGCCCGCCTTCGTCGTGAGGCACCGAGGTACCCCCGCCTGCCGAACGCCGGATGCCGTGCGTCAGTCGGCGAGCAGGTCGGGCCGACGCTGGCGCGTACGCTCGAGCTGTTGCTCTCGCCGCCAGGTCGCCACGGCTCCGTGGTTGCCGCTGAGCAGCACGGGCGGGACCTCTCGCTCCCGCCACACCGCGGGCTTGGTGAACGAGGGGTACTCGAGGAGGCCGTCTTCGTGAGACTCCTCGACGAGGCTCTCGGGATTGCCGACCACACCGGGGATCAGACGGCCGATCGCCTCCACCATCGCCATCACGGCGACTTCGCCGCCGTTCAAGACGTAGTCACCCAGGGAGATCAGGCGCACGTCGCCGAGCTCGGCGGCGTAGTCGAAGACGCGCTCGTCGATGCCCTCGTACCGGCCGCAGCCGAACACGAGGTGCGGGGCGGTGGCGAGCTCGCGGGCCGTCGCCTGCGTGAACCGCTCTCCCGCGGGCGACGGGAAGATGATGACAGGCCGGCTCGCGGCGTCACGCGTGACGTCGTCAAGCGCCTCGCCCCAGGGCTCAGGCTTCATCACCATGCCGGCGCCGCCACCGTAGGGGGTGTCGTCGACCGTGCGGTGACGATCGTGCGTGTAGTCGCGCAGGTCGCGGATGCGAACGTCGAGAAGGCCGCTCTGTCGAGCCCTGCCCAGCAGAGACAACTCGAGAGCGTCGAAGATCGCCGGGAAGATCGAGACGACGTCGATGCGCACGTCAGTCCTCGGGGGCGTCAGTGGTCTCATCGTCGGAGTCGTCCGACGACGAGGCGGGCTCGGGCTCGTCGTCGGCCTCGGCCGGGAGCTCCTCGAACAGTCCCGCAGGGGGCGTGACGACGACGCGGCCGCCGTCGATGTCGACCTCGGGCACGATCGCACCCACGAAGGGCACGAGCACCTCGCGGTCCTCACCGGCCATACGCACGATCAGCAGGTCTTGAGCGGGGAAGTGGTCGACGCGGGCGACGCGGCCGATCACTGCTCCGTCGCGCACGACATCGAGGCCCACCAGCTGGTGGTCGTACCAGGCGTCGTCCTCGGCCGGGGCGGCCTCGGAGTCCTGGTCGATCCAGAGGATCGCCTTGACGAGCTCCTCGGCCGCATTACGGTCGTCGACACCCTCGAAGAACGCGACCGGGTGAGAGTTCATCCACCGGAATTCGCGGACCTTCAGCTCGCGGCCGTGCCAGGGAGAGGACTCCGGCACCTGCAGGGTGAAGGTGCTCCCCGGCGTGAAACGCCCATCGGGATCGTCGGTGTACAGCTCGAGCTTGAACGCGCCCTTCAGGCCGTGGGCCTTGACGAGGCGTCCCACGCGGAGCTGGGTCTTGGCGGGCTGAGCACCCGCGATGTCGCCGTTCGCCATCAGTCGTCGGCGACGTCGACGCGCACACGGCGGCCGTCGGCCAAAGCCGACACGAGCGTACGCAGTGCTTTGGCGGTGCGTCCGCCGCGCCCGATCACGCGACCCCGGTCATCGGGGTGCACGCGAACCTCCAACACGTCGCCGCGAGGCGAGGAGCTGGAACGGATGGTCACGGCGTCGGGGTGATCGACGATCCCCTTGACGACGTGTTCGAGCGCGGCAGACAGCACGGGAATTACTCGGCCGAGGTCTCGGCGGCGTCCTCAGCGGGCGCCTCGGCGGGAGCTTCGGCCTTCTTCTCGGCCTTGGGCTTGACGACGGACTTCTTCGAAGCGTCGGCCTCGAACGCGGCCTTGGGCTCGCGGACCTTGACGGTGGAGACGGCGTTCTTGTCGCCCTTGAACTTGCCCCAGTCGCCCGTCAGCTTGAGGATGGCGGCAACCTGCTCGGTGGGCTGGGCGCCCACGGACAGCCAGTACTGCGCGCGCTCCGAGTCGACCTCGATGAACGAGGGCTCCTCGGTCGGGTGGTACTTGCCGATCTCCTCGATGACACGACCGTCGCGCTTGGTGCGCGAGTCGGCGACGACGATGCGGTAGTAGGGCGCGCGGATCTTTCCGAGGCGCTTGAGACGGATCTTGACAGCCACGATGACTCCAAATGATGAAAACGAACGAACCGAACGCCTGGAGAGTGGGGTGCACACCCGGCGGAAGCTCAAAAGGGTGGACCGACACTGGATAGAGGGTCGAGTGGCGGGTCCAGCCCTCTATTCTGCCAGATACTCAGGCCCCACGTTGACACGCGACGCACCGCGACACGCGGTGTCTCGGAGGGTAGCGGAGGATCCCGGCATCCGACCCCCGTGTCAGACTGAGCCGCATGAGGCTGCCGTTCGCTGCATCGACGCGTTCGTCCGTGGGTCTGGAATGGGAGCTCATGCTCGCGGACCGCGAGACGGGCGATCTGGTCCCCCGCGCGCCCGAGATCCTCGACCAGCTCGAAGACAAGACCGCGCTCGAGCGGTTCACGGTCACCGGTGAGCTGCTCACCAACACCGTCGAGGTGACCAGTGGCGTGGGTCACACGGTCGCCGAAGCCGTCGACGACATCGCCGACGCCATCTGCGCCCTCCGGGACGAGACCGAGCCGCGCGGCGTGGAGATCCTCTGCGCCGGCAGCCACCCCTTCGCGCAGTGGTTCGACCAGGAGGTCACCGACAAGACGCGATACCACTCGCTCATCGAGCGCACGCAGTGGTGGGGGCGAAACATGATGATCTGGGGCATCCACGTGCACATCGGCGTCGACGACGTCGAGAAGGTCGTGCCGATCGTCAATGCGCTGAACGTGTATCTCCCGCATCTGCAGGCATTGTCGGCATCCAGTCCCTTCTGGGCGGGCGAGCGCACCGGCTACGCCTCCAACCGTGCTCTCGTCTTCCAGCAGCTGCCGACCGCGGGGCTCCCCTGGCAGCTCGACTCCTGGGGCGACTTCGAGAGCTACCTCGACGACATGGTTCGGACGGGGGTGATGGCGGATGCCAGCGAGGTGCGCTGGGACATCCGTCCGGCGCCCAAGTGGGGCACCGTCGAGATCCGCGCCTGCGATGGGATGTCGACCCTGCCGGAGCTGGCCGCCGTCGCCTCTCTCGCGCAGACGCTCGTCGAGCATTTCTCGCGCCTGCTCGACGAGGGGCGCGAGCTTCCCGGCATCCCGGCGTGGTACGCCCGCGAGAACAAGTGGCGCGCCGCGCGCTACGGCCTCGACGCCCGTGTGATCGTCGACCGCGAGGGTACGCAGCGCCCGGTGGTCGATCACCTGCGCGAGACGATGGAAGAGCTCGCCGACGTCGCACTAGAGCTCAAGTGCGCGAAGGAGTTCGCGAGCCTCGAGACGATTCTGGCCACGGGCGGCAGCTCGGCACGTCAGATCGCGGTGGCCGAGGCCGCAGACGGGGATCTGCGCGAGGTCGTTCAGCATCTCATTCGCGAGTTCCGCGGAGGCCCCACGTTGAGAGAGCATCTCGCGGCGCTCCGCGTCTAGGGGTCGAGCTCGGCGCTCGTTCATAGGTGCGCGATCTTAGGATCGCGTCATGACGTTCGGACGCGGTATCAGGGGGGCCTCGATGGTCGCGCTCTCCGCGGGCGTCATCGCGATGGTCGCCGGGTGCGCGTCCGATCCCTCACAGCCCGCAACCGTGCCCACCTTCGCGGCTCCCGTTCTCGAGGCCACACCATCGCCTTCACCCAGCCCTGGGACGCCGCTGCGCGTGGTGACCCTCGGAGACTCGCTCATGTCCGGCTTCGGCCTGGAGCCGCAGCAGGCGTGGCCGACGCTGCTCGCTGGACGTGCGCACCTCTGGCTGACGAACCTCGCCTGTCCGGGCATGGGCTTCGTCGTCCAAGGAGATTGCGGCACGACCTACGCCGGGCTCGTTCCCGCGGTCGCGGCCCTGCAACCTCAGCTGCTCATCGTGGAGTCGTCGAGCAACGACTTCTGGGAGGACGAGGACGAGATCCGCGCCGACACCGAGGACACGGTGGACCAGTTGCGCTCAGCCGCCCCCGACGCGCGGATCATCGGCCTGAGCACCATTTGGAACGACGACCCCGATGTTCCCGGCGACACCACAGTCACCTCCGACGCGCTGAAGAACGCCGTCGAGAAAGTCGGAGGGTCGTTCATCGACGTCGGTCAGCCGCTCGCGGGCCATCCCGAGTGGATGCAGGAGGACGACGTCCACCCCACTCCGCGGGGTCAGCGCGCGATCGAACAGACGGTCATGTCGGCTCTGCAGGACGCCGACGTCCTGCCCTGACATCGCAACCGGTGCACCCCGGAAGACGGGTCAGCCGCGACCGAGCATCTTCTGCAGTTCGGCGAGGTCGGCCTCGCTCGGCGCCGCCTGACCGCCCAGGCCGAAGCCCGAACCCGTGGCCGGAGCGGAAGCCGCGATGCCGGCGTTCTCGGCCGCCCGCTTGGCCGGGTTGCCCGAGCGCGAGCCCTTCGCCTTCTGCTGCTTGCCGCGCTTCGACGACGCACCGGGCTTGCCACCGACGGGCCCCATGCCGGGGATGTTGGGCACACCTCCGCGAGCGACGGTCTTCATCATCTTCGCGGCCTGCTCGAAGCGCTGCACGAGCTGGTTGACGTCGGTGACGGTCATTCCCGAACCGCGCGCGATACGCAGACGACGGGAGCCGTTCAGCAGCTTGGGGTTCCGACGCTCGGCGACCGTCATCGAGCGGATGATGGCCTCGGTGCGGTCGATCTCGCGCTCGTCGAAGTTCTCGAGCTGTTGCTTCATGTTTCCCATGCCCGGGAGCATCCCGAGCATCTTCTTCATGGAGCCCATCTTCTTCATCTGCTGCATCTGCTCGAGGAAGTCCTCGAGAGTGAAGGTCTCCGTCGCGAGCTTCTCGGCGACCTTCATCGCCTCGGCCTCGTCGAAAGCCGACTGCGCCTGCTCGATCAGGGTCAGGATGTCGCCGAGGTCGAGAATTCGGGATGCCATGCGGTCGGGGTAGAAGGGCTCGACGTCGTCGAGTCCTTCACCTGTCGAGGCGAAGATGATGGGGCGTCCGGTCACCGAGGCGACCGAGAGCGCCGCACCTCCGCGGGCATCGCCGTCGAGCTTCGACAGCACCACGCCGGTGAAATCGACACCGTCCTGGAACGCCTTGGCCGTGTTCACGGCATCCTGACCGATCATCGCGTCGATGACGAACAGCACCTCGTCGGGGTTCGTCGCGTGACGGATGTCGGCGGCCTGCTTCATCAGCTCGGCGTCGACACCCAGACGGCCGGCGGTGTCGATGATGACGATGTCGTGCTGCTGACGCGTGGCGTACGCGACGCCGTCACGGGCGACCTTGACCGGGTCGCCGACGCCATTGCCCGGCTCCGGCGCGTAGATGGTGGCACCGGCGCGCTCGGCGACGACCTGGAGCTGGTTGACGGCGTTCGGGCGCTGGAGGTCGCACGCGACCAGGAGCGGCGTGTGTCCGTCCTTCTCGAGCATCTTGGCGAGCTTGCCGGCGAAAGTGGTCTTACCCGACCCCTGGAGGCCGGCGAGCATGATGACCGTCGGCGGGTTCTTCGCGAACTCCAGACGACGCTGCTGTCCGCCCAGGATTCCGATGAGCTCGTCGTTGACGATCTGCACGACCTGCTGCGCCGGGTTGAGCGCACGGTTGACCTCGTCGCCGAGCGCACGCTCGCGCACGGCAGCCGTGAACTCCTTGACCACGGGCAGGGCGACGTCGGCGTCGAGAAGGGCACGGCGGATCTCGCGCACCGTCCCGTCGACGTCGGCGGGCGTGAGCTGGCCCTTCTTCCGGAGGTTGCGGAAGGTCTCTGTGAGCCGGTCGGAGAGGGTGCCGAAAGTCGCCATGATGTGACGAGTTTACGCGGGGTGCGCCGCGTTCGCCGCCGCGCACTCACCCGCCGGTGGCCCGACGCGGGCGATTCGCCGAACCTCGACCCGATTCGGAGGGATGCCGCTGACCCCGGCCATGTCTCGGGGGTGGGGCGGACGACCCTGTCGCGTCACGCGAGAGCGAGCGCGGCGTCCAGCACTTCGGCGAGGGGCCGCCCGGCGGCGGTGCGGTCCGCCCACGCCCACACGGCGGCCAGGACGGCGGCCGAGAGCGCGCCCGCGCGAACCTGGGCGGCCAGCTCCGGCGTGCCATCCCGCATGAACCGCGTCGCGAGTTCTCGCTGCAGCCGGAATTGCCGGACGGCCCGGTCGCGGTCGAGCTCGACGGAGATGCCCATGGCGTCGGCGTTGGTGATCGCGAGGGCGAGTGCGTCGGGTGCGAGACCCGCGCCGATCGCCGTCAGGCACTGGGCGACCGGCTGGCCTTCGCGGAGGCGCTCGATCGCGGCATCCGCCTGCTCGTCGTATCCCGACCAGAGCACGTCGCTCTTGGCGGAGAAGTAGTTGAAGAAGCTCGAACGGCTCACTCCCGCGCGGCGGGTGATGTCGGACACGCTGGTCGCGTCATAGCCCTGCTCCAGGAACAGTTCGCAGGCCGCCTCGGAGAGCACTTCGCGCGAGGAGGCGCGCGGTCGTCCGCTTCGAGGCTCGGGGGTCACCGCCCCAGCCTACGGGGGCGCCTCGCGTGTATTGTTGGACGCGATCCAACATCGGAGGCGGTCGATGATCGACATCCAACAGGTGGGCCTGTCCCCGCACTACGTTCCCTACCTCGACGGCTGGGCGCATCAGCGTCGCATACACGCAGACGTCGTCGCGGGAGCCCGCGTCGACACCCTGCTCCTTCTCGAGCACGAGGCGGTGTACACCGCGGGAAAGCGCACTGAGGCGCACGAACGCCCCGACGACGGCACCCCCGTGATCGACGTCGACCGCGGCGGGAAGATCACGTGGCACGGCCCGGGCCAGCTCGTCGGGTATCCGATCGTGCGGCTCCCCGAACCCATCGACGTCGTCGCGCACGTCCGCCGCCTCGAAGCCCTGCTCATCGACGCTCTCGGTGCCCTCGGCGTCGACGGCTTCCGCGTCGAGGGACGCAGCGGCGTCTGGGTACGGCGCCCCCTCGGTGTGGACAAGGTCGCGGCGATCGGAGTCCGCGTCGAAAGAGGAGTGACCATGCACGGCTTCGCCGTCAACTGCGACAACACCCTCGCGGGCTTCCGCCACATCGTCCCCTGCGGGATCTCGGATGCCGGAGTGACCACCGTCAGCGAGGTGCTCGGCGCCGACGTCTCCCCCGCCGATCTCGTCCCTGCGATCGAGCGCGTCTTCCGCGCCGAGGACGCGGTGGTGGCCGCGTGAGCGCCTGCGGAACCGGGAGCGCCGGGGTGCCGGCATCCACTGCTCCGAACGGCCGCAAGCTCCTGCGCCTCGAGGTGCGCAACGCCGAGACGCCGATCGAGCGCAAGCCCGAGTGGATCAAGACCAAGGCCAAGATGGGCCCGGAGTACACCGCCCTGCAGAACCTCGTGAAAACCGAGGAACTCCACACGGTCTGCCAGGAGGCGGGCTGCCCCAATATCTTCGAGTGCTGGGAGGACCGCGAGGCGACCTTCCTCATCGGCGGTTCGCAGTGCACGCGCCGCTGCGACTTCTGCCAGATCGACACCGGTAAGCCCGCCGACTACGACCGCGACGAACCTCGCCGCGTCGCCGAGAGCGTCACCCGGATGCAGCTGCGCTATGCCACCGTTACCGGCGTCGCCCGTGACGACCTGCCGGACGAGGGCGCGTGGCTGCACGCCGAGACCGTGCGCCGCATCCACGCCGACAACCCGGGTACCGGGGTCGAGATCCTCGCGACCGACTTCTCGGGTAACCCGGCACACCTCGAAGAGGTCTTCTCGTCGCGACCCGAGGTCTTCGCGCACAACGTCGAGACCGTCCCCCGCATCTTCAAGCGCATTCGCCCGGCGTTCCGCTACGAACGCTCCCTCGGCGTGCTCACCGCCGCGCGAGAGGCGGGGCTCATCACCAAGTCCAACCTCATCCTCGGCATGGGCGAAGAGCCCGAAGAGGTCGTCCAGGCCCTCGAAGACCTGCACGCTGCGGGCACCGACATCATCACGATCACGCAGTACCTGCGCCCCACCCCCCGCCACCTCCCCGTGCAGCGCTGGGTGAAGCCGGCCGAGTTCGTGGAGTTCAAGGAAGAGGCCGAGCGCATCGGCTTCCTCGGCGTGCTCGCCGGGCCCCTGGTGCGGTCGTCATACCGCGCCGGACGCCTGTGGGCGCAGTCGATGGTGTCCAAGGGCCGCGAGATTCCGCCGCACCTCGCGCACCTCGCGAAGGACATCGCGTCCGCCGACGCGGGCTTCGCGCAGGCGGTGTGAGCGCGCAGAGCGGAGAGTAGACCTCTCCGCTCCCACGGGATAGGGAACACTTCGTTCACCGCCGAGGTCTACCGTGTCGCCGGGCCAACCGACCCGCTTCCGGTATCACTTCTCGATCGGAGTCGCGGTGGATCTCACCGTCCTCGTCCCCGTCCTTCTCGTCGTCGCCCTCTCGATCTTCTTCGACTTCACCAACGGCTTTCACGACACCGCCAACGCCATGGCGACGTCAGTGGCCACGGGCGCGCTGAAACCCAAAGTCGCGGTGCTCATCTCCGCGATCCTCAACCTCGTCGGCGCGTTCCTGTCGACCGCGGTGGCCAAGACGGTGTCGGAGGGGATTCTCGCCCAGAACGACCAGGGGCTTCCGCAGATCACCGCGCCGATGATCTTCGCGGGGCTCATGGGCGCCGTGGTGTGGAACCTGCTGACCTGGTGGCTCGGGCTGCCCTCCAGCTCCACCCACGCGCTTTTCGGCGGACTGATCGGGGCGGCCGTCATCGGCGTCGGCTTTCAGGCCGTCGAGTGGGGAGGGGTGCTGTCGAAGATCGTCCTGCCCGCTCTGCTCTCGCCCTTCATCGCCGGGATCGTGGCCCTCGCCGCGACCTATCTCGTGTACCGCGTGACGAAGATGGCGACCGTCGCCGGATCGTCCACCGCCTTCCGTCACGGCCAGACGGTCTCGGCCTCGCTCGTCTCGCTCGCGCACGGCACCAACGACGCCCAGAAGACGATGGGCGTCATCACGCTGACCCTCATCGTCGCCGGCTTCCAAGAGGCGGGCACCGGCCCGCAGCTGTGGGTCATCCTGTCCGCGGGGCTCGCGATCGCCCTCGGCACCTACCTGGGCGGCTGGCGCATCATGCGCACGGTCGGCAAGCGCATCACCGACGTGAAACCTCCGCAGGGCTTCGCCGCCGAGACCAGCGCCGCCTCGACCATCCTCATCTCGTCGACCCTCGGCTTCCCGCTCTCGACCACGCAGGTGACCTCCGGCGCCGTGATCGGCTCGGGGCTCGGCAAGCGCCTCGCGTCGGTGCACTGGAACGTCGTCACCCGGATCGCCTTCGCGTGGGTCGTCACGCTGCCCGCGGCCGCCGTCGTCGGCGGAGGCGCCGCATGGGCGGCCTCGTCGGGCATCGCCGGCCTCGTGGTCGTGCTGGTGGGCGGCCTGGCCGTCTGCGTGGGCCTGTTCCTGCTCGCCCGCCGCCGCCCGGTGTCGGCCGAGAACGTCAACGATGAGGCGGTGGATGCCGATCGCATCGGCCAGCGCCAGACCGAAGGAGAACGCGCGTGATCACTCCCCTTGAAAGCGCCGGCGCCTCGGGCTGGCTCGGCACCGAAGCAGGGTCGATTCTGCTCGTCTTCGTGGTGGGCCTGGCCGCCACCCTCATCATCGTGGGGCTGTACGCCCTCGGCATCCGATTCTTCGCCGTCGGCGCCCCCGACATTCGAGTGCCGGATGGAGACGACCCCGAAGGACCGACCGCGGTGGTCGCGCCGCGCGAGACGCCGCGACCGCTGCCCGCCACCATGGCCGGTCTCGTCTGCTTCGCCGGCGTCGCCGCCGCGGTGGTCTACGGGATCTACCTGGTGATCCCGCTTTTCCACGGAAAGTGAATCAGACCGGCCAGACGTACGGCAGGTCGTCGGGGACGTCCCCGAAACGGGGGATGTAGAACTCGGGGTCCTTGCGCACGAGGTTGGAGCGGTGGGCGAGGTGGAACGCCTCGTCTCCGATCCAGGGCGGGAGGTCGAGCTCGTTCTGCGTGAGGCCGTCGACCTCGGGCGCGAAGACGCGGATCTTCTCTCGGACGGTGTCGGCCCGGCCCTGGGCGATCCACTCGTCCGTCACGACGAGGCCGTACGACACGAGCGCCGGCAGATGTCCGTCCCACATCTTCGCCGCCGGATGATGACGCCAGCCATGGTCGGGCACGGTCAACGCGCGCAACAGCTGGAACGTCTCGACGCGCTGCTTGCCCAAGCGCTTGAGGTCGAGAGCGGCGGCGGATGCCGTGAACGAGGGGTACGGCAGAAAGGTTTGCACGCGCTCAGTCGGCGCTAGTGACCGACTGGACGCTGCCGTCCGAGGCGAGGTTCACCAGGAGTACGTCGTCGGTCGCGTCGGGGTCCAGCGCATACTCGAGGACGGCGAAGGGGTCGGCTCCCCCGTGTTCGTCGGCGAGGATCGTCATGCTCATCAGCTGCAGCGCCTTGATGACGTCGATGTGCGTGTCGCCCGAGACATCCGTCAGCAGGTCTTCGAGCTCCTCGCCCAGGGTGGCCTGCTGCTGAAGGATGTACTCGGTCACCTCACTCGTGCGCGAGTCGAGCTCGTTCACCATCGCGTTCCGCGCGGCGAGGTCGATGGCCTCGAGCGACGAGACCATGGATGCCGCCACGTCGAGCGCCTCGGCCGACACGTCGTCCTGGTCGGGGGCCGTCAGATCGACCGTGACGCTCTGATCGCCGAACTCGACGTTCTCACTCCAGAAGATCGACCCGTCGGGGCCCGACTCGAGGAGTCCGAAGAAGTCGTGCTCGATGGCCATGACTCCATGTAAGCATTCCGCCCGGTGTTCGGGAAGACGACCCGCCCGGGTCGATGCGTGCGAGAGAAGTCAATCGACGAGCGAGGCGGCGAACACGTGCGGGGTGAAGCCCGTGAGGTCGTTGATGCCTTCGCCCTGACCGAGGAGCTTCACCGGGATGCCGGTGCGCTCCTGGACCGCCAGCACGAAGCCGCCCTTCGCGGAACCGTCGAGCTTCGTGAGCACGAGGCCCGTCACCCCGGCGCTGTCGAGGAACGCCTGCGCCTGCATGAGGCCGTTCTGGCCGGTGGTGGCATCCAGCACGAGGAGGACCTCGGAGATCGGCGCCTGCTTCTCGATGACGCGCTTGATCTTGCCGAGCTCGTCCATGAGCCCGCCTTTGGTGTGGAGCCGACCTGCCGTATCGACCAGAACGATCTCCGTGCCCGTCTCTTTCGCGTGCGCGACGGTCTGGAAGGCGACGGATGCCGGATCCTGGCCTTCGTGCTGGGGGCGGACGATGGTCGCTCCCCCGCGTTCGGCCCAGGTCGCCAGCTGGTCGACGGCCGCGGCGCGGAAGGTATCGGCCGCCCCGACCGTGACGGTGCGGCCGTAACGCTGCAGGAACTTCGCGAACTTCCCGATGGTGGTGGTCTTGCCCACACCGTTCACCCCGACGACGAGCACGACCGCGGGACGCTCGGTGAGGCGCAGCGTCGTGTCGAACTTCGCGAAGTGCTCCTCGAGGGTCTCCTTCAGCATGCGCTGCAGGTCGCGCGGGTCAGTCGTACGGAAGCGCTCGACCTTCTCACGGAGTTCGTCGACCAGACGCTCGGTGACGTCTGGACCGAAATCGGCGGTCAACAGGGCCGTCTCGAGGTCGTCCCACGTGGTCTCGTCGATCGTGGGTTTGACGAACAGTCCGCGAAGAGCGCGGCCCAGCGACCAGGAGTTCTCAGACATTGTTTCAGCTTACGGGGGCGGCCTCGTCGGGGGCCTTCTCGGCCGGCGCTCGCGACGCGCGCACCGTCGCTCGATCGCCGACCCTCTGACCCACCACAGCCGACACACCGTCTTGACGCATGGACACTCCATAGAGCGCGTCGGCGATCTCCATCGTGCGCTTCTGGTGTGTGATGACGATGAGCTGACTGCTCGCTCGAAGCTTCTCGAAGACGCCGAGCAGGCGCCCCAGGTTCGCGTCGTCGAGCGCCGCCTCCACCTCGTCGAGGATGTAAAACGGGCTGGGACGGGCCGTGAAGATCGAGGTGAGGAACGCCACCGCCGCCAGCGACCGCTCGCCTCCCGACAGGAGCGACAGTCGCTCGATCTTCTTGCCGACCGGGCGCACCGAGACCTCGATGCCGGTGGTCAGCGGGTTGTCGGGATCCGTGAGCGAGATGCTGCCCGCCCCACCCGGGAAGAGAATCGGGAAGATCTCGGTGAAAGCCGCACGCGTGTCCTCGAAGGCGGCAACGAAGATCGTCTGCATGCGCTCGTCGAGATCGGCGATGATCGTCTGAAGATCGGCACGCGTCTGCTGCAGATCGGCGAGCTGCTCGGTGAGGAACGCATGTCGCTGTTCCAGTGCGGCGAACTCCTCGAGGGCCAGCGGGTTCACGCGACCGAGTTGCGACAGCTTGCGCTCGGCATCCTGGAGCCGACGCTTCTGAGCGGCGCGCTCGAAGGGCACGCCCTCCTCCGCGTTCTCGGTGGGGATCGGCTGGTCGGGGCCGTATTCCGAAACGAGAATGTGCTCGTCCAACGCGAGCTCGGACTGAGCACGCTCGAGAAGTCCGGTCACGTGGAGCTTCTTCTCATGCATCTGCAGCTCGAGCCCGTGGACGCTCTCGGTCAACCGTGCCAGACGCTCTCGGACGAGGGACTCGTCGGCTCGAGCACGAGAGAGCTCCTCCGTGATCGCCGTGCGGGCGGACTCTGCGGCCGTCAGCTCGACGCGCGCCTGACTGACCGAGCGATCGACCGAGTCGAGCAGGGTCGGGAGCTGGCCCGCGACCTCAGCCGCGATCTCACGCTGCGCGCGGCGAAGCACAGCACGGCGGGCCGCCTCGGCGGCCGCGGTTCGCTCGCGATCCCGCTGCTGCTCGAGTTGCACGACGCGCGCCTCACCGGCACGGACGCGTTCTTTCAGCGTCTCGATGTCGAGGCGGGCGCGCATCTCGGTCTCGCGCGCGGCGTCGACCTCTGCCGCCATTCCTTCGCGCGCTGAGGCGTCGAGGAGCGGGCGTGGCGCGTCGAGGGCCCGGGCCAGCGCGTCGTCGGCCCGACGTGCCGCGTCCTCCGCCTCGGCGACCGCGCTCTCGGTCTGCGCGAGCCCGGCGACAAGCCGGTCGCACTCGGCGACCGCGGCTTCATGGCGTACGGTCACGCGGTTGACCTTCTCCGCGTGGGCGGCCAGGGCTGCGTCATGCGCGCGAAGGGTCGAAAGAGCGTCTTTCGTGCGCTGGCGCGCATCGACCTGCAGACGCTGTTCGTCGGCGAGGGCTTCTCTCAGCGAATCCACGATCACGACGACCTCGTCGAGCCGTTCCACGGCGGCGTCGCGCTCGGCGGCGAGTTCGAGGCGCGACCGGCCCGAGCCCGAGCCGGCGCGAACGGTCCGTGCGGTCACGACCTCGCCCGCGCGAGTGACGACCGTGAGCCCGTCCGACAGACTCGACTGCGCCGATCTCGCGGCGTCGAGGTCGTCGACGATGAGGACGCGAGCCAGGATGCCGAGCACCCCGGGCGAGGCCGTGACGACATCCGCTGCGAGCACCGCACCGTCGAGAGCCGGCGGGGACTCCCCCGGCCCGGGGGCGTCGGCCAGAGCGATCTCGACCAGACCCAGGTCGGCCTCGGCGGCCGTGCGGGCCGCGGTGAACGCCGCTTCCGCGTCGTCGACGAGCAACCCTTCCGCAAGGGTGCCGAGCACCGCGGCAACCGCCGCTTCGTATCCGGCCTTGACCTTCAGATCGTCGCCGACGAGACCCCGGATGCCGGAACCCCCGGCCGAGATCAGATCGGCGGCCGCGTTGCGGACGTCCAGAGCGCGGCCGAGAGCCGTGGTCTGCGCGGTGAGCGCGTCGCGCTCGCGCTCGGCGGCGTGCAAGCGTTCGCGCAGGCCGGACACGCGCGCCTCGACGTCGTTGGCGTCGCGTTGAGCTCGCTCGTAGGCGGCCGCGTGCTCGGCCGTCGAGGCCTCGGGGACCACGTCGGGATCCAGCTCGGCGACGGCTTGCTCGGCTTCCGCCCGTCGGATCAGCGCGGCGTCGAGCGCCCGCTGCTGCCGGTCGACACCGGCGCGCACGGCGGCAAGAGCCGAGCTCGCCGCATCCGCCGCTCCCCGCAGACTCGTGATCTTCATGTCGTGTTCCGACACCAGCGCGCTCTGCGCAGCGATGTCGACGTCGAGCGCGTCGAGGTCGGCGCGGGCACGCGCCACCGCTCGGGACGCCTCTGCCGCGGCATCCTGAGCCTCGCCGAGACCCCCGGCGATGTCGTCGATCTCGGCGCGGACGTCGTCGATCATCGACTGTGTCACCGTCGGGGCGAAGCCCGACCCGTCCGTCTCGTCGTCGCCGAGAAGCGTCAGGCGCTGGCCGGCCAGTGTGTAGAGTCCTCGCAGTCGCTCCTGCACCTGCTCGAGCGCGAAGGCGACACCGCGCGCGCGGTCGACGGCGTCCGAGCGCTGATCCTTCTCGAGGCGCTCCACCCGGCCGCGCAGCCCCTCCGACTGCTCCTGCAGGCCCAGCCGCTCGGTGTGGCGCTCGCTCTCGGCTCGAGCGGCGTCGGCGAGTTCCGCGCGTAGACGGACGAGCTCATCGGCGTAGAGGCGCGCTTTCGCGTCGCGGACCACCGCGGCGATCGTCGCTGCCTCTCGGGCGATCTCGGCCTGCTTGCCCAGCGGCTTGAGCTGCCGGCGCAGTTCGCCGGCGAGATCGCTCAAGCGAGTGAGGTTCGTCTCCATCGCCTCGAGCTTGCGGACGGTCTTCTCTTTGCGTCGGCGATGCTTGAGGATTCCTGCGGCTTCCTCGATGAACCCGCGACGGTCCTCCGCCGATGCCTGGAGCACGGTGTCGAGGCGGCCCTGCCCGATGATCACGTGCATCTCGCGCCCGAGGCCCGAATCGCTCAGCAGCTCCTGCACGTCGAGCAGGCGGCACGTCTGCCCGTTGATGGCGTACTCGCTCGCGCCGGTGCGGAACAGCGTGCGACTGATCGTCACCTCGCTGTAGTCGATCGGCAGAGCACCATCGGCGTTGTCGATCGTCAGCTGGACCTCGGCGCGCCCCAGGGGTCCCCGCGTCGAGGTGCCGGCGAAGATGACGTCCTCCATCTTGCCGCCGCGAAGGGTCTTCGCCCCCTGCTCCCCCATCACCCAGGCCAGGGCGTCGACGACATTGGACTTGCCCGACCCGTTCGGTCCGACGATGCATGTCACGCCCGGCTCGAGGGCGAAGGTGGTCGACTGCGCGAAGGACTTGAAGCCCTTGAGCGTCACGCTCTTCAGGTGCATGTCACCCGCCCTCCGCTCGATCGACCCGCGTGTTCACGGTATCCGAGAAACCGCGGGATTCCGCGGCGGCGGGCCGGTGGGCGCGGTTCGACGCGCCCGGCACGCGCCCCAATCTGAGCGGGAGCTTGACATTCGCTGACAGCCTTCGCTAGCGTCTGAGGTCGCAACCGACGTCGAAAGGAGGTTACTTCCATGATTCGCACCACGACCGGCTTCACCGCCATTGGCTTCAACGCCGTCCCCGTGCTCTCCGCATACGCCACGGGAGTGACCACCGCCGTCGGCATGCCCCCTCGTCAGGGCTAGTTCGCCGCGTCGAGACGCCTTGTCGTCTCCGCTTCCCGTGAGCCCGTCTCCTCGACGTCGGCCATCCGGACCCTCTGCGTCCGCCCCCGCGTGAGCTATCTGCTCGACGCGATTCCTCCTCGCTAGATCTTCTTCACGGAGCTTCCGCATGAACGCCCTGTTCACGCGCGCGCCGCAGCACTCCTCGGCCGCGCCTTCCACCCCTCCCACTCCCTCCACGGTCACGTTCGACACGACGGCGTACCGACCTCTCGGCCTCTTCGACCGGCTGTCGCTGCGCCTGGGGCTGTGGCTGCTGAACCGCCATGCCAACCGGGCGCGCGCCCTCGACCACCGCGCGGTCGAAGCCCTGCGAGCTCGCGACGCGGCCGCCGAGCGGGACCGCCGCGAGCGGGCCTGGCAGAGCACCGCAGCATTCAGCCGCCCGCCGTTCTGATCCCGGTGGGGTCGGCCTCTCGGCCGGCCCCGCCCCTCCCCCGTCTCATCCGACGAAAGACCTTCGAATGACTTCCTTCCCCGCCGGCCTCGAGCTGCGCCCGCTTCACATCCCCGCCCGCATCGACGATCCGGATGCCGCGGACTTCCGCGAGATGGTCCGCCTCCGCAACCTGGTCTACGCCGAGATCTCGGGGCACGACGATTCGTTCATGCCCGCCGACGAGCTCCTCCCCCTGTACCAACCCCAGCCCGAGATGAAGCGGTACGCGTGGATCGCCGTCTTCCACGGCGAGGTCGTCGGGCGGGTGGGCCTCGACTTCCCGCAGGAAGAAGGCGCCCGCACCGGATTCTGGCTCATCGAACTGCGCCGCTCCGCGTGGGGCCACGGCATCGGACGCGCCGCCTATGCGCTCATCGAGAGCACGGCGCGCGAGCACGGACGTACCGTCCTGCAGTCGTGGGCCGAGCATCCCGCCGCGGACGGACCGCGCCTCGACGCGCCGACGGGATTCGGCTCGATCCCGCGGGATCACGCGGCGCGGTTCCTCCTGGCATCCGGATTCTCGCTCGAACAGATCGTGCGCGTCAGCTCGCTCGATCTCGCCGGGGCACGACCACGTCTTGATCAACTGCTCGCGGACGCCGAACAGGCGGCCTCGGGCTACCGGATCGTGCAGTGGACTCTGCCCACGCCCGACGAGTTCGTCGATGCGTTCGCGTGGATGAAGTCGCGTATGGTGACCGACGCCCCCTCGGCGGACCTCGAGTTCGACGAGGAGGTGTGGGATGCCGGTCGGGTGCGCCGCTACGAAGCCGGCTACATCGACGCCGGACGGCACATGCTCGTCACCGCCGCCCAGCACGTCGACACTGGTGAGCTTGCGGCCTTCAACGAGCTCGTCATCGGCAAGGACCGCACCGCTGCCACCAGCCAGGAGGACACCCTCGTCGTCGCCGCCCACCGCGGCCACCGGCTCGGCATGCTCGTGAAGTGCGCGGGACTCCTCGCGTGGCACGACGTCGCACCGGAGTCACCCCGCGTGCTGACCTACAACGCCGAAGAGAACCGCCCCATGCTCTCGATCAACGAAGCCATCGGCTTCGCCCCGATCTCGTACGAGGGAGTGTGGAAGAAGGTGCTGTGACCCGAGAGGGGGACGGGTCTAGCGTCCCGTCCCCCTCTCGCGTCACGACCACAGTGCGGTCACATCTGACTCGGTCTGGGTGAGACGGTCACCGGCGTGCTGCGCCGCTCCCGTCGCATCACCCAGCGCGGAATGCAAGCGACCGATGGAGTCCGCCCATTCTCGGTGAGTACGCTCGTACGCAGCCTGCGCGGCACCCGACCACTGCCCACGCAGTACGGTGACCTCCCGATCGAGGCCGTCCAGCTGATCCTGGATGCCAGCGATCACCCGTCGCAAAGCGGCGATCGTCTCCGCGTGCCGCTGGGGATCGAATCTGAGGGTCATGGGGTCGGCGTGGGGCTCGTGAGTTCGAAGATGTCGCCGGGTACGCAGGCACTGGTGGCCTGGAAGTATACAGCGCGATCGCTGACGTCCAGCAGATAGTAGCTGCCATCCGGTTCGGTGCCCGTGAGGTAAGGCGGATCAGAAAGAATCCACCGTGGCGGAGTCAGGTTCGTGTCGCGCTCGACCGTCACGTCGTGTCCTCGCTCCTGCCACACTTTCTGCGCGTTTGCGATGAGATCAGCGGCAGCGCTCGGCAATGGCTCGGAGCGGGACGCGGCAAACGACAACTTCACGCGCGGTCCCGCAGAGTCGTCGGCGCAAGCTAGCCACGAGGCGTCATCTACTTTCCAGCCCTCAGCCGCGACCGCGGCTGCGCTCGCCTCGTAGAGATCGAGGATCTGCGCCTTGACATCTTCTGGGGTCACGTCGGGTCCCTTCGAGTTCTGGTCGCCACCGGGTGAGCAAGCGGTGAGCAGGACGACGAGCAGCGCGCTGACTGCGATGTAAGTGCGTCTGTTCATAGTCAACGAATGCCGTTCCACCCGACCGGGTACTCATTCGATCCGCTCGAGTGATGCGGCCCGATGAGGTCTGATTCTGTCAGCGGTTTGTCGACGATGACCTCGTCCCCGCGGCCCGTCGTTGCCAACGCCGTGTTGAACTGCGCGGTCGTGTTCGCATCGAAGTAGCTGAATGTCTCCGAGCCATCGCCGAACGGTCCGTGTTTGTCAACCGCGCGCAGCGTCTCGCCGCCGGGGGCGATGCCCGCTTCCGAGGAGAACTCGCGCGCCCCGAACGATGTCGCTGTCGGGTCGACGCGTCCGTCTAGGACGACGTACGAGGTGATCTGCCCGACAGGCGCCCAGCCGTCGTGACGGGCTTGAGATGCGAACACCTGTCCGGGAGGCACATTCAGGTCCGCGACGTTGTCTACTTGATTGTCTACACCGGCCGAGCCGAGCAGGACGACGTGGTCCGCGTGAGCGTCGGTGAGTGCGAGTGCCGCGACATTGGTGCCATAAGAGTGGGCGATGACAGAAACCGAGGCAGGGATGCCCGATGCTTCGTGAACAGCAGCCATCGACGTGAGGTCTTTCGATAAGGCGGGTGCGCCCGCCTCGGCTTTCCCGTTGAATGCCACGTCCACCGGCATATCGTTCGTCGGGGGGTGGTAGCCCAGCCACGCGATAACGGCGTAGTCGCCGAGCTCTCCGCCGCCCGCACGGCGCTGCGCGTACTGGAGTTGCTTCGCAGCATCGACGTAAGTCGCCATGTCACCCGCCACGTTCGAGTTCATCCCCGGCACGATGAACGACACATTCCTCGCGGCATCCAGGTCGCCGACGGCGACCTGCGCGAGCGGAGGTTCGTCAAGCACAACCGACACCAACGTGTGACTCTGGGCCGACTTCTTCAACGCCTCTAGCGCCGCGATCTGCTCCGACTTGTCGAGGGGGCTGCGCTTGGCATCCGCGATCGCTTGGTCGAGCACGATGCGATTGGCCTCATCACGCGCGCGGTAGGCCACTCCGCCGAGGTTGCCGATGACGGCGGGGGCAGCGTGGACCAGCGCTTCCTGCTGGCCACCGTCGAGACCCGACCACCAGCTCGCGACATCGGCGGGCGACGCCTGCGAGAGAAGAGCGGCAAGGTCGGGACGCGCCGACAGCAGCGACGTGAGGTCGTCGCCGCGCAACGACTTCAGGACCGAGAGCGCCGTCGCCGACGTCACCGGCCCGCTTCCGAGGGCTGCGCTCGACGACGCCCACACGGATCCGCTGTCGGCTCGGAGCACCGCGGTCGCAACAGCCACAGCCGCGGTTGCGGTGCGTGCCGCATCGGCTACCCATCTCCGCCCCTCGGCAAGCCAGCTGTCAGCCGTTGCGAACGCCTCCGCACTCGTGCGCGGCGGAGTCGTGTCGGCGCCCCCGGCGAACACGAGGGGCCACGCGCCGGAGAACGGCTCGACGAAGCCCGGCAACTCCGCACCGGCCGTCTGCTCCGTGCGTTGAAGGGACCGCGCATAATCCCAACCCTCGATCGCGGTCGCAGCTCTCGCCTGTGCCCCCGCCAACGCCGAAGCGTATGCGCGCATCGCGGCGCCGACACGGGCCAGCGCCTCGTCCGCGTCGGACCACGCGGTCGCCACCCGGGTCACGCGGGCGGTGTAGGCGTCGGCGGACTGCCCCACCCAGTCGTCGATGTTCTTCTTCCTGCCGACCGTCTCGGCGGCCTGCCGTGCGACACGCGAGCGCCGGGCGCACAGCTCGACGATTGCCTGGACGTCTCCGACCGAGCCCGGCACCAAGGAAATCGGATCGGAGGTCTGCCCCAGTTCCGCCATCAGAAATTATCCGCCTGGCGCACGTCACGAACACCTTCTTCATCGGCTGTTTCATACAACGTCGCCGAGGCCGCCAATGTCTGACACACACCCTCGGTCGCGGACACCCGCTGCATCCACCCACCTGTCAGAGCCTGCATGAACGCCGACAAGGCCGCGGCGAGCTCAGCATCGCCGACACGTGCGGTCGCCGCCGTTGCCGTCTCCGGCTCAGTGATCTGTACGGCGTACCGGACGACCGAAGCCGCGAAACGCAGTCCTTCCGGATCCACCGACCACTCGTTCATCGCCAACACTGTACCGATTACGCAACGTTACCGACGAGCACGACGACAGAAATCACCCGACGAATCAGCCGCTCTGGAGCGCGCGGCCCATGGTCCTTTCAGCGCCGCTTCTGGCAGTGCGGGCAGAAGTGGCTCGACCGGTTCATGAACGACACCCGCACGATCGGTCGCCCGCACCGCGGACACGGCTGGCCGGTGCGCCCGTAGGCGTTCAGCGAGTGGGCGAAGTAGCCGGCCTGACCGTTGACGTTCACGTACTGCGCGTCGAAGCTCGTCCCGCCCTCAGCGAGGGCCTTTTCGAGCACCGCCTGGATCTCACCGAGCAGACGGTTGACGGCGCGCGTCGAGAGATCGGATGCTGCGGTCTCGGGGTGGATACGCGCGGCCCACAGCGACTCGTCGGCGTAGATGTTGCCGATACCGCTCGCCACTGTCTGATCCAGCAGCACGCGCTTGATCCCCGAGGAGGTCCGCGCCACTCGCGCGCGGAATCGCGCGACATCGAACGCAGGGTCGAGGGGATCTCGACCGATGTGCGCGACCTGCGTCGGCACGCGGGCGAGCTCCGAGCCGCGGCCGCCCGCTGCTCCATCGGGCGTATCGACGAGCCGGTCAACGGCGAGCGAGCCGAAGGTGCGCTGGTCGGCGAAGACGACCGAAAGCGACCCGTGCACCGGATGCTCCAACTCGATGCGGATGCGCTCATGCCGCTCCTCCGGCGCCCCGGGGGAACGCAGCAGCATCTGCCCGCTCATGCCGAGGTGGGTGACGATGGCCTCGTCGTCGGCCACCGGCATCCACAGGAACTTGCCCCGCCGCACGGCCGACGAGATGCGCCTCCCGGTGAGCTCCGCTTCGAAATGCGCAGCTCCCCCCGTGTGGCGGGTCAGGGCACGCTCGTCACGGACGTCGACCGACGCGATGAGGGCCCCCGTCACGGCGGGCTCGAGCCCGGCGCGGACGACCTCGACCTCGGGAAGCTCAGGCACGTGCGTCGAGCTCGCGCCACGCGGTCAGCGCCGCTGCCATCTCGGCGTGCTTCTTGCTCGAGCCGACGCCCGTGGTGACGACGTCGCCCGTCGTGACGGTGGCGGTGAACCGCCGGTCGTGGTCGGGGCCGGTGGCCTCGACCACGTACGCGGGTGCCGCCAGTCCCAGGCGGGCAGCGATCTCTTGCAGGCTCGTCTTCGGGTCCATCGCCGCGCCGTAGCGCTCCGGGTCAGCGAGAAGCGGTTCGACCAGGCGAAGCACCATGTCGGTCGCCGCATCGGGGCCGGCCGACAAGAACGTCGCCCCGATGAGGGCTTCCATGGTGTCGGCGAGGATCGAATCCTTGTCGCGCCCACCGGTGAGGATCTCGCCCCGACCCAGTCGCACGTGGTCGCCGAGACCGATCGTGCGGGCGACCTCAGCCAACGCCACCGTCGACACGACGCTCGCGCGACGTTTCGCGAGGCTTCCTTCGTCGAGGTCGGGATGCCGTGTGAACAGCCGGACCGTGACGGCCTGGCCGAGCACCGAGTCGCCGAGGAACTCGAGACGCTCGTTGTGCGGAATGCCGCCGTTCTCGTAGGCGAACGAGCGGTGCGTCAAAGCAAGAGAAAGAAGCTCGGGGTCGATCTCGACCCCGAGCTTCTCGGTGAGCGCTGTGCGCTCGACGTTCTTACGCGTCACGAATCGCCGATCAGACGTCGGCGACCTTGCGGCCCTTGTACTCGAGGAAGAGCTCGGTGCCCTGCGAGTCGGTGACGACCTTCGCCTGGTGGGGACGGCTGTAGACGACCTTGCCGTTCTCGATGGTCTTGACCAGCGCGGGGGCTTCAGCCTTCCACTGCGCACGACGCGAGCGGGTGTTCGAGCGGGAGACCTTCCGCTTCGGGGGGTTACCTGCCATGACTAGCTCTTCTCTGTCTTGGGGGCGGCGCGGAGCGCATCGCCGTCGTCTGGGGTGTACTGCTGGAGCGCAGCCCATCGAGGATCGACAGGCTCCTGCTCCGTGGTGCCGGGGCTTTCCGTCAGCCTCTCGCCCGTGTTCGGGTCGAGCCCGGGGCAGTCCGGCTGACACACCGGCTGGAACGGAAGCGACAGGACAATGGCATCCCGGACCAGATTTTCAAGATCCACGTGGTCGTCTTGAACGTCGAAGTCACTCGCTTCGTCCCCAGGATACGCGAAAAGTTCCTGGAACTCGACTTCGACAGGCTCGACGATGTCGATGAGGCAGCGTCCGCACACCCCCGTGGCGCTGGTGTCGACCGTGCCCGACACGAGGATCCCCTCGTGGACGGACTCGAGACGCACATCGAGTTCGAGCATCTCGGCCTCGGGGACGGAGAGCAGGCCCTCCCCCCATTTCTCGGGGGTCGGGATGTCGAGGGTGTGTTCGCGCATCTCGCCCGGGTGGCGCTCGATGTCGCGTACGGGGAGCTGGAAGGGTCCGGGTCGGCGAGTTCTCACGGTGGTCAATGCTACCCGTGCGCCCCTGAGCAAGGGCCGGGCGGACGCGCCGGTGCCGCACTCGCAGAGCCCACATCACGCATAAGCGCTCTCAGCGCTCACAAACGCGAGGAGCGCGTTTATGCGTGGGGGGACGGCGCGCGTCAGATGCCGCGGGCGCCGGTATCGAGGAAGCGCGCGACGGCGGGCGGGACGTAGGGCGACACGTCGCCGCCGAGTCCGGCCACCTGACGTACGAGCGAGCTCGAGACGAGCGCGTGCGAGGGGTCGGGCAGCAGGAACACCGTCTCGACGTGCGCGAGGTCGCGGTTCACGATCGCCATCGGCGTCTCGTAGGCCACGTCCACCTGAGAACGGATGCCCTTCACCAGCACCTTCGCCCCCACCTCGGTGCAGTAATCGACGAGCAAGCCCATGCTCCACGCGGCGACGATGACGTCGCCCTCGACGCCGGCCTCGGCGATCGACCGCTCGAGCAGGCTCTGCCGCTGGGCGATGGGGAGCATCGCTTCTTTGCCCGGGTTGTGGACCACGAGCACGTGCAGCTGGTCGAAGAGCCCGGCCGCGCGGCGGATGACGTCGAGGTGGCCGAGGGTGGGCGGGTCGAATGAGCCGGGAACGACGGCGATCCGGGGGTCCATGCGGCCAGCCTACCGATGCGACCCTCGGAACGACCCGACGGTCAGGACTTCGCCAGAGCGGCGCGCTCCTCGACACCCACGCGCCGTTCGAGTGCTGCGGCGAGGCCGGGATGCCGAAGCAGAGCCGGATCGTCGGCGAGAAGCCTCTCACCCTCGGCGCGGGCCTCGGTGATGAGATCGGCGTCGGTGACGACGCGCAACAGACGCAGCGACGAACGGGCCCCCGACTGCGCGCCGCCGAGCACGTCTCCCTCTCCGCGCAGCTCGAGGTCGACCTCGGCGAGGGCGAACCCGTCGAGCGTCGCAGCCACGGCTTCGACGCGAGAGCGCGCCGACGTACCCGGCGCGGCCTCGGTCACCAGCAGGCACAGGCCCGGGAGGCCGCCCCGGCCGACGCGCCCGCGCAGCTGATGCAGCTGCGAGACGCCGAAGCGGTCAGCCTCGAGGATGACCATGGTCGACGCGTTCGGCACATCGACCCCGACCTCGATCACGGTGGTGGCGACCAGCACGTCGATGTCGCCGCGCGCGAAGGCCTGCATGACGGAGTCTTTCTCGTCGGAGGGCATCTTGCCGTGCAGGATCTGCACGCGGATGCCGTCGAACGTGGGCAACCGTGACAGAAGCGCCTCGACCTGAACGACACCCCACCGGGTGCGCGCTCCCTCGGCCGCGGCAGCGGGCACATCGGCGGGTTCGTCGGTCTTCTCGTCGGCGGTGAGCTGGTCGGAGTCGATGGCGGCGCACACGACGAAGGCCTGGCGGCCCAACGCGACCTCTTCGGCGACGCGATCCCACACACGGGCGAACCACGCGGGTTTCTCGGCCAGCGGCGCGACGAAGGACTGGATGCCGGCACGCCCGGCCGGCATGGTGCGAATGGTCGAGACGTCGAGGTCACCGAACACCGTCATCGCCACCGTGCGCGGAATCGGAGTGGCCGTCAGCACGAGCGTGTGCGGGGAGCTTCCCTTGGAGCGCAGCGCCTCGCGCTGGTCGACCCCGAATCGGTGCTGCTCGTCGACGACGACGAAGCCGAGGTCCGCGAAGGTGGTGCTCGCACTCAGCAGCGCGTGGGTCCCCACGACGATCCGCGCCTGACCCGACGCGACGCGCAGAGCCGCCTTGCGTCGTTCGGCGGCGGGCATCTGCCCGGTGAGCAGCGTCGGCATGATCTCGGGCGCGAGCTCGGGGCCGAGCATGCGGGCGATCGAGCGCAAGTGTTGACCGGCCAGCACCTCGGTGGGGGCGATGAGGGCGGACTGCCCGCCGGACTCGGCGACCTGCAGCATCGCGCGAAGCGCCACGAGCGTCTTGCCCGAACCCACCTCACCCTGAACGAGACGGTTCATGGGCCAATCGGCCACGAGGTCGGCCTCGAGCTGAGCTCCCACGCTCTGCTGGTCGGCGGTCAATTCGAACGGAAGGATGGCATCGAACCGCTCGAGCAGACCACCGGCCTCCGCCGGCCGCTTCGTCGCCGACAGAGCCCGCACGAACTGCCGCTGCTGGAGCAGGGCTGTCTGCAGAACGAAAGCCTCATGCATGCGCAGGGTCGCGACCGCGGGCGGGATGTCGTCGTCGGTCTCGGGGCGATGGATCTGCTCGAGCGCCGCGCGCGCGGGGAGGAGACCGCGGCGGGCTCGCAGGTCGTCGGGCAGAGGGTCTTCGACCTCTCCGAGTCCGTCGAGCACGAGAGAGATGGTCTTCTGCACGAGCGTGCTCGGGATCGAGCTCGTCGCGGGATAGATCGGGATGGGCCGCTTCGCCGTCACCTCGGCCTCGGCACGAGCCTCGGCGATGTCGTCGAACAGCTCATAGTCGGGGTTCGTCAGCTGCGTCTGGCGGCGGTACTCGCCGACCTTGCCCGAGAAGATGCCGCGGCGCCCCGGAGTGAGGTCTTTCAAGCGCCAGGGCTGATTGAAGAAGGTCAGCGACATGCGCCCGTCTCCGTCGCTGATGACGACTTCGAGCAGGGAGCCGCGGCGGTTCTGCATGCGACGCTCGTTCGCGCTGACCACCTCGGCGACGATCGTGACCGGCTCCCCGAGCGGGAGGGAATCGATGGGCGTGAGCTCACCCCGACGGGCATAGCGCCGGGGGTAGTGCTCGAGCAGCTCGCCCACCGTCTTCACGCCGAACGCCTTCTCGAATGCCGTCGCGGTCTTGCCGCCGATGGCGCCGTCCAGGCGCGACGCGAGCGAGAATCCGGGCATGCTCCGAGTCTAGGCAGGCCCTCGGACATCGCCGTTCGCGCGCGCGCACGGGACCGCCGCGCCGAGGACCCTAGGCTGGAGAGGTGACGCGCATCATCTCGGGCCGGGCCGGAGGCACGGTCCTCGACGTCCCACCCAAGGGCACCCGTCCCACGAGCGACCGCGTCCGCGAGTCGCTCTTCGGAGCTCTCGAATCCGCGGGCCTGCTCGACGACGCGCGCGTGGCCGATCTCTTCGCGGGCTCCGGCGCCCTGGGGCTCGAGAGCCTCAGTCGCGGCGCCGCCTCTGCGGACCTCGTCGAACTGTCGGCGCCCGCCGCGGCCCTCATCCGCAAGAACGCCGAACGGGTGAAGACGGCCGGCGTCACCGCCCCCGCGCGCGTGCACAAGGCGAACGTCACGACGTTCCTCTCGGCATCCGTCCTCGAATGGGACCTCGTCTTCCTCGATCCGCCCTACGACCTCGCCGACGACGAGCTCACGAAAGCGCTCGTCGCGCTCGCGCCGCGCCTGCACCCCGACGCCACGGTGATCGTCGAGCGGGCGAAACGATCCGCCGCTCCCGAGTGGGCCGCCGCGGGACTCGAGGCCGAGCGCGATCGCGCCTACGGCGACACCACGATGTGGTGGGGGCGACCGCAGAGCGTCTGATCCCTCAGCCGCGACCGGCGTCCCAGTCGCGGTACGGATCCCAACCGCCCCGGCCCGACCAGCGCCGATCGTCGACGGTGACGGCTTCGCTCCTGCGTGCCACGACCGTTCCCACGCGACGGCCCAGCGGGCGCGCCTCGGCGGCGAACGTCACGAGGAACCCGTGGTCCTCTCCCCCGCCGAGCGCCCGGTCGGGGTCGTCGCCGAGGGTCGCGGAGTCGAGGGCGATCGTGACCCCCGAGGCATCGGCCATGCGTGTTGCGTCGAGGACGAGACCATCGGAGATGTCCATCATCGCGGTGGCCCCCGCGTCCGCGGCGCGCAACGCCTCCGCGATCGGCGGTCGCGGCGTGAGCTGGCGAGCCAGCCCGCGCGCGTCGTCGGCACCGAGCGCCGCCCGGGCCTCGGGCGTGATCACGAGGGGAGTGCCGTCGGCATCCCGGAACCGCCCGAACAGCACCTCGAGTCCCCTCGCGGCTTCGCCGAGCTCGCCGATCACGTAGACGCCGTCTCCGACGCGGGCACCGGAGCGACGCACGGGCTCGCGCCCGTCGAGGCTCCCCAGGGCCGTCACGGCGATCGTCAGGGTGTTCGAGACGGTGAGATCGCCGCCCTCAACCGCGCAGTCGGGGGCGAGCTCCGCGCAGGCGGCGGCGAGACCGTCGGCGAACCCGCGGACGAAGGAGATCGGCGTGTCGTCGGGCATCGCGAGCGCGACGAGCAGAGCGATCGGGCGCGCACCCATGGCGGCGACATCGGCGAGGTTCACCGCCGCGGACTTGAAGCCGAGATCGAACGGCGACGACCACGCCAGCCGGAAGTCGGGCCCGTGCACGAGCGTGTCGGTCGTCGCCACGACCCGCCCGTCCGGGACAGACAGCACAGCGGCATCGTCACCGGGCCCGACCGGGGCGGTCGACGGCGGAAGACGGTCCAGGATGCCGCGCAGGATCTGCCCCTCGCTCAGGTCGCCCACAGTGGTTGCACGGGTGGTCTCGGCGTCGGTCACTCCCCCACGCTATTAGCCTGGAGGGGTGCCCCGCTCCTCCCGCCTCCTCGCGCTCCTCGCCGCCGCCACCCTCCTCCCCGGGCTCGCGGCGTGCAGCACCACGGTCGCGATGCAGCCGGCCAAGAACGCGAACGACCCGGCGTGCGCCGAGATCACCTCGCGACTGCCCCAGACGATCTCGGGGCAGAACCGTCGCTGGACCGATGCGCAGTCGACCGGTGCGTGGGGAGATCCCACCGCGATCCTCATGACGTGCGGGCTCGAGACCCCCGGCCCGTCCACCCTGCCGTGTCGCCCGTTCAACGGCGTGGACTGGCTTGTCGACGAGTCGCAGGCAGCCGAGAACCGGTACACGCTGACGACGTTCGGGCGCAGCCCCGCGGTCCAGGTCTACCTGGATTACAAGGAGGCCAGCAGCGCCGATGTGGCGCAGGCCCTCGGACCGCTGATCAGCCAATACCTGCCGTCGACGGGCGCCGTGTGCACCTCGGCATCCGACGCCACGCCCTCGCCGAGTCCGACGCCGTAGCGCGCGCCGCGTCCGACCCCCGCGTGCACAGCCGCGGGACGATCCCCGACGCACCGGCGTCACCGGCCCCGGCCACGGCGCGCCGCCGACCCGGCCCGCCGGTGTGCACGACGGACCGAGCCGTGACTCAGGCCTTCGCGAGCCCCGCGTCGAGCAGGTCGGTGATGAGGTCGGGATACGACAGCCCCGAGGCGATCCAGCAGGTGGGGAACATCGAGATCGGGGTGAACCCGGGCATCGTGTTGACTTCGTTCACATAGAACTCGGTGCCGGTGTAGAAGAAGTCCACGCGGGCAAGGCCCTGACCGCCGATCGCTTCGAACGCCTGGGCGGCGATGCGCTGCATCTCCCCCAGCTCGCCCTCGCGCAGGTCGGCGGGGCACACGAGGTCGACGCCCGCGGCTCCCAGGTACTTGGCCTCGAAGTCGTAGAACTCGCGCCCCGTCACGACGATCTCGCCGGCGACGCTGACACGCACCGGTCCGCCATCGCGCCCGGGCAGCACGCCGCACTCCACCTCGCGGCCGACGATCGCCTTCTCGACCAGCACCAGCCCGTCTTCGGCGAACGCGGTGTCGAGAGCGGCGTCGAGGTCATCCCACTGCGACACCTTCGTGACGCCGACGCTGGAGCCGGCCTCGTTCGGCTTGACGAACACGGGCAGGTCGAGCGCTCGGATGCGGCGCTCCCACAGCGAGCGGTCGCGCGCGAGGTCGGCGCGGGTCACCGCGACCCACGGCACCACGGGCACGTTCGCGGCGCGGAGCACCTGCTTGGTCACGTGCTTGTTCATGCCGATCGCCGACATGAGCACACCGCCGCCGGCGTACGGGATGCCGAGCAGCTCGAGCAGCCCCTGCACCGTACCGTCCTCACCGAATCGTCCGTGCAGGATCGGCAGCACGACGTCGACGTCGCCGAGCGACCGAGTGCCCTCGGCATCCGTCACCGTCCACTCGCGTGAGAGCGTCGAGTCGGGCAGGCGAACGCGCGTGCCGTTGTCGCGCACCTCGGGCAGTGCGTCGGGGATCAGCGCGAACTTGTCGGGATCGTCGTCTTCGAGAACGAAAGCGCCGTCGCGGGTGATGCCGACCGGGATGACCCGGAAGCGGTCACGGTCGATCGCCCGCAGCACCCCGCCCGCCGTGGCGGAACTGATCGAATGCTCGCTGGAGCGCCCGCCGAAGAGCACCACCACCACCGGTTTGGTCATTCTGCGTCCTCTCGCCCTGCGGCTGGTCGTCGTCTGTCGTCAGGTGCGGTGCGATGTCGCGCGGGTCCATCGTCCCGTCGAGCACCATCTTCACCTGCTGCACGATCGGCATGTCGACGCCGACCTGCTTCGCGAGCTGAAGAACGGGAGCCACGGATGCCAGCCCCTCGGCGGTCTGCTGCATCTGAGCGACGACCTCCTTGTAGCCGTAGCCCTGTCCGAGCAGGCGCCCCGCGGTGTTGTTGCGGCTGAGCGGCGACTGGCACGTCGCGATGAGATCGCCGAGTCCCGCGAGGCCCTGGAGCGTCTCGGGCTGCGCGCCCTGCGCGACCGCGAAGTCGGTCATCTCGACGAGGCCACGGGTGATGATCGAGGCCTTCGTGTTCTCGCCGTACCCGACGCCGTCGACGATGCCGATGGCCACCGCGATGAGGTTCTTCAGCACTCCACCGAACTCGGTGCCGATCACGTCGGTGTTCACGAACGAGCGGAAGTACCGGTTGCGCGCGCGACGGGCCACGGCCTCGGCGGTCTCGGGGCTGAGCGAGCTGATGACGGCTGCGGTCGGCTGCTCGCGCGCGATCTCGAGGGCGAGGTTCGGGCCGGATGCCACCGCGATGCGCGCAGGATCGCACTGCAGCACCTGCTCGATGACCTGGCTCATGCGCAGGCCCGTCGACTTCTCGACGCCTTTCATGAGCGACACGATCGGCACGTCGGTGCGCTCGACGAGCGGCTTGATGGCGGCGAGGTTCTCTCGGAGAGACTGGCTCGGCACCGAGAGGTAGATCTGCTCCGCACCGTTCAGCGCCTGGGCCAGATCCGTCGTCGCGGTCATCGTGCGTGGGAGGTTGATACCCGAGAGGTACCGGCTGTTGCGCTTGGACTCGGTGATCTCGGCCGCGAGCTCCGGGCGGCGCGCCCACATGACGACCGACGCACCGCCGTCGGCCAGGATCTTGCCGAAGGTCGTCCCCCAGCTTCCGGCGCCGACGACGGCGACTCTGGGGCCGGCGACGGGCAGGGCGCTCTTACGGCTCAAGGCGGCCCGTCTCGTTCTGCCCGTGCTGCGACGGGTTCCAGCGCTCTGCGGGGGCAGGAAGGCCCCGGATGCCGGAGAGCATCGCCGTGACCTCGTTCATCATCGCGTCGGTCGCTTTCGTCAGTGTGGCCGGTTGCGTGGGCGTCGCCGCGTAGGCGCTCATGTCCATCGCGGGGCCGAACTCGACGATCACGTGCGAGCGGCGGGGGAACCTCAGCTTCCCGTAGCGCGGCAGGATCTGCTGGACGCCCCACTGCGCCATGGGGATGAGCGGCAGGTCTGCGGCCAGGGCCAGGCGCACCGCGCCCGTCTTGCCGCGCATCGGCCAGAGCTCGGGGTCGCGTGTGAGGGTGCCCTCGGCATAGACGATGACGCCGCGCCCGTCGCGCGCGATCTGCTCGGCGGCCTTCATCGACTGGTTCGCGCTCGTCGAGGCTCGGGGTACCGGAACCATTCCGGTCGCGCGGAGCGCGGCCCCGAGCACGGGAACCTTGAACAGGCTCTCCTTCGCCATGAACCGGGGGGCGCGGCCCAGCCGCCAGACGGCGACCGCGACGATCACCGGATCGAACTCCGAGTTGTGGTTCGGCGCCAGCACGTACGCTCCCTCGCGCGGGAGGTTCTCGGCGCCGCGGATCTCGATCCGGGCGAAGAGTCCCGTGAGGGGGACGATGATCGCCGCGAGCGGCCAGAAGGCGCTCGGGCGGCTCTTCTCGGGATTCGAGACCACCGGCGTCAGCCCACGACGTCGAAGTCGGCGTCGAGAGCGGTGAGCTTCTCGAGGAACTTCTCGTACCCGCGACGGATGATGCCGATGTTGCGCACCGTCGATTCGCCCTCGGCCGCGAGAGCCGCGATCACGTAGCTGTAGCCGCCGCGGAGGTCGGGCACTTCGACGTCCGCGCCGTGCAGCGGCGTCGGTCCGTTGATGACGGCAGCCTGCTCGAGGTCGCGTCGAGGAACGCGGCGGTCGGGGCTCGAGATGCCCTTCGGGTGCACGACGATGTCGGCCCCCATCTTGTTCAACGCCTCGGTGAAGCCCAGGCGGTTCTCGTACACGGTCTCGTGCACGGTCGAGGTGCCGGGAGCCTGCGTGAGAGCGACGATGAGCGGCTGCTGCCAGTCGGTCATGAAGCCCGGGTGCACGTCCGTCTCGACCATCACGGGCTTGAGGGCCTCACCGCGACGGAACAGGATGCCGTCCTCTCGGACGTCGAACCATCCGCCGGCCTTCCGGAACACGTTGAGGAAGGTCAGCATGTCCTGCTGACGGGCGCCCTTGGCGAAGATCTCGCCGTCGGTGGCCAGGGCCGCGCACGCCCAGGAGGCGGCCTCGTTGCGGTCGAAGATCGCGCGGTGGTCGTAGCCGACGAGCTTGTCGACGCCCTCGATGAAGATGACGCGGTTCGGCTCGTACGAGATGATCGCGCCCATCTTCTGCAGCACCGCGATGAGGTCCATGATCTCGGGCTCGATCGCGGCGTTGCGCAGCTCGGTGACGCCCTTCGCGCGCACAGCGGTGAGCAGCACCTGCTCGGTCGCACCGACGCTCGGATACGGCAGCGTGATGTTGGCGCCGTGCAGGCCGTTGGGGGCCGTGATGCGAATGCCCTCGTAGCTCTTGTCGACGACGGCGCCGAACGCGCGCAGCGCGTCCATGTGGAAGTTGATCGGGCGGTCGCCGATGCGGCATCCGCCCAGGTCGGGGATGAGCGCCTCGCCCAGCAGGTGCAGCAGCGGCCCGCAGAACAGGATCGGGATGCGCGACGCGCCGGCGTGCGCGTCGATCTCTTCGAAGTGCGCGGCGACCGCGCCCGAGGGGTCGAGGTGGAGCGTGCCTTCCTCGTCGCCCTCGGTCACGGTGACGCCGTGCACCTCGAGGAGCGAGCGAACGACCTTCACATCGCTGATCATCGGTACGTCGCGCAGCGTGCTCGTGGTCTCGCCCAGGAGCGCCGCCACCATGGCCTTGGTCACCAGGTTCTTGGCGCCCTTGACCTCGACGGTCCCTCGGAGGGGCCGACCGCCGCGAATCGCGAGGGTCTCTGCCGCCTCCCAATCGGGCTGTCCGGGGTTCTGGTCTCCGGAGTCGGTGACGAGTGTGCTCATGGGGGGTGGACCTCACTTCGTGGACGAGGGGCGGCAGATCGACCCGATCGGGTCGATCGGGCTCAGCGGACCGGAAGGGTCTGCGGCCGCCATGCCTCGCGGCGCGCCTCGAACTGCGTGATCTTGTCTTCGTCACGCAGCGTGAGCCCGATGTCGTCGAGCCCTTCGAGAAGCCGCCACCTAGTGTAATCGTCGATCTCGAACGAGACCTGGAGGTCGCCCACCGTGGCGGTCTTCGCGGTAAGGTCCACGGTCATCTCGATGCCCGGATTCGCCTCGATCACCGCCCAGATCTGCTCGACCTGGTCTTCGGTGATCACGCCCGTGACCAGGCCCTGCTTGCCGGAGTTGCCGCGGAAGATGTCGGCGAACTTGGGGCTCAGCACCACCTGGAAGCCGTAGTCGCGCAGCGCCCACACGGCGTGCTCGCGGCTCGACCCCGTTCCGAAGTCGGGACCGGCGACGAGGACGGATGCCGAGCGGTAGGCGTCCTGGTTCAAGACGAAGTCCGGATCCTGGCGCCAGTTGGCGAACAGCGCGTCGTCGAAACCGGTCTTGGTGACGCGCTTCAGATAGACGGCCGGGATGATCTGATCGGTGTCGACCGCCGAGCGCTTCAAGGGCGCGGCGACACCGGTGTGCGTCGTGAACTTCTCCATGTCAGGCCTCCGCCCCGGTCGAAACGGACTCTGCGGGGACAGGGCCGAGGTCGGCCGGACTCGAGAGCGTCCCCCGCACGGCGGTGGCCGCGGCGACGAGAGGCGACACGAGGTGCGTGCGTCCGCCCTTGCCCTGCCGCCCTTCGAAGTTGCGGTTCGAGGTCGAGGCGCAGCGCTCTCCCGGAGCCAGCTGGTCGGGGTTCATCCCCAGGCACATCGAGCAGCCGGCGAATCGCCACTCCGCGCCGAAGTCGGTGAAGACCTTGTCGAGGCCCTCGGCCTCGGCCTCGAGCCGGACGCGCGCCGAACCGGGAACGACCATGACCCGCACGTTCTCGGCCTTGGTGCGGCCCTGGATGACCGAGGCGAAGGCGCGGAGGTCTTCGATGCGACTGTTCGTGCACGAGCCCATGAAGACGGCATCCACGGGGATGTCCTTCATCGGCGTACCGGCCTGGAGGTCCATGTACTCGAGTGCGCGTTCGGCGGCGGCGCGCTCGTTGGGGTCGGCGATCTCGGCCGGGGTCGGAACGACGTCGGACAGCGAGACGCCCTGTCCGGGGTTCGTGCCCCAGGTGACGAAGGGCTCGAGCTCGGCGGCATCCAGGAACACCTCGGCGTCGTAGACGGCGCCCTCGTCGCTGGGCAGCGTGCGCCAGTAGGCGACCGCGTCGTCCCAGTCCTGGCCCTGCGGGGCGTGCGGCTTGTCTTTGACGTACGCGAAGGTGGTCTCGTCGGGGGCGATCATCCCGGCTCGGGCGCCCGCCTCGATCGACATGTTGCACATCGTCATGCGCCCCTCCATCGAGAGGGAGCGGATCGCGCTGCCGCGGAACTCGAGCACGTAGCCCTGTCCGCCGTTCGCGCCGATCTTGGCGATGATCGCCAGGATGATGTCCTTCGCGGTGACGCCGGGCTTGAGGTCTCCCTCGACCGTGATCGCCATCGTCTTGAAGGGCTTGAGCGGCAGAGTCTGCGTGGCGAGCACGTGCTCGACCTCGCTCGTGCCGATACCGAAAGCCATCGCACCGAACGCACCGTGGGTCGAGGTGTGCGAGTCTCCGCACACCACCGTGATCCCCGGCATGGTGAGTCCGAGCTGCGGGCCCACGACGTGGACGATGCCCTGCTCCTTATCGCCGAGTGAGTGGATGCGCACGCCGAACTCCTCGGCGTTGCGGCGCAGGGTGTCGATCTGCGTGCGGCTGGTCAGATCGGCGATCGGCTTGTCGATGTCGAGCGTGGGGGTGTTGTGATCTTCGGTGGCGATCGTCAGATCGAGTCGCCGCACGGGGCGCCCCTCGGCGCGAAGGCCGTCGAAGGCCTGGGGGCTGGTGACCTCGTGCACGAGGTGCAGGTCGATGTAGATGAGATCGGGCTGACCGTTGTCACCCTTGACCACGAGGTGGTCGTCCCAGACCTTCTCGGCCAGGGTGCGCGGACGGTCCGGGATCCGGATGCCGTCGATCGGGGTGGTGCTCATGTTTGCGTTTCTCCTCGGAAGGGGTGTGAGGCCCGCGACGAACTCCGCGACGAGAAAGGCCTAGGACAAGGTCTCGTCGCGGCCGCTAAGGAGGAGGCGAGCGATCCGCACCCGGTCACGATACCACCGGGCACGCCCGTGCCAGCCGCGCCACGGCGTCCGCGACGCGGGTGCCGCCCGTAACAGAGCGCCGCACATTTCGTCGTCGACGACTCCCCCGTGCGAGCCTGGCCCGATCCCGAACACCCCTCGGACCGGGCCCGCGCCCCGCGAGCCCGCCCCGCCCCCGCGAAACGGAGCGTGACCCATGGCCGCGAACGCCGACACCGGATTCTCCACCCGCCAGGTACATGCGGGCTCGGCCACCGCGCACGCCTCGCCGCGGGCCATGCCCATCTACCTCACGGCGGGTTTCACCTTCGACGACCTCGACGCCTCGGCAGCGCATTTCGGCACCGGCGCCGGTTTCGGCTACACCCGAACGGGCAACCCCACGATCCAGGCCGTCGAAGAGCGTCTCGCCTCTCTCGAGGGCGGCGACCAGGCCGTCCTCGTGTCGAGCGGCCAGGCCGCCGTGACCGTGGCTCTGCTGGCCCTCGCCGGGGCGGGTGACCACGTCGTCGTCTCGGAGCACATCTACGAGGGCACGCGCGGCCTGCTCCTCGACAACCTCGCGCGGCTCGGCATCGAGGCCACCTTCGTGCCCACGGGGGATCTCGACGCCTGGAGGGATGCCATCACCCCGCGCACCCGTGCCCTGTTCGCCGAGACGCTCTCGAACGCCCGCAACGACGTCCTCGACATCGCCGCCGTCTCGGCGATCGGCAGAGAGCGAGGGATTCCTCTCGTCGTCGACAGCACCTTCACCACGCCCTACCTGCTTCGCCCGATCGAGCACGGTGCCGCCGTCGTCGTGCACTCGGCGAGCAAGTTCCTCGCGGGGCAGGGTGCAGTGCTCGGCGGGGTGATCGTAGACGACGGTCGCTTCGACGCCGCGGCATCCGGTCATCTCTTCCCGCATCTCGTGCAGACCGACCGTCTGGGCGGGGCGAGCTACGCCGAGAAGCACGGGCCGCGCGCCCGCGGGGCGTACATCCGCGAAAGCGTCGCGCCGCGGTTCGGCCCGTCGCCGTCGCCCCTGAACGCCTTTCTCATCGGTCAGGGCATCGAGACGCTGAGCCTTCGTGTGGAACGCCAGTCGCAGAACGCCCTCACCGTCGCTCGGTGGCTCGAGCAGCGCCCCGAGGTCGAGCGCGTCGACCACGTGGGTCTCGAGTCGCACCCGGACTTCGACCTCGGGCGGCGGTACCTCACGCGCGGCACCGGGTCGGTGTTCACCGTGACCCTGCGCGGCGGCCTCGAGGCGGCGCGCCACGTCGTGCAGTCGGTCGAGGTGATCACGCACATGACCCACCTCGGCGATGTGCGTTCGCTCGTGCTTCACCCGCAGAGCACCTCGCATTCCGCGCGGACCGTCGACGAGCGCGAGAGGGCGGGGGTGTTCCCCGGCACGATCCGGCTGTCGATCGGGATCGAGGACATCGACGATCTGCTCGCCGACCTCGAGCAGGCGCTCGTGGGCGTCCCCGTCGTCGAGCGCGAGACGGTCGTGCTGTGAGCCGTCTGCAGCACTTCGGCTGGTTCCTCGCGCGCGGCTTCGGTCCGCACGGATGGGGGCACCCCTACCTGCGCTGGAACCACCGCTGGACCGAGCCGGGGCTCTATCAGGACTCGGCGCGGACGCTCGAGCAGGCCGGCTTCGACCTGCTGATCATCGAGGACGCGCCCTCGCTCGGCAGCGCCGACACGATCGACCTGCGGGTTCGTCACGCCTTCGGCGGACCCAAGCACGACCCGCTGCTGCTGGCGCCGTACCTGTTCGCGGCGACGCAGCACCTGGGCGTGGTGCCGACGGTCAACCCGGCCGCCTACCTGCCGTACACGGCGGCGCGGCAGTTCGCGACGCTGCAGCACCTGAGCGGCCACCGTCTCGGCCTGAACGTCGTGACCGACACCGGCAGCGCGCGCCACTTCTCGACCGCGCCGCAGCTCGGGCACGACGCGGCCTACGACCGGGCCGAGGAGTGGCTCGACGGCATCCGGAAGCTCTGGGACAGCTGGGGCGAGGGCGCCCTCGTCGCCGACGAAGAGACGGGGATCTACGCCGACGGGACGAAGCTCGAGGCGGTACAGCACCGGGGTGAGCACTTCGGCTTCGACGGGCCGCTGAACGCGGTCCCCTTCACCGACGGCGCGCCCGCGATCGTCTCCCCCGGCGGATCCGGTCGCGGCCTGTCGTTCGCGGGACACAACTCCGACGTGCAGTTGGCCCTCGCGCCTCTCGACGAGCAGAGCATCCGGGCTTATCGCGCACGCATCCACGCGGCAGCCGAGGCCGCGGGACGCGCCGCGTCCGACATCAAGATCCTCTTCGCGATCCAGCCCGTGCTCGTGTCTTCCCCGGAAGAAGCCGATCGCCTGGTCGCGGCATCCGTCAACCCCTCCGAGGACGCGCTCGTCGCCATCGCCCGCAAGCAGTCGAGCGATCTCGAGACCGATCTCACCGGCCTCGACCTCGACAAGCCTCTCGACCGGTCGATCTTCGGCGAGCACGTGTCGGAGGGCAGCATCAACCGCCTCGTCGGAAAGCACGACGCCGACGCTCCGCTACGGACGCTTCTGGGCGCGCACGCGCGCGTGGGGCGCCTCCGCGACGGCTCGGGCTTCGTCGGCACGGCGGACGAGTTCGCCGACCGCATCGAGGAACTGGGCGAGTGGGGCAACGACGGCGTCCTTCTGTGGGGAGACCTGCACCCGGTCACCGTGCACCGCGTGCTCGACGACCTCGTGCCGATTCTCCGCCGACGCGGAATCCTCCGCGAGGAGTTCGTCGACGGCGGTCTGCAGGCGAACCTGCGCGCGTTCTAGCTCCCGGATGCCGGGGTCGGCGCAGACGGCTCGACGCCGGATCACCCCCATGTCCCAATCGTGGTTGTCTCGGGGCTGCTCGGGCAACCACTTCTGGGACACGCAGCGCATCCACCGGGACAGGGGCGGTGTCGCGCGGCGAGACGACGGCCATGTCCCACTTATGGTCGTCCGCAGGCCGCACAGGCAACCACTTCTGGGACACGCAGCGCATCCACCGGGACAAGCGGAGTGTGCGGCGACGCGTCAGTCGCCCTTCGGCTGATCGACCGTGCGCGGCGTCCCCTTCTCGTCGGCGACATCGGCCGCGGCATCCTGGGGGCCTTCGACGGACGCGGGCTCCCGGCGCGCGGCGATGAGGCTCGCCATCGTCGCGACCGCCATCGACAGCACGATCACGGCGAGCGACACCCACGTCGAGATCTCGGGAGCCCACTCGATCGGCTCGCCGCCGTTGATGAACGGCAACTCGTTGACGTGCATCGCGTGCAGGATGAGCTTCACGCCGATGAAGGCGAGGATGAAGGCGATCCCGTAGTGCAGGAACTTCAAGCGGTCGAGCAGGTCGCCCAGCAGGAAATACAGCTGACGCAGACCCATGAGCGCGAACAGGTTCGCCGTGAAGACGATGAACGGGCTCTGCGTGATGCCGAAGATCGCGGGAATCGAGTCGATCGCGAACAGCAGGTCGGTCACACCGATCGCGACGAACACGATGATCATCGGGGTGAAGAGCTTCTTCCCGCCGATTCGCGTGATGACCTTCTTGCCGTCGTACGCATCGCTCATCGGCAGCACCCGACGCAGTGTCCGCACGATGAGGTTCTCTTTCTGCGAATCGTCGTCGTGGTCGTCGCCCGGGAACGCCTGGCGGATCGCCGTGTAGACGAGGAACGCGCCGAAGAGGTAGAAGATCGGACTGAAGTTCTCGATGATGGTCGCGCCGACCAGGATGAAAGCGCCACGCAGGATGAGCGCGATGATGATGCCCACCATCAACACCTCCTGCTGGTACCGGCGCGGCACCGCGAACTGCCCCATGATCAGCACGAACACGAAGAGGTTGTCGATCGACAGGCTGTACTCGGTCAGCCAGCCCGCGACGAACTGCCCGGCGACCTCTCCCCCGGCGACGATCCACAGCACACCCGCGAAGATCAACGCCAGCGTCACGTAGAACACGACCCAGAGCGTCGACTCCCTCGCCGCAGGGATGTGCGGGCGCTTGAGGATGATCAGCAGGTCGGCGACCAGGATCAGCACGAGCACGACGAGCGTGATCGTCTGGAAAAGGGGGTCGAGCTGCAGCTCCATCGCGGGGCCTTTCATCGGGGGAAACGCTCGAGTTTATCCGTCGGCCCCGTTCGCACAGGGGCTTGTGCACGTAGAGCTCATTGCGTGCGTACATCCGTGAGACGATCCGGCGCGCCCGGACACCCCTGAGTGAGAGAGTGCTTTTCCGGGGCTCACCCGGAAGGCGGAACGGATGCCATGACTCACGGAGTCATCGACGACAGGGCCCTCGTGGCGCGCGCCGCCGGCGGGTCGGAGGTCGCGTATCGCGAGCTGTATCGGGCGTACGCGCGGCCGGTCTACTGGATCGCCTTCGGTCTGGTCGGCAATCCCGCGGATGCCGAGGACGTGGTGCAGGAGACCTTCGTGGTCGCCTGGCGCAAGATCCCGTCGCTGCGGCTCGAGGGCGAGTCCCTGCTGCCCTGGCTCGCGACCGTCTGCCGTCTGCAGGCGCAGAACCGTCTGCGCGCTCGCCGCCGTCACAGCTCGCACGCCGCGCTGAGCGATGCGATCCCGTCAGCCGTCGACGTCGAAGCCCAGGTCGTGCAGGCGCACACGGTGTCGGCGATCCTCGCCGAGGTCGACCGCCTGAGCGACCTCGACCGCGAGATCTTCCGCCTGTGCGCCGCCGAGGGCTACGGATACGAAGCCGCCGCCGTCTCGCTGGGCGTCTCGCACGGCACCGTCCGCAACCGGCTCTCGCGCATCCGCTCCCGGGTGCGCGCCACAGCGATCGAGACGGAGACCCCATGACCGCGCACACTCTTCCCCCTCTCCCCGCCGATCGGATGGATGCCATCGAGGCCGCGGTCTTCGGGAGGATCGCCGACGAGCGCGAGCGTACGCGCCGCCGTCGTCGCGGGATCTGGACGGGCGCCGGGGCCGCGGCCGCCGTGGTCGCGGTCGCCGCGTTCGTGGGCCCCTCGCTGGCCGCCACCCCGGGGTCCAGCGGATCGAGCGCCATCGTCGGGGCCAGCGAGCAGCACTCGAGCGGAGCCGCCCAGAACCCACCCCTCGTACCGGTGGACCCGGGTCAGGGTGCCGGGGGGTCAGCCTCGTCTTCCGAGGCCGCTGCGGGTAATGCAGCGGCGCGCGACACGGCGACCCGAGACATCGTCGCCACCGCGTCGAGCACCGTCGAGGTGGACGACATCGCTGCGGCGATCGCCGCGATCGGCGCCTCCGCGACCGGGGCGGGTGGGTACGTCGAGTCTTCGCAGCTGGGCGGCGCGAGCGGCGCGGTGCCGTACGAGGGCGCGGTGACGGGCCCCACGGCATCCTCGGGATGGATCACCGTGCGCGTTCCGGCGGCCGCCCTCACGAGCACGATGGACGACCTGCGCCAGGTCGGTGAGGTCACCGCCACGACGGTCAGCCGCTCCGACGTGACCGAGCAGACGGTCGATCTGCGCGCTCGCGTCGCGGCCGGCGAGGCCTCGGTGGCGCGCTTGACGCAGCTGTTGGCGCAGGCCGGGTCGGTGTCGGACCTGATCACCGCCGAGTCCGCTCTCGCCGAGCGGCAGGCGCAGCTCGACTCCGACCGCCAGGTGCTGCAGTCGGTGGAGTCGCAGGTCGCGATGTCGTCTCTGAGCGTGCAACTCGTCGAGCGTTCCCCCGCCGTCGCCGCCGACCCCGCCGGCTTCGGCGACGGCCTCGGCGCCGGCTGGAACGGACTGGTGGCCACGCTGAACGGGATCGTGA
>NZ_BJML01000012.1 GCF_006539145.1 Microbacterium testaceum | reverse complement strand
GGGACGCGTGCCGCAGCGCGGGAGTTTGCTCGGGGGGAGGAGATTGCGGGAGCGGAGGGTGGATGCCGCGTGTGCGGTCCTCCGCCCGCCGCATGTCCTCCGCAGCCCAGGCGGACACGCGCGCGCGACAAACGCCCGAGGGCGGAGTGCGCGAAGGCGGGGCCCTCAGCCCGCGTCGGCGATACCGCGACGCTCGGCGACCGAGGCAGCCGAGCCGGCGGGGTCGGCGACCTCGATGCCGAACAGTGCCGACAGGGCGTCGATGTACTCGTCGGCGCGACCGGTCTCGGCGAGTTCGTGCGCGCGGGTGGTCGGGGTGTGCAGCAGCACGCCGACGAGATGGCGGAGCGCCTGCTCGGTCTGGCCGCCCTCGTCGCCGCGGGCGCGCACGCGGGCGACCTCGGCGTCGAGCACACCGAAGACGTGCGCGCGCAGGGCCACGACGGCGGGCGTGATGTTCTTGCGTTCGCCGACCGAGGTGAAGCGGCGGGCGGCGTCGCGCACGAGGTCGCGCGCGGCGTCGGTGGCCTGCAGCTCCTCGAGCGGGGCGTGCAGGCGGATCGTCTCGAGGTCGAGCAGGTCGACGCCCGGGACGGTGGCGACGTCGGGGTCGACGTTGCGGGGCAGACCGAGGTCGATCACGAGTCGGCGCGCGGTGTGGTCGACGGGGCACACGCCCGCGGCGCCGTCGACGGCGGTCTCGTACGCGCCCCGACCCGCGGCGAAGGTCGCGGCGCTGAGCACGTGGTTCTCGCTCGTGGTGCAGGTGATCACGAGATCGGCGTGGGCGACGGCGCTCGGGAAGGTCTCCGCCGAGACGGCCCGCAGGCCGTGCTTGACCGAGAATTTCGCGGCCCGGCCCGACGGTGAGTAGACCGAGATGTCTTCGGCGCCCTGGTCGCGCAAGGCTGCCACGGTGGCGGCGGCGTAGGCGCCGGTGCCGACGAGCAGCACACGCTGGGTCGACCAGTCGGCGATCCGGCTGTCGGCGAGCTCGAGGCCGAGGCGCACGAGGGAGCGTCCGGCGCGACCGATCGCGGTGGAGTTCTTGACGCCGCGCTGGGCTTCGGACGCGCGCTGGAACAGGCGCTCGAGCTCGGCGGAGGTGGTGCCGAGCTGACGCGATTCGTTGAGGGCGCGGCGAACCTGGCCCGCGATCTCGCCCTCGCCGACGACGACGGATTCGAGACCGGATGCCACCGAGAACAGGTGCTCGGCCACGTCGCTGCCGCCGAGGACGGTGTAGGAGCCTTCGAGCTCGCTGGCGGGGACGCCGGTGGCGGACTCGATCGCCGCGAGGGTGGCCTCGATACCCAGGGCGACCGCGGCGGTGACGGGCTCGTCCATGTCGACGTACGCCTCGAAGCGGTTGCAGGTCGCGACGACGACGGCGCCCTGGACGCACTCGTCGTGCTCGGCGATCAGGGGGGCGACGGGTGTCGCGGGTACGCTGAGCCGCTCGAGGAGATCGAAGGACGCGGTCTTGTGACTCGCGCTGACGCACAGCAGCACATCTATATTCTACGCTCGCGTTCCCCGGGGTATTCCGGGCGGCCTCTCGACGTCAAGGCATCCCCCGTCTTCCCCAGGCGCGGGTGGAAGGATGGATGCCATGGCCTCCCTCGACGCGCCCCTGCTCCGTGCCCTCCGTGGCGATCGTCCCGAGCGGCAGCCGGTGTGGTTCATGCGTCAGGCGGGGCGCTCGCTGCCCGAGTACCGCGAGCTTCGTGTGGGCACCCGCATGCTCGACGCGTGTCTGACTCCCGACCTCGCGGCGGAGATCACCCTCCAGCCCATCCGTCGCCACAAGGTGGATGCGGCCATCTTCTTCAGCGACATCGTGGTGCCGCTGCGTCTGGCCGGCGTCGACGTCGTGATCGAGCCGGGTCGCGGCCCGGTGTTCGCCGACCCCGTCCGCACTGCCGACGACGTGGCGCGGATCACCGCGATCGACCCCGACGACGTCGCCGCCGCGGCCGAGCCGGTGCGCGAGGCGGCCCGGCGCGTCACCGCCGAGCTCGACGAGGCGGTTCCCCTCATCGGGTTCGCCGGTGCCCCCTTCACCCTCGCCGCCTACCTCGTCGAGGGCGGGCCGAGCAAGGAGCACCTGCGCGCCCGCGGCATGATGCACGCCGACCCCGCCTCGTGGCACCGCCTGGCCGGCTGGCTCTCGAAGGTCTCGCGCGCCTTCCTCGATGCGCAGATCGCGGGCGGAGCGCAGGCCGTGCAGCTCTTCGACTCGTGGGCGGGGTCGCTGTCACCCGCGACGTTCCGCGAGTTCATCGCCCCGCACTCGCACGCCGCCCTCGAGGGCATCGAGGTGCCCCGAATCCACTTCGGCGTGGGCACGGGGGCCTTTCTCGACGACATGCGCCTGGGCGGTCTCGCCGACGCGGTGGGCGTCGATTGGCGGATGCCGCTCGACGAGGCGGCGACGATCGTCGGCCCCGACGTCACTCTGCAGGGCAATCTCGACCCGGCCCTGCTGGGTGCTCCGTGGCCCGTGCTGGCCGCGCACGTCGACGACGTGCTCGCCCGTGGTCGCGCGGCGCGCGCGCACATCCTCAACCTCGGCCACGGCGTGCCGCCCGACACCGACCCCGAGGTGCTGACCCGCATCGTCGCCCGCGCCCACGGAGAAGACGCGTGAGCGAGCCCCTCGACCGGCTCGTCCGTCACGCTCACGAGACGCGGGTCGTCGTCGTCGGCGGCGGCATCTCGGGTCTGGTCGCGGCGCGCGAGTGCGCGAAGGTCGGCCTGCAGGTCACGGTGCTCGAGGCGTCCGAGGTGTTCGGCGGAGTCCTCCGCAGCGCCGAGGTCGGCGGGATGACGCTCGACGTCGGCGCCGAGAGCTTCGCGACGCGCGGCGGCATCGTGCGAAAGCTCCTCGACGAACTCGGTCTGTCAGACGACATCGTCTCGCCCAACCCCGCGGGCGCGTGGGTCGCGGGTGTCCCGGGAGTCGGGGCGGCGCCGCTACCGAAGGGCGGGGTGCTCGGCATCCCCGACAATCCTTTCGCCCCCGATGTGCGACGCGTCATCGGCTGGTCGGGTTCGTGGCGGGCGTACCTCGATCGTCTCCGTCCTCCGCTGACGATCGGTCATGCGCACAGCCTCGGAAAGCTCGTGCGGTCGCGGCTGGGTGCGCGGGTGCTCGAACGCCTGGTCGCTCCGGTCACGAGCGGGGTCTACTCGGCTCGCCCCGACGACATCGACGTCGATCTGGCGGCCCCGGGGCTGAACGCCGCGCTCACGCGGACCGGGTCGCTCACGGGTGCCGTCGCCGACCTCCGTGCGAGCCGCGCGGCCACGCGTCCCGCCGAGGCTCCGGCCTCCGACGTCCCCATCGTGTCGGGCGGTGCCGCGAAGCCCGCCGCCCCGGGCGGCGCGGTCGAGGGGATCGCCGGGGGCATGTCCCGTCTCGTCGACGCTCTCGTCGCGCACCTGCGCGACAGCGACGTCGAGGTGCGCACCGGGGTCTCCGCCCGTTCCCTGGCTCGCACCGACGACGGCTGGGCGGTTGCGACCTCCGCCGACGACGAGCCGCTGCCGGCCCGGGCCGTGATCGTCGCCCTCCCCGAGGGGCCGGCGCGCGAACTTCTCGCTCCCGTCGTCCCCGGTCTCGAGGTGGGCGACCCGGTCGCTCCCGTCGTCGAGGTGGTCACCCTGGTCGTCCATGCCCCCGCGCTCGACCGGGCTCCGCGCGGCACCGGAGTGCTCACCGTTCCCGGAAGCCACGTCGCGAAGGCGCTCACGCACTCCACGGCGAAGTGGGATTGGGTTCGGGATGCCGCTGAGCCCGGTATCCACGTCGTCCGCGTCTCGTTCGGAGCGCAGGGCGAAGAGCCCGCGACCGCCGCTCTCGACGACGACGCGGCCGCCGCCCTGGCCCTCTCGGAGGCCTCGACGATGCTGGGTGTCGAGTTGTCGGCATCCGCTCTCCGCGACGCCCATCGGGTGCGCTACGTGCAGTCGCAGCCCGCGGCGACCATCGGGCGGGCGGCTGAGACCGCTGCCGCGCGGGGCGCCGTGCGAGCCGTGCCGGGTCTCGGCGTCACCGGCGCGTGGATCTCGGGCACGGGACTCGCCCAGGTCGTCCCCGACGCTCGCGATGAGGCCGACCGTGTGCGCAGCGATGCGCTCTGGTCGAGCTGACCGCGATCCCTACTCGACCGGGTCGCCCTGTCAAGGGCGGATGCCGATCGCGGCATACGTGACTACTGTGAGACTCGACCAGCACTCGTTCGAGCGTGAGGAGACCCCATGAGGGGCAAAGCAGCACTCGTCGTCGGACTCGTGGCGGGCTACGTGCTCGGCGCACGGGCAGGCCGCGACCGGTACGAGCAGATCAAGACTCAGGCCGCGAAGGTCTGGGACCAGCCCGTCGTCCAGGGACAGGTCGAGAAGGTGAAGGCGTTCGGTGTCTCCGCCCTCAAGTCGGTCCCCGGCGTGGTGTGGAAGGGCGCGAAGTCGGTCACCGGCGCCGCCAGCCACTCCGGCACCGTGCAGGAGCGCGTCGAGCGCGCTGGACGCGCCGCCACGCAGTCGGCCCACGAGGTCGCCGATGTCGTCGAGGACTCCGTCGACGACGCGAAGCAGGCGGAGAAGTCGGCCACCACGCGCGCGCGTGCGGCCAAGAGCGGCTCCACCTCGTCCGGGAGCTGACGCATGACCACTCCGCGCGGATTCCGCGATCGTTCCGACGACAGCTTGTTCACCCTCATCGGCGACATCCCCGAGCTGGTGCGCAACCTCGTCGTCGCCGAGATCAACGGGGCGAAGGCGTGGGCGCAGCGCACGGCGAAAGACGCCGGGATCGGCGCCGGATGGTTCGTCGGCGCCCTCATCGTCGTCTTCTGGGCCATTCCGGTGTTCTTCGCCTTCGTGATCGCGGGGCTGTCGTCGTGGTGGCCCGTCTGGCTGTCGGCACTCGTCGTCTTCGGCGTGATGATCGTCATCACCGCGATCCTCGCCCTGCTGGGCTACTCGCGATTCAAGAAGCTCTCGAAGCGCGAGAACCCCGGCCAGGCCATCTCCGAAGACGTCCGGATCGTGAAGGAGGCCCGCGATGAGTATTGATCGTCCCGTCCCCGTCCCGCGTACGGCGGTGCCCCTGGGCATCACCGACCCGGTGAAATCGGCCCGAGCCGAGCTCAAGGCGGCTCTCGCGGCCATCGAGGTCAAGGCCAACGCCCCGCGTCGCGCGAGCGAAGCCGTCGACCGCAAGGTGCGGGAGATCCGCGAGAAGGCTCAGCAGAACCCCGCTGTCGCTGCCGCCGCCGTCGCGGGCGTCGCCGCTCTCGTCGGCCTGGCCGTCTGGGGCATCGTCCGCGCCTACACGCGCTGAGATCGTCCGAAGCGGCCCGTCTCCCTCCGGAGGTCGGGCCGCTTCGCCGTTCCCGGGGCCCGAGCGCCGCCGTCCTGCGGACTTCGGCCGCGACGCGCCGGATCGGGGGTGATCCAGCGGTGTGTCGGCCGTGGTCTCCGAGGGACGGTCTTTGAACGGATGCCGTGACCCCGGCAACCCACCGGTGACCCGGCGCCCGGCCCCGCCTACGGTTCGTTCGCGAAGAGACCCTTCAACAGGTCTTCGAAGTACTCCGGTGTCACGGCGATCGGGCCCGCGTAGGCGTGGTCGAACCCGGCGATCGCGTACAGCAGCAGGGCCACGAACAGCGCGAGCATGCTCGACATCAACAGGTGCACCCGCAGGTTCCGCACCTCGATGAGCCCGAGGAGAATCGCGTTGAGCACCGCGCCGACGCCCAGCACGATCCAGAGCACGCTCGGCAGCGCGAGGTGGGTGAGCGCGATGCGGTCGCGGCGGTTCTCCACCAGCAGCTGGAACTGATCGAGGGACTGCTGCACGTAGAGGGTCTCGGCGGCCGTCGTCGGCTGCACGGCGCCGATCGCCCGTTGCATGGCCGAGACATTGGCATCCGTCTCGGCTGGAATCTCCAGACGCCGCTGTCGTGGCCAATCGAGGTCGATGACGTTGCGGGCGTACTGGGTGATCTGAGCCTGCAGTTCGTCGCCCTGAGGGTCGGGGAGGAGGGCCGCGGTGCGATACAGCGAGGCGAGCGACGACGACTCCTCGAGGACCACGCCGTCGACCTCGGTGAAGTTGCTGTACGCCGCCGTGGCGATGAGAGCGAGGGTGACACCGTAGAAGACGCCGTAGACGCCGACCGCGTAGCTGAGGACGCGGTCCCATTCCTCACCGCGAGGTGCCGCCCGGCGAACCCACTTCCGCAGCGCCAGCAGAATCGCGCACGAGCCTCCGACCACCAGGACGATGAACAGCGGCAGCCCCAGGTACATAGGCAGGTCGTACAACCACATCGGCACGCCTTTCGCTCGACGTCCTCCGACGCCGTCGTCGCACAGTACCAACGGGGGAGCGGCGTGCGCACGTGGCGGTGGTTCGTCGGCGAGTCAACCGGTTTGGACCGCCGCCCCGAGCGGACGAGACTGGGAGTATGTCCGACGACAGCTCCTCCTCTGTGTACACGCTGTGGGCGGTTTTCCGCCGCGATCCCGAAAACGCGGTCACCGCCGCCGATGCGACCGAACTCGCCGATCTCGTCTCGCTCATCGAGGCCGACGGTGTCACGGTGCGCGGCTTCTACGACGTGAGCGGTCTGCGCGCCGACGCCGACCTCATGGTCTGGATGCACGGCGAAGATCCCCAGGCGCTCCAGCGCGACCTGCGACGCCTGCGCCGCACCGACCTGCTCAAGAACCTCCTCCCCACGTGGAACGCCATGGGCGTGCACCGCGACGCGGAGTTCAACCGCTCGCACGTGCCCGGCTTCCTCCGGGGCATCGAGGCGCAGCAGTGGCTGTGCCTGTACCCCTTCGTGCGCAGCTACGAGTGGTACCTCCTGCCCGAGGCCGAGCGCCGCGAGATGCTCATCGAGCACGGCAAGAAGGGCTCGGCGTACAAGGGCGTCATCGCCAACACGGTGGCGTCCTTCGCCCTCGGCGACTACGAGTGGCTCCTGCCCATGGAAGCCGACGTGCTCACCGACCTCGTCGACATGATGCGCGACCTGCGGTACACCGAGGCCCGTCGCCACGTGCGCGAGGAGGTGCCGTTCTACACCGGTCGGCTGGTCACTCTCGACGAGATCCCCGAGATCCTTCAGTGACCGCGCCCCTGCGTCTCGGCACTCGCCGCAGCAATCTGGCGATGACCCAGTCGCAGATGGTCGCCGACGCCGTGTCCGCGGCATCCGGTCGTCCCGTCGAACTGGTGCCCATCGTCTCGGAGGGCGACGTGAACCGCGCCTCGCTGTCGCAGCTGGGTGGGCGCGGGGTGTTCGCGAACGGTCTGCGCGAGGCTCTCGCGGCGGATCGCTGCGACTTCCTCGTGCACTCGCTCAAAGACCTGCCGACCCAGCAGCCCGACGGTCTCGTCATCGCGGCGACGCCCGCGCGTGCGGACGCGCGCGACGTCGTCGTCACCCGCGACGGCACGCCTCTGGGCGCCCTCGGCGCGGGGGCGCGCGTGGGAACCGGGTCGCCCCGCCGCATCGCCCAGGCGCTGCGTCACAACCCGCGGGTCGATATCCACGACATCCGCGGCAACGTCGACTCGCGTCTCGCCCGGGTACGCGACGGAGAATTGGATGCCGTGATCCTCGCGGCCGCGGGCATCTCGCGGCTGGGCGGAGACCTCGGCGGCCTTCTCGCCGAAGAGCTGGGTCTGTCGGAGTGGCCGACGGCTCCGGGGCAGGGGTCGCTCGCCGTCGAGACGCGCGACGATATCGATGCCGAGATCTACGCCGCCCTCGCCCAGTTGGACGACGAACGTACGCGCGTGGCGATCACGGCCGAGCGCACGGTTCTCTCGGCACTCGATGCCGGGTGCAGCGCACCCGTGGGCACGCACGCCTCCCTCGTGGAGGGCGACCTTCGCCTGCGCGCGGTCGTCTACGCTCTCGATGGAACGCAACGGATCGGCATAGACCGGACGGTGCGTCTCGACCCGGGGTATGGTGGGGACACTACGGGCAGTGGCAATGGAGCGGATGCTGCCGACGACGGGGGACCGATCGCGCAAGCGACGCGAGCGGGCCAAGAAGCCGCGCGTCGGTTGCTCGAACGCGGGGCGGCCGATCTGGTACCACGAGAGTCGACCACATGAACGAAGGCCATCAGCACACGCCGAACCCCTCGACGGGCAGCGTGCCGAAACCCCTTGCCGGTCGACGCGTCCTCGTGCCGCGAGGTGGCCCCTGGGGCGACGGCGTCGCCGCGAGCCTTCGACAGCTCGGCGCCGTGCCCGTGATCGCGCCGCTGATCAACTTCGCCCCCACGAACGACCAGGCGACGCTCGATGAGGCCCTCGCCGATCTCGCCGCCGGAGCTTTCGACTGGTTGACGCTGACGAGTGCGACCACCGTCGACGTGCTGTACGCCTACAAGGCGGTCATCCCCGCCGCGACAAAGGTCGCGGTCGTCGGTGAGACCACGGCGGCTGCGATGCAGGCTGTCGGCTATCGCGTCGACCTCGTCCCCGAGCGTGACAACTCCGCCCAGGGCATGGCCGAGCAGATGATCGAGCTCGAGACCGAGCCGCGCACGGTCCTCACCCTCCGCAGCGAGATCGCCAAGCCGGTGCTCACGCGCCTGCTCATCGAGGCCGGGCACGACGTGCGCAGCGTCGTCGCCTATCGCACGGTCGGCGTCCCCGTCACCGAGAAGATCGCGGGCGACGTGCAGTCGGGGCGTATCAACGCCATCCTCGTCACCAGTGGCTCGGTGGCCGAGCAGGTCGTCGATCAGTTCCCCGAGATCCCGGCATCCACGGTCATCGCCGCCATCGGGCCGCGTACCGCCAAGGATGCCAAGCGCGCCGGACTCAGCGTCGACGTCGTGGCCGAGACCCAGACGGTCGACTCCCTCATCGACGCCGTCGCCCGCTTCCCCCTGAACTCCGACGAATCGACCCCATGAGTTTTCCCGAGCACCGCCCGCGGCGTCTGCGCCGCACCCCCGCCGTCCGTCGTCTCGCCCGCGAGACGCACCTCGTCCCCTCGCAGCTGGTCCTGCCGCTCTTCGTGCGCGAGGGCATCACGGAGCCGAGCCCCATCGGCTCCATGCCCGGCATCGTGCAGCACTCGATCGATTCCCTGCGCCGCGCGGCGGCCGAGGCGGCCGAGCAGCGCATCGGCGGCGTCATGCTGTTCGGCGTGCCCGAGACGCGTGACGCGGTGGGTTCCGGGGCCGACGACCCGAACGGCATCCTGAACCTCGCCACCGAGGCCGTCGTGGCCGAGGTCGGCGACGCGGTGGTCGTGCAGACCGACCTGTGCCTCGACGAGTTCACCGATCACGGCCACTGCGGCGTGCTGCGCGAGGACGGCGCCGTCGACAACGACGCGACGCTCGAGCGCTACACGGCGATGGGTCTGGCGCAGGCGCGCGCGGGCTCGGCCATGCTGGGCCTGTCGGGCATGATGGACGGCCAGGTCGGTGCGGTGCGTGAGGCGCTGGATGCCGAGGGATTCACCGACACCCTGATCCTGGCGTACTCGGCCAAGTATGCGGGCGCGTTCTACGGCCCCTTCCGCGAGGCCGTCGACTCGCAGCTGAAGGGTGATCGCCGCTCGTACCAGCTCGATCCCGGCAACGGTCGCGAAGGAGTACGCGAGGCGCTGCTCGACGTCGAAGAGGGCGCCGATGTCGTCATGGTCAAGCCGGCCCTGCCGTACCTCGACGTGCTGGCAGACGTGAAGGCGTCGGTCGACGTGCCGGTCTGGGCCTACCAGGTGTCGGGCGAGTACGCGATGGTCGAGGCTGCCGCCGCTCACGGCTGGATCGACCGTCGGGGCGCGATCATGGAGAGCCTGCTCGGCATCCGCCGTGCCGGCGCCGACGCGATCCTGACGTACTGGGCCGTCGAGGCCGCCCGCTGGCTGCGCGCCGAGCTCTGAGCCCTGTCTTGCGGGGTTGTCGGGTGGCCGTGAAGCGTCGGGATCCGACCCCTTTCCCCGTGCTGCCCGGAAGAATGGATGCCATGACCGATCTCAACGACCAGTGGTTCGCCCGCGCCAAGGACGTCATCCCGGGTGGCGTGAACTCGCCCGTGCGCGCGTACGGTTCAGTCGGCGGAACGCCGCGGTTCGTCCAGTCGGCGTCCGGCCCGCGGATCACGGATGCCGCGGGTCGTGAGTACGTCGATCTCGTCGCTTCATGGGGTCCGGCGCTCCTCGGCCATGCGCACCCCGAGGTGGTCGGGGCGGTGCAGTCCGCGGCATCCCGAGGTCTGTCCTTCGGCGCTCCCACGGGAGCCGAGGTCGAGCTCGCCGATCTCGTCGCGCAGCGCGTGCAGGTCGGCGATCTGAAGCCGATCGAGAAGGTGCGTCTGGTGTCGACCGGTACCGAGGCGACCATGACGGCGATCCGTCTGGCGCGCGGCGTCACCGGTCGCGATCTGCTCATCAAGTTCGCCGGGCACTACCACGGGCACTCCGACGGTCTGCTGGCTGCGGCCGGCTCGGGGGTCGCCACGCTCGCGCTGCCCGGTTCGGCGGGTGTCCCCGCTCCGATCGCCGCGCAGACGCTCGTGCTGCCGTACAACGACCTCGACGCCGTGCGCGAGGTGTTCGCGGTGCACGGCGAGAACATCGCCGCGATCATCGTCGAGGCCGCCTCGGCCAACATGGGAGTCGTTCCGCCGCTCCGCGGCTTCAACGCGGCGCTGGCCGACATCGCCCACAGCCACGGCGCCCTGTTGATCATGGACGAGGTGCTCACCGGCTTCCGCGTGCACCCCGCCGGCTTCTGGGGCCTGCAGGCGTCGCAGGGTGAGCGCTACCTGCCCGACATCCTCACGTACGGCAAGGTCATCGGCGGCGGCATGCCTCTGGCCGCTCTCGCCGGTCGCGCCGAGATCATGGACCACCTCGCGCCGCTGGGGCCGGTGTACCAGGCGGGAACGCTGTCGGGGAACCCGCTGTCAGTCGCCGCGGGTCTCGCGACGCTGCGGCTCGCGACTCCCGAGGTCTACGCCGCCGTCGACGCCGCGGCCGCGCAGCTCGCCGATGCGCTGGACGCCGCCCTGACGGCCGAGGGCGTCGTGCACACCGTCCCGCGCGCGGGCTCGCTGTTCGGTGTCGCGTTCCTGCCCGAGGTGCCCCTCGACTACGCCACGGCGCTCACGCAGCAGTCGTACCGGTACGCGCCGTTCTTCCACGCGATGCTGGATGCCGGCGTCTCGCTGCCCCCGAGCGTGTTCGAGGCGTGGTTCCTCACCGCGGCGCACGACGAGGTCGCTCTCGGTCGCGTGCTCGAGGCGCTGCCCGTGGCCGCGAAAGCGGCGGCCGAAGCGCTGGATCCGACGCTGCTCGCGCAGTAGGGATCATCCCTGAGGGGGATGCGTTTCGTCCTCTGCGATGATGCGCGGGCGCAGGCCCGGTCGAGAGGCTGGAGTCATGCTCCCCGCACGCCCCGCGCCGTCCGCCTTCTCGCAGCTGTTCTCGCGATTCGTGGCCTGGTGGCCGACATCGATGGCCCCGCGGCGCCGTCGTGCGACCTGGCAGCCGTGCCCGCGCGGTCAGGTCTGATCAGCGCCAGGTCCAGCTGAGCAGGGCCGAGAGGGCCCGGATGCCGGCTTCACCGACGTCATCGCGCTCGGCCACGAGCGCGCGGACGGTGCGGTCGGCCCACGCGGCGAGATCCGTGGCGTCGGCGCCGGGGGTCACGGCATCCATTCGCTCGATCAGGCCCTCGACACGGGCGCGGAGGGCTCGATCGGGGACGGACTCGGGATGCCGGCCGGGGACGGCGGAGCCGTCGGCCCAAATGTAGGCGGTGAGGGCGGTGTCGAGGGTCATGGGTCTTACGAGCGGTCTAGAACGAAGAGGTCTGCGGCACCACGAAGGGCCAGCGCCAGGTGAGGGCGTCCAGTGCATCATCGCAAAGGCGGGGCATGATGAGTCTCAGACGTGCCCGGACCCGGCCGAGGAGCCCGTCGTCGGAGGGCGCCACCTCGTGGAAGACGATCGATGTGGAACCACGGACGAACGCGGCCAGGACCGGCTCGAGCGCCGGGAACTCTTTCGGGAATCGCGCCGCCACGCGGGCGACGTCGTCGATGGGTTCCGGCGTCGCGCCCCATCCGGTGAAGAGCACGATCGCCTCGCTCAGCTGTGCGTCGTCGACGGCGGGCGAGGACGCGATGCGCTGTTCGGGGAAGCGCGCCTGGGCGTCGGCGACCGTGGCGGGATTGCGGAACCTGCTGTTGGCGGTCCACCAGGTCTGGCAGTAGTCGCACCGGTACAGGAGATCGTCGGGTGACGTCGCGACGATGAAGGCGGGCTGACCTTCGCGCATCGCCAGGTCGAGGCACGCGGGGCAGCCGAGGGGTTTCGGCTGCTCCGGGTCGTGAATGCGGGCGGAGAAAGATCGCATTAGGACTCGGTGTGGGCGCCGCTCTCTTCGTCGAGGAAGAAGAATGGCTCCACGAACTTGCCCGGGGTGGTGATGGTTGACGGCTCACCAGCCTGTGCCAGCTGCAAAAGCTCATGCACGGCGGCGACAAGGGCATCGAGAGTCGGAGGGAGATCAGCCCTCGGGTCCGGCTCCGCCAGTTGCTCGACGATGACCACCGGACGACCGTCCGGGAGACGGGTGTGGGCCACCTCGAGGAGGACGACCTCCGGGGGAAGAACCACCTCCTGCTCCGCGGGATGCGCGGAGAACGCCGCGATGTCGCGTCCGGTACGGCTGACGATGGCGGCAATCGCAGGCGTGGAAAAGTTCTCGGTCGCGATCCGCGGGTCTTTACTGGTGGCGGTGACGCCACGGGTCCATCGAGCAGGCGCGAGCTGCGGGACCGAGGGGAGTCCGTGGAACACGATTCCTGTGTAAGTCGGTAGCTTCTCGAGCGCTTGCAGGAAGCGCGTCGCCGCTTCTGCGGGATCGAACATGAGTGCTCGTGTTTCGTGCGTGTTCGTCAGCGGTGCGGCTACAGCCCCAGCGACCGGCGCAATTCGTCGTCGAAGTTGCGCGTGACGCGTTCGGATTCTGCCTTCTCTCCGGGAGTCAGGCGCACCCCCGGGCGATGCGTCCTGCGTACTTGTTCGAGGATGAAGGCGCACGCCTCCGACTCCGATGCGAAACGCGCCAGTTCAGACCACTGGCCACGATCCTGCGCCCCAACCGCGAAGGAGGACGGCCCGTCTTCCCGGAGGATCAGATCACCGGTAACAGGATCGCCGTCGCCCACGCGTGGGTGTTGAGGGCTCGAGATGGGAGCAGAGCCGAACTCATCGCGGAGCAGACCGCACAACTGCTCGAATGTCAGGTCTTGCATGCTCAATTCTCGACTTTCGTGAGGTACCCGTGTTCCTCAAGCCACTGGACGGGCTTCGGGAGGTGGAACTGAACGCCTCCACCGGGCTGCTCGAACCATGGCGCGATGGCACCGGCGCGCGGCATCCCGGACTCTTCGTCGAAGGGCTTGGTCACCCGGTACTGGAAATAAGGCTGACCGACCGAGTCCGGCGGGATCGCTCGCTCCGGGAACGGCGTGCCCGAAGGCGACGTGTATCTACCGTACGGCTCGCCGTAGCGGTCCATGATGTAGCCCTCGGGGAGGTCGACTTCCTTCGGGGCCCTCCCCGCCGACAGGTCGAACCCGTCATCCGGCGGGTAGCGCCATCCGCCCGTCGATTTGTCGTAGTTGACGCTTTCAGGGTTCCAGTACTTCTCAACGAACTCAGACTCCGAGAGGTCGCCGAAGCGCTGATATGAATCGGGGATGTTGGTGTGCCCCGGGGTTGCGTCGGTGACTTCCGAGGGACCGAGGTGATCCGATGGATTCCGGGCGACCGGCGGCGGATCGGGAAGCGGCGAGGTCGGCTCGTGCGGGTGTGCGGAAGGCGCGTCGGCGGCGGGCCTGCCGCCGGCGGCACGGCGGGGCACCTTCTCGAGGAGACTCGCCCCCTTGCTCATCAGCGCCCGCAACTCGTTCAACAGGTCCCCGAGCTTGCCGCACGAGCGCAGCAGGCCGGTGAGCTTGCCGCTGATCTTGGCGGTCCAGCTCGCAACGCGGGAAGAGACCTGGCTGATGATCCAGGGGGTGGCGAGGCCCACGGTGACGACGGCTTCGGTGGCCCACGAGATCGCCGAACCGACGAGCTGCGAAAGGATGTCGCGGACGAGGTCGTGGACGACCTGGACGATGGTCGAGGCGATCTGCAGTCCGGTGGCCATGGCGCCCGCCCATTGGCCCGACGCGCGGATGTGGGCGGCGGCGTCGGTCTGGAAGCGGCGGTAGGCTTCGATCGCTTCGCCGGCCATGTCGTCGAGGTCGCTGACGACGCGGTCGAGGTAGTCGGCGGAGCTGTTGAGCTGGTTCTGGACGTTGGTCCACGTCTGCGAGAACCCGGCGACGGCGCCGGCGTCTCCGGTCAGGTCGTTGAACCAGCCTTTGATCGGCTCGAAGTGGTCGATGAGCCACCCGAGGCCGGCGGCGATGAGCGATCCGAGGGGGTCGATGGCGGTGGCGACGGTGTCGACGACGGTGCTGAAGGCCGCGAGGCCGCCCTCGACCCAGTTGCCGGACTCGATGGCGGATGCCAACTGGGTCCCGGAATCGAGGAGGCCGGCACCGCTGAACGGCGTCGCCGTGTCGACCGGACCGGCGACGAGCGCGTTGCTCACAGGCCCGTCTCCAACGCGCGGATCGACTCGAGCACCTTCTGCTCGTACGCGTCCATGTCGCTGCCGACGCCGACGATCTCGGTGGCGGAGCGGCGCACCATGTCTTCGGCGGCACCGATCAACGACCGCGCGGCGTCGGCCACCATCGTCGCGGGCGGCACGAGGAACGAGCACAGCACCCCGAACGCCTCGGCGTTCAATCCGCCGGACGATCCCGCGTCACGGGCGACGGAGATGTCGGATGCCACGGCGCTCAGCCGCGAGGCGTGCGAGCCGATGAGCTCGGAGTCGACGGCGATGCGATCGGCCACGCGCGTCAGACCCGGAAGCCCATGGGCTGAGACGGGGGCTCACGATCGAGCTCGCCCGCGAGGTGACCGACGATCGGGGAATCAGCGCCGAACGCGACCCGCGTGATCTCCAGAGCCTGTTCACCCGCCAGCACCTGAGCGCGCCCGGCGGTCTCGACGATCAGTTGCTCCAGCGCATCGGGACGCAGCTCGTACGCCGCATCGGCGAGGCGGATACCGGCCAGTCGACCCGCTGCGTCGACGGTCACCGTGACCTCGCGACGCGGAGAGGTCGCCGAAGCGCGGACCGCGTCGATGTCCGCCTGCACCTGCTGCGCCTGCGCTGCCCGAACCTGCGCTTCGGCCACCTGCTGCTCGATCCGGGCGATGGCCGCCTCGGCTTCACGAGAGGAGAAGAGGTCTGTCACTCGGGTGATCGTAGCCCTCAAGTCCATGACCTGGGTCAAAGATGTGAGAACTTTCATTTTCGCGCCGTTCGTGCTGGCGCCATCTGGGTGAGGTGTTTCAGTCTTCTATGCGCGCTTCGGGGAATGCCGCTCGAGCGGCATCCGGTGACACGGGGTTCTGGTAGCGCTGCGTTCCGATCCACCACGTCCGGCAGAAGTCACACCGATACAACAGGTCGGACGGAGACGTGGCGAGGACAAATCGCGGTTGATACGGCTTTTCGGAGTGCGACAGACAGATCTGGCATCCAAGATCATTGCCCATACACAACTCCTTTCACGTTTCTGTCTGAGGCTGGCTGCGCCGCTCATCACGCCTCGACCGAACCGGTCAGCGCAGATTGAGGAAGCCCCAGCGCCAGCCGATGGCCCTGACCGCGTCTCCCGACAGTCCAGGAAAAAGCTCCTGGATGCGCGCATGCAGCCGGTGCCGCAGCGACTGGTCGAACGGGCCCACGTCATGAAGGGTGATCGCTTCAGAAACTGCCAGAATCCGGCGGATCTCCTGCTGCAGAGAGAGCGCCTCGCGCGGACATGTCGTGATCACTGACGAAGGGTCGTCGACCGGCATGGGTGAACGCCCCTCACCGATATAGCGCACCAAGGCGTCGCTGATCACCGTCTGGTCAACGGCGCGGGCAGCCTCGGTCATGCGGGCGATCGTACCCCGGGCCCATCACCGGTAAAACCGACGGGTGAGCACGCCAGGTCGGGGTGGAAGACTGAACCAATGCTTCCTCCCCCGCCCCGTGTCGTCGTGCTCGCCGGTGGAGTCGGGGGGCGAAGTTCACCCTCGGCGTCCGCGCCGCCCTTCGCCGACTGAAACGCTCCCGAGGCCACCGTCGTCGTTAACACGGGCGACGACCTGTGGCTCTCGGGTGTGAAGCTCCTTGTCCACCTTCAGGGTATACGAGGAGAAGCCGGCGACAGGCATTCCGGGGGAATGCTGCGTTCCTGGAACGTGACCGACGCAGGGGAAGCAAACTTTCCTGTGTCTTCCTCTGGCCTGGCAGGTGATATTCGGGTGATCATTTCCCTTCGGAAAGAACTTCCGATGCGGGTCTTATTGGCCGCGAGGTGTCGAACCCGCCATCAGGCGGCCATGTCCACTCCGGGTATCCGTTCTCATAGAAACCCCGGAGATGTGTATCGACAAAATTCCGCCCCGCGGTCGGCAAGGCCAGCGGGCGGCAGGCAGTGGCCTTGCTTGATCCTCGGCCTGAGGCATGCGACCGTCTGGGCGGTATTTTCAGTCGGAGATGGCTCCGCTCGCGGCCTTCCACTCCCGAAGACGCTGTTCCCGCCGCGCGCGCTGTCTATCTCCACTTGCGAGTGATTCTCGCTCCTCCTCCGGTGAATATGTAGGCGTCACGCCCAGTCCGGGCTCGAGATCTTGCCACGCCCACGCGCAGGCATCCGCCTCGCTGGCGAACGTCAGTTCCTCCCCCGCCTCGTTGAGGACAGGGCGCGCTATAGTCCGTAGGTCACCCCGCGTGGCAGTGAATCGTCCGCCCTCATGCTTCACGAGACAGATGACCGTAGGGATTGGCTTGCCGTCATGAGCTAAGGAAATGATCCGCGGCACCCCCTCGACGCCCACTCTCTCTCTCACGAGTTCTTTCAATTTTTCGTAATCCACTATTCGCTCTTTCCTACTTCGGCTTCAAGTAGCCGGCTTCAATCCACTTCGATATTCCGCCAGGAAAATAGAATTGAGTCCCTCCGCCGGGCTGCTGGAAGTCTGCTTGAATGTTCCCCACTTTGACTTCCTCGGGGAGTTCCTTGAGGACGATGAGCTCGTGTGTTTTGAAGCTTGGTGCGAGGCGATCTGGTGGGAGGCTTTGAGTAACGAATGCTGTGCCCGGAGGGGACGCGTACTCACCGATGTCCTTCAGGATCGGAGCCGGAGTAAGGCGCGTTATCGTATCGTTCTTGCTGAGTACCGTGCTGGCCGGGTCTATGGGGAGCGAGGTATCGAAGCCGTTTGATTCTGGCCATCTCCAATCCGCGTGACCCTCTCGAGTGAAGCGCCGCAAGTGAGTATCGATGAACGAATTTCCGTCGAGGTTCCCGAATGGTCTGTAGTCAGGCAGATGCGCATTTGCCGCCCACTGTTTCATATCACTCACAAGCTGGTCTCGACGTGGGTCCAGCCGACGCACACCCGGTAGGGCGACAACGGCTTCTTTCGCGTTATGAACTGCGGTCTTCCCCTTGTCGAGCACTGCGGAGAACTTCTCGGCGACCTGAGCCATTAGCGCCCGCAGCTCCGTCAGCAGATCCCCGAGCTTGCCGCACGAGCGCAGCAGACCGGTGAGCTTGGAGCTGATCTTCGCGGTCCAGCTCGCTACGCGCGACGACACCTGCGCGATGATCCAGGGGGTGGCGATGCCGACGGTGACCACGGCCTGTGTGGCCCACGAGATCGCCGAGCCCACGAGCTGCGACAGGATGTCGCGCACGAGGTCGTGAACGACCTGCACGATGGTCGACGCGATCTGCAGGCCGGTCGACATGGCTCCGGCCCATGACGCGGAGGCGCGGATGTGGGCGGCAGCGTCGGCCTGGAACCGGCGATATGCCTCGATCGCCTCGCCGGCCATGTCGTCGAGGTCGGTGATGACGCGCTCAAGGTAGTCGGCGGAAGCGTCGAGCTGGTTCTGGACGTTGGTCCATGTCTGCGCGAAGCCGGCGACCGCTCCGGCGTCGCCGGTCAGGTCGTTGAACCAGCCCTTGATGGGCTCGAAGTGATCGATCAGCCAGCCCAGGCCCGCGGCGATCAGCGAGCCGAGAGGGTCCATCACGGCGGCGACGGTGTCGGCCACCGCTCCGAACGCTGCAAGCCCGCCCTCGACCCAGTTGCCTGACTCGATCGACGCGACGAGTTGAGTCCCGGAATCGAGCAGACCCGCCCCGCTGAACGGCGTCGCGGTGTCGACGGGGCCGGCGATCAGGGCGTTGCTCACAGGCCCGCCTCCAGTGCCCGGACGGTCTCGAGCACCTTCTGCTCGTAAGCCTCCATGTCGCTTCCCACCCCCACAATCTCGGTCGCCGAGCGTCGCACCATGTCTTCGGCGGCGCCGATCATCGACCGTGCGGCGTCCGCGACCATCGTGGCGGGTGGAACGAGGAACGAGCACAGAACGCCGAAGGCTTCCGCGTTCAGCCCGCCCGAGGAACCCGCGTCGCGGGCGACGGAGATATCGGATGCCACGGCACCCAGCCGAGACGCGTGCGAGCTGATCAGCTCGGCATCGATGGCGATGCGATCGGCCATCGGACTCAGACCCGGAATCCGGCGGGCGGTGCGGACGGCGGCTCGCGATCGATCTCTCCCGCGAGCCGCTCGACGATCGGCGAGTCCGCACCGAAAGCGGCGCGCGAGATCTCCAACGCCTGCTCGCCGGCGAGACGTTGGGCCCGCCCGGCCGTCTCCACGATCAACTGCTCCAACGCGTCGGTGCGCAGGTCGTAAGCCGCGTCGGCGAGGCGGATGCCGGCCAGTCGACCCGCGGCATCCACGGTCACGGTTATCTCCCGACGCGGCGACGTCGCCGACGCGCGGACGGCGTCGATGTCGGCCTGCACCTGTTGCGCCTGGGCTGCCCGAACCTGCGCTTCGGCCACCTGCTGCTCGATCCGGGCGATGGCCGCCTCGGCTTCACCCGAAGAGAAGAGGTCTGTCACCCCCGCGAGCGTAGTCGTTCTCCTCATGAGCGAGCAGCACCATGTGAACAATTTCATCCGCCCCGCGGGTGAAAGACTGAACCAATGCTTCTCTCCCAGCCCCGTGTCGTCGTGCTCGCCGGTGGAGTCGGGGGGTCGAAGTTCACCCTCGGCGTCCGCGCCGCCCTTCGCCGGCTGAACGCTCCCGAGGCCACCGTCGTCGTCAACACGGGAGACGACCTGTGGCTCTCGGGCGTGCGGTTGCAGCCCGACGTCGACTCGATCACCTACGCCCTCGCCGGGGTGAACGACACCGAGCGCGGCTGGGGTCGCGCGGGCGACACCGAGCGCGTCAACGAAGAACTCCAGGCGTGGGGCGCGGGCTGGCCGTGGTTCACGCTCGGCGACCTCGACCTCGGCACCCACCTGGCCCGCACCGGGTGGCTTCGTGACGGACACACCCCGACCCAGGTGCTCGCGCGCATGGCGGAACGGTGGCCGCTCGGCATCCGGATGCTTCCCATGACCGACAGCGAGGTCGACACGCACGTGCTGCTCGAAGACGGCGGGCGTCTGCACTTCCAGGAGTGGTGGACGCGCCACCGGGCGAAGCTCACCCCGCTCGCCTTCGAGAACCCGGGGATAGCGGATGCCGCACCCGCGCCGGGCGTGACGGATGCCATCGCGTCGGCGGACGTGGTGCTCATCGCGCCGTCGAACCCCGTCGTGTCCATCGGGCCGATCCTGGCTGTGCCTGGGATTCGGGATGCCGTGCGGGAGACGTCGGCGAAAGTCGTCGGCGTCTCGCCGATCATCGGCGGGCGGGTCGTGCGCGGCATGGCCGACGTGTGCCTGACGGCGATCGGGGTCGAGACCTCGGCCGCGGCTGTCGCGCGGCACTACGGCGCGCGGTCGGCGGGCGGCGTGCTCGACGCGTGGCTGGTGGCCGAAGAGGATGCGGCCGCGGCGCCCGAGGTCGAGGCGGCGGGAATCCCGGCCGTGGTGGCGCCGCTGTGGATGCGCGACGAGGAGTCGTCGGCAGCGATCACCGAGGCGGCGCTGGGGGCCTGACACAAGCTCAGACGGCCGCGGAATCGGAGAATCGCACCGAATTCGAGTGCCGGGCGCTCCCGCGTCGCGCGGCACTCAGGCCGCAGCCGCCGCCAGCACGGCCGACGTGCGCGGGCCCACACCCAGCGCCACGGCCTCGGACAGCTGCGCGGCGGTGTCGACGTCGCGGTGCAGCGTCGAGTCGCGCGCGACGGCGAGGTCGGTGCAGCCGAGCAGGCGGTGACGGGCGGCCGAGTCGCGGCCGAAGGCCGAGACCCACACGGCTCCCGCGCGAGCGGTGATCAGGGTGGAGCCGGTGGTCTCGGCATCCGGGACCAGACCCCGCTCAACGGATGCCGCGAGCTCGAGCGCGGCGTCGAGATCGGCGGGCCGCAGGGCGGGCACGTCGCCGAGCAGGGCGGCGCGGGGCGAACCAACACCTGCGATGGCTGCCCCCAGAGCAATGGCGGCGTCGAGGCCGCGGGTGTCGCCCTCGGGCACGACCTCGACGGTGCGGGACCGCCGGAACTCGGCGCGGACGCCCTCGTCGTCGGTGACGACGATGACGCGCGATACGAGGTCGGCCGCGGCTGCTGCCGCGATGGTGTCGAGCGCGATGGCGCGCGCGAGCGCCTCGCGGTCGGTGCCGACGTCGGTGAGACGCGTCTTGCCGACCGCGGCGGGCTTCACCGGCACGATGATCGTCCAGCCGGAGGTGTCAGGGGTGCTCATCGCCTCCATTGTGTGCCGAACCCCCGACATTTCCGCTCGGGGGTGGCGGGGTGCCGCGAAACGTGCACGCGGGTCATCTCGGTGAACGGTGCCGGTGCGGATGCCGCGCCCCGCCCCGACTTCAGCGCCCAGCACTCCCGCCCAGCCCGCGCTGCCCGCCTCAGGCGAAGCGCTTGCGCAGGCGCGGGAGGATCTCCTCGCCGTACATGCGCAGGAACTCCTCCTGGTCGTGGCCCGGGTCGTGGAACACGAGGTGGCGGAAGCCGAGGTCGACGTACTGCGCGATGCGCTCGACGTGCTCGTCGGGGTCGGTCGAGACGATGAAGCGCGACGCCGCCCGCTCGATCGGCAGTTCGTTCGCGAGCCGTTGCATCTCGATGGGGTCGTGGACGCTCATCTTCTCTTCGGCGGTGAGGGCGAGCGGCGCCCAGAAGCGTGTCTTCTCCATCGCGGTGTCGTGATCGGGGTGGTACGACACCTTCACCTCCATGAGGGTGTCGACGTCGTCGCGTGAGCGGCCGGCTTTCGACAGGCCGTCGTCGAGGGCGGGGAGGAGTTTCTCGGTGTAGAGCTCGGGGTCCTTGCCGCTCGTGGTGATGTAGCCCTCGGCGATGCGACCGGCCAGGCGCGTGGCGGCGGGGCCCGAGGCGCCGATGTAGATCGGCACCTTCTGCTCGGGGCGGTCGTAGATCGTGGCGTCCTTGACCGAGTAGTACGCGCCCTCGTAGGTGACGCGCTCGCCCGCCCACAGTTCGTTGATGATCGTGATGGCTTCCTTCAGTCGCTGGAAGCGCTCCGGCGGCTCGGGCCACTCGAGACCGAGGGTGACCTCGTTCAACGCCTCTCCGGTGCCGACACCGAGCACCACGCGGCCGGGATACATCACGCCGAGGGTCGCGAACACCTGCGCGATGACGCCCGGGTGGTAGCGGAACGTGGGGGTCAGCACCGACGTTCCGATGATGACGCGCTCGGTGCGCGCGCCGAGGGCGCCGAGCCAGGGGAGGGCGTTGGGGGCGTGGCCGCCGTCGTGCATCCACGGCTGCAGATGGTCGGAGAGGAAGACGGAGTCGAAGCCCACCTTCTCGGCGAGCACGCCGAACTCGAGCAGCTCGTTCGGCCCGAACTGCTCGCTCGAGGCCTTGTAACCGAATCTCAGCGGAACGCTCATGAACTGTCTCCTTGGGGATCAGCCGCGCACGGGGCTGTGCGCGGGTTCGAATTCCGAACCGTCGGTGCCGGCGAGCCGCTCGTGGAACGCCTGGACGGTGCCCGGCCACAGCAGGGTCAGCCGCCCCGAGCGCTCGTCGACGTACCAGTTGCGGCATCCGCCGGTCATCCAGGGGGTGGATGCCGCGGCGGCGGCGATCTCGTCGGTGTAGTCCGCCTCGGCCTCGGGGCGGACGCGCAGCACCCGGTCGGGACGACGATCACGCTCGGCGAGCGCCCGCACGACGTACGCGGCCTGCTCCTCGGCCATGAGCACCGCGGAGTTGTGCCCGAGGCTGGCATTGGGGCCGTTGAGGACGAAGAGGTTCGGGAAACCCGCGACGACAGTCGACCCGAACGAGGTCATGCCCTCCGACCAGTGCGCGGCGAGGGGCTCATCCTCACCGTGGACGAGATCGGCGTAGGGCTGTTGGGCGGCGGCGAATCCGGTGGCGAGCACGAGCGCGTCGGCCTCGTAAGTCGCTCCGCCGGCGGCGGTGAGCGTGGAGCCGTCGACGCGCGAGAGGGCCGTCGGCTCGAGAGTGACGGCGTCCGAGGCGACCGCGGGGTAGAACGCGTCCGACAGCAGCACGCGCTTGCACCCGAAGGCGTAGTCGGGGGTGAGCGCCGCGCGCAGCCCGAGGTCGGCGACCTGCGCGTGCAGGTGGCGCAGTGCGAGGTCACGGGCGGCGATGGATGCCACGGCGTCACCGGAGCGCGACGCGAAACGCCCCTCACCCTCGGCGTACAGCCGCGCGCGCAGGCGTGCGAGAGCGCCCGGGTTGTCGGCGAGACGCTCGCGCTCGGCGGGCGGGATGTCGCCGCCTCCGCGCGGAACGATCCACGCGGGGGTGCGCTGGAAGAGGGTGACGTGGGCGGCGGTGCGGGCGAGTTCGGGCACGAGCTGCACGGCGCTCGCGCCGGTACCCACCACCGCGACCCGCCTGCCGGTGAGGTCGACGTCGTGATCCCATCGGGCCGAGTGGAACAGCGGCCCGGGAAACGACTCGAGCCCGGCGATGGCGGGGACGTTCGGCTCGGTCAGGCGACCGCACGCGAGGACGAGGGAGCGGGCGACGAGCGCCTCGGCACCGGTGTCGATGCGCCACACCGCGTCGTCGGCATCCCACCGCGCTCCGAGCATCGGGGTCCGCAGCCGCAGTCGATCGCCCAGGGCCTCGCGCTCGGCGACGCCGCGCAGGTACGCCTGGATCTCGCCGCCGGGGGCGAAGGTGCGCGACCATCGCGCGTTCGGGTGGGCGGCCAGGCTGTACAGGTGTGCCGGCACGTCGCAGGCGACACCCGGGTAGGTGTTGTCGCGCCACGTGCCGCCCACGTCGTCGGCGCGTTCGAGCACGACGAAGTCGTCACGTCCGGCGCGGCGGAGGGTGCCGGCCATGGCCAGGCCGGCGAACCCTGCCCCGACGATCGCGGCGTCGAGGATCCTCACGTGCGCGGCCCGTCGGAGGGGAGGGAGAAGCGGGTGGCCCCGCTCGTTTCGATGTACGGGGCGGACGGGTCGGGCAGCGCCACCGCCACCCGATAGTCCGTCGTCCGCAGCCGGAAGGGACGCATGAGGCTTCGCGCGACGCGCTCGGCCACGGAGACCGGCAGTTCGCGTCCCTGCTCGATACCGGTATCGGGCAGGACGCGTCCGTCGTAGAGCGTTCCGCCCAGGTCGTCTCCGCCGGAGCGCAGCAGCACGGCGGCCGTCTCGCGCCCGACGCGGGTCCACGGGATCTGCACGTGCGAGATGCTCCCCGACAGGGCGAGTCGCGACACGGCGACCATCGCGCGGTGCTCGTCGACCGGGCTACGGCCTTCGACCAGCGCGACATCGCCGCCGGGCAGGGGGATCGGCACGAACTCCGCGAAGCCGCCCGTCTCGGCCTGGATCTCGCGCAGGCGTCGCAGGTGCGCGATGCGCTCCCCGGCGGTCTCGACGTGGCCGTAGAACAGCACGGAGGTGGAGCGGAACCCCGAGCGGTGAGCCGCGGTGATCCCCTCGATCCACCTGTCGATCTCGAGGTCGAGCGGTGCGACGAGGGCGCGCACGCGCTCGTCGAGGATCTTCACGCCCGTACCGGGAACGGTGTCGACCCCGGCCTCGCGCATCGCGGTGAGGGCGCCGTCGAGACCGAGACCACCGCGCTCGGCCAGGTCACGGACATCGGCGGGGCGATAGGCGTGGACGTGGATGCCGGGAGCTGCGCGCTTCACCGTGCGTACGAGGTCCAGGTAGGCACCGGGATCTTCGGCGGGCACGAGCGAGCCCTGGATGCAGATCTCGGTGGCACCGAGGGCCGCGGCGTCGGCGGCGATCTCCGCTGCGTCCTCGAGGTCGAACTCGCCGATGCTCGTGCGGCCGCCGCGTCGGAACCCCGTCGAGGTGAGGTTGCGGTTCTGCACGAGGGTCACGGGTTCGCCGACGGTGTACCGGCGGGCGTCGTCGGCGGCCGCGGTGAGCTCGTCGAGCTCAGCGCCTTCGGCGCGCAGGAGTCGTACCCAGTCGTCGTCGTCGAGATCGGAGGCTCGGGATGCCGCCCGCTCGGCCAGCCGCTTCACGCCGGGGTCGCGGCCGGAGGCGCCCCCGTGAGCGGAGGAGAATCCGCGACGGGAGGATGCCTCGGCGGAGAGGGGTCCTCCCTCTGCAGAATCTCCTCCCGTCGAGGCGTCATCCGTGCTCGTCGCACGGGGATTCGTCCCCCGCGGGATCACGTCGGCCGCGAGCCCTGTGGCATCCGCCAACGCTCGAACCGGCTCGTGCAGCGCCGGGTCGATCCAGCGCGCGGCATCGACGACGTACTCGTGGTGCGCGGTGAGACGCTCCCGCAGGACGAAACCGCGGGTCGCCGTCTGGGCGGCGAGGTCGTCGATCTGCGGCCACGGGCGCTCGGGGTTCACGTGGTCGGCGGTGAGGGGCGAGACTCCGCCCCAGTCGTCGATACCCGCCTCGATCAGCAGCCCCAGCTCGCGCGGGTCGGAGAGGTTCGGCGGGACCTGGATGCGCATGTCGGCGCCGAACACGAGCCGTGCGACGGCGACCGCCGCCAGGTAGTCGTGCATGTCGGCATCCGGTGCGCCCTGCATGGCCGTGCGAGGCTTGGCGCGGAAGTTCTGCACGATGACCTCTTGCACGTGACCGTGGCGATCGTCGATCTCGCGCAGGGCGACGAGCGACTCGGCACGGTCGCGCACGGTTTCGCCGATGCCCACGAGGATGCCGGTCGTGAACGGGATGCCGGCGACCCCGGCGTCGTCGATGACCTTCAGGCGTAGCGCCGGGTCTTTGTCGGGGGAGCCGAAGTGCACCTGTCCGGGTTCTTCGTACAGGCGCCGCGAGGTGGTCTCGAGCATCATGCCCATCGATGGCGACACCGGGCGGAGCGCAGCGAGCTCGTCGGGGTGCATGACGCCGGGGTTGGCGTGCACGAGCATGCCGGTCTCGGCGGTGATGAGCCGGGCCACGTGGGCGACGTAGTCGATGGTCGAGGCGAAACCGTGCTCATCGAGCCAGGCGCGCGCTTCGGGCCAGCGCTCTTCGGGGCGGTCGCCGAGCGTGAGCAGTGCTTCTTTGCAGCCGAGGGCCTGGCCCTGGCGCACGACGGCGAGCACCTGGTCGGGACTCATGTACGCGGGCTTGCGCAGCAGAGCGAGCTGACCGGGGGTGTCGACGAAGATGCAGTAGTGGCACCGGTCGCGGCAGAGAGTCGTGAGCGGCACGAAGACCTTGCGCGAGTACGTGATGACGCGGGGGCGTCCGGCGCGATCGAGACCCTCGTCGCGCAACGCCGAGGCGACGCGGAAGAGCGCGGGGAGCGGGGCGGCCAGCAGGACCTCGGTCTCGTCGACGTCGGGGCGGTGACCCGCCGAGATCGCTGCCAGAAGGTCGTCGATCGAGGCGCCTCGGGCCGGTGCGACTCGCGGCGCAACACTGCCCGTGCTCATCTGTCCAGGCTATCCCGTGGCTCCCACATCCGGGTCGCGGCGGCGGACCCCGCGCGATCGTTGCGCTCCTGTGAGGTGAGGGGCCCGTCGGTGCCGCCGGACGCTGGCAGGATGGAAGGCATGGTGACCCTGCTGCTCGACTCGACGCAGCTCGAGGTCGTGCTCTCGCCGACCGAGCGTGCGATGTCTTTCCGCAAGAGCAACATCGTCGTCCCCCGCGAGCACATCGAACGGGTGCAGCTCACCGACGACGCGTGGACCTGGATCCGCGGCGTGCCGAACCCCGGCATCAACCTGCCGGTCGCGGTGGGCGCGGGTACCTGGAAGTCGGCCGGGGGCAATGACTTCGTGATCATCCGAGGCCGCAAGCCCAGTGTCGTCATCGACCTCTCGGGCCACGACGAGTTCGAGCGCCTGGTGCTGACGACGAAGCACGGGGTCGCGCTGCTCAAGGCGTTGCGTCTCGACGTGGCATCCGAACCCGAGAACGTCGCCGACATCGTCCGCTGACGCCCGCGCGGGCCCGCGCCCACGCTCGGGCTGTCGCCCGCCGGCACCCGCGCCCCCCTCCGCTCGTTGAGTGTCCAAAACACCCGGACGAATTTCTCAAGCGCCCGGGTGTTTTGGACACTCAACGGGTACCACGACGCCTGAGACGCGGCTTCCGCGAGCCAGCGCTAGGACGTGAACTGCACCACGGTGTCCCACGCCAGCTTGACGATGAGGATCGACAGCGTCACGAGGAACACGATCCGCACGAAGCCGCTGCCGCGTCGGGTCGCCATGTGGGCACCGATGAAGCCTCCGGTGATGTTCATCGCCGCCATCGCGAATCCCAGCACGAGCAGGATCTCGCCGTGCACGCCGTACACGGCGAGGGCGGCGAGGTTGGTGGTGAGGTTGGCGATCTTGGCGTTGACGCTCGCCTGCAAGAAGCCATACCCCAGCACGCTCACGATGAGGATGACGAAGAACGAGCCGGTGCCCGGACCCAGGATGCCGTCGTAGAACCCCACCGCGAGACCGATCGCCGCCGCCCGCCAGGCGATGGCCACCGCTTTGTCATGGCGCGGTTCGTGGTGAAGGCCCATCCGGGGCTTGAGCAGGGTGTACAGCGCGACCGCGATCACGGCCACGAGAACGATCGGGGTCAGCACCTCGCGGGGGACGAACCGCGAGAGCGCGGCGCCGGCGGTGGAACCCGCATACGCCCCCGCCACGAGGGGGATCAACAGGACGAGCTGCACCCTGATCTTGCGCAGGTACACCCAGCTCGCCGAGAGCGTTCCGAAGAACGACGACAGCTTGTTCGTGCCGAGGATGAATGGCGTCGCGACGTCTTTCGGGACGGCGATGACGAGCGCGGGAAGTTGGATGAGCCCGCCTCCGCCGACCACCGCGTCGACCCAGCCGGCGACTCCCGCGGCGATCAACAGCAGCACGAGGGCGGCCACCGAGACGGGGAGCCACTCGGCGATCACCGGTCCATCGAGCACGGTTGATTCTCACCGACCCCGGAGCAGCCGGCCAAATGCGGGGACGATGAGCGCACTCGTCGCGGGTGCGCCCCGCTCAGTCGATGTCGCGGCGCCAGGTGGTGACGAGGCCGATGAGGAGGAACACGACCGCGTACCCCAGCAGCACGAGCCCCCCGGCCCACCACTCGAGTGCGCTGTTGCTGCCCGTGCCCATGGTGCCGAAGATCGTCTGCCCCACCAGGGCGTCGCTCGCGGCGCTCGGGAACCACTTGACCACATCGCCGAAGCCCTCGACGAGCCCGCCGACGGTACGAACGATCGGCTCGATGAACAGGGTCACGGCCAGCACGATGACGATCGCGGCGACCTGATTGCGCACGACCGTGCCCACGCCGATGCCGACCAGGGCCCAGAGCGCGAACGCCAGCAGCATGCGCCCGATCAGCACCCACGTGTCGGAGGAGCCGAGCTCGGCGTCGATACCGAAGATGCTCAGCACGCCCGCGCCGGCGGCGACCGCGGCGATCGAACCCAGGATGCCGTAGAGCAGCCCGACCACGATGCCGACGACGAACTTGCCGACGAGGACGACGCCGCGGCGCGGGGTCGACAGGAACGTCGGGGTCAGCGTCTTGTGGCGGAACTCGGTCGTGACCATGAGCGTTCCGATGAGCAGCGGGAAGACGTAGCCCACCGCGGTGGCCGAGCTGTAGACGAGAGGCGGAACGCCGGCGCTCGACATCGCGGGACCGTTCGCCCCCGTGAGCTCGCCCGAGGCGAGCCCGCCGAACACGAAGGCGAGGGCCGCGGCGGTGAACCCGACGTAGGCGACGAGCACGATCGCGAGCACCCACCAACCGGCGGTGCTGAACTGCTTGGTGTACTCCGAGCGTGTGGCGGCGACGAGGCTCATCGCTGCACCTCCTGAGCGGCGGGCTGTTCGGCGGGCTGTCCGTCGGGTTGACTAGCGGGCGGGCCCGCGGCCTGGCCGTCGGACCCGGCGATCGCGACGATGTCGATCACACCGGTCGAGGCGACGGCGTACGACGGGCGTGGACCCGCCTCGGGCGCCTCGGCCTCGGTGCGCAACGTGCGCGGAGGGGTCAGGACCGCGACGAGGGCGGTCGAAGGACGGGTGTCGTCGTGGGCGGTCGGCGCTTCCGCAGAGAGCGCGTCGTGGCTCACGGCCGGCGCGGGCTCACCGGTCGGTGCCGGGAAAGCGTCGAGTCCCGTCAGGGGCGTCGGGGGCTCGGCATCCGGTACCGGTTCGACCGCAGGAACCGCGCCCGCGCTCTCGTGGACGCGCACGCCGCTGACGAGCTCGAGGAAGATGTCTTCGAGGCTCGCCCCCTTGCTCTGCAGGTTCGACAGGGCGATCCCCGCGCCCGCGGCCAGTCCGCCGATCTCGACCGGGTCGTGGTGGCGGATCGTGAAGCCGTTGCGCAGCAGCTGGTAGTCGATGCCGCGCTCATCGAGCACGCGCGACAGGGCCGCGCGGTCGGGGGAGTCGACGACGGTGGCGAACTCATCGGGGTCGGCGAGGTCCTCGATACCGCCCTGGAACACCAGGCGGCCGCGCGAGATGATCAGCAGCGCGTCGACCGTCTGCTGTACCTCGGCCAGCAGGTGCGAGGAGATGAGGACCGTGCGGCCCTCTTCCGCGAGGTGGCGCAGCAGCGAGCGCATCCATCGGATGCCTTCGGGGTCGAGACCGTTGGACGGCTCGTCGAGCACCACGACCCCGGGGTCGCCGAGGAGCGCCGTGGCGAGTCCGAGGCGCTGGCGCATGCCGAGCGAGAAGCCGCCGACCCGTCGGCCTGCGACGTCGGCGAGCCCCACGAGGCCCAGCACCTCGTCGATGCGCGAGGTCGGCAGGCCCGCGGCGCGGGCGTACACCTTGAGGTGGTTCGCCGCGGAACGGCCCGGGTGGAAACTGGAGGCCTCGAGAGCGGCTCCGACCGTCTGGAGCGGCGACGACAGCTCGCTGAAGTTCTTGCCGCCGATCGTCGCCGTGCCCGAGGTGGGGCGCACCAGCCCCAGGAGCATGCGCAGTGAGGTGGTCTTCCCGGCGCCGTTGGGACCGAGGAAGCCGGTGACCTGCCCGGGTTCGATGCGGGCGGAGAGATCGTCGACGGCGGAGACCGAGCCGAAGCGTTTGGTGAGCCCGGCGAGCTCCAGCACCTGTCCGTCGGGCATACGGCACCTTTCGTTCTGCGAGCGTTCTTTCCATCTTCCCCGATCCGGGGGCGAAAACACAGTTATCCACAGCCGATGGCACGGTGGACGGGCTGTGTAACGTGGCACCGTGCACGCACAGCGATCCGAAGACGTCAGCGCGGGCGACACCGTCGCCGACAGCGTCCTGGTCGGGGGGCGCGGTGGCCTCGGCCATCTGACGCTGAACCGACCGAATGCCATCAACGCCCTCGACCTCGAGATGATCCGCACGCTGAACCTCGCGCTCGACCGCTGGGAGCACGACACCGATGTCGACGTCATCCTTCTCGACGGCGCCGGTGAGCGCGGTTTCTGCGCCGGCGGCGACGTGCGCGCGCTCCACGAGATGGTGACGGGCGGCCGCACCGACGACGTGCACGCCTTCTTCCGCGAGGAGTACGCGCTCGACCATCGCATCGCGATCTCGCGCAAACCCGTGGTCGCAATCGCCGACGGTGTGTGTATGGGCGGCGGCATAGGCCTGGCCGGGCACGCGGCCATCCGCATCGTCACAGAGCGGTCGAAGCTCGCCATGCCCGAGACCCGCATCGGATTCACCCCCGACGTGGGCGGATCGTGGCTGCTGGGTCGCGCCCCTGGCCGTCTCGGCGAATATCTCGCACTCACCGGAGGAACGATGGATGCCGCTGACGCGGTGTACGCCGGCTTCGCCGACCACCTGGTGCCGAGCGCGCACCTCGAGGCGCTCTACGAAGCCCTCGAGAACCGCGCCGACCCCTCCAGCCCCACCGAGCTGGTGCTGCTCTTCGATGAGACCACGGAGCGTTCGCGACTCGAGGACGCCCGGGAATGGGTCGACGACGCCTTCGCGGCCGACGACGTTTTCGGCATCCTGGATCGCCTGCGTCGACGTCCCGAGGCCGAGGCGCGCGAGACGGCCGAGCTGCTGTCGTCGTCGGCGCCCACCGCGGTCGCGCTCACGCTGGAAGCGGTCCGCCGGGCGCGCGAGCTGCCCTCGCTGCGGGCGGCGCTCGCGCAGGAGTACGGCCTGGTCATGTGGTTCGCGTTCACGCAGCCCGACCTCGTCGAGGGAATCCGCGCGCAGGTCGTCGACAAGGACCGCTCTCCGTCGTGGTCTCCTGCGCGACTGGACGAGCTGCCCGCCGAGCGTGTCGCCGAGGCCTTCGCCTACGCGCCCGAGCCCGCGCTGTGGTGAGGCGGGCGTGAACTCGACGTCCGGATCCTGCACAGCTGAGCCGAGTTAGCCTGAGTGGCGCCGCATCCGCGCGGCAGAACGGATGACGTACGTGTTCGACAGTCCCATGTCGTCCTCGGCATACGAGGTGCTCCGTGTCGCGGCCGACATCGACGACGATGGTCTGCGCCGCGCGTATCGCGTGCGTCTGCGCGAGACGCACCCCGACACCGGAGGCGACGCCGCGTTGTTCGTCCAGGTGCAGCGCGCGTGGGAACTCGTGGGAACGCCCGAGGCGCGCAGCGCCTACGACCGGGGCCGCGGGACGGCGCCCGGGGAATGGGGCGGCGGGGTGTCGGCATCCACTCCCGCCCGTCCGACCGATACGCGTCCGCGCGCACGCTCCCACGGTCAGCCGGGCGGGTGGCGTCGTGAGCGGTACCTCGGACTCATCCGCGAGTGGGTGGGGCGCGGCGTCGAGATCCCCGATCCCTACGATCCGGCACTCGTGCGCTCGGCTCCGCCCGAGATCCGGCACATCCTCGCCGACGCGCTCGCCGAGGAGGAGACCGCGCGTCTCGTCTCGGAGCTGGGCATGGGCTACACGGTGTGGCACGACGTGTTCGCCGATCGAGACGGGCGCGACCCGGAGCAGAAGCTCGACCATCTCGTGCTCGGGCCCAGCGGTCTCTACGCCCTGTTGAGCGAGGACTTCGGCGGACCGGTGGGGGTGCGTCGCGGCGAGATCACCGGTCCGAATGTGATCGGCTCGCCCGTGACCGAGGTCGTGTCGCGCGCTCGCGTGATCGCTCGGGCGGCCGGAGTCCGCTTCAGCGGCGCGATGGTCGTCCTGCCCGACGACGCGGTGCTCGACGCGATCACCGAGCTCGGGAAGGTGCGCGGAACGCCCGTGGCGCTGGTCACGCGCAGCGCACTCACGACGTTGTTGCGCCGCGGGATCACCGGGGGCCGCGAGGTGGGCGGTACCGAGTTGTTCGACATCCGCACCCGCCTGCAGCAGCGCGTCAGGCACGTCTGACCCGCGACATGTCACCGTCACCTCCCTAGGGTGGAGGCATGAGTACCGACGAGACCTCGGGTGCCGCGGCATCCGACGACATGAAGCGCAAATTCAAGGAAGCGTTGGAGAAGAAGAACGGCCAGCAGCGTTCGGGGCAGGCGCACCTCGACGGCCACTCCGCCGTGCAGGGCACGCACGGAGCGGTCACCAAGCGGGAGTTCCGCCGCAAGAGCGGCTGAGTCCTCCGCCCATCGTCTTCCGAGGTGTCGGGGACCCCTCTCGCGAGCAGGGTCCCCGGCACCTCACCTGCGTTTCAGGGGCGCTTCGAAGAACGCCAGCTCGAGCGCCATGGATCGGTCGTACGCCGTCGCCATCTCGTGCCGGAGGGGAACGGATGCCGATCGTGCGGCGGCATCCGCGATGCGCGCGGCCTCGGCGGATGACGCGGCGAACGTCTCGTCGCCGTAGGCCGTGAGCCAATCGGCGTAGGGATGGTCGGCGTCGAAGGTGCCCCGCCAGCGCACGCCGATGTCGATGTACAGGACGAAGCAGGGCAGGATCGCGGCCACCAGCACCGCGTACGACCCAGCGGCCGCTGCCGCGTGCAGGTGATCGGTGTAGGCCCAGGTCGCCGGGGCTGCCTCGAGCCCGGCCGGATCGACGTGCGACTGGTGCAGCGCCGCCTCCTCGACCAGGCACGACACCGAGGCCGTCGCCCAGAACCGCTGCTCCTCGACCGTGGGAGCGAGGGCCGCCGCGCGCGCGAGCACCCGTGCGTATTCGCGCAGGTAGAGCAGGTCCTGCCCGAGGTACCAGGCGAAGGCGTCGCGGTCGAGATCCCCGGATGCCAGACCGCGCACGAACGCGCAGGCGTCGACATCGGCGCGGGTGGCGGCGGCGGCATCCCACCGTGCGCTGCTCCAGGATCGGTCGAGGTCGAGGTGGGGGCGCAGCTCGTGCAGATGGTCGATCGGGCCGTTGCCCCGGCCGACGTGCAGCGCCTCGGCGTGTTCGAGGGCGCCGGTGAGCCAGCGCTTCGCGCGGATGAGCGCGTCGGTCCAGGGCAGGCCGTGGGCGGCGAGGGTCGCCATGGCCGACGACAGCGAGCAACCGGTGCCGTGGGTGTGCGGGGTGTCGACGCGGCGGCCCGGAACCTCGTGGACACCGGAAGAGTCGACGATGGCATCCGGGCATTGTCGGCCGTCGAGGTGTCCGCCCTTGAGGAGCACCACGGTGTCCGCCGAGGCGGCGAGCTGCTGGGCCTGGGCGACCGCGACCCCCCAGGTCGTTGCGACGGGTTCGCGCACCAGCACCGCGAGCTCGGGCAGGTTGGGAGTGACGAGGTCGGCGCGTCGGCACAGTGCGCGCACCGCGTCTTCGGCGTCGGCCTCGAGCAGCCGGTCTCCGCTCGTGGCCACCATGACCGGGTCGAGGACGACGATCGCCGGTCGCGTCGAGGTGAGCCAGCGGTCGACGGTGGCGATGACGTCGGTCGAGCCGAGCATGCCGATCTTCACCGCGTCGATCTCGACGTCGTCGCTGACCGCGCGGAGCTGTTCGTCGAGGAACGCCGTCGGTGGCACATGGACGGAGCGGACTCCGAGGGTGTTCTGGGCGACCAGCGCGGTGACCGCGGCCATGCCGTAGCCGCCGAACGCGGCGATGGATTTGAGGTCGGCCTGGATACCCGCCCCGCCGGTCGGGTCGGTGCCCGCGATGCTCAGGACGCGGGGGATCACGCTCCTTCCTCCCACGCGGCGCGGAGATCCCGGACGACTCCGCCCGGGTGGTCGTCCTCGCTCAGCAGGGAGACCACCGCGACGCCCGCAGCGCCCGAGCGGCGGAGGGCGGTGACGTCGTCGAGGCCGATCCCCCCGATCGCGACGCACGAGAGGGAAGTGGATGCCGCGAGCTCGCCGAACCCGTCGATGCCGAGCGGTCGCGGATGATCGGGTTTCGTCGTCGTCGCCCGAATGACGCCGACGCCGAGGTAGTCGACGGTTCCGCGAAGGAACGCCTCGGCCGTCGCGAGGTGCGCCGGGGTGTTCGCCGTCCATCCGATGAGGGCGTCGGGGCCGAGCAGGGAGCGCGCGGCGTCGACGGGGAGGTCGCTCTGGCCGAGATGGATGCCGTCCACCCGGGCGCCGGCTCCGCGGGTGCCGGGCTTTTGGCCCAGGCGCTCGCGCGCGGCGAGGACGACGTCGAGGCGATCGTCGACGACGAACGTGCAGCGTCCCGAGATGACGTCGGCGAGGTCGAGGGTGCGGGCGAACAGCTCTCTGCCGCTCGCGACCTTGTCGCGCAGTTGCACCACGCTCACGCCCGCGGTGACGGCCTCGTCGACGATGTCGCGCAGGCGCGCGAACGGCACACGGTGATCGGTGACGAGGTGCAGGGACAGGTCGGCGGTCATCGCGTGACCTCGGTGTCGACGCGGACGCGTTCGTCGAGGTCGGCGGGCGCGATCGCGGCGAGCTCGTCGAGGAACGCCACCGCGAACGATCCGGGCCCTCTCGTTCGGGATGCCGCCCGCTCCGACGCCACGGCCCAGATCACGCTGGCGGTGAGAGCCGCGTCGAACGCGGGGGTGACGGCGAGCAGGCTCGCCATCGCGGCCCCGAGGGCGCAACCTCCGCCGGTGACCGTGGTCAGCAGGGCGCTGCCGCCGCTCACGCGCGCCGTGCGGGTGGCATCCACGATGAGGTCGGTCTCTCCCGAGACGGCGACGGTGCCGCCGGTGCGGATCGTGAGGGAGCGTGCTGCGTCGAGGGCGTCTTCGGCGGAGTCGGTGGCATCGACGCCGCGTCCACCCGCGCCGGATCCCGCGAGGGCGAGGATTTCGGAGGCGTTGCCGCGGATGATCGCCGGGCGCGCGTCGAGCAGCTCGTGCGCGAGGGCCGTGCGCACGGGCAGGGCGCCGACGGCGACCGGGTCGAGGACCCAGGGCGTTCCCGCGGTGACGGCCTCTCGGGCGGCATCCCTCTGCTCGCGCGTGGGGGTCCCGAGGTTGACGAGCACTCCGCCTGCGATACCGGCGAATATGCCGGCCTCGCCCGGGATGTCGCACATCGCGGGAGAGGCGCCGAGGGCCAGGAGCGCGTTGGCGGTGAAGTTCGTCACCACCGCGTTGGTGATGCACTGCGTCAGCGGTGCGGCTTCGCGGAGCGCGCGCAGCGCTTCGGTGGGGGTGGACGGAGACGACGACGTGCGAACGACCATTCGCGACATCCCTTCGCTAGTACGAACTAGATCAGGTTCGACGGGTGTGTTCTCAGCCCTGGCGGGCACCCCGTGTCACTGCCTGGCACGCTAGCAGGTCGTCGGCCTCCGGATGCCGGTCCTCAGTCGTCGCGTGAACCCGCCGCGGCGTTCTCGGAACGCGGTGCGGTTTCTTCGTCGTCCTCGAGGCGTGGCGCGATGGGGCCGCCGAGACCGCGTCGCTCGTCGCGGCGGTCGGACCGGGAGCCCGAGCCCATGCCGCCGGCGCCGCGGCTGCCGGCGGCGCCGGCCGTGCCGCCGCCCGTTCCACCGGCGCCGGTTGGGGTTGCGGCTCCGCGGCCTCCGGCCGCGGCGGCGTTCGCGCCGGTTCCGGGTGTGCCGGTGCCGCCCGTCGCACCTCCGCCCAGGGAGCCGGTGCCCGAGCGTCCGCCGAGTCCGGCACCGGTGGCCGAGGCCCCGCTCTTGCCCAGGAGGCCTCCGCTGCCGCTGATCGTGCGTCCGGCGGCTGCGGTACTCGAGCCCGTTCCCGAGCTCAACCGGCTCAACGCAGCGGCGCCACCGCCCCCTGCGATCAGTCCCGCCGAGAGGCCCGAGCCGAGGCCTGCTCCACCCCCGGAGATTCCGCCGGGGAAGGAGCCTCCGATGGAGCCGGGGCCGGAGATGTGTCCGGGCAGGGTGCCGATGCCGGAGATCGAGCCGTCGGGCGTGGGCGGGGTGTAGTGCGGGGGGACCTGTCCGAGGTCGATGCCGGGGCCACGGGGGCTATCGGGATCGGGAATCAGGTGCCCTGGCACAGGCATGGTGCTGGCGGGGTCTGCCGGGTCGTATCCGCGGGGAACGTAGGTGGGGGAGTTACCCGGTAATCCGGACGGGCCGCCTCCGAGGGAAGGCCGGCTGATTTCGGAGGATGACCCGCCAGCGGTCTGGCCGGCACTTGTTTCCTTCTTTTCGAAGACGTTCGGGCCCGCCCCGTTCTGGAATGTGGCGCCAGGGGGAGAGGGCGGGTTCAAACCCTGCAGAGTTGCGCTGACGGATTCGAAGTACTGCTTCGCCCGGGCTTCACGTTGTTGACTGAGCTGGCCATTGAACGCCTGCAGGGCTCCTTCGCCGGCCAAGAGCGCGATCGGCCCGAAGATGAGCGTCGTGCCCACCGCGGCGGTCCGGACGGCCGATTCCTGCCCCGGCGTCAACTGGCCTGCAGGGAGGCTCGCGAGTTTCTCGCGAGCCTCATCGCGAACGCCGTTGGCCGACCTGAGCGCACTCTGCAGAGCCCCCTCGAGGTAGGCGATCTGTTCTCCAATCGTCGTTCGCGCAGCATGGAACGTCGCCGTGGCGGTGTCAGCGGACTCGCCTTCGATTCCTGGTTGCTGAGCGGCAGCGTCGACGACGTCACGCAGATCGACCAACTTGGCGACGAGATCGCTCACGATAGGGATGTCGAACGGTACACCGCCTTCCGCGATATTGATCAGACCCTGCTCGTACGGACCGGTCATTGTTCTGCTCCAGCTCGCTTTTTTCTGATCCTCGTCACCGCGACGAGGGCGATAACCGCTGCCGCGATGACAGCGATGACCAAAGTGGTGAAGATGGTCGCGGGAAGCCAGCTCGTGTCGGTCGTCTGGGTCTGCGGGGAGGCATCCCCCGACCGAGGATCGGCCGGGCCCGCAGAGGAGTCTGCCTGGACGGCAGGCGGGTACGTCGATCCACGCTGGACAGCGGACGCGATCTTGGCGTCGGTCGGTTGCATATCGTCCTCCGCGAGTAGCGGGTTCTCGTCGGGGTACTGTGAGGGGTTCTCCCGGAGAAAGTGCGCCGGCCATGCGAGGCCGTACCCGAACCCGCTTGCGGCATCGAATGCCAGTTCATGGTCCTTCTGGCCCGTGTTGTGGATTGCGCTCTGTATCAACTGGTTGCCGGTGGCGTCGGGATACTTCTGCTTGACCAGCGCGAGCATCCCGGCGACGAGCGGCGCAGCGAACGAGGAACCGGAGGCGGTCTCTGCCTGGTTCCACGAACCGTTGGTATCACCAACGGTCGGGAGGTCGACACCCGGGGCGACGAGTGTCGTCCACGAGAGCGCGAACGGGGTTCCATCGGGGCTCTTCTGAAGGGCTCCGGTGCTGTCGACCGCGGCGGCCGTCGTCACACCGCGAAATCCGCCGAGGCCCCTGCCTGCACCTTTTACGGTGGTTGGATTGGGGGTCGCGGAGATGATGATGACACCCTTCGCGATGGCGTTAGCGATGACGTCTGCGTCGCCTGGGCGCGCCGCGATGAGGACAGATGTGGTGACGATCTGCGCACCCGCGTCGATGGCGCGTTGGACCCCGAGTGCGCCGGGGCTAAGCGAATCGGCGTACTCCGACGCGGTGCAGGTCTCGCCGTTTCTCGTGCCAAAGCTGTAGAACATCACTTCCGCATCCGGCGCTATCCCCTTGACGCCTCCAGGACCGTCTCCCGTCCCGATGATCTGTGCCGCGAGAGTGGTTCCGTGAACAGAGTCCTCAGTTACTTCCGCCGTGGTGGGCTGCGGGTTCTCGGCGCACAGCGATCGCGTATCCACGGTGAGGTTTCGACCGGCGAAAGCGGGGAGATTTGGATTGATGTTCCCGTCGATCACAGCGATCTTCGCGCCTTTCCCTGTCCACCCCTCTGCGTGGATCGCCTCCATGCCGTAGGCGTCGTACCACCAAGTCTTCGGGGTGTCCGCAGCAGCAGCTGAGACGCTGCCGCAGCCGAGAATCAGAGCAGTGAGGGTCGCTGCCGCAATCCGACCGGGCAGACGTCGCCTGCTCATTCGCCGAACCCGGATCGTGAAGCGGCGGCATCGGACGCGGAAGCATCGGGTGCTGCAGGCCTTGGTGCAGATGTCGCCGACGCGCCGGCGCCGACCTCATCGATGAGCGCCGTCATGCGGCGGGCCTCGTCGGCGCTCATCTGGTTGCGCTCTACCAGCAGGCGCACGGCGTCGGCAAGGGCGTCGGCATTGCGCGCGGTGAAATCGCGCACCTCCTGGATGCGCCCGGCGATTTCTGCGGCAACCCCCTCGAGTTTCTTCGTGTACGCCTCGGGGGCGTCCTCCTCGCGGTTTCCGTGGACGACAGTGATCACGGCGTCGCCGGGCAGGTCATCGCTTGCTCGGCGGATACGCGAGACGTGATAATCGCCGACTCCGTCTTCGACTCGGATCATTCCGACCATGTCCAGGTTGTTCCTCTCGCGCGGGGCGGGAACGGGGTCCTCACGACTGGTATGAGCGTCGCCCCCCGGTTTCGCTTGCGACTCCATGATGGCGCATGTGCAGTGATGTGCAAGCCGGTTATCCACAGCGGTCGACGTGCCCGGAGCGGCAGTGATTTCGCTGCTCAGGTCCCGCGTCGAGAGAGGACACTCGATGCGGTCAGTAGCGCGCGGAGAACCCGCCGTCTGCATGCAGTAGCTGACCGCTGATCCAGCGACCCTCGTCGGAGAGGAGGAAGGCCGTGATGCCCGCGATGTCGTGAGGTGTCCCGAGTCGGCCCAGGGGATGGTGTGCGGGCAACTGGTCGCGGGTGGTGTCGTCCATCCATCCGGTGTCTATGGGACCCGGATTCACGACATTGGCGGAGATGCGTAGCGGACCGAGTTCGCGTGCAGCCGAGATGACGATCCGATCGAGAGCCCCTTTCGAGGCTCCGTAGGGCAGATTGCCTGTGGTGTGGTCACTCGTGAAGGCAACGACCGCGCCACCGGTGGCGTCTACCTGTCGGGCGAACGCGGCAATCATCAGGAGAGACGCGCGGGCGTTCACAGCGGTGTGGCGATCGAAACTCTCGGCGGTGGTGTCGAGAATGCCGGACTCGATGTCGTGTGCGTGGCTCAACACCAGCGCCTGTATCGGCCCGCGGTCGCTCGATACGCGCTCGACGAGACGTGTGGGGCCCGAGGTGCTCGCGAGATCACAGGGATAGTCGCCGTCGACGAGGTCGCTCGTCACCACGTCCCAGCCGTCGCTTCTGAGACGCGGCACGATACCCGCGGCGATGCTGTCAGCGCGCGCTGCTCCGGTTACCAAGGCGAGAGGCATGGGGTCGAGAGTAATGGCCACGCAAGCCCGGGCGCGCGCGAAGAGGCAGCCTGAGGAAAACGCGATCGCGCATCAGAAAGGCGGCGATGATCCGTCAGCGTCGGGGTCGGGCGGGGGTGGGTCGTCGGGAAGGAACCGGACGGCGGGGGAGTAGGGGAGCGGCTCGTCGGTGTAGGTCCGGCCGGTGGGGCTGGTCCATTGCAGAGTTCCGCCCGGGAGTTGCTCCACTCCCCAGCGGGTGAATTGTTTCTGGGTGTGGTGGCGCTGGCACAGGTGGGCGAGGTTGGCGACGTCGGTGGGGCCGCCGAGGGCGTAGTCGTGGGTGTGGTCGACTTCGCAGCGGATGGCGGGGACGGTGCAGCCGGGCCATCGGCAGTGGCGGTCGCGAGCGCGGAGGTGCCGGTCGATGGCAGTGGTGCGCTGGTAGGTGTCCGTGTGCAGAACCGCGCCGGTGATCGGATGAGTGACGACCCGGTCCCAGGGGACGGTGGTGGCATCAGCCAGGGTTCGGGCTGTTTCGGCGTCGATGGGGCCATGGCCGATGAGCTCGGCGGGGTCGTGGTTCTCGCGGTCGGGCACCAACATTGTCAGCGCGGGCACGACGACCTGAACGCGCGCGCGGATGGCGCCGAGAGTGCCGGGTCCGTCGCCGGTGCGGGTGGGGTCGGCTTCGGGAGAGCCGGTCAGCAGCAGGTCGGTGAGGATGTCGGCCCGCAGCTGCGCCGTCGTGCGTTCATCTGTCGCGGTGACGGGGTCGTCGAGCCGGGTCTCGATGAGAGCGCGGGCTTGGTGGGTGAGGCGGTCGTAGATCCCGACCGCGAGAACGGTGGGGAGGGTGGCGACGAGGTCCGACATCCCGTCGGGGCCGGTGGTGATGCGAACGCTGCGGGTGTCGCGGCCGCGGTGGTGGCGTTCCGTGAGGGTGGTGGGGTGCAGGCGTTCGGCGAGCGCGGCGAGGCGGGAACGCAACCGCCCGGGGCTGAGGCCCTCGGCGGTGGTCACCGCGAGGGCGTCGAACTCGCCGCGGACATCGACGGGGAGCGGGGAGCCGATGTCGAGGATCGCTCCCACGTGGGCTCGGGTGAGGTGCCCGCCTTCCCAGGCGGTCAGGGTCTCGGGGTAGTCGTCGACAAGGGTCATCGCACGGGTGATCTGCGTCTGCACGGTGCGGTCGGACATGTTCTCGGCCGCAGCGATCTCGGATGCCACTTCGCGGAGTGCGAGTTCGGCGGCGCGGGAGGACGCGCAAAGCCCCGCCATCACGTCGAGGGCGAGATGGCCGACTTCGGCGAGGGCGCGAGTGCGGGCGGCTTCCGCGGCGGCGAGAGTGGTGCTGGCGCGGTGGACCTCGTTGACGAGCGCCGACAGGATGCGGGGCCTGTCGGTGTTCGGTGGGGAGGTGCCATCGTGCATGTGTGCATGCTAACGGTGACCTCCGACATTGGTTCGCGCAGAAAACCCCAGGTGGGGATAACTTCTCGTGGTGCCGCCCTGGGGAGGAACGGGGCCCCAGGGAGAGGACCGGACGATGGCGCACGCATGCGACGCGAACCGCCTCGACCGGTGGTCATCACTGACTCCGCCGCCTCGCGTGAGCGCTCGAACGGTGGCCTCGGCGACCTCAGCCGCCTCGGATGTGAGCGGGTACCGCCCTGGCCGCGACCGGCGGTTCCGCCAGGCTCGGCCCCCGCGCGCGAAAGCGAAAGCGAACGCCAGCGCGGCGCGTCGGCCGCTCCCACCGATCGCGCAGCGCCGCTCGCACGAGCTCGATGGCGTCTTCGGACGTGTTTCCGAGGCGCGACGCCGCGGTGCGTCGGTCGCCCTCAGCAATTCCGCAGCGCCGCTCGCACGAGCTCGATCGCGCCCTCGGACGTCACCCCGAGGTGCCGCGCCGCGGCGCGTCGGTCGCCCTCAGCGATCCCGCAGCGCCGGTCGCACGAGCTCGATCGCGCCCTCGGACGTCACCCCGAGGTGCCGCGCCGCGGCGCGTCGGTCGCCCTCAGCGATCCCGCAGCGCCGCCCGGACGAGCTCGATCGCGTCCTCCGCCGACACCCCGAGGCGCCGCGCAGCCTCGACGTACGCGCGCGCCGCACCGGCGGCCCGAACGGATGCCGCGTCAGCGCCCTTCACGAACGTGCCAGCGCGACCACGGGTTTCGACGTATCCCGCTTCCTCGAGCTCCTTGTAGGCGCGCGCCACCGTGTTGGCGGCGAGGCCGAGCTCGGTCGCGAGCGCGCGCACCGGCGGTAAACGGGTCCCGGCGACGAGTTCTCCCGCCTCGACCTGCGCGATGACCTGCGACCGCACCTGTTCGAACGGCGGCGTCGAGGAGGTGGCATCCACGGTGAGATTCATGGCTCAGTCGTTCAGGCCGAGAAGGTCGAGGGGGTGCGTGAGGCGCCACCAGGGGCTCGGCGGCTCGATCTCGCCGGTGAGCTGCACGTCGACGGTGTCGGCGTCGACCGGGCCGGTCGCGGTGAGCGTCCCGACGGTCGAGCCGGCCTCGGTGGTGTCGCCGAGGGTGAACGACGTGGAGGTCTGTGCCGTTCCGCCGTTCCACAGCACGACGGTCGCGTCGGACGCGGTCACGAGGTCGATGTCGGGACCCCACAGCGTCTGGGCCTTGCCCACGAGCGTGCCGGCCGGTACCGACGGCTTCGGCTGCAGCTCCTGCTCGATACGGGCGAAGAGGTCGCGGGCCGCCTGGTTGCGGCTGTCGGGACCGGGCTGACCGAGCACGGCGGCGTACGCCCGCACGGTGGCGGCACCGACGGTGATGTCTTTCGCGGTCAGCAGGTTCCACGCGTCGAGCGTGCCCGTCTTGACCCCGACCACGCCGGGGTCGGCGAGCAGGGCGTTGCCGTTCTTGAAGGTGCCGGCACCGGGCAGGGTCAGCTCCGGCGTACGCACGATGTCGGCGATCACGGGGTTGGCGAGAGCCCGCTCGGCCAGCGCGATGAGGGCGGCCGGGGTCGCGGTGTTGCCGGCTTCGATACCGGTGGGGTTCACGATCGTGATGCCTTCGATGCCCCGCTCCGCGAGGTACGTGGTCGCGGCGGCCGAGAATTCGGCATCCGTGCCGAAAAGGTCTGTCGACAGGCGCTGCGCGTAGTTGTTGGCGGAGGCGATGAGCATGCCCTGCAGCATCTGCAGCTGCGTCAGACTGCCTCCGACGGGGACGTCGAGCGAGGATTCCCCACGAGCCCGGTACTGCCAGTAGTCGGCGCTGTCGGCCTGCGTGAACGTGTAGCTCTTGCCCTGCTCTCCCGGGGCCAACGGCTGCCGATCGAGCACGACGAGCGCCGTGACGACCTTGGTGATGCTCGCGATGGACTCGGGAGCGCTGGCCGACGACGACAGGGTGCCGGGCACTCCGTCGAGAGCGATGGCCGCTTCGCCCTCGGCCGGCCACGCCGGAACCGCTGCCGCTGCGGCGATCGGCTGCACGGCCACCGGTCGGGTCGTCGGCATCACGGCGTTCAGCGGCCAGAGCAGCGTCGTCGCGGCATAGGCGGCGATGATCAGCACCAGAAGAAGCGTGGGGAGGACGGTCCCGGGCCGCAGAATCGGTCGACGCGCGCCCGCGAGCAGGTCGGCCGAGCGCGCGGTGGCTCCCGAGACCACGAAGGTCGGCGCCGGTCGAGGGGCGCCCGCCGTGTCGGGATCGACCCAGAGCAGTGCGCCGAGCGCCACCGGGAGAGGCGTAGCGGGAGCCTCGCCGGAGGGGGCGCCGGATGCCGTGGGCTCGGTCGAGACGGGTCCGGTCGCGGTGGCGGGAGCCTCGCCGGAGGGGGCGTCGGATGCCGCGGTCTCACCCGTCGCGCGACCCGCGTCGCCGGGCGAGCTGACGGATGGCGACGGTTCGCTCGTCGCAGCAGGCGTCATCGGGTCAGCCGCCACCGCATCACCGTGTTCCGTCCCCTCGGAACGAAGGGCCGGGGCCGTGGTATCCGGAATCGACAGGGCCGGACCGAGGTCGCCCGTCGTGGACAGGGCGGGTCCGAGATCGGTGGAGGTCGCCGCGCGCGGCGAGGAATCCTGTGCACGCAGCGCACGCCGTGAGGCCGGGGTCTGCTCGTGCACCCGCCCACGCTACCCCGCGACACCCCTCTATACTCATCACGACAACCACGGGAGTCCGGTGAGCCGGGCTGAGAGGAAGCGAATCCACGCTTCGACCGTCGAACCTGATCCGGATCATGCCGGCGCAGGGAGGAGAGAAATGCACACGTCCCCGTCTGCCCTCGCGAACCGCTCGTCGGTCGCCGCGACGAACCGCTTCTCATGGCGCGTCGTCGACATCGTCGTCGCCGCCGTCCTGGGCGTCGCGATCGGCCTGCTCTTCTGGGGCTGGAACACCGTCGGCGGCCTCTGGTTCACCGCGATGGACGGTGTCACCCCGGGCCTGGGCGGTCTCGCCGCCGGCGTCTGGCTGATCGGCGGCGTCATCGGCGGCCTCGTGATCCGCAAGCCCGGTGCGGCGCTGCTGGTCGAGCTGATCGCGGCGATCGTGTCCGCCCTGATCGGCAACGTGTGGGGCGTCACGACCATTTTCTCGGGCCTGGCCCAGGGCCTGGGCGCCGAACTGATCTTCCTGGCCTTCCTCTACCTGCGGTTCACTCTCCCCGTCGCGATGCTCGCGGGCGTCGGTGCCGGTGTCGGGGCGTGGGTGCTGGAGCTGTTCCTCACCCCCAACCTCGCCAAGTCCGTCGAGTTCAACCTCATCTACCTCGGCACCCTCGCCGTCTCGGGTGCCCTGCTGGCCGGGCTCGTCGGCTGGCTGCTGGTGCGCGCCCTCGCCGCCACCGGGGCGCTCAGCCGCTTCGCCGCGGGCCGGGAAGCGCGTCGCGACGTCTGATGACGGGCCCCGCACGCGTCGACGTCGAGGGCTGGGGGTGGCGGTACGCCGGTCGTAAGCTCCCCGCGACGCGCGAGGTCGACCTCGTCATCGAGCCCGGGGAGCGCGTGCTGCTGCTCGGTGCCTCGGGGGCCGGCAAGTCCACGCTGCTCGCGGGGCTGGCGGGCCTGCTCGGCGGCAGCGACGAGGGAGAGGTCAGCGGCCGGATCCTCGTCGACGGGGAGGTGCCCGAGGCCCAGCGCGGGCGCATCGGCCTCGTGCTGCAGGACCCGGAAGCCGGCATCGTGCTGTCGAAGGTGGGCGACGACGTCGCCTTCGGGTGCGAGAACCTCGGTGTCCCCGCGGCGCAGATCCCGGCGCGGGTGGCCGAGGCCGTGGCATCCGTGGGTCTCGCCGTTCCCCTCGATCGCCCCACCAAGGCGCTGTCGGGCGGGCAGAAGCAGCGCCTCGCCCTGGCGGGCGTGCTGGCGATGCGACCGGGACTTCTGCTGCTCGACGAACCCACGGCCAACCTCGATCCCGAGGGTGTCGCCGAAGTCCGTTCCGCGGTGGAGCGCGTCGTCATGAGCGAGGGAACCACGGTCGTGCTCATCGAGCACCGGACGGCGGTCTGGGCCGACCTGATGACCCGCGTCGTCGTGCTCGCGCCCGGCGGTGGAGTGCTCGCGGACGGGCCTCCCGACCGCGTGTTCGCCGCGTACGGAGACGCGCTGGCCGGGGCGGGGGTGTGGGTGCCCGGACGCCCGGTCGATCTGCCCGTGCCCGAGCCCCTCTCGACGCCGGATGCCGTGCTGCGGGCGTCCGCCCTGTCGATTGGGCGCGAGAAGCGCACGGCCGTCGCTTCCGGGCTCGAGGTCGTCCTCCCCCGCGGGGCAGCAACCGTGATCACGGGGCCGAACGGTGCCGGCAAGTCCACTCTCGCGCTCACCCTCGCGGGGCTGCTCCCCGAGCTCGCGGGCGAGGTCGTCGCCGCCGAAGAGCTCACGGCGCGCGGGGTCCGGCGCCCCTCGCGTTGGCGATCGACGGAGCTGCTCACCCGTATCGGCACCGTCTTCCAGGAGCCCGAGCACCAGTTCCTGGCCTCGACCCTGCGCGACGAGCTCGCCGTCGGACCCCGCGCCCTGCGCAGGCCGCCGGCGGAGGTCGACCGCACCGTCGACGAACTGCTGGAGCGTCTCGATCTGGCATCCCTCGCCCTGGCCAACCCCTTCACGCTGTCGGGAGGGCAGAAGAGACGCCTGTCGGTCGCGACGGTGCTCGCCGCCTCGCCCGCCGTCATCGTGCTCGACGAACCGACGTTCGGTCAGGACCGCCGCGGATGGGTCGAGCTCGTCGCCCTGCTCCAGCGGGAGGTCGCGCGCGGGCGCACGGTCGTGGCGGTCACCCACGACGCCGATGTGGTGCGTCACCTCGGGCAGCACCGCATCCGGCTGGGGGATGCCGCGTGACCGCCCTCGTCGACGAACGCCCGCGAACGGCCTGGCTCGACGGAGTGAATCCCGTGACGAAGGTGGCGATGGTCCTCGTGCTGGCGGTCCCCCTGCTCGCGTCGATCGATGCGGTGAGCGCGGGAACGGCACTGCTCCTGGAGCTGCTGTGCGTGCCGCTGACCGGAGTGGCGTACGCCACCGTCCTGAAACGTCTCGTGCCGGTGATCGTCTTCGCCCCCGTCGCCGCGGTGAGCATGCTGCTCTACGCCCGGCCGGGAGGGACCGTCTACGGCACCTTCCTCTTCGCCACGGTGAGCGACGACTCCATCGCCCTGTCGCTCGCCGTGCTGGTGCGCGTCGTGGCCCTGGCCATGCCGATCATCCTGCTCTTCGCCCGCACCGACCCCACCGAGCTCGCCGACGCCCTCGCGCAGGTGGCGAAGCTGCCCAGCCGGTTCGTGCTGGGCGTGCTCGCGGGGGCCCGCACGGTCGGCCTGTTCGTCGATGACTGGCGCACGATGAGCCTGGCCCGTCGCGCCCGGGGCCTGGGTGACCGCGGCGCGGCCCGCCGCTTCTTCTCGATGGCGTTCGTGCTGCTCGTGTTCGCCGTGCGTCGCGGGACGAAACTCGCCACGGCGATGGAAGCCCGCGGGTTCGGCTCCGACGTCGAACGGACGTGGGCGCGCCCGTCGTCTCTTTCGGCTCGGGATGCCGCTGCCCTCGGCGCAGCGGTCGTGCTCATCGTCGTGGCACTCGCGGCGGCGGTGTTGTCGGGGGCGTTCCGCGTCGTGGGGACGTAGCCCCCTGAGGGCGCCGAAGGCGCCGCGAGGCCGGGCGGCGATGCGGCCTGCGGGGGATGCCCGACGCGGAGCGGGTGTCTAGAAGACGTACTCGAAGCAGAGCGAGCGCGGCATGGTCTCGAGATACGGCTCGTAGACGGGGATGGGCGTGAAGCCCGCGGCGGCGTATACGCGCAGCGATTCGGGCTGCATGCGCCCGCTCTGCAGGATCACGCGTCGGGCACCACCGCGTCGGGCGAGATCGACGACCTCTGCGGTGAGCGCCGTGCCGATGCCGCGTCGACGGCCCGCGGCCACGACGACGAGGCGCTTGAGCTCCCACTCGTCGCCGAGGCGGCGCAGGATGACGTGCCCGAGCGGGGTGTCGGCCGTGTCGATCGCCAAGAGGGTGGCGACGACCTGCTCGGCGTGGACGGCGAGCGCCTCAGCGCGCTTCGCGGCGACCTCGGGGGAGTCCTCGGCATCGGCGTCGCGGTACCGCTCATCGAGGTCGGCGTCCAAGACGGCGCGTAGCGCGACCGCTCGCGGATCGTCGACGTCGACCTTCTCGATGCGGAAGTCGGGGAGATTCACCCGTCGAGCCTAGGCGCGCGCCGCGGCGGGGTGATGCGGTCACGGGCCGGGGTGTGCGGGCCGCGGCCGGAGGGAATGCGCGTACGGGCCGATCGCCCCCGGCGGCGGCAGAATGATCACGGGGGATGCCATGGGATTGTCGTTCGGGATACTCGCGGTCAGCGTGGCCGTCGCGGGTGCCGTGATGTTCATCGCCATGCCGCGTATCGGCACTCCGGGGCCCATGACGCTGTTCCTGCGCTTCGCCGCCGTGGCGGGTGTGACGGCGGCCGGTTCCAGTGCCATGTACTTCATCTACGGCGCGGGGGGCGGCATCCTGCCCCTCGTCCTGGGCGACGTGGCGATGGTGCTCGCTCCCGCCCTGCTGATCGTCGCGCTGAGCGCGCTCGAGGGGCGACGGGCGCGCAACACGTCGATCGCGATCCTGGCGCTCGCGCTCGCGGTCGCCCTCGTGACCGCGACGGTGCCGCTACCCGGGTCGCTCGCGGCCAAAGCCGTCGCCGTCGCCGTGACCTGCGGCGCGTGCGGGTGGGTGGCGAGCCACTCGCGCGTCGAGCCGTTCGGTCCGCTGCGCGTCATCGCCCTCACGAGCGGGGTCTTCGCTGTCTACTCGCTCTTCCGGGCGATCGTGGGCCTCGTCGTCGGATGGGACTCCGTGCTCTACCGCGTCGCCTTCTCGTTCGCCCCCGCGACGATCCTCGGCGCGCTGGCCGTGCTCGCCATCGGTGCGGCCGTGGTGCGCGTGCGCTTCGGACCGCGCGTGACCGTGGATGTCGCAGAGCGTGCCGCGGGGTCGGTGGTCGTCGTGGGGGACTGGGATCTGGCATCCACCGCCTACGGCCCCGACCGCGTGCGCGGCCTCGTCGCCGACCTGCGTGCCGCCGCGCGCGACCTCGACCCGGCCGCGGTCGATGTCCCTCGGGGCACCGAGACCCTCGTGCCGGATGCGGTCTCCGTGCTCAGTGATCGACTGCGGAGGGATTACGGGTGGGAGCCCGAGCAGACGATCCTGCTCGTCGACGGAGCGACCACCTCGGCGATCCGCACCCGGCCGCGAGTCCGGGTCAAGAAGAAGAGGGGCTCGGCGCGGTCCTGAGTCTCGACTAAAGTGGTACTCGGTTTCAGCTTCGAAGGAGAACGCATGGACATCGCAGGAGCATCCGCCCTGGTCACCGGCGGCGCTTCGGGACTCGGCCTCGCCACCGCGCGGCGGCTTGCCGCGGCCGGGGCCCACGTCACGATCGTCGACCTCCCCCGCTCGGACGGCGCCGCGCTCGCCGAGGAACTGGGCGGCTCGTTCGCCGCCGCCGACGTGACGGACGCCGAGCAGATCGCCGCTGCGGCAGCCCTCGCCGCCGAAGCGGGTCCGCTGCGCGTCGTCGTCAACTGCGCCGGCATCGCGCCGCCCGCGAAGGTCCTGGACCGCGAGGGGAACCCCTCTTCGCTCGCCGACTTCGAACGTGTCGTGCGCGTGAACCTCATCGGCACCTACAACGTCATCGCTCAGACGTCCGCGGTCATGGCGAGAACCGGCCCCACCGACAGCGGCGACCGCGGCGTCGTCGTCAACACCGCGAGCGTCGCAGCCTTCGACGGGCAGATCGGCCAGCCCGCCTACTCCGCCAGCAAGGGCGGCGTGCACGCGATGACCCTGCCGATCGCGCGCGAGTTGGCGCGCCACGGCATCCGGGTCGTCACGATCGCCCCCGGCATCATGGAGACTCCGATGCTCAAGGGCCTGCCGCAGGCCGCGCAGGACTCGCTGGGCCAGCAGGTGCCCTACCCCTCGCGGCTCGGCGTCCCCGACGAATACGCACGACTCGTGCTCGCGATCGTCGACAACGGCTATCTCAACGGCGAGACCATCCGCCTCGACGGCGCGATCAGAATGGCACCGAAATGACCGACGGCATCCTGCTCCGCATCGACAACGGGCTGGCTCGCGTCACCTTCGACCGGCCCTCGTCCCTGAACGCCATGGACTTCCCCATGGCGCGCCGCTGGAAAGAGGTTGCGCACGAGGTCACCTCCGACTCCGCGGTGGGGGCGGTGATCCTGGATGCCGCGGGGCCGGCGTTCTGCGCGGGCGGCGACGTCGTGGCGATGGCGACGACGGGTGCGTCCGGAATCGACGTCACCGAGACCGCCGATGCGATCCACGACGGCATCCGCACGTTCGCGGAAGCGCCGCTGCCGATGGTCGCGGCCGTCCAGGGCGCGGTCGCGGGCGGCGGGCTGGGGCTCATGCTCGCGGCCGATTACGTCGTCGCGAGCGAGAACGCGCGCTTCGTCAGCCGGTACGCCAACATCGGACTGACGCCCGACCTGGGCGTCTCGACCCTGTTGCCCGCGGCGATCGGTCAGCGGCGGGCGCTTCAGCTGCTGCTGCAGGACCGCATGCTCACCGCGGCGGAGGCGCTGGACTGGGGTCTCGTGGCCGAGGTCGTGGCATCCGCGGATCTGGTCACGCGCGTCGAGCAGATCGCGCGATTCTGGCTCGACGGAGCGACGGCGGCGTTCGGCCAGGCCACGCGCCTCGTCCGGATGGGTGCGGGACGCACCTTCGCCGAGAACCTCGCCGACGAGGCTGCCACGATCGGCGCGTCGTTCGACACCCCCGAGGCGAAGGCGCGTGTCGCCGCGTTCGCCGCCGCCTCCGCGAAAGGACGCTCATGAGCACGCCCTCGTCCGGCGCTCCGCTGGCCGGCAAGACCCTCCTCATGTCGGGTGGCAGCCGTGGCATCGGCCTCGCGATCGCGCTGCGCGCGGCCCGCGACGGTGCGAACATCGCGATGCTCGCCAAGACCGACACCCCGCACCCGAAGCTTCCCGGCACCGTGCACACCGCCGCCGACGAGATCCGCGCGGCCGGTGGGCAGGCGCTGCCGATCGTCGGCGACGTGAGGGACGAGGCATCGATCACCGAGGCCGTCATGCGGACGGTCGGGGAGTTCGGCGGCATCGACATCGTCGTCAACAACGCCAGCGTCATCGACCTCTCCGGCTCCCTCGAACTCGCCTCGAAGAAGTACGACCTGATGCAGGACGTGAACGTCCGCGGCACGTTCCTGCTGTCGCGCGCCGCCGTCCCGCAGCTTCGCGACGCGGCGAACCCGCACATCCTCTCGCTCTCGCCGCCCCTGAACGTCACACCGAAGTGGCTCGGCGCGCATACCGGCTACAGCCTCGCGAAGTTCGGCATGACGATGGCGACCCTCGGCCTGGCCGCGGAGTTCGCGTCGGAGGGCATCGCGGCGAACGCGCTGTGGCCGCGCACGACGATCGCGACGGCCGCCGTGCAGAACGTCATCGGCGGTGACCGGCTCATGGCGGTGTCGCGGACGCCGGAGATCTACGCGGATGCCGCATACGAGGTTCTGACCGCGCCCTCGCGTGAGCTGACCGGGCAGACGCTGATCGTCGAGGACGTGCTCGAGCGCGCCGGAGTCACCGACTTCGACGCGTACGCCGCCGTGCCGGGGACTCCGGACGCGGCGATGTACCCGGACATCTTCCTCGACTGATCGCGGGGGTTCTCCCCGCATGAACGCCGTTCGCGCGCAGGAACGCGCTGTGCTCGCGTTCGCGTGAGTCGATCGCGTTCCTGCGTGCGTGGGGGCGGCGGGGGAGCGAGTCAGCCCCGCGGGCGGAGCAGGCGGGCACCCTTAAGGAGGTGAGCCGGACTCAGATCAGGCCCAGCTCCGTGAACGCGTTGTGCACGCCGTCGTCGAGCACCGCGGTCGTCACCCGACCGGCCAGTCGCTGCAGCTCGGGTGCCGCGTTGCCCATCGCGACGGGGGTGCCGACGACCTCGAACATCTCGACGTCGTTCCAGCTGTCGCCGATACCGATGGCATCCGTCGCCGACAGGCCCAGCTGGTCGAGCACCGCCGTGATCGCGGAGCCCTTGGTGACGCCGGCCTGACCGATCTCGCCGTTCGACCCGCCGGGCAGCGGGATCGAGCCGGGGATGACGTGGAAGCCCTCGCCGAGGGCGGCCGCCGCGTGCGCGACGGTGTCGGTCGACGGGCTGACGAACACGGCCTTCGCGACGGCGTCGCGGTCGACCTCCGAGACCGGGCGCGGCTCGCGCCAGAGGGGCTGCTCGGGCGGCAAGCCCTCGGCTTCGAGCTCGGCTGCGCGCTTCTCGTGCCGTTCGCGGCGGTACTCGGTCATCACGGGACCCATGCCGGCGCTCGCATACACGCCCCCGTGGGTCTGCAGGAAGTAGTGGATGCCGTGGGCCTCGAAGTAGCGCTCGAGGGCCTCGACGTCGGCGCGGGGCATCGGCTGCTCGACGATGAGGGCGTGCTCGTCGGGATCGCCGCCGCGGGTCGCGTACGCGCCCCCGTTGGTGATCGCGCCGTCGAAGCCGATCGCCAGCACCTCGGGGTGGATGTCGCCCGCCGATCGCCCGGTGGAGAGCCACACGAGGTGGCCGTTCTCGCGCGCCTTCCGCACGGCGGTCACCGTCGAGGGGGCGATCACCGAGCCGTGCTCGAGGATCGTGCCGTCGACGTCGAGGAAGGCGATGCGGGTCATGTGCACTCCAGAAGGGGATCAGCCCCGGGACCTGGGGACCCGGGGCCGATCCGATGAAGGGGATCAGCGCGTGAGGGACGCGCCGTTGGATCGGATGACGTCGGCGTACCAGCCGAACGACTTCTTCCGGTAGCGATCGAGCGAACCGGTGCCGTCGTCGCCTCGGTCGACGTAAATGAAACCGTATCGCTTGCTCAACTGGGCGGTGCTGGCGCTGACGATGTCGATGCAGCCCCACGAGGTGTAGCCGAGCACCTCGACGCCGTCTTCGATCGCCTCGCCGACCTGCACGAGGTGGTCGTTGAGGTACGCGATGCGGTAGTCGTCGACGACCGTCTTCTCGCCGTCGACCTCGACGAGCTGGTCGCGCGCGCCCAGACCGTTCTCGACGATGAACAGCGGCTTCTGCCACCGGTCCCAGAACTGGTTCAGCACCAGGCGCAGGCCCACGGGGTCGATCTGCCACCCCCACTCGCTCGCCTCGAGCGTCGGGTTCGAGACGCCGCCCATGATGTTGCCCTCGCCGGCGACCTTCTTCGCGGGGTCGGCGGTCTCGGCGATCGACATGTAGTAGCTGAACGAGACGAAGTCGACCGTGTGGGTCAGGTCGTCGCGGTCCTGGTCGGTGATGTCGAGCTCGATGCCCTTCTCGCGGAGCGTCCGCAGGAAGTAGCCCGGGTAGGCGCCGCGGGTGTGCACGTCGCCGTAGACGAGGTTGCCGTGGTCGGCCTCCATGACGGCGACGGCGTCGTCGGGCGACGGCGTCAGCGGGTAGATCGGCATCGACAGCACCATGCAGCCGACCTTCGCCTCGGGAGCGACCTCGCGGGCGATCCGGGTGGCGCGGGCGGATGCCACGAGCTCGTGGTGCATCGCCTGGTACAGCTGCTGCTCGGGGACGCCGCCCTCGGGGATCGGGATGCCGCCGCTCATGAAGGGCGCGTGCAGCAGCGAGTTGATCTCGTTGAAGGTCAGCCAGTACTTCACCCGGCTGCCGAAGCGCTCGAAGAGCGTGCGGGCGTAGCGCTCGTAGAAGCCGATGAGCTCCCGATTCGTCCAGCCGCCGTACTGCTCGGCCAGGTGCAGGGGCGTCTCGTAGTGCGAGATCGTCACGAGCGGCTCGATGCCGTGCTTCTCGAGCTCGTCGAGGATGCGCTCGTAGAACGCCAGACCGGCCTCGTTCGGCTCGGTCTCGTCGCCCTTCGGGAAGATGCGGCTCCAGGCGATCGAGAAGCGGTAGACCCCGAAGCCCATCTCGGCGAAGAGCGCGATGTCCTCCGCGTAGCGGTGGTAGTGGTCGATGCCGACGAGCTTGAGGTTGTCGGCGGTGGGGGTCTCGGAGCGCGGGCCCGAGATGCCGCGAGGCATCACGTCCTGCACGGACAGGCCCTTGCCGTCCGCGTCGTATGCGCCCTCGATCTGGTTGGCGGCGGTGGCACCGCCCCAGAGGAACCCGTCGGGGAAGGGGGTGTTCGTCATGTTCTGTGCCTCCAGGGGTCAGCGGGCGGGGGTGAGGGAATCGACGGAGACGGCGCGGAACAGCGTCTCGCCGTGCGAGAGAGGACCGGATGCCGCGTCGGCGATGTCGGGGTAGAGATCGCCGTTCGTGACGATGACCGGCGTGATCAGGTCGTAGCCGGCCTTCTCGATCGCGTCGCCGTCGAACTCGACGAGCAGGTCGCCCGCCTTCACCTCGGTGCCGGACTGCACCTTCAGCGTGAAGTGCTCTCCGCCGAGCTTGACGGTGTCGAGACCCACGTGGATGAGCAGTTCGACGCCGTCCGCTCCGCGCAGGCCCACCGCGTGGCCGGTCGGGAAGGCCGCGACGACGGTGCCGTCGAAGGGGGCGTAGACCGCGCCCGAGGTCGGACGGATCGCGACGCCCTTGCCGAGCGAGCCGTCGGCGAAGGCGGCATCCGGAACCTCGGTGAGCGGCACGACGGTGCCGTCGACGGGGCTGAGAACCACCGTGTCGGTGGTGGCCGCCGGGGTGGCGGGGGCGGCCGCGTCGACCGGGTCCGTGAAGCCGAACACCACGACCAGCACGAACGGGACGACGATGGCCACGAGCAGACCGATGCCGAGCATGATCATGTTGCCGTTACCGAGCAGGGCGGGAAGAGCCAGGCCGGAGGGCACGACGAACGCCTTCGAGAAGACCCCGCCCATCGCGATGAGGGCGCCGCCGAGCGCGCCGCCGACGACGCCGAAGGCGAAGGGGCGCTTGAGGGGGAGGTTGATGCCGTAGATCGCGGGCTCGGTGATGCCGGCGAGGAAGCCCGACAGTGTGGCCGGAGCGGCGAGCGAGCGCAGGTTCTTGTTGCGGGTGCGCACCAGTACGCCGGCGACGGCGGCCGCCTGGGCGAGCACGGCGGCGAACACGGGGCCGAGGAGCAGAATCTGCCCGGTGGTCTGGTATTCGAGCTGGAACAGCGGCACGAGACCCCAGTGCAGACCGAAGATCACGAAGACCTGCCACAGCCCGCCCATGATCGCGCCGCCCAGCCACGGGAGGGTCTCGAAGACCCAACCGATGCCGGCCGCGAGGCCGCCGCCGACGAGGCTCGAGATCGGGCCGATCACGAGGAAGACGAGCGGCACGGCGACGAGCACGACGATCATCGGGGCCAGGAAGCGGCGCACCGCGCCGGGCAGGACCTTGAGCAGGAAGCGCTCGGCGTAGCTCTGCAGCCACACGATGATGATCACCGGGATGACGCTCGAGACGTAGCTGACCATCGTGACCGGGATGCCGAAGAAGGTGATGTCGGGCTGACCGTTCAGCGCCGTGATGGTCGGGTACACCAGAGCGCCGGCGATGGCGAAGGAGGTGAACTCCGACGCCTTGAAGTAGCGGGCCGCGGTGATGGCCAGCGCCAGCGGCAGGAAGTTGATCAACGCATCGGACAGCGCGTTGAGGATCGTGTAGGTCGTGCTCGTGGCATCCAGCCATCCGAAGGTGACGGCGGCGGCGACGAACGCCTTCAGCAGACCCGTGCCCGCGAGGGCCCAGAGGATCGGCGTGAAGATCGACGAGATCATCGTGATGAACCGGTTGAAGAGGTTGCCCTTCGCCCCGCTCTCGCCTCCTTCGGCGTCGCCGCCGAGCGTGGTCTGCGACTGGATCGCGGCGTACACGTCGGGCACGTCGTTGCCGATCACCACCTGGTACTGACCGCCCGCCTGGGCCGTGGTGATGACGCCGGGCGTGGCGCGGATCGCTGCGGCATCCGCCTTGCCCTCGTCTTTCAACACGAACCGGAGCCTCGTCGCACAGTGCACGAGGGATTGGACGTTGCTCTCTCCACCGACACCGGCGAGGACCCCCGCCGCCGTCTTCGCGTGATCCGCCATCGGAACCGCCTGCCTTTCGCCGCATCGATGCGGCCTGTTCGAATGTTCTGTGGCGACGCTGCCGGGTGTTTCGGGCAATAAAAAAGACCCGAATCCGTTCATCGCTCGTCAGCGATGTGGATTCAGGTCTTGCCCGCTCGCGCGGTAACAATCCGGAAATCGTCGGCAGGGTATGACGCCTGCGACGGCGACTATAGCACCGGGGCGTCGGGGCCGCCACTGTCGTCGGCGCGGCCCAGGCTCGTCGCGAGGCGCTCGACATGCACCGTGAGGTAGAGCACCTCCTCGTCGGTGAGGGTCGACCCGGTCGCCGCGAGGACGTAGGCCTTGACGGCCTCGGCGATGCCGAAGGCGCGGGGGTAACGGTGCTTGGCGAACTCGAAGAAAGACGAGTCGCCGCTCGAGAGCATCGCGCGGTTCACGAGCCGCTGCAGCAGGAAGCGCACGTGCAGGATGAAACGCGCGTAGTCGGGGCTCTCGGTGTCGAGCGCGACGCCGAGGCCGGTCTCGACGGTGCGCACGACGTGCTGCACCCGACGGAACAGCAGGGCCGCGGTGCCGTTGGGCTCGTCGCGCGTGGCGTTGAGCAGGTGCATCGTCAGGAACACGCCCTCTTCGGGCGGGAGCTCACGGTCGAGGGAGGCCGCGATCGAGGTCGCCATGCGCTCCGCGGCGCGTGATTCGTCGGGGTGGAGGATCCGTAGCTCGGGCATGGAGGTGCCGGGGATGCGGATGCCTTGATCGAGGCGTTCGATCACATAGGTGATGTGGTCGATGACCGCGAGCGGTAGCCGGCGCCCCAGGTCGCGACCCAGGTCGCGCTCGGCCTGGTCGACGGCGTGCAGGACCGCCTCGACGAGCGCGTACGGCGCGTCGGTGAGGAGCTTCTGGGCGTGAGCGGTGTCGCTGCCCTGCTCGAGGACGAACGTCTTCTCGACCTTCGCGGGATCGACGCGGCCCTCGTGCTTGAGCTGGAAGCCGATGCCCCGACCCATGAGCACGCGCTCGCGGCCGTCGCCGTCGATCGCCACGACGACGTTGTTGTTCAGAAGCTTCTGCACGCCGCCGGGCGGGAGGGAGACGTCACCGGCACCGGGCATGGGATGCAGTTTAGGGTGGCGGATCTGCCGGAGCTGTGTTGTTCTGCATGCGTCCGCGCCTGAGGGGCCGACAACTGTCGCTTCGGACCGCCCCAGGCGACAGAAAGCGACCCCTCGCGCGGGGAGGACGCGCCCAGCCGCGGTGCAGGAGCGGCCGGTACCCTGGAAACCATGACCGAACAGCCCCCCGTGCGCACGACGACGCCCCGGCAGGTGCGCCCCGAGGGAGCCCCGGCGAACACCGGCATCCGCCAGGTGCGCCCCAAGACCGAAGGCTGGCAGCAGGCCAAGGACGAGACCGGTCGCCCGCTGCTGCAGTTCGCCAGCCCCAAGCGCGGCAAGCCGCCGGTGCACCTCGCCGACCTCACGTACGACGAGCGCGTCGCCACGCTCAAGAAGCTCGGCCTCCCGGGTTTCCGCGCGAAGCAGCTCGAGAAGCACTACTTCACGCATTACACGTCGGATGCCGCCGACATGACAGACCTCCCGGCATCCGGCCGCGAAGAGCTCGTCGCGGGAATGCTGCCGCCGCTGCTCACCGAGGTGCGCCGGCTCGAGACCGACCGTGGCGACACGATCAAGTTCCTCTGGAAGCTGCACGACGGCGCGCTCGTCGAGTCGGTGCTCATGCGCTACCCCGGCCGCATCACGCTGTGCGTGTCGAGCCAGGCCGGCTGCGGCATGAACTGCCCGTTCTGCGCCACCGGCCAGGCGGGGCTGACCCGCAACATGTCGGCGGCCGAGATCATCGAGCAGATCGTGCGCGCCAACGCCCTCATCGCCGCAGGCGGACTGGGCGGCAAGAAGAGCTCCGACCACTCGCTCGACCGCGTGTCGAACATCGTGTTCATGGGCATGGGCGAGCCGCTCGCCAACTACGCGCGCGTCATGCAGGCCGTGCGGGTGATGGTCGACAAAGAGCACGGTCTCGGCATGAGCGCACGCGGCATCACGGTGTCGACCGTCGGACTCGTCCCCGCGATCAAGAAGCTCGCCGACGAGGACATCCCGGTGACCTTCGCCCTCTCGCTGCACGCCCCCGACGACCACCTGCGCGACGAACTCATCCCGGTGAACTCCCGCTGGAAGGTCGACGAGGCGCTGGATGCCGCACGCGCCTACTTCGACAAGACCGGGCGCCGCGTGTCGATCGAATACGCCCTGATCAAAGACATGAACGACCACGCCTGGCGTGCCGACCTGCTGGCCGAGAAGCTCAACGCCCGCGGACGCGGCTGGGTGCACGTGAACCCCATCCCGCTGAACCCGACGCCGGGCTCGATCTGGACGGCATCCGAGGTGCCCGTGCAGAACGAGTTCGTTCGACGCCTCAACGACGCCGGCATCCCGACGACGCTCCGCGACACCCGTGGCAAAGAGATCGACGGGGCGTGCGGTCAGCTCGTCGCGACCGAAGAAGACGAGGCGGCGGCGGAGGCGACTCCGGTCGGTTGAGTCTGATTTCGAATGCCCCTGGCCGCACGGCCGGGGGCATTCGTCGTCGTCGCGGATCTCGACGAACTCCGACCACGCGCGCATCCCGACTCGAAGAACCGCGGGAGACGACCCTTCCTCGTTCGCCTTGCTGCGGTCGGGGGCAGACGCGGCCGCTGGCGAGGCGTGTCAGTGCGGCGTGATCGCGGCGGCGTGCGCGGGCGAGGTCGCGACGGCCGGGTTCGTCGGCACGTCGATCCGCACGGTGGTCCCGGCGCCGGGCGCGCTGACGACGGCGATCTTTCCCCCGTGCGCGTCGACGATGGTCTTCACGATCGACAAGCCCACTCCGATGCCCTGGAGGGCGTTCTCTCTGACCGCCTGAGCTCGATAGAACCTGTCGAAGATACGGCGTTGCTCGTCCGGGGTCATTCCGATACCCGTATCGGCCACCGAGACGCAGATCGTGTCGCTCTCCTGCCGGTGGGCGCGGACCGTGACCGTTCCCCCTCGGGCGGTGAACTTGAGGGCGTTCCCCACCAGGTTCTCGACGGCTTGCCCGAAACGCCTCGGGTCGACGTCGGCGAGCAGGCCTGTTTCCACACGCGTATCGAGCACGATGCCGGTCCGCTCGGCGACCACGGTGAACTGCTCGACCGCGCGCCGCACGATGACGTCGACATCCGTCTGCTGACGCTCCAGGACCAGTTCGGCATCGGCGACATGGAGGAGGTCGTTCACACGCTTCATGAGGGTGTCGGCATTGCGCTCGATCGTCGCCAACCAGGCGTCGATGCCCAAGTGCTGCGCGCGCTCTCCGAGGACGTCCACGATCTCCTCGGTGTATCCGATGATCGAGGTGAGCGGCGTCCGCAATTCGTGTGAGACCGTCGTGAGAAATTCCTCTCGAACCTCGATCGCATTTGCGAGTTCTGTGACGTCGTACGCGACGATGACCGTGCCCAGAAGGGTCCCGTCCTCACGGTGCACCCGCCGTGAGGACGCCATGATCGCGATCTGGTTCCCGGGCCGGCCCAGCCATTCCATATGGCTGGCGATGACTTCACCTCTCAGGGCACGCGGAATGATCTGCTGATCGAGGGAAATAGGTGTCTTTCGATCGGCCGCGAGGACATCAGGTCCTGCGAACGGGGGGATATCCAGCCGGAATCCGACGATTTCCACCATCTTCTCCGCGGTGGAGTTGGCCAGGATCAGCTCGTCGCGGGCGTTGTAGTACGCCACGGCGCCCGTGACCGTGTCGAGGACCGACCGAAGCAGCAGTTGCGTCTCGTTCGACTCGTTCAGGGCGCCACGCAGCGCCGCGGTGGCCTCCTCGGCGATTGCACGTCTCTTCTCGAAACTCCGCGCGCCCAGGTGGATCGCCAGCGATATCCCCGTCGCGATGAACGGCAATGCCAGCACATTGACGATCGCCAGCAGCGTTGTCGCCGGACGGACTCCCAGAGCAAACGGTAACGCCGCGATCAGGGCGCCCGAGACGAGCACCACCGTGAGCCCGGGCCAACGGAACCGGTACGCAATCCAGGCGAAGGGAAGCAGGCAGAGCATTCCCACGGTGGGGAGGTAGGCGAGCAAGGCCGTGCGGACACCGGCGATGCAGATCACGTCCAACATCGGGATCACGACGACCCACGCGGTCGTCATCCAATGCTTGCTCGGGAGGAGGAACACCCCGGACGCGATGGCCAGCGCAGAAAGACCCGCCCACAGGAGAGGGGAATGCGAGAGCTCCGGCACGGCCAGCACGGTGGCGATCGAGGCGACCGTCACGCCCACCAGAAAGGGCAGTTGCAAACGTACGAAAATCTGGTTCGGCCGCAAAGGAGTCCAAAATGCTCTCTCTGGCACCGTATTTCTCCTAGGGTTCCACCAATCCCGCGGCGTCATTTTTCCACGCCTGGCTCGAGGGGAGGCGGGTTTCGTGCCTGCCGAGGTGATGTTGCTGCAAGATATCCCATATGGGAGCTTCAGTAGTGGTCGTGGATGATGACGATGACATTGCCGGCCTGCTGCTGATGGGGCTGGAACGCGCCGATATCACCGCCGTCCGTGCCAGTAATGGCGAAGAGGGTGTCGAAGCCGTTCGTCGCGAACAACCTCGCATCGTTCTGCTCGATTGGATGATGCCCGTGAAAGACGGCATCCAAGCCTGCGCGGAGATCCGTGCCGCGACCGAGATCGTCCAGCCCACCATTCTCATGCTCACCGCCCGTACTCTGGCCGAAGACCAGCGACGCGCGTACGACACCGGGGTCGACGAGGTCATCGAGAAGCCCTTCCGACCCCGCGCCATCGTCGCCCAGGTCCGAGACCTGCTCGCGAGCTGACGCACCTCTCTTCGCCGCCGGACGGCGCTTCTCCCGTGGCGATCGTCGAGGAGAGGCGGAGGAACGACCGTGCCGGGCGCGAGGGAGGTGGTCGTCAGGCCGCGACGGCCGTGACCACCAGGTTGTCGACGTAGTGCCCGCTGGCCGGATCCCAGGCGCCGGCGCACGTCACGATTCTCAGCTGCGGTGTGGGCGTCGGCGCGTACACCGACTCGGTGGGGAAGCTGTTCTTCTCCACGGTCTGCAGCCCGGTCACCACGAAGTCGGCGGTCGAACCGTCGGCTCGTCGGACCGATACGGTGTCGCCGGGCGTCAGGCGCGGGAGGTCGAAGAACACCGCCGGGCCGGTGGGGGAGTCGACATGCCCCGCGATCACCGCGGGGCCCACTTCCCCGGGGAGGACGCCCTTCTCGTACCAGCCGACCGCGTCGTAATCCTGCGGTGACTGGATCCACCCGTCGGCCCCACGGTCGAGACCGATGAGATCCGAGTCCACCCCGATCGCGGGGATCGAGATGTGCACGGGCACGGCCGTGCTGGCCGCCGCGGGAGAGACCGGGTCTTGGAAACCGCCGGCAGCGCCCACCCCGGGCGCTGTCGTCGCCGCCGTTGCCCCGGCCCCCGTCGCGACCGCCGCGGTCTCGTCATCCTGGAGCGGAGGGCACCCCCCGAGGACGTCGTCGGTGAGCATTGCCGTCGACAGCGCGGTCCACGCCGAGCCGTAGTAGGTGGGGGTGGATGCCGCGGTGTCGGCCGCGCGCCGGAGATCCTCGCGCGCGTCGTCGGATCGCCCCTCCGCGGCGAACGCCGCTGCCCGCGCGGCGTACGCGACGGGATGCTGATCCGACGTCAGCGCCCCCGACCCGGCGTCGAGCTCGGCGGCGAGCGTGTCCTGCCCCGGCAGCGCCCCGGCCACGCGCGCGGCGAGGGCGCGATCAGCCGTACCGCACGCCTCCGCGAACCGGATGGTCGTGCGCGCCGCGTCGTAGCCGTACGCCGGCTCGCCCCCGCCCCCCGCGGAGCCCGCGAGGGCGACGGCGCCGTCGGCGGAGACGGTGGCCCAGTTGGTCGGCAGGGGGTTGGCATCCAGCAAGGCGCTCGTCACCGCCCTGCTTCCCTCGGCCACCTCGTTCCACCGGGGGTCGCCCGACGCGCGAGAGAGCACGTCGAACGCAGCCGGAGACGCATACGACGGGTTGTAGGCGTGGGGGGATGCCGTCGCCCACGGGCCCGGCAGCAGGATGCGCCCGAGCGCGGTCTCGACCGTCATCTCGTCAAGCACGGCCGCGCCGAGAGCCACACCCTGCTTGCGGAGGTCATCGCGACCGAAGGCGTCGCCCGCGAGCACGAGGGCGCGCGCGGCGTCGAGGTCGGCGTCGGAGGCCGGCTGCTCGTCGATGACGGCCCCGTCCTTCCACTGCCACGCCAGGAGGGAGTCGTCGCGCTGGAGGTGGGTGGTCGTCCAGTCCCAGATGCTGTCGAACCGCGAGGGATCGTCGGCGGCGACGGCGAGGAGCAGGCCGTACGCCTGCCCCTCGCTGACCGTGTCGCCACCCTGGTCGGTGCGGACGACCCGACCACCGTCGACGTACTCGTCGAGGAAGGCCTTCGCCGTCTCGACGGTGCGGTCGCCGATGTCCGGACCCGGTTCGGCGGGGACGCTGCACGCCGCCATCGTCAGGCCGAGAGTGGTCGCGAGCGCGCTGGCCGCGAGCGTTCGGCGGGCGCCCCTCACGCGTCCGCCTCGACCTCGCGGCGGCGGCGCACCGCGATCAGGGCCGACACTCCGAGCACCGCAGCCGCAGCCGCAGCCGCGCCGACGCCGATCGGGTTCACCGCGGCGACCGCGGTGCCGCCGCCGCCGGTGTGGATGCCGCCGACGGGCATGTCGGCCAGCGTCGCCGAGTCGGTGATCGCCTGCGCGGTGAGCGCGCCGCGGGCGTCGTCCAACACGAACAGGGTCGAGACCGACCCCGCCGGCAGGTCGACGGCCGAGGTCGCGGACTCGTCCGCGCCGGTCAGCTCGAGGTTCCACGATCCCGCCGGCACCGCGGCGTAATCGGTCGCCGCTCCCGCCGGCACATCGCGGGCGATGGGGCGTCCTTCGGCGGTGTCGACGTTCACGGTCGGCTCGACCGTGGAGGCCTGCACGACCCGCACGCGCGCCTGGCCGTCGGCCGGGGCGGAGAGGTCGTCCTCGAACACGGTCGTCTTCAGATCGGCGTTGCGGCCGTAGGCGGCGACCGTCAGCGGCTCGCCTTCGGCGACGTCGATGGACTGCTGCACGACCGGCTGCGTGCCGTCGGCCGCGTCGGAGGGCACCATCGACACGACGTACGTGCCATCGGCCAGGGGGATGTACGGGCTCACCGCGCCGTAGGCGACGTCGTCGAGCTCGTACACGACGGCGCCACCGGCCAGCGCCGTCAGCTGGACGTCGACCGACTTGGTGTCCGGCGACAGGTGCGCCACCCGCGCCCACCCGCCGGGCTCGGCGGCAGCGGCCGACGCGGCGGGAGCGGTGGCGATCCCGATCCCCGCCGCGATCAGGGCGGTGGCACCGATGGCGGCGAGCCGAGCGGGACGACGGGAGAGAACAGAGGCAGTCAGGGGGAACATGAGGGTCCTTTCGTGGGGGGAAGAGAGGATCAGGTGGAGGGACGGGGGAGCAGGTCGACCGGTTCGTCGGGCGAGAACGTGATCACCACACCGGCGTCACCGCGCTCGACGGACACCGGACGCAACGGCCCGGAGAGCGACTCGTAGAAGCGCAGCAGGGCGTCGGCCCCGGCGGCATCCCCCCGCGCGTCCTGACCCGCGAACGCGCTGACGACGAGCTGGCGATGCACACCCGAGGGGTCGCCCTCGAGCTGCGCGAGATCAGCCACGTCGATCCGTCCCGACGACGACAACTGGCCGAGCGTGAGCAGGATGCGACCGTCGACGACCCCGGAGGTGAGCAGATCCTGCTCCTCGGCGGGGACTCCGACGTCGGTGTTGCGCAGGACCTGCTGGCCCGCGACGGACCGCGCGGCGTACAGGTCGCCGTCGGCGGCCTGAGCGAGGGCGGCCTGGTCGGTGTCGACCAGACGGACGTCGACCTTCTGCGCGCCGTCGCCGAACGACGCCACGACTGCACTGTTCTCGATCGCCTGGCGGACGGTCGGGAACTCGGTCGGGAAGGTGCGCATCGAGTCGGTCGTGATGACGTAGTCGTAGTCGCGCCATCCGTCGGGGGCGAGCTCCTGCACATCGGTGTCGGTGTCGGCCTTGTAGTACCAGACGACGTTCTCGCGATCGAACCCGGAGCGGACCAGGTCGACCCACATCGCGTCGTCGACGAGCATGCGCGCATCTCCGGGCGCGTTCTGGGTCATCCAGGCCTCCGCGTCGCGGAGCGGTCGATCGAGGTCCGCGAGCAGGAAGCCTCGCAGTTGCGCGGCCCAGAGGGGTCCCGCCGCACAGAGCGCCACGATCAGGCCGGAAGCCAGCGCGACACCGGTGAACCGCTGCAGCACGGCGTTCGAGCGCAGCGCTTCGAGTGCCCGCTGACCCATGCCGGCGACGACGATCGCGGCGAACGGCAGCAGCATGATGACGTAAGGCACGGGCAGGTAGCCCCCGCGGAACATGAACGCCGTCAGGGCGAGCAGCGCGATCGCCCACGGGCGAAGGCGCCGCACGAACAGCGCGGCGACGGCGGCGGCGAGCGCGGTCACGATGAGCACGGCGTCGAGTTGCCACCACAGGCCGACGGTGCGCGACATGAGGCTCTCGGGGTCGAAGAGCGAGCCGCTCCCCTCTCGAGACGACAGCTGGAAGGCCAGCCCGTCCCATAGGCTCACCCGACCCGGTGCCGGGGTCACCTCGCCTTTCACCAGGGCGAACGCCACGTAGGTCAGGCCGATCAGGCCGAGCACGGATGCCGCGACCGACAGCGTGTACCGACGGGTGGTGCGATCGGCGCCGCGCCACATGAGCCACGCCACCAGCGGGAGCGCGAGCAGGTAGGTCTCTTTCGTGAGGACGGCCACGCCCAGGGCCGCCGCCGCACCGATGTAGCCGATCAGCTGGGCGCGCCGGCTCATCGCGAGCAGCAGCGCAGCCAGCAGCCACGCGGTCGCGATGTTGTCGAGGTATACCTGACGGTGGAACTGCACGGCCAGCGGCGACAGCAGGAAGATCGCCACGGCGACGGATGCCGTGAGCCGGGCGAACCCGATGCGGCGCACGAGGCACCACAGCAGCACCGCGGCGATCGCCGTCGACGCGAGCATCGCCTCGCGAGCGGCGATGACCGCGACGTCGTAGCGGTCCCACGCGTCGGTGAGCCCCGCCCACGCGGCGATCTGGATCCATCCGAGGGGCGGGTGGTCGTACCAGTAGGTGTAGTGCGTCAGCTCGCCCAGATTGCCGAGGCTCCACGCCTGGGCGGTGTAGGTGCCCTCGTCGTCGATGCGCTGGGGTGAGCTGCCCAGGTTGAGGGCGTTGACCAGGATGCCGATGAGCAGCGGCGGCAGAAGCCATGCGGCATCGATCAGACGGTCGCGCCACCGGGGCTGTCGGGTCTCGGACACCCGCTCGGCGCGACGGGAGGCGGGGGCGGGGAACGTGCGATCGAGGGTGGAGGTCATCGGGTCGCCTCCATCGTCGCGGTCGCGAGTGCGGGCGTCGGGGTCGGAACAGCAACGGCATCCCGGTGGGCACCCGTGTGCTCGGTCTTCTCCCAGCTGCCGTCGCCCTTGAGCTGTCGCACGACCGAGCGCACGGCCGCAGCGGCGAGGAACACCTGGTACGGGATGAGCCCGAGGACGAGCCGGACGTAGTCGCGCACGCGCACCTTCTTGTCGTACACGCGCCCGAACTCCGTCAGCCCGGCCGCCTCGGCGACGAGCGTGACGACCGTGGGCACCAAGGGGAGGAACGTGATGAGGGCGACGGGAGTCGGCACCTTCACTAGCAGGATGAACGCGATCGAGATGGGGATCAGCAGTCCGGTCGCCGCCTGCAGGAACGGCATGTTCAGCAGGTAACGGGCGTACATGCGCTGGCGCAGAGTCGGCAGTGCCTTCCATTCGCCTTTGCCGAGCACCTGCAGGAACCCCTGGTTCCAGCGCGTGCGCTGCTTGTAGAGCGACGTCAGCGTGGGCGGGGTCTCCTCCCGTGTGACGTACTCGGGGTTGTACGCCACCACGACCTTCGCGCCGTCGCTGGACAGACGCACGCCGAGCTCGCAGTCCTCTGCCAGGCACTGGTCGTCCCAGCCCCTCGACCACGCGAGGCGGTCGCGGGTGACGAAGACCGTGTTCCCGCCCAGCGGAATGAACTTCGACCGGGCGTGGAAGTGCAGGCGCGAGCGGAACCAGAAGTAGTACTCGAGGACGTTGCGCAGCGACCACCAGCTGGTCTCGAAGTTCATGAGCTGGACGCCGCCCTGCACCACGTCGGCACCGGTCTCCTGGAACTTGGAGTCGACGACGGTGAGCAGTCCGGGGTGCACCTCGTCTTCGGCGTCGAAGACGCCGACCACATCTCCCGTGGCGATCTGCAGAGCGCGATTGAGCGCCTTGGGCTTGTTCTTGGGCACGCTGTCGTCGACCACGACCTTGATGAGGTGCGGATGCCGCGCGGCAGCCTGACGGACCACGAGCTCGGTGCCCGGGTCGTCGTGCCCGACGATCGCGATGATCTCGAAATCGGGGTGGTCCTGCTGAGCGAGGCGGTCGAGGGTCTGGCCCATGACCTCTTCCTCGTGTCGACCGGGGACGAGGAGCGTGAAGCGGTGTCGTGCGGGGCGCGGGGACGAACTGAACTGCGTGGCCCGCAGGTCGTCGGCGGAGCGCCACGCGTGCAGCATCCACCACAGCGTCGTCGTGGCGACGACGGTCAGGGCGAGCGCGAGCACGATGACGCCGCTGTAGCCGAGCCATTCGCCGATCGACCAGTCGGGAAGGAACCCGCCGGTGGTCGACGTACCGGGTTGGACGGGGATGACGGTGTCGGTGACGCCGGTCGAGCCCTGTCCGGGCGCGGGGGCGACCGGGGTCAGCAGGGGCTCGGGCGTCGGGTTCGGGGCGGTCTGCGAGAGGGGGGAGGGCAGCAACGACAAAGGAACCTCCAGCGTCCACGTGGACGGTTCGAGGGCGGTAAGGGGGATACGCGACGACCGGGGGCGAAAACGTCGCGCACAGGTGGTTCGTGAGCAGGCGGGGGGAATGGTTTGGACAGCACAGGGGATTGCCAGGGTCGGAGGTCGAGGCCCTCGCGCGGCGGGCATCCTCCGATCGGTGGATGCCGACTCCACCGGCTCGTCGTTCCGGTCGTGACGCCCCTCCCTCAGACTGAGGACATGAGCGAGAACGTCGTCGAGGTCGAGAACCTGCGCAAGACCTACCGCGGCGGCCTCGAAGCCTTGCGCGGCGTCGGCTTCGACATCCGCCGAGGCGAGACGTTCGCGCTGCTCGGCCCCAACGGCGCCGGCAAGAGCACCGTCATCGAGATCCTCGAGGGCTACCGTGACCGCACGAGCGGCGAGGTGCGCGTGCTCGGCGTCGACCCGCACCGCGGCGGTCTCGACTGGAAGGCGCGGCTCGGCATCGTGCTGCAGAACACGGGCGAGGCGCCCACCGCGAGCGTGCGGGAGCTGCTCGCGCACTTCGCCTCGTTCTACCCGCACCCGAGGAACGTCGACGAGGTGATCGCGGCGGTGGGGTTGAGCGAGAAGGCGAAGGTGTCGGTGCGCAAGCTCTCGGGCGGTCAGCGTCGCCGCGTGGACGTCGCCCTCGGAATCATCGGCCGACCCGAGCTGCTGTTCCTCGACGAGCCGACCACGGGTTTCGACCCCGAGGTGCGGCGGCAGTTCTGGGACCTCATCCGCGACCTGCAGGGCGAGGGCACCACCATTCTGCTGACGACGCACTATCTCGACGAAGCCGCCGAGCTGGCGGAGCGCGCAGCGATCATCGTCGGCGGGCAGATGGCATCCGTCGGTCGTATCGACGAGCTCGGAGGACCGTCGGCGCGTGTGCCCGTCGTGCGGTGGCGCGAGGGCGGCGAGGTGCGCGAGGAGCGCACGCAGGACCCCGGGGCGGTGGTGGCGGCGCTGTACGCCCGCCTCGGCGAACCGGAGCGGCTCGAGGTCGTGCGCCCGAGCCTCGAGGACGTGTACCTGTCGTTCCTCGGCGACGAGGCGCGTCGCATCACCGCGGCGGGAGGCGTCGCGTGAGCCGCGTGCTGCGGCTGGGCGCCGCGCGCATCGCCTTCGAGGTGCGCTCGTACTTCCGCCAGGGCGATTCGGTGTTCTTCACCTTCCTCTTCCCGGTCATGATCCTGCTGATCTTCGCCGTCGCGTTCGACTCTCAGACCTTCGGTCCGCCCGGAGACGAAGTGGATGCCGCGCAGTTCTACCTCCCCGCGATGCTCGCCGCGGGCGTGCTGCTGTCGGGCCTGCAGAATATGTCGATCGACATCGCGATGGAGCGCAGCGACGGCACGCTCAAGCGCCTCGGCGGCACCCCGCTCAGCCCGGTGTCGTACTTCATCGGCAAGCTCGGTCAGGTGCTGGTGACCGGCCTCCTGCAGTCGGTGCTGCTCATCGTCGTCGCCGCGGTGTTCTTCGGCGTGCCCCTGCCGACCGAGCCGGAGCGGTGGCTGACGTTCGCGTGGGTCTTCCTGCTGGGCGTGACGACCTGCGCGATCCTCGGCATCGGCCTGTCGGCGCTGCCGCGGACCGGTCGCAGCGCCACGGGAGTCGTCATCCCGATCGTGCTGCTGCTGCAGTTCATCTCGGGCGTGTACATCAACTTCGCAGCCCTGCCCGAGTGGCTCCAGAACGTCGCGAGCGTCTTCCCCCTCAAGTGGCTTGCGCAGGGGTTCCGTTCGGTGTTCCTGCCCGAGGGGTTCGCCGCGGGGGAGCCGTCGGGGTCGTGGGACCACCCGCTGATCCTGTTGGTGACGGGACTCTGGTTGGTGCTGGGGCTCGCGCTCGTGCGGTTGACGTTCCGGTGGATCCGGAAGGACGCGTGATGTCGCGGCTGTCCTCGCACCCCCACGCATAAACGCTTCTCGCGACCATAAACACGCTGTGCTCGCGTTTCCGTGCGCGGGAAGCGTTTATGCGTGAGGGGGCAGGGATGCCGCGGCCCCGGTGTCGGTGGCCGGGTCTAGCGTGGAGGAATGGTCGCTTATCGCTATCTCGGCAACAGTGGATTCAAGATCTCGGAGATCACCCTCGGCAACTGGGTGACCCACGGCTCGCAGGTCGGTGACGACGCGGCGATCGCCACGGTGCACGCCGCCCTCGACGCGGGCATCACGACGTTCGACACCGCCGACGCCTACGCCAACGGAGCGGCGGAGACCGTGCTCGGCAAGGCCCTCGAGGGGCAGCGGCGTGAGTCCCTCGAGATCTTCACGAAGGTGTACTTCCCCACCGGCCCCAAGGGGCCGAACGACACCGGCCTCAGCCGCAAGCACATCATGGACTCCATCAACGGGTCGCTGAAGCGCCTCGGCACCGACTACGTCGACCTCTACCAGGCGCACCGCTTCGACTACGAGACGCCGCTCGAAGAGACCTTCCAGGCGTTCGCCGACGTCGTGCGCCAGGGCAAGGCGCTCTACATCGGCGTCTCGGAGTGGACGGCCGAACAGCTGCGTGACGGGCACGCGCTCGCGAAGCAGCTCGGCATCCAGCTCATCTCGAACCAGCCGCAGTACTCCATGCTGTGGCGCGTGATCGAGGGCAAGGTCGTGCCGGCGAGCGAGGAGCTCGGCATCTCGCAGATCGTCTGGTCCCCCATGGCGCAGGGCGTACTCAGCGGCAAGTACCTGCCCGGTCAGCCCGTGCCCGAGGGCTCGCGCGCGACCGACGAGAAGAGCGGCGCGACGTTCATCAAGCGCTTCCTCGCCGACGACACGCTCGAGGCCGTGCAGCGCCTCACGCCCATCGCCGACGAAGCCGGGCTCTCGATGCCCCAGCTCGCGATCGCGTGGGTGCTGCAGAACCCGAACATCGCGGCAGCCCTGGTCGGCGCCTCGCGCCCCGAGCAGCTCGCGGACACCGTGAAGGCGTCGGGAGTGACCCTCGATGCCGACACCCTCAGCGCCATCGACGAGGCGCTCGGCGACGCGGTGTTCTCGGACGCCGAGAACACGTACGAGGTGTCGCCGAAGCAGCGCGTGGCGTAGTGCGTTCGGACGGGTCGGGCGTTCGCGCCCGGCCCGTCCGAACGTGCCCTGGGGTGCGGGGGGCCGTCGCGCCCCCCGGTGCGGCCCAGATCACGTGACGTCGGCGAGACCACGCGTCACGGCGCGTGCGCTGGCCCACGTCACGTGATCTCGTGTGCCGATGCTCGCAGCCCGCCAGCGTCACCTCGCGCGCACATGCCGCGCCCGGCTGTGCCTCAGGCCCCGCTCAGGAGAGAGCAGGGCGGGCGTCGTACTCTGTGCGAATGTCCTTTTCCGCTCACCGACCCGGCCGCTTCGGCTCCGACGGTCGAATCGAGTTCACGACGGACGAGGAACGCGAGCAGTATCTCGACGACATCCTCGCCGCGCAGAACGCGGCGAACCGTCGCGCCGAACCCCAGGATCACACCGCCGAGCCGTGGGGCGCCCCGCCCGCCGACGACGACTCCCGCGACCCCTTCGTCTCCGACCCGAGCGACACCGACGCCCGCGACACCGACGCCCGCGACACCGTCGTGATCGACCGCGCCGAGCGTGCGCGCGCCGTCGACGACGAGACCGCGGTCCTTCCCGACGACGAGGCGCCCGAGCCCGCGGCATCCCTGCCCGTGGCATCCGAGCCGCGCCAGCCCCGCCTGCGCCGTCACGATCCGCGCCGCCCGCGGCTATCGCTCATCCGCCGCATGGCTGTGCTCGGCGGCGCGGACAACGACGTGCTCGACGAAGTGCCCGAAGAGGTGCCGCGCTTCGTGCAGATGTTCCTCGTGCTCGCGGGAACCGCCCTCGTCTCGTCGCTGTCGATGATGTTCGCGCTGCTCACGGGCGTGCGCGTGAGCCTGTGGCTCGCCGTGCCTCTCGCGATCGTGTGGGGCCTCATCATCTTCAACCTCGACCGCTTCCTCACCTCGACGATGCGTTCGACGAAGAACTTCTTCCGTCTGCTCGGGTTGGCCATGCCCCGCGTGATCATGGCCGCTCTCATCGGCATCGTCGTGGCGGAGCCCCTGGTTCTGCAGGTGTTCCAGAACGACATCGTGCGCGAGGTGAACTCCACCAACGTCACGCAGGCCCTCACCGACCAGGATGCCGTGACCAGCGGCCCCGAGAAGCAGGCGCTCGACGCCGCGAGCGCGCAGGTCTCGGCGCTCGAGAACCAGGCGGCGACCGGCATCGTGACCGGAACCTCGTCGACCTCGGCGGAATCCGCCGCGGCGCAGCAGAGCGTGGACCAGCTGACGCAGCAGCTCGCCGCGCAGCAGACCGTCATCGACCAGGCGCGCGCGGTGTACCAGTGCGAGCTCACCGGTCAGGGCGCCGGGACGGTCCCGGGCTGTACGGGCGTCGCCGGCAACGGCGCGAGCTCCGATGCGGCGCAGGCGCAGCTCGCCCAGGCGCAGTCGGCGTACGACTCGCTGTCGACCCAGCTCGCGCAGGCGCAGTCGACCCTCGCCGCCGCGAACTCCGCCGGGGCCGAGGCCGCCGCCTCGTCGGCCGACCAGAACAAGCAGCAGGCCGAAGACCAGCTCCCCGCCGCTCGCGCCCAGTACGAATCCGCGCTCACCGCCTACAACGCGCGGGCCTCGTCGGTCGCCGACGGCAACGCGGGAGCGGTGGGTCTGCTCAGTCAGATCACGGCTCTCGAGCGCCTGTCGGACCGCGAGCCGACGCTGCGCTGGGCGCACTACCTGATCGCCGCGCTGTTCTTCATGATCGAGCTGCTGCCCGTGCTCGTGAAGGTGCTCACCGGCTTCGGCGGTCCCTCGCTCTACGAGAAGGCCGAGAAGATGCGCGGTCAGATCGCCCTGGACCGGGTCTCGGCGCGCACGTTCCGCAAGCGCGCCGACATCATCGCCGACGAGGCGAACCGCGTGCCGGCCAGCGTCACCTGATGGTCGTGTGGAGCGCGGGACTGCTGCTGTACCGGCTGACGCCGGAGCCGCAGGTGTTCATCGCGCACATGGGCGGACCGTTCTGGGCCACGAAGGACGTCGGCGCCTGGTCGATCCCGAAGGGCGAGTTCGATCCCGAGTCCGAGGGGGCTCTGGATGCCGCGCGCCGCGAGTTCCGCGAGGAGCTCGGCGTCGAGCCGCCCGAGCTCGCCTGGGCCGAACTCGGGACCTTCGCGTACTCGAGCGGCAAGAAGGTGGTCGTCTTCGTGGGGGATGGCGCCGGGTTCACGGCATCCGACTTCACCTTCGGCACTTTCGAGATGGCGTGGCCGCCACGCTCCGGCAGGACCGCCACGTTCCCCGAGGTCGACCGCGCCGAGTGGATGGGCCTGGATGCCGCGCGCGAGGCACTCGTGAAGGGGCAGCGCCCCGCGATCGAGGCGCTCGCCGTCGCCCTCGAGGGCCTGGGCGGCGATTGAGGCGCTCCCCGCCGGGGGTGGAGGTCGTGCGGTACTCCGGAGAAACCGCGGCGCAGCCCGCTCATCGCGCCGCTTCTCCGGGTGAACGGATGGCGCGCTCCGCGCTTCTCAGGAGTTCCGTACGCCCGGCCGCCCGGGGCGCGGGCTGCTCGTCGCGCACGGACGGTCCGTCGCGTCGCGTCGCTCAAGGCCGTCGGACGGTGCGTCACTCCTGAACACGGGCGTTTCGTCTCCGTGGCGGCCCCGGGAGAGGGCCCGCCGTGCCCCGCCTGTGCCGTTTTTTCAGGAGTTACGCGGGGCGACGGTCCCCGGGCCGCTGATCCGTCCGGGTGCGTGCCGCGTCGCGCCCCGAACGCACGAGTGTCCAGAACACCCGGACGTTCCGAAAAATCGTCCGGGTGTTCTGGACACTCAAGAGGGGCTCGGCCCCGCGCGCCGCGGAACGCGAGCCCCGCGGCGCGACGCGGTCACGGGCGCAGCAGCACCTTGCCGACGCGGGGCGCGTCGCTCGCGGTGACGGCCTCGACGATCTGATCGAGACCGAAGGTGGCGGCCACGGGGAGGGTCAGCGTGCCGTCGGCGAGGTAGCGCGACAGTTCGCCGAACAGGGCGCCGCGGGTCTCGGCATCCATCGTCTTGCTGACGACGCTGCCCCAGAAGCCCTTGACGGTGGCCTGGCGGAAGATGAGGTCTCCGGCGCCGAGCTCGAGCTTGCCGGCGCCCATCGATCCGAAGATCACGAGCGTGCCGTTCTCGCTCAGCAGCGACAGCACCTGGCCGGCGGCGGGTCCGCCGACGGAGTCGACACCCGCGACGACCGTGCCGTCGCCGACGAGGGCGAGGGCCTGGTCGCGCCAGTCGTCGGCGTCGGTCGACACGACGTTGTCGATGCCCTGGGCGGCGAGCTCTTCGACGGCGCTCTGGCGGCGCACGAGACCGACGACGTTGACGCCGCGAGCCTTGGCGATCTGCGCGACCATACGGCCGACGGCGCCGTTGGCGGTGTTCTGCACGATCCAGTCGCCGGCCTTCAGGTCGAGCGAGTGCAGCAGGCTGATGGCGCTGAAAGGCATCGAGACGAGCTGCGAGGCGACCTCGTCGCTCAGGCCCTCGGAGACGGGGATGAGGCCCGCGGCCTTGGCGACGACCTGCTCGGCCCACACGCCGAACGTGCCGCCGGTGGCGACGCGCTGGCCGACGGTCAGGCCGTCGACACCTTCGCCGAGCTCCTCGATGACGCCGACGGCCTCGGTGCCGGCGCGGGCGGGCAGCTCGGGCTTGAAGCCGTAGGTGCCGCGGATGGTCCACAGATCGTGGTTGTGGATCGGCGACATCAGCACGCGCAGGCGCACCTCGCCGGGCCCGGGGGTCGGGGTCTCGACCTCTTCGGTTCCGACGACGTCGGCCGGCTCGCCGAACTCGTGGTGGATGACTGCGCGCATGGAATGCCTCCTGTGGTTATTTTGTAACGACCGGTCTAATATAGACCTCGGGCCTGCGAATGCAACCCGGAAGACGTGGGACAGCCGAAAGGCGGAGGAAGAACATGGGCCGGATGCCGAGCTTCGAGCGCTCCGCCGTCGTCGACGCCGCGCGTGACGTGTTCTGGCGGCGCGGGTACGCCGAGACGGGGATCGCCGAGCTCGAGGAAGCCACGGGCCTCACCCGCTCGAGCCTGTACAACGCCTTCGGCAGCAAGCGCGGACTGTTCGACGCCGTCCTCTCGGCCTACCTCGACGATGTGGTCCGCACACGCCTGCGCCCACTGGGTGGGGGAGACCCCGGCGCCCTGGAGGCCTACGTCGAAGACATGCGCTCGGCCATCGAGGCCGATGCCCCGCGCGCTCGCCTGGGGTGTCTGCTGCTCAACGCCGGTTCCTCTCCCCTCGCGAGCGACGACGCCGAGGTGCGCGCGCTCGTCTCGGACTACGCCGCCGAGATGCGCGCCGCGATCCGCTCGGCGGTCGCCGACCGGCGTCCGGATCTGGTCCCGGATGCCGTGGACGCCCTCGCCGCGGTGTGCGCCTCGCTCGTGGTGGCCGGCCTCACCCTCGCGCGCGCCGATCGTGACGCGGCGTTGGCGACGTTGGCATCCATCCCCTCGACCCTGGAGTCGTGGGGCTGAATCCGCACCGGGCGGTCTCCGCCCAGCTTCACGGCCGTGCCATAGGCGACGACCTCTTGGAAGTTCTGCGCCACCTCGCTGGTGTCGAAGCGCATCGCGATCACCGCGTCGGCCCCGACGGCCTGGGCCGCCTCGACGAGACGCTGCTTCGCTTCGTCGCGGCTCTCCTGCAGCTGTTGCGTGAGACCCTGCAGCTCGCCGCCGAAGATCGATTTCAGGCCGGCGCCGAACTGCACCCCGATGTTGCGAGCGCGCACGGTGAGGCCGGTCACTTCGCCGTACACTTCGACGATCTGACGGCCGGGGACATCGTTCATGGTCGTGACGAGCATGCGACCAGTGTGGCAGGTGACGGACTGTGCCGCGAGGGGTGATGTGCGTCGCTTTGTGTATACCTACACCGCACTCAGGGTGCCGAAATCCCCACTGCGCACGCGGAGTGTATACACTGGACGAGTGACGGCGAGGGGGCAGCATGCGGGCGAGTGAACGCGCCTACGCGACCCTCCTCGACGAGATACAGACCGGGGCGCTGACGCCCGGAACCGTGCTCGGCGAAGTAGAGCAGTCCACCCGCCTCGGAGTCAGTCGCACCCCTCTTCGCGAGGCGCTGCGCCGGTTGGCATCCGACGGCCTCGTCGCCCAGGCGTCGGCGCGCGTGACGGTGGTCGCCGGCATCGACGCCGACGACATCCGCTCTCTCTTCGACCTGCGCCGGGCGCTCGAGACCGAAGCCGCGCGGTTGGCCGCTCGACGGGGCGATCGCGGGGAGTTCCGAGGCCTCGCGACCGAGTTCGCCGCCGTCGACACGGCCGATGCCGACGCGTACTACGCCCTGATCTCCCGCTTCGATTCCGCGATCGACGACGCCGTCGACAACGCCTACCTCTCCTCAGCGCTCCGGAGCGTCCGCACTCACCTCGTACGGGTGCGACGCATGGCGCGAGACAACCCCCTTCGCCTCTCGGCGTCAACGGGGGAGCATGAACTGATCGCGAGAGCGATCGGCGCCGGCGACCCCGAACTCGCCGCGCACGCCACCCACGTGCACCTGCACAACGCCCTCACCACCATCCTCGAAGCCCTGACGGAGGACCCCTCATGACGATCACCCACCACGTGCGCGTGCACCGCAGCGACGAGAACCTCGCCCGTGAGGGTCAGCTCGCCTGGGCCCTCGCGCGCGTCGCGGTCGACCCGGTGGCCGTCGACGACGACGTGACCGACATGATCGTCAACCGCCTGATCGACAACGCCGCCGTCGCCGCCGCCTCGCTCACGCGTCAGCCCGTGAGCGCGGCACGCCAGCAGGCGCTCGACCACGCCGTCTCGATCGGCGGACCGGGCGCCACGGTCTTCGGCTGCCTGCTCGAGCGCCGTACGAGCCCCGAATGGGCGGCATGGGCGAACGGCGTGGCCGTGCGCGAACTCGACTACCACGACACCTTCCTCGCCGCGGACTACTCGCACCCCGGCGACAACATCCCGCCCGTGCTGGCCGTCGCCCAGCACACCGGTCGCGACGGCGCCGCCCTCGTGCGCGCTCTCGCCACGGCCTACGAGATCCAGATCGACCTCGTGCGCGCCATCTCGCTGCACAAGCACAAGATCGACCACGTCGCCCACCTCGGTCCCGCCGCGGCCGCCGGCATCGGTACCCTGCTCGACCTCGACCAGGAGACGATCTACCAGGCCATCGGCCAGGCCCTGCACACCACCACCGCCACCCGCCAGTCGCGCAAGGGCGAGATCTCGACGTGGAAGGCGCACGCTCCCGCCTTCGCCGGGAAGATGGCGATCGAGGCCGTCGACCGGGCGATGCGCGGTGAGACCAGCCCCTCCCCGATCTACGAGGGAGAGGACGGCGTGATCGCGTGGATGCTCGACGGCCCCGACGCCTCGTACGACGTGCCCCTTCCGGGTGAGGGCGAGAGCAAGCGCGGCATCCTGGACTCGTACACGAAGGAGCATTCGGCCGAGTACCAGGCGCAGGCCTGGATCGACCTGGCCCGTCGCCTCGGCACGGAGCGCCCCGATCTGCGCGACCCCGCGAACGTGGCATCCATCGTCCTGCACACCAGCCACCACACGCACTACGTCATCGGCTCGGGCGCGAACGATCCGCAGAAGTACGACCCCACCGCGTCACGCGAGACGCTCGATCACTCGATCCCGTACATCTTCGCCGTGGCCCTGCAGGACGGCGCGTGGCACCACGTCGACTCGTACACCCCCGAGCGGGCGGGCCGTGCCGACACCGTCGAGCTGTGGCACAAGGTCACCACCGCCGAGGATGCCGAGTGGACGCGTCGCTACCACTCGGAAGACCCTCAGGAGAAGGCGTTCGGCGGCCGCGTCGTCATCACCCTGACCGACGGCTCGACCGTGGAGGACGAGATCGCCGTCGCCGACGCCCACCCGCTCGGCGCCCGGCCCTTCGCCCGCGAGGACTACGTGCGCAAGTTCCGTCTGCTCGCCGAGCCCGTGCTGCAGCCCGACGAGATCGAGCGCTTCCTCGAACTCGTGCAGCGCCTGCCCGAGCTGACCCCCGCCGAGGTCATGCAGCTGACGATCGTCGCGAAGCCCGGCGTGCTGGCGCTCGCGCCCGCGCCCAAGGGGCTGTTCTGATGGCCGGGCCGTGCGTGACTCCTGAGAATTCCGCGGCCCACGGCACGCGTCCCGCGCGGTTCCGCGGGCGATACTCCGCCGCGACGCAGTTCTTCAGGAGTTCTGCCTCCCGGACGGAAGGAACCCGCTGATGCTCTACGCCCAGACCACCGCCGCCCAGAAGCGGCGCGCCCTCCGCGAGAAGCTGGCATCCGGTGACCTCGTCCGGATGCCGGGAGCCTTCAACCCGCTGTCGGCCCGCCTCATCGAGCGCAAGGGTTTCGACGGCGTCTACATCTCGGGCGCGGTGATCTCGGCCGACCTGGGGCTGCCCGACATCGGGCTCACGACCCTCACCGAGGTCGCCGGCCGCGGACAGCAGATCGCGCGCATGACGGAACTGCCGGCGATCATCGACGCCGACACCGGGTTCGGCGAGCCGATGAACGTCGCCCGCACGATCCAGACGCTCGAGGACGCGGGGCTCGCCGGCACCCACATCGAGGACCAGGTCAACCCGAAGCGGTGCGGCCACCTCGACGGCAAGAGCGTCGTCGACGCCGATACCGCGATCAAGCGCATCCGCGCCGCGGTCGACGCCCGGCGCGACCCCGACTTCCTCATCATGGCGCGCACCGACGTGCGGGCGGTGGAGGGACTGGATGCCGCCATCGACCGCGCGAAAGCCCTGGTCGACGCGGGCGCCGACGCGATCTTCCCCGAGGCGATGCGCGACCTCGGCGAGTTCGAGGCCATGCGTTCGGCGCTCGAGGTGCCGATCCTGGCGAACATGACCGAGTTCGGCAAGAGCGAGCTGTTCTCGACGCAGCAGTTGCGAGACGCCGGGGTGAACCTGGTGATCTGGCCGGTGTCGCTGCTCCGACTCGCGATGGGCGCGGCGGGCCGCGGCCTCGACGCCCTGGCATCCGAGGGCCACCTGCGCGACCAGCTCGGCGCGATGCAGCATCGCGCCGACCTGTACGACCTCATCGACTACGAGGGCTATACCCGCTTCGACGCCGACGTGTTCGACTTCACGGTCGAGCGCTGAGGCGGGTTCGCGTGGGTGGGGTGACCATGTCCCGATTCGCGCAGACCATGTCCCACTTCCGGCTGCCCGGAGGGCTTCCACGCAGCACAAAGTGGGACACGGTCGTTCGGGAGTGACCGGAAGACCGCCGAAAGTGGGACATGGTCGGGAGAACCACCGGCGCCGCCGTGTGAAGATCGCTTACGACTCAAGGGAGAGACGATGACCGACATCAAGAAGGGCCTCGCCGGGGTCACGGTCGACGAGACCGCCGTCAGCAAGGTGAACCCCGAGACGAACAGCCTGCTGTACCGCGGCTACCCCGTGCAGGAACTCGCGGCCACGCAGCCTTTCGAGGCGGTGGCGTCCCTGCTGTGGAACGGGGAGCTTCCGGATGCCGAACAGCTCGCCGCCCTGCGCCGCACCGAGCGTCAGCACCGGGCGCTGACCGACGACGTCCGCGCCGCGATCGACCTGCTGCCGACCAGCGCCCACCCGATGGACGAGGTGCGCACCGCCGTCAGCGTCATCGGCGCGCGTGAGACGGCCGGGATCTCGAACGTCATGGATGCCGTGGGCACCCCCGAAGAGAACCTCGGGCGATCGATCCGCCTGTGGGCGCAGCTGCCCGCCGTGGTCGCGTACGGTCAGCGCCGCCGCCGGGGCGAGGAACTCATCGAGCCCCGCGACGACCTGGACTACGCGGCCAACTTCCTGTGGATGACGTTCGGCGAGGAGGCTGACGAGGTCGTCGTCGACGCGTTCACCCGCTCGATGATCCTGTATGCCGAGCACTCCTTCAACGCCTCGACCTTCACCGCGCGCGTGATCGCGTCGACCCTCAGCGACCTGTACTCCGCGGTCGTCGGCGCGATCGGCGCCCTCAAGGGCCCGTTGCACGGCGGCGCGAACGAGGCCGTGCTGCACGTGTTCACCGAGATCGGCTCGGCCGAGAACGTCGGGCCGTGGCTCGACACCGCCCTCGCCGAGAAGCGCAAGATCATGGGCTTCGGCCACCGCGTCTACAAGCGCGGCGACTCGCGTGTGCCCACGATGAAAGCCGCTCTCGACACCCTGGTGGAGCACTACGACCGCCCCGACGTCGCCGCCCTCTACGACGCGCTCGAGTCGCAGTTCGTCGAGCGCAAGGGCATCTACCCCAACCTCGACTACCCCTCGGGCCCGGCGTACGACCTGATGGGCTTCGACACGCTCACCTTCACACCCCTCTTCGTCGCCGCGCGCGTGACCGGCTGGACCGCGCACATCCGCGAGCAGCAGGCGTCGAACGCCCTCATCCGCCCCCTCTCGGAATACGTGGGTGCCGACGAGCGCCACGTCCAGGGATACGTTCCGGATGCCGCCGACGTCGAGGCCCAGGAGCGCCCCGAGGAAGCGGCGGGCTGATGTCGACGCAGAAGATCGTCCTCGTCTCGGGCGCGCGCACGCCGATCGGCTCGTTCGGCGGCTCGCTGTCGGGGGTCGACGCGTACGAGCTCGGCGCGGTCGCGGTGACCGAGGCGCTCCGCCGCGGAGGCGTGTCGGCCGAGGACGTCGACGAGGTCGTCATGGGCTGCATCGCCCAGAACGGCCCCGACGCCTACAACGCTCGCCGCGTCGCGCTCGCCGCGGGGCTGCCCACGCGTGTGCCCGCCTTCACCGTCAATCGCCTGTGCGGCTCGGGCCTGCAGGCGATCTGGTCGGCCGCTCAAGAACTGCGCTGGGGCGGCATCGACGTGGCCGTGGCCGGGGGCGATGAGAGCATGTCGCGCACGCCCTTCCTCGACTACGGTGCCCGCGGCAACTCCCGACTCGGCGACCGGACCCTGCTCGACGGCACGCTCGCGATCCTCACCGACCCCTTCAGCGGCCGGCACATGGGCACGACGGCCGAGGTCGTGGCATCCCGATACTCCGTCTCGCGCGAGGAGCAGGACGCCTTCGCCGTCGAGAGCCAGCGCCGGGCGGCGACGGATGCCGCGCGCGCGGCCTTCGCGGAAGAGATCGTGCCCGTGACCACCGGCGGCCGGAAGCCCGTCGAGGTCTCGGTCGACGAGCACCCGCGCCCCGGAACGACGATGGAGGCTCTCGCCGGTCTGCGGCCCGCTTTCGAGAAGGACGGGTCGGTCACCGCGGGCAACTCCTCGGGCATCAACGACGGCGCCGCGGCGACCGTGCTGATGCGCGAGGACGACGTGCGCGAGCGCGGCCTGACGGGGCTCGCGACGCTGGAGGCCGTGACCACCGCGGGCGTCGACCCCGAGATCATGGGGTACGCCCCCGTCATCGCCCTGCAGCGGTTGTGGGAGCAGACGGGGCTCACCCCCGCCGATGTCGACGTGATCGAGCTGAACGAGGCGTTCGCCGCGCAGGCCGTCGCGGTGATCCGCGACGCGGGCCTCGACCCCGAGAAGGTGAACCCCTACGGCGGGGCGATCGCCCTCGGTCACCCCGTGGGCGCGACCGGCGCGATTCTGACCGTGCGCGCGGCCCTCGACCTGCGTCGTCGCGACCTCGAGTACGCGGTCGTGACGATGTGCATCGGAGGCGGCCAAGCCCTGGCGGCGCTGCTGCGGCGGTACTGAGCCGGTCGATCCGCCCTCGGCGGGATGCCCTGCGGAGCTCGTCTGCGACATGCCGGGTCGGCGGGGTGGCCGGGCGGCGTGCCGGGGGTGGGATCCGCAGGGCGGTCGGAAAACCCCTGCCGCGGATGGACGGTTCCCGGTCGCGGCGGGCGGTTCGCTGGGACGCAGCGTCTTATCCGCTGGACGGTCACGCCCGCGGTGGCCGCTGAACCATGTACACGTCGATCTCGTCCTCGGAGTCGAGCTCGAAGCCCGCACGTTCGTACAGGCGACGGGCGGGGCTGCCCTGCAGCACGTTCAGTCGCGTCGGCCCGTCCCACGGCTCCGCCAGCACCCGAGACAGGACCAGACCGCCCACTCCCCGACCCTGCAGAGCGGATGCCAGATAGAAGTGCTCGAGCCAGCGCGAGGCCCCGTCCGGACGGACGGTGAGGGAGCCGGCATCCGCCCCGTCGACGACGATGACGCGCGTGAAATCGGGACGGAAACCCGCGCGCATGCGCGCGCGCACACGGTGCTCGTCGTAGCGGCCGAGGCGCTCGAGATCGGTGCGCAGCACCTCGGCGCGCAGTTCGACGAGCCACTCGATGTCGTCGGGCACGCTCGGTCGCAGACGGATGTCCATCCGTCGAGTCTAGGAATCGCGACGCGGATGTGCCCGCGATACTGGGCGTATGAGCGTGTTCCTTCTCGGCGGCGGGCGCGATGTCGCCCGCTGCGGCGACCTGCTGCGTCCCTTCGTCCTCGAGGCGCGCGAGCGTGCCGGTGACCGCTCGCCCGTGATCGCGCTGCTGCTCGTGCTCGAGGTCGGCGACGACACCAGGATCGCCCTCCACCGCGCCATGTTGGACGCAGCGCAGGCGGTGCCCGCCGAGATCCGCGTCGAGACGATCGTCGAGGGCGAGGTCTTCGATGCCTCGGCGCTCGCCGCCGACGCGCTGTTCGTCGGCGGCGGCCTCACCCCGGCCTACCTGGATGCTTTCGCGCAGATTCGGGATGCCGTGCCCGAGCGCGTCCGCGACGGAATGCCGTACGCCGGGTTCTCCGCCGGCTCCGCGATCGCCGCGGGTCCGGCACTGGTCGGCGGATACCGTCTGGGCGGGGTCGAGGTCGTGTCGGAGAACGCCGGCGAAGAGCTCGACGAGCTCGAGGTCCGCGGGGGCCTCGGGCTGCTGGACTTCGCCGTCGACGTGCACGCCGCCCAGTGGGGGACCCTTTCCCGTCTGGTCGCCGCTGTCGATGCCGGGCTCGTCTCCGACGGCGTGGCGATCGACGAGAACACCGCCCTGGTGATCTCGGCGCAGGCGGCCCCGGCCGTCCGCGGCGCGGGGCAGGTCTGGCGCGTGGAGTCCGCGGCATCCGGGGTCCACGTCCAGGTGCTCCGCGCCTGACTCTTCGCGTCCGGCCTCGCCGCGCGCGTCGCCGGGAGTCGTCGCTCGCGGGGCTCCGAAGCGACAGGCGCCGGTGACTCGCGGACGGGAAACGGCCCCCACCCCGAGGGGTGAGGGCCGTTTCGGCAGGCGATGCGTCAGGCGGTGCGGCGGCGGCGCAGCGCGAAGGCGAGACCGCCCGCGACAACGAGGAACCCGCCCGCGAGGGCGATGCCCCACGGCGCTTGCGCGCCCGTCGCCGCCAGAGTGCCCTTGCGGACCACCTCGACCGCGAGAGCCGGGAGCACGGTGCCGTCGGCGCGCGTGATGACCACCGTGTGCGCTCCGGGCTCGAGAGCCGCGGGCACGTTCACCCGGAAGGTCACGGTGCCGGAGGCGTCGGCGGCGGGGATGCCGGTGATCACGATCGGCGTGCTGTTGAGCGTCGCCGTCAGCTGCTCGCCGGCGTTGAGCCCCGACACGGTGACCGTGAACGACCCACCCTGTTCGACGCGCGTCGCGCTCGCCGTGATGCTCGCGGAGGTCGACGGCGAAGCCGTGGGACTGCCGGTGGGCTGACCCGTGGGGTTCGTCGTGGGCGTCGGGCTCGGCGTGCCGGTTCCCTCGTCGACGGGCTGGGAACCTGTCAGGTACGCCCGGCCGAGCGGCGAGGGTGCGACGCTCTTCTTCGCGGTGAAGTAGTCGACCGTGGCCTGCAGGTCGATCTGACCCGAGTCGGCCTTGTTCGTTCCCTGCGCGAAGGCGGTGAAGTTGTCGCCGCCGGCCGCGAGGAACGAGTTGGTGACGACGCGGTACGAGGCGGACGCCGCGATCGGCTTCCCGTTGAGCTGGATCGCCTTGATGCGCGAGCCGGCAGCCGCGGTCGGGTCGTACTCGAAGGTGAAGCCTCTCGACACGCCCAGGGCGAGCACCGGACGCGAGGCGCCCGAGGGCTGCCACTGCTGCTCGAGCAGCTGCTTCAGCTGCGCACCCGTGAGCGACAGCGTCACCAGCGTGTTGCCGAAGGGCTGCACGTTGGCCGCCTCGCGGTACGACACGGAGCCGTTGTCGGAGCCGTAGAGCAGGTCGGCCCGCAGACCGCCGGGGTTCATGAACGCGATCTGCGCGTCCTGCCCGTTGAACGAGGGGTTCTCGCTCGTCGCCCAGAGGTATACGTCGGCGACGGTGTTGCCGAGCGTGGAGTACGCACCGCGGTCCTCAGCGCCCGAGCTGTTCTTCGCGCGGGTGATGTCGGCGGTGATCGTGCCGACCTCGACCTTGCCCTTCGTGTCGGCGGTGGCCTTGGCATCCGCCACGATCTTCGCGGTCGCGACCTGCGGGTACGCGACGTACTGCGTCACCGCGGGGTCGAGCAGCGCACGCACACCCGGCGTGATCGAGGCGAGCTTGCCGGTGGCATCCAGATCGATGTCGAGCGTGCCCAGGTTCGTGCCGTACGAGCCGGTCTGGATGACTGAGCGTCCCCCGATGGTGCACGAGTACTTCTGGTGCGTGTGCGCCGAGACGATCGCGTTCACATCGGCTGAGGCGCCGCGGACGACGGCGCCGAAGTCGGTCGACTCGGTCGCGATCGTGGTGCAGTCCGTGCTCTCGGAGCCGTCGTGGACGAGGACGATGACGATGTCGGCACCCGCCGCGCGGGCGTTCTTCGCCTCGCGGTTGACGGCCTCGGTCTCGTCGCCGAACTCGATCGTGGTGATCTTCGACGGGTCGACCATGCCCGCGGTCTGAGGCGTCACGGTGCCGACGAACGCGACCTTCGTGTTGCCGACCTGCTTGATCGTGTACGGCTTCAGGGCGGGGGTCTTCGTGCCCTTGTTGTAGACGTTCGCCCCGAGGGCGAAGTCGCTGAGGGCTCCCGAGTTGTTGCCGTAGGCGGGGATGACCCGACCGGTGAGGTCGGCGAAGCCGCGGTCGAACTCGTGGTTGCCCACCGCGCTGACATCGAGCGTCGCGGCCTTCAGAGCCTTGATGGTCGGGGTGTCCTGGTCGATGAACGACTCGAAGGCGCTCGCGCCGATGTTGTCGCCCGCCGACACGAACAGCGTGTTCGGGTTCTGCTGGCGGTACTTCTCGACGGCGCCGGCGAGCACCGCGGCCCCGGCGACGCCCCCGGTCTCCTGCAGCAGACGGCCGTGGAAGTCGTTGATCGTGAGGATCTGCAGGTCGGGCGTCTTCGGCTGCGTCGGGCGGACCTCGAACACGGTGGTGGTGCCCGAGACCTCGTTTCCCGTGACCAGCAGCGGCACACCGGTCGGCGAGCGCAGGGCCGAGACGAAGGCGATGCCCTCGGGGCCGAGGTCGCCGGCCGAGGCCGTCTTGACGTCGGCGGAGGCGTTGCGGTTGTTGACGTACGTGACATACGTCGCCTTGGTCGGGTCGGTGATGTCGTAGACCATCACGCCACCCGCGCGCTCGAGACCGATGAAGGCGTAGGTGCGGCCGTCGACCACGCCGATGGTGACGTTCTCGGGCTCGGGGCCCTTGTCGTCGCTGCGGTCGTCGAGGGTGTTGTTGTCGTTCGAGACGTTGAACAGCTGCGGGGCGACGTCCTTGAGCTTCTTCTCGAACTGATCGCCCGAGTCGAAGACGAGAGCACCCGTGGTGTCCCAGATCGAAAAGGAGCGCCCGCCGTAGGCGTAGAGCTCGCTGTAGCAGCCGTCCGCTGTCTTGCCGAGGTCGGTGACGACCTTGAGGCGACCGGCGGCGTCATCGGCCGTCTGGCCCGCGAGCGGGCTCGAGGCGCAGATGGGCGCCAGGCCGTTCTTGCCGAAGGCCTTGATGCGCGCCTCATCGTCGAAGGAGCCCCACTTGCGCCCGTCGCCCTCGTTGGCGGTGACGAGGTAGGTCGTGGCCTTCCCGTTGGTGCTCGCCGAGTACGAGGCGATCCCGTCGGGCATGTAGAGGCCCTTGAGGCCGGCGACGGGGCGGATGCTGTTGACAGCCGTCGTGCCGTCTTTGTCGCTCGGGTCGAGTCCGACCGTGCTCCAGTCCTTGTACCCGAGGGGCAGGATGCCGGTCACCTCGGCCTTCGTCAGATCCACCGTCGCGACGGCGTTGTTCTCCTGCAGGGTGACGTAGGCAACGGTGCCGTCGGTGGTGATGTACTCCGGCTCGAGGTTGCGCGAGACGCGGTTCGTCGACAGGGTCGCGGCATCCTGACCCGGGGCGGCGACGTCGGGGCCGAAGATGCGCACCTTGGGGTCGAGCGTCTTGCTCCCGCCGGGCTCGAAGGCGCGGAAGCCCGCCGTCTTGACGGCGCTCTGCGCGGGGGCGGACAGGGCAGACGACAGCGCGATGACGCTCACCGAGCCCTCGGGGTCGACCGAGAAGTCCGCCGCCGGCTCGCCCTCGTTGGCGACGACGGCGTAGGAGCCGTCCTTCGAGAAGGTCACCATGTCGGGAAGAGCGCCGACGGCGACCTCGCCGAGCTTCGCACTCGCGGCATCCGTCTTGTTGGCGTCGAAGAAGACCAGGTGACCGGGATCGGTCTTCGTCTTGGCTTCGAAGGCGATGACGCCGAGGCCGTCGTCGCGGACCGCGACCGAGTTGGCGACACCGTTCGACGAGATGTCGAACAGCTTGACGGGCTTCTCGGGGTCGCTGTTGTCGAGCACCGTCACGGTGCCCGCCTGGGCGTTGACGACGAGCAGGCGGTCGCGGTACGCCTGGACGATCTCAGCGGCGGAGGCGTCGTAAACGCCGGTGTCGTACGAGCCGACCGGGGTGACGCTGATCGCGGCGCCGGTGACGCTGTTCGAGACGGGCTGAGGGACGATTGCGGCGGAGGCCGCGGTGGTGCTCGACAGGGCGAGCGCGCACACCGCCGCGGTCGTCGCGGTGAACGCGGCGGCGCGGCGGAGGAAGGTCGAAGGCATGGCTGTGTCCTCGGATTCGGGTGGGGGAGCGACCCGCGCGGGCGGCGCGATCCTGTGGATTTTGCCTGGAGTTCGTGACGACCCGGTGAACGGGGAGGGAACGCGACGGCCGTGAACCGTCATCGGCCCGTCGGGACGGATGCGGTCGTACGCTCGTCGCATGACCGAGAACGCGCCCGCGGCGACGCCCCCGGGGTCCCACTCCGATGAGCCCCATCGCCAGGGGCTCTCGCAGAGACTGAACTGGTTGCGCGCCGGCGTGCTCGGCGCCAACGACGGCATCGTCTCGACGGCCGCGGTCGTGGTCGGTGTCGCGGGGGCCACGAGCGACACCGGTCCGGTGCTGATCGCGGGCCTCGCCGCCCTCGTCGGTGGGGCCGTCTCGATGGCGCTCGGCGAGTACGTCTCGGTCTCGAGCCAGCGCGACAGCGAGCACGCCCTCATCCAGAAAGAGAGGCGTGAGCTCGCCGATGACCCCGAGGCCGAACTCGCCGAGCTCGTGGGCATGTACGAGGCCCAGGGGCTCTCGCGTGACACGGCGACGCGCGTGGCGAACGAGCTCACGGCATCCGACGCCCTCAAGGCCCACCTTTCGGTCGAGCTCAACATCGACGCAGAGGATGTCGTGAGCCCGTGGGCCGCGGCCTTCGCCTCGGCGGTCGCCTTCACCATCGGCGCGCTGCTGCCGCTCGCGACGATCCTGCTGGCGCCGGTCGAGACCCGCGTACCTCTCACCTTCGTCGCCGTCCTCATGGCGCTCGCCATCACCGGCTACGTCGCCGCGGTCCTCGGAGGAGCGCGGCGCGGGCGGGCGGTGCTGCGCACGGTGGTCGGCGGTGCGCTCGCGCTCGCCGCGACCTACGCGGTCGGCGCGTTGTTCGGGGTCTCCGCCTCGTAGTCGGTACCTCTATCAATTAGTAGGACGTCCAGGTAATCTGAGGGGAGCGACGACGCCGTCGCTTTCCGAAGGAGAGCCGCATGGACACCACCCCTGCTCCCGCGCTCGACGCCCCGTCGACCGGCACCTTGAGTTCCGATGAGCGCGATGCCATCCTCGACGCGGTGCGCGACTTCGCCGCGGCCGAGTTCGCCCCGCGCACCCTCGAATGGGATGCCGAGAAGCACTTCCCCCGCGACGTGCTGCGCCGCGCGGGGGAGCTGGGTCTCGGCGGCGTCTACGTCAACGACGACGTGGGCGGCGCCGGGTTGTCGCGCGCCGACGCGGTGGCGATCTTCGAGGAGCTCGCCTACGGCGACCCGACGGTCACGGCCTACATCACGATCCACAACATGGTCGCGTGGATGATCGACACCTATGGCACCGCCGAGCAGCGCGAGCGGTGGCTGCCGTCGCTGGTGGCCATGGAAGATCTCGGCGCCTACTGCCTCACCGAGCCCGGCGCCGGGTCCGACGCCGCGGCCATCACCACCTCGGCGATCCGGCACGGCGACACCTACGTGCTGACGGGGGTCAAGCAGTTCATCTCGGGCGCCGGCGAGGCGTCGGTCTACGTCGTCATGGCTCGCACGGGGGAGCCGGGAGCGCGCGGCATCAGCGCCTTCCTCGTGCCCGCCGACTCCGAAGGACTGTCGTTCGGAGCGAACGAGAAGAAGATGGGCTGGAACGCGCAGCCCACCCGTCCCGTCATCCTCGACGAGGTGCGCGTGCCCGCCGAGAACCTCCTCGGCGGCGAGGGACGCGGCTTCTCGATCGCGATGAACGCCCTCAACGGCGGTCGCCTGAACATCGCCACGTGCTCGATCGGCGGGGCGCGCTGGGCGCTCGATCGCGCGATCGCCTACGTGCACGAGCGTTTCACCTTCGGCGAGGCCCTCGCCGAGAAGCAGTCGGTCGTGTTCGCGGTGGCCGACATGGCGACCGAGCTCGAAGCCGCACGACTGCTCGTGCGCGATGCGGCGACCGCCCTGGATGCGAAGGCTCCGGATGCCGCGACCCGGTGCGCCATGGCGAAGAGGTTCGCGACCGACGTCGGCTTCCGCGTCGCCAACGAGTCGCTGCAGTTGCACGGCGGATACGGCTACCTGCAGGACTACGGCATCGAGAAGGTCGTTCGCGATCTGCGTGTGCACCAGATCCTCGAGGGGACGAACGAGATCATGCGGCTCATCGTGGGTCGCAGCGTCTTGGCGGCCTGAGGTGCCCCCTCTTCGGTTCGGGGCGGATCCGCCCTACGGGGCGTGTACGTCCCGCCCCGAGCAGAGGAATTGGGCCCCGAACGGCCCGGGTCGCCGTGTAGGACGCAGACGCCGACGCGGTGAGGCAAGACCCTCGGTCGATGTCGGTGGGGCGTGCGAGCATTCCAGGGCGGGCGAGACCGCTGCGATCATCACTCGAGACGACGGGAGTCACCATGACCGAGCCGGATGCCGGATACGAGACGATCCGCGTCGAGCAGCGTGGACGCGTCGGGTGGATCACCCTCGATCGTCCGGAGGCCCTGAACGCGCTGAACACGCGAACCATGACCGAGGTCGTCGCGGCGGCCGAGGCGTTCGACGCCGACGAGGGCGTCGGCGCGATCGTGGTGACCGGGAGCGAGAAGGCCTTCGCCGCGGGCGCCGACATCAAAGAGATGGAGCAGAAGTCGGGTCTCGACATGATGCTCACCGACCACTTCGGCGCCTGGGCGCGCTTCGCCGCCGTCCGTACGCCCGTGATCGCCGCGGTCTCGGGGTACGCCCTGGGCGGCGGGTGCGAGCTCGCTCTCATGTGCGATGTGATCCTGGCATCCGATCGGGCGAAGTTCGGACAGCCCGAGGTGCAGCTCGGTGTGATTCCGGGCATGGGCGGGACGCAGCGGCTCGTGCGGGCGCTGGGGTACTACAAGGCCGCCGAGCTGGTGCTCACCGGACGCATGATCGACGCCGCCGAGGCCGAGCGGGCCGGGCTCGTCTCACGCATCGTGCCCGCGGCGGAGTTGCTCGACGAGGCCGAGAAGGTGGCGCAGACGATCGCCGAGAAGCCCCTCCCCGCGCTGTACGCGGCGAAGGCGGCGCTCGACGTCGCGCTCGAGTCGACACTCGCCGAGGGAGTGCGGTTCGAGCGTCAGGCTTTTGCGGCGCTGTTCGACACCGCCGACCAGAAGGAGGGGATGGCGGCGTTCCGCGAGAAGCGGGCGCCGTCGTTCACGCACCGATGAGAGCTCAGAGCGGATCGGGAACCGGTGAGGGGTCGGCGAAGTCGCCGGCACCCTTGCGGAAGCGCGCGATGATCCGCACGAGCGCCGTCGCGTCGTCGTCGTCGAGACCCAGGTCGGCGAACACCTCGTTCAACGCGGCGGTCGCGTCGTCGACCCGTCGGCGCCCGGCGTCGGTGAGTGCGAGCAGGGCCGCGCGTCCGTCGGTCGGGTGCGGTTCGCGCATCACGAACCCGTCGCGCGCGAGGCGGTCGACCGTGTTGGTGACGCTCGTCGGATGCACCTGCAGGCGCGCGATGGCGCTGGCCATCGGCATCCGCCCCTCGCGGGTGAAGGCGAGCAGCCGCAGCATCTCGAACCGCGAGAACGACAGGTCGAACGGCTTCAACGCCCGATCGATGGATGCCATGAGCAACTGGTGCGCACGGATCACCGAGGTCACCACCGTCATGCCGTCGGCGGCGTCGTCCCATCCGTGCGCGAGCCACTGGCGCTTCGCCTCGGCGATCGGGTCGACAGGCAGTCGTCGCGTCATCGGTCCTCCTCGCGTTTCACGGTACCGTTCGCCCGCGGTGCGCGCTGCGGGGCGATGGCTGAGGTGGTCGGAGCCCTCTCGCCGCGGGCTCGACCGCCGCCGCGGGATCGCGGCATCCGTCCCCTCACCGAAGGAGCCAGGTCGATGAAGATCGTGGTGCTGATCAAAGAAGTCCCCGACACGTGGGGCGAACGTCGCCTCGACCTCGAGACCGGTCTCGTCGACCGCGCCGGGTCGGCCCCGGTGCTCGACGAGATCGACGAGCGCGCGGTCGAAGCCGCTCTCTCACACGCCGACGCGCACCCCGGCACCGAGGTCGTGGTGCTCACGATGGCTCCCGCCTCGGCAACGGCGACGGTGCGCAAGGCCCTCGCGATGGGCGCGACCTCGGCCGTGCACATCGTCGACGACGCCCTGCGCGGTGCCGATCTGCTGCTGACGGCCGATGTGCTCGCGGCGGCCATCCGGCGCACGGGGTTCGACCTGGTGGTCGCGGGCAACCTCTCCACCGACGGCGGCGGGGGAGTCGTTCCCGCCATGGTCGCCGAGCTCCTCGGTGTGCCGCAGCTGACCGCGTTGTCGAGTCTCGAGGTCACCGACGACGCCGTGTCCGGCGACCGTGTGAGCGACGCCGGCACGATGCGCGTGTCGGCACCGCTCCCTGCCGTGGTCTCGGTGACCGAAGCCCTGCCCGAGGGGCGGTTCACGACGTTCAAGGGCATCATGGCCGCCAAGAAGAAGTCGTACGAGACGCTGGATGCCGGCGAACTCGGCGTCGAGGTCGAAGACCCGGCCCAGGCCCGGTACATCATGCTGTCGGTCGCCGAGAGGCCGCCGCGCGCGGCCGGGACCACGATCGTCGACGAGGGCGACGCCGGTGAGAAGCTCGCGGCGTACCTCGTGGCCGAGGGGGTGGCGTGATGAGCGTCACTCTGGTTGTGCTCGAGGTGCTGCCCTCCGGTGCGCTCGCGGCCTCGTCTCCCGGGCTGCTGGTGGCCGCCGCGGCGGTGGGGGAGCCGGTCGCGGTGATCGCGGCCCCCGACGCCGCGCTCGAGCGCTCCGCCGAAGAGGCCGCACAACTCGGTGCGGTGCGCGTGCTCACCGCCGCGGTCGACCCGACCGCGCTGACCGGTCCGGCGGTCGACGCGCTCGCCGCCGCGGTGGCGGCCGAGGGTCCCGACCTCGTGCTGGCGTCCAACGCGGTCGAATCCCGCGACATCGTGGCCCGCCTCGCGGTGCGGTTGCGCCTGCCGCTTGCGACGGACGTGGTCGGCGTCTCCCGCGACGATCTCGGGGTCGTCGCCCACCATTCGGCGTTCGGCGGCGCTTTCACCGTCGACGGCGCGCCCACCTTCGGACCCCTCGTCGCGACCCTGCGGCCCGGTTCCGTCGAGGGTCGCCTCGACGCGCAGCCGCTCGCCGTGCGGGCCCTCGAGGAGTCGGCATCCGGAATCCCCTCCGCGCGCGTCGAGGCGTTCTCCGAGACGTCTGCGCCCTCGACGCGGCCCGAGCTGCGCGGTGCGGACGTCGTCGTCGCGGGTGGGCGGGGCGTGGGATCGAAAGAGGACTTCGCCCTGGTCGAGCAGCTCGCCGATGCGCTCGGGGCCGCCGTCGGCGCCTCGCGTGCGGCCGTCGACGCGGGGTACGTGCCCGCGACCGCGCAGGTCGGGCAGACGGGAGTGTCGGTCTCGCCGAGGCTGTACGTCGCCCTGGGGATCTCGGGTGCGATCCAGCACCGCGCGGGCATGCAGACCGCTCGCACGATCGTCGCGATCGACAAGAACCCCGAGGCGCCCATCTTCGACATCGCCGACTTCGGTATCGTCGGAGACCTGTTCACCGTCGTCCCGCAACTCATCAGCGCGCTAGAGGCCCACAAGAAGTAGATGGCGTCCACACCCCGCACTCCGCGTCGCGGGCTGCCGCGCGTCCCCGGTGGGGAGCCCTGGCCGCCCGCGGGCCCTGGCGCGTCCGCGGCGCGTCCGCCTCAGGATGCCGCGGATGGTGCCGCGTCCGCCGTCGAGAAGCGGGGCGCCGGCTCACCCGCAGCGGATTCGGGTCCGCGCGATGAATTCGGATCAGAGGCGACTCCGCGTCCGAATCCGGTGCACGCTTCCGAATCCGTTGAGGCCGGAAGTCGCGTGATCGGACCGGAACACGAGAGCGCGACATCGGATCCCGCGGCGACCGGTGTGCGCCGGGGGCTCCCGCGCGAGCCGGGCGGGGAGCCCTGGCCGCCGGCATCCACTGTTCCGTCCGGCCGCTCCGGTGTGCGCTCCCCGGCACCGTCACTTCCCGCGCCCGCGCCCCCGCCCGCGCCCGTCGATGCGGAGACCAAGCCGCAGCCGTCCCCCTCGGCCCCGGGGGCGGATGCCGTGCGCCGGGGTCTGCCCCGCGAGCCGGGCGGGGAGCCCTGGCCGCCGGCATCCGCGAATCCGTCCGGGGCCGCGCGCCCTCGCGACGCCGCAGAATCGGAGAATCGCGGCGGAATCGGATCGGCGGTGCCGGTGCGTCCGATTCTGGAGAGCGAATCCGCTTTCGGTGCGGAGGCCGGGGCCGCGGAAGCCATGACGACGAGCGAACGGGATGCCGGGAACCCTGCGATGTCGCGCGGATCCGATCAGGGTGGGGCTGCCCCGACCGGGCGCGCGCCGGCGGGTCCGACTGCGCCGCCCGGTAGCCCCCAGGCGAATCGCATTCCGGCGGCGCAGAGCGGCATCCCCTCCGCGTCGGCGCCCGCGCGCCCGGCGCTGACCGTTCCCCGCACGGTCTGGCCGGGAGCTGCGGCCCGAAGCCACGCAGCGACGGCGGGGGTCGCGGGGCAGAAGCGTGCGGCGGCGACCCCGCCGCGGCCCGGGGCTCGTGTCGCGCTCGGCGACTATTCTCCCGTCCAGGTGCTCGGTTCGACCGCGGTGCTCGGCGTCTTCGCGCTCGCCCTCGTCGGCATCGTCGTGCTGCTCGCGCGCTTCGTGCTCGCGATCGGCCCGGGGCGCGAGTTCCTCGCCGCGTTCCCCGGTGAGTACCCGCTGCCCGCGTCGGCGCCGGTCGGGCTCCCGGCCTGGCTGAACTGGTCGCACTTCCTCAACAGCTTCTTCCTGCTGCTCATCATCCGCACCGGCTGGCAGGTGCGCCGCGAGAAGAGGCCTGCGGCGTTCTGGTCGCCGCGGAGCAACAAGAAGCGCCGCATCAGTCTCGCGCTGTGGTTCCACCAGGCGCTCGACATCCTGTGGATCGCGAACGGCGTCGTCTTCGTGGTGCTGCTGTTCGTCACCGGGCAGTGGATGCGGATCGTGCCCACCTCGTGGGACGTCTTCCCCAACGCGCTCTCGGCCGCCCTGCAGTACGCCTCTCTCGACTGGCCCACCGAGAACGGCTGGGTGAACTACAACAGCCTGCAGCAGCTGTCGTACTTCGCAATCACCTTCGTCGCGGCGCCTCTCGCGATCGTCAGCGGTGTGCGCCTGTCGGGTGTGTGGCCGAAGAACGCCGAGAAGCTGAACCGCCTGTACCCGGTCGAGTGGGCCCGCAAGGTCCACTTCCCCACCATGCTCTTCTTCGTCGCGTTCATCATCGTGCACGTCGCGCTCGTGCTCGCCACCGGCGCCCTGCGCAATCTGAACCACATGTACGCCGCGCGCGGGTCGGTCGACCCGGAGGCGTTCAGCAGTGACCCGACCGGGTTGCTGATCTTCGCGGCATCCCTCGTCGTGATGGCCGCAGCATGGGTGGCCGCGCGCCCCGCGGTGCTCGTGCCGATCGCGCGCCTGTTCGGCGAGGTCAAACAGCGCTGACCCGCCACCCGAGCGGAAGCCCGCCGAAGACTCTCGAAGACGCGCCCGTTCGTCGACGGCCACGACATCGCGAATGACCGCCTGCGGCCTCGTCGCTCCCGCGGCTTCGCCCGCCGCGCGGCCCGCGGCACACCCGCGTCCTCGCCGCCGAGGGGACCGGTCGTCGGTCAGACCCGCCGGCGCGCGCGCAGTCCCGCGACGATGAGCTCGAGGCCGAAGTCGAAGTCGTCGCTCGCGAGCCCGGTCGTGCCCTCGCGTACACCGGCGCTGTCGTACTGCAGGCGCTGCTGTTCGTGCCAGACGAATCCGAGCACGTAGTGCAGCACCGTGGTGGCGACCCGCCGGGCGGTGTCGGGGGCGAAGCCGTCGGCGGCGACGGCGTCGGCGAGCCGGTCGTGCGCGAGCGTCGAGCCGAGGCCGAGGGCGAGCGTGCTCGAGACGACCTCTGCGCCGTCGCGATAGGCCAGTAGGGCGTCGCGCAGGGCGCCGGCCCGCGTGCGCAGGTCGTCGGAGGTGCCGGATGCCATGCGCCTCACGATCCGATCGGACAACTCGGCGAGCAACGTCTGCTTGTTGGGGAAGTGCCAGTAGAGAGCGCTCGGCTGCACCTCGAGCGCTGTCGCGAGCCGTCGCATCGTGAGGTCGGGGAGGCCGTGATCGTCGAGGATTCGCAAGGCCGTTCGAGCGACATCGTCTGCGGAGTGTCCACGGGGAGCCATGCGAATGAGTATAGTGAACGCCGTTCAGGTGAACAGCGTTCAGGAAGGAAGCCCATGCGCACCCCCGATGTCACCGACCTCGCCCGCATCGCCGTCTTCGCGGCCCTCATCGCGGTGCTCGGGTTGCCGGGCAGCTTCCCGCTCGTGGGCGGCGTGCCCATCACGGCCCAGACGCTCGGCGTCATGCTCGCCGGCGCCGTGCTGGGCCCGTGGTTCGGGGCACTCGCGGTCACGGTGCTCCTGGCGCTCGTCGCGGCGGGACTCCCTCTTCTGGCCGGAGGCCGCGGCGGCCTGGGAGTCTTCCTCGGGCCGTCGGCCGGCTACGCGATCGGGTGGATCCTGGGTGCTGTCGTGGTGGGGCTGATCGTGCACGCGGGCGGTCGTCGTCCGGTCGCGTGGCGAACGGCCCTGGCGATGGTCGCCGGGGGAATCGGCGCGATCTACGCCCTGGGCATCCCGGTGCAGAGCGCGGTCACGCGTCTCCCGCTGGGTGACACCGCGGCCACCAGCCTCGTCTTCCTCCCCGGCGACATCGTCAAGGCGACCCTCGCGACGGTGATCGTCACCGTGCTGGTGCGGGCGTACCCCCGGGGTTTCCGTCGCGCGTGGCGCATCGCACCCGCGCCCGACCGCACCCGGGTGGGCGCCGCGGCATGATCGTCGTCGTGGACGGGGCCGCTCGCGGCCTGTCCGAGCGGATCCGTAACGTCCGGGCGGCGGGGGACGCCGTCCTCATCGCCGATCCGCGATGGAGCGATTCGCAGCGCGCGGGCATCGCGAGGCGGGCATCCGGAACGGCCGTGCCGGCCGGGACGGCGTGGGCGACCCTGACCTCGGGGAGCAGCGGGGCGGCACGCATCGTGCTGCGGACGGCCGAGTCCTGGGAGGCATCCTTCGACACGGTGGCGGATCTGCTCGACGCCGGTCCCGACGACATCCTCGCGCTGCCGTCCCCGCCCGCCGCGTCGCTCACCCTCTTCTCGCTGGCCCACGCGGCCGCCGGGGGGCCGCGCGTGCGGCTCGGTGTCGACGCCGCAGCGACCTGCCTGCACGGCACCCCCGAGAACCTGCGGGCCGTCCTCGACCGCGGTGCTCCGGACGCGATGCGAGTGGCGCTGGTGGGCGGCTCGGCCGTGGACCCGGCGCTGCGCGCCCGCGCCGAAGCAGCGGGCGTCCGCGTGATCGCCTACTACGGCGCCGCCGAACTCTCCTTCGTCGCGGTCGACCTCGGCGACGGCCTCCGGGCCTTCCCAGGTGCGGAGCTCGACGTGCGCGGCGGCGAGGTGTGGGTGCGATCGGCGTTCGTGGCATCCGGATATCTCGGATCGGACGGCCCCTTGCGCCGCGCGGGCAGGTGGGCGACCGTCGGCGACCGGGCGGAGTGGGACGACGGCCGGCTCCGGTTGCGCGGCCGTCGCGACGGGGCCATCCTCAGCGCGTCCGCGACGGTCGTCCCCGAAGACGTCGAGGTGTCGCTGCGCGAGATCCCCGGTGTGCGGGACGCCGTCGTGTTCGGGATGCCGCGCCCCGGCGTCGGCGCTCTCGTCGCGGCCCTCGTCGAGATCGATGCCGGTGCCGCGATCGATCTGCGCGCCGAGGCAGGGGAACGTCTCGCGCCCTCGCATCGACCGCGACGGTGGTTCGTCGGTGAGATTCCGCGCACGCCGTCGGGCAAGCCCGCGCGTGCCGAGATCGCACGTCAGGTCGAGGACGCCCCGTGGTGTCCGTGACGGACCCGGTCGTCGTCGCCGCCCGCCGCAGCGCGCTCGCCGTGCGCGGACGCGGACTCGCGCGCGCCGACGTGGCTCGTCTGGGCGGCGCCGTCGTCGCGGCGGTCGTCGCCGACGCGGGGGCACCCCCGATCGCCGACGTGGTGATGGGCAACTGCATGGGCCCCGGGGGGAACCCCGGCCGGCTGTCGGCTCTCGCGGCGGGTCTGGGGCCGACCGTGCCGGGCGGCGCCGTCGACCGGCAGTGCGGCAGCGGGCTCTCCGCGATCCTGGACGCCGCTCTCGCGGTGCGCACGGACGGCCGTCACCGCGTGGCGGGAGGCGTCGAGAGCGCCTCGACCGCGCCCGTTCGCAGCATCGACGGCACCGCATACGCCCGGGCGCCGTTCGCCCCCGCGGGGTTCGCCGACCCCGATATGCTCCGTGCCGCCGAGGATCTCGCCCGCCACGACGGGCTCACGCGGGCGCGGCAGGACGCGTGCGCCGAGCGCAGTCACGCACGGGCCGCGGCCGCGCGGTCGGCGGGTCGTCTCGTCGCGGAGATCGTCGCGGTCGACGGCGTGCGCGAGGACGAAGCTGCGGGTACCGGTGCGACGGTGCTGGCGCGGCTGGCGCCGCTGTTCCCCGGAGGCACGGTCACCGCGGGCACCTCGACGCGGATCGGGGACGGCGCCGCGGCGGTGGCGATCGCGCCAGCGGGAGCAGCGACGGGGCTGGCGCTGCGCGGGTCCGCCGTCGTCGGCTGCGACCCCGCCCTCCCGGGTGTCGGCGCGGCATTCGCCGTCGAGGCTGCCCTGACCGATGCGGGCGTCGAGCTGGTCGAGGTCGCCGCCTTCGAGATCGTCGAGGCGTTCGCCGCGCAGAGCATCGCGGTGTTGTCGCGCCTCGGGCTCGCCGACGACGATCCACGGGTCTGCGCCGATGGCGGCGCCCTCGCGCTGGGACACCCGTGGGGCGCGAGTGGCGCGGTCGCCGTCGTGCGATTGTTCAGCCGTCTCGTGCGTGCCGGAGCGCCCGCGGGCGCCTACGGTGTGGCCGCGGCGTCGGTGGGCGGCGGCCTGGGCATCGCCGCGGTGTTCGAGGTCGTGCGGTGACGGGCCCGGGTGCGACCCTGCGCTGCGCGGGTCTCGGCGTGCGCCTCGACGACAGCGTGGTGCTGCGCGACGTGACTCTCGACCTCGACGCCCGCACGATCGCCGTGGTGGGCGACAACGGCTCGGGCAAGTCGACATTCGCTCGAGTCGTGGCCGGGCTCGTCCGCCGCACCGAGGGCGCGCTCGAGGTCTGCGGGCGGGACCCCGACACGGACGCCGCGGGGCATCGCCGTCGCGTCGCCCTGGTGCTGAGCAATCCTGACGCGCAGATCGTCATGCCCACGGTGTCGGAAGACGTCGCGCTCTCGCTCCGGCCCGAGCGCCTGGCGCGGGCGGAGCGCGATCTGCGCGTCAGCGAGGCACTGGTCCGTTTCGGCCTCGGCGGCCTCGGCGACCGGGCCGCGCACGATCTGTCCGGTGGGCAGAAGCAGCTGCTGGCATTGTGCGGGGCCTTCGTGCGCCGGCCCCGGGTGGTCGTGGCCGACGAGCCGACAGCCTTTCTCGACGCCCGTAACGCTCGAACGGTCGCCGGTCATCTGCTCGCCGACACCGGGCACACGCTCGTCCTCGTCACCCACGACCTGGCTCTCGCGCGCCGGTGCGAGGCCGCGGTGCTGTTCGCGGACGGGCGGGTCGTGGCATCCGGGGTCGCCTCAGACGTCGTAGACGCCTATGACACGGCGCTGTCGTGCTGAGCCTGTACCGCCCGGGCGGCGGATGGATGCATCGGATGCCGGCGGGCCCGAAGATCACGCTCCTGACGGTCGTCGCGCTCCTGCTCGCGGCCTTGCCGTTCTCGTGGACGGGGGCGCTGATCGCCGTCGTCGCGCCGGCGGTGCTGTACCTCGGTGCCGGGATGGGGGTCGTGTCCGGCGTCCGCGAACTGGCGAGGCAGGGGTGGGCGTTGCGCGGAGTCGTCGTGCTCACCGGCGTGGGCCAACTGATCTTCCTCGGGCCCGAGCCCGCCGCGGTCAACACGGCACGGGTGGTGTCGGCACTGCTCGTGGTGGGGCTGCTGCCGCTGACGACGCGGGTGTCGTCGATGCTCGACGCGATGGAACGCGGGATGACGCCGCTCGGCCGGATCGGCATCGATCCGGTACGGGTAGCACTCCTGCTGACCGTGACGCTGACGACGATCCCGGTTCTCGCGCGCCTCGCCGCCGAGGTGCGCGAGGCGCAGCGCGCGCGGGGACTGCGCCCGTCGTTCGCGCGCGGCGCCCTGCCCTTTCTGGTGGTCGCCCTGCGTCACGCCGATGACCTCGGCGACGCTCTCGCGGCGCGCGGCATCCGTTGAGGCCGGTCCGCGGCGACCGACGTCGCATGATCCGCTCTTGCGCCGGACGAGCGACCTCGCGCACGGAGGCTCACCGGGGCGGCCGCGGCGGAACAGCCTCTACCCTGCGGCGGCCCGACCGGCCGCGAAGCCCTCGGCATAGGCCTCGTCGGCGCCTTGGCGGAACATGTCGCGGACGGGATCGCGCACGATCGAGCGGGCGCCGGGCAGGTCGAGGTCGCCCACCAGGTCTCCGCGCCCGCGCACGATCGCCACGGGCCGTCGTGCGGCCTTGCCCTTGACGAGGTCGGTGGCCGCGGCGATCTCGTCGGCCACGCACGGCAGGGTCACCACGAGGGGGCGGCCCTCGGCATCCGTCGTCCCACGGAGATCTTCGAACACGTGGATGCCGCCGGCCCCGATCGCGTGGTCGGTCTGGCCCTCGCGCCAGGCGCGGCCGAGGGTGTCGGTGACGATCACGCCCACGTGGGCCCCCGTCGCGGCGCGCAGCCCGGTCGCCAGGGCGCGCGCGGACGCGTCGGGATCGACCGGCAGCAGCAGCACCGTGCCCTCGGGGGTGTTGCTGGCGTCGACCCCGGCGGCCGCCGAGACGATCCCGAGAGGGTTCTCGACGATGCGCGTCACGTGCCCGGTGGGAGAGGTGCGGGATGCCACGAGACGCACGGTCTCGCGCGTGATGGCGTCCTCGCGGTCCGAGGCATGGATGATCCGGCCCTCGGCCTTCGACACGATCTTGCTCGTGACGACCACGATGTCACCGTCGCGGAGCGACCCGTCGGCACCGTCACGCAGGGGCTCGGTCGTGGCATCCAGGATCACCCGGACGAGGTCGTCGCCCGGGGTGATCTCGCGGATGCCGTCGAGGGCCCAGATCTGCAGCACGTCAGCGGACGAAGCGCACCTCGGTGAGCTCTTCGCCGAGGAAGGGCTGCACCTGGGAGGCACCGTCGAGCGCGAAGCCGTTGCGCGTGTAGAAGCGGTGCGCGCGCGGATTGTCGTCGGCGACCCAGAGGTACACGCCCTCGCCGCCGTCGATCGCGGCGTCGAACAGCTGCTGGCCGATGCCGGTGCCGTGGTACGCGTCGAGCAGGTAGATGAAGTACAGCTCGCGCTCGCGGGGAGCGTCGTCGTCACGGGCGGGGCCCGAGCCGACGAAGCCGACGATCTCGCCGTCGACGAGGGCCGCGTGCATGCGGTAGTCCTCGCCCTGGGCGGCCCAGTGGGTCCAGAGTTCGGCCATGCGTCGCGGAGAGACCGCCTCGAGGGCGGCCTTGCTGATCAGGTGGTCGTAGGTCTCGTGCCAGCAGGTGGCGTGCACGCGGCCGAGGGCCTCGGCATCCACATCTCTTACCGGACGGACGACGATGTCGGTTCGGGCTTCCGCAGTCATGGCGCGACTCTACGCGGGGGGTCGTCGCGGGTGAAATCGAGCCGAGGGGCCCGTCGAATGCGCTATACATCGACGCGGCCATCTTGTGGTGAACCCACAACGGGATCGCCGATCCGTCGTCGCATCGCTACGCTCGCCCCTCGTGAACGTCCTCTGGCGCACCCTGCTGGTGCTGGCTCGTGCTCGCCGTCGTCTTCGTCGCGAAGGCCCCATCGATCCGAACACCGTGGCCCGCATGTCGATCCGCGTGCTCCCCACCGACATCGATCTGCTGCGCCACCTGAACAACGGCCGCTATCTGTCGCTGTTCGACCTCGGGCGCTGGGATCTGCTGACGCGCACCGGGCTGCTGGCCGCGATGACCGCGCAGGGCTGGTACGCGGTGGTCGCCGCCGAGACCATCACGTTCCGTCGTTCTCTCGAACTCGGGCAGCGGTTCGAGCTCGAGACGCGACTGATCGGACACGACGACCGCGCCGTCTACCTGGAACACCGCGCGCTGGTGAACGGTGAGATCTACGCCCGCGCCATGATCCGCGCCCGTATCCTGCGCCGCACCGGTGGCACCGTCCCGCACGACGAGCTCTTCGCCGCGGTCGGCCGCCCCGAGGGGCTGCCCGACATCGAGCAGTGGGTGCACGACTGGGCCGCGGGGTCGGCGTTGCCGTCGACGAAGCGGCCGGCGCCCAGCGTCTGGGAGTGAGGGGTCACCCCTCGCCGGCGCGGTGGGACGCGCCGTGGACGCGCCGCTGAGGCGGGGCCGACCGGTGCGCGGTGCCGTCCTTACCGGCCGAAGCGCGCGTCGAGCCAGGCCACCTGTTTCATCCAGTGGCGGTGGCCGCCGCCCTCGTGGCCGTTGTAGGTGTACTCCTCGATCGCCGCGTCGTCGGAGGTCAGTGCGTGGAACGCCGCGAATACTCCCGATGGCAGCACGACATCGTCCATGAAGCCGACGGAGAAGTAGGCGGGCGCGCTGATGCGGCGCGCGAGGATCGCGCCGTCGATGTGCGAGAGAGTGTGCAGCGCGCGCTCGGCGTCGTCGCGGTGCACCGCCAGGTAGCGCGTGATCTCTGTGAAGGGTGCTGACGGCGTGCGAACGATTGCGTTCGGGATGTCGCACAGGAATGGCACGTCGGGCATGACCGCCGCCACCGCACCGCCGCTGAGGGCAGCCGCCGCGATCGACAGTGCCCCGCCCTGGCTGCCCCCGGTGACGGCCACGCGCGAGGGATCGACGCCGGGGAGCTCGCGCACCACATCGACCAGACGTGCGGCGTCGGTATAGAGGCGGCGGTAGTAGTAGTCGCGCGGGTCGAGGATGCCGCGCGTCATGACACCGGGGAACGCGGCCGCCGAGCCGTGCGGGTCGGGGGTGTCGCCGGTGCTCCACGTGGATCCCTGGCCGCGCGTGTCCATGATGACGTGGACGTACCCGGCCGCCGCCCACGACAGCTTCTCGCCGGGGAGCCCGCGACCACCGCCGTAGCCGATGTACTCGATGACGGCGGGGAGGACGTCGTCGCCGTGTGGACGCACGACCCACCCGCGGATCTCATCGCCCGCGAAGCCGGTGAACGTCAGATCGTGAACGCTGAGCGCGGTGACCGGGGCCTCGACCGGGGTGAGGGATGCCGGGCGGGCGGCATCCCGCGCCGTCGCCAGGGTCTCGCTCCAGAAGTCGTCGAAACCGGCGGGCTCGACCAGGGAGGGGCGGTACGCGCGCAGCAGGTCGACGGGCATATCGGTGAAGGTCACGGCCATGAGAATCGACAGTAGCGGGCACGGCGACGCCCCGACCGCGCGAGGGCGGCCGGGGCGTCACGAGAGGCTCAGCTGGTGAGCAGAGTGAGGCCGTAGGCGTCGAGGATCTCGTTCACCGGCTGGAACCAGGTCTGCCCGCCGCTGCTGCAGTCGCCCCATCCGCCGGAGGTCACGCCCTGCGCCTGATCGCCGGCGAGGAGCGAACCGCCCGAGTCGCCGGGCTCGGCGCACACGGTGGTCTCGATGAGACCGTTGACGGTGTTGCTGCCGTACTGCACCGACGTGTCGTACGCGAGGATCTCACCGCAATGCCACCCGGTGGTCGACCCGGACCGGCAGACCGTCGCTCCGACGGGCGCGGGTGTGGAGCCCGCGACCGCCACGTTGCCGCCCGACCAGTCGACGACCTCGCCCAGCGGGGTGTGGTTCGGCGTCGAGACCCAGGCGTAGTCGTTGCCGGGGAACGACGAACCCGCGAAGGTGCCGTAGTTCGTGCTCTCGCCCTGGCTGCCGCAGTGGCCGGCGGTGACGAAGCCGCCCACGACGCCGAAACCGATCGAGCACCGGTACTGGTTCTCGATGAAATACGCGATGCCGCCGCGAAGGTCGTCGAACGTCTGTGGAACACCGCCGGCCGTCTCGACGCGCACCGCGTCGGCGGGGGCGCCGAGGGCGGTCACGAAGGCCGTCACGTTCGTCTCGGAGCCGGGGAGGGCTTCGACGACGACGTCGTTGGCGGCGACGTCGACGTGCCACGAGGCGACTCCCGCGGGGCGGTCGGCGCCGCTGATGCGCGCGGTGAGACCCTCCAACTCGCTCAGGGAGTGGTCGGCGGGGATGGGGGTCGCACCGGCGCTCGCCACGAGCGCGCGGGCGGCGTCGCTGGTGGCGGCGGCATATACGGTGCGACTGCTCTCGTCGATCCACGCGCCGGCGTAGGCGTCGCCGACGACCGATGCGACGGTGGTGGTGAGGGCGGTGGCGTCGGCCTGGAAGCGCAAGACGTCCTGCGCGCCGGCGACATCGGTGCCGAGGGCTTCGGCCATGGCGTCGAGCAGCTGTGTCTCGGAGGAGGGTGAGGGTGCGGCGGATGCCGGTTGGGCCAGCGCGGGCGCAGCCGCCGCCGAAACGACGATCAACCCGAGAGCGGATGCGCTCACGGCCATTTTCGATATGCGGTTCACGGAGTGACCTTCCATCCAGGGGGATAAATGGTTGGGGTACCCGTCCGCAGTAAAACACCTTCCTGGCCGGGAAACGACAATCGCCCAGATTTCTCCCAGCTGGTCGTTACCTCTGTGAAGCCTCACATCGCATCGGGGACACGCACGGAAAAGGGCATCTGAGCGTTGACTTTCTCCCTCGCGGTCTCAGAGACTACGCATAGTGAGCGCTCACATGGAGCGCAGTCGCCGCCGGCCTCAGTCGGCCACCCATCGTCAAGGAGGACGACCATGGTGCTGTCACGACCCCATCTGCCCAAGGGGCCGGTGCGCCGCGTGGGAGCGATCGCCGCGGCCGCCGCCGTCGTTCTGGCCGGCCTCGTTCCCGGTGCTGCCGCCTCGGCGGCGCCCGTGCCGACACCCCTGGCGTCGTACGACTTCGCCGCCGTCTCGGGCACCACGGTCCCCGACGCCTCGGGTCACGGTCGCGACGCGGTCATTCGCGGGACCGGCGCGATCGTCGACGGCGATGCGCTTTCGCTCCCCGGTGGTGCGAACGGATCGTCGGCGGCCTATGTCGAACTGCCGCCGGGGCTCTTCGACGGCCGCAGCACCGTCACCGTCTCCGCCTGGCTGCAGGACCGCACCGGCTCCGGCAACCAGGCGGCGATGTTCTTCGGCACCACGGAGAACCTCCCCCAGCAGTACTGGTTGCTCAACCCCGCCAACCCGGCCGGGCAGGTCAAGTCGGTGCTGACGGACGGGCCGCGGATCGCCCAGCCCTGGACCCTCGAACGCGGAATCGCTCCGACCGACGGCACCCGCGGCATCCCGGGCCCGACCGCCACCGCGGAGTGGGCCCTTTATACGACGGTCATCACGCCCACCTCGATCACCGCCTACCTCGGCGAGACGAAGATCGGCACCGTCGCCACCTCGCGATCGATCGCCGACTTCGGCTCCGGCCTCGTGGGCTACATCGGTCGTTCGTCCTACCCCGATCGGGTGTGGAAGGGCGGCGTGCGCGACGTCGCGATCTTCGACAGCGCGCTGACCGACGCCGAGGTGAAGGCGCTCGTCGCACAGGGCACCCCGACGAACGAGCACGACGTCGACGCCGCCGCGAAGGCCCTCTCGATCCCGGATGCCGACGACGTGCGCGGCAACGTGACCCTTCCCGCGACCGGGGCGAATGGCACGTCGGTGGCGTGGTCGTCGTCGAACGCGCAGGTCGTCACCCCGACCGGCGAGGTCACACGGCCGGCCACCGGGTCGGCGGCCGTGACGGTGACGCTCACCGCGACGATCGCGAAGGGGTCGAGTGAGACCACGCGCACCTTCGATCTCGTCGTGCAGCCGAAGCCTGCGCAACAGAAGCTCGAGGGCTACTTCTTCCCGTTCTTCACCGGGGAGAGCACGACGACGGACGAGGAGATCTCTTTCGCCACGAGCCGTGGTGACGACCCGAAGAACTGGCTGACCCTGAACGACGGCCAGCCCGTGCTCACCTCCGACCAGGGCGAGAAGGGGATCCGCGACCCCTTCGTCATGCGCTCGCCCGACGGCGACCGCTTCTACATGCTGTCGACCGATCTGAACATGTTCGACCTCTACAACGGCGACTTCGGCCGCGCGCAAGAGGTCGGCAGCCGAAAGCTCAACGTCTGGCAGTCCGACGACCTCGCGACCTGGAGCCCGCTCCGGCAGATCACCGTGTCGAGCGAGCTGGCCGGCAACACCTGGGCTCCCGAGGCCACGTGGGACGCCGACCGCGGTGAGTACGTCGTCTACTGGGCATCGAACCTGTACCCGAGCGCGTCCACCGCGGGTCGCAAGGCATCGGACACCTACAACCGCATGATGATGGTCACCACGCGCGACTTCGTCACCTTCAGTGAGCCGCAGCCGTGGGTCGACGTCCAGCGCGGCGCGGGTAAGGGCACGATCGACGCCACCGTCGTGCGCGATGGCGACACGTACTACCGCTTCATCAAGGACGAGGCGTCGATGACCGTGCGCCAGGAGCGCTCGACCACGCTCACCGCGACCGTCACCGGATCCCTTCCGACCACGACCTCGAGCCCCGGCTGGCAGCTCGTGAAGGAGCAGATCGGCGTCGGTCAGCCCAACCCCTGGGGCGGGACCTTCACCAACGGCGAGGGCCCGACGGTGTTCGCCGACAACGCCGAAGCCGGTCACTGGTACATGCTCATCGACCAGCCGAGCTACCACGGCGGCCAGGGCTACATGATGTTCGAGACCCGCGACATCGCGTCGGGCACCTGGACCTCGGTTCTGGATGCCACCCTCCCGGCGCGTCCGCGTCACGGGACCGTCCTGCCGATCAGCGCGGCCGAGCAGCAGAGGCTGCTCGCGGCGTACCCGACGGACGAGACCGCGGACTACTCGATCACGGCCGACCCGGGCAAGGACGGCGCCGAGATCGACGACGCGATGTACGGCGTCTTCTTCGAGGACATCAACAACGCGGCCGACGGCGGCCTGTACGCCGAGCTCGTGCGCAACCGCTCGTTCGAGTTCCTGCCCGTCGACAATCGCGGCTTCACCGGGATGACCGCGTGGACGCCCGTGGCGCTCGGCGGCGGTGCGGGATCGGCGAAGCCGGTCGACGACGACAAGCGCATGAACGAGCGCAACCGCACCTACCTGCAGCTCGACCTGAACAGCGGTGTGGGAACGTACGGCGTCGAGAACGCCGGCTTCGACACCGGGGTGGCCCTGACGAAGGACGGCGTCTACGACGTGTCGTTCTGGGCGCGCACCACCGCGACCAGCGGAAGCCCCGTCTCGCTCGTGCTGCGCTCCGCCGACGGCACCGTGCTGTCGAATCCCTTCACGGCGACCGTGGGCGGAGACGGCTGGGTGAAGTACCGCGGCTCCGTCACGGCGACGGCCACGACCGACGCCGCGCGCGTGCTCGTGCAGGCGGCAGGAGTCGGAACGCTCCGCCTCGACGAGGTCTCGGTCTTCCCGCGCGACACCTTCAAGGGTCGCGCCAACGGCCTGCGCAAGGACATCGCGCAGAAGATCGCCGACCTGCACCCGAAGTTCGTGCGCTTCCCGGGCGGCTGCATCGTCAACGTCAACAGCCACGAGGACTACTCGGCCGACTCGAATTACGAGCGCGCCCGCTCGTACCAGTGGAAAGACAGCGTCGGCCCGGTCGAGACCCGCGCGACCAACGCCAACTTCTGGGGCTACAACCAGTCGCTGGGCCTCGGGTACTACGAGTACTTCCAGTTCGCGGAAGACATCGGCGCCAAGCCCGTGCCCGACGTCCCCGCTCTGATGAACGGCTGCGGTCAGGCCCTGCAGCCGACCGACCCGGCTCTGCTGCAGCGCCATATCCAGGACACCCTCGACCTCATCGAGTTCGCCAACGGCGGCGTCGACACGACGTGGGGCAAGCTCCGCGCCGACATGGGCCACTCCGCGCCCTTCGGTCTCGACCGCATCGAGATCGGCAACGAGGAGAACTACCCCGAGGCGTTCATGGCGAACTTCGTGCAGTTCCGGGATGCCATCACGGCGAAGTACCCCGACATGATCCTGATCAGCAACTCGGGCCCCGACGCCGAGGGCGCGAGCTTCGAGAAGCACTGGGAGCAGAACAGGGCTGAGAAGGTCGACATGGTCGACGAGCACTACTACCGCGACCCGTCGTGGTTCCTCTCGCACAACACCCGCTACGACTCCTACGACCGGAACGGTCCGAAGGTGTGGATCGGTGAGTACGCCTCGCGCGACAACCGCTTCTTCAACGCCCTGTCGGAGGCGGCGTACATGTCGGGCCTCGAACGCAACGCCGACGTGGTCAAGATGGCGTCGTACGCGCCGCTGCTGGCCGACACGAGCAACGTGCAGTGGCGCCCCGACCTCATCTGGTTCGACCGCGACCAGGTGTGGGGTTCGGCGAACTACGAGGTGCAGAAGCTCTTCATGAGCAACGTCGGCGACCGGGTCATCCCGACCACGGCGGGCGGGGATCTGTCATCCACCGCTGTCTCCGGTGCCGTGGGCCTGTCGACCTGGAGCACCTCCGCTCGCTACGACGACGTGAAGGTCACGACGCCCGACGGGAAGACGCTCTTCTCCGACGACTTCGCCGACAAGAACGACGAGGGGTGGACGAAGCTCGCGGGCGCGGGCTCCTGGTCGGCGGCCGATGGCAGCTACGTGCAGTCGTCGACGACGGCGAACAACACGCTCGTCGCCGGTCCCGCGATGGACGCCACCGACTACGACGTGTCGCTCAAGGCCACCAAGCTCGCCGGCGCTGAGGGCTTCCTCGTCGGGTTCGGGGTGAAGGAATCCGCCGACTACATGTGGTGGAACCTGGGCGGCTGGGGCAACACCCGCAGCGTCGTGGAGAAGGCCGTGGGCGGCGCCACGTCGATCGTCACCGACACGGGCCTGTCGCGCGTCGAGACGAACCGCACCTACGACCTGCGCATCCAGGTGCGCGGCGCGCAGGTGACGCTGTTCGCCGACGGGGTGCAGCAGGGACAGTTCACCAACACCGAGGTCGAACCCTTCGCCCAGGTCATGACGCGGGACGACGCCACCGGTGACGTGCTGCTCAAGGTCGTCAACGCCCAGGCCAAGGCCGCCGAGACCACGATCGACCTCGGCGGGATCGGCGTCCTGCCCACGGCCGACGTGACCACCCTGGCGGCGGCCCCCTCGGCGCTGAACACCGCGACCGAGACGCCGGTGGCACCGAAGACCTCGCAGATGGCGGTCTCGAGCAGCTTCACCCACTCCTTCGAGCCGTACTCGGTGACGTTCGTGCGGATGCACACCCGCGAGGCCGACACGACGGCGCCCACGGTGGCGGTGCAGACCACGCCGGCCGTGCCGGACGGGGCCGAAGGCTGGTTCGTCTCGCAGCCGTCCGTCACCGCCACGGCCACCGACGACGTCGACGCCGCACCGCGCCTCGAGGTCAGCACCGACGGGGGGACGACCTGGGCGGCATATACCGGTGCGGTGACCCCGGCGGAGGGGACCTGGAACCTCGCGTTCCGGGCGACCGACGCGTCGAAGAACGTCTCGACCCCCGTGACGGCCGCGGTGAAGTTCGACCGCACCGCCCCGACGACGACGGCGACGGTGGATGCCGCGGCCCGGAGCGTCACGCTCGCGGCGAGCGACAGCGGTTCGGGGGTGGCGCGCGTGGAGTACCGCCTCGGCGACGCGGCGACCTGGACGACGACGGCCGGCGCGCAGGCGGCCGTGGCCGTCGGTGACGGGGCCACGATCGTGTCGTATCGCGCGGTCGACGTGGCCGGCAACGTCAGTGGGACGGGCTCGACCTCGATCGGCGCGAACGCGGGAGACCCGACGCTGTCGGTCTCGGGCGACTTCGTCGCGGGCGGAGTGATCACGGTGTCGGGATCGGGCTGGCCGGCGAACGCCGACGGTGAGCTCGAGCTGCGTTCCACTCCCGTGCAGCTGGGGGCCGTCCGCACCGACGCGAACGGGTCGTTCCTCGTGAACGTCACGATCCCGGCCGACACCCCGGCGGGCGCCCATCGGGTGATCGCGCGTATCGGCGGCGTCGAAGCCGCAGTGGCCATCGAGGTGCGGGCCGGTGCTGACGGCGCCTCTCCGGTGCTTCCGCCGGCTCCGGGCGGTTCGACCGGTTCGGTGCCCTCGCCGCTCGCGGTGACCGGCGGCGCGGTCGGGGGTGGTGCCCTCGCCCTCGGCCTGCTCGCGGTGCTGATCGGTGCGGTTCTGAGGCGCCGCCGCGGCGCGATCGGCTGAGCCGAGACCGGGGATGCCGCCGCCGCGTTCGCGTGATCGCGGCATCCCCGTCGGCAGACGCGAGAGCACGACGCCCGGCCGCCGTGGGGCGACCGCGGCGTCCTGATCGGGTGAGGAAAAGAACGACGCCCGGCCGCCGTGAGGCGACCGGGCGTCGGGGGTACCCGGAGGGGATCAGCTGGTCAGCAGGCGCAGGCCGTAGTTCTGCAGGATCTCGTTCACGGGCTGGAAGTACGTCGTACCGCCGTTCGTGCAGTCGCCCGAACCGCCGGAGGTGACGCCCTGTGCCTGGTTGCCCGCGAGGAGCGAGCCGCCGGAGTCACCCGGCTCGGCGCAGACGTTCGTGCGGATCAGGCCCGAGACCGACCCCTCGGCGTAGCGCACCGTGGAGTTGTAGCCCTGGATCTGGCCGCAGTGCCAACCGGTGGTCGAGCCCGAGCGGCAGACGGTCGCGCCGACGGCGGCGGCCGTCGAGCCCTTCACGGCGACGGAGCCGCCGGAGTAGTTCGACACCGAGCCGACCGGGGTGTGGTTGGGCGTGCTGACCCAGGCGTAGTCGTTGCCGGGGAACGAGGAGCCCTGGAATGTGCCGTAGGTGGTGCTGTCGCCCGCGTCGCCGCAGTGGCCGGCGGTGACGAAACCGCCCTGCACCGCGAAGCCCACCGAGCAGCGGCTCTGGTTGTTGATGTTGTAGGCGATGCCGCCCTGGATCGTCGCGAAGGTCTCGGGCGCTTCGGCACCGGTTTCCAGGCGGACGGCGTCGGCAGGGGCGCCGAGGGTCGCGACGAAGTCGGCCGCGGCCTGATCGCCGCCGGCGACCACGTCGACGACGAGGTCGTTCTGCTCGACGTCGATCCACCATGAGGGGATGACGTCGGGCAGTGCGGGGCTCGCCTCGAGCTTCGCGGCGATTGCCTCGAGGTCGTCGAGCGAGTGCTCCGCGGCGACGGGGACGGCCCCGGCGTCGGCGGCCGCTTCGCGAGCGGCGTCCGTGGTGGCCGCGGCGTAGACGGTGCGCGTCGATTCGTCGAGCCAGGTTCCGGCGAAGGCGTCACCGGCGGCGGCGGCGACGTCGTCGGCGGTCCCGGCCGCGTCGGCCTGGAAACGCAGGACGTCCTGCGCGCCCGACACGTCGGTGCCGAGATCGGCGGCCATCGCTTCGAGCAGCTGCGCGTCGACTCCGTCGACGGCCGCGTCGGGCGATGACGTGGGGGTCTGGGCCAGCGCGGGAGCGGTGGCGGCGGTGGTCAGGAACAGGCCGAGGGCTGCTGCACCCACGACGGTTTTCGATATGCGGTTCACGTGGAGTGACCTTCCATCCAGGGGGATAAATGGCGGGGTACCCACCGCCATAGAAACACGAACCGGACGAAATGCGAAGGATTTCCTGTGAATTTCTGATCAGAGTGCATAAATGTCGGCCATTCGGGGGACAGGGCATCGGTCCTCTCGCGACCGGGGACCCGGCCGCTGATCCGCGGGTTGCGCGGCGGGCCGCCGGGGCGCCGTGCACGCGGTAATTAGGCTGACGAGCATGAGCACGAACGACTCCGGCGCCCCCGTTCCCGCGCTCTCTCCCGGCCTCCCCTCTCGTGCCGCTCGCATCGCCGCGACGTTCTCGCGGCGGACGGTCCCGGGGACCGTGCCTCGTCTCGGCGACCTGCCCGCGGACCCTGCCGTCGCCGCGTTCCTGGCCGCCGCGATCGACGGTGTCTCGCGCCCGGAGTCGCTCACCTCCGCCGCTTCGGCGCTGCATCGGCTCGCCGACGACCTCCCCGCCTCCCTCCCGTGGTTCGTGCGCGGAGCGCTGCAGCTCGGCGGCGCCGTCGCGCCCGTGCTCCCGAGTCCCGCGGTGCCCCTCGCTCGCCGCGCGATGCGCGACCTCCTCGCCGCCCTCGTGCTCGACGTGCGCCCCGAGCGGCTCAGCCCGGCCCTCGAGGCCCTGGGCTCCGCGGTCGAGGTGCGTCTGGTCGGGCCCGCGATCGTCGGCGACGCCGGCGCACGGCGCCGGCTCGACGGCATCCGGTCGCTGCTGTCCCGCGACGACGTGTCGCGGATCTCGCTCGCGATCTCCGATGTCGTCGTCACGCCGTCGCCGTGGGCGTTCGATGCCGAGGTCGAGCACGCCGCCGAGCGGTTGCTGCCGGTCTTCCTCGACGCGCTCGCCGCGCGCACCCACGTGACGCTGATCGCGGAGGGACGCGACGACCTCGACCTCACCGTTGCGGTGCTCACGCGCGTGCTCGAGGAACCGCGTCTCGTCGCACTCCGAGCCGGCATCCAGTTGCCCGCGGCCGTCGGGGAGACGCCCGAGGCCGTCCGTGAGCTGTCGGCGTGGGCGCGCGTGCGCACCTCCGCGGGCGGCGCCCGCCTGACGCTGCGTCTGAGCGACGCCCTCATCGAGACCCCGGATACCGTGTCGGCGGCGCGCCACGGGTGGCCCGCCCCGGCGGTCACGGCGCGGGACGACGTTGACGCCGCCCTCGTTCGCAGCCTTCGCGAGGCGCTGAGTTCGAGGGGGCTCGAAGGCTTCGCCGTCGAGCTGGCGACCGCCGACCCCGAGCGCGCCGCCCTCGCCCTGGCCCTCGCGGCCGACGCGGAGGCCGCGCTCGCCCTCGCGCTGCCGCACACCTCGCCGTGGACCCCGGGAGAGGGGCACCTCTGGACGGCGCCGACCGCGCACCACGATGACCTCGACGCCGTCGTCGCGCGCCTCGCCGCGAGCTACGCGACGGTGGTCGCCGGTGCGCCCGCCCTGCCGCTTGCGGTGCCCGAATCGCCCACCGCCTCCGAGGACGAACGGGGCGAGGACGCGGACGAGCACACCCCCGAGACCGCGTCGATCGCTGCCCGCGTCCGGCGCGCGCTGGCCGCCGCCGAGCTCCCGGCTCTCGGCGGGCGCATTCCGCAGCGCGATGTCGAGGCGCTCCCGGCGATCCTGCGCGAGCGCGCCGACGACGATGCCGCCGAGCCGGGGCTCACGCAGGCGGTGCTGGGCATCGCGCGCGAGGCCGCGGCATCCGGGGACACCTCCGCCCTGGGTCCCGACGTGCAGCAGATGCTGTTCGGCGGACAGGCTTTCGTCGACACCGCCGTGTTCTCGGCCCGTGAGAGCGCAGAGCTCGCGGGCGGCGCTCCCGGGTTCCGTAACGTCTCCGACACCGATCCGACCGTCCCCGCCGACCGCGCCTGGGCGCTGTCCGTCCTCGGCCGCGTCGCCGGCTCGACCGCGGGGGATGCCACGGCCGCCGCGGGGCGCGTCGACGACCAAGCGGGACTCGATGCGGTGATCGATCGCGTGCGTGCCGCGGCCGAGCCGTGGGGGGCGCTCGCCGCTGCCGACCGTGCCGCCGTGCTGCAGTCGGTCGCGCGCAGCCTCGAGCAGCGCCGCGCCGAGCTCGTCGAGGTGCTCGCGTCCGAGGGAGGAGCCCTGCTCGCCGAGGCCGACGCCGAGGTCAGCCAGGCCGTCGACGCCGCCGCGTACTACGCCGCCACCGCGAAGGAGCTCGATCGCGTGCCCGGTGCCGTGTTCGTGCCCGACCGGCTGAGCGTCGTGGCTCCGCGGTGGAACGCCCCGGTGGGACTCTGCGCCGCCGAGACTCTCGCCGCTCTGGCCGCCGGGTCGGGGGTGGTGCTCACGCCCTCGCCGCGCGCGCGACGCTCGGGTGCCGTCATCGCCGAGGCGCTGTGGGCCGCGGGAGTGCCGCGTGACGTGCTCGTCTACGTCGACCTCAACGAGGACGCGTCGGGGCGCGCGCTCATCGCCCACCCGGGCGTCGACCGCGTGCTGCTCGCGGGAGCCCGCGCGACGGCCGAGCGCTTCGTTGCGTGGCGAGCGGCCCTGCCCCTGCAGGCGTTCACCGCCGGGCGCAACGTCGCGATCGTCGCCCCTTCCGCCGACGTGGACGCCGCCGTCGCCGACATCGTGGCCGGGGCCTTCGCCCGAGCGGGGCAGGCCGCCACAGCCGTGTCGCTCGTGATTCTCGTCGGGGCGCTCGGGCGCTCGTCGCGCTTCACCGAGCAACTCAAGGATGCGGTGTCGTCGTTGCGCGTCGGTCCCGCCGACGACCCGCTCTCCGACATCGGCCCCCTCGTCGAAGAACCCGTGGGCGAGGTGCGTCGCGCCCTGACCGTCCTCGGCGATGGCGAACGCTGGCTCGTGGAGCCGCGCGAGCTCGATCTCGGGCCCGAGACGGCCGGCCGGTTCTGGTCGCCGGGCGTGCGCACGGGCGTCACCGCCGGGTCGCACCTCACCCGGGCCGCGGTGGCGGCGCCGGTGCTCGGCATCCTGCACGCCCCCACCGTGACCCGCGCGATCGAACTGCAGAACGCGATCGGGTCGGGCTTCGTCGCCGGTCTCCACACCCGCGACGAGGCCGATCTCGAGCTCTGGCTCGATACCGTCGAGGCCGCCGTGCTGCGGGTCAACCGTCCCTCGACCGGAGCGGTCGTGCAGCGCGAGCCGCTCGGCGGCTGGGGCGAGGCGTCGGTGGGCGACGGAGCGATGTCGGGCGGGCCGAACCGTCTCGTCACGCTCGGATCGTGGCGACCGTCGTCGGGCGGGGCATCGTCGTCGACCCTGCACCTGCGCGGCCTCGATTCGCGCATCACAGCGCTGATCGAAGCAGCTCAACCGACCCTGTCGTACGAGGCCTTCGACTGGCTCCGCCGCGGTGCCCTCGCAGACGCTGTCGCGTGGGACCGCGAGTTCGGGCGCGTACGCGACGTGTCGCGACTCGGCGTCGAGCGCAACCTCCGCCGCTACCGACCGGTCGATGTGGCCGTCCGCGCCACCGCGGACGCCGCGTGGGAGGCGGTGCTGCGCGTTCTGGTGGCCGCGGTGCGCTCGGGCTCGGCCTTCAGTCTCAGTACCCCGGTGGGTCTTCCCGCCGCCGTCCGACACCTGCTGGGCGACAGCGGGGTCGCGGTCTCGGTCGAGAGCGACGCCGAGTGGCTGCAGCGTCTGGCGGGTGGCATCCCGGATGCCGCCGACGGCGACGCCGAGAACCTCGTCGCCGCCCCGCGCCCCGGGCGCCTGCGCCTCGTGGGCCCCGCTGAGACGGTGGCGACGCTGCGCACGGCCGTCGCCGAGACGGTCGGGGGCGACGTCTCCCTGACCGTGTATGCGAACGAGGTGACCACGGCCGGGCGGCTGGAGCTCCTGCCGTTCCTGCGTGAGCAGGCGGTGTCGATCGGCGCGTTCCGCTTCGGTGCCGTCGACACCTGGAGCGCCGCGGTCATCTGACCGGCCGCGCGCGCCCGTCCGGCGCGCCCGCTCGGTTGCACGCCCGGCGCGCGCTCGCCCGTGGGG
>NZ_BJML01000011.1 GCF_006539145.1 Microbacterium testaceum | reverse complement strand
AACACCCACCACCGCCTCGTCGTACCCGCGACCGGGCCGATAAAATCGAGGATGTGAGCGACTTCTCCGGACACCTACCCGGGAGTCGCGAATACCGGCTCCTGTTGATCGGACTCTTCTTCGGTGGGGTGGCGACGTTCGCCCAGCTGTATGCGACGCAGGCAGTGCTCCCGTCGATCGCCGTCGATGTCGGTTCCGGCCCCGCCGGTGCTGCTCTGACGGTGTCGGCATCCACTCTCGGTCTCGCAGCCGCGGTCATTCCGTGGTCGCTCGTGGCAGATCGGATCGGACGTGTACCGGCGATGGCGATCGGTGTCATCGCGGCGACGCTCCTCGGCGCCGTCACCCCGTTCGCGCACGACCTCGGCGTGCTGCTGGCGCTGAGATTGGTGGAAGGCATCGCCCTCGGCGCGGTGCCCGCGGTCGCTCTTGCGTACCTCAGCGAGGAGGTATCGCCGCGGTTCGTGGCGGCCGCCGCGGGCTCATACATCGCCGGCACGACAGTGGGAGGTCTCTCGGGCCGTGTCGCCTCGGGCTTGATCTCCGAGTTCGCCGGGTGGCGGTGGGGGGTGGCATCCGTCGTACTTCTCTGTGTCGTGGCGGCGGCGGTGTTCCTGACGTTGGTGCCAGCCGCACGGGGCTTCGTTCCCGGGCGATCGCGCGCCGGAAAGGGGGTGACGGTCCGTCGTCGACTCGGTCTCAACCTGAGATCGACCGTGCAGCTCGCTCTCTATGCTCAGGCTTTCCTCTTGATGGGGGCCTTCGTCGCCGTCTACAACTATCTGGGCTTCCACCTGGCGGAGCCGCCGTTCTCTCTGGCGCCGGCCGTCGTGACGCTGCTGTTCTTGGCCTACCTGGCGGGGACGGTCTCGTCCCCTCGAGCAGGGGCTCTCGCCGTGAGATACGGGCGGCTTCCGCTTCTTCTGGCCGGTATCGCGATGATGGCGGTCGGCGTGGGCGCCATGCTGCTTCCCTCGGTGGCGGCCGTGATCGCCGGACTCCTCGCGTTCACCGCGGGCTTCTTTGCGGCGCACGCGGTCGCATCGGGGTGGACGCCGGTGGCGGCGGACGCGGAAGCGCGGGCTCAGGCGTCCTCCCTCTACTACTTGGGGTACTACGCGGGCTCGAGCCTGTTCGGATGGGCGCTCGGTCTCGTCTTCGCCTCGGCGGGATGGGTGGTATTCCTCTCGGCGGTCCTCGGGATGTGCGTGCTCGCGCTGCTGATCGCCGCGGTGGCTCTGCGTTCGGCGCCCGCCGGCGCACGGTGAGGCGGCGCGGCGTATCTATCGGCACTCGGCGGGTCGAGGTCAATGGCCGGGGTCGATGTCGGCGGAAGAGACTACCGTCGAAGAAGACGTGAAGGAGGCTGGGAGTGGACGACGCCGATGAGCGCGCTGTGATGGACGACGAGATGGTCGACGCCGGTCGGAGCGAAGGGGAACCGATCGACGCGGACGAGGTGATCGAAAACGCGACGGAGATTAGCTACGACGAGCAGCGGTACCCGGCGCGGCCGCGGCGGCTGCGACCGCGTGACCAGTTCCGCGGCGGAACGCTGCGGCGCTTTCTGACGGACCCTCGCAACGCGAACGGCGGCAACCCGTCGTACGTGGAGTGGCTCGTTCGGCAGTCGATGCTCAAAGATGCCGACGTGCTGAGCCGCCAGCTGTCGGGGCAGCCGTCGATGTGGCGGAATCCCTATGCGCGGCCCGACGCGCGTCGGGCGATCGAGTCCACCGATGTCTGGTTCACGGCGTATCCCATCTCGTTGATCACGCGACCGGGGGAGTCCTTCCTGGAGGCTCTCGGAGACGAGGCCCTCTGGGATGCCTTCGAGTGGGTGGGGATCAACGGCATCCACACCGGGCCCGTCAAGCGCGCGGGCGGCATCACCGGGTGGCAAGAGACGCCGAGCGTCGACGGTCACTTCGACCGCATCAGCACGCAGATCGATCCCGAGTTCGGCGACGAGAACGCGTTCCGCCGTGTCGCGGACGTCGCGGAGTCGCACGGTGGCAGCGTGATCGACGACATCGTCCCCGGCCACACCGGCAAGGGTGCGGACTTCCGTCTCGCCGAGATGGCGTACAAGGACTACCCCGGCATCTACCACATGGTCGAGATCCCGCGTGAGGACTGGGGCCTGCTGCCTGACGTGCCCGCGGGCCGCGACTCGGTCAATCTCGACGCAGAGACCGAACGCGAACTCAGCGCGCGTGGCTACATCATCGGTGAGCTGCAGCGCGTCATCTTCTACACCCCCGGTGTGAAGGAGACGAACTGGAGCACCACGGCACCGGTCGTCGGTACCGACGGTCTCGAACGGCGCTGGGTCTACCTGCACTACTTCAAGGAGGGCCAGCCCTCGATCAATTGGCTCGACCCCACGTTCGCGGGGATGCGGCTGGTGATCGGCGATGCGCTGCACTCGCTCGGTGACCTCGGCACGAGCGCGCTGCGCCTCGATGCCAACGGCTTCCTCGGGGTCGAGAAGAGTGCGGAGGGCCTGCCGGCATGGTCGGAGGGGCATCCCCTCTCGCACGCGGCGAACCACATCATCGCGGGCATGGTGCGCAAGGTGGGTGGCTTCACCTTCCAGGAGCTGAACCTGACGATGGAGGACATCCGCGACACGAGCGCGGTGGGCGCCGATCTGTCCTACGACTTCGTGACGCGCCCCGGCTACCACCACGCCCTGGCTACGGCGAATACCGAGTTCCTTCGACTCGCGCTCACGACCGCTCTCGATACCGGGGTCGAGCCCGTGCAACTGGTCCACGGCATGCAGAACCACGACGAGCTGACCTATGAGCTCGTGCACTGGGCGACGACGCACCGCGACACGGCCTATCCCTTCCGTCATCAGGAGCACACCGGTGGAGAGATCGCCGAGATCGTGCGGGCCGAACTGACCGAGAAGCTCACGGTCGACGCCGACTACAACCTCGTCTTCACCCAGAACGGCATCGCGTGCACTTCCGCATCCCTCATCGCCGCGACGCAAGGCAAGGCGACGCTCGATGACATCACCGACGAGGACATCCCCGCGATCCGCGACGCGCACCTGCTGCTCGCGAAGTACAACTCCTGGCAGCCGGGTGTCTTCGCTCTGTCGGGGTGGGATCTGACGGGTTCGCTCACGCTGCCCGCGGACGACGTGCGGCACCTCATCTCGAGCGGCGACACCCGCTGGATCGAGCGCGGAGCGCACGACCTGCTCGATGTGGCGCCCGAGGCGTCGTCGTCGATATCGGGGGTGCCGCGGGCGCGGGCGCTCTACGGCTCGCTCGGTCAGCAGCGGGAGGACCCGGAGTCGTTCCTCTCGGGGCTGAAGGAGATCCTGCGGATTCGCGGCGACCACGGCATCGCGATCGCCTCGCAGGTCGACATCCCGCAGGTCGGTCACCCCAGCATGCTCGTGATGGTCCACCGTCTCGACGGGGGCGACCGACGCGACGAGGGGGCTCCGCTGCAGATCACGGTGCTGAACTTCTCGGGCGAGACGATCGAGGGCACCGTGAGGTCCGAGTGGCTCGTTCCCCAGAGCACGGCCATCGACGCCGCCACGGGCGAGCCCGTCGGACGCGTGGACGAGCTGCAGAGCTTCTCCCTCGAGCTCGGCCCGTACGCAGGTCTGTTCCTCGTATTGGAGGCACCGGTCGTCGAGGACTGAGACGATGTCGGGGGCGGGGCGTAGCGTGAGCGCATGCCCGCCCTCGACTGCCTCGTGCCGGATTGTCTCGAGCTCGCAGAGGCGCTCGCGCCGGTTGCGCTGTGCGCGTGGCACCTGTCCGTCAGCGCCGATTGGGTGGCGTCGCATGAGGGGGCGACCGACGTCCTGCCGACGCCGTGCCGACTCTGCGGGTCGCGCCTGGGGGTGCGGTGGCCGAGCGGATGGTTGTGCGCGGTGTGCGAGTGGCGGCACGGCGAGGCCGTGGACGGTGAGCTCCCGCCCCCGCGCGTGGACGTGGTCTACTACGTGAGATTCGACGACCGCATCAAGATCGGAACCACCGCGAACCCCCGTCGGCGGTTGACGGCGATCTGGCACGATGAGCTCCTCGCGTTCGAACCCGGAGACCGGCTGGTGGAGCGGCGCCGGCACGCTCTCTTCGCCGAAGAGCGTCTCGGCAGAACCGAATGGTTCCGCAGAAGCCCGGTGCTCGACGCGCACGTGGCTGAGCTCGCGGCGGGCGTCGACGACCCGTGGGCGCTGTACGCCCGGTGGACGAGCGCGGCGGTGGCGCTGCGGGGATGACCGATGGCAGTCGCCCCATCGCGTCCGAGCGGCGTCTGGGCCGGTCTATTCCGCCTGCTCGACGGCCTCCGCACGCCTCTGGTCGTTCCGAGCACCCGGCCCGATCGTTCGGGCAGGCGACCCGAGAATCGACATCATGGGCTTGTCCGAGGCCGACCCGGAACGTTCGATGCCGGAGTCGCCGATGCGCGCGCCATGGAGACCGGAGGCGGCGACGTCGGCGGAAACTTCGAGGGCGACTTCGGGTTCCGACACCCCCGGCCGGGGCGTGAACAGGGCGTGAACGGCGTGCCGCGGGCCCTTGCCCGTGCCGCACGCGAGTGAAACGCTATCGTCGAGGCCATGGCGCCCCCGACCCCGAGCGAGCGCTTCGGTCTGCGTCGCAGCATCGTGGCGAGTCAGACATTGCTCGCGGCGGCGACCCTTCTGGGTGCGGTCGTGTCGATCATGGTCGGGCAGGTGGTCCACGCCTCGCTCTTCTTCGCGGGTACCGCCCTTGTCTTCGCGGGTGCGATCGCCGCCGTGCTCCTGCCCTGGCAGAAAATGCCGAGGTGGGTCATCGGCGTCCTCCCGATCCTCGACGTCGTGGCCATAGCCGTGATGCGCGAGAGCGCCCCGCTGGCGGGCCTCGGGCTGCTGTGGACTTTCCCCGCGATCTGGATCGGGACGGTGTTCGGCCTGCGCGGTGTCATCGCCGTCTCGCTGACGGTGTCGGCCGTCGTCGTCCATCAGCTCGCGACGGATGACCTGCAGCGGTTCGCGTCGTCGACTCTGGTCTTGCCGTTCACCGTGGCGGCGCTGGCATCGATGGCTGCGCTCACGGCGCGGCGCGGACGCGCTCAACGCGTTCTGCTCGAAAAGCAGTCCGCCGAGTTGCGCCGCGCCCTCGATCGCGCCCGGCGTCAAGAGGATCTGGTGACCGAGGTTCTGGATGCCGTCGACTTCGGCGTGACGCGCATCACTCCCGCGGGAGAGTTCTCCGTGACCAACACCGCCCACGGACTCCTCTTGAACAGCACCGACGCCTTCGGACGGGAGATCGCCGTCTTCGCTGCCGACGGATCGACGGCGATCGCCCCCGATGCGACGCCGCTGGCTCGCGCGCGCTCGGGCGAGACCTTCGAGGCAGAGGTGGTCTGGTACGGCTCGCCCGGCGAGGACCGCCGGGCACTCAGCATCACCTCACGACGTCTACCCGGCAGTGATTCCGAGGAGACCGGGGGAGTGGTCGTATCGCGCGACGTCACGGTGGAGGAACAGGCGCGTCGCGCCCGCGAGGATCTCGTGTCGAGCGTCTCGCACGAGTTGCGCACACCGCTGACGTCGATCATCGGCTACCTCGAGCTCGCCCTCGACAACGACTCCCTCGACGGGGGCACGAGGGACCGCCTGGAGGTCGCGGAGCGCAATGCCTCGCGGTTGCTCGAACTCGTCGCCGACATCCTCGCGGTCTCGTCGACTTCCCGGGAGGGCTTCGGCGTCGAACTCGACCTGCGGCCGACCGACGTCTCGGCCATCGTGCGTTCAGCGATCGAGTCGATCGCTCCGCGGGCGCAAGACCATGGCATCCGGATCGAGGCGGGGGATCTCGCGCCCGCTCGGGCCTTCATCGATGGGCGACGTGTACGCCAGGTCATCGACAACCTGCTGTCGAATGCCGTCAAGTACAACCCTCGCGGGGGATCGGTCGCCGTGTCGGTGAACGACGACCCGCATTCGGTCACGGTCACGGTCACGGACGACGGGCCCGGGATCAGCGCGAGCGAGCAGCCTCGTCTGTTCGAGCGGTTCTTCCGGGGCGACGCCGTGCGCATGTCGTCGACCCACGGCAGCGGCCTGGGCCTGGCGATCAGCCGCGACCTCGTTCGCGCCCACGGGGGCGAGATCACCGTAGTGACGGCGGCGGGTGAAGGCGCGACCTTCACCGTCCGGCTGCCCCGCGAACCGAGGGAGACCCCGTGATTCTCGACGTCCTCACCTTGCAGACAGCGGCCACGCTGGTCATCGTCGCCTCGACGGTGATGTACCTGCTCGACACTCTCATGCTCAAGGACGGTCTCCCCGGGCGCCTGTGGGCGAGCGCCTACCTCTCGGGGACGTTTTCGGCGACCTGCTACCTCGCGTGGCTGCTTCTTCCCGACGTGTACGTGGCGGTGGCTGTGGGCAACGGCGCGTTCGTCGCCGCGACGGGCTTCATCTGGCTGGGCGGTGTCGCGTTCAACGGCCGCTCGGTGCGCCGACCCGCGATCGTCCTCAGCGCGACGGTGCTGGTGGTCGTGGTCGCCGCTCTCGCAGCCGGCCCCGGCGGCGGGTCATGGGCGGGAGCCGTGCCGTTCTTCCTCGGCAACGCCGTCTTCGCGGCGACCGGAGCGGTCGAGACACGGAGAGGGGCGATCGCTCGGCGCTGGAGCTCGTCCGGGCTGACGGCGGTCCTCGTGGTCGAGACGGCGTGGTTCGTCGCGCGCGCCGTCGTGTTCCTGTGGCTCGGACCCGAAAGCGACCTGTTCCGCGACGTCTTCGACACGCGGGTTTCGGCGATTCTGACGATTGCGCTCGTCATCGCGGCGCTCGTGGTGACTTCGGTCCTCCGGGCGAACGAGTCCGCGCTTCGCGGGACATCCGAGGTGCGGCGACTCTCGGTGGACGCCCACGGCGTGCTGTTCCGCGAATCCTTCGAGTCCACTCTGGCCATCGTCTGCGGTCGCGCCGAGGCCGCCGGCGAGGGGGTCTGTGTGATCGGAATCCGGATCGACGATCTCAAGCGCGTCGCCGTGGCCTTCGGGCCCGACGACGCGGAACGACTGGCGCTCGAGGTGCGGGCGTCGGTTCGTCGGCACGCGCCGACGATGGCGCTGGTGGGGGAGACGGATGCCGCCGGCCTCTCCGTCGCGTTCACAACGACGCCGGCGACCGATGTCCGCCGCGTTGCCCGGATCTTGCACCAACGGGTGGTCGCGGATCTCGCACGACTCGGCGCGGCCATCGTGCCCGCCGTAGGCGTCGGACTGGCCGTTGCCGCCGACCACGGCTACCACTCGGTGGCCCTCACGAGCCGCGCCGATGAGGCCGCTGCCCGCGCCGCCGAGACGGGTGAGCAGGCGTTCGGGCTCGCCTGAGAGCGACCCTCAGCCGCGCACGGACCGAGCGAGATCGGTAACCCGCTGGCGAAGCTCGCGGGGGCGGAAGGGCTTGGTGAGATAGTCGTCGGCGCCGGCCTCGCGTCCCGCGCGCTGTTCGGCTTCGTCGGCTCTCGCACTCACCATGAGGATGCGGGTGTCGCTGAAGGCGCGAATGCGTCGGGCGGTCTCGAATCCGTCGATCCCGGGCATGCTGACGTCGAGCGTGGTGACGATCGGGGCATGGAGACGGACGAGCTCGACCCCGTCGAGGCCGCTGGCGGCCGCGTGGACCACGTAGCCGGCGCCCTCGAGCACCGCCGTCACGAGGAGGCGGATGTCGAGATCGTCCTCGATCACCACCGTGGTGGGGGGTGCGGTCATGGTGGGGCCTTCGTCGGGCCGGATCGGGCGAGCGGCCTGGGGGAATGCTAGACGACGGGGCGGCGAAACGCCTCCCCGGTGGGAGGACGTGCGGATGTGGCATCCTCGTCGGGTGCCTCTTCTCGCGTTGACGGGTGGGATCGCCTCCGGCAAGTCCACCATCGCCGCCCTGCTCGCCGACCGTGGAGCCGTCGTCGTCGACGCGGACGCCATCGTGCGAGAGGTGCAGGCTCCCGGGTCGCCGGTGCTCGCGGATATCGCGGCGGAATTCGGAACCGCGGTGCTGCGGCCCGACGGTTCTCTCGATCGGCCCGCTCTGGGCGCCCTCGTGTTCGGGCACCCCGACCGGCTCGCGCGGCTGAACGCGTTGGTGCACCCGGCCGTGCGCAGCGAGTCGCAGCGCCGGTTCTCTTCGGCCTTCGCGGCGGACCCGGCCGCTGTCGTCGTGTACGACGTGCCCCTCCTCGCCGAGGCGCGCGGCGGCGAGTCGTGGGATCTCGTGGTCGTCGCGCACTGTCCCGCGGATCTTCGCGTGCGACGGCTCATCGACACGCGTGGGCTGACGGAGGCCGACGCCCGCGCCCGCATCGGCTCGCAGGCGAGCGACGAGGAGCGGATCGCTCTGGCAGACGTCGTCATCGACACATCCGCCGACATGGAATCCACGCGTCGGCAGGTGGACGAGCTCTGGGAACGAGTGATGCGAGCCGCCTGACCCCGTGCCGGCGAGCCGTGCGCTCGCGCACGGCGAACGCAACCCGGCCCCGATGTCGGAGGCCCCGCCTACGCTGGTCGTATGCAGGCCACGCGCTCCGTCCGTCCCTTCGAGGTCATCAGCGAATACACCCCCTCCGGCGATCAGCCACAGGCGATCGCCGAGCTCGCGGGCCGCATCAACGCGGGCGAGACCGACGTCGTTCTGCTGGGCGCCACCGGTACCGGTAAGTCGGCGACGACGGCCTGGCTCGTCGAGCAGGTGCAGCGGCCGACCCTCGTCCTCGCGCACAACAAGACGCTCGCGGCGCAGCTGGCGAACGAGTTCCGAGAGCTCATGCCGAACAACGCGGTCGAGTACTTCGTCTCGTACTACGACTACTACCAGCCCGAGGCCTACGTTCCGCAGACGGACACCTTCATCGAGAAGGACAGCTCGATCAATGCCGAGGTCGAGCGACTGCGCCACTCGACGACCAACTCCCTTCTCTCTCGCCGAGATGTCGTCGTCGTCTCGACGGTCTCGTGCATCTACGGCCTCGGCGCGCCCGAGGAGTATCTGCGAGCCATGGTCGCCCTGCAGGTGGGGGAGCGCTACGACCGCGACGCCCTCATCCGCAAGTTCATCTCCATGCAGTACAACCGCAACGACGTCGATTTCTCACGCGGGAATTTCCGCGTGCGCGGCGACACGATCGAGATCATCCCGGTGTACGAGGAGTACGCCATCCGCATCGAGATGTTCGGCGACGAGATCGAGGCCCTGTATCTTCTGCACCCGCTCACCGGCGACGTGATCGAGAAGATGGACTCCGTTCCGATCTTCCCGGCGTCGCACTATGTCGCCGGCACCGAGACCGTGCAGCGCGCGATCGGCACGATCGAGCACGAGCTGGAGGAACGCCTCAAAGAGTTCGAGTCGCAGGGCAAGCTCCTGGAGGCTCAGCGCCTACGAATGCGCACGACCTTCGACCTCGAGATGCTGCAACAGCTCGGTTTCTGTTCGGGCATCGAGAACTACTCGCGGCACATGGACGGCCGCATGCCGGGAGATCCGCCGCACACCCTCCTCGACTTCTTCCCCGACGACTTCCTGCTCGTCATCGACGAGTCGCACGTCACGGTGCCGCAGATCGGCGCCATGTACGAGGGCGACGCGTCGCGCAAGCGCACCCTCGTCGAGCATGGCTTCCGTCTGCCGAGCGCCATGGACAACCGCCCGCTGCGCTGGGACGAGTTCAAGGAGCGCGTCGGTCAGACGGTGTACCTGTCGGCGACGCCGGGTCGCTACGAGATGGGCATCGCCGACGGCGTGGTCGAGCAGATCATCCGCCCGACCGGTCTCGTCGATCCCGAGATCATCGTGAAGCCGTCCAAGGGGCAGATCGACGACCTCCTCGAAGAGATCCGCGTGCGGGTGGAGCGCGACGAGCGCGTGCTGGTCACGACGCTCACCAAGAAGATGGCGGAAGAACTCACCGACTTCCTCGGGGAACACGGGGTGCGTGTGCGCTACCTCCACTCCGACGTCGACACGCTGCGCCGCGTCGAGTTGCTGACCGAATTGCGCGCCGGTGTGTACGACGTCCTCGTCGGCATCAACCTTCTTCGCGAAGGTCTCGACCTCCCCGAAGTGTCCCTGGTGGCGATTCTCGACGCCGACAAAGAGGGGTTCCTGCGCAGCGGGACTTCGCTCATTCAGACCATTGGTCGCGCCGCCCGAAACGTCTCCGGTCAGGTGCACATGTACGCCGACAAGATGACCGACTCGATGAGCAAGGCGATCGAAGAGACCGAGCGTCGTCGCGAGAAGCAGATCGCGTACAACACCGCGCACGGGATCGACCCGCAGCCGCTGCGGAAGAAGATCGCCGACATCACCGAGGTCCTCAATCGCGAGGCGTCCGACACGAAGAATCTGCTGTCACGCACGGACAAGTCCGGCAAGGGCAAGTCGCCGACCCCGTCGCTACGGCGCACCGGCATCGCTGCGGAGGGCGCGGATCAGCTCGAATCCACGATCGCCGACCTGACGCAACAGATGCTCGCGGCCGCGGCCGAGCTGAAGTTCGAGCTCGCCGGACGCCTTCGCGACGAGGTTCAGGAGATGAAGAAAGAGCTGCGCGCCATGGAGCGCGCCGGTCACGCCTGAGACCGCGAGGCGCGCCCCTGAGGCCTTCGTCCGACAATGCGTCCGATGCTCGCCCGCGTGGACTGACGCGGGACCTCGAGTTTGGGCACCCAGGACGGCGCAAGCGGGCTCGAGACGGGTCGCCGACGGCCGGACCATGGCGCTACGCCCTCGTTGCGGGATTCGTCGTAACCGGCAGTGCCGGGGGAATCTGCGTGGGCACTCAGGGGCAGTGCAGCAGTGGCTTCGGGCCGGAGCGATCGACGGAGTGCTCGGCCATCGCGCGACCGCAGAGCGGGCAGGGGCGCCCCGTCCGGGTGGGTTCGGGGGTGGTCTCGTACGGGCCGACGGACGCGGGGCCGGCGACGCGGATGAGACGCGTATTGAGGTACTGGTACCAGCCGCCGGCGTCGCGGACACGCTCGCGCAGCGGCGGGCGATCGGCATCCTTTCGTGTCATGATTATTAGTGTACTAACTAATTGAGGAGATGGCGTGTGGACGACCCGCTGAAGCTCGAGAACCAGGTCTGTTTCGCCCTGGTCACGGCAGCGCGCAACGTCGTGTCGATTTATCGACCGGTGCTCGAGCCCCTCGGTCTGACCCATCCGCAGTATCTGGTGATGCTGGCGCTGTGGGAGGAGGCCCCGCGTTCGCTCGGCGCCCTGGCGGCCGAACTCGCAATGGAGCCCGCCACGCTGTCACCTCTGGTGAAGCGTCTCGAGGCGCAGGGGAGGGTGCGGCGCGCGCGCCGGGTCGACGACGAGCGCGTGCTCGACATCGACCTCACCGACGAGGGGTGGGCGCTGCGCACGGCGGCGCTCGAGGTGCCGGGGAAGATCATGGCGCGGGTCGGCGTCGACGAGGACGCGCTCAAGGCCCTGCGAGACGGGCTCGCTCCCTTCGCGGGACAATCGAACGTCTGAATCGCCTCGCCGGTCTCCGGTCGCGACGGGCCGAGATGCGGTGCCGCACTCTCGCACATCCGTGCGGCCGGGGCGAACCCGGGGCCGATGTCGGAGGTCCGACCTAGACTTAACACGTGCCCATCGTTCCTGTCGCCCAGCCCTCGCCGTCCGCGAATTCCGGTATCAGCGGAAAGCTGAGTGTCCGGGGTGCGCGCGTCCACAACTTGAAGAACGTCGACCTCGACATCCCGCGCGATTCGCTCGTCGTCTTCACCGGTCTGTCGGGCTCGGGAAAGTCGAGCCTCGCGTTCGACACCATCTTCGCCGAGGGTCAGCGCCGTTACGTCGAGTCGCTCAGTGCCTACGCGCGTCAGTTCCTCGGGCAGGTCGACCGACCCGACGTCGACTTCATCGAGGGGCTGAGCCCCGCGGTCTCGATCGACCAGAAGTCGACCAACCGCAATCCCCGCTCGACGGTGGGGACGATCACCGAGATCCACGATTACATGCGTTTGCTCTGGGCGCGCGTCGGCGTACCCCATTGCCCCGACTGCGGTGCGCGCATTCAGCGACAGACGGTCCAGCAGATCGCCGACCAGCTCATGGAGCTCCCCGAGCGGACGCGCTACCAGATCGTCGCTCCCGTGGTCACCCAGAAGAAGGGGGAGTTCGTCGACCTCTTCAAAGAGCTCAGTGCCAAGGGCTACGCTCGCGCGGTCGTCGACGGCGAGCTCGTGCAGCTGGCGGAGCCGCCGACACTGAAGAAGAGCTATAAGCACGACATCGCGGTCGTGGTCGACCGACTCGTGGCATCCGGAGACAACCTCAGTCGAGTGACCGACTCCGTCGAGACGGCGATGGGGCTCGCCGGCGGCATCATGCAGGTCAACTACGTCGACGAAGAAGGCGACGACGCCTGGCAGTCCTTCTCCGAGAAGCTGGCGTGCCCGAACGGGCACCCTCTGCAGCTCACCGAGATCGAACCGCGCACCTTCTCGTTCAACGCGCCCTTCGGTGCGTGCCCGGTCTGCTCGGGCCTGGGTACTCGCATGTCCGTCGACGTCGACCTCATGCTCGGAGACGAAGAGCTCTCGATCCGCGACGGCGCGATCCTGCCCTGGACGACCCAGGGCAAGGGGCTCTTCCAGTACTACGAGCGCCTTCTCGAGGGCCTCGCGCGCGACCTGGAGTTCTCGCTCGACACCCCGTGGAAGGACCTCTCTCACGATGTGCAGCAGGCGGTGCTCCGCGGTGAGAACTACAAGGTCACCGTCAAGTGGAAGAACCGCTACGGCCGCGAGATGCGGTACTCGTCGGGGTTCGAGGGCGTCGTGCCCTACATCGAGCGGCAGTACCTCCAGGCAGAGTCCGACACTCAGCGCCAGCGGTGGTCGGAGTATCTCCGCGAGGTTCCGTGTGCGGTCTGCGACGGTGACCGTCTGAAGCCCGAGGTGCTCGCGGTGCTCGTCGACGGCACGTCGATCGCGGCGGCCTCGCGCATGAGCCTCGCCGACGCCCGCGAATTCTTCTCGCAGCTGACGCTCACCGACCGCGAGGCGACAATCGCCGCGGCCGTGCTGCGCGAGATCCGCGCGCGACTCGACTTCCTGCTGCAGGTGGGTCTGAACTACCTGAGCCTCGGCCGCGCGGCCGGCACCCTGTCGGGCGGCGAGGCGCAGCGCATCCGCCTCGCGACGCAGATCGGCTCGGGCCTGACCGGCGTGCTCTATGTGCTCGACGAGCCCTCGATCGGCCTGCACCAGCGCGACAACCGCCGCCTCATCCAGACGCTCGAGACGCTGCGCGACCTCGGCAACACCCTCATCGTCGTGGAGCACGACGAAGAGACGATCCACGCGGCCGATTGGGTCGTCGACATCGGACCCCGCGCCGGCGTCGATGGAGGCAACGTCGTGCACTCCGGCCCCCTCTCCGGCCTGCTGACCGACGAGAACTCGCTCACGGGCGCCTATCTCTCCGGCCGCCGCTCGATCGAGGCACCGAAGAAGCGTCGCAAGATCGACAAGAAACGTCAGGTCACGGTCGTCGGCGCGCGCGAGAACAACCTGCAGAACGTCACGGCCGACTTCCCGCTGGGCGTCCTGACGGCGGTGACCGGCGTCAGCGGTTCTGGCAAGTCGACGCTGGTGAACGGCATCCTGTACGAAGTCCTCGCGTCCAAGCTGAACGGGGCGCGACGCGTGCCCGGTAAGCACACGCGCGTGACCGGTCTCGACAACCTCGACAAGGTCGTGCACGTCGACCAGGCCCCGATCGGCCGCACTCCGCGCTCGAACCCGGCGACCTACACCGGAGTGTTCGATCGCATCCGCAGCCTCTTCGCCGAGACCCCCGAGGCGAAGGTGCGCGGCTACCAGGCCGGTCGGTTCAGCTTCAACGTCAAGGGCGGGCGCTGCGAGGCGTGCTCGGGTGACGGCACGCTGAAGATCGAGATGAACTTCCTTCCCGACGTGTACGTCGACTGCGAGGTGTGCCACGGCAAGCGCTACAACCGCGACACGCTCTCGGTGCACTACAAGGGCAAGAACATCGCCGAGGTGCTCGAGATGCCGATCTCGGAGGCCGCGGAGTTCTTCGAGCCCATCCAGGCGATCCACCGATACCTCAAGACCCTCGTCGACGTCGGTCTCGGGTACGTACGCCTGGGTCAGTCGGCGACGACGCTGTCGGGGGGCGAGGCGCAGCGCGTCAAGCTCGCTACCGAGCTGCAGCGCCGCAGCAACGGCCGTTCGATCTATGTTCTCGACGAGCCCACCACGGGTCTGCACTTCGAGGATGTCTCGCTGCTGCTCAAGGTGCTGAACGGTCTCGTCGACAAGGGCAACACCGTCATCGTGATCGAGCACAACCTCGACGTCATCAAGAGCTCCGACTGGGTCATCGACCTCGGGCCCGAAGGTGGCGCCGGCGGCGGCACGATCGTGGCCACCGGAACGCCCGAGCAGGTCGCGAAGGTCGAGGGCAGCCACACCGGCTCTTTCCTGGCGGAGCTTCTCGAGACCGGCCGGACCGGCGCGCAGCGCAACATCGCTGCGGTCGAGAGCGGCGACGCCGAGCGAGAGCTCGTGAGCGCGGCGGGCTGAGCGTGGCACCACGAGAACGGGTATCGCACCTCTCGTATCGTCCCAAAGCCGGCGAGATCCCCACAAACCCGGGGGTCTACCGGTTCCGGGATGCCGAGGGGCGCGTGCTGTACGTCGGCAAAGCCAAGAACCTCCGCGCCCGCCTGTCGAACTATTTCGCTCCGCTTCATTCCCTGCACGAGCGCACGCGGCGCATGGTGACGACGGCGGCGAGCGTCGAATGGACGGTCGTTCCGAGCGACATCGACTCCCTGCAGTTGGAGTTCATGTGGATCAAGGAGTTCGATCCGCCCTTCAACGTCCGCTACCGCGACGACAAGTCGTATCCGTACATGGCGATCACCCTCGCCGACGAGGCCCCGCGCGTCATCGTCACGCGCAACCCCAAGATCCGAGGAGCCAAATACTTCGGGCCGTACCCGAAGGTGTGGGCGGTGCACGACACGATCGACCTGATGATCAAGGTCTTCCCGATCCGCACGTGCAGCGATTCCTCGTACAAGAAGGCGATGGCATCCGGTCGGCCCTGCTTCCCGGGCCAGATCGGCCGGTGCGGCGGGCCGTGCTCGATGAAGGTGACGATCGAGGAGCACCGTGCCGTCGTGAACGATTTCATCGCCTTCATGTCCGGCGGTGACCAGCGCTTCACGCGCGAGCTCACCGCCCGCATGAAAGAGGCGTCCGCCGCGATGGATTACGAGTCGGCGGCCCACTACCGAGACCGCCTGCAGGCCATCGACGCGGTGCTCGGCAAGAGCGCGTTGGTGCTCGCTTCGGACACGGATGCCGATCTCTTCGGAATCGCGGAGGACGAACTCGCCGCCACCGTCCAGCACTTCGTCGTCCGGGGTGGGCGTGTGCGCGGCGTGCGGGCGACGACCATCGAGAAAGAGATCGACATCTCCGGCGCCGACCTCGTCGATCAGGTGCTCCAGCGCACCTACGGCGATGCCGACGCGAGCGACATCCCGCGGCAGGTGCTCGTCCCCGAGCTTCCCGACGACGCCGAACAGCTCGAGGATTGGCTGCGCGAACGCCGCGGCCGCCCGGTGACCCTGCAGGTCGCCCAGCGCGGCCGGAAGGCCGACCTGCTGAAGACCGCGACGCTCAACGCGCAGCAGGCCCTGATGCTTCACAAGACCCGCCGCACCAGCGACTACGTCGCGCGGTCGCAGGCCCTCACCGACCTTCAAGAGGCGCTCGGAATGACCGAGGCGCCGCTCCGCATCGAGTGCTTCGACATCTCGCACCTCTCGGGCACCAACGTCGTGGCATCCATGGTGGTCTTCGAAGACGGTCTTCCTCGCAAGGACCAGTACCGTTCCTTCGGGGTCGCCGAGACGACGGACGACACCGACTCGATGTACCAGGTGCTCAGCCGGCGACTCGCCTACCTCGATCGTCCCGACGAGATCGAGCCCGAGACGGTCGACGGCGCGATCGTGGCCGACCCCGACTCCGAAGAGGCGACCGCGGACGGCGAGGTTGTGACCGCGCGAAAGCGCCCTCGCTTCGCCTACCGCCCGCAACTGCTCGTGGTCGACGGTGGTCAGCCGCAGGTCGCGGCGGCGGCGCGTGCTCTCGCCGACGCGGGTCACGAAGAGATCGCGCTGTGCGGCATCGCCAAGCGCCTCGAAGAGGTCTGGCTGCCGGGGGAGGAGTATCCGGTCATCCTTCCCCGCACGTCCGAGGCGCTGTATCTGCTGCAGCGCCTGCGCGACGAGGCCCACCGATTCGCGATCGTCCACCAACGCAAGCGCCGCAAGCGCGACATCACGAGTGTGCTGGCAGAGGTGCCGGGTCTCGGAGACGCCCGTATCAAGGCGCTCCTGCGGCACTTCGGCTCGGTATCAGCGCTCAAGAACGCCACGCCCGACGAGATCACGGCCCTCCCCGGCATCGGCCCGACGCTGGCCGAGGCCATCCACACGCATCTGGCTCGGTAGGCTGGGACCACACGACGGGAGGCGATCGCCCATGGAACCGGCACGCGATGACGAGCCAGGAGAGGTGCTCATCGTCACGGGCATGTCGGGTGCCGGGCGATCCACGGTCGCCAACGCCCTCGAGGACCTCGATTGGTACGTCGTCGACAACCTCCCGCCCCGCATGCTGCGCCCTCTGCTCGAGCTCACCGAGCTCGCCGGGGGTGCGGTTCCACGGGTGGCGGTTGTCGTCGACGTGCGCGGCCGATCGCTCTTCGGCGACCTGCCCGAGGCGATGCGAACCCTGCAGGCGAACCGGCAGCTACGGGTGGTGTTCCTGGATGCCAGTGACGCAGTGCTCGTGAGACGCTTCGAGGCCGTGCGCCGACCGCATCCCCTGCAGGACGACGGAACGATCCTCGACGGGATCCGTCGCGAGCGGGAGCGTCTCGCGCCCGTGCGCGAGGCGGCCGACGTGGTGATCGACACCTCGGCGTTGAACGTCCACCAGCTGTCCCTGCGGACGGTCTCTCTCTTCGGCGAAGAGGGTGCCGCGCGGCACACCGTCACGCTCATGAGCTTCGGCTTCAAGTACGGCCTCCCGCCCGACGTCGACCTCGTCGCGGACATGCGATTCCTGCCGAACCCGTTCTGGAATGACGAGCTGCGCGCCCTCACCGGCGAGGATCCTCGCGTGCGGGAATACGTGCTGGCGCAGGAGGGCGCGTCGGAGTTCCTCGACGCGTACGCGACGGCGCTGCGCCCCGTGATGGAGGGGTATCAGCGCGAGAACAAGCGGCATTCCGTCGTGGCAGTGGGCTGCACGGGCGGCAAGCACCGCTCCGTCGTGATGGCCCGTGAGTTGGCTGCACGTCTGTCCGATGTGCCCGGGGTGGCCGTCCGCGTGGCTCACCGCGACCTCGGTCGCGAGTAGGCTGTACCGTCGTCCCCGCCGCCCCCACCCGAGGAGAACCGTGCCGCTGACCGCCGACGTGAAGGCCGAACTCATCACCGTTCGCGACCCGCGCCCGACCGCGCGCGTCGCCGAACTGACGGCCCTCCTGCGCTTCTCCGGTGGTCTGCACTCCATCGCCAACCGCGTTGCGGTGGAGGCCGAGCTCGACTCCGACATCCTGGCGCGTCGTGTGGCACGTGACCTCATGGAGCTCTACGGCGTGCGCCCCGAGCTGCACCACGTGCAGGGCTCCGGAGGGCGAGCGGGCGGTCTCTACGCCGTGCGCGTGATCGAGGCCGGCGAGACCCTCGCCCGTCAGACCGGGCTGCTCGATCAGCGCCGCCGCCCCGTCCGCGGCCTGCCCAACAAGCTCACCACCGGTTCGCGTCCCGACCTCAGCGCCATCTGGCGCGGGGCGTTCCTGGCCGCGGGTTCGCTCAGCGACCCGGGTCGCTCGGCGGCGCTCGAGATCTCGTGCCCCTCCTCGGAGGCGGCCATGGCTCTCGTCGGGGCCGGCCACCGGATCGGAATCCCCGCCAAGGCCCGCGAGGTGCGCGGGGTCCCGCGCGTCGTCGTGCGCGACGGCGAGGCGATCCGCGGAGCACTGTACGAGATGGGCGCCCGCCGCACCGCGGGGGAGTGGGATCAGATGCGCCAGCGTCGCGAGGTGCGCGCCGGCGTCAATCGGCTCGTCAACTTCGACGACGCCAACCTCCGCCGCTCGGCGCAGGCGGCCGTCGCCGCGTGCGCCCGTGTCGAGCGCGCGCTCGAGATCCTCGGCGACGAGGTGCCCGCGCACCTCCAGCAGGCGGGCGAACTTCGCCTCGCCCACCGCGACGCGAGCCTCGACGAGCTCGGACACCACGCCGACCCGCCCCTCACCAAGGACGCCGTCGCCGGCCGCATCCGTCGCCTACTCGCGATGGCCGACAAGAAGGCCGAGGTCGACGGCATCCCCGGTACCGAAGCCGCCGTGCCGGTGGGCGCCGAGGACTGAGCGCGGCAAGGGCCGGCGAGGCCCGCGGACGCCGACCGGCTTCGACCTGAGTGTCCCGGATGCCGGGAGCCCTGGCATCCCGAGTGGTCGCCGATCTCGAGACTTCTCACGACCCGAGCTCCGTCTCCCCGACGCGCCCGGGCGTCTAATGTGCGTCATCGGGGGAAGCAACCCCGGTGCGCCGTGGTTACCCCTCAGTAGGATGAAATCGTCACCCTCGCTGCTCGGTTCCTCGGCACGTCGTTACGACGCAGAGGTCTCGGCGGCGCCCGATTCGGAAGTTGAGATCATGGCGAAGTACACGCTGCCCGAACTGCCCTACGACTACTCTGCGCTGGAGCCGCACATCAGTGCGACCATCATGGAGCTGCACCACAGCAAGCACCACCAGACCTACGTCAACGGCGCCAACACCACTCTCGACCTCCTCGCCGAAGCGCGCGAGAAGGGCGATTTCGCCAACATCAACCGCTTGCAGAAGGACCTCGCGTTCAACCTCGGCGGCCACACGAACCACTCCATCTTCTGGACGAACCTGTCGCCCAACGGGGGGGACAAGCCCACCGGCGACCTCGAGTCCGCGATCGACGACCAGTTCGGTTCGTTCGACGCGTTCCGCGCACAGTTCACCGCTGCGGCGCTCGGTGTGCAGGGCTCGGGCTGGGCGGGTCTGTTCTGGGACTCGATCGGTGAGAACCTCGTCATCCAGCAGTTCTTCGATCAGCAGGGACAGATCGTCGCGGGGACCGTTCCGATCCTCCTGCTCGACGTCTGGGAGCACGCCTACTACCTCGACTACAAGAACGTCCGCGCGGACTACGTGAAGGCCTTCTGGAACATCGCCAACTGGGACGACGCTCAGAAGCGCTTCGCGGCCGCCCGGGAGAAGACCTCGGGTCTGCTGGTACTGTCGTAAACGGTGTGGCGTCCCGGCGGGACACCCCGCCGGGACGCCGTTGTCCGCCAGCGAACATCGCAATCACGCGCTTCTCGCGCACAACTGATTCAGGAGATATTCCGTGACCGTCAAGATCGGAATCAACGGCTTCGGCCGTATCGGACGCAACTACCTTCGTGCGGCTCTCGCGCAGGGTGCCGACCTCGAAATCGTGGCGGTGAACGACCTCACCGACAACAAGTCGCTGGCGCACCTCCTCAAGTACGACTCCGTCGGCGGCGTGCTGACCGAGGACGTCTCGTACACCGCAGACTCCATCACGGTCGGCGACAAGACCATCAAGGTCTTCGAAGAGCGCGACCCGGCCAACCTCCCCTGGGGTGAGCTCGGCGTCGACATCGTCATCGAGTCCACCGGCCGCTTCACCAAGGCCGAAGACGCCAAGAAGCACATCACCGGCGGCGCCAAGAAGGTTCTCATCTCGGCTCCCGCCACAGGCGACGACGCGACCATCGTCATGGGCGTCAACGAAGAGACCTACAACCCCGAGACCGACGTCATCATCTCGAACGCGTCGTGCACCACGAACTGCCTGGCGCCCCTCGCCCAGGTGTTCAACGAGGCCTTCGGTATCGAGCGTGGTTTCATGATGACCGCCCACGCCTACACGGCCGACCAGAACCTGCAGGACGGCCCGCACAGCGACCTTCGTCGCGCGCGCGGCGCGGCGATCAACATCGTCCCCGCCTCGACCGGTGCCGCCAAGGCCATCGGCCTGGTGCTGCCCGAGCTGAACGGCAAGCTCAGCGGCTCGTCGTACCGCGTTCCGGTTCCCACCGGCTCGATCGTCGACCTCACGATCGTCACGCCCACCGAGGGTCTGACCGTCGACCAGGTCAACGAGGTCTACAAGAAGGCCGCTGCCGAGGGTCGCCTCAACGGCATCCTGCAGTACACCGAAGACCCGATCGTCTCGAGCGACATCCAGGGCAACCCGCACTCCTCGATCTTCGACGCGGAGCTGACCAACGTCAGCGGCAACCTCGTCAAGGTCTCGTCGTGGTACGACAACGAGTGGGGCTACTCCAACCGTCTCGTCGACCTGACCGAGTACGTCGCCGAGCGCCTGTAACCCTTCATGGCTCTGCGCACCCTCGATTCGCTGGGGTCGCTGGCCGGCACGCGCGTCATCGTCCGTTGTGATCTCAACGTTCCTCTCAAGGACGGGATCATCACGGACGATGGCCGCGTGCGCGCGTCGCTGCCGACCCTCAACGCACTGATCAACGCCGGCGCGCGTGTGGTCGTGTGCTCGCACCTGGGCCGCCCCGAGGGGGCGCCCGATCCGAAGTACTCGCTCGAGCCGGTCGCGCAGCGCCTGTCCGAGCTGCTCGGCCAGCCGGTCGCGTTCGCCCGCGACACGGTGGGCGAGTCCGCTCACGATGCCGTCTCCTCGCTGGAGAACGGTGAGGTCGCCGTCATCGAGAACCTCCGCTTCAACGCGGGGGAGACCTCCAAGGACGAGTCCGAGCGTCAGGCATTCGCGCGGGAACTCGCCGGCCTGGGCGACGCCCTCGTGTCGGACGGGTTCGGCGTGGTGCACCGCAAGCAGGCGAGCGTCTACGACCTCGCCCAGATCGTGCCGTCCGTCGCGGGCCTTCTCATCCAGAAGGAACTCGAGGTCCTCGACCGTCTGACGGAGAACCCGGAGCGCCCCTACACGGTCGTGCTCGGCGGCTCGAAAGTCAGCGACAAGCTCGGTGTCATCGAGCACCTGCTCCCTCGCGTCGACAGGCTGCTCGTCGGCGGCGGCATGATGTTCACCTTCCTCGTCGCCGAGGGCCACCAGGTCGGCTCGAGCCTGCTCGAGAAGGACCAGATCGACACCGTGAAGGGCTACCTCGCCACGGCGAAGGAGCGCGGGGTCGAAATCGTCCTCCCCGTCGACGCGGTCGTCGCGGCGTCGTTCTCGGCCGATGCCGAACACGTGGTCGCGGACGCCGATGCGCTCGAGGAGACCCCTTTCGGCGCTTCGGGGCTCGGTCTCGACATCGGTCCCCGTACCGCGGAGATCTTCGCAGACGCCATCCGCGGCTCGCGCACGGTCTTCTGGAACGGCCCCATGGGTGTGTTCGAGATGAAGGCGTTCGAGGCCGGCACCAAGACCGTCGCCCAGGCGCTCACCGAGGTCGACGGCCTCAGCGTCGTCGGCGGCGGTGACTCCGCCGCGGCCGTGCGTCAGCTCGGTTTCGCGGACGACGCCTTCGGCCACATCTCCACGGGTGGCGGCGCGAGCCTGGAATTCCTCGAAGGCAAGAAGCTTCCCGGACTGGAGGTCCTCGGATGGCAGTGAACAGAACCCCACTCATCGCCGGCAACTGGAAGATGAACCTCGACCACCTGCAGGCGGTCGCGTTCGTCCAGAAGCTGCACTGGACGCTGAAGGAAGCAAAGCACGAGGCCGGAAGCGTCGAGGTCGCGGTCTTCCCGCCGTTCACCGATCTGCGCACCGTGCAGACGCTGCTCGACGCCGACAAGATCGATTTCGCCCTCGGCGGTCAGGACCTGTCGGCCCATGATTCGGGTGCGTACACCGGCGAGATCTCCGGTCAGTTCCTGGCCAAGCTCGACGCGAAGTACGTCATCATCGGGCACTCGGAGCGTCGTCAGTTCCACAACGAGACCGACGAGGTCGTCGCAGCGAAGACCCAGGCGGCACTACGCCACGGTCTCGCGCCGGTCATCTGCGTCGGCGAGACCTCGGAGGACCTCGAGAAGTTCGGCGCCAGCGCCGTTCCCGTCGGTCAGCTCGAGGTCGCCCTCGAGGGCGTTGCGGCGGATGCCGACATCGTCGTCGCCTACGAGCCTGTGTGGGCCATCGGCTCGGGTCAGGCGGCAACGCCCGACCAGGCCCAGGAGGTCTGTGCCAAGCTCCGCGCGGTCGTCGCCGACAAGCTCGGTGCCGATGCGGCTGCTCGCACGCGCGTTCTCTACGGCGGTTCGGTGAAGTCGGGCAACATTGCTGGCTTCATGCGCGAGCCCGATGTGGACGGCGCCCTGGTGGGTGGCGCGAGCCTCGTCGTCGACGAGTTCGCGGCTATCGTCCGCTTCCAGAAGCACGTCGGCGTCTGACGCCGACGAGATGCCCGCGGCGCTTCGCCGCGGGCATCCGTGCGTCCGGGACGCCTCCCCGTATACTTGACGCTTGTGCGGTCGACCTGATCGCTACGAAAGGCTTTGGACTGTGCAGATTCTCGAGTTCGTCCTGCAGGTGCTTCTGGGTATCACCAGCCTCCTGCTGACCCTGCTCATCCTGCTTCACAAGGGACGCGGTGGCGGTCTGTCCGACATGTTCGGCGGCGGAATGAGCTCCGCCCTCGGGTCGTCTGGTCTCGCCGAGCGCAACCTCAACCGTTTCACGATCGTGCTCGCGCTGGTGTGGTTCGTCACCATCGTCGGTCTCGGTCTGCTGACCAAGTTCGCGGAGATCTGACATGGCGACCGGAGGCAACGCCATCCGTGGTTCGCGCGTCGGCGCGGGCCCCATGGGCGAGCAGGACCACGGCTTCCACGCCGATCGTGTCGCCGTGTCGTATTGGGACGCACTCGGCAACGAGACCGTGCGCTACTTCGCGGCGGGTATCCCCGACGACGAGATCCCCGAGACGATCGATTCCCCGCACTCCGGCCTTCCGGCCGGACGTGACAAGGCGAACCCGCCGGCCCTGGCCAAAGCGGAACCGTACAAGACCCACCTCGCGTACGTGAAGGAGCGCCGCAGCGACGAAGAAGCCGCTTCGCTCCTCGACGACGCCCTGCAGCAGTTGCGCGAGCGCCGCGGGCAGTAAGCCCGCGTCGACGACTTTTCGCAGAGGGCCGGATGCCATGGCATCCGGCCCTCTGCGCTGTGTGCGCCGCGGGCGGTGGACGGGCGTCAGCGGACGGGCGAGTCGGTGACGAGACGGGTCCAGGGCCCGGGTGGGACGTCGGCGTCGTCGACGAAGGCCCAGTCGACGCGGTCGTCGTCGCCGTTGAGATCGGCGAAGCCCAGGCAGCCGTTCAGAGCGGGCGACACGTCGAGTCCCGCGCCGTTGTATCGGGAGTTGGCGGGGCGGCGGTCGTCGGAGCCGAAGACGTACGCGGCGTCGCGGTACTCGCCGGGGCCGGCGTCCTCGATCTGCCCATAACAGACGCGTCCGCCCTTGTGCAGGACGACCCAGCGGTTCTTCATGAGGCTCGACGAGGGATCGTCGACGAGGGAGGAGTACGCGGGGTCCTTCGCCCACGGAACGACCTCGCCGCGGGTGGCGAAGCCCTCGGCGTCGTTGACGTCGTCGAAGGGGAGGTCCAGGTAGAAGGGGTTCTCCCGGGGCGTCATGGCGGTGGGGAAGTACCCCGTCTCGGCGGTGCGCTCCTCCGTTCGGCACTCGGCTCCGTCGTCGATCCCGTCGCATCCGCCGTAGGAGCCCAGCCAGTCGGAGTCGTAGGTCGAGAGACGTTGGCTGCCGTCGGAGGTGTTCGGATCGAACACCTCTCCGATCCAGAACGTCGTCGCGACGATGTCGGTGTGCCAGGGGTAGCCGGTGTCGGGGCGCGGAACCGCGGGCGGGGCGCACGCCGACAGGCCGGCGGCGGCGACCACCACGAGGGTGATCGCCGCCGCCGGCCGTGGCATCCGCGTCATCCGGTGACGTCGCTCTCGGTGGGGTGGACCTTCTCCACCGGACCCTGTGGAGGAGTCGCGGTCATCGGCGCGAACGAGGGGGCTGTCACGGTGGCCGGGGCCAGGGACGGAGCGCCGGCGCTGTCGTAGAGCTGCAGATCGTCGGTGCGGAGGGTGCCGTTGCCGAAGATCGTCAGCGCGAAGCTGATGCCCGTGTAGCCGGCCGGGATCGCCGAGGTCGTCCAATCGGCCTGCGTCCAGTCCGTCGCCGAAGCGAACCAGGGGCTGGAGGTCCAGTACGACCACGAGCCGCTCGTGGATCGGAGGTACACGGCGAACTGCGTCACCCCGCTCGCTTGGTACCACTCCCGCAACGTGTACGTCTTTCCGGGCGTCACAGTGGGGGAGCACTGACCGAGATCGAACTGCGGGAGGAGCTTGGCGTCTCCGTCGACGTCGTTCGACATCACGATGCCGCTGGCGATATTGCCGGTGTGCGCGGGAGACCCCGTGCTGAAGACGGGGGAGTTGTTGCCGTACCCGCCCCTCATCCAGCAGTCGGGGGCGCCGGTCTCCATGCTCGGATTGACGATGCCGTTGGTCGACCCCGTCACCGCGGGCACGGAGGGGCCGTCGACCACGGGCTTGGCAGCCCCGCCGATGACGTCACCGACGGTCTTGACCACGGTGCCGGCCGACTGGCGCGTCTTCAACCACGACGTGAACTGGGTGAACAGCGAGGTGGTCACCGCCAGATCGCTGCAGGCGTTGTCGCAGATGTCATGGAAGGTGTACGGGACCCACCCTCCGCCGTTCTTCTCGGCGTTGGTGACCCCGGCCTTCAGGTCGTCGAGCGTCCAGGTCGCGTCGACCTGGTCGAGGGCCTTCAGTGCGTACTTCGCGGCGGGACGCGTGGACTCCGCGTAGGCGCAGTCCGGGCAGCCGAAGCGACTGCGGATGTCTCCCAGGAGGCGTCCGCTGTTGTACCCGCACGTGGCGACCGCCTTCTCGACGGCTGCCGTGCTCGAGGCGAAGGGATAGGCGAAGCTGCGCACCGTGAAACCCCAGGAGGTGAGGCTCTTCCGGTCGGTGCAGATCTGCCGGGTGGCCTCGTCGACGCTCACCTGCGCGAGATCGGGATGGTTGACGGTGTGCCCGCCGATCTCGTGCCCCGCGTTCTTCAGGGTGGTCAGATCGGACCGCGTCATGTGCCCCGCGGCGCCGATGAATCCGGAGTTGATGTAGAACGTCCCCTTCATCCCGTTCGCCTGGAGCGCGGGGAGGGCGTTCAGTTGATCGGAATTGGCGTCGTCGAAGGTAAGGCTGACGATCGTCGTGGTCGCGGCCTGCGCCGGGGCCGCGGGAGCGGAGGCGATGAGCCCGCTCGCGCCCACGGCGACGGCGACGAGGACCGCCAGGGCTCGGCCTCGCCGACGCCCGGGGGCGACGTGTCGGTGGATCATGGGGGCGTCCTTTCGGATGGGGAGGGTCCGTCGGCGGACCCGGGAGGTGTCGGAACCGCGCCCGGAGGCGCCGGTGACAGCGAGGCCGGTCATGCGACGGTCACCGACTTGGCGAGATTGCGGGGCTTGTCGACGTCGCGACGCAGACGCAGAGCGAGTTCGCGCGCGAACATCTGCAACGGGACGACAGTTTCGAGCGGTCCCCACGAGGGGCCGGTACGCGGCAGGTGCAGCGGCAGGCCGCCGACGGTGAGCACGCGCTCGCCCACGCGCAGCACCCGGCCGCCACGTGCGTGGATCTCGGCCACGTCGACCTCGAGCCGCGGGTCGCCGTTGTCGACGACGAACACAGGGGTGCCGGCATCCACCAGGGCGAGGGGACCGTGCTTGAGTTCTCCGGCCGGCTGGTGCTCGGTCCAGCGGTACGACAGTTCTTTCAGCTTCAGCGCGCCCTCGGCCGCGTAGACGAGACCGGAACCGCGGCCGAGGAAGAGGAAGCCGGGGGAGGTGACGAACTCCGTCGCGAGCTCTGCGGCGCGGCCGCGCCACGCGTCGAGGGCGGCGGCGAGCGCATCGGGGGTCGCGGCGAGGGCGCGCAGGTCGCCGTCGATCGCCAGCCCGTCGGCCCGCGCCGACGCCGACAGGCCCGAGAGTGCGAGGCACGCGCCCGTGAGCACCTGTGCGATGAAGGTCTTCGTCGCGGCCACCCCGATTTCCGGTCCGGCGAGGCAGTCGAGCACGGCGTCGGCCCGCCGGGCGAGCGTCGATGAGGGATTATTGGTCAGGGCCAGCAGCGTCCGATCCCGCTCGGGGAGGCCGTCCAGCGCGCGCAGGACGTCGGCGGTCTCGCCGGACTGGCTGAGGGCGATCACCAGGGTGCGCGGCTCCCAGACCTCGTGCGCCGCCTCGCTGGCGACGAGGGTGCGCGTGGGCAGCCCGCCCAGGCGGGAGAAGACCCCGGCCACGGCCCGACCGGCGTGCAGGGACGTGCCGCACCCGAGGATCGTCACACGGTCGATCTCGTCGAGCGGGGGTAGGCCCGCCCCGCCCCAGAGCCGTCCGTCGGCGATGCCGGGGGTGAACACGTCGAGCACGCGTCGGGCCACGGCCGGCTGCTCGTCGATCTCGTTGCCCATGTGGTCGCGGTGGCGTCCCGTGCTGGCGAGGAAGGCCGTCTGGGGCACGGGCCAGAGGCCGCGCGGACGACAGCTGCCGCCGGGGCGGTGCCAGCGCATGCCCTCGGCGTCGACCTCGACGATGTCGTCGTCCTCGAGCACGCGGAACGTCTCGACCACCGGCGTCACCGCGCCCACGTCGCTGGCGAAGTACACGCCCTCCTCGCCCTCGGCGAAGATGAGGGGCGAGCCGTGCGCGGTGGCCGCGAGGGTCCCCGAGCGCGCGTCGAGGGCGACGATCGCCCACGACCCCGCGAGGCGCGTGGCGGCGTCGGCGAGGGCGTCGCCGAGACCCGTCCCCGGGCGAAGCGCCTTCTCGAGCAGGTGCACGATGACCTCGGTGTCGACCTCGGTGGCGAACCGGTGTCCGTCGGCGACGAGGCCCGCTCGCAGCACGTCGGCGTTCTCGATGATGCCGTTGTGCACCACGAAGAGCCGTCCGCTGCAGTCCTCGAGCGGGTGGGCGTTGCGTTCGTTCACCTCACCGTGGGTGGCCCAGCGGGTGTGGCCGATCGCCGCGGTCGTGGCATCCATCCCCGACTCGTCCGAACGCACAGCGTCGGTGAGGGATGCCACGCCGTCGAGGGTCCGCACGTGCAGGGTCGTCCCGTCGAGATTGCGGGCGGCGATGCCGGCGGAGTCGTAGCCCCGGTACTCGAGGCGCTCGAGGGCGCACCGAGCGCGCGAGGCGGCGGCCGAGGTCCCGCGGTACGCGGTGATGCCGCACATCAGAGGACCCCGCGGAAGGAGCCCGCGCCGGCGAGCGGCATGGTGTCGGAGCCGTAGCGTTCGCGCGAGAGCAGATCCGCGGCGACGCGCATGATGGTCGAGGTCAGCGAGGTGTGCGGCTCGTAGCCCACGAGGTCGTGCGCCTTGGTGTTGTCGGGCACGCGGCGACGCATGTCCTCGAACCCCGGGGCGTAGGCCTGCTCGTAGGGGACGAGCTCGACCGTACTACGGCTGTCGAGGGTGCGGATGATCTCGCTCGCGAGATCGCGGATCGAGATCTCGCGCGCACCGCCCAGGTTGTAGGCCTGGCCGCGAGCCCGTGGGTCGCGTTCGATGAGCACCATCGCGGGGACCACGTCTTCGACCGCCGAGAAACAGCGGGTCTGCTCCCCGTCGCCGAAGACCGTGAGCGGCTGGCCGCGCAGAGCCTGCCCCACCAGGTTGGGCAGCACCATGCCGTAACGGCCGGTCTGGCGGGGTCCGACGGTGTTGAACAGGCGCACGATCGAGACGTCGAGACCCTCCTGGTCGCAGTACGCCTTGGCGAACGCCTCGTCGATGCCCTTCGCGCCGGCGTAGGTCCACCGCGAGAGGAGGGGGTCGCCGAGCACGCGGTCGGAGTCCTCGCGCAGGCGGTCGGCGGTGTTCTTGCCGTACACCTCGCTCGTGGACACCATCAACACCGACGCCTGGTGCTCGATGGCCGCGGTCAGCACGTTCTCGGTGCCGTGGATGTTGATGCGCAGGCCCCGCAGGGGCTGTTCGACGATGAGCTTCACCCCGACGGCCGCGGCCAAGTGGAAGACGCGGTCGCAGCCTTGCATCGCCGAGCCCACCGTCTTGGTGTTGAGGATCGAGCCGTGGATCATCTCGAGGCGCGGGTTGCCGGCGACGCCCGCGAGGTTGCGCGCGGAGCCGGTCGAGAGGTCGTCGAGAACGACCACCTCGTCGCCGAGGTTCAGCAGGTGCTCCACGAGGTGGCTGCCGACGAAGCCGGCACCGCCGGTGACCAGCGTGCGCGTGGGGGCGCTCGCGGCTCCCGGGTAGATCGGAACGCCGCTCACAGCAGCACCCGCCCGGCGATGTCGGTGCTGCGGTACGTGCCGTCGACGACCACGGACTCGCCGTCGAGCCAGTCGAGGTCGCTGTCGTGGTGGCGCGTGTGGACGAGGACGACGTCGGGGTGGAAGGCCCCCGGATTGGTGAGCGAATCGCGTTCGCGCCCGGAATCCAGCTGGATGTGCGGCGCATGCGTGTCGACGTACTGTACCTCTGCGCCGGCGTCGATGAGGAGATCGATGATCTCGAGGGCGGGGGATTCCCGCAGATCGGCGACGTCGGGCTTGTAGGTGACGCCGACGACGAGCACGCGGGCGCCGAGAGTTCCCTTTCCCGCGCGACCGAGCACGTCGCGGATGCGGTCGACCACGCGGAGGGGCCGGGCGGCGATCCGGGTCATCGCCTCGGTGATCACCCCGGCGTCGACGTGGAGGGCCTTCAGCTGCCACAGCAGGTAGTGCGGGTCGCACGGGATGCAGTGACCCCCGACCCCCGGGCCGGGGTAGAACGCCATGAAGCCGTAGGGCTTCGTGCTGGCCGCCTCGATGACCTCGGTGACCGGCACGTCGAGCGCGCCGCAGATGTCGGCGAACTCGTTGGCCAAGGCGATGTTGACTGCGCGGAACGTGTTCTCGAGCAGCTTGGTCATCTCGGCCGTGGCCAGGCTCGACACCCGGTGCACACGGGCGGCGTAACGTGCGAGGAGCCGCGCGCCCTCTTCCTCGCACTGAGCGGTGGCACCGCCGACGACGCGGGGGACGACCTCTTGGGCGAAGCCCACGTTGCCGGGGTCGATGCGCTCGGCGCTGAAAGCCACGAACACGTCGCGGCCGATCTGCATCCCGCGCTCGCGCAGGGGTTCCTCGACGAGGTCGTGGGTGCATCCCACGTATGTCGTCGAGGTGAGCATGACGAGCTGCCCGGGCCGGGCGGCGGCGACGACGGTGGCGCACGCCGCCCGGAGTGCGGTCAGGTCCGGGACCTGCTGGTGATCGACGGGGGTGGGCACGCACACGACGACCGCAGCGGCGCGGCTCAGCTCGGCGGTGTCGCTGGTGAGGCGGAACCCGGATGGTGCGTGCAGGGCCGCCTCCAGGCGTTCCCGGTCGGATTCGATGAGGTCGGCGCCCCGCGCGGCGATGGTGCGCAGGCGCCGCGGCGAGACATCGAGGGCGAGGACCCGGGATCCGCTGGCGTGGTAGGCCAGTGCCGTCGGGAGTCCCACGTAGCCGAGCCCTAGGATCGCGACGTCGAAGTCGAACGTCCGCGTCGGGGCGGGGATCGGGGGCAGCGGCGTGGCGAGCACGTCGGCGCGGACATCGAGAGTGGACATGGTCATCCTCCAGGGCAGGGTCCGAGGGGACGGCGGGGGAACTGCAGCGCCCCCTCGGACGATTCGGGTGGTCCAGCAGCGGCTGATCGGGTGTCGACGCTGACCCGGGTTCACACTGCGGCGCGACTCCGGCGGGGGTCAAGGACGCCGGCCCGATCATGCGGGTTGCCGCCGACCGCATCGCGGAGTGCGGGAAACCGCACGGCGGTATGCGGGGAGCGTGCGGTCGCTCGGGTCCTCGCGCGGCGTAGCGTCGGTCTGAAGCCCTCGACCCGAAGAGGAGGGATGCCATGACGCCTGCCGTCGTCGTCCTCGTCGCCGTCTGCACGATCGGTGTCTCCACCCTGGTGTGGGGCGTCGCGGCCATCTGCCGGCTGTTCGTCGAAGCGCGCGAGGAGCACGGGCTCCTGGTTCCGTCGATGTACTACCGCCCCGACGAGGTCGCGGTGTTGATCGCGGCGCACAACGAGGAGCTCGTGATCGCCGACGCCGTCGCCGCTGCTCGTCGCCTCGTGCCCGCACGGAACGTCTTCGTGGTGTCCGACGGCTCGCGCGACGCGACGGTGGAGCGGGCACGAGCGGGGGGAGCCACGGCGTGGGACCTCACGCCCAACCGGGGTAAGGCAGGAGCCATCCGTGCGGGGCTCGAGCGCTTCGGCATCCCCTCGCGGTTTCCGCTCCTTCTGCTGCTCGACGCCGACTCGCGCCCGCGTCCCGACTACCTGCGCACGGCGCTGCCGCTGTTCACCGACGACGGGGTGGTCGCCGTCGCCGGCCGGGCGACGACCGCCGCGGATGCACCGACCACCGGCATGGGACGATTCCTCACCGCGTACCGCGAGCGCACCTACGTCTGCACGCAGTACCTCCATAAGTTCGGCCAGGCGGCGCGGGGAGCGGACGCCGTGGCGATCGTGCCGGGATTCGCGAGCCTGTACCGCACCGACGTGCTCGACCGCATCGACATCGACGCCCCGGGACTGTCGATCGAGGATTTCAACATGACGTTCGAGGTGCACGCAAAGAGGCTGGGGCGGATCGCGTTCCACCCCGAGTGCGCGATCGCCGAGACGCAGGACCCTGCGGTGTTCCGCGATTACACGGCGCAGGTGCGGCGTTGGAGCCTGGGGTTCTGGCAGACGGTGCGTCGGCACGGTGTGCGTCCCGGGTTGTTCTGGGCGGCGGTCAGCGTGTTCGCTCTCGAGACGGCGGTGTCGAGCCTGGTGCTGGCGGCCATCCTCCCGGTGATCGTCGCCGCCGCTGCGGCCGCGCTCCTCGGCCCGGTGCTCCCGGGCACGGCGGGCGAGGTGACGGGGGCGGTATCGGCGGCGCTGCCGGTGGGGCCGATCGTCCTCGGTTTCTTCGTGGTGGATGCCGTGATGACCGCGTTCGCGTGCGCGATCTCGCGGGCGCGACCGCGGATCTGGATGCTGCTGTTCCCCCTCATGAGGGTCTGGGATGCGGTGCTGTGCCTGCGCGCGCTCGGGGCCGCCCTGGGGCGCCCCTCGGATGGTCGATGGAGGAGCCCCGATCGACGAGCGGTGGCTCCCGCGCTGCAGCCCGCCGCCTGAGCAGAGGCGGGGCGATGCCCCCCGGGTCAGCTCGCGGCGTTGTGGAGCCGGGCGATCAGCTGGGCGCGCGAGGTGACCCCGATCTTGCGGTAGATCCCGGTGAGCCGCAGCTCGACGGTGCGGAGCGAGAGGAACAGGGATGCCGCGATCTCGCGGTTGCGCAGGCCCTTCTCCACCAGGGCCACCACGTCGCGCTCCTGGGGGGTGAGGGTGCGGTCGTGCGTCTCGGCGCGGGGGAGGCGCCGCAGGACGATCCGCTCCTCGCCGGCGCCGCAGCGCTCGCGCGCCCGGGCGAGACGTCGACGCTCGGACGGGGCGTCGTCGGTGCGGTAGACGGCCTCCGCTGTGCGGAAGGCGCGAGCGGCGTCGCGATCGGACGCGCACACCGCTCGGGATCGCGCCAGCGCGAGGGTCGTCCACCGGCGCGGAGAGCGGAGTGCGGCCTGCTCGAAACCGCGGAGTTCGTGTTCGGCCTCTGCGTGTCGACCACTCAGCCAGAGAGCCTCGATGAGGTCCGCGTCGACGCGGAGGAGAGCCGGATCCTCCGCCTCGATGCCCTCTCGCGCCGCGCGCATGGTCGACACGGCGTCGTCGTACCGTCCCTCGTTGAGGGCGAGTCCGCCTTCGATGACCGCGAACCACGGCAGCAGGGTGGGCGTGCCCTCGCGGCGGCACAGCTCGCGTCCCTGGCGAACCAGGTCGCCCGCTTGCGCGTCGAGGGGGTCCAGAGCGGCCGCCGAGGCGAGCACGAGGATCGTCGCGACGTCGGTGGTCCGCCCGTCGACCCATTCGCGCCGCCAAGCGGCGACGGCCTCGCGCGCTCCGAGGGGGTCGCCTCCGCGCACCTCGGCGGTGACGAGCAGGCAGAGCAGGTGATCTCGCCAGAGGGGGGCCACGCGGGGAGTGCCGTCGAGCAGCCAACGGATCCGGCGACGCGCCGCCGCGTACTCCTCGCGCAGGATGGCGACGCTCAGTTCGAGCACTGCCTGCTCGATCGGGACCTCGACGTCGGGCTGCAGCGCGGCGACACCGGTATCGACGGTGACCTCGGTGAGGGTGTCGGATCCGAGCTCGTCGAGCAGGCGCACCAGGACAGCGGTCTCGGCTGCGGCGACCCCGTGCTCGATCGCCGCCTCGACGAGGAGGCGGGCGCGCCCGACCTCCCCGTGCCAGAGATGTAGGAGAGCGCTCTCGCACAAGACGTGCTCGGCGGTGCGCCCGTCGTCGGCATCCACGGCGACGGCGAGGGCGGTCTCGTCGACCACGTGCTCGATCGCCGCGGTCGCACGCAGACGCGCGAGGGCCGCCCGCGCGCGAAGGGTCGGCTCGGCCGCACGTCCGGCGCGGCGCAGGTAGTGACGTCCCTGCACGTCGTGGCCCTGCAGCACCAGGGCATCGCCGAGGTCGACGAGGTGTCGACAGCGGACATCGTCGGCGAGGTCGCCGGCCATCGCCCGCTCGGCGAACTCGATCGCGCCCAGGTGATCCCCGCCGCTGGCGAGGTCGACGGCCGCGCGCAGGAGCGGTTCGCGGTCGGCATCCGGCGCCCCGAAGCTCGTGTGCCACAGGAAGGTCGCGGGATGCGTCTCTTCGTGCGCGGCGGCGGCCTGCGCGTGCAGCCGGCGACGCTCGTCGGCCGACAGCGATGCGTGGTGACGCAGGCGACGGGCGGGATCGGCGATGCGTGCGAACTCGCCGTGCACCGCGACGAGACCGTCGTCGATGAGCGCGTCCAGGTCGACGCTTTGCTCCTGCGCGATCAGCGTCAGTCGGTCGAAACTGAAAACCGGTCCCACCGACAGCAGGTCGAGGAGCGAGGCCACGCGCGGGTCGCCGGCCAGCCGCCCGTCGCGCCGACGGCGCGCCCTGTCGTCGGTCACCCGCAGGGGCAGGGGGAGGGGGTCGTCGCCCACGGCCTCGCGCGGGGTCAGACGCACGCGGACGATGCTGCCGGGATCGCCGCCGGTGAACTCCGCCACCGTGTACAGGACGGCCTGAGCGGTTCCGGGGCCGAGGACCGACCGGGCGAGGTCGACCGACTCGTCGAACGACAGTCGCTGCACGCGCGTGTGCAGCATGCCCGTGAAGTCGTGGCGATCACCGCCGCTGTCGGCGGTGGCGATGACCGTGAGCCCGGTTCCTCGCAAGCGGCTGAAGACGAACGACAGCACCGTGACGCTCCCGCTGTCCATCTCGTCCAGGTCGTCGATGACGAGGACGGCGGGTTCGTCGTGGACGAGGTGCAGGGTGCGACTGATCTCTTCGGCGAGGAGGTGCTCGGGCCAGTCGCGTCCGCGGGCGAGGAGTCGGTCGATCGCCGCCCCGCGCGCTCCGCCCAGTGCCGCCGCCGTGGCGGACAGCCCCGAGTAGGGCCACATGCGCTCACTCGGGCTCGCCGACACGACGACGGTGTCGTGTCGTGCGGCGATCTGACGCGCCCAGCGCGTCTTGCCGATCCCCGGCTCTCCGACGAACAGGCAGGCAGACCCGCTTCGTGCGTCGATGGTGTTCTCTGCGACGTGCGTCTCTCGGTCACGACCGAAAAATGGCATCCGAACGCTCCTTAGTGCGTCGGCCGTTCGTCGTGGATCGATCAGTGCTGATCGTGCCTCGTCGAACGGACCAGGATGCCCCCCACGCACAGGGTAGATCCGGAGAGCGCGGAAGACAATGGGGACCGGTCGCGCAGGAGACGCCGCTTCCCGATCGTTATCGACGGCGAAGCCGGATGAATTCCGCACAAGAACGCAGAAGACCGGATGCCGTTCGGCATCCGGTCTTCGGGTTCGAGCGCTCAGTACTCACGGTCGATGAGCTGCGGCGGGACCTGGTCGGCCGCGACCTCGTCGACGAAGAACGCCGTCCGGCGACGCCCCTTGGCGCCCGCTGCGGGCACGCTCTGGTAGCTCGCTCCGGCGAGGGCGAGGCCGAGGGCCGCGGCCTTATCGGCGCCCGCCACGACCATCCACACGCGCTTGGACGAGTTGATGACCGGCCGCGTCAGTGAGACGCGGTCGCTCGGGGGCTTGGGGGAGTTGCGCACCGGCACCGTCGCTCGATCCGTCACCGAGATCTCGGGACGGTCGGGGAACAGCGAGGCGATGTGCGCGTCGGGTCCCACACCGAGGAAGCAGATGTCGAACGACGGCCAGGGACCCGTCTCGCTGCGGTCCGAGGGGGCGAACTGTGCGAGTTCGTCGGCGTACGCGATCGCGGCAGCGTCCAGGTCGAGCCCGTCGTCGCTCGAGGCGACGGTGTGGATGTTCTCGGCCGGGATGTCGAGGTGGTCCAGGAACGCCTCACGCGCCTGCTTCTCGTTGCGGTCGTCGGAGTCACGCGCAACGAAGCGCTCGTCGCCGAACCAGAAGTGCACCAGCGACCAGTCGATCTGCCCGACGCGTTCGTCGCGCGCGGCCGTACGAAGCACCGCGCCGCCCATCGTTCCGCCAGTCAGGCAGACGTGCATGCGCTTGCCCTCGGCGACGCGCTTCACGATGCGGTTGACGAAACGCGTGGCGACGTAGGACGCCAGGGTGTCGGCATCCGGTTTGATGATGACCTGCTTCGCCGATCCGTTGTCGGTCATGACGCGTCCCGCTCGCTCGCGGCGAGCAGCAGGTCGTGGCCCTCGGTGATCACGCGACCGTAGAGCAGGTCGGGATCCAGGCGACGGAGCTCCTCGGCGAGGCATTCGCGCAGCGTGCGACGCGGGAAAGCCAGGTCGTGCGTGGGCTGACCGGGCTGGGTGAGCACCGCGACGCCGGACTCGGGGCGTTCGAGCAGCGTGTCGCCGCTCGGGCGGGTCAGGCGCACCGACTTGATGCCGCTCGACCACTCGTCGGAGGGCAGGTAGGCGTAGTCGACGGGGGCGTCGAGCTTCATCCCGAGCCACGCCGCCAGGAGAGCGGTGGAAGGGGAGTCAGCGGCTCCGCGGACTTCGATCGCGGTCACCGGCTCGTACGGCGGCTGGTCGAGGACGGCGGCCAGCTGCTCGCGCCAGCGCGTCACGCGGGTCCAGGCGAAGTCGGTGTCGCCGGGAGCGTAGTGCTCGCCGAGGTGGGCGACCCAGGCGGCGGGGTCCGCCTGCGACGAGGCGTCGGTGATGCGGCGCTGGGCGATGCGACCGATCGCGGAGTGCGAGGGGTCCTCGGGCGCGTCGGCCGGCCACCAGGCGACGACCGGGGCATCCGGAAGCAGCAGGCCGGTCACGAGGCTCTCGGCGTTGGAACCCGCGGCGCCGTGGGCGCGAAGGACCACGACCTCGCTCGCTCCGGCGTCGCCGCCCACGCGGATCTGCGCGTCGAGGCGGGGTTCGGCGTCGTCGTCCCCGAACAGGACGGCGATCACTCGCATGGGGTGCTCTCGCGAGGCGTCGTTCGCGGCCTCGATGACCTCTTCTTCGGCGCCGTGGTGAGTGACGATGATGAGTGTCAGCACGCGGCCGAGGGCGACGGCGCCGCCCTCTTCGCGCACGCTCACGAGCTTCTTCGAGATGGCGCTGACAGTGGTGTCGGGAAGGTCGATGATCACGGGCGTCTCCAGGTGCGACCGTCGCGGGCGAGGAGTTCGTCGGCGGATGCCGGACCCCAGGAACCGGGCGAGTACTGTTCGAGCGGACCGCCCTGGGCGGCCCAGAACTCCTCGATCGGGTCGAGGATCTTCCAGCTGAGCTCCACCTCTTCGTGCCGGGGGAACAGGGGCGGGTCTCCCAACAGCACGTCGAGGATGAGGCGCTCGTACGCTTCGGGGCTCGCCTCGGTGAAGGCGTGTCCGTAGCCGAAGTCCATCGTCACGTCGCGCACCTGGGTGCCGTCGCCGGGGACCTTCGAGCCGAACCGGATCGTCACGCCCTCGTCGGGCTGCACGCGGATGACGAGGGCGTTCTGGCCCAGCTCCTGCGTCTGGCTCTGCGAGAACAGCTGCTGCGGTGCGCGCTTGAACACGACGGCAACCTCGGTGACACGACGGCCCAGGCGCTTTCCGCTCCGGACGTAGAAGGGCACACCCGACCAGCGGCGCGTATTGATCTCGAGCTTGATCGCCGCGTACGTCTCGGTGACCGACTCGGGGTTCATCCCGTCTTCTTCGAGGAAGCCGAGCACCTGCTCCCCGCCCTGCCAGCCGCCGGCGTACTGCCCGCGTGCGGTCGCCTCGGCGAGGTTCTCGGGCACGCGCACAGCGGCCAGCACCTTCTCCTTCTCGGCGCGCAGATCCGCCGCGTTGAAGCTGATCGGCTCCTCCATCGCCGTGAGGGCCAGCAACTGCAACAGGTGGTTCTGGATGACGTCGCGCGCTGCGCCGATGCCGTCGTAGTAGCCGGCGCGGCCGCCGACGCCGATATCTTCGGCCATCGTGATCTGGACGTGGTCGACGTAGTTGCGGTTCCAGATCGGCTCGTACAGCTCGTTGGCGAAACGCAGCGCGAGGATGTTCTGCACCGTCTCTTTGCCGAGGTAGTGGTCGATGCGGAAGATCGAGTCGGCCGGGAACGCGCTCTCGACGACCTCGTTCAGCTCGCGGGCGGAAGCGAGGTCGTGGCCGAACGGCTTCTCGATGACGACGCGGCGCCATCCGTTCACCCCGTCCGACGCGTCTCCGACGAGCCCCGACGCCTTGAGCTGCGTCGTGACGAGCGGGAAGGCCTTGGGCGGGATCGAGAGGTAGTAGGCGTGGTTGCCCATCGTGCCGCGCTCGGTGTCGAGCTTGTCGACCGTCGCGCGCAGGCGCTGGAAGGCCTCGGGGTCATCGAATTCGCCCTGGACGAAGCGGATGCCCTCGAGGAGCTCCTTCCACGTCTCTTCGCGGAACTCCGTTCGCGCGTACTTCTTGACCGACTCGTAGACGACCTCGGCGAAGTCCTGGTCCTCCCAGTCGCGGCGCGCGAAGCCCACCAGAGCGAAGCCCGGCGGCAGGAGTCCGCGGTTGGCGAGGTCATAGACCGCCGGCATGAGTTTCTTCCGCGAGAGGTCGCCGGTGACGCCGAAGATCACGAGGGCGCTGGGCCCCGCGATCCGGCTCAAACGGCGATCCTCGGGATCGCGTAACGGATTGTGACCCGGTGTGATCTCTACGACCATGCTTATTGCGCCGCCTCGAAGAGTGAGAGCACCTCGACCTGCGGGTCGGTCAGCGTCAGCGTGACGACGGGACGGCCGTGGCCCTCCGCCAACACACTCGCGTCGCCCGCGGCCTGTGCCTGGATGAGTTGCCCGAACGTGAACGGCCGACCGGGGATTTCGAGGTCGACGTCGGTGCGTTCGAGGATCTGGAGGAAGACGCCGGTGGCGGGACCTCCCTTGTGATACTGCCCGGTGGAGTGCAGGAACCGCGGTCCCCATCCGAACGTGGTGGGGCGACCGGAGTCGGCGGCCACGAGTTCGCGCAGCCCCGCGAGCTGAGCGAACTCGAGGCGGTTCACGTATGCCTGGACGCTGACGTACCCGTCGGCCGGCACCGTCTGCCACAGCGCCGCCAGCACGCCCGCGACCGTGCCGCTGGCCGCCAGGGTCGGATCGGAGACACGGACCTCGACGCCGCCGTCGACGAATGCCGGGGCGGTGGGGGCGGGCTGCGCATCGAGCAGGCCGCGCGTCGCGGTCTTCGCCGATTCGACGTCGGGCTGATCGAAGGGGTCGATGCCGAGCAGGCGACCGGCGATCGCGGTGGCGTACTCCCATACGACGAACTGCGCGCCGAGCGAGCCACTCACCAGCACGTCGCCGGTGTGACGCTCGAACAGATGGAACGCGTCGGCGTCGTCGACGAAGCGGACGATCTGCAGATCGTCCGGCTTCGAGTCGAGCTCGGGCGAGACCGGGAGAAGGACGACGGGCAGGATGCCGGTGCCGTTCTTGCCCGTCGACTCTGCGACGAGCTGCTCGATCCAGTCGGGCAGGCCGATGATGTGACTGCCGTCGGTGACCAGGCCGAGCTTGTCGCGGCGCAGGTCGCCGCCCCCGGCGATGGCCGCGGCCAGGACCAGGGCGGGGTTCTCGGGTGAGTCGATCGCGACCTCGAGCAGGGTGGCATCCGCTTCGTCGAGGAGGTCCTCGATGTCGACGCCGGCGAGGCCGGTCGGGACGAGCCCGAACGCCGTCAGCGCGGAGTAGCGGCCACCCACGGTGGGGTCCGCGGTGAAGACGCGGTAGCCGTCGGCCAGGGCTGACGCCTCGAGCGGGGAACCGGGGTCGGTGACGACCACGATGCGCCCGGCCGGGTCGATGCCGAGGTCGCGGAAGGCGGCCTCGAAGGCGCGCTTCGCGGAGTCGGTCTCGATCGTCGAGCCCGACTTGCTCGACACGACCAGCACGGTCTTCTCGAGTCCGCCGGACTCGGCGTCGCCGTCGATCGCGGCGAGCACCTGGCCCGGAGCGGTGGAGTCGAGGATGACGAGCGGTACGCCCGCCGACTGCGCGATGACCTCGGGGGCGAGCGAGGAGCCGCCCATCCCGGCGAGGACGACGCGGGTCACGCCCTGCGCGACGAGTTCGTCGCGCAGGGCCGTGATCTCCGGCACGAGGGGGCGCGAGACGGATACCGCCCGCACCCACCCCAGCCGACGCGAGGCCTCGTCTTCCGCGGCGGCGCCCCACAGGGAAGCGTCGCCTGCGGTGATCCCCGACGCGATGAGCGAGCCCGTCAGGCCCGGCAACTCCGCGTCGACGACCGACTTGACGTGGCCGGTGACCTTGACGGCGAGAGTCACCGCGCGGCCTGGGCGCTTCCGGCCTGCAGCGCGGTCTTCACGGTGTCCTGAAGTTCGTGCCACGAGGCGATGAACTTCTCGACACCCTCGTCCTCGAGCACCTGGGTGGCGTCGGCGACGTCGACGCCCGCGGCGGCGAGGCGGTCGAACACCTCGTGCGCGTCGGCGTACGCACCGGTGACGGTGTCTCCGGTGATGACGCCGTGGTCGAACGTGGCCTCGAGCGTCTTCTCGGGCATCGTGTTGACGGTGCCGGGGGCGACGAGCTCGGTGACGTAGAGCGTGTCGGGGAGCGCGGGGTCCTTGACGCCGGTCGACGCCCAGAGCGGACGCTGCACGGTGGCCCCGGCCTCGAGAAGGGCCTTCGCGCGCGGCTCGGCGAACTTCTTCTCGAAGAGCTCGTAGGCCAGACGCGCGTTGGCGATGCCCGCCTTGCCCTTGAGCGCGGCGGCTTCGTCGGTGCCGATCGCGGCGAGACGCTTGTCGATCTCGGTGTCGACGCGCGAGACGAAGAACGACGCGACCGACTGCAGGGTCGAGATGTCGTGACCGGCGTCGCGTGCCTTCTCGACACCCGCGAGGTAGGCGTCGATGACCTCTTCGTACCGCTCGAGGCTGAAGATGAGCGTGACGTTGACCGAGATACCGGCGCCGATGACCTCGGTGATGGCGGGGAGGCCGGCCTTGGTCGCGGGGATCTTGATGAGGACGTTCTTGCGGTCGACGCGGGCCGACAGGTCCTTCGCCTGGGCGATCGTGCCCTCGGTGTCGTGGGCGAGGTCGGGGGAGACCTCGATCGACACGCGTCCGTCGACGCCGTTTGTGGCCTCGAAGACCGGCAGGAAGATGTCGCACGCGTCGCGCACGTCGTCGGTGGTGATCGAGAAGATCGCCTCGTCGACGCTGGCGTCGGCGGCCGCGAGCTCCTTGACCTGACCCTCGTACGCCTCGCCCTTCGACAGGGCGCCGGCGAAGATGGTCGGGTTCGTGGTGACACCCGAGACGTTGCGCGAGTCGATGAGCTCGGCGAGGTTGCCGGACTGGATGCGCTGACGCGAAAGGTCGTCGAGCCAGATGCTGACGCCGGCGGCGGCGAGATCTGCGGTGGGAGTGCTCATTGTCCTGGTTCTCCTCTGATTACTTCTTGGCCGCGGCGATGGACTCGCGGGCCGCCTCGACGACGTGTTCCGTCGTGATGCCGAACTTCTGGAAAAGGGTCTTGTAGTCGGCCGACGCACCGAAGTGGTCGATGGCGACCGAGCGACCGGCGTCGCCGACGATGCCCGCCCAGCTGAGGGCGGAGCCGGCCTCGACCGACACGCGCGCCTTGACCGAGGACGGCAGCACCGACTCGCGGTACGCCTCGTCCTGCTCGGCGAACCATTCGAGCGAGGGTGCCGACACGACGCGGGCGTGCACGCCCTCGGCGGCGAGCGTCTCGCGCGCCTCGACGGCCAGCTGCACCTCGGATCCGGTCGCGATGAGGATCACGTCGGGCTCGCCGTCCTTCGCCTCGGCCAGCACGTACGCGCCCTTGACAGCGCCTTCGGCGGAGGCGAACTCGTCCCCGGATGCCGCTCCCGTGCCGCGAGCGAATACCGGGATGTTCTGGCGGGTGAGGGCGATACCGGCGGGACCGGCGGTGCGGCGCAGCATCTCGAGCCAGACGACGCTCGTCTCGTTGGCGTCCGCGGGACGCACGAGGGCGAAGTTGGGGATGGCGCGGAGCGTGGCGATCTGCTCGATCGGCTGGTGCGTGGGACCGTCCTCGCCGAGGGCGACGGAGTCGTGCGTCCAGACGAAGATCGTCGGGATGTTCATCAGGGCTGCCAGACGCACGGGCGGGCGCATGTAGTCGCTGAAGATCAGGAAGGTGCCGCCGAACGGACGCGTGGGCCCGTGCAGCACGATGCCGTTGAGGATGGCGCCCATGGCGTGCTCGCGGATGCCGAAGTGCAGGACGCGGCCGTAGGCGTCTCCCGACCACTCGTGCGTCGACCATTCCGCGGGGATGAAGGACTTGGCATCCTTGATCGTGGTGAGGTTCGACTCGGCCAGATCGGCCGAACCGCCCCAGAGCTCGGGGAGCTCGGCGGCCAGGGCGTTGATGACCGTGCCGCTGGCGGCGCGGGTCGAGACGTCCTTGCCCGCTTCGAAGGCGGGGAGGGCGTCGGCGATGTCGGCGGGGAGCTCACGGGCCTGGAGGCGGTCCCACAGCTGCTTGCGCTCGGGGTGGGCCTCGGCCCAGGCGTCGAACTTCTGCTGCCAGGCGGCCTTCTCGGCCTCGCCGCGCTCCACGAGCTTGCGCGTGTGGGCGATGACGTCGTCGTCGACGGCGAAGTGCTGCTCGGGGTCGAAGCCGAGCACCTCCTTCGTCGCCTTGAGCTCGTCGGCGCCGAGGGCGGAACCGTGGATCTTGCCCGAGTTCTGCTTGCCGGGCGAGGGCCAACCGATGATCGTCTTGAGGACGATGAGCGACGGCTTGCTCGTCTCGCCCTTCGCGCGCTCGATGGCCGCGTGCAGTTCGGCGACGTCTTCGACGTACTCGCCGGTCTTCTTCCAGTCGACCGTCTGCACGTGCCAGCCGTATGCCTCGTAACGCTTCTGGACGTCTTCGGTGAAGGCGACGTTGGTGTCGTCCTCGATCGAGATCTGGTTGGAGTCGTAGATGGCGATGAGGTTGCCGAGCTCCTGGTGGCCGGCGAGCGAGGAGGCCTCGCTGGTCACGCCCTCCTGGAGGTCGCCGTCGCCGGCGATCACGTAGACGTAGTGGTCGAAGGGGCTCTCGCCGGCCGGCGACTCGGGGTCGAAGAGGCCGCGCTCGTAACGTGCCGCGTAGGCGAAGCCCACGGACGAGGCGAGGCCCTGGCCGAGGGGACCGGTGGTGATCTCCACACCGTCGGTGTGGCCGTACTCGGGGTGGCCCGGGGTCAGCGAGCCCCAGGTGCGCAGCGCCTCGAGATCCTTCTTCTCGAGGCCGAAGCCGCCGAGGTAGAGCTGCACGTACTGCGTGAGTGACGAGTGTCCGACCGACAGGATGAAGCGGTCGCGACCCGGCCAGTGGGTGTCGGCGGGATCATGGCGCATGACGCGCTGGTAGAGCAGGTAGGCCGCGGGAGCGAGCGACATCGCGGTTCCGGGGTGGCCGTTGCCCACCTTCTCGACGGCGTCCGCCGCGAGAATGCGAGCGGTGTCCACCGCGCGCCGATCGATGTCATCCCATTCGAAGTCCGACAACTGGGTCGCCTTTCTCGATACTGTGCGCCCGGGTTCACTTCCGACGCCGCACTCACCACCGTAGGAGTGGGAGAGGGGTGGGGTGTCGGCGCGGGGCGCGCGTTCTCCGTCAGCATAGCGAGAACGCCACTGCAGGTTGCGGTGCGTGACGGGGGGTCGACAGACGGCCGGTCGTGTGGTGGAGATGGCATAGAATCGTGGAGGTTCTATACGCGCTACCCCGGGGGACGATGGACATCTCGACGACGTCGCACGTCATTGCGACGACCGATCGCCGCTCCGTCGGACGAACCCTCCGGGCCTACGTCGCTCTGACCAAGCCCCGCGTCCTCGAGCTTCTTCTCGTGACCACCGTGCCGGTGATGATCCTGGCGCAGGGGGGTCTGCCGAACCTGTGGCTCATCCTCGCCACGGTCATCGGCGGCTCGCTCAGCGCGGGTTCGGCGGCGGCGTTCAACATGTACCTCGATCGCGACATCGACGCGCACATGCAGCGCACGGTCAACCGCCCGCTCGTGACGGGCGAGGTGTCGCCGCGCGGTGCGCTGATATTCGCGTGGACGCTCGCGGCGGTGTCGACGGTGTGGCTGTGGGCCTTCACCAACGCGCTGGCGGCGGGCCTGTCGGCCGCGGCGATCTTCTTCTACGTCGTGATCTACACGATGATCCTCAAACGCCGCACCGAGCAGAACATCGTCTGGGGCGGCATCGCGGGCTGCTTCCCGGTGCTCATCGGCTGGTCGGCTGTGACGGGGTCGTTGTCGTGGACGCCGTTCATCCTCTTCGCGCTCGTGTTCCTGTGGACGCCCCCGCACTACTGGCCGCTGTCGATGAAGTACGCCGCCCAGTACGACGAGGTCGATGTGCCCATGCTCGGCGCGACTCGCAGCGGTTCGCAGGTGGGGCTGCAGGTGATCCTCTACGCGTGGGCCACCGTCGCATGCTCGCTGCTGCTCATCCCCGTCGCGCCCATGGGCCTGGTCTACACGGTCTCGGCGCTCGTCTTCGGCGGGTGGTTCATCTACGAGTCGCACCGCTTGTACTCCCGTGCCGTGCGCGGCGGAGAGCCGCGGCCGATGCGCGTGTTCCACGCCTCGATCACGTACCTCACCCTGCTGTTCGTCGCGATCGCCGTCGACCCGCTACTCCCCTTCTGAGCGGATTCAGAAATGCGCCCGTCCTGTTTCAGGGCGGGCGCTTTCTCGTCGCCCGGATGCCGGCTCCCGGAGTCTCAGAGGGGGCCCGTGCCGCGACGGTCAGTGCTCGGGCGCTCCGGGGAGAGCGTCGGCGGTCAGGGGGCGGCTCATCTCTATTAGTCCGCCATCGTCGGGGTGCGGCTCGCGTCCGAGGACACGGAGGTCCTGGGTACGCCCGGTCGGAACGAATCCGTTGCGGGTGTAGTACTTCCGTGCCGGCGCGGCGTGCTCGGCCACCCAGAGCCGGAGAACCGTCTGGTCACGCGAGCCGGCCCAACTCAGGATCGAGGCGAGCAGGGCGTCGGTGACGCCGTTCTCGCGCCCGCGCGCGTCCGGGGTCACGTAGACGCCCGTGAGGACGGGCTCGGGTCCGTGCGCGTCCCCGATCTGCGCGCACATCATTCCGAGCCATCGACCCGTCTCGTCGTCGATGGCGGCCATGCTCGTCGTGTCGGGTTGTTCGCCGCGGCGTGCGCGCATCTTCCAGCCCTCGTCCGGGATGCGCTGCGTCTCTTCGAGGGTCGCGGCCCACGAGACGGGGTTGTCGGTGGCGTTCTCGATGCGGAACTCCCGCACCCGGGGCCAATCGTCCTCCTGGGTGGAACGCAGCATGAACACTCCTCCAGGTTAGCCGCCGCCGCACGCCCCGGACACAGCGAAGCGCCCGCCCCGGTGAGGGAGCGGGCGCTTTCGAGGCGCGGGATCAGCGACGCGTGGCGTCGTCTCCGGCGTCGAGCCGGGGCTCGTCGTGGCGGGCGGCGGCGGCTGCCTGCGGGGGAGCGGTCGCGGTCGACGGCGTCTCGACGTCGGCGTCCTCCACCGCGAGGGGCGTGGCGGTCGTGGCGGGCGCGAACGGGGCGACGGGAGCGGAGTCCTCGGCGACGGTCTCATCGTCGCTGCTCCAGTCGATGGTCTCGATCGCGACATCGGGACGGTGGGTGAGCGCGGTGGCGGCGGCGAGGGCGAGGACCGCGATGATGCCGATCGCACCTGCGCCGAGGACGGCGGCACCGACGACGACCCACGACTGGCCGACGTAGACCTGCACAACGGTGGCGTTCGGGTCGTTGAGCACCTGCTCCATCGCGTCGATCCCGTTCAGGACGATCGCGAGTCCGCCGGCGATGGCGGCCAGGGATGCGACGACGAGCACCCAGAACGGGATGCTGGTCACCAGGCGGGGACGAGTCTTCATGGGGAGTACTCCTTGTCGTTCCGACAGGGGGTGTCGGGCGGCGGGTCCCGAAGCGGGGGACGACGGGACGGTAGGCACGAAAGTGCCACGGTCAACCATGACGGATGCGCCAGTGCGCTGTGTAGGGGTCGCCGATGAATCGCCTATGGGCGTATAAGGGGGGTGCAGGAATCGCCCGGGCGGCGGTTCGGCATCGTCGGGAGGCGGAGGCGGTCCTTCGCGAAGGAGGGCCCGTTCCGACTGCGGCAGGCCGCGGACCGGAGTCAGCCGCGCACAGACGCGGTCTCGCGCCCGACATCTCGACGTTCGGCGGTGGCGGGCTGCTTCAGGTGCAGCACGACGACGGTCATGGTCGCGGCGGCGAGGGCTGCGAGCACCATGTGCGTGCCGACGGCGAACTCGGGCAGGCCGTTGCGCGCCTGGTACAGACCCACGGCGATTTGCACCAGCTCGACGGCGAGGAGCGCGAGGGTCCACCGACGCACCGGCAGGCGCAGGCGCCACGCCGCGGCGACGACGACGAGCGTCAGCGCGAACAGTGCGTACCCGGGCCACGAGTGCACGTGTTCGAGCACCTCGGCATCGAAGCCGTTGCGTCCGGCGGAGGCGTCGCCCGAGTGGGGACCCGCGCCGGTGGTCAGCACGCCGAAGACGATCGTGAGGGCGAGGACGCCCGTGGTCGCGTGGACCAGTCCGGCGAACCAGCGGGGCACGGCGAGCAGGCGGGGGCCGGTCGGCTGGTTCATCCGCACGAGGAACGCGGCGCACACCGCCACGAGCGACACCGAGGCGACGTAATGGAACCCGACGATGAAGGGATTGAGGCCGGTGAGCACCGTGATGCCGCCGACGACGGCCTGGGCGACGATTCCGACGAGTACGACGAGCGAGAGCACGAACAGCACGCGGCGCTCGCGCCGCATACGCCAGACGAGCACGACGACCGCGATGGCCAGGATGCCGACGAGCCCGGTCAGCGTCCGGTTGCCGAACTCGATGACGCCGTGGATGCCCATCTCCTGCGTGTTCACGAGCGAATCGGCCGTGCACTTGGGCCAGGTCGGGCAGCCGAGGCCCGAGCCGGTGAGGCGGACGGCTCCGCCGGTGCCGATGATGAGCACCTCGGCGACGAACGACAGCCAGGCGAATACGCGAACGCGACGGTCGACGTCGGTGGGGAGCCACGCGACGACGCGGCGCAGGGCGGCGGGGACGCGGGTCGAAGCGGTGGGGGACGAGGCGGAGGGCATGCGTACGGCTTCCTGGCGTCGAGGTGATCCCGGCTGTCGGGAGAGCGGTCCTGCCGTACCGGGAGCGGGTGTTGCCTGTAGAATCGAAGGGTCCGGGTGCAGCGCTCACGCGATCCGCACCCACGACAGTCTAGGCGCGCAGCCAGCGTCTTCGAGCGGGCCCACCAGCGACCTTCCTGAGACTTCGACCGGAGTCCGGAATGCCGGGGCGGATGACACCGTTGTGGCCCGAGAAGGAGAGTGATCACCATGTCCGATGTACTCATCGACCGACCCGAGCTCGAAAGCCTGGGGCAATACGAGTTCGGCTGGCACGACACCGATGCCGCCGGCGCGATCGCGCAGCGCGGGATCAACGAGGACGTGGTGCGCGGAATCTCCGCCCTCAAGTCCGAGCCCGAGTGGATGCTGAAGACGCGTCTGAAGGGCTACCAGCTCTTCGGCCGCAAGCCCATGCCCACGTGGGGCGCAGACCTGTCGGAGATCGACTTCGACAACATCAAGTACTTCGTGCGCTCGACCGAGAAGCAGGCCCAGACCTGGGAAGACCTTCCGGAAGAGATCCGCAACACGTACGAGAAGCTCGGCATCCCCGAGGCGGAGCGCCAGCGCCTCGTCGCCGGCGTCGCGGCTCAGTACGAGTCCGAGGTGGTCTACCACCAGATCCGTGAGGACCTCGAGCAGCAGGGTGTCATCTTCATGGACACCGACACGGCTCTTCGCGAGCACCCCGAGTTCTTCGAGGAGTACTTCGGCACGGTCATCCCGGCCGGCGACAACAAGTTCGCCGCGCTCAACACGGCCGTCTGGTCGGGCGGCTCCTTCGTCTACGTCCCGAAGGGCGTGCACGTCGAGATCCCGCTGCAGGCGTACTTCCGCATCAACACCGAGAACATGGGGCAGTTCGAACGGACGCTGATCATCGCCGATGAGGACAGCTACGTCCACTACATCGAGGGCTGCACCGCTCCCATCTACAAGAGCGACTCGCTGCACTCGGCCGTGGTCGAAATCATCGTGAAGAAGAACGCCCGCGTGCGGTACACGACGATCCAGAACTGGTCGAACAACGTCTACAACCTCGTCACCAAGCGCGCGATCGCCCACGAAGGCGCGACCATGGAGTGGGTCGACGGCAACATCGGCTCCAAGGTCACGATGAAGTACCCCTCCATCTACCTCATGGGAGAGCACGCCAAGGGAGAGACCCTCTCGGTCGCCTTCGCCGGTCCCGGTCAGCACCAGGACGCCGGCGCGAAGATGATCCACATGGCGCCGTACACGCAGTCATCGATCGTTTCGAAGTCGATCGCGCGCGGCGGCGGTCGCGCGGGCTACCGCGGCGAGGTCCGAGTGGATGCCAATGCGCATCACTCCGCGAACACCGTGCGTTGCGACGCCCTGTTGGTCGACACGATCTCGCGCAGCGACACGTACCCCGCGATCGACATCCGCGTCGACGACGTGCAGCTCGGCCACGAGGCCACGGTCTCGAAGGTCAGCGAAGAGCAGCTGTTCTACCTGCAGTCGCGCGGCATGCCCGAAGACGAGGCCATGGCGATGATCGTGCGCGGCTTCATCGAGCCGATCGCCCGCGAGCTGCCGATGGAATACGCGCTCGAGCTCAACAAGCTCATCGAGATGGGCATGGAAGGATCCGTAGGCTAAATGACGACTGCGACTCACACCCCCGCAGCCGCCGCGGAGGGGCATATCGACCCCGCCGCACTCGTGGCATCCGTCGTTCCGGTGCAGACGCGCTCCGAGCGACCGACCTCGTTCGATCCGGCTGATTTCGGCGTGCCCTCGGGCCGCGAGGTCAACTGGAAGCTGACGCCCATCGATCGGCTCACGCCGCTGTTCGTCGACGAGGCGGGGCCCTCGGGCGTCGTGTCCGTCGAAGTCAGCGCTCCCGCGGCCGTCGAACAGCTGCGTCTGGCCCCGGGAGACGCCCCGCGCGGCGAGCACTTCCGACCCGAGGATCTGACCGCCGCTCTCGCCTGGACGCACGAGGCCGAGGCACCCCTGCTGCGCATCCCCGCGAATGTCGAACTCGACGAGCCGATCGTGGTGCGCTTGACCGGCACCGGCGGCCTCGCGCACGCCCACGTCGTGATCGAGGCGCAGCCGAACTCGCGCGGCACCGTGGTGCTGCGTCACGAGGGCACCGCGAATCACGCGCAGAACGTCGAGATCATCGTCCGCGACGGCTCAGACCTCACGGTCGTCTCGGTGCAGCGCTGGAACGACGACGCCGTGCACGCGGCATCCCACCAGGCTCGTGTCGACCGTGACGCCAAGCTGACCCACGTCGTGGTGAGCTTCGGCGGCGGTGTCGTCCGTGTGAACCCTTCCGTCGAGCTTTCGGGCGCGGGCGCCGAGGGGCGTCTCTACGGCCTGTCGTTCGCCGACGCCGGTCAGCACCTCGAATCGCAGGTCTACCTGCACCACAAGGGTCCGCACACGGTCGGTGACGTGCTCTACAAGGGCGCGCTGCAGGGCAAGAGCGCGCGCAGCGTCTGGATCGGCGACGTCCTCATCGGACCGGATGCCACGGGCACCGACTCCTACGAGGCCAACCGCAACCTCGTTCTCACCGACGGCGCCCGCGCCGACTCGATCCCGAACCTCGAGATCGAGACCGGTGACATCCAGGGTGCCGGTCACGCCAGCGCGACGGGTCGTTTCGACGACGAGCAGCTGTTCTACCTGCAGGCGCGCGGTATCGCCGAAGACGAGGCCCGTCGCCTCGTCGTGCTCGGGTTCCTCACGGAGATCGTCCAGCGCATCGGCATCCCCGAGCTCGAGACCGAGCTCATCGAGGCCATCGAGCACGAGCTGGCCGCGGGGGCCGAGGCGTGAGCGCCTCGCGCGCCTGCGCCCTCAGCGACCTCACCCAAGACGAGGCGCACCGCGTCGAGATCGACGGCGTCGCGATCGCGGTCGTGCTCGACGGCAACGGCGAGGTCCACGCGATCGGCGACCTGTGCACGCACGGCGACATCTCGCTCTCCGACGGCTTCGTCGAGGGAGAGACCCTGGAATGCTGGGCCCACGGCTCGGCGTTCTCGCTGAAGACCGGTCGCCCCCTGAACCTCCCGGCGTACGAGCCGGTCCCCGTGTACGAGGTCGTGATCGACGGAGACGACGTGCTCATCGATCCGTCCGTCACCAAGGCGACGGCCTGAGCCGCGCCCACGACCCCCAGAATTTACGAGTAAGGAACACCATGTCTGTCCTCGAGATCCGCGACCTCCACGTGACGGTCGAGACGGAGAACGGTACGACCCCGATCCTCAACGGCGTGACGCTTACCATGCGCACCGGTGAGACCCACGCCATCATGGGCCCCAACGGCTCCGGCAAGTCGACCCTGGCGTACACGATCGCCGGCCACCCCAAGTACACCGTCACGAGCGGCTCCATCACGCTCGACGGCGAGGACGTGCTCGAGATGAGCGTCGACGAGCGCGCTCGCGCGGGCCTCTTCCTCGCCATGCAGTACCCGGTCGAGATCCCCGGCGTCACCGTCACGAACTTCCTGCGCACCGCCAAGACGGCCATCGACGGCGAGGCCCCGGCCATCCGCTCGTGGACCAAGGACGTCAAGGGCGCCATGGAGAACCTCCGCATGGACCCGAAGTTCGCCTCGCGCAACGTCAACGAAGGCTTCTCGGGCGGCGAGAAGAAGCGCCACGAGATCCTCCAGCTCGAGCTGCTCAAGCCGAAGATCGCCGTGCTCGACGAGACCGACTCGGGCCTCGACGTTGACGCGCTGAAGATCGTGTCGGAAGGCGTGAACCGCGCCAAGGAGCAGACCGATCTCGGTGTGCTGCTCATCACGCACTACACGCGCATCCTCCGCTACATCCGCCCCGATTTCGTGCACGTCGTCGTGAAGGGTCGCATTGTCGAAGAGGGCGGGCCCGAGCTCGCCGACCGACTCGAAGAAGAGGGTTACGACCGCTTCCTCGAGGCCGGTACGCCGATCGACGCGTAGGATCGTTACATGACCGCAACCCTCGCTCCCGAGAAGTACGACGAGGTCACCGAGGCTCTGAAAGACGTCATGGATCCCGAACTGGGGATCAACGTCGTGGACCTCGGCCTCATCTACGATCTCGCGTGGGACGACGAGAACGACGCGCTCGTCATCCACATGACCCTCACCTCGGCCGGCTGTCCGCTGACCGATGTGCTCGAAGAGCAGACGGCTCAGGCTCTCGACAACGTCGTGGAACGCTTCCGCATCAACTGGGTGTGGATGCCGCCGTGGGGTCCCGAACGGATCACTGACGACGGACGCGACATGATGCGCGCCCTCGGTTTCGCGATCTGAGACCCTCTCACGGACGCCCATCCCCCTCGGGGGTGGGCGTCCGCGGTCTCTGCGACGTCGTGTGTCCTCCTCTGACGCGCCGGGCACCGGCATCCGGGGTCCTCGTTAGGCTTTTCGCATGAGCGTTCTCCCGTTGCAGGCACTGCCGATCGAGCTTCTGCGTCAGCGCAGCAGCACGAAGTGGCGCTCCTACGGCGATGACGTCATTCCGATGTTCGTGGCCGAGACCGACTATCCGCTCGCGCCGGCGATCACGGCGGCTCTGCACCGGGCGGTCGAGATCGGTGACACGGGCTACACGCCTCCGCGCCCCGGCATCGACCTCGATTTCGCCGACTTCGCCGAGCGGCGATGGGGGTGGCGACCCGATCCGTCGCGCATCCGCTGGACGGGCGACGTGATGATGGGCGTTGTCGAAGTGTTGCGCGGAGTCACTTCTCCCGGCGACCGTGTGATCGTGACGCCCCCGGTGTACCCGCCGTTCTACGACACGGTCGAAGAGGCCGGGGCCGTCGTGGAGCGTATCCCGCTGATCGACGACGGGGCGCGCTGGCACCTCGACCTCGATTCGATCGAGGCGGCCCTGGCGGGCGGGGCGCGTGCCGTCCTGCTGTGCAACCCGCACAACCCCACCGGGACCGTCCACTCGCGGGAGTCCCTGGCAGCTCTTGCGCGTCTCGCGCACCGTTACGGCGCGAGCGTGATCAGCGACGAGATCCACGCGCCGCTCACGCACGCCCCCGCGGTCTTCACCCCGTTCCTGGATGCCGGAGACGAAGCGGCCGCGGTCGGCTACATCGTGACGAGCGCGAGTAAGACCTACAATCTCGCCGGGTTGAAGTGCGCCGTGATCGTGACGGGGGCGGAGGAGACCGCCGCGGTCGTGCGCGCCCTGCCGTGGGAGGTCGAGTGGCGCGCGGGACTGTTCGGCGTCATCGCGAACCGCGCCGCGTTCTCGGCCGAGAGCGACCGGTGGCTCGCCTCGTTGCTCCTGGCGCTGGACGATAACCGTCGACTGCTCGCCGACCTGCTCGCCGAGCATCTGCCACTCGCGCGCTATCGCGTTCCCGAAGCTGGGTTCCTCGCGTGGGTGGACGTGTCGGCGTACTGCTGGGGCGACAACCCTGCTCCGTTCATCCGGCGCGAGGCGCAGGTCGCCCTGCACCACGGCCCGCTGTTCGGGGTCGAGGGGATCGGACACGTGCGCATCAACGTGGGCTGTGCTCCCGAGGTGCTCCGCGAGGCGATCGAGAGGATCGGGCGGCTCGTCGACAGCGTGTGACGAAACGGAGGGGGACCTCTCGGGGCGATCGGGCCGGTACCTCGCCGTCGAGGCGTCACCGTGGCATCCGGAGGCAAGGTAAGGGTATCCTTATCTGGTGATCACTGCCACGCGTCCCGCCTACCGCCCGTACGTCGCCGTGGTGAAGACCGCGCGACGTCTCTCGCCGCACTTCGTGCGCGTGACGTTCACCTCACCCGACTTCGACGTCTTCGGCACCGACCGCCGCGACCAGCGCGTCAAGCTGGTGCTGCCCGGCCGCGACGGCACCGTCTGCGACATCGGACAGGACGATCCCGAGGCCATCGCCAACGGCGACTGGTACACGCGCTGGCGCGACCTGCCCGACGAGGAGCGCATGCCCTTCCGCACCTACACCGTGCGCCGCATCGACCCCGAGGCCCTGGAACTCGACATCGACTTCGTCGTGCACCACGACGCCGGTCCGGCCGGCTCCTGGGCGGAAGCGGCGACGGCGGGGGACCACCTGGTGGTCGTCGGCCCCGACGCGCGCAGCGCCGATTCGGCGCAGGGGATCGACTTCCACCCCGGAACGGCGCGACGCATCCTGCTCGCCGGTGACGAGACCGCCGCCCCCGCGATCTGCGCCGTGCTGGAGGGCCTCGAGCCCGGCCTCGACGTCGATGCGTTCATCGAAGTGCCCGACGTCGACGACGCTCTGACCGTACGAAGCGGGGACGCGCGCGTGCACTGGCTCCCGCGCGGCGAACGCCCCCACGGCGAGGCGCTGATCGAAGCGATGGAGGCCTGGGTCGCGGCATCCGGTGACGTTCTGGCGCGCGCGGCCGCGCCTCGCCCGCAGGTGCTCGAAGACATCGATCTCGACGTCGACCTGTTGTGGGACAGTCCCGCTGACGCCGAGGGGGAGTTCTACGCGTGGATCGCGGGCGAGTCGTCGACGGTGAAGCTGCTGCGCCGCATGCTCGTCTCCGGCTGCGGCGTCGACCGCGGACGCGTCGCCTTCATGGGGTACTGGCGCGCGGGACAGGTCGAGCGGACGGCCTGAGCGGCAGCGACCACGAACCACGACAGAAGCCCCGGCCGAGACCGGGGCTTCTGTTTTTCTCGGACCGTCAGGCCGTCTGCGCCTGCTCCGGCTCTGCCACCGTGTGATGCCGGCCGATCGGGATGACCATGGGCCGCCCGGTCAGCGGGTCGGGCACCACGCGGCTGTCGAGGCCGAAGACGCGGCGCACGGTGTCTTCGGTGAGGACCTCGGCGGGGTCTCCGGCCGCGATCACCTCGCCGTTCGCCATGGCCACGAGATGGTCGGCGTAGCGGGCGGCGAGGTTGAGGTCGTGGAGCACCATGGCCACGGTGGTGCCGCGATCGCGGTTGAGGTCGGCCAGCAGATCGAGCACGTCGATCTGGTGGCTGATGTCGAGGAAGGTCGTCGGCTCGTCGAGCAGCAGAACGTCGGTCTCTTGAGCCAGGGCCATCGCGATCCACACGCGTTGGCGCTGGCCACCGCTGAGCTCGTCGACGGGGCGGTCGGCGAGGTGCGCGACGTCGGTGGCGTCGAGGGCGCGTGCCACCGCGGCGTCGTCTGCGCTCGTCCAGCGCGACAGCGCGCCCTGATGGGGGTGACGGCCTCGGCTGACGAGATCGGACACGGCGATCCCGTCCGGAGCGATCGGCGACTGGGGAAGGAGCCCCAGCACGCGCGCGACCTGCTTGGTGGGTTGGCGGTGGATGGACTTGCCGTCGAGCAGCACCTGGCCCGCCGAGGGTGTGAGCAGGCGCGCCATGGCCTTGAGCAACGTCGACTTGCCGCACGCGTTCGCTCCGACGATGGTCGTCACCTTTCCCGGCGGGATCTGCAGGTCGAGGGAGTCGACGATGGTCCGGTCTCCGTAGCCGAGAGTGACGCCCTCGGCGATCAGGGAGCGCTCGACGGTCATAGCGTGGTTCCTCCGGTTCGGCTGCTGCGAACGAGCAGGTAGATGAGATACGGCGCCCCGAGAACGCCGGTGATCACGCCCACGGGCAGACGCGTGCCGAACGCGTACTGGGCGCAGAAGTCGGCCACGAGCACCAGCAGGGCGCCGACCAGACCCGCGGGCAGGATGGGGGAGCCGACCGGCCCGAGAAGACGGACGGCGATGGGGCCGGCCAGGAACGACACGAAGGCGATGGGGCCCGCGGCGGCCGTGCCGAAGGCCAGCAGGCCTACGGCGGCGACGATGAGCAGCAGCCGACTCCGCTCGACGGGGAGACCGACGGCGGCGGCGGTGTCATCGCCCATGCGGAGGATCTCGAGGCGGTCGGAGAGGCCGAGGAGAACCGGGGCGAGGACGACGACAGCGCCGGCGACCGGCAGGGCGCGGTCCCACGTCGCGTCGTTCAGGTTCCCGGTGATCCAGCGCATCGCGGCGGGGAGGTCGTATTCCGCGGCGCGCGCGATCACGTACGACACGAGGGCCTGGCACATCGCCGCGACGCCGATGCCGACGAGGATCAGGCGTGCCCCCGAGCCGCCGTTGCGGTAGGCGAGCAGATAGATCGTGAGGGCGGCGACGAGGGCCGCGGCCATCGCGAGGAACGACACGGTCGTCTCGCCCATCCCGAAGACCACGATGCCGATGACGGCGGCGGCGCTCGCACCGGTGTTGATGCCGATGACGTCGGGACTCGCGAGAGCGTTGCGCAGCATCGACTGGAAGACCACGCCCCCCATTCCGAAGCACAGGCCCGTGAACAGTCCGGTCACCGCGCGGGGGAGCCGCAACTCGCCCACGGTGAACGACGCCCCCGGGACGCGTTGGCCGGTGAGGACACCCCACACCTCGACGGGGGAGTAGGCGGTCTGACCCAGCATGAGGGACAACGAGAACGCGCCGACGACGAGAAAGGTCAGGATGCCGGTGACCAGCACCCACTTGCGTCGACGACGCTTCCGGCCGTCGACGACGGACGCCAGGGCGGCCGGCACGGGGGTGGTGAGCGAGCCGATCACAGCGCCCTCATCCTCTGTCGCCGAACCAGTGCGATGAAGAACGGTGCCCCCACCAGAGCGGTGACGATGCCGACCTCGATCTCCTCGGGACGCGCCACCACGCGGCCCACGACGTCGCCGAGCGTGAGGAGCACGGCACCGCCCAGCGCGGAGACGGGCAGCAGCCACCGGTGGTCGACGCCGACCAGCAAACGGACCATGTGGGGGACGACGAGCCCGACGAAGCCGATGGGACCGGCGACCGCGGTCGCGGCACCGCACAGGATTACAGCACCGCCGGTGGAGATCAGCCGGGCAGCGCGGACGCGAGCGCCCAGGCCTGCGGCGAGCTCGTCACCCAGAGCGAGCGTGTTCAGCGCCGTCGAACTCGCGAGGCAGATCAGCAGACCCGCGAGGAGGAAGGGCAGCACCTGCAGGATCGTCTCGAAGGTCGCTCCGCCGACGCCGCCGATCTGCCAGAAACGGAACTCGTTCATGACGTTGACGCGCGGCAGAAGGACTGCGCTCGTAAGCGAGCTGAACGCGACGGCGCTGACCGCGCCGGCGAGGGCGAGACGCAACGGTGTCGCCCCGCCCCGACCGAGCGAGCCGATCGCGTAGACCAGCACGGCGGCACCCGCGGCGCCGATCAACCCGACCCAGATGTAGGACGTCGCCGAGCCGAGCCCGAAGAAGGCGATGCCGACGACGATCGCCAGTCCGGCGCCGCCGTTGATGCCGAGGATCTGCGGGTCGGCGAGGGGGTTGCGGGTGGCCCCCTGCAGAACCGCACCCGAGACCGCGAGGGCTGCGCCGACGAGGATGGCGAGGACGGTTCGGGGAACCCGCTTCGCGACCGCGGCCGCCGAGGCGGTGTCGGTGGAACCGGTGAGTCCCGACCAGATGTCGGCGGCCGTGACGTCGCGCGCACCGAAGGTGACCGAGAGGATCGCCGCGACGACGAGCACGACGACGAGAGCGATGACACCGACAGCACGTCTCCGCCCCCAGTGACGCGGGCGAGCGTCGCCGGGGGCGGAGAGGGCCGGAGCGAGAGTGCTCATCGCTCCGACGGGTGAGGGATCGGCATCAGGACGAGGCCTTCGCCGCCGCAGCGCCCACGAGGCCGATGTACTCGTCGCCGTAGGTCGATCCGATGTTCAGCGGCGTCGGGGTGATGGCCGACGAGAGGGTGGAACCACTCGTGATCACGGCGATCGCTCCGTCGGCCACGGCCGGGATCTTCGACAGCAGCGGATCGGCCTGCATCGCGGCGATCATGCCGTCGCTGCCGTAGGCGACCATGACCTGCACGTCGGAGAAGTTCTCGATCTGCTCGGTGCTGGGGGTGAACCAGAAGGTCTTCGACGCGGCCGACTCCGAAGCGACGTAGGACGACGGGGCCAAGCCGAGCTCCTCGAGATAGCCCATGCGCGGGTCGAGCGTGTTGTAGAAGCCGAGCGTCGACAGGTTGGTCGGGTCGAAGTAGGTGAGGAGCGACTTCTTCCCGGCGATGGCGGGGTACTTCGCCGCTTCGTCCGTGATGTGCTTCTCTTTGTCGGCGACCATCTTCTCGGCCTCGTCCTTCAGCCCGAGAGCCGTCCCGTCGATGACGGTCATGTCCTGCCAGGTGGTGCCCCACGCGACGTCTTGGAAGGTGACGACCGGCGCGATCTTGCTCAGCGTGTCGTACTGCTCCTGGGTCATGCCGGAGTAGGCGGCGAGGATGACGTCGGGCCGAGCGTCGGAGATGGCCTCGTAGTCGTAGCCGTTGGTCTCGTCCATCAGGACGGGCGTCTGCGCGCCGAGCTCGGCGAGCTTGTCCTTCGTCCACGGGAGCAGGCCGTCACCGTCTTCGTCGCCGTAGATCACCTTGGGCATGGCGACGGGAACGACGCCGAGCGCCAGGGCGACGTCCTGGTTGCCCCAGTCGACCGTGACGACGCGCTCGGGCTTCGAGGCGATGGTCGTCTCGCCGAAGACGTTGGTGAGCGTCACGGGGAATGCGCCGTCCGCGGTGGAATCGTCGGAAGCGCCCGGGGCGGCTGCCGAGGTGCCGGCGCAGCCGGTCAGGACGAGGGCGGAACCGACGGCGAGTGCCGCCAGTGCGCGGAATCGGGACACGAAGAGCCTCCTGCGTGTTAGGTAAGGATAGGCTTAGTTTAGGTCAGTCCACGGAGCGAAAAGCAAACTCAGACGCCGCGGGATCGGCCGATCTCCTCGGCGTCGAGACACCCGCACAGCGAAGTCTTCGTCGTGTCGGGAAGTCGGCATCCGGACGAGTCGTCGTTCCCTCGCAGCCTTTTCGAGCGCGCCGCCGCTGCGGTGCTGAACGCGCTGTCGGCGGGCATGCAGGAGCGCGTCTTATACTGGGTGGCTGGCCATGTCGGCCATTTCCCCATCTCCGAAGAACGGACGTTCGCTGTGCTCGCCGTGCACGACCTCGAGATCCGCGTGGGTGCCCGCGTGCTCATGTCCGATGTGGCGTTCCGCGTCTCCGACGGCGACAAGATCGGCCTTGTCGGGCGCAACGGCGCCGGTAAGACGACGCTGACGAAGGTGCTCGCCGGCGACCTCCTGCCCGCGAACGGCGGAGTCGACCGCTCGGGGGAGTTGGGCTACCTGCCCCAGGACCCCCGCTCGGGAGACCCTGAGATGCTCGCGCGCACCCGCATCCTCGACGCCCGCGGCCTGGGCTCTCTCGCCCTCGGCATGCACGAGGCGTCGATGGCGATGGGCGACGACGATCCCGCCGTGGCCGCCAAGGCGATGAAGAAGTACGCGAACTACACCGAGCGCTTCGAAGCGGCGGGCGGATACGCGGCCGAGGCGGAAGCGGCATCCATCGCCCACAACCTCTCTCTTCCCGACCGCATCCTCGATCAGCCGTTGAAGACCCTGTCGGGCGGTCAGCGTCGTCGCATCGAACTGGCGCGCATCCTCTTCTCCGACGCGCAGACCATGATCCTCGACGAGCCGACCAACCACCTCGACGCCGACAGTGTCGTGTGGCTGCGCGAGTTCCTCAAGGGCTACAAGGGCGGGCTCATCGTGATCTCGCACGACGTGGAACTCGTCGGCGAGACCGTCAACCGCGTTTTCTACCTGGATGCCAATCGCCAGGTCATCGACGTCTACAACATGAACTGGAAGAACTACCTGCGCCAGCGGGTGGCCGACGAGGAGCGCCGCAAGAAGGAGCGCGTCAACGTCGAGAAGAAGGCCACGGCCCTGCAGCTGCAGGCCGCGCGCTTCGGCGCGAAGGCCTCGAAGGCAGCGGCCGCGCACCAGATGGTCGCGCGCGCCGAGAAGATGCTCTCGGGCCTCGACGAGGTGCGTGCCGAAGAGCGCGTCGCGAAGCTGCGCTTCCCGAAGCCCGCGCCCTGCGGGAAGACTCCGCTCATGGCATCCGGGCTCTCGAAGTCGTACGGCTCGCTCGAGATCTTCACCGACGTCGACCTCGCGATCGACCGCGGTTCGCGCGTGGTCATCCTGGGGCTCAACGGAGCCGGAAAGACCACGCTGCTGCGCATCCTCGCCGGCGTCGACCAGCCCGACACCGGCCAGCTCGAGCCCGGGCACGGTCTGAAGATCGGCTACTACGCCCAGGAGCACGAGAACCTCGACGTGAACCGTTCGGTGCTGGAGAACATGATGTCGTCGGCCCCGCACATCACCGCGACCGAGGCCCGCAAGGTGCTGGGATCGTTCCTGTTCGTCGGCGACGACGTGCTGAAGCCCGCGGGAGTGCTCTCCGGTGGCGAGAAGACGCGCCTGTCGCTCGCGACCCTCGTGGTCTCGTCGGCCAACATGCTGCTGCTCGACGAGCCCACGAACAACCTCGACCCCGCCTCGCGCGAAGAGATCCTGGGCGCCTTGTCGCACTACGAGGGCGCTGTCGTGCTCGTCTCGCACGACGAGGGCGCCGTCGAGGCGCTCAACCCCGAGCGCGTGCTCATCCTGCCGGACGGCGTCGAAGACATCTGGGGCCGCGACTACGCGGATCTGATCACCCTGGCGTAAGCCGAGCGCCGCCAAAAGCGGATGCCGTGGGTGCCGGCACGGCGTCACCTCTGCCGGGACAGCGCCCAGCGCATCCACACGGCATCCGTGCCGGGCCAGGGCGCGACATCGTCGCGAAATCCTTGGCGGAGGTAGAAGCCGCGGACGGTCGCGTTACCGATGTCGTACTCGGTGACGAGGTCGCCGCCGATGGCACGGGCGCGCTCCTTCCCGGCGTCGACGAGCCGCCGGCCCACACCCCGGTGCTGCTGATCGGGTGCGACGTAGAGCTTCCAGAGCACCAGATCGTTGCCCATCCGGTCGACTTCGCTCATTCCGATCACGGTGTCGTCACGGCAGGCGACATCGACGCGCTCCTCCCTGATCGCGGTGCCGATCGCCTCGTCGCTCCAGTAACGATCCAACCCGGCGACGACGTAGCCCGCGCCTCGCGTGGGGCCGTAGGTGGGCGGCCAGCTCAAAATCCCGATGAGTCGTACCGCGGCGAGGTCGTCGGCCGTGGCGGGGCGCACGATCGGGGTCATTCCGCCATCTTGCCGTTCCGCTCAGCGGGCGTCGAGCAGGGCGTCCTCGTCGTCGGCGTCTCGGTCCTTCGGGCGCTTGCGCGAGCGGTGCAGGGCGACCGGGTCGACGCGGCGGCGCTCACCCGTGGGGTTCTCGGGCGTCGGGACGGGCTCGATGAGCTCGTCGTCCTCGTCGTCGTCCTCTTCTCGGCGGAGCTTGCGCTCGTTGACGATGACATAGGTGATGAAGCCGAAGCCCATGACGGCGAAGAGGATCCATTGCACCGCGTACGACAGGTACGGACCCGGGTCGTTGCTCGGCGGGTCGACCGGGGCGGGCGCGGCGGCCGGAGCGGGGGACTCCGACATGAGCAGGCCGTAGGCGCCCTGCTCGATGGGGCCGGTCTGCTCCTCGACGAGTCCTAGATTGATCGTCGGCACCTGACCGGTCTCGGCGGTGCGGCCCGAGGTCGGGGCGGCCTCCTCGGGGCGCAGACGTACCTCGACCGTCACCTCGCCGGAAGGAGGCGCGGGGATGTCGTCGGGCTCCGACTGCTGGTTGCCGGGGGCGAGCCACCCGCGGTCGACGAGGAAGGTGCGACCGTCGTCGAGTCGGAACGGCACGAGCTGTTCGAAGGCCGCCGAGCCCCCGTGCGCGCGGTTTCTGACGAGCAGCTGCTCATCGGTGAGGTACTGCCCCTGCATGCGCACGGGGCGCCACTCGTCGCCGGGGTTCAGCTCGGCGCCGGGAGCGAGCAGCTCGCCGAGGGGGACCGGGGTGGCGTCGTAGTTGTCGGCGACGAGCTGCAGTTGTTCGCTGCGATCGGCGTTGCGCGAGAACTGCCAGTTCGAGAGGAACCCGCAGGCGATCGCGAAGAGGATCGCGATACCGACGTAGATGGCCCACCGTCCGGCCGCGGGCATCTCGCGCTCGCTCATCGTGCGCACCACCCGATGCACACGTTCATCTCGACCGAACCGACCACGTCTTCCAGGGTACGTCCGTCGGCGAGGCGTTCACGCGCGTTCGCTCGACAGGGCGGCAACCTCGACGGGGAAGTCGCGGGCGCCGAGGAACGCGCGCAAGTAGGCCACGTGCTCGTCGCATGCGACCCAGGTCTTACGACGGTCGGCCGCGTGGATGCGCGGATTGCGCCAGTGGATCGACCAGACGGCGGCTTCTCGGCATCCGGCCCGCGAGCACTCGGCGGGCTCGTCGTTCACGAGCGATCGTCGCGCGGGGAATCGAGGCGCGGGGTCTCGGCGATACGGATGACGAGCGGGCCCTCGGCGGCGGCTGCGGGAGCGGGGGTGGCCGAGGGAGCTTCGAGCGCGCGTTCGGGAGCGATTGCCTCGGTGGAGCCCTGATCGGCACCGACGTTGGCGACGATGACGGCGAGGTAGGGCAGGAAGATCGCTCCGGCTGCGAACACGAAGGTGTACCAGCCGTAGGGGGTGATGACGGCCATCGCGATGAAGCACGCGATACGGATCCCCATCATCACCATGTACTTGGTGAAACGGGAATCGGCGTCCTCCCTCGGTGCCTTGGGGAGCGACGTCGCGGACTGAGCGGTGTGCGATGTCTTCACAGTGGTATCAGGGTACGCCCGTGGGGATGACACAGGGTGCGCCCTCGCGCCGACTCTTCGACATCGTGACAAGCCGCCGGACGCCTGAACGCCCGGCGGCCTATCGCGATTGTCACGCGCCGTAGCGCGAGCCGCTGGAACCGGCGCTGCCGGCGATGAGGATCGAGATCCCGATGATGAAGAGGATGACGAAAAGGAGGGTCACGTAGCCGACGATGACGCCCGCGAGGGCCATTCCGCGACCGCGCTCGCCCCGCTCCTTGATCTGCTTGAGCGAGATGTGCCCCATGATGACACCGGCGATCGATCCGACCACCGGCAGGATGAGCACGAAACCGACGAGGGATGCCACGAGCGACACGATCGCGAGGACGTTGGTGCGCGCGGGGGCGGCGTAGGCGCCGCCGTACCCGTAGGCCGCGTTGGGCGTGCCGTAGGCGGGCTGTCCGTAGGTCGAGGTCGGGGGCTGGTTGTACGCCGGCGCGCCGTAGGCGGGGGCGCCGTAGGCGGCGCCGGCGTCGGGCGCGGGCGTCGCGTAGGCGGGGGCGTCGGGCGCGGACGCCCCGTACGCCGGGGGTGCAGGCGTTCCGTAGGCCGGGGCTTCCGGCGCCGTGGCCTCGTACGGCGCAGCGCCGTACGCCGGAGAACCGTCCGCCGAAGGGCCGTCGGAAGGTGCCGCGGACGCCGACGGCCCTGCCGCCTCGTACGGGGAAGCCGGGGACGTCTCGGTCTGAGGAGCGTAGGGCGACGAGGGCTGCTCGCTGCCGTGCGTGTTGTCGGACCCGATGTGCTCGGGATGCTGCGGGTCGGTGGTGCGGTCGTCGCTCACGGGAGCCCCTTTCGTCGCGCGTTCGTCCAGCGTTCCAGCGGTGCCGACCCCGTGTCAAACCTCGGCGGGCGGGGCCGGGGAGTCGCCTCGGTAGGCTGGGGCGGTTCCGTCACCGCAAGCGCAGGAGTCTCACCATGTCCCAGGACCGCGTCGTCGTCGTCACCGGAGGAAACCGGGGCATCGGTCGAGCCATCGCCGAGCGTTTCGTCGCCGAGGGGTGGAAGGTCGCCGTGACCGCCCGCTCCGGTGAGGGCCCCGAGGGAACCCTGACCGTGCGCGCCGATGTGACGGACGCGGCCGCCGTGGACGCCGCCTTCACGCAGGTCGAGGCCGAGCTCGGTCCGATCGCGGTGGTCGTGGCGAATGCCGGCGTGACGAAGGACACCCTGCTGCTCCGCATGAGCGAGGACGACTTCGACAGCGTCGTGAACACCAATCTCGGTGGGGCCTTCCGCGTCGTCAAGCGCGCGTCGAAGGGCATGCTCAAGGCGCGCTGGGGGCGTGTCATCCTCATCTCGAGTGTCGTCGGGCTCTACGGTTCGGCCGGTCAGATCAACTACGCCGCATCGAAGAGCGCCCTCGTCGGCTTCGCCCGCTCGCTCACGCGCGAACTCGGCGGTCGCGGCATCACGGCGAACGTCGTCGCTCCGGGCTTCATCGAGACCGACATGACGGCCGAGCTCCCCGCCGACACCCAGGCCGAGTACAAGAAGAACATCCCCGCGGGGCGTTTCGCTTCTCCCGAGGAGGTCGCCGGAGTCGTCACCTGGCTCGCCGGTGACGACGCCGCGTACATCTCGGGTGCGGTGATTCCGGTCGACGGCGGTCTCGGCATGGGGCACTGAGGCCTCGGATGCACGCCGCCGGGCCCGGGTTGCACCCCAGTCGCCCGGGCGACTGGCGTGCTGACGACGCGGTACGCGCTTGTGGTCGAGCGCTACAGCGCTGGCCGTGAGCCCGGGACGGGACAGCTCTCACCGCACCGCGGCGACCAGTTTTTCTGCGAACCGCTCGGGCTGCGAGAACTGCGGCCAGTGGCCGGAATCGAGCGTGATGACTTCGACGTTCTCGATCTTGTCCACCTCTCGCGCGTAGGCGTCCCACTGAGAGAGCACGCGCGGGAAGGACTCCGCATCGAGCTGCCCCGACAGAATCGTCACGGGCACGGCGAAACGTCGCTCGTCGCTCAGCGTGATCGGTGAGCTCGGCACGCGGCCGGGCACGTCGACGACGTGCTCCGCGGTGCGCCGACGGGTCTCGTCGTCGATATCGGCGACGTCGTCGTCATCGAAGAAGTCCCACCCGGGGAAGGGTACGACGCCGTTCTCGACGGGGAACTCCGAGATCGTCGCCCCCGGATGCGGCACGATCGTGTCGACGAGGATGACGCGCGCGACCCGGTCGGGTCGGCGGTCAGCCGCGCCCCAGACGACGTTGCCGCCGCCCGAGTGCCCGACGAGGATCACGCGATCGCCGAGGCGGTCGATCTCTCGGACGACCGCATCGACCCAGTCGTCGACGACCAGGTCGCCTACGGCCGGTCCGGGCAGAGTCAACGGGTACGGGCGATGGCCGGCCGCCTCCAGAGCGGGGGTGATGTCGTCCCACGACGACGCGTCGAGCCACAGACCGGGAACCAGGATGACGTCCATGCGGCGAGGGTAGAACGGACCTCCGACATCGCAAAGGGGGTCTTTCGGCGCGGGCGGCCCGGAAGTCAGCGGGGGAGCAGCGCGACGACCTGAGACAGATCGACGGCCCCCACGACGAGGTCCGCGCGCTCGCGCACCGCGGGTTTGGCGTTGAATGCCAGCCCCAGTCCCGCGGTCGCCATCATCTCGAGGTCGTTCGCGCCGTCTCCGATCGCGAAGGTGAGAGGGAGGGAAACACCGAGCTCATCGGCCCAGCGGCGGAGCGTGTCGGCCTTGGCCCTGGCATCCACGATGTCTCCGTCGACCTCTCCCGTGAGGGCTCCGTCGACGGCCACGAGCCGGTTCGCGCGCCAGAGGTCGACGCCCAGGTCGGGAGCCACGGTGTCGAGAACCTCGTGGAACCCACCCGACACGACGCCCACGACCCCGCCGCGCTCGTGCACGGCGGCGATCAGCTCGCGCACGCCCGGGGTGGGGTCGATGCGCGCGATCGCCCGCTCGAACGCCTCGGTGGGTACGCCCGCCAGCGCGTGCACCCGCGAGCGCAGGCTCGTGGCGAAGTCGACCTCGCCGCGCATCGCGGCTTCGGTGGCGGCGGCCACCTCGGCCCCCCGGCCGGCCTCGTCGGCGAGGAGCTCGATGACCTCGTTGCGGATCAGCGTGGAATCGGCATCGAGGACGACAAGGAAACGGGCGGTCGCAGGCACGCGCTCCACGCTAGCGGTTCGAGGAGCGAGGCCCCGCCGGGTCACGTCCACGCGGCTCGAAGACGCGGCTGCCTGCGTCGCACGGCGTCACGCGGGGTCTGCCGACGGTGAGCCCGCCGTAGGCTTCTGCGGTACCCCCGCTTCCTCAGAAGGGACCTCCTCATGGCCGACGTCGAAAGTTTCACCCTCGATCACACGGCGGTCCTGGCGCCGTACGTACGCCTCATCGGCACCGAATCGGGGCCGCGTGGCGACGTCATCTCGAACTTCGACCTGCGACTCGTGCAGCCGAACGAGCAGGAGATCCCCACCGCCGGGCTCCACACCATCGAGCACCTGCTCGCCAGCCTCGTGCGCGATCGCATCGACGGTCTGATCGACATCTCGCCGTTCGGCTGCCGCACCGGCTTCCACGTGATCATGTGGGGCGAGCCCGAGGTCGCGGCGCTCGTCGACGCCGTCTCCGATTCGCTGCGCGTGATCGTCGAGGAGGTCGAGTGGGACGACGTGCCGGGAACCGATGCGTTCAGCTGCGGCAACTACCGCGATCACAGCCTGCACACCGCGAAGGAGTGGTCGAAGGCCGTTCTCGCCAAGGGCATCTCGCGCGACGCGTTCGAGCGCGTGGGGGTCTGAGAGAGGGCTTCTCCGTGCGAGCGCGTCTCGCCCGACCCGCCTCATCGCGGATCTCACGTGACGCCGTCGAGCGCGTGGGGGTCTGAACCCCCTCCCGATGCAGAAGAGGGGCGGTGACCAGTTCGGTCACCGCCCCTCTCGCATCCGAGGTCATCGGCCTCTGGGGTCACGCGTGGACGTGCACGTCCTTGCCGACGACGGTGATGCCGGTCTCGGTGACGGTGAATCCGCGGGCGAGGTCGCGCTCGCGGTCGACGCCGATGGTGGCACCGGGTTCGAGGACGACGTTCTTGTCGAGGATCGCGCGGTGGATGCGTGCTCCCGCGCCCACCTGCACGCTGTCGAAGAGCACCGAGTCGGTGATGGTTGAGCCACCCCCCGCGAGGGCCCACGGGCCGACGACGCTGCGCTCGAGGTGCGTTCCCGAGAGCACCGAACCGAGCGACACGATCGAGTCGATCGCGTTGCCGATGCGGCCGACCGAGTCGCGGACGAACTTCGCCGGCGGAGCGTTGAAGGTCTGCGAGTAGATCGGCCAGTCGTTGTTGTACAGGTTGAACACGGGCAGGGTCGAGATCAGGTCCATGTGCGCGTCGTAGAACGACTCGATCGTGCCGACATCGCGCCAGTAGGACTGGTCGCGCGGCGTCGAGCCGGGCACGTCGTTGCGATTGAAGTCGTAGACCGCGGCCTCACCGCGATTGACGAAGTAGGGGACGATGTCGCCGCCCATGTCGTGCGCCGAGGTCGGCAGCTCGCCGTCGTGGGTGACGGCCTCGACCAGGGCGTCAGCGTCGAAGATGTAGTTGCCCATCGACGCGAGCACCTCGTGGGGGGCATCGGCCAGGCCCTCGGGGTTCTGCGGCTTCTCGAGGAAGGCGCGGATCTTGGTGGGGTCGGTCGGGTCGGTGTCGATGACGCCGAACTGGTTCGCGAGAGAGATCGGTTGGCGGATGCCGGCGACCGTCGCCCGCGCGTCGGAGGCGATGTGGGCGTCGAGCATCTGCTTGAAGTCCATGCGGTACACGTGGTCGGCGCCGATCACGACGACGATGTCGGGCTTCTCGTCGCGGATCAGGTTCATCGACTGCAGGATCGCGTCGGCGGATCCGGAGAACCAGCGCTTTCCGAGTCGCTGCTGCGCCGGGACCGAGGCGACGTACGCGCCCAGCATGGGCGACATGCGCCACGTCTGGGAGATGTGCCGGTCGAGGCTGTGCGACTTGTACTGCGTCAGCACGACGAGCTGACGCAGGCCCGAATTGATGAGATTCGAGATCGCGAAGTCGATGAGGCGGTACTGACCGCCGAAGGGCACGGCGGGTTTGGCGCGGTCAGCCGTCAAGGGCATGAGTCGCTTTCCCTCGCCGCCGGCGAGGATGATTCCGAAGACCTTCGGCGCTGCAGGCATGGCACCACCCTAGGGCTCGGGGGAGCGGGCGGGAACACGTTCACGGCGCGTCTCGCCGTGTACTACGGTTCGTCTCATGCGCGTCGACATCGTGACCAAGGAGTACCCGCCGGAGATCTACGGCGGCGCCGGGGTCCACGCCACCGAACTTGTGAAAGCGCTGCGTGCCGAGGGCACCGAGGTGCAGGTCCGCGCGTTCGGCGCGTCGCGCGACGAGGCCGACACCACCTCGTACGGCGTCCCGACGGAGCTCGCGTCGGCGAACGGCGCCATCCAGACCCTCGGCACCGATCTCGCGATCGTCTCGGACATCGCCGGTGCCGACGTTGTGCACTCGCACACCTGGTACGCGAACTTCGCCGGTCACCTGGCATCCCTTCTCCACGGCATCCCGCACGTCGTCACCGCGCACAGCCTCGAGCCGCTCCGGCCGTGGAAGGCCGAGCAGCTCGGCGGCGGGTACGCGGTGTCGAGCTACATCGAGAAGACCGCGTACGAGGGGGCGGCGGCCGTCGTCGCCGTGAGTTCGGGTATGCGCGACGACATCCTGCGCAGCTATCCGTCGCTCGACCCCGACAAGGTGCGGGTCATCTACAACGGCATCGACACCGAGTCGTGGCATCCGGTGTCGGACGACGATTTCCTGCGGTCTCAGGGGATCGACCCTTCGCGGCCGTCCGTCGTCTTCGTGGGGCGCATCACCCGGCAGAAGGGCCTTCCCTACCTGCTGCGCGCGGCGGAGCAGCTGCCGCCCGAGGTGCAGCTGATCCTCTGCGCGGGCGCGCCCGACACCCCGCAGATCATGGCCGAGGTGCAGGAGCTCGTCCGGGGTCTGCAGGCCACCCGCGACGGAGTGGTGTGGATCGAGAGGCTGCTGCCGCGGCACGAATTGTGCGCGATTCTCACGGCTGCGACGACGTTCGTCTGCCCCTCGGTGTACGAGCCGCTGGGGATCGTCAACCTCGAGGCCATGGCGTGCGGCGCCGCGGTCGTCGGAACGGCGACGGGCGGGATTCCCGAGGTCGTCGTCGACGGTGTCACCGGACGACTCGTGCCGATCGACCAGGTGCAGGACGGCACCGGGACGCCCGTGGATCCCGAGCGCTTCGTCGCCGACCTCGCCCGCGTGCTGACGGAGGTGTCGATGGATGCCGAGAAGGCCCGGGCCTACGGACAGGCCGGGCGTCAGCGCGCGGTCGGGGACTTCAGTTGGGCGGCGATCGCCGAGACGACCGCGGCGCTTTACGCGGAGGTCGCGGGGAAGTAGAGCGGGTGTCTCCCGGCGCCTGTCGCGACGGTGTACGCGGAGTTCGCCGGGAGGGAGGAGAAGTCCCCCACCCGCCCTCCACAGGGCCGCGTGGCATCCGGTTCCGTCCGTCTCGGACAGTAGGCTAGATCCATGCCCCAGGTTCTCGAGTTCTCCGACGTCGTCGTCCGCCGGAACGCGCGGGACATCGTGTCCCACCTCGACTGGACGGTGTCGGATGACCAGCGCTGGGTCGTCCTCGGCCCGAACGGCGCGGGGAAGACGACTGTTCTGCAGCTCGCCGACACGCTGCTGCATCCGACGTCCGGTTCGGTGACGATCCTCGGCGAACGTCTCGGCCGTACCGACGTGTTCGAGCTGCGTCCCCGCATCGGTTTCGCATCTTCGGCGATGGCGCGTCGCGTACCCCCGGAGGAGAGCGTGCTCGACGTCGTGCTGACGGCGGCCTTCTCCGTCGTCGGGCGCTGGCGCGAGGCGTACGACGACATCGACGAGCGTCGCGCGCTGCGGGTGCTGGCCGAGTGGAAGCTCGACCACCTCGCCGACCGCACGTTCGGGACACTGAGCGACGGCGAGCAGAAGCGCGTGCAGATCGCCCGCGCTGTCATGACCGACCCCGAGCTTCTGCTGCTCGACGAGCCCACCGCGAGCCTCGACCTCGGTGCGCGCGAAGAGCTGCTGGCGTTGCTTTCGGGATACGCGCAAGCACCCACCACGCCGGCGATGGTGATGGTGACCCACCACGTCGAGGAGATTCCCGTCGGATTCACGCACGTGTTGCTTCTGCGTGACGGCGAGGCGGTGGCATCCGGGCCCCTCGATGAGGCTCTCACGGAGGAGAACCTGTCGAAGACGTTCGGTCTCGACATCACGCTCACGCACGAAGCGGGGCGCTGGGCTGCTCGCGCGTCCTGACCGGTTGCTGTCCGAGACCGTGACGGCGGCTCGGGTCGGGGCCTGGTAGACTCTTCCGTTGGTGCCATCGGCGCCGAAGACTTTGACGTCCTGGCAGAATCCAGGACACCACTTCTCAAAGGACCTCCCATGAAGACTGACATCCACCCCACGTACAAGGCCGTCGTGTTCCGCGACCTCGGTTCGGGCGACACGTTCCTCACCCGTTCGACCGTGTCCAGCGACAAGACGATCGAGCTGGACGGCGTGGAGTACCCCGTCATCGACGTGGAAATCTCGTCGGCTTCGCACCCGTTCTACACGGGCAAGCAGCGCATCATGGACTCGGCCGGTCGCGTCGAGAAGTTCAACCAGCGCTTCAAGAACTTTGGCGGACGCTAAAGGCGTAAGTCAACAGACACTCCGCGCCGCGTGAATACGCGGAAAGGCCCCCACTCCGTTTCACACGGGGCGGGGGCCTTCGTCGTTGGCGACTGGTGAGCGGCTAGGCGCGGGATGCCCAGCGCTCGAGCCACGCGATGACCTCGGCGGGCTGCATGACCTCTTGCTCGACGTCCGCACCGGGATCGTTGCGAGAGGCGACCACGTCGACGAGGTCGTCGCGGAAGACGAGGACGATGGAGCCCGGGGCGTCGCCGTTGAAGACGAGCGTGCGCAACGAGGGTTGCTCGGGCACGGAGGCGTCATGCCAGTCGTCGCGCTCGAGGAGGGCCTCGAGCCCCGGGACGGTCGGCAGGTAGGTCCGGGGGTCGGCGTCCGCGTCGGGGCGGCCGAAGGTGTCAGTCATGGAACGGGTCTCTTTCTCGAGTGGGCGTTTGGAAGGCTACAGGCGGCGGAGTCAGCGTCGACGGCCTCGGGCGTCCTCGTTGGTCCAAACGCCCTCCCGAAAGAGGAGGATCGTGACCACGACGGAAACGCGAGCGTCCCAGACAACACAGAGGTCGCCGAGGACGTAACGCCCAAGTCCGCGATGCGGGTGCGAAGACCCTTTGAGGAGCACCTCGGCTACCTCGCGCTCGCTGACGTGACGCTCCCGCATGACGTTGCGGGCATGGAAGGAGATGCGCGCCTCGAGGAGGTCTTCCTTCGTGATGCGCGGGTTCGGCTTGCGGCTGGTCATGCTCGCAAAGATACTCGCGCTCAAATACTCGCGCAAGTGAGTCGCGCATAACGGGCACGGAAAAGGCCCCCACCTCCGAAGAGGCAGGGGCCAGTGATGGGGGAGCGGGCTTAGGAGCGAACGACCTTCGCGCGCTCGTCGACGAAGAGGACGACAGAGTCCGTCTTGCCGCGCGTGTTGACGACGTAGATGATGCCGCCGATGAGCGTGAAGAGGGTGAGGAGGGCGACAATCCAGCCCCGCACGCGGCGAGGACGAGTCAGCGTGGCGGACAGCCCGTCACCGGAGAGCGAGACCGCGTAGCCGTCGCCGCGATACTTGCGGAGCGCCTTGGTCAGCGCTGCGCGGCGCTCGTCGTCCGTCGGGCGGACGGGTGCGGTGGTCTGATCGGTCATGCGGCTTGGCCTTTCATCGGTAGGGACTCGCGCGAGCCTAGCGCACACATGCTCACGCGACCGCCTTGGCGAGCACGCGCTCCACGGTCGTCTTTCCGACGCCGACCTCCTCGGCGATCTGGCGTAGGCTCCATCGCTGCGCGCGGAGGGCGAGGATGCGCTCGTCCCGGGGTTCGGGCTCCGGCTCGGCGACGTCCGCCTCCGGCTCGCCGACCTCGTCAGCGGCCCACACGCGGCCCGCGGCGACAGCCCAGGGAGCCGCCACGGTCTCGGACGCCTCCGCGCGGAGCGGAGGGGCGATGATGAGCCGCGCGAGTGTGTGCGTCGTCAGGAGCACGGCCACGGGGGCGAGGCCCGCGATGACCGCGCCGAGGCCCGCTCGAGGGTCTCCTTGTCCCGCGTCCCAGGCGTGCGCCGCGTTGGCCGCGACGGAGAGGGCAGTGAAGAGGGACAGGGAGGCCCACGCCACGCGGGCCCCCTCGCCTCGAGCGCGGAAGACGAGGGCCGCGAGCGTGTAGACGAGGATCGCCCCGTCGATCGTGACCGGGACGGCCCAGGACAGCCACGCCGGGACGGCGGCCCATGCGGCGACAGCGACGAGGCCCGCGTAGGACAGGAGGAAGGACGCGAGGGCCAGGAGGACCGTGATGCCTACGGCGAGGAAGAGGACGCCGCGCGAGTCCGGGTTGATGCGCGCGGGGGAGTGACTCACCGGATGCCCCGCTCGAGGAGGCGGCGGAGGGCTCGGCGGTAGCGGCCGATGCCGAGGGCGACGAGGAGGCGCACCCACGCCCAGGCCAGGCGGTCGACGTCGTCGGAAAGGGTCATCGCGTGCCTCCCTCGGCGACGCGCTCCCAGAGGGAGCCCTCAGCCGCGACACGAGGCATGTACCAGGCGAAGCCGCCTCCCAGGCTGACCGCCTCGACGATCTTCTCGACGTCTCCCTCGAAGATCGGGGTGCGGGTGTGTTCGGCTACGAGTCGAGCGGTCATCGGCGGGCCTTTCGGTTGACACGAGCTGCGCGGCTTACGCGAGCGGCGTGGGGCAGGAGGAAGGCGGCCCATGCCAGGCCGGCGAGGGCCGGGCCGAGGGCGCCGAGGTCATCGGGGTAGAGGGGCATCATCGGGACGCTCTTTCAAGTGAGTGGGGCGGGCGGGGAGGGCCCGTGGGAACGACGGTACTCGCGCACACATTTGAGCGCAAGTGCCGGGACGGAGAAAGGCCCCCGCCCGGGACGGGGCAGGGGCCAGCGGGCCGCTAGCTCCGGTAACGCCACGGCCTCCACGCGGGGTCGTGCTTGCGGGCGATGAAGGCCTCGACGCTCTCCCGCGGCCCGTGGGGCTTGGGACGCACGGACTCGGGCGGGAACTCGCGGCGGTAGTAGCGTCCCGTCGTGCGTGTGTGGAAGCCGACGGTGACGGCGTCGGTGTGGCCGTCGATCGAGACGACGTAGCCCTCGCCGAGGGGCGTCAGGACGCGGTGGGACACCGGGACAGTCATGCGGACACCTCCGGGACATTGAGGGCCTTGCGCATGGTCGAGAGGCCCTCGGAGCGGAGGCGCTGCACCTTCGAGCGCGAGTACCCGCGGCGGTGGGCGATTTCGGCGTCGGGGATCGGGTCATACTCGGTGAAGCCGTAGGCGTCCCGGATGACGTCGCCCGTGATGACGTCGACCGCCGCGAAGGCCTTGGCGACGTCGGCCCGCTGCTCGACGGTGGAGTAGCCCCGCTCGAGGCCGATGGCCTGCATGCCTGCGTCGCCCTGCTCCTCGAGGATGCCGTCGAAGCTCGAGGCGCCGAGGGCGTCGCGCACGGAGAGGAACGTCTCGCGCGTCATGCCGAGCTCGCGCGCCTTCGCCTCGGCGTCGCCGTCCGGGCCAGCCTCACGGAGGGCCTGCATGTAGCGCTGCCGGGTGCGCTCCGCGATCGTGAAGCCGCCGACGAGGTGGTGCTCGTCCGCGACGCGGAGGGTCGCCTTCGGGAGCCGGAAGGCCACGCGATCGCCGGCCTGGCACTCGTGGACCGCCTCGGCGAAGGCGAGGAGTACGTTGGCGCGCGTCTCGTCGTGGCTGACGTGACCGCCCGCGCGGGCGTACTCCTGCTCTGCGAGCGAGCGGAGGCCGTGGGCGTACTGGCGGAGGAGCGTGTTGTAGGCGTCGAGGTCGCCGTCCTGAGCTGCGCGGACGAGGCGCGTCTCTTCGGCGTGCTCGAGCTTCTCGCGGGCGACGAGCTTGTCGTCGAAGATGGCGCGGAGCGTCGTGTGAGCGGTCATGGTGGTCCCTCTTTCGTTGGGTGTTGCGTTGGTGTGTGAGCGCGCGAATATGCGCGCGACGTCGCCACGAAGGCGCGACGAATAGCGCTAGGGAGGGGGCGCGGCGAAACGGCCAGAGGGCACGCCGAAGGCGGCCGTGGCACGGCTGCGCCCGCTCGTAGCGGGAGTGCGGGGTCGAGAAGGGCAGGCAGAGCCCGCGCGTCAATGCACGGGGTGCCCGCCCTTGGGGATGGGCGAGTGGAGACTCTCTGTTAGGGAGAGGTTGTCAAGTGACAGAGAGCCCCTTGACAGGGTCCACCCTATCGCGTGTGAATCTTTGCGCGAGCATCCACACGCGAGGGCGTGTCACGCCCGCTCGCCCGCCCAGCCCTGTAACGCCGCCTCGAGCCGGTCGGCCGCGTCGTCGGCCGTCCCGCGCATTCGCTCGAGGAGGGTCTCGGCCTCGATGACCGCGGCGCGGACCTTGAGGCGGCGCTCGTCGGTCGCCGTGTCGAGCGTGGGGTTGGAGACGAGGCCGGAGGCTCGCTCGGCGGTGTCGTTGCGCTTGGACGGGGCGGCCGGCGGGAGCCATTGAACATCGGCGGCGTGGCCGAGGTTCTCGCCGAGGCGGATGAGGGATGCTCCTGCGGAGCGGATGAGGTCGCCGTGGTGGGGCATGGGTCTTCTTTCGGTGCATGACCGTGATACGCCCGAGGGCGGCACGGTGTAAGCCGTCATGGTGTTGTACGCGGGTGGAGGGTCGAACGACCAACGAGTCGCTCTATGCGGCGGCGTCGAGACCTTCCGGGATGCCGTAGCCCGAGCCCCAGGAGCGGCCATAGACCTCGGGGTCGGAGACGATCGGGATTGAGTAGAAGGTCGACTCCATGAGGCGGCCAATCTCCCGGATGACGTCCTCGGCATCGGCCGCGGGGGCCTGCGCGATGAGTTCGTCGTGGACGGGAAGGAGGAGCGTGTCGCCGAGCCCGGCGTCGAAGATGTCGACGATGGCCTGCGCGAGGAGGTCGCGCGCCGTGGACTGGACGACGTAGTTGGTCGCCGCGTAGAGCCGGTCGCGGTCCAGCGGAAGATGCCGCCCCGAGACGGTGACGACCTCGCGCTTGCCGTACTGCGCGCGGCTCTGCAACTTGGCGCCGTATCGCTTGATGCCGGGGAAGGTCGCGTCGTAGGCGCCCATGGCCGGGCGGACGTCGTCGATGGGCACGCCGGTCTGCCGGGAGACGGTGGCCGCGCCTCCGCCGTAGACCTTGCCGAAGCCGATGGCCTTCGCGACCTTTCGCTGACGCTTCGTGAAGTCGGGGCCGAAGACTCGAGCGGCGGTGAAGTCGTGGAGGTCGGTCCCGGACTTGATTGCCTCCATGAGCGTCTTGTCCTGGCAGAGCGCCGCGAGCACTCGCATTTCGACCTGGGAGTAGTCGGCCGCGATGATGAGGTGCCCCGGGTCGGCGATGAGCGCGCGCCTGATCTGCCAGTCGCCCGAGGGGAGCTGCTGCAACGGCGGGCGGCTGATCGACATGCGCGCGGTGCGCGCCTGTAGGCCGCCGATGAAGGGGTGCAAGCGGTCGTTGGAGTCCTTGAGGTCGAGGAACGCCCCGACGTAGGACTTGCGCCACTTGTCGGCGCGCTTGGAGCGGAGGACGGCGTCGGCCAGCGGGTTCGGCGTCCGGGCCTCGATCCGCTGCCATTGGTCATCCAGGTCGGCGAGCGGCATGAGGACGCCCTTGTCGACCTTCCAGGCCCCGGCGTCGGTGCGCTCCGTCAGCTTCTCGCCCATGCCGAGAAGGGCCTCCGACACCTGAGCGGTCGAGCCGACCTTCTCGACGCCGTAGCGCCGGGCGACGGTGGCGAACTTCTCGGCCTCGTCCTCAAGCGTGGCGTCGAGCTGCTGCACGTAGGGGACGTCGATGAGAAAGCCGCGCCGCTCCATGACCATGAGGAGGCCTTGGAGGTGGTGCTCGAACTTGGACAGGCCGCCCATGCCCAGGTCCTTGACCGTCGGCGCCAGCTCCGCGAAGAGGCGAGAGCCGAGGATGACGTCCAGGCCGGCATAGCGCACGTAGGTCGGATGGTCGATCGGGATGAAGCGCCAGCCGTTGCCTTTCGTGCAAAGCTTGCCCTCGTCGTCGCGGATCGTGCGGAAGACGGCGTTGAGGCCGTCTCCGGTATCGGGGGCGGAGTCGTCGACGTAGATGGCCGAGAGCGGCTTGAGGCCGAGCCCGGCCCCGCCCTCGTCGGGCTGCCGGGGGTCGAGGAGGTGCGCGAAGATGCGCGTATCGAAGACGCGGGCGTTGAGTTCCTCGATCGTGACGCCGACGTGCCGGTCGATGACCTTGAGGTCGAACGGGGCATTGTGCGCCGTGAAGAAGCGCGGTTGCCGGAGTACCTGAGCGATGACGTCGAGGAAGAGGTCGGCGCGGAGTACCCACGCCTCCCGGCCGTTGCCGACCTGGAAGAGGCGGAGCTGGAAGCCGGGGGAGTAGATGTCGAGGCCGGTCGTCTCCGTGTCGATGCAGAGCACCTTGTCGCCCTGGCCGAGGAAGGCCCACAGCCCGGCTAGCTCAGAGCGGCGCTCCGGCATGAAGATCGAGCACTCGTCCCCGGCGATGGTGTGCGTGTAGTGGATCAAGGCGAGGCCTCCGGGGGCTGAGGGACGGGCGGGAGCTGGTGCGCGGCGGAGAGTGCCTCGACGACGTGCGGCGGGTAGCGCATGACGTCGAGGCGGATGAGCGCGCACGCGGGGCAGCCCGGGACGGGCGAGCGATGGCTCTGCGTGAGGTGGGAGTGGTGGGGGCGGCGGGGGCGATCGGTTGGACCGCCGGTCATGTTCGTGTGCATCGGACCTCCTGGAACGACGACGAGCCCCGCCCCTCGCGCGGGATGGCGAAGGGCGGGGCAGATGAGCGGGACGCGGAGGCGGGCTACCGGGAGCGGTTCTCCGCGGCGTCGGCGATGACCGTGGCGAGGCTGTACTCGACCCCGGCGTCACGAGCGGCGTCGATGAGGGCGTCGCGCTTGATCGTCGCGGCGGAGCCGGTCGACTCCCCGGTCAGCGGCTCGAGGCACGAGAGCGCGATCCAGTGATCTTGAGCGCCCGCCTTCTTGGCCCGGACGTCGCCGTCCCGATCGGGGTGCGGCTCCGTGAGGACGACGAGGTCGCCGAGGGCGAACCACGAGGAGGTGTCGCCGTTGTTGTACGTCGGGTGGTCGCTCTTGACGCGGTGGGTGGGGGTGAAGTTCGGCATGCGGTCTCCTTACAGGCCGTGCGTGCGGACGAGGGCGAGCATCGTTTCGACGGACACCATGGCGCTCTGCGCGATGTCGTACTCGTTGCCACGGAAGCGGACCATGGCGTCTCCCTCTTCGTCCGGGCCGGAGAGGAAGTCGACGACGTCGCCCTCACGCGGGGCGGCGGGGCCGTCCTCCTCGTCGAGGAAGAAGCGGGCGCCCCCCTGCGTGAAGTAGGGGCGCTCCACGATGAAGAAGCGCTGAGCGTTGCGGGTGTTGGTGTCAGCCATGAGGGCCCTCTCTTAGATGGCGTCGTCCAGGTCGGCGCCGGTGATTTCTGTTGCAGAGGAGACCGCCTGAGTGCCCGCGGCTGCCCGGGCAATTTCTGCGTCCTGGTCGCCCTCCTTCACGGCATCCGTTCGGCGGGCCCGTCGGACGCCCTCGAAGGCCACGCCGGAGGCGGTCTTGACCTTCACGAGCTTCCGCTCCTCGAGCGCCGAGAAGAACGTTCGCCGGGTCCAGCGCTCGCGCTGCGGGAGGTTCTCCTCGTCGGCCCACTCGAGGTAGGCCTCGAAAAGGGTTTTGCCCGAGACGCGGCCCGCCTCGCCGTCGGCGACGAAGATGCCGGGCAGGAAGCCCGCCAGGGCGTCGGAGGTCTCGCGGTATTCCTTCGTGTGTGCACTGACGGTCTCGGGGTCACGGAGGCCGTGGGCGTACCACTCGATAGCCCCGGCCACGGCCCAGGCGAAGATGCCCTCGGCCTCGGCGAGGAGCTTGTCGCCGAGACGACCGTCGCGCTCGTGCGGCGCGAAGAAGCGCTCCCAGGGGATGAACTTCACGCGACGCCATAGGCCGTCATCCTGCCCGCGAAACTCCGGTTTGGCGTTGGTCGCCAGCATGAGGAGGAAGGTGGGGCGGAACTCGAAGAACTCCTTGCGCATGAAGCGTGCGGAGATAAGGTCGCGGCCGGTGACGCGCTTGAGCACGGCCTCGGCCATGCGCTTACCCGCCTCGCCCTCGGATGCCATGACGAGACGGGCGCCCTTGAGCGCGGCGAGGTCGTTGGGGATGCCGCCAGAAGGGCGCTCCTCGAAGGTCGAGAAGGGCGTAGTGGTCGTCAGCTCTCGGAAGACCTCCGTGAGCGTGTCGGTGAAGACCGACTTGCCGTTAGCGCCGCCGCCCCAATGGACGGCGAAGCATTGCTCGGCCGTGCTGCCCGTGATGCCGTAGCCGACGAGACGGCGCATGTAGGCGGGGAGGTCGGGGTAGGCGGGGAAGACCTCGTCGAGGAACGCCTCCCATCGCGGCGCGGTGGCGCGGGGGTTGTAGTCCAGCTCCACGCGGCGCGTCAGAAGGAGGTGCGGGTCGTGCGGGCGGAGCTCGCCGGTCTTGAGGTTGACGACGCCGTTGCGGCACGCGAGAAGTTCCGGGTGCTTGTCGAAGTCCTCGAGCGACGCGGGCACGCCCCGGACCGCTTGCAGCTCGCGGAGCATGGAGTCGATGCCGCGCGTCGTTTGGACGTGCTGGGAGTAGCGCTGGAAGCGGCCGGCGCGCTTCTTGTTGCGCTCGCGTTCCTCCTCGGTCGCCCCCTCGGTCGCGGCCTTGGACGCCTCGAGGGCGAGGCGCTTGACGATGTCGGCGACCTCCTGCGCGTGCGTGCGCGTGGCCTGGCGATCGTCCTTGCGCCAGACGCCGGAGTCGAGGAGGAGGAAGCCGACCTCCTCGGTGTACTTCACGCCGGAGCCGATGCTCTCGACGTAGTCGCGGAGGTAGCGGGCGCCGCCGAGGTCGGAGAGAGCGTAGACGCGCTCGTCCCACGCCAGGAGGGAGGCCTCGCGGGATGCCACGGGCTTCGCCTCGGCGATGGCGCGGATGACCTCGCGCGAGAAGGCGGCGGGGTTCTGAGCGCGCCAGTCGGTCAGGTCGAGGCCGTCGCCGAGGTCGAGCACGCGGACACGGACGCCTCGAGCGACGAGGCCCTCGGCCAGGGTCGCGGAGAAGCGACGGCCGGCGGGGTCGCCGTCTCCGGCGACGATCGCCTCACGGTCGCCGAGCCATCCGGCCACCTCGTCGACGATCGCGGGGTTGCCCGCGTGGGATGCCCCGGCGATGCCGATGGTGTCGTAGCCGAGGGCGGCGCCGGTCAGGGCGTCACCGGGGCCCTCACAGATAAGCACCTCGGGCCAGCCGGAGGCCCCGGGGAAGAAGCCGGTCTTGGCCCAGGAGCCACCCTCGGGCGACTTGGGGCCGAGCCAACGGACGGCGGCGTCCTTCTCGAGCGCGCGGGCCTGGAAGTTGCGGGCGACGCCGTCGGGGTCGCGGAACGGGACGACGAGGCGGGGGCCGCCACCGATGTCGTCGACGTAGCCGAGGCCAAGACGGTAGACGTCGTCAGCGCCGAGACCGAATCGGTCGGCGGCGTAAGTGAAGGCTTCATCCGCCTCGGGCACGCGCGTCCCGGTCACGAGGGCGGAGGCATAGCCGTCGAGGCGCATCGCGAGGCCCGCGATGGCGGCCGGGGTCGCCGGGAGCGCCACGGAGGCCTTCTTCGTCGCCGGGATCGAGTCGTCGACGCGCATGCGGGCGAGGTCGCGCATGGTCATGCCGACCTTCTCGACGACGGCCGGGGTCTGGCATCCGGCGCGGCACTTGAGGAGGACGTTGCCGGTCTGGCCGATCGTGACGCGAAGGGAGTTGTGGGAGTCGGCGTGAGCGGGGCACGGCGCGAGGTAGCCGTCGGCGGTCTCCTCGACGCCGTCGAACTTGGAGAGGAAGTCGGTGAGAGTCATGGGGCTCCAATGGGAGGGACGGAGGACAGAGAGGAGACCGCCTGAGCGGCCGTGCGCGCCTACTTCTCGAGCTGCGCTAGGCGCTGCGCGTCCTCGGCGGCCACCTCGAGGCGGAGAAGGACTTCGGAGAAGGTGGCGAGCGGCATGACGGCATAGACGTCCGCGGCGCTCTTGCGCGGGCGCTTGACGAAGGCGACGGGCAGGGCGTCCGCGCTCACGCGCTTCGCCTGGACGACCGCGCCGTCGACGCCCTCGCGGAGCGCCGTGGGAAGGTCGCGGTAGTTCTTCGCCTGGCCGACGAAGGGGTCGATGCCGTGGACGTCGCCGACGTCCAGCGCGCCGGTCTGCGCGACTCGGCGGGCCGGGATGCCGCGCTCGTTGAGGTAGCGGACGACGGCCGTCTCGTGGGCGGTGCCCTTGGCCTTGGCGGGGTTGCTCACAGGGCCCAGGTCTTCCCGCATTCGCACCGGACCAGCACGCCCCGCGCGGACGGATCGAAACCGGGCACGCTCACCTTCCGGCGGCCCTGAATGTGGCCGAGAAGGTAGCGGTGGAGAAGCCGCGTCACGCGAGGGCCTTGATCTTCGCCGGGATGAAGCCCGCCCAGGAGTCGACCTCGTTGCCCTCGTCGTCGTGAACGGTGACGATCGGCGCCGACAGGAGCGGGGCGGGGCGCGACTTGAACGCCTCGAGGAGGTGCGCGTTCTCGGGGAGGTCGATGCCCTCGAAGACCTGGACGTCGACGCCCTCGAGCTTCGCGGCCTCGCGACAGGTGAGGTCACACTGGGGGCAGGAAGAGAGGGTCTTGGTGTAGATGCGGAGTTCCATGGGGTGCCTTTCCGGCAGACGGGAAGGCCCCCGCCCATGCGCGAAGCGTGGACGGGGGCCAGAGGAGGGAAGGTGTTACTTGTTGAGGCGGTTGAGCGCGCCGAGGACGAGCCACACGCCGGCGAAGCTCGCCACGGTGGAGAGGAAGACTCCCCATCCGGTCAGGCCCAGGAGGGCCGGGAAGACGAGGATGCCGAGCGCGAGCGGGATGCCGACGTAGATGCCGAGGGCGACGACGACGGCGAGGATCGCGAAGAGGATGGCGGCGAAGACGACGCCACCCTCCGCGGCACGCTTGCGGGGCGGGTTGAGCGCGGTGAGCTTCGCGGCGACCGTGCTCACGCGGCGCCCTTGAGGACGAGCTCGCTCTTGGTGTAGCTCACGGTCTTGCCCTTCATCGGGCCGTTCTTGGCGACGAAGGAGACGGGCTCGAGCTTGAGGAGCGCCTTGACGGGGCCCTCGGCGGCCTCGAGTTCGTCGACGACGCCGTTGTAGGCCAGGTCGGAGGCGAAGCCCCAAGAGCCCGTCTTGAACTTGAAGATGCCGAGGTCGGGCTCATCGGCGAGGCGGAAGTAGAGGTCGATATCGGGGATGGCCCCGGTCTCCTTCTTGGCCTTGCGCTCGGCGAAGGTCAGCTCGGCATCCGGGTCGGCCTCCTCGGTGGGGTTGCCCTGATCGTCGAGGATGTTGGCGCCGTCGCTCACGTAGATCGGTTTGCCCGAGCGCCCCCACAGCACCATGCGCTGACGGAGCGCCTTGGCGTCCGCGATGATGATGGGCACCTCGTTGGAGGCCGTGAAGACCTCGAGGTTGTCCTCGCCCTTGGCGGCCCACTCCTGGGGCTCGTCGCCGCCCAGGAGGTCGTGAATGACCTTGGCGACGTCGGGGTCGCCGGTCGTGACGCGCCACTCGTTGAGCGAGGCGGGGCGGTCGTTGATGGTGTGGCCGGAGCGGAAGCGCCCGACGACGTCATCGGCGAAGCGCTCGCGGGGCTTCGGCTGCGTCTCGGGGTCGGTGCCCCAGATTTTGAGTCCTGCCATGGTGTCTGTCTCTTCTCTGCGTTTCGATGCGCCGGGGAGGCGCGCGATTGGGACACAGAGGAGACCGCCTGGGGGCGTCGGGCTGCCCATAACACACGAAGGCCCCCTCCCGCAAGAAGCGAGAGAGGGCCAGGGTGTTAGACGTCGTAGACGTCCAGGCGGTCACGGAGGTCGAAGAGCTTCGGGTCGCGAGGCTCGTAGGCCTCCTCGAGCGGGAGGGTCACTCGGGGATGACGACGCCGCCGGGCGTCTTGAGGGGGCCGTAGGTCGCACGGAGCGACGCGAGCGACTCGTAGCCCGTTGCGTCGGGTCCGTCTTCCTCGAGGGCGTACTCCCCATTGGGCCGGAGCGTCCAGCGGTCGCCGTCCGTGTCGATGACGGCCTCGGGCTTGAGCGGAGCCACGGGCTCCACGACGAGGCGGGTGAGGCCGCCGAACATGCGCGAGAGGCTCGCCATGGGCTCGACTCGGTGGATGGCGTAGCCCGCGTCGGTGAAGCTGCCGACGGTCGGACCGGCGGACCCGGCGCCGATGTCGACGCGGCGAGCCCCGTTCGCGATGCGAGTGGTGCCCCGGACGACGTTGTCGCCCTTCTTGAGGACGATCGTCTCGCCGTCGCTCAGGTCGGCGATGCGGGCGACGCGGGTGAGGGTTTCGGATGCTGTGCTCACAGGAAGGCTCCTTCGGTCTTCACGGGGCCGTGGTCGGCCTTGATCATGTCGAGCGTCTTGGTCAGGTGGCGGAAGGTGTAGGTGCCGTCCGGGTTGCGGGTCCAGGCGTCGCCGTCGGCGTCGATGACCTTCTCGGGGCCGGAATCGACGGTCGGCCCGGGGACGACACGGGTGAAGGGACCGAAGGAGCGCTCGGCGCGCTCGGGCGTGAAGCGTCCGCCGTCCCAGGCGATCCAGTTCTCTCCGGTCCCGTGGGTCGTGCGGAGCCAGTCGCGTCCGCGTGCGTCCTTGTAGTGGCCGGGCTCGGTCGGCATCGGGGGCTTGGAGGTGACCTTCTCGACGACGTAGCCCGCGTCGAAGAAGGCTGCGAGGCGGGGCCTCGAGTGGGAGATTCCGATGTCGAGGGCGCGGGTGCTGCCGGGCATCACGACCTTCGCACGGAGGACGTTGGTGCCCTTCGTCACGACGACTTCGTCGCCGTCAGCGATGTCGGTGATGTTGACGATGCGGGTACGGGTCTCGTCGGTCATGCTGCGGCCTTTCGGGTGCGCGGGGCGGGGGTGGAGGTGGAGAAGAGGGAGAGGAGGGCCGTGCGGTGGACCGCGACGGGGGCGACGGAGCCGTCCCACTCGACGAGGAGACGACCTCCGGGGAGGGTCGTCTTGACCTTCCCGTGCCGCTTCGAGTTGGCGACATCGGCGACGAGCGAGCCCGCCGCGAGGGTCTTGGGCGGCTCGGGGAAGAGGTGGACGGGCCCGAGGGGGCGCTTCTTGCGGGGCGTGATGGGGTCGGTCATGCTGCGTTTCCCTTCGGGAAGTCGTCGCCCTCGAGGAGGGCCTTGAAGGACGTGCGGGCGGCGGTGTGCCAGGCGATGAGACCCTCGGGGTTGTCGAAGCCCGGCGCGGCGAGGGAGCCGTTCTGACGGAGGAAGTCGAGCGCCTCGGCCGCGTGCTCGAGACGGGAGAAGGGCAGGATGGGCACGGCGCCGAGCCCAGGAACGGCGGAGAGGTCTTCCAGGCCCCAGCGCGCGGCGTTGAAGAGCGAGAAGCGCTTCTCCCCGCCGGTCAGGCCGTAGCCGCGTTGGATGCCGGAGCCCCACCATTCGCCGAAGTGGCGGCCGGGGCCGAGCGTTGCGACGAGGGCCGCCGCGTTCTCGAGCACGAAGCGCGCGAAGCCCGCATTGTCGCGATCGGGCGTGATGAAGCGGTTGCGGCTCTGCGCGAAGACGACGTGCTCGTCGACGACGTTGATGATGTTGTGCCGGTCGCCGTCGAAGAAGCTGACGGTGCCGTCCTCGAGGATGATCCGGTCGACGGCCTCGGTCGGGAGGATGACGACGGCGGCGTTGGTGCCGTCGATTTTCTCCGTGAATACGACGTCACGGTTGAGGCGGGGCGTCTTGGGCCAGGGCTCGAAGGGGATGGCGCTCACAGGGTCACCGCCAGCGTCACGAGCGCGGCGATGACCGCGGAGCCGAGGAGCATGGCGCCGAGTGCGACGCCCGGCGTCAGGGGGTCGCGCGGCTTACCGATGCGGAACGGCGTGGCGAGGACGCCCAGGAGCATCCACGCGGCCAGGGCCCACAGGGCGACGATGACGGCCAGGCTCACGCGGCCACCTCCTCGCGGCGAGCCGAGCGGCGGAGCGCGCGATCCTGCGCGGCATCCGCGAGGGCGACGAGGCGGCGGCCAGCACGGTTGAGGTCGTAGCCCGTCTCGCTGCGGCCCGAGGCCAGCCCGCGGGCACGGCGCTCCTGGCGCTTGCGGACCGCGCGATCGGCGACCGACTCGAGGCCGGGGTAGACGTGCTTGCCCGTGCGGTTGAGCCCCATGAGAATCGCGCGCTGGAAGGTGTTGGAGGTGGTCATGTGGTCCCTTTCAGTCGAGGAAGGTGGAGAGGATGGCTTCGGCCAGGAGCGGCGGGACCGCGTTGCCGATTTGGAGGAAGCGGCGGGTCTTGGTGCCCTGGAAGGGGAAGGGGCGCGGGTAGCTTTGTAGGACGGCGCACTCCTCGGGGGAGAGGCGTTGGGACTCGCCCGTCTTGGCGTCGACCCACTCGAATCCGCCTCGCGGGTGCCCGTCGTGACCGACGAGAGTGAAGGCGGGGGAATCGGCGCGTCGGTCGGGCCGCGTGCCGTATAGCGCGGTTCGCTTCGCGGTCTGCGGTTTGCGGGCGACCCAATCCGCTCGCGCGGTGTACCGTGCGAGCTTGGCGATGGGTTCTGCGCCGCCCGTCTCCGTGCCGCCCCCGGTGACTGTCGGGGAGGGACGCCGCTCCATGCCCCAGCCGAGGGCGTCGGCCATCGAGACCCACGGGAGGACGCCCTCGTCGAGGCGCTGCGGGTCGCGCGAGTAGTAGCGCGAGTGCGTCGGCGTCGGCAGCTTCGCCGGGGCTCCGTCGCGGCGAGCGACGAGGATGGCGCGGCGGCGAGTCTGGGGCACGCCGTACTGCTCAGCGTTGAGGAGGCCGACGGCGACGGAGTAGCCCATCGACCGCATGACGTCGGCGTATGCCTCCCAGACCGGCAGGACCGAAGGCACCTGCTCGAGCGCCACGAAGCGCGGACGATCGCGCCGAATGTAGGCCAGCGGGACGAGGACGAGCGCCGTGCGCGGGTCGAGACCCGACGTGGAGCGCTTGAGGAGGAAGGGGTCGGCCCAGACGCGAGCGCGGATGAGGCCGAGCACCTCGTCGAGCGCCTTGCGCCCGGCGCCCTTGCCCGCGGCCGAGAAGGTCTGACAGGGCGGGGAGGCGATGAGGAGGTCGTAGTCGGCGAGGAGGTCGTAGGCGGCTGCCGAGAGGAACGACTCCGAGAGGAGGCCGTCCCACACGTCGCGGAAGATCGTGGAGAAGCCTGCGGCGTCGCGAGTGGCGACGGCCTCGTCCATGATTTCGACGCCGTGCTCGTCGATGCCGAGGCGGTGGCAGGCGACGCCCCAGCCGGAACCGGCGAAGAGGTCGAGTGCGTTGAGCTGCGGGGTCATGCAGAGGAGACCGCCAGGGTGCCCACGGCTGCCCAGACAATTTCCGGCGGGCGGGCTCCCTAAGCGGACGCCGGCCGAGTGTCAAGCCCCACGCATGAAGTTTTGCGCGAATGCGCTAGTTTGCCGTATAGTCAACGGCGTTAGGGAGTTCGTCAGGGCTCGAGCGGAAAGCTCGCCAGGACGACGAAAGGCCCCCTCGAGTGCGGTTGGGGAACCGTGGGGACTCGAGGGGGCCTTCTTTTTGCCTAGGCGGCGGTTGCGGGCTTCGCGATGCCCGCGGGACGCGACACGGCCGGGCCGGGCAGGCTCGGGCGATCGTGGCCCCGGTAGTAGGCCGAGTCCCGGAGGACTTCGGCGATGCGCTGGGAGCGGCGGGCTCCCATGTGGGGGAGGAGCTCGCACATGATCGCCTCAGCCCGAGGGCCCGACACCTCCGCGTGCCACGTCGGCGACGCCGGAGCGCGCTTGAGCGACGAGCGGACGGTCGTGTCCATGAGGCTCGCGGCGCGGCCGACGACGTCGCGATCGGTCATGGCGAGGCGGACGCGGGGATAGCGACCGCGATGGGCGTCGAAGGCGCCTTCTCCCTCGAGGAGGCCCGCGAGCCAAAGGAGGTCATCGCGGTCTCCGTGGATGATGGTAGAGGTCACGGGGTGGGCACCTCCGTCCACGCCTCGGCGCGGATGGCCTGCACGACGGCGGTCGAGTCCTTTCGCCAGTACCGGGGCGCGGTCTCGCGCTTCGCTTGCGCCTTCGCGGCCCCTAGGGTGCCGTAAGGGCCATGGGTGACAGTGATCGTCGGGAGAACGCGGCCACGGGATCGCTCGATGTGCTCCGTCGTGTGCGTGTGCGTGACGACGACGCGGTAGGCGACGGGCTCGTCGGTCTTGAGGAGTGCCCGTGTCATGCGGCCACCTCCGGGAGGCGAATGAAGCGCTTGAGGGAGTCGTCGATCGTCGACGTCGCCTCGTGGAGACGGCTCGTGTGCGTCTCGACGCGGAGGACCGTGCGCTTCTCCGTGATCCTCTCGACGCGGCCGACGACGAGGTTGGGCCCGTTCCAGGAGTTCACGGCGGCGGCCACGCGGTCGCCGACGCGGACCCACTGGTCGAGGCTATCGAGGACGTGGTCGCGGCTCACTGCTTGCCGACCTCGAGGTCGAACTCGGGAAGGATGCTCTGGGGCTTGAGGATGACGCGCGTGTGATAGACACTCACGTCGATCGGCTGCTCCTGCGTGATCGAGACGGAGTCCTGGTCGCCCATGATGAAGACGTGCTTGCGGTACTCGTCGGGGCCGTAGCGACACGTCACGTCGAAGCGGCGACCCTCGGACTCGAACGAGCACCGGCCCTCAGCGAAGAAGGTGGTCTCGCCCGTGATGCCGTTGATGCCGACGATGGTGCGTTGCACCTCGAATTGCTCGGCGGCGGTGGCGATGTTGCGGGATGCCGTGTCGGCGTCCGTCGAGCACGCGGCCAGGCCCCCGCCGAGGACGGCGAGAGCGGCGAGGGTAGCGGCGATGCGGGTACGGGTCTTCATGCGGAGGTGTCCTTCGGGGTGGTCGGGAATGCGATGGCCTCGAGCGCGGCGTCGAGGTCAGCGAGTTCGGCGGTCGCGTCGGCGATGCGGCCCTTGGCGGTCTCGAGGTGTGCCTCGAGCGCGGAACGTTCGTTCTCGGCGCGGGTGAGCGAGGCTTGAGCCTCGATGCGGCGCGCGGAGAGAATCTCGAGTGCGACGCTCACGCGGCGAAGCCCGTGGTCTTGGCGCGCGGGGCGCGTCGACGAGCGGTCGCCGGGGCAGTCGAGCCGGTGCCGGGACCGGAGGCGACGGGGACGCCGACAACGGTGGGCTTCATGACGTCCCACTCGAAGACCGTGCGGAGCGCGAGGAAGAGCTTGAAGACTTCCTCGTCCGCGCGGACCGGGGTGAGGTGCCAGCCCTCCGGGCGAATGTGGAGCACGGCGGCGCCGTCACCGGGGGTGTTCGGGGTGCGGGTGCCGTCGGGGCGGAGAATGTGCTTCGCGTATCGGTAGGCCGAGAGCTGCAAGCCCACCTCAGCGTGAACGCCGGAGCGGGTCGTCTTGTTGTCGCCCCAGATGGTCATTCCGTCGATTTTGGCGCGCCAGTCGAACGAGCCCGCGTACTGGTGCTCGTCGTCCCAGACGGTCTCTTCCATGAGGAGAAACTCGGGCTGGACCGTGTCGAGGAAGTGCGCGAAGTGGTCGCGGAACGGCCGGAGGTCGTCGGACACGTACTTCATCGGCTCGCCGCCGGCCATGCGCTCGAAGACGTCGTGCGCCGCGGTGCCGATGTCGGCGGCCTTCTTCGTGTTGCGGTACGGCGTGCGCTTGAGCATGTCGATCGCGGCCTCGGGGTCGCGCGCGGCGATGGAGGCGACGGCCTCGAGGTTGTAGACGGCCTCCTCGGCGACGAGCTTGGCGGCCCAGTGTTGGAGGAAGCTCTTGTCGAGGTTCTTGAGGATGGACGTGACGCCGGGGTACTTCGCCCCGGTCGTGGGCTCTACATAGAAGCGCGAGCCTGAGCGCTTGATCGTGTTGACCTTGGGCGTTGTCACGCTTGGGGCCTCCTCTGTGTCGGGAAAAGGGACACAGAGGAGACCGCCTGGGAGGGCAGGGGTGCCCGCCCCGGGGCGGGCGGGTCGCCGCGGGGTGGGCCCTGGACGCGCAAGATGACGGAATGACGATTTGAACGTCATTTCCTATTACTTGCTCTAGAGAGCTACAAACTAAGAAGGGGAATGGAGAATGACGTTCGTTTCGTCATTTCGTCACCCTCAGGGTCATCCGATGCGATCGCGCGCCTTCCCGACGGCCTGCTCGAGGTTGGCATAGGCGTCCTGCACGAGGAGCCGATCCACGGTCGACGCGCGCGGTACGCCCGACACTCGGCTCACGGCGAGGCGCGCGAGGTTCGCCACGAGGAGCACGTCGTCGACCTCGTCGAGTTCGCTGCCGCCAGAGAAGAGACTGACAATGTGCCCGTCCCGGTCGGCCCGGCGCCGCGCACGCTCGGCGAACGAGTCGGGGTTGATGCCGATTTCCTCGGCGATGTTCGGGTGACGCTGACGGAGGACGGGGGAGACGTGATAGCGGAGGTTCGATTGCAGGCTCGGGCGGTCGCCACGCGGCACGCCCGCCTGATCGAGGGCCTCGGTGACGAAGGTGCGATAAGCGTTGGAGCGCCCGCGGTAGTCGGGCTCACCCTCGCGCGTGCGGATAATTTCGCGGGCGTCAACGAGGGCCTCGGCTACCTCCTTGGCGGCGACGGTGCGCTCGGCACCCTCGAGGGACATGTAACTCCGCATGCCGTCGGCGACGCGGCGTTGTATCTCATCTAAACGGGCAGAGGTCATGCGCTCAGAATAACCGTTGCGGCTATGACTCGCGTGCCAATACTCGCGCTAGTTCTCAAACGCCAATAGCCCCGCCTCCTGGTGTAGAAGCGGGGCTATCGGTGGCGCGGGAGCGCGTTACTTGCGGAGGTCGGCGAGGAGGGCCTCGACACGGGCGCGGAGCCCCTCGGGGGTGCCGTCGTTCTCGACCGTGCCGTCGACGGTGTAGTCGTCGAGCGCACGCTCGGTCACCTCGTCGGCGCCCGGGATGGGCGCGCCGGGACGGACGACGCGGATGATGACGCCGCCGAAGGAGCGGATGAGGTCCGCCTCGTCGGGCATGCGGACATCGGTGAAGACGAGCCGCTCGCCCCAGACGTGCGCCATGGAGTTCGTCTCGCGGTCGTACTGGCGGCGGGCGAGGGCCTTGCGGATGCGCTGCTCGGCGAGGGCGACCCACAGGCCACGGCCCCCGAGGAGGTCGTTGAGGCCCCACTTGATGCCGAGGTTATCGCGGACGGCCTGGCCGATGGCGACGAGCGAGCCGCGGACCTCGGGGTAGTCGTTCTTCGCCTCTTCGTAGCCGAGGTCGTCGACGACGTCGCGGTAGCGGAGCATGCCCTCGGTCGTGTAATCGGTCGGCGTGGCGTCCGGGTGGAGGGCGACGACGGGGTTGATGGCGCGGACGAAGTCGCGGAGCGGGTCGGCGAAGGCGGCGGGCGTGTACCCGGCCAGCGACGCCAGCTCGGCCGCGGTGCGGTCCTTGCCGTGGCGCTTGTAGCCGGTGAGGCCGATGAGAGGGAGAGTCATGGAGAGGAGACCGCCTCGCTGCCCGCGGCTGCCCAGGGACGACGAAAAGCCCCCGCTCCGGTGAGGGAACGGGGGCCAGGTGGTCAGACGCTACGCGCGAGCGACGCCGAGCCGGTGCCGGAGGCAGAGGCGGCGACGCCCTTGAGGAGCGACAGGAGCGCGCCAGAGGCGGCGCCGAGAGCAAGCGCCTCCCAGGAGGTCGGCTCGTGAATCACGAAGGTCGTGGCCGAGGCCACGGCCAGCGCGCCGCCAGCGGCGGACGTGATGACGCGCTCTCCGAGGTCGGCCCAGAAGAGGCCGGTGAAGATGGGCTTGCGGGATGCCGCGCGGATGGCGGCGAGTTCGTTGCGGGTGCTCAAGGGGCTCCTTACGGGGCAGTGAGGACGGAGACGATTTGGCCGAGACCCGCGCCCGCCACGGCGGCGGCTCCGGCGGCGGTCCACACCTTCCGCTCGAGCGAGCGGATGCGGGTTTCGTGGTCGTCGCCGCGCGTGAGGACCGTGTCGAGCTTGACCTCGACGCGAGTGAGGAACGATGCGAGCTGCGCGTCCTCGGAGGGCGGGGCGGCCTCGTTGATGACCGTGACGGGCGAGGGCATTAGAGGGCCTTGTAGTTCTCGGCCTCGGCGTGGGCGAGGGCGCCACGCATGACGGGACCGGGGACGTCGTCGCCGACGTAGCCCCAGCGGGCGCGGAGCCATCGGGCGATAGCGGCCCACATGACCGGGCCGAGCTCGTCGTTGCCCGAGTATCCCCAATTCCGGCGGAGGAACTCAGCGAAGCCCGCCATGGAGCCCGCGCCGAACTTCTGATCCGGGCCGCCGCTGTAGCCGTAGAGGGCCGCGATCTTTTGCAGGCCCGCCGTCCAGGCGATGCCGAACGGGTTGTAACCGCCGCCCTGAGCGGGCACACTCCCGGCGTTCCAGTCGACGGCAGCGGCCGGAGCCGGGGCAGGCGCGGGGCGCCCGCGGAAGGTGTAGTGCACCTTGTCGCTCGGGCCGTACCACTCGAAGCCGAACTCCTCGAGCTTGGCTCGGTCGTCCGTGAAGTTGTAGACGTCGACGGCGATGCCGCCGTCCTTGACGTGCGTCGAGGTCTCCGCGGGGCGCGCGGGCATGTAGATGCCGGGCTCGCCGCGGTCGAAGCGCCGGATCAGGTCGTTTTGCTCGGCGACCGTGCGGCCGGCGGAGTTGATGCGGATGACTCCGTGCTTGTCCTCGAGGGCGTTGATGGCGGCGGCTGCGTCGTCACGGAGCCACATTCCGGGGTGATTCTTGAGAGAGGCCATGATGTCCTTTCGGGATGCGAAAGGGCCCGCCTCGGAGTGAGACGGGCCCAGGGGGAAGAGAGGGTCAGCGAGTGGGGCGCCAGGCGCCGCCGGAGCGCACGAAGGGACGGGCTCGGCGCCACTCGCCCCCGGTCTTGATCCACGGCACGGCGGTCTTGTACTGGCCGCCCCACTTGATGCGGCCGCCCGCGAGGGTCTCGCCCTCGATCGGCCCCGCCCAGGGGGACCATCCGCGGGAGTTGCGGGAGCGGACGTAGACGTAGTGCTTCGTGCCCGGGACGAGAGAGGGCCCGGCGCCGTTGTGCGGGTTGGTGTAGCCCTGGGGGTAGGCGTCGTCCCAGACGAAAGTGCCGGAGCCCGCGGGGCCGGTCGCGTACCAGTGGGCCTGATCCTGCTCGATTGCCGCGCCCATGTTGTCGCCGCGGTCGTAGTAGACGCCGAAGGAGGTGGCCGTGACGTCGGCGACACGGAGGTTGCCGGGGGCGTTCGGCGTCTTCGGGATTCGCGGGGGCGTCTCTTCGCCGACCTGTACCCACCCCGTGCCGATTGAGTTGTGCGCGCTTGCGTTGATGTCGGCTCGAGAGGTGAAGCCCGAGCCGAAGCCCGCCCAATCATGGCCGCGGTTGAAGTACCCGGACCAAAGCACGGTGTATTGGTCGTTGCGGTTGGCGAAGGGGATCGTCCACGAGCCCTCGACGTAGTGGCCGCCGAAGTTGGCCGACCAATAGAGGCGCGAGTCGGTGTAGGAGCCCCAGCCGTTGCCGTAGTACCGGACCTCGCCGTAGTAGCTCGTGAAGTTGCCGTCGTAGTTCTGGCCGGTGCGGTAGCAATTGATCCACACGCGCTGATTGCCGGAGCCGCTGAGGTCTGCGGAGCCTTCGGTCATGGGTGCTCCTTAGATGACTTGGAAGTAGATGTCGCCGTCGACGCCGTCGGCGTTGTTGGGCGCGGCCGTACCGGAGCGGATGCCGAGGTTGTTGCGCGCCCCGGCGGTGGTCTGCGCGCCCGTGCCGCCGTCGGCGATGCCGAGGACCGCGGGCAGGAGGCCGCCCCACGCGGAGCCGTCGTGGCCCTCCCAGCGGGAGAGCTCCGTGTTGAAGCCGATACGGCCGACACGCGCGGTCGGGCGCTTCGCCGTCGTCCACACGCCGACGCGCGAGGACAGGAAGCTCCGGCGGTCGGTGACGTTCGCGGAGGTGATCGTCGCGGCGCCCGCGGCGACGTTGACCGTGCCGAGGAGTTCCTCATAGACGCCGTTGCGCTGCTGCGTGAGGGCGGGGGCCGTAGCGTTCGTACCGGCCGTGCCTTGCTTCACGACGAGGCGCACCACGGCGGGGCTCTGCGAGAAGTCGCGCCGGAGGATGACGGCGTCGACGCGGGGGTTGGTCGTGGCGTTTCCGCCGATGGTGAGCGTCTCGGTCGCGGTCGACAGGAACGCCGAGCCCGCGACGACCGCGAAGCCCGCGGCGACCTTCACGTTGAGCCCCGTCGAGTCGGCGTCGACGCGAAGCTCAGTCGAGTCGCGGACGCCCGTGCCGATGACGGAGTCGAAGAGTTCGGCGTATTGCGCGTCGGTGGTGGCCTCGTTCACGCGAGGCCAAGCGGTCATAGCCATGTGGCGGGTGTCCTTTCACGGCGAAGGGCCGCCCGAGACGATCGGACGGCCCTAGAAGAGGGAGGGTCAGGAGATACGGCGGACGGTGAGGGTGCCGAGGTGGGAGGCGGGCCCGTATTGAAGCGCGCCCCCTTGTCCGGCCTCGGCGCCCATGGTGATCGAGTCGCCTGCGCTCAGGGGGCCGATGTAGTGCGAAGTGGAAAAAACATCCGCCTCGCGGGAATGGTCGTGGTCCCACATGCCCCCCGCGCGGTCGGCTAGGGCGGGGCGGGAGCCCTTAATCGCGACGCCGATATAGCCGTTGGTCCCGTTTCCCCGCTGACGGCCGGCGACCTCGTAGACGCCCGACTCGGTGATGAGAATGCGCTTCGGGTCCGTGTGCGCGTCGATCGAGCCGCCGGAGTCGACGCCCTTGGCCCAGGTCACGGCGTAGGGCCCTGAGGAGTCCCCGACGTGCTCGAGCGGGCCGCCCTTCGCGCCCCACTCGGCGCCCGCGTTCGCGAACTCGACGTTTCGCTCGAGCGCAGAGACGCGCGACGTCGTCGAGATGCTCTTCGCGTCCGCGGCGGCATCCGCGTCGAACGCCGACGGGTCGCCGAGGGTCACGGAGAAGAGGACCGCGGGGCCGACGACCTTGAGGGCGGCCTCGGTCACGGCGGCCTTGGGCTCGAGGTCGTCGACGACGACGGCCACGAAGTCGCCGACGCGCCAGTCGCGAAGGTAGGTCATGGCGGAGTCGTCGGCCGGCGTGGCGCGGACGCCCGTGACCGTGGCCCCGCCCTCAGAGAGGAGAGCATCCCCGGCTTGCTCGAGTTCGGTGGCCTCGTCAGCCTGGCGCTGATCGAGGAAGCGCTCAATCGGGCGTCCCCATGCGGTCTCGGCAGCGACGGAGGCGGTCGAGGTGCGCGAGACGAGGTAGCGCTCCGTGCCCTGGCCCTGGCCCGCGACGATCGCGCGGGTAGCGGTCGGCGAGCCGTAGCCGTAGGTGACGGAGTTGAGGAGGTCGTTGGCGACGTCCATTCGGACATACGCCGAGCGGTCGGCGGGCTGCCAGACGGAGAAGACGAGGCCCTCGCCCTGCTGCGTGACGTCGAAGCGGAGTCCGCCTGCGCCCGCGATCTTGCGGAGAAGCTCGAGGAGGTTGTCGAAGCGGGGGGAGGTGGTGAGGGCGGGGCCGAGGCCCTGGGAGGGGGAGTAGACCGTGAGGCGCGAGCGAAAGCCCGTGCGCCGGGTCGCGGGGGCGGTGTCGGCGATGTTGGCCGAGACGTAGGCACGGAGGAGGTCTTCGGCGGAGCCGGTGCGGGTGTCGTTCGCGCGCGTCTGCGCGTTCGGGTCGGCGACGGCAGGGTCGGGGAAGGCCAGCGCGTCCGCGAGGACGACGGCATCCGAGACGCCCGCGATCGTCCAGGCACCGGAGAGGTCGGCGGCCGTGGCCTCGAAGGTCGCCGAGAGCATCGGCCCCGACAGGATGACGCCGTCGGGGCCCGTGATGATGAGTCCCGCGCCCTCCTTGCGGAGGTGCGTCGAGCCCTCGTGGGCGTTCCATTGGCCGGTGCTGGGGTCGAGCACCTGATCGGGGAGCTTGATTTCCCAGGAGCCCACGTCGTTCGCGCGCATGACGGTCACGAGGCCGCCGAGGTCTTCGGTCGTGAGCTGAGCGACGCGGCGGAGGTTTACGTCGCGCACCTCGACGACGAGGTCGTTGACGATCAAATGACGACCTCCATTCGGGGGCGGAAGAAGCACGTAGCCGAGGTCACGAGCGTCGCGTCCGTCATCGTGACGGAGAGCGAGGTCGAGCCCGGGGGAAGGGAGAAGAGGCGGGGAGCGGGGCCGAGACGGTTGTAGGCGTTCTTGCCGTCGGCGAGGGTCACCTTGTTCGTCCGGGTGTCGATCGTGACGATTTCGCCGACGTCGAGCGGCCCGATGCTCCACGAGGCGGAGCCCATAGTGACCGTCGCGCGCGTGGTCGGCCCGGTGAGTCGCCACGTCGGGTAGGCCGCGATTTCGCCCGGGTTGTCGATGATGAGGTCGCCCCGGGCCGAGGACGACGAGAGCCGCATTTCGGCCATGTTGGGCAGCCACGGCACGGAGGACGAGTTAGCGCCGAAGGGGAAGGTGAGCGCGTCGCGCGCGGTCCAGTAGGGATCAGGCGCGACGATACCGAGCGCGACGACCTGGACGGCGCCCGACGGGACGCGCTTGAGGTTCTCGGCGCCGGTCTCGACGACGAAGGGGAGCTCGTACTCGGTGCCGTCGGAGTAGGTCGCAACGAGACGAGGCAGAGGGCGGCCCTCGATCCGTCGGACCGCGGCGGCCAGGCGACGGAGGTTGTCGGTCATCGCGTCGGCGGTCAGACCCCAGACGTCGACGACGAGGGTGGCGGAACGGGAGGTGGCCCGGGATGCCCGGAGCCGCCCCCCGTCCGTCGTGGAGGCCACAATCTGCACCTCGCGCCCGACGAAGCCGAGGCCCGCGGTCTCGTCGTCCAGGTGGAAGGGGCTCGCGCTGCCGGCCGACGTCGCCAGCTCGAGCCGGTCGCCCGCCGGGGAGACGAGAGCGAAGGTGGGTTGCATGCTGCCTCCTAGGCGGCGTACTTGAGACGGCGAGCGGCTCGGATGAGTTCCTGCTCCTCCGTGAAGCCCTGCCCGCCGTTCTGCGTGTAGTTGAGGACGAGCGCGCGGTCCGTGGCGGCCGTGTTGCGGTCAAGCGCCCCTTGGAGGCCGCCATCGACCACGGCGCCCGCGACGTCGGCGCCCATGACGAGACGGACGCCGGAGACCGCGTCAGCGGCGGCGTTCGCCATGTCGAGGGCCGCGCTCGTGACGCGGCGCTCCGACTTGTCCAGTCCGATCGCCAGGCCCTCGCCCATGAAGCCTCCGAAGGACATGAAGAGGCGAGAGGGGGAGTGGATGCCGAAGAAGCTTTTGAAGGCATCCACGGCGTTTCCGGCGATGCTGAGGAGCGCGTCGACGACGCCCCCGGCCGCGTCCCAGAGACCCGCAATGAGGCCACCGATCAGGTCGACGCCCGCTTGCAGGAGGAGCGGGACCATGTCGATGAGCGTCGAAACGAGCTGCGGGCCGATGGTGATGAGCGCGTCGATGATGAGGGGCAGCACCTTGGGGATGGCCGAGACGATGCCCTTGAAGAGCTGCACGGCCGCCTGAATGAGCTGCGGGATCATCCCGATCACGGTCGAGAGGAGTTGGGGCAGCATCCCCAGGAGCGCGACGATGACTTGCGGGATCGCCGTGAGAAGGCCCGTCACCACTCCGAGGAAGAGGGTGAGCGCCGACTCGATGATCGTCGGCAGCATCCCAAGGAGCGTCGTGATGAGCACGGGCAGAATCTCGAGGACCGCCGTGATGAGCACGGGGACCATCTGCACGACGGCTTGGACGAGGCCCATGAAGAGCTCGAGGGCGGCCACGATGATCGACGGGAGCATCCCGAGGAGCGTGGTGGCGATCTGCGGGAGCATCGTGATAAGCGCCGTCGCGATCTGCGGGATGATCTGAATGACGGCTTGCACGAGGGCCATGAAGAGCGTGAGGCCCGCCGTGATGAGCACGGGCACCATGCCGAGGAGAAGCGTGATGACCTGGGGCACCATGGCGAGGAGCGCGGTGAGGAGCGGCGGGATAGCCGTGATGAGTCCTTGGACGAGCCCGAAGAAGCTGGTGAAGGCCGCTTGCAGGATCGACGGCGCCATGGCGAGAATCGCCGAGACGATGCCGGGCAGGGCTCCGAGGACGGCGGTGATGAGGCCGTCTCGCGCGGCTGCGGCGCCGTTGATTAGGCCGGTGAAGACCTCGGCGATGCCATCGGGGCTCCCCGCCGCGATGGCGGAGAAGAGGTCGATAACGCCGTTGCGCACGTCGAAGAGGAAGCCGATGATGGGCGAGTCCTCTGCGATCCCCGAGAAGGCCGCGAAGAGGCCACCGTCGTAGTTGCCGTAGAGGAGAATCTCGACGACGCCTTGGATGGCCGGCGCGAGCGACGCGAACTTGTCCGCGACGCCTTGGATACTCGGCATCATCCCGAGGAGGACGGAGCCTCCGGCGGTGGCGATGGGGAGGAAGCCTTGACCGATGGTCGTGGTGACGTTCTGCCACGACGCCGAGAGGCGCTGCATGACGCCCTCGTAGGTCTGCGACTCGCGCGCGAAGTTGCCTTGCGCGTCGCCCGTCTGCGCCATGATGAGCGCGAGGGTCGCGGCGGCCTTGGCCTGCTCCTCGGAGGCGTAGGTCACGCCGTTCATGGCGTCTTCCGCCATCTTGGCTTGAATCTTCGCCTCGTTGAGCGAGACACCGTAGCGCTCGATCGGGTCGCGCTCGCCCTTGAGGGCGGAGGAGATTGCCTCGACGGCCTCCTTGGTCGTGCCGCCGAACATGGAGGCCATATCGGCGCCCGCGGCGACGAGACCGTTGGTCTTGCCCGCCAGCTCGTCCATCGGCGTACCGGCGTTCTTGAGCTGCGATCCGATGAGGACGGCGAGCTCGTTGTAGTCGTTCTTGGCGAGGCCGACGGACGTGGAGGCGGAAGCGCTCCACTCGTGCATCTGCGCGGCGGAGCCCTTGAAGACCGTGTCGATGGCGCCCATGCTCTGCTCAAGGGCGCCCGCTTGCTTCACGGCCCCCGCGACGAAGAGGCCCATGGAGGCGATGCCCGCGGCGGCCAGGAGCGGGCCCGCGATCTTGCCGACCGTCGAGCCGATGATGTTGCCGCCCTCGGCGCCAGCGGAAGCCATCGCCGGGCTGACTTGCCCGGTGAGGGTCTTGCCGAAGCCCTTGGCGGACGGGATGACGTTGAGGGTGGCGTAGCCGACATTCGACATAGGCGTCTCCTAGGAAGGATCGAGGCGGGCCCGCTGCGCCTCGAGGCGAGTGCGGAGGTTCCGGTAGCGCTCGGCGCGGGATTGCGCCTCGGGGCGGCCGGGATGCGTCTTGCCGGTCAGGGCGGCGAAGAGGTCGGCGAGGAGGAACGAGTTGACGTCCCATCCGTCGGCCGACGGGGGCATCCCGAGGCGCTTGAGCGCGCTCTCGGGAGGGAGGTGAAAGACGAGGACGGAGAGCCGCCGGATCGTCAGCTCGCCGCGCCAGAGGGCGCCGAGGTCGACGCCGTGGAAGCGTTGAAGGTCCGCCTCCATGGCGTCGCGCGCGTCGGCGTCACTCAGCCAGCGGGCGAGCTGCGTCAGTTTCCCCGGACGCCCGCGGCCCGCTGCACGGCCACGACGAGGCGGCTGATCGCCTCGGGCTTGAGGTCGGCGTCGAGGATCGCGGCGTAGCTCTTCTCGGGGAGCACCAGCTCGAGCCAAGACGTGATGTAGCCGCGCTCGAGACGGTCGAGCGAGCGGATGCTCCACTCCGAGGACGGCTTGACCGACAGCTCGAGCGACTCGAAGTCGAAGGGGATGGCCTCGGCGAGAGCCTCGGCAGCGATGGGGGCGTTGGTGGTCATGGGGTCTCCTATGCGCGGTGAGAGTCAGGGGGCGCGGGTGAGGGGAGAGCAAAGAGGGAGACGCCCCGCGCGGACGTCTCCCTCTCGAGGGGGGAGGTTAGGAAGTGGTCGTCTTCTCGGGATCGGTCTCGAGGTCGGTGTAGAGGGTGCCGTCGGCCGCGGGGAAGAGAACGGTGGTCACGTCGAAGACGGAAGGCTCGGTCTCGCTCTCCTTGATTTCGGCGACCTCCTGCACCTCGGCGGTGAGGATGACGCGGCGCTTGACGCGCGAGCCGTCGCGGGTCTCGAAGCCGATCGCGAATTGCACGCCGGAGACGGGCACCTTCACGGTCGACTTGCGGACGCCCGCGGTCACGCTGCGCGTGGAGCCGGGGTTGATGAGGCCGAACGTGATGGCGTTGTCCTCGAGCGCGACGAAGCGGATGGTCCGCTTGTGCTTGCTCTTGGAGCGGCGGACGAGGATGCCGCCCCAGGCGTAGCGCTCGGAGGTCTCCTCTTCGCGGCCCTCGGTGAAGCCCTCCTCGCCGTCCAGGAGGCCCACGGGCTTCCAGGCGGCGGGCCATGCGGAGGTGAGGTCGGTGGGGCCTGCGGTGCCGACGGGCGCGATGAAGACGTCGGCGCCGGCCCATTGGTTCGTGTTCGCGGCGTTGCCTGCCATGAGGTTGCCTTTCAGAGTTGGCGCGGGCGAAGTCGCGCCGCGAGGGTGACGAGCGCGAGCGGTTCTCGCGTCTCGGGGTCGGTGCCCGGGGTCGGGCCCCCGATAGGGCCGAAGCCGAGGAGTCGATCGCTCGTCGCTTCGGCAAGGAGGAGGCCCTCGACGAGGGCGGCCAGCGAGAGCGCGGCCCCCTCGTCGGAGGCGTAGACGGTGAGGCGGACGGTCGCCGACGCGGAGACGCGGCTCGTGCGCTGGGGGGTGCCCGCTCGCACGCGGACCCACGGCCGCGGGCTGCCGTTGTCGTCGGTCGGCGCGTTGCGCGTGGAGACCGTGGCATCCGGCCGATGCGGCGCGAGAAGCGTGCGGAGAAGGTCGCGGGTCGCGAGCTGCGCGTCGGCGAAGACGATGACGGGCGCGGTCATACGGCCCGCCGTCCTACTTGGAGCCCGGCGCCCGTGGCCGCCTCAGTGAGGTAGCCGTACTCGCCCTCGAGCCCGATGCCGCCCGCATGCGCGAGCGTGATACCCGCGACGGGGCGGTCGGTCTGGTACTCGTCGACGATGACCTCGACGGGGCCATCGTGGGCTTCGATGCCGACGAGGGAGGCAGCGGCGGAGTTGGCGCTAGCTGTGACGGCCTTGCGGACGCCAGCGGAGTTGAGCATCGCCAGCATCCCGGCGGAGTCGAGCTTTACGCGGGGTGGCATCGGACCTCCTATAGGGTCGTGAGGCGCTTGAGACGCGCGGCGACGTGCGAGCCGGTCGCCAGGGAGCGGCGAACGCGGGGCGTACCGTCGACGCGCCAGACAGCGCCGTCGGCCTCGACACGGTCGGCCTCGGTCAGGGGGAAGGCGCCGATGATGAGGAGGAGGGCTTCGTCCTCGAGGAGGTGGCGCTCGCCCTCGGTCTCCGTCGACGGGCCGCGTTGGAGCTGCGCGCGCGGGATGCGCTTGCGCTCCGGCGCATCCCACGACTCGACGTCGTCGCCGTAGGAGTCGGTGGCGCGGCCGGGGCGGAGGCGCGTGGCCGCGGTGCCCGCTTGCCCGGCGAGCACTAGAGCACCTCGGAGGCGCTGAGGAAGGGGATGGGTCGGCTATCGCTGACGGGCACGTAGAGCGTCGCCGGGTAGACCGGCGTGCCGTAGGCCGTGGGCGTGCGAACGGAGCCGGTGAAGCCCGCTCGCCCGGTCGCTGCGCGGCGGACCTGCATGACCTCGCGCGCCGTGAGGTAGACGCCGGTCGACTCCGTAAGGCCGACCGTGTGCTCGCCGAGGGTCTCTTGAGCGATGCCGCGGGGGTTCTCGTAGCCGCGTCGGGCGGCCGTCAGGACGACGAGCTCGACGACGCGAGGAGCACTCGAAGCCCAGCGATCGGCCGTGCGCTCGGAGACCTCGGCGAGGACAAGCGTGACGGCGTCCTCGAGGGCTTCCTCCGCGCGGTCGCGTTCGGCGCCTTCGAGGGTGTCGGCCTCGAGGCCGAGCCGCGTCTCGAGAGAGGAGAGGGGAGGGGGGAGGGGGCGGGTGGTCATGCGTCTCCCTTCGGGAATGGGGAAGCCCGGGAGCCGCTCGAGGTGAGTGACTCCCGGGCTAGGAGGGGAGAGGGTTACGCCGTGGCCTTCTGCGTCACGTTGGCGATGTGGACGACGCCGCCGTTTTCGATGGGCGTGATGGCCGCGGTCCGCGCCGTGCGGTCGCGGGTGATCTTGAAGGTCGGCAGGATGCCCACGCCGACGAAGGTCGCGACGATGGAGCGGTCCACGGTCTTCATCGCGTCGTAGTCGCGGAGGTAGCGCATGGAGTAGCCGCCCTCCGAGACCGAAGCGCCGAAGGTCGCGCCCTGGGGCACGGCGGGGGCACGGGTGACGAGGGTGACGGCGTCCTTGTGGAACGCAAGCACCTCGTAATCCGCCACGCGGGTCGACTCGACGACGGTGAAGCCGCGGACCTTGCCGACCTGGCCGTCACGGAGCGCCGCGGTCGAGCCGCTTTGGCTCGCGTCGACGATCGCCTTGGTGTCCAGGAGGTCGGCGTAGATGCCGGTGCCCACGACGAGCTGAATGCCCGCCTGGGGGACGCCGTTGTCGCGGAGGTGCTTGCGGAGCTTGGTGAAGTACGCGACGGGGTTGAGCGGGTCGTAGGTCGCGGTGAAGCCCGTGGGCGCGGGCACGGCCAGGAGCTTCGAGGCGACGCGGTGCTCGATGTCGTCGGCGATGGCCGCGGTCTGCGGCTTGAGCACCTGAGCGGAGAAGTCCGTGAGCTTGAGGTTGAGGTCACCCTCCGACAGCGGGACAGCCGAGTAGACCATCTTCTTGTCGAGGTTGATCGTGGTGCCCGCCTCCTTGATTTCGTCGAGCTGGATGTTGCTCGTGACGTCGTCGATTTCGCGCTCGCGGGCGAAGAGGGTGGTGGGGTACTTGATCTTGACCGGGCGGTTGGCCGTACCGGGGGCGGAGAACTCGTCTTGGTAGTTGCGCGAGACGAGCGCCGAGAGGAAGGAGTCTTGCTCGACGAATTTGGCGGTAACGACGGCGACCTGAGCGGCGTCGTAATCGAAGGTGTGGGCCATGAGGGCTCCGTTCCGCGCCCGTAGGCGCTAGTAGGTGGGGGTGGGGAGGTCCGGGGTCAGCCGAAGTTGGCCGCGACGATGGCGTCGGGGTCGAAGACGTTCTCGTCCCCGCCGTGGCCGGGGGTGAGGGCTGCCTGAGGGCGGCCGGCGGGCTTGGCCGCGGGCTCTTCCTTCGCGGCGGGCTCTTCCTTCGGGGCCGGGAGACCGGCGAGCTTCGCGGCGCGGGAGGCGATGGCCGCCTCGTCGTCGCCCGTGAGGAACTCGACGAGGTGCTCGGGCACGTTGTGCTGACGGAGGGCTCGCTCGATCCACAGCTCCTTGCGGGCTGCGGCCAGGTCGTTCGCGGTCTTCGTGGCGGCGGCCTCGGCCTTCTCGGCTTCGGTCTGGCCCGCGGTCGCGGCGGCTTCCTTCTCGGCGACGAGAGCGTCTCGCTCCGTCGTGAGGTCGGCCTTGTCCGTCTTGAGCGCCTCGACGTCCTTGCGGAGGTTGAGGATGAGAGTCCATGCCTTCTCGGCGTCGAAGTTCTCGACCTCGCCCCACGGGGGCGTCTGCGTCTTGTTGTCGTCGGTCATGTGATGCGTCCTCCTGGGACGGGTTGCGCCCTCGGACCTCCCGAGGCGCGCGCATGGAAAAGGCCCCGACGCGGGGATGCGTCGACGCCTTCGGATTGGGGGCTAGGCGGCCCGTGCTCGAACGAGGCGGGCCAGGATGAGGGCGAGTGCCGGGTCCACCTCAGTCGGCTCGAGGCGGCGGATCGGCACGACGGGAGCGGGCGTCGGCTCCTCGGCATCTCGCTCGGCGAGAATCTGACGAAGGCCGACGAGGCCGTTGCCCTCGCGGTAGAGCGCCCGCGCCTGGCGGGCCTGCTCGCTCCATCCGCTCTCCGTCGCAAGGACGGGGCGGGCGGAGCATCCGCAACGGTCATGCGAACGGAATGAGGCGGTGTCGATCGTGTAGACCGGCCCGCGGCCGACGAGCATGAGGCAAAACGCGCACGGGGCGCCGTCGCTTACTCGAGCCCACCGGCCGTAGCCGGTCGTCTTCGTGAGCCCGATGACTCGCTCGCGGCCGGCGTTGAGGACGTGCCGCTTCGCCGAGCCGAGGACGGCCTCGCGCGCCTTGAGAAGCTCCGCGGTCGGGTCGCCGCCAGCCCGGCGGATCGCCTCCGCTCGAGCCAACGGATTACCCGCGACATAGGAGAGGGAGGAGCGCGCGTAGCGCGGGCTCCACCCCTTCTCGTAGACGTCGGCGAGGTCGCCACTCAGGCCGCTCACGCCGTGGATGGCCTCGAAGTACCGTTGCGCCTCGCCCTTACTGATCGAGCGTCCCGATTCGATGAGCGGGAGCGCTCGCTCGCGGAAGAGCGCGAAGGAGCGTGTGAGGTCCGCGGGGTCGATCGTCTCGTCCCACAGGCGGACCATGGCGGCTTGAATCTTCGCGGCGTCCGTCACTTGCTTCGCCATGTGCGCTCGAGCGAGCGCGTCATAGTCGACGGCCATTAGGCCTCGGCGATGGTCGGCGGGCTTCCGGCGGAGGCGGCGGCGAGTTGGGCTTCGGCGCTAGCGGCCTGGCGGTTGATTTCGGCCGTGAGCGCGTCGAGCGCGTCGGGCTTCGCCAGCTCCTTCCAGCGCTTGAGGTCGGTGTCGGTGACGCCGGGCACGCGCTCCCAGAGGGCTTCCTGAGGGACGCCGAGCATCTGCGCCATCTTGCCGAGAGCGTCGACGGTGGCCGCGAGGTTCTCGCCGCCGGCATCGCGCCAGCGAACTTGAGCCTCCTCGCCCGGGATGGTGGAGCCGGAGGCGATGGCAGCGAGGCGGAAGACGGACTCCCAGGACTCGCCGAAGAGGGTCTCGAGCTCCGAGCGCTTGCGGCGCGTGGCGTGCTGCATGTTGGTCAGGGCGTCGCCCGAGACGTTGATGAGCTCTCCCATGAGGACGTCCGGGCTGATCTGCCCGAGGGCGGCCAGCGTGCGGACCGTCGACTTGTAGGCCTCGTGGTGGCCCGAGAGTTCCGTCTGCGCGAAGTCGCCGAAGCGGGCATCACTCGAGTCGGAGACCCACAGACGATTGACCGCGGACTCGAACGTCTCGAGCGGCTCGCCGAAGGTGGGGGAATCGGGGTCTTCGTCGACGGGGATCGCGAGGCCTGTCGCCCAGCGCTGCCGGAATGAGGCGTACTGCATGGCGATGAGCGTCGAGAAGACGGTCTCGTTGACGCGGTCTTGGAGCGGGATGAGCGGGCGGACGAGGCCGACGCTCGCGCCGTCGAGCCGGTCGCGGAAGCGGACGAAGGGGACGTGATCGAAACCGGTGAGCTGCTCCTCGCCCGCCGTGTAGACGCCGTCGCGGACCGTGAAGGGGACCATGCGCCCGCCCTCGTAGACCTCGAGGAGACGGCCCTTGCCGTCCGGGGTCTTGCCGAGGCGGCGGATGGCGACTTGCGGGAACTCGTCATCCTCGTCGGCGTACCACGCGGCGGAGCGGAGGGGAGAGAGGGGCCGGATGAAGGCCGAGGACGGCCGGTCCTTCGCCTTGAGGACGAGGACGTAGCTCGTGCCGTATTCGAGCGCGCCGCGGTGGGCGATTGTCTGGCGGGCGTCGAGCCCGTTCTCCTGCCAGCGCTTCCAGGCGGGATCATCCTCGGGCGCCTTGGGCGCTCGGTAGCCCTCGACGAAGAGGTCTTTGGCGAAGGTGTCGGGGACGAGGGGGAGCCAATTCGTCACGGCGCGCTTGGCGAGGTGCTTGAACTCCGCTTTGGCGCCGCGAGGCATGTAGGGCTCGTCGTGCGCTCCCTCGAGGTAGCGCTTGGTGAGGCCGAGACGCCCGTCGGGCTTGAGGTCGGCCTCGAGCTTGCCGTCGAGTTCCTCGGCGAGGGTGGCGGTTACGTCCACGGGGCCTCCGATGGGAATGGGAAGGCCCCGGCTACCCGCGTGAGCGAGCGGCCGGGGCCAGAGGGAAGGAAGTACGATCGCGGGTATGGGCGGTGATCCGCGCCCGGGATCGGTGCCGGGGAGAGTCGACGTTGAGACGGAGTTGATCTACCTCCGCGCGCGAAGTGAGCCGCCCTGGGAGCGGGTCAAGCGCGACGGCGTCGACGTGACCGACCGCCCCGACTTGTGGACGCCGTATCAACGAGCGCGCCGCGTCGAGTTTGAGGAGCGGGTCGAGTTCTACCGGGCCGAGGGGCTGATCTAGGCGAGGCGGGGGTAGCCGACCGACGTGGAGGCGTGGGGGGTGCCGCGCCAGAGGCAGCCGGGGAGGTCGCCATCGACGTAGGGGCCGGTATAGACGCCGTCCACGACGGCGAAGTCGTCCCACGTCGTGTACTCCCCGGGGGTCACGGCGCCGCCGAAGAGTCGCACGAAGGATTGGGTCGCGGACGCCGGTACGGTGAACACCATGCGGAGGAGGTGCTCCCCGGCCACGTTCGGGGCCTGGGCCGACGCGCTCGCAATGTGCGCCGAACCGTTCCACCAGTAGGTGATGATGCGGCGCGCGTTTGTCGACAGCGTGCCCGTCTGGGGCGCGTCGAGGGTCATTTTCGCGAGGATGGTTACTGTCCGTCCTGGGGTCATCCCGAATTGGAAGCCGTTTGTGACGAACTCCCCATCGAAGACCACGCCGGTAGCCACCTCGGACCGTAGACGCACGGCCCGTTTCCCGCCCCGATGCACGACGTGCGGGGCAACGGCCAGGGCGGGAGACCCGCCCGGACGCATCCCGTACAGGACGCTCGCGCTCACGTTTTCTGCGCCCAGCCATGCGGGGGTGAGGTCGGCGTCGGGGGAAGTGAACCCGTCGAAGTAGGCGGTATCTCGCTTCGCGCCGGGGTAGATGACGACGTTGGAGATTTGCAGCGTGTCGCCGGGAACCTTGCCGTAGAGGCCGTTTGTTACACGAAGGCCGCTCGCAAGTGCGGCGGCGTCAGCGGTGAACGTCACCCAACGCCGCTGAGGGACGTTGGCGGTGATCGGCGTCTGCCCGCTCGTGGAACGCGCAATCGTCGTCCACGTCCCCGGATTGGAGTACAGCCCGGGGGGAGACATGTTGCCGGTGCGGGAAGCGACGAGGTCCCACTCAGCCGTCCAAACGGTGTCGGGCGTGGCCTGCGTCAGGACGACGGCGATATCTCCGGTGTCGGGGTAGGTCGTATCCGTCCAGGTGACCTGAAAGGCCTTGCCGCTCACGGACCATGCGGCGTCCGCAGAGGGGGTCACGGTACAGGCGTTGGGGAGGTTGCCGGTCCACATGGAGAAGTCGACGTTGCCCGCGGAGGGGTTACGCGCGCCCGGGTTGCGGTGGTAGTTCCGCATGACCTCCACGACCGCCGCGCGGGCGACGGATGCCGAGGCGTTCGCGGTGCCCTCCCAGGCGTAGGCGATGCCGCGGTCGTTCTGCGCGCCGCCCCAGAAGAAAGGCAGGAGGCCGGGGCGTTCCTCGATCAGAAGGCCCGTTGCGTCGACCGACTCGCCGACGGCCGATCCGCTAGTAATCCCGAGGTGCATCGCCGCTCCGGCAGCCCCCGCGGGGGCAACTGCAGTGACGGAGTATCGAAACCATCCGGCGCCGACGGGCACGGCCACGGCACGGCTTGCGGACTCGAGAATCGTCACGGCGGACGAGTTGCGCCAGATGGCAATGATGACCGCGTCACGGGCCTCAAGGGTGTTGAGGCGCCCGTAGGCGGAGAAGGTATAGGTGCGGCCCGCGACTACGGCCATGGGCACGCTGTACTGGACGCGGAGCCAAGATGAGCCCGATGTCTGTAGGCGCGTCTTCGTCGTGCGATAGAAGCGGGGGAGCGTCGGGGTCGGGCCGCCCGTATCGACGATCGCCCCCTCGTAGCTGACTCCGGTGCCCCCGCCGATAGCGGACCATCCGGTCCCGTCGGCGACGGTCGGGTTGGGCGCGAGGTTCCGGCGAACGATCGTCGAACCAGCGACGACGCGCTCGAAGCTGGGGTTGATTGCGAGGTTCTCGACGGGAGCGAGACGGACGTCAGCGAGGTCGGAACGCATTACGCCTCCTCGGCGGTGGGCTCCTCCGGCGCGGCTCCGACGCCGTCGAAGATCGGCGTCTCGGAGGGTTCGGGCTCGGGCTCGGGGAGCGGGGCGGGGGTCCAGTCGATGAGGCCGGCGGTGGCCGTCTGCGTCGCGGTGCGCACGTCGCGGAGAGCGGCACGGACGGCGAGGTCCGGGGCGCCCGCCGTGATGCGGTAGGCGACGACGTCGTGCGGGGCAGCGGGGTCGGCCAGCGGGGTCGGCTCGGCGAGGAGCACTCCGCCTGCCTCGAGGATCGCGGCGAGGGTCTCGTCGCGGCGGGTCTCAGGGGAGTCGGTCATAGCGGCGCCTCTCAGACGATCCAGGTGGAGGGAATGGCGAGCTGCGTGCCGCCGAGGTAGGCAGCCCAGCGGGCGCCGTTCCACTCGAGGCGGACGATGTCGACGGCATTGGCGGCCGAGGAGAGCGCGATAGGGATGCCGTAGGGCGTCGCGACGTTCGCGAGGAGGAGCGTGCGTCCGCCCGTGGTGTCCTGCGTCAGCTCGAGCGTGCACGAGTACGCCTTCGAGGCGAGCCCGGCGTTGACGGAGAGCGTGACGTTCCCGGTGAGGCGACGCTTGAGGTAGGTCGATCGCGTCTGCGCTTGCGTCAGCGTGCGCGCGCCCGCGGCCCAATCCTCGCGGTCCGGGGCGACGACGATGGTCTCGTCGCGGGCACCCTCGGCGGCGGTCTTGGCGGTCTCGGCGGCGGTCTGCGCGGTCCCCGCTGCGGTCGCGGACGTGGCGGCGCTCGTCGCCGAGGTGGCGGCGGCGGTCTTGGAGGCGTCAGCGGCGGCCTTCGCCGTCTCGGCGCCCGATCGCGCGGTCTCCGCGGCGATGCGCGCGGTGTCGGCCGCGGATGCGGACGCGGCGGCGGCGGTCTTGGAGGCGGTCGCCGAAGTGGCGGCCGTCTCGGCGGCGGTCTTGGCAGCGCCCGCGGTCGTTGCCGACGTGGCGGCGTTGCTCGCGGAGCCCTGAGCGGCTGAGGCCGAAGCATCCGCGGCGGTCGCGCGGTCCAGGGCAGCGCCCGCGGAAACGGAGGCGTTCTGGCGCTCGGCCTTGGCGTCGTTGGCAGCGGTGCGCGCGTCCGACACGGCGGTCCCCGCTGCGGTCGCGCGATCGGCGGCCGTGTCGGCGGAGGCCTTGGCGGCGTCGCGGGCGGCGCGGGAGGCATCCCGTGCGCTCTCCGCGGCCGTGACGGCGGCGAGAGCGGCGGCGGGGGTGTGCTCGTCGGGGAAGCGGCCCGTGACAGGGTCGAGAAGGGGCAGGATGCCTTGGGTGGTCATGCGGCTCCCCCTAGAGGAATGCGGATGGCGAATGGGATAACGGGGTCGCGGAGGAAGTCAGCGAAGTCGACGACCGCGAGGCCCGGGTTGGTCGGGTGGAGCGAGATTCGGAAGGTCGCGTCGTGGAGCTCGCCCGCGATGGCGGCCACCTCGGCGGCTGCCTGGGAGGCACGGTCGGCGTCGGCTCGCACGGAGTCGCGCGCGCCGGTCGCGAGCTGCGCCGCGGTCGATGCCTCGTTCCGGGCGTTCCACGCGGAGGCCTGATACGCGCGAGCGTCGGCGGCGGCGAGGCCCGCGTCGGTCGCGGCTCGCACGGAGCGAGCGGCGGCCTCGGTTGCCTCGCGCCAAACGCGCTCGTTGACGATGAAGACCTCGCCCGGCTTCTCCTCGATCGGCGCCTCGACGACTAGGTCGAGGGGAGCGTCGGTCGTGTGCGCCGAGGTGACCTCGATGCGGAACGACGGGTGCGACGCGCGCACGAAGGAGAAGGCGACGTCGTAGACGCCGAGGGCGAGGGTCGCGGTGACCTTGCCGTCGACGAGCGCGACGTCCTGGCGCGTGATGGGCGCCCGGAATGCGGGCGCTCCCTGAGTCGACGCGATGACGCGCGAGAAGCGCACCTCGCCGCGGATTGGCGAGTCGTACTTGTCGAGGAAGCGGCCGATGACGTGGCCGACGGTGACGTCAGGCATGGGGCCTCCTAGAAGCCGATGAGGCGTCCAGGGGCACGGCGCTTCTTCTTGAGAGCGCCCTCGCCGAGGACGCGAGTGCGGGCGAGACGGGCCAGGACGAGGGCGGCTAGCGCGTCGACCTTCTTGGGCGACTCGCGGGTCTCCTTGCCGAAGGCGACGCCCCAGCGGTTCGGCCGGCGGCGAGCGTTGAGGACGTGACGGGTGAGAATCTCGTGGGCGGCGAGGCCCTTGGACGAGCCCGCGACGAGCTCATGCGAGCGCCAGGGGAGTTCCCGGTCCGTGATGTTGCGGTGGAGCGCCTCGACGGCGCGCGTGGTGTCCATTTGGTGACCGCGCATGTCCCAGCCGACGGCGTGCCGCGAGGTAGCCTTCACGAGGAGGCGCTCGTTGTACTCGTCGCGCCAGGCGTCGACGTCCGTCTCCCAATAGGCGACGTCGGAGAAGAACGCGACGACGTTGAGGTGACCAAATGCCCACGCAACGGCCTCACGGACCTCCTCCTTCGGGACGGCCCAGCCTTGCCCGGACGGCCCTTCGGGCTTCTCCCAGATGGCGAGAAGGAACGGGGCGCCGTCGTCGACGCGGACCGCGACGAGGGCGGTCGAGTCGTCAGTAAGGGAGCCGTCGAAGCCGAGGGTGACCTCGTCGCCGTCTATTGCGGGATGGGTGACCGGGCGCTCGTCTCCCTCCTCGACCATGAAGCGCTCATGCTTATCTGCCGCCTCCTTCTCGCGGCGCTTCCCCTTCTCGGTGAGGACGTATTCGGTCCGCGCCTGGAAGGACAGCTTGAGAGGGGGCGCCTCCTCAGCGCGGTTGCCGTGCCACTCAGCGGGGGAGACCCACGAGTCGGCGGCGGCGACGATCTGATTGAGGTAGAAGCGCCGGGCTTGCTCCGGCGGGAGGTCGGGGTCGTAGAACTCGCGGAGGATGCGGTCGAGGTTCACCCAATGGGAATCGCCGTAGGCGACCCTGAGGGCGGCCTCGACGGCATCGCGGTCGGCGATGTTCACGTCGTCGGGAGCCTGGCGGGAGTCGTAGAGGATGCCGTCGGCGATCGAGCGGCCCTCGAGGATTGCCAGGAAGGCGAGGTAAGACTTCTCGGCGGTCGAGTCGCGGCCGGGCTCGTGAGCGTTCGTCGTCTCGATCGAGCGCCCGTCGACCTTGCCGAGGTTGCGTCGGATGACGTCGGCGAGGTCGTGGCCGCGGTTGCTCGCGGTCCAGTGGTGCGTCTCGTCCATGATGGCGAACGTGTAGCGCCCGCCCTCGGCGGTCGACGCGGAGGCCGTGACGGCGACGAGCTTGCCCCCGGCCGGCGTGAGAATGCGGGTCATACCGATGTCGACGCCGTAGGCATCGACGAAGTCGGGATTGCCCGCCATCGCGCGGACGGCGTCGGTCGTGTTCTTCGTCTGCGTCTCGGAGACGCCAGCGATGACGACCCACGGCATAGGGTGCGGCTCGGCGAAGGGGTGGCCGTCCTCGTCGATGTCGACGGGCAGGACGGGGCCACACAGCTCCGCGAGCGCGATGGCGCCGAGGAAGGGCGACTTGCCCCAGCCCTTCGCGCGGCGGAGGACGCCACGGCGGCACTTGAAGCGCCAGACGACGCGGCCGAGCGGCGTGCGGGACGCAATCTCGACGGCGTAGAAGTGGAGGATGAAGTTGCGTTGCTCGGCGGTGAGCGTGAGGAGCTCCTGGACGCCGTCGGGACGCCAGAGCGTCGACTCGATCCAGCCGACGACGGCGTGACCGATGGTCGGCTCAGCTTCGGGGAAGGGCTCGAGGAGGTCGATGCGCGACATTGCGCCCTCCTCGAGCTAGAACGGGGCCGGGCCTCCGGCGCGGAGTGGGGTGACGTTGCCGACGGCGGGGCGTGAGGCCCAGCGCTTCGCCACGAGGGCGGCGCCAGCGGCCGAGGCGCCGGAGCGTCCGTCGAGGCCGAGGGCTTTGATCGCGTCGAGCGCGGCGCGCCGGTACTGGCGGACCTCGGCGATGAGCGGGTGAGCGACCTGTTGGCCCATCGAACCGGCGACCATGAGGCCGTCCGCGTCGATCCGGGCTTGCATCTTGTCGGCGTCAGAAAGGAGGTCGCATGCGCCGTAAAGGGCGCTTAGCTTCGCCTTTTCGAGCGACGGGTGAGCGTCGACAATGTCGCGGAAAGTTCGCTTAGCGGGCGCCGACCATGTTGAGCGGGCGCGGAATTGCGGGGTATTCGCCACAATTCGCCCCTTTCGTGGGTCAATGCGGGCTTGGGCGGAACGGCTGAAAACGGGGAGCCATACGTAGCGACAGGGAGACGCTATGCCTCCCCGGGCTTCGCGAGAGGGGGTAGGGGGGAGTCACCCCCCACCCCGCGCCTCGCCGGGACGCCGCCCCTCGAGAGGTCAGCGGAGACCGGGGTGTGGCTCAGAATCACGGGCCTGTCGCGGTCGCGGTCGACGCGCTGCATGGCCTTCGGCCGATGACTTGCGCGCGTGGTGCCACCGACACAGCGCCTCGAGGTTGTCCTCGTCGTGGTCGCTGCCCGGCGTGATGTGGTCGACCTGATTGGCAGGCGCCTCGCATCGTCGGCCATCTGAGTAGCGGGCGCGACAGCGGTAGTGATCGCGACGAAGGACGCGCATGCGTCGTGCTGCCCAGTCGGCAGGAAGCTCGGCCTTACGGTCGCTCGTATCCCATGGCATAGGGGGGCGCACCTCCGGGGGTAGGTTCCGCACGGGGGCGGCCCCTCGGCAGGGCACGACAAAGACCCCCTCCGGCCATATGCAGGAAGGGGGGTGGCCTGCTGGCGAGAGGGGGTCGGCTCACGGACACCTGCGGATGGGGCATCGAACGTGAGTGGGGTGGGAAGTGAAAGGGCCCGTTACCGGCCCCGCTATGGAAGGCAGGGAGTAACGGGCCTCGCGGCGGACACAAGGACTCGAACCTTGACATTCGGTTTTGGAGACCGACGCTCTACCGATTGAGCTATATCCCCGTGCGCCTCTCGCAAGAGGCGGCTCTCGTAAGGTGCCCTCGTCCGGGGGCGGGCTCACGAGCCATGCTCTCTCGCGAGGACTCGAACCTCGACTATCCGGGTCCAAAGCCCGGCGTCTTGCCATTAAACGACGAGAGAAGGCCCCCGGGCCGGGCCGCGATTCTGTAGATGCGCGCCCGGTCGCCGGGGGAATAGAGGAGAAGTCCCTCTACATAGAAGACCGCCTAGGTGCCCACGACGTAGAAGGTCGTGGCCCAGGCGACGCGGAGCTCGAAGGCCTCGCCCGCGGGGTTCACGACGAAGGCGATGCGGGCGTCGCCCTTACGCTCGGCGTGGCCGATCATGCCGTGAGGCGGACGAGCTTGCGGGGCCCCGTGATGGCCTGTACCTCTTCGGCCGTCCGGGTCGCCAGGGTGCCGGCGCCGTAGCGCTGCGTCCACTTGCCGCCCGGGAGGAGCGTGAAGAGGTCGGTGGCCTCGCCGCGGTTGTAGCGCGGGACGGTCTCCTCGCGGACGTAGACGCCGACCTTCGTCGGCAGCGGCTCGGGGGCGGGCTGGACGAGGACGAAGCGGTACTCCGAAGCGGCGTACTTGAGCGCACCGTTGCCCTCCACGGCGATGTGCGTGATGCCGCCGGAGTAGGCATCCCGCGTCACGTTGCCGACGGTGAACTCGAGAACGAGGCCGACGGTCTTGTGCGTGAGCTTGACCTTGGCGCCCTTCTTGGCGGTCGACGGGAAGGCGGCGGGGGCCACCTCGCGGAGGAGGTCGCGCATGAAGCGGTCGGCGGGGGCGTAGGAGTGGAGGGTGTAGGTCGGGCCCATGTCGGGTTCCTTTCGGTCGAAGTCGATGGCCGGGGTGCGGCCGTGCGGGGAGTTGAGGTCGGAAGCGAGGAGGCGGCGGGCTTGCTTTCGGGCGGCCTTGATCCGCTCGAGGCGCTCGAGGCTGTCTCGCTCTCGTCGCTCCTTGGCGCGGTGCGCGTCGAGGGCGTCCTCCATGGCGCGGTCGACGTCGCGGAGGTTCCATCCGCGCCCGAAGGCCATGGCGAGCGTCGAGTTGACGCGCGTGATGCTGTAGTCCTGGTCGGGGTAGGCCCTCCCGAAGGCTGTGAGAGCGGCGCGCTCCGCGCTGACGTAGTCGCCTCCGTAGCCGTGGACGACGCTGACGTAGGCGCGGGTCACGCGGCCTCCTCAAGGGCGTCCTCCGCCGGGATCGGCGCGGGAGCGGCGGGCAGGAGCGCCCGGGCGTCGTCGAGGGCCTTGAGGGCGGCGGCGTAGCCGAAGCCCCCGGCGCGGTAGGCGTCGACGATGTCGGCGATGTCCCGGCGCGCGGAGTGCTCGAGGTAGCCCTCGAGGGTGCTCTCCTCGTCGGTCCAGGAGTACGGGCCGCGCCACTTCGCGAGGAGGACGTCCAGCGGCTCGGAGGCCATGGAGCCCGGCTTCGGCGCGGGCTTGCCGTCGTCGGCGCTGCCGCCGGAGCCGACGCCATCGACGGGAGGAGCGGGAGGGGGCGGGAGCGTGGGCGTCCCGGTGTTGGAGGGCTGCGTAGCGGTCATGCAGAGGAGACCGCCAGCGGCGGGCGCGCTGCCCAGAGGAAACGAAAAAGGCCCCTTCCGTGAGGAGGGGGCCTTTCGACGTTGGTGGGGTCAGGGTGCGGAGTCGCCCAACGCATTCAGCGCTCGACGCCCGGCGTCGGTCAGCCCGCCGCGGTAGCGCTTGTGCTTGGCCCACGGGTCTACGCACTCGAGCCACACCAGGCCCCGACGGGCGAGGGCGTGAAGGGTGCGGCTATCGACCCCGTTGAACTCGTCGGAGCCTCGGTCGGCGAATACCGAGAGGGCAATGATGTTGTTCCGCGTGTAGCGGTCGACGTCGGGGGCCATGGCTCAGAGGGTGGCGAGGAGGGCTTCACGGTTCTCGAGGACCGCGCGGTAGGCGGCGGTCAACTCGTCGGGGTTCTCGGCGTCTTCCTCGATAGGGAAGCACCCGGGGCACCCGGGCTCCTCGGGGAGGCGGAGGGTGTCGAGGACGTGCGCAATGGCCTCGCGCTCCGTGAACTCCTCGTAGGACTTGCGGACGTCGTCGACGACGAGAGCGATTTGCTCGGGCGTCACGAGGGTACGGAAGTCGCCGGGCTTGAGCCACCCCATGCCGCCGAAGCCGTCGGCGTCGTACTGGACGCGATGCATGCCCTGCTCCGAGACCTCCCCGGTGAGGGTGCCCGTGCGGGTGATCGTCTCGCGGCCCGCGGGGGTGTTGACGACGACGGTGGTCTCGATGCGCTGGGAGGTCATATGACGACTCTACTCGCGCACACATTTGAGCGCAACTCGGTTAGCAGAGAGCCCCTCCCTACCCGTGGGGATGCGGTTGTAGGGAGGGGCTCACAAGGGCGCCCGGCCGCGTTAGGAAGAGTCTAACCGGGGCCCCGTTCGGGAGGGCCGGGTCAGGTGGAAGCGGCCCGATCAAGGGCGTTGGCGAGCGTAGGCCAGGAGCGCCGGAGGCGATACTTCGCGCGCGCGTGAGCGGAGGGCACCGGCCCCGCGTCCTGCCACGCGGCGACGATCGCGTCGAGGTCGCGGCTCCGCCCCGCGTGCGCTTCTACGGTCACCTCGCCCCCGACGATGAGGGATGCACGGTCGCTCGAGGTGACGACAGTGACCGCGCGCCCCGGGGCAGAGGCAGGGGCGGCCCGGAGGGTGAGGGACGTCACGACGGCACCTCCTCGCCGCGGAGGCGGAGGGCCCGCTCGTAGCGCTTGGCGCTCGCGCGCGCGGAGGCGGCGAGGTGGACGTATCCGAGGCCCTCATCGCGGACCGCGTCACGGCGCTCACGCTCGAGCGCACGGCGGAGCCCCTCCGTCGACGTTCCCGGGAACGGGTCGCGCCGGAAACGGGGACGGCGGAGGGCGCTCGTAAGCCGCTCGCGCCAGGATGCCGGCGAGAGGTAGACCGTGGCGGGGATCGACGCGAGGAACGCGAAGAGGAGGATGCCGGAGACGTTCACGCGGTGCCTCCCAGCGAGCCGAGCCACTCGACGACGCGGGCCTCCGGCACGAGCTGCCCATCCCAGGCGTCCAGGCCGACATGCAGAGAGTGCCCGTGCTCGCGCTCGGTCCCGTGCGTGTGGCCGTGGAGGAGCGGCTTGCCGAGGTCGGGGAGCCGGTATTGATCGTACTGAGGGCGAGCCGGGCGGTCAGGTCCGTCGCCCCACTCGAGGTAGGGGAAGTGCGAGAGGAAGACCTCGTGCCCGGCGACGCGACGGCGCACGAAGGGCGAGACCGTCTCGAAGACCTCGAGGAAGCGCCCCATGCTCCGCGTGAACGTGCGGCGGTGCATCGGGTGCACGGGGTCGTGGTTGCCCGCGACGAGGTGCTTGCGCCCAGGGAGGGCAGCGAGGAAGGCGAGGGCGTAGGGCCAGCCCGAGACCGCGATGTCGCCGAGGACGTAGACGACGTCGTCCTTGCGGACGGTGGCGCGCCAGGAGTCGGCGAGGGCGTCGTCGTGGGCGTCGGTGTCGGCGTAGCCGCGGATGGCGGCGACGCGGGCGTGCCCGATGTGGAGGTCGGAGGTGTAGTGGACGGTCACTCGCGGGCCTTCTTCCGGGGCTTGGCGGTCTCGACGGCGCGGGCATCGGCCACGCGCTGACGTGCGGCCTCGAGGCGCTCGTCGTCACGGCGGACGGTGTCCTCGTTGTCGAGGAGGGGCTTGAGCGCCGCGAGGCGCTTGACGTCGATGTAGCGGCGGCGATAGACGTCGGTGACGCCGAAGGCCGCCAGGAGAGACGGGTCGAGGCGCTCCATGACCTCGAGGGCGGCCTCGTGACGGGGGAGCGCTCGCGTGCCCGCGTGGATGCAGTAGGCGAGGAATGCAGCGATGACGACGGCGGCGAGGAGGCCCCCGATGGGAATGAGGTAGGAGAGCCACACCGGGACTCCCGCGCCGATGAGTTCGGGCACGGGCCAGGCGGGGCCGGAGGCGGAGGCGGTCACGGGCGGGGCACCTTTCGGAGACGGCTGAGGCCGACGGGGGCGAGGATGAGGAGGACGACGACGGCGAACGTCGCGACGGCGTAGAAGCCGCCGAAGAGGTAGAGGATCATGCGGCCCTCCTAAGGGCGGTCATCGGGACGGGGCGGGCGTGCTCGTCGAGCGCGCGATCGAGGCCGACCTCGCGCGAACGGGCGAGGACACGAGACGCCCAGCCCGGGAGGGCGGGGTCGTTCTCGAGGAGGTGGGCCAGGAGAAGCGAGCGGGAGTGCTCGCGTTCGCGGGACGCTCGGGAGTGGGCGGTCAGCCTTTCCACGTCAGCGCGTGGCGGAGGCGGGCGAGGAAGGACAGGCGCGTCGCGTGGCGAGGGGCCGGGGTCACGCCGGGGAGGAGCGGCTCGTCCGACTCGGTCACGAAGACGAGGCGCGTGGGCACCGGGCGGGGAAGGTGGCGGCCCTCGGCGATGGCGTCCAGCTTGGCGAAGATCGACGACGGCTCGCGGAGGAGGTCGTCGTCCTCGTCGGCGGCGGGGACGATGATCGTCGCTCCGCGCGAGTAGCGCACGGGGCCGGCGGGGGAGATTTTGGGCTCGAGAAGGAGCGACATTGGATTGATCCAATCGGGGAAGGTTGGGGTCGCGCCAGTCTATGCGCGCGAGGATGGGCGCGCAAGAAGTTATGCGCGAGTGGGACAAAAGGAGGGCCCGGGGAGAGAGGGTCTCGCCCGGGCCTAGCCTCCGTCGGCAGCGTTACGCGGTGCGCCGAGCGCGGCGCGAACCGGGCGCCGGAGCGGGCCGGGGGAAGTCGGGGACGTCCGTGATGAGGGGCGGCTCCGTGGCCTTCACGCGCTGCGTCGCGTGGCGCATTTCGGTCTCGCCGAAGCCTGCCTCCACGGGGATCGCGGGGGCCTGGATATTGGCCTCGACGAGTTTGACTTCTTCCGGCGTGTCGTGGTCATCGTGCTCGTCGAACTCGCATTCGAGGAGGGTCGAGGCGGCCAGGATGAGGAAGTTGCGCGTGGCGATGACGCCGTCGACGCCGCCCTCCGCGTCGAGGTAATACTCGAGGAGGTCGGCCGTGGCCTTCGCGTGGGCCTTGACGAGCGGGCCGAGGACGTGCGCGTCGGGGGAGAGGTTGGACACGGAGCATCCCTCTTCCGCTGCGCGGCGGAGGTGCATGACGTGGAGGCGGGCGGTGCGTTCGATTTGCAGGTTAGGCATCGGGCTTGGTGGCGTCTTCCGGCTTGCGTGACTGAGTGGACGCTCGAGCGCGCGTCGTCGGCGTGGCGAGCGCGACGGCGATGGCCTCGAGGAGGAGGTTCGTGCGGGATGGGGAAGGGACCGGCTGCGCGCGAGCGCTCTCGATCAAGTCGGACGGGGTGGGTGCTGCCATCGGCTGCCTCTCGTCGGTCTGTTAGGGGTCGGAGAGGAGACCGCCTCGGCGGGCGGGGATGCCCGGTCGAGGTGTGACGGAATGACGGAACTTACGTCATTTCCTATTACTTGCTTGAGGAGCACACACACTAAGTAGAGGAATGGGGAATGACGTTTAGATACGTCATTCCGTCACTCTCGCCCCCGGCGCTGCCCCCCGTGGCCCTCCGATGCTAACTCAGCGCTCCGACATTCGCGTCGGAAGGTGTGCGCGAGAGGCCCTCCGTCCACCCCGGCGCCCCTCAGACGGCCCCGGGGAAGTCGTTCCAGCGGATCGTGACGCGCTCCGGCGAGCCCACGGGGTTGACGACGATGTGATCCATGACGCGGAGGAGCATGCGCCGCCGCTCGTCGTCGTCCCGGGCCGCGTCCCAGGCCTCGCGGTAGGTGCGGCCCGTGTAGACGACGTCCTCGACGACGGTCGGGGTGACGCTGCGGAGGGAGCGCCGGCGGGCCTTGAGGGAGAGCATGGCCGCCGTCAGGCCATCGGCCTCCTCCTCGTCGTCGGCCGCCGCCAGACGCCCCGCTAGCTCCTTGAGACGGGCCTCCACGTCCGCGAGCTCGGCGCCCGCCCCCTGATCGTCTACACGGCGCTCGTAGCGCGTCTCCGGGGCATCGCCGCGCGCGGCCAGGTAGCGCGCCACAACCTCCCCGTCGAGCTTGCGTGCGGAGATATAGGTCTTGCGAGGGCACGTCACGCCGCTCGAGGCCGCGGAGCATCCGTAGTTGACGTGCCCCTCCGGGTTGCGCTCCGTCACGGAGGTCCGCCGCGGGTAGAGCGGGCGGTCACAGCCCGAGCAATAGGCCAGCTTGGACAGGAGGCCCGAGGCCCGCCGCTTCACCTCGCCGCGACGGTTAGCGTCGAAGCGGTCGCGAAGCGCGAGCATCGTCTCGAGGGAGAGGATCGCCTCGAAGGGGGCGAGGGGCTGCCCGTCGTCGCCGTAGACGGGGGCGCCGTTGTGGGAGACGCGGCCGAGGAGGTGGTCGGAGGTCATCGTCGCCCGGACGCGGGAGCCGTTCCACGCGCCGCGATCGAGGCCCTCGTCGGGCATCCCCGCCAGGCGAGCCACACGCGCCGCCGAGCGGGCCTTCGCCACGCCGCGCGCGTTGAGTTCGTCGGCGAGCTTCACGGTGGACTCCCCGGCGATGAGGCGCTCGGCGAGTTCGCGCACGACGTCGGCCTCCTCGGGGATGACGTGGAGGCCACGGCCGACGGGAAGCGTCGGGTGAGGGCCGGTCCGGTAACCGAACGGGGGAACGCCGTGGCCCGCGTTGCGGCCCTGCTGCCGCATACGCCCGCGTGCGGCGGTCTGGCGGCTCGAGACGAGGTCGCGCTCGCGCTTCGCCATGTCGGCCGCGAACGCCGCGCGGAGCTGCCAGTCGGCTTGAGTGGACTCGATACCCTCGCGGGCGGCGATGAACGTTGCGGGGTGCGGGGTCTTCGCTCGAGCGTCGACGACGTCGATGAGGGCGGCGAGGGTCTTGATGCCCATGCGGCTCCATCGGTCGTAGGCGTAGACCGCCAGAATGTCGGCATCCCCGCGGGCCCACAGGTCGTAGGCCGCTTGGGCGTTCTCCCGCTCCTTGCCTCCCGATTTGCCGTTGTCGGTGAACGTGGCGACGACGTCCCAGCCCGCGCGCTCGGCGATGACGGAGAGGTCGTCGGTCTGGCCGGTGATCGAGGTGGAGCGCGCGGACTCCTTGGAGAGGCGCACGTAGAGGACGGCGCGGAGGGGCGTGGCGGCGGTCATGGAGAGGAGACCGCCTGGGGCGGGGAGGGTGCCTACGGGAGTAACGCTCTTAGTGGTCATCTAAGAACTTCGGCGGTCGTTGATCCGCAGCGGTTTTCGCCGCGAAAGCCCCTCGTCCTTCGGGATGGGGGGCTTTCGCGTGTTCCCGTGAGGACGTCGAAGGAACTCCGCTGGTCTCGGCAGCGCGCGGCGGTGTCTTCGGGCGGTGCAGCGCCGCCGGTCGGTGGCCCGGGCGGAGCGCGCATGACGTGCGGGCGATGCCGTCAGTCGCTGGGGAGCGCGCGGCGGTTCGGACGCGATTGCATGTGTGGCAGGGCCCGTTCGCGGTGCGGGCGGTCGGGACGCTGGTCGTTCCCACGTCGCGTCCCGTGACCGGTGCGGGGCGGGTCAGGCGCCGGTCGCTCGCGCGGTGCGTCCCGTGAGGTCGCCGGACCGCTCGAAGTCGCCCAGATCTTCTCGGCGGTCCGTCCACATCCGCTGATCTCGGCGGACGTCCTCCACGAGGGCGGGATCGATATCGGCGATGGCCAGCCCCTCGCGCTCGTCGACCGACGCGACGCGGCGCCCCAGGGGGTCGAAGACGGCCGAGCCGCCGATGAAGTCGCTCGGGGCGCCGATCAGGCCGCTGTAGACGACGTAGATGCCGTTGTCGAGAGCGCGCGCGGCGAGGTGGAGGTCTCGACGTCGCTCGCCGCCGGGGAAGTAGGCGCCGCTGTTGAGGTAGACGGTAGCTCCCGCCTCCGACGCAGCGGCGGCGTGCTCGGGGAAGTTCGCGTCGTAACAGACCGACAGTGCGAACTCGACATCGCGGATGCGGAACGAGTATCCCCGCGCGCCGGAGACGAAGATGGTGCGCTCGGGGGCGTGGAGGTGCTGCTTCGCGTACGCGGGGAGGGGCAGCGCGCCCGGAGCCAGCAGGACGTCGGTCAGCGTTCGACGGTGGCCATCGTCGAGCGCCGTGTTCACCACGGCGATGACGCCGGTCTCGTCGACGGCTTCCTGCAGGGGAGCGAGCCAGGTGAGGTCATCGAGGTTCGGCAGCGTGCCGCCGAAGGTGGCCTCGTCGTAGCCGGTCAGGAAGGCCTCGGGGAAGAGGAGGAGTTCTGCTCCGGCTTCGGCGCTCTCGGCGACGAGCTGCGCGGCACGCGCGATGTTGAGCTCGACGGCGCCGGGGGTTGCTTCGGCCTGGACGGTGGCGATGCGGACGGTCACGGGAACAGTCTGGCAGGGCTGGGGCTCTGGCTGGGGCTGGGGTAGGGCTGCGACAGGGCTGGGGGGCTGGGGCTGAGGCTGGGCTGCGACAGGGCTGGGG
>NZ_BJML01000010.1 GCF_006539145.1 Microbacterium testaceum | reverse complement strand
TGCGACCGGTGGGTTGCGCGCCCGTGGGGCGCTCGCCCGTGGGGCGCTCGCCCGCGGAGCACCCGGACGGCTGTGGCGCGGCAGCACGGCGTTTTCGAAAACGTTTAGCGTGGCGCGCGCGCCGGGGTACCGTCGTCGGAACCGCGAGGAGCACCGATGACCGCTGCCCGACTGACCGTCGACCCCCGTTTCGCGATCGGCCCCGTGCGCCGGCGCCTGTTCGGCGGGTTCGTCGAGCACCTCGGCCGCCACGTCTACGACGGCCTCTACGAGCCCGGTCATCCCGAGGCCGACGGGCGCGGGTTCCGCCGCGACGTCATCGCGCTCGTCCGCGAGCTGGGTGTCTCGACGATCCGGTACCCCGGCGGCAACTTCGTCTCGGGATTCCGCTGGGAAGACAGCGTCGGGCCGCGAGCCGCGCGCCCGCGCCGCCTCGACCTCGCCTGGCACTCGACCGAGACGAACGAGGTGGGCCTGCACGAGTTCTCGGACTGGCTCGACGCCGTCGGCAGCGACCTCATGCTCGCGGTCAACCTCGGCACGCGGGGCACTCTCGAGGCGATCGACCTGCTCGAGTACGCCAACGTCCCCGGCGGCTCGACCCTGTCGCAGCGCCGCATCGACAACGGCCGAGCCGCACCGTTCGACGTGCGCGTGTGGTGCCTCGGCAACGAGATGGACGGCCCGTGGCAGCTCGGCCACCGCTCCGCCGACGACTACGGAAAGCTCGCCTCCCGCACGGCGAAGGGCATGCGCCAGCTCGACCCCTCGATCGAACTCGTCGTGTGCGGTTCGTCGGGTGCGCAGATGCCCACCTTCGGCGACTGGGAGCGCGTCGTGCTCGAGCACACCTACGACGACGTCGACATGATCTCGTGTCATGCCTACTACCAGGAGCACGACGGCGACGCGGCATCCTTCCTCGCCTCCGCCGTCGACATGGACCGCTTCATCGAGGCGGTCGTCGCCACGGCCGACCACGTCGGAGCGGCTCGCGGCAGCGCGAAGCGTATCGACATCTCGTTCGACGAATGGAACGTGTGGTACATCGACCGCGTCGACGCCGTGAAGCCCACCGCCATCGACGACTGGCCGGTCGCCCCGCGCCTGCTCGAAGACGTGTACTCGGTCCTGGATGCCGTGGTCTTCGGCGGTCTGCTCATCTCGCTGCTGAAGCACGCCGATCGGGTGGCGTCGGCCTCCCTCGCTCAACTCGTGAACGTCATCGCCCCGATCATGACCGAGCCCGGCGGGCCCGCCTGGCGCCAGACGACCTTCTTCCCCTTCGCGATCACGTCGCGCCTCGCGCGGGGGCATGCGGTGCGACTGCCCCTCGAGGCCCCGACGCTCGACACCGCTCGGTACGGGACGGTGCCCGCGGTGGATGCCGTGGCCACCGTCGACGACGAGGCCGGAACCGCTGCCCTCTTCGTCGTCCACAGGGGGCTCGAACACCCCGTCGCCGTCGACATCGACGTCAGCGCGCTCGGCGAGGTGGAGGTCGTCGAGACCCACCTCCTCCACGACGACGACCCCGGTGCCGCGAACACCCTCGACGAGCCCGAGCGGGTGCGGCCGCGGGCAGTCGAGACGCGCCTGGTGAACGGCATCCTGTCGGTGTCCCTCCCGCCCGTCGCGTGGATCGCGCTGTCGCTGCGGCGCACGGGCTGAGGGACGCGGGTCTCGTGGGACGACCCTCTTCGCGTGCGCATTCCGCGCAAGGTGCGACGCCCGGGCTTTCTCGCGGGACCACCGGCGGCAGGGCGGACCGCCGTGCCGTGCCGCTCGCCTCCACGCGCACACGCGTGCGAGAATGACACCGGCGTGCTCGGACCGACCTTTCCCCGCACGGCGCCACATGCAGCTGATGGGTGCCGCGCGGGTTCGAAGGGCCACCGAGCCCCAGGACAGCGTCCGCCGCACCTTTCCTCCGAGGAGCAGAGATGTCCGCTACCCCCGTCGCCACCACCGCCGAGGCCACGCCCGACGAGCGCGTGCAACAGCACCGCCGGTACCTCATGTGCCGGCCCGAGCACTTCACGGTCAGCTACAGCATCAACCCGTGGATGGAGCCCTCGCGCCCCACCGACACGAACCTCGCGGTGACGCAGTGGCAGTCGCTCTACGACACCTACACGGAGCTCGGCCACGAGATCGAGCTCATCGACCCGCTCGAGGGGCTGCCCGACATGGTCTACACGGCCAACGGCGGTTTCGTGATCGACGGGGTCGCGTACGGCCCCAAGTTCCGCTTCCGCGAGCGCGCCGCCGAGGCGCCCGCGTTCATCGACTGGTTCGCCGCGAACGGCTTCGAGGTCGCCGAGCCGGTCGAGGTCAACGAGGGCGAGGGCGACTTCCTGCTCGTGGGCGAGACGATCCTCGCCGGCACGGGCTTCCGCTCGACCGGCGACAGCCACCGCGAGGTGGGCGAGGTCTTCTCGCGAGAGGTCGTGTCGCTGACGCTGACCGACCCGCGGTTCTACCACCTCGACACCGCGATCGCGGTGCTCGATCCCGTCGAGGGCCCTGGCGGCGTCGAAAAGGCGAACATCGCGTACCTGCCCACCGCGTTCGACGAGCGCAGCCAGGCGATCCTGCGCGAGCGGTACCCGGATGCCATCCGCGTGTCCGACAGCGACGGCGCGGTGTTCGGCCTGAACTCGGCGAGCGACGGCAAGAACGTCATCATCTCGCCGCGCGCGGTGGGCTTCGAGGCGCAGCTGCGCGAGCGCGGGTACACCCCCGTGAAGGTCGACCTGTCCGAGCTGCTGCTCGGCGGCGGCGGGATCAAGTGCTGCACGCTGGAGCTGCGCGGCGGTTCGCGATGAGCACCACCGTCGACGACCTCGGCGCCCGCCTGATCGCCGAAGAGGGCGCACACCTCGCCCACAACTACCACCCGCTGCCCGTCGTCGTCTCGCGTGCCGAGGGCGTGTGGGTCACCGACGTCGAGGGCAAGCGTTACCTCGACCTGCTGTCGGCCTACTCCGCGCTCAACTTTGGGCACGGTCACCCCGCGATCCTCGCGGCCGCCCGGGAGCAGCTCGATCGCCTGACCCTCACCAGTCGCGCGTACCACAACGACCGCCTCGGTCCCTTTGCGACAGCGCTCGCGCAGCTCTGCGGCAAAGACCTCGTGCTGCCGATGAACACCGGCGCCGAGGCCGTCGAGACCGGCATCAAGGTCGCGCGCGCCTGGGGGTACCGCACCAAGGGCATCGCCCCCGACGCCGCGACGATCATCGTCGCGAACGGCAACTTCCACGGCCGCACCACCACGATCGTCGGCTTCAGCGACGACCCCACGGCGCACGACGACTTCGGTCCGTACGCGCCGGGCTTCGTGCACGTGCCCTACGGCGACGCGGATGCCATCGCTGCGGCGATCGACGAGAACACCGCCGCCGTCCTGCTCGAGCCCATCCAGGGCGAGGCCGGGGTCGTCCTCCCGCCCGAGGGGTTCCTGCAGCGGGTCCGCGAGATCTGCACCGCGAACGACGTGCTCTTCATCGCCGATGAGATCCAGTCGGGTCTGGGACGCGTGGGCGAGACGTTCGCGTGCGATCGCGAGGGCGTCGTGCCCGACGTCTATCTGCTCGGCAAGGCGCTCGGCGGCGGCATCCTGCCCCTGTCGGCCGTCGTCGCGAACGAGGACGTGCTCGGCGTCATCCGCGCGGGGGAGCACGGCTCGACCTTCGGCGGCAACCCGCTGGCCGCGGCCGTGGGTCTGCGGGTCGTCGAGATGCTGGCATCTGGAGAGTTCCAGGCGCGCGCGAAGGCGCTGGGGGCGCACCTCGAGGCGTCGCTGCAGTCGCTGATCGGCCACGGCGTCACGACCGTGCGTATCGCGGGTCTGTGGGCCGGCGTCGACATCGACCCCGCCTACGGCACCGGTCGCGAGATCGCCGAGAAGCTGCTCGCCCGCGGCGTGCTCGTGAAGGACACGCACGGCCAGACGATCCGCATCGCGCCGCCGCTGACGATCCGCGCGACCGAGCTGGACTGGGCCGTCGAGCAGGTACGGCACGTGCTGTCGGCCTGAGTGCCGAATGGCCCCGCGCCGCGCCCGCGCCAAGGCGTGCGTGTCCCCCTTCGTGCGGATCCCGTGCGGATTTTCTGCACGAGGGGGGACACGGGCCGTCGCGCCGCGGACAGGCGTCGCGCCTCCGAGCGGGCTCAGGCCACCGACACCGTACGCTGATCCCAGCCGGTCGCGCCGTCGGGTGCCGGGGCGGCCGTGTCGGCGGTCTGCGTCTCGCCCGTGGCCGAGACGGCCCGGCAGCGCAGGGTGTGCGATCCGCTCGTGGCGTTCCACGGCAGGCTCCACTGCACCCAGGTGTCGGCCGAGATCGCGCTGGCGAGCGTCGCTGCCTGCCACGGACCGTCGTCGATCTGCACCTCGACCCCCGAGACGCCCACGTGCGTCTGCCAGGCGACTCCGGCGATGACGGTGTCGCCCGCGCCGACCCGCGCGCCCGACCGGGGCACGTCGATGCGCGACTGCAGCTTCACGGGTCCGCGCTCCGACCAGCCGCGCGAGGTCCAGTACCCCTCGGCGCGGTCGTAGCGGGTGACCTCGAGCTCGCTGACCCACTTCGTCGCCGACACGTAGCCGTAGAGCCCCGGCACGACCATCCGCACGGGGAAGCCGTGCTCGATCGGCAGGGGTTCGCCGTTCATGCCGATGGCCAGCAGGGCGTTGCGGTCGTCGGTGAGGGCTTCGAGGGGGGTGGATGCCGTGAATCCGTCGACCGAGTGCGAGAGCACCATGTCGGCCTCGGTCGTCGGCTTCGCGCGCTCGAGGATGTCGCGAAGGGGCACCCCCAGCCAGCGGGCGGTGCCGATGAGCGATCCGCCCACCTCGTTCGACACGCACACGAGGGTTGCGACGGTCTCCTTCTGGGGGAGGGCGACCAGATCGTCCCACCGCAGCACCACCTCTTGCTCGACCATGCCGTGCACCCGCAGTGTCCAGGTCGCGGGGTCCACCTGCGGCACGACGAGAGCGGTGTCGATGCGGTAGAAGTCCGACGCGGGGGTGATGATCGGCCCGAGCCCGTCGATCCCGAGGTCGGCTCCGGCCGGAACGGGCGTGGTCGTCGCGGGGGACGGCAGTCGCAGGGCGGAGCGCACCGCGCTGACGGCGCGCGCGCCCCCGCTCACCGCGACGGATCCGACGGCGGCGAGGGCGCCGGCCATGACGGCCACCCCCGAGAGGGCGAGGACGCTGCGGCGCGAGACGCCGTCGTCGGTCGGGGCCTTCGTCGACCGTCGCCGGAGCCGGGCGACCAGCAGCCCGGCCACCAGGGCGGCGGCGGCTCCCGCGACCAGCGACGGGAGGGGCGACAGTGTCCCGGCATCCGCCCGCGTCATCGAGACGATCGCGCCGATCACCCCGAGCGCGATGAGCACGACCCGCCCCCACGGGGCCTTGCGCCGTTCGAGAACTCCGGCGACGCCGGCGACGATCAGCAGCAGCACCGCGATCCCCACGAGCAGGGCCGCCTTGTCGCCCGTGCCGAACAGGTCGATCGCCAGGTCTTTCGCCCAGGCCGGGGCGAGGTCGATCATGCCACCGCCGATGACGGCGAACGGGCTCGCGGTGGGCGAGACGATCGCCGCGGCGAGCTCGCCGAGGCCGGCGCCGAACACGGTGGCGGCGATCGACGCGACGATCGCCGCGAGATCTCGGCGGCGGGAAGATGCGGGGGTCACGAAGGGAGCCTAGGGAGCCCCGGGCACCCCGGCGCCGGACGCGCGGTATTCACAGCCAACCGGCATCCGCCGCTCTGCTCTGCCCGAGACGGGCGACGGTGTCAAGGTCCTCGCCGAAACCCGCCGCGGTCCCCACGCTGTCGCGGTGAGACACCGCGGAGCTTTGCCATCCCCCCTCCTCCTCTCCGACGACGCCCCCGACCTCGACGACGTCCGTGAGGCCCTTCGCAGGGCGGATGCCGTCGAGGGGCTCGGCAGCGACGTCGCCGCCACGCTCGCGTGGGCGACGAGCGTGACCCCTCCGCGCTCCCTCGCCGCGACCTGGGAACTCCTCGCGTCCGTGGCCAGGCGAGACGTCGCCGCCGCTCGCGTGCTCGAGCCGCACCTCGACGCGCTCGCGATCCTCGGCGAAGCCGCCCGCGAGGGGATCGACGTCGCTCTCGAGCCCGGCGGGTCGTGGGGCGTCTTCGCGGCGGAGGGCCCCGGCATGCGACTCGAGGCTCGACAGGATGCCGGAACCTGGACGCTGCGCGGAACCAAGCCCTGGTGCTCGCTCGCGGCCCACCTCGACCGTGCCCTCGTGACCGCGTGGGTCGACGACGAACGGCGACAGCTCTTCGCGCTCGACCTGCGCGCCCCGGGCGTCACCTCGCGGACCGGCCCCTGGTACGCCCGCGGACTCGACCGGGTCGTCAGCGCCCCGATCGACGTCGACGGGGCGGTCGCCGTCCCCGTGGGCGAGCCCGGCTGGTACCTGCGTCGATCGGGCTTCGCGCACGGCGGGGTCGGAGTCGCGGCCTGCTGGTGGGGTGGGGCCCTGCCGCTGCGCGATGCGTTGAGCGAGGCCGCCGCGTCCGACCGCGCCGATCAGCTCTCGCGCGTGCATCTCGGGCGTGCCGACACCGCCCTCTGGGCCGCGCGCGCCGTGCTGCGCGAGACGGCGACGGTCTTCGGTGCCGGGGGCTCGGCATCCGCGGGCCTGCGTGCCGCCCGCGCGCGCACCGTGGTCGCCGACGCCGTCGAGACGACCCTCGCCGAGGCCGCGCGCGCGCTCGGACCGCTGCCGCTCGTCGCCGACGAGGCGTACGCGCGTCGCGTCGCCGACCTGCAGGTCTACCTGCGCCAGCATCACGGCGAGCGCGACGTCGCGAGAATCGGCGTCGACGTCGCGACGGGGGCGGGCGCGTGGTGAGCTTCGACCACCGCGATCCCGGGACCGACGAGAGCGTCTGGACGGACGCACTCCGCCGTGACCTGCCCCCGCTCGATCTCGACGTCGACCATCTGATCGTGGTCGCCGCGCACCCCGACGACGAGAGCCTCGGAGCCGCGGGTCTGCTCGCGACCGCGGCCGCGCGCGGCATCCCGATCGATCTTCTCGTCGTGACCGACGGCGAGGGCTCTCACCCCGGTTCGCCCACCCACGGGCCCGCGACCCTCGCGCTCCTGCGCCGCCGCGAGCTTCACGATGCGGCGCGCATCGTGGGCCTGGTCGGCAATCCGATCTTCCTCGGCCTGCCGGATGGCGGGACGGGGGAGTACCGGGATGCCATCACCGCGGCGCTGCGCGAAACGCTCGACGCCGCGACCGGTCGGCGCGTGCTGGTGCTGTCGCCGTGGCGGGGAGACGGGCACCGCGACCACCGGGTCGTCGGCGAGATCGTGGAACAGGTCTGCGCCGCCCGCGGGGTGCGCTCGCGCGCCTTCCCGATCTGGCTCTGGCACTGGGGCGGCCCCGACGACGTGCCGTGGGACCGCGTCGAGCGTCTCGCCCTCGAGCCCCGCTCGCGAGAGGTCAAGACCCGCGCCCTCGACGCGCACCGCAGTCAGCTCGAGCCGCTGTCGGGCGCCCCGGGGGATGAGGCGACGATCCACGCCGGCATGCGCGCGCACGCCGAGCGCGACGCCGAGCTCTTCATCGCCCCGGAGTCGCCCGCGACCCCGGCGGGCAGCGTCGGAAGGCAGTACTTCGACGACATGTACGCCCGCCACGACGATCCCTGGGGCTTCGACTCGCGCTGGTACGAAGAGCGCAAACGTTCCGTGCTCCTGGCCGCCCTCCCGTGGCGCCACTACCGCTCGACCCTCGAGGCGGGGTGCTCGACGGGGGCGCTGACGGTGTATCTGGCCGACCGGAGCGACCGGGTGCTCGCCGTCGACCTCGCCCCCGCGGCCCTCGAGCGCGCGCGGACACGCCTCGCGGGTCGCGAGAACGTCGAGCTCCGCCTCGCGACGCTCCCCGACGCATGGCCCGAGGGGGAGTTCGACCTCGTCGTGCTGTCGGAGGTGGCCTACTACTGGGCCGGCGTCGATCTCGACCGCGGGCTCACCGCGGCCACCGCCTCGCTCAGCGCCGACGGTCGCCTCGTCGCCTGTCACTGGCGGCACCCGGTGGCCGAATACCCCCGCAGCGGCGACGAGGTGCACGCCGCGCTCGCCGCACGTCCCGATCTCGTGCGTCTCGTGCGGCACGAGGAGGAGGACTTCGTGCTCGAGGTGTACGCGCACCCGGGCGCGCGTTCGGTGGCGGCCGAGTCCGGACTCGTCCCGTGAGGGCGGTGGCCGTGGTGATCCCGGCGCACGACGAGGAAGCGCTGATCGGGCGCTGCCTGGCATCGGTCGACCGGGCCGTCTCTCGCGCGAAGAAGCGCACGCCCGAGCTGGCCGTCGCGGTCGTCGTCGTGCTCGATGCGTGCACCGACACCACCGCCGCGCAGGTGCGGCGCTGGCCGGTCGAGACGGTCGAGATCGGCGCTCGCCGCGTGGGCACCGCGCGGCGGGTCGGTGTCGCGCACGCGCTCGGGACGCTCTCGGCGAGCCCGGTCGACACGTGGATCGCGATGACGGATGCCGACACCGTCGTGCCCCCGAACTGGGTGACCCACCAGCTCGATCTCGCCGACACCGGGGTCGACCTCGTGCTCGGAACCGTGCGCCCCGACTTCGCCGACCTCAGCGCCCGCCACGCCGCGTACTGGCGCGCCACGCACCATCGGGGCGCACCGCCCGGGAACGTCCACGGCGCCAACCTCGGCGTGCGCGCGAGCACGTACGGCCGGGCGGGCGGCATCCCGGATCTCGTCGAACACGAGGACGTGGCCCTCGTCCGGGCGGCCCGGGCCCTCGGCGCCCGGGAGCGGGCGAGCGATGCGCACGAGGTCGAGACCTCCGGCCGATTCACGGGGCGCACGCCCGCCGGCTACGCCGCGTTCCTCGCGCGGGTGCACTCCTGGGTCGATGCTCCACCCCTGGCGGCCCCCGGCGCGTGACGCATCGCGCGGGGGCTCGTCAACCACCTCGCCGGTTGCGCGCTCGCGGCGCAGACTGATCGTCCCCCCCCCCGGAACGAGAGGCACCACCATGAAGGCACTGACCTGGCAGGGCACGCGCAACGTGAGCGTCGAGGAGGTCCCCGACCCCGAGATCCTTGAGCCGACCGACGCGATCGTGAAGATCACCTCGACCGCGATCTGCGGCTCCGACCTGCACCTGTACGAACTGTTCGGCCCCTTCATCGACAAGGGCGACGTGCTCGGACACGAGCCGATGGGCGTCGTCGTCGAGGTGGGCTCGGCCGTGACGAATCTCGCCGTCGGCGACCGCATCGTCGTGCCCTTCAACATCTCGTGCGGTCACTGCTTCCTGTGCCGCCGCGGCCTGCAGTCGCAGTGCGAGACGACGCAGGTGCGCGAGTACGGCAGCGGCGCGGCGCTCTTCGGCTACACGAAGCTCTACGGTCAGGTGCCGGGCGGTCAGGCCGAGTACCTGCGCGTCCCGCTGGCCGATTACAACCACATCCGCGTCGGAGACGACCTGCCCGACGATCGCTACCTCTTCCTCAGCGACATCGTGCCCACGGCGTGGCAGGGCGTGCAGTACGCGAACGTCCCCGAGGGCGGCACGCTCGCGGTGATGGGCCTCGGTCCGGTGGGGCAGTTCGCCGCCCGTATCGGCGTGCACCTGGGCTACCGCGTGCTCGCGGTCGAGCCCGAGCCCGAGCGGCGCGCCATGGCCGAGCGGCACGGCATCCTCACCTACGACCTGACCGACACGGTGGTCGACGAACTGGTCGATCTCACCGAGGGGCGCGGGGCCGACGGTGTGGTGGATGCCGTCGGCATGGAGGCCCACGGCAACGGGGGCGTCGAGCTGGCACAGAAGGCCGTGGGCCTTCTCCCCGACGCGCTCGCGCAGAAGCTCATGGACAAGGCCGGGCTCGACCGCTTGGCCGCGGTGTACGCCTCGATCGACCTCGTCCGCCGCGGCGGCACGGTGTCGTTGAGCGGGGTGTACGCCGGAGAGGCCGACGTGCTGCCGATGAAGACGATGTTCGACAAGCAGATCGCCCTCCGGATGGGCCAGTGCAACGTCAAGCGCTGGGTCGACGACCTGCTGCCGCTGGTCGAGGACCCCGCCGACCCGCTCGGTGTGATGGACCTCGTCACGCACCACGCCCCGCTCGATGACGCCCCGGGCCTGTACGAGACGTTCCAGAAGAAGCAGGACGGCTGCATCAAGGTGGTGCTGCGCCCCGGCACCTGAGCCGTTCGGCTGAGCCGTTCGGCGGAGCTGCTCGTGCGCACGCCGTGCTCGGCGGCGCAAGAGCGCGGGTGGGAAACGTGTCCGCAACACGGCGCTGAGTAGAGTCGTCGCATGGGTGACCTGTTCGACGGTTACGGCTCCACGCTGGCGCCGCGCAAGACCGCTTCCGGCATCCCGGCGTTCGACGAGATGTTCGGCGTTCCGGCGAGTCCCGGAGAAGCCGCCCCGTCTCGTGAGGCGTACCGGGAGCTGTACCAGACGCTCGCGCAGATGACGCAGGATGAGCTGCGCGGACGCACCGAGTCGCTCGCCAGTTCGTATCTCGCGCAGGGTGTCACGTTCGACTTCGCGGGCGAGGAGCGGCCTTTCCCCCTGGATGCCGTGCCCCGGGTCATCGCCTACGACGAGTGGTCGCGCATCGAGGCCGGCGTGAAGCAGCGCGTCAAGGCCCTCGAGGCGTTCCTCGACGACGCGTACGGCAATCAGCACTGCGTCCGCGACGGCATCCTGCCCGCGGGTCTCATCTCGTCGTCGCAGTATTTCTACCGTCAGGCGGCCGGCATCCGCAGCGCCAACGGCGTGCGGATCCAGGTGTCGGGCATCGACCTCATCCGCGACGAGCACGGCGAGATGCGCGTGCTCGAAGACAACGTGCGCGTGCCCTCCGGCGTCTCGTACGTGATCTCGAACCGCCGCGTCATGGCGCAGACGCTTCCCGAGCTGTTCGTGTCGATGCGGGTGCGCCCCGTCGGCGACTATCCGAACAAGCTGCTCGCCGCCCTCCGGGCGTCGGCCCCGCCCGGGATCGACGACCCGAACATCGTCGTGCTCACGCCGGGCGTCTACAACTCGGCGTACTTCGAGCACACGCTGCTCGCGCGCCTCATGGGCGTCGAGCTCGTCGAGGGCCGCGACCTGCTGTGCATCGGCGGCAAGGTGTTCATGCGCACCACTCGCGGCCCGCAGCGCGTCGATGTCATCTATCGCCGCGTCGACGACGATTTCCTCGACCCGCTGCAGTTCCGCGCCGACTCGATGCTGGGCGCGCCCGGCCTCATGCTCGCCGCGCGCCTGGGCAACGTCACGATCGCCAACGCCGTGGGCAACGGCGTCGCCGACGACAAGCTGCTCTACACGTATGTGCCGGATCTCATCCGGTACTACCTCGCCGAAGAGCCCATTCTCAAGAACGTCGACACCTGGCGCCTCGAAGACCCGGGCGCCCTCGAAGAGGTGCTCGACCGTCTGCCCGAACTCGTGGTCAAGCCGGTCGACGGCTCGGGGGGCAAGGGGCTGGTCGTGGGGCCCGACGCCTCGCCCGCCGAGCTCGACGCCCTGCGCAAGCGCTTGCTCGCCGACCCGCGCGGATGGATCGCGCAGCCCGTCGTGATGCTCTCGACCATCCCGACCCTCGTCGAAGACGGGATGCGTCCGCGTCACGCCGACCTGCGCCCCTTCGCGGTCAACGACGGAGACGACATCTGGGTGCTCCCCGGTGGCCTGACCCGCGTCGCGCTGCCCGAGGGGCAGCTCGTGGTGAACTCCAGTCAGGGCGGCGGTTCGAAGGACACCTGGATCGTCGGCGGCTCGGCGCCCTCCCACGTCGAGTACGGTCAGGGCAACGGCGTCTCGGGTCTCGTCGCCGACCAGGCCGCGGTGACCGAGGCGATCCCGATCATCTACGACGGCCAACCCGCTCCCGCGACCTCGCCCCGCGACCCCCGTCCGGGTAACGGCCCCTCCGGCAAAGAGCAGCAGGAGCAGCAGCAGCAGGATGCCGCGGTGCAGCACGGTCCGCAGGCCGAGCAGCAGCAGCAGTCGCAGGAGGTGCCGGGGTGCTGAGTCGTATCGCCGAATCGCTGTTCTGGATCGGGCGCTACATCGAGCGCAGCGACGGAACCGCTCGCATCCTCGACGTGCACCTGCAGCTGCTGCTCGAAGATCCATGGATCGACGAAGACACCGCGTGCCGATCGCTCCTGAGCGTCATGGGTTCGGCGTGGCCCGAGAACGTCGACTCCGTGCGACGAGACGATGTCCTCGCCCGTCTCGCGGTCGATCGCATGAACCCCTCGAGCATCGCCTACTCGCTCACCGCGGCGCGCGAGAACGCCCGGCGTGCGCGCGAGATCGTCTCGACCGAGCTGTGGGAGATCCTCAACACCACGAACGCCCGGATGCCGCGACGGCTGCAGACCGAGAAGGTGCACGAGTTCTTCCAGTGGGTGCGCGAGCGCGCGGCCCTGGCGATCGGCATCGTCGACTCCTCGACGAACCGCGACGAAGCCTGGCAGTTCTTCACCCTCGGGCGCAGCATCGAGCGCACCGATATGACCGCGCGCCTGCTGGCGACGCGCTCGCTCACCGAGGTGTCGGGCCCGTCGTGGACGACGATCCTCCGCTCGTGCGGCGCGTACGAGGCGTACCTGCGCACGTACCGGGGGATGCCGAGCGCGCGCAATGCCGCCGAGTTCCTCCTGCTCGACCGTCTCTTCCCGCGCTCGATCATCTACTCGATCCAGCGCGCCGAGGACTGCATGAGCGCGATCGATCCGCGCGCCGACCGCGTCGGCCACTCCAACACGGTTCTCCGGGCCCTCGGACAGATCCGCAACGATCTCGAGTACCGCCCGGTCAGCGACATCCTGGCGGAGCTGCCCGAGCACATGCAGCGCGTGCAGACGGTGACCCGCGAAGCGTCGGAGGCGATCCGGTCGCGCTTCTTCCCGACGCAGGCCGAGCCGAGCTGGATCGGGGAGATCTCATGAAACGCCTTCGCATCGAACACCAGACCGGGTTCGTCTACCCGGGCGACGTCGTCGCGTCGTACAACGAGGCCCGCATGCTCCCGCACTCGACCGACAGCCAGTTCGTGTTGAGCTCGTCGCTCGACATCGAGCCGTCGACCTCGGTCAACCAGTACGTCGACTACTTCGGCACGCGGGTGGCGGCGTTCGATGTGCTGTCGCCGCACGGGGCGCTCACGATCACCGCGCGCTCCCTCGTCGAGGTGCGTCCGCGTCCCATCGAACACGCCGACATCACGTGGGAGCAGCTGGCCGCCGAGGCCTCCCGCTCGATCACGACCGTCGAGCAGTTGACGCAGACCCGTCGCACGACCCCGCACCCCGAGGTGGCGGAGCTCGCCCGCTCGATCGCGGCGCAGCACGACCGGCCGGGCCCCGCGGCGCACGCGATCGCCGAGGCGATCGGCGACGCCATCGACTACATGCAGGGCGTCACCGGCGTGCACTCCACGGCGGTCGACGCGTGGGAGGCGCGAAAAGGCGTCTGCCAGGACATCGCGCACATCGCGATCGGGGCCTTGCGCGAGGTCGGCATCCCGGCCCGCTACGTGTCGGGCTACCTGCACCCGAAGCCCTCCGCCGAGGTCGGCGAAGCGGTGACGGGGGAGTCGCACGCGTGGGTCGAGTGGTTCGCCGGCGACTGGCAGGGTTTCGACCCCACCAACAACATCGAGATCGGCGACCGGCACGTGCTGGTGGGCCGCGGACGCGACTACAACGACGTGCCCCCGCTGCGCGGTGTGTACGCCGGCCCCGGCAAGAGCAACCTGAAGGTCAAGGTCACGATCACGCGCGAGACCTGAGCGCCGAGGCGACGCCGCGGGCTCGGACGCGGGCCGTCATGCGGAGTCCGTGCTCGACACTCCGCCCGGGCGCCGGCATCCTGAACCGGTGTGTCGAACACGACGTCCGCGTGACGGCACGGCACGACGGAACGGATTGCCGCAGGTGATCGCGAATGCCGGCGCGTCTCGCAACGGCTGGGCGTCACAGCACAGGGTGAGCAGGCCGGCGGTCTCGCCGCGGTCGGCGTAGCGCGCCCACTCCTCGCGGGGCGGTGTGCGGTCGAGGGCGTTGAGGCGGTGCTCGCACACGGGCCCTGGTCGGGGGGCTCTCTCGCGCGTAGTGTGGTCTGACCACACCGTACGAGAGGGTCTCCCATGGTCCAGCGACAGCTCCCCAAGGTCAACGAGCTCCTCGAGCTCATGCGGTTCAAGAAGCCCGAACTCGACGCGCGCAAGCGCCGCCTGGACGCGGCGCTGACCATCGCCGACCTCCGGACCATCGCCAAGAGGCGCACCCCCAAGGCCGCCTTCGATTACACCGACGGTGCCGCCGAGGGCGAGTTCTCGCTCGGCCGCGCCCGCCGCGCGTTCGAAGACGTTGAGTTCCACCCCGACATCCTGCGGCCCGCCGCCGACGTCGACACCTCGTGCGAGATCCTCGGCGCCCCCTCCGCGCTGCCCTTCGGCATCGCGCCCACCGGTTTCACGCGTCTCATGCAGACCGAGGGTGAGACGGCGGGCGCGTCTGCGGCGGCCGCCGCCGGCATCCCGTTCACCCTCTCGACCCTCGGCACCACCTCGATCGAAGACGTCAAGGCCGCGAACCCGGTCGGTCGCAACTGGTTCCAGCTGTACGTGATGCGCCAGCGCGAGATCTCGTACGGGCTCGTCGAACGCGCCGCCCGGGCGGGCTTCGACACCCTCATGTTCACCGTCGACACCCCCATCGCCGGGGCGCGCCTGCGCGACAAGCGCAACGGCTTCTCCATTCCGCCGCAGCTGACCGTCGGAACCATCGTCAACGCGATCCCGCGCCCCTGGTGGTGGATCGACTTCCTCACCACCCCGAAGCTCGAATTCGCGTCGCTGAGCACGACGGGCGGAACCGTCGGCGAGCTGCTGAACGCCGCGATGGACCCCACCATCGGCTACGACGACCTCGACATCATCCGCGGGATGTGGCCCGGCAAGATCGTCGTCAAGGGCGTGCAGAACGTCCAGGACGCCGCGCGTCTGGTCGATCTCGGCGTCGACGGCATCGTGCTGTCGAACCACGGCGGCCGTCAGCTCGACCGTGCGCCCATCCCCTTCCACCTGCTGCCGAAGGTCGTGCGCGAGGTCGGCAAGGATGCGACGGTCATGGTCGACACCGGCATCATGAACGGCGCCGACATCGTGGCATCCGTCGCTCTGGGGGCGACCTTCACCCTGATCGGACGGGCGTACCTCTACGGCCTCATGGCCGGCGGGCGTCAGGGGGTCGACCGGACGATCGCGATCCTGCGCAGCGAGATCGAGCGCACGATGACCCTGCTCGGTGTCTCCTCCCTCGCCGAGCTGGAGCCGCGGCACGTGACGCAGCTGACGCGCCTCGTGCCGGTGGGGGGACAGGGGCAGGACGCCCGCGTCTGATCACCGGCAGAAGGGCCGCCCGAAACCGAACAGGACGCCGCCGACGGGCACGCTCTCGCTCGACTCGGCCGACCAGTGCGCGCCGATGTTCGTCCGCACCGTCACCGTGTCGGTGCGGAAGAGGGAGTACGAGCCGTCGTTGGGCACGCGAACGGCTCGGAACCACGGTGGGATGTCATCGACCACGACCCGCCCGTCGACCAGCAGGTCGAAGCTGCGGGGCTCCCACCCGTCGTACGCCCACGTCACCACGGCTCCGCCGTCGTTGTCACAGCCGAGCGACCAGGGGCCGGTCGCGCGCCCGGCCGTGACGGTTCCGGATGCCGCGGCCTCGCCGCTGAACGACGCAGAGGCCGGGGTGCTCACGGCCGCCCCGGTCAGGGCGACGGCGACCGCGAGGCCGAGGGCGCGGCCGAGCCGGCGGGTTCTCGACGAGCGGGCGCGAAGAGCGCGACGCGTGAGCGGTTGCGCGTGCGCGGCGGCGTCTCGCGGCGGACTCGGCTCGTCGGGGTCGTCGTCGGCGCCCCGGCGCAGCGCGACAGCGAGACACAGAGCGAACCCCGCGACACTCACCGCGAGCGGGACGACCTCTCCGGTGCGCAGCCACACGATCGGCAGCCCGATCCCGGGCACCCGCAGCACCCCGATGCCGAGGACGGCATCGGGGTGCAGCGGAGTCGAGTCGGCGTCGGGGTTGGCGTCGCCCTTCGTGACGAGGCCACCGTCGGGGTCGAGCTCGGCGATGCGGTGCAGGCGCAGGCGGTCGGTCCAGTCCGGGTCGATCGCCAGCACGACACGTCCCGGAAGGAGCGCCTCCCGCGGGGCGGGCCGCGACACGACGACATCACCCACCTCGATGGCCGGCGTCATGGACGCCGTCATCACAGTGGTCGGCAGCCACCCCAGGGCCACGGGAGCCGCCGCCCAGAACGCCAACGCCAGCACCAGCGCCACGACCGCCCGCGCCGCCGCCACCCCCGCGACGAGGAGGATGCGACGGGAGCGCACGGACTCAGCTGTTCTGCGCTTCCCAGACGAACGCGGTCGAGGCGGTGCCGCCCTGGACCGCGTTCGGCGCGTCGTCGGCGAGACTCCACGTGATGCGGAAGGTGCGCGTCTCGCTTCCGCCCCCGCCCGGGCTCCACGTGGCTGCTCCCGACCGGTACGAGGTGTGTGCCCCGGTGAAGCCCGAGAGGCGGCCGTCGAAGACGGTGCTCTGCGAGGTGAAGCCGTTGCAGGTGCCGTAACCGCCGCCGGTTCCCTGCTCGACGCGCAGGATCAGGTGGTCGGCCAGGCCCGCGGACCCCGAGGCATCCGCGGCGTAGAGGCGTACCTGCGAGGCCAGGGTTCCGGTCGAGGTGACGGCGATGCAGGTCGTCGCCCCGTCGCCCGGCTTGGCGTTGCCGGCCGTGAACAAGGCGCGGCCGGCGGCGTCGTCGTCGAGCTGGACGGTCCCCGCCCGCCAGCCGTTGCGTTCATTGGAGGTGGTATCGGAGAAGGCGGCGTACGAACTCGTCGACACCAGCAGCCCCGCCGCGACGACAGCCGCGGGAAGGGCGATCGCGGTGGCGATGCGAGAGGAACGGCGTGTGAACTTCGGCATGATGGATCTCCCCACGAGATCGATGTGCGTATTGGACACCCGCACAATAGGGGAGCTGCTGGGTCTCGGACGGGTGCGCCCGGTGGCTTGACAACGCCTGCGTCGTCGTGGCACAAGTTCGACTGAATGGACTCACCCGGTTCGCGCGCCGACGCTCGCCCGTGGGGCGCCGCTGGGGCGAAGCTGTGTCAGCCGCCGTGGCGCGGGCGGGGTGTCGCGCGCGGCGACCGCTCGCCCGGGGGCAGCGGGATCGGCGTCGTGCCGGCGACCTCATCGCTGAAGTCCTCGGGTTCGGGCGCGATGGTCGTGATCGGGCGCGTCTCGTCGAGCGTGAGGCGGAAGCGCTTGGTCTCGTGGCGGTGCAGGCGGCCCGACATCGCCGTCCAGGTCGCTCCGATCCCGCACGCGATGACGGCCACGATCGCGGCCAGGCCGATCGCCACGCGGGGGCCGAACTCCGCCGCCACGGCGCCGACGATCGGTGCCCCCACGGGCGTGCCGCCGAGGAGGATCGCCATGTAGAGCGCCAGCACGCGGCCGCGCAGCACGGGGTCGGTCGTTGTCTGCACGTAGCCGTTCGCGGTCGTCAGCGTCGTGACGACGCAGAAGCCGGTCAGTACGAGCGTGGCCGCATAGGCCCCGTAGCTGGGAGCGAAGACCGAGAGGGCGGATGCCACGGCGAAGCCGCCCGAGCCGAGGACGACCACGCGCATGCGGGCGCGCTCGCGGCGCGCGGCCAGGAGTGCTCCGGCGAGGGAGCCGATGGCGACGAAGGAGCTCAGCAGGCCGAACCCGTCGGCACCGCGGCCGAACTCGAGCGCCATCGTGGACGCGAAGATCGGGAAGTTCATGCCGAACGCCCCGAGCAGGAACACCATGACGAAGATGACCACGAGATCGGGGCGCCGGGCCACGTAGCGGAAGCCGTCGGCCAGACGCGCGGGGCCTCCGCGGCGGTGGCGGGCGACGAGCTCGTGCGGGCGCATGAGGAACAGGGCGCCGAGCATCGCCAGGAAGGTGAAGGCGTTCACGAGGAAGACCCAGCCCGTGCCGACGAGCACGATCATGACGCCGGCGGCGGCCGGGCCGATCAGGCGCGCCATGTTGAACGAGGCGGCGTTGAGGGCGACGGCGTTCGACGCGTTCTCTTGAGAGACGAGGTCGGAGACGAAGGCCTGGCGCGCCGGGTTGTCGAAGGCCGTGACGACTCCGAGCGCGAGCGCGAACCCGAACATCAACGGCAGGGTCATCGCTCCGCTCAGCAGCAGGATGCCCAAGGACACGGCCAGCAGCAGCAGGGCGCTCTGGGTGCACATGATGAGCCTGCGACGGTCGAACCGGTCGGCGACCCACCCGGTGACGCTGACCAGGAGCAGCGGGGGGGCGAACTGCAGGGCCATGGTGACGCCCATGGCGGCGGCGTCGTTGTTCGTGAGCTGCGTCAGCACCACCCAGTTCTGGGCCGTGGACTGCATCCAGGCGCCGACGTTCGAGACGAGGGCTCCGATGAACCAGACGCGGTAGTTGAAGATCGACAGCGACCGGAACATCGACGTGCTCATCTGTCGGCCACCTTCCTCATGATCGTGGTGGCGCGGGCCAGCACTTGTCGTTCTTCGGGGGAGAGCTCGGCGAGAGCCTCCTCGACGAAGGCGTCCCGGCGTCGGACCGTCTCGTCGACGATCCGGCGTCCGAGATCGGTGAGGTCGATGGTGACGCGGCGTCGATCGACCTCGTCGGGAATGCGCGTCAGGTACCCCACCTCCTCGAGCTGCGACACCGTGCGATTCATCGACGGAGCCGTGACGCGCTCGCGGTCGGCCAGCTGGCCGAGCGTGTGCGCTCCGTGCACCGTCAATGCGGCGAGGACGGCGAACTGCCCGTCGCTCATGGTGTCGATTGCTCGCTGCGCCCGGAGGCGTCGCGCGAGGCGGAACGTCGCCATGCGCAGCTCGGATGCTGCGGCGCTGTGGTCGGAATTCTGGTCGGGAAGGGGGGATTCGTCGACGCGATCGTTCATATTCCTTTTCTTAGGGTATCTCATTAGCCTTGCTAAGGGTATGGGGCTGCCGGGAAACGGCGTCGCGCTCGTGGTGCGCATCAGAACGGATCGCTGTCGGCCCTCCCGTCACCCGCGATCCCCCCTTTCGTCGCGCAATTTCACCCTCACATTCACCCATCAGGTGAATTTCGTTATCGTGAACGTCTGGCGGCCGAAAGTCCTCCCGTGCCGGTTCGGAGGGGGGTGACGCTCGACACCGCGGGTGGCTGCCGCGAATCGGTGGCAGGGGGAAGCGCATGTCGGTATCGGAAACGAGCGACCGGGCGCTCATCGCTCGGATCCGCCGGGGAGACGACGAAGCCGTCGCTCTGCTGTGGCGTCGGCACCACAAGCCCGTCACGAAGCTGGCAGCGGTGGTGTCGTCTCCATCGATGGCGGACGACCTCACGTCGGAGGCGTTCGAGCGCACCATGCTCGCGCTGCGTCGGGGCTCCGGGCCCGAAGAGCTCATGCGGCCCTATCTGTACACGGTCGTGCGCAACCTCGCATCGCGGGAGCATCGTCGCGGACAACGCTTCGCCGATGCCGTGGAGCTCGACTCCATCGACGAAGCGACGATCGAGAACGACCCCGCGGCGATGTTCGCGACCCGCCTCGGTGAGTCGCTGCTCGGGCGGGCGTTTCGCGCCTTGCCGGAGCGCTGGCAGACAGTGCTCTGGTACGTCGACGTCGAGCGCCTCCCGCCGCGCCGGGTCGCTCCTCTGCTCGGGCTCTCGCCGCACGCGACGTCGGCCCTGGCCTACCGGGCGCGGCGCTCGTTGCGCGCGGCCTGGATGCAAGCCCACCTCGAACTCGAGGGACGCCCCGACAACTGCCGCCGCGCACTCGCCGTCTTCGGTGCCGTCGAAGAGGGAACCGCCTCGGCCCGGGACCGTCGGTCGTTCGAGGATCATGTGTCCACGTGCCCCTGGTGCCCGCCGCTCGTCGAGGAGGTGCGCTCGGTCGCGCGCGTGCTGCCGGCTCTGCTTCTCCTCATCGGGGGACTGTCCGCCACGGCTGCGGTCGGGTGGGGCGCGCGTCCTGTGCCCGAAGCGAAGACAGTTCCCGGGGAGCGGAGAACGACCCCGGGCCGGTCGCTCGTCGTTGCCGCGTCGATCGTCGCCCTGGTCGGGGCGGGTGCGGGTGCGGGGGTTGCCGTGACGGCGTCCTTCGGCTCGTCGGCGAGCTCCGTCGTCGACGACGGCGTGACCACGGAGGGGGCGAACCCCACGGACGTTCCACCGGTCATCCTCGACGACGCATCGATCCCGGAGAACGTCGTCGGGCCGGCCACCGACCCGGAGGACACCGTCGTGATCGCCGAGCCCGATCAGCCTCTCCCCGTTCCGTCGCCGGCGGCACCGGAACCATCGGCCCCCGTCGCGCCGCTCGCTCCGCAGCAAGACGGACAATCGACCGTGGAGTCCTCGTCAGAGGAAGCTTCCCCCTCGGACGCATCCGAGACGGAGGCCGCCCTCGCGCCCGAGGCTCCGACGCTGAATGACGAGTGGGATCCCGCGGCGACCGTCGCGCCGCTCATCGAGGGGCGTGCAGCACCGGGGGCGCGCGTGCGCATCTGGCCCGAGGGCCGCCCTGAGGCCGCTGTCGAGACGGAGGTGCCGGCATCCGGAGCATGGTCGATGCGGATCGAGGATCTGCGCCCCACGGATGCCGCAGTGGCGGCCGTCGCGATCGATCCGCAGGGGAGGCGTTCGCCGACTGTGTCGTCTGCGCCCTTCGCGTTCGTTCCTCTCGTCGAGGCGCCCACGGAGGGGACAGCGTCGGGGGTCGATCCCGTCGCCCTCCGCGTTCGCGGGTGGGCCTCGAGCAGGCTCGTGGTCCGTCTCGATGGTCGGGAACTGGCGCGCGGCCTGGAGATTCCGGCATCCGGAGTTCTCGATCGACGGATCGGGCGGTCGACGGCGTCGGGGCTCATCGGTCTCGCCCCGGGGATTCACGAGCTCGAGGTCGCCTACCAGCGGCTCGACGCAAGCGCCGCGGGTACGACGCGGGTGACGTTCACGGTCTCGCCCGTCGGCTGAGCGACACCGTCAGGCGCGTATGGTGCGCGACCCCGTCTGCAGGCACCGTGCGATGACGGGGCGCTGTCGCGGAGCGATGACGCGGTGACGGGCCGTCTCGAAAATCTTCGGTCGTATCGCGTGATGAAACACGTCGGGCCGTCTCTCTCAGGGGAAGCCGTACCGTTCGAGACGGTGCGGGAGTTGAGACCAGTCCTGCATTGGAGTCATCGTGACCTCATTCCCCTTGCCCGTGAGACCGCGCACCTGGGCGCGCGTGTCGTTGGCCGCATTGGCCGCTCTCGGCATCGTCGGTGCCTCGTTCACCTTGCCGGCCCCCGCGTCGGGAGCCGCGGTCGAGCGAGCCACCACGGCATCGATCGACTCTCTGGACTTCACCAGTGAGACAGTGGCGTCGGGATCGTCGGCCGAGATCCGCGGTACCTGGTCGTTGCCCGACCACCCGACCGTTCCCGCGGGCTTCACGCTGGCCCTGCCCCCGGAGCTCGCCGGCCGGTCGGACGGATTCCCGCTGCTCGATCCTCAGGGGGCGGTCATGGGGCGATGCGTCGTCGACGCGTCGACCCTGGAGTGCACGTTCGCCGCGGACTACCTGACGGCGCACCCCGAGAACCTGCACGGCACGTTCTATTTCTGGGTGACGGTGCGCAACGAGCCCGGCGGGGGAGGGCTCGTCACCTACGACGTCGGCGGCCATACCCTCGTCATCGATGTGCAGCCGTCGCCCGATCCGGGTACGGGCACCGGCCCCGGGGTGTGCACCGAGAACTGCGCCTTCCCCGGGCGCGGCGCGGGGAAGTGGGGTATGTACGACGCCGCCGCCGGCACCATCGTCTGGGTCGTACAGATCGGTTCGGGTCGTGACGGGTTGTCGGGGGGAGAGGTCGTCACCGTGACCGACGTGCTCGCCGAGAACCAAGAACTCCTCGCCGAGTTGAACGGCGTGCGCTACGCCGAGCTCTGGTCGTCTCCTCGCCTGGTCACCGGTGCCGACGGTCGGGAATCACCCGGCGCCTGGGCACCCGTCGACCGTTCGACGTACGCCGCGACCGATCGCACCGTGACGTTCACGGCGCAGGCCGGGCATTACTACGACGTGCGCTTCGCCGCTCGGGTCACCGATCAGGGAGTCGCGGGACGCTACGAGAACCGCGCCGAGATCAGCATCGCGGGCGCGAGCGACACCGCCGTGACCGGTCAGGTCGTGCGCCACGGGGGCGGGGGGACGGGCGGAGGGCAGGCACCTGCGCCGAGTGCATCGCCCACGCCGGTGCCGAGCGCGACGCCGGTGTCGAGCGCGACGCCGGTGCCGAGCGCGACGCCCACGCCGATCCCTGCACCCACGCCGATCGCCACGCCGACCCCGTCGGTGGTTGCGGCGCCCGCTCCCCTCGGCCTCTCGGCCCACACCGGAGGCACCGTGAGCACGGAGTCGCGGCTGATGGGTCTGCTGGTGTTCGCCGGCCTGACCGCGCTGTTGGCCGCGATCGGTCTCGCCGTCCTGCTCACGTTCCGGTCGCGGGCACGCCGGTGAAGCCGCGTCGCCGAGGTCATCGGTGGGCAGTCGTCGGCATCCTCGCGTGCGCGGGCGTCGTCGCCGTCGTCGCCGGGAGCCTCGTCGGCTCCGGGACCGATGCGTCGGCGACGCCGCGCGATCTCGAGGGAGCCGCGGTCGCGTTCGAGCCGGGGGCGAGCCCACCCCCGGCATCGCGGTCGCGGGCCGTCGATGACGAGGGGATGCGGCTGCGCGCGGCTTCGCACGGACTCGACGTCGCCCTCGGGTCGCTGGACTCGGTCGACGGCGAGGTCACTCCGCCGGGATTCACCTCGGCGTACGTCGTGCGCGATCGAAGCGTGGCGTTGGATGACGCGTCGACCGGCACCGTGGTGGTGGCCATGCACGCACTGTCGGGCGGATCCGCCCCGGGGAACGCGTTCATCGACCCGACCACCGGCACGACGATGGTCGGGGCCGGCGACCTCATCGACGTCGCGACCACGAGGTACACGGTGACGCAGGTGCGCCGTGTCCCGAAACCCGATCTGGCCTTCGACGAGTACCTGTGGATCCCTGCGGCTGGGCGGCTCATCGTGATCACGTGCGTCCCGCGCGAGGGGACCGCGGCGCGGGACAACCTCGTGGTCATCGCGCAGGCGACGCCGACGCCCTAGCGTCACCGGAGCGGCACCGCCCTAGACTCCCCCCATGCCCGAGTTCGTCGACGCCTATGGCATCCCGATCGTCTACGACGTGCACGAAGCGACCGGGCCGCGGGCGGTGGTGCAGCTGTTGCATGGTGTGGGGGAGCACGCGGGGCGGTACGGCGCTCTGATCGAGGCGCTCGTCGACGCGGGGTACACGGTCTACGCGGACGATCACCGGGGTCACGGCCGGACGGGTCTGCGCCAATGGGACGATGACCACCGCAAGCTCGGCCGGCTCGGGCCCGGCGGGCTCGGAGCCGCCCGAGACGCCGTCTGGACGCTGACGCAGCGCATCCGCGAGGAGCACCCGGCGCTTCCCCTGGTGCTGCTCGGTCACTCCTGGGGCTCGTTCCTCGCGCAGATGCTGCTGGATCGGCATCCGCAGGCCTTCGACGCCGTCGTGATGACCGGCTCGGCCCTGCGGGTCCCCGGCTCGCTGAACGCCGGCGACCTGAACGCCCCGTGGAAGCACCTGCGCGGCTCGGGCATGGAGTGGCTGTCGAGCGACGAGCAGGTGGGGCTCGATTTCGTCGCCGATCCGCTCACGACCTCCACGCCGCTTGCGCGGCTGTTCGGGCCCATCGAGACGGTGAAGCTTCTCGGTCGACCGCGACGCGACCTCGAGCGCGATGTGCCCCTGTTGCTCATGGTCGGTCGCGATGACACCGTCGGTGGGCCGCGCAGCGTGCACAAGCTCGCGGACGCCTACACGCGTCGTTCCGGGTTGACGGACGTCACGACGCTCGTGTACCCGGGTGCCCGGCACGAGATCTTCGCCGAGACGTGCCAGGCCGAGGTGCGGGCCGACCTGCTGGCCTGGCTCGATGAACGGATGCCATCGCGCCGCTGACCCGGATGGCGCACGCCGCTCTTCGTCGCGGGGTCGCTGTGTTCGTGCGCGGTCCATCGCGTGTGCTATTTCACACGCGGATAACATGTACAAACATTTACGAACACGCCGTGATTCAAGCGTTACCTCTCACGAATTGACCCCGCGGCCGTGAGCGGCCAAGCTGAAGCGGTCGATGACGGCGCGAGGCGCCGCAAACGGGCCCCTGGGTCCCTCAATGCTGAGGAAAGCGCACACGGACGTGACGATGACGAACTCACAAGTAGTAACAGAACCAAACAAACTCAACAGATCGCCGAGGCGGGTTCAGGCTCGGGCTTCGCGCCCGGAGCGGCTCGGCAACGGCATGTTCGCCGTCCTGTTGGTGGTGCCGGGCATGGCGCTCATGGCCGTCGTCGTGGCGTATCCCCTCGTCTCGGCCTTGGTGACCGCCTTCTTCAGGCAGAGCCTGGTGCTGCCCGGTCGCGAGTTCGTCGGGTTCCAGAACATCGTCGACGTGCTGCAGGACGACTTCCTTCGCCTGCTGTGGCAGACGCTGGTCTTCACGCTCGGCACCACGATCGCCCCGTTCGTCATCGGCTTCGCGCTGGCGCTGGCCCTGAACACGCAGATTCGCGGGTCGAAGGTCTTCCGCGGGCTCATGCTCATCCCCTGGCTCGTTCCGGGGGTCGTCGTCTCGTTCCTGTGGATGTGGATCTTCAACGCCAACTACGGCGTGATGAACGCGATCCTCGAGCCGCTCGGGGTCAGTCCGCAGGCGTGGCTCGCCCAGCCCGGGACCGCGATGTTCGCCGTGATCGTGGCCAAGACCTGGCAGTCGTTCCCCTGGATGATGGTCATGCTCCTGGCCGGCCTGCAGACGGTACCGAAGGAGCTGCACGAGGCCGCCGAGATGGACGGGGCCGGTACCGTGCGCCGATTCTTCTCGATCACCGTCCCGCAGATCGGCGGGATCATCGGCCTCGTGCTGCTGCTGGAGTTCATCTGGAACTTCCAGCACTTCGACATCATCTACGTGCTCACCGGCGGAGGTCCGGCCGGATCCACCGAGACCTTCGCGACCTCGGTGTACGAGACGGCCTTCCACGGCTTCGATCTCGGTCACGCCGGTGCGCTCGGCCTGCTCTGGCTCATCCTGCTCATGGCGCTCGTCGTCGTCTACGTCCGATTCTCCGAGAGGGGCGAGAAGCGATGACCAGCACCGCACTGCCCACCGTCACCCCCGCCCCCGACGTGCCGCCCGTGGTCGCTCCGGCGCCCGAGCGTCGTCGTCGCCCGAGCTCGGGGCTGCGCTCCGACCGCCCGGGTGTCCGACTCGCCTCGTGGGCCGCCCTGATCGTCTGCGGCGGCTTCGCCCTGCTTCCGGTCTACTGGCTGCTCGCCACCTCGTTGACCCCGCGGGACCAGGTCTTCTCGTACCCGCCGAAGCTGTTCCCCACCGAGATCACTTTCGACGCCTACACCTCGCTGACCTCCAACCCGCAGCTGTTCACCTACCTGCAGAACAGCGTGATCGTCTCGGTCATCACCGCTCTGCTGTCGGTGATCGTCTCGGCCTACATGGGGTACTCGTTCTCGAAGTTCCGGTACCGCGGGCGCCGCCAGCTGATGTACTTCGTGCTGGCCTCGCAGATGTTCCCGCAGGCCCTGCTGCTCGTCACCCTCTACAGCGTGTTCAGCGCCTACGGTCTGCTCAACACCTACACGGCGCTGGTGCTGTCGTTCACGACCTTCACGCTGCCGCTGTGCGTCTGGATGCTGAAGGGCTTCTTCGACACCATCCCCGACGAGCTGATCGAGGCGGCCCGGGTCGACGGCGCTTCGCGCCTGCGCACGATCCACTCGATCGTGCTCCCGCTGGCGGCCCCCGGTCTGGTCGCCGCGGGCCTGTTCGCCTTCGTCCGCGGTTGGAACGACTTCATCTTCGCCCTGACCCTCGCCGGCCCCGACAAGCAGACGCTGCCCCCGGGCCTCGTCAACACCTATGTCGGCGAAGCGGCAACGGCGTGGCCCGAGCTCATGGCCGCCTCGCTCGTGGTGTCGCTGCCCGTGGCGATCGCCTTCATGCTGCTGCAGCGCTTCCTCGTCAGCGGTATGACGGCCGGCGCCGTCAAGGGCTGACCGCTCCACTCCCTTTCTTCTGCTCACCTGTCAAGGAGGACACCTATGTCAGCTTCATCGCTTCCCCACCCGTTGATCACCCGCCGTCGCGCTCTGCAGATGTTCGGCATCGGTGCCGCCGCCGCGGCCCTGGCCGGATGCGTACCCACCGGCAGCGCCGGGCCCGCCGCGGGCGCGGCCGGCCTGAACGGCGCCGATCCCACCGACTTCGCGTTCTCGTCGTGGTCGCTCACCGAGGAGTCGGCGAAGCCGGCGCTCGAGGGCACCCTCGCGGCGTACGAGAAGGCTCGAGGCATCGCGATCAAGCGCACGGCGTTCCCGTACAACGAGTACATCAACCAGCTCATGCTGCAGGTCACGGGCGGTCAGTTCACCGGCGCCGCGCACGTCGACGTCGCCTGGCTCGGAAGCCTCGCGGCCACCGGCAAGCTGCAGGACGTCTCGGCCCTGGCATCCGGTCGCGGCTACACCTCTTCGGCCCTGCAGGCGGCCACCTTCGACGGCGTTCAGTACGCCCTGCCGTGGACCATCGGCGCGATCGGCCTCGTCGCCAACTCCGAGACGCTCGGCAAGGTCGGCGTCGCCCCCGATGCGTTCCCGACGACGGTGGACGAGTTCGAGAAGACCCTGGTCGCGCTCAAGGGCCTCGGAAACGGCCTCATCCCGTACGCCGCCTCGACCAAGGCCGCGCAGCTGAAGGACATCCTCATCTGGATGCAGACCTTCGGCAGCCCGCTGGTCGACGGCGACACCGTCACGATCGGCGACGACGCCAGCATCGAAGCGGTCACCTGGTACAAGGGGCTCTACGACCAGGGCCTGATCGCCGCCGACGTCGATCGCTTCGACGCGCGGAGCCTGTTCGCACAGGGGCGCGCCGCGATGTACGACGACGCCCCCGTGGGCCGCGCCGCGGTGACGAAGGAATCGCCCGACGCGAGTCTCGCGAGCAAGCTCGCCCCCGTGTCGCGCCCGGTGCTGAAGGCGGGTGACACGCCGCGCGCGCTCGTCTGGGGCGGCGCGATCGCCGTGGTCAACGGAACGGGTGCGGCCACCGCGGGCGACTTCGCCCAGTACGCCACGTCCGACCTCGACGCGATCCTGGCCGACTACGCCCTGCGCGGTCTGCCGCCGGCGACCACCGAGGCGCTCTCGTCGTCGGAGGTCGCCGCCGACACCTTCGGCGCGCAGTTCAGCGAGCGCATCACGGCCACGGCCAGCTCGAACCCGCTGTGGAAGTTCACCGCGTACTCGCAGATCGAGTCGGCGATCGCCGACAACGTCCAGGCCGTGCTGATCGGATCCGCTTCGCCGGCGGACGCGATGAAGCGGGCCGGCGAGGCCGCGCAGAAGCTGGTCGGCTGACGTGCGGTTTCTGCGCGGAGGGAGTGCGGCGGCGATCGCCGCGCTGACCCTCGGGCTCGTCGTCGCGCCGTCGGCACACGCCGTCGGTGGGGTGCCGACGGTCGAAGAGCTCCCGTTCGCGGTCGACTCGTCGAACCAGGCGGCGTGGTGGAACCCCCTCGATGTCGTGGGGGACGTGACCTACTTCGCCTTCAACGCCCCCGCGGCCCAGGCCGCGCGGCACGAGGTGCATCTCGCCTCGCGTGCGGCCGACGGCACGTGGGCCGAGGGGTGCCTGCGCACCTCCCCGGGAGCGGCGTGCGTCACCTTCGTCGACGACAACGGTCACAACCAGCCCTCCATCGTCGTCGACGGTGACGGGGTCATCCATGCCTTCGTCTCGATGCACAACGAGCAGTGGAACTATTTCCGCTCCGACACCGCGGGCGACGTGAGCACGATGGTGGATCGCACCTCGACCATGCCCGATCTCGACGTCGACATCACCTACCCCGTGACCGCCCGCGGAGCCGACGGCGACGCGTGGGTGCTGGTGCGGACCGGGACGGATGCCGACGGTGCGCGCGAGGGCGTGCTCTACCACTACGACCGGAATGCCGGCTCATGGGGGCGCGAGACGACCATCGCCGCGGCGAAGGGCTACTCCTTCTACCCCGACGACCTCGAGGTCTCGCCCGACGGTCGCGTGCACGTGCTGTGGGAGTGGGGTCCGTTCCCCGCCGACCCCGCGCGCCACCTCGGCTCGTACGCCGTCTACGATCCGGCGACGGGGTCGCTCGCGGACGCTGCCGGCGCCACGGTCCCCGGCCCGATTACCCCCGCCTCGATGGGCGCGATCGTCTGGCGACCGTTCCTCACCGGCGAGACGATCCGCAGCTACACCCCGGCGGTGCAGTCCGCGAAGCTCGCCCTCGACGGCTCCGCTCTCGCGGGCATCGGTTACCGCTTCGTCGAGAAGGACCGCACGGCCTACGACGCCCGCTTCGTGCGGTGGGACGGATCGTCCTGGATCGACGAGAAGGTCGTGGACTCCGCGGCCCTCGGCGACGGCGTCGCCACGTCGGCTGCCGTCGACCTCACCCGCGCCGGGTCGACGACGCGCCTCTACACCGTCGTCACCGCCCAGGTCTGCGGCGAGGTGCGCAGCCGCGCAATCGTCGCCGAGCGCGCCGACGCGGCCGCCGCGTGGACCTATGCCGCTGTCGGTGAGTCCCGTCTGGGTCAGCAGCGCCTGCGGGCGCAGACGCGATCGACCGATGACGCCGACGTCGTCTACCTCTCCGCTCCTGCGGCGGCCCCCGCCCGTCTCGCCCGCGCCGTCGTTCCTCGAGACGCGGCCGTCGGTCCCGCCACCTCGCTGTCGACCCTCGTCTCGGACCTCCGCGACGACCCGGGCGGCGTGAACGTCGCGCTGGGCGCGACGGCCACCGCCTCGTCGAGCCTGCGCGCCGACACCGGCCCCGCACTCGCCGTCGACGGCGTCTGCAGCGACGCCAGCCGGTGGATCTCGGCGGTCGGTGACACCGCTCCGTGGATCTCGCTGAGCCTGACCGCGCCGGCGACGCTCGACGAGGTGCGCGTGCGCAGCGGTTACAGCGCCGACTCGGGCTCCGCCGCCGTCCTGCGCTCCTTCGAGGTGCAGGTGCACACCCCCACGGGCTGGACGAGTCTCGGCTCCGTCACCGCGAACACGCAGCGCCTCGTGACCGTTCCGGCCGGCGGCGTCGTCGCGGACGGCGTGCGGCTGCTCATCAGCGACCCGTCGGCATCCACCACCGACGTCGCCCGGGTCTTCGAGATCGAGGCGATCGCCGTGGACTGAGCCCGTCGACCTCTCCCCGCATCACATTCGGACGCCCCCGCGTCCCCAGGAAGGACACCCGCAGAATGCGTTCACACACGGCCGACTACGACGTGGTCGTCGTCGGCGGAGGACTCGCCGGAGTCGCCGCCGCCATCGCCGCCGCCCGGCTCGACCGGCGCGTCGCCCTCATCAACAACCGACCGGTCCTGGGCGGGAACTCCTCGTCGGAGGTCCGTGTCTGGGTGTGCGGGGCGACCGCGCACGGCAATCAGCGGTGGGCGCGCGAGAACGGCATCATCGGCGAGCTGTACCTCGAGAACCAGTACCGCAACCCCGACGGCAATCCCATCCACTGGGACGACGTGGTGCTGGATGCCGTGCGTGCCGAGCCGAACATCTCGCTGTACCTCAACACCGACGTGCGCGACGTGGCCGCCACCGGCCCCGAGGGTGCGCGCCGCATCGAGTCGGTGACGGGATGGACCATGGGAGCCGAGACCGAGACGCGCTTCGTCGCCCCGGTCTTCCTCGACTGCACCGGTGACGGACTCGTCGGCCACCTCTCCGGGGCGAGGGCGCGGCTCGGCAAGGAGTCGCGGGTGGAGTTCGACGAGGACTGGGCGCCGGAAGAGGCCGAGCGCACCTTCCTCGGCTCGACGCTGTTGTTCTACACGAAGGACGTGGGGCATCCGGTGCGTTTCGTCGCACCCGATTCGGCGAAGTCGATCCTCGAGACCCCGATCCCGTCGTCGCGCATCATCCGAAGCGGTGACAGCGGAGCGCACTACTGGTGGATCGAGTGGGGCGGCGAGCTCGACATCGTGCACGACAACGAGCGCATCCGCGACGAACTGCGCTCGGTGATCCTGGGCATCTGGGACCACATCAAGAACTCGGGCGAGTTCGACGCCGACAACCTCGACCTGGAGTGGATCGGCAACGTCCCCGGCAAGCGCGAGTACCGCCGCCTCGTCGGCGACTACACGCTGCACCAGCGCGACATCATCGAGCAGACGCGCTTCGACGACGGCGTGGCCTTCGGGGGCTGGTCGATCGACCTGCACCCCAAAGAAGGGATGTACTCGACCGGTGCGGGCGCCGTGCAGCGCTTCTCGAACGGCGTCTTCGAGATCCCGTTCCGCTCCCTCTACTCCGCCGACGTCGAGAACCTCTTCATGGCGGGGCGCGACGTCTCGGCCACCCACATCGCGTTCGGCGCCGCGCGCGTCATGGCCACGTGCGCCGCGATGGGCGAGGCGGCGGGGACCGCGGCATCCCTCGCCCTCGCTCATCACACGAGCCCCCGCGGGCTCTACGAGAATCACCGTGAAGAACTCCGGCAGCTGCTGTTGCGACAGGACGCCCCGCTCATCGGCGTGGCCGACACCGACCCGCAGAACCTCGCCGCCTCGGCGCGGGTGACGGCCTCGGGCGTGCGCGCGGGTCTCGGACCGAGCGAGGCGGCTTCGGTCCGGCCCCATCCGCTCGAGCACGACCTCGGCATCGTCGTGCCCGTGCACCCGCGTCTCGATGGCTTCGACCTGCGGGTCACCGCCGAGCACGACGTCGATCTCGAGGTCGAGGTGTGGTCGACGGGGCTCCCGCAGAACGTCGTCCCCGAGCACCTCGAGCACGCGGTCACCGTCGCCGTGACCGCGGGCCAGGCGCAGTGGGTGCACGCCCCGGTGCGGTGGGAGCCGCAGGCCCCGGCCAACGCGGTCGTCGTCGTGCGCGCCCGACCCGGCGTGAGCGTGTTCGTGGCGGACGAGCTTCCTCCCGGCATCCTGACCCTCGTCCACACCTCGGATGCCGACGACCAGAACGTCCAGGTGAGCCTCGACGAGCTGCTCGTGCAATGGCCGACCAAGCCGTTGCGGGGGCGGTCGGTGCAGTTCCGTGTGCCCACGCCGTCAGAGGCGCTGGCGCCCGAGCGGGCGGTCGGCGGCTACCAGCGCCCCTTCGGCGGTCCGAACCTCTGGGCCTCGGCTCCTCTGGCCGAGGGCGACGCATGGCTCCGTCTCGACTGGGAGCAGCCGGTCGTCGCGCGCGAGGTCGTGCTGGTCTTCGACGACGACCCCGATGTCGAGCTCAACACCCTCCACCACCATCGCGATCCCCACCTCGTGATGCCCTCGCTCGTCGAGGCCTACCGGGTCGAGGCGCAGACGGCCGGGGCGCAGGAATGGGTCGAGGTCGCGGTGGTGACGCAGAACAGACGTCGCCGCCGCCGGCACCCGCTCCCCGAGGGGCTCGGCGCGATCAGCGCCGCGCGAGTGGTGGTGACGGCGACCCACGGCGCGCCGGAGGCCCGCATCGTGGCCTTTCGTGTTCAGGAGTGACATGCCGCGCGATACCGTAGCCCCCAGAACAGACCGCCCCGCGGCGCGCGCGAGCGCCGCCCGGTCCTCGACGAGGAGCCCCGCCATGACCGACACGCCCTCGGCGACGCGGCGGATCTCCCCCCTGTCGCGTCGCGAGCGCACGGGAATCGTCGCGCTGGCGGTGCCGAATCTCGAAGAGCCGTACTTCGCCGAGCTGACGACCCTGCTGGCACGCGGCGCCGAGGCGCGCGGGCTGTCGATCCTCATCCAGCAGACCGAGGGCGACCACCAGCGAGAGATCGATGTCGCGAACGGGGTGGGGCTCCCGGCGACCGACGGCCTGATCCACATCCCTCGGTCCTTGACCGTCGGAGACCTGACGCGGCGCACCGACCCGGGCCCCCTCGTCCTGCTCGGCGAGCACATCGCCGTGAGCCCCTTCACCCACGTCTCGATCGACAACCGTCGCACGGCGGACCTGGCGACGGCGCACCTCGCCTCCTCCGGGTGCGGTCGGGTCGCCTTCCTGGGTCCTCGCGTGTCCCGTCCCTCGGATGCCGCGGACCAACGCTTCGCCGGCTACCGCGACGCCGTGTCGCGCCTGGGCTTGGCCGACGAGCCCGGCCTGATCGTGCCGGTCGACGCCTTCACCTCGGAAGAGGGTGCGGAGGCGCTGCGGCGTCTGCACGACTCCGGCATCGCCTTCGACGGCGTGGTGTGCTCGAACGATTCCGTGGCCTTCGGCGTGCTGGCGGCGCTGCACGAGCGCGGGCTCGCGGTGCCCGGCGATGTCGCGGTGATCGGTATCGACAACGTGCACGCGGCGCAGTTCTCGGTGCCGGCGCTGTCGTCGGTCGCCCCCGACGACCACGGCATCGTCGAGGCGGCGTTCGCCGAGCTCGAGCGTCAGATGGCGGCTCGCCCGGGCGCCGACGTCCCGGTCCGGCACATCGTGGTCGACGCCACGGTCATCGCGCGAGCGAGCACGGCGCGGTGAGCGCGGCTGTCGCCGCCCGGTCTTCTCGAGGACGCGGGCGCGTCTCAGTCGTCGCCGTCGGCGGCCACCCACAGCTCGGCGACGTGCGCGCGCAGCGTCTCTTCGGCTTCGGGGGAGAGCCCCGCGTCGGTGACGACGAGGTCGACCTCGTTCAGGTCGACGATCGTGGTGAGTCCTACCGCCCCCCACTTCGTGTGGTCGGCGAGCACGACCGCCCGGGCCCCCGCAGCGACCAGCGCGCGGTTCGTCTCGGCCTCGAGCAGGTTCGAGGTCGTCAACCCCGCGGTGAGGTCGATCCCACGGACGCCGAGGAAGACGATGTCGCAATGGAGGTGCTCGAGCGAAGCGACCGCGACCGGACCGACGAGCGCGTCGGCCGGGGTGCGGACGCCGCCGGTGAGCACGACGGTCTGGGTGTAGGGCTCGTCCGCCCGGTCGGGGCGGGCGAAGACGTCGGCGACGGGCAGCGAGTTCGTGACGATCGTGAGGTCGTCGATTCCGCGCAGCTCGCGGGCGAGCGCCCAGGTCGTGGATCCGCCGCCCAGACCCACCGACATGCCCGCTTCGACGAGTTCGGCGGCGCGGCGGGCGATGGCACGCTTGCCGTCGCCGTTGCGGCGGGCCTGCGTGGCGAGGTCGCGAGAGCCGCCGATTCCGGGCTGCGGGCTGCGGGCTCCGCCGCGCACCTTGTCGACGCGGCCGTCGGCCGCCAGCACGTCGAGATCGCGCCGGACGGTCATCTCGCTGACGCCGAGGGTCACGGCCAGGTCGGGGACCGCGGCGGCGCCCTGGCGGCGGACCTCGGCCAGGAGGCGGGATCGGCGTTCGGCGGCGAGCACGATCGCTCCTCTCGTTCGGGCCTCCAGTCTTCCACGGCGGTCCGCTCGTGAACGGCGTCATCGCCGATCCCGCGGGCGATGGAGCCTACGGCTTCGAGCTGCCGGCCCTGCGCGCGGTGCCACCGGTCGCTCCGCCCGTCGGGTTCGCCGAGCGCTGGCGGGCCTGGGCGGCGGAGGCGATGCGGGTCGACCCCGACCCCCGCATGAGCCCCCTGGGGCGGGTCGCCGGCCGTGCCCTGTTCCTGGTCGAGCACACCGTCGCCGACGGCCTGCGCCTGCGCGGGTGGTTCGCCACGACCGTCGACGGGGTGCCGCCCCGCGTGGGCATCGTGCACGGCCACGGCTACGGCGGTCGAGAGGCGCCCGACGTCGACCGCGTCCCGGACGATGCGGCGGTGTTCTTCCCCGTCGCCCGGGGGCAAGGGGTGCTCAACGCCGGTCTCGGGGCGCCGACGCCCGCCGAGGGGCATGTGCTCCACGGCATCCACTCGATCGAGGAGTACGTCCTCGGCAGGTGCGCCGTCGACCTCTGGCACGCCGGGTCGGCGCTGCGGGCGCTCGCCGGGTCCGTTCCCCTGTATTACGTGGGCGAGAGCTTCGGGGGCGGGATCGGCGCGCTGGCCCTGCCGTGGGACGACAGATTCGTCGGCGCGACGCTGATCGTGCCGAGCTTCGGTCAGTACGACCTGCGATTGCGCCTGCCGTGCGAGGGCAGCGGGGAGCGGGTGCGCGCCCACGTCGCCACCCACCCCGAGGCGCGCGAGGTGTTGCGCTTCTTCGACGCTTCGACGGCGGCGACCTTCCTGCGCGTGCCGGTTCGCGTGGAGTGCGCGCTGCGCGACCGCCACGTTCCCCCGCCCGGCCAGTTCGCGGTCGCGAATGCGATCGACGAGGCGCCGGGGGCCGAGCTCGAGCTCGACGTGCAGCCCTACGGCCATCGCGAGTACGCCGGTCTCGACGAGGTCCGGATACGGGCTTTCGCCGCCACGCGCGCTCACATCGACGGGGTGCTCTCGCGCCTCGTCGGGGAGAAGGAGAACCCGTGACCCAGTTCGATCTGCCCCTGGCCGAGCTCGAGGCGTTCTGCCCGGAGCGCGAGGAGCCCGTCGACTTCGACCGGTTCTGGACCGAGACGCTCGCCGAGGCGCGCGCGGCGGCATGGCCCGCGCGGTTCACCCCGGTCGACGCCGCCGACAGCGGTGTGATCGGCGTCGAGGTCGACGACGTCGTCTTCGCGGGGTTCGCGGGACACGAGGTGCGGGCGTGGCTGCTGCGCCCGCGCGGGGCCTCCGGCCCCCTGCCGTGCGTCGTTCAGTACATCGGCTACAACTCGGGCCGCGGCCTCGCGCACCAGCACACGCTCCTGCCCTCCGCCGGCTTCGCGGTGATGGTCATGGACACGCGAGGCCAGACCAGCGGGGCGCTCCCCGGTGCGACCGCCGACCCCGTGGGCGGCGCTCCGCACGTCGCCGGTCGCGTCACCGAGGGCCTCGACGACCCCGCCCGGTCGTACTACCGGCGCGTGTTCTGCGACGCGGTGCTCGCGATCGACGCCGTGCGCTCGCACCCGGCCATCGACGCGACGCGCGTGAGCGTGTGGGGCGGCAGCCAGGGTGGGGGCATCGCCCTCGCCGCGACGGCGCTGAGCGAGGGGCTGCGGTTCGCCGCGATCGACTTCCCGTTCCTGAGCGCCATGCGTCGGGCCGTCGCGATCACCGACGCCGCGCCCTACAGCGAGATCGTCACCTACCTGCAGACCCGGCGCGGGCAGGAAGAGGAGGTCTTCCGCACGCTCTCCTACTTCGACGGCGTGAACTTCGCCGCGAGGGCGAATGTCACCGCGCTGTTCTCGGTCGGACTTCGGGATGCCGTGTGCCCGCCGTCGACCGTGTATGCGGCGTACAACCACTACGCGGGTGAGAAGAGCATCCGCGTCTACCCGTGGAACGGCCACGAGGGTGGCGGTCCGGTGCACCAGCTCGAGGTGCTGCGCGCGCTCGCCGTGCACGGCTGATGCGGCGCCCCGGAGCGCTGCGACGGCGCGGAGTCAACAGTGACGCGGGACGAGAGTCGGGTTCGAGACCAGCGGGCGTGACCGGCGCCGCCGCTCAGGACACCGTCGCCTCGACGGCTCGACGGAAAGAGCGCAGCGCTGCTCCCCAATAGCGCCGCACGGGGAGGCCGCACGCGCGCAGAGCGGATCCGTGGTCGATGGCCACGACGGTCGCCGCTCCGACGCCGACCACCCACCACAGGAGCAGGACGAGCGCCCGCACGGGTGTCGCGAGGGAGGAGAGCCCTCCCCGGAGCTGAGCGATCTGAAAAGCGAGGTGATGCTCTTCGTCCCGCGCGATGCGCGTGCCGATTCCGCGGATCACGGGGTCGGGCCCGGAACGCGCAAGGACGACGAAGTAGGGCATGGCGACGGCTTCAGCCGTCAGGAACAGGGCCAGCTCGGTGCGCAGCCCGAGCGCGCGCCGAAGTCGCGTGAAGACGAGGTCGGACCAATGAGCGGTCAACGTGCCGGCCCGAGGTGCCGAAGGCCGCGTCGGAACAGCGCCGAGTGTTCCTGCTCCTCCGCCACCAGGAGCCTCAGGGCCTCCCGTTGGGCGGGACTACAGCCCTCTGCCTTGCGGAGCAGATGGAGCCCGTCGCCACCCTCACCCAGCTCGAACCTCTGAAACGACCGCACGAGGGCGGCCTGGACTTCGCTCGGTAGGCGAGCGGGAGTCTCCCCGTCGATCTCCGCCTCGATCGCGTCGTGCCGTCGACGGTTCGAGGTGAAGTGCGTCACCCACTTCTCGAACTCGGTGTCGGGCGCTGTCGTGTCGTCGCGAGCCGTCATGAGAGCAGTGTCGCAGGCGAGGCTCGCGGGTCCACCTCGACATGCGCCCCGCGGCCGGCGTCGAATTGGCTCCGAATATTGCGCCCCGATGCGACAACTTTTGGTTGCCTTTCTGCAAAAGCCTCACTACTGTCGGAAGGACCAGGACACCTCGACGACGAGTCCCCCCTCGATCACCCCCGGGCCGCCCCCATCCCCCCCCACGGGAGCGTCCCACCCGAACACCTCCCACCCGCGGAGTCGCGCCGTCGCGCGTGCCCGGCAATCGACGTCCCTCAACGAAGAACGGACCCCCACGTGAACACTTCGGACACCCGCCGCACCGCCGACGTCGGCGCCTGGTTCATCGGTGCGCGAGGCTCCCTCGCCACGACCGCGACCCTCGGCATCCACGCCCTCGCCACGGGGGCCGCCACCCCCGTGGGCCTCACGACCGAGACCGACGCGGTGCGCGTCGACGAGTTCCCCGCGATCGCCGACATCGTCGTCGGCGGACACGACATCGCGACCACCCCGCTCGAAGAGCGTGCGCGGCAGCTCGCCGCCGGGGGCATGTTCCCCGCGGCACTCGTCGATCGGGTCGTCGAGCGCCTGCGCGAGACCGAGCAGAACCTCCGCCCCGTCCCCACGATGACGGCGACCCAGCAGGAGGAGATCGACCTCCTCGCGGCCGACATCATCGACTTCCGCGAGCGCTACGAGTTGCGCGAGGTCGTCGTGATCGACGTCTCGTCCACCGAGCCCCTGCCGCCCTACCACCCGGGATTCGAGGACGAGGAGCTGCTGCAGACGGCTCTCACGACGCCGGGCGTGCGGGTCCTGCCGCCCAGCTCGCGCGCCGCCCTCGCCGCGATCGCGGCCGGAGCCGCCTACGCGGCCTTCACCCCCTCGGCATCCCTCAACCTCCCCGTCCTGCGCGACCGCGCCGAACGCGCGGGCATCGCCTACGCCGGTCAGGACGGCAAGACCGGCGAGACGCTGCTGCGCACGGTGCTGGCCCCGATGTTCACGGCCCGCGGGTTCCGCGTGCAGTCCTGGGCCGGCACGAACCTGCTCGGCGGCGGCGACGGCGCGACCCTGGCCGATCCCGAGGCGGTGCGCTCCAAGCTCGTGTCGAAGAACCGCGGCCTGCACGCCCTGGTCGGCGACGACGTCGTGACCCCGCTGCACATCGACAACGTGCCCGACCTCGGCGACGTCAAGACCGCGTGGGACCACGTCAGCGCGACCGGTTTCCTCGGCAGCCGCGTGACGCTGCAGACCACGTGGAGCGCGTACGACTCCGCTCTCGCCGCGCCCCTGGTCATCGACCTCGTCCGCGCGTTGTCGCTCGCGACCCGCGCCGGCCACGCCGGTGTCGTCACCGCCCTCGGCTGCTTCTTCAAAGACCCGTGGGGCAGCGACGTCCACGGCTTCGGCGAGCAGACCGCCCGCTTCGTCTCGTGGGTGCACGAGACCGCCGCCGCCGTCGCGGCAGCTCGGGTCGCCGCACCGTGACCCGGGCCGCGGACTACCTCGACCTCGTCCGCGCCCCCGCCTCGCTCACCGTCCTCGGCGACGCTCTCGTCGGGGCGCTGAGTGCGCGCGGGCCGGGTGCGGCCGCCCCCCTGCGGATCAGTGCCCTCGCGGCATCGTCGGTCTGCCTGTACAGCGCCGGCATGGCCCTGAACGACTGGGCGGATGCCGACCTCGACGCGCTCGAACGCCCGGAACGCCCCATTCCCTCGGGGCGGATCAGCCGTGACCGCGCCCTCGCGGTCGGTGCGGGACTCACCGTTCTGGGCGTCGGCTCGGCCTTCGTCGCCGGTCGCTCCTCGGGCCTGGTCGCGATCGCTCTCGCCGGGGCACTGTGGGCGTACGACACCCTGTTCAAGCCCACCGCGGCGGGCCCCGTGGTCATGGCCGCGTGCCGGGGGCTCGACGTGATGATGGGCGCCGCGGGCCCGGGGTGGCGCTCGGCGCTGGTTCCCGTGGGCGCCGTCGCCGCCCACACCGTCGCCGTCACCGCGATCTCGCGGGGCGAGGTCGACGGATCGACCGTGACCACCGGGCGCGCCGCCGTGGCCGTGAGCGTCGCCGTCGCGGCATCCGGTCTGCTCGGTCGGGGAAACCGCCCCGCCGCCCTCCTCGGGGCGGCTCGCTACCTCGCCGCGGTCCTGCCCGGGCAGCTGCGCGTGGCCCGCCGGCCCGGAGCCGCCGAAGCGCGAGACGCGACCCGCGCCGGCATCCGCTCGGTCGTTCCCCTGCAGTCGGCCCTCGCCGCCCGCGCGGGCTCGCCGCTCGCCACCGCCGCCCTGCTGGGCGTCGAGACCCTCGGCCGCGTGCTCGGCCGCCGCCGATCGACGGGAGACATCACATGAGCTGGACCTGGGGATACGGCACCAACGGCTTCACCGACCACCCGCTGCCCGCCGCTCTCGACGTGCTGCAGCATCACGGCTACGGCGCCGTGGCCCTCACGCTCGGTCACCCGCACCTCGACCCCTTCGCCGCCGACTGGCGCGCGCAGACCCAGGCGCTCGCCGCCGACCTGCGTCGCCGCGGCCTGCGTGTGGTCGTCGAGACGGGGGCCCGCTACCTTCTCGACCCGCTGCGCAAACACCGGCCGACCCTGGTCGACCGCGAGGCCGGGTCGCGGATGGCCTTCCTACGCCGCGCCGTCGAGATCGCCGCGGTCCTCGATGCCGACTGCGTGTCGCTGTGGAGCGGAGTCGTGCCCGACGACGTCTCGGTCGATCAGGCCCGCGTGCTGCTCGAGGAGCGTCTGCTCGAGCTCACCGCGTTCGCCGCCGACGCGAGCGTCACCCTCGCCCTCGAGCCCGAACCCGGCATGCTCGTCGAGACCGTGGCCGATGCTCTCGCGCTCCGCGCCCGCCTCGGCCACCCCGCGAACCTGGGCCTGACCGTCGACCTCGGGCACTGCGTGGTCGTCGAGCCGGCGGGAGTGGTCGGGGCCCTGCGCGCCGCGGGCGGGCTGCTGCGCAACGTCCAAGCCGACGACATGCTGCCCGCCGCGCACGAGCACCTGCCTTTCGGCGAGGGTGAGCTCGACCTGGATGCCGCCCTCTCGACGCTGCGCGAGATCGACTACGCCGGAGTGATCGCGGTCGAGCTGCCGCGGCACGCGCACGCGGCGCCCGAACTGGCCCGCGCGAGCATGGCGGCGCTGGTCGCGGCGGCGGAGCGAACGGCCACCGCGGGGGCTGCGGGGGGAGGAGATTCGGCCGGGGGAGGGCCCCGGGCCTCCGCAGAGTCCTCCGCTGCCCGAATCTCCTCCGCTCCGGGGGCGGGTCCCGCGGGGGCTGTGGGGGGAGGAGATTCGGCCGGGGGAGGGCCCCGGGCCTTCGCAGAGTCCTCCGCTCCCGGAATCTCCTCCGCTCCCGGCCCCGCGGCCCCGCCGGCACACCCCTGGACCACCCGCGCCATCGAGCAGATACGGACGGATGCCACCCGCGCCCCGCGCCTGTTCGCCTCGGCGGGGCGCGAGGTGGGGCGCGACCCCCTCTCCGCCGAGCCCTTCGCGCCGACCGCCGACGATGCCGCGCGCGCCGCGATCATCGCGACCCTGGCCGACAGCGGCGCCGACCCCGCCGTGGCGGTCGCGCTGTACCGACGCGGAGACGACGCCGAACGCCGCGGCGTGCTGCGCGGACTCGACGCGCTCGCCGCACCCGCCGCCGCGTGGCGCGAAGCCGGTCTCGAGCTGGTCGTCGACGCCCTCCGTGCCAACGACACCCGGCTCGTCGCCGCCGCGCTCGGGACCTTCGCCGCGGAGCACCTCGACGATCACGCGTGGCGCCACGGCGTGCTGAAGTGCGTATTCCTCGGCATCCCCCTCTCCGTCGTCTCGGGCCTGGAGGTCCGCGCCGACGACGAACTCGCCGCGATGGCCGAGCGCTTCGCGGCCGAGCGTCGCGCCGCGGGCCGGCCCGTGCCCGACGACCTGCTCCTCCTGCGTGCTCGCGAAAGGGCCTGACATGCGCATCTTCGACCCCCACATCCACATGTCCGCCCGCACGACCGACGACTACGAGGCGATGTACGACGCGGGCGTGCGCGCCCTGGTGGAACCGGCGTTCTGGCTCGGTCAACCGCGCACGAGCGTGGGGTCGTTCCTCGACTACTTCGACGCCCTGATCGGGTGGGAGAGGTTCCGCGCCGCGCAGTTCGGCATCCGCCACCACTGCACGATCGCGTTGAACCCCAAAGAGGCGAACGACGCGCGCTGCCGCGAGGTGATGGCCGAGCTGCCGACCTACCTCGCCAAGGACGGGGTCGTCGCCGTCGGTGAGACCGGGTACGACTCGATGACCCCCGAAGAAGACGAGATCCTCCGTCAGCACCTCGCCCTCGGCATCGAGTTCGCCCTCCCCGTCCTCGTGCACACCCCGCACCGCGACAAGACCGTCGGCACGCAGCGCACGCTCGACGTGGTCGCCGAGTCGGGCATCGCGATGGAGCGTGTGCTCGTCGACCATCTCAACGAGACCTGCGTCGACGCGGTCGCCGACAGCGGCGCCTGGATGGGCTTCTCGATCTACCCCGACACGAAGATGGACGAACAGCGCGTGGTCGCGATCATGCGGCGCATCGGCCTGGACCGGGTGATCGTCAACTCCGCGGCCGACTGGGGCCGCTCCGACCCGCTCAAGACCGCGAAGACGGGCCTCGCCATGCTCGACGCCGGCTTCAACGACGACGACGTCGACCGCGTCCTGTGGCGCAACCCCCGTGACTTCTACGCGCAGAGCGGCCGTGTGAACACCGACCCGATCGAGGGCTTCGCCCCCGCGAACCAGGGCCCCGAGCTGTTCGAGGGCAATTCGGTGCTGCGCGGCATGGCGTCGCGCCAGGGGGCCTGAGGGTGGAGCTGTCGTACTGCACCAACGTCCACCCCGCCGAAGACCTCCCGGGCATCGTCCGCCAGCTCGACGAGCACGCGGGCCCGATCCGGCGGGCGGCGGGCCTCGACCGCCTCGGCGTCGGACTGTGGATGCCGGTGGGCGTGGCATCCGCCCTCTCCGGCGACCCGCAGGCACGGGCGGTTCTCGCCGACGCCCTCGAGCGCAACGGTCTGGAGCTGCGGACCGTGAACGCCTTCCCGTACCGCGGATTCCACGATGATGTCGTCAAGCTCGCGGTCTACCGCCCCGACTGGACCACGCCCGAGCGGCTGCGGTACACGCTGGACTGCGCGCGCGCCCTCGCGGCCCTGCTCCCCGACGGGGGCGAGGGGAGCATCTCGACGCTCCCGCTCGGGTGGAGAGCAGGGTGGGATGCCGCGGCCGACCGCGCCGCGCACGACAACCTGGAGCGGCTGGTCGAGGGCCTCGGCGCCCTCGAACGCGAGACCGGCCGCACCGTGCGCGTCGCGATCGAGCCCGAGCCCGGCTGCATCCTCGACGACGTCGCCGACGTGATCGCGTGGCTCGACGCGCGCCCGCACCTCACGCACGAGGGGCGCCTCGGGCTGTGCCTCGACACCTGCCACCTCGCCGTCTCGTTCGCCGACCCCGCCGGAGCGGTCGCCGCGGCCACCGCCGCCGGCATCCGGATCGTCAAGGTGCAGGCCTCGGTCGCCCTCGAGGTGCCCGACCCCGCCGACCCCCGCACCACCGAGGCGCTGCGGCCCTTCGCCGAGGAACGCTACGTGCACCAGGTGCGCGAGGCCACGGGCACGCGGCGGGCCGACGACCTGCCCGAGGTGCTCGACGCCACCGATCCGTGGCCGACCGACCGCGCGTGGCGCGTGCACGTTCACATCCCCCTGCACGCCCGGCCCGCGCCGCCGCTTCGCGCCACGACCGAGGTGCTTCTCGCGGCCGTCGATGCGGTCCTCGCGGCGCCCCACGGCGACGCGGCGCACCTCGACGTCGAGACCTACACCTGGTCGGTACTGCCCGACGACCTGCAGCCCGAGACGCTCGTCAGCGGCATCGCCGCCGAACTGCGGTGGGTGCACGCGCACCTGCCGCGCGCCGTCGCCGGGGTCCCGGCATCCGGAACCGACGAAAGGAGCCGCGCATGAGCAAGGTTCTGCTGCTGGACATCGTGGGGCTCACGCCGCGCGCGCTCGCCGCGATGCCCCGGCTCACCGCCCTCGGTCGCGCGGGCGGCCACCTCGGACTCGACACGATCCTCCCGGCCGTCACGTGCAGCGTGCAATCGACGATGCTCACCGGCACCATGCCGCGCGAGCACGGGATTGTCGGCAACGGCTGGCACTTCCGCGGTCTCGGCGACCCGCTGCTGTGGCGCCAGCACAACAAGCTCGTCGCGGGCGAGAAGGTGTGGGAGACCGCCCGCCGCTCGCGCCCCGAGCTGACGACCGCCAACCTCGGCTGGTGGTTCGCGATGGGGGCGACGACCGACATCACCGTGACGCCGCGCCCGATCTACCACGCCGACGGGCGGAAGAGCCCCGACGCCTACGTGCGACCGGCGGCCCTGCACGACCAGCTCGTGGGGGCGCTGGGGGAGTTCCCGCTGTTCCAGTACTGGGGGCCGACCGCGACCATCCAGAGCAGCGCGTGGCTCGCCGAGGCGACGCGCGGCGTCATCACCGAGCGGTGGGGTCCGGCGCCCGACCTGGCGATGGCGTACCTGCCGCACCTCGACTACGACCTGCAGCGCTTCGGGCCGAACGGCGCCGAAGCCGCCCGCGCGGCCCGCGAACTCGACGACGCGATCGCCCCGCTGCTCGACGACGCGGCCGAGCGCGGCTACACGGTCGTCGCGGTGTCGGAGTACGGCATCGAGCAGGCGTCCCGACCGGTCGACATCAACCGCGCCCTCCGCCGCGACGGGCTGCTCGAGGTCTACGTGCAGGACGGTCGCGAGCAGCTCGACCCCTGGACCTCACGGGCGTTCGCCGTCGCCGACCATCAGGTCGCTCACGTGTACGTTCCGGATGCCGCCGACCTCCCGCGCGTCACGGCACTGTTGCGCGGGCTCGAGGGCGTCGATGAGGTGCTCGATCGCGAGGCGCAGGCGCGGTACGGCCTCGACCACGAGCGGTCGGGCGAACTGGTCGTCGTGGCCGAGCCCGGGGCGTGGTTCACCTACTACTTCTGGCTCGACGACGACCGCGCGCCCGAGTACGCCCGGGGCGTCGACATCCACCGCAAGCCGGGATACGACCCCGCCGAGCTGTTCTTCGACCCGGCCGACCGGCTCGCGAAGGCCAAGGCCGGGGCGAACCTCGTGAAGAAGAGGCTGGGCTTGCGCTACGCGATGAGCACGGTGCCGCTCGATCCGTCGTGCGTCCGGGGGACGCACGGGCGCTTGTCGTCGTCGCGCCGCGACGGGCCGATGCTCGTCACGAGCGACGCCGGCCTGCTGCCCGACACCGAGGCGCTGCCCGCCGCGGGCGTGCGCGACCTGGTGCTGCGCGGGCTGGGCGTCTGACGCGGGGGTTGCCTGCGGCGCGGGCGGTGCATCGAGAACAGGGATGCGCCGAGAACCGGTCGTTCGGGGCGGATGCGTCCTGCTCCGGTGGCATCCCGCTGTTCCGGTGGCGCGCGACCCTGCCGCCCCGCGGGTCGCGCGATCCGCGCGTCCGCCTCGACGAAGGGGACGGCCCGCACATGCGGAGGGGCCGGATGCCATGGCATCCGGCCCCTCGTTTCGCTTCCGACCGATCCCCCCGGGTCAGCGCTGGCTGAACGCCGCGTCGAACGCCGCCCCCGACGGCTCGTACGACGACAGCTTCCGCACGAAGCCGAGCGCCTCGGGCGCTCCGACCAGGCGGTCCATGCCCGCGTCCTCCCACTCGACCGACAGCGGACCGTCGTAGCCGATCGCGTTCAGCATGCGGAACGCGTCTTCCCAGGGCACGTCGCCGTGCCCGGTCGAGATGAAGTCCCACCCGCGGCGCGGGTCGGCCCACGGCAGGTGCGACGACAGGCGTCCGTTGCGGCCGTTGCCGAGACGCTTCTTCGTGTCCTTGCAGTGCACGTGGAAGATCTTGTCCTGGAAGTCCCACAGGAACGCGACCGGGTCGATGTCCTGCCACACCATGTGCGAGGGGTCCCAGTTCAGCCCGAACGCCGCGCGGTGGCCGATGGCTTCGAGCGCGCGCTTCGTCGTCCAGTAGTCGTACGCGATCTCCGAGGGGTGCACCTCGTGGGCGAATCGGACGCCGACCTCGTCGAACACGTCGAGGATCGGGTTCCACCGGTCCGCGAAGTCCTGATAGCCGGCATCCACCATCGCTTCGGTGGCGGGCGGGAACATCGCGACGTACTTCCAGATGCTCGATCCGGTGAAGCCCGTGACCGTTTTCACCCCGAGCTTGGCGGCGAGGCGCGCGGTGTTCTTCAGCTCCTCGGCGGCGCGCTGGCGTACGCCCTCGGGGTCGCCGTCGCCCCACACGCGGTCCGAGACGATGTCGCGGTGTCGCTGGTCGATGGGATCGTCGCAGACCACCTGTCCTTTGAGATGGTTCGAGATGGTCCAGACCTTCAGGCCGTTGCGCTCGAGGACGGCGAGCTTCTCCTGCACGTAGGCCTCGTCGTCCCAGCGCCAGGGGTCGAGGTGGTCTCCCCAGCAGGCGATCTCGAGGCCGTCGTAGCCCCATTCGCCGGCGAGACGGGCCACCTCCTCGAAGGGCAGATCGGCCCACTGGCCGGTGAAGAGAGTGATCGGTCGCGTCATCGCGTCGTCCTTTCGTCGGTGCGGGTGCGGGATCGGGTTCAGGATGCCGCGAACGCGCGGTCCGCGGCACGGGCGGCGGCGAGATCGGCGTCGACCCCGGTCCACACGCCCTCGCTCTCGGAGCTGCGTGCGACGGCGTCGAGGACCTCCTGCACGTGCAGGCCGTCGGCGAACGACGGGGTCGCTGCGGTGCCCGCGGCGACAGCCTCGACGAAGTCCTTCGCCTGGTGCGAGAAGCCGTGCTCGTAGCCGAGCATGTGGCCGGTGGGCCACCACGCCGCGACGTAGGGGTGCTCGGGTTCGGTGACGAGGATTCGACGGAAGCCCTGCTCGGTGGACGGTGCGGTGGCGTCGTAGAACTGCAGTTCGTTCGGGCTCTCGAGGTCGAACGACAGGGAGCCGAGCGAACCCGCGATCTCGATGCGCAGGGCGTTCTTGCGGCCCAGGCGGAAGCGCGAGGCCTCGAACGAGGCGAGGGCGCCGCTCTCGAGGCGGCCGGTGAAGAGGGCGAGGTCGTCGACGGTGACGGATCCGCGCTCGGTGCCCGCCGACCCCGAGAGGCCGGACGAGGAGGCGAGGACGGGACGCTCGGCGACGATCGTCTCGAGGATGCCGGCGACGCGGGTCACCCGCTGCCCGGTCATGAACTCGGTGAGGTCGACGGCGTGGGCGCCGATGTCGCCGAGGGCACCGGAGCCGGCGCGGTCCTTCTGCAGGCGCCACGTGAGCGGGGCCTCGGCGTCGCTCAGCCAGTCCTGCAGGTACTCGGCGCGCACCTGGCGGATGTCGCCGAGGCGCCCGGCGGCGACGAGGTCGCGAGCGAAGGTGGTGGCCGGAAGCCGCCGATAGGTGAAGCCGACCATGGAACGGATGCCGCTGGCGGACGCGGCCGCGGCGGCTTCGGCCATGCGGCGGGCTTCGTCGACGGTGTTGGCGAGGGGCTTCTCGCAGATGACGTGCTTGCCGGCGGCGAGGGCGGCGATGGCGATCTCGGCGTGCGAGTCGCCGGGCGTCACGATGTCGACGACGTCGATGTCGGAGCGGTGGATGACCTCGCGCCAGTCGGTCGCACTCTCGAGCCAGCCCCAGGTGTCGGCGGCCGCCCGTGTGCGGGCGATGTCGCGCCCGACGAGCACGCTCATCTCGGGGGCGAGGGGGAGGTCGAAGAAACGAGGGGCGACGCGCCATCCCTGGGAATGCGCGGCGCCCATGAATCCCGCACCGATCATGGCGATGCGAAGGGGCTGGGTCACGATGAGGTCTTTCTCTGGGGGACGAGGGACGGGGCGCCCGCGATGAACGCGGACGCCCCGGATCGGTCAGGACTGGAACGCGAGGTCGATGAAGGACGCGACGTTGTCCTTCGTCACCACGGGGGCGTCCAACACGATGCGGTTGGGAACGCTGGGCGTGATGAGGTCTCCCGCGGTCTTGCCCTGGGCGATGAGGCGTGCCAGCGCGATACCGTCGGCGGCCTGCGTCGACGGGTAGATGACCGTCGCCTTCAGCACACTGTCGTCGGCCTGGATGGACTCCATCGCGTTCCGGCTGCCCGCGCCGCCCACCATGAGGAACTCGTCGCGACCGGCCGCCGTGATGGCGGCGAGCACGCCGATGCCCTGGTCGTCGTCGTGGTTCCACAGAGCGTCGATCTTCGGGTTGGCCGACAGCAGCTGCGAGGTCGAGGCCTCGCCGCCCTGCACGGTGAAGTCCGCGGCGACGCGCGGCCCGACCTTGAGGCCGCAGTCCGACAGAGCGTCGGCGAAGCCCGCGGAGCGGTCCTGGGTGAGGGGCAGCGAGTCGATGCCCGCGATCTCGCCGACGATGGCGTTGCTGTTGCCCTCGAGCTGCTCGCAGATGTAGGTGCCGGCGCTGACGCCCATGCCGTAGTTGTCGCCGAGGATCGTCGAACGAGCGGCGAAGGGGCTCGAGAACTCGCGGTCGACGTTGATGACCGGGATGCCCGCGTTCATCGCCTTGATCGCGACCTCGGTGAGCGCGGCGCCGTCGCTCGGCAGGAGCACGATGGCGTCCACGCCGTCGTTGATGAACGTCTCGACAGCGGCGATCTGCGCGTTGACGTCGTTCGTGCCCTCGGCGACCTTCAGGTCGACGTCGGGGAAGCTCTCGGCGGCGGCGAGCGCACCGGAGTTGATGGCGCCGAGCCAACCGTGGTCGGCGGCGGGGCCGGAGAAGCCGATGGTGACGGTGTCGCCCGTGGCGGCGTTCTCCTCGGTCGTGGTGCCCTGGCCGACGATGCTGTCGTTGTCGCCGCCCGAACCGGTGCAACCGGCGAGCAGGCCGACCGAGGCGACGACGGCGATGCCGGTCAGGACGAGTCGCGAACGCGACTTCCACTGTGAGCGCATGTTTCCTCCTTGAAATGTGATGCAGCTGGGGTCATCGCGGCCCCGGGTCATTCCGGAAGGAAGGGTCCACTCTGACGCGGCTCACGCTAGCAGAAGTGTCGTCCAGGTGAGCATCTTTTGTTTTCTAATCTGCATAAGTCCGGCCACAACGTCTTTCCGCGGGGAAGTGGATCGCGTGCACGCGGGAGGCCGGCGAGAGCTCGCGGGCCTGATTCGGGTCGCGCGACGACGAGGCGGCGTGTTATGTTCGCCGCGTGATCAAAGTTGACCATCAGTCGTCATTACTCACCGTCCGAGGCGTGACCAAGTCCTTCGCCGGCGTCCGCGCCCTGCGCGGTGTCGATCTCGACATCGTCGCCGGAGAGGTGCACTGCGTGCTGGGCCAGAACGGCGCGGGCAAGTCGACTCTCATCAAGACGCTCGCGGGAGTGCACCGCCCCGACGAGGGCGAGATCGTCTGGCTCGGTGAGAGCGTCGAGATCGCCGACCCCGACGCGGCCATCGAGCTCGGCATCGCGACGATGTACCAGGAACTCGACGTCGTCGACGGCCTCACCATCGCCGAGAACATCTTCCTGGGCCACGAACTCGCCCGCGGCGGCTTCACGCAGCGCGCCGAGGCCGCCCGCCAGACGAAGGAGCTGCTGCGACGCCTCGGCCACGCCACGCTCTCACCGAACACCGAGGTGGGCTCGCTCAGCGCCGCGAACAAGCAGATCGTGAGCATGGCCCGCGCCCTGTCGCACGACATCAAGCTCATCATCATGGACGAGCCCTCGGCCGTGCTCGACACCGAAGAGGTCAAGAACCTCTTCGCGGTCGTGCGCGAACTGACCGCCGCCGGCATCGCCGTGGTCTACATCACGCATCGCCTCGAAGAGATCCGCGAGATCGGCGACCGCATCACCGTCCTGAAAGACGGACGCACCACCGCGGTCGGCCTCTCCGCCGCCGACACCCCCAAGGCGGAGCTCATTCGGCTCATGACCGGGCGCGAGGTCGCCAACGTCTTCCCGGAGCGCGTGCCCGTGGCATCCGATGCTCCGGTCGTGCTCGACGTGCAGGGCCTGGGCCTGGACGGGGTCTTCTCCGACGTGTCGTTCTCGGTGCGCGCCGGCGAGGTCGTGGGGCTGGCGGGACTGGTCGGCTCGGGTCGATCCGAGATCCTCGAGACCGTCTACGGGGCCCGACGCGCGACCGCGGGTACCGTGCGCGTGCGCGAGAAGACACTGTCGCGCGGATCGGTGCGAGCCGCCGTGCACGCCGGCATCGGTCTGTCCCCCGAGGAGCGCAAGAGTCAGGGCCTCGTCCTCGACGAGCCGATCTTCGTCAACATCGCCCTCGCCTCGATGAAGCGCTTCGCCAAGGGCGGCTTCCTCGACGACCGCGCCGCCCGCAAGATCGCCCGGGAGCAGATCGACGCCTTCGAACTGCGTCCCGCCGACCCCGATCGTCCCGCCCGCACCCTGTCCGGCGGCAACCAGCAGAAGATCCTCCTCGCGCGCTGGCTCGTGCACGGCACCGAGGTGCTGCTGCTCGACGAACCCACCCGCGGCGTCGACGTCGGCGCTCGCGCCGAGATCTACGCCCTCATCCGCGATCTCGCCGCCGCGGGCAACGCCGTCGTCGTCGTCTCCAGCGAGATCGAAGAGGTGCTCGGCCTCGCCGACGTCGTCCTCGTCGTCGCCGACGGCCGCATCCTGAGCACCCTCCCCTCCCACCAGATCGACGAGCACGGCGTGCTCGATCTCGTCATGAAAGGATCCGCCGCGTGAGCGAGCAGACCACCCCGACCCGTGCGCGCACGGTCCTCACAGAGACCGGGGCTGTCGCGGCTCCGGCTCCCGCGCCGGCCTGGCGCCGGTTCCTCTCCGGCTCGGCCGGTCGCAACATCGGCCTCGTCGTCGCGCTGCTCGTGATCGTGATCGTCGGCGCCGTCACCGCTCCCGGATCGTTCACCAGCGTCGACAACCTGCTCGTCATCCTCCGCCAGGCCTCGATCATCGGCGTCATCAGCATCGGCATGACCCTCGTGATCATCGCGGGCGGCATCGACCTGTCGGTCGGCTCCGTCATGGGCCTCGCCTCGGTCGTCGCGACCCTCGCCGCGGTCCAGGATCTCGCCGACAACCTGCACTGGAGCGTCATGGTCGTCATCGCGCTCGCGGTGGGGGTCGGTGCGGGCCTCATCAACGGCATCGTCATCGCCTACGGGAACGTCGTGGCGTTCATGGCCACCCTCGCGATGCTCGTTGGTGCCCGAGGCCTGGCCGAGATCCTCGCCGAGCGTCGCACGCTCGTCGTGCAGGACCGCGGCTTCATCACCTTCATGAACGCCGACATCCTCGGCGTCGACATCCTCATCTGGATCTTCGCGATCGTCGCGGCCCTCGGCTGGGTGCTCTTGAACCGCACGACCTTCGGTCGGCGCACCGTGGCCGTCGGCGGCAATCGCGAGGCCGCGCGCCTCGCCGGCATCGACGTGCGCCGCCACACGATGTGGCTCTACGCCATCACGGGTCTGTGCGCGGGAATCGCGGCCGTCATGATCCTCGGCCGCACCACGGCCGGCACGTCCACGCACGGTCAGCTCTACGAGTTGGATGCCATCGCGGCGGTCGTCGTGGGCGGCACGCTGCTCGTCGGCGGCCGGGGCACGATCACCGGTACGGTGTTCGGCGTCCTCATCTTCGCGACGTTGTCGAACGTGTTCATCCAGAACAATCTCTCGTCTTCCGTCCAGGCGGTGGCGAAAGGTGTCATCATCGTGGTCGCGGTGCTCCTGCAGCAGCGCTTCTCCCGTCCCCCGGGACGGGGCTGACGACACTTATGCCGACGGCGGCTGCGTGATTCGCGTAGTCGCCGTCGGCATGTGGATGGAATGCATTGCTACTAATGGTGTACTGAGGGCGTGAAGAGGATGACGACAGATTCCGTGCAGTCGGTCAATGGCGTGAGCCAGTTGTTCCAGCTGCTGCGAGACGGCGTACCGCGTACGCGAGCGGAGTTGGCCAAGTCGACCGGCCTCGCCCGATCGACCGTCGCCGTCCGCGTCGACGAGCTCATGCGGATGGGCCTCATCACCCCCGTCGCCGACGCGGTGTCCACCGGCGGCCGACCCCCGTCGCAGTTCGCCATCAACCCCGCGGCCAAGGTCGTCGTCGCCGTCGACCTCGGTGCGTCGCACGCGACCGTCGCGATCGCCGACCTCACCGGCAAGGTGCTCAGCGAGCGCACCGGCGAGATCGACATCGCCACCGGCCCCGAGCCCGTGTTGACCTGGCTCGTCGAGACGGCGAGCGCACTGCTGACCGAGTCCGGTCGCTCGGCCTCCGACGTCGCCGCGATGGGCATCGGCGTTCCGGGGCCCGTCGAGCACTCCACCGGCCAGCCGGTGAACCCCCCGATCATGCCCGGCTGGGATCGCTTCGACATTCCGGGCTGGATCTACCAGCACATGCCCGTCCCGGTCCTCGTCGACAACGACGTCAACATCATGGCCCTGGGCGAACGCAGCATCGCCTGGCCCGCGGTCGACCACTTCATGTTCGTGAAGGTGGCCACCGGTATCGGCACCGGCATCATCTCCGACGGCCACCTGCAGCGCGGCGCCCAGGGAATCGCCGGCGACATCGGCCACGTCCAGGTCGCGCGCGGCGCCGACATCCCGTGCCAGTGCGGCAATCGCGGGTGCCTCGAGGCCCTGGCATCCGGCCCCGCCATCGCCCGTGCCCTGCGCGCGCAGGGGATCGAGGCCCACACCGGCTCCGACGTGGTCGACCTCGTCAAGCGCGGCAACATCGACGCGATCCAGGCCGTGCGTCAGGCGGGCCGCGACATCGGCGAGGTGCTCACCACCTGCGTGAGCCTCATGAACCCCTCGGTCATCGCCATCGGCGGCTCCATGGCCCGCGTCGGCGAGCACCTCATCGCGGGAGTCCGCGAGGTCGTCTACACCCGCTCCACGCCCCTCGCCACCGAATACCTGTCGATCGTGCAGTCGGTCGCCGCCGAGAAGGCCGCCGTCATCGGCGCGAGCATGCTCGCCGTCGAGCACGCCCTGGCGCCCGAGTCGCTGAACGCCGCGTTCCTGCGCGCCTGACCCGCGCGGGCGGGGCGCCGCGGATCGCGGTGGAGTCCGCTGTCGAGCGCGCCGCGCTCGCCGCGGGTCGCGACGGTCCGTGGGCCGGTGCCCCGTACCCAGCGGCGGAGCGTTCCCCTGACACGTCGGTTCCGGATGCCGGCGACCCGGCGTATCGCGTGGAGTCCGCTGTCGTGCGCGCGGCACGCGGGCCCGCGGCACGAACAACGCCCACCGTGCCGCAGCACGACGGGCGTCGTGGGTCGCTCGCGGCGCGGAGTGTCCCTCTCCACGCCGCGAGCGGGTCTCAGGGCGACCGGCGCGAGGCGCGGGTCGCGGGGCCGACGTCGTCGTTCGATGAACCGGGTTCGGCGACGGCACCCGCGGGCACCGTCTCGCGACCGGCGTCCGCGTCCGCGTCGGCATCCGTCCCCGCGGCATCCGTCCCCGCGGCATCCGCCCGCGCGGCGGCTACCGCGGCGGCGATCTCGCGCGCGTGAGCGGCCCTGCGGCGCCGGGCCGCGACGATGCGCCAGGCGACGAGCAGGACGATGACGGCGAGGATCGCGAGCGCGGTCCACGGCACGGCGGCGGTGGCGGCGGCGCCCTGCGAGACGAGGGGGTCGAGGGTGGAGGGCTCGGCGCCGGCGAGCGTGCGCGAGACCACCTGCGAGGTCGCCGTCACATCGGCCGAGAGCAGCACGAGGGGCACGACCCCGGCGACCTCGACGGTGCGCTCTAGCGAGCTGCCGGGGAGCAGCTCGGGGGCGTCGTCGGCGGCGGTCACGCGCGCCCAGCCGAAGGGACCGCCCAGGGCGACCTCGACGTTCGGGTCGAGGCGGGTGTTGCCGGTGTTGGTCAGGGTGTAGGTGACGGTGGCGGAGCCGGCCTCGGCGGGGTTCGCGGTGCCGTGGTAGTCGACGGCCACCTCGCCCACGGCGAGAGAGGGGGCGAGGTCGCCCTGCACGCGCAGGTGCACGCGCGAGCCGAGACGGCGTTCGGTGACGGTGCCGTTGTCGGCGGTGACGAGCATGGATGCCACGATGCCGGCGGCGTAGTCGCCGGGAGCTGCGTCGGCGGGGACGGCGACGGTGAAGGGCACCTCGGCGCTCGCGCCACTGTCGAGGGTGAGCTCGGACGATTCGATCGAGACCCAGCTGCCGAGGTCGGTGGACTCCGCGCCTCCGGCGAGGATGTCGAGGGCTCCGTCTTCGGTGAGGAAGCCGTCCGCGGCGTAGACGCGCAGGGTGATCGGCTGGGGGCTGCGGTTGGCGACGTACAGGGCGTCGCCGACCGTGCCCCCGGGCAGCAGGTCGTACGCGTAGTTGGGCCGGTCGCGCCCTTGCGCGGTGTCGGCGGGCTTGACGCTCCACGTCACCGTGGTCTCGGCGGAAGGAGCGGCGGCCGCGGAGGCGCCGACGGGGGTTCCCAGCAGCAGCGCGAAGCCGGCGAGGAACGACACAAGAATACGGAGGGAACGGGGGGAGGTCTTCGCCGGGGACATGGGCGTGGCTTTCGTGTGGAAGGGGTCCCGCCGGGGCCGCGTTCTCGGGGAGCGCGACCCCGGCAGGAGGGGGGATCAGCTGAGGGCGGTCAGCGTCACGGTCGCGTTGTAGGTACCGCGGGGGGTCTCGAGCGGGAGCTTGAGATCCAGGTCGGCGCCCACGAGCGAGGAGCCGCGCTCGTGGCCGTCGTTCGCCTGAGCGAGGGTGCGGGCGACCGACAGGCCCTGGCCGCTGTCGAAGCCGGAGGGCACGGGAGCGCCGGCGACGGCACCGCCCTGCGTCTCGAGGACCTCGGGCGTCCAGCCGAGGTACTTGCTCGACACTTCCTGGCCGCCGGCGGTGAAGTTCGACACCTGAGCGGTCAGCGACCACCCGGGGTTGCCGGCCCGCGTGTCCTGCACGCGGATCGGCACGATCTCACCGGAGGCGGCGTAGTGGTCGAGGTTCTCGGTCGCAACCCCCAGGTCGACCAGGCGCGAGGTGCCCTCGATCGACCACGTGAGCTCGCCCGAGCCCTGGTCGGGAACCGTCACCGCGATGGCCTGGTCACCGGCAGGAGGCGCGGTCGGCGCCTCACCCGTGTAGTCGCCCGTGGTCGAACCGGCGCGGACGCCCGCACCGAACGCGGCGGCGGGGGAGTTGCCGTCGAGTGCGAGAGCCCCGTACACCGTGGTGTTCGCCACGCGCAGGTTCGCGGTGTTCCCGGTGAGCGAGAGATTCCCGCCGATCGAGTTGGCGAACGCGTCGGAGCCGCCGTCGGCGGTGGCGCCGATCAGCACGTCGCGCGAGCTGCCGCTCACGGTGACGTCGCCCTTGACGACGGCTCCCGTCATCGACAGACCCCAGCCCGAGCCGTCGACCGACACATCGGCGCCGACCGAGGAGCGCACGACGTCGACGTAGTTCGCCCGCTGGGTGAGAAGCGAGCCCGAGATCGCGCTGTCGACGACCTCCACGTCGATGCCGCCGGCCTCCACCGAGCCCCCGACCTTCAGGTCGTTGACGTAGAGGAAGCCCACCGTGGTGTCGGCGGAGTAGGCGCTGATGTCGCCGGCGACGCTCGTGCCGTCGAGCGAGACGCCGTACGCGTCGGTGGCGACGACGTCTCCGGTGACGGTGACCGAGGTGGCATCCAGCCACCCGCCCGCCTCGACGACGATGTCGCCCTCGACGGTCGCTCCGCCCAGGACGCAGTCCGCTCCGCCGGGGACGATCAGGTTTCCCGAGACGGTCTGGCTGCCCAGGTCGTCGGTGCAGGTGAGGTCGGCCGCGTACGCGGGGACGGCGACGACGCTGCCCCCGATGACGAGGAGTCCGACGGTGGTGAGTTTCGTGATTCTGTTCATCGGTTCTTCCTCGTCGCTCAGCCGCGCAGGGCTGCGATGTTGTCGTAGCTGCGGTCGGCGTTGGCGAGCGAGTCACCGGGGTTGACCGGCACCGTGGAGGCGTTGTCCTGTTCGAACATGCCGAAGCGCTGGCCGCGGTCGCGCAGCTGCGACAGGAACGCCGTGTAATCGATGTTCCCGGCGCCGAACTCGACGATGTCGTACCCGTTGGCGCTGCTCGGGTTGAGCTTGCCGTCCTTCAGATGGAGGATCGGGAAGCGGCGGGGGTCGCGCTTGATGTAGTCGATCGGCTCGAACCCGGGGTACAGGTGCTTCCCGACGTGCGCCCAGTAGACGTCCATCTCGAAGAACACCGTCTCGGGGTTGAGGTTGGCCCAGTACAGGTCGTAGATGCGCTCGTTCGTGTCGGTCGTGAAACCCCATTCCTGCGCGTGGTTGTGCAGGTAGAGCTTGATTCCCGCCGCGCGACCCTTCTCGCCCATCTGGTTCCACGTGCCGATGGCCTGCATCCAGGCGTCCTTGGCGAGGGGTCCGCCGTACCCGCCGGCGATCGGCCCGCCCTGGCCCAGGTGCGGCATGCCCAGCACGTGCGCGATCTCGAGCTGCTGGTCGATGTTGGCCGGGGTGAGGTTGACGTGGGCACCTGTCGCGCGCAGGCCGTTGTCGTCGAGCAGCTGGCGGATCTCCTGCGGGGTGATGGCGCCGACGCCTCCCTGCGTGTAGCCCGCGAACTCGATCTCCGAGTAGCCGATGCGAGCCAGCTCCTCGAACACCGCACGGAAGCCCAGCGAGCTGACCTTGTCTCGGACGGTGTAGAGCTGGATGCCGATGCGGTTGACGGGGACGAGGCGCTTGCCCGCGCTCACCGGGGGAGCGGCCGCCGCGGCGCGGGCGCCGAGAGCGGTGGATGCCGAGGCGGCGGCGGGCATGGCGGCGGCGCCGATGCCGATGGCGACGGACGATGCCGCCAGGGCCTTGAGCAGGGTGCGCCGGCTCATGGGCCGATCCGGCACCGTGGGGTGCGCGTGGTCGTGGTGGTGACTCATGACTCTCCTTCGAGGTGGGTCCGCCCCGGGGCCGGGGACGACCGTGGGGGTGGTGGGGGCCACGGTGCGCGACCCCCACCGGGGTGTTACTTCTTGACGGTCAGGGTCGCGCTGCCGCTGCTCTTCGCGATCCCGGTCGAACCGGTGTAAGAGGCCTGCACCTGGTAGGTGCCCTCCGTGCTGAGCTTGGGCAGGGTCACCTGGACGGTGCCGTCCGTGCCGAGCGTGCCGGTGAGGGTGGTGACGACCGCGTTGTTGCGGCGGATCGTCACCGTGGCGTCACCGGTCGGGACGATGCCCGTCGACGAGGCCACCTGGACCGTGGCGGTGGCGGCCACGGCGGGCTTGACCGGTGTCGGCGAGACGGCGACCGAGGTCGTCGACTTCGCCTGCGAGACCGTGAGGCGACCGATGCCGGCCGATCCCTTGAAGGTCTCGTCGGCCCCGTAGGTGGCCCGCAGGGTGTGCGTGCCGACCGGGAGGTCCGCCGGGAGGGCGACGACGGCGTTGCCGTCGGCGTCCAGCGTCGCGCGACCGAGTTCGGTCTCGCCGACCGTGAGCACGACCTCGCCCGTGGGGGCGCCGCCCTCTCCGCGCACCGACACCGTCACGTCGCCGGGGGCGCCGTAGGTGACGCGCGGGGAGCCGAGCGAGACGAGCGTGCGGGTGTCGACGGTCGGCTCATCGGGAGCGTCGAGGTCGATCGTGAACGAGACCGAACCGAGCTCCGAGACGTTGCCGCCGGTGTCGGTGGCGCGGTAGCGGATGTCGTAGGCGCCGTCCTGGTCGAACGTGACCCCGTACTGCTGGTTCGCCGCGAGGGTCACCCAGGTCGCGCCGTTGTCGCGGGAGTACTCGACGCTCGCGAGCGTGCCGTTGTCGGCGGCCTGCACCGAGAAGCGGACCGGTTCGTTGAACACGCCGCCGACACCCGTGGGGGTGGCGGGGGCCAGCGTGTGCGCGACCGTCGGGGGTGTGACGTCTCCGACGCCGTCGCCGACCATCGTCAGCGCATCGACGGCGAGTTCGTCGGCCGAGGTGACGTAGAGCGCTCCGGTGCCCTCGGGGGCGCCGAGGGCGATCTCGACGTCCTGCCAGCCGTTCCCCGCGGGGATGGTGGCGGTCGCGAAGGGCTCGGCGTCGGCCGCTCCCCAGCGCAGTTGCACCTCTCCCGCACCGCTCGCGCGGACCACGGCGCCGTCGATCCCGGCGAAGTTCACCGGGTCGAAGGCGAGGAAGTCGCCCGCTCCGAGGCCGCGGACGGCGTTTCCGCCCGAGGCGCCGGCGTCGGCGTACGTGGTGACGCCCTCGCGACGGATCGCGTGCTCGGCCTGCTGCAGCTTGGGGTTCAGGCGAACGGTCGCCTCGCCCGTGGCCGCCGGCAGTCCGTTGGCGCCCGCGTCGGTGTAGGTGACCACGACCGCGCCGTAGAGCAGGGCGCCGGGGCCGTGCTCGGGCGAGTTCGGGTCGGTGCGGAAGACGCCGGTGCAGCCCGTGCCCGAGACCTCGGGGTGGGCGTGCTCGTCGTGGCCGAGACCGTAGGTCCACGTCACGCGCGAGCAGTCCGTGGCGTCGCCGTCCTCGGCATCCGTCGTCGTCACCTGGAAGGGGATCGCCTGACCCCAGTCGAAGAACGCGCCGTTGCCGGGGAAGGCCACGGTCACCTCGGGGGCCTGGTTGCCCACCGAGATGGTGCGCGAGGTCAGGCCGAAGCGTCCACCCGGGTCGGACACGCGCAGGCGAGCGCTGTAGTTGCCCAGCTCGGTGTACGTGTACGACGCGGTGACGCCGGTGGCGTCGTAGTCCCCGTCGCCGTCGAAGTCCCACTCGTAGGTGAGTGTGTCTCCGTCGGGGTCGGTCGAGGTCGACGCGTCGAACTCGACGGTCAGGGGCGCCTGCGACGACGAGGTGGGGGTCGCTATGAAGCGGGCCTGGGGCGACTTGTTCCCGGCGACGTAGTCGATGCGGTACAGACCGGCATCGGGGTTCGCGCGGAAGAAGCCGTCGCCGTAGTCGAGCACGTACATCGAGCCGTCGGGCCCGATCTCCATGTCCATGGGGTTGTCGTGCGGCGGCTGACCGAGGGTGCTCAGAGCGGCGTTGGGCAGGAAGTCCTCGATCGCGCTGACCTCGAAGGTGTCCCAGTCGAGCGTGAACGCGGCGATGTAGTCCTGCGAGAACTCGCCCATGAACGCCTTGCGGTCCCAGTGCTGGGGGAGCTTCGTGGGCGAGGGGTTGTTCTCGTCGTAGTGGTAGACGGGGCCGCCCATGGGCCCCTGGCCGTTACCGGCTCCGAAGTTCACCAGCTCGTCCCACGGCTGGTCGCCGGGGTTGTCGCCGTACCAGAGGGTCGCGGGCTGCGCGGGGGGAAGATCGGTGAGACCGGTGTTCCACCGCGACTCGTTCTTGAGGTTGTCCGGGTCGAAGAACGCACCCGGCGTCGCCGTGGCGAAGTCCCAGTCGTTGTACGCCTGGTTGTCGGCGTGCACGTAGGGCCAGCCGGCGTTCTGCGGCTCGTCGAGGCTGATGGCGTTCCACTCCACCAGGCCCATGGGGCCGCGGCCCGCGGTCTCGGCGACGGCCTTCGTCGCGTCGGGGCCGTAGTCGCCCCACGACAGCGAGTTGGTCTCGATGTCGACCTCGATGCGGAAGGGGTTGCGCACGCCCATCACGAAGATCTCGGGGCGGGTGAGCTCGGTTCCGGGGGCGAAGAGGTTGCCCTCGGGGATCGTGTACGAGCCGTCGTCCTCGACGTGGATGCGCAGGATCTTGCCGCGCAGGTCGTTGGTGTTGCCGGCGCCGCGGCGCGAGTCGAAGCCGGGGTTGTAACCGGGGGCGTCGTTGTTGGGCGCGAAGCCGTTGGCTCCCGGGGTGGATGCCGGAGTGTTGTCGCCCGTGCTCAGGTAGAGGTTGCCGTCGCCGTCGAAGCCGATGTCGGCACCGACGTGGCAGCACTGCCCGCGCTGGACCTCGACGTCGAGGACGACCTGCTCGCTCGCGAGGTCGAGGGCGTCTCCGTTCCACTGGAAGCGGGCGAGACGGTTCACGCCGACCCACTGGTCCCAGTACGACTCGTCGGCGCCCGCGGGGAGCGTGTTGGGGGAGTTGCCCGCCGGGGTGTCGGCCACGCCGTCGCCGTCCGCGTCGCGCGGGGAGTACACGAGGTACACCCAGTTGTTCTCGGCGAAGTTCGGGTCGAGGGCGACCGTCTGCAGGCCGTCCTCGGAGTTGGCGTAGACGTCGAGCGTGTTGGTGACCCGCGTGACACCGGTCGCCGGGTCGGTCAGGCGCACGTCGCCGTTGCGGGCGGTGTGCAGCACGCGCTTGTCGGGCAGGACCGCGAGGTCGATGGGCTCGCCCACGTCCTTGGTCAGCAGCACGCGCTCGTAGTTGCTCCAGTCCAGAGTGCCGCCGTTCTCGCCGGTGTCGCCGGGGTCGGGGGTGCCGGGGTCGGTGGGGTCGCCGTGGTCGCCCCCGGGGTCGGTCGTGCCGTGGTCGTGCCCGTCGTGCGCGAAGGCGGGGACGGGCGCTGCGGCGATGGCGCCCAGGCCCAGCGCGGTGGCCGCGAGGACCGCCGTCAACCGGGACCGGACGACCGGATGCCGAGAAGTAGAGTTCATCGTGAAACAGCTCCTGTGAATGCGTTCGAGTTGTTTTCACCGGGTCGCCACTCAGTCGGTCTCAACGGCTGGTCGTGGCGGCCCGGGCTCTTCATGCGGTGGCGGTCGGCCACACGCGGTGCGTGCTCCTTACTCTTCGTCGAGTGGGAGGGGTCGCCGATCATCGCCTCTCAGGGCGGTTCGCGCGGCGAGCCTCGGGGGGATGAGGCGTCCTGCGGTGCGGGACGTCGCTCGTCGTCATCTTGACGGATGTTTTTCCATAGGTCAATCAAAAGATGCGTAATGTGCACACAACAAAAGAACGGCTAACGCGAGTCTTGTGGTCTGCCTTCGTCGCGGGCTAGCATCGCCGAACGGTGCGACGAGCGCCGATCCCCCACCCGTCGGCAGAGCGGCCGACACGGCCGAGGAGGCCCCATGCTCCATGGACTGACCGGATGGCATCTGCTGATCGTTCTCGCGGTGATCGTCCTCTTGTTCGGCGCGGCCAAGCTGCCGGCCCTCGCCCAGAGTGTCGGCAGATCGGCCCGGCTGTTCAAGGGCGAGCTGAAGGCGATGAAGGACGACGACGAGGTTCCGCTCGACCCCGGGGTCGCGCCGGCGCACCCCGCCCCCCGGCCCGCAGCAGCCGTCGCGGATCCGCCGCCGACGCGCTGAGCGCTCCGGGACGCGGGGGTTCCCGTCGCCGCGCCGCCGTGAAGCCGCCCGACGTCGCGCCGCGCCCCGCGGGTCAGTCGGAGTCGGCGCCTGCGACGCGTGCCGACGCCCGCGCCGACACGGTACGCAGCGCCGAGAGCACGCGCCGCACCGCGGCGTAGGCCAGTGCGTCGGGTCGCGCCAGCGCGTCCACGTGGCGGACCAGGGCGACATCGGCGAGCGGTCGCAGCACCAGTCCATCGACGGCGAGGGGTGTCGTCGTGGTGCGCGGCATGACGGCGATCGCCGCCCCGGCGCGCACGACCTCGGCCGTCACCGAGAACTCGTTGATGCGGTGGGCGACCTCGAGAGGGCGCCCCACGTGGGCGGCGAGATGATCGAGCACCCCGGCGAGCGGGAATCCGGGGTGCACCGACACCCACCTCTCGGCGACGAGGTCGGTCGCGCGCAGCTCGTCGCGTCGGGCCAGCGGGTGGTCGGCCGGCAGGGCGATGTCGAGCGGCTCCTCGAGCAGCGGCACCGTGACCACGCGGTCCACGGGCCACGGTTCGTCGTGCGCGAGGCGGTGTGCCACGACGATGTCGTGGTCGGCCGTCAGTCCCGGAAAGTCGCGGTGTGCCACATCGGCGTCGGCGAGGCGCAGCGGTGGCGTGCCGTCGAGCTCGCGCAGGAGATTCCCGAAGAGCGCGAGAGCGGCACTGTGGAAGGCCGAGACGCGCACCGGGCGGTCGCTCGTGTCGAGGAAGGCGCCCACGGCCTCTCGGGCCGAGACCAGGGCCTCGTCGACCCGCGTCCCGGCGGCGGCGAGGGCCTGGCCGGCGGGTGTGAGGGCGAGGGTGCGCCCGCGCCGGGTGGTCAGCGGAACGGGTACGTGCGCCTGGAGCGCCGAGAGCTGCTGCGACACCGCCGACGCCGAGACGTGCAGCGACTCCGCCACGGCCGCCACGCTTCCCCGGTCGCGGAGTTCGCGCAGCAGGCGCAAGTGGGCCACATCCATAAGGGAGAACTTACGTCACAGTGAAGAAAGTGCCCGTTGATCTTCTGTCTGCAGCCAGCGACGGTAGGCGTATGGCCCGCCGCGTCCCCGAAATCGTCGTCGACCTCCTCCTCGTCGCGGTCGCCGCGGTCTGGGGTGCCAGCTTCCTCGCCGCGAAGGAGCTGGTGGCCGAGACCGGCGTCGCCTCCGGCGTGGCGCTGCGCTTCGTCGTGGCCGCGATCGCCCTCGGCATCCTGTGCCTGATGAGACGGGAACGGATGCCGCGGGGGCGCGGCCTCGCGATCGCCGCTCTGCTCGGCTGCTCGCAGGCGGCGATCATCGGGCTCGAGACCGCGGGCGTGCACCTCACCTCGGCGACCAACGCCGGGCTCCTCATCAGTCTCGCCCTCGTCTTCACCCCGGTGCTGGAGAGCGTCGCCGCGCGCTCGTGGCTCCCGCGGACGTACTTCGTCGCGGCCGTGGCTGCGGTGGTCGGCGTGGCCCTGCTCGTCTCAGAGGGCGGCCTCCGTACCCCCAACCTGGGCGACGCTCTCGTCATCGCCGCGGCGGTCGTCCGCGCCGTGCACGTCACCGCGAGCGGGCACCTCACCCGCGGCCGACACGACAGCACCCTCGCCGTCGTCTTCGTCCAACTGGTCGTGTGCGCCCTGGCCTCGTCGGCCGTGGCCGGCGCCGACCTGCCGCGTGCGGCCGCGGGGCTCTCGGCATCCGGATGGGTCGACGTGCTCTTCCTCGGACTGCTGTGCTCGGTCTTCGCGTTCGTGGTGCAGTTGTGGGCGGTGCGGCGCACCTCGGCGACCCGCGCGAGCATCCTCATGGGTACCGAGCCCGTGTGGGCGCTCGCCGTGGGTGTCGCCATCGGCGGCGAGGCGGTCGGCGCGCCCGGGATGATCGGCGCCGTGCTCATCATCGCCGCGTCGTACGCGGGGCAGGCGATCGAACGCCGACACCGCCGCTCGCGTGACGAAGCGAGCGGCGGCGCCGGCGACGAGCCGGTCAGTTCCGGTCGGGCCTCGGTCGCCGCCATCGCGCCCACACCGTCGCCGTGAGTCCCGCGGCCACGAGCGCCGCGGCGAGCAGGATCGAGGCGATGTCGCCACCGGTCATGGCGAGCCCGCCGCCCGGGGATCCCGGGCCCGCGCCGGGCGGCGGGGAGCAGTCCACGGTGCAGGTGGCCGTCGGCTGAGGGGTGATCTCGACGGTCACGCCGACGCCGTCGTCGGCGACGGCGGCGCTCAGGAACACGACGTCGCTCATGAGAGCGTCACCGCCTCGCGCCGACCCTCTTCGCGCGCCTGCGCCACGAGGTCGTCGAGGCGGCGTCGCGAGCGACGGCGACCCGAGGCGACGGCCGCGACGATGAGGGCGACCCCGATCGCCGCCGCGAGGTGCAGCCACGGCACCGCCCAGACGGTGACGCTGTGCGTCACGGGGGTCGCGGTGAGTGTCGCGTCGGGCACCGCGGCATCCACCGTCACGTCCTTCGCAAGCAGGAAGGTCGGCCACGCGGGCTGCGCCTCGGTGTGCACCTGACGCGATTCCCCGGGGAGCAGCACGCCGCGTTCCCCGGTGGCCCCATCGATCACGTCGGTCACGACGAGGGCGGTGTTGCCGGTGTTCTCGGCGGTGTACGAGTACGCCAGCGACCCCGGTGCGAAGAGGTTCCACGACGGCGTGTACTCCGCGCGGACCTCGCCGACGCCCACCGCGGGTGCGAGCTCGCCCGTCACCCGGGTCGAGACGCGGAAGCCGACCCGGCTGTCGACGCCCACCTTCGTGCCGTCGTTCCCCGCGGAAGTGGATCGAACCGAAGCCGAGACCCCGGCCGCGTGATCGCCCGGGGTGGCGTTGTTCGGAACCGCGATTTCGAACGCGACGATCCGCGTCTCGTTGGGGGCGAGGGTGACCGACGGTTCGACGGCGATCCAGGTGCCCGCGTCGACCGAGGTGCGGTCGGCGGGGAGCATCGTGAAGCGCCCGGTCTCGGTGTAGTAGCCGTCCGCCGCGGTGAGGGCGAAGGTCGCCTCGCGCTCGCTGAAGTTCTTGACCGCGAGGTGCTCGGTCGTCCGCTGACCCGGATCGAGTTCGACCTGCATGACGCGACGGCCGTCCGCCCCCTCCGCTGAGGCCGGGGTCACCGACCAGGTGACCGCCGCGTCGGCGGCGTCGTCCGCCGTGGCGGGAGGCGCCGAGACGAGTGCGGCCGCGACCCCGAAGAGCACCGCCAGGGTGGCGGATCCTCCTCGCGCGACCGTCGTCCTCATCGTGACGCTCACCCCTCGAGGAGGGTCAGGGTGATGGTGGCCGAGTAGGAGCCGGGTGCGACCGTGGCCGGGGTCTGCAGCAACAGGCCCGCCGAGGCCGAATACGACCCGCCCGCGGCGGCGGCGGAGGTGTCGGCGTTGGCGAGCAGTTCGGCGTCGACGAAGCCGCCGATGCCCGGGTCGACGTCGTCACCGGGCGCCACGAGGCTGCTGTCGCCCGCGACGATGGTGGGGTACCAGCCGAAGCTGTCGGCCGACGAGATCGCGGGCTGACCTGCGGTGCCGGTGAAGTCGCTGATGGCGCCCATGACGTACCAGTACGCCTCGGGGTCGACGTTCTCGGCCAGGCGGGTGTCGGTGACGGTGACCGTCGGCAGGGTGCCGGTGAAGGTGCGGTCGGTTCCCGACGGCTCTCCCTCCGTGAGGGCGGTGGCCTCACCGGCGACGGTCAGGGCGAGCACTCCGGGCTCGGCCGCCGGGGCGATCTCGACCTGCACGTCGACGGTGTCCTCGTCGGCCGCGAACGCACTGCCGCTACCCGCGGCGGCCAGGATGCCGACGCCGAGGGCTGCGACTCCGATGCGGGCCGACAGGCCGCGACGGGAGGTGGGGGACATGGGTGCTCCGTTCTTCCACCGCGAGGGGTGGAGTCGTCGGCGGGCGCCGGCGGGTGGTCGGGACGACCGGCGTCCAGCCGATCGGTGAACGTGGGATGCCGTCGTTTCGAGCGGGCGCGGCGGACTCGGGGGAGCCTCGTGGCGGCGCTGTCACGGGTCGGTTCTGCGGGTTCGTTGCGACAGTAGTGCGGCTTCCGCGGGTCGTCAAGCAAAAGTTGCACGGTGCTCGGACTGCTTCTCGTTCGCTCTTTTATTGCCCTCATCGGGAAATTTGGTACGTCTCGCGGGCGCTACTGTCTTCGGTGGGCCGTGCGTGGGCCAGATTTCAGCAGTTCTTCACGCAAATTAGTCAGGTTTTGTAGACGTATCGACAAAAGACTCCTACAGTGACCACGGTCGAGGGCGACCTGTGCGGTCCGAGCGGACGCCGTCACCCCCGCCGCTGATCCGAAGGAGCAATGATGCCCGTACCCGCTGTCTTGTCCGGCCCCCGCTGGCGCAGCACCCGCGTCGCGAGAACCCTCGCGGCCGGTCTCCTGGGCGGAGCACTGGTGGCCACAGGAGCGATCCTGCCCGCCGGTGCCGCCGTCGCCCCCGCCGTCAATACGCCGGCGGACCTGCCCAAACAAGAACCGGGGGTGACGCTTCGCACGTACTCCACCCCGCCCCTCACCGAGCTCTGCACGCTCAAGTCGGGCCAGACCCCCAACGTCGACAAGCTCATGTCGACCATCGACTGGAGCACCGACGAGCAGTTCGGCGCGGGCGACAACTTCATCACGCACGCCCTGGCCAATCTGACCATCAGCACCCCCGGTCAGTACGTCTTCCGCCTGACGAGCGACGACGGTTCACGCCTCACGCTCGACGGCACGCAGCTGATCGACAACGACGGCCTCCACGGAGCGGAATCCGTCGAGGGCACCGTCACGCTCGACGTGGGCGTGCACGACCTCTTCGTCGAGATGTTCGAGGCCACCAACGGCCAGCAACTCACCGTCGAATGGAAGGTCCCGGGCTCCTCGAGCTTCACCGTCATCCCCAACAGCGTGCTCAGCACCGAGGCGGGTGTCGTCCGCGTGACCGCCCCCGGGACGAAGTACTGCGAGGGCAGCACCGACTCCGCCGGAGACGGTCTGCGCCTGGATGCCGTGAACCCCGACTACACGCTCGTGAACCTGCGCCCCGAGGGCTTCACCCCGAAGGTCTCGGGTCTGGCCTTCCTCGGCAACGGCGACCTCGCCGTGCTGACCACCGGTTCGGTCAACTCCGGCGGGTGGGACACCTCCACCCCCGGCAAGGTCTTCGTGCTCAAGGGCGCCCAGGCGGCCGACGGCCCCGAGGACGTCACCGTCGTCGAGGCGGCCGGCGGTCTGCTCAACCCCATGGGCATCGATGTCATCGACGACAAGATCTACGTCTCCGAGCGCTACCAGCTCACCGAGCTCAGCGACACGAACGGCGACGGCTCGTACGAGACGAAGCGCAAGGTCGCGGAGTACCCCTCGGGCAACAACTTCCACGAGTTCGCCTTCGGCCTGATCCACGACGAGGACAACTTCTACGTCAACCTCTCGGTGGCGATCGACAACGGCGGGGCCACCACCAACCCGCAGCCCGCGAAGAACCGCGGCACCTCAGTGAAGATCGACCGGGCCACCGGAGCGATCAGCTACGTCGCCGGGGGTCTCCGCACGCCCAACGGCGTGGCCTTCGGCCCCGAGAACGAACTGTTCGCGATGGACAACCAGGGTGCCTGGCTGCCCGCGAACAAGCTCGTCAACATCAAGCAGGACCGGTTCTTCAACCACTACACGAACCCCGCCGGGCCCTTCGACGCCAACCCGGTGACCCCGCCGGTGGTGTGGATCCCGCAGAACGAGATCGGCAACTCGCCGAGCACGCCCATCATGCTGAAGGACGGCCCCTTCGCCGGCCAGATGATGTTCGGCGACGTCACCTACGGCGGCCTGCAGCGCGCCTTCCTCGAAAAGGTCGACGGCGAGTTCCAGGGGGCGGTGTTCCGCCACTCCGCGGGCTTCGAGGTCGGCGTGAACCGCGTCATCGAGGGCCCCGACAAGTCGCTCTACATCGGCGGCACGGGTGAGGGCGGCAACTGGGGCGAGGCGGGCAAGCTCACCTACGGCCTGCAGAAGCTCGTCCCGAAGACCACGCAGAACACGTTCGACATGACCTCGATGAAGGTCGTCGAGGGCGGTTTCGAGATCGAGTACACCCAGCCCCTGTCCGACGAGACGGTGGCGAACCTCGCCACGGCATACCGCGCCGAGCAGTGGCGCTACCTGCCGACCTCCACCTACGGCGGTCCCAAGGTCGACGAAGAGATCCTTTCGCTGACGAGCGCCACGGCATCCGCCGACCGCAAGACGGTCACAGTGACCTTCGACGGTCTCAAGCAGGGCCGCGTCGTGCACCTGCGCTCCCCGCAGCCCTTCGCCGCCGCCAGTGGCGACAAGCTGTGGAGCACCGAGGCCTGGTACACGCTCAACTCCCTGCCGGGCTACGTCTCGCCGGCCGACCAGGGCTGGTACGAGGCCGAAGAGGCCCGCCTGATCGGCGGTGCCAAGTTCGACGTGGAGCACAGCGGCTACTCGGGTGCCGGTTTCGCCGGTGGCCTGTGGCAGGCCGGTTCCGCGTTCGAGTTCACGGTGAACGCCGAAGCCGCGGGCACCGTTCCGGTCAACGTGCGCTACTCCAACGGGCCGAACCCCGCGCCCGGCACCAAGGATGTGAACCTGTACGTCAACGGCCAGAACCTCGGCAAGTGGGACTTCCCCTCGACCGGTGACTGGAAGACCTGGGCCACGATCACGCGTGACATGCCGCTGGTCGCCGGGGCGAACACGATCGCGCTGAAGTACGAGTCGGGCAACAAGGGCAACATCAACGTCGACGTCCTCTCGATCGGCACCGCCGACATCTGCGCTCCGGCGCAGGTCGAGGACGGGTACCGCTCGCTGTTCGACGGCACTCTCGAGAGCCTGAACGCCGGCTGGCGCATGGCGGGCCCCGGGGGCTTCGGTCGACAGAACGACTGCAGCATCCGCGGCGAGGGGGGAATGGGTCTGCTCTGGCACAAGGCGCAGGAGTTGAACGAGTACAGCCTCAAGCTGGACTGGAAGCTCATCGCCGATCACAACGGCGGCGTCTTCGTCGGCTTCCCCGACCCGCAGAACGACCCGTGGGTCGCGGTCAACCAGGGCTATGAGATCCAGATCGACGCCACCGACGCCGCCGACCGCACCACCGGTGCGATCTACACCTTCCAGGGTGCGGATGCCGCGGCGGTCGAGGCTGCGCTCAAGCCCGTCGGCTCGTGGAACGCGTACGAGATCGTCGTGAAGGGGCAGACCATCAAGATCTACCTCAACGGCACGCTGGTGAACGACTTCACCAGCACCGATCCGGCGCGTGACCTCTCGCAGGGCTTCATCGGCCTGCAGAACCACGGCGGGGGCGAAGCGGTGTCGTACCGCAACGTTCGGGTCAAGGACATCGACGAGCCGGCACCCCTCGCGGTGACGGCCTCCGCCGAGGTCCGTTGCATGGCGAAGAAGGCGACGCTGACGGTGCGCGCGACCAACACCGACACGGTGCCGGTCGACGTGACCCTCACGACGGCGTGGGGCGAGCGGGTCATCCCCGCCGTCCAGCCCGGGGCGACGGTGTTCCACACCTTCACCACCCGTGCCGTCTCGGTCCCCGCCGGCGAAGCGACGGTGTCGGCGACCGGCGACGGTCGCACCGGAGAGGCCACGGCCTCGTACGCGGCCAAGAGCTGCGGCTGATCCCCCCGGCGCCCCCGGCGGCGGACTCGCGTCCGTCGCCGGGGGCGCTCCCTCATGTCCCAGAGGTTCCCCATGCTGTTCTCCCTCGGTCGCCGCGTCAGCCGGCATCGCCTGTTCGTCCTCCTCGTGTGGGCAGTGCTGGTCGTCGGCGGTGGTGCCCTCGCCGGCGACGCCTTCGACCGCACGGTCTCGGTCGCCGACGCTCCCGCCGGGAGCGAGTCACTGCGCGCGAGCGACCGCCTCGATGCCCTCGACCCCGAGGGCGAGATCGTCACCGCCGTCCTCCGCGGGGAGGACTTCTTCTCCCCGACGCTGCGCGACAGCGCGACCGCGGCGATGTCGTCCATCCGCTCCCTGCCCGGGGTCGCCGAGGTCACCGACGCCTACACGGCCGGCGGGGCGATCGGCGACGACGGACGCTCGTCGCTGGTCGTCGTCGAACTGGCCGTCGGCCTCAGCGGCGACGAGGCCGTCGCCACGGCATCCGCCGTCTCCGGCCTGCTGCACGGGATCGACGCTCCCGAGGTGCTCGTCGGTGGCCCTCTGCTGGCCGAAGAGGCCTTCGTCGACCGCGCCACCGCCGACGCCGCCCTCGGTGAGGGCGCCGCGATCCTCGTCCTCGTCGTGCTGCTCACCCTCGCGCTCGGGTCGCTGCGCATCGCGATGATCCCCGTGGTCGCCGCCCTCGCGGCGATCGCCCCGACGCTGGCGGCCCTGGGCCTGCTCGCCCGCGTCGTCGACGTCAACGAGTTCGCGGTCAACGTCGTCACGATCCTGGGTCTCGGCCTCGCGGTCGACTACAGCCTCCTGGTGGTGCTGCGCCTCCGCGAGGAGCGCACCGCCGACCCCACCGTCCCCCTCGACGAGCTGATCGCCCGCACCGTCGCCGGCGCCGGTCGCGCGGTGCTCGTGTCGGGTCTCGCCGTGACGGTGGCCCTCGTCGGCATCCTGGCGCTCGGCGACCCGCTGTTGTCGGGCATGGCGCTCGGCGGAGCCGTGGTCGTCGTCATCTCGACCCTCGCGGGCCTCACCCTCGTTCCCGCCACGCTCTCGCTCCTGCACCGCGCCCTCCCCTCCGCCGAAGCGCGCACCTGGGCTCGCCCCTGGGCCGGTCGCGCCGCGCGCGAGGGCGTGCTCGTTCGTTCCACGCGCTTCGCGCAACGGCGCCCGGGCGTCGCCGCCGTCGCCGCCGCGGCTCTGCTGATGCTGTTCGCCGCTCCCGTGGCATCCCTCGCCCTCGACGACTCCGACATCCGTTCTCTCCCCGCGGCCGCGGAGGAGCGCCGGGCGTACGAGGCGACGACGACCGGCTTCACCGGGATCGGGATCGAGCCCGTCACGGTCGTCCTCGATGGAACGATCCGGGATGCCGCGGTCACCGGCGTCCTCGATCGGATCGCCGCCCTGCCCGAGGTCGCCGACGCCGACGTGGTCCAGGGCCTGCCGCCCGAGGTCACCGCGGTCGCCTTCACGCCCACCGGCGACAGTGCGACGGGGCCGGCGGCGCAGAGCCTCGTGCACGCGGTGCGCGGTCTGGACTCCCCGGTGCCGCTCGAGGTCACGGGTCCCGCCGCTTCGCTCATCGACACGCGCGACCACCTGGCCTCGCGCCTGCCGTGGGCGCTCTTCATCGTCGCCGCGGCCAGCTTCGCGCTGCTGTTCGCCCTCACCCGCTCCGTCGTCGTGCCGGCGAAAGCGCTCGTGCTCGCCGGCCTCACCGTGGCCTCGACCCTGGGCGTGCTGACCGCCGTCTTCGGGTGGGGCTGGGGCGCGCCCCTGCTCGGGTTCGAGCCGACGGGCACGCTCGATGTCACCACCCCGCTGCTCATCGGACTCCTCGCCTTCGGCCTGACCATGGACTACGAGGTGTTCCTGCTCGCCCGCATCACCGAACGCTGGCGCGCGCGCGACCTCTTCGCCGACCCGCGGTCCGCGAACGCCGAGGCCGTGCGCCACGGCATCGCCCGCACGGGTCCGGTGGTGACGCTGGCCGCCGTGGCCATCTGCATCGTCTTCCTCGGCTTCGCGTTCGGCGAGCTCGTGGCGATGAAAGAGATCGGGGTGGGGATGGTCGTGGCCGTGATCCTCGACGTCACGGTCGTGCGCGGGCTCCTTCTACCCGCTCTGATGACGCTCCTCGGCCGCGCGAACTGGTGGCCGGGCGCGCGCTCGGTCCCCCTCGTGATGCCCGAGGGCCTCCCGAGCCTCGAGACCGCCTCCCGCTGACGCCTCGGCGCCGAGCGGCACCGTCTCGCGCTCCGCGCCGTCTTGGGCCGCCGCGTGTGCGGCCGCACCGCCGTAGGCTGGAGCCATGCACGGCGAGTACAAGGTCCCCGGGGGAAAACTGGTCGTCGTCGACCTCGAAGAGCGCGAGGGCCGTATCCACGGCTTCCACCTCGCGGGCGACTTCTTCCTCGAGCCCGACGACGCCCTCGACGACATCGACGCGGCCGTCAACGGTCTTCCGGTCGAGTCCGACGTCCCCACGATCGCCGCGGCGATCCGCGCGGCCCTTCCCGAGGGGGCGCAGCTTCTCGGCTTCACGCCCGAATCGGTGGCGACCGCGATCCGCCGCGCGCTGGTGACCGCTCCCGGCTGGGCCGACTTCGAGTGGGAGGTCGTGCACGACGAGCCCGTCTCGCCCCGCATGAACCTCGCCCTCGACGAGGTGCTCACCACCCGCGTGGGCGCGGGGCTGCGCAAGCCCACCCTGCGCCTCTGGGAGTGGGACGAGAGCGCCGTCGTCATCGGCTCGTTCCAGTCGCTGCGCAACGAGGTCGACCCGGCGGGCGCCGAGAAGCACGGCTTCGACATCGTCCGCCGTATCTCGGGCGGTGGCGCGATGATGATGGCGGCCAACTCGATCGTGACCTACTCGCTGTACGTCCCGGCATCCCTCGTCGCCGGTATGACCTTCGCCGACTCGTACGCGTTCCTCGACGACTGGGTGCTCCAGGCGCTGCGCTCGCTCGGCATCGACGCGGTGTACCAGCCGCTCAACGACATCGCGGGTCCCCACGGCAAGATCGGCGGCGCCGCCCAGAAGCGCCTCGCCAACGGCGGGGTGCTGCACCACGCGACCCTCAGCTACGACATGGACGGCCAGGTGCTCACCGAGGTGCTGCGCATCGGCCGCGAGAAGCTCAGCGATAAGGGCACCGTGTCGGCCGCCAAGCGCGTCGACCCGCTGCGCAGCCAGACCGGTCTTCCCCGGGCCGAGGTCATCGAGCGCTTCATCCAGACCTTCACCACGCTGTACGGGGCGACCCCGGGGCACATCAGCGACGAGGAGTACGCCGAGGCCCAGGCGCTCGTCGACTCGAAGTTCGCCACCGACGCGTGGCTGCAGCGCGTCCCGTGAGCGCCGAGATCCCCGCCGACGCGCCCGCTCCGGGCGGCGTCGAGATCCACCACGCCGACAACCTCAGCGTCACCCCGAACTATCCCGATGGGTCGTTCGCGCTCGTCTACCTCGATCCGCCCTTCAACACCGGGCGCACGCGTTCGAAGGCCGTCGAGTCGGCGACGCGCCGAGCATCGGTGGAGGAGGCCCCGGATGCCGCCCCGCCCGAGGCCGCGGCATCCCTCGACGATCCGAACATGCTCGAGTTCCCCGAAGAGGAGCCGCCCCCGCCCCCGGTGGTCCAGCGCGGCTTCCACGGGCGCGAGTACGCGCGCCTGCGCGGCGATCTGCGTACCTACGACGACCGTTTCGACGACTACTGGGGCTTCCTCGAGCCGCGGCTCGTCGAGGCGTGGCGCCTGCTCGCCGACGACGGCACCCTCTACCTGCACCTGGACTACCGCGAGGTCCACTACGCCAAGGTCATGTGCGATGCACTGTTCGGGCGCGACAAGTTCCTCAACGAGCTGATCTGGGCGTACGACTACGGCGCCAAGACGAAGCGTCGCTGGCCCACCAAGCACGAGACGATCCTGGTGTACGTCAAGAACCCCGCGAAGTACTTCTTCGACTCGGACGCCGTGGACCGCGAGCCGTACATGGCCCCGGGTCTCGTCACCGCCGAGAAGGCCGCGCGCGGCAAGATGCCCACCGACGTGTGGTGGCACACGATCGTGCCGACCACCGGTCGCGAGAAGACGGGGTACCCGACGCAGAAGCCCGAGGGCGTCCTGCGCCGCATGGTGCAGGCGTCCTCGCGCCCCGGCGATCGCGTCCTCGACATGTTCGCCGGCAGTGGCACGCTCGGCGCCGTCGCCGCCCCCCTGGGCCGGCACTCGGTGCTCATCGACGACAACGCCGATGCCGTGGCCGTGATGCGAGGGCGCCTGGAGCCGTTCGCCGGCTGAGCCGTCTTCGGCGTCGCTGTCGTCGGCCGGCCCGGCTGCCTCCGCGCGCATCGCGCCGCACCGCGTCAGGGCGCGCGCCGCGCATCGTGCCCCACCCCGGGCGGGTTCCGCACGAACGGCCCGCGATGCCGGCGCCCCCGCCTAGGGTGAGCCCATGGACTTCGGCATCTTCGTTCCGCAGGGCTGGCGCTTCGACCTCGTGGGGATCGACCCCGCGGAGCACTGGCGGGTGATGAACTCCCTCGCCCAGAGCGCCGACGACGGTCCGTGGGCCTCGCTGTGGGTGTACGACCACTTCCACACCACGCCGGTTCCCAGCACGGAGGCCACCCACGAGGCGTGGACGCTCATGGCTGCCTTCGCCGCCGCGACCGACCGCGTCCGCCTCGGCCAGATGTGCACGTGCATGGGCTACCGCAACCCCGCGTACCTCGCCAAGGTCGCGGCCACGGTCGACGCGATCTCGGGCGGCCGCGCCGAAATGGGCATCGGCGGCGGCTGGTATGAGCACGAGTGGAAGGCCTACGGCTATGGCTTCCCGCCCATCGCGGAGCGTCTCGGGCGACTGCGCGAGGGAGTCGAGATCATGCACCAGGCCTGGACCACCGGCGAGGCGACCCTGTCGGGGAAGTACTACGAGGTCGACGGCGCGATCGTGCAGCCGAAGCCCCTTCAGCCCGGCGGCATCCCGCTCTGGATCGCCGGCGGCGGCGAGAAGGTCACGCTCAAGATCGCGGCGAAGTACGCCTCGTACACGAACTTCGGCGGCTCGCTCGAGGAGTTCGACCACAAGTCCGAGGTGCTGCGCGGGCACTGCGAGACCCTCGGTCGCGACGCGTCGGAGATCACCCGCTCGACGAACTTCAACACGATCGTCGCCGAGACCGAGGCCGAGGCATCCGACCGTCTGGCCGCCGTCGTCGCGCGGCTGCGCCCGCACGTGGGCGACGAGCGGGCGGATGCCATCGAGGCCGATTACCGCTCGTCCGACGCTTTCGGCACGCCCGCGCAGATCGTCGAGCGCCTGCGCGAGCGCGCGGATCACGGCCTCGGCTACGCGATCCACTACTTCCCCGAGGCTGCCTACGACACCTCCGGCATCTCGCTCTTCGAGCGCGAGGTCATTCCGCACCTCTGACCCTCCGGCGCCCCGCGCGGCCCCGGCGGGCCGATCAAATGCGGGTCGGCGCACCGGAATCGGGCTGCCGCAGCGTGCCCGGATCCACGGGCGTGCGGCATCACGGATGCAGGCCGACGCACCGGAATCGGATCACCGCACCGAAATCGGATCCACGGGCGTGTGGCATCCGATTCTGCTGCGTTTATCCGATTCCCGTGCGCCCCGCGCGCCCGCGCGCGGACCGCGCAGACCAGCGCCCGCGCAGCGTTCAGACCAGCGGAGCGACCTCGGCGTAGGCGTCGGTCTCCACGGCGGTGGCGGATGCCGGGGCATCGAACACGCGCGCGCGCCGTGCCGTGGCATCCCAGGTCGGCCACCCCGGGTCTCGGTCTCGCGCGAACGACACGGCTGCGCCGTGCATCTGCGCGGCCAGGTCGGCCGGAGGGGTGCCCGCGATCGTGGCGACCCCGTCGGCGTCGAGGTGGTCGAACCAGAACGGCACGTCGAGGCAGTGGCACGCGACGCCGATGGACGGCACGGGCGACGCCCAGGCGAAGCGATACAGCCAGGTCTGAGCCGCGCCCCGCACCCGGGCCGTCTTCAGCACGGTCGAGCGGATGACGCGGTCGGTGAAGAACCCGCCCAGCACGGCTACCGCTCCGCGCCGGCGGGTGCGGTCGAGGTAGGCCCGTCGTCGCGTGCGCCGAAGGCCGAGCACCGCCAGGGCGAGCGGCACGGGGACGAGGCGAAGGACCCCGGCGAAACGGGCGGTGAGAGCCGTGAACTCGTCGTCGGTCGATCCGATCACGAGCGGGACGTCGGACGAGGCGCTGTCCGAAAGAGCGTCGAGCGGATGCCGCGGCAGCACGTCTCCGTCGACGACCGGTCCGAGCGGCAGACCGTCGTCGAGCAGGGTCGCGAGCGACGAGCGCGCACGGACCAGGTGCGGCGCGAGGGCGCTCCTCTGCGCCGCGACGATGCGCTCTTCGGGCACGGAGGCGAAGCCCGCGCGGTCGGCGCGGACGCCCGCACGGGCGGCGACACGAGCGGCGAACGCCCCCGCGGCCTGCCGCGAGACGGCACCGATCGCCGGCGAGACGGCCATCGCCGCGGAGAAGAGTCCGGATGCCATCGGGCTCGTCATCAGCGCGAGCACCGACCCGCCGCCCGCCGACTGCCCGGCCACGGTCACCCGGGCGGGGTCGCCACCGAACGCGCGGATCTCGTCGCGCACCCACTCGAGGGCGGCGATCTGGTCGCGCAGGCCCCGGTTGGCGGGGGCGCCGTCGATGAGGCCGAAGCCGTCGAATCCGATCCGGTACGAGATCACCACGGTGATGATCCCGTCCCGCGCGAACGCATCGCCGTCGTACCAGCGACTGGCGGGGGAGCCCGAGGTGAAGCCGCCGCCGTGGATCCACACGAGCACCGGGAGGTCGGCATCCGGGGCTGCATCCGCGGGAGCGAAGACGTTGACGTTCAGGGTCGCGTCTCCTGGCACGCTCGGCTCCGGGATGAGCGTGATGCCCGCGTCGCCCCGTTGCGCGGTCGGCCCGTAGGCCGTGGCGTCTCGCTCGCCTCCCCAGGGCTCGAGCGGGACCGGAGCCGCGAAGCGCAGCGCCCCGATGGGCGGCCGGGCGAACGGGATGCCGAGGAAGACGGCGGTGGCGCCGCGCCGAAACCCGCGGACGTCACCCTTCGACGTGTGCGCGAGCGGAGCGGCATCCATGCCCTCATCCTGCCCTCGCGAAGCGGCGATGTCCCGCCCGTGCGGCACGCGTCGCGCGAAGTCGCGGCCGGCGGCACCTCGACCCACGCATAAACGCGATCGGCGCGCAGAAACGCGAGCAGAGCGCGTTTATACGTGTGGATCGCGTTTATGCGTGGGAAGCGAGCGGGGCGGGCCCGTTGCGGGGCGAGCTGGGCAAGCCCGTCGCGGGTCGCGCGCGGTCGCCGACGTCGCGGCCGAAACCGCCGGAGGGTCAGACGTCGCGGCGCGCGCCCGCCGACGGGGTCACCGTGAAGATGTTTGGAGCGCGGAAGCCGGATGCCGCGAACGCGGCGCGAAGGGCTGCCGTCGCCGCCGGGACGAGTCCGGTGGGAATCAGGGCGATCGCCGCCCCGCCGAAGCCGCCGCCGGTCATACGTGCCCCCAGGGCGCCGTTCGACAGCGCCGTGTCGACGGCCAGATCGAGCTCGGGGACCGAGATCTCGAAGTCGTCGCGCATCGAGGCGTGCGAGGCGACGAGCAGGTCGCCGATCGCGGACGGGCCGTCGGCGTCGAGGGCGGCGACCGTGTCGAGCACGCGCTGGTTCTCGGTGATCACGTGGCGCACGCGGCGGAAGGTGACGTCGTCGAGGATCTGCTCGGCGCGCGGGAGGTCGTCGACGGTGAGGTCGCGCAGCGACGAGACGCCGAAGGCTGCGGCTCCACGCTCGCATGCGTCGCGGCGTTCGCGGTATCCGCCGGTGGAATGCGCGTGCTCGACCAGCGTGTCGGTGACGAGGATCGACAGGCCGGCGTCGGCGAAGCCGAGGGGCACCGCACGCGTGTCGAGCGATCGGCAGTCGAGGAAGGTGGCCGCATCCGCGACGCCCAGCATCGAGGCCATCTGGTCCATGATCCCGGTCGGGGCGCCCACGGCGTCGTTCTCGGCGACGCGGCCGACGCGGGCGAGGGCGACCTTGTCGAGACCGGCGTTCCATACGTCGTTGAGGGCGGATGCCACGGCCCCCTCGATCGCGGCCGACGACGACAGTCCCGCGCCCACCGGCACATCCGAGGCCAGAGCGATGTCGACGCCCCGGGTCTCGGCATCCGGAGCCGCCTGGCGCAACGCCCACGCGACACCCAGGGGGTAGCCCGCCCAGTCGAGGCCGCCGGCGGCGATCGCCGCGTCGAGCCCGGCGAGCGAGACCTCCACGGCGTCGGGGGAGAAGGTCGAGCGCACACGGATCACGTCGTCGTCGCGCAGGGCGACGGCGGCCGCGGTGCGCTGGGCGATCGCGAAGGGGAAGACGAAGCCCTCGTTGTAGTCGGTGTGCTCGCCGATGAGGTTGGCGCGACCGGGGGCCGACCACACCCCCACGATCGGGGCATCCGTCAGCGAGGTGAGCAGGGCGCGGGCGTCGTCGACGGCGGTCATGCCGTCACCTCCGGAACGGTGTCGATGGCGGCGCGCAGGCGTTCGGCCTGCGACTCGGGGGTCACGTCGCCGATCCAGGCGCCCATGGCGGCCTCGGATCCGGCGAGGTACTTCAGCTTGTCGGCGGCGCGACGCGGAGACGTGATCTGCAGGTTGAGGCGCACGGCCTCGCGTCCGCGGCCGACCGGCGCCTGGTGCCAGGCGGCGATGTAGGGGGTGGGGGTGTCGTACAGGGCGTCGATCCCCCGCAGGAGGCGCAGGTAGAACGGGGCGAGCTCGTCGCGCTCGGCGTCGGTCGTCTCAGCGAGGTCGGCGACGTGACGGTGCGGCAGCACGTGCACCTCGATGGGCCAGCGGGCGGCGAAGGGCACGTACGCCGTCCAGTGCTCTCCGCGCAGCACGACGCGTTCGCCGGCCTGCTCGAAGGCGAGGATGCGGGCGAACAGGTCGTCGGAGGTGCGCGAGATCGTGTCGAGCAGGCGGTGGGTGCGCGGGGTCACGTACGGGTAGGCGTAGATCTGCCCGTGCGGGTGGGGGAGGGTGACCCCGATCTCCTGTCCGCGGTTCTCGAAGGGGAACACCTGACGGATGCCGGGCAGAACCGACAGCGCCGCGGTCCGGTCGGCCCACGCTTCGATGACGGTGCGGGCGCGCGTCCGCGAGAGCGAGCCGAACGATCCCTCGTGCTGGGGACTGAAGCACACGACCTCGCAACGGCCCACCGAGGTGCGGGTGCGGCCGAGGCCCAGGTGTTCGAGGTCGTCGTCGCTGCGGGGCGGGTCGACGGCCGCGGGGGCATCGCCGACCGCGGCGTCGAGGGCGGGCCCGAACGAGGGCGACTTGTTCTCGAAGACGGCGACGTCGTAGAGCGAGGGGATCTCGGACGGGTTGCTCGGGGTCTGCGGCGAGAGCGGGTCGAGGTGCGCGGGCGGCAGGAACGCGCGGTTCTGCCGATTGGATGCCACGGTGATCCAGTCGCCGGTCAGCACGTCCTGCCGCATGGTGGCGGTGGCGGGGCGGGGGTCGAGGGTGCGGGCGTCGACCGAGCGGTCGGCGCCGAGCGTCGTGCCGGGGTCGTCGAAGTACATCAGCTCGCGGCCGTCGGCCAGGCGCGTCGAGCGTTTGACGACGCCGGCGCCCAGCGGCTGGGCGGTGGGACTGTCCGTGTTCACGATAACACGCTACATCTGGCGCGTGATATCGTCAACATGGAGGGGGCGTGATGCGCGTATCCATGGCCGATGTGGCCGCTGAGGCCGGGGTCTCGGCGCAGACGGTGTCGCGCGTGGCGAACGGCAGCCCGCGCGTCGATCCCGCCACCCGAGCCCGGGTCGAGAGGGCCATGGCCGATCTCGGCTACCGCATGCACCGGGCCGCGCGTGCTCTGCGCACGGGGCAGACCTCCACCATCGGACTCGTCGTGTCGACCCTCGCCTCGGTCGGAAACTCCCGCATGCTGCAGGCCATCTCCGAGGCCGCCGCCGCTCGCGACTACGCCCTGGCCGTGGTCACGGTCGGAGAACGCGGCATCCACGAGGCTTTCGCCCGACTCCGCTCCCAGGGCGTCGACGGTGCCGTCGTGCTGAACGAAGCGACCGAGCTCGCGCGCGACGCCGAACCCCCCGCCGACCTGCATCTCGTCGTCGTGGACTCTCCGCCCGACGAACGCTTCTCGATCGTGCAGACCGACCACGCCGGGGGAGCCCGCGCCGCCACCGCGCACCTGCTCTCGCTCGGCCACGCGACCGTTCATCACGTCGCCGGCCCCGCCCGCTCCTTCGCCGCGGCCGAGCGCGAGCGCGGCTGGCGCGACGCCCTCGCCGGCGCCGGCGCCGCGATCGTCGAACCCGTTCGGGGCGACTGGACCTCGGCATCCGGTCATCGTGCGGCCGCGGGGCTCGACGCCGCCACCGCCGTCTTCGTCGCCAACGACCAGATGGCGCTCGGCGTTCTGCGGGCTTTCGCCGACGGGGGTCGGGGTATCCCCTCCGACGTCGCCGTTGTGGGCTTCGACGACATCGTGGATGCCGCGGAGTTCCGGCCTCCGTTGAGCACTGTGCGCCAGGACTTCGACGCCCTCGGCGGCCGCGCGGTGGCCGCTCTGGTCGCGGCGATCGAGGGGGGAGCCCCCGTCGTCGAAACGGTGCCCGCGGCCCTCGTGGTGCGTGCGAGCAGCGGGAGCAGGTGACGCAACGGGCCGGTGATCGGTGGCGCTGGCATCCGCCCGCCGATCTGACCGGTCCGCGCGCGGCGATCGCCCTTCTCGCTCACGACCTGCTGACCTCGGACCTGCGCGCGGCGCGGCAGTGCGGCGACGACGCGTGCGGCTGGGTGTACCTCGACACCTCCCCCCGGCACAACCGCATCTGGTGCACCGCCGCCGGCTGCGGCAACCGCAACCGCGTCAAGCGCCACCACGCGAGATCGCGCGTCTGAGGCGAGACCGCCGTCAGGCCACGTCACCCCACGGCATCGGCCGTTCGGGATCGCGAGAACTGTCGTCGGGCAGGGGCGGAAGAGCCTCGCCGCCCGCGCGGATGCAGAGCCACCGCAGCTCGCCCTCCCCGTCCGGGGTCGCGCGCCAGGTGCGCCAGACGTTCTGCCCGACCCGCACGACGCTGCCGGGACCGACGTCGATCACGTCGTCGTCGAGGCCCATCTGGCCGCGCCCCTCGAGGAAGACGTACAGTTCCTCGACCCGGGTGTGCGTGTGCCAATAGCCGGCCTCTTCTCCGGGCAGCAGGGCGTTCGCCGTCATCCCGATGAACTGCATGGTCAGCTCGTGGTCGACGACGCGCCGCCCGTCGCGGGAGCGCGCCGGGGCGAACCCCCCGAAGTGGTCGCGCCAGTCGTCCAGCCCGCCGATCTCGGTGACCTCGTAGTCGCTCATCGGTTCTCGCTCTCGTTCGCGGGTTCGGTCAGCTGCCAGCCCTCGGCGGTGCGCCGGTAGATCGTGCGCAGGTGCCGGCGGTCGGGGGAGCCGTGCCAGAACTCGACCCGGTCGGGGACGAGTCGCCAGAGCACCCACCCGCCCGGCTCGATCCCGTCGCGGGCGGCGGCGGACCGGGCGGCGAGGTCGGCCGCGCTCTCTTCGGCCGAGGCTTCGACCACTCGCCCGCGCACGCGCACGGCTCGCAGGACCGCCGGCCACCAGAAGTTCAGCGCCGCGGCGGGTCGGGCCGCGAGTTGCTCACCCTTGGCGGAGGCGCGCGGACCTGCGAAGGCCCACCCCTCCGGCCCCAGGTCCTTGAGGATCAGCGTGCGGGCGTCCGGGATTCCGTCGGCGTCGACCGTCGCGAGGGTGGCGCCGTGTGCTTCGACGACGCCGGCGTCGACGGCCTGGCGCAGCCACCGCTCGAACAGCGCCTCGGGTGCGTCGGGGAGCGGCTCGGCATCCCGGTCGGGGGGAGTCCCCGTCAGCGAGGGGAGCGACCGGAGCCAGGGAGCCATCGTCATGCCCCCATCCTGCTCCTCCCGGGCACGCGCCTCGCCCGTGTGAGGCGCCAAGAATCGTCGCTTCCGGCGCTCGGGAAGCGACAAAGACGGGTGCCTCACGCGCGGGCACCCGGGCGGGAGGGATGCCACGAGAACAGGCCGATCCGCGCGGAATCGGCCTGTTCTCGGCGCACGCGCCCGTGCTCGTGACGGACTACTCCTCGAGCTGCCCCAGGGACGGCTCGGCGACGAAGCGGGCGACGGCCTCGACCGCGTGCTCCAGTTCGAGGACGACGATCTCGTTCGCTCCCGCGCGCGTCGCGGGACCCGGGACGTACAGGGTGTTCTGCGGCACGTTGTTCCAGTACCGGCCGAGGAAGAAACCGTTGACGAAGGCGAAGCCCTTGCCCCACGACGTGGTGTCGAGGAACAGATCGGCGGACGCGTCCAGGTCGAAAGAACCGCGCAGCAGCACGCGGCCCACCGAACCGGCTCCCGTTCCTTCCGCGGCTTCCAGGGCGACGGGCGTCGCCGTCCAGCCCGTGAGCGGCTCGCCGTTCAGGGTGACGGGTCCGAACAGGCCCTTGGCCTCGCCGAGGCGGTCGGCGTAGTTCACGCGGCCCTGGTCCTCGACGAGGACCGTGAGCCGAGCGCCCGCGGGGATCGTGAGGGCGCGCTCGTGCAGCGTCCGCGAGAGCCGACCCACGGGAGTGTCGTCCACGTGCACCCATGCCAGATCCCGCACCTCGGCGAACACGAGCGCCGCAGGACCCGCGAACGCGGGCAGCTCCACGTCGTACCGCACGAGCGGGCCGAGGTGCGCGATCTGCTCGAAACTCGGCGGATCGTCGGCGATCGCGACGGGGGTGGGGGCCGGCATCCAGTCGCCCTCGCCCGACAGCGCCACCTCGAAGGCGGGCGCCTCCGGGCGGGGCGCGGGCACGAGCTCGGGAACGGGGGCGTACTTGGCGATCACCTCGCGGAACGCGTGGAACTTCGCCGTCGGGTGCCCCGACTCGTCGATCGGCGCGTCGTAGTCGTACGAGGTGACGATCGGGTCGAACCGGCCCTTGTCGTTGGCCCCGTTCGTCGTGCCGAAGTTCGTGCCGCCGTGCACCATGTAGATGTTCACCGAGGCGCCGGCGGCGAGCAGCACGTCGAGGTCGTGGGCGGATGCCGCGGGGTCGGTCGTGTGGTGGATGCTGCCCCACCAGTCGAACCAGCCGTCCCAGAACTCGCTGCACATGAGCGGGCCGGTGGGCTGATGCTCGCGGAGGGTAGCGAGGCGCTCCTCGGACCGCGATCCGAACGACCCGGTGAGGTGCAGCCCCGGCAGGCTTCCGGCCTCGAGCATCCACGGCATCGGCTGGTCGACGGTGGTCAGCGGTACCGTGATGCCGGCGTCCTCGGTCACGCGCACGAGCTCGCGCAGATAGGTCTTGTCGGAGCCGTAGGCGCCGTACTCGTTCTCGATCTGCACGAGCACCACATTGCCGCCACGATCGATCTGGCGGGGTGCCACGATCTCGTAGACCCGGCGCAGGTACTCCGACACCGCGTCGATGAACTGCGGTTCCGAACGCCGGATGCCGATGCCCGGCGTCGAGGTCAGCCACACCGGCAACCCGCCGTTGTGCCATTCCGCGCAGATGTACGGGCCCGGGCGCACGATCGCGTGCAGGCCTTCGTCGGCGATCAGGTCGAGGAAGCGTCCGAGGTCGTTCCACCCCGTGGCATCCCACTCCCCGCGAACGGGCTCGTGGGCGTTCCACGCCACGTAGGTCTCGATGGTGTTGAGCCCCATGGCCTTGGCGGTGCGGATGCGGTCGACCCAATGGTCGGGGTGGATGCGGAAGTAGTGCAGCGTTCCGGAGATGACCTGGTGGGGCTTCCCGTCGAGCAGGAAGTCGGTCTCGCCGATGGAAAAAGTCGTCACGATGTCTTTCGGGTCAGTCGATGAGGCGAGCGGTCAGACGCACCCAGGCGAGGGCGGGGAGGGTGAAACGCAGGATGCCGTCGTCGCCCACCTTCACGGGCAGGTCGAGGGGAGCGACGGGCTCGCCGTCGGCGGAGTTGGTGGTGTGGCGGTCCCCGCCCTCGGGGATCGTGATCACCAGGGCCTCGACGTCGGCGACGCGGCCGAGGTCGAGCTCGACCGGGGTCGGGGCCTCGAGGTCGCGGTGCGCGAAGAACACCGAGACCGTGTCGCCGTCGATCGTGGCGATCGAGTCCACGGCGTCGACCGGTCCGTGGCGCGGGGTGTCGATCGTGCCGCCGTCGACGCTCGGGACGACCACACGACCGGATGCCGCCGTGGCGGTGAGGGCGAAGGGGTGGAAGATCGTCTGTCTCCAGGCCGTGCCGCCGTCGGGCTCGGTGCGAATGGGGGCGATGACGTTCACGAGCTGTGCGAGGTTCGCCATCGACACGCGGTCGGAGCGGCGGAGCAGCGTGATCAGGAGCGAGCCGACGACGACGGCATCGGTGACGGTGTAGTCGTCTTCGATGAGGCGCGGCGCGATCGGCCAGTCGCCCGTGAACACGCGCGGCTTGTCGACCTCGTTCCAGCGGGTCTGGTTCCAGACGTTCCACTCGTCGACGCTGATGCCGATCGGGCGGCCGTCGGGAGTCGTCGCCCCGACCTCGTCGATGATGTCGGCGACCTCGCCGATGTAGCGGTCGAGGGCGACGCCGCTGGCGAGGAAGCTGGCGGGGTCGGCGGGGTCTTCTTCGTAGTACGCGTGGACCGAGATGTGATCGATCAGTCCCGCGGTGTGACGCAGCACGGTGCGCTCCCACTCGCCGAAGGTCGGCATCTCGTGGTTCGAGCTTCCCGCGGCCACGAGCTCGACCGTCGGGTCGATGAAGCGCATCATGCGCGCGGTCTCGGCGGACAGACGGCCGTACTCGTCAGCGGTCTTGTGGCCGATCTGCCAGGGGCCGTCCATCTCGTTGCCCAGGCACCACAGGCGGATGCCGAAAGGGTCTTCGCGGCCGTTGTCGCGGCGGCGGTCGCTCAGGGCGGTGCCCGAGGGGTGGTTGGCGTACTCGAGCAGGTCGGCGGCCTCGGCCACGCCGCGCGTACCCAGGTTCACCGCCTCCATGACCTCGAGGCCCGCGGCATCCGCCCACTCGGCGAACTCGTGCAGGCCCACCTGATTGGTCTCGGTGCTGTGCCACGCGGCATCCAGCCGAACCGGACGCTCCTCGCGCGGGCCCACGCCGTCCTCCCAGCGGTAGCCCGACACGAAGTTGCCGCCGGGGTAGCGCACGACGGTGGCGCCCAGCTCGCGCACGAGCTCGAGCACGTCGGCGCGGAAGCCCTGGCCGTCGGCGGTGTCGTGCCCGGGGGAGTGGATGCCGTCGTACACGCAACGGCCCATGTGCTCGACGAACGAGCCGAACAGGCGGCGGGGGACGTCGGCTCCGACGGCGGTGCGGTCCACGACGATGCGGGTGGGGGAGGTCATTCGGGTCTCTCCTGGCGAGGGAAGGGAAGGGGCGGGCCGCATGCGTGCACGCGGACCCGCCCCCGGGGAACTGCTTACTTGTTGACCGAGAAGCCCTGGTCGTTGCCGTACTGGACGAGCTGGTCCTGCCACGCGGTGAGGCCCGCGTTCAGGTCGCTCTTCTTCGAGTAGGCCTGGCCCACGGTGTCGCCGTAGATGCTGTTGGCGTACACCTGGAAGGGCAGGTAGCTCCACCCCTCGCGCACCTCGCTCGAGGCCTGCGTGAGCACCTGGTTGATCTGCTGGCCGCCGAAGTAGTCCGACTTCTTGTCGACGAAGGCGGGGTCGCTCAGCTGCGCGGTGGTCGAGGGGAAGCCACCCGACTCGGCGAAGATCTTCAGGCTCTCGTCGTCGTTGTTGAGCCACTTGAGGAAACCGGCCGCGAGCGCGGGGTTCTTGCTCTGCTTGGTCACGGCCTGGCCGCCGCCGCCGTTCTCCGCCGTCACGGCCTTGCCGTCGTAGGTCGGGATGGGGGCCACGGCCCACTTGCCCGAGCCGTCCTTCACCGAGGACTCCAGGACGCCGGGCATCCACGCGCCGATGACGAGAGAGGCGATCGAACCGTCACCGAGGCCCTTGAACCACTCGTCGCTCCAGCTGGGGGTGTTGGAGATCAGGCCGCCTTCGATGAGACGGTTCCAGTTGTCGGCGAACTTCTTCGAGCCCTCGTCCTGCAGGTCGATGGTGACGTCGGTGCCCGAGGTCTTGAAGGGCGTGCCGCCGGCCTGCCAGATCATGCTGGTGGTGAAGCCGGAGTCGCCGTTGTCGGCGGTGATGTACTTCGTCGGGTCGGCGGCGTGCAGCTTCTCGGCCGCCGCGACGTACTCGTCCCACGTGGTGGGGACGGCGATGCCGTACTGGTCGAAGACCGACTTGTTGTAGAAGAGGGCCATGGGGCCCGAGTCCTGCGGCAGGCCGTACAGCTTGCCGTCGAAGTTGACCGAGCCCCACGGGCCGGTCGCGTAGTCGTCCTTGAGGTCGGCGAAGCCGTACGACGACAGGTCGACCAGCGAGTCCGAGAGCGCGAACTGCGGGAAGGCGTAGTACTCGATCTGCACGACGTCGGGAGCGCCGGAGCCCGCCTTGATGGCGTTCTGGAGCTTGGTGTACTCCTCGGTGTTGGTGCCCGCGTTGACGTAGTTGACCTTGACCTTGGGGTACTTCGCCTCGAAGGCCTTGACCTGGGCCTCGGCCGAGGGGGTCCAGGACCAGTACGTGATCTCGCCACCGGCCTCGAGGGCCTTCTCGATGTCGTCGGCCGATCCGCCGGCGGCGCCGCCGGCGTTACCGCCCGAGCACGCGGTCAGGGCGCCCACCGTCAGGGCGGTGGCGGCGACGGCGAAGACGGCCCGCCGAGCGGCGGTGCTCTTGCGCATGAATGTCATCGGTTCCTTCACTTCGTTGTTGTGGAGTCGGGGCGGGAGCCCCGGGGTGTTGTGGTTTCCGGGGCAGGACGCTCCGGTGGTGCGGTGTTGCGGGTTTCCGGGGCGATGCCCCGGTCAGGGGGAGCTCGGGTGGATCACTCCTTGACGCTGCCGGCGGTCAGACCCGACTGCCAGAAGCGCTGGAGCAGCAGGAACGCGGCGACGATCGGGACGATCGAGAGCAGCGATCCGGTGATCACGAGGTTGTAGATGGGCTGCGCGGCGACACCGGTCGCCTGCGCGTTCCACTGGTTGAGGCCGACGGTGAGCGGGTACCACGCGGGGTCGCTCAGCATGATCAGCGGGAGGAAGTAGTTGTTCCAGGTCGCCACCACCGCGAACAGCAGCACCGTGACGATGCCGGGCGTGAGCAGGCGGATCGAGATGGTGAAGAAGGTGCGGAATTCTCCGGCCCCGTCCATGCGGGCGGCCTCGAGCAGCTCGGTGGGGATGGCGTCGGTCGCGTAGACCCAGATCAGGTAGAGGCCGAACGGGCTGATGAGCGACGGGATGATGATCGCCCAGGGGGTGTTCGTGATCCCGAGCTGGCTGAACAGCAGGAAGGTCGGCACGGCGAGGGCGGTACCGGGGACGGCGATCGCACCGAGCACCACGGCGAACACCGCCTTGCGGCCGCGGAAGTTGTACTTCGCCAGGCCGTAGCCCGCGAGCGTTGCGAGGAGCGTCGCCCCGCCGGCGCCGACGACGACGTAGAGCAGCGTGTTGCCGAGCCAGCGCAGGAAGATCCCGTCGCGGTAGGTCAGGGTCTGCGCGATGTTGTCGAACAGCGCGAAGCTGTTGCCCGGCCCGAGGCCGAAGGTGCTGAACAGGTCGGGCTGGGTCTTGGTGGCGTTGATGACCAGCCACGCGAGGGGCACGAGCGTGTATAGCAGGTACAGCGCCATCACGATGGTGAGGACGACCGATTTCTTGCTGTGCGTGGGCGAGGTGCGCGCGAAGCGGCGGCGGGCGCCCTGTCGCTCGGTGGTCACGGCGACGGTGTCGGTACGGGGTGCGGTCGCGGTGGTCATCGCGCCTCCTGACGGGAGCCGCGCAGCTGCACGACGTAAGCGATGACGGCGGTGATGACGCCCATGATGATGGCGATCGTGGCCGCGTAGTTGTACTGCTGGCCGGCGAACGAGAGGTTGTACGCGTACATGTTCGGCGTGAAGAACGTCGAGATCACGTTGGGTGCGAGCGGCTTGAGGATGTTCGGCTCGTTGAAGAGCTGGAAGCTGCCGATGATCGAGAAGATGGTCGCGATGACGACCGCGCCGCGGACGGCGGGGATCTTGATCGAGAAGATCGTGCGCCAGGCGCCCGCTCCGTCGATGGATGCCGCTTCGTACAGCTCGTTGGGGATGGTCTTCAACGAGGAGTAGAAGATCAGCATGTTGTAGCCGACGAACTGCCACGTGACGATGTTGCCGATCGACAGCAGCATCCATTCGGGCAGGAAGGGCTGCACGAACTGTCCGCCCAACAGGTCGTTGAGGTTGCGCGTCAGGCCGAACTGGTCGCCGTAGATGTAGCCCCACATCAGCACGGCCACGACGGCGGGCACCGCGTAGGGGAGGAAGATCACCATGCGGTAGAAACCGGCCGCGTGAAGCCGTGCGCTGTCGATCGCGAGGGCGGCGCCGAGGGCCAGCAGCAGCATGATCGGCACCTGTACGACGAGGAAGATCAGGACGCGCCCGAAGCCGTCCCAGAACTTCGCGTCGCCGAAGGCCGCGATGTAGTTGTCGAGACCGACGAAGGCGTTGCCGCCGATGAGCTGGTCGCGGAACAGGCTCAGGTAGACCGAGTACGCCAGCGGCGCCAGGAACACGAGGGCGAAGACGAGGGCGAACGGGGCGACGAACAGCCAGCCGCGGTCTTCGATTCGGGAGCGCCGCTTGCGCTGGGGGGTGCGCAGGGCGGGCGGGGGTGCCGCAGTGGTCGTCATCGTCCGGTGCCTCTTCGTTGGTGCGCATCTCGGTCGGGTTGGCCGAGATGTTGACGTAAACATAACTCGGCCCCGCTAGTGTGTCAACGTCAACATCCCGAGGGGGCACGCATGAGCGAGACGACGACGACGTCGACCGCGATTCCGACGCGCGAGCGTCGACGCGAGGTGTCGATGGCCGACGTGGCCGCGGCCGCGGGGGTGTCGGGACAGACCGTCTCCCGCGTCGCCAACGGCCGCGCGAACGTCGACCCCGACACTCGACAGCGAGTGCTCGACGCGATGTCCACGCTGGGGTACCGCCCGAACAGTGCCGCTCGGGCGCTGCGGTCGGGACGTTTCCGCAGCATCGGCGTCATCATGTTCTCGCTGAGTTCGTACGGCAACACGCGCACGCTCGACGCGTTGGCGTCGATGGCCGCGGCATCCGGGTACTCCATCACCCTCATCACGGTCCAATCCGCCTCGCAGTCCGACGTGTCGGGTGCCTTCCTCCGCCTGCACGAGCACGCGGTCGACGGCATCGTGATCCTGATCGAGACCCACCGTCTCGGTGAGAACGAGCTCTCGCTGCCCACCGGGCTGCCGGTCGTGGTCGTCGATTCGAGTGCCGACTACCCCTACGCGGTCGTCGACAACGACCAGGCTCAGGGCGCCCGCCTGGCGACCGAGCACCTGCTCGACCTCGGCCACGAGACCGTGTGGCACGTCTCGGGTCCGCCCGAGTCGTTCGCCGCGGAACGTCGCCGCGACGCATGGCGTTCGGCCCTCGAGGATCGCGGATGCCGTGTGCCCGAGGTGCAGATCGGTGACTGGACGGCCGACTCGGGGCATCGGATCGGACAGGCGCTCGCGAAGGACCCCGCCGTCACTGCCGTCTTCGCCGCCAACGACCAGATGGCGCTCGGCGTGATCCGCGCCCTGCACGAGGCGGGACGGGTCGTGCCGCGAGATGTCAGCGTGGTCGGCTTCGACGACATGCCCGAGGCGGCGAACTTCTGGCCGCCGCTGACGACGGTGCGGCAGCGATTCGAGCGCGTCGGCGAAGAGGCGATGAGCGCTCTGATCGCCGACATCGAGGGCGACGGCGGCGAGCACGCCCGCACCCTCGTCCCCACCTCGTTGGTGGTGCGCGCCAGCTCGGGTCGGCGTTCCTGACCGGCGGAGCGCCGTTCCCGGCGAGCCGCGCATCCCGTTCGGGGCAACCGTTGCGGTGATCCATAGCGTTCCCTTAGGCTCGGTGTTGACGTCAACATGTTGACGTCAACACCCCCCCACCTGAGGTCGCACCGTTGCGGCCGGATCGGAATGACGATGAAGTCAGCTCGACTGTTGTCGATGACCTGTGCCGTGGCGCTGGCCGCCGGCGCGATCACCGCCACGGCCGCCGTGGCACCCCCGTCCGCCGAGGCGGCCGCCGCCGCTCCCGTGCGCATCACCCCCAACCCCGCCACCGCCTCCGAGAAGCCGTTCGAGGGCTGGGGCACGAGCCTGGTGTGGTTCGCCAACGCGACCGGCAACTACCCCGCCGACGTGCGCCAGAAGCTGTTCGACGCCGTCTTCGGCGACGACGGGCTCAATCTCAACATCGCGCGCTACAACATCGGCGGCGGCAACGCCTCGGACGTCCCGTCGTACCTCCGCCCCGGTGGCGCGGTACCCGGTTTCTGGAATCCGGAGCTGAACGCGACCGACGCGGACGGGGCGATCACCTCGAACTACGCCGATCGCGCGCGCTACAAGGCGGCCTGGAACCCCGATGACCCCGACGCCTACGACTTCACGAAGGATTCCGCCCAGCGCTGGTGGCTCGACGCCCTCAAGGACAAGGTCACCCACTGGGAGGCCTTCAGCAACTCCCCGCCCTATTTCCTCACGCAGAGCGGCTACGCCTCGGGCGGCATCAACAACGCCACGAGCGAGCAGCTCGCGACCGAAGACATGGACAAATTCGCCGGGTATCTCACGGCCGTCGTCGACGAGCTCGAGAAGGAGCACGGCATCCGGTTCGACACGATCGATCCGTTCAACGAGCCGAACACCAACTATTGGCAGACGCAGATTCCGAACGGCGCCACTTGGCCGACCGGCGGGCGCCAGGAGGGCGCCCACATCGGACCCCAGGCGCAGGATGCCATGGTCAAGGCGCTCGCCGCCCGGCTCGCGCAGCCGAGCACGACGACCGACGCCGTCATCTCGGCGATGGACGAGACCAACCCCGGCATCTTCGCGACCAACTGGAACGCGTGGTCGGCGCAGTCCAAGAGCCTCGTCGATCAGCTGAACGTGCACACCTACGGCACCGACGGCCGTCAGGTCGTGCGCGACATCGCCAAGGCGGCGGACAAGCCGCTGTGGATGAGCGAAGTCGAGGGCAACTGGACCGCCCAGAACAAGGGCTTCGTCACCGACGACATCGACAACGGTCTCGGCATGGCCCAGCACATCGTGGGCGACCTGCGCGAGCTCGAGCCCGACGCCTGGGTGTTCTGGCAGCCCGTGGAAGACCTCTACAACATGCAGAAGGTCGAGAAGCTCAACTGGGGCAGCGTCTTCATCGACTTCGACTGCAACGCGCAGGGGCAATCCGAGCGTCGTCTGAAGGACGGCGACGCCGACCCCTCGTGCCAGGTGCTGACGAACGAGAAGTTCAACACCGTGCGCAACTTCACGCACTACATCGCCCCCGGTGACCACCTCATGGCGACCGACAACGCGCAGTCGACCGCCGCGATCGACGCCGACGGCCAGGGTGCGACGATCGTCCACGTCAACGCCGAGGCGACCGAGCGCACCGTGCAGATCGACCTGCGCGACTTCGGCACCGTCGCCCCCGGTGCGACCGTGACCCCGATCGTCACGACGCAGTCGACGGCGGATGCGCCGTCGGTCAACGCGCTGAAGAAGGGTCAGCCGGTCGCCGTCGACGCGGCATCCAAGACCGCCACGCTCACCATCCCGGCCAAGTCGGTCGTGACGTTCGAGATCGACGGCGTCTCGGGGGTCTCTGCCGACGCCGCCGCGTTCCGCAACGGTCAGACGGTGCAGCTGACGGGTCTGCAGAGCGGCCTCGCCCTCGACGGCGCCTCGACGCTCGCCGTGCGCACCCTCGCCACCACCCCCGACGCTGCCCGCGCCCAGTCGTGGACGATTCGCACGATCGATGGTGAGGGCACGAACCGTCACCGGTTCACGCTGCAGAACGGGACGGGGAAGTTCCTCGCCTCGAGCGGCACGGGCACGGCTCTCGTGGATGCCGACCCGGCTGCGGCCGCGACCGATCCGGCATTGCAGTGGATGGCGTCGACGACCGACGGGACGTACTTCTCCCTGTTGAACGTTGCGAGCGAACGCGTGCTCGACGTCAACGGGGCGAGCACCACCCCCGGTGCCTCCGTGGGACTGTGGACCTCCAACGGCGGCGGAAACCAGCAGTGGCGCATCGCCGGGACCTCGGTCATCGGGGCCGAGCCGGTGTCGGTTTCGACGGGCGTGGGCGTGAGCCCCACCCTGCCCGGTACCGTCACCCTGCGCTACGCCGGACGTACCCTGCGCAGTGCCGCGGTGAGCTGGCAGACCGACGGCGTGGACTTCTCGCGCCTGGGCACCGTCCAGGTGCGCGGGACCGGCACCGACCTGTTCGGTAACGCCTTCGAGGCCACGGCCACGGTCGAGGTGGGCCCGTACACCGCCACCCGGCCGGCATCCGTCACCGTTCCCGCCGGCAGTGCGCTCGACGTGGTGCGGAGCCAGGCCGACGGCAGCGTGCAGGCCGAGCTCAGCCCCTCGGGCTCCGGCTTCTGGGTTCCGGTCCAGTGGAGCTGGGACGGGCTCACCGACGCATCCTTCGCTCAGACGGGGACCGTCGAGGTGACGGGCATCGCAACCGGGCCCAGCGGCGAGAGGCTCGACGCGCGCCTGACGGTCATCGTCACCGCGGCGTCGGAGCGCAACGTCGCCCCGCAGAGCCAGCCGTCGGCGACCTTCACCGAGAGCTCGCAGTACGGCGTCGCGAACACCATCAACGGCAGTTCGACCGACAAGGGCTGGTCGAACTGGCGCTCGGGCACGAAGAACGAGCAGGACACGCTGAGCTACGCGCTGAAGCAGCGCGAGACCCTCACGCACGTCGCCGTGCAGTTCTACCGCGACGGCAACACGATGAGCTGGCCCGCGACGATGCGTGTGGACCGTCGCGTGAGCGGCGGGGAGTGGATCCAGGGCGATCTGGTGACCGTGCCCACCCCCTCGAGCGGTGCGCCGAAGGTCGATGTGCCGGTCACCGGCGCTGCCGACGAGGTCCGCGTGGTCATGAACGCCCGTTCGCAGACGCACATGATCGTGTCCGAGGTCGAGATCTTCGCGGCGGCTCCGGCTCCCGCGGGGATCGCCGATCTCGCCCGTCTCACCGTGGGCGACCGGTCGGTCGAGGGCTTCGCGCCCGACGTGCTCGAGTACACCGCCTCGTCCACGGGGGCGGCTTGGCCGACCCTGCACGCCCTGGCCGTCGATGAGGACGCGAGCGTCGTCATCACCCAGCCCGGTGCGTCCGCGGCGAACGACACCGCGCGCGCGGCAGCCCTCGCGACGGCGGGCAACGTCGGAACCGTGCAGGTCACCGCTCCCGACGGAACGTCGCGCATCTACTCGGTGACCGTGAACCGGGCTGTCGGCGTCACGAGCGTCACGGTGACGGGCGAGCCCCGCGTGGGGTCCACCCTGAGGGCAGCGGTCGTGACCGACCCGGCCGACGCGACCGCGGCCTACGTGTGGATGCGTGACGGCGTCGCCATCGACGGCGCCACCGCCGACACCTACGGGCTGACCGCGGCCGACGAGGGGCGTCAGATCACGGTCGAGGCGACCGCGAGCGCCGCCGGCTTCGCGACGGGCACCGCCCGATCGGCGGCGGTCGTCCCCACGGCAGCGGTGTCCGACCCGGGGACGGGCGGCGGAACGGACGGCGGATCGGGAACCCCGGGCGCGGGTTCCGGCTCCACCGGACCGGGTGCCGGGGCAGGCAACGGCTCGCCGGCGGGCTCCGCGAACACCGGTGCGGGCTCTGCGGCGAACGGCCGTGACCTGGCCACTACCGGTCAGAACACCGAAGGCGTGCTCGTCCTGAGCATCGGCGGGCTCGTCCTGCTCCTGCTCGGAGCCGGCGCGGTCGTGCTGCGACGTCGCCGCTCTCGCGTGTGACTCTTTGAAACCGAAGGCCGTGTCGGTCGCCTCCCCGCGACCGCCACGGCCTTCGGCGTTGCCGAGGGACCGGGGTGCCGGCATCCCTTCCCCTTCGCGCACATCCGTGCAACCCCGAGCCCTGCGGCCCCGACCCGGGGGAGGATGGATGCATCCGCATCGACCCCTCTGAGGAGAACCATGCACGTCAACGCCTACGCGGCGTCGTCCGCGACCTCGCCCCTCGAGCCCACGACCATCGAGCGTCGTGACGTCGGCCCGAAGGACGTCCTCATCGACATCGCCTACGCCGGCATCTGCCACTCCGACATCCACACCATCCGCGGCGAATGGGGTGACGTGCCCTACCCCCTGACCGTCGGCCACGAGATCGTCGGCACGGTCGCCGAGGTCGGCGCAGACGTCACCAGCCACAAGGTCGGCGACCGCGTCGGCGTGGGCTGCATGGTCAACTCCTGCCGCGAGTGCGAGAACTGCCTCGCCGGGGAGGAGCAGTACTGCGAGAAGGGCAACATCGGCACCTACGGCGCCAAGGACGTCGACGGAACGATCACCCAGGGCGGCTACAGCGAGAAGATCGTCGTCGACGAGCACTTCGTGCTGCGCGTTCCCGAGTCGATCCCCTACGAGAAGGCCGCGCCGCTGCTGTGCGCCGGCATCACGACCTACTCGCCCCTGAACCACTGGAACGCCGGCCCCGGCAAGAAGGTCGCCGTCGTCGGCCTCGGCGGTCTCGGCCACATGGCCGTCAAGATCGCCCACGCCATGGGCGCCGAGGTCACCGTGCTCTCGCAGACGCTGAGCAAGAAGGACGACGGCCTGAAGATGGGCGCCGACCACTACTACGCGACGAAGGACGAAGAGACCTTCGAGACGCTCAAGAAGAGCTTCGACCTCATCATCAACACCGTCAGCGCCCCGCTCGACCTCAAGCAGTACCTGGGCCTGCTCGCCCTCAACGGCACGATGGTCAACGTCGGCGCCCCGCCGGAGCCGCTGCCCATCCAGGTCTTCACGCTGTTCACCAACCGTCGTTCCTTCGCGGGTTCGTCGATCGGCGGCATCCGCGAGACCCAGGAGATGCTCGACTTCTGCGCCGAGAACGGCATCGCGCCCGAGACCGAGCTCATCTCGGCCGACCAGATCAACGAGGCCTACGAGCGCGTGCTGAAGAGCGACGTGCGCTACCGCTTCGTGATCGACGCGAAGACCTTCGCTCCCGCCTGATCCTCGCCCGCTGAGGTCCGGATCATCCCGGATGCCACGGCCCCGACGTTCCCCGAACGCCGGGGCCGTGGTGTTCCCGCGACCGCCGTGGTGTTCCCGCGCCCGCCGTGGTGTTCCCGCGACCGCCGGGGCGGCTCCCGGCGGTCGTCGCGTCGGTCCCGCGATCCTGTGGTCGGGCGCCACCGACGCATAAACGCGATCCGCGCGCATAAACGCGTGTTCCTCGTGTTCATGCGCGCGGATGCCGTTTATGCGTGCACCGGCCACCCCAGCACGCCCCGAAGCCGCGGGACCCCGCCCCTCGACCCCGTGAGACCGCCGGGTCGCGCACCGGTCGCCCGCCGCCCGCCCACGCGAAAGCGGCGCCACCCCTCGGGGCGACGCCGCTTTCGGCTGCGGAGACTCAGGCCTGGCCGAGCGCGGCCGAGACGACCGCTCGTGCTTCTTCCTGCACCGCGCGCAGGTGCTCCTCGCCGCGAAGAGACTCGGCGTACAGCTTGTAGACGTCTTCGGTGCCGGAGGGGCGTGCGGCGAACCACGCCGACTCGGTCTGCACCTTGAGCCCGCCGATCGCCGCGCCGTTGCCGGGCGCGTGCGAGAGCTTCGCGGTGATCGGCTCACCCGCGAGCTCGGTGGCGGTCACGGCATCCGGAGACAGCTTCGACAGAGCCGACTTCTGCGCGGGCGAAGCCGGGGCATCGACGCGCTGGTACGCCGAGGCGCCGAACTCGCTCTCGAGCTCCGCGTAGCGCTGCGAAGGAGTCTTGCCGGTGACGGCGAGGATCTCGGCGGCCAGCAGGCAGAGCAGGATGCCGTCCTTGTCGGTGGTCCAGACGGTTCCGTCCTTGCGCAGGAACGACGCGCCGGCCGACTCCTCGCCGCCGAACGCGACGGAGCCGTCGAGCAGACCGGGCACGAACCACTTGAAGCCCACGGGGACCTCGAGCAGCGTCTTGCCGAGTGAGGCGGCGACGCGGTCGATGATCATCGACGACACGAGCGTCTTGCCCACGGCGGCGTCGGCCGGCCAGTGCGGGCGGTGCGAGAACAGGTAGTCGATCGCGACGGCGAGGTAGTGGTTGGGGTTCATGAGCCCCGCGTCGGGGGTGACGATGCCGTGGCGGTCGGCATCGGCGTCGTTGCCCGTGAGGATGTCGTACTCGTCGCGCGCGGCGACCAGCGACGCCATGGCCGAGGGGGAGGAGGGATCCATGCGGATCTTCTCGTCCCAGTCGAGGGTCATGAACTTCCAGGTCGGGTCGACCTCGGGGTTGACCACGGTCAGGTCGAGTCCGTAGATCTCGGCGATGAGCGCCCAATACTCCACCGATGCGCCGCCCAGCGGGTCGGCGCCGATGCGCACGCCCGCGTTCTTGATGGCCTCGATGTCGATGATGGATGCCAGATCTCGCACATACGCGTCGCGGAAGTCGTACTGGCCCAGGCCGTCGAGGTCGATGTCGGCGTGACGCGTGCGCTTCACGCCCTCGAGCCCCGCCGCGATGAGCTCGTTGGCGCGGTCCGCGATCCAGCCGGTGGCGTCGGTGTCGGCGGGGCCGCCGTGCGGCGGGTTGTACTTGAAACCGCCGTCGCGGGGCGGGTTGTGCGAGGGGGTGACGACGATGCCGTCGGAACGGCCCGGGTCGTCGGCGGCGCGGCCGCGGTTGTACGTGAGGATCGCGTGGCTGAGAGCCGGCGTCGGCACCCAGGCGTCGCGCGCGTCGACGCGCACGTCGACGCCGTTGGCGACCAGCACCTCGATGGCGCTGCGCTCGGCGGGAAGCGACAGCCCGTGGGTGTCGCGACCGAGGAAGAGCGGGCCGGTGATCCCCTGAGCGGTGCGATAGTCGACGATCGCCTGGGTCGTGGCGAGGATGTGGTCCTCGTTGAAGCTGGTGCTCAGCGACGATCCGCGGTGACCGCTGGTGCCGAACGCGACACGCTGCTCGGGCACCGTGGCATCCGGTTTGCGATCGTAATACGCGGCGATCAGTTCGTCGACGTCGATGAGATCGGATGCCTCTGCGGGCTGCCCTGCGCGACTGCTCATGCGCCCAGTCTGCCTGCTCCCTCCGACATGCGCACACGCCGTGACGCATTCAGAGCGAATCCGTCGACAGGCGGCCTCGGCGACGCGGCTAGGCTGAGCCGGTGCTGCCCGACACAGATTCCGCGCCCGCCCGCCGTACCTACAGCTACCTGGGGCCGGCCGGAACCTTCACCGAGGCCGCCCTCGCCCAGGTGCCGGAGGCGCGTGACCAGATCTGGCGGCCCGTCCGCAACGTCGGCGAAGCACTCGCCGATGTGGTCGAGGGCCGTTCGGATGCCGCGATGATCGCGATCGAGAACTCGGTCGACGGCGGCGTCTCCACCGCGCAAGACGCCCTGGCCACCGTGTCCGGGCTGCGCATCGTGGGCGAGTACCTCGTGCCGGTGAACTTCGTGCTCGTCGCACGCCCCGGTGCGACCCTCGCCGACGTGTCGCTGATCGCCGCGCACCCCGTGGCCTACGCGCAGTGCTTGAAGTGGCTGAGCGAGAACGTCCCCGCCCACGCCCACCTTCCTGCCGAGAGCAACGTCGCGAGTGCCCTCGGCGTCCTCGACGGGACGAGCGCCGCGGATGCCGCGATCGCCGCGCCCGGAATCGTCGCCCACCACGACCTGACGGTGCTCGCCGAGACCATCGGCGACAACCCCAACGCCGTGACGCGCTTCGTGCTCGTGAGCCGCACCGTCGCTCCCGCGCCCCCCACCGGCGCCGACAAGACGTCGCTCATCGTCGAGCTGCCCGAGGACCACCCGGGCGCGCTTCTGGAACTGCTCGAGCAGTTCGCCACGCGCGGGATCAACCTGAGCCTGTTGGCATCCCGCCCCATCGGCGACGCTCTCGGCCGCTACCGCTTCGTCATCGATGCCGACGGGCACGTCCTCGACGAGCGCATGGCCGACGCCCTGCTCGGCCTCCGCCGCTTCAGCCCCAAGGTGATCTTCCTCGGCTCGTACGCCCGCGCCGACCGCGCCATCGTCCGGTACCCGCAGCGCTACAGCGACGATGTGTTCGTCGAAGCGCGCGACTGGCTGCGCGGCCTGCTCAGCGGCGAACCCGAGGCCTGACCCAGAGCCTCTGGAGTCGCCCGTGATGTGCGCGGCGTGGGCCCCTTCGTCGCGAAACCGCATCTCGCTGACGATTCGGTAGCAAGATGACGCCTCTTTGTCAGCGAGATGCCGTCTCGCGAGGCGGTGTCGTGCCCCCGCCCCCGCGCCCGGGACGCGGAAACGGACACGTCAGGCCGTGACGGTCAGGGCGTGTCAGGCCGCGATGGCCGCCGGAGCCGCGAGCAGCTCGAGCGTCTGCGCGCGCCCCTCCGACGTCTCGCCCTCGTACGCGCCCGCCACGGGCGACACCATGATCTCGTCGACGCCGTGCTGCGCGGCGAAGGCGCTGAGCTGCGCGCGCACGTCGTCGCCCGTGCCGACGAACCACTTCTGGCGGGTCGAGGCCATGATCGACTCCGTCATCGCGTCGAACGGATCGGCCTGGGCGGTCTCGATCGTCTCGAGCGGCGTGAGGGGGCGGTTGCTGCGCAGTCGTGCCATCATGCGCAGCTGCGGGATCGCGCGCTCCTCGGCCTCTTCGGAGGTGGGGGCGGCGACGACGTTCGCGGTGACGAAGGTGCGGGGACCCTCACCCGACTCGTTCGGCACGAACTGGTCGCGGTAGAGACGCAGGGCGTGCTCGAGGCCCTCGCCGGCGAAGTGGTTGGCGAACACGTAGGGCAGGCCGAAGCTCGCCGCGAGCTGCGCGGAGTAGTCGCTCGATCCGAGGAGCCAGACCTGTGGCATTCCGGATGCCGCGGGCGTGGCCTTCACCTGGTACTCGGTGCCCGAGGTGAAACGGACGGTGGCGCCCTCGGGAGAAGTGAGCGCCATGATGTCGGTGACGTGGTCGGGAAAGCGCGAGACGTCGCTCGTGGTGCCCGAACGGTTCAGCAGCTGGGTGATGACGGGGTCGCTGCCGGGGGCGCGCCCGATGCCGAGATCGATGCGGCCCGGGGCCAGGGCCTCGAGAGCGGCGAACTGCTCCGCGACGATGAGCGGCGAGTGGTTGGGCAGCATGACGCCACCCGAGCCGACGCGGATGCGCGAGGTGCGCGCGGCCGCCGCGGCGATCAGCACCGGGGGAGTGGTGGATGCCACGGAGGGCATGTTGTGGTGCTCGGCGAACCAGTAGCGGCGATATCCGAGGCGGTCGGCGCGCTCGACGAGATCGAGGGCCGAACTCACCGCCTGCGCGCTGGTCTGTCCCCCGCGAACGGGGACGAGGTCGAGAACGGAGAGGGAGGGCATAGCGTCGTTCACCTCGGCTGGAACGCCGTGGCGGCATCCGCTATTCCGTCGTTCGCGCCGCCATCCTCAGGCTTCTCTCAGCAAGAGGGCGTGACGAAGGCGCCGCCCGTCGCGTCTCACTTATGACATCGCGGGACACACGGTCCCGGAACGACGGAAGGAAGCGAACATGGCCGAGAACACCACCACCGCCACGACCACCCCCGCCACGAAGGACGGCGGCTCGACTGTCATCGTCGACGCCGTCGTCGCCAAGGTCGCCGGCATCGCCGCGGCCGAGGTTCCCGGCGTCCACGCCCTCGGCGGCGGTGCCGCTCGCGTCATCGGCAACATTCGCCAGGCGGTTGGCGCCAAGGACCACGCGCAGGGCGTGAGCGTCGAGGTCGGCGAGACGGAGGTCGCCGCCGACATCGCGATCCAGGTCGACTACCCCGAGCAGCTGCAGCGCGTGGCCTCGGACGTCCGTTCGGCCGTGCACCAGGCCATCACCGAGCTCGTGGGCATGAAGGTCGCCGAGATCAACGTGACCGTGGTCGACGTCTTCATCCCGGGTGACGACGAGGACGACGCCGACGAGCAGCGCGTCAACTGACACCCGTCTCGTGAAGGGGCGTCACCGTGAGGTGGCGCCCCTTTCGTGTGCCCGGATGCCGGGACCCGATCACCCGTGGGGCGGCCGGAACCTCAGCCCCCGTGCCGCACCTGCGCGTACGCGTCGAGCGCGCGCTTGCGGGTCTCGCCGAGGTCGACCATGGGCTCCGGCGGGTTGTCGCCGAGGTACTCGGGCGCCCACGCGCGCACGTACTGGTCGTGGGAGTCGAACTTCTTGCGTTGCGTCTCGGGATTGAACACGCGGAAGTAGGGAGCGGCATCCGCGCCGGATCCCGCGACCCACTGCCAGTTGAAGGGGTTGCTCGCGGCATCCGCATCGACCAGGCAATCCCAGAACCACTGCTCACCGTGTCGCCAGTCGATCAGCAGGTTCTTGATGAGGAAGGATGCCGTGACCATGCGCACGCGGTTGTGCATGACGCCGGTGTGCCAGAGCTGGCGCATCCCGGCATCGACCACGGCCACCCCCGTCTTGCCCTGCTGCCAGGTCTCGAGGTGGGAGCGGTTCAGCTTCGGCCAGGGGAAGTCGTCGAAGTTTCGGCGCCAGTTCACCGTCGCGATGTCGGGCGAGTGGAACGTGACGTGCCAGGCGAACTCCCGCCACACCAGCTCGGACAGGAAGCCGCCCGCGCTCTTCGCATGCTCACCCGATCCCTTGTGTTCGAGGGTCTCGTGCCACACCTGGTACGGGCTGAGCTCGCCCCAGCGCAGGCGCGGGGACAGGTTCGAGGTGGCACCGCCGGCGAACTCGTCGCGATACGTCGAGTAGTCGCCGAGGTCGTCGTCGAGGAACTCCTTGAGACGCGCCTTCGCCGCCGGTTCCCCCGGCTCCCAGGTCTCGCGCAGACCTCCGGCCCAGTCGGGCTTCGACGGCAGCAGGCTCCAGGACGACAGGTCGTCGGAGTCGACGGATGCCGACACCCCGGGCACCTTGCGTGCCTCGGGCATCGGTGGACGCGGGGCCGCAAGCTTCTGCACCGCCCGGGCGAACGGGCTGTAGACGCCATAGGGCTTGTCGGACTGCGTACGCACCGTCCACGGTTCGTACAGCAGGTTGGCGGCGAACGAGGCGACATCGACCCCCTCGTCGCGCAACTTCTCTTTGAGGCCCGCGTCGATCTCGCGCTCGGCCCCGCCGTAGCGCCGGTTCCAGAACACCGCGCCCGCCCCGACCTCTTCGACCACGGCCGGGAGGACCTCGGATGCCGCGCCCCGGCGAAGCACGAGGGTGCTCCCGCGTTCCTCGAGGCGCTCGCCGAGCGACGTCAGCGACCCGTGCAACCACCACCGCGCCGCCCCGCCGATCGCGCGAACGCCATCGGACTCCTCGTCCAGCACGTAGAGCGCGATGATCGGTTCGTCGCGGTCGAGGGCGGCTCGTAGTGCCGGGTTGTCGGTCAGGCGCAGGTCGTCACGGAACCATACGATCGAGGGCGAAGCCATTCCCCGACGCTATCGATCGCGGCATCCGGCTCTCCGGGCTTGACACCCGCCGTGCCGTCGCGCCGCCCGCCGCTCGGCTGGACCAACGAGATCACGTGACCTCGCCGATGCCACGCGCCGTGGCGCGTGCGTTCGGCCAGATCACGTGATCTGGCGCGAACCCCGCCCGGTCAGAGCGTCGAGGTGTCGTGGCCCTTCGGCAGCGCGACCACGAGCCCGCCGGCGATGATGCGGGTGTAGATGCGCGTCGCCTCACCGAACTCGTCGCCGTCCAGCTCGATCGGCTGCGCGGGGGCCGTGGCCAGTTCGATGCCGGTGCCGCGGAGGTAGCGCACCGAGGTGTCCTTGCGGCGCTCGAGCACGCGGCGTCCGGCGCGGAACTTGCGCAGCACCGAGTTGTCCCACACGATGCTGCGCCACACGCCCAGCCACCCCAGCACACCGCTCGGCTGCAGGACGGCCACGTCGAGTCGACCGTCTGCGACGGACGCATCGGGGATCAGCGCCACGCCGCCCTGCAGGGCCCCGCAGTTCGCGAAGAGCACGCTCTGCACCTTCGCCGAGTGCAGGCGGTGTCCGTCCAGCTGGTACATGACGCGGAACGGCTTCGCCGAGACGAGCGAGCGTGCCGCTCCGTCGACGTAGGCGACCCAGCCGACCTGCTTCTTCAGATCGTCACGCGTGTTCTGGATCATCGCGGCGTCCAGGCCGATGCCGGCCATGACCGAGAACCCGTGCTCTTCGACCTCGCCGTCGACGCGTCGGATGCGGGCGATGCCGGTGTCGATGGAGAGGATGTCGCCCTCGAACGTCGCGCGGATCATCGCGTCGGTGTCGGTGAGCGGAAGGTTGAGATTGCGGGCGAGCAGGTTCCCTGTGCCGCTCGGGATGATCGTCAGCGGGACGCCCGTCGAGGTCAGAGCCTCGGCCACCGCGCGCACCGTGCCGTCGCCGCCGGCCACGAGCACGGCGTCCACCTTCTCGTCGAGAGCAGCGCGGGTCGCGTCGTCGCCGAGGTCGTCGACCGTCGTCTCGTAGAACAGGGGCTCGGCCCACTCGGCGGCGGCCGCGAGCTCGGCCACGCGGGCGCGCAGCGTCTCGGGCTCGACCTTGGTGGGGTTGTAGACGAGGGCGGCGCGCTTGTTCTGGGTCGGCTCGGCATCCATGGGTGCCTCGTCGCCCTCGGCGTCGACGCGCTGGGTCTTGCCCGGCGTCTCTTCCGAGGTGTCGGGGGCGACGTCCTCGGGCTGGTGGATGACGTCGTCGGGCTCGGCCGCGTCTTTCGGGTCGGGCACGTCCTTGCGCGGGCGGTCGCCGACGTCGTCGCCCAGGCGTGCGGCGTGGAAGTGGTCGTCGGAGCCCTCGGCTGCGGCGGCATCCGCCTTCACCTCGGCGGGGGCATCGGCGGAGACTGTTTCGGGAGCGTCCGCGTCGTCACGCGGCTCGTCAGGGGCGGCCATGGCTCCACCATAGGACCGCGGTGGATCCCGATACGCGCGGCAGAGGCGGGCTTGACGGGGGATGCCGAAGACCCATGCGCCCCGAGAATGAGCCCGTCGTTCCGCGGTCCGGTGCTCACCACGCGGGGTCGTGGCGGCGCAGGATCGGCCCCGGCGGCGACCATAGGATGGACGCGTGATCGACCTGACTCTGCTGCGTGAAGATCCCGAGCTCGTGAAGCGCTCCCAGATCGCCCGCGGGGAGTCGCCGGATTCGGTGGACGAGGCCCTCGCCGCCGACCGCGACCGCCGCGCCGCCATCACCGCCTTCGAGGAGTTGCGTGCCGCGCAGAACGCGCACGGCAAGCGCGTCGCCCAGGCGCCCAAAGACGAGAAGGCCGCGCTCGTGGCCGAGGCGAAAGAGCTCAGCGAGCGCGTCAAGACCGCTCAACACGCCGTCGCCGAGGCCGAGGCCGCCGCCGACGCCGCCCTCGGCAAGATCGAGAACATCGTCCTCGAGGGAGTGCCCTCGGGTGGCGAAGAGAACTTCGTCACACTCCGCACCCACGGCGAGATCCCGTCCTACGACTTCGAGCCGCTCGACCACCTCGCCCTCGGCGAGAAGCTCGGCGCGATCGACATGGAGCGCGGCACGAAGGTCTCGGGCAGTCGCTTCTACTTCCTCACCGGCATCGGTGCGCGACTCGAGCTCGCGCTCATGACCCTCGCCCTCGACCGGGCGCTGCAGGCGGGCTTCACCCCGATGATCCCCCCGACGCTCGTGCGTCCCGAGGTCATGCGCGGCACCGGGTTCCTCGGCCAGCACGCCGACGAGGTGTACCACCTCGACAAAGAGGACCTCTACCTCGTGGGAACGAGCGAGGTCCCCCTCGCCGGGTACCACATGGACGAGATCCTCGATCTGGAACGCGGTGCGAAGCGCTACGCCGGGTGGTCCACCTGTTACCGCAGCGAGGCGGGCTCGTATGGCAAGGACACCCGCGGCATCATCCGGGTGCACCAGTTCAACAAGCTGGAGATGTTCGTCTACACCGATCCCGCCGACGCCGAGGCCGAGCACGAGCGCCTCGTCGCGATGCAGGAGAGCATGCTGCAGGACCTCGGTCTCGCCTACCGCCTGATCGACGTCGCCGCCGGCGACCTCGGCTCGAGTGCCGCGCGCAAGTTCGACATCGAGGCGTGGGTGCCCACGCAGGGCGCCTACCGCGAGCTCACCAGCACCTCGAACTGCACCACGTACCAGGCTCGTCGCCTCGATACCCGTTTCCGTCCGGACGGCGGCAAGACCCAGCCGGTCGCCACCCTCAACGGCACTCTCGCCACGACCCGGTGGATCGTGGCCCTGCTCGAGACGCATCAGCGCGCCGACGGGTCGGTGACGGTGCCCGAGGTTCTGCGTCCGTACCTCGGCGGGCTCGAGGTCATGGAGCCGATCGCGTGACCGACGAGGCCGCCTTTCCCCAGACCGGTGCCGTCGAGAGCGCGCCGAAGCAGGAGGCGGCCGATCTGGTCGCCGACCTCGCCGACGAGAAACCCGCGGAGCGCATGCTCATCGCGCTCGACATCGACGGTACGGTTCTGCTCGAGGACGACTCGCTCAGCCCGGGCGTCGCCGAGGCGGCGGTGCGCGCGCAGCACGCCGGTCACGAGGTGATGCTCGCCACCGGTCGCAGCTGGGCCAGCACCCACCCGATCATGGATCGCCTCGGCATCCGTCCCGAGTACGCGGTCTGCTCGAACGGGGCGATCGTCATGCGCCGGGTCGGAGACGCCGACGCCGCCGTGTACGAGCGTGCTCACGTCGAGACGTTCGACCCCACAGAGGTGCTGACGCTGCTCGGCGAGCACCTGCCCGATGCGCACTTCCTCGTCGAACTGCCCGACGGCTCGCGACTGTTCACCGATTACCTCGACGACTGGAATCTCCAGGGAGCGAACAAGGTGTCGTTCGCCGAGCTCTCGCTGCAGCCGGTCTGCCGGGTGGTCGTGGTGGCGCCCGAGCAGACCGACCAGGACTTCCTCGAGCTGGTCGAGCGCATCGGCCTCAATCAGGTGTCGTACGCGATCGGATGGACCGCGTGGCTCGACATCGCCCCGCAGGGGGTGGACAAGTCGACCGCCCTCGAGCTCGTGCGCGGCTGGCTCGACATCGCGCCCGAGAACGTACTGGTGATGGGCGACGGCCGCAACGACATCGAGATGATGCAGTGGGCGGTCCGCAACGGCGGCCGCGCGGTCGCGATGCACCAGGGTCCGCCCGAGGTGCACGCCGCGGCGGGCGAGGTCGGCCTCTCGGTCACCGAGGGCGGTGTCGCCGCGATTCTTCGCGCGCTCTGACGCCGTGCGGGCGGCCCGCGGGCCCGGCGTGACCGGACCCGCGCGGGCTCACGCCCGGCGTGGGGGTCAGACTCGCGCGGAGCCGCTGGCGACGTGTGCGGCGCGGTCGGCGAGATAGGCGGTGCGGTCGACGACGGTCACGGGTCGGTGCGCCGCCCGGTGGTCGACGACGCGCGCCGCCTCCCACGCGACGAGACCGACCGGCGGCAGCAGCAGCAGGGCGGTCGCCCAGGCGGCCTTGAGTCCGGCAGACGCCTGCGGGTCGCGCAGGGCGACGATGGCGGCGAAGACGGATGCCGCGTAGACGAGCGCGAAGACGGCGAGAACGACCTGCGCTGACAGCGTGGTGACGAGCATGATGACCTCCTCAACTCGAACGGCCCGGCGGGTCGTGGGGTGATGTTCTCGGTCTACGCCGGTCACCGGAGCGGTTCAACGTTTTCGCCCGCGAACGCAGCAACTCCATAGCCGCGGCGTATCCCGCACTCAGAGACCGCGGGGACTCCACGCCCCTCGGGTGGCGGCACGCAGGGTGCGCGCGTCGGTGCGGTCCAAGGCGCGCCGACTGCGCTCGAGGGCCGCGCGGGCGGCATCCCGGAAGACCTCCGCCCGGTCGGGAGCGGATGCCGCGAGCGAGGCGAGGCACTTCTGCAGCCGCACCTGCACCTCGACGTCGGCCGCACCGTCACGCGCCAACGGCCGGAAGGCGTCGTCGACCAGGTCGGCGAGGCGCGGTGCGGGGAGGAACACCCCCTCGAAGTCCACGGACGAATCGGTCTCGACGGCGAATGCTCGGGAGAACACCCGCTGCAGCGCTGCGATCACCTCGATCGCCGTCCCCGGATCGTTCGTGGCGGCCGACAGCGCGCGGCTGCCGATCTCGGTGAGGGCGATGACGCCGAATCGCGGATCCTGCTCGAACGTCCGGTGGTGTTCGATGCGGAACGCCCGGCGCACCGCCGTCTCTACGGCGCCGTCGACTCGGCCGACGACGAAGGCGACGGGCACGCGCGCATCGGCGATGCGTCCCGGCGTGGCGTGCACGTGCACCTCGAGGTCGTGCTGGCGGGCGATGCGGTCGAGTCCCGCGACGTCGACATGAGTGACGTAGCCCACCTCGTCGGCGTGCACTCCGACGGCCCCCGAGGGCGGCGCGGTCGAGGCGCGAGCCCCCAACGTCGGCCGCTCAGCATGCCATTCCAGAGAGGCCGTGGCCGCTTTCTCCACACGATCGATGACGTCGGCCATCCGGCCGAAGGTCGAGAGGTGCGAGATCCACCGCAGCAGGGTGAACACGACGATTCCGATGATGACCAGTGTGCTGACGAAGAGGATCGCCCGCCCTTGCGGGTGGTAGTAACCCGTCGACAGGGCGACGATCCCGACGAGCGAGAAGGTGAAAGCGCCGACGAAGGTCGACACGGCGTTCTGCGAGGTCGTGTCCGCGATCAGCAGGGGCGTCGACCGGGGCGTCGCGGTGGTCGTCGCCGACGAGAACGCCGTGACCATCGCCGTCACCGAGAAGGTGCTCACGGTGAGCATCGCGGTCGCGATGATCTGCAGCAGCGAGCCCACGGCATCCTGGCCCAGCTCCAGACCGAACTCGAACGGCAGCAGTGGCCCGAGCAGACCCGCTGCGAGGGCGACGATCACCCCGATGACGGTGAACAGCGCCGCGCGCACCCACACCTGCCTGCCGAGTCGGAGGAAGAAGGATGCCAGGGGGCTGCGGGTCGTCAAGGCCATGCTCCGACGCTATCCGGCGTACTGTGCCGGAGCCCGGGGCTGGACGACGACCTCGGGCGGCTGAAAACGGCCTCTCATTCGCTTATGGATATGCGATGGAAATGTGCCGCAACTTGTCCGACATGCCGCTCTGGCAGGGTCGGGTCGCCCCCCACGACCGACGGACGCCGAGAGGCCCACGCGGATCCCGGTCGTGCTCGTTCCATCACCCGAGGAGCTTGACCCACGCATGACTGCCCACAGCCCCGCCTCACGCCCGAGATCGGCACGCCGTCTCGGCGCCGCCCTCGTGGCGGCCCTCGCCCTTTTCGGGCCGCTGGCCGCCGCGCCCGCGGCGCATGCCGCCCTTCCCACCGCGACCCTCTCGCTCGAGATCGACCCGGCCGAGGTCACCGCGGGTGACCCGTTCGTCGTGACCGTCACGGGTGCGGCGGTGAGCGACCTCTACTCCTACGACCTGGAGCTCACCTACGACCCCGCTCTCGTCGAGCCCGCCACCGACGCGCCCACCGGTCCCGCGGGCGGCTTCACCTCGACCGTCACGGGGCCCGGCACGCTGACCGTCTCGCACACGCGCCTCGGCACCTCGCCCGGGCTGTCGGGCACGAGCGATGTCGTCCTGGCATCCATCCCCCTCCGTTCGCTCGCGGCAGGGTCGGCCCTCGTCCAGCTGTCGTCAGTGCGTCTGGTGTCGTCGACCGGAGAGGTCGTGACGGCGAACGATGTGGCATCCGGAACCGTCGTCATCGAGGCCGTCCCCGTTCCCGAGCCGCAGCCGTCCGACCCGTCGTCGCCGTCGCCCTCGGTGTCCGCGTCGGCCACGGCCGCCCCGGCGCCCGCAGCCCAGGGCCCGAACGACCTCGCGACGACGGGCGTCGACGCAACCCCGTGGTTCGTCTCCGGCGCCCTCGGTGTCGCCCTCCTCGCCGGAGGCACGTTGCTCGTGCTCCGCCGTCGTCAGGCGGTGCGCGAATGACCGCGTCCCGCTCGTCCGTCCCGTTTCGCGAAGGATCCGTCATGACCCCCCTGGCCCGCCGTGTTCTGGCCGTGTCCGCTTCGCTCGGTGTCGTCGTCGCCGGGGCCGTCGTCGCCCCGGCCGCCGCCCTCGCCGCCCCCGCGCCGTCTCCTGCGGCAGCTCCCTTCCTCGCGCCGTACTACACCGAGCTCGACGTCACGGGCGATGCGCAGGTGACCACGGCCGACCTCGAGGCCCTGGCCCCGTACCTGGCAACGACCTCGAGCGATGCCGGATGGGCGGATGCCGCGCGGTTCGACCTCGACGACGACGGTGCCGTGACGGCATCCGATCTGGCCCTGCTGTCGGAGCGCATCATCTACGACGACGGCCCCTTCCAGATCGTCGAGGCCGACGCGGTGGCGATGCAGGCGGCGATGAACGCCGGGGTCATCACCTCGGTGTCGCTGACGCAGCAGTACCTCGACCGCATCGCGGCCTACGACAAGGTCGTGCGTCCCGCGGGTGTGCGCCCGCTCAACTCGATCATCTCGACGAGCGAGGTCGCGCTCAAGGCCGCCGCGGCCGCCGACGCAATCCGCGCTGAGAAGGGCATGACGGGGATGCTGCTCGGCATCCCGGTGGCTCTGAAAGACAACTACAACACCGCCGACATGCCCACCACCGCCGGCTGCGGCTGCTGGGCCGGCAACCAGACGTCGACCGACGCCACGATGGTCAAGGGTCTGCGCGCCGACGGGGCGGTCATCGTCGCCAAGGCGTCGATGGACGAGTTCGCCATCAACCTGTCGTCGCAGTGGTCGGCCTTCCAGCCCAACGGAACGGCGCTGACCGTGTCGAGCCCCTACGACACCGCCCAGACCTCCGGCGGCTCGAGCGGGGGAACGGGAGCCGCGATCGCTGCCAACCTCGCCGGCATCGGATTCGGCACCGACACCGGTGGGTCGATCCGCATCCCCTCGACGTACAACCAGCTCGTGGGTGTGCGTCCGACGGTCGGCCTCGCCAGCCGCGACGGCATCGTGCCGCTCGCGCTCTCGCAGGACACCGGTGGTCCGATCGCCCGTTCTGTTCAGGATGCCGCGATCGCCCTCGACGCCGTCGTCGGCGAAGACGCGGGTGACCCCGTCACCGCGCGTCAGGCCGGCAAGGTGCCGGAGACGTACACGTCGTACCTCGACAGCGGGTCGCTGAAGGGCAAGAGGATCGGCTATCTGACGACGATGCTCGGCTCGAACCCGATCACGCAGCGTCTCTTCGCCGACGCGAAGGCCGCCATGGAGGCGCGGGGCGCGACGGTCGTCGCGCTCACGCCGCCGGACGGCTTCTCGGCCATCGTGGGCGAGGGCAGCGGCAGCGGGCCGGAATTTAACCACGACCTGCAGAACTACATCAACGCCTACCTGAACCCGTCGGTGAGCGCACGGAGCCTGCTCGCGATCTCGCAGTCGCCGAACATCGTCCCCGGCCGCGCGAACAACCCCTACGGCCAGCGCGCCGCCATCACCGAGTCGGCTTACCAGGCCTGGGCCGGTCCGCAGGGATCGCACACCCTGCAGCTCGCAAAGGGCAAGCAGATCATGACGGCCTTCATGGACGACCAGAAGCTGGATGCCGTGGTCTACCCGACCGGCAACCCCTACGGCACCATCGGGACCAACATGCGCCTGAGCCCCAACACGGGTCTGCCGGCCGTCACGGTGCCCATGGGCCAGGGGCTGTCGACCGAGGCTTCGACCGGGGGAGTGAACCTGGAGTTCCTCGGCCGCGACTTCGCGGAGGGCCCGCTCCTGGGCCTTGCCTACGACTTCGAGCAGGCCACCCACGCCCGCACGACGCCCGCGGCGTACGGACCGCTCGGCTGAGCTCCGGCGGCGGCCCCCGGGAGCGAGTTCGCCCGGGGGCCGCCGTCCATCGCCGTGTCGCGCCGCGTTCGCGGCTCGGTAGACTCGGTGCGTTCAGGAGGGTTGTCCGAGCGGCCGATGGACCTGGTCTTGAAAACCAGTGGGCAGCAATGTCCCGTGGGTTCGAATCCCACACCCTCCGCCAAACATTTCGTCCTCGAGCCCTGCTTATCGACGAGGTGCGTAAGTTCATGTCGTTTTCGAGACGAGCGTGACGTGAACAGCTCGCGAGTGCCGGTGCATAGCAGTGCGGTTCATTCAGGAGGCTGACCGTCGACTCCTCGGCGTGCCGTACCTCCCTTGGTTAGCACTTCTCGCAGCATGGTGCTGCCAGAAACCGGTTGGACTGAACGATGGCTGCACCACAGCCGTCGGAGACTGCACGGGGAGCTCGACGCGAGGGGTGAGATGAACTTCAGCATGCGAGATATCCACGGTGAGCTCGACCGGCTCGCACAGCTGCCCGACCAAGCGCGAATGCGCGTCCTCACGGGAGTGCAGGAGCAAATTGCGCGACTTCGTCAGCTCCATGCACCCACCGAAGTCTCCACGGAGGACTACTACGAGGTGCTGTGTCGCGCAGCGGGGATGATGAGCGACGCGATCCCGCCCGGGAGTCGAGATGACGTGCTTGTCGATGCAGAAGAATCTTTCCGAGAGGTCATGGCGGCAGACGTCTCGGAGTCTCTGAAGGCTTGGGCGGCGTACAGTCTTGGGACGACTGTGTCCGAGCAGATCGATGTGGCTGAGCGTCGGCGATGGGCGTCGAAGGACGGTTACGATCCGGAGGAGCAGCCCTTGCGCTGGTCCCTCCGCGAGCGGCTCCGAGAGACTCGGCTGCTCCTCGCCGGAACCGGCCACTCACCTTACGTTGAGCCCATCCTTCGATCGAAGGCGCTGTGTAATCTGGGCAACGCTCTCGACACTTCGGGCAGGTGGCTCGAAGCCTACGAGGCCTACCAGGATTCCCTCACCGAGTACCCAAACAACGGCAATGCCGCGGGGAACATCGCTGAGCTGCTGGCATCGCGGATCCGGCTTCGCCGTGGTCAGCCCGGCCACTACGCAGCGCTTTTTAATAGGTACGCGCGCCTAGCGAAGCGGCTGCGCGAACACACAATCGGAATTTCGAGCGAGGCGGCGGCCGATGGCTGGGATGCTCTCCGGGAAATTGATGGGGTTGGTCACGAGTCCCACGACGGAGACTCCGGTGATTTCTACCAGCGATGGGTAGCGCAGAACCGCCTGGCTCTGTCAGTGGCAATGGAGGGTCTCGGATCCGAGGGGCCCCGCTGGGATGACGCGGACGTGGAGGCTGCGCTCATTCCCACTGATTCGCCGACACCGTTGGCGATCTTCGCAGCGGTCAATGTCCTGAAGTCCGAATACCTGGTGGCTCGTCGGCTTGCCTACGACGGCATCGTCGAACTTGCGGACGGCGCCACTGACGAAAGCGGTACCTACGCCGAGACAAACGACAACTCGGTGTTCGGCCAGCCCGCGGCCAAGATTGTTCTCGCACAGCGCGCGACCCTGGACGTACTAGACAAGATCGCCGTCGTCGCGAATCTTTACTTCGAAGTTGGAGACCCGGCGGACCGAGTCAAATTCCGCACCTTCTGGACCAATCGAAAGACATCTGAGTTGCGGCCCGAGCTTCCTCAGTTCAAGCCGTGGCCAAACTACAGATTCGCGCTCGCAGAGCTTGCCTACGATGTCGACGAGAACGGTCTATATGCTGACGCCCAGCTCCTGCGAAACGCCGGTACTCATCGCCTCGTTCACGTCAAGCGAGACGGTTACACGGGGCCTACCCGTGACGCGATCGTCTCCGTTGGTGAGAAGGACCTTGCGTCAGCGTCTCTCCAAGCTTTGCGCGTCGCACGCGCCGCGTATCTGTATCTTCTCGATTTCATTGCCGAGGACTACCTGGCTTTTGGGGATGAAGACCAACCCACCACACTGATCGAGACGCGCCTCTCTTGATGCGCGCGATCTTGGGCAACGCGAGCGTAAATGCCGCGCGGAGGTACGGTCGACTATTGCTGACTGCTCGCTAAAGCTGCCGCTCAGACTCCGAGGCACTGCCTTCTCCAAACTGTCCAGCACTTGCGATCCCGCAATCGACTGGCGGTGCCGGCAGCGCGTTGGGTGCGACAGGGGCCGCTCGCCCGCCCTGCGTGCTGCTATCGAAGAAACTGCGCTCGCGGTTGGATAAGGGTGCTAGAACAAGTCGATCTCCTGCGCCTCGTCCTCATCAGAGGACGACGCGCTCTTCACGTCCCAGTCGGACATCTCATTAAATCCTTTGCAGGGACCGAGGTCTCCGTCGCAGTTAAGCACGCCTCGCCTTGCGGCGTCGCGAACTCGTGGATCTTCGCCGGCCCGCCCTAGGTCAAATGACTTCTCGACCATTCTTGCGAGCGGGTAGCGAGGGCGTGCAACCATAGACACTTCGTTTGCCTTGACGTTACGAGCGCTCGCCCATGCCTCGACCAGGACGGTCTCACCGGCGCGGTGGTCGCACTCTGTCTCGTTGCAGATGGTGCACTTGCCTTCACCGTCGCGTTCCGCGACCTTCGGGTAGTACTGACGCATCTCATGGTCGCAGTCTTCGACCAGCTTGCCGCAGATGGAGCACTCGAAGTCGCTCACGAGTCCGGCTGAGACTCCCATCCTTAGGTGGGAGATGTTGATGGGGCAATCCGTCCAGTAATCCCCGTCGTCGCGATAGGTAATCGGGCAGCCGAAAAGCCCGCGCTTCACAAACGCCGCGCGGTGAATCGCTCCGTGAGCGGCCTCGCGGAGCGGGTGGTCCTCGAGATAGTTCAGCGCATCCATCGCAGCAGAGACTGATTTCCGAATGTGCGGCTCAATCTCATCGAGCAGTTTAGTGTGAATGGTGGATTGGAACGCGAGCCACTCGGCGCGTTTCTGGCGCTGGGTAGCGCGTCGTGCACGGTCGTCGTTCTCAACCAGGTCGAAGTCGAGTGCTGGAATGTGTGCCGCGTCGGTACCGAGAAGCCTCATCACTTCGTCGTACTCGTCCTCCGCAGTCTGCAGCGACGCCCGACCGAAATGATCGAGGTACCGATCGCGGTGGGGGCCGCCCGAGGGCGGAATCGGTCCCCATTGCAGAATGAGCATCTTGAACTGCTGCCCTCTGCGGTCAGTCACGCGATTCGCCCTGTTCACGCTTCTTGGCTTCGGCCTGCAGCACCTTGAGAGCCTCGATCACATCGGTACCGCTGCCTTCGAGCTCGATGTCGCGCCCCGTCTCGGTCTCGGCGACGTAGACCCGCAACGGCAATTCATGCGCCTCCTCGTTTGTCCAACCCTGATTGTCTGCTCGCTGAGAAATGAACAGACTCACGGCCAGAATGAGCCAGTCGCTGGCAATCGTCAGCATCGCCAGTCCCAGCGACCACATCTCAGGGTCGATACTGAACTCTTGCAAGTAGTGCCGCTCGCCCTCAGGCTGCGAGAACTCCAATGGCAGGCCCTGGGCTCGAGCAGCCTTCGGGAGATATCTGACGTTGTCCGTGTAGTAGAGCTCCGGCTTCGCTCCTTCCGCGGTCTGGCCAGCGGCGCGGGTGGGGATGACATAGATCTTGTCTGCGTCGAGGGTCTCGGGTAGGGCACCGTCCAGCGGAGTCCAGCCGTGCTCATTGATTCGGGCTGTCATGGCGTGAGCATAGTGGGCCCTTCCCACGCCTCGTCGAGAACGGGGCTGATTCGAGAACGTCGCTGATTCAACAACGTAGGGGGTGGCCAGCTTGGTGCCCCGGGTTTGTCTTCACTGATCAGGCGTTCGAAGTCGCTCGGTCATCGTCGGGTTTCGATCCACTTGAGCAGCCGCTGCGTCTCCCAGGAGGGGTTCGAAAGCCATCGCGCAGGTTCCGCAACGACGAAGCGGGCCCCGCAGGGGTCCGCTTCGTCGTTATGGCCGGCTGAGCGGGATGAGAACGTCGTTGGGCCCACGCCGCGCGACTCGTCGACCCGGGTCGTCTCGATCACGCACCGTCGGGACGCGTCCCGCACCCCGCCCCCGGCGAAACGCCCGATCCTCACGGCATTCACAGATCGCGGTCCCTAGTATTACCCCGACCTCTCGCCGATTCGTCGAGGTCGACGTGCTGCCGGGCCGGTGGCATCCGTCTCGAAAGGACACGAGTGAGCAAGACCTCCACCCCGCGCGGTCAGCGAACCGTCGCGCGCCACGGGCGACTCACCTCGCCGGGCCCCCTCGCGCAGTTGTTCCGCGGCGTTGCGATCGCTCTCGCCGTCCTCCTGGTCTCGGGCGGTGCTGTCCTGGCCTACGCGGCGGTCGATCTCACCCAGAGCTTCACCGCCGACGCCGTCGAGCTGAAGGGTCAGCCGGCCGTCCCGCCCGACCTCGGTGAGCTCAAGGGCGGCGTGAACATGCTCCTCGTCGGCACCGACGAGTGCGAGCCGAGCTTCGCCCAGCTCTTCGGCGATCGCTGCACGGGCGCCGACTCCGAGGGCAGCCTCAACGACGTCAACATGCTGGTGCACATCTCCGATGCTCCTCGCCGGGTCACCGTCATCTCGTTCCCGCGCGACCTCATGGTGCCGATCCCCTCGTGCACCGACAAGGACGGCAACGAGACATCCGCGATGAGCAAGCAACAGATCAACTCCGCGTTCTCGTATGGCGGCCTCTCGTGCGTCGTGCAGACCATCTCGGAGCTGAGCGGCCTCGAGATCCCCTTCGCCGCGAAGGTCAGCTTCGGCGGCGTCATCAACATCACCGACGCGATCGGCGGCGTCGACGTCTGCATCGCCAACGGAATCAAGGATCGCTACACCGGCATCGACTGGCCCGCCGGCATGCGCACGGTACAGGGTCTGGACGCCCTGCAGTTCCTCCGCACCCGTCACGGTGTCGGCGACGGCGGCGACCTGGGTCGCATCTCCAACCAGCAGCAGTACATGTCGCGACTGGCGAACAAGCTGAAGAGCCAGGACGTGCTGTCGAACCCGGCGACGCTCTACAAGCTCGCCTCGACGGCGCTGCGCAACGTCGACCCCTCGACGTCGCTGACGAACCCGCTGACGCTCGTGCAGATCGCGTCCGCGGTCAAGGACGTGCCGTTCAACGAGATCGTCTTCATCCAGTACCCGACCTACACCGACCCCTCCAACCCCAACCGCGTCGTGCCCGACCGCACTGACGCCGACACGCTGTGGGCCGCCCTCGCGGCGAACCAGCCCCTCGAGCTGTCGGGCAACCTCAGCGACGGGAACGGTGTGGTCGTCGATGCGAACGCGACGCCCGCTCCCACCCAGACGCCCGCCCCGGTCAACACCGCCAGCCCGGCGCCGACCGAGACCGCTCAGGCCTCGCCCGCGCCCACGTCGGACGCGATCCAGCTGCCGAGCGGCATCGCCGGGCAGACCGCCGCGCAAGCGACCTGCTCGAATGGAAACGTCCGCGGTTGAGCCTCGCCGCCCGGCATGCCGAACGTGGTTCGAATGCCGGGCGGCATCCGGTTAGTATGGACCGGTGTGTTCGCGCCGCAGGGCGTCGATCACCTGGAGACGTCGCATAGTCAGGCCTAGTGCACCACCCTGCTAAGGTGGAGTCCCCGTAAGGGGACCGAGGGTTCAAATCCCTCCGTCTCCGCAGAAAAAGCCCCGGTTCGCCGGGGCCTTTTGTGATGCCCGGGCCGCTGCCGGTCTCCTCGGGCTCGCGAACACGACGACCGCGGCCACGCCTTCCGCGGGCCCGCGTCGGGAGCATGAGACGTGGGATGCCGTGGCATCCCACCCCAAGAAAGCTCGACGAACGGACCGCTCGGGGCATCGCCGTCGCGCGGAGTCGTCAAGCGCCGCCGAACCGCTCAGTCCTCACACGGACGGGGTCGTGCCCGGCGTCGACGAGCCATCCCGCAACGGCCTCGACGAAGGGGGTGGGGCCGCACACGTAGATGCGCGGGCGCTCGAGCGGCGAGAACACGGCGTTCCGCAGGCGTTCAGGGGTCAAGCGACCGGGCGGCTCTGGCCACGCGGGCGGGGTGCGGCGGGTGTAGACGGTGTCGAGACGGAAGCGATCGTCGGCGAGGGCGGACACCTCGTCGGCGAAGAAGACATCCTGCGGAGAGCGAACCGAGTACAGCAGGCGGAACGGCGCGGGGTCATCGCTCGCGGCGTGAGCCGACGCCATGGCGAAGAGGGGCACGACGCCCGAGCCTCCGGCGATCAGTTGCACGGGCGAGGGATCGTCGGAGGGATGCCAGATGAAGAACGCTCCGAGGGGTCCGTGAACCTCGATCTGGTCTCCCGCGCGGAGGTCGTGCACGAGGAAGGGCGACACTTCTCCCTCGGGCACCTCGTCGACGGCGAGCACGAGCCGCGTGCCCGCGCCCGACGAGGCGAGCGAGTACGACCGCGACGCCTGATAGCCGTCTGGCGCCGTGAGGCGGACATCGACGTGAGCGCCCGCGTCATTGCCGGGCCAGGTGGGCACCTCGAGCTCGATGCGGCGCGCCGTCGTGGTCTCGGGGCGCGACTCGACGACGGTTGCGACGTGCCAGGCGGGGGAGCGGCGGGTCACCCGTAGCGCTCTTCCCGCCACGGGTCGCCGTGCGGGTGATACCCGTTCTGCTCCCAGAATCCGGGTTTGTCGCTCGGCATGGTGACGAGCCCCTGCACCCACTTCGCGCTCTTCCAGAAATACAGGTGGGGCACGAGCAACCGCGCGGGTCCCCCGTGCTCGGGGGTGAGGGGTGCCCCGTCGGCTTCGAAGGCGATCCAGCTCTTGCCGCCGCGCAGGTCGTCGAGCGCGATGTTCGTCGTGTAGCCGCCGAAGGAATGCACCATCGCGTAGCGGTGCGAGGTCTCGACCTCGGCGAAGAGACGGTCGAGCGAGACCCCACGCCACGGCATGTCGAGCTTGGTCCAGTGCGTGACGCAGTGGATGTCGACGGTGACGTCCTCTACCCCGAGCGCCTCGAGTTCGGCTCGTGTCCAGCGATGCACGCCGTTCTCGGTGCCGATTGCGAACTCCCACGTCTCGTCGGCGACGACGGGGGTCGGGCCGGCCGAGAGCACAGGCCAGTCGCCGACGAGCGTCTGCCCGGGCGGGAGCCGCGGATCGCGCTCCCGTCGCCGGCCCGAGAACCCTCGCGTGATGAACGACATACGACCCCCTGCTGCTCGTGTTGGCCTCACCCTAACTTCGGGCGTGCGCGGAACACAGCGCCTGGACGGGAGGAGAATCGGCGAGGGGAGGACCTGGCGCCGTGGAATGTCCTCCGAGCGCACGTTCTCCTCCGCGCGCGAAGTTACCGTGCGCGCCGCCATGCCACCCCCGTCGAGGCGGCGCCCCGGCCCGATAGGGTCGTGCCTGCGGTGCGCATGCGCCGTGCCCCTCGCACCCTCGGGAGAAGCGCATGTCGGTCGGTCTGCTCGCCGTCGTCGATGACATCCTCAGCGCCGCCATGCGCGCGAGCGCGAAGACGGCCGGCGTCGTGATCGACGACGCCGCCGTGACTCCGCAGTACGTGCAGGGGCTCACCCCCGCGCGAGAGCTGCCCGTGGTCTGGAAGATCGCGCTCGGCAGCATCATCAACAAGTACGTGATCATCATCCCGATCGCGCTCCTGCTCACGGCTTTCGCGCCGTGGGTGCTGCCGTATCTGCTCATCATCGGCGGCGGGTTCCTCTGCTTCGAGGGCGCCGAGAAGGTGCTCGAGTGGTTCGGCGTGAGTCACGGCGAGCACGACGCCGACGAGCCGCGCGACGAGAAGAAGCTCGTCCTCGGGGCCGTCCGCACCGACCTCATCCTCAGCACCGAGATCATGCTCATCGCCCTGTCGAGCCTCGACCCCGACTTCAGCATCTGGATGACGCTGGGGGCCCTGCTCGTCATCGGCCTGGCCATGACGGTGGTCGTCTACGGTGCGGTCGCGCTGCTGGTGAAGATCGACGACATCGGCCTGCGGTTCATGAAGAGCGAGTCGCGAGGCGTCCGCCGCTTCGGCGCCCGGGTCGTGGCATCCATGCCCGCGGTCTTCCGCGTGATCAGCGTGATCGGCACCGTCGCGATGTTGTGGGTCGGTGGGCACCTCGTGCTGCAGAACCTCGCCGAGACGCTGTGGTCGGGGCCCTACGACGTGGTCCATCTCGTCACGCACGCGATCGAGGCCGCAGGCCCGGTGGTGGTCTGGATCGTCGAGACCGCGATGTCGGCCGTCTTCGGGCTGATCCTGGGGCTCCTCATCGTGGGCGTCGTGACCGGTATCTCGCGACTGACGCGACGCGGCGCAGCCGCGCACTGACGCTCACCCACGGGCGGTGGAGCAGCTCTCGCCCGGTTCGGCCTTGAGTTCCCTTCCCGGCGCCGTACGCGCCGGCGGGCGTCAGTCGTCGAGGCGCGAGTGCTCGCCGAGGCGGTGCCACGCACGGTTGTGGTACACCAGCGCGGCGCCGGATTCCCCGGGTTCGAGGTCGCGCTCGACGTCGACCTGCAGGGCCTGAGCGGCGATGACGGTGGAGCCACCGGCATCCATGCGGCTGACGACCTTGCACCGCAGCCACGCGCGCACGCCGTGGTAGACGGGCTCCCCGGTGGACAGGCGCGACCAGGTGGTGGTGTCGGCGAAGCGGTCGAGTCCGCTGGTGGCTCCGGCGCGGGCGAGCGAGATGTCATCGGCGTCGAGCAGGTGCACCACGATCGTATCGGCGGCGATGATCGTCGGCGTCGCCGACGACAGGGCCGACACCGAGAAGATCAGCAGAGGCGGGTCGGCGCTCACCGACGACACCGACGAGGCGGTGAGCGCGACGGGGCCGTTCTCTCCGTACGCGGTGATGACGGCGATGCCGCCGGGGTGGCCGCGGAAGGCTCTCTTGAAGTCGTCCGCCGAGACCGAGGTGCCGATGGCGGGAGTGCCCTCGGGGGCGCTGTGCGGAAGCGAAGTCATGACTACGACCGTAGGCGCTCCCGCGGGGGATAGGCCCTCCGGACGCAACACGGCGAAACGCTCCCGGCGATCACGCGATCGACCCCGGCTGTCGTGTGAGGCTTCACATTTATCAATCCGTGATCATCTGTAACGCCGAATTCCTTGACACAAGACGTTCTGTGAGCGCTAACATTCACACACGGCTCACCCGAGGGGCTGCATCACATGACCGGCATCGGAGCCGGCGAAACGAGGAGGTTTCATCATGAAGGCGAACAAGATCATCGCGGGCATCGCGCTCGTCGGAGCGATCGCGTTCACGGCCACCGGCTGCGCCGGTGCGGGCGGCGGCGGAAACGCCGGTGGCGGCAGCGGCGACAAGATCACGGTCGGCTTCGCCCAGACCGGCTCCGAGAGCGGATGGCGCAGCGCCAACACCGAGTCGATGAAAGAGGCGTTCAGCGAGGCCAACGGCTTCAACCTCGTCTTCAACGCGGCCGACAACAAGCCCGAGGCGCAGATCGCCGCGGTCCGCAGCTTCATCAACCAGGGTGTCGACGCCATCGTGCTCGCCCCCATCGTGAGCGACGGCTGGGACGACGTCCTCAAGGAAGCCAAGGACGCCAACATCCCCGTCATCCTCGAAGACCGCACGGTCTCGGCATCCAAGGACCTCTACGCCAGCTGGATCGGCCTCGACTTCAAGAAGGAGGGCGAGACCGCGGGCACATGGGTCGCCGACAACTTCGGCAAGACGCCCACCAACCTCGTCGTTCTCGAGGGCACCACGGGTTCGTCCGCCGCGACCGACCGCGCCACCGGCTTCAACGACGCGATCAAGGGAACCGACATCAAGGTCCTCGACTCGCAGACCGGTAACTTCACCCGCGCCGACGGCAAGACCGTCATGGAGGGCTTCCTGCAGAAGTACGGCTCGCAGATCAACCTGCTCTTCGCCCACAACGACGACATGGGCCTCGGCGCTCTCGAGGCGATCAAGGCGGCGGGCCTCAAGCCCGGCACCGACATCAAGATCGTCACGATCGACGCGGTGAAGGACGGCATGACCGCCCTCTCGAACGGCGAGTTCAACTACATCGTCGAGTGCAACCCGCTCCTCGGTGAGAAGACCGCCGAGGTCGTCAAGAAGGTCGTGGCCGGCGAGTCCGTCGACAAGAGCTACATCGTCGAGGACCAGGCGTTCGACCAGGAGCAGGCCAAGAAGGTCCTGGACAGCCGTCCCTACTGATCCGCACGGATCCGTCGTCGACTCCCCTCGACGGCACCCCGTCCGATCGCCCCGGCATCGACGGACCATCCTCCCCGGCGTGCGGGGTCGGTACCCACCGGCCCCGCACG
>NZ_BJML01000009.1 GCF_006539145.1 Microbacterium testaceum | reverse complement strand
GGGTGGATGCCGGGGGCACCGGCATCCACCCGCCCCTTCTCTTCGCCTTCGCCAGACGCGTCTAGGCTTTTCGGGTGCTTCGCCTTCTCGCCTCCGCCGCCTTCGGAGTGGTGATCGGCAGCCTGCTCGTCACCCTGCTCGGAAACCCGGACACGGGGATGCCGATCTTCGGTGTCTCGATCACGGTGTTCGTCATCGCGGTGACCGTCACCCGATTGGCGAGCGGACTCTCCGCCTCGATCCCCTCGCCCGCCGCTGTGCAGGAGGCGCGTGACGCCCGCCGTCTCGGGCGCGCGCGCATCGACTCGGTGAGACAGACCGGCACGTTCATCAACGAGCAGCCGGTCTGCGACGTCGACGTGACGGTGATGGCGCTCACGGGAGAGGCGTGGGCGACCACCGTCCGCAAGATCGTCCCGCTGACCGAGCTGCCGGCGTACCAGTCCGGCGTCGAGCGCGATGTCGTCATCCTGCTCGACGGCGGCCCCGAGGTCGCCTTCGCCGACGGGGAGCTCTCGCCCGCCGAGATCGAGAGCCTCGTCGTCCCCCCGCGTTCCGAGGTCGAGATGCGGCCGATCCCCCCGGGGACACGCGTCGACAAGGGGCGCCGCCGCGGTCCCCTCATCGGCATCGGCCGCCGCGGACGCCCCCTGCGTCTGCTGGTGTTCGCTCTGGTCGCGGTCCTCGCGGCCGGCGCCGTCGTGCTGCCGTTTCGAGAGGCGGCCGGCCTGAGCCTCGCCGCGTGGTCGGAGGGCCGGTGGAGCGTCGATATGCGCCGACCCGACGCGCTCCTCACGGCCGAGAGGTCGCTCGAGGAGGCGATCGGCCACGACCGGGTGGTATCGATCACCGTCATTCCGGATGCCGTGATCGTGAACGCCCCGATCCGCGTCGGGGCCATCGAGACCGACGAATGGACCTATCGCGCGGGCCGCGTCAGCCACGACGGCCCGGCCAGCGGCCAGCCCCAGGTCGCGGAGGAGCAGTTCTCGTGGTCAGACGTGGCGCTCGAGCGGATCTGGCCGGCCATCGAGAAGGCGTCGGCCCAGAGCGGGCTACCGGCAGACGGGGCGACGGTGTCCATCCGCCGCACGACCGACACCGACCTGGACAGCCCGACCTTCAACCGCAGCGTCGAGGCGCCGGAGATGTCGTTCGGACTGCGCGATGACTACCGCGACCAGTTCTTCCGCCTCGATGCCACCGGAACCGACCTTCGCGCGACGGGCTGAGCGATCCGTCATCCGTCGAGGCCTGTGAACGATGCAGGTCGGTGGGGCGGCTTGCCTCCGCTACTGCGCCACGTACGCGGTGACGCTCGGGGACAGACGGATCGGGATGCCGGTGACGTCGGAATCATCCGGGTCGCCGATCGCGACGGTGAGGGTGTCGTCGACGCCGAAGATCGCGGCCCCGTCCTGTGCTCCGCTCGCGCAGCCGGCCGACCAGGGCCGGTTGTCGGTGGAGGTGAACGTCACGATGCAGCGTCCGTCGCCGTCGTCGGGCTGGGCGAGGTAGATGCGGAAGTCGCTGACCGTCGCGATGTACCGCGTGCTCGCCGCGTCGATGCCGCTGTCGCGCAGGATCTCGGCCGAGATGACGTCCTCGACGGTCTGCGGGAACGTGAGCTCGGGGTAGGCCGCCGCCGCGGGATCGGGGGTCGCGGCCATCGTCGGCGCCGTGCTCGCGCCGATCGCGATGCCGATGCCGAGCAGGGCCAGAGCGCCGACGACGGCCGCCACGATACGCAGCGCGCGCCGGGGCGTGAGGCGGGTGGCATCCGGGAGACGGGGAGTCTCGGGAGGGGGCTGCTCTCCGACGGTGGGGACCGGGGCGACGGCGGCGGGAGGCGGCGCTGGTGCGGCGAGGACGGGCATCGGACGGTCGGAGCGACGGGCCTGGTCCTCGAGTTCGGCGAGACGCTCGATCATCGCCGGCGTCGCGGACGCCCCCTCGGCCCCGTACACGCGTTCGCGCAGCCGGCGCAGCTCGACGTCGTCGTCCATGCGTCGACTCTAGGGCCGCGTCGGTGCGTCGAGGCGGACTCAGGACTCTGCGGGGGACGCCGTGGCGTCGAGCGCGTCGGCCGCGCCGACCAGGGCGAGGTGCGAGAGCGCCTGCGGGGTGTTGCCCGCCTGACGACCGGTGGTGGGGTCGTACTCCTCCGACAGCAGACCGAGGTCGTTGGCGACGGCCGTCAGACGCTGCATGAGCGCGACGGCCTCGTCGCGACGACCGCTGTGGGCGTACTGCCCCACGAGCCAGAACGAGCACGCGAGGAAGGGATGTTCGTCTCCGGTCAGGCCGTCGACGCCCGTCGTGCGGTAGCGCAACAGCCACCCGTCGGGCATGAGCGTCTCTTCCATACGGGCGACGGTGGCGAGCATGCGCGGGTCGTCGTAGGCGCAGAAACCGACCTGCGGCAGGACGAGAAGGGACGCATCGACCTCGTCGGTGTCGAAATGCTGGGTGAACCACCCGCCCGCGTGCACGCCGCGGGCGTCGATGTCGGCCCGAACGCGATCACGAAGGGCGCGCCACGTGGAGACGTCGCCGTCGCGCCCGCCCTCTTCGACGGCCCGGATCCCGCGATCGAAAGCCGCCCACACCATCGCTCGCGAGTGCGTGAAGAAGTGGGGTTCGCCGCGCATCTCCCAGATGCCGAGGTCGGGGCGGTCGACCTCGCTCGCCAGCTGGTCGAGGAGTGCGCGCTGCAGCGACCACGAGAAGGTCGTCTCTTCGACACCCGCGGTGCGCGCCGCTTCGAGAGCGACCATCACCTCGCCGATGACATCGGCCTGGTACTGGTCGACCGCGCCGTTGCCGATGCGCACCGGCGCCGCGCCGCCGTAGCCGGGGAGGCTGGGGATCTCGCGTTCGGGGAGGTCGCGCTCCCCCGCGATGCCGTACATGATCTGCACGTCGGCAGGGTCGCCGGCGATCGCGCGCAGAAGCCAGTCGCGCCAGCGGTGCGCGGCGTCGAGGTAGCCGTGGTCGATGTAGGCGCTGAGGGTGAGCGCGGCGTCGCGGAGCCAGACGTAGCGGTAGTCCCAGTTGCGGGATCCGCCGAAGGCCTCGGGGAGCGAGGTGGTCGCCGCCGCGACGATGCCGCCCGTCTCGGAGTGCGTGAGAGCGCGCAGCACCATGAGCGAGCGGGTGACGAGGGCCGCGTGCGTTCCCGCGGACTGCACGCGGTCCGCCCACGCGGCCCACCACTCGCGGGTGCGTTCGAGCGCCGCCTCGACATCGAACGCGGCCGGCGGGTCCTGCCAGGACGGTCCCCAGGCCAGGACCGAGTCGACGCTCCGGCCCGCTTGCGTCGTCCACCGCGCACGGTGGGCGGTGTCGACGGCGATGAGACGCGGCCCGCGGATCGTCACGGCATCGGGGCCGGCCGCGGCGAGGATGACGTGCTCGTCACCATGACCGATCTGCTGCACCCATGGCACCGCTCGGGCGTAGTCGAACCGCAGACGCACCTCACTGACGAAATCGACAGCGCCTGAGACCCCGACCACACGGCGGATGAGGGCCTCGACGCCCTCGTCGACGGGCATGGCGTCGTAGACGTCGGCGATGCCGGTCGAGGTCTCCCACCGCGTGACCAGCACGAAGGTGTCTCCGTCGTAGCGCCGGATCGCGCGCGCCTCGGGGTCGGCCGGGCGCAGCGACCACGCGCCGTGCGACTCGTCGCCGAGCAGAGCGCCGAACATCGACCCGCTGTCGTACCGCGGCAGGCACAACCAGTCGACGCTCCCCGCGGAGGAGACGAGGGCGGCGGATCGGCAGTTGCTGAGGACCGCGTAGTCCTCGATCGGAGTCGTCACCCTCGGATTGTGGCAGGTGCCGCCGACATCGGGGCTATCGATCTCGCTAGTGACTCCCCCGTGCCCGCTGCAAGCGTCCCGGCGATGTCGGAAGCGGGCGCTACGGTGGCCACATGGCGGCGGACACCACCCTGATCATCCTGGGCGCTTCGGGCGACCTCACCTCGCGACTGCTCCTCCCGGCCCTCGGCCAGTTGCTCTCGCGCGAGCCGAACCGGTCTGTGCGCCTGCACGGCGCGGGCATGGAGGATTGGACCGACGAGCATTGGCGCGAGGTCGTGCGAAAGGCCTTCCACACGATGGATGCCGACGACGCCTTCGCCTCCGTCTCCGAGACGACGTACTCGCAGGCCGACATCACGAAGGCGGCCGATCTGCAGAAGCTGCTCGACGACGCCGAGGGCCGTCCGGCCCTGTACTTCGCGGTGCCTCCGGCGGTCACCGAGAAAGCGTGTCTCGCGCTCAGCGACGTGACCATCCCCGAGCACACGATCCTCGCCCTCGAGAAGCCGTTCGGCACCGACGAGGCGAGCGCCCACACGCTCAATACGCAGCTGGCGACCCTCGTGCCCGAAGACCAGGTCTTCCGCATCGACCACTTCCTCGGCCGGTCGACGGTGCTGAACCTGCTCGGCACGCGTTTCGCGAATCGCATCGTCGAGAGCGTCTGGTCGGCCGACGACATCGCCTCGATTCGCATCGACTTCCCCGAGGCCCTGGGCCTGGAGGGGCGTGCCGGGTACTACGACGCCGCCGGCGCCCTGGTCGACATGATCCAGAGCCACCTGCTGCAGGTCATGGCCTTCGTCACGATGGAGCCCCCGGCATCCCTCGATCAACTCGATCTGCGCGACGCGACCTCAGCGGTACTCCGCGCAACGCACGTGAAAGACGACGACCCGGTCGCGAACTCGCGCCGCGCGCGCTACACCGCCGGCGACGTGGGCGATCGCCACTTCTCGTCGTACGTCGACGAGCCGGGCGTCGACGCCTCGCGCGGCACCGAGACGCTCGCCGAGATGACCGTCGAGGTGCGCACCGCCCGTTGGCAGGGGGTTCCGATCCTGCTGCGCTCGGGCAAGGCGCTCGGCGTCGGAGACCCGGCCGTCACCGTGACCTTCAAGCCCGTGCGCCACCTTCCCGACGGGTTCATCGGCGAGAACGAGCCGTCCGAGATGGTGTTCTCGCTCGGGCCCGACACGATCAGCCTGGGCCTGAACATCAACGGCGCCGACGACCCGCTCGATCTCGAGCGGGTCAACCTCTCCGCCCATCTCGGCGAAGGCGCGCTCAAGGCCTACGGCGAGGTGCTCTCCGGCATCCTCGATGGGGACGCCATGCTCGCCGTCCGCGGTGATGCCGCCGAGCAGTGCTGGCGCATCGTGCAGCCGGTCATCGACGCGTGGCGCAAGAACGAGGTGCCGCTCGACGAGTATCCGGCGGGTACCGCGGGCCCCGCGTCGTGGAAGGCGTGATCGACGCTGCGACAAGGGGCGGTTCTGCGGCCCGGCGTGACGCGGGACGGCGTCTCATCACAGACGCATAAGTTCATACGGGAACACTCGGCCCATCGATGGCGTTGAGTGGTGCGGGTCAACGGCGTCCCGCATCAGTCCCCGTTCTCAGGAGTACCCATGTCTCTCGCGCTCGACCGCACCGCCCCCACCGACGCCCCCATCCTCGACGTGCTCGCCGAGCGATGGAGCACCCGCGTCTTCGACCCCGAGACGCCGATCGACGAGTCGGCCCTCCGCTCCGCTCTCGAGGCCGCCCGTTGGGCTCCCTCGGGCATGAACTTCCAGCCGTGGCGCTTCATCGTCGCGCGCCGGGGTACGGCCGCGCACGAGCGTGTCGTCGCCTCGCTGATGGGCTTCAACCAGGCCTGGGCCCCCGCGGCCGGCGCTCTGCTCGTCGTTCTCGCCGAGACCGAGACCGAAGACGGCGAAGCGCGCGCCTGGGCGATGTACGACAGCGGTCAGGCCGCCGCCCACTTCACGGTCCAGGCCCACGCCGGGGGCCTCGCGACCCACCAGATGGGCGGATTCGTCGCCGACGACCTTCGCGCGGCGTTCGACATCGACCCCCGCTTCACCCCCGTCACCGTCATCGCGGTCGGCACCCTGGGCGATGTCGACGCGGCCGAAGAGGGCCTGCGTCAGCGCGAGCTCGCCCCGCGCGAGCGCCGTTCGGTCGAGGAGTCGCTGCTCGTCGACGACTGAGTCACGGCATCCGGCCCCGTCTGCCGCGCCCACGCCGTCCGCCCGCACCACGCTGCGCAACAGCCGCGGGACGGGCGGCGTTCCTCGTGTCTTGACCACGCATAAACGCGATCCGCGCGTATAAACGCTCTCTCCTCGCGTTTATGCGCGGAAAGAGCGTTTATGCGTGACCGGAGCCGGCCGGGGCCCACGAAACGGCGGGCCGAACGCGGAGGAGGGATGCCACGCACCCGACGTGGCACCCTCGTCCGCCGAACTACTCGACGATCTCGGCCTCGATCACGTCGTCGTCGCCCGCCTCCGGTTGCGCGGGGCCGGTGCTGACGAGCGCGAGCGAATCGCCGTCGCTCGCCACATCGACCCGCACGACGTCGCCGTCGCGCACCGTTCCGGCCAGGATGGCCATCGCGAGGCGGTTCTGGATCTCGGTCTGGATGAGGCGACGCAGCGGCCGCGCTCCATACACCGGGTCGTACCCGCGCTCGGCGAGCCACGATCGGGCGTCGGGAGTGACCGCGAGGCTCAGCCGGCGCTCGCGCAGGCGCTGGTGGAGCGCGTCGACCGAGAGTTCGACGATCTGCGCGAGGTCGTCCTGGCTGAGAGCCTGGAAGATCACGATGTCGTCGAGGCGGTTCACGAACTCCGGCTTGAAGGCCTGGCGCACGAGTGCCTGCACCTGCTCGCGCTTGGTCTCCATCGACAGGGTCGGGTCGATGAGGATCGGCGACCCCAGGTTCGACGTCAGCACCAGGATGACGTTCGTGAAGTCGACCGTACGGCCCTGGCCGTCGGTCAGGCGGCCGTCGTCCATGACCTGCAGCAGCACGTCGAACACCTCGGGGTGCGCCTTCTCGACCTCGTCGAGCAACACGACACTGTAGGGGCGCCGGCGCACGGCCTCGGTCAGCTGGCCGCCCTGCTCGTACCCGATGTACCCCGGAGGGGCACCGACCAGCCGCGAGACGGAGTGCTTCTCGCCGTACTCCGACATGTCGATGCGCACCATGGCGTGCTCGTCGTCGAAGAGGAAGTCGGCGAGCGACTTCGCCAGCTCGGTCTTGCCGACACCGGTCGGACCGAGGAACAGGAACGAACCGACCGGCCGGTGCGGGTCGCTGATGCCCGCGCGCGAGCGACGGACGGCGTCGGACACCGCTTTCACGGCATCCCGCTGTCCGATCAGGCGCCGACCGAGCTCGCGCTCGAGGTGCAGAAGCTTCTCGGTCTCGCCCTGCAGGAGGCGACCCACCGGAATACCCGTCCACGCCGCGATCACGGACGCGATGTCCTCATCGGTGACCTGGTCGTTGACCATGCGGTCGCCCGCCGGTTCTTCGCGCTCGGCGACCATGAGCTCGCGCTCGAGAGCGGGGATCTCGGCGTACAGCAGACGCGACGCCCGCTCGAGGTTGCCCTCGCGCTGAGCGCGCTCGGCGTCGACGCGAGCGGCATCCAGTCGGGTCTTCAGATCGCCGACGCGGTTGAGCGAGGCCCGCTCCCGCTCCCAGCGAGCCTGCAGGTCGTCGAGCTTGGCCTGCTCGGCCGCGAGGGTCTCGCGAAGGGTGGCGAGGCGCTCCTTCGAGGCGTCGTCCTTCTCCTTCTTCAGAGCGAGTTCCTCGAGCTTGAGGCGGTCGACGTGTCGTCGCAGTTCGTCGATCTCGAGCGGTGCGGAGTCGATCTCCATTCGCAGGCGCGATGCGGCTTCGTCGATGAGGTCGATCGCCTTGTCGGGGAGCTGACGCGCGGGGATGTAGCGGTTGGAGAGGGATGCCGCGGCCACCAGCGCCGTATCGGCGATCGCGACCTTGTGGTGGGCTTCGTATCGCTCCTTGAGACCGCGCAGGATCGCCACGGTGTCTTCGACCGTGGGCTCACCGACGTAGACCTGCTGGAAGCGCCGTTCGAGGGCGGCGTCCTTCTCGATGAACTCGCGGTACTCGTCGAGCGTGGTCGCTCCGATCAGGCGCAGTTCTCCGCGCGCGAGCATGGGCTTGAGCATGTTGCTCGCCGCCACCGAGCCCTCACCGCCACCCGCGCCCATGAGCACGTGCAGTTCGTCGATGAACGTGATGATGCGCCCGTCGGACTCGGTGATCTCTTTGAGGACGCTCTTGAGGCGCTCCTCGAACTGGCCGCGGTACATCGCACCGGCGACGAGCGCCGAGATGTCGAGCGAGACCAGCTCTTTGTTCTTGAGGCTCTCGGCGACGTCGCCCGCGACGATGCGCTGAGCGAGGCCCTCGACGACGGCGGTCTTGCCGACACCGGGTTCGCCGATGAGCACGGGGTTGTTCTTGGTGCGCCGAGTGAGCACCTGGCTGACGCGGCGGATCTCGCCGTCGCGCCCGATCACGGGGTCGAGCTTGCCCTGGCGGGCCCGGTCGGTGAGGTTGATGCCGAACTGCTCGAGGGCGCTACGCGCGTCCTCCTGCCCCGGCTGTTGTGTGGCGTTCATGTGTTCTCCCGGAAGTCTGTTCGCCGCTGCAAAAAGTTGAGCGGAATTGGCTCAAGTTTAGCAGCGAGGAGTGCGCGGGACAATGGGGGTCGAGTCGCCCCGATCAGGGGCCGCGGCACGGGGGGCGACCCGGTCGACGTCGAGGCGGGCCGCCATGCGGAGCAGTGCCGCGACGCGCCGGTGGGTGCGGCGTCGACGCGGCGCGTCGGCGTCGTTGTCCGTACGACGGTCGCGCTCCGCGGCTCGGCGTCGGGCGCGACCCGCATCCCGCCGCGCACGGCAGTTCGGACCGTCACGCGGAGCTCCGGCCCGACACGCCGTGACCACGACCGCCTGAGCAGCGCATCGGCCGGGAACTCCGCACGACGGCAGGGGATGCCGGGCCGTGGGGCCGGGGTGCAGGGCCATAGGGCCGAGGTGCCGGGCCATAGGACCGAGGTGCCGGGCCGGGGTGCCCGGCCGTGGTGCCGGGCCGTGGTGCCCGGCCGTGGGGCCGCGGGGCCGGGCCATAGGGTTGGGGGGCCGGGCCGGGGTGCCCGGCCGTGGCGCCGGGCCGGGGCGCCGGGTGCCGGACCACCGGGACGGAACCCGTGGTGGCCGGAACCCCGAACGGCGGGGTCAGGCCGGGATCGGCTCCGCGTCTCGCGCGGCAAGATCGGCCCCGGACGCCGCGGGCTCACTGCACGAGAAGCGCGCACGGTACGCCGTGGGGGTCAGCCCCATCGTGCGGGCGAAGTTCTGCCGAAGCACGGCCGCGGATCCGAAGCCGCACTCCGCGGCGATCCGGTCGAGGCCGAGGTCGGTCTCCTCGAGCAGCCGCTGGGCGTGGAGCAGGCGCTGCCGCGCGAGCCACGCGGCAGGGGTCGCGCCGAGGTCCGCTTTGAAACGGCGGGCGAAGGTGCGCGGCGACATGTGGGCGCGCGCCGCGAGTCGTTCGACCGAGAGCTCGGCATCCAGGTTCTGCAGCATCCACTCGGTCACCGGGGCGAGCGAGAGCGAGGAATCGATCGGGATCGGCGAGGCGATGAACTGCGCCTGACCGCCGTCGCGCTGGGGGGCGACGACCATGCGGCGAGCGATGCGGTTGGCGAGTTCGGAACCCAGCTCCTGACGCAACAGGTGAAGGCTGGCGTCCAGCCCGGCCGCGGTGCCGGCGCTGGTGATGATGTTCCCGGACTGCACGTAGAGCACGTCGGGGTCCACCTCGATCTCGGGGTACATCCGCGCCATGACGTCGGCGTAGCGCCAGTGCGTCGTTCCGCGCTTGCCGTTGAGGACTCCGGAGGCCGCGATCACGAACGACCCGCTGCACACGCTCAGCAGCCAGGCACCCCGGGCGTGCGCCGCGCGCACGACGTCGAGCACACGCGGGTCGACGGCTCCCCATTGCTCGCGCGGGATCGGCGCGAGCACGAGGATGTCGACGTCGGCGGCGGCCTCCAGACCACGTTCGACGTTGATCGAGAACCCGATGTTCGACGGCACGACGCCCGGGTCGGGCGCGACGATCCGGAAGTCGAAGTTCGGGATGCCGTCGTCGCTACGGTCCAACCCGAACGCCTCGCAGGCGAGACCGAATTCGAAGGGGGCGAACCCGGGCTGGATGACGACGGCGACCGAGCGCATGCGAACCTCCGGTGTGGCAGAAATCTTTTGGCAGGCGTCCATCATGCCACTCGTGGGCACCATTCCTCTACCCGTAGCTTTTCTGCCATGGCTTACTTCATCGCTCTCGGCATCCTGTCCCTCGCCGGCATCGTCGGAACCGTGTGGCTCATCCGCACCGACGGATACGGACGCATCCCCACCGACCCTCGACGCGCGGCACCGCGGGAGCCCCGCGAGAAACAGACGGAGGCTCCGCGCGAGACGCGGCGAGCGGCGAGTCCCGATGTCCCTCGCACCGTCACCAGCCCCATCGTCGTGCAGACGCCGTGACGGCCCTGCCGCGTGCGCGACGGCGGGCGCGGCAAGAGGCCTCACCCCCGGATGCCGGCATCCCGACGCGGCACGAACCCTCGGCCGTCGCACCCCGGCTTCCGTGGAACCGGGAGCCGGGTCATCGCCCTGCGGCGACCGCGCGGGCGTACACGTCGACCATCGCGGCCGTGCGGGAGGACTGGCGGAACCGCTCGGCGACCGAGGGATCCGGCGCGACCGGAGTGCCCGCGGCGATGTCGGTTGCGGCATGGCGGAGAGCCTGCGCGAGCGCCGGGACCGTGGCATCCGCGACGGCCCAGATCCCCGACCCCAGCTCGGCCGCGATGTCCGGGTCGCTCACCACGGCGGGGGTTCCGAGCGAGGCCGCTTCGAACACCGTCATGCCCTGCGTCTCGAATCCGATCGAGGTCTGCACGACGGCATCCGCGTCGGCGAGGCGACGCAGCGTCTCGGCATAGGGCAGGCGCCCCGCGAAGATCACCGACGCCGTCGGCGACGACCGCTCGATCAGACGTCGCGCGGCGCGAAGCTGGGCCCCGCCGCCGACGATCTCGACCTCGGCATCGATGCCCGAGGCCACGACCGCCTCGAGGAACGGCAACAGGCGCTTCTCGGGGCTCATGCGCCCGAGCCAGATGAACCGCGGGCGGCCGGGTCGACGCTCCGAGGCCTCAGCGCCGAGCGCGGCGTCGAGTACGTCGTCGTCGATACCGTTCCAGATCACGTCGACCGCATCGGCGACGCCGTGGTTCTCGAGGCGGCCGGCGAAGTGGCTCGAGGGTGCCGTGACCGCTCGAGAGAGACGGGCCAGCTGGCGCAGGAACGCCCAGCCGTCGGCAGGACCGGCGGCCGCAGACCTCGCGATCGCGCGCCGATCTCGGGGCGACGCCCCCGAACGCTCCGCGTTCGGTGCACTGCCGTGGAGGGGGGCACCGCTCGGCAGCACCTTCCTCGCCCAGGCGTTCAGCGCGCGCAGCACGAGCCCGGGGAACGGCGCCGTCGCCTCGATCCCCACGTCGACGCGGTTGTGCATGGTGTGAACCACGGGCAGGCCGTGGCGCGCGGCGTAGCGGTGGCCGATGAACGCACCCCAGAAGTCGGCCTGCACGTGTACGACGTCGACCGGGAGTCGCGCGCCCATCTCGGCATCCAGGAATCTGTCCGTCCGAACACCCGGCCAGCTCAGCGCGTACTCGCGGTCGGGGGTGATCGGGATCGACGGGAGGTCGAGGTACGCCGCATCGTCGCGTGCCGGCCGGTGCAGGCGCGGCGCCACCACCGTGACGACATGGCCCGCGCGCTCGAGGAAACGTTTCTGCAGACGCATCGACACCTGCGCGCCGCCGAGCGACTCGAGGTGCTGGTCGGCGAACATCACGACGTGCACGGGGCTACTCCGGCAGGGGGCGACCGCGGTAGAGCGCCTCGAAGGTGTCGAGCGTGCGATTGATGTCGTGCACGGCGACCGCGTCGAGGGAGGCCTGCTGCATGCGCGTGCGCTCCTCGGGAGAGGCGGTGAGCACATCGGTCAGGCGTGCGGCGAGCTCGTCGGCGTTTCCCGGCTCGAAGAGGTAGCCGTTCTCGCCGTCGTGCACGAGATGGGGAAGCGCCACCGCGTTCGCGGCGACGATCGGCAGACCGGATGCCATGGCCTCCATCGTGGCGATCGACTGCAGCTCCGCGATCGAAGCGATGGCGAAGACGCTGGCGCGCGAGTACAGCGTGCGGAGGTCTTCTTCGGAGGCGTGTCCGTGGAACGTGACGCGTGAGGAGACCCCGAGCTGCTGCGCGAGGGTTTCGAGCTTCGCTCGCTGGTCGCCTCCGCCGACGATGTCGAAGGTGACATCGAGGGCGGGGTCGAGCTGCGACAGCGCCGTGAGCACGACGTCGATGTGCTTCTCGGTCGTGAGACGCCCCACGAACAGGAGGCGATTCGCGTCGCGCGGCGTGAGGTCGGGCCGGTAGTTGGAGCGGTCGATGCCGCACGAGATGGGGATGACGCCCGAGATGTCGATCGTCGACTCGAGGAAGTCGGCCGCCTTGCGGGTGGGGGTCGTGACGGCGCGCGTCATCTTGAACGTGCGCTCGGCATCGGCCCACGCCAGCTTCACGAAGAGGCGGTCGAGCGCGTCGGGCAGGGTCGTGAAATCGAGGATGTTCTCGGCCATCACGTGGTTCGTCGCGATCACCGGGATGCCGCGCTTGCGCGCCTCGCGAGCGAGACCGCGACCGATGATGATGTGCGACTGGATGTGCACGACATCGGGCTTGATCTCGTCGAGCAGGATGCGGGCGTAGTGCTTCGCGCGCCACGGGAACACGAAGGTGAGCCAGTCGTGCGGCAGGAAACGGTGGGAAGGCAGCCGGTGCACCGTCATCGGCTGGTCTTCGATGACCTCGGTGCCGGTGCCGACGGTGCCGTGTTGCGCGCTGGGGGCCGCGACGTGCACCTCGTGTGCGCGGGCGACGAGACCCGCCGCAAGACGTTCGGCGAAGCGCGCGGCGCCGTTGACGTGCGGGAGGAACGTGTCGGCGCCGATGAGGATCCGCAGCGGTCGGTCGGGGGTCGACGGCACATCGGGCGCGGCCGGGGATTCGGTCGTGGCGTCGGGCACGGAAGGATCGGCGGGCGTCGCAGGAGTGGTCACGAGGGGTGAGGCCTATCTATGCGGCGGTCGTAGCGAGGGCAAGGTGCAAGCGCCCGTCCACTGTACCCGAGCGGGTTTTGCGGCCCTGGGGCGCCGCACAGGTGTCGCCGAGGCTCCCCGGGCACCTACCCGCACGGGCGGGTGCGGCGGCCCGGCGACGGCTCGGGGCGCAACCGAGGGTTCGGGCCGAGCACGGTTCGCCGCGATGCGCCGAATCCGCCCCCACCCGAGCGGAAGCCCCGCGCGACGAAGCCCGCGCGGTGCGGGACCGAGCGGGCTTCGCGGGTGACGCGAGGCGGCGTTACTCGCCGGGTCGCGAACCGGGCGCAGGGACGCCCTGTGCCGGACGCGGCGGACCGTCGGTGCCCGCGGCGGCGGGAACCTCGGATGCCGCGGCCGCCATCGCCGACACGACCACGGCGTCGTCCGTAGCAGGAGCGTGCCGCGGGTCGCCCTCGCGCTGCGCCTCGACCGAGGCCGGGTCGAGGTCGGTCGAAGCCTGCTCGAACTGCGAGCGGTACAGGCGGTAGTACGCGCCCTCGACCGTGATGAGTTCGTCGTGCGTGCCCTTCTCGACGATGTCGCCGTGCTCCATCACCAGGATGAGGTCCGCATCGCGGATGGTCGACAGGCGGTGCGCGATGACGAACGACGTCCGGCCCTCGCGGAGAGCGGCCATCGCCTGCTGCAGCAACAGCTCGGTGCGCGTGTCGACCGACGAGGTCGCTTCGTCGAGGATCAGCACCGACGGGCGGGCCACGAAGGCGCGCGCGATGGTGATGAGCTGCTTCTCGCCCGCCGAGACGTTGGCGGCATCCTCGTCGAGCACGGTGTCGTACCCCTCGGGAAGAGAGTGCACGAATTGGTCGACGCGGGTCGCCACGGCGGCTTCGACGATCTCGTCGTCGGTCGCGCTCTCGCGGCCGTAACGGATGTTGTCGCGGATCGAGCCGGCGAACAGCCACGGATCCTGCAGCACCATGCCCGTGCGCGAGCGGACGTCGTCTCGCCGGAGCTCGGCGATGTCCTGTCCATCGAGGAGGATGCGCCCGCCGTCGAGCTCGTAGAACCGCATGATGAGGTTCACGAGGGTGGTCTTGCCGGCACCGGTCGGGCCGACGATCGCCACGGTCTGTCCGGGCTCGACGCGGAACGACAGGTCGGTGATCAGCGGCTGCTCGGGCGTGTACGAGAACCGGACGTTCTGGAACTCGATGACTCCGCGCCCATCGACCTGGGCCGGGGCGTCTGCGGCATCCGGGTCTTGCTCCTCCGCGTCGAGCAGCGCGAAGACCCGCTCGGCCGAGGCGGTGCCCGACTGCACGACCGCGGCCATGCCGCCCAACTGCGACAGCGGCTGCGTGAACTGCTGCGAGTACTGGATGAAGGCCTGCACGTCGCCGAGGCGGATCTGCCCACCGGCCACCATGAGTCCACCGAGCACGGCGATGCAGACGTAGGTGAGGTTTCCGACGAACATCATGCCGGGCATGATCATGCCCGAGAGGAACTGGGCCTTGAAGCTCGCCTGGAACAGTTCCTCGTTCTCGGCCTCGAACTTCTCGCGGGCGTCCTTCTCTCGCCCGTAGACCTTGACGAGGGCGTGACCCGAGAACGATTCCTCGACGCGGGCGTTGAGGCGACCGACCTTCTTCCACTGCTCGCCGAACGCCTTCTGCGACTTCGGTCCGATGACGCCGAAGATGACCGCCATGAGGGGGAGCGACACAAGAGCGACGAGCGCGAGCTGCCACGAGATCGTGAACATCATGATGAGCACGCCCACCACGGTCAGCACCGAGGTCAGGGCGCTCGAGAGCGACTGCTGCATCGTCTGGGTGATGTTGTCGATGTCGTTGGTGACGCGGGAGATGAGTTCGCCGCGCTGGACCTTGTCGAAGTACGACAGCGGCAGGCGGTTGATCTTCGCCTCGACGTCTTCGCGCAGACGCCACATCGTGCGCACCATGATGACGTTGATCACGTAGCCCTGGATCCACGACAGCAGCGACGAGCCGACGTAGATCGCGAGCACCGTCACGATCACGAGGCGGAGCGCGTCGAAGTCGACCCCGGCGCCCACCGAGAAGTTGCTCATCGCACCGACGATGTTGGCGATGTCGTTCTGACCGGCCGACCGCAATGCCGCGACGACCTCGGCCTGCGAGGTTCCGGCGGGGAACTGCTGAGCGAGACCCTTCGAGACGACCCCCTCGAAGATGATGTTCGTCGCATCGCCCAGGACGCGCGGGGCCAAGACGGCCAGCACGACGCCGAGAGCACCGAGGATCGAGACGAAGACGAAGGCCGCGGCATACGGCCGCAGGAGCCCGATGAGGCGACGGAAGCTGGGGCCGAAGTCCGACGCCTTGCCGGGTGCGACGCTGTCCCAGCTGCCGGAGTTCAGCCGCGCCTGCTCGGCGAGCTCGGCCTCGGCGCGCTCTTCTTCGGTGAGGGTGTCGGGAGTGCTCATGCCTCGACCCCCAGCTGCGACTCGACGATCTCGCGGTAGGTGGCGCTCGTGGCCAGCAGCTCGTCGTGTGTGCCGAGGCCGGCCATGCGACCGTCTTCGAGCACGACGATGCGGTCGGCGCCCGTGATGGTCGACACGCGCTGCGCGACGACGATCTTGGTCACCTCCGGCAGCTCTTTCCAGAGCGCTTGTCGCAATCGCGCGTCGGTGCTGAGGTCGAGCGCCGAGAACGAGTCGTCGAAGACCAGCACCGCGGGGCGGTGCACGATGGCCCGCGCGATCGCCAGGCGCTGGCGCTGACCGCCCGACACGTTCGTGCCGCCCTGTGCGATGCGCCCCTCGAGCCGGCCCTCCATCGCCTCGACGAAGTCCCGCCCCTGAGCGATCTCGAGGGCGTGCCAGAGCTCGTCGTCGGTGGCGTCCTCACGCCCGAACCGCAGGTTCGATGCGACCGTGCCGCTGAAGAGGAACGGCCGTTGCGGGACGAGCCCGATGCTCTTCCACAGCACATCGAGGTCGGCCTCGCGGACATCCACGCCGCCGACGCGCACGGCACCCGACGTGACGTCGAACAGACGGGGGATGAGCGAGACGAGCGTCGTCTTTCCCGCGCCGGTGGAGCCGACGATGGCGACGGTCTCACCGGGTCGAGCCGCGAAGCTGATCCCCGAGACCACCGGTGACTCGGCGCCCGGATAGGCGAACGCGACGTCGTCGAACACGATCGCGCCCGGTTCGGGCAGGCGCTCGACCGGGTCGGCCGGACGCTCGAGCGTCGACCGGCTGTCGAGCACTTCGCCGATGCGCTCGGCCGAGACGGCGGCGCGCGGGATCATCACGGTCATGAAGCTCGCCATGAGCACGCCGCCCAGGATCTGCGCCACGTATTGGATGAAGGCGAACAGCGTTCCGATCTCGACCCCACCGGCGTCGACCTGGATACCGCCGAACCAGATGACGCCGACCACCGTGACGTTGAGGACCAGCATCGCCAGGGGAAAAAGCAGCACGAAGAGGGAGCCGACCTTGCGGCCGACGACCAGGATGTCGGTGTTGGCCTCGCGGAAGCGCTCTTCTTCGATGCGCTCGCGGACGAACGCCCGCACGACGCGCACGCCGGTGAGCTGCTCGCGCATGACGCGGTTCACGCCGTCGAGCTTGGTCTGATAGCTGCGGAACAGCGGCACCATGCGCGCGATGATCAGCCCGGCCGCCACGAGCAGCGTGGGCACCGCGACGGCGATCAGCCAGCTGAGGCCGACGTCTTGCTGCAGGGCCATGACGATGCCGCCGATCGCGAGCAACGGGGCGCTGACCAGCATGGTCGCGCCCATCATCGCGAGCATCTGCACCTGCTGGACGTCGTTGGTGTTGCGGGTGATGAGGGAGCCCGCGCCGAAGTGCGACAGCTCGCGCTCGGAGAACCCGCTCACGCGTTCGAACACGTCGAGGCGGATGTCGCGGCCCGCGGCCATCGCCGCCCGTGCGGCGAAGTACGTCGCGATGACGGACGCCACGATCTGGCCCAGCGAGATCACGAGCATGAGCCCGCCCTGCGTCCAGATGAAGCCGGTGTCACCGCGGGCGACGCCGAGGTTGATGATGTCGGCGTTCAGGCGCGGGAGGTAGAGCGTCGCGATCGCGGACGCGGCCTGGAAGACGAGGATCGCGACGAGCAGCCAGCGATAGCGCGAAAGATAGCGGACGAGGAGTTTGCCGAGCACGAAGCCCTCCGAGGAGATCGACGCGGTCGCGATGACCGCTGGTCTCAGCCTGGCACCGACCTCCGACATCGGCCACCCCGAGCCGAGACGGGCTCGCTCCTCGCGGTGCGGACCGGACCCGGCATCCCCGAACGTGTACCGGAGGAGAACGAATCGCCGTCAGCGGATGCCCTCGATCCATCGGGCGACCATCCCGCCGAAGACCTCCCAGTTGGCCGCGCGGCCGAGACCACCGTGGTCGAGATCGACCGGCTCGATGCGAAGCCGACCGTCGATGCGCGACCGCCAATCGGCGTCGCGGCGGGCCGCCGTCTCGGCGGTGACCCCCTGCGTCGCCGCCACCAGCAGCGTGTCGGCGCGCGCCGAGGCGGTGACCGCGGGAATCGACAGCCGGAGGTGACGCTCGAACGTCGACACGAGCCTCTCCCGCGCTTCGCCGTCGAGATCGGCGAGGACCGGGTCGTCGGCCATGCTCCGCACGAAACCCGCGACCTGCTCGTCGACGGGGGCCCCGAGCTCGTCGTCCGCGCCGTCGGCGTACGCGTCGAGCAGGACGACGGATGCCACCTCGTCGCCGAGTCGCGCGGCGATCTCGTGCGCGAGCTGCCCCCCGAACGACCAGCCGAGCAGGTGATACGGGCCGTGGGGCCGGACTTCGCGGATGCGCGCGATCTGATCGTCGACGATCGCATCGACCGAGGTGAGCTCAGGGCCGCCCGACAGCGCCGGGTCCTGCAGCGCGAAGACCGCGAAAGCCGGGTCGAGGTGGCGACACAGACCCGCGTACGCCCACCCGAGCCCGCCGGCGGGCTGCAGGCAGAAGACGGCGGGGCCGTCGGCGTCGCGCAGGCGGAGGACGGGGGCGAACATCGTCTCGCTGCGCTCGCCCGCCGCCGCGCGCGCGAGACCCGCCACGGTCGGCGCCCCGTACAGGTCGCGCACGCTCAGGTCGAGGCCCGACGACGTCCGCAGCCGCGAGACGACCCGCACGGCGAGCAGCGAATGGCCCCCGCGCAGGAAGAAGTCGTCGTCGCGGCCCACCTCGTCGACGCCGAGCACCTCGGCCATCGCCTCGGCGACGAGGTACTCGACATCGCCGATCGGGCGCTGCCGCTCCACCGACTCGCGCACGGGCTCGGGCAGGGCGCGCACATCGAGCTTTCCGTTGACCGTCAGCGGCAGCTCGTCGACGACGGTCACCGTGGCCGGCACGAGATAGTCGGGCAGCTGCGACCGCAGGGCGGCGGTGACGTCGGCGGTCCGCAGCGGCGAGACGTCGGCCACGACATAGGCCGCGAGCTCGGTTCCCCGGGGGCCTCGCAGCGGCACGACGGCGGCGCGACGGATGCCGTCGAGGGCGACGAGGGCCGACGAGACCTCGGCGGGCTCCACGCGGTGACCGCGGATCTTGACCTGGTCGTCGCTGCGTCCGAGGTAGCTGATGAGGCCGTCGCCACCGACCATCGCGAGGTCGCCCGTGCGGTACATACGCTCTCCCGGCATCCCGAACGGATCGGCGACGAACCGCTCGGCGGTGAGGTCGCTGCGTCCGAGGTAGCCGCGGGCGAGGCCCACCCCCGAGAGGTAGAGCTCCCCCGCGACCCCGGGCCGCGCGGGGCGGAGCGCATCGTCGAGAACTCGCGCGACGGTTGCGGTGATGGGTCGACCGATCGTCGAGGTGGGGCGTTCCTCGACATCGGCGCCGAGGGCGTTGATCGTGTATTCGGTCGGGCCGTAGAGGTTGTAGCCGTGGACACCGGGCGCGTCGCGCAGCGCCCGCCAGAGGTCGTCGGGCACCGCCTCTCCCCCCAGCGACACGAAGACCACACCCGGGCCGTCGGCGGTCGGGTCGGTGCAGCGCGGGCGGGCGAGGAGCCCCTCGTCGACGAGGATGCGGCCGTAGCTCGGCGTCACATCGAAGCCGTCGATGCGGTGGTCGTCGAAGTAGGCCAGCAGCGCGCGCGGATCGCGCCGCATGTCGTCGTCGATGACGTGCACGCTGTGCCCTTCGAGCAGCCAGAGCAGCTGCTCCCACGAGGCGTCGAACGCGAACGACGTGGTGTGCGCGATCGCCAGGCGCCGGCCGCCCGCCGCCGTCACGACGGGCGTGAAGATCTCGACGCGATGATTCACGAACATGTTCGTCAGTCCCCGGTACGGCACGGCCACACCCTTGGGCCGACCCGTCGACCCCGACGTGAAGATGACATAGGCGAGGGCATCGAGGGATCGACGGGGCTCGACGAACGATCCGTCTCCCGACGCATCGGGCGACAGCACGGGGATGCCGGCCGGAACGGCGGCGGAGAGCACGTCGTCGCTGACGACGACCGCCGGCGCCGCCTCACGGAGGATGTCGGCGACGCGGGTGGCGGGCAGGGTGGGGTCGACGGGGACGTACGCCGCGTGCACGGCGAAGACGGCGAACAGCGCGACGATCATGCGCGCATCGCGCGGCAGATAGAGCGCCACGCGCGACTCCGGCCCGATCCCGCGCTCCTGGAGGGCGGTCGCGAGCTGCGTCGCCCGGTGCACCAGGTCGGAGAAGGTCCAGCGAACCGGGCCGGCCACGACGGCGAGACCGTCGGGATCGACGCGGGCGCGTCGCACGAGCAGTTCCCAGACCGTCGCGTCGAGCAGTGCCGCGTCGTCGCCGCTCGGGGTCGCCCCGACGAGCGCACCCGCCCCGGCCTCACCCGGGTCGCCGACGTCGAGCGCGGCGAGCGCGCCGGTGTGCGCGGCGATGCCCTCGAGCGCCCGCACGAAGGCGGCGACGATCCGGTCGGTCGAACGAAGGCCCTCGTCGTCGGGCCAGGCGCCGGGGCGCGTCATGACGCGCACGCGCGCGCCGGCGCCCTCACCGCCGGGGTTCACCACGACGGTGACCGGGTAGTGGGTGGCGTCGCGGACGGTCTGCGCGCGCTGGCGCAGGCCGCCGTCGGGGCCGAGCGCCTCGGTCGACGGCGTGACGGGGATGTTCTGGAACACGAACAGGGTGTCGAACAGTTCGCGATGCCCCGAACTCGCGAGGATCTCCGGCAGGGGCACCTCGGGGTGGGCCAGCATCACGCGGCGGAACCGGGTGAGATCGTCGAGGTGACCCTGCAGGTCGCCGCCGGGGCGGACCCGCACGCGGACCGGAACGGTGTTGAAGAGCAACCCGAGCAGGTCGTCGATGCCGGGGATCTCGGGGGGCCGCCCCGAGGTCACGGTGCCGAACGCGACGTCGCTACGGCCCGTCTCGTGCCGCAGCGCCAGGGCCCACGCGAGCTCGTACACCGCGCTGAGCGGCGCCCGCGCGGCGGTGCCGGCCTGCCGCAGCCGTGCCGTCAGGGTGGGGTCGAGGGTCAGGACGCGTTCGAGGGAACGCCCGTCGTCGCCGCGGTCCCGGACCGACGCGGAGGGGGCGACGAGGGTCGGCGCCTCGATGCCCCCGAGTGCGCCGCCCCACGCCGCGCGTGCCGCCTCCCGGTCGCGAGTAGCGAGCCACGAGACGTACCTCGCGTACGGCGGCCCGCAGCGTTCGACGGCCGAGCCGTGCCGGGTGTACTCGTCGAGGATGCCGCGGAGGAACCGCCAGATCGACCAGCCGTCGAGGATCGCGTGCTCGACGGTGAGCACCCACGTGTGCTGCGAGCCGTCCGGCGTGCTCAGCAGCCCGAACCGCAGAAGCGGCCCCTCGCCGTCGAACCCGCGCCGGCGCTGGTCCTCGAGGAAGCGCTCGCGGTCATCGCCCACGCGCACATCCCATTCGATGCGCGGCGACCGCGGCACGATCAGCACCGTGCGCTCGCCGACGCGCCGGAAGTGGCCCGCCACGTGGGGATGCTGCGCGATCATCCGCGCGGCGGCCGCGCGGAGCGCCGGGATGTCGAGCGTTCCGACCAGGTCGGTGACGGTCTGCGACAGGTAGACATCGGTATCGCCGGAGAGGTCGCGATGAAACAGCAGGCCCTCCTGCAGGGCCGTCGCCGGGTGCACCGCTCGGAGCGATCCGGCCGTGCGCTCGAGGTCGCGGATCGCCGCGGTCCCGATTCCCGCCGTGTCGAGCACGCGCGTGTCGGCGGGGCGCACGATCGCGGTGAGTGTGCTCACCCCGGCGCCGGGGGTGACGCGGCGGGCGATGGCCGCCGCGATCTCCGCGGCATCCCGATGCCCCGACACCGTCACCCGCCACCGGTCGGCGACCAGGCTCGCGGTCACGGTGACACGGTCCGAGACGGGAGCGACGGGCCGATCGGACACGTGGATGTCGACCAGCACGTCGGCGTTCACGAGACCGTCGAAGACCCCCGGTGTGTGCGGACTCGCCTCGCCGGCGATCTCGTAGTCGCGCGCAGCCTCCGCGGTCGGCTCGACGATGGTGCCGTCGCCTCGAAGGAAGACGGGGAAGGCGCGACGCCGCACACCGACGGCGGAGGCCTGAGCGGGGTCATCGCGGTCGGGCTCACCGACCATCGCGACGGCGGGTCCGGCGCAGAGGTCGCCGAGGCCCGACAACACGGCGGTGCGCAGGGCGGTCGTGGTGGTGGGCGGCGCGGGCAGCTCGGCGTGCGCCGACACCCCGGGGTCGAGGGCGGCCCACGACGGATCGACGGCCGACGCGGGAACCGACTCGATCACGTCGAGCCAGGCCTCGGCCGCGTCGACGATCCCGAGGTCTTCTCCCCGGCGGGTGCGGGCCTCGACGTATTCGGCGGCATCGCGGATGCCGAGCGCCGAGCCCGTCGAGAGCGCAGCCAGCAGCGCGGGCCAGGACTCTTCGTCGATCGCTTCCGACGCCGCCGCGAGAAGGATGCCGTCGGGTCCGGCCGATGCGGCGACCGGCCGCCCGGCCACCGTATCGGGATCGCGGGGTTCATCCGTGATCGCGGCCGCATCGAGCACCTCGTCGAGGGTGAGCGGGACGAACTCGTCGCCGCTCCGACGGGTGCCGATCGCGTCGCTCGAGGCATAGACACCCACCAGCGCCGCGGCGGCCCGGTGCCGGGGCAGGGCCATGCGCCGCTCGGTGACCGCGGTGCCCCGCGGCCGTAGCGCGGGGCGGGGACCGGTCGTCCGACTCAGCGCGAGGCCGTCGACGGGCGCGGCGGCATCGCCGGTGAGGGCGACGAGCGCGAGAACGACCGACTCCAGCAGGGCGGACGTCGTCTCGGGGCGGAAGATCTCGGCGCGCGAGACGACGTCGACCACGAGGCCGTCGTCGCCCTCGCCGATCGCGAAGGTGAGGTCGAATTTCGCCGAAGGCTCGGCGTCGTGGCGCACCTCGGCGGAGACGTCCCCGAGCCCGACCCGGCGGGTGCGGCGGTCGACCTCCGCGATCATGACCTGGAACAGAGGGTGGACGCCCGCGGCGCGGGCGGGAGCGACCTCGGCGACGAGCTCGTCGAACGGCACGGCCCGGCGCTCCCACGCGTCGAGCGCGCACGAACGCACGCGGCCGATCACCTCGCCGACGGTCGTCGTACCGGTGAGATCGGTGAGACCGACGACGGTGTTCAGGAACAGACCGACCCCCTCCGCGTCGGAACCCTCCCGCAGATCGGCGGCCATGCCGAGCGGGATGCGGTCGCCCGCTCCCCTCGATCGCAGGACGAGAGCGACGGCCGCGTGCAGGAGCATGAGCCGGGATGCCGCGACCCGGCCCGACAGGTCGGTGAGCGCCCGCGAGACCCACGCGGGCAAAGGACGCTCCTCACGATTGGCGACCGAGCTCGGCGCGGGGCTGCGCGGCCGGTCGAGGGGCAGCGGGACGGCGCTCGGCATGTCGGCGAACAGCGGCCCGAGCCCGTTCGCCGACGCGCTCGGCGGCTCGGCGTCGGACGCGGGGCCTGCCGGCCAGGTGGGCGCACCGCCCGCGAGCCGTTGCGTGTAGGCGTGCTCGAGGTCGTCGAGGATCGTGGGGATCGACTGCCCGTCAGCCGCCACGTGATGGATGACGATCACGACGTGCTCGGCGTACACGGCCGCGGCGGCGGGGACCTCGCGACGGGGGTCGGGAGTGAAGGGCAACCGCCCGTCCCATGTTTCGCCCGACCGATCGCGGACGGGGACCTCGGCGGCATCCCTTACGCTCTCGGTCCAGCCGCCGTCGATCTTCTCGAAGGCGGTACGCAGACTCGCGTGGCGTTCCACGACGTCGCGGAACGCCGCGGCGAAGACCGAGACGTCGACGCGCCCGTCGACGATCCGCAGGACGAGGGGCATCGCGTACGCGTCCGGCGAGTCCTCGAACTCGGCGAGGAAGAGCATGCGCTCCCGCGCGCCCTGCACCCGGACCGTCTCGATCACGTTCTCGCTCATGCTCTTCCTTCTCCTGCACGTACTGCATCTGCACGCACGGCATCCGCCCCCGCCGTGCCCGTGCGCGCCACGTCACAGACCTCGGCGGCGAGACGACGCGCTCCCTGCTCCGCATCGGCGGGCAGCGCCATGCGGTGGACGACGAGACGCGGCGCACCGTCCGCGATCTCGACGGCGACGAGCCTGCCCTGCGCCAGGTCGACGCCGTCGCCGGGCGGGACGCGATCGACCTGGAACGCCCGCCACAGCCGCGCGCGGCTCCGGTCGAGGCGCACGCGCAACTCGGGTCGTGTCGCGACCACCGAGGTGAGCGCGCGGCGGGCGGCCTCGGCCTCCACGGTCTGCAGAGGCACGGAGACCGTCATCGTGTCGACGTCGAGACCGTCGGTGCGAGCGGCGGCGAGCGACGGCGGCAGCGGAACGGGTCGCGCGGTCACGCTTTCGGTCGGCGGGGCGCACCGCGCCGCCAGTCCCTCGACGGTGCGGGTCTCGAAGAGATCGACGACCGACACCGGGATGCCACGGCGCTGAGCCGCGGTGACGACGGCGATCGCCGAGATGCTGTCGCCCCCGAGGGCGAAGAAATCGGCATCGGCCGGTACCGTCGAGGCTCCGAGCGCCGCGGCGAACGCCGCGGCCAGCGCGACTTCGGTCGTCCCCGCGGGCGCTCGACCACCGACGGCCGCGGGGGCGCGGTCGAGCTGCGGCAGCGCCGCGCGGTCGAGCTTCCCGTGCGGGGTGAGGGGGAGGCCGGCCACCGCCGTGAGGCGCGCCGGGACCAGAGCGGCCGGGACGACACCGCCCGCGTGTGCGCGCACCGCCTCGGGGGTCGCCGTCCCCACGTACACGGCGACCAACGTGCTCCCGACGACGAACGCCGCAGCCGCCTCGACGCCGGGCGCCGACACCAGCGCCGCCTCGACGTCGCCGAGCTCGATCCGCTGACCGCCGACCTTGACCTGCTGGTCGCGCCGGCCGAGGTAGTCGATCGCGCCGTCGGGTCGCTGACGCACGCGGTCGCCGGTGTCGTACATGCGCGCGCCGGCGGCGAACGGATCGGCGACGAACCGCTCGGCGGTCAGCGAGGGCCGGTTCGCGTACCCGCGAGCGAGCTGCACGCCGCACAGATAGAGGTCGCCCACCGCACCCGGCACGACCGGCTGGAGCGTGGCATCCAGGATGCGGCACGCCACCCCGACCAGGGGCAGCCCGATGCCGATCGGTCGGTCGACCGTGACATCGAGTGCGGCAGTGACGTCGACGGCCGCCTCGGTCGGGCCGTACAGGTTGTCGACGCGCACGCCGGGCAGCAGCTCGGCAAGCCCGCGCAGGTGGTGCGCGGTCAGCGCCTCGCCGCTGCAGACGATCACGCGGAGGCTCCGCGCCACGGCGGCGGCCGTCTCGCGCGCACCCGACAGGTGCTCGAGGAACGCGGCCAGCACCGACGGCACGAAGTGCACGACGCTGGCGCGCTCCGCCACGATCGCGGTGGCGATCGCGGCCGGATCGCGGTGCGCATCGGGCGGGGCGACCGCCTGACGGACGCCCACGACGGCCGGGAGGAACAGCTCCCAGACCGACACGTCGAACGTGAAGGGGGTCTTGTAGAGGATGACGTCGTCGGGCCCGATCCCGTGCAGGCCGGGGGCCGCCAGCAGACGGTTCACGATCGCGCGATGACTGACGACGACGCCCTTGGGTCGTCCGGTCGAGCCCGAGGTGAACAACACATAGGCGGCGTCGTCGGGTCTCGGCGCGAGCGGCGGGGCGGTGGGAGCGGCGCGGTCGGGGACCGCCTCGAGCACGAGGTGGGCGCCCGCGTCGGCGACGACGGCCTCGCGTCGCGCGGCCGGCCACGCGGGGTCGATGGGCACGTAGGCCGCGCCCGCGAGCACGATGCCGTGCACGAGGTCCACCTGGGCGGATCCGCGCACCGCGCACACACCGACCACCGACCCCGGGCCGATCCCCCGGGCCGCGAGCGTTCCCGCGATGCGGCGGGCCTCGTCGGAGACGCCTCGCGCGATGAGGTCGACGAGCGTGCGGTCGCGCCCGGCGTCGATCGCCCGCCCTCCTTCGAGAAGCGCCGGCGACACGGTGTCGACCGCGTCGACGCCCTCCAGGGCCGCGCGCACCTGGCGGAGGAAGCGCTCGGCCTCGTCGCCGGCGAGGGCATCCGTCGCGTATTCGAGCTCGACGGCGAGATCGTCACCGACCTCGGCGACGGTGATCGTCGCGTCGAACTTCGCCGTGCCCGTCGAGATCGGCATCCGCGACCCCTCGACCCCGCCCAGCTCGAGCCGGTCGAGACGCCGGGACTGGTGCACGACCATGATGCGCGGGGCGGCCCGGTCGCGCAGCTCCGGCGCCGCGGCCACCAGGTCGGCGACGTCGGCGCGTGTGTCGAGCGCAGCGACGATCTGCGGCCGCAGGTCGGTGCCACGCCGCGCGGCGAAGAGGGTCGTGGTGATGTGGCATCCCACGATCCCGTCGTCGGGCGTCGTGCGCGCCACCGGCGATGCGATGAGCAGATCCGCAGGACCGCCGAGCCGCTCGACCGCCGTGGCGACCGCGCGGACGGCGAGTTCGAAGACGGTCCCCCCGCGCGCGCGATCGCGGACGGCCGCCGCCGACGTCCCCGTCAGCACGCAGGCCCGGGTCGCCCCGGCGCGACCGAAGCCGGCGGTGGTGACGGACCATCCCGGCACGTCGGCGCGGTCCGGCAGCGGGGTGAGACGTGCCAACGCCTCGGCGGCGCTCTCGCCGCTCGGCTCCTCGACCACGGCGTCGACCTCGGCCCAGACCGGGACGGTGCCCGCGCAGCGGGCGCGCATGGACTCCGACAGCGTCTGCAGGAGCACGGGCTCGGACGCCTCGTCGACGGCGCTGTGATGCAGGGCGATGACCAGCAGCCAGCCATCGTCGCGCGGGCTCAGACCGACACGGATCGGGATCGCGGATGCCAGGTCGAACGGCCGGCGAAGAAAAGCGTCGACGTCTACCACGTCTTCGACCCCGGGGTGCGCTCGGGGGTCGTCTGCAGCGAGCCGGTCGGCGACCAGGGCATCGGGCCCGGGCGACAGCAGCGTCCGCAGCGCCGGATGCCGCCGCGTCGTGTCGGCCAGCGCCCCGCGCAGCGCCGAACGGTCGGGCTCGCGGGGGAAGAGGAAGGCCAGGGGGACGGTGTAGGTCGCCGAGGTCGTGTCGAGCTGCGATGCGAGCCACATGCGCCGCTGTCCCGGGGTCGCCGGGAGGCGAGCCGCCCGGTCGGCGGCACCGGTCGCGCGCGGGCGAGCTGCCGCGGCGTCGGCGTTCTCGACGAACCGGGTGAGCTCCGCGACCGTGGGGTGGTCGAACACCGCCCGCGTCGGCACGGTGCGCTGTGCGGCGCGCGACAGCCGGTTCGCCAGCCGCACCGCGGCGAGCGAGTCACCGCCGAGGGTGAAGAACCCGGTGTCGGGGCCGATCTGAGCCGGGTCGACTCCGAGCACCGCGGCCATCTGCTCGGCGACGGGCCGCTGGGCGGCATCGAGGGCACCCGGGCTGACCGCCTGCGAAACCGGCTCGGGGAGAGCGGCGCGGTCGACCTTGCCGTTCGCCGTCGTCGGCAGCGCGTCGAGTGCCGTCACCCACGCGGGCACCATGTGCCGGGGCAGGGTGGCGATCGCGCGCTCCCTGGCCGACACCTCGACGCGCTCCGGCGCGGCGCCCGCCTTGGGCACGACGTAGGCGTGCACGCGCGCTCCGCGCACGACGACGACGCAGGCGCGAACGCCCGGCGCTGCCGCGATCGCCCTCTCGATCTCCTCGAGTTCGACGCGCATGCCGCCGATCTTGACCTGGTTGTCGGTGCGTCCGAGGAATTCCAGTTCGTCGCGGTTCCACCGCGCGCGGTCGCCCGTGCGGTACAGCCGCGGCGTGGATGCCGGGTCGCGGGGATCGTGGAAAGGGTTCGCGACGAAACGCGACGCCGTCAGCGCGGGGGCGTTCACGTAGCCGCGGCCCAGGAGGTCGCCGGCCACGTAGAGCTCGCCGCCCATCCCCGCCGGGACGGGGCGCAGGGCGCGATCGAGCACGTACAACCGGCATCCGGGGTTCGGCCGGCCGATCGAGGTCGTGCTGCGCACGCCGTCTCCGCGGTAGACGATGTGCGAGACGCCGATCGTCGCCTCGGCGGGGCCGTAGCCGTGGTACATCGTGGCGTGCGGCAGGTGCCGGCGGAATCTGGCGAACAGCTCGGGGGTGAGCAGCTCGCCGCCGCACCACACGTGCCGCAGGCCCTCGAGGCGCGGGGCCGTCGTCAGCGCATCGCTGTCGAGCAGCGCGTCGAGCATCGAGGCGACGAGGTACGTGAAGGTGACACCGTGCTGCGAGATCAGCTGCAGCAGCCGCTCGGGCTCACGCTCCTCCCCGTCGCGCGCGACGACGACGGTGCCGCCCGAGCAGAGCGGGAGGAGCACCTCGTTGATCGAGATATCGAACGACAGCGGCGCCTTGAACAGGCTCGCATCGTCGGCGCCGAACCCCAGCACGCGCTCGATCTGCCACCGCATGCGGCTCGCGATGGCGCCATGGCGGATCATCGCCCCCTTCGGGGTGCCGGTGGAGCCCGACGTGAAGATCACGTACGCGAGCGACTCGGGGTCGCGCGGCACGAGGTCGGCGGCGGGCTCGATCTGCGCGAGATCGACCGCGTGCGTGCGGAGACCGGTCGGCTCGCCGGCTCCGGGTCCGACGAGCACGGCCCGCGCCCCCGCGTCGGCGACGACGCTCGCGCGGCGCCGGTGCGGCCACGCGGGGTCGAGCGGCACGAACGCCGCCCCCGAGAGGAGGATGCCGAGGATCGCCGCGACCATCTCGGCGCTGCGGTGCATGTCGATGGCGAAGATCGTCTCGGGGGCCGCGCCGAAGTCGTCGCGCAGAGTCCGCGCGATGCGCGTCGCCGCCCCCAGCAGCGTGCGGTAGTCGATGTGACGGTCACCGTCGGCGACGGCGACCGCCGACGGCGCGTTCCGCGCCCGCGCGAAGACCATGTCGACGACGTCCGCGTCCGACAGGCAGCGCCCCGTGTCGTTGCGCGTGGCCAGCAGGAGCGCGCGCTCGGGCTCGTCGACGATCCGGTGCGCACTCAACGCCCGGTCGGGAGCGGCGACGGCGGATGCCAGGAACGCGGCGAGCCCGGAGGCATGGGCCGCGAGCTCGAGATCGTCGGCCCGGCCGCGCACGACGAGCCGCAGAGCGCGGCGAGCGATCTCGCCCTCCGCCACGATGTCGAGGTCGGTCGAGGGCCCCACCCAGGTCGACCGCGCGATGCCGTCGCCCGGGTCGGGGCCGAGCATGACGTTGATTCCCGGCACGACGAGCGTGGGGCTGCCGAAGCGGGTGCGCAGAGCGTCGGCGACGGCACCGGGGTCGGCTCCCAGGTGCGGGCGCTGCGCGCTCAGCGCCTCGTCGAACGATCGCAGGTACGCCTCGATCGTCGCGTCGCCGTCGGCGGCCGGCTGCAGGGGCACGACGGCCGAGCGCATCTCGACGACGTGCGGGTCGCCGGGGGCCGCGACGGCCAGGCGCACCGCGTGCGCCCCCGGTCCGCGCACCGTCGCCGTGTACGCCGCGATGAGTCCCGCCACCGTGCGACCGACGCTCAACCCGCACCGGTCGGCGAGACCGGGGAGCGAATCGACCAGGTCGGGGTCGAGCTCGACGGCGATGCTCCGGATGCCGCGTGCCGGGCGCTCGATCAGGCTCTCGGCGCGGCTCACCGCGGCGACCACCGCCTCCGCGTCCGACCGAGGCGTGTCCGCCGGACGCGCCCCCGACCTACCGGCATCCCCCGCCCGAAGCGACTCGGGCGCCTCCGCGGATCTCGACGCCGGGGGTGCGGCATCCGGATCTCGGAGAACCGCGAGTACTCGACGCGTCAACTCGCGAATCGATCGGCCGTCGACGAGCACGTGGTGGTACGCCTGCGCCCACACGTACCCGTCCGGGACGATGAGGATCTCGTGGCGGTGGAGAAGTCGTCCCGCGCCGAGAGCGACCTCGACGCGCAAGCCGTCGACGCGGGCGGCGACCGCCGCATCGGGCTGGTTCTCGCCGCGCAGGTCGACCACGGCGGGCGCCTCGAACGGGTCGCACGCGACCCATCGCGGCTCGTCGCCGTCGGCGACGACCGTTCGCGACAGCCGCGGTTCCCCGCGCAGCACACGGGCGACCGCCTGAGCGAGACGACCGGGGTCGTGCGCCGAGGAGAAGCGCGTCGTCCACCCGAGGTGGAAGTCGGTGGCGCTGTCGGGATCGACCTCCGATGCCACCCACACGGCGCGCTGCGCGGGGGTCAGGGCGACGGCGTCGTCGGGTCGATCGAGGGAGGGGCGCGCGGGGGCGTCGACGGTCACGGTTCAGGCGCTCCGCACCAGCTCACGCTCGCGGGCGTGCAGTCCCGCGGCGATCGAGTCGACGATCTCTGCCGAGCGCACGGCGATGTTCGACAGCAGCGAGGAGGTGAGCCCGTGCGTGTCCTCGGTGCCGCCCTGCAGGTAGAGGCCTCCCGCCGTCGGTCGCGTCGTCCGCAACCGGTAGTCGCGCATCACCCGCGCATCGCCCGGCCCCTGGGGTGTGTAGAGGTCGCCGAGAATCGCGTCCAGCGGCATGGAGGTGAAGCCGGTCGCGTACACGACGGCATCCGCCGCGACCTGCTCGACCGCACCGGTGAGGCGGTTCTCGATCAGCACGGAGACCCCGTCGGCCCGCTCACGCGCCTCGGCGAGCGCGCTGCCGCCGTGCACGAACAGGCGCCGGGCGCCGACGACGCGCTCCGCGTACTCGATCTCGTAGAGCCGCTCGATGAGCGAGAGGTCGACGGCCGAATAGTTGGTGCCACGGTGGTAGGACAGCAGGCGGGCCTTCATCTCGGCGCTGCTGCCGTAGTAGTCGTCGACGGCCTCCGCGTCGAAGATGCGGTTGGCGTAGGGGCTGTCGTCGGCGGGGGTGTAGCCGTACTTGCCGAAGACGGCGTGCACGCGTGCGCCGGGGTACTGCTCGTGGAGGTAGTGGGCCACCTCGGCGGCGCTCTGCCCGGCCCCGACGACCACGAACGCGTCGTGCGTCGTCTCGGGCAACGCGGCGAGGCTGCTGAGCAGCGCGTGGTTGTGGAACTGGCGTGCGCTGGCCCTCACCCCCTCGGGGAGGCGCGGGGTCAGTCCGCCCGCCAGGACGACGTTGCGGGCACGGACCGATCCGGCGTGGGCGCCCTCGAGCACGACCTCGAAGTGGTCGGGGTGGTCGATGATCCTCGTCCCGCGCGTGTCGTAGAGCACCTCGGCGTCGACCCGGTCGGCCGCCCACTCGAGGTACTGGTGGAACTCGATCCGGGTCGGGAAGAACGTCTGGCGGTTGATGAAGTGGGGCAGTCGTCCGCTGTCGTGCAGGAAGGAGAGGAAGCTGTAGTCGCTCGCCGCGTTGCGCTGGGTCACGAGGTCTTTGAGGAACGAGATCTGCATCGTCGCCCCGGGCAGGAGCATGTCGGGGTGCCACGCGAAGCGGGGCTTCGACTCGACGAATGTCGACGTGATCGGCGAATTGCCCGGGATGGCGTTGCGTTCCCGCAGCGCGATGGCGAGTCCGAGGTTCGACGGGCCGAACCCGATGCCGACGATGTCGACGACCCCGTCCTGCGTGCTGGTATTGCGCGGTTTCTCTGCCGAAACGCGGGCGTGCGTCATCCGTCACTCCTGTTCGTCACCGCCCTCGCGAGTCCGCGGGGGCGTTGTGCTAGCTTAGGCAAGCCTTACATAAGTAAGGGCATGCTAACTGATCTACCGGCCGGCCGAAACCATCGAGGAGGGAAACGCATGCGGGTTGCGATGTTCGGGTACCAGACATGGGGACACCGCACGCTGGACGCCCTGCTCGGATCGACGCATGACATCGTCGGCGTCGTCACGCACCCTGCCAGCGATCACGCCTACGAGAAGATCTGGGACGACTCCGTCGAGCAGCTCGCGCAGGAACACGGCATCCCCGTCCACCTCGCGCGACGCCCCGACGACGCGATGATCGCCCGGCTCACCGAGTGGCGTCCGGACATCATCGTCGCCAACAACTGGCGCACCTGGCTCCCTCCCGAGGTCTATGACCGCCCCCCGCACGGCACTCTCAACCTGCACGACTCGCTCCTGCCCGCGTTCACCGGCTTCTCGCCCGTGCCCTGGGCCCTCATCAGCGGGGCGGAGCAGGTCGGCATCACGGCCCACCGTATGGACGGCGGGCTCGACACCGGCGACATCGCCGTGCAGCGTGCCGTTCCCATCGGTCCACGCTCGACCGGCACCGAGCTCGTGCGGGCGACGATCGACCTCATTCCCGAGGTGCTGCTTCACGCTCTGCAACAGATCGAGACGGGCACGGTCGAGTGGCGCCCACAGGACCTCGACCAGCGCGTCTTCTTCCACCGCCGCACCGAGCTCGACAGCCTCATCGACTGGACATGGCCCGCCGAAGACATCGACCGGCTCGTGCGGGCCATGTCGGACCCGTACCCGAGCGCACACACGTACTGCCGCGGCGAACGCCTCGAGATCCTCGAGGCGCACGTCTCGACGTTCCGCTACGGCGGCACACCGGGGCGCATCTTCATCAGGGAAGGCGACGGCATGGCCGTCGTCGCCGGCGGCGACGCCTACCGGGGCGACCGGCGCGCGCTCGTGATCGACCGCGTCCGCACGCCCGACGGGGTCGAGCACACGGCGAACGCCTACTTCCCGACCGGCGGCGGTTACCTGAGCCGCGAGCCGTGACCGCACGCGCGATCCGCTCGGGCAAGGACGTCATCCGGCGGACGATCGCCCGCAACCGCTCGGCGATCCTGGTCGGCACGGTGCTGCTGTGCGTGCATCAGCTCGCCGAGACCTCGGTGGCGGTCGTGATCGGTGTCCTCATCGACGCCGGCATCGCTCCGGGACGCGTTCCCGGGATCATCACCGCCATCACCGCCCTCGCGGGGGTGTTCCTCGTGCTCACGGTGTCGTACCGGGCGGGCATGCGCGTCCTCAACATCGCCCTCCAGAAGGAGGCGCACCTGTTGCGCCTGGAGGTGTCCGAGAAGGCGCTCTCGCCGCGCGGCTTGCGCACCGATGTGACCCCCGGCGAGCTCGTCACCGTGTCGGGCAGCGACGCCGACCAGACCGCCTGGTTCCTCGACCTGCTCCCCCGCATGATCGCGGCGGCCGCTGCCGTGGTCGCGACCGCGATCGCCCTCCTCGTCGTCGACGCCGCGCTCGGCGTGGTCGCCCTCGTCGCCATGCCCGTGTTCTTCGCGCTGGCTCACGCAGCCGGACCGCGCATCACGGCGAGAGCCGTGCAGCAGCAGTCACGCGTGGCCGCGGCGACCGCTCTCGCCGGCGACCTCATCTCGGGCCTGCGGTCGATCGCCGGTATCGGGGCACAGGATGCCGCTGCCCGGCGATACCGTGCCGCGAGCCGCGTCGCCCTCTCGGCCGCGATGTCGACCAACCGGTGGATCGCGGTGCAACGCGGCGTCACGGCGGCGCTGAGCGGCGTCGCGGCCGCCGTGATCGCCTCGGTCGCCGGATGGTACGCCCTCACCGGGCACATCACGACCGGCGAATTGGTCACCGTCGTGGGGCTCGCGCAGTTCCTCATCGACCCCCTCACCACGCTGTCGGGTCTGCCTGCCACGGCAGCCAAAGCCCGGGGATCCGCCGAGCGGGTGGCCACCGTCCTCGCGGCGCAGCCGCTCCTCCCGGCGGTCGCACCGTCATCGCCCTCCACCGAGACCCCGGGGCTGCGTCTGCGCGGCGTGCACCACGGGTCGCTCGACGGCGTCGATCTCACGGCGCGGTCGGCCGAGATCACGGCGGTCTTCGCCCACGACACCGCGGACGGCGATGCCGTGGCATCCCTCCTCGCGGGGCGGGTCGCGCCCGAGTCGTATCGCGGCAGCATCGAGGTCTGCGGACTCGGGCCCGGCGAGACCGAGGCGTGGCTGGTCGCCGAACCCCACGAGGCGCACCTGTTCAGCGGCAGCATCCGCGCCAACGTCGTCGCGAGCAGCGACACCGTCGACTCCGTCCGCCTGACGCGCGCCCTGCAGTCCTCCGGGGCCGATGACGTCGTCGCCCTCTTCGAGCACGGACTCGACCACCACCTGGTCGACCGGGGCCACAACCTCTCCGGCGGCCAGCGCCAACGCCTTGCACTGGCGCGCGCCCTGTATGCCGATGCCCCCGTGCTCGTGCTGCACGAGCCCACGACGGCTGTCGATTCGGTGACCGAGCAGCAGATCGCGGTCGGCATCGCCGCGCTCCGCGGTCGCTCCGACGCGTCGACGGTCGTGATCACCGGCTCGCCCGCGCTGCTCGCGGTGGCCGACCGGGTCGCGGTTCTCCGGCACGGCCGGGTGATCGCCGAGGGCACGCACCGCGAGCTGCTCGAGAGCGACCCGCTCTACGCCGAGGCGGTGGCGAGATGACGACGCCGCGCCCGGTCTCCCTGCCGATCGCCCGCTATCGCGCCTCTCTGCGGTGGCTCGCCCGCACGACGCTGCGGCATCCGCTCCTCCTCGTCGCGGCCCTCGGAACGGGCGTGCTCGCTGCCGCCACCGCGCTGGTGCCGGTCTACGCCATGGGCTGGCTCGTCGACGCCGCCGTCGCCGGCAGAGCGGCATCCGACATCGTCGTCCTGGTCGTCGTGCTGGTGACGGCCGCCATCGTCGCCGGTGCACTCTCGGGGCTCAGCACGTACGTCATCGTGCGGCTCGGCGAGACCGCCGTGGCGGTCTTGCGCGAAGACGTCGTCGCGGGCGTGCTCGACCTGCCGTCGGGGGTCGCCGAACGCGGCGGGCGCGGCGACGTGCTCTCGCGCGTCGGCGACGACATCGCCCGCATCACCCGCGCCAGCGGCGAGGTCGTTCCGGCTGTGCTGTCCGCGGGCCTGCTGGTGGCCGTGTCGCTGGGCTCGCTGTTCGGCGTCGATCCGGTCCTCGGGGTCGCCGGGCTGCTCACCCTCCCCCTCTACGGCGCCGCACTGCTGTGGTACCTCCCCCGTAGCGCTCACCTCTACGCGGAGGAGCGCGTCGCGGCCGGAGAGCGCACCGAGGCTCTCGCATCGAGCCTGCACGGCCGCGAGACGGTGCGTGCGTACCGGATGGAGGAGGCACGACTCGACGAGATCCGCACCGCGTCCGACCGCATGCGGGCCCTGTCGGTCTCGGTCTTCCGCCTGCTGCTGGGGCTCGTCGGTCGCGTGAATCTCGCGGAGTTCTGCGGCTTGGCCGTGCTGTTCGTCGTCGGATTCGTTCGGTACACCGACGGCGACGTCACGATCGGCGCGGTGACGACCGCGATCCTGCTCTTCCACCGCCTGTTCACTCCGCTCGGCACGGTGCTGTTCCTCTTCGACGAGATGCAGTCCGCCGGCGCGGCGATGAACCGCCTGGTCGGGGTCGTCGCGACGCCCTCCGTCCGAGTCCCCTCGCGGTCGACCCCGTCCGACGGCGCTCTGCGGGTCGACAACGTCCGTTTCGCCTACGGACCGGGCGACGACGTGCTGCACGGGGTGTCGTTCAGCGTTCCCGCCGGAACCCGGCTTGCACTCGTGGGCGCCTCGGGGGCCGGCAAGACCACGGCGGCGCTCATCGCGGCGGGCGCTCTCACTCCCGATTCCGGCAGCGTCCGGCTGGGCGGGGCGGCCCTATCCGACATCGGTACCGACGCGATGCGGTCACGCGTCGCGGTCCTCAGCCAAGACGTCCACGTGGTGGCCGGCCCCGTGATCGACGATCTCCGGCTGTCCGACGAGAACGCGGACGAGGACACCGTCTGGCGTGCCCTCCAGACCGTCGGTGCCGACGCCTGGGTGCGGGCCCTGCCCGAAGGCGTGCACACCGAGGTCGGCGCGCACCGTCACCGGCTCACCGCCGCACAGCAGCAGCAGATCGCCCTCGCGCGTCTCGTGCTGAAGGACCCCGACGTCGCGATCCTCGACGAGGCGACCGCCGAAGCCGGCAGCGCGGGGGCCGCCGCACTCGAACGCGCCGCCCTCGCGGCGACCGCGGGACGCACGACGCTCATCGTCGCGCACCGACTCACCCAGGCGGCATCCGCCGACGCCATCGCCGTCATGGAGGCGGGGCAGATCGTCGAGTTCGGCTCGCACGACGACCTCCTCGCCCGGGGCGGCGCGTACGCGCGGCAATGGGCCGCCTGGCGGGGGGATGCCGGGCCTGCGAGCACCCCTTCCGCACCCCGATGAAGAACCTCGACCCTCCACCGACACCACGCACACAGCAAAGGCGGTACCCATGAAAATCCGACCCAAGGTCACGGCTCGCGCGCTCGCGGTCCTCGGACTCGGCGCACTCGTGCTCTCGCAGGCGGCCTGCGCCTCCCCCACCGAACCCGGTGCCGCCACCACCGCGTCGGCGGCGGGCGGGTTCGACTACACCGACGCGCGCGGCGACACGGTCACGCTCGACACCGTCCCGCACAACATCGTCATGAGCGAACAGGCCGCGGCCGCGCTCATCCCCTACGGCATCCGTCCCGTCGGGATCTGGGGGTCGAGCACCCCCGACATGAGTGGTGTCCTCGCCGGGCTCGACGTGTCGGGCATCGAATCTCTCGGCGTCTCGTACGGTGACGTCGACGTCGACAAGCTCGCGTCCCTCGAGCCCGACCTCGTCATCACGGGCTGGTACGCGGGCGGATACCTGGGCGGGCTGGGCGCCGAAGACGCAGAGGTGTCGAAGCAGATCGAGCAGGTCGCCCCCCTGATCACGGTCTCGGCGCAGAAGAGCGCCTCGGCGTCGCTCGACGACTGGCGAGGCCTCGCGCAGACGCTCGGCGCCGACGTCGACTCGGGCACGATCGCCGACGAGAAGTCGACGTACGACGACGCCGTCTCGCAGCTGAAGAGCGCCCTGGCCGCGCGCCCGGGCACCACCGCCTACGCCGTCGCTCCCTCGACGCAGTTCTACGTCGCGATCCCGGGTGAGTTCGCCGAGCTGATCGATTACGCCGAGTGGGGCCTCGACGTGCGCGAGTCCCCGATCGCCCGTGACAGCACCTCGGGCTCGTTCAGCCCCGTGAGCTGGGAGAACGCCGGCGACTACACCTCCGACCTCCTCCTCTACGACACGCGGGCGTGGACGACGCCGCTGGCACAGGTCGAGCGCGATCACCCCACGGTGGCGACGCTGAACGCCGTCGCGCGCGGGCACGTGGTCGACTGGACCACCGATGCGACGTTCAACTACGCGAGCTACACGAAGCAGATCGCACTGCTGACGGATGCCGTGAAGGCCCTGCCCGCGAGCGAGTGACGTCCGAGCGAATGACACGCAATCGAGGAGTGCGATGACCCTGACCGATCTGGTGCCCGCGGCCCCGGATCGGCCGGGTCCCGCTCCCGGTCCGCCGAGGACAGCCCCGCGGGCGGCGGCACGTCTGGTCGACGTGCTGCTGCCCGCGGTGCCCGCCGCGATGACGCTCACGCTGATCCTCGCGATCCCCGACGAGCGCGGCGCCTGGCAGAGCGACCGGATCGTCGTCGCCGTCGTGGGTCTCGTGCTCGTCGTCGCCCTGGTCGGCGTGAACGTCTCGCGCGGCCGACGCGGCCAGAGCATCGGCATGGCGGCGCTCGGGCTCGTTCGCGTCCCCGGGCTCGGCGTGCGGTCGGTGGCGGCGCTCCGCCGAGCCCGGATCGACGTCGATGCGCTCATCGTCCGACCCCGTCGAACCGCCGGGGTCGTCGTGGTGCTCGCGGTGGTCGTCGTCGGAGTTGCGATGATCGCGATCGCCGTCGGGGCACGGAACGTGACGCTCCCCGAGGTCGCCCATGCCTTCGTCGGGGGTTCCCCCACCTACAACGACATCGTGATTCGCGAGCGGGCGCCTCGCGCGATCGTCGCGATCGCCGCGGGTCTGGCACTCGGCGCCGCGGGCGCCGTCGTGCAAGCGCAGACGCGAAACCCGCTGGCCGACCCCGACCTCATGGGGATCACGCGCGGCGCGACGCTGGCGACCGTGCTCGCGATCGCGCTGGGCGGTCTGACCACTCCCGCCGAGTACACGGCGTACGCGCTGCTGGGGGCGCTGGCCGTGACGGCTCTCGTGATCGTGCTGGCCGAGACGATGGGCGAGTCGATCATCGCGCTGCCCCTCGTCGGAGCCGCGGTCTCGTCGGTGCTCGGCAGCGCGACGGCCATCCTGCTGCTGCTCGATCAGACCGTCCAGCAGTCGTTCCGACGCTGGATGATCGGAGGCCTGTCCGACGGGCCGTTGTCGACGTACGCCGTGCCCCTCGTCGCGATCGGCGGGGGCCTCGCGCTCGCCCTGATGTGTGCGCCGTCGCTGAACGCGCTGAGCTTCGGTGCCGAGATGGCGACGTCGCTGGGTACGGACGTGCGCCGCGCCCGCATCGCCGGGCTGCTCGCCGTCGGGCTGCTCGCGGGTGCGGCGACGGCGGCCTGCGGCCCCCTCGCCTTTCTCGGGCTCATTGCGCCGCACACCGCTCGCCTCCTGGTCGGCACGGACCACAGGACGCTGCTCCCCGCGTCGGCGCTGATCGGTGCTGTCGCTCTGCTGTTCGCCGACGTCGTCGGACGCAGCGTCGCCCGCCCGGCCGAGATCCCGGCCGGGATCGTCTTCCTGCTCGTCGGTGCTCCCCTGTTCGTCGCGCTTGCGCGCCGGAGATCGGGGGCGCGATGAGCACGCGCGTCCCCGTCGCGCGGCTGGGCGGTCTCTCCCTGCCGGTGCGCACCCGGCCCCTCGTCACGTTCGTGGCGCTGTCGGTCGTCGCCGCGCTCCTGTTGTGCCTGTCGATCAGCGCCGGAAGCACGTGGGTGAATCCCACGACCGTCGTCGAGACACTCGGCGGGGGCGGAGGGCAGGCCGTCCGTTACCAGGTGCTCGGACTACGCCTGCCCCGCACGGTCATCGGAGCGCTCGCGGGCGCGGCCCTGGCCCTCGCCGGAGCGTTCATGCAATCGGTCGCCCGCAATCCCCTCTCGAGCCCCGACGTCCTCGGCATCACCAGCGGCGCCAGCGTCGGCGCCGCCGCCGTCTTCGTGCTCGGATGGCGTGTCTTCGGTGCCCCCCTGACGCTCTCACTCCCCCTCGCCGCACTGATCGGCGGCTCGATCGCGGCGGCCGTGGTGTTCTCGTTCTCACGGGGAGCGGCCGGGGGGATGCGACTGATCCTCGTCGGCGTCGGAATCAACGCCGCCCTGCTGGGCGTGCTGCACGCGATGCTCATCGCGGGCGGCACCTACGACGTGCTCCAGGTGCAGGTGTGGCTCACCGGCGACCTGTCGTCCGACGCCACGCGCATCGCCCCGCTCGCCGCAGTGCTCGTCGTCGCCGCCCTCATCGCCGTGGCCACCTCCCGGTCGGTCGCCGCGATGCACCTCGGCGACGACGTCGCGCACGGGCTCGGCGTCGCCGTCGGACGCACCCGCGTCGTGCTGCTGACCGGGTCGGTGCTCTCCTCCTCGGCCGCCGTCGGCGCGGCCGGACCGCTCGGCTTCGTCGCCCTGTCGGCGCCGCAGATCGCACGGTTCCTGACGAGCGAGTCCCGCGCTCCGCTGGGGTGCACGGCCGCGTGCGGTACGATCCTGGTGCTCGCGGCCGACCTCGCCGCCCGAACACTGTTTTCGAGCGCCGTGTCGGTGGGACTGCTCACCGCGCTCGTGGGCGGCCCGATCCTGATCTCCCTGATGCTGCGACGGCTGAGGAGCTGGGCATGACCGACCCCGCGGCACACGCGCTGACGACCTCCGGCCTCCGGGTCGGCTACGGCGGCCGCAAGATCCTGAACGGTGTTGACCTCGCGCTCCGAGCGGGCGCGGTCACCGCGATCATCGGGCCGAACGGCAGCGGAAAATCGACGCTGCTCCGCACGCTCTGCCGGCTCCTGGCCCCTGACGAGGGTTCCGTTGCGGTGCGAGGTCGAGCGCTCTCCACGCTGCGCACCCGCGATCTCGCGAGAGAGCTGTCGTTCCTCCCCCAGGCCCCCACGGCTCCCGAGGGGATGACGGTGCGCGAGCTCGTCGCCCGCGGGCGCCACCCGCACCAGTCACTGCTGCGCCAGTGGAGCAGGCTCGACGCCACAGCGGTCGAGGCGGCCCTGCAGCTCACCGGGCTCACCGAGCTGGCCGATCGCGATGTGCAGACCCTCTCGGGCGGGCAACGGCAGCGGGCGTGGATCGCCCTGAGTCTTGCTCAAGACACCGGCATCCTGCTTCTCGACGAACCGACGACCTACCTCGACATCGCCCACTCCGTGGAAGTGCTCGACCTCGTCGACCATCTGTGCGTCGACCTCGGCCGGACGGTCGTGATGGTCATCCACGATCTCAACCTCGCCGCACGCTATGCCGACGACCTCGTGGTCGTGCACGAGGGCGGCATCGCCGCGCAAGGCCCGCCCGACGCCGTCATCACCGCGCGTCTCCTCGAGACCGTCTTCGGCCTGACGGCCCGGGTCGTCGCCGATCCGGCGTCGGGCCGCCCCCTCGTCGTCCCGGTCGGACGCCGACGGGTCCACCGATCTGACCACCCCCACCCAGAAGAGACAGGAGACACCCATGTCGCATAACCCCTTCGACGACGAGTCCAGCCGCTTCCTCGTGCTGATCAACGACGAGGAGCAGCATTCGCTGTGGCCCGTCTTCGCCCCCGTGCCGGAGGGCTGGAGCATCGCCTACGGCGGCCCCGCCGGCGCCGAGCGCGCGGAATGCCTGGCGTTCGTGGAGACGAACTGGACCGACCTGCGACCCCTGAGCCTTCGCGAGGCGCAGGGCACGGCGGCGCCCTGAGCGGTTCATGATCGAAACGATCCTGCCGGCCGCCGCGCATGCCGTCGAGGAGTTCGGCGACGCACGCGCGGGTCCGCTCTTCCCCGACGAAGAAGCGGTCGTCGCGAACGCCGTGCCGCAGCGCCGCAACGAGTTCAGCGCCGTGCGGCGCTGCGCCCGCCGCGCCCTCGCCGAACGGGGCCACCCGCCGGTCGCCCTTCTCCCCGGACCGGGCGGAGCTCCGGCGTGGCCCGAGGGCATCGTGGGCAGCATGACCCACTGCGCGGGCTACCGTGCGGCGGTGATCGCCGACCGCGCGCACCTGTCGAGCATCGGGATCGACGCGGAGCCCGATGAACCGCTGCCTCGTGATGTGCTGCGGATCGTCGCCCGACCCGATGAGATCGAGCGCTTCCGCGCGGGCATCCCCGTCCCCTCGAGGAACTGGGACCGCCTCCTCTTCAGCGCGAAGGAAGCCGTCTACAAGGCCTGGTATCCGTTGACCGGGCGATGGCTGGACTTCACCGACGTGTCGGTGACGCCCACGTCCGATCCGCGGGGCTTCACGGCCGACGTCCTCGTGCCGGCACCCGGCCGCGCCCGCCTCTTCGGAGGTACGTGGACGACGGGGGACGGCCTGATCCTCACCGCGAGTGTGCCGGTCGCGCCCCACCGCCGATGACCGCCCGTTCGTCGGAGGCGGGCGCGCGATGCCCGTCCTTCCACACCGCCGCGGTCAGCGGCATCCCGGGCCGGTAGGCCAGGTGCGTCGCCGAGGGAGCATCGAGCAGGTGCAGGTCGGCGCGGTGTCCGACCGCGATCGAGCCCACCGCCCCCTCGCCGGTGGCGCGGCCGAGGGCGATCGCACCGCCGCGCGTCGCCGCGCGCACCGCTTCGGCGACGCTCAACCCCATCTGCAGCACGGCGGTCGCGACGCAGAACGGCATCGAACTCGTGTACGAGGTGCCGGGGTTGCAGTTCGAGGCGATCGCGACCTCCACGCCCGCGTCGAGCAGCCGCCGTGCGGGGGCGAGCGGCGCGCGGGTCGACAGATCGCAGGCCGGGAGCACCGTCGCCACCGTCGACCCCTCGGCGAGCGCGTCCAGGTCGGCGTCAGAGACGAAGTTGCAATGGTCGACGCTCGCGGCCCCCAGCTCGACCGCCAGCCGGATGCCCTCGCCGTGCCCCAGTTGATTGCCATGCACGCGCAGTCCCAACCCCGACGTCCGGGCGGCCAGAAGCACCTCGCGCGACTGTTCCGGGCTGAAGGCCCCGCGCTCGCAGAACACGTCGGCCCACGACACGAAGGGCCGTACCGCCTCGAGCATCGGGCCGCACACCTCGCGGACATAATCGTCGGCGTCTCGGCCCGCGGGCACGAGGTGCGCCCCGAGGAAGGTCGCGTCATCGACCCCCGCCGCGGCGATCCGCGCGCTGCGCTCCTCGCTGGCGAGATCGAGCCCGTAGCCCGTCTTGGTCTCGATCCACGTCGTGCCCTGCGCGCGGGCCTCGCGGACGCGGGCGGTGAGAAGCGCGGCGAGACGGTCGTCGGAGGCGGTCCGGGTGGCATCCCGCGTCACCGCGATCCCGCCCGCGGCGTAGCTCTGTCCTGCCATACGGGCCTCGAACTCGGCCGTACGGTCACCGTCGAAGACAAGGTGGGTGTGCGAATCGACCCAGCCCGGCAGCAGCGCCCGGCCGGCGGCATCCACCCGCTCGTCTGCCGCGGGAGCCTCGGACGCCGCGCCGATCCAGGCGATGCGGTCTGCGTCGATGACCACGGCGGCGTCGCGGAGCACGCGCTCCTCGTCGTCGACGGTCATGAGCTCTCCGATGCGGGTGATCACGGTCGAGGTCATGCGCTCATCGCCTTTCGCAGCAGATCTCCGATGGGTCCGAGGTCGGTGTGCGTGCCGCCCACGGCGCGCTCGCGTCCCCCGATGATCACACGGGTGACGTCGTGCGCGGTGGCGCTCAGCACGAGTTGACCGGGGTCGCTTCCGGCCGTGCGGGCGCTCGTCTCGTCGACGACGAGGAGGTCGCAGGGCTGCCCCACGGCGATCTCGCCGAGCGAGCGTCCCACCGCCGAGGCTCCACCCCGTGTGAGCGCCGCCACGAGCTCGGCGGGCGAAAAGCGCCCGCGACGCCGCGACGCGAGCCGCTCGCCGTGTTCGAGCGCGCGGGCCTCGAGCAGAGGATCGACCACGGCGTGCTGATCGGTGCCGAGCGCGAGACGCGCCCCCGCGTCGGCGAGGCGGCGGGCGGGACCGATGCCGTCCCCCAGGTCGGCCTCGGTGGTCGGGCACATCACGATGCTCGCGCGAGCGGCGCCGAGCGCGTGGATGTCGTCGTCGGTGAGGTGGGTGGCGTGCACGGCCGACAGGCGCGACGACAGCAGGCCGCTGCGGGCGAGGAGCCCGGTGGGCGTGAGGCCCGTGGCCTCGATGCACGCCGCGTTCTCGGCGGGTTGCTCCGACAGGTGTACGTGCAGCGGGATCGCCGGGTCCAGCTCCGCGCCGATCCGCTCCAACGCGGCGACGGGCACGGCACGCACCGAGTGCACGGCCGCCCCGACCACGACCTCGGGGTGCTCGTCGGCGAACGCCCCGCGCAGCGCCGACAGACGCGTGAGCCAGGTCTCGGCATCCGCGTCCCCGAAGCGCCGCTGGGCGGGTTCGAGCGGTGAACCGAAGCCGCTGGAGAGGTAGCACGTGTCGAGCAGGGTGAGACGGATGCCACTGGCCCGGGCCGCGCGCGCGAGCGCGCGCTCCATGGCGTGCGCGGGGGCGTAGGGCGAGGCGTCGGGCGCGTGATGCACGTAGTGGAACTCGGCGACCGAGGTCCATCCCGCGGCGACCATCTCGGCGTAGACCGCCGTGGCCACACGCTCGTAGGAGTCCGGATCGAGTCGACCGGCCTCGCGGTACATCAGCTCGCGCCAGGTCCAGAAGCTTCCGCCGTCGCCGTGCGTGCGGCCGCGAAGCAGCCGGTGGAAGGCGTGCGAGTGCGCGTTGATCGCGCCCGGCAGGGCGAGTCCGTCGAGGCGATGGTCGGCGGCATCCGGGGTCGCCCCCGTCTCGACGGAGGCGATGAGACCCTCGGATGCCGTCACCCGCACGTCGTTCGCCACGGCGTCGCCGATCCACGCCCGCGGTGCCCAGAAGCGCGTCATGCCAGCAGATCCTGCAGCACGTCGGCGAGCGCCGCGGCGGAGGCATCCGCATCGGTGTCGACGACGTGCTCCTCGGGGGAGTGCGAGATGCCCGAGGGATTGCGGACGAAGAGCATGCCGGTGGGCACGGCGCTCGCGAGGATGCCGGCGTCGTGTCCGGCGCCCGTGCGCAGGTACGGAGCGTCGGGCAGCGTCGAGCCCAGGCGACGGGCGAGGCTCGGGTCGAAGCCGACCGTGGGGCTCCACGACTCCTCGACCAGGACGGCCTCGCACCCGCGGGCGGCGGCGAGCTCGACGCACATGCGGTCGATGTCGGCGACGAGACGGCGGGTGACGGCGTCGTCGGGATGCCGGGCGTCGATCCAGAAGTCGACCGACGACGCGATGACGTTGGTGCCGCCGGGCACGGGCTCGAAGCGGCCGACTGTGGCTCGGGCGTCGTCGACGGCGCCGGCGAGCTCGGCGATGCGCCCGACCATGCCGGCGGCGGCGACCAGGGGGTCGCGGCGATCGGCCATGAGCGTGGTGCCGGCGTGATTGCCCTCGCCGCGCACCGACACCTTGAACCGGCCGTGGCCGAGGATCGACTCCGCCACGGCGAAGGGGCGATCGAGGTCGATGAGCCCGCGCCCCTGCTCGACGTGCAGCTCGACGAAGACGCCGATGCGCCCGAGCGTCTCGGGGTCGGGGCCGATCCTCGCCGGGTCGATACCGCCCGCGGCGAAGACCTCGGCGAACGTGTCGCCCTCGCGGTCGGTGAGCCGCCGCGCAGCGTCGGGAGACAAGGCTCCCGTGAGCAGCCGTGAGCCGAGGCACGCGACGCCGAAGCGCGAACCCTCCTCCTCGGGGAACACCGCGATCGCGAGGGGCTTCGCGGGCGTGAACCCGCGCTCGCGCAGCACGTCGACCGCAGCGAGCGCCGCCGCGATCCCCAGCGGACCGTCGAACGCCCCGCCGCCGGGCACCGAGTCGAGGTGGCTGCCGGTCACGACGGCGCCGGGTCCCGGCATCCCCCACCACGCCCACAGGATGCCGTTGCGGTCGACCTCGACGTCGAGCCCGCGCGCCTCGGCCTCGGCGACGAACCACGCGCGCAGGTCGCGCTCGGCGGTCGAGAACACCGGGCGGGCGTACCCGCCGCTGCGGGGCTCGCGGCCGATGCCCGAGATGGCGTCGAGGAGAGCGGTGACGGAGGTCATGAATCGAGCATGGGTACGCGCACCCCGCGCTCTCGGGCGACCTCGATCGCGCGGTCGTATCCGGCATCCACGTGACGGATGACGCCCATGCCGGGGTCGTTCGTCAGCAGACGCTGCAGCTTCTCGGCGGCGAGCTCCGTGCCGTCGGCGACCGAGACCTGGCCCGCGTGAATGGAGCGGCCGATGCCGACGCCGCCACCGTGGTGCAGCGACACCCAGGTCGCACCCGAGGCCGTGTTGATGAGTGCGTTCAGAATCGGCCAGTCGGCGATGGCATCCGATCCGTCCGCCATCGCCTCCGTCTCCCGGTAGGGCGAGGCCACCGAGCCGGAGTCGAGGTGGTCGCGACCGATGACGATCGGCGCCGAGATCTTGCCGTCGGCGACGAGCTCGTTGAAGCGGACAGCCGCCTTGGCGCGGTCGCCGTAGCCGAGCCAGCAGATGCGGGCCGGAAGACCCTCGAACTCGACGTGCTCCTGCGCCGCGGTGATCCAGCGCTTGAGTCCCTCGTTCTCGGGGAAGAGCTCGAGGATCGCCTGGTCGGTGACGGCGATGTCGGCCGGGTCGCCCGACAGCGCCACCCAGCGGAACGGACCGAGGCCCTCGCAGAACAGCGGGCGGATGTAGGCCGGCACGAAGCCGGGGAAGGCGAACGCGTCGGCGTAGCCGCCCTGGCGGGCCTCGTCGCGGATCGAGTTGCCGTAGTCGAACACCTCGGCACCGCGCTTCTGGAACTCCACCATCGCCTCGACGTGGCGGGCCATCGACTCGCGCGAGCGCACGGTGAAGCCCTCGGGGTCGCGGGCCGACTCGGTGCGCCAGTCCTCGAACGCGATGCCCGCGGGGAGGTAGGCCAGCGGGTCGTGGGCCGAGGTCTGGTCGGTGACGATGTCGACCGGAACCTCGCGGCGCAGCAACTCGGGCAGCACCTCGGCACTGTTGCCGACGAGGCCGACAGAGAGCGCACGGCCCTCGGCCTTCGCGGCGAGCACGCGCTCGAGCGCGTCGTCGAGGTCGGTCGTGACCTCGTCGAGGTAGCGCTTGCCCTGGCGGCGGCGGAGCCGCGTCTCATCGACGTCGACGATGAGCACGACGCCGCCGTTGAGGGTGACCGACAGGGGCTGAGCACCGCCCATGCCGCCGCAGCCGCCCGTGACGGTGAGGGTCCCCGCGAGCGTGCCGCCGAAACGCTTGCGCGCCACGGCGCCGAACGTCTCGTACGTGCCCTGCAGGATGCCCTGCGTGCCGATGTAGATCCACGAGCCGGCCGTCATCTGGCCGTACATCATGAGCCCCTCGGCCTCGAGGCGGCGGAACTCCGGCCAGGTGGCCCAGTCGCCGACGAGGTTGGAGTTGGCCAGAAGCACGCGCGGTGCCCACACGTTCGTGCGGAACACCCCCACGGGCTTGCCCGACTGCACCAGCAGCGTCTCGTCGTCGTCGAGGTCGGCGAGGGTCGCGACGATCGCGTCGTAGCTCGCCCAGTTGCGGGCGGCCTTTCCCGTTCCGCCGTAGACGATGAGGTCTTCGGGCCGTTCCGCGACCTCGGGGTCGAGGTTGTTCATGAGCATCCGCAGCGGGGCCTCGGTCTGCCAGCTCTTCGCTGTCAGCGTCGTCCCTCGCGGCGCGCGGATCTCCCGTGGTCCAGTCATGTCGTTCTCTCTCCCTCGAGGTCGGATACCGCACCGATCGAGCGGCTCTCCACGAGGAGCAAGCGCCCGATCTCGGCGGTCTTGGCTGCGGTGGTGCGGTAACTGGGGACAACGACGGAGAGGGATGCCACGACCCGCCCACCCACGACGACCGGTGCGGCGATCGCGGTGACGTCGTCTTCGACGCCCTGGGTGACGACGACGTAGCCTTCGAGGCCGGTCTCTCCGGCGAGCACCGCTCCGGCGGCGGAGCCGTGCAGCGGAATGGTGCGTCCGACCCAACTCGCGTGCCGGATCGAGTGGGTGCCCTCGACGATCGCGACGTAGAGCGCGGTGTCGCCCGCGCCGCGCACGGCGAGGTAGGTCGATTCGCCGGTCTGGGCCACGACCCGCGCCAGGGCGGACTCGGCGAGGGAGACGAGCGAGTCATTCGATAGGGCTCGCGCGCCCAGCTGAATCATGCGCGCGCCGGCCGCGTAGCGACCGTCGTCGGAGCGCCGGACGAACTCCTGCGCTTCGAGAGTGCGCAGGAGGCGCAGGGCGGTGCTGGCCGACAGCCCCGCCGCCCGCGCGGCATCCGCCAGAGTCAGCGGCCCGTCATTGCAGACGGTCGCGAGCAGCGACAGAGCCCGATCGACGGTGCGGGTGGGGTTCTCGGCCATGACCCTCCTTAATGCCGTCCAGTAAAATACATGTTTCACCAGATGACAAGCATGGATGCCTTCTAGGCTGGACCCATGTCCCGACTGCAGGCCGACGCCCCCGCCGACCTCTGGGTTCCCGTGACGGGTTCCCTCGGATTCCGTGGCCGCCGCCACCGGAAGGCCGCCATCGGCATGCTGCTGAGCCAGGCCAATCAGGCCACCGGCGCCACGCCGAAGCCGGGCGGCGGCGCCTTCGCCTGGATCCTCAGTCAGGCGGCGCCCCTGCTCATGCGCCGCGCGGCCGGGCGCGTGCTCGTGTGGGTCTGGAAGAGCGACCCCGAGCTGCTCGTCGTCATGGCGCAGCTGCAAGAGGCCACGCCCCAGCTGCGCACGGCGCGCGCCATGATGCCGATGGAGTACGACGACACCGAGTCGTTCCGAAACCCGCACCTCGGCGTGGGCGAGAAGCTCGCGATGCCGCTCCCGAGCGATCCGAAGACCCCGCCGTTCGCCACCTACACGTGGGACACGGGTTCGCACTTCGTCACGGTGACGGCCGTGTGCTCGGACCGCGAGCGCTTCGGCACGATCATCTCGTCGGTCGACGAGGTGGCGCGCACGATCCGCGTGGTCGACGACCTGAAGCTCGGCGAATCGCCGACGGTGCTGCGGCTCGACCCGGCCTGAGGCACGGCGCTGTCACCGGGAAGAGGCGTTGGATCCGCGACACGGACGCGCGCGGAGATCGGCGCGCAAGTCGACGCGGAACGGGCTCTCTGAAGCCCGGACGAAAAGACGACGTCTCAGTCGTCGTGCGGGCCACGCGGGCGCCAGAGCACGATGTCGGTGGCGCGGCGCACGCGGGCTCCGTGGCGGAGCGTGACGACCGATCCCGTCGCACCGGCCGCGAAGACACGGGCCCCGGGGCGGGATTGCCGCTCGACCGTGAGCTGACGTTCGAGGTCGTTCACGCGGCGGGCGAGCTCGTGCACCCGCTCCTCGAGGGCGAGCAGGCGGGCGATCGCCGGCAGGCTCATCCCCTCGCCGGAAAGACGGGCGACCTCGCGCAACTGTTGCACGTGTCGGCTGGAGTACCGGCGCGACCCGCCCTGGGTGCGCGCGGGCACGACGAGACCGAGCCGGTCGTACTGTCGCAGAGTCTGCGGGTGCATGTTCGACAGCTCGGCGGCCGCGGCGATGGCGAAGATCGGGGCGTCTTCGTCGATCTCTCTCTCGGACACGTCTTCACCTCTTTCGTCGTGCCGGACGGCGTGCCGGGTTCTCGGCATCCTGTCGTATCGGATGCCGAGAACCGCGGCGACGCGCGCGGTGTTATCGCGCCTTGGCCATCAGGTCGGCGCGGGGGTTCTCTTTGGGCTCGAGCTCGTGGAACCGCTCGAGGGCCTCGCGGGCGGCGTCGTCGAGATGAGTGGGAACCGCGACCTGGACCTCGGCGAGCAGGTCGCCGGAGCCCTTCGCGGTCTCGATCCCCCGTCCCTTGACGCGGAGCACGCGGCCGGACGGTGTTCCGGGGGCGACGCGCAGGCGGACGGGGTCGCCCCCCAGCGTCGGCACCTCGATGGTCGCGCCCAGCGCCGCCTCGGTGAAAGTGACCGGCACGGTGAGGCGGAGGTTGAGTCCGTCTCTCGTGAACACCGGGTGCGGACGCACCGCGACGGTCACGACGATGTCGCCGCTCTCGCCGCCGTCGGGCGACTTGCGCCCCCGTCCGCGCAGACGGATCTTCTGCCCGTCCGAGACGCCCGCCGGGATCTTCACTTTGAACGGCACGTTGTCTTCACCCGCGAGGGTGATGGTCTCGCCCTTGGCCGCGGTGACGAAGTCGAGCGTCGTCCGCGCGGTGACGTCGGCGCCCTTCTGCGGGCCGCCGAAGCCGCGGAACCCTCCGGTCGTCTGACCGAACCGGCCGGAGCCGAAGCCGCCGCCCTGCTGGTCGAACATCGTGAAGAAGTCGTCGAAGCCGCCCGACGGTGCCTGGCGCCCCTGGCCGAAACGGCTGAAGACGTCGTCGAAGCCGCCCCCGCCACCGGCCCCGGGAGCCGAGAAGCGCGCCCCCGAGCCCATGGCCCGGATCTGGTCGTACTCCTCGCGCTGCTCGGGGTCGTTGAGCACCGAATAGGCCTCGCTGATCTCTTTGAACTTCGCCTCGGCCTTCGCGTCTCCCGGGTTCGAGTCGGGGTGGTACTGGCGCGCGAGCTTGCGGTACGTCTTCTTCAGATCGGCAGCGCTGACGCTCTTGTCGACACCGAGGACCTTGTAGAAGTCCTTGTCGAACCAGTCCTGACTCGCCATTCGTCCTCCTCCTAGGCCGGCACGGCGACGACGACCTTCGCCGGTCGCAGTTCGACCGAACCGAGGCGGTACCCGACCTCGACGACCTCGAGGATCGTCGTCTCGGTCACGCCCGGAGTCGGGGCCTGGAAGATCGCCTCGTGCTGCTGCGGGTCGAACACGTCGCCGACGGCGCCGTACGAGACCACGCCGAGGCGCTCGGCCACGGCGCGCACCTTGTCACCGATGGCCGCGAGCGGGGTGCCCTCGACCAGATCGCCGTGCTTGGCGGCGCGGTCGAGGTCGTCCATGACGGGTAGCAGGCCCTTCACGGCCTCACCCTTGGCGCGTTCGATCTCGCGCTCGCGCTGCTCCTCGGTGCGCCGACGGTAGTTGGCGTACTCGGCCTGCAGGCGCTTGAGGTCGATCAGCAGCGAGGCCTCCTTGTCGGAGGAAGCCCCCTCTGCGGCGGCCTCGGGCGTCTGCTCGGCCCCGAGGATGTCGTCGATGGTCAGGCCCTCGGCATCCGGTTCCTGCGTCTCGGTCTGCTCGCCCGACGGCGCGGGGCCGGAGGTGTTCTCCTCCGGCCCCGTCTCGTCAGGACCGGCGCCCGAGCCCGTGGGCTGTTCGTCGTCCTTGTGTGCCATGTTCTATCGCTTACTTCTTGTTCTCGTCGGTCGGCTCGTCGTCGACGACCTCGGCGTCGATGACGTCTTCCTCGGGGTTCGGCGTCTCACCGTTGCCGGGCTGACCCACGTTGGGGTCGGCCTGCTCGCCCGCGGCCTGCGAGGAGGCGTAGATGGCCTCGCCGAGCTTGCCCTGGCTGGCGTTCAACTTGTCGAACGCGGTCTTGACCGCGTCGTCGTCGTCGCCGGCGAGAGCCGTCTTGAGTGCGTCGACATCGCCCTGCACCTCGGTCTTGACCTCGGCGGGGAGCTTGTCCTCGTTCTCCTTGATCAGCTTCTCGATCGAGTACGACAGGGTCTCGGCCTGGTTGCGGGTCTCGGCGGACTCGCGGCGCTTCTTGTCGTCGGCCGCGTTCTCTTCGGCCTCGCGCACCATGCGCTCGATGTCTTCCTTCGGCAGCGACGAACCGCCGGTGATGGTCATCGACTGCTCCTTGCCGGTGCCCTTGTCCTTCGCCGAGACGTGCACGATGCCGTTCGCGTCGATGTCGAAGGTGACCTCCACCTGCGGGATGCCGCGGGGAGCCGGGGCGATGCCGGTGAGCTCGAAGGTGCCCAGCGGCTTGTTGTCGCGGGTGAACTCGCGCTCGCCCTGGAAGACCTGGATCGCGACCGACGGCTGGTTGTCGTCGGCGGTGGTGAAGGTCTCGCTGCGCTTGGTCGGGATGGCCGTGTTGCGCTCGATGAGCTTGGTCATGATGCCGCCCTTGGTCTCGATGCCGAGGCTCAGGGGGGTGACGTCGATGAGCAGGACGTCCTTGCGCTCGCCCTTGAGGACACCGGCCTGCAGGGCTGCACCCACGGCCACGACCTCGTCGGGGTTCACGCCCTTGTTGGCATCCTTGCCCGTCTCCTTCTTGACGAGCTCGGCGACCGCGGGCATGCGGGTCGAGCCGCCGACGAGCACCACGTGGGCGATGTCGTCGACCTTGACACCGGCCTCGCGGATGACGTCGGAGAAGGGCTTGCGGGTGCGGTCGAGGAGGTCCTTGGTGAGGTCCTCGAACTTCGCGCGCGTGAGGGTCTCGCTGAGCGAGACGGGGCCCGAGTCGGTGAGCGACAGGTACGGCAGGTTGATGCTGGTCGAGGTCGAGCTCGACAGCTCCTTCTTGGCCTGCTCGGCCGCTTCCTTCAGACGCTGCAGGGCGATCTTGTCACCCGAGACGTCGACGCCCGTGGTGTCCTTGAACTGCTTGATGAGGTAGTCGACGACGCGCTGGTCCCAGTCGTCTCCACCGAGGCGGTTGTCGCCGGAGGTGGCGCGCACCTGGATGGTCGAGAAGTCGTCGTCCTTGCCCACTTCGAGCAGCGAGACGTCGAACGTTCCGCCACCGAGGTCGAAGACGAGGATGAGCTCGTCTTCCTTGCCCTTGTCGAGGCCGTACGCGAGGGCCGCGGCGGTGGGCTCGTTGATGATGCGCAGCACGTTGAGGCCCGCGATCTCACCGGCCTCCTTGGTGGCCTGGCGCTCGGCGTCGTTGAAGTACGCGGGGACCGTGATGACGGCATCGGTGACACTGTCACCGAGGTACTCCTCGGCGTCGCGCTTGAGCTTCTGCAGGATGCGGGCCGAGATCTCCTGCGGCGTCCACTTCTTGCCGTCGACGTCGAAGGTCCAGGTGGTGCCCATGTGGCGCTTCACGCTGGAGATCGTGCGGTCGACGTTGGTGACGGCCTGGCGCTTGGCGGTCTCGCCGACGAGCACCTCGCCGTCCTTCGTGTAGGCGACGACCGAGGGGGTCGTACGGAAACCCTCGGCGTTGGCGATGACCTTGGGCTCGCCACCCTCGAGCACGCTCACGACGGAGTTGGTCGTACCGAGGTCGATTCCCACTGCACGGGGCATATGTGTCTCCTTGCTTGTGAGCACGGCCGTTGCCGCACTCGGGGTTCTGGATGAAAGTCTCTGCGCGGGTTGAGCCGCGATGACTCAAGGCTAACGCACGCCCGTCGACCCGTCAAGAAGAGTTGATATGAATCGGCTCAACTTCGGGATACCACGAACGTGGAGACCCTGCGCCCAGCCCCGCGCGTCCCCGGCCCGCCCCGCGTATCCCCGGTGTTCCGGCATCCCTCCACCCCTGTCCCGATCTGCGCAGACCATGTCCCGAAATGGGCGGCCTAAGCGGGCCGCAGGCAACCAAAAGCGGGACATGGTCGGAAGAGACCGGGGCGGCCATCCCCCGCCCACCCATGTCCCGATCTGTGCAAACCATGTCCCGAAAAGGGCGGCCCGAGCGGACCCCAGGCAACCAGGAGTGGGACACGGCCGCGCGAACGCGCCCGCACCCCCACCACGCACGACGCCCCCGCACCCTCAACGGGATACGGGGGCGTCGAACGGATGCCGTGATTCAGTCGCGGTCGCGGTCGCGGCGCTGGGGACGGTCGCTGCGCTTGGCGGAGCGACCGCCCTGGTCGAGGCGCAGATCGATCAGCTGACCCGAGATCCGCGTGTCGGCGAGGCGGCCGATCGTGTCGCTCGACAGGTCGGCGGGGAGCTCGACGAGCGAGAAGTCCTGGCGGATCTGGATCGCGCCGAAATCGCCCCGGCGCAGACCCCCCTCGTTGGCGAGGGCGCCGACGATCTGGCGGGGCTCGACGCGCTGGCGACGACCGACCGCGATGCGGTAGGTGGCGAAGCGGCCGGAGGTGTCGCGGCGCGGCCCGCCGTCGCGCGACGCGCCGTCGCGCGAGTCGCGCGCGGGCCGGTCGTTGTCGAAGCGCTGCTGACGGAACGCCTCGGCCTCGAGCAGCAGCGGGGTGTCGCCCTGGGCGACCACGGCGAGAGCTGCGGCCACGTCGGCCTCGGGGACGTCGTGATGCGCCACGTAGTGGGCCACCACGTCGCGGAAGGTCGCGATCGCGGCGGTGTCCTCGAGGGCGGCGGTGATGGCGTCGTCGAAGCGGGTGAGGCGCGTCGCGTTGACGTCGTCGACGCTCGGCAGCGACATCTCGGTCAGCGGCTGGCGCGTGGCCTTCTCGATCGCGGTGAGCATGCGGCGCTCGCGCGGGGTGACGAAGCTGATCGCGTCGCCGGTGCGACCCGCGCGGCCGGTGCGACCGATGCGGTGCACGTACGACTCGGTGTCGATCGGCAGGTCGTAGTTGACGACGTGGCTGATGCGGTCGACGTCGAGGCCGCGCGCGGCGACGTCGGTGGCGACGAGGATGTCGAGCTTGCCCGACTTCAGCTGGTTGACCGTGCGCTCGCGCTGCACCTGGGCGACGTCGCCGTTGATCGCCGCCGCGGTGTAGCCGCGGGCGCGCAGTTTCTCGGCGACCGTCTCGGTCTCGTTCTTCGTGCGGGTGAAGACGATCATGCCCTCGAAGTTCTCGACCTCGAGGATGCGCGTGAGGGCGTCGATCTTCTGCTGGTACGACACGATCAGGTAGCGCTGGGCGATGTTCGTCGAGGTCGCGGTCTTGGTCTTGACCGTGATCTCTTCGGGATCGTTGAGGTACTGCGCCGAGATGCGGCGGATCTGCGCCGGCATGGTCGCCGAGAACAGCGCGACCTGCTTGGTCGACGGGGTGTCGGCGAGGATCGTCTCGACGTCTTCGGCGAAGCCCATCTTGAGCATCTCGTCGGCCTCGTCGAGCACGAGGTACTTGAGCTCGCTCAGGTCGAGGGTGCCCTTGTCGAGATGGTCCATGATGCGACCGGGGGTGCCCACGACGATGTCGACACCGCGGCGCAGGGCCGACAGCTGCTGACCGTAGCCCTGGCCGCCGTAGACGGGCAGCACCGAGACGCCCTTGATGTGCGCGGCGTACTTCTCGAACGCCTCGCACACCTGCAGGGCGAGCTCACGGGTGGGTGCCAGCACGAGGGCCTGGGGGTTCTTGTGGCCGGTCTCCATCTGCGAGAGCACCGGCAGTGCGAAGGCGGCGGTCTTGCCGGTTCCGGTCTGAGCGAGGCCGACGACGTCGCGCCCCTGCAGCAGCACGGGGATCGTGGCGGCCTGGATCGCGGACGGGGTCTCGTACCCCACATCCTTCAGGGCCTTGAGCACAGCGGCATCCAGTCCCAGATCGGCGAAGGTGAGCTTCTCGGGGGCGGTCTCGGCTTCAGCGGAGTCGACGGGGGTTTCGGATGCCATGACTCCACGGTAGTCTCCTCCGCGCTCTCGCGCGGGCCGGGGTCTAACCTGAACCCGCGCGCCGACGACGGCGCGGCTGCCTCCCCGGCCGTACCGGGCGTTCACCGAAGGACCCTAGCGTGACCGACATGTCCTCCCCCGGCACCACCGCAGCTCCCGCCACCGACCGTCGACAGGTGATCGCCTGGGCCCTCTGGGACTGGGGGTCCGCGGCCTTCAACGCCGTCGTGACGACCTTCGTCTTCAGCACCTATCTGGCCAGCCAGCTCTTCGTCGATCCGCGGATCGTGGCGGCCGCGAACGGCGACGACAAAGACCCCGCCCTCGTGCGCGCCCTCGCCGACAACGCGACCCTCGTCGGGGTCGCGCTGATGATCGCGGGGATCGTGGTGGCCCTCGTCGCCCCCGTCCTGGGCCAACGATCCGACGGCACCGGCCGCCGCAAGCTCTGGCTCGGCATCAACACCGGTCTCGTGGTGCTCGCCATGGCGGCGATGGTGTTCGTGGAGGGCACTCCCCGGTTCCTCGTGCTGGGCGCGACACTGATCGCGGTCGGCAACGTCTTCTTCGAGTTCGCCAGCGTCAACTACTACGCGATGCTCACCCAGGTCTCGACCCGCGAGAACATCGGCCGCGTCTCCGGCTTCGGCTGGGGCATGGGGTACGTCGGCGGCATCGTTCTGCTGATCCTGCTGCTCGTGCTGTTCATCCAGAGCTTCGGGACTGCGGATGCCGGTGGGCTCCTCGCCGTGACCAAGGACGACGGGTGGAACATCCGCCTGGCGGTGGTGGCATCCGCCCTCTGGTACGCCGTCTTCGCGATTCCGGTGCTGCTGCGCGTGCCGGAGATCCCGGCCCGGGAGCGTCGGGTGAAGGTCAGCTTCTTCCGCTCCTACGTTCTGCTGTGGGCCACGTTGCGATCGCTGTGGAGCGACAGCCGACAGGTCCTGGTGTTCCTCGTCGCCAGCGCGGTGTTCCGCGACGGGCTGACGGGCGTCTTCACCTTCGGGGCGATCATCGCCGCGCAGGTCTTCGGCTTCAGCTCGACGCAGGTGCTGTACTTCGCCGTCGCGGCGAACGTCGTCGCCGGCATCAGCACCTTCGCGGCCGGACGCCTGGACGACCGGTTCGGACCCAAGCGCGTCATCATGGCCTCGCTCGTCGGCCTCATCGTGCTCGGCAGCGCGGTGCTGTTCATCGGCACCTCGCAGACGGCGTTCTGGATCGTGGGCCTGGGCCTGTGCGCCTTCGTCGGCCCGGTGCAGTCGGCGAGCAGATCGTTCCTGGCGCGCGTCGCTCCGGAGGGTCGCGAGGGCGAGATCTTCGGCCTCTACGCCACGACCGGTCGCGCCGTGTCGTTCCTGGCCCCGGGCCTGTTCGCGCTGTTCGTCGGACTGACGGGTGACACGCGCCTCGGCATCCTGGGCATCGTGCTGATCCTCGGCGCGGGGCTGCTGCTGATGATCCCGGTGAAGGCGAAGCCCGCCGTCATCGCCTGACGCGCGCCGGCACGCAGCTCCGCCAGATCACACGGTGCGCATGGTCCCGGTCGGGTGATCTCGCGCGGACCGCGTGGTCCATCGTCGAGAATCCGGATGCCGCGACCTCAGTCGCGCGGCCAGGAGTCGGCGAACTTCGCCAAGAGGCGGGCGAACTCCACGCGCTCGGCGTCGCTGAAGGACTCGAGTGCGGAGCGCACGGCATCCCGTCTGCGCCCCCGGAAGCCCGACACGAGCCCCTCGCCCTCGGGGGTGAGACGCACGCGCGTGCGGCGGGCGTCGTCGGGATCGGGTTCGCGCGCGACCAGCCCCATCTGCGCGGCCTGCTGCACGAGGCGCGAGGCACGGGGCTGATCGACGCCCACGGCCTCGCCGATCTCGCTGACCGAGAGGGATCCGGATGCCGCGACCAGCGCGTCGAGCATGCGGAGCCGCGCGGGTCCACCGAAGCGCCCGTGCGAAGGATCGGCGACCCACGGCGGAGCGCCGCGGCCCCACGGCCCCCCGTGCCCACCGCCGTGGTCGCCGTGCGGGTGATGGTGCGCCTCGGCCGGGAACGGCGGCCGCGGGCGACGACCGCGCAGACGCCCGAGGGCGGCGGCGATCTCGTCGGCGGGGTCGGTGGACATGAGGAGATTTTACATGTCGCTTGACAAGCATCGGGAATGCATGTCACAGTACATTCGTTGTCACATGACATGCAATGGCGGATCGACCGCCCACGAAAGGACTCCCCATGAACACCCCCACACCTCACGACCCCCGCATCCTCGCCCACCGCCTCACGACGGTCGGCCACGCGCTGCACCACCGTCTGCTCGCCCCGTTGCGCGACGGCGACCTGCACCCGAAGACCGTCCTGGTCCTCTCCGTGATCGACGGGCGCCTCGACGCCCCGTGGATCAGCGACCGCATCGCCCGCGGCGGCAAGCGCATCAGCGCCCTCGCCGACCGGGGATGGATCGCCCCCGCCGGCGACGGCTGGACGCTCACCGACGAGGGTCGTCAGACGCTCGATCGAGTGGATGCCGACCGCCAGGCGCTTCTGTCCCAGGTCCCGGCCGACGAGATCGAGCGCCTCACCGCCGCTCTCGACGCGATCTCCGAGGCCCTCGGCCTCGAGGAAGACGCCGGCTCGCGCGGTCCGCGCGGGTTCGGCTTCGGTCCCGGCCCGTTCGGCCCCGGCTCGGGCCGCGGATTCGGCCCCGGCATGCGCGGCGGCCCCCGCTTCGGCGGCGGCGAGCGCGATCACCGAGGCGGCGACGGCGGCAATGCCCACCACGGCTTCGGACCCCGCCACGGCGGGTACACCGACGGGCACCGGCCCGACGGCGACGGCACATCCGACGGCTCCCCGCAGGGCGGTGACCCCCGCCACGGCGACCACGGCCACCGGCACGAGCGCGGGCACGGCCGCGGGCACCGGGCGGCCGAGCGCGCCTACGAGCGCGGTTTCGACGCCGGGTTCATCCGTGGGCGCGAGTCCGCGGCATCCGAGTGATCATCGAGGACACACGCGGCGGGACCTCCCTCGGGAGCCCGCCGCGTCGTCGTTCGGTCAGCGTCCCGCAGACCCCTCGTCGGTGGAACCGACGTCGGTGCGGTGGAAGTTCAGCGACGAGCGCGAGGCCGTCGGGCCGCGCTGGCCTTGGTAGCGGTTGCCGTACGGACCGGATCCGTAGGGGTTCTCGGCCGGCGACGTGAGTCGGAAGTAGCAGACCTGCCCGATCTTCATCCCGGGCCACAGCTTGATGGGCAGCGTCGCGACGTTCGAGAGCTCGAGCGTGACGTGGCCCGAGAATCCGGGGTCGATGAACCCCGCGGTCGAGTGGGTGAGCAGCCCGAGACGCCCGAGCGACGACTTGCCCTCGAGGCGCGCGGCGACGTCGTCGGGCAGGCTCACGCGCTCGAACGTCGATCCGAGCGCGAACTCCCCCGGGTGAAGGATGAACGGCTCGTCGGGCTCGACCTCGATGAGGCGCGTGAGCTCGGGCTGATCCTCGGCGGGATCGATGAAGGGGTACTTGTGGTTGTCGAACAACCGGAAGTACCGGTCGAGACGCACGTCGACGCTCGAGGGCTGGACCATGGCCGGGTCGAAGGGCTCGAGGCCGAGGCGCTTCGCGTCGAGTTCGGCCCGGATATCGCGATCGGAGAGCAGCACGGCCCCAGCCTAGGGGCGAGGCCTGTGCCGCGTCTGCGCGGTTTCGGCGCGAGGTGATGGGCGCGGCATCGAGATCACCCGCGTTTCCCGACGTGACTCGGGATGCCATCGCGTGCCCCGTCATCTCGCTCGACGACCGTCATCTCGACGTGGGGCGGGGTGGCGCGGCGTCGAGGCCGTACTCGATTTGACGAGACCGCACTCGATGCGTGTCAAACGCGTGCGTCCTCGCAAATCTCCTGCGGTTTCGACGCCACCGTCCCGTCGCGTGGACCCCGGGATGGGCGCGGATGCCTCGGGATGCCGCGCAGACGCTGTTATGCTGGCCGGGCTGCCGCACGGCGCACGGGGCTGTAGTTCAATGGCAGAACATCTGCTTCCCAAGCAGATAGCGCGGGTTCGATTCCCGTCAGCCCCTCCACAGCCCTCACGGGTGGCCATCGGTCGCCCGGGAGGGCTCTCGCATTGCCCTGACTCGAAGCCCGGGGTGGACCCTGGCGCCGGAGGCTCTGCACGCCGCGAAGCCGCCCCCGCCGACCGCGTCAACCCCTCCTCGCCCCTTCGGCCCCACCCGCGAGAGTGGGTACCGACGAAGGGGGACGTCATGACGGAGATCTCGGAAGGTCAAACGGATACCGCAGGCATCGAGAGGCCGGGCCTGCCGTTCTGGGTGAAGGCGCTCGGGTGGCTGCAGGTCGTCGCGATCGCGCTCATCGTGGTGGCCTTCATCGCTCTGCAGGTCGTGCAGGCGCAGTCCACCGGTGTGAACTACAGCGCTGCGGCGCTGGCGATCATCTTCGCCCTTCCTCTGCTGGTCGTGTGGCAGCAGCCCGTCCTCGCGGCCGTGGTCGCGATCGTGCTCGTCGTCGGAGGGGCGTTCGGTGTCCGATTCCGCCGCGGACGGATGAGCGTGGGCGAGGCGATCTGGGGCTACACCCTGCTGGCGTGGACGCTGTTCTGGGTCGCGATGTGCGCGGTGGGTGCCGCCAGGATCTTCGGCAGCATGATGGGCTGAGCCCCGGGGCCGTGGCATCCGGTCGAGGACTTTCCACAGGGCGAAGCATCGAACCCGGCCCGCCGCTCCGCGGAATTACGCGCGTGTAGTTTCGAACACGTTAACGAATACGGGGCTTATCCACACCTATTTGCACAGGCCGCGCCGGTTTCCACACACACTCTCCACAAAGTTATCCACAGCTGTGGAGACAGCTGTTCGCCGGTGTGCACGACGTGGACGCGCGGTGCCCCCGCATGGGTATCGTGAGGATCCTCGCGAGGCGGATCCGGCGAGCGCACCATCGTCCCGTGCGATCGAACACCGGCTTCCCCTTTCACGTCAGCGGCACCTGGGGCTCCTACGAACGTCGATGGAGCGGACACGGGCTCATCGTCGAGCACCTGCGGGTCCTCCCCCCGGACGGCACCCCCGAGGAGCGGCTCGCCTGGAACGCCGCCGTCATCTGGCCCACCATCGGTTTCTTCTGCGGCATCGCCGCAGCCGTCGTCGCACACCACGCCGCCTCCGTCTCGTGGAGCGTGGCGCTCGGCGCGGCCGTATGGCTCGGGCCGTGGGCATGGCTGGTGTGGAGGAGCCGACCGTTCGCGCGGCGCGTACGCGAGTCCTGGCAGATCAGCGGCGCGGGCGTATGGATGACGGACGCCTCACCGCTCCGCGATCACGCGGATCGGCTGGACGAGGCCGGGCGGTGGACGGCCGTCACGGGGAGCCGCGCGCACCTGATGCTCACCTGGGGCGATGTCTATGCGGCGCTGTCCCCCGCGCCGGGGCACACTCCCGCCGCCCTCGTGGAGCACATGACCGACCTGCGGCCCGCGGGGTCCTGACTCGTGCTGTCGGCGGTCACGTACGCAGGTGCGAGGCGCCGTTCAGATCGAGGATCGTTCCCGACGCCCACTGCGAGCCGGGCGCGCTGAGATACACCACGGCATCCGCCACCTCCTCGGGGGTAGCGACGCGGCCGAAAGGACTCTGATCCCGGATGCCGTCACCCGTCGGCCCGGACAGCTTCTCCTGCTGCCGATCGGTGCCGACGAACCCCGGCGCGACGCTCGTGACGGCGATGCCGTGCGGCGCCAGGGCCACGGCGAGGGACTGGCCCATGGCGTGCAGGCCCGCCTTGGCCGCGCCGTAGGCCGGGAACTCCGGCTCGCCGCGGAAGGCGCCGCGAGAGCCCACGTTCACGATCGCCCCGGGCAGCCCCCTCTCGATCAGGGAGCGGGCGACGAGGAAGCTCAGGTTGGCAGGCGCCTGCAGATCGACCTGGACCATGCGTTCCCAGGTGCGGTGCCAGGTGGCATAGTCGACCGTCGCGACCGGGTGCGAGGTCGAGGGGTTCGGGGCGAGGGCCGCGTTGTTGACGAGGACGTCGATGCGTCCGAACGCGTGGAGGACGTCGTCGACGATCCGTTCCGCGGTCGCGGGGTCCGAGACGTCCCCCTCGACCAGGACGTGCCCCTCACCGTGCAGAAGGGCGAGGGTCTCTTCGGCGGCCGATCGATCCTGACCGTAGTGGACGGCGACCCGATCGCCGCGTGCGCTGAGGGCGACGGCGATGGCGCGTCCGATTCCGCGCGACGCGCCGGTGACGAGGGAGTGCAGCATGTGCCCATCCTCCCGGTGCCGAGCGTTCGGGCGGCTCCGCGAAACGGCGGGCCGCCCGAACTGTCCGGGGCTCACGCATCGGGGCGATGAACCGGTCGCGTCCGATGCGGATCACCCACGCTACGTCTGAGCGCGGGCGGCGAGGCGGGCTTGACGAGCTCCCCCCGCGGGTGCGGGGCCCGGTCGTGCGGGCTCAGGCGCGGGTGAAGCCGTCGAGGTCGGGATCCCAGAAGGCGTCGGGGTTCGCGTCGTCGCTCGACTGCTCGACCGCGACGGCGGGCGCCTGCGGAAAACGCTTGTGCTGGCGCAGCTCCTCGGCCGCCCACGAGAAGTCGGGCTCCTGACCTTCCCAGTCGGCCGGGGCGCTGAGCACGTCGTTGCCGACGCCGATGACGAGCTCGGCCTCGTCTTCCTGTCCGCCGCCGGTGACGATGGGGATGCTCACGGCCTCGGCCTGCCCCTCGGCAGCGATCGACGCGGTGAGCTGCACGAGTGCCTCGGCCACATCGTCGGTCGTGGTCACGGTCTCACCGGCATAAGTCACACTGCGCATTCAGCGATGTTCTCCTCTCGAGCGCATCGGAGGGGGCCGGTTGCCCCGGGGCGCGCGCTCCGATAGGGCGCTCGTGTCGGGGGTCCGCGCTAGGGTCCGATGAGCCGGCCGAGAGGATCACGATCATGACCGAAGCCCCCGAACTGATCGTGGCCGACGCCGCGCGCTGGCGATCCTGGCTCGACGCCCACGAAGACACCAGCGACGGCGTCTGGCTCGTCCTCGCGAAGAAGGGCACCACCTCGCCCACGTCTCTCACCTACGCCCAGGCCCTCGACGAGGCCCTCTGCAGCGGGTGGATCGACGGACGAAAGCAGTCTCGGGATGCCGACACCTTCCGGCAGCACTTCACCCCGCGCCGCGCCCGCTCGATGTGGTCGAAGCGGAACGTCGATCACGTCGCCCGTCTGACGGACGAGGGTCGCCTGCGGCCCCGCGGGGCCGACGAGATCGCACGCGCTCAGGCCGACGGGCGGTGGGAGCGCGCCTACGAGGGATCCGCGGCGATCGAGGTCCCGGCGGATCTGCGCGAAGCCTTGGATGCCGAGCCCGTCGCGGCGCGCGCCTTCGAGGCGCTGACCAAGGCCGAGCGCTACTCGGTGCTGCATCCCGTCGTCACCGCGACGACGCCCGCGACCCGGGCGACGAGGATCGCGCGCCACGTGCAACGTCTCGCCGCCGATCCGGCTCCCCCGGCCCGGGGGGACTGATCGCCACCGAGAATGGGCTCATGCGTGCGCGACGGCTCCTCGGCCTGATCGCCGCGGCATCCCTTGTTCTCGGCGTGTCCGCGTGCACGGCCCCCACCGCAGAACCCGCACCCGCCGTCACCGGGCCCGTCGTGTCGTTCTACGGCGACTCGTACACGCGCGGCACGGGCGCGAGTTCGAACGACAAGCGCTGGTCGACGATCGTGTCGGCCGAGCGGGGCTGGCAAGAGATCAACCGCAGCGAGAACGGCCTCGGCTTCGTCAACCGCCGCGCGTCGATGGGGCCGGGACTCGACGACATCCCCGCCCAGGTCATCGCCGACGACCCCGATCTGGTGTTCGTCACCATGGGTCTCAACGACAACTTCAGTTACGACCGCGCGGCCGAGCGCATCCGCGAGACCATCGAGAGCGACCTGCAGCGCCTGCGCGAGGGATTGCCCGACGCACGGATCGTCGTCGTCGAGCCCTTCTGGTACACCGCCGATCGCCCGGCGTCGGTCGACGTCATCGCGGGCTGGGTCGAAGACGCCGCCGCGCGGATCGGCGCCGACCACATCGACGGTGCCAGCCACTGGCTCGACGGTCATTACGCCGACTCCGCCGACAGCTGGATGGCCGGCGACGGCCTTCACCCCAACGACACCGGGTACGCCTCCATGGCGGAGAAGATGGATGCCGCGCTCCGCGCCCTCGACCCGCCCCTATGACGGCAGGGCTCGCGACGACCGTCGTCGACCGAGCGCCCAGACGCCCGTCGCCGCGACGAGAAGCAGGGCCAGGATGCCGACGACGTGCAGCAGGAGCGACGCGAGGCCGCGCTCAGGGAGGAGGAACCCGTAGGGAACCCACCCGTCGGTCGCGCCGCGCACGAGGACGACGGTGATCCAGAACAGCGGATACGGGAACACCCACCACAGGCGCCGCCACGCGAGCCGGGGTCGGTCGCGAGCCGTCGCGACGTCCGCGACGACGAGCACGGGAAAGACGACGTGCAGCACCACACTCACCCAGGGCGGGGCCGACCCCGTTCCGGGCACCAGAGCGTTGTAGACGACGGCGACCACGATGAGACAGGCGGCGCCGATCGCCCACGCGAGCGTGAGCGCGGAGGGAACGGGGCGGTCCCTCAGGCCGAACGTTCCCACGGCGATCAGCACGAGCGCCGTGAGGATGCTGGTCTGATTCGTGAAGTATCCGAAGAAGTCGAAGGGGTTGGCATCTCCGGCCGCGATCCGCAACACGTAGGCGAAAAGCACCACCGCGATCACGACCGCGCCGACGGTGACGCGCAGCACGGCGCGCGCACGTCGAGGGGGGCCGGGGGACGGGGAGATCACACCGTGACGCTACCGCGAGAGACCCGGACGACCGCTCCGTCAGGCGCCGTTCGCGGTCCGCGCGCGGAACCACACGGTGAGCTCGCGCACGGCGCGGATGCTCGCGTTCTCGTCGTCCGCCTCGAGGTCGTCGAAGGTGTCGCGGAAGCCCTCGGGAGCGGGAGCGGTGGGCACGCCGATCGGCTCGTACCCCATCGTCCACTCCGTGAAGCGGCGCTCATCGATGCGCTCCGACAGCAGCACACGGACGCCCGTGTGTCGCGGGTCGCGGCGGATCTTCGTCATGAGCTCGTCGACGGCATCCTGCGGCCCTTCGAGGACCTGGAAGAAGCGGCCGCGGCGATACAGCAGCATGCCGGTGAGGTCGTGCTCGTGATTGGACCGACGGCTCCACGAGAGGAGGTCGTTCAAGCGGTCGTCGTCGAAGGGCTCGGAGGCCGCGCTGACGTACGAGACGGAGACGAGGTCGGAGCTCATGAGGCCTTCCCGCCCTCGATCGAGCGAGGAGCGGGCACACGCACCTCTCGGAGGGTGATCTCGGAATCCTGCGGGGGCTGATCGTTGGTGACCGCAGCCATGGCGGCCGTCAGGGCTTCGAAACGACCGACGAGGCGCGAACGACCGTTGTAGGCGAGGAACGTCCCGCCGGGCTGGCGGTCGATGTAACCGAGGAACACGCCACTCTTACTGCCGACGTGGAAGCCGTCTTCGACGCGAGCCCACACGACTCCGGCGCCGGGGCGGTCATGAGACACCATGGTCGCCGCTCTTTCTGCCCGGGATGGAAACGGGCGAGATCGAAAGTACCCGGCCCCTCCGACATGCAGGCGCCCTTGACAGACCGCGCCCACGGAGCACGCCCCGGCCGCGCGATAGGCGGGGAGCCCCTTCTCCTCAGAGCAGCGCGGTGCGGATCTGCGCGGCATCGTCGGTGCCGCTCGCCTCGACGATCCGACCGCCCTCGATGCGGTACATCGCGAATGAGGCGATGTTCACGCGCCGACGGGTCGGGCCCGCGTGCGCGAACGCCCCCGTGTGCGCTCCCCCGCCCCGGAGGTGCACGGCCAGACGGTCGTCTTCGACGATCAGCTGAATGCGCTTCCACTGCCAATCGGGGAAGCCGTGCAGCAGCTCCGCCAGATCGGCGATCCACGCCTCGGCCCCCGCGGGCAGGTGCGCGCGGCGCACCGCGGGATGCAAGAATCCGCGGACGGCTTCGAGATCGTGCCGGTTGAGGGCGTCGAGGTAGTCGGCGAACCACTCGCGCGTCTCCCAGACCTCCACTCCCCCATTATCGGCGGGATGCCGGAGACCCGACCCGTTCGCCCGGAGCCCCGGCGATGTCGCTGAGGCGGCGGCGGCCGCGACGTCGGCTGGCCGGGGTGCCTCCCGAGCCCGTCGAGTGTCCACAACACCCGGGCGCTGCGAGAAATCGTCCGGGTGTTGTGGACAGTCGAGCGGGGGTCTTCGGCGCGGACGGCGCGGGGGCGACGCGCGCGGCGACTCCGGCCCGAAGTGTCAGGCGTGCGGCACGCTGTGCACCGCGCTCAGCTGGTCGGCGAGACGCCGAGCCCCGCGCACCGCGATCGCGACGCTCGTCAGGGTCGGGTTCATCGTGTTGGCCGTGGGGATCAGCGCGTTGCCGCCCACGACCAGGTTGTCGAAGCCCCAGACGCGCGAGTACGGATCGGCGACCGAGGTGGCCGGGTCGGTGCCCGTGCGCATCGTCCCCATGAAGTGCAGGCTCGAGCCGAACGGCAGCAGGCGCGGCTCGGCGATGAAGGTTCCGAGCGCGCTCCCCGCCCGCCGCAGCCGCGCGGTGGCCTCGTCGATCTCGCGCTCCTCGTCGGCGTCGAGTGCGTAGTCGATCGTGAAGTTGGGGAGCCCGCGGTAATCGAGTTCGTCATCGCTGAAGGTCGCTCCGTCCTCGACCCGGGGGACCTTGCGCACGCCATAGCCCATGTTCACGTACCCCCAGCGGTTGCCCGCGGCCGGGTGGTCGATCGGCAGGGGAAACGGCGGGGTCTCGGCGTACATGATCTGAGCCGAGTACGGGTGGTCGGGCTCCGAGAAGGGGATGCGGTTGACCGCCGCGACCGGATCGGTGGGGTTCTTGGCTCGCCGCGCCAGCTCGCTGCGCAGCTCGTCGTCTGAGACGAGCTCGGCCATGCGGTCTCCGTCGAGCGCGACCGTGCTGATGACGACGTGATGCTCGGTGAGGTACCGGCCGAGGGCGGCGGGACGGATGCCGGAGGCGAAGAGCAACTGCGGCGATCGGAACGCGTCGGCCGCGACCACGACGGCATCCGCTTCGACGAACGTCTGCTCCCGGGTTCGCAGATCCTCGACGACGAGCCCGCGCACGTGCGCTCCGTCGTGCTCGATGCGGCGGACGAGCGTGAGATCGCGCAACTCGAAACGGGCCGCGGTGTCGGTGCCCTCGTCGAGGAGCGGTCCGAGAACCGTGTCGGCACCGGCCCACCGCATCGTGCCGTCGGGCTGGGGATCGCCCGCGACGGGCAGGGTGCTCACGCCGTACCCCTCGGGCAGCTCGTCGCCGAACTCACGCGAGAGGAGTTCGCGGATCGCGGCCCCCACGGGCGAGTCCGAGAACGCGGCGCTCTGCTTGTGCAGCAGCCCCTCGGCGGTGGAGATGAGATCCTCCCATTCGTCGTCGGGGATGAAGCCGAGTTTCTCGGTGAAGGCGGGGCGCGGGATCGCACAGGTCCAGTGGGCCCCCTGGCCGCCGACGTTCGTCGCGGCTGCGGCTGCCGGGAAGCTCGCGGCGTGGGCTGAACCCTCGCCGCCGAAGTCCAGCAGGTGCGTGCCCTGGCGCGCGGTGAACATCCCCTCGACGACCGCCCCCGCCGGGATCCCGAGCGACGCGCGGAACTCCCCGGCCTGGGGCCCCTGAGAGCGCTCACGAGCGCGCGCCTTCTCGTCGGGGTCGACGATGTTGCGGACGCTCTGGCCGGGACGTTCGGTGACCTGCGGGCCCGCCTCGAACATGACGACGCGGGCGCCGGGGAACGCCTCCAGCAGCAGACGCGCATAGGCGGAGCCGATCGGGCCGCTACCGACGATCGCGACGGTGGGGGTGCCGCTCATGATTTCTCCTTCGTGCTTCACAGCGAGGGGCGGGTACTCAGGCAGGTTGGCGGTCGACCGGCTCGGCGACCGCCTGCGCCATCTCGTCCGACAGGCGCTCCGCGGGCAGGAACAGTGCGACGACCACGCCGCACGCGTAGACGAGCGCGAGCCCCAGGAAGATGGGCGCGAAGACGTCGTGGTAGACGAGGCCGATCTCGTCCTGGACGGCTCCGGGGGTCGATCGCACCACCGCAGGTGTGAGGGTGGCGGCATCCAATCCCGCCGGAAGAGCGGCCGCGACCGAGAAGCCGATCACGCCTCCGACGAGCGCGGTTCCGACGGCGGCCCCGACCTGGCGCACGAGGTTCGTCGTCGCGGTGACCGCCCCGAGGTCGTCGAGAGACGCCGCGTTCTGCACGACCGCGAAGATCAGATTCGTGAAGGCCCCCGTGCCGATGCCGACCGCGGCCATGACCGCCATCGGCGCCCACAGCGGCACGCCCGCGGGAAGCACGGCCATCGTGAGCAGGCCGACCGCGGCGAGCGCGGTGCCCGCCACCGGGTAGAGCCGGTATCGACCCGACCGGCTGACGAGCCACCCCGTCAGCAGACTGCTGACGAGCATGCCGAGAACGGTCGCTATCGGGACGAGTCCCGAGACCGTCGCGGTGGTCCGGTACGCCATCTGCACGTAGGTCGGCATGTAGGCGACCACCGAGAACAGGCCGGCGCCGACGACGAGCGAGAGGCCGAGGCATACGAGGATCGTGCGGTTGCGCAGGATCCTCGGCGGCAGGATGGGGGCGTCGGCCCGGCGCTCGATGAGGACGAGGGCCAGGATGCCGGCAGCCGCCGCGACCGCGCACGCGATCGCCGCGGGGCGCAGGGCGTCGTCGCCGATCCACGTGACCGCGAGGATGAGAGCCAGGAGCGAGCCGGTGAACACGAGCGAGCCCGGCACGTCGAAACGGGGGTGGGCGCCGCCCGGGAGGCCCGGAACCGCCGTGAGCGCCAGGACGAGCGCCACGACGCCCACCGGGATGTTGATCCAGAACACCCAGGGCCAACTCGCGTAGTCGGTGATGAGGCCGCCGACCACCGGACCGACGACGATCGCGACGGGGAAGGCCGCACCGATCACGGCCATGTAGCGCGGTCTCTGACGCGGGGTGGTGACCCGGGCGACGATGGTCTGCGACATGAGCTGCAGCCCGGCGGAGCCGAGCCCCTGCAAGACCCGCGCGGCGAGGAGCCAGCCGAGGTCGGGTGCGAATCCGCACGCGAGCGAAGCGACGAGGAAGAGGACCAGCGAGACGACGAAGACGCGTCTGGGGCCCAGGACGTCTCCGAGCTTGCCGAGGACGGGGAGCATCACGGTGGCGGCGAGGGTGTAGCCGACCATGATCCAGCTCATGTGCTCGAGCGCGCCGAGGTCGCCGGCGATCGTGGCCAGAGAGGTAGAGACGACCGTGTGATCGAGGGCACCGAGGAACGACACCGCGAGCAGGGCCGCGACGAGAACGCGCAAGCGCGTGGGGGAGAGAGTCATGCGTGGGGCGCCGTACGACCGGGCGATCGACGCGACCGTATGTGCCGCTCCGGCTCCCTCACCGGGCGAACGGACCCGAAGGGCCCCGACGTCGTGCCCATCATAGCCCACTTATGTCGAAAATCAACATTAGAGCAGGGCGCGACTGAGCACCGTGGCGGCGCCGGAGAGCGCCTGCCCACCGTCGACACCGATCTCGGCTCCGGTGATGAAAGCCGCGGCATCCGAGAGCAGGAAAACCACGACCCCCGCGAGCTCGTCGACCTCGCCCGCGCGACCGAGCGGGATGATCCGCTCGTTCGCCGCGCGGAAGGCGGGTGGAGCGCTGGCGGTCATGGCCGTGTCGACGAATCCGGGGTGCACGAGATTGACGCGGATCCCGCGCGGCCCGAGCTCCGTCACGCACGCGTGCGTGAGGCCGCGGAGCGCCCACTTGCTCGCGGTGTACGCCGCCGTGTAGTGCCCCGTGAGTCCGGCGACCGAGCCGATGTTGACGATCGAGGAGCCGGCATCCATCGACGGCAGCAGAGCCTGGACGCCGAGCATGGCGCCCGTCACGTTCACCGCGAAGACGCGGTCCCAGTCGGCGCGCACGAGCGAGCCGATGCGGGCGCGATGGGTGATGCCCGCGTTGTTGACGAGACCGCGCACCCGGCGGCCCTCCAGTGAGGCGGCGAGCGCTGCCCAGCCCGCCTCGGACGACACGTCGAGACGGCGGTAGGCGATCGACCCCTCGGGGGCTGCCGCGAGAAGGTCGGCGGCCCCGTCGGCCAGGTCGACCGCGATGACCTCGGCACCCTGGCGGGCGAGGGCGAGGGCTTCGGCCGCCCCCTGGCCGCCCGCCGCGCCCGTGACGACGAAGAGGTTGCCGGTGACGCCGGACGTGCTCATCGCGACCGTGCCCGCGACCGCTCCCGCGCCCGGGCGACGGGCGGCGCCGCTACCCGCTCCCCTACGACGTTGACGACCTCGCCGACGCCCTCGATCGCCAGGCGCACCTCATCGCCCGGTTCGAGCGGGCGCGGGTCGAGGCCGCCGCGACGACCCCACAGCTCGCCGAGGCAGCCGCCGTTGCCGACGGTCCCCGAGCCGAGCACGTCGCCCGGCACGACCACGGAATTGCGCGCGGCGTAGGCCACGAGCTCGGCGAACGGCCAGCCCATGTTCGACACGAGGTCGTGGCCGATCAGCTCGCCGTTGACGAACAGCTCCGCGCGCACGGCGAGGAAGCCGTCTTCGTCGACGAAGGGCTCCATCTCATCGGCCGTGACGATCCACGGCCCGAGGGTCATGGCGAAGTCCTTGCCCTTGGCGGGCCCCAGGCGCACCTTCATCTCGCGGGACTGCAGGTCGCGCGCCGACCAGTCGTTCATCACGGTGTAGCCGAAGATATGGGATGCCGCCGTCGTGGCATCCAGGTTCTCGCCGTCGGAACCCGGTACCGCTCCGATCACGACCGCCAGCTCGAGCTCGACGTCGAGGCGCTGTGTCTCGGGGATCGCGATGACGTCCCCCGTCGCCCGCACGGTGTGCGGGTTGGTGAAGTAGAACGTCGGCGCCTCGTACCACTCGGGCACGACCTCGCTCCTGCCGTCGACCGAGGCGCTCACGCCCTCGACGTGCTCCTCGAAGGCCACGAAATCGCGTATCGAGGCCGGCACGAGAGGGGCGAGCAGGTGCACCTCGGACAGCGACCTCGCGGCGGCGCGATCCCGACGTTCGAAGAGCGCCGACACCACCGACAGCCCCTGCGCCAAGACCTCGGCGACCCGCAGTCCGTCCGGGAACGGCACGACCGCGTCACCGTCGACGAAGCCCTCGCCCACGTCGGCGCCGTCTGTCCAGCGAGCGATCCTCACGCGTGCACCCGCGTGCGCAGCAGTTCGGCGGCGTTCCCGCCCAGGATGCCGGTCGTGTCGGCATCCGTCAGCCCCGCCCCGCGTACGAAGGCGACGGGCTCGTCCAGGCCCATGTCGAAGGGGAAGTCGCTCCCCAGCAGTACCCGGTCCGCTCCCGCCGCCTCGACGAGCCAGCGCAGCGCCCGCTCGTCGTGCACGACGGTGTCGAACCAGATCTTCGAAAGGTACGTCGACGGCGCATGCGCGCAGCCGTGCGCCTCGGGGCGCACCCTCCAGGCCCGGTCGCTCCGCCCGATCGCGGTCGGCAGATATCCGCCCCCGTGCGCGGCGATCAGACGGAGTCCCGGATGCCGGTCCAGCACGCCCGCGAAGATCAGGTGCGACAACGCGACGGCGTTCTCGGTGGGCTGGCCGACCGTGTTGGAGAGGTAGAACCGGTCGAGCCGCTCGTCGAGTGAGCAGCCGAAGGGGTGGAGGAACACCACGGCACGCAATTCGGCCGCCCGCGCCCAGAAGGGCTCGAGACGCTCGTCGCTGAGTTCGACCTCGCCCGCGAACGAGGAGATCTCCACGCCCGCGAGGCCCCGACCGAGCACGGCGTCGTCGAGAGCGTCGACCACGAGGTGCGGGTGCTGCAGGGGCACGGTGCCCAAGCCCACGAGCCGGTCGGGCGCCTGCGCGACGTGCTCCGCGATGAGACGGTTCGCCTCGCCGGTCGCCCAGGTCGCGAGTCCTTCGTTCGCCCACGGGTAGAAGTGGTTCGGAGAGGGGCTTACCCATTGCCGGTCGACGCCCTGCGCGTCCATCGCGGCCAGGCGAGCCTCGACCGAGGTCAGCTTCGGGAAGCGCTCGCCGATCATGCGCCCCGAGGCCTGCAGGCTCGGCAAGCCGTTCCGGCGCAGCTCCAGGTCGGCCGCGGCCTGCACGTCCTCGGGCACCCGACGCTCGACCTCGGCGTGCAGGCCGGGCATCAGGAGGTGGGCGTGGACGTCGGTGACCTCGGGCGCACCCTGCTGCGGGACGCTCATGCGCGGGCCGCCGTCAGCTGCGCGACACCGAACATCAGGCCGCCCATGTCGGCGTCGCGGACGCCGTCGAGCTGCCACTGACCGAGCTGCACCGAGGCGTCGACGATGGCTTTCGCCCGCGCCACTCGGCGTTCGTGGAACTCGTCCCACAGCGTCTGGTCCACGGCATCCCGGTTCACGAGCAGCTCGCTGAGGACCGCCGCGTCTTCCAGTCCCTGGGCCGCGCCCTGAGCGATCGTGGGAGGGCAGCTGTGCGCGGCGTCGCCGATGACGACGGCGCGACTGCGGTTCCACGGGGCATCGACGAGGTGGCGCGTGAACCACGTGTAGTTGGCGTCGGCGCCGGCCTCGATGTCGGCGCGGATGTGGTTCCACGGGCCGTCGTAGGCGCGCGACTGCTCGACCATGATGCGCCGCGCCTCCTCGGGGGAGGCGCTCGAGCGGTCCTGCGCCGCCTCGACGAGGAACGCGTACATGGTGTCGTCACCCGTGGGGGTGTAGCCCGCGATGTACATCGGCCCGCCGTAGTACAGCTCGCTGCGGTCGACCTCGGGAGGCAGCGAGACGAACGTGCGCCAGATTCCCATGCCCGTCTGCTCGGGAGAGACGTGGATGCCGATCATCTCGCGCACCGCCGAGTGCAGGCCATCGGCGCCGACGAGCACATCGAAGGTGCCCGCGGGCCGACCGTCGACCTCGACGGCGACGGCGTCGTCGGTCTGCGAGACGCCCGTCACACGGGTGCCGAAGTGCACGCGCGCACCGGAGCGCTCGGCCTCGGCGAGCAGGATGCGGGCGAGGTCGGGGCGGGACATACCCATGGTGGAGGGGTAGTCGGGGCCTCCGGTCTTGAGGTCGGGGAGAGCCGCGACGACGGGCGCCCCGGGGCCGGGGGCGCGGAGGTTCAAGCCCTCGAATGCCCTTCCGGCGGCGGCGATCTCGTCCCAGACACCGAGCTCGTCGAAAACGCGCAGGGCGTTGCCCTGCAGCGTGATGCCCGAGCCATGCGTGGACAGCGCGGGCTGGGCGTCGTAGAGGTCGACCTCGACACCGGCCTTGGCGAGGAAGATGGCGGTGGCAAGGCCAGCGACGCCGGCTCCGGCGATCGCGACTTTCTGAACGGCGGTCATGTCAGAACCTCTCTGTTCTGGGACGGGTGAAGGAATTACAGCAGAGCGACGGGGTTCACCGGCGACCCGACGGCCCCGGTGATCGGCAACGGCGGGGCCGAGAGCAGGAACTGCCACCGACCCGCGGCCGCGCAGTGCGAGGCGAGCGCGTCGAGGTTCCACATCTCGCCGATCGTCAGACCCATGTTCGGGATCACGACCTGGTGCAGCGGTTGGAAGGCCGGCACGTCGAACTCGTTCGGACGCACCTCGAAGCCCCAGGTGTCGGTCGCGATCGCGGCGATCTCGGTGCGGTGCAGCCACCCGGCCGTGGTGAGCGAGAGTCCCGGTGCGGGGCCGCCCGCGTAGTCGCCCCAGCCCTCGCGGTGCGCGCGCGTGTAGTGGCCGGTGCGCACGAGCACGATGTCGCCTCGCTCGATCTCGACACCCTCGGCGTCGGCGCAGGCCTCGAGGTCACCGACCGTGATCGCGTAGCCGTCAGCGAGTTCTCGGGTGTCGGGGGCGAGGTGACGGCCCAGGTCCAGCAGGACGCCCCGCGAGACGATCACGTCGGCCGCGTGTTCGATGCCGGTGACGAGATCGCCGTCGCTCGTCACGACGTCGCCCGCCCGGCGCCCGTTCCAGGCGTACCCGTGGTCGAAGATGTGACCGAGGCCGTCCCACTGCGTCGAGCACTGCAGGGGCATCGCGATGACGTCGTCGGCGCCGCCGATGCCGTGCGGGAAGCCCTGGTTGCCTCGCTCGGCATCCGTGCCCGTGTCGGTCATCGTGTGCACCGGGTTGGTGCGCCGGCGCCAGCCCTTCTGCGGCCCGTCGGTGTCGAAGCGCTGCGAGAGCGAGATCGAGACGCCGTCGCGCACGAGGGCCGCGGCCCGGCGACGCTTGTCGGCGTCGATGAAGTTGAGCGTGCCGAGCACGTCGTCCTCGCCCCAGCGGCCCCAGTTGCGGAACGCCTCGGCGCGCGCGGCGATCTCGGTCTCGGGATTCTGCCGGTCGAGGTCGGCCGGGTCCTCGGACGGGAGGGCCCCCGGAGCCGCGCCCGGTCGTCGCGCCGCGTCCGGTCCCTGAGCTGGTCGGAGGGTCACGACGCCGCCTCCCCCACGCACCGCACGACCTGCGTACCGAGCGCACCGATGGTCCCCGTCATCACGTCGCCGTCGCGCAGGAACCTCTTCCAGTGCTGGCCGTTGCCGGCGGGGCTGCCCGTCAGCAGCAGGTCGCCCGGGAGCAGGGGGTGCGTCTGCGAGGCCGCCGAGACGAGCGCCGGGACGTCGAAGAGAAGGTCGGAGGTGTTGGCATCCTGCATCACCTGCCCGTTCAGTTCGAGACGTACGGGGGTGTCGGTCGAGTCGACGAAACGCGCGGGCACGAGCAGAGGCCCGGTCGGCAGGAACCCGGGGGCGTTCTTCGCCCGGTACCAGTCCGTGCCGATCTCCTTCATGTCCTTTCGGAACACGAGATCGCGCGTCGTGATGTCGTTGACGATCGTGTACCCGGCGACGTGATCGAGAGCGTCCTCGCGCGAGACGCGGAACGCCTCGCGGCCGATCACGACGGCGAGCTCGAGCTCCCAGTCATGCACCTCGCTGTAGGCGGGAAGCACGAGCGGCACGTCGTCGCCGACGACGCACGCGGTGAGCCCGATGAAGAAGTACGGCTCGCCGCTGCGGGCGCGCTCGTCCATCATCTCGGCGGCGAAGGAGTGTGCCTCTTCGGGCGTGCGGTCGGTGTTCTGCGTCAGGCCCGCGGCCACGAGCTGAATGACGTGCTCGCGGTAGTTGGCGCCGGTCTGCAGCACCTGCCGCGGCTCGACGGGCGCCGTGAGAGTGACGGTCGAAAGCGGATGCCACTCCCCCGGCGCTTCGGTCAGGCCTTCGATTCGATCCCAGTCGGGGTCGGCGAGGAACGCGTTCAGACCGCCTCCCAGCTCGGCGTCGCTGAGCGGGCGGATGCGGTCGCCGACCACGAGGCCGACGCGCACGGCATCCCCGTCTCGGAAGCGCGCGAGCGCGAACGGTGCAGTCGTCATGATGGTTCTCACTTTCCCCGACCGGGATCGACCCTCAGCCCCGACCCTCGACGGCGTAGGGGTTGAGCAGGGCGTCCTTGATCTCGTCGGGCACGCCCTCTTCGGTGGCGCTGGGGCCGTCGGCCGGCGGGAACGACTCGGTCATCGACATGGGCATGCGGCCGTTGCGGTAGAAGTTGTTCGACCCCTGCGACGGCTTCCAGGTGTTGGCCTCCCAGTCGGGCACGTAGTTGCGGTAGCCGCCGGTGTTCAGCTCGATGCGCAGGCTCGAGGGCTCGCGGTAGTAGAGGAACGTCTGCTCGCCGATCCCGTGAATGTTGGGGCCGTACTCGATGGGGATGCCGTTCTCCATGAGCGTGTCGGCCGCGATGAGCAGTTCTTCGCGGGTGTCGACCCAGAAGGCGTAGTGGTTGATGCGGCCGGCGCGGCTCGAGCCGTCGAGCACGACGCCGAGGTCGTGCGACTTCTCGTTGGTCGTGAGCACCGAGAACACCGAGATGGGGGCTTCGTCGAGCACGGTGCGCGCCATGAAGCGGAACCCGAGCGTGTCGACGTACCACTGCACGAACGCGTCGACGTCCTGCGTGGCGACGGTGACGTGGTCGAGCTGGCGCGGGGCTCCGGCGACGGGGCTGCGCTTCTCGGGGCGGTCGGGGAAGATCGAAGCCGTGTGCGGCTCGGCGCGGTGACGCTCGACCTCCCAGTGCAGGGTCATGTTGTGGCCGAACGGCCCGGTGAAGCGGAAGGCGCGGCCGATGCCGCGGCCCTCGAACCACTCGCCCTCGATACCGGCGGCCTGCACGCGCTTCGCGGCCTCCTCGAGGGCCTCGGCCGACGAGGTCCGCCACGCCATGGTCTCGAGCGAGGGCTCGTCGCCCTGGGCGACGACGACGGAGTACGCGTAGTAGTCGCCCCAGCAGCGGAGGTAGACACGGCCGTCTTCGCGGGCGACCTCGGTCAGCCCCACCTGATGGACGTAGAAGTCCACCGAGGCCTCGACATCAGGAGTCGTGATCGCGACGAACGACAGATGAGAGAGAAGCTTGATCATCTTCGATCCTTTCGGTGAATCGGGTCGTTCCGACTCTTCTTCCACTATCCGACCGAAGTCGATATCAGGGAATCCGATTCTGTGGATGCCGGGCATCGGCGTGAGTTATCCGCTGCCGGAGCGAGCGCGGACGGCTGGGGTGCCCTTCCTCGGACAGTCGGCCCCGCGTCCCACTTATGACGGTGCATGTCCCAGTTGTGGTCACTTGCGGAGCCGGCAACCGACCAAAAGTGGGACATGCTCCGGCGGGAGCGGGACATGACAGGCTCCGGCGGGAGCGGTCGCGCTCATCCGGGGAAGTGCGAGATGGCGGCATCGTCGGCCGCCAGCTCCGCGAGGTCGCTCAGCGCCGTGCCCGACTCGACGGCCTCCAGAACCCGGCGCAGCGCGAGACGCTCGGGGGATTCCCGCCGAACGGGCCGGATGCGGCGACCGTCCTCGTCATCGAAGGCCACCTCGCACAGCGGCGATGTGCTGTCGACGCGCACCTCGACCCGTCGCGGCCCGAGCGCCGTGGCGACCAGAGCGCCGCCCACCCCGCCGCCGATCGCGCGGGTGACACTCAGGCCGACGCCGTCCGGACCGCGCAGGGACATCGTCGTCGCCGCCGCTGTGTCGGCGCGACCGACGACGCTCAGCGGGCCGCCGGCGAGCACCCGCGCCCACCCGATCGCGTCGCGGAGGAGGGCCGTGGCATCCGTTCGCCCTCCCCACGCGTCGACCACGATGTGACGAGGGGCGACCGCCTGCGCCGTCGCGTCGGCGAACACGTCGGGCCGCAGGCGTCGACGGACGACCGCGACTGGAACGCCGATCACCCAGAGCCGCCCGAGGACGGCGGCCGGCAGCGGCTCGGGCTCGTCGACGATGAACGCGGTCGCATCGACCAGCCGTTCCCACCACGCGCCGCGCCCCGCGACGACGCGGACACCGTCGACGCCGACGCCGAGTCGCACGCGGGGCGCGAGCTCGGCCACCGCGGCGCGGTAGGCGGGGATATCCGTGCGCACCTCGATCGCATTCACCGTCCGACCTCCGCTCGCTCGGCGCCATCCGGCCCGGCCTCCTCGCGCACCGCCCCCGCCCGAACGGCCGCGGCCGCTCCGTCGGCGATCGCCAGCACGAAGACCGCGTCCGCGCGCAACTCGTCGTACTCCATCGCGGCCTCTCCGCGCAGCAGCGCGGCGAGCGCGCGCCACTCCACCTCGTAGCCGTCGCGACGGTCGATCGGGTATACCGTGTGCACCCCCTGGGCATCGCGAACCGTCGTGCGCGCCCCGCCGACGTGCACGAACGGCGGGGGGAATTCGACCTCGACTCGGGCACCCGCGGTGACGACGCTGACGCGCCAGAGCGAATCGGCACCCTCGGGGAGCATCACGGTCGTGAACCGGACGAGCGCGCCGTTCGCGCGCAGCGCCAGATCGAACCCCACGGGCGCCACCGGCCGAGCCCACACCAGGTCGGGCGCGGCCGGCACGAGGTCGCGGACAAGCGGCAGGTCGTGCACCCCGAGCCCGGCCACGAGCTGTCGCACGATCGCCGCGCTCTGCTCGGGATCGTCGAGGTCGAGCGGCGGGCGGTGCACGGGCGCACCAGCGGGAAGCGGCTCGCCCATCGTCACCGCGTGATACCGGTCGTTCGGCGACAGGCAGAGCGTCACCGTCACCGCCGCGATCCGACCGTCGAGCGCACTCAGGTGGTGCGTCGCCCGCGTCCATGCAGGGTCGAAGAGGTGGTTCGTGCCGACGACGAGCAGCGCACCGACCGCGGCGCACTCGGCGACGAGACGGTCGGCCTCGTCGGCGGTGTCGGCCAGGGGCTTCTCGCAGAAGATCGCCCGTCGCCCCGCAGCCAGAGCAGCACGCACGTGCTCGGTGTGCCGTGCGGGCGGGCTGCAGATCGCCACGACGTCGACCTCGGGATCGGCGAGCAGCTCTTCGACCCCCGACGACGCCCGCGCTCCGAAGCGCTCCGCGATCAGGGCGGCTCGACCGCTACCCGCGTCGCTGACGTGGACGAGCCGGAAGTCACCGTCGGTGCGGGCGAGGGTGGGGGCGTGCAGAGCCGCCACTCCCGGCCCCGCGCCGATGATGCCCACGCCCCACGTCATCCTGGCCCCCTCGCCACTTCGGTGTGAATCACGCTGAAGTTAGAGACAAATGAACCATAGATCTCGCGTTTCCGGCAGTGGGCGGCTTGTCCTGTGTGAGGATCGACCCATGGCGAACGTGTCCACCCTCCGCTTCGGCGCACAGACCGACGAAGTCACGAGCCTGTTGCGCATCGTCAACATGGTGCGATCGGGCGACGCGGTCACCCGACCCGAGATCGGCCGCGTGACCGGGCTCGGTCGAGGAGTCGTCGCGCAGCGCGTTGACCGGGCCGTCGAGATGGGCTTCCTCGAAGATGCGGAATACGCCCCGTCGTCGGGCGGACGTGCTCCGCGCACCCTGCGCTTCCGCGCCGAGCGGGGGCGCATCGTCGTCTGCGCCCTGGGCGGCCAGCACATCCACGTCGGCGTGACCGATCTCGACGGCACGATCCTCGACGAGGCCCACCGCGCCTGGAACATCGCCAGCGGCCCCGAAGAGACCCTCGACACGGCGACCGCCATGGTCGACGACCTGCTCGCGTCCGGTGACGGGACCCCCGCCTGGGCCATCGTGGTCGGCCTCCCCGGCCCCGTCGACTTCGAGACCGGAAGACCGGTCGCCCCGCCGATCATGCCCGGATGGAACGGCTTCGACGTGCGCGGGGCGTTCGAGCAGCGCTACGGCGCGCCCGTCTGGGTCGACAACGACGTCAACCTGCTCGCCGCCGGCGAGCGCGCGCGGCATCGCGACGAGGGCATCGATCTGATCTACTGCAAGGTCGGCACGGGCATCGGCGCGGGCCTCGTCTCGCACGGACGCCTGCACCGCGGCGCGAACGGCGCAGCGGGCGACATGGGCCACGTGCGCGTCCCCGGCGCCGAGCAGGTGTGCCGGTGCGGCAAGATCGGATGCCTCGAGGCCGTGGCCGGCGGGTGGGCCCTCGTGCGTGACGCGCACGAGGCGATCGAGCGGGGCGCCACCGGCGTCCTCGCCGACAGTGCGGCATCCGGGACCGACCTCACTCTCGAGAGCATCACTATCGCGGCCACCCGGGGCGACGCCCTGGCCACCTCCCTCGTGCAGACTTCGGCTCGACAGGTCGGCGAGGCGATCGCCGCCCTCGTGAACATGTTCAACCCGAGTCTCATCGTCATCGGTGGAGCCGTCGCCTCGACAGGCGAGCTGTTCCTCGCCGAGGTCCGCCACCGCGTCTACGAGCTCTCGCTCCCGCTCGCCACACGCGATCTGGTCATCCGCACCAGCGAGAGCGACGCCCGCGAACCGGTGCGCGGCGGCGTCGACCTCGCCCAGGAGCAGCTGTTCGAGGTGAGCCTGCCGCGCTGGTTCGCCGACGGCCGTCCGACGGTGGCGGCGGTGCACGGCCTCTTCGACTAACTTCTTTCTATTTCCGACATTAGTCGGTAGGTTGTGTGCGGAAGCGCTTCGTCCGAGGCGCCGCGACACGAGGACGTGTGCCCGCCATGACCCTTTCGGCTCTCCGCGACGATGCCCTGCGCGGCGTCGACGGCGCGACCCGACTGCGCCTCTCGCTGCCGTGGATCCGCTCGCTGCCCCTGTCGAGTCTGCTCGACCCGATCGTGCAGCTCGACGGCAGGGAGTTCGAGCCCGCGATCATCCTCGGCGAGCGTCGCCTCTCCCCCGATGCCCTGCCGCAGGAGGACGGCTGGTGGTACCTCCAAGACCGCGTCGTCCTCGAGATCCCGGATGCCGTGAGCCCCGGCATCCATCAGGTCTCGGTCTCGTTCCGCCTGGAGATCCCCTACCTGCCCGGCGGGCCCGATGCACCCCTGCGCCTGCCCTTCGCGTTCACCCGCACGCTCGACACGGACGCCGTCGCCGCCGGTGTCGCGCGTGCCGTCGGAGGGACCACATGAGCCTCCCCGTCGGCTGGCAGCTCACCGCCAGCGCCTTCAACCTCACCCCCGAGGTGATCCGCGCCGAGCGGACCGCCCCCGACCTCGCCCTCACCTTGGTCGAGCGGGGCGTGGCCACGGGCATCGAGATCGAGCTCGGCCAGATGTGGCGCGGGTTCCCCGACCCTCCGCACCCCGACGCCCGCGCCTTCCGCGACCGGCTCGCCGCGGCGGGCGGACGCGTCAGCATCGTGGGCGTCAGCATCGACGAGTTCGACCGCGGCCGTCGACGCGCGGATGCCGAGCGCCGGGCGTTCCTCGAGCCGCAGCTGCGCGCCGCAGCCGCGGTCGGCGCCACGGGCGTCCGTCTGCCGATCGGCCAGGCCGGGGCCATTCTCGACGATCTCGTCCCCCTGCTCGAAGAGCTCGACCTCGTGCTCTACGAGGAGGCGCAGGGCCACGAGACGCCCACCGCGCGTCCGGCGGCCTATGACCGGATCGCCCAGCTCGACACCCCGCACGTGCGGCTGCTGCTCGACATCAGCATGCTCATGCCCGCGCTCCCCGTGACCTACCTCGATCGGCTCGAGCGCGGTGGCATCCGCCCCGATCTGCTCCGACGACTGCGCGCCGAGTGGCGCGACCCCGCGACCCAGGACGCGGTCGTCGACCTCCTGCGCTCCGGGCAGGTGCCCGGGCCCGTGCACACCCTCTTCATGAACCTGCTCGTGCGCTTCGGACGCGCGCGGGCTTCCGATCTGGCATCCGTCCTCCCTCTTCTCGGCGCCGTGCACCTGAAGTTCTGGGACCTCGACGACGCCGACGACCGGATCTCCGACCCCCTTCGCGACGTGGGCGCCGCCCTCGCCGCGACGGGCTTCACCGGCACGCTCTGCAGCGAGTGGGGCGGCCAGGAGTGGCTCGACGACGACCCGTGGGAGATGACGTCGCGTCATCTCTCGTTGGCCGCCGGCGCCCTCTCCGACCGTCACCCATCCGCATCCCTCCAGAGAGCGAGCACGCAATGACCGACCGACCCATCAAGTGGAGCTACATGGACCACTGGCGGGCCCAGGGCCCCGCCGGCCCCTACGACCAGTGGCAGTCCAAGCTGGCGATGAAGCGCTTCCTGCAGCAGGTCGCCGCCGTCGGCTTCGACGCGATCGACACCTTCGACTTCCGCATCTGGCAGATCTTCGAGCAGTACGGCTCGGTGGCGAACTACCAGGAGTTCGTGCAGGAGCAGGGCCTCGAGCGCATCGTCAACACGTTCCACGGCGTGTACTACTCACCCGATCGCTACGCCCCCGAAGTGCCGGCGACCCACGGCACGATTCTCGAAGACTTCCAGCGGACGCTCGACATGTGGTCGGGCATCCAGCTCGACAACATCATCGTCATGCCCGGATCCCGCTACTTCGACGAGGCCGGCGTGCCCGACGACGGGCTCAAGCACGCGGCCGACATCTGGGGCAAGGTCGGCGAGCTCACGCAGCAGTACGGCGTCAACCTCACCTGCCACCACGAGTTCTACGCCGGCATCCGCACGCGTGATCAGATCGACCGCTTCTATTCGTACGCCGATCCCCGCTACGTGAAGTTCTTCGTCGACACCGCCCAGCACTGCATCGCCGACGTCGACCCGGTCGACGTATACGAGAAGCACCACGAGCGCGTGACGGGCTTCCACTTCAAGGACACCCGCCACAAAGACGTCAACGACGACTATCGGATGTTCCCGGATGCCGAGGTGTCGGCGAAGACGACCGAGAAATGGTTCTACGAGATGGGCACCGACGAGGGGCTGGTCGACTTCGAGGCCATGATGCGCTCGGTGCGCGACAACGGCTACACCGGCTGGATCAGCGTTGAGCACGACAAGGCCGACAAGCTCGGCGGCGACTACGCCGAGAGCACCGCGATCTCGCGGTGGTACGCCAAGAACGTGCTCGACGGCATCTACAACGAGGAGGTGGCGCGATGAGCGACGTGCGCTGGGCCTACGCCATCAACCAGTGGGACACCAACATCGACTCGTTCGTGCGCACGCGCGAGCACGAGAGGGCCTTCAAGACGGCATCCATCAGCGGATTCCCGGGCGTCGAGCTGACCGCCGAGAGCTTCGGCGCGTGGGAACCGCTCGGCACTCCGCAGCAGCTCGCCGACCTCTACGGCTCGGTCGAGAAGTTCGGGGAGTTCCTCTCCTCGTGCGCGATCGAGGCCGTGAGCAGCTACGTCTACGACCCCGCCGTCGGGTTCGAGGTCGAGATGGGCCGCGGGCCCGACCCGCTCGACCCCGCCTCGGTCGAGCAGATCGTCCGCACCGCCCGGTGGTTCGCCGATGCTCTTCGCCGTCTCGGGGGCAGCGTGCTGGTCGTGCGCGCGGCGCCGTCGGCATGGCAGACGGGGGCCCTGTCCGCCGAGCAGATCGACGTGCTCGCGCGCCTGTGGAACGCCGTCGGAGAAGCGATCGCGGCGGACGGCATCGCGCTGGGCCTGCACGTCGACTTCCTCTCGGCGCTGCGGCTCGACGACGGCATCTCGCGCCTCCTCGAGGCGACGGATGCCGAGAAGGTCGGCCTCGCGATCGACACCGCCGAGCTCGCGATCGCGGGCATCGACCCGGTGGCTCTCTACCGCCGTCACGCCGACCGCGTCGTGCACGTGCAGCTGAAGGACGCCCGCGAGACGGTGGACGACGCCGAGGCGTCGACACCCCACGCGGAGCAGTTCATCCGCACCGAGGGCGGCGCGCGCAAGATCCTGCGCTGGTTCTACGAGCCGAGCGACGAACGCGCGCTGGTCGACTTCGAGGGCTTCGTGGGCGCCCTGGCCGAACACGGCTACCGCGGCTGGATCGTCGTGGAGTCCGACCAGAGCCCTCACCCCGCCGAGAGCACGATGGTCGCTGGCTGGTACGTGCAGAAGGTGCTGCGGCCGATCCTGGAGGGCGCCCGCGTCGCCGGCTGACCGGCGATACCCCACCGTCCATGGATCCCGCACGCCAGGCGTGCCGTCAGACGGAGTTCGCCCCCGACACGCCGCCGCGCTCGGCGGCAGGGCAGCGTGTCGGTCCTGCACTTCGCCTGACGGCACCCCGCCCGGGCGCGCGGCACACGGGCGGCCGCAGTCGACGACGTGCGGGGGCTCTGCGACGAGACGCGGATCGGTCTGCCCCGTGGCATCCCCCGTTCTCGCGCACCCCGCCCGACGACACGTGCGTCAGCGCGGCTCCAGCCCTGCCGCGCGGTAGATCGCGTCGACCACCCGCATCGTTCCCACACCCCGACGCGCGTCGAGGAGACTCTCCGACCCGTCGCCGAGCACCACCGCGAGGTGCTCGAGCTGGCGCGCATAGCTGTTCTCGGCGGGATCGGCGGACGACTGGCGCAGCACGGTGCCCTCGGTCGCTGTGACGGTGAGCGTCGCGCCCCACTGCGGAACGATCACACTCGTCGCAAGCAGCGACGCCTCGCTGCCGTCCACGCGCACCCACATCGCGCCGGTGTCGTCACCGAGGAACGAGGCGCGAAGGAGGGCCGGGATGCCACCGGGCAGCCGCAGTTCCGCGTCGGTCTGCAGGTCGATGCGCGGGTCGGCGTCGTACGGCTGCGCGACGGCGGACACGACCTGGGGCTCTCCGAACGCCGCGCGCAGCAGGTCGACGGCATAACAGCCGACGTCCATCACGGCGCCCCCGGCGAGGTCGCCGTCGAGGCGGATGTTGCCGGGCTGGACGACGAAGTGCGGGATGCTGAAGTCGATCTCGACGAGTCTCACCTCGCCGAGAATCCCCGACGCGATGGTCTCGAGAAGGTCGCGGATGAAGCCGTGCAGGCGGAAGTGGAACCCGACGAAGGCGCGGAGCCCCGCGGCATCCGCGGCATCGGCGATGGCCGCCGCGGTGGTGCCGTTGGCCGACAGCGGTTTCTCGCACAGCACATGCTTGCCGGCCGCAAGAGCACGAGAAGCCCACTCGGCGTGCACGATCGGCGGCAGCGCCAGGTAGATCAGGTCGATCCGCGGATCGGACAGCACTGCGTCGTAGTCGCCCCAGGCGGGCACGTCGAGTCGCTCGGCGAACGTGCGCGCCCGCTCGGGGTCACGCGCGCCGATGGCGACGACCTCGACGCCGTCGACACCGTGCGCCGGCTCGACCATCGCGCGCTCGGCGATGCCGCCCGCCCCGAGTATCCCGATCCCGATCATGCCTCGTCTCCCCTCACGCATAAACGCGATCGGCGCGCATAAACGCGGTGTGCCCGTGTTTCCGCGAGCGGATCGCGTTTATGCGTGTCGTGACCCCGGCCGGCGCCCCGCTCCCGGCCCGACCCGCGCGTGAGCCGCACCCGCGAGCGGGCCACCGGCGGGACGGGCATCGGTTCCGCGCCTCAGCCCTCGCCGTTGTAGTACGGCCAGGGGTTGATGCGACGGTCGCCACGGCGGTCGGGTCCGGTCAGCGTCACTTCGCCGGTCGCGGCCCACTCCACGCCCCGCGGGAACATGCGGATGAACTCGATGCGTCGGAACGTGTCGATGTCGTGGCCGATCGTGATCGTGAACGACCGCCCGGCGCCGTACTCGTTGATCCACGCGAGCGGCTGCTCGGTGTTGATCCCGGGCAGCGCGGCGATGCCCTCGGGCGGGATGTCGACCGGGTAGTGCGACATCGGCCACACCGGCGCCTTCTCGTACGCCTCGAGGTCGTCGAAGGTCGTCAGCAACACCTGGGCGCCCTCGTACATCTGCACGCCGACCAGGATGTCGTCGCCGGTGACGGTCCACGTCGCGTTGATGCCCTCGGTGATCGGATGCCGTGGCTCGGTCGTGTGCAGCTGCGCCTCGCCCCACGGGCGGGGGCGGAGGCCCGTCTCCCACGCGCTGAGCTTGGCGCCGCGCATGACGTTGTACTCCTCGGGGTAGCCCCAGCGGTCCTCTTGAGCTGCGGAACCGTGGAACCAGACGATGCCCTTGCCCTCGTCGTGCACGAACCGCAGGATCGCGGCATCCGTCTCCTCGCCGAAGCCGGTCGCCATGTCGTGGTACCCGTCGCGGCCCTCGAAGATGACGATGAGCACGTCGTACTTGTCGATCACGCTCGCCGGCAGTCCCCGCGGGTCCTCGACGACGCGGACCTTGAAGCGCCCGGTGTCTTCGAGCAGCGTCGTAATCCACTGGTTGTGCAGGCGGAAGCTGCGGTGGGCGTTGTCGTGCTCGATGGTCATGTGACCCGAAAGGATGAGAACGTTCAGCACGTCGGTCATGCGTCAGCCTTTCTGAGAGAACGCGGCGTCGAACAGCTGGTGCGGCGGGGTGATCCCGCCGAGTTTGCGTACGAACGCGAGGGCCTCTGGGCCGCCGACGAGGCGGTCCATCCCGGCGTCCTCCCACTCCACGCTCGTGGGTCCGTCGTAGCCGATCGCGTTGAGGGCGCGGAACAGCGGCTCCCACGGCACATCGCCGTGACCGGTCGAGACGAAGGTCCAGCCGCGGCGCGGGTTGTCCCACGACAGGTGGGATCCGAGCACGCCGTTGCGGCCGTCGAGGTTGGTCGTGGACTCCTTGCAGTGCACGTGGAAGATGTGGTCGGCGAAGTCGAGCACGAACGCGACCGAGTCGAGCTGCTGCCACACGAAGTGCGAGGGGTCGAAGTTGAACCCGAAGCTCTTCCGGTGCCCGATGGCCTCCAGCGTCTTCTTCGCCGTCCAGTAGTCGTACGCGATCTCGGACGGGTGCACCTCGAGGGCGAAGCGCACCCCGACCTCTTCGAAGACGTCGAGGATCGGATGCCACCGCTCGGCGAAGTCCGCGTAGCCTCGCTCGATCATGGCGTCGGAGGCCGGCGGGAACATCGCCACGTACTTCCAGATGCTCGACCCCGTGAAGCCGGTCACGGTCTTCACCCCGAGCTTGGCGGCGAAGCGCGCCGTGTTCTTGAGGTCTTCGGCCGCACGCTGGCGCACGCCCTCGGCATCCCCGTCTCCCCATACCCGGGGCGGCACGATGTCGTGGTGGCGCTCGTCGATGGGGTCGTCGCAGACCGCCTGGCCGACGAGGTGGTTCGAGATCGTCCACACCTTCAGGCCGTTGCGCTCGAGGATGTCGAGGCGCGACTGCACGTAGTCGGCGTCGTCCCAGCGCGCGACGTCGATGTGGTCGCCCCAGCAGGCGATCTCGAGGCCGTCGTAGCCCCACTCCCCCGCGAGGCGCGCGACCTCTTCGAAGGGCAGGTCGGCCCACTGGCCGGTGAACAGGGTGATCGGGCGAGCCATGACGGCGGTCCTTTCCGGGCGAGGAGCGGGAGTCAGAGAGCGGGGATGGGTGCGCCGACGCGGGTCCAGGCGGACTCGGCGGCGCTGCTGCGCTCGACGGCGTCGAGGACGCGCTGCACGCACAGGCCCTCATCGAACGAGGAGTGCGGGTCGGAACCGTCGGCGATCGCGTTGACGAGGTCGACGACCTGGTGGCTGAAGCCGTGCTCGTAACCGAGCAGGTGCCCCGCGGGCCACCACGCCGAGACGTAGGGATGCTGCGACTCGGTGACGAGGATCTGCGTGAACCCCTGCCGGCCCTCGGGCGCCGTGCGGTCGTAGAAGCGCAGGCTGTTGAGGTCTTCGAGGTCGAATGCGAGCGCGCCACGATCGCCCGACACCTCGATGGTCAGAGCGTTCTTGCGGCCGGTCGCGAAGCGGGTGGCTTCGAACGAGGCCAGGGCGCCGTTCGCCAGGCGGCCGGTGAAGATCGCGACGTCATCGACGGTCACCGCGCCCTTCTCTGCGGCACCGGCACCGTTCGACAGCCCCATCGATCCGTCGGCGGGAAGGGGTCTCTCCTTCACGATCGTGTCGATCGTGCCCGAGACCCGCTCCACGCCCAGACCGGTGACGAACTGGGTCATGTCGATGATGTGCGCCCCGATGTCGCCGAGCGCGCCCGACCCGGCTTGCTCCTTCTGCAGGCGCCACGCGAGCGGCGTCTCGGGGTCGACGAGCCAGTCCTGCCGATAGGCCGCGCGCACCTGCTGCACCGTGCCGACCGCCCCCTCGGCGATCATGTCGCGCAGCAGCGTGACCGCGGGCACCCGACGGTAGGTGAACCCCACCATCGATCGGATGCCGCGGACCCGAGCCCGCGCGGCGGCTTCGGCCATCGCCTCGGCCTCGGCCACGGTGTTGGCCAGGGGCTTCTCGCACAGGACGTGCTTACCCGCGTCGAGGGCGGCGATCGCGATCTCGGCGTGGGATTCGCCGGGCGTCACGATGTCGACGATGTCGATGTCGTCACGCCCGACGATCTCGCGCCAATCGGTGGCCGACTCGGCCCAGCCCCATTTCGCGGCGGCGGAGGCCACGGCATCCGGATTCCGTCCGACGACCACCGCCATCTCGATCTCGCGCGGCAGGTCGAACATGCGCGGCGCCTGACGCCAGCCGACGGAGTGGGCGGCACCCATGAAGCCGTAGCCGATCATGGCGACGCGCAGAGGACGGGTCATGACAGCACCAGCTCTCGCTCGACCGGAACCCGGTTCGTGACGTACCGCCCGGGGCCGCCGTCGACCCCCGGCATGATCTGCATGTAGAGCAGCCGCATGGTCAGCACGACCTCGACGGTCACCGCCTCGCCCGCCGCGAGCGGGGCCTCGAGGTGGATCAGGACGTCGGGCCGGTCGGCGACGAACCACAGCGTCTCGGACTGCTCGGGCAGTTCCTCGACGCGGTACTCGCGACCCCCGAGCGAGAACCGCAGGTCGTCCTTCGGCACGGCGACACCGTTCACCGTCGCGGCGACGTCGTCGACGGCAGACAGCCAGAGGCTGCGGTACCAGGGCAGCTGCACCGAGACGGCGAGGCCGTCGTCGGTGCGACGGACGTCCTTCTCGGCGAAGAGCGAGTTGTGGGTGGCCATGGGGCTTGTCTCTCAGGCGTAGTTGTCGGAGAAGGTCTGGTGCGCGACGGGAGGCGCGGGCTCGAGCTTCTGCGTGGTCTCGGGGCTGTAGGGGTGGTTCGTGGAGGGCACCGGCTCGTCGGCCTTCGGCATGAAGACGGGCTTGCCGTCGTCGCCGAAGTACATGAGGTCGAGGTCGAACGCACCCTGGTTCTTCAGGCCGAAGGCGACCCAGTTCTCCTCGAAGGGCGCCCGGGCGAGCTCGTAGCAGCGGAACTTCCAGAACTTCCACTCGCCGTCCTGCTTGAGGAAGTCGATCGCGTACTTGCACCACACCCAGTGGGCCCAGACCTTCTTGCCGAGCACTTCCTCGGGCGAGTACATGTCGGGGAACTCCTCCGCGACCTTCGGGTCGGTCAGCCCCGATTCGGTGCCCGCCATCATCCACACGCCGGTGGCGGTCTTGCCGTCGCCGGCGACCTCGATCACCGGGGTGTTGGTGGCGTGCAGGATGAGCTTGCCCTCGGGGTGGGGACGACCGCGGTGGTAGTCGGTGACGCTCTGCCAGGTCGTGTACTGACCGGCGTTGGTGTAGCGCGCGCGGATGCCCTCGGTGCCCTCCTTCACCCACAGCGGGATGATCTGCTCGTCCTCGAAGGCGTTGTGCAGGTACATGTAGCGGTTGAAGAGGTTCTCGACCTGCCCGCGGTCCTCGGCGCGCTGCGCGAGGGCGTGGGCGGCCTCGACCTGCTCGCGCAGGCGGGTGACCTCGGCGATGAGGTCGGAGACGGATGCCTCGGTGGTGGTGTTCGACATGGTCATTCCTTCGTTGTGGTGGTGGATTACGCGGGCTGGCGCGCCGCGACGGTGTTCTCGATGGCTGTGCGCATGAGCGCGTGCTGCTTCTTCACGAGATCGACGGGATCGCTCTCGCCGAGGTCGCTGAAGGCGTGGCCCTCCCACTCGCTGGAGAGGTAGCCCTCGTATCCCCCGTCGACGAACTGCGTGACGATGCGGGGGATGTCCATGGCCGGTTCTTCGCCGTCGGCGCCGATGTCGTAGAACTTCGCGTGCACGTGGAAGATCTGCGGCATGATGTCGAGCCACTCCTCCGGCGGCACGAGACCGTGCATGTTGAAGGCCAGACGCGTGAACGGCCCGAAGCGCAGGGGGTCGACGCCCTCGCCCGTGAGGTAGTCCTCGAATCTCTGGTTGCGCACGTGCATGGGCGCGGGCTCGCGCCAGATCTCGTCCATGACCGGGAAGTGCTTCTCGTCCATGCCCATCTGGCCGAGCGTGCGCAGCAGGGTCGGGGAGAGCGAGTGCATGGTCGACGAGAAGTCGGCGGTGAAGCCGAGGCGGTCGCTCCCGAGTTCGTCGTAGACCTCGCGGATCTCGAGCACCTTGGAGTCGTTCGGCCCTGAGGGCGCGTGGATCTCGTACGCGAGTCTCTGGTCGTACTTCTCGGCGAGGGGCAGCAGACGGCGCAGCAGCTCCTTGCCGGCCGAGCGGATGACGACCGTCGTGAAGCCGAGGGTGTGCGCCGACTTCAGCTGACGGGCGAAGAAGTCGTGCTCCTCGTCGGGGGTCATGTCTCGGTCTGCGCGGCGGCCCATGTCGAGGTTGGTCCCCACGGCGCTCGCCTCGAGGCCGTACTTCTCGAGCGAGTCGAACCAGAGCTTCGTGAACTCGGCGTCGACGTCGGGGTACGAGCGCAGGAGCTGCGCGAAGTTGAACTCCACGCCCGGACCGATCCCCTGGTCGTGCACCTCGCGGATCAGCGTCTCGGGGGTGTAGACCCCCGCGGCGAACTCGCTCGTCATCGAGTAGAGGGTGGTACCGAGGCGGATGCCGGTTCCGGCGATGCCGTTCTGCATGACGGAGGTCCTTTCAGGCCCGCACGGCGTGCGACAGGTGGGCATCGAGGGCGCGGCGGGCCTCGACGGCATCCGTGATCATCCGGGAGCCGGCGGCCTCGGCGGCGGTGCGCTGGATGGCCTGCTCGCCGCGGATGATCTCGAAGGGGTTCTGCCAGTGGTTCCAGTGCCAGCCCTCGTACTCGCTCGACACCGCGCCGCTGTAGCCGTTCTCGACCAGCAGGGTGATGAGCTCGGCGACGGGAACCGACGGCTCGTTCCCGTTCTCGTCGATGCCGAAGAACTTGCCGTGCACGTGCTTCACCCACGGCATGATCTCGAGCCAGTCGTCGACGCGCGCGGGGCCGAACAGGCCGGTGCCGTTGATGCCGAAGTCGATGCCGAGGTCGGGGCGGCCGTGCTGATGAGCGAGGCCGATGAACCGACCGAAGCGCTGGCCGTGGTCGGCCTGGTCGGCGGGCGGGCCCTGCTCGTAGTACTCGTCCCACAGGGCGACGACGGCGGACAGCAGCTCCTCCGACGCTCCGCGGCGGCGATACGCCTCGATGAGCGAGGGGGCGAAGCCGGTGACGGTGGCGCCCCAGTCCATCGTGAACCCGAGGAAGGGCGAGCCGACCTTCTCGTACCTGTCGCGCAGCGCGAGGATGCGCGGGTGGGAGGCGTACTGGTCGGCGTGTACCTCGAGGGCGAGCGTGACGCCGTACTCCTCGGCGATCGGGGCGAGAGCCTCCATCGAGTCGGGCGTGAGCGAGATCTGCACCCGCGCGATGGGGAACCCGAGCTTCGCGGCCGCTGCGATCTGCTTGCGCATGTAGGCGATCAGCTCGTCCTGGTCCATCAGCCGGTCGGGGCGCAGACCGATGTCTGCGTTCACCGCGAGAGAGGTGCGCACCAGGCCCACCTCGTCGATCAGATCGGAGAAGCGCCCGGCGAAGTGGTCGTCGATCTCGGGGAATCCGCGGAAGCTCGAGAAACCGATGATCTCGAGCCCCGGACCGAAGCCCTCGGCCGCGGTCTTGCGGATCAGCTGGTCGAGGTCGTACTCGCGGCCGTGGAACGCACGGGTGAAGCTGTAGAGCGTGACGCCCTGGATGGGCGTGCCGAGCTCGGTCATGCGCGGGCCTCCTCGACCTGGCGGACGGTCATGGTCTTGGTGTCGTGCTCCTCGATGTGGAGCACCTGGTCGTCGGCGATGATGATGTAGGGGATGAAGAGCTCGAGGTCGACGCGCACCTCGTGCTCCCCGGCATCCACCGTCAGATCTCCCGACAGCACGGCCGAGTCGGTGGGGAACCACCACTGCTCGGTGTTCGTCTTCATATCGGCGAACGTGAACTCCTCGCCGTTCATCTGCCAGCGGAGCGAGGCAGCGGGGGCCTCGACGCCGTCGATGGTGAGCCTCGCGCCCGAGATGCACGATGCCGGCAGGGCGCGGTACCAGGGCAGCCGCACGTCCACCGATGTCCGCCCGTCGCGGGCGCTGAGGGTGCCCTGCTCGATGATGCGATCCGGGATCACGATGACCTCCTCGTCGGCGCGACAGGAGTCGCAGACCACTTTGTCATGATTTCTACACTATAATGTTTGTTTCCTGCATAAGCAAGAGAACTCAGGCGGATGCCGACTTCGTCGCGACCTGCTCGCGAGCGAGAACGGCAGCGATCTTGCGTGCACCCCGCACGGCGAGCGCCACCGACGTCAACGTCGGGTTGCACGCCGTCGCGGTCGGGATCACTCCGTTGCCCGCGACGAAGAGATCGGGCACGCCCCACACCTCGCTGTCGATGTCGCACACGCTCGTGCCGTCGTCGGCGACGCCCATGCGCGTCGAGCCCTGGTAGTGCAGAGACGACCCGAGCGGAAGGGTGAAGGGGCGATCGCCGACCGGGTCGCCGACGGCCTCGGCCAGACGCACGATCTCCTGACGAGCCCGTTCCACCACCTCGCGATCGTGATCGGTGAGGCGGTAGTGGATGCGGGGAGCCGGCATCCCGTAGCCGTCGACGTGCTCCGCATCGAAGGCGACGCGGTCGTCGGCCCGCAGGTCTTTCGCGCAGAACAACCCGAGTCCCACGATCGAGCCCGGAACCACCGGGTCGTCGTCGGCCAGGGGGATCGGCGAGGCGTCGAGCTGCATGATCTGCCCGTGGAACGGCATGTCGTCGGTGAACGGGACCCAGCTCACCCCGCTGTACTCCGCCAGCCCCGCGGTGGGGTCGTGGGTGTCGAGCAGGGGCATGTTCCGCAGCCGCGAGGCGAACACCACCTGCGCCTGGTCGTTCAGGTACCGCCCGAGAGCCTCCGGGCGCACGCCCGACGCCCACAGCAGCTGCGGGGTGCGCAGCGCGTCGGCCGCGACCACCACGAAGCGCGCCGCGATGGTGTGCTCGTCGCCCGAACGTAGGTCGCGCGCGACGACGCCCGATGCGCGGCCGCCCTCCACGAGTACCCGCACAGCCAGGGTCTCGTCGAAGAGCGCGAAGCGCGGGTTCTCGCGCGTGACCTCTCCCAGCACGACGTCCGACCCCGACCAGACCAGGCGACCGTCGTCGCGCCGGTGGGCGGCCAGCGGCATCCGCTGCACCTTCGTCGCATCGACGCGGCCTTCGTCGACCGCGGCCGAGAGGCGCTCGCGCACGATCGCCCCGAAGGGCGCGGAGTCGAAGGCGTTCGTCGTGACACCCAGCAGACGATCGGCCTCGTCGAGGAGCTCGTCGAGGTCGGGAACGAAGGCGATGCGCTCACTGTCGTTCGGACGCGGGCACGCGCCCGTCCAGTGCGCGGCCATGCCGCCCACGTTGCTCGACATCGCGACGACCGGGAGACCGTCCTCCCCCTCGAACGCGTAACCCTCCTCGAGCAGGAACGTGCCGGGGCGCGCCCCGCGCACGCCGGCCTTGGCGGCGCCGGGGCTGGCGACCTTCTCGCCGCGCTCGCCCGGGCCCTCCGAGGCCACCTGCGCGCGAGCCCGCTCGACCGGGTCGGCGATGTTCTTCACGTGCGCACCGGGAGGATTCGACACCGTCGGGCCGACCTCGAGCATCGCGATCGTCGCCTCCGGCGCGCGCTCAGACAGGATGCGCGCGTAGGCCGAGCCGGTCGGCCCGCTCCCGACGATGACGACGTCGACCGAGGTGGGGTACTGCCGGGTGCTCATGCGGCGCGCGCGATCTCGACGACGTGGGCGACGGATGCCGCCGACGCGGTGGTCGGGTAGTACTCGAGACCCACGGGGCCGTCGTAACCGCTGTCGCGCAGCAGTCGGAAGCGCTCGTTCCAGTCGAGCTCTCCCGTGCCGGGCTCGCCGCGACCGGGGGCGTCGGCCAGCTGCACATAGTGGATGAGGTCGCCGGCGTTCGCCAGCTCGGCCTCCATGTCCTCACCCTCGACGGCCGAGTGATAGATGTCGTAGAGCACGCCGAACTGCGGCGAGGCGACGCCACGGGCGACGTAGACCCCCTCGGCCGTGCGATCCAGCAGCGAACCGGGGTGGTCGACCCGGACGTTCACGGGCTCGAGCACGAGACCGACGCCCGACCCCTCGATCTGGGCGATCGCCGTGGTGTAGATCTCGATGAGCTTGTCGAGCTGCACCTGCCGCTTCCACCCGCCGAAGCCGGTGCCGCTGCCCACGACGATGCGGGGGCATCCGAGGTCGTGGGCGATCGCCACGCCCTCGTCGAGCTTGCGGAAGAACTCGCTGTGGTCCCACGGAGGGATCATGAACTGCGTGCGGGGCTCCGCCAGCTGCGCCGTGAGCTGCACGCCGGTCTCTTCGAGCGCCGCCTTCAGTGCCGGCAGGTCCTTGGGCGTCGCCGGAGCGTCGACCCCCGTGGGACCCCACATCTCGACGGCGTCGAAGCCCGCGGCCGCCGCCGCGCGGACGCGGTCGTGGTAGTCGCCGGCCTCGGTGAAGAGGAGTTCGATGTTGGGGGCGAGTTGATACATGAGGGTGTCCTTTCAACGGACGCGAGGCGCGACGGTCGACGGATGCCATCGCGATCGGCATCCATCTGGGCAGGCTCAGCCCATGAGGCCGGTGAACCGGCATCGGTGTGGAGAAGGCGCTAGCCCTTCAGGCCGCCGGCGAAGCCCTGGATGAAGCGCTTCTGGGCGAAGAGGTAGAAGGCGAGGATCGGCACCATCGAGACGATGACGATCGCGAAGATCTGGTTCCACGCCGAGACCAGCGAGCCGATGTAGTAGTACATGGCGACCGGGAGGGTCTGGTTCGCGGAGCCGCCGAGGAAGATGAGCGATGTGAAGAAGTCGTTCCACACGATGAGTCCGGCGAGGATCGCCACGGTCCCGGTCGCGGGCGACATCAGCGGGAGCACGATCCGGAAGAAGATCTGGGTGCGGCTGGCGCCGTCGATCGTCGCGGCCTCCTCGTACTCGGTGCCGAGCCCGCGGAAAAAGCCCGCGTACAGGAAGATCGCGAGCGGCAGCAACATGCCGGTGTAGAGGACGATCATGCCCCAGGCCGAGCCGGTGAGCCCGAGCGAGCGCGCCCCGATGTACAGCGGCACGGTGCCCAGCTGCGTGGGCAGAACGATCGCCACGAGGAAGAGGTAGTAGACCACGCGGCTCCATCGACGCGTGCTGCGGGCGATCACGTAGCCGGTGAGCGAGCCGAGTAGAACCAGGAGCACGATGCTGCCTGCGGTGATGATGATGCTGTTGATCAGCCCCACCACGACGTTCGAGTTGCCGGTGGCGGTCAGCACCTTGAGGAAGTTGCCGAAGTCGGGTGCGGTCGGCGGCGCCAGTGTCGACGAGGTGATGACCTCGCGGTCCGATTTCAGCGAGGTCGTGACCAAGAAGTAGAACGGCAGCAGGAAGACGAGCGCGGCGACCCAGAAGAGGAACTCGCGGAGCCCCGTGAGCTTGGTGTAGCGGAACATGTCAGTTCTCCTCCGAACGGTCGGCGGTGACGCGCTGCTGGATGACCGCGAAGACCAGGATGATGAGGGTCAGCAGCAGCGCCAGGGCGGCGCCGTAGCCGAAGTTGCCGAGGGCGAACGACTGCTTGTAGACCTGCGTTGCGAGCGTCTCGGTCGCCGCGGCCGGACCGCCGCCGGTCAGCGCCATGATCTGATCGAACACGCGCAATCCGTTCACCAGCCCGAGGGTGGTCGCGATCGCGACGGCGGGGCGGATCGACGGGAGCGTCACGTGCCAGAAGCGCTGCCATAGGTTGGCGCCGTCGATGGCCGCGGCCTCTTCGATCTCGACCGGGACGGCGGCGAGGCCCGCCATGTAGATCACCATCGAGAAGCCGATGTTCTGCCACACCAGCACGATGAGGATCGTCCAGATCGCCCACGTGGGGTCGGCGATCCAGGCGCGGGCCATCGAGTCCAGGCCGATCCCCCGCAGCACGAGGTTGAGCGGTCCGTTGAAGTCGAAGATGAACTTCCAGATGTACGACGTCGCCAGCGGGCTGAGCACGACAGGCATGAAGAAGAGCGTGCGCAGGATGTACCGGCTCTTCAGCCCGCGATTGAGGCCGAGAGCGATCCCCAGCCCCAGGATGTTGCTGAGGATCACCGATCCGAAGGCGAGGAACAGCGTGTTCCACAGCGCCCCGATCTTCGTGGGGTCCTGGAAGATCCGCGTGAAGTTGTCGAGACCGATGAGCTGGAAGGCCCCGATGCCGGTCCAGTTCGTGAAGGCGAAGAAGCCACCGACACTCGTGGCGACGTAGTGGATGCCGACGACGAAGAGGATGCCGGGCAGAGCCCACCACCAGTAGCCGAACTTCAGCAGGCCCTTGCGGCGCGGGCGGGGCGCGGAGCGGCGGCGTCCGCCGCGACGTGGCAAGACCACGCGCTCGGTCTCGGTGGCGGCGATTTCGCCGGCTCGGAAGGTGGTGCTCATCGCGTCCTCGTCATCCTCGATGGGGTTCGGCTCCGCCGCCCGGGTCCAGGGGCCCGGGCGGCGGATTCACTCAGTTGCCCCAGGCCGCATCCATGTTCTTCAGCACCTGGTCGATGCTGCTCTGGCCCGTCAGCAGGCCCTGGACACCCGTCGACAGCGCGTCGTACACGGCCGGGTTCGGCCAGACGTTCGAGGGCAGGGTGGTGTAGGAACCGTTCGAGATGTCATCGACGACCTCGGAGTAGATCGTCTTGCTCAGGTCGAGATTCTTGTACTCCGAGATGGGGAGCAGACCCGAGGCCTCGTAGAACTTCTCCTGCGCGTCCGGGGTGGCGAGCCACTCGAGGAACTTCTTCGCCGCGTCCTTCTTCTGGGACTTCGCGTTGATGGATGCCGCGTAGTTCGAGCTGGCGAGCACGAAGGGCTTGCCACCGGTTGCGGGCGGGAAGGGCTGCACCTTGAAGTCGGCCTCCGCGGGAGCCGCGGCGGCGATCTCGACCGCCGAGCCCGAGGGGATGAAGCTGCCGACCGAGGTGCCCTGCGCGAGTCCGTTGGTGATGGCGTCGAAGCCGCCGCCCTCGGCACCGGCCTGGAAGCAGCCCTTGTCCTTGAGGTCGATGATGGTCTGCAGCGTGTCCGCCCAGCCCTTGCTCTGGGCGAAGGTGGTCTTGCCCTCAGCGCGCTCGGTGTTGAAGTTCGGGTCCGATGCGTAGACGCGGGTCGCCGCGATGCCCTGAGCGGTGAGACCGGCGTTCGGGGCGGCGGCGCCGGCGATGGCGATCATCGACTTGCCGTCGCCCGCGAGCTTCCCGCACTCGGCGTAAAAGTCGTTCATGGTGGTGGGCCAGCTCGTGATCCCGTTCATGCCGGCTGTGCCCATGCTGGCGACGACGGCACCGATGGTGAAGTCCAAGGGCTGGCCGTATGTCTTGCCGTCGAGCTCGAAGAGCGTGTCGCTCCCGGTCGGCACGAGCGAGGTCGCGGTGTCGCCGAGCGGTTCGAAGAACCCGGCCTGGGCGAGGGGGATCAGACCGCGCGAGTCACCGGCACCGGGTGCGGTGATGATGACGTCGGAAGCATTGCCCGCCTGCAGCTGCGTGCGGATGGTCTCCCCGTACTTGTCGTTCGGGGTCGGGTTCGAGGTGATGGTGACGCCGGGATTCGCCGCCATGTACTCCTTGGCGAGCGTCTCGTATGGGCTCTCGAGGTTGTTGGAGGTGGCGAAGGTGAACGTGAAGGAGTTCGAATCGCCCCCGGCGTCTCCCGAACCCGAGCCGGAGCACCCGGCGAGGACGAGAACGGCGGTGACGGGAAGAGCGAGGAGACCTGCGATCCGCGTGACGCGGCGATGCTGAGTCATGGCCAGCCTTTCTGACGACGTTGTCGGCGAGCCCTTCGGTGGGAGCGCCTGTGCTGTGCGACTCAGTATCGGCGCGTTGCGCCTAAAACGCACATAAGTCTTCGCGATACAGCACATAAGGCGCGGAAGACCGTGATCATCGTTCGGGAGTATGGCGCCTAGCTGCGACATAGACGGCATTGATACGATCCGCGGACAGCTTTCCCGAGCGAAGGATCACGCCGTGGTGACCGATCATTCGGCGCTTTCGCGCCTCGACCTCAACCTCCTGGTGGCGCTCGACGCGCTGCTCACCGAGCGCAGCGTCACGCGCGCCGCCGAGAGTCTGCACCTGAGCCAGCCCGCGCTCAGCGCCTCTCTCGCGCGCCTTCGCACGCACTTCAACGACCAGATCCTCGCGCGTCGCGGCAACACCTACGAGCTCACGCCGTTCGCCGTCCGCCTGACCGATCACACGAGCACGGCCCTCGAAGCAGCCCGACGCGTCTTCGACAGCCAGGCATCGTGGTCTCCGGCGGAGTCGACGCGCGAGTTCTCGATCTACGGGTCCGACTACGGCTTCGTCACCGTCGGAACCGTCGTGTCGCAGCTCGCAGCGGAGCAAGCGCCGGGCGTTCGCTTCCGCTACATGCTGCACAACCCCGGGATCGTGGAAGACGCCGCGAACCGCCTGCGCTCGGCCGACGCCATGGTCATCCCCCACGGTCCCGTGTCGGAGCTGCCCTACCTCGACCTCTGGCAGGACGACTGGCTGGCGGTCGTGGCCGACGACAACGACGAGGTGGGCGAGTCGCTCACGATGCAGAACCTCGCCGACCTGCCGTGGGTGCTCACCTTCCAATCGCGGTCAGCCTTCACCTCGGCCGCGCGCCAGATCCAGCAGCTCGGGGTCGAACCGCACATCGAGGTGGTGCTGGAGAGCTTCCTCTCGGTGGGGCACTTCGTCAGCGGAACGCGGCGCGTGGGACTCGTGCAGTCCGCCCTCGCCCCCCACCTGCTGCGCATCGGCGGCATCCGCGTGGTGCCCCTGCCGTTCGCGGCGACGCCGATCGTCAGCGCCCTGTGGTGGCACCCTTCGCACAACCGCGATCCCGAGCACGAGTGGATGCGCGGCCTCTTCGCCGAGGCCGGTCGCGTGATCGCCGCGGGTCACGCTCCGCAGTGAGACGGGCGGATGCCGCCCGCATCACCGATCGTGATGGACGCCATCCACGGCGGTCGGGGTGCGATCGTTGTGCGCGCGCCCGGCCCGTCCGTAGCCTGAAATCAGAATCAACGTTCTGATTCGGTGAGGCGCGCACCCCCGCGGGCCCGGCCGTCCGCTCGAGGAGGAGCACCCATGTCGAACCCGTTGAGAATCCTGATCGTCGGCGCCGGCATCGGCGGCCTCACCACGGCATCCGCCCTCGCCCGGATCGGTGCGCACGTCGACGTCATCGACGACAAGCCCGAGATCAGCGTCGCCGGCGTCGGATTCGGCCTCCGCATCAACGGCCTGCGCGCGGTACGCGAGATCGGACTGCTCGACGACGTCCTCGAGATCGGCCATCCCGCCCCGGGCATCGACAACTACGACGCCGACGGCACCCTGCTGAGCACCATGAGCTACGGCACCCGCGACGAGGGCCTGCCGGGATGCGTGACGATGTCGCGCATGGCGTTCCTCGAGATGGCCGCGCGCCACGCCCTCGCCAACGGCGCCACGTTCCACATGAGCACGACCGTCGCCGACATCGCCCAGGATGCCGACAGGGCGACCGTGACGTTCAGCACCGGCGCCGGCGCCGACTACGACCTCGTGCTCGGCTTCGATGGTCTGAACTCCCAGATCCGCCGCGAGTACTTCGGCGAGAAGTACGCTCCGCGCCCGGTGGGCGGGGTCGCCTGGCGCGCGGGGCTCCCCAACCGCCGCAAGATCATGCAGCCGATCATCTGCCAGGGCTACGGCGGCAAGATCATGCTCACGCCCCTGTCGGAAGACACCATGTACATGGTGCTCACCGTGGCCGAGGAGGGCCGCCCGCGCTACGACGCGAGCAAGATGGCCGAGATCATGCACGATCGCGCCGCCTCGCTCACGCGCGGATCGGCCTTCCTCGCCGACGCCCTCGACGACGTCCGTCACGCCGAGAACGTCGCCTACACCCCGTACTCGACGGTGTGGGTGCCGTACCCGTGGTTCCGCGGGCGCATCATGATTCTGGGCGACGCCGCCCACACGATGACGCCCTACCTGGGATCGGGAGCGGCGATGAGCATCGAAGACGGCGTCGTGCTCGCCCAAGAGCTCGCGAAGGACCAGTCGCTGCTCGACGCCCAGCTCGAGTTCATGAAGCGCCGCCTGCCCCGGGTGCGCGCGGTGCACGAGCGTTCGATCGAGTCGATGCTCGAAGAATTCGACTCGGTCACCGACGAGACCTACCGCGCGCGCATCGACCACCTCCGTCACGACGAGCCGATCGCGAACGAGTACGCGAACCGCCTCCTGCGGATGCCCTACTGAGACCCCCGAGGAGACACCCGTGTCGCACACCCCCACCCGCACCGTCGTCGTGGACGCCGGCCGCGAGAGCACCTTCCGCTCCCTCAACGGCGTCGGCGGCGTACCCGGCCCCGTCGCGGCCTATCCCGACTTCCCCGACATGACGCCCCTGTGGCGCGAGGCGGGGGTGACCCTCGTGCGCTCGTTCGACTGGGTCTCGCGCCTCGACACCCGCGACGACCCCACGAGCCTCTTCCCCGACTGGCGCGCCGATCCCGACGATCCGGCCAGCTACAACTTCGCGGCGACCGACGCGTGGGTCGACGCGGTTCACTCCATCGGCGCCGAGGTGCTGTTCACCGTGGCCAGCTCGATCCCGAAGAACAAGCTGCCCGCCGCCGACGTCGAGGTGTACGGCCGGGTCGTCGAGCACATCGTCCGGCACTACTCCCAGGGGTGGGCGGGCGGCCCGGCGACGCCCGTGCGCCTCTACGAGTTCGGCGATCAGCCCGACTTCGGGCCGCTGCACTTCGCCGGGCGACCGGAGGAGTTCTACGCGATGTACCGCGCCTTCTGCGAGGCGGTGCACCGCGTCGACCCGTCCCTGACCGTCGGGGGCCCCTCGGTCGCCTTCTCGCTGGAGGCCGACTCGCCCTACCGCGAGGGCTTCCTGAAGTTCGTGCGTGAGAACGACCTGCCGCTGCACTTCTTCTCGTTCCTGTGGTTCACCGATGGCAGCCGCGATCCGATGGACTACCGCTACGTGGCGCGCGAGCTGCGCGCAGTGCTCGATGGTCACGGGTTCACCGACACCGACCTGACGCTCAGCTACTGGAACTACCTCGCGGTGCCCAGCAGCACCGCACCGGCGCCGGAGAAGGGCGCGTTCATGGCGGCCACGGCGATCGCGCTGCAGGACACGGTCATCGACCACGCGTTCTTCTTCCGCGCCGACACCGGCCGCGATCCGCACTACGGTTTCGTCGACCCCGGCGGGGTCGGCGACGTCGACGGGCGGCCCGACGAGCGCTCGCGCGCGCTCGTCCTCGCGGGTCGGGCGCTCACCGGGCGGCGGCTGGAGGCCACCGGGGGCGACGAGTCGGGGCTGGCGGTCGCCGCCGGGCGCGACGGTGACACCGTCCGCGTCCTCGTGACGAACTACGTCGCCCCCGACAGCGCCCTCGCGCCACGCGCCGAGGACCGTTTCACCTTTCGCATCCCCATCGGCGAGCAGCGCATCGAACTGGGGCTCACCCTCCCGCCGCAGCGCCTGGACCTGGCATCCGCGGGGGTGGAACGGGTGAGCCTCGACCTCCGAAACCTGCCCTGGGCGGATGCCACCGTGCAGGCCACCGTCACGTCGCTGTCCGGCGCAATCGAGGGCCCCTCCCCTGTCGCGGTGTCGGAGGAGGGGAGCCTGCGGATGGACCTCGCCCTGGAGCCGCAGTCCGTGTTCCTCGTGGAACTGACCGCCTGAGCCCGGAACCGGGGAGAGCGATGGCCACGAGGGACGGAGCGAGCGGGGTGTCCGAGCCAAAGCAGCAGCGAAGTCGCGACTCGTTCGCGAAGGTGCGCGCCGCCGTCCTCGCGCTGCTGCACGAGCGCGGCACCGGTCAGTTCTCGCTCGCCGAGGTCAGCGCGCGTGCCGAGGTGTCGATCGGCTCGATCTACGGCCGGGTCTCGGGCAAGGCCGAACTGCTGCGCCTGATCCAGGCGCAGGAGTTCGACCGCCTCGATGTCGAGACCGCCGAACGCGTCGCGGCCGCCGGCATCGGCGCGACGGACTTCGAGACGGCGACGGCCGAGATCGTCGCGGTCTACGCCGGCATCCTGCGCGAGAACCGCGACCTGCTCTCCCCCTTCTTCGTGATGGGGGTGGACGATGTCGAGATCCTCGCGCGCGGTCGACGCTCCGGCGACGCCGGGCAGGCCGTGTTCGTCCGCGCCCTTCTGACCGCGGCCTCCGCGCACGGCGTCCGGCTGACGGATGACGACGCCGTCTGGGCGTTCGAGGTCTTCTACAGCCTGTGCGTGCGATATCTCGGCCTCGGTGTGACGGCGACCGCGACGCCGCACGACGCCTATCGCTGGTCTGAGCTGCTCGAGCGGCTGATGCGCACGGTGTTCCTGACGCTGTCGACTGCCTGACCCTCGACTGCCCGACGAGCTGGGGGCGTCCGCATCCGGTCGCTCCGAATGAGAACGTCCCCAGATCCTCTCGAGGGGAGGGTCAGCCCACGGGCACCGTCCGCATCGCCGACCGGATGAGGTCGTGCTGACGACGCACGAGCAGCAGCGGGTCGACCTCGCCGAGCTCGGCGAACGCGTGCCCCTCCCACTCGCTCGACCAGAATCCGCGGTACCCGCTCTCGACGAACACGCGCACGAGCTCGGGATAGTCGATCGCGGGCTCCTGGCCGGCGTCGTCGATGTCGTAGAACTTCGCGTGCACGTGCAGGATCTGCGGCATGATGTCGGCCCACTCCCGGGGGTCGACGTGCCCGTGCATGTTGAAGGCCAGGTGCGCGAAGGCGCCCAGCCGGCCCGGGTCGACGTCCCGCCCGCGGAGGTACGTGATGAACTCCTGCTGACGCGCCTGCATCGTGGCATCCGTCGCCCAGATGTCCTGCAGACGCTGGACCGCCTCGTCGTCGAGACCCGCCCGGCGAACGGCCCGCAGCAGCGTCGGCGACATCGCGTGCATGGTCGACGAGAAGTCGGCGACGAAGCCCAGCAGCGGGGAGTCGAGCTCGGCGTACGTCTCGCGCACGCGCACGATCGGCTCGGCGTTCGGGCCCATCGGCGCGTGGATCTCGTAGGCGAGCTTCAACTCGAGCCGCTCCGCGATCGGCAGCAGACGGCGCAGCAGCTCGGGCTTCGCGCTCTGGATGCGCACGAGCGGAAAGCCGAGCTTCTTCGCCCCCTCGAACATCAGCGTCGAAAAGGCGAACTCCTCGTCGGGCGTCATGTCGCGATCGCGACGGCGGCCCATGTCGAGGTTGGCGCCGAACGAGCTCTCCACGAAGCCGTGCCGGTCGAACGCCGCGCGCCACGTGCGCACGAACTCGTCGCCCACGACGGGGTAGGTCGGCACCATCTGGGATGCCACGATCTCGATGCCCGGACCGATGCCGAGTTCGGCGACCCGGTCGAGCAGGCCGTCGAAGCCGAAGTACCCCGCGCGGAACTCCGCGCTGGCCGAGTACAGCGTCAGCCCCAACTGGAACGGGTCGTCCTCGGCCGCGGGCGGCGGGGGCGTGACATCCGATACGAGCGCTGGGATTTCGGCATCCGCGCCGACGACCGTGAGGATCTTCACGTCGTGCACGACGTTCGGCACGTACATGCCGGGCCCGCCGTCCTGCCCGGGCGCGATTTGCATGTAGGGCAGACGCAGTTCGCCGTGCAGCACGACGTCGTGCGTCTCACCGAGCGCCACGGGGTGGTCACGGCGAGCGACGAGAAGCGGGTGCTCCTGCAGGAACCACAGGCGCTCGCTCTGCTCGGGTAGCTCGTCGAGGCGGTAGGAGGTGTCGCCGAACTCGACGCGGAGGTCGGCGGCATCCATCTCCTCCCCGTCGACGGTGAGCGCGAGAGTCGTCACTGATGAGAGCCACAGGCTGCGATACCAGGGGATCGTCAGCCGCAGCGCGAGCCCGTCGGGGTGCGCGCGCAGGCTGTCGTCGTGGATGAGTCCGTTGGGCATGGCGGGTTCCTCAGAGCCCGTCGGCGAGCTGGCGGATCAGCGAGTGCTGGCGGCGCACCTGCTCGATCGAGCGCCACGGTTCGCGCTCGCCCTCGTACTCGCTCGAGAGGTAGCCGGTGTAGCCCGCGTCTTTCAGGGCCTTCAGCACCGGCTCCCACGGGATCTGCTGGTCGTGCAGGTTCTCGTCGATGTCGTGGAACTTCGCCTGGATGAACACGACGTTCTCGATCACGTCGAAGACGTCGTTCGGATCGACGTGGATGCCGTCGAGGAACGCCGGACGCTGGCCCGGCAGCTCGCCGGGCTTCAGCGGGATGGGGCGGTCCTGGAAGATGCCGGTGTCAAGCAGCAGGCCGAAGTGCTTCGTGCCGGTGCGGCGGATGAGCGCGATGTAATCGTCGACGACCTCGTGCTTGATGGGGGTCGGCGAGTGGATCTCGGGGCAGATGATCACGTCGAGCTCTTCGGCGAGCGGAAGGGATGCCTCGACGACCTCGGTCCAGATCGGGTGCGGAATCAGGTCGCTCGAGACGACGCCGATCTTGGGTCGCACGAAGCGGAAGCCGAGGCGCTTGGCCAGGCGCAGGTCGCGCTGCAGAGCCGCGGCGCCCTCCTCGACGGTCATGTCGCGACCGTTCGGGCCGCTGGAGTGCAGGCGGGTGTCGATCCACGAGCCCATGTTGGTCGGCTCCAGGCCGTACTTCTGCAGGAGCGCGAACCACTGCTCGACCCACTCGTCCGAGGGGTGCGGGTAGTTCGGCACGTGCGCCTCGCCGAGGATCTCGATCCCCGTCGCGCCGAGGTCGGCGATCGAGGCCATGGCGGTCTCGAGGTCCATGACCGTGCCGTAGTCGGTCATGTAGCTGTAGAGCGAGACGCCGTAGCGGAAGGGGGCACCGGATGCCTCGGGGGCGAGCGTGACGTGCTTGGTGACCCGATAGGTGCTCGGCTGGTGCTCCTGGGGGATGTACGACATCCGCAGCCGCAGCTCGATCGACAGCTCGTGCACGCCGTCGGGGAGACCGCCGGCCAGGGGCACGAAGATCACGGCCGCGTCCTCGAGCGGCCAGCGGACGCCGTCGCCGTCCCACAGCTCGGCGAGCGAGTACTGCTGTCCTTGGAGCGTCCACAGCGGTACGTCGGGGGCGACGTCGACCAGGCCCGGGATGCTGACGCCGATCCCGTCGATCAGCGAGGCCGCCATGCCGCGGTACGACGGCATCCTGACGCGGAACTGGAAGCCGGTGATCTCGCCGCCCTCGCGGACGTTACGGAATCCGACGGACTGGATGAGGTCTCTTTCGAGAAGCATCGTCGCTCACTCTCTGTGGGGTTCGCCTTCGACGCTACCCGCTTATGCCGGATTCAGACATAAGCGTTTCTGATCCCCCGCATCAGGACCGGGCGTCACCGGAACAGGGGATGCCACGAGAGCAGCCCGATCCGCGCCGAATCGGCCTGTCCCGGTGGCATCCCCTGTCTTCATGACCCGGTGGGCCTGCACCGCCGCTCCCGGCGCGCGGGCCGGCCGGTCAGTCCCCGGCGGCGCTCCCCGGCTCTGCCGCGAACACCTCCGAGGCGATGCGGAAGGCCGAGTTGGCCGCCGGCACACCGGAGTAGATCGCCGACTGCAGGATGACCTCGCGGATCTCGTCGATCGTCAGGCCGTTGCGCAGCGCCGCGCGCAGGTGCATCGCGAGCTCCTCGTGATGACCGTGCGCGATGAGCGAGCTGAGCACCGCGATCGAGCGCGAGCGGCGGTCGAGGCCGGGCCGTGACCAGACGTCTCCCCACGCGACGCGCGTGATGAAGTCCTGCCAGTCGGCGGTGAGGTCGGTGGTCGCGGCGATGGAGCGGTCGACGTGCGCGTCGCTGAGCACGGCGCGGCGCACGGTCATGCCCTGGTCGTGGCGTTCCTGGTCGGTGGCCATCAGGCGTCCCCTCTCGAGACGGATGCGAAGAACTCCCGTAGCACCGCGGCCACGGCCTCCGGCTGCTCGGCAGGCGGCAGGTGACCGGCGTCGTCGACGCGCGCCACCCGACCGTCGCGCACGCCTTCGGCGATCTCGACGGCCTTGGCCTCGGGCGCCACGGCGTCGAACGCGCCCCACACCGCGAGTACGGGCCCCGTGATCTCGCCCAGCGTCGCGCGCACGTCGTACGCGGCGAGCGCCTCGCAGCAGCGGGCGTAGCTGTCGTCGTCGGCGTCCTGCAGCCCGTGCAGCAGGCGCCCGCTCAGTTCGGGGCGGCGGGCCATCGACTCGGGGGCGAACCAGCGCTGGGCCGAGCCGACGATGAGGCTCGACGTGCTCTGCGCGCGCGCCTGGGCGGCGCGATCCGTCCACGATGCGGGGTCGCCGAGGACGGCTCCGGATGCCACGATCGCGGCGCCGCGCAGGCGGGTGCCATGACGCCGCGCGAGTTCGAGGCCTGTCGCCCCGCCGAGGGACACCCCGGCGTAGAGGAACGTGTCATCGGGGACGGCGGTGGCCACGGCATCCGCGAGATCCGCGACGGTGAACGGCTCGCGCGCGATCGGCCCCGCTCCATGCCCGGGGAGGTCCCACGCGGCGACGCGGTAGTCGTCGGCGAGCAGGGGCACGACGTCGTCCCAGAGGATGGTCGAGGTGCCGAGTGAGGGCCCGAGCACCACGAGGGGCGCGTCGGCGGGTCCGACCGGCTCGGTCAGCGAAACGAGGCTCATGCGTCGACCCCCCTGCTCTGTGCCGTGCCGCCGCCCGCGTGGCCCGTGCCGCGCGCGAGGCGGGGGGCGAGGCCGAGGTAACGAGCCGGGTCGAGCAGCGCGTCGACGTCGAGACCGGCCGCCTCGGGCAGCGCGCGCAGACGCGGGGCGAGGTCGTCGTCGCCATCGAGCAGGGCCGCGAAGCGCTCGGCACCGATGAGCGGCACGAGCACTCCCCGCAGGCGCTCGCTGACGATGCGTCCGCCGGTCAGGCCGACGGTGGCGGCGGCCACGGCCGCGTCGACGCGCAGGTGCGCGAGCAGGGACGATCCGTGCGCCGACGCACCGACCGCGAGGCGGAGCAGCTCGCGCAGCGTCGGCCACTCGGAGTGCCAGGCGCCGTCGGGGCGCTCGTCGACCGCGAGGGCCGAGGCCAGGTGCAGCGTCGCACCCAGGTGCGGTGCGCGCAGGGCGGCCGAGCGGATGAGCACCGCCTCGGCGGGGTTCTGCTTCTGGGGCATCGCCGACGATCCCCCGCCCACGCCCTCCGAGGCCTCGCCGATCTCGGTGCGGCTGAGCGTCGCGACGTCGGCGGCCATCTTGCCGAGCGCGTCGATGGCCTGGACGAGGGCGTCTCCGATCTCCGTCACGGGCCAGCGCGCCACGTGCCAGGGTGCGTCGGGGGCGTCGAGTTCGAGGGCCCGGGCGAAGGCCGCGGGAAGGGCGTCGGCGGCATCCGTCGATCCGGTGATCTCGACGAACGACGCGAGCGTCCCTCCCGCACCCGCGAGCTGCGCGGGGAAGACGAGGGCATCCAGCCGCACGACGGCGCGCTCGAGTCCGCGCGCCCAGGTCGCGGCGCGCGCACCGATCGTGGTGGGCACGGCGTGCTGGGTGAGGGTACGGGCCGCGGACACCTCGTCGGCGTGCGCGGTGGCGAGCTGTCGGGCCCAGACGGCCGCGTTCGCGACCGAGCGACGCGTCTGCTCGACCGCGCGCCGCGCGACCACCATCAGCGCGGTGTCGAGGATGTCCTGGCTCGTCGCCCCGCGGTGGATCCACGCTCGGTGCTCCGCGGGCACCTGCGCCTTCAGCGCGCCGACGAGCGGGATCACGGGATTGCCCCCGGCGACTGCGTTGCGCACGAGGGCGTCGACGTCGATCCCGCGCGCGGACGCGCCGCCCTTCTCGTCGATCCCGAAGACGTGGTCGATCTCGACCCGCGCCCCGCGCGGGGCGGCCCCCACCTCGACGTACGCCGCGACCAGCGCGCACTCGACGCGGATCATCGTGGACAGCACGAACCCGTCCGACAGCAGCGCGTCGTGACCGACGCTCACCGGCGAGAGCAGCCCGAAGTCGATGCGCGGAAGGGGGTCAGAAGGCAAGGAACACCGTCTCGTTCTCGCCCTGCAGTCGGATGTCGTGCGACAGGTACCCGTCGGGCGTCCGGGTCGCGACGAGGCTAGCGCGCTCCGCCTCGTCGAGCGACGACAGCAGCGGATCCGCGGCGAGAGCGTCCGGGTCGGCGGGCGAATAGATGCGGGTGTGCAGCTTGTCGGGCAGGCCGCGCGCGAACACGATCGCGGCGAAGAATCCCGCGCGCCCCCGGATGCCGCCCGGCTCCCGCGTCCAGAACGTGTAGCGCCCCTCGTCGTCGGTGAAGGCGCGGCCGAACCCGGTGAAGGTGTGGTCGTCTCGGCGGAAAGCGCCTCGTGCACGCGGCACCGAGCCGTCGGCATCCGCTCCGAAGATCTCGATGAGGGCGTCGGGGATCGGCGCTCCCGCTCCGTCGAGGATGGTGCCGCTCAGCACGATCGCCCCGGGCGAGTGCGGGAAGACGACCTGATGCTGCTTGTCGAACTCGAGGCCGTAGGCGAAGAACGGCCCGACCGTCTGGCCGGGGGTGGCGCGGTGCGTCTTGGCGGGGATCACTCGTCGCCCTCCTGCTCGAAGTAGGTCTGATCCGGCCCGTCGACCACGATGTCGAAGCGGTAGCCCGTCGCCCACTCGGGCGAGGTCAGTTCGTGGTCGTAGACGCCCACGAGCGCGTCACGGTCCTTCTGCCGGTGGATGGAGTTGTAGATCGGGTCGAGCGCGAAGAGCGGGTCGCCCGGGAAATACATCTGCGTCACCAGCCGCTGCGTGAACGACGACCCGAACACCGAGAAGTGGATGTGCGCCGGACGCCACGCATTGCGGTGGTTCTTCCACGGGTACGGGCCGGGCTTGATCGTCGTGAAGCGGTACTCGCCGTTCTCGTTCGTGACCGCGCGGCCCGCTCCCGTGAAGTTCGGGTCGAGGGGGGCGGGGTGCTGGTCGCGCTGGTGGATGTAGCGACCGGCCGAGTTCGCCTGCCAGATCTCGATGAGCTGGTTCGCCACCGGGCGCCCCCACGAGTCGATCAGGCGGCCCTGCACCGTCATGCGCTCGCCCAGCGGCTCTCCCGCGTGCTGCAGCGTGAGGTCGGACTCGATCGCCGCGACGTCGCGCTGGCCGAACGCGGGCGAGAACAGCTCGACGGTCTCGGGGTCGACGAGCTTCGGATTCTTCGTCGGATGCCGCAGCACGCTCGACCGGTACGCCGGGAAGTCGTGCGCGGTCGCTGCGACGCGCTCCCCCGCGGCGTCGAGGGCGTCGAGCTCGGCGTGACGGGCGTGGATCTCGCGGACGATCTCGTCTTGCGTGGCCTGGTCGGGTGCGGCCAGCAGCGATTCGGGGGCGGCGGCGGGAGGGTTCGACATGGGTCTCCTTCGACGAGACAATGCTCCGGCACCGGCCCCAGCGGTGGCGCGCGGTTCCCGCTGAATGGGAATCATGGCATCCTGACCTCATGGCGAACTCCCCCTCGGGCGACTCGGTCACCGACCGCCTGGTGCGGATCCTCGAGACCTTCACCCCCACGCGCACCGCGCAGACCACGTCCGACATCGGACGCCGGGCGGGTCTGCCGAGCTCGTCGGCGCACCGGATCGTGAACGAGCTGGTGGATGCCGGCTTGCTCGAGCGCGACGAGGAGCGCCGCGTCCGCGTGGGCATGCGCCTCTGGGAGCTGGCGACGCGTTCCTCGCACGCCCTGCGTCTGCGCCAGGCGGCCCTGCCGTCGATGGAGCGCGTGCAGATGCGCGTGCGCGAGCACACCCAGCTGGCGATCCTCGAGCAGGAGGAAGCCCTCTTCCTCGAGCGACTCAGCGCCCCCGACTCGGGCGCGAACGTCACGCGCGTGGCCGGGCGCCTTCCCCTGCACGCCTCCTCGTCCGGGCTCGTCCTGCTCGCCTTCGGCCCCCACGATCTGCAGGAGCGCGTGCTCGCCGGACCCCTGCGCGCCGTCACCCCCGAGACGATCGTCGACCCGGCGGCCCTGCGCCGCGTGCTCGCCGAGATCCGCAGCCTGGGCCGGGTCATCGCCCCCGGCTCCGTCGACAGCGTCTCGACGGGGGTGGCCGTGCCCGTGCGCGACGAGACGGGTGCGGTGATCGCGGCCCTGTCGGTGGTGCTCCCCCGTGACGCCGAGACGCAGTTCGCCCTGGTAGAGCTCCACCGCGCCGCCCGCGACACCGAGCGCGCACTGGGCTATCGCCGCTGAACGTCGCCGTTCTTCTCCCGCGGAGTCGTCCTCCGACGCCGACGGGGGGCGCGCGGCGGGATCGGCTCCGCGCCCCTGCGCCACATCCCGTTCAACGGGAACTGAACGGCGAGCGAGCCGGGCGGCGGGCACCATCGACACAACCACCGTCGAAGGAGACGCCATGACCACCACCGTCCGCACCCGCGTCGCCATCGTCGGCGCCGGCCCCGCGGGGCTCCTGCTCTCGCACCTGCTCGACCGGGCGGGCATCGGGTCCGTCGTCGTCGACCAGCGTTCGCGCGACGACATCGAGAGCACGATCCGGGCCGGCATCCTCGAGCAGGGCACCGTCGAACTGCTCGACACCCTCGGTCCTGTCTCGCGCGCGCGCACGGCGGGCCACCGACACGACGGCATCGAACTGCGGTTCGAGGGCGAGGGGCACCGCATCGATTTCGCGGCATCCGTCGGTCGAGCCGTCTGGCTCTATCCCCAGCACGAGGTGTTGAAAGACCTCATCGCCGCGCGGCTCGATCGGGGGCAGGATCTGCGCTTCGGCGTCACGGCCGAGCGCATCGACGACGCCGGCACCGACCGCCCGCGCGTCATCGCCCGCGACGCCGACGGGCAGCCCCTCGAGATCGAGGCCGACGTCGTCGTGGGCTCCGACGGTTCACGCAGCGTCGCGCGCGCCACCGTCACCGGGTCGAGCAAGGGCGGCTACTTCCGCGAGTACCCCTTCGCCTGGTTCGGCATCCTCTGCGAGGCCCCGCCGAGCAGCGAGGAGCTCATCTACAGCAACTCCCCCGACGGCTTCGCCCTCGTCAGCCAGCGTTCCGACACCGTGCAGCGCATGTACTTCCAGTGCGACCCCGACACCGACACCGCCGCCTACAGCGAGGCGCAACTGTGGGACGAGCTGCAGAAGCGCGTGCCCGGCACGGAGCTGAAGCAGGGTCCGATCTTCCAGCGCGACGTGCTGCGCTTCCGCAGTTTCGTCGCGCACGAGCTGCGCCGCGGCCGCGTCGCCCTCGTCGGCGATGCAGCGCACACCGTGCCGCCCACCGGAGCCAAGGGCATGAACCTCGCGATCGCCGACGTGCGCCTGCTCGCCGCCGCCCTGGAGGCGCTGCTGCTCGAGGACGACGAGCGTCTGCTCGACGCGTACCCCGCCACCGCCAGCCGCCGCATCTGGAAGGCCCAGCACTTCTCGTGGTGGATGACCAGCCTGCTGCACGTGGCCCCGGATGCCACCGACTTCGACCGCCGACGCCAGATCGGCGAACTGCGCACCGTCGTGGAGTCGGAGCACGGTCGCGCTTACCTCGCCGAGGCCTACTGCGGCTGGCCCTCCGACGCCTGACCCGCCGCCCGAGCCGAACCCCGAACCCCGCCCCGTGCCCGGGCGCCCCACCCCCTCTCGAGAGTCCAAAACACCCGGACCAAAATCGAAAACGTCCGGGTGTTTCGGACACTCAACGAAGGTGAACACGCCCCCATGAACGAGCGCGGCGTCCGAGCCGGAGCCCGAACGCCGCGCGGAGCCCGCGGGCTCAGTCCTTCGTGCCCCGCGCCTTCTTCTCGCGCGGCTGCGGGAACGGGCTCGGAACCACCGGCACCGTGCCCGTGTAGCCCTCGCGCTCGGCGGCGAGTTCCGCGATGCGCTTACGGCAGGCGAACCAGCCGATCGTGATGGCGAGGCTCGCCAGCACCGCCACCAGCAGCGTCGCCGGAGAGTCGACGAACACCAGCACGAGCACGACCGCGAGGAAGACGAGCGTGGCGTACCCCGTATAGGGCGCCCAGAACAGCCGGAACTTCGGGCGCACGAGCTCACCGCGGTCGGCGAGGCGCTTGAACTTCATCTGGCAGAGGATGATCGTGGCCCAGGTGACCAGGATGCCGACGGCGGCGACGTTCAGCACGGTCTCGAACGCGTCGCTCGGGTTGACGTAGTTGATCGCGACACCCAGCAGGGCGACGACCGCAGTGATCGCGATGCCGCCGTAGGGGACGCCCGCCTTGTTCATGCGCGCGGCGAACTTCGGCGCCGATCCCGCGACCGCCATCGAGCGCAAAATGCGGCCCGTGGAATACAGCCCCGCGTTCAGCGACGACAGCGCAGCGGTGAGCACGACGAGATTCATGATCACGTCGACGCCCGGCACGCCGATCGACCCGAAGAAGGTGACGAACGGGCTCTCGTCCTTCGTGTACGCCGTGTACGGCAGCAGGAGGGCCAGCAGCAGCACCGAGCCGACGTAGAAGATCGCGACGCGGAAGATGACCGAGTTGATCGCGCGCGGCATGACCTTCTCGGGGTTCTTCGTCTCGCCGGCCGCGGTACCGACCAGCTCGATCGAGGCGTACGCGAACACCACGCCCTGCATGAGGATGATCGCGGGGAGGATGCCGTTGGGGAAAAACCCACCGTTGTCGGCGATGAGCGAGAACCCGGTGGGGGCGCCCGTGGGGGTGCCGAAGACGACGAAGTAGATGCCCACGAGCAGGAACGCCACGAGGGCGGCGACCTTGATGAGAGCGAACCAGAACTCCAGCTCGCCGAACACCTTCACCGACACCAGGTTGACGGCCAGCACGGTGACGAGCGCGGCGAGCGCCCACACCCACTGCGGAACAGCGGCGATCCACGGCACGTACTTGCCGAAGAAGTTCATGTAGAGCGCGGCGGCGGTGATGTCGACCATCGTGGTCGTCGCCCAGTTGATCCAGTAGAACCAGCCCGAGACGAAGGCCGCCTTCTCGCCGAAGAATTCGCGCGCGTACGACACGAACGACCCCGAGGTCGGCCGGTGGAGCACCAGCTCGCCGAGCGCGCGCAGGATGAAGAAGGCGAACACACCGCAGACGGCGTACGAGAGCACGATCGCGGGGCCGGCCTGGGCCAGTCGACCGCCGGCACCCAGGAACAGGCCCGTTCCGATCGCACCGCCGATCGCGATCATCTGAACCTGACGCGACGTGAGCCGCTTGTGGTACCCGCTGTCCTCGAGCTGAACGGTCGAGGTGGTGCGGGGAGGCTCTGCGGCGTCGCTCGAGCGGGGGGAGGAGTCGGTCACGTTCCCATCGTGCGAATTGCGCAGCGTCTGTCCAGCAAGCGCGCCGCAGTGTCGGCATCCCGGAGCGGATGCCGCGACGGGGCCGCTGCGGTTCAGAGCCAGTGCTTGCGCTTGAACGCGAACCACAGACCGACCGAGGTGGCGGCCATGAGCGCGAGGGCCATCGGATAACCGAAGGTCCAGTCCAGCTCGGGCATGTTCTTGAAGTTCATGCCGTAGATGCCGCCCACGAGCGACGGGGCGAACAGGATCGCCGCCCAGCCCGAGATCTTCTTGACCTCTTCGTTCTGCTTGAGCGAGGTCTCGGTCTGGCGCTGCGTCACGAGCGTCGCGTTGACGGTGAGGGCGTTGTCGAGGATCGCCCGGAGGGCGGTCAGCTTCTCGCACTGCCGCAGCACGTGGTCGAGCACGTCGCGCAACGACCGCTGGAGCTCGAGGTCGACGCCGTACTTGTCGGCGCCGCGCAGCAGCGCCTCGAGCATGTCGCGCAGGGGCTCGGCCGCCCGCTGGAAGTGGATGACCTCACGCGCGAGTTCGTAGATGCGCTGCGTCAGATCGGCACCGCCCTCGCCGAACAGCTGGTCCTCGATCTCGTCGACGTCGTTCTGAAGGCCGCGGGCGACGGGGTCGTACTGGTCGACCACCTCGTCGAGGATCGCGTAGAGCACCGCCTCGGGCCCCCGCGCGAGCAGGTCGGGGTTCTTCTCGAGCCGCTTGCGCACGGCCGCGAGGTCGGGCACCTCTGCGTGCCGCACCGTCACCACGTAATCGGGGCCGATGAACACGTGCAGTTCGCCGAACTCGACAGTCTCGGTCTCGTCGATGTAGCGGGCGGGGCGCAGAACCGCGAAGAGGTTGCCCCCGTACCGCTCGAGCTTCGCGCGCTGGTGCCCGGCGAGGGCGTCCTCGACGGCGAGGGGATGCAGCGAGAACTCGGCGGCGACGCGCTCGAGCTCCTCGGGCGCGGGGCGGAGCAACCCGATCCACGCCATGCCTCCGTGAGCTTCCATGTACTCGAAGGTCTGGTCGAGGCTCGCGGGGTTCTCGATCCGGTGTCCGTCGACGTACACGGCGCTGTCGATGATGGGCATGGTTCCGTTGTACCCCGCCTGGCTATGACGCGGGGCCCGACGACGCGCGATCCTTACGCGATGTATACGGGCCGTTCCCCGGCGCCGCTCACTTCTTCGGGTCGTTGCCCCAGTTCATCAACGAGTACCGCCAGTCGGTGTCGGTGACATCGCCCTTCGGTTTCTGCGCGCTGTGCCGCTTGACGTACCCGACGACCTTCCGCATGTGGGCATAGTCGTCGTCGGTGAGGTCGGCCTTCTTCTTCTCGAGAATGCGCACGATGTGGCGCCCGCTCTCGTGGCCGGTCGACTCGCCGCCGTCCTTCTTCTGTCCGACGGATTTGGATTCGTCCGTGTCGAGCCACTTCTTCAGCTCGCTCGCGGTCATGTTGACCGCCTCGTCGAAGTCCTTCTTGGTCTGCTGCTGGTCGTCGCTCATGTCGTCATCCTCACTACCGAGGGGAGGCGGGACCGACCCCTTGCATCCGCCCGGGGGACGTGGCGGTCGCTCACCGAACGGAATCGCTCACGGCTGGGCGCCCGAAGATGGCCCGCCAGACGCCCCACGCACTCTGCGAGAAGTCGCGTGATTCGCACCATTTCCTGTGGCGACCCCCACTTCGCTGTATCGAAACCGTCACTTCGTTTGCGTGCTGACCGGAGACGTCCACCCCAAATAGGAGTACTTGAGTGAATACGTCGTTCCCGAGGGAATAGTGCAGTACGAGCCTCTTCGGGAAGAGCCGCTCGGACAAACCAGGGTTGGATAGACCCATTCGGCGTACTGTTTCGTGGAGTTGCTCGGCGTGGGGTCCTGGCCTGTTCCGCGCTGGTAGTCATCGTCCAACCCCCAGGCCAGGACATTGCTCTTCGCGCTGTCTTGCTGGGTCGTGATGGCAAACACATTGTAGAAGCCGATTGTCACGCTCTGCACGGGGAGGTTCCCGGTCATTTGATTGCGAATGGGGTAGCGCTGGGTTTGTTGTGTGCCGTCTCCCAGCAGGGAGCTCGTGCCCTCATTACTACCCCAACACCACAGCTGTTGGTTGTTCAGAATCGCGCACGCGGTGTGCTGTCCGGCCGCGATCGCGACGGCTGGTGCCGGCAGAGAAAGTTGTTCGAAATATCCTCGACCAGGCGTGACGTCGTCGAACATGCTTCCGGTAATCCATACCCTGCCGGAGTTGTCGACGGCGAGTGAGAAGGCCAGGCCCGCTCGAATATCTGTGAACGGGGGGAGCCACGAGCCGTCCTTGTCCCTGCTGATCCGAGTGGGCCTGTCATAGCCGTTGGTCGCGCCGTCGCCGAGACGACCATCTTTACCGTAACCCCATACCCAGAGGTCACCGTAATTGTCAATCGCCAGCGTGTGGAGATCTCCCGCCGCGACCGACTTGTATGTTCCAGAGACCTTGACGGGGATGTTTTGATCGACTCCCGAGCCGATTCCGAGCTGGCCTCTACCGTTCCGGCCCCACGCGTAAACGTCTCCCGCGGTGGTTACGGCGAACGCGTCGAAGGAGCGCGGGGCAAGGTGACTGAGTGACGAAATCACTACATTCGAAGGCAGGTTGACCTTCGTGGGAGTTTTTTTCAGCGTCAACGTCCCGTCTCCGAGTTGGCCGTAGTCGTTCCGACCCCAGGCGTACACGGTGCCATCCTGAAGGAGCGCAAGCGAGAATTCGTAACCCGCTTCTACCTGGACAGCGGTACCGGGGAGTGTGACCTTCGTCGGGAAGCTGTACTTGACCGTATCTTCGTATGCGCGTTGGCCCGCATTGTTCGAACCCCATGAATAGACCCTCCCATCCTCGGTGAGCCCGAGTGTGTGGGTAAAGCCGGACGATACCTGCTTGTATTTGAGGGCCGTTTGTTGAGCACCTGGGTCCGTATAGGACGTACCGCTGCCACTGTAGACCGTTTCGTAGCCCTGGTTCGGGTATGCGCGACTGAGGGTGTAAGTGACACCAGAGGATACGTTGTTGGACACCGCCCAGGACTGGTTGGTCGCCGACGACCACGAGATGCTGTCCGAGTTGTTCCCCCCGACGACGCTCAGCCCTTCGGGGCTCGAGAGAGTTGCCGAAGACAGAGCGTTCCCTTTTATCGAATTCGCTGCCGTGAAGTACGCGCCCGTCGAACCTCCCGCACCCACGCCGAGGCTGAGCAACGCGAGAACGGACAGCAGCGCCTTCGCCCTACGGAAGGAACGACGTCCAGTGCTTTTCATTGATTCTCTCCGGGTGTGTGACATGTCTCCACTGACTCCCGCCGCGAAAATGTGCGCTGGGGCTCGACAGTGTGGCGAGGCGGTAAGGTGCGACGCTCGATACCCCCACCGGCTCGCTGGGGAGTGCGTCCTCGGGTGAGGCCGTTTGCCCCGTTCAGGTTGCGAGACACTTCCGCACAGCCAGCCTCGGATCCCGCACTCCCGGGGGTACATATAACTCAGAAGGAACGGGACGGAGCGAAACGGTACGGATAGGACTGATTCACCGTATCGCGCCCACCGTAGAGAAGCAAGTCACGCACGACATTGCCCGCGCCAGAGTCGCCCGTCAGTGTCGACGACGAGCCGCCGCCTCCCTCGCCCGGGCCGCGGCGAACAGGAACGCGGTGAATGCGGCTCAGCCGACGGGCTCACTCAGCGGCTCTTCGGCGTCCGGCCCCGGATGCCGTGCCCCGGCGCTGCGACGCGCGGCGGCGAGCACCGCCCCGATGCTGGCCGTGATGACGAGCGCGATCCCGACGAGCTCGAGCCACGAAAGGTGTTGGCCGAGCAGGAGGAACCCGGCGAGAGAAGCGGTGGCGGGCCCGAGGCTCATGAGGATCGCGAACGCCGAGGCCGCGAGTCGGCGGAGCGCGATGAGTTCGAGGGCGTACGGGATCGTCGACGACAGCAGCGCGACCGCGGCACCGAGGGCGAGGATGTCGAGGCGCAGCAGCGCGGATCCTGCCTGGGCGATTCCGAACGGCAGGGCGATGACGGCCCCCACGGCCATGGCGAGCGCGAGGCCGTCGAGCCGCGGGAACTCCCGACCCACCCGCGCCGAGGCGAGGATGTACAGCGCCCAGCTCACCGCGGCACCCAGGGCGAAGAGCACCCCGAGGGGGTCGAGGCGATCCCATCCGCCCGCGCCGAGCGCGACCACGCCGCCGAGCGCGAGACCCGCCCACACCCACCGAGCCGCCCCGGTCGCGGTGAGGATCGACAGCGTGAGCGGCCCCAACACCTCGATGGTCACCGTCACGCCGAGGGGCAGCCGTTCGAGGGCGAGATAGAAGAGCCCGTTCATGGATGCCAGCACGAGGCCGAACCCCACGACGGCGCGCCATGCGGAGCCGGTGTGCCCGCGCAGGCGCGGGCGGGCGATGATCAACAGCAGCACGGCCGAGAACAGCAGCCGCAGCATGACGATGCCGAGCGGCCCGGTGTGCGGGAACAGCATCACCGCGAACGAGGCGCCGACCTCTTGGCAGGCCAGGCCGACGAGCACGAGCGAGGCGGCCGACCCCTGCCCGCCGCGCGCGGTCATCGCCGGGTCATCCGGCGGGAGCGGCGCAGATGGCCTTGCTGTTGATGTTGTCGCGCATCTGCTCGGCGGTCCACGGCAACCCCGCCTGGGGTGCGGTCTGTCCCTGGGCGGCGGGGGCCTTCGAGGCGATGGCTGCGAGCTCCCATGCCAGCCACGCACCGGTGGTCTTGTCACCGCCGGAGTTGTTCAGGACGACGGCGACCGACATCCCGGTCGTGGGGTCGGCGAACGCGCCCACCAGGTATCCGGGCATCGATCCGTATTGCCCGATCAGCGAACCGGCCTGGAAGGCACCGCCCGCGGAGGTGAACCACGTGGGCTGATCCCCCCCGACGGGCACGGGGGCGGCGAAACGGTCGTTCCCGGCGGGAAGGAGCGCGCCGGTGGCGAGCGCCTGGGCGTACCGCCCGAGGTCGGTGATGTTCGTCACAGCTCCCGCGGCGGCGCCGCCGTAGCTCGACGACATCTCGGTGTAGTCGCGCGGCTCGGTGCAGTTCCACGCACCCTCGGCGTTCTGCTGTGACCAGTAGCCCTGCAGCGAGGCGTCGGCGGGATCGGCGGGGGCGGAATCGGGGAGCCCGGTCGCATCGAGTCCGAGCGGCTCGGTCACCCGCTCCGCGATGAGCTGCGCAATCGGTTCATTGGCCGCACGCTCGGCGGCGAGACCGGCGATCACGAAATCCGTCGCCGAATCCGCGAAGGCGACACCCGGGGCGTTGGTGCGCGGGCTGGCGATGCCGTAGGTCATCAGCTCGCGCGGGTTCCAGACGCGCTCGGGGTTATTCGCCACCTGGCCGTCGAGCACCGAGGTGTAGGACGCGAGACCGGACGTCCCGTCGCAGAGCTGGCGCAGGGTGATCTTGTCGTACCCGGGGAGGTTGCTGACCCAGGTGGTGACGGGATCGCTCATCGAGAGCGTGCCGTCGGCCGCGAGGCGGTACAGCACATCGCACGTCATCGCGCCGGTCACGTCGCCCGCGCGGAACCCGAGGTCTGCGGTGACCTCTGCGCCGCCGGGACCCTGCGTTCCCAGACCCGATACCCACGTACCGCTCCAGGGCGCCCACACGCCGACGATCGCGCCGGTGGACCCGGTCGCGGTCATGGCCGAGGTGACGGCCTCTTGCAGTTCGGTCACGGTCGCCTCGGGCAGCGGCGCGTCGACCTGGGCCGGGATGTTGATCGACACCGAGCCCTGCGGCGAGCAGCCGCTCAGCGCGACGGCGAGAACGCTCGCTCCCGCGATCGCGATGGCCGCGGAACGACGCCATGCCCGCATGTGAAACCCCCAGCATTTCCGCGCGCGACGAAGCGCCCGCTTCAAAGATTCAAACACATGGCACCTGAACGAAAGCGGCGCTTGCATCCTCGTCACCATCACGTCTGCATCACGGCGGACCGGACGACAGCACTTTCCCGGGAAATGAGGGTTAGGTAAACCTAACTCTGTGCGTATGATGGCGGCATGAACGCCGTCGTCCCGTTCTCGACCGCTCTGCGCGAGCGTTCCAGCGACGCGCACTCGCCCCACGAGTGCGACGGGTTCATGACCGACCTCCTCACCGGAGCCGGCACGCGCGATGACTACATCGCCCTCATCGCCCAGCATTGGTTCATCTACGCCGCGCTCGAAGAGGCGGCGGGTCGCATGCGCAGCGACCCCGTGGCATCCGTGTTCCTCCAGGGGCGCCACTCCCGACTTCCCGCCCTCGAGGCAGACCTCGCCTTCCTCCTCGGCGACGATTGGCGCGCGCGGATCACCCCGCTGCCGACCACGCAGGCCTACGTCTCGCGCATCCGCCGCGTGGCCGCCACCTGGCCCGGCGGCTTCGTGGCCCACCACTACACGCGCCTGCTCGGCGACCTGTCGGGCGGCCCCTCGATCGGCCGGCTCATGAAACGGCGGTTCGGCTTCGAAACGAACGGCATCGGCTTCCTGCTGTTCGGCGACATCGCCGACCCGAAGGCATTCAAGACCGTGTATCGCGAGCAGCTCGACGCCGCCCCCTGGGACGATCGCGAGAAGGAGCGCGTCATCGCCGAGGTGCTCGTGGCCTACCGTTTCACCACCGAGCTGTTCGCCGACCTCACTCGCGCCAAGGCCCACCAGGTCGCGTGATCCGGGGCGGCACCCGCCCCGCTCAGGCCTGCGCGGCCGCCTGTCGGCTCATCCACGCCTGTTTCATGAACCGGCGCACGTCCTCGTCGACGCGGATGTCGCTCGGCTTGAGCGCGCGCGTGAGGTACAGCCCGTCGAGCGAGGTCAAGCGGCTGAGCGCGACGTAGGTCTGCCCGGGGGCGAAGGCTCCCGCGCCCAGGTCGACGACCGCACGATCGTAGGTCTTGCCCTGCGACTTGTGGATGGTCACGGCCCACGCCAGCCGCAGGGGGAACTGCGTGAACTCGGCGACGATCTCGCGCGAGAGGTTCTTCGTCCCCGGATCGTAGGCGTAACGGTACCTCTCCCAGACGGCCGGTTCGACGTCGTGCTGGATGCCGTCGACCTCGACGCGCACGCTGTCACCGGCGATGCGGGTCACGGTGCCGATCGTGCCGTTGACCCAGCGCGGAGCCTCGCCGAACTGCGCCGCGTCGTTGCGGAGGAACATCACCTGCGCGCCGACCTTGAGCGTGAGTTCCATCTCGGCGGGGTAGTTGGCCTCGCCGCGACCGAAGTCGCCCGAGATCTCGGCGTTGGCCGTCTGCGTGCGGCCGATCAACTCGTCGAGGTGCTTGCGGTTGATGGTGTTGACGCGGTCGTTGCGGGTGGCGAGCGTGATGATCGGGTGCTCCCCGTCGGCAGGATGCGGGGGCGTTCGCGCACCGGCGGCGTTCAGGATGCCGGCCATCTCGGCCGTCACGCGCCCGTACCGCACGGCGTTGAGCAGCTGCTTGAACCCCGGGTCGGACTGCCGATGGATCTCGACGAGCTCCTTGACGTGCAGGTCGGCGCCGTGCCGCCCGATGTCGATGAGACCGTCACTGGCCCCCTCCCCCGACCACACCTTCGCGTCGAAGAACCAGAACGAGCGGTAGTGGTCGCGGATGTACCGCATCTCATCGCCCCGCGGCGGTACCGGAGCGAGCTGGTACGGGTCGCCGAACATCACGATCTGCGTGCCGCCGAACGCCTCTGCCCGCCGGCCGCGGGCTTGTCGGAGCGAGCGGTCGATGGCATCCATGAGATCCGCGTTCACCATCGAGATCTCGTCGATGACGAGCGTGTCGATGGCGTTGAGGAGCTTTCGCGTGGCGTCGTTCTGGTCGATATCGCCGCTCGCGATGAGCCCGATCGGCAGCCGGAACAGCGAGTGGATCGTCTGCCCCTCGACGTTGAGCGCCGCGACCCCCGTGGGAGCGCACACGGCGATCTGCTTCTTCGTGTTCCACGCCAGGTGCTGCAACAGCGTCGACTTCCCCGTGCCGGCGCGGCCGGTGACGAAGACGTGCTCCCGGGTGTCCTCGATCAGCCGGAACAGCGCCTGCTGCTCGGCGGAAAGGGGCGGCGTGGTCACCGGCCCATGCTAGTTCGCACACGTCGTCTCGGGTGGCGAGCTGGGGACAGGACCGCCCGTCGGCTCGGTGTGGACGAGCAGCCAACGAGCCTCTCCCGACAGCACGTCGGCGACATGGCTGCGAAAGCGCGGGCACTCGGTGATGTCGTGCGAACGGCAGCGCAGGGCGTGCTCGGTCATGGCACGGGCCTGGGCGATGTCGGCCGCCCGACGGTCGAGCTCGGCGACGTGCGCCTCGAGCACTCGGTGGCGGTCGGGGGCTCCGTCGTCGAGCAGCACGCGGATCTGATCGAGCGAGAGCCCCGCCGCCTTGTTGCGCAGGATGACCGCGATCCGCACGTTGTCGCCCTCGTCATAGCGGCGGCGGCCCGCGGCATCCCGAGCCGGGCGGAGCAGCCCCTCGTCCTCCCAGTGCCGCAGCACGTGCGTCTCGAGCCCGAACCGCACCGCGGCCTCGCCGATCGACTCGCCGTTCACCCTCGCACTTGACTTCATGTCGACATGAAGTCACAGGATGGACCAGAACGCAAACGACGAAGGAGCTCACCGTGTACGACGCGATCATCATCGGCGGCGGACCCGCCGGCCTGCAGGCCGCCCTCACCCTCGGGCGCATGCACCGCCGCACACTGCTGCTCGACTCGGGCGACTACCGCAACGGCACCGTCCGTCACGCGCACAACCTGCTGACCAACGACGGCCGCGATCCCGCCGAGCTCCGCCGCATCGGCCGTGACGAGGTCGCCGCCTACCCCGACGTCGAGATCCGGGATGCCGCCGCCTCCGCCGTCGTGAGAGATGACGCCGCCCTGACCGTCAGTGTCGGCGCCGAGCGTCTCCGCGCCCACGCCGTGATCCTCGCCACCGGCGTCGTCGACCAGCTCCCCGCCATTCCCGGTCTCGACGAGCAGTGGGGCGACCGCGTCGCGAGCTGCCCGTTCTGCCACGGTCACGAGTTCGCCGGCCGCCCCGTCGCCATCGTCAACGGCAGCGATCATGCCGCAGCGCTGGGGCGGATGCTCGCGCCCGTGACATCCGAGGTCCATCTCGTCGATCCCGCGTCGGTGGTCCGCGTCGACGGGACCGCCGACGGGCTGGCCCTGGCGCGCACCGACGACTCGGTGCTCGAGGTGGCCGGGGCCTTCGTCGCTCCCACCTGGCGTTCGCGCGCCGGCTTCCTCGGTGGGCTCGGCGTGGAGCTGCAGGAGTCAGGGGCCGTGCGCACCGATCCGTTCGGTCGGACGAGCGTCGAGAACGTCTACGCCGTGGGCGATCTGGCGCACCCCGATCATCTGCCGGGGCCGATGTTCTCGCTCGCCGCGGCCCTCGCGAGCGGGCAGCTCGCCGCGGTGGCCGTGGTGCAGTCGCTCGTCATGGACTGACGCGCGCGGCGCCTCCACAGGAGGTTTTCCTACACTGGGGACGTGGACACCGCAGGCGGGGGCCCCGCGACGCCCGAGGGCGTTCGCGGCGCGCGCGCACGCCCGGGACGCGTCGTCGCCGGGATCACGCTCGTCGGAGTGCTGCTGATCGCGGCCCTCGGGGCGGGAGCGGCCTCGCTCTACCGTGAGTTCTACAGCCCCCGCGCGTTCGTTCAGCACTACCTCGAGCTGCTCCAGGACCGCCGCACGGCCGAGGCGCTCGCGATTCCCGGCGTAGCCGTCGATTCCGTCGAGCTGCAGTCCGCCGGTCTCCCGGCCACCGCCTCCGAGGCCCTGCTGCGGCCCGACGCCCTCGCCGCCTTGACGGACGCCGAGATCACCGGCGAAAGCACGAACGGCGATCAGACGCAGATCACGGTCGGCTACACCGCCGGCGGCTACCACGGCGAGACCACCTTCTCGATCCAGCACGACACGAACGAGGGCCTCCTCCCCCGCTGGCGGTTCGCCCGCAGCCCCCTGTCGGTGATGAAGCTCACGGTCGACGGATCGATGCGGTTCGCCGTCAACGGGTTCGAGGTCGACAAACGTCAGGTCTCGGTCGACGGCGCCGACGTCGATCCCACGGCTGCGGTCCCCCTGCTGGTGTTCTCGCCCGGGCTGTACTCGGTCGACGTCGACACGGCGATCTCGGCGACCCCCGGCGTCGCCGTACTGGCCGACGCGCCGCTCGCCGGCATCCCGGTCGATGTGCAGGCCCAGCCGACCGACGAGTTCATCTCGGTCGTCCAGTCACGCGTCGAGGACTTCCTGACCGCCTGCGCCCAGCAGAAGGTGTTGCAGCCCACCGGCTGCCCCTTCGGCTTCACCGTGCGCAATCGCATCGACGACGCCCCCACCTGGTCGATCGTCGAGCAGCCGGTGGTCACCGTCGTTCCCGACGGCGCCGGGTGGCGCATCCCCTCGGCCAAGGCCGTGGCCCATATCGTCGTCGACGTCCGCTCGATCTTCGACGGAAGCGTGCGCACCGTCGAAGAGGACATCGCCTTTCGGGTCGACGGTGAGATCACGGTGCTCCCCGACGGCACCGCGTCGATCCTCGTCGGCGGCTCGTCCGACTGAGCCCCGGCGCGCGGACTAGGCGCCGCGCGACGCGACCCGCGCGTCGCGCTCGGCCAACCGCTGCAGCTCTTCGTTGTACGCGTCGAGCTCGAGGTCGCCGACGCGGTCGACGTGGCGGTCGCGTCGGCGCTGCTGACGCTCGTCGCTCCGACTCCACTGGATGGCCACCGCGATCGCGAGGACGAGGGTCGGGATCTCGCCGACCGACCAGGCCACGCCGCCTCCGACGTACTGGTCCTGCAGCGGGGTCGCGCCCCAGGTACGACCCATCGCGCCGAACCACTCCGCCACCATCAGGCCCGAGTTCATCATGATCGCGATGCCGAAGAAGGCGTGCATCGCCATGATCGCGATGAGCACCAGCAGACGCATCGGGTAGGGCAGGCGATACGGCACGGGGTCGATGCCGATCAGGCTCAGCACGAAGAGGTAGCCGGTCACCAGGAAGTGCGCGACCATCCAGATGTGCCCGACGTGGTCGTACAGCGACCAGCGGAACAGATCGGTGTAGTAGAACGCCCAGAGCGATCCGATGAACAGCCCCGCCGCCACGTAGGGGTTGGTGAGCACCTTCGCGACGGGGTTGTGCACCGCCCACAGGATCCACTCGCGGCCGCCGCGCGAGCCGTCGGTGCGCTTGCGGATCGCGCGTGCCGCGAGCGACACCGGCGCCCCGGCGACCAGCAGCAGCGGGATCGCCATCGACAGCAGCATGTGTCCGATCATGTGCATGCTGAACAGGTAATCCTGGTACACGTTGATGGGACCCGACGTGACCCAGAAGACCCCCAGCATGCCGAGGCACCAGAGCACCGTGCGGTAGACGGGCCAGGCGTCGCCGCGGCGCAGCAGGCGGTAGACCCCCGCCAGGTAGAAGAACACGCCGAAGGCCACGACGAGCGTCCAGAGCAGGTCGATGTCCCACGCGGTGAACCAGCGCTCGATGGTCAGGTCGGGAGGCAGCGGCGCGCCGGTCAGCACCTCGGCCGGGGTCTGCCCCACGAGCGGGGGCTGCACGGGCGGTGGCGTGCGCGCGAGAGCAGCAGCGACTCCGCTGGCGATGCCCATGAAGGCGAGCTCGAGCGTGACGACGCCCCAGAAGCGGCGCGATCCGGGCTCGTCGGCCATACGCGAGATGAGTCGCCGGCGGTACCAGGCGCCGAGCACGCCCATCGCGATCAGGGCGCCCACCTTGACCAGCACGAGGATGCCGTAGGCCGACCAGAGGTTCTGCAGACCCAGGAGGCCGATCGATGCGCGCACCGTCCCCGAGATCGCGACGACGATGAAGGCGACGAGGGCGATCGAGGAGTAGCGCAGGAGAGTCGTCTGCAGTTGTCCGCGCGACATCGCGGGGCGGACGATCACGAGCAGGATCAGCCCGCCGAGCCACACGGCCGCCGCCATGATGTGCAGCACGAGCGAGGTCACGGCCGCGTTGTGGCTGGCCTCTTCGCCCGCGTGCCCCTGCGTTCCCATCGGGATCAGCGAGGCGAGGGCGAGGATGGCGACGACGAGCGTGGGAATCCACGAACGGACAGCGAACGTCAGCACGGTCAGCACGGCGCCGGCGATCGTGGTGATCAACCACGCCTGCCCGATCGAGCTCTCGACGAGGAAGCGCCCGAGCTGCTGACCGAAGACCGCGTCGAGCGTCGGTTTGGCGTTCAGAACGTTCAGGAAGGTCAGATAGCCCGTGGTGGCCGCCGAGACGGTGAAGATGGCGGCGCCGATGGATGCCGTGTCGAGGGCGATCTCGAACGGTCGCTCCCCCGCGGGAAGGGCGAAGAGCGCCAGCACCAGCGAGCCGACCATCGTGGCGGCGGCGAGGTTGACGACGACCGTGGCGATCGGCAGACCCCAGCGGACGACCGGGCCGGGGTCGGCGAGTTGCGTGGGAGCCGCTCCCCCGCCGTAGGCGAGTCCCACGGCGACGGCGATCAGCGAGACCACGACCAGGATGACGGGTCCCGCGACGCGGAGCAGGCGGGGATTCACCCCCTCAGCCTACGTCGCGTGGGAACGACGGAGGGGGGATGCCGTGTGGCAACCCCCCTCTGTGATTCGACGTCGTCTTACTTGACGGCGGCCTTCAGCTTGGAGCCCGCGGTCACCTTGACGCGCTTGCCGGCGGGGATCGAGATCTCCTCGCCCGTCTGGGGGTTGCGGCCCGTGCGAGCCGACGTCGCGACCTGCTCGAAGGCGATCCAGCCGGGGATCGAGACCTTGCTGCCCTTGGCGACCGCCTCGGAGACGGTGGAGAAGAGGGAGTCGAGCACGCCCGACACGGCGGACTGGCTCTGCCCGGTCGCGCTGGCGATGCTCGCGACGAGCTCGGTCTTGGTGATGGACTTGTCAGCCATGTGGTTGTCCTCCAGGCGACGTCTAAGTCGCCTCTCGTTACGCGGACGAGGGGAAAATCCTCCTCGGTGGTCGGGAGACCGCCTCGACAGTATCAACCGAACCGCGGAATTACGCGGATTCTGACGGATTTTCCCCCTTTCGCGCCGGCGTGTCGCGGCGTCGACGGGGCGGAGGGGGCGACCGGGGCAGCTGCGCGGCGCCCTCGTACGTCGGCGGCCCTGCACCTCGCCCGAAAACGGGGAGCGCGCGACCGAGGCCCGCTCCCCGCGCGCGAGCCGCGGTACCCCGAGAGTCGACCGGCGCTCGGGGGTACCCGATCAGGCAATTTACGAAACGGTATGAAATACCATAGAACGGATCAAAACTGCCATGAGGTGCTCGCGAAACGGAGGTGCGATGTCGGGAACCCCATCCTCCATCGACGTGCGCGCGACCCTCCACGCCGCGGTCGTCACGACGGCGATCCGGCTGGCACCGGGCCACGGCATCCCGATCACCCGTCATCTCGCATTGCTGGCCGAGGCCGAGACCCCGGCCCCACCCGCGATGTGGACCGACGCCTCCGCACAGACGGTGGGGGCGCTGCTGGCGGCGCGAGCGCGGCGCGACGCTCTCGTCGACGGCGTAGGCGTGGTGCGTCTGTACTTCGACGAAGTGCGCCTCAAACGCCCCGCCGCCCTCTCTTCCCGCGGCCGGGCTCTGCTGCTGGCCAGCGCGGGCGAGTACTGCGCGGCGATCGGCTCGGCGCAGCACGCCGCCCGGTTCGGCGCCGAGGCGCTCCTCTTCGCCGACACACCCGCTCTGCGGTATCGGGCACTGACGGTCATCGCGCTGGGGCACGCGATCAACGGCGAGTACACCGCGGCCGAAGAAGCCTCGTCCGGCGCGCAGGAGATCTTCGCGGCCGAAGGATGGCCCGTGGAAGAGGCCGCCTACCTGCTCTTCCTCGCCGACATCCTGACCTCGTCGGCACGCTGCGACGTCGAACGCCTCGCCGCCGTCCCCTCGGCGATGGCACTCACCCAACGCGACGACCCGTATTGGACGTACACGGCGCGAGCCGCCGGAGTGATGGTCAAGCTCCTCCGGCACAAGTTCGCCGACGGGCGGGCCGAGGCCCGCGAACTGCTCCACGGGGGTCTGCGAAGCGCGAGCCACCGTATGGTGCGCCACTTCCTGCTGTGTATCCTGTCCGACCTCTACGTCGCGCAGGGCGATGACGCACAGGCTCTCGCGGTCCTCGCGCCCTACGACAACCCCGAGGGTCACGGTATCTGCTTCTCGATGCAGCGAGCCACGGCCCTGCTGCGTCTCGGACGGGAGCGCGAGCTGCTGCTCGAGACCGACGCCTGCGTGGCATCCGAGACCGAACACTGCCTGCGCACCTTCACACCGGTTTTGCTGCGCCGCGCCCTCGCCCAGCAGCGGCTCGGCAACTCCCGCCGCGCTCACCAGAGCATGGAGTCGGCCCTGCTGATCATGCAGCGCACGGGGACCTGGGCGACTCCGTTCCTCATGCTCCCGCACGACGAGACACGGCAACTGATGGAGGGCGTCGTCGCTCACAACCCGGAGTTGCGGCACCTGATGGCCTCTCTCGAGGGGGTCCTCGCCCGCGTGGCGGCGCCCGACAACGAGAGCGCCCCGGCGTACGCCACCCCGTGCCTCACACCGACGGAGCGCGCCCTGGCATTCCTGCTCGAAAGCCCCCTCAGCCTGGCCGAGATCGCACGAGAACGCGGGGTCTCGCTCAACACGGTGAAGAGCCAGGTGCGGTCGATCTACCTCAAGCTCGGCGTCAGCGGTCGCACCGAGGCCATCGAGCAGCTGAACTCCGTCGACGCCTGAAGGGCGCGCGGCGCTCACCGGAAACGCCGAAGGGCGAGGGCTCCTCTCGGAACCCCCGCCCTTCGAACGGGTGTCTGGTGCTTACCAGGACGACTTGGTCACACCGGGCAGCTCGCCACGGTGGGCCATGTCACGGAAGCGGACGCGCGAGACGCCGAACTTCGTGAGGACACCACGGGGGCGGCCGTCGATGACGTCGCGGCTGCGCACGCGCGCGGGCGACGCGTTGCGGGGCAGCTTCTGCAGGCCCACGCGGGCGGCCTCGCGGGCCTCGTCGGTCGCGTTGGGGTCGACCAGGGTCTTCTTCAGCTCGGCGCGCTTCGCGGCGTAGCGCTCGACGACGACCTTGCGCTGCTCGTTGCGCGCGATCTTGCTCTTCTTAGCCATGTGCTTAGCGCTCCTCTCGGAAGTCGACGTGCTTGCGGACCACGGGGTCGTACTTCTTGAGCACGATGCGGTCGGGGTTGTTGCGGCGGTTCTTGCGCGTCACGTAGGTGTAGCCCGTGCCGGCGGTCGAACGCAGCTTGATGATCGGACGAACGTCCTGAGCCTTCTTCGCCATTACAGCTTCACGCCCTTCGCCTGCAGGTCACGGACGACGGACTCGATGCCGCGAGCGTCGATGACCTTGATGCCCTTCGCCGAAACGTTGAGCTTGATGTTGCGACCCAGCGACGGAACGAAGTAGGTCTTCTTCTGCACGTTCGGGTCGAAGCGGCGCTTCGTCCGGCGGTGCGAGTGCGAGATGTTGTGACCGAAGCCGGGAACCGCTCCAGTCACCTGGCACACTGCTGCCATGGTGATGTCTCCTTCTGTACCGTGACACCGGACGGTGCCACCCAAGATCCCTTGTCTGCACCCCGTCCGAGCGCGGCCGAAGCCCACGTTCGAGAGTGAGGGATGCGAACTGCGTGCTGGAGTGCGCGCAGACAAGGGGTCAGTCTAGCACGGACGGCGTGTCGCCCTGACGGGCAGCCGCCTCGGCCGCGCCCCGCCCCCATCGGAACGACGAGACCGTGGCATCCCCCTCGATCCAGAAGCGCCAGGGGAAGGCGTCGGTGCCCGCGATGCCCGCGACGCCCACGCGCGGTCCGATCGCAACGCCCGGCGGCGGCGCGTCGGGCAGGAGCAACCGCGCTCGCGCGCCCGCGCGCATCTCGCCGGTGACCGCGTCGATGCCGTCGTGGATCGGATGCCGAAGGCCTACCGCGTCTCCGAAGCGCCCGGGACCGCGGGCGAGATCGCGCGCCGCCCGTACGGCGCCGCGACGTTCCAGACGACGGCGTTCGGCGATGTCCGCCCCCTCGACGATCTCGCCGCCGCGCAGCAGCACTCCCCCGGCGACGCCGTCGGGTCCGCACACGACGTTGACGCACGAATGGATGCCGTGACTCAGGTACACATACAGGTGACCGGGCTCGCCCCACATGGTGGCGTTTCGCGCGGTCGGTCCCATGCGGGCGTGCGAGCCCGGATCGGGCTGATCTCCGGTGCCGCGGCCGTGGTACGCCTCGACCTCGGTCAGACGCGCGACCACCCTCTCTCCGCCGACCTCGGTCTCGAGCAGGGCCCCGAGCAACCGCGGTGCGACCTCGACCGGCAGGTCGGCGAGGTCGGCACGGGTGGCGGGACGCATCACTGCGGGGGCACCTGGCACCACGACAGATCGAAGCCCTGCAGCGCCACGACCTCCTGACCGGTGTCGACCTCGACGAGGTGCGTGAGCAGGCGTTGCGGCAGCGGCAGCTGGTACCTGTCGAAGGGGTTGTCGACGGCGCGGGGAGCGACGAGCACGGCGGCGTAGCGCCCGCTCGGGGACAAGCAGGTCTGCAGCACGGTGTCGGAGCCCGGCACGCTCAGCAGCTGACGGACGGTTCCGTCGGTGTCGACGTGCGACACGATCGTGGAACGGGAGACCCCGTCGGAGCTGATGTCGGCGAACGAGCGGATCGTGCCCGTGCCCGCCCCGGGCAGGGGCGTCGCGCGCCCCGCCATGCCGGGGGGATCGACGGGGTCGACCAGCGCTTGCTCGGAGCCGTCGGTGAGGTTGATCTCGCGGATCCCCTCGAGGCGCTCCACGATCGCGATCGACGATCCGCGCGCGATGCCGTCGATCGAGACGGCACTTCCCAGGGGAGCGGCGTTGCCGCCCTGCGCGTCGGTGAGCAGGAGTCGCGAGTCGAAGGTCAGCACCAGCATGCTGTCGGTGTCGGGCACGAAACGGTAGTCGGCGATGCGCACGTCGCCGCCGTTCAGCCCCACCTCGACGGGCGGGGCGTCGTCGGCCGCCGACGCCGTGAACAGACGGCTCTCGCGCCCCCCGGCAGCGCCCAGGTCGGCATCCGAGAAGGTGAATCCGATGCGCTCGCCCCGGTCGGCCGACTGCAGGTTGGTGACGTAGCCGGGGCCCGGGAGGGCGATGTCGCGCTGGTTCTTGCCGTCGGGGTCGGTCACGATGACCCGCGGGGTGTCGCCGTCGCGCACCGAGATCACGAGGTGGTTGGCGGTGGCGCGGAAGTCCTCGATGTGCGGGTGCACGAACACGGGCAGACCCGCCTGCCCCTGCAGGTCGGTGCGGAAGATGGTGTCGCCCTCGGGCGTGCCGCGCTGCATCAGGTAGGCCTGCAGGGCGGGGGTGCGGAACGACTCGGTCAGGGTCGAGGCGGGGCCGGCGCCGAGGCCGCTCACGCCGTTGACGGTGATCGTGTAGTCGGTGTCGTCGCGCAGCGGCAGCGTGAAACGCACGCCGACGCTGCGACCCGAGGTGTCGACGGTGAACGGGGTCGCCGGGTCCACCTGGACCTGCGAGGCGTCCACCTTCTCGAGGGACTGGGTCGTGGTGAGGATCACGCGGGAGCCGGATGCCGCGACGGCGGCCGCCGGATCGACTTGCACGTCCGTGACGCGCGGCCCCTGGGCCACGGCCACCACTGCGCCGAGGCCGCCGACGACGACGAGAGCGACGAGGATCGCGGCGAAGGCGATCGCGAAGCCGCGCCCGCGCCGCCGACGCGCGCGCGAGCGCCGGGAGTCGCCGCCGCGACGGGAATCAGTACTCATACGGGTCCGAGGGCTCAGCGATGGCCGCGACCTGGTCGGCGTGCACCGCGAGCTTGCCGTCGCCGCTCGAACGCACCGTGCCCGTGACGGTCACCCACTGCCCGGTCGAGGGGGCGTCGGTGGTGGCCGCGATAGGCAGGCGGGCGGTCTGCGCGTCGATCACGCAGTGCGTGATGACGAGTCGGGTGAGGTCGAAGCTCGATCCGTCGTTGGCCGGGGTGATGAAGCCCGTGAGGGTCACGGGCTTTCCGTCAAAGATCTCGGGGTTGGTGGCGTGGGCGAAGACCGCCGACCAGTCGCCGATGCCGAACTTCGAGGTGTCTCCCGACGCGGCGAGGGTCACCACGTCGGAGCCGGCGAACAGCGGCGGGGCTCCCACGTCGCGCGACACCGCGAGCTCGGTCGACAGCGACGCCGCGGGAGTCAGCAGCACCGCGATCACCGCACCCGAGGCGAGTACGCCGCCGGTGAACGCCGCGATCCCGCCCGGGGTCAGGCGCGGGCGGGCCGCGAGATGATCGTGGGCTGCGTGATCGTGCGCGTCGAGCGGATCGGTGTGCGCGTGATCGGCGTGCGCGAACGCCTCGCGCCGGGCGGAGGCCGCGGCGGGGGCGTGGCCGTGCTCGTGATCGTGTCCGTGGTCGGCCTCGGCGCCGAGCGGCAGGGCGAACGAGGCGATCGAGCCGACCAGCGCCAGGAAGGCCATGCCGACGGCGAACCACGCCGAATCGGGGTTGATGTACAGCGCCATGCGGCCGGTGGCCCACAGCGTGATGGTCGTGATCGACAGGCACGCGGTCAGGCCCACCCCGAGCCAGCGCGTGGCGAGAGCACCCGTTCTAGACAAGGAGGTTCACCACCGTTCCGAGTGTGAAGGCGAAGAGCACCACGACGACCGTCATGCCCACGAGCACGCGCGTCGAGAAGGTCGTGCGCAGCAGAGCCATCATCTTCAGGTCGATGATCGGCCCCACCACGAGGAAAGCCACGATCGATCCGGGCGTGAAGGTCGAGGCGAACGACAGCGCGAAGAACGCGTCGACGTTCGAGCACAGCGACACCACGATCGCCAGCGCCATCATCGCGGCGATCGACAGCGCCGGGTCGGACCCGATGGCCAGCAGGGCGCTGCGCGGGATGAGCACCTGGACTGCTCCGGCCAGCAGCGAGCCGATGATGAGGGCCGGCATGACCGAGCGCAGCTCGACGACGAACTGGGCGAGGGTGCGCCGACCACGGTCGCCGCGCTCCTGCACGACGATCTCGCACGTCTCGAGGAAGCGTTCGGTGAGCAGTTTGTCGGGATCGGGATGCCGGCTGTACAGCCAGCCGATCAGGTTGGCGACCAGGTACCCGCCGATCAGGCGCGCCACCAGGATGCCGTCGCTGAAGCCGAAGGCCGCGTGGGTGCTGATGATGACGATCGGGTTCACGATCGGGGCCGCAACCAGGAAGGTCAGCGTGTCGCTCACTCCGAAGCCGCGCATGAGCAGACCGCGGGCGAAGGGCACGTTGCCGCACTCGCAGACGGGGATGAACATCCCCAGCAGCGACAGCACCGCCCGGCGCGCCCAGGGCGCGCGCGGCATCCATCTCTCGATCGCTCCCGGGGGCACCCACACCTGCACGATGATCGACAGCACCACGCCGAGGACCACGAAGGGCAGCGACTCGATGAGCACGCTGAGAGCGAGGGTGAGACCGTCCTGCGCGCGGGTCGGCAACGGCTGTGCGAAGAACGTGGGGGCGAAGGCGTCGACCAGGAACAGCGCCGTGACCACGACGACACCCAGGCCGAGCGCGACGAGGGTGCGGGAGGCGCCCGAGCGTTGCGGCGTGGGAGCCGTGGTGCGACTACTCGTCGCCACGCTCACGAGCCCGGGCGCGGGCGCAATCGGCGCAGATGCCGAAGATGTCGACGACGTGCTCGGCCTCGCTGAACCCGTGTTGGGCGGCGGTGCGCTGTGCCCACTCCTCGACGTCGGTCGCGGCGATCTCGACGGCCTTGCCGCACGAGCGACAGATCAGGTGATGATGATGCCCGCGCGTCTCGCAGGCGCGGAAGAGGTTCTCCCCGTCGGGGCTCTGCAGCGAGTCGGCGTCGCCGCGGGCGGCGAGACCCGCGAGCGTGCGGTAGACCGTCGCCAGCCCGATACCGGTGTTCTCGTCGCGCAAGGTCGCGTGCAGCGACTGGGCGCTGACGAAGCCGGGAGCTCCGGACAGAGCCTCCCGCACGCGTTCGCGCTGCCACGTATTGCGCTGGACCATGGCCGCGAGTCTAGCGAGGGGATCGGTGAATCGGCTGGGCGTGCTCGAAGTCGGCGGGGGGAACCCTTCCCGCCCCGGCCGGACGGCTCAGAGGGCGCGGGTCGTCCGGTCGCGTCGCGCACCCACCAGACGACACGCGAGGTAGATCGCGAACGAGATGGTCGTGATGTACGGACTCACCGGCAGCGTCCCGGCTACGGCCAGGAGCACCCCGCCCACGGCCGAGACGAAACCGAACAGCGCCGCGAGCAGCGGCACCGACAGCGGACCGGATGCCACCCGCATCGCCGCCGCGGCCGGAGTCACCAGCAGCGCCATGACGAGCAGGGCACCGATGATGTGCACGGCGACCGCCACGATGAGTCCCAGCAGCAGCATGAACGCGAGCGACACCGCCGTGGTCGGCACGCCGCGGGCCGCGGCCGACTGCGGGTCGAGCGAGTCGAAGCGCAACGGGCGCCAGATGAGCAGCAGGGCGACCAACACCGCGACGCCGATCACGACGAGCCACCCCAGCTGCTCGCTCTGCACCGACACGATCTGGCCGGTGAGCAGGCTGAAGCGGGTGGCACTGCGTCCGTTGTAGAGCGACAGGCACAGGATGCCGACCCCGAGACCGAACGGCATGAGCACGCCGATGATCGAGTTGCGATCGCGCGCGCGGGCGCCCAGCACTCCGATGAGAGCCGCCGCGATGAGCGAGCCCACGATCGATCCCGAGACCACATCGACACCGACGAGCAGGGCGACGGCGGCGCCGGCGAACGACAGCTCGCTGATGCCGTGCACGGCGAAGGCCATGTCGCGTTGCATGACGAAGACGCCGATGAGTCCGCCGACGAGGCCGAGCACGGCTCCCGCGTACACGGAGTTCTGCACGAGCTCGAGGATCGCGCCGTACTGGCTCACCCCGCCGAACAGGGCGTTGCCGACGTCGGACCAGTTCATGCGTCGTCCTCGTCGTGGTGATGGTGGTGGGCTTCGTCGGCATCCGGCGCCCCGACGACGATCAGTTGACCGCCCGCGCGCACGACGTAGACGGGGGCGCCGTAGAGGGCCGAGAGCGTCTCGGTCGTGAGCACCTCGTCGGGTGTGCCGAGGGTGAAGCGGCCGTTGGCGATGTAGAGGATGCGGTCCACGCGCGAGAGCACCGGGTTGATGTCATGCGTGACCAGCAGGACGGCCGCGTCCCGCTCGCGGCGGTGACGGTCGATGAGTCGGACGACGGCCTGCTGGTTGGCCAGGTCGAGACTCGTGAGCGGCTCGTCGCAGAGCAGTAGGGCGGGGTCGTCCGCGAGAGCCTGGCCCACGCGCAGGCGCTGCTGCTCTCCGCCCGAGAGCAGACCCACCGGCCGGTCACCGAAGGCGGTGGCCCCCACCGCCTCGAGCAACTCGTCGATGCGCGCGCGGTCCTTCTTTCGCGACAGCGGCAGGCCGAGCCGGTGCCCGTCCACCCCGAGACCGATGATGTCGCGGCCGCGCAGGGGCGTCTCGCGCGGGAGCGGACGCTGCTGCGGGATGTAGCCGATGCGGCGGTTGCCGGCGCGGCGCACGGGGGCTCCGAGCGCCTCGATCGAGCCGGAGCTCAACCGCTCGAGCCCCAGAATCGCGCGCAGCAGCGTCGTCTTGCCCGAGCCGCTCGGGCCGAGCACGGCGACGAGCTCGCCGGGCTCGACCTCGAGGTCGAGCCCGGCCCACAGCTCACGGCCACCCCTCTCGAGGGCGGCGCCGCGGACGCGCAGCGGTGCGGCCGCGCTCACGCCGCCAGCGCGTCGGACAGCGCCGTGATGTTGCTCTGCATCCACGAGATGTAAGTCTGACCCTCGGGGAGCGTTTCCGTGAACTCGATCACGGGGATGTTCTTGGCCTTCGCCTCGTTCTGCACCTGCGTCACCTCGGCGCCGCCGGTCTGCGGGTTGACGATCATGACGCCGATCTGGCCCGAGTCCAGCAGCTGCAGCGACTCGAGCAGGGTCGCCGGCGGGACGTCCTGGCCCTCTTCGACCGATTCGCTGAACTCGTTGGGCGTCGCGTTGTCGAGGCCCGCCGCCGTGGTCAGGTACACGGGCACCGGCTCGGTCACGAAGATCTTCTTGCCGGAATCCTTCGCCTTGATCGCGTCGAGGGAGTCCTCGAGGCCGGCGATCTGCTGGGTGAAGGCCTCGGCGTTCGCGTTGAAGTCGGCCACGTGCTCGGGGGCGAGCGTTCCGAGCTGCTCGGCGATGGCCTCGGTGAGGTCCTCGACCGTGTGCGGGTCGTACCAGACGTGCTCGTTGAAGCCCTCGATGTGGGCGTGGCCGTCTTCGTCCGAGTGGCCATGGTCGTCGGCACTCTCGCTGGGCGCCGGGCTCGCGTCGTCGGAGTGCTCTTTCGAGCCAGGGTAGTCGTGGTTGTACTCGACCGCGGTGAGCACCGGGGCCGTGGTGCCGCTGGCCTGGATGAGCGACTCCATGAAGGCGTCGTAGCCGGCGCCGTTCTCGATCACGAGGCCGGCGTTCTTGAGCGTCAGTTGGTCCTGCGCGCTCGCCTCGTACTCGTGCGGGTCCTGGCTGGGCGAGGTGATGATCGAGGCGACGTCGACGTAGTCTCCGCCGACCGCCTGAGCGATGGAGCCGTAGACGTCAGTGGATGCCACGACCTTGATCTTTGCGGACGAGTCCGACGACGCGGGGGAGGCGGTGCCTCCGGCGCAACCGGCGAGCGCGAGAACGGAGACGGTCCCGAGAAGGACGGGGGCGAGGAAGCGACGGTTCATACGGAAACCGTATCGCCGTTGATAATCGTTCTCAAAATCAGAGCGTAGCGCATACGAGGTTCTCAGCCTCGCGTCGCGTCGGGGATCGCATCGCGTGATTCTGGGAGCGGCCGCCGCAGACGCCGTCTCCCGCTACCCGTCAGTTCACATAGGTCGGTCGCTCCTCCGCCTCTGGACGCTGACGAGCTCGACATCAACGATGGAGGAGGGGCCAGCCCGCGGGCTGGCCCCTCCTGTCGGGGCCGGTTGCCACAGGGGCTTTTACGGCGTGGGGTCGTTGTTCTTGCGGCGACGTCGGCGGGTGAAAAGGACCACGATGCCCGCGGCGACGAGGATCACCGCGAGGGCGAAGGCGACCGATACTCCCGCCATGCCGGTGACCGCCAGTGCGGCAGCCGGCGAGACCGCGGAGCTGTCTGCTACCGCCGAGGGCGTGGGCGACGGAGAGGTGGCAGGAGCCGGCCTCACGACGAACGTGATCGGATCCGAGGTCACGGTCCCCACAGCGTTCGCCGCAACGATTCGGAACGTGCTCGAGCCCGCGGTCGTGGGCGTGCCGGACAATTCACCCGTCTTCGCGTTCAAGGTGAACCCCGCAGGAAGAGCGTCACCGGTCATCAGGCTGAACGTCGGAGCAGGAGTGCCCGTGGCAGTGAAGGTGTACGAGTACGCCGTCCCCACCGTCGCTGTCGGCGCCGCATCCGCGGTGAACACCGGCGACGCCTGCACGGTGAACGTGATCGGATCCGACGTGTCGGAACCCGCGGCGTTGGTTGCGACCACCCGGAACGTGCTCGTCCCTGCAGTGGTGGGTGTGCCCGAAAGCTCACCGGTCGTCGCGTTCAACGTCAAACCGGCCGGGAGAGCGTCCCCCGTCGCCAGGCTGAAGGTCGGTGCAGGGACACCGGACGCGGCGAACGTGTACGAATACGCCGACCCTTCGACCGCCGCAGGAGGAGTCGCCGCCGTGAACGCCGGGTCATCCTGCACGGTGAATGTGATCAGGTCCGACGTCACCTTGCCTGCAGCGTTCGTCGCGACAAGTTGGAACGTGCTCGTGCCCGCCGTCGTGGGGATACCCGCGAGCTCGCCGGTCGCGGGATGCAACGTGAGGCCCGCGGGGAGAGAATCTCCCGCCTCCAGGCTGTATGTCGGCTCGGGGTAACCCGATGCGCCGAAGAAGTACGAATACTCCGCGCCCGCCACCGCCGCCGGCGGCGTGGCGTCGATGAAGGTCGGCGCCTCTTGGACGATGAATGTGATCGGATCCGATGTCACCTCCCCGGCGGAATTCTCCGCGGTCACCCGGAACGTGGTCGTTCCGGCCGCAGCGGGTGTACCCGAGAGCTCGCCCGTGGTGGCGTCCAACGTCAGTCCAACGGGGAGAGTGTCACCCGCCTCGACGCGGTAGGTCGGTGTCGGGGTGCCGGACGCCGTGAAACTGTACGAGTACGCCTTCCGCACCGCCGCTACGGGCGGCTCAGCCGCGGTGAAGACCGGCGCCTCTTGAACGACAAGCGTGATCGGACCCGATGTCACCTCACCGGCAGAGTTCTCTGCGACCACCCGGAACGTGGTCGATCCGGCCGCAGCGGGTGTACCCGAGAGCTCACCCGTCGTGGCATCCAACGACAACCCGGCAGGGAGAGTGTCACCCGTCGCCACCGAGAACGACGGAGCAGGGAAACCCGACGCAGTGAACGTGTACGAGTACGCCGAGTTCACCTCCGCTGCGGGCGGTGCCGCCGCTGTGAACACCGGCTTTTCACGGACGGTGAAAGAGATCGGATCCGACGTGACCTCACCCACGGAGTTCTTCGCAACGACGCGAAACGTGCTGGTCCTGGCAGTGGTGGGAGTACCCGAGAGTTCACCAGTGGTGGCATCGAGGGTCAGCCCGGCGGGGAGAATGTCATCCGCCGCCACCGCGAAGGTCGGGGCGGGAGTCCCCGACGCGGTGAACGTGTACGAGTACGCCGATCCTGCCGTTGCTGCGGGCGGCGCGGCCGCCGTGAACGCTGGTGCGGCGGTCAACGAAACCCGCGACACCGCATTGTCCGAGTAATCCGCGGTGTAGAAAGCGGACCCGTCCGGGGACACCGCGACGGACTGGGGGTAGCGGCCGACGCCGATGCTGGTCACGGTGGGGGTCGCGCTGGTCGGGTTCGTGATTTGCGTCGACGTGTTGAGGAAGGGATTAGCGGTGTAGACCGTCGTTCCGTCGGGTGAGACCGCCAACGACGTCGCCTGGACGCCGATAGGGATGCTGCTCACGGTCGGGGTCACGGCAGTCAGGTTTGTCATCCGATGCAACGTCGCGGGACTGACGGCGTACAGAGTCGCCCCATCAGGGGATACCGCCACGGCGTCGACGCTCGAGCCGATCGGAATGTGAGCCACCGTCGGGTTCGCCGAAGTCAGGTTTGTTATTCGCGACACCGCGTTATCGCGGCCGTCGGCCGTATAGACAGTGGCTCCGTCGGGGGAAACCACCAGAGACATCACACCTCTACCCACTGCAATGCTGGTGACCGTGGGAGTCGCCGCAGTCAGATTCGTAATGCGCGACACAGTGCTGGTGCGCACGTTGGCGGTGTAGACGGTAGACCCATCGGGGGACACAGCCACCGAATAAGGACTCTCGCCGAGCGCGATGCTCGTCACGGTAGGCGTCGCCGCCGTCAGATTGGTGATCCGTGACACCGTGTTCGCATCGGGATTAGCCGTAAAAACCACATCCCCGCCCGGAGAGACCGCCACCGAGCGGGGCCCCACACCGAGGGGGATGCTCACGACACTCGGAGTCGCCGCCGTCAGGTTCGTAATCCGCGACACCGTCTGGTCATCGAAGTTGGCGGTGTATGCCGCAGCCCCATCTGTGGACACCGCCACCGACAACGGCCCTTTGCCGACCGGGACGCTGGTTACCTGCGCTGCGCTCGCCGTCGTCGGAACAGTCAACACCAGCACCCCCACGAGCACCCCGGCCGCCAACGACCGCCCCCACCTCAATTTCACAGACATCCCGTTCGACCTCTCATCTGAACCCATCGACTGCGGTGACTGAACACGAGTGCACCCACCCCTCACCGCTCCAGCGGAGGCTTCGGGAAACCGCGGAATGGCGTGAGGGTCATCAAACGGTACCAAACGGTGTTGAACGGATTGAAATGGTGTATCGACGTCGGCAAGCCACACGATGGCAGTCGACTTCCTCCCATCGCGCCGTTGCGACGGGAACGTCGTAGCCCCCGACGCGGCTCCCCCACCGCGCCGCACGAGACGATGGGTCTCACAGCGGAGGGCGGGAGAGCCACCGACCGTGACCTCGACCGCCGGACGACGAATACGCGCGCCGAGTCCCGGCATCCCGTGTCGTGTGTCCGCCACGCGCCGCCTCGCCGTGCGGCGACGCGGCGCGTGGTGGGCAATCGACGGGATGCCGCGGCGCGAGCGCCGCGCGAGCCGATCCGCGTCAGCGACGCAGGATGCGGTGCGCGAGCGCGTTGCCGATCAGCTGGCCCGCTTGCACGATGACGACGATGATCGCCACCGTCACCCACGTCGCCTGCTGATTGAACTGCTGGTAGCCGTAGATGATCGCGAAGTTTCCGAGGCCGCCGCCGCCGATGTATCCGGCCATGGCCGACATGTCGACGACCGCGATGAACATGAACGTGTAGCCGAGGATCAGCGGGGCCAGCGCCTCGGGGATGACGACGCCGAACAGCACGCCGATGCGGCGTGCGCCCACGGCCCGAGCGGCCTCGACGGTGCCCGGGTCGACGGCCACGAGGTTCTGTTCGACGACGCGGGCGATCACGACCGTGGCCATGATCGTGATCGGCACGATCGCGGCATCCGTGCCCAGGGTCGTCCCCGTCACCGCGCGCGTGACCGGAGCCACGGCGGTGAGGAAGATGATGAAGGGAATCGGGCGGATGAGGTTGATCACGAGGTTTGCGACGGCGAAGACCACGCGATTCTCGAACAGGTTGCCCGGCCGCGTGGCGTACAGCAGCGCGCCGATGACCAGGCCCGCGACGCCCGAGATGAGCAGCGAGACGGCGACCATGTAGACGGTCTCGCCGATCGACTGGATCAGCACCGGGGTGAGGGTGTCCCACTTGTTCACGAGCGCACCCCCTGCGCGGGGAGGACGACGTCGGTGTGGGCGCGCAGCTCAGTCACGACGGCGTCGAGATCATCCCCGTGCACGCGGTACGTCAGCGTGCCGAGCTGGCGCCCGAGCACGTCGGTCACCCCGCCGTAGACGACGGAATGTCGCACACCGTGGCGATGGAACACGTTCGAGACGTCTTCGCTCGAGAACTCGTTCACCTCGACGCTCACCAGCTCTCCCCCGCCCGCGGCGAGCGCCGCCAGCGCCTCACCCGAGGGCACGCCCTGCGTCACCGCCGCGACGAAGCGCTTGGTGAGCTCGGCGCGCGGGTGAGCGAACACGCGGTAGGTGTCGCCGCTGTCGACGACGCGGCCGCCGTCCATTACGATCACCTGGTCGCACAGCTCGTGCACGATCGAGATCTGGTGCGTGATGACGACGATCGTGATGCCCAGGCGCCGGTTGATCTCGCGCAGCAGGTCGAGCACCTCGGCCGTGGTCTGCGGGTCGAGGGCACTGGTGGCTTCGTCGGCGAGCAGGATGCGAGGGTCCGTGGCGATCGCACGGGCGATGCCGACGCGCTGCTTCTGCCCGCCCGACAGGCGCCGCGGGTACTGCTTCGCCTTATCGCCGATCCCGACGAAGTCGAGCAGCTCGGCGACGCGCTTGTCGCGGTCGGCCTTCTTCCATCCCGCCACCTTGAGCGGGTACGCGACGTTGGCCGCCACGGTCCGCGAGGTGAAGAGATTGAACTGCTGGAAGATCATGCCCACGCGGCGTCGGAGGTCGCGCAGCCTCGCCTCGGTGGCATCCCCCACATTCACTCCGAGCACCTCGACGGTGCCGGACGTGGGCTGCTCGAGACCGTTGAGCAGCCGCACGAGGGTCGACTTGCCGGCACCGGAGTAACCGATCACCCCGACGATCGACCCCTCCTCCACCGTGAGCGACACGTCGTCGACGGCGGTGGTGGAGGTGCGGCGATCGGTGCGGAAGCTCTTGGTGACGCCCCGCAGCTCGATGACCGCGGTCATCCCTTCTGAGCCTTGAGGGCGTCTTCGAGGCTCGTCAGCTCGTCCTGCAGCTGCGCGCCGGTCCACTCGGTCTTGAACTGCAGGTTGCCCTGGTTCAGCTCGGTGACCGCGGCCTCGACCTCGGTGGAGTGGTACGCGGCGACGACCTTGGCCCAGCGCGGGTCGTCCTTCTTGTCGTCGCGCGTGACGAAGGCGTTGATGTACGGGGCGAGCTGCGGGTTGTTCAGGTCTTCCTTGAAGATGATGAGCTCGTCGCCGAGCCCGCCCTTCTGCGCCTGCGTGTTGTTGACGATCGCCGCCTGGGCGCTGCCGTCCTTGAGCGCGGTGACGGTCTGGTTGGTGTCGACGGGCAGCAGCTCGACCTTGGTCGTGACGATGTCGGCCGGCGTCGAGAAGGCGTTGCCGCCGTCCTTGAGCGTGAGCAGACCCGCCGTCTGCAGGTTGAGCAGGCCGCGGGCGAGGTTCGTCGGGTTGTTGGGGATCGCGACCTTCGCCCCCTCGGGCAGGTCTTTCACGTCGGTGTACTTCTCGGAGTACAGCGCGAGCGGGTACACGGCGGTCGCGCCGACCGGCACGAGCGAGCCGTTGTTCTCGACGTTGAACTGCGACAGGTAGATGAGGTGCTGGAAGAGGTTGCCGTCGAGCTCGCCGTCCTGCACGCCCTGGTTGAGCTGAACGCCGTCGTTGATGGTGCGCACCTCGAGGTCGATGCCCTCGTCGGCGAGCTTCTGCTTCAGCACGCTCCAGTGCGTCTCGTTGCCGTCGTCGGCTCCGAGCACGAGGCGGGACTCGTCACCGCCCTGGGCACCGCCGGCGCAGCCGGTGAGCGTCAGCATCAGGGCAGTGGCGGAAGCACTGAGGATCGTGGCCAGGCGTGCGGTGCGTCGAGAGGTCATGAGACCACGTCAGCACGCGGCATCCGGGATCGGAATTCGAGGCGTTACGGCCGGTAACGGGCTGTCACGCGGAGTAATGGATTGGGTGGATGCCGAGGCATCGGCGATGATCGCGCGCCTCATCGACCCGCGGGCTCACAGCGGAGGCGTAGCCTCGACAGTGATGTCACGGGATGAGAACGCGCGTAAAAGATTGTCCCGGAACAGCCCGCAGGGTCTGGTCGTCGCGATCCTGGCCCTCGCGGGCCTGTGCTCGTCGTTCATGTTCACCCTCGTGGTGCCCATCCAGTCGCAGTTGCCGCAGCTGCTGAACGCCTCGCGCGACGACACCGCCTGGGTCGTGACCTCGACGTTGCTGGCCGCGGCCGTCATCACCCCGATCGCCGGCCGCCTGGGCGATATGTACGGAAAGCGCCGCATCGTGCTGGTGCTGCTGGTCGTGATGATGCTCGGTTCGGTGGTCGCCGCACTGTCGACCGGGATCATCGGCATGATCGTCGGTCGCGCCCTGCAGGGGGCGGTCGTCGGCGTGGTGCCGTTGGGCATCTCGATCATGCGCGACGTTCTGCACGAGAACCGCGTCGACAGCGCGATCGCCCTCATGAGCGCGACGCTCGGCGTCGGTGGCGCCCTGGGTCTGCCGATCAGTGCCGTCGTGGCCGAGAACACCGACTGGCACTGGTTGTTCTGGATCGCCGGTGCCCTCGGCGCGCTCGTCTTCGTCCTGATCCTCTGGATCGTCCCCGTCAGCGTGCTCCGCACCGCGGGGCGCTTCGACTACCTCGGCGCCGTCGGCCTCGCGATCGGCCTGATCGGCGTGCTGCTGGCCGTCTCGCGCGGCAACTCGTGGGGCTGGACGTCGCCGCTGACGCTGAGCCTCGCCATCGGCGGTGTCGCCGTGCTGCTGCTGTGGGGCTGGTACGAGTTGCGCGTCGAGAACCCGTTGCTCGACCTTCGGGTCGCGGCCCGCCGCCCTGTGCTGCTCACCAATCTGGCATCCGTCGCGATGGGCTTCGCCCTGTTCACCTCGAACGTCGCGTACCCGCAGATGCTCGAGCTGCCGGTGGCGACCGGCGTCGGCCTCGGCCTGTCGCTGCTCGCCGCGAGCCTCGTCGTCATGCCGTCGGGCCTGGTGATGATGGTGCTCTCGCCGATCTCGGGCACCCTCGCCCGCACGATCGGGCCCCGGGTGCTGCTGGTCGCGGGGTCGATCTCGCTGATCCTCGCCTACGGCTTCAGTCTGATGTTCTCGACCGAGGTGTGGCACTTCGTCGTGGCGAACATCCTCATCGGCTTCGGGATCGGCTTTGGCTACGCGGCCATGCCCATGCTCATCATGCGCGCGGTGCCGCCGAGCGAGACCGGCGCCTCGAACGGCCTGAACGCCCTCGCGCGCTCGCTCGGGACGAGCACGGCGGCCGCGATCGTCGGCGTCGTGCTCGCGACCCTGTCGACCGGCAGCGGCGACACCCGCGTGCCGACCTCGCAGGCGTTCCAGGTGTCGTTCCTGATGGGCATCGGGGCGGCCGCGATCGCCCTGGTGCTGGCGCTGCTGATTCCCACGCGATCGACGCCGATCGAGAAGCGGCCTTCCCTGCCCTGAGCCCTCCGCCCTCTTGTCAGGGAATGCACGCGGGACGATGATGGTCCCGTAGAGCAAAGGAGCTGACATGGCGGGCAAATTCGAGCTGTACAAATCCCCCAACGGCCAATTCCGCTTTCGCCTGAAAGCCGGGAATGGCGAGATCATCGCCGTTTCCGAGGCCTACACGAACAAAGCTGCGGCGACGAACGGCATTCAATCCGTGAAGAACAATGCGGATTCGCCGGTCGTCGATCTGACCTGACGGGGCGTCGCCGGCGGGCCGACAGGACGGTCCCCGCTCAGTCCAGCAGCAGCGCCGGCTCCTCGAGCACGGATGCCACGTCCGCGATGAACCGCGAGATCCCGTCGCCGTCGACCACGCGGTGATCGAACGAGCCCGACACCGTGGTCACCCAGCGGGGGCGCACCTCGCCGTCGACGACCCACGGCTTCTGGCGGATCGCGCCGAGCGCGATGATGCCCGCCTCACCGGGGTTGATGATCGGGGTCCCGGCATCCACTCCGAAGACGCCGATGTTCGTGATCGTGAACGTGCCGCCGGTCTGGTCTGCGGGGCTCGTCTTGCCCTCGCGCGCGGTGAGGGTGAGGGTCTCGAGCGCCTTGGCCAGCTCGCGCGTGTTCATCGACTGCGCGTCCTTGATGTTCGGCACGAGTAGTCCGCGGGGGGTCGCCGCGGCGATGCCGAGGTTCACGTAGTGGCGCACCGAGATCTGCGCGCCGTCCTCGGTGTCGACCCACGCGGCGTTGATCATCGGCGTGCGGCGCAGGGCCCAGATCACGGCGCGCGCCATGATCAGCAGCGGCGAGATCTTCACGTCGGCGAAGTCGGGTGAGGCCTTGAGGCGCTTGACGAGCTCCATCGTGCGCGAGGCGTCGACGTCGACCCAGACCGACACGTGCGGCGCCGAGTACGCGCTCGAGGTCATCGCGTTGGCGGTCGCTTTGCGCACGCCGCGGACGGGGATCGACTCCTCGCGGGCGTCGGAGGCGGGGGCGGATGCCGTGGGCGCGGGCGCCGCGGGAGCGGCCACCGGGATCGTCTCCTCGCGCACCGCGCCCCACGCGGGCGTCTCGATGTTGCGGAAGACGCTCGCCTGCTCGGCGTGCTTCACCACGTCGTCGCGGGTCACCTCACCCGCGGGACCGCTCGGCGTCACGGCCGAGAGATCGACGCCCAGGTCGCGCGCGAGCTTGCGGATCGGGGGCTTCGCGACCACGCCGACAGAGGCCTTCACGGGGCGCTCGGCGGGCTTGCGACGCCGCGACGACACCGCCCCACCCGTGCCGTAACCGACGAGCACCGCTCCGCCGGGGTCGCTGGGCTCGGGGACACTGACCGGGGCCGCGGGCGCTGAGGCGGCGGCATCCGTCGATCCGATCGTGATGATCGGGGCGCCGACCTCCACGGTCGACCCCTCGGATGCCAGCAGCTCGCCGACCGTACCGGAGTAGGGCGACGGCAGCTCGACGAGCGACTTGGCCGTCTCGATCTCGACGATCACGTCGTTGACGGCGACCGTGTCACCGGGCGCGACGCGCCATTGCACGATCTCGGCCTCGGTGAGGCCTTCTCCGACGTCGGGGAGAACGAAGGTCTGCTCGGTCACGGTGTGTCCTTTGCTCGAAAGCCAGCTTGTCACCGGCGGCGCCGCAACGGAATGCAGACGCGGTCGGCGGGTGTCGGCGGGCGCGGGGCGGAAAGGGTCAGTAGGCCAGAGACCGGTCGACGGCCTCGAGGATGCGGTCGGCGTCGGGCAAATACGTGCCCTCGAGCTTCGCGGGCGGGAACGGCACGTCGAAGCCCGACACGCGCAGCACCGGGGCCTCGAGCGCGAAGAACGCCTTCTCCATCACGGTCGCGGCGATCTCGGAGCCGAGCGAGGTGAAGCCCGGAGCCTCCTGCGCGTAGACCATGCGGCCGGTGCGACGCACCGAGTCGAGCAGCGGGCCGTAGTCGACGGGCGACAGGGAGCGCAGGTCGATGACCTCGCAGCTCGTGCCCTCGCTCTCGGCGAGTGCGGCCGCCTGCAGCAGGGTCGTGACCATCGCGCCGTGACCGACGAGCGTCACGTCGGTGCCGCGGCGCACGATGCGGCTCGCGTGCAGCGGCAGAGCGGGCGCATCGAGGTCGACCTCGCCCTTCTGCCAGTACTTCGCCTTCGGCTCGAGGAACACGACCGGGTCGGGCGAGTCGATCGCCTGCTGGATCATCCAGTACGCGTCGTTCGCGTTCGAGGGGCTGACCACGCGCAGACCCGCCGTGTGCGTGAAGTACGCCTCGGGGCTCTCCTGGTGGTGCTCGACGGCGCCGATGTGCCCGCCGTAGGGGATGCGGATGACGACGGGCATGCGCACCGCACCCTCGTGGCGGTTCGTGATCTTCGCCAGCTGCGAGGTGATCTGGTCGAAGGCGGGGAAGACGAATCCGTCGAACTGGATCTCGAGGACGGGCTTGAACCCGCCCATCGCGAGACCGATCGCGGTGCCGACGATGCCCGACTCGGCCAGCGGGGAGTCGATGACGCGACGCGGACCGAAGTCCTTCTGCAGGCCCTCGGTCACGCGGAAGACGCCGCCGAGCGGGCCGATGTCCTCGCCCATGAGCAGGACGCGGTCGTCCGTCTCGAGCGCGCGACGGAGGCCCGCGTTGAGCGCGCGGCTGATCGGAAGGTTCTCGGTCACTTCGCGCCCCCGTCCATCGACGCCTCGTAGTCGTCGAGCCAGCGCTGCTCCTCCTGGATGAGCGCGTGCGCCTCGGAGTAGACGCTCTCGAACATGTGCGCGCGCGGGATCGAACCGAGTTCGTTCGTGCGCACGCGCACGTCGTCGGCGAGGGCGGCACCCTCGGCATCCGCGTCGTCGAAGAACTGCTGCGAGGCGCCGCGCCCCTCGAGGAACGCGCGCATGCGGGCGATCGGGTCGCGCCCGGCCCACGACTTCTCTTCGTCGGAGGTGCGGTACTTCGTGGGGTCGTCGCTCGTGGTGTGCGCGCCCATGCGGTACGTCATCGCCTCGATCGCGCGGGGGCCACCGCCGGCGCGGGCTTCGTCGAGGGCGACCTTCGACACGGCGTAGCTGGCGAGCACGTCGTTTCCGTCGACCTGGAGGCTCGGGATGCCGTACCCCTCACCGCGCTTGTACAGCGGCGAGCGCGACTGCGTCGCGACGGGGACCGAGATGGCCCACTGGTTGTTCTGCAGGAAGAAGACCTCGGGGGTCTGGAAGCTCGCGGCGAAGACCATCGCCTCGTGCACGTCGCCCTGGCTCGAGGCGCCGTCGCCGTAGTAGACGATGACGGCCTCGTCGCGCTCGGGGTCGCCGCTGCCGCTCTTGCCGTCGAACACCAGGCCCATCGCCAGGCCCGTGGCGTGCAGAGTCTGCGCACCGAGCACGAGCGTGTAGATGTGCGTGTTGCCGTTCTTCGGGTCGGTCGGGTCCCACCCGCCGTGGGTGAGTCCGCGCATGAGGCGGATGATGTCGAGCGGGTCGACGCCGCGGATGCGCGTGACCACGTGCTCGCGGTACGAGGGGAAGATGTGGTCCTGCGCGCGGGCCGCGCGGGCCGAGCCGACCTGGGCCGCCTCCTGCCCGAAAGACGGCGGCCACAGAGCCAGTTGTCCCTGACGCTGCAGGTTGGTGGCCTGCACGTCGAAGGCGCGGATCGACACCATGTCGCGGTAGAAGGTCTCGAGGTCGGCGTCGCTGAGGGCGTCGATGAGCGGCAGGTAGCGCTCGGCCGCGGGCGTGGGCGCCAGGGTGCCGTCGGCTGCCAGAACGCGCACGAGAGCGGGATCGTCGAGCGGGGTCATGGTCCCACGCTAACGCGCGACCCATGCGTGAGACCGCATGAGGTGCACAACGGATGCCGCGATCCGACGTGCCTGATCGACAAAGACGCCGCGCGGGTCAGCGCACGGCGGTGGCCGCGGCGACCTCGACCACGCGGTCGAGCGATTCTTCTTCGCCGATCGAGATGCGGATGCCGTCGCCCGGGAACGGGCGCACGATGAGCCCCGCCTCCTCGAAGGCGGCGGCGACCTCGACCGTCCGGTCTCCGGCGGCGAGCCACACGAAGTTGCCCTGCGCGTCGGGGACGTCCCACCCGGCCTCGCGGAGGCGGTGGACCAGGCGGTCGCGACGCTCGGCGATGACCTTCACACGGTGAAGCAGCTCGCTCTCGGCATCCAGGCTCGCGATCGCTGCGGCCTCCCCGGCCGCGGTGACCGAGAGCGGAATCGCGGTGCTGCGCGCGGCGTCCAGCACGCCGGTGTGGCCGATCGCGTAGCCGATCCGCAGACCCGCGAGCCCGTAGGCCTTCGAGAAGGTGCGGAGCACGACCACGTTCGGCCGGTTGAGCACGGCGCGCACGCGACTGCCCTCGACCGAGTCGAGATCGGTGACGAACTCGGCGTAGGCCTCGTCGAGCACGACGAGCACGTCGCGCGGCACGGCGTCGACGAACGCGGCGAACTCGTCGTAGCCGACGGTGGGCCCGGTGGGGTTGTTGGGGCTGCACACGATCACGAGGCGCGTGCGCTCGGTGACGGCGGCGGCCATCGCGGGAAGGTCGTGACGGGAGTCGGCCGTGAGCGGCACCTGCACACTCTTGGCCCCCGCGACCGCGACGAGCGAGGGGTACGCCTCGAACGAGCGCCACGCGTAGACGACCTCGTCGCCGGGGCCCGAGGTCGCGAGCAGCAGCTGCGCGAGCACCGAGACGCTGCCGGCGCCGACGTGCACCTCGTCGGGCGAGACGCCGTACCGCGCGGCGAGACGCTCGCGCAGGCGCGCGGCCGTGGCATCCGGGTATCTATTGAACGCTCCCGCGGCCACGACCGCCTCGAGGACGCCGGGGAGGGGCTCGAAGGGGTTCTCGTTGCTCGAGAGCTTGAAGGCGTCGGGGCTGGCCTGCCGACCCTGGCGGTACGCGGGCAGGGCGGCGATCTCGGGGCGGATACGGGGCAGGACCGGCTCTTCACTCACCCCGCGAGCCTAACCGGGGGCTCGCCGCGCGCGTCAGCCCCTCTTTCCGAATCCCCTCCTTCCCACGGTGGAGAGGACCGCGAGCTCTCCACAAGCCCGTGGTGCTGCACCGACTGCGTGCCACGATGGGGGCATGCGCTTCGTCGTCCGCGTCGCCGTCAACGCCTTCGCCATCTGGATCGTCACCCTGCTGCCCGCCCTGCAGGTGCGGCTCATCCCGTTCGCACCGGGCGAGTGGTTCCAGGTGCTGCTCACGCTCGTGGTGGTGGGGCTGATCTTCGCCCTGGTGAACACGATCATCGGCACCGTGGTGAAGGTCGTCGCGATCCCGCTCTACATCCTCACGCTCGGGCTCATCTCGCTCATCATCAACGGCTTCCTGCTGTGGCTGACGGCGATCATCACCGAGAACTGGGACTGGGGACTGCGCACGGGCGAGTTCTGGCTCACGGTCGTCGCGGCGCTGCTGATCGGCATCATCAACGCCGTGCTCGGCGGCGTGTTCCGGCCGCGCCGCGAAGAACGCGAACGACGCTGATGCGCTGGGGGTGCATCACCGCCATGATGGAGGGATGACGACGACCCCCGACGCGCCGTTCCGCGTCGTGTTCGTATGCAGCGGCAACATCTGCCGCTCACCCATGGCCGACGTGGTGTTCCGCCGCATGATCCACACGTCCGGCCTCGGAGCGCACGTCGCATCGAGTTCGGCCGGCACCGGCGACTGGCACGTCGGTGAACGCGCCGACCACCGCACCCTCGCCGCCCTCGACCGACTGGGCTACGACGGCTCGTCGCACCGTGCCCGGCAGTTCCAGTACACCGACTTCGAACGCAACGACCTCGTGGTCGCCCTCGACCGCAGCCACGAGCGTGTGCTCCGCGGCTGGGCTCGACACGACGACGACGCCGACAAGATCGCGTTGCTGCAGTCCTTCCTTCCGGATGCCGAGACCCTCGACGTCCCCGACCCGTACTACGCCGGGCCCCCGATGTTCGACGAGGTGCTCGGTATGATCGAACGCGCCAGCAGGGCCCTGTTCCGACAGCTCGAGCCCGCCATCCGTTCCGCGGGCTGACCCGTTCGCGCGATCCCCGGGAGACCCGTGTCCTCTCTGCCCCCGCAGCCCCTCAGCCCGCTCGACGGCCGCTACTTCGCCACCGTCGCAGAACTCGGCGACTACCTGTCGGAGGCCGGGCTCAACCGTGCCCGCGTCGAGGTAGAGGTCGAATGGCTGCTCGCCCTGACCGATCGCTCGCTGTTCGGCACCGCACCCGTCTCCGACGATGACCGGGCCCGCCTGCGCGCGCTGTACGAGGAGTTCGGCGCCGACGAAATCGCCTGGCTCAAAGAGAAAGAGGCGGTCACCCGCCACGATGTGAAGGCCGTCGAGTACCTCGTGCGCGACCGCCTCGACGCCCTCGGTCTCACCGCCCTCGCCGAGCTCACGCACTTCGCCTGCACGAGCGAGGACATCAACTCCACCGCCTACGCCCTCACCGTGCAGCGCGCGGTCGAGCGCGTGTGGCTGCCCAAGCTCCGCTCGGTCACGGCCGCCCTCGCCGAGCTCGCGACGCAGCACCGCGACGCAGCCATGCTCTCTCGCACGCACGGCCAGCCCGCCACGCCCACCACCATGGGCAAAGAGATCGGGGTGTTCGCGTGGCGCCTCGAGCGCGTCATCCGCCAGCTGGATGCCGGAGAGTACCTCGCGAAATTCTCGGGAGCCACCGGAACCTGGTCGGCGCACGTCGCCGCCGAGCCCGATGTCGACTGGCCGGCGCTGACGCGCGCGTTCATCGAGTCGCTGGGCCTGGGCTTCAACCCGGTCACCACCCAGATCGAGTCGCACGACTGGCAGGTCGAGCTCTACGACCGGGCGCGCCACGCCGGCGGCATCCTGCACAACCTCGCCACAGACATCTGGACGTACATCTCGCTCGGATACTTCACCCAGATTCCCGTCGCGGGGGCCACCGGGTCGTCGACCATGCCGCACAAGATCAACCCGATCCGGTTCGAGAACGCCGAAGCGAACCTCGAGATCGCGGGCGGGTTGTTCGGCACTCTGGCGTCCACTCTCGTGACGAGCCGCATGCAGCGCGACCTCACCGACTCCACGACGCAGCGCAACATCGGTGTCGCCTTCGGCCACTCGCTGCTCGCGCTCGACAACCTGCAGCGCGGCCTCACCGAGATCTCGCTCGCCGAGGACGTTCTGCTGGCCGACCTCGACACGAACTGGGAGGTTCTCGCCGAGGCGATCCAGACGGTCGTTCGCGCCGAGATCGCCGCCGGCCGTTCGCAGATCACCGACCCCTACGCCCTGCTCAAGGACCTCACGCGCGGACGCCGCGTCGGCGCGCCCGAGCTGGCCGAGTTCGTGCGCGGCCTCGACATCGGCGATGCCGCGAAGGAGCGCCTGCTCGCGCTCACGCCCGCTGCCTACGCCGGGCTGGCGTCGCAGGTGGTCGACGCGCTGTAACGCGTTGCGGGGTCGCGCCCTGCCCTCCCGCCGCGTGTCCAGAGCACCCCGCACCGTCCCCCGCGCCGACGGCGCGTCTGGGACACTCACGCCGTGAGGTGGGCGGGGCGCGCGTTCGCGTGCTCCGCGCCATGCCGCGCTCGTCGCGTCGCGTTGCGTCACCCCCGGCCTGTTGAGTGTCCAAGACACCCGGACGAAATTAGAAAACGTCCGGGTGTTCTGGACACTCGACGGGGTTGCGCGGGCGGCGGACGACCACCCATCCCCGGCCCGTGTCAGAGAAAACTCCCCCTGGACGCCGCGCACCGCCGACCCATAGTGTTGACGTCAACATCCCCCACCGCGACCCTTGGGTCGCCATGCGCCGCACCGTCGCGGCGCAGAACGGAACAGACGCGATGACGCCTCGACGCCCGCTCATCCCCCGCTTGCTGGCCACCGCCATGGCCGCCCTGCTCGCCGGAGCTCTGGCATTCCCCCTCACGGCGAACGCCGCCACCGGCGTTCCGACCGACCCGAACGACGGCGTTCCGCGGGTCGACCCGCCCGTCACGTACACGAACTTCCAGCCGCTCGCCGATCCCGGTCTCGGAGCCGCCGACTACTTCCAGCCGAAGTGGTTCGACACCGACGGCCGGCACATCCAGGCGCACGGCGGCCAGATCGTCACCACCACCGAGAACGGCCAGACCGTCTACTACTGGTACGGCGAAGACCGCACGAACGGCTACTGGAACAGCCCCGGTGTCGCGGTCTACCGATCGACGGATGCCAAGAACTGGACGAACCTCGGAGACGCGCTGCGCAGCATCTCGACGCGCGACGACCTGCTCACGCCCTACTTCGAGGACCTCTACGACACCGTCGACGAGAACGGCCAGCCGCGCACCGAGAAGATCGATGCCCTGGCCTACCACCTCAACTCGACGCAGAACTCGGACTACACCGCGATCTTCGAGCGCCCCAAGGTGCTGCACAACGCCAAGACCGGAAAGTGGGTCATGTGGTGGCACGCCGACGGGCGCACCGAACCCGGCGGCAGCACCTACGCCCGGTCGATGGCCGCGGTGGCCGTGTCGGACTCCCCCGCGGGGCCGTTCCGCATGACGGGCGCCTTCCGCATGCCCAACCGCACGGACTATCAGGCCTGCACTCAGTACGCCGTTCCCGGCCAGGCACGCGACATGACGGTGTTCCAGGACGACGACGGCACGGCCTACATCTCGTACTCGTCGGAGGAGAACTACAGCCTCTACGTCGCGGAGCTCGACGACAGCTACACGAACGTCACCCACACCACCGACCGCGACACCTTGAACGTCCGCCAGTACTCGGAGGACGGACGGTTCCCGTACATCTTCGACGACGGCTCCTCGGCCGCACCCGAGCGCGGCAAGGACTTCCAGATCGTCAAGGAGTGCGGCCATCTCGAGGCCCCTGCGATCTTCGAGCGCGACGGCACGTACAGCGTCGTCACTTCCGGGGCGACCGGCTGGGCGCCCAACCCGCAGACGTACTACACCGCGGGCGACCTCATGGGCACGTGGATCCGTGGCGTCGACAAGGACGACGCGAACGAGACCGTGTCGTACAACGCCATCCCCGATGGGGGCGACGGCCTGCTCTCGATCGGCGACGTGCGCCGCTCGACGTTCGGCTCGCAGACCACCAACGTCTTCGAGCTCGAACCCGGGAAGTTCGTCTACATGGGCGACCGTTGGAACGAGGGCAAGTCCGACTCGACCTACGTGTGGCTCCCGCTCACGGTGGGCGAGAACGGGCGCCTCGAGATGCACAACCCCGCCGCCGAAGACCCCGCCCGCTACGGCACGGGGTGGGACGCCTCGTACTGGGACGACAAGGGCTTCGGCCACGGCACGTGGAAGGCCGTGACCACCGGTCTCCCCGAAACCGTCCGCCGCGGCGCCGCACCGCAGCTGCCGACGAGCGTCCCCGTCGACACGTCCGCCGGCACCGCCCCGGTCGCCGTCACCTGGTCGTCGATCGACACGAGCGTGCTCGGCCCGCAGACGATCACCGGCACCCTCGCCGCCGACGCCGACTTCACCGCCGGCCGCTCGTTCCAGCGCACGATCACCGTGGCCGAACCCGGCATCGCCGACATCGCCCCCGAGGCGACCGTCACCGCGTCGAGCCGCAACGACCTCGTCGCCACCCTCACCGACGGCAATGCCACGGCCAAGGGCTGGGACGACTGGACCGGCAACGGCTATCCGCGCGACAGCTGGCTGCAGTTCGACTGGGGCACCGACCGCACCTTCGACTCCATCGTCGTGCACACCTACAAGGACGGGGCGACCGCGACCTGGCCCTCCCGCATCCAGGTGCAGTACCGCGACGCGACCGGCGCATGGAGAGACACCGCGGTCGAGGCGACCCTCGCTCAGGATGCCAGCACCCCGGCCCCCGTGGCCGTGATCGACGCCAAGACGCTCCCGGCCACCAGCGCTCTGCGCCTGCGGTTGACGAGCCAGGCGAACACCTGGCAGTCGATCGCCGAGGTCGACGTGTGGGGCAACGCCTCGGCGGCGAACGTGTGTCGCGGCGGTGACGCCTCGGTGTCGGCATCCTTCCACCAGACGAAGTGGGCCACGATGCCCGCCTCCAACGCATGCGACGGCCGGGTCGGCACGGCGTGGTCGACCTGGACCGACACCGGCTACCAGGACTCCGCGACCTTCACGATCGAGACCTCCGAGATCCACCGCCTGAACGAGGTGCGCTTCACGAACACCGAAGGCACCATCGCGGGCGTCTCTCTCGAGTACAGGGACGACCACGGGAACGAGTGGAAGCCCCTGCCGCTGACGGGGGACACCCCGACCGTGACGAACGGCAGCGAGACGACGTTGTCGTTCCCGAAGCTCCTCGCCACCGGGCTGCGGCTGACCTTCTCGACGCCCGGGTCGTACCTGAAGATCCCCGAGATCTTCGTGCCCGAGGCGGGCGGCATCGCGCACATCGAGCCGCTCCTGCCGACACAGCCGAATGCCGACGGCTGGTACACCGCCGCTCCCGGACCGATCTCGCTCTCGCACGACAGCAACACCGACGTCGAGGTGCAGTACCGCATCGACGGCGGGGCGTGGCAGACGGGAACGACCTTCGACATCACCGCCGACGGAGACCACCGCGTCGACTACCGCGCGCTGTGGAACGGCGCCGAAGTGCCCGAGGTCGCGGGGTCGCTGCCCGTCCGCATCGACACCGCCGCCCCGACCACCGAGGCCAGGGTTGCGAAACCTTCGACCCTGCTGCGCATGATGCGGCCGGCAGCGGTGTTCCAGGCGCTGGCCCCCGCCGAAGCCACGGTGGTGTTCACGGCGACGGATGCCACCTCCGGCGTCGCCCTGACCGAGTACTCGCTCGACGGAACGACGTGGACCGCCGGTTCGAGCGTCGCGCTGACCGGCGCCGGCGATCACGTCGTGCGGTTCCGCTCCACCGACGTCGCGGGCAACGTCGAGCATGCGCAGTCGGCCACCGTCACCGTCGTTGCGGGCACCGCCCCGGGCGACGGCGACGGTCCCGGGACGGGCTCCGGCACGCCCGGTGCTCCCGGCGCTCCCGCCGGAATGGTCGGCGGATCGGGGAGCTCGAGCGGCGGCACCGCCGGTGGTCTCGCCATCACCGGCTCGGAGACGCCCGTGGTTCTCGGCATCCTGGCCCTGGTCCTCGCGGGTCTCGGCGCCGCGCTGCTCGGGGCACGCCGCCGCCGCGCCTGACCGCGTGCGCGCGTTCCCGCGCCGCGCACCTCGCGAGTGTCCAAAACACCCGGACGAAATTTCGGAACGTCCGGGTGTTCTGGACACTCAACGGGCGAACGCGGCGTCACCGCCCGCCGCGCGACGACTCACCCCGAGATAAGCGACCGCGCGGAGCGCGGGAGCGCCGAGCGCACGCGGGAGAATGGATGCCATGCGCGCGATGATCATGGATGCCCTGGCCGAAGCCCTCGAGGTGCGCGAGGTCGAGGCGCCGTCCGCTCCCGCGGGCGGGGTCGTGGTCGAGGTGCACGCGACAGGCCTGTGCAAGAGCGACTGGCACGCGTGGGTCGGGCACGATGACGTCGCGCTCCCCCATGTTCCGGGCCACGAGCTGGCCGGCGTGATCGTCGAGGTCGGGGCGGGTGTTCAGCGCTGGAGCGTGGGCGACCGCGTCACCGTGCCCTTCGTCATGGGGTGCGGGGCGTGCGAGTGGTGCCTCGGCGGTAACGCCCAGGTGTGCCCCGACCAGCAGCAGCCGGGCTTCACCCAGTGGGGCAGCTTCGCCGAACACGTGGTGCTGCGCGCGGCCGACACCAACGTCGTGCGCATCCCCGATGACGTGTCGTTCGAGGCGGCCGCGGCCCTGGGCTGCCGCTTCGCCACCGCCTACCGCGCCCTGACGAGTCGTGCGGGGGTGAAGGCCGGTGAGTGGATCACCGTGGTCGGCGCGGGCGGGGTGGGCCTCAGCGCCGTGATGATCGGGGCCGCCCTCGGCGCTCGCGTCATCGCGGTCGATCGCACCCCCGCGGCCCTCGACGCCGCTCGCCGCCTCGGCGCCGAGCACACGCTGGTCGCCGACGGTTCCGACATCGCCGCCGCCGTGCACGAGCTCACCGGCGGCGGCAGCCACGTCTCGGTCGACGCCGTCGGCAGCTCGCAGACGGCGCGCGACGCCGTGCTGAGCCTGCGCCGTCGCGGTCGGCACGTGCAGATCGGCCTGCTGCCCACCGCCGACGGTGAGACCCCGATGCCCATGGCGCGCGTGATCGCATGGGAGCTTGACCTGCTGGGCAGCCACGGCATGGCCGCGGTCGACTACCCCGAGATGCTGTCGCTCATCGAGAGCGGCGCCCTCCGTCCGCAGGAGCTGATCGAGCGGATCGTCGGACTCGACGAAGCCGCGGAGCTGCTGCCCAGGATGGACTCGGCCTCGCCCGCGGGCATGACGATGATCGACCCGCGTCGGTAGGAACCGAGGCCTCACGCCCGGGGAGCGGCGGGGCCGTCGTCGGTGCGCGGAGCGTCGGACGCGGTCGCGGCGCCGGGGGTCGTGGCATCCGTTGCGTCCTTCGGCAGGAGCAGCGGGCGATCCACCGTCGCGGTGACCTTGGTGGGGTCGACGACCAGCAGCAAGAGCGCGAGCGAGACGAGAGTGACGATGAACGTCGCCCCGGCCGCGACCAGCCCCACGATCAACGCACGCTGGATCTCGTCGGCCGGACGCGTCTGGAAGAAGCCCATCGACATGAGCGTGACGAAACCGGCGAACAGCGCGGCGATGAAGGCCAGCCCGAGGAGCTGGACGGGCTTCATGAGGTCGCGGCGGGTGGTGGGCTTGTCGGTCATGACGCGGCCTCCTCGGAGGGTACGGCCGGAACGGGCTCGGGGCGGCGCGGAGAGAAGCCCGCGATCGCGAGGAACACGGCGACGACCGCCGCGTACCCGCCGAAAAGTCCCACGGCGATGGTGATACCGGTCAGCGTGAACGAACCCGCCCCGGCGATGCTGTAGTCGAGCGCGTACTGCTGGATCGGGAGCATCAGCACGACTCCGAGCACGAGACTCAGGATGCCGATGAGCACGCCGTCGCGCGCGCCCGCGGCCCCGACCGTCTTTCGTTGGCGCAGGGCGCCGACCAGCTCGACGGCGCCCGAGAGCAGCGCCCAGGCGATGACGACCCCGAAGAACACGCCCGTCGTGCGCCAGCTGCCGACGCTGCCGACCATGCCCGCGACGAGAGAGACGACCGCGAGCAGGGCGGGCGTCAGGCGCTCACCCCGCGGGTGGACGAGCCACACCGACAGTGCGAAGACGAGTCCGGTCGCAAGGGCGAATCCGCTGAACACGCCGAGCCCGAGGGGCGCGGAATGGTCGGACGAGAACGTGACCATCACGGCGGCGAGCGCCGCGAAAAGGGCGCGCGCAAGCTGCACGTGGCGAACGTCGAAGGCTCGCTCGGAAGAAGGAGTGGTCACGGAGGGTCCCGGAGAGACGGTGTCGATGTCGCCCAGTCTATTCCTCGGCGCCTGAGCGGACTTTGTGGACGCTCGATGTCGAGACGCTTCCGGCCGACCGTCATACCCCTCGCGCGGGCACCGCGTGCCGGGCGGGAGCGGGCGGTCGCAGCATGGCCGTCGGAGTGGCCCCGCGGATGCCGCGGATCGGGGCGATCTCTTCGAAACCGAGACGGCTGTACAGGCGACGGTTGTCGGGAGTCGACGATTCGAGGTAGGCGGTCGCGCGCGTGACGTCGAGAGTGTCGAGCCGGGAGCGCAGCAGCGCACCGCCGACACCGAGCCCGCGTGCGGCGGGCGAGACGCCGATCTGCGCGAGGTACCAGTGCGGCGATCGGGGGCGGTGGCGCGCCAGGCGCGACGACAGGACGGCAGCGCGGACGAGGCCCGGGAGGCCGAGCGCTGCCAGATACTCGGGGAGCCGCCGCCACGGGAGGGATGCCGCGCCGGGGCCCTCCCACGCGGCGACACCCAGGATCTCGTCGCGGTCGGCGCGGCGCGCGAGGTCGACGCTGCCGGTTTCGAAGGCGGCACCGCGGAGCATGGCGGTGAACAGGGTCGTGAGCCGCTCGAGGCGGCGGCTTCCGGGCAGGATCGCGGCCATCACGGGGTCGTCGCGGAAGGCGCGCGCGAGCACAGCCGCGGCGGCGGGGAGGTCGGCCTCGCGGGCGGGGGTGATGTGCAGTTCGGTCATCGCATCCTCCAATTGGTCCAAGTGGATATATTTAGTATGCGAGACTCGACCGGCCCGATCACTTGGAGAACGCCGTGAACCCCGAGGCTCCCACCCGTGACTACCTCCCTCTCGAGGAGCGCCGAGAGCGCCTGCTCGACGCCGCGCTCTCGGTCGTCGCCGAATCAGGGGTGGCTGCCCTCAGCCTGCGGCGTGTGGCCGAGCGCGCCGACGTCGCGCACCGCGTGGTCACCTACGCCTTCGGATCCAAAACCGCCCTCGTCGAGGCCGTGCTCCACCGGGCCTCGCAGCGCGCGCTCGACGCGGTCTGGGCCGGCGACCTCCCCCTCGACGACTTCGCCGAGTCGGTGCGTCTCTCGCTGCACGGCCTGGCTCGCGATCTTCGCCGCCACGAGAGCGAGTACCGCGTGGTGAGCGAGCTCACGGCATCCGCCCGCGCTCATCCCCAGCTCCGCGCGGCGGCGCAGAGCGAGATCGCCGCGAGCACCCGGGCCATCGCCGAGAGCATCGAGCGGTGGTCGCGCATGACGGGGCGCGCTCTGACCACCCCCACGCCGGTCGTCGCGGCGGCCCTGCGCGCGAGTGTCGACGGGTTGGTCGAGTGGTGGTTGAGCAGCCACGACGAGCGAGTCCTCGACGACGTCGTGGAGGTGCTGGCATCCGCGTTCATCGGTCGGGAGGCCGATCACGAGCGACCGCACACGGCCGAGGAGCAAGGGCGATAGCCTCTCGACGATCCCTCGCGCGGCCCGGGTCCTGCCGACGGCCGCGATCCGAGGGCATCGTTTCCGACACCAGAGGAGAACATCGTGACCACGCAGCCCGCACCCGCCGGAACGACCTACCCGGGCAAGACGCTCGGAATCATCGGCCTGATCGTCGCCTTCCCGTTCAACCTGATCGGCCTGATCATCTCGATCGTCGCTCTCGTCCAGTCGAAGAAGGCCGGGTACAAGAACACCCCCGCGCTGATCGGCATCATCGTCGGTGCTGTTCTCGTCGTCGTGGGCATCGTTGTCGCCATCATCCTCGTCAGCGTCTTCGCGGGGATCTTCGCCGCGTGCGGCGACCTGGGTCCGGGGCAGCACTACGTCGACGGGGTGACGTACACCTGCTCCTGAATCACGCTCGAATGTGCAGAGGGACCGGGCCGCACGGCTCGGTCCCTCTGCACGTTCTGCGGACCGCCTCCGCTCGCCGATCTCGATGATCGGCGACACCGGCAGCCACGCCGCTCACTCGACGAGCTGACGATCCTTCTCGGCCAGCGTGCGCTCGACGGCCTCGGCCACGCGCGCGTCCTCCGCCTGCTGCGCGCGACGACGTCGCTCGCGCAGCAGGCGCGGCCCGAACACCGCCCCCGCGACGACCAGCACGACCAGGAGCAGCAGCGGCCAGGGAACAGCCCAGCCGAAGGTCGAGACCTCGATCGGATCGAGCGTCGAGATGGAGCCGGCGGCATCCGTCACGATCGGGGTCGCCGACACCGACGCGATGAGCACGCCCATCGCAGCCACCGCCGGAACACGCACGTCGCGCTCCCAGCTCTCCCCGGGCAGCAGCGTGGGGGCGGCGGCGTCGGGCGCGGACTCGAGGCGCGCGAGGCCGAAGGGACCGGTGACGGCGTCGGTCTCGTCGGCGCTGAGCGAGACGTTGCCGACGTTGTGCAGGCGGTAGTGAACGGTGGCGTCGCCGAACAGGAACGGCACGAAACCGCCGTCCCACCCGACACGCAGATCGTCGACGGCGAGGGCCGGGGAGAGGTCTCCCCCGACGCGGATGCCGGTGCGGATGCCGAGGCGACGGTCGACGTTGACGTTCGCGGAGGCGTCGGCCACCGTGAGGGAGGTGACGACCCCGCCCGCGTAGTCGCCGGGGGTGGCGTTCGAGGGGACGTCGACGACGAACGGCACCTCGACGGTCTGGCCCGCGGGAACGGAGACATGACGCTGCGGCACGGTGACCCAGGCGCCGACGCCGACCGGCTGCTCGTTCGCGACGCGCAGATCGAGGGCGCCCGTCGAGGTCGTGTAGCCGTCGGCCGCGTAGACGTCGAGTTCGACCGTCTCGGCACCGCGGTTTGCGATGACCAGGGCATCGTCGAGGTGGGCACCGGGGTTCAGCGCGTAGCTGTAGTTCGTGCGGTCGGCGCCGAGGGCGTTCGAGGCGGTGCGCACGGTCCAGGTCACGTCGTCGGTCGCGGCCAGGGCGGGTGACGCGCTGGAGGCGCCCCCGGCGATCAGCGCCGCGGCGAGAGCGAGGGCGGCGACCCGCGAGGGGGAGGGCAGTCGAGTCATGGGAGGTCCTTCGGGAGGGGCACCGGCGGGGAGGAGAGCTCCCCGCCGGTGCTGTTCGCTGGTCAGCCGGCCAGCGCGGTGAGGGTCAGGGTCGCGCGGTAGCTTCCCTTTTCGACGGTGTTGGGGATCTTCAGGTCGAGATCGGCACCGACGACTCCGGCGCTGCGGTCGTGGCCCACGGGGGCTGCACCGAGCAGACGCGAGACCGACAGACCGTCGCCGCCGTCGTAGCCCGACTTCACCGCGGCACCGGCGACGGCCCCGGCCCCCGCGGTGACGACCTTCGGCGACCACCCGAGGAACGAGCCCTTGAAGGTCTTGCCGTCGTCGGCGAAGTCGCCCACCGACGCCGACACCGACCACGGCGACGTGTTCGCGCGGGTGTCGGTCACGGTGATCGGGTTGATCTGACCGGTCGCCTCGAAGTACTGCAGGTTCTTCTCCTGCGCGGTCCCCATGTCGACCAGGCCGTTGTGGCCGTTGATCGTCCAGCCGAACTCACCGGGCGCGCTGGTGGGGACATCCACCTGGATGTCCTGGCCGTCGCCGTGGTTCGGGTGGATGGTCACCTCGTCCTGAATGGTGCCCACGGCCTCGGCCGGCTTCGAGCCGTTCTCGGGGCCGCACCACAGCACCTTCTTGAGCTCGACCGCAGCGTTGGGTGCGTCGCAGGTTCCGGAGCGGATGTTCTGGACGATCAGCTGGTCCTTCTTGACCTGCACCTTGACGTACGAGCGCACGTGCTCCTGGTTCTGCACGGAGTTGTACCAGTAGTTCGCCGGGTTCAGCGGGTCGGCGCCGTTACCGGCACCGCTCGTGCCGCTGTTGTCGGGCGAGGTGATGTCGTAGTACTTCGAGCCGGATGCCGAGTTGGCGGTGACGTAGACGACGCCACCGGGTCCCTCGAAGACTTCGTCCTGACCGGGCTTCTCATCGGCGTTCGCCTTGGAGCCGTTCTTGATCTCGTACGAGCGCGAGTAGCTGTGGTCGTGACCCTGGAGCACCAGGTCGACGCCGAGCTTCGAGAACGCCGTCGGGAAGTCGGTGCGACGGATCTTGTTGTCGGCGTCCTTGGCGTGATCGGCCGGCGAGTAGATCGCGTGGTGGTACACGAGCACCGTGTACTTGGCATCCGCTCCGTGCTTGTTGACGACGTCGGTGACGTACGAGATGTGCGCGTCGTCGCCGCCGCCGCCCTGCGAGGTGGCGTAGCTGTTGCTGTTCAGGTCGATGTAGAGCACGTCCTTGTACATGAACCAGTAGTCGCCGCCCGACTCGGTGCCGATGCTGCCCGAGCCCTTGCGGTAGTAGGCGCCGGAGCGGTCGGTGTTGGGCGTGTACAGGTGCTGCTCGTACGCCTTGCCACCCACGTCGTGGTTACCGATCGTGGCGACCCACGGGTACTGGCGCAGCTGGTCGGGAGCGAGGAACGAGTCCCAGTGCGACTCCGTGTTCGCAGTCTCGACCTGGTCGCCGCCCGAGACGAGAAGCTCGGCGTTGGGGTTGGCGCCCACCGCGACGTTCATCGTGTCCTGCCAGCCGGCCTGGTCCTTCGCGAGGTTGCCGGACGAGCCGATCTGCGGGTCTCCGAAGAAGAGGAAGTCGTAGTCGCCCTCGAACGACTGCGTCTTGAAGGAGTAGGTGTTCGACCAGTTGCCGTCGGAGCCGACGCGGTACGAGTACGCCGTGTTCTCGGCGAGGCCCGTGATCGTCGCGTGACGGTTGAAGCCTCCGCTCGAGGCGATGTTGGCGGTCCCGGATGCCGAGAACGTCGTGGCCGACGCCGGGAACTGGCCGCCCGTCACCGCCGAGGTGGGCGCGAGCTGCACCGTCTGGGCGGTGTCGGCCGAGGAGTACCAGGTCACGATGCGCTGCGACTGGTCGGCACCGACGCCGAGGATGATGCCGGTGAGGGTGGCCGGGGTGTCGGCCACCGCCGCCGGGACGCTCGCCACGCCCGTGAGGACGAGTGACGCGCCGACCGCGGCGGTTGCGATCCACGAGACACGGCGACGCGTGCGCGTCCCGTGCGACGTCGATGCGGTGAGGAACATGGCTGTCCGTTTCTTTCGGTGGGGGTCTCTGGTGCGCGCCCGCCGATGGCGAGCTCGCTCCACGCTCCGTCCGCCAGGTGACGCCGGGGTGAATTGTTGACCCAGCACACGCATCGGCTGCGACAACTCCCGTCATTCGATGCCGAGAATGCGCTGCACGAACCAGACGAGACCGGCCACGGTGACCACGACCGCGATCGCGGCGCTCACCCACATCCCCACGCGCGGAGCCCGGCGGCGCAGCAGCACGAGCAGCGGGAAGACGATCACGATGATGCCGATCTGCACGGCCTCGATGCCCACGTTGAACACCAGCAGCGACCAGAGCAGGGTCCACGACCAGGGCTCGTCGATGCCGAGCGCCGAGGCGAAGCCGAGACCGTGCACGAGGCCGAACACGAACACCACGGCGACGCGGAGCCAGCCGGCGCGGTCGAGGCGGAGGAAGCCGTGCGCGTGCGACAGGTCTTGGTCGGCCTGATCGCGGCGGAGCAGGCGCCAGAGGTACCAGGCCGCGACGACCGCGATCGAGAGGGCGATGGTCGGCTCCACCACCTCGGGAGGCGCGGCGATCACCCCGGTCGCGGCCAGGATGAACGTCACCGAGTGCGCGAGCGTGAACGTCGTCGCCGCGATCACGATCTCGCGCAGTCGCCGCGACCCGACGATGAGCGCGAGCAGGAAGAGGATGTGGTCGATCCCGGTGAGCAGGTGCTCGGCGCCGAGACGGAAGAACTCCCAGAAGCGCTCGAGGGTCGACTGCGCGGTCGTGAACGACGGGTGCTCGGCATCGAGGACCGTGCTTCCCTCGTGCAGGTCGAGGTCGTAGGTGAGGATCGTCTTGGTGTCGGTGACGAAGCCCTCCGCGTCGGGGAAGAGCGACGCCGTGATCTCGTGGCCGTTCTCCGAGGGCGGGCAGGTGTCGTCGAGGGTGACGACGGCGTAGGGGACGCCGTCCTGTTGGGTCATCGAGATGTCGTCATCCATGCGCGGGGTGCACGCCTCTCCGGCGGCCGTGATCTGGAAGCGCTCGGTGACGTAGCGGGCGATCGTGTCGCGGTGCGCGGTCAGGACGGCGGCCTGCTCGGAGGCGTTGCCGCCCTGAAACGCCGCCATCCCCGTGCGGTAGAGCGGGTCGTCCTTCTCGGCGTCGGCGGCCGACACCACCAGCAGGTCGTACTCGAGCTGCAGCTCGGCGCGGACGACGCCCGTCCCGCCGCTCTCGAGATGCGCGTAGACGACCGACAGGATGCCGTGGGCCGAGGCCGACGCAGCCATCGAGAGCAGAGCCGCAATCCCCGCGGCGACGAACAGGACGCGCGAGAGGACGCGTCGAACAGAGACAGACATGTGCACCTTTCCGTCGGGAATGGTGCGCGCTCGTCGTGAACGGTTGCCCGCGGTGCGGAGAACGGAAACGAAACGTGCGGACGTCGTTCTCTCGCGCGCCACCTGCGCCGTCCAGGGTGAGGGGGTGAAGCGAAAGGTCCTGGCCGCGATGGCGGCGGCGGCGATGGCGGCTGTGCTGTCGGGCTGCGCGAGCGACGAGGGATGGTCGGCGATGCGCCCCGCTCCCGCGGCGGTGGGGTCCCCCGCCCCGGGGTTCGCGCCGGCCACGGCCCCGGCGCCCGAGTCGACGCACACCCCCGCCCCCGGCTCGTGGAGCGGCGTGAGCGCCCCCGCCGGCTACCGCGTGGTGCTGCTGACCGTGGGCGACGACGCCCCCACCGCGACGCTCGTCGCCGCGGTGCGGGACTGGGCCGCCGAGACGCGCGCCGACCTGCGTGTCGTGCACGCCGACGACGACATGATCGACGGGGCCGTGCGCGCGATGGACCTCAATCCCGACCTCATCATCAGTGCGGGCGACGCGCTCGTCGACCCGCTCGCCACCGTGACGGCGAACCACCTCGACCGGCAGTTCCTCATCGTGGGTGCCGAGCTCGCCGAGCCGACCGAGAACGTCACGGCCGCCGACTGGACCGGTGCCGCCTACCGCGGAGAGGGCCTCGGCACCGCTGCCGCATACGACCCGGCGACGTTCACGCCCGAGCGCGCGGGGGCCGCGGTGCGCGCGGGGGTCGCGGCCGTGCTCACGGGGCTGCGGGGCGTCGTGCTCTGGATCGACTAGGCGCGACGACGACGTCGAGCGACACGCACGACCGCGCCGGTCGCCACGGCCGCGGCAGCCAGGGCGGCGCCCCACAGGGCCACCTCGACCCCCGTGGCGGGGAGCGTTCCGGCGCGCGGGGTGCCGGCATCCGGGACCGCGGCCGAGGTGGGCGTCGGCGAGGGAGAGGCCGGGGCGTCCGTTCGTGCGGGCACCTGCACCTGGATGACCATCGAGTCGTCGGTCGAATCGGCGCTGCCGGCAGCAAGGGGCACCCACAGGACGGATGCCACGAGCACGGCCGCCGTCACCTTCACGGAGATCACGACGCCGAGTCTGTCGGGTAAAGGTGAAAACGCGGCCACCGGAGAGTGAATGACAGATCGATCCCGAGGAGGACCCGGATACGCCCCACGGCGGACGATCACGCGGCGCTCGGTCGCTGAGATGGAATCATGACCTCCTCACCTGTGCTCACCGCCTCCGGCCTCGTCAAGCAGTACGGCGAGCTGCGCGCCCTCGACGGCGTCTCGCTCACGATCCGCGCCGGGGAGTCCGTCGCCGTGATGGGCGCCTCGGGCTCGGGCAAGACCACGTTGCTGCACTGCCTCGCGGCCGTCATCGCCCCCGACGCGGGCTCGATCGTCCTGAGCGCTCCCGGCGCCGCTCCGCGCGAGCTCGTCGGCCTGAGCGAGAGCGAACGCTCCCGCGTACGTCGCGAGGCGCTCGGATTCGTCTTCCAGGAGCACCTGCTGCTGCCCGAACTCACCGCCGTCGAGAACGCGGCGCTGCCCCTGCTGCTCACGGGCATGCGCCGACAGGATGCCGAGCGGCACGCCGCCGTCTGGCTCGCCGCCCTCGGTCTCGCGGGGATGGAGGGTCGTCGCATCGGTCAGCTCTCGGGCGGTCAGGCGCAGCGCGTCGCCATCGCCCGGGCACAGGTGACGGGGGCTCCCGTCGTGTTCGCCGACGAGCCCACCGGCGCCCTCGACTCGGCGACCTCGTCCGACGTGCTCGACGCCCTGCTTCTCGCCACGACCGGTCAGGGCCGCACTCTCGTCATGGTCACGCACGATGCCGACGTCGCCCGCCGGTGCTCGCGGATCGTGCGGGTGCGCGACGGTCGGATCGTCGGGGATTCGGTGATGGATGCCGCGGCATCGGTGTCACCGGCGAGCTCGGCACCGCGGTCCGCTGCGGTGCAGCCGGCCCCCGCGTCCGTACCGACCTCGACCTCGACGGAGGTGAACCGATGAGCACCGTCCTCCCCCTCGCGCGTCTGCTCTCGCGCCCCGCGCGCCAGGGCCGGGCGGCGATCGCCCTCCCCGTCGTCGCGTTCGCCGTCACCACCGCGCTGCTGCTCGTCGTCGCGGGCGGTGCGCGCATGTTCCTGGTGGATCCGCGAGCCGGGGCCGAGGGCGGGCTCTACGGCATCCTGGCCGTGCTCGCTCTGGTGCTGCTCGCCGTGCCCCTCGTCACCCTCGGCGCGGCGGCCGCGCGGCTGACGAGCCGGCGCCGCAACGATCGCCTCGCGACCCTCCGCCTGCTCGGCGCGAGCACGCGAGAGCTGTGGTCGCTGACCGTGTTCGAGGCGACCGCCATCGCCGCTGCGGGAGCAGCGACCGGAGTGCTGCTGTACGCCGTGCTCCTCCCGGCGGTCGGATTACTGCCGTTCTTCGGCGGACCGGTCGGCGTCGGTGCGGTGATCGTCGATCCGCTGCTGGGCGCGGGGGTGCTGGCATCCGTGGTGCTCATCGGCGCGGTGAGCGCCGCCGCGAGCCTGCGCAAGGTCGCCGTCACCCCGCTCGGCGTACGCACACGCAGCGAGGCCCCCGCGAAGAAGACGACGGCGTTCGTCGTCGGCGCGGTGCTCATCGCCGGGGTCGTGGCCCTCGTGGCGAACTTCGGCTCCCTGGCCCCGATGCTGGGGCCGGCCGTGACGACCGCCGTGCTGCTCGGCCTGTTCGCCGGAGCCCTCGCCCTGCTCAATCTCATCGGCGCGCCGATCGTGGCGGCCCGCGGGCGCACCATGGCCCGCCGCGCGCGATCGGCAGCCGCCCTCGTCGCGGGCCGAGAGCTCGCCGCCCACGCCGGACCCGCGTGGCGCCGGGTCTCGGGCATGGCGCTCGTGTCGTTCATCGCGGTCGTCGCCGGGTGCGGTCTCGCGATCGCCGACATCGCCGGTGAGGCCGGACCGCTCATGGCCGACATCCGCACGGGAGTGCTCGTGACCCTCGGCATCGCCTTTGTGCTGCTCGCGTGCGCGGTGGGGGTGACGCAGGCGGCGTCGGTGCTCGAGGAGCGCGAGCTGATCGTGGGCCTGGACCGCCTCGGCATCCCGGATGCCGAACTCCGCCGCGCCCGCCGCATCACCGTCATGGTGCCGCTGCGGTGGGCCGCCGTGGGAGGCGCAGCGCTCGGCCTGATGCTCGCGTTCCCGATCGTCGGGATCAGCCTGATCGTCGCCCCGCTGTCGGTGCTGACGATCGCGCTGACCTTCGCCGCGGGCTTCGCCCTGGTCGCCGCGGCCCTGGCCTCGACGCGGCCGATCGTGACCGGCATCCGTCGCGGCGCTCTCTGAGGCGCGGGCCCGTCGCCCGGCGCACGGCGCCGGGCGCACGGCGCCCGTCGAGTGTCGCCCGTCGAGTGTTGAGTGTCCAAAACACCCGGACGATTCCGCAAAACGTCCGGCTGTCTTGGACACTCAACGCCCACGCTCCCACGCCCACTCAACGTCCACGCCCCCAACGCCCACTCCCCCTCTCGAGTGTCCAAAACACCCGGACCATTCCGCAGAACGTCCGGGTTTCTTGGACACTCACGCCCACGCCCACGCCGACGCCGACTCAACGCCCACGCCCCCACGCCGCCTCCCCGCGCCGGGGAGGGCGGCTCCCGGGTGCTACCGTGCCGAGGTGATCCCGGATGCCACTCCCCCGCGCCGTATCCACGTCTCGGCCGCGGTCATCACCGACGCCGACGGACGCCTGCTGCTCGTGCGCAAGGCCGGCACGACGGCGTTCATGCAGCCCGGCGGCAAGCCCGAGGCCGGCGAGACGCCCGCCGAGACGCTCGCGCGGGAGCTGGCCGAAGAGGTCGGCCTGCGCGTCGACCCCGCGCTGCTCGAACCCCTCGGCTCGTACGCGGCGAGCGCGGCGAACGAACCGGGCTTCGAGGTCGTAGCCGAGGTCTTCCGCGTCGACATCGGCGACCAGAAGCCGGCCCCGGATGCCGAGATCGCCGAGCTCCGCTGGGTCACCGCCGCCACGGCATCCGGTCTCGAGATCGCGCCTCTCGCCCGCGAGTACTTCCTACCCGCCTGAGGCCCCTGCGCTTCGCGCCCCGAAACGCGCGTTGAGTGTCCACAACACCCGGACGGATCCGAAAATCGTCCGGGTGTTGTGGACACTCAACGGGCAGGGCGGGGCAGGGCCGGGCACGGCAGGCGCCAGGGCGGGACGAGCCGCGGCGACCCCCGCGGCGGCCTACCAGCTGCCCTTGCTGTAGTCCTTCAAGAAGATCCCGAACAGGTCTTCGCCGGCCTCGCCGCGCACGATCGGGTCGTACACGCGGGCGGCGCCGTCGACGAGGTCGAGCGGGGCGTGGAAGCCCTCCTCGGCCAGGCGCACCTTGGTGAAGTGGGGGCGCTCGTCGGTGATCCAGCCGGTGTCGACCGCGGTCATGAGGATGCCGTCCGACTCGAACATCTCGCGCGCGCTCGTGCGCGTCAGCATGTTCAGCGCGGCCTTGGCCATGTTGGTGTGCGGATGGCCGGGGCCCTTGTAGCCGCGGCCGAACACGCCCTCCATCGCCGACACGTTGACGATGTACTTGCGACGCGCGGTCGATGCGGCCATCGCGGGGCGCAGTCGGCTGACGAGCAGGAACGGCGCGGTCATGTTGGCGAGCTGCACCTCGAGCATCTCGAGGGGCTCGACCTGGTCGACGTGCTGCGTCCAGCTGTTGATGCGGTCCTCGTCGGGAACGAGTCCGCCCGCGTCGATCGCCGTGCCGGCGGCCAGACGCTCGAGCGACGACGAGCCCGCGGCCATCGCCTCGGCGGTCAATTCGTCGGCGGTGCGCGCGGCCGACGCGAGGATGGGGTGCGCCGACACCGACTGCGCGAGGGCGAGCGGGTGGGCGTCGTTCGTGTGGCCGAAGGTGACCAGTTCGGGCAGCGGTCCGTCGGGGAGCGGTGCGAGCTCGGCATCCACCAGGGGTTTGTACGCCCCCGGAGACCGCCGCACCGTTTGAGCTGCGTTGTTGATGAGGATGTCGAGAGGGCCTTCGGATGCCACCGACTCCGCCAACCCGATCACCTGGGCAGGGTCGCGCAGGTCGATGCCGACGACCTTGAGGCGGTGGATCCATTCGGCGCTGTCGGGCAGCGACGAGAAGCGACGCACGGCATCGCGCGGGAAGCGCGTGGTGATGGTGGTGTGAGCGCCGTCGCGCAGCAGCCGCAGCGCGATGTACATGCCGATCTTCGCGCGGCCGCCGGTGAGCAGGGCCCGCTTGCCGGTGAGGTCGGTGCGGGCGTCGCGCTTGGCGTGGCTCATGGCCGCGCAGTCGGGGCAGAGCTGGTGGTAGAACGCGTCGACCAGCGTGTAGTCCTGCTTGCAGATGTAGCAGGCGCGCGCCTTGATCAGCTCGCCCGCGAACGGCATCTCGGTGCGGGCCTGCAGCGGGATGCCGCGCGTCTCGTCGTCGATGCGGTCGGCGGCGCCCGTGGCGGTCGCGGCCACGACCGCGCGATCGGCCTCGGCGATGCGCTGACGCTTCTCTTTGCGCGACTGGCGCTTGACGTCTTTATAGAGCTTTCCGGTCTGGCGGCGCAGGGCGATGTACGCGGGATCTTCCGGGTCGAGCGACGAGGCGGCGTCGATGACGCGCAGCGCGATCTCGAGCTCGGTCGGATCGATGGATACCGCCCGCGCGGCATCGCGGTCGGGGTTCAGCTGTGTTTCGGGCACAGGGAAGTGTACCGAAGCGAATCTGGACGATCGGTGGGCCGGGCGTGTCGCGGCCCAGACCGCCGCGTCACGAGAACAGGCAATGCCACCAGAACCAGGACGACTCCCCGCGAAACGGCCTGTTCTCAGCGAATCGCCTGTTCTCGACGCAGGCCCTCGGGAGCGGTCGGGCGCCGCGTCAGCGCTGCCCGGACTCGACCCAGCGGGTGTGCGCCTTCAGCGCGTGCAGCACGGCCAGACGCACCGCGAAGTACAGCACCGCGCCGATCGCGACCAGGGCCACGCCCCAGGTGAGCAGAAGGATGAAGATATGCGCCCCGAACATCCCGCGAGCCTAACGGGCGGCGGGGGAACCGGCCGCCGAGGCGTGCGTCTCTCCCCCGACCGCAGCGCCCGTGCCCTCGGACACGTGCCGCGACCGGTCGTACCGCAGCAGCCACTTCTGCGCCGGGATCTCGACGGCCCGGTGCAGCACCCACGCGATCGCGAGCGCGATGGAGAAGGCGGCGAGCGCGAGCAGCAGCGCGTGCCGCCACGGCAGTTGCGGGTGGCCGTCGGGCCACGACGACGACACCGACGCGATCACGAGCAGGTGCACGAGGTAGAAGGCGAACGACACGCGTCCGAGCTCCTGCCAGAGCGGACGGGCGAGGAACGTCGACCCGCCGTGCGCGTCGGCCGCGGCGAGCGAGGCGACGAGCAGCGCGAACGACCCCACGGTCGCGGCGAGCCCCGGGTGGATGTCGGTGCCGGGGATCGGTGGCGCCTCCGACAGGGCGTAGCCCACGACGGCGAGGGGGAGCGTGTAGCGCAGCTTCCACGGCATCCAGGCTCCGCCCTTCAGGAGCAGCGCGAGGGTGACGCCCAGCACGAACTCGGGCAGGCGGAGCAGCGGAGTGGATGCCGCCGACATCGGCAACGGCGAGATCGCAGCGATCTGCGGGGCCAGGGCGACGAGCACGAGGGATGCCACGACCACGCCGCCCCGCGCGCGGTTCGAGAGGCGCACGAGCGGACGGATGAGGAACGGGAAGCTCAGGTAGAAGAACGCCTCGCACACGAGCGACCAGCTGGCGGGGTTTCCGGCCTGCCACCAGTCGGGCACCCAGCCGTTGACGAGGAGGACGTTCGCGACCAGGGGCGCCCGTCCCGCGGTCCGGATCTCGGGGACGAGGGTCGCCGCGGCGACCAGAGCCAGTCCCACGCCGACGAGATGCAGGGGGTAGATGCGGGCGAAGCGGTGCCAGTAGAACGACCCGGCGCTCTGCTGCGGCTTGTGGCCCCAGGCGAGCACGAAGCCCGAGAGGATGAAGAAGAGCGTCACGCCGGTCTTGCCGGCTTCGAAGACGAAGGCCCAGACGGTTCCGGCGGTGCCGCCGAAGTACTCGACCGCCATGAGGTGGTGACCGAAGATCAGCATTGCCGTCGCCCAGCGGAGCCCTGTCAGAGAGGGCAGGTGGCGCGCGGGGTTCGCGGGGTTCGCGGGGCGGGATGCCGTCGCCGGAGCCGTCACGCGAGGAGCGGGTGCCGTCAAGGTACTGATCGTCGTCGCCTCCGCGTCGTCTCGCTGGCCGGCGATCAGCGACCCGTGCGGGGCGCACGAGTCCACACCGACGCGAGAGAAAATACCGGTCGAGTGCCAAGAAAAGCCTGAAAGGCCCGGGGGTTGACGGCGACAGCCTCCCTTCTCCTGGACGAGGAGCGGACCCGGTGGATAGCCTGGCGACTCCGCGCCACGCAGGGGGAAGAGGGCAGATGGCCTCGCGTTCGATCGACCCGGTTCCGCCCGAGAAGCTCGCCCGCCGCGCGCAGGTTCTTGCGTTCGTGCTGGCGCCGATCTTCGCCGTCGTCGCGGTCATGTACCTGTGGATCGGTCTGGACGAGCCCACCCTCCTGGCGGGCGGGGTGACAGTCGGGCTGCTCAGCGTGCTGTGGCTGCTGGCCGCCGTTCGCCCGTCGCCGAACGTGCACCTCGCGGCCCTGGCGGTGGCAGGAGGCGGGGGCGTCATCGCCGCCGTGGTGGCGTTCGCTTCGATCTCGGCGACGAACGGCCTCTCGGTCACGTATCTGATCGGGGTGGTCATCAACATCGCCATCGGCTACTTCTTCGTGCGCCTGACCGTGCGGGCCCTCAGCGCCCCCTGAGCCCGCGCGCGGGAAGCCCCGACCGGCAATCCGAACCGAGCACGCCTCCGAAATGATCTCGGCGGTCCCCCACCCGAGGACCGCGCACTCGCCCGGAGGAATGATGTTCGAGACGCACACGCCCGCTTTGGCGCGCCTGGACGCGTTCACCAACGTGACCGATCTGCTCGTCCGCCGTGCGGAGGAAGCCCCCGATCACATCGCCTTCGAGGTGCCGACCGACAGCGGGTGGAAGCCGGTGACCACCGCGGCCTTCCTCGATGCCGTCCGCGCGCTCGCGAAGGGAATGGTCGGCGTCGGCCTGCAGCCCGGCGACACCGTGGCCATCATGGCGCCGACGCGCTACGAGTGGGCCGTCGCCGATCTCGCCACCTGGTTCGCCGGGGGCGTGGTCGTTCCCGTGTACGACTCGTCGTCGGCCTCGCAGGTCGATGCGATCGTGAGCGACGCCGGCGTGCGCCTCGCGGTCGCCGGAACCCGCGCGCACGCCGACCTCCTCAACGACGCACTCGCGCAGGCCGGGGACGAGACGCTCGGCACCTGGGCGATGGCGGGCGTCGAGAACGTCCCCTCGCTCGACGAGCTCAGCGCGCGGGGTGCCGATGTCTCCGAGGCCGAGCTCGAGAGCCGCCGCATCCGCGCCGGCCACGACGATCCGGCGACCATCGTCTACACCTCGGGAACGACCGGCGAGCCCAAGGGCGCCGTGCTCACGCACGCGAACTTCCTCGGTCAAGTGCTCAACATCGCCGCCGCGTACCGCGAAGTGGTGAACCCGCAGGGCAACACGATCATCTTCCTCCCGCTCGCCCATGTGCTCGCGCGCGGCCTGCAGCTCATCTGCATCGCGAGCGGCATGCGCATCGCGCACCTCTCCGAGCCGGCGCAGGTCGTGCCCGCCCTCGCCGTGCTGCACCCGACCTTCCTCGTGGCGGTTCCTCGCGTCCTGCAGAAGATCCAGTCGGCCGCGGGCGAGAAAGCCGCCGAGAAGCACCTCGGCCGGTTGTGGGCTCGCGCCGTCGCCACCGCGATCCTCGGCGGGCGGTTCGAAGAGTTCCGGGATGCCGGCCACCCGCGCCGCGCTCCCCTCGGCTTCCGGGTGCGAAAGGCCGTCTTCGACGCGCTTTTCTACGCGCGGCTCCGTTCCGTGATGGGTGGGCGGGTCGGGTACATCCTGTCGGGAGGGGCGACCCTCGATCGCGACCTGTCGCTGTTCTTCCGGGGCATCGGGGTCCCGGTCATCGAGGGCTACGGCCTCACCGAGACGACCGCGCCGCTGACCGGCAACCTGCCGGGGCGCATCGCCTCGGGCACAGTGGGACTCCCCCTTCCCGGATCGACCGTGCGCATCAGCCCGCAGGGAGAGGTGCTCGCCCGCGGTGTGGGCGTGTTCTCGGGGTACCGCGACCCCCGTCACGATGCCGATGCATTCGTGGACGGTTTCTTCCGCACGGGCGACCTCGGTCGCATCGACGACTCGGGGCGGGTCATCCTCGAGGGCCGCCTGAAAGACGTCATCGTCACCTCGAACGGCAAGACGGTGGTGCCCGCCCGCTGGGAGGGCGCGGTCGAGGCGAGTCCGCTCGTGCAGCACGCCGTCATGGTCGGCGAGGGCAAGCCTTACCTCTCGGCCCTGTTGATCCTCGATCCCGAGCAGTCGGCCGCCTGGGTGGCCGCGAACGGTTCTACGCTCGAGCCCGGCATTCCGGGCGCCGTGCGCGCGATCGACGACCCCCGCCTCACCGCCCACCTGCAGACCGCCGTCGACGCGGCGAATGCCCTCGTGTCGCGCAGTGAGCAGGTGCGCCGTTTCACCGTCGTGCTCGCCGACCTCGACGATCGCGAGCTCGTCACCCCGACTCTCAAGATCAAGCGCCGCGAGGTCCTGCACCGCGCCGCCGACACGATCGACACCCTGTACAGAGGAGCCGCATCATGACCGCACCCGTTCCCCCCACCTCGGAACGGTCCCCCGCGACCCGGAACCTCACGGCGCTCGTCGCCGTGGTAGTGGCCCTCGTCATCGGCGCGGGGCTCGCCGTCGCCGGAAGCTTCCGCGGTGCGCAGGTCGGTGGCATCCCGGTGTTCGCGATCGCTGTGACGGCGGCCTTCGTCATCCAGTTCGTCGTCTTCCTCCCCTCGGCCCTGCGCCGCACCGAGCGGTTCTTCGACCTGACCGGCAGCCTCACCTTCATCGCCGTCTCGATCGCCCTCGCCCTGCTCGCCCCCGCGCAGGACGCCCGCGGGTGGATCCTCGCCGCGATGGTCGTCGTGTGGGCCGCGCGCCTCGGTTCGTTCCTCTTCGCGCGTGTGCACCGGGCGGGTACCGACGGACGCTTCGACGAGATCAAGACGAACCCGCTGCGCTTCTTCCAGGTCTGGTGCATCCAGGGGCTCTGGGTGGCTCTCACCGCGTCGGCCGCCTGGATCGCCATGAGCGCGGATGCCGCCGACCGGGCGCCCCTCGACGGGTTCGCGGTTGCGGGGATCGTCGTGTGGCTCACCGGGATGGTGTTCGAGGTCGTCGCCGACCTCCAGAAGCAGGCTTTCCGCGCCGACCCCGCGAACAGGGGGGAGTTCATCCGCACGGGCCTGTGGTCGCGGTCCCGGCATCCCAACTACTTCGGCGAGATCCTCGTGTGGGTCGGTGTCTTCCTCGTCGCCGTGCCCGTGCTGCAGGGCTGGCAGTGGGTCGCCGTCCTGTCGCCGCTGTTCGTGGTGCTGTTGCTGACGCGGGTCAGCGGCATCCCTCTGCTCGAGAAGCGCGCCGACGAGCGCTGGGGCGACCGGTCCGACTACCTCGCCTACCGTGACCGCACTCCGGTGCTGATCCCGGCGCTGACCGCGCGGTCGTGAGGTGCCCGACGCTCACGCCGCGACGAGCTGCGCCGCAACCCGCGCGATCCGCGCACGCAGCTCCGAGACGGTGCGGTCGAACGCCTCCACGCTGCCGCTGTTCGCGGGGTCGCGGATCGACCAGTGCACGTCGTCGCGGCCCTTCATCTGCTCGTGCGCCTGGTCGCACACGCTGATCAAGAAGTCGCCGGGGCGCGCCACCTGGTCGAGCGCTCGGGGCCTGGCATCCGGGTCCAGAGAAATGCCGTGGCGGGTCGCTGCGTCGATCGTTCCGGGATTCACGCGATCGGCCGGGTGCATTCCCGCGGAGGCGGCGGGAATGCCGCTGTGGTCCGCCCAGATCGCCTGGGCGAGCTGAGATCGGGCGGAATTGGCGGTGCAGACGAAGACGACGCGACCGCCCACCGACGTGGGGTCGGCGGCGAGCGCCGAGAATGCGTCGGGGATCAGTTGCAGGTAGGTGCGGCGGCCGTCGAATTCGGAGCGCACCCGCCGCACGATTCCCCGTTCCTGCAGCACATTGGTGTGGAAGGCCACGAGGTTCGACTTCATTCCGAGGGCGGCCGCGATCTCGCTCGACGACATGTCTCCGACCGCCAGAAGGTCGACGATCCGCAGACGACCGCGGTCTCCGAGCGCCGCGAAAGCGTTCGCCCTGCGCTGAAGGTCGTCCATTATGCACCCCAAGAATGCGCCGCGCCATCGGTCGCAGCAAAGTCTTTTCACTCAGTAGCGTTTGAGCGATCGCGACCGGCACAGGTCCATGTCACCGGTCGCGATCACTAGACAATCACAGCAACGAGGGAGTTTCCCATGGGTATCGGCAGCGGCATCGCACTCTTCGTGATCGGTGCCATCCTGGCCTTCGCGGTCAACCTCGACCTCGGTGGCGTCGCGAATCTTCAGACCATCGGGTACATCCTGATGGCCGCGGGCGTCGTCGTCTTCGTGATCAGCCTGGTCTTCATGTTCCGTCGTCGCTCGGTCGAGTCCACGACCCGTTCCACGGTCGACCCGGCCAGCGGCCAGAGCGTCACCACCCGTCGCACCAGCGACAACGGCGACCCCCTCGTGTGACGACCCCGTCCGAGCTCCACCCGCACGGCGACCGGCCTCTCGACAAGGATCCGATGGGCACCCCCGACGCGACGCTCCCGTCGTTCGAGGGCGCCTTCGCGGGGCGTTACCGGCTGATCGAGCCCCTCGGCTCCGACCGCGAGGGCACCGTGTACCGGGCGCGCGACGACGTGCTCGCGCGCGATGTGGCGGTGAAGGTCTTTCCTCTCGACCCCGACGAGGTCACCCACCCCCGGCGGCGACTGGCGGCCGCGCGCATCCTCACCGCCCTCGATCACCCGTCGCTCGTGACGCTGTACGACGCGCACCTCACGCGCGAGGGGCATGGCTACCTGGTCATGGAGCTCATCCCGGGTCCGACCCTGCGCCAGCATCTCGACGACCACGGCGCGCTGGCTCCCGACGTCGCCGCGGGACTGCTCCAAGATGTGGCCGAGGGCCTCGCCGCGATCCACGAGGTCGGTATCGTCCACCAGCACCTCGAGTCCTCGAACGTGCTGTTGCGCCCCGAGCGCGCCGCGCCCCGCCCCTTCACCGCCGTCCTCGCGGACTTCGGCGTGACCCAGGTGCTCGGCGCCCGGCCCGCCACCGCGCAGACGCATCCGGATGCCGAATACCTCCCGCCCGAGCGACTGCACGGAGAGCCCGCGACCCCGGCATCCGACATCTACGCCCTGGGCTTGTTGGCGCAGGAGATGCTCACGGCCGAGGGTCCGTTGAGCGGCGGTGCGATGCAGGAGCTCGTGCTCGGCCCCCTGGACTACGACCCCGAGGTGCCGCAGGGCTTCGGCTACGGCTGGGAGGTGCTGCTCACGGCCATGACCGACCCGAATCCCGCGGGCCGTCCGACCGCCGGCGAGGTGGCCGATCTCGCGCGCGAGCTGCGGAGCGGGCCCGTGCCAGAGGATTCACCGGCCGTCGCCGCGGTCTCGGCGGACTCCACCGCCGTGGCCGCCGTCACCGCCGATGCCGAGCCGGTCACCGCGCTCCGCGCCGTGAAACAGGCGCGGGAGACGTCGGCGCGACGCCGTCGACCCCCGCTGTGGGCCTGGGTCACGCACTACCACTGAGCCGAGTTCAGTCCTCCGCGGGCAGCGCGCGCTGGGCCACGAGGCGCCGCGCCTCGACCGCGGCGGCGGCGAAGTCGGCATCCGGGTCGTCCATGATGATCGCGGTGGCCCGCGCGTGCGCGCTGACGACGTCGTACGGCGAGGCCGCGGCGCGTTCGACGGTGGGCTCGGCGCGCCAGCCGATCGCGGCGAACGCCCGGCTGAGGCTGCGCTGCGTGTCGTGGTCGCCCCGGCCGAACTGCGTCGACAGCTCGTCGGCGAGGCTTTCGCGCTGATCGTCGGGAACGAGACCGGATGCCGTCCGCCAGGCCGCCCGGGCCACCTCGGGGTGTCTGTCGCGCAGCACCGCCCGCGTGATCGCCGTGTAGGCGATCGGGTCGCCGATCTTCGACAGGGTGTGCAGGGCCTGGCTCCGCGCCTGGGGGATCTCGGACCCCACCTCGGGGAGCAGGGCGGGCACGGTGCGCGCGGGGTCGTGGCGCGTGAGCGCCCACGTCAGCATGTCGCGCACGAAGAAGTCGGATTCGACCGCGCACCGCGCCACGAGCACGTCGACGTAGCGATCATCGGGTCGCGTTCCCGCGGCGAGCGCGGCCTGCAGCCGGGCCGAGGCGTCGGAGTGCTCGAGGGCCGCGCGCAGCCGGTCGGCGGGTGTGGGGTCGGTCATGGTCGATCCCTCCTTCGGATCCAGCGTTTCACGGCCCGGGGCGGGGTGGGCCGTGCGGTGGTCCGCCCGGCCGCTGTCTTCCTAAAGTGGATGCCATGAGACGAACGTCGACGACGGCCCTCGGGCTCACTCTCGCCTCGGTCGGCCTTCTGCTGCTCGCTGCCTGCGCGCCGACCGGCGAACCCGGAACCGCTGACTCCCCCACCCCCACCGCGATCGCATCGCAGACACCGGCCGGCGTTCCCGCGGTCTCGTCTCCGCGCGAGTGCGACGACGTCGATCTCATCGCCGACGCGACGGTCACCGGCGATGCTCTCTCGGCGTGCGTGATCGCATACTCGCGCGCCGCGGGCAGCGGCCACCTGCACCTGCAGTCGGCCGATCTGACGGGCGAAGCCGACTTCGTCTTCGGCGACGCACCCGCGACCTCGGGATCGGTCACCGGCTCCGACGGCACGCACGACTTGGTGCTCACCTCCGACGAGGCGTGGGTGAGCTTCGACGGCGCGTGGGTGCGCGCCGACGCCACCAGCAGCGACTACCGCGCGGTCATCGCCGCCACGATCGGTGAGACGTACCGGGCGTTCGCCGATCCCTCGGCCGCCGCAGCGCTGCTCGCGGCCGCTCCCGGCTGGACGGTGCAACCCGATCAGGACACCGTCTCACTGCCCGACGGCACCGAGGTGCGCGCGTGGCGGGTGCACGCGAACGGCTCCTTCTCGGCATCCGGGGTCGACGTGAAAGACATGACCGTGTGGCTCGGCGAGGGGCACCGCGTCGTCGCCATCCAAGAGACGGGATCGTTCGGCGGTGTCGAGACCACCACGATGCAGCAGTTCACGGGGTGGGGCGAGCCCGTGAAGATCGAGGTCCCGAAGGGCTGACCGCGCTCGGCTTCCTCGGCACGGCCCGCCGTGCTCAGTCGACGCGCGTGAACCGCCAGCTCTTGCCGTTCTCACCGCACTCGAGCATGCGCGGGCTGTTCCAGTCGGGGTCGCGCAGCACGGAGCCGCCCTTGCCCGCGCGCAGGATGAGCGACGAATCGTCGAACTGCACCCGGATCCCCCACTCGCCGACGACCTCCCAGGTGGCGGGACCGGTGTCGACGCCCGTCCCCGCGGGCGCGAAGCAGAGGTGCCGGCGGCCGTTGCGGTTCTGCCGCGCCTCGTCGCGGTCCTGACGCGTCACGTCTCCGCGCGGGGCGTCGACGACCTCCGCCGTACCGTCTCGCTGCAGCCGGATGCGCATCTCGCTCCCGGGCGCGGCTCCGTCCAAGGCCCCGCGCCACTCGACGGGAGCGACGGAATCGCGCACCGCGTGATCTTTGGCGCTGGTGAGACTCGCCCCCGCGACGACCGCGATGACGAGCACCACGATCGCCACCAGCAGGCCCCGGCGTTCCCGGAACACACGTGGAAGCCGCGGGGCGCGATCTGACGAGGACATCACGTGGAGCGTACGACGGCGAGCGTATGTCGGGCGTATCCTGCCGCCATGAGCACAGGGGCGATCATCCTCGCCGTCGTCGGTCTCGCTTTCATCCCCATCCTCGCCCTGTGCGGGCGCGGGGTCATCCCGAGGGGCTGGGGAGTCGGCATCCGGCTTCCCGCCATCCAGCAGAGCGACGCGGCGTGGCGGGCCGGGCACCGCGCCGCGGTGCCCCCCTATGCCGTGTTTGCTCTCGTGGCGGTCGGCGTCGCAGTCCTGCCGCTGGCGGTTCCGGCTCTGTCGGACGCCGATCCCGCCCTGACCGCGGTGGTCATCATCGCCGGACTCGTCGTGGGCGGCATCGTCGGCAGCCGCGCGGCCGAACGGGTGGCGTCGGACCGCGATCTGCGCGACGCCTGAGCGGCCGGCGGGCTTATGAATCCGCCCAGCGTCGACCGCCGTCGCCACGAATCCGACCTCGGGGTCAGTACCTAACGGTCAGGTGCGTACGTGTGCGCGCGACGGGATCTTGCGATCCTGCCGGTACTCCACGAGCCGCCGATCGCGTGCTCGTGTCTCCACCGGTCACCGTCGCCGAGAGGACCACGAGTCGACGGAACGGTGACTCGAAGATCCGCACTGCGTAGGAGAACACCATGCCCCCCTTCACCCCCCGAATCACCCGCGCGGCCACCCTGGTCGCCGGGGCGGCCATCGTCGCCGGACTCGTCGTCGCCGCACCCGCCGACGCCGCACCCACGACCGGATCGGCCGCGTCCACGGCCCCCTCCGGCGACCGGCAGAACGTCGGCGCCGAGGAGTTCAACGCCTGCCTCGTCCGCACGCTCTTCGCCACCACGTTCACCGATCCCGACAGCCCGTTCGCGCAGGCGATCGCGGGTCAGATCGTGGCTCCGGATGCCATCGCCCACGGCAGCGGAACGGCATCCGGACCTCAGGGGCTTCTCGCCCAGTTCGCGGCCGATCGGGAGCGCATTCCCGGGGCTCAGGCCGTGATCAAGCACCTCGCATCAGACGGAGACCTGGTCGCGGTGCACTGGCAGATCGCCCCCGACCCGAGTGATGAGCGCCGCGGCGACGCCGCCGTCGATCTGTTCCGCCTCCAGGACGGCAAGATCGTCGAACACTGGTCCCTCGACCAGGCGATTCCGACCGGCACCCCCGCCAGCGGCAACACGAACACGATGTTCAGCGACCTGTACCGCCCGTCGGAGCCCGCCCCGCCCCCGACCGAGCAGCAGGAGGAGGAGAACCGCGTCTTCGCCGTCTCGGCGTACGACACGCTGTTCCGCGACAAGGACGTGTCGATCCTCGACCGCGCGTTCGACCCCGCCTACCTGCAGCACAACTCGGTCGCCCCGAACGGCACCGCCGCGCTGAAGCAGTTCTTCTCGAGCGGCGTGCAGTTCCCGGCGCAGCAGTCGGTCATCTCGCTGTCCGACGGTGACATCGTCTGGACGTTCTCGCAGGCCGTCGGCGCCAAGCCCGACGACCCGCTGCTGGCGGCCGACCTGTTCCGCGTCGACGGCGGGTTGATCCGCGAGCACTGGGACGTGGTTCCGACCCGCTGAGGATCAGCAGGGGCGGTGGGCCCGCTGCGGGACGGGCCCACCGCCGCGCCCGAGCGGGCCCCGCGGGCTAGGCGCGAGCCGAGACCCGCAGGACCGAACGAGCGGATTCCGGCCCGAAGGCCGCGTCGAGGAACAGGCGCGCAGCCCCGAGGATGCCGCCCGTGCGCGGGTGGTGCGGCACGGCGACCTCGAGCTTCTCCGTCGCCATGGGCAGGCAGTCGGCCCACAGCTTCGACTTGATCGCGGCGATGAAGACGTCGGACGCGCTCAGTGAGCCGCCGACGACGAGACGGTCGGGGGTGAAGAAGTTGACGATCGTGGCGAGAACACCGCCGGTCATGCTCCCCGCTTCACGGAGCAGGCCGGTGGCGAGCGCGTCCCCGTTTCGGGCGAGATCGATCACCGTCTCGACGTCGGAGACGTCGCGTCCGGCCTCCTGGGCCGCGCGGGTGAGGGCCGACCCGCTCGCCACGGCGTCGAGGCAGCCGACGCGCCCGCACGAGCAGGGCACCGGCGCCGCACCGGGCACGGTGACGTGGCTGATGTCACCAGCGGCCCCGCTCCGGCCCGTGTAGAGCCGTCCGCCCGCGACGACCCCCGACCCGATCCCGGATCCGGCCTTGATGAACACCTGGTTGAGGGCCTCGGGATCGCCCCCGACGAGCTCGCCGACCGCCATGCAATTGGCGTCGTTGCTGGCGAGGGCCGGCACCCCGAGGACGTCGGACAGAAGGGCCGCGACGTCGACGTCGTGCCAGCCGGGCATGCGCGACGGCGCGACGAGCCGACCCGTCTCGGCCGACACCGGCCCGGGCAGCGCGATCGCCGCCCCCGTCACCGTGGGCGCGCCGTTCGCCGCCGCCAGCGCAGCGAGTTCTTCTGCGACGCGGCGGAGAACGGCATCCGGGCCCTCCGCCAGATCCAGCACGAGGTGCCGGTGGGCGAGGGAGGAGCCGGCGTAGTCGACCAGCCCGATCGTGCTGCGCTCGACCCCGAGGTCGACGCTGGCCACCGTGCCGAGGTCGCCGCGGACCGCGAGGCGCCGGGGTCGGCGACCGCCGCGTGAATCGTCGGTGCCGTCCTCGACGATCACGCCCGCCGCGATCAGCGGATCGACGCGCGCGGTCACGGTCGACGGCGACAGACCGGTGTAGGCGGCGAGCTCGGCTCGAGATCGCGCAGCGCCCGTGCGCAGCGGGGTCAGCACGGCGAGCGTCTGCGGGCTGTAGGTCGGCAGGGCCGCGTGGAGAGGCTTCACACCCATATCTTATTCCAAACTTGGAGTTTCTGTCTCGAATTATCTCTGTAACATGGCCTCGTTAGTTTGATTTCACCAAGGACGCGGAAATCACCTCCCGCGTCGGCTGTACCCGATATCGCGGCGAGTCCGCGGGAAGGATCCACCCCCGTGTCGACGCCCGCCTCCCCCGCAGCCCCCGCCTCCGCGCCCCTCGTCGCGGTCCGCGAGGTGCAGAAGCACTTCGGCGACCACCACGTGCTCAAGGACGTCGATCTCGACGTGGCTCGCGGCGAGGTCGTCGTCATCGTCGGCCCCTCGGGCTCGGGCAAGTCGACGCTGTGCCGCTGCCTCAACCGTCTCGAGACCATCACCTCGGGCACCATCACCATCGACGGCGTCCCGCTGCCGAGCGAGGGGCGCGGACTCGCCGACCTGCGCGCCGAAGTGGGCATGGTCTTCCAGTCCTTCAACCTCTTCGCACACCGCACGGTTCTCGACAACGTCGCCCTCGCCCCGCACATCGTCTCGAAGGTGCCGCTGAAGAAGGCGCGGGAAGAGGGCCTGGCCCTGCTCGACCGCGTCGGGATCGCCGACAAGGCCGACCGCTTCCCCGGCGAGCTCAGCGGCGGTCAGCAGCAGCGCGCCGCCATCGCCCGCGCGCTGGCGATGAAGCCCAAGCTCATGCTCTTCGACGAGCCGACCTCGGCCCTCGACCCCGAGATGGTCAGCGAGGTGCTCGACGTGATCACCTCGCTCGCCGAAGAGGGCATGACGATGGTCGTCGTCACGCACGAGATGGGCTTCGCCCGCCGCGCCGCCGACCGCGTGATCTTCATGGACGACGGACGCATCGTCGAAGACACCACCCCCGAGCGCTTCTTCACCCACGCCGAGAGCGACCGCGCCCGGGCGTTCCTGTCGAAGATCCTCGCCCACTGACATCCTCCCCGCCCCCGACGCGGCTCGTTCCGCACGCACCCGCAACCGAAAGGCAGTACCCGTGATCTCCTCTCGCTCGATCCTTCGCCGAGGCCTCGTCCTCTTGGCGTCCGCGGCCACGGTCGCGTCTCTCGCCGCGTGCTCGTCCGGCACCGCGGCCGTCCCGGGGTCCGACCCCAGCGCGTCGGCCAAGGCCAGCAGCCTCGAAGAGGTCTACGCGAACGCGCCCGTCGCCGACGCCGCGGCCCTCATCTCCGACTCGACGATGGCCAAGATCAAGGCGCGCGGCAAGCTCATCGTCGCCGAGGCCCTCGACGCCCCCCTGCTGTCGCAGCAGGACCCCACGAACCCCGAAGACGTGCAGGGCTTCGACGCCGACCTCGCCAAGATGCTCGCCATCTACATCCTCGGCGAGCCCAACGTCGAGATCGTCCCGCCGGCGTCCGAGACCCGCGAGGCCCTGCTCGCCAATGGCACCGTCGACGTCGTCTTCAACACGTACACGATCACCGAGAAGCGCGCCGAGCAGGTCGACTTCGCCGGCCCCTACCTCGAGTCGGGTCTGGCCGTCGCCGTCCGCAGTGACAACACCGACATCAACGGCATCGACGACCTGGGCGGCAAGACGGTCATCGTCGGCGCGAACACCCCCGCTGTCACGGCCGTGCCCGAGAAGCAGCCCACCGCGAACATCGTCAGCTTCGCCACCGACCCGCAGGCCCTCCAGGCCCTGACCCAGGGCCGCGGCGACGCGTACGTGCAGGACTTCACCTTGCTCGCGAGCCACGCCATCGACGACAAGAGCATCAAGGTCGTCGGGCAGCCCTTCACCAGTGAGGCGTACGGCATCGGTCTGAAGAAGGACGACGCGCAGTTCAAGTCGTTCATCAACGACTGGCTGAAGAAGATCCAGGACGACGGCTCGTGGGCCAAGATCTGGGACGCCACCCTGGGCTCGGCGGTCGAGTCGAGCGCTCCGACTCCCCCCGCGATCGGCAGCGTCCCCGGCTCCTGATCCCCTGACCGACCGGCGTCCGTTCCGCACATGACGGGCGCCGGTCTCCCCTCCCCTCTCACGCTCCTCTGAGGACCCCATGGACTTCTTCGCCTCGAGCGCCGGGCCGATCGCGCAAGCGCTCGGTACGACGATCCTGCTCGCCGTCTCGGCGGGCATCGGATCGATCGTGCTGGGCACGCTCGTCACCGCCGCGCGCATCAGCCCGGTGCCGGTGCTGCGCTGGGCCGCCTTCGCCTACGTGCAGTTCTTCGTCAACGTCCCGCTTCTGGTTCTCCTCGTGCTGGCGGTGTTCGCCCTGCCGGATGCCGGATTCCTGCTGCCCCTGACGCCGACGGCGATCATCGTGCTCACCCTCTACGAAGCGGCGTACGTCGCCGAGGCCGTCCGCAGCGGCGTGAACACCGTGAGCCGCGGCGAGATCGAGGCCAGCCGCGCGCTGGGGTTCTCGCTCGGCCAGACCCTGCGCGTGCTCGTCATCCCCCAGTCGCTGCGGGCCGCGATCCAGCCCATCGGCAACGTCATGATCGCCCTCACCATGAACACCGCCCTGGCCGCTGCGGTGGGCGTCGTCGAGCTGACGAGCGCCGCCAACAAGCTCAACCTCGTCGAGGCTCAGCCCATCCTGATCTTCACCGCGGCGGGGCTCATCTACATGGTGCTCGCGCTGGCGATCGGCCTCACCGCCGGCCGCCTCGAGAAGAAGTTGAGGATCCGCCGATGACCTCCCCCCTTTCGCTCTACGACGAGCCCGGGCCCCGTACTCGCCGCCGCATCCTCATCTGGTCGATCGTCAGCGCGGTCGTCATCCTGGGCCTCATCACCCTCGCCCTCGTGCAGTTCGCGTCGAAGGGCCAGCTCGACAGCGACCGGTGGTTGCCGTTCCTCGACATCGCGATCTGGGAGTACCTCGGCGTCGGCCTGCTCGGCACACTGCAGGCCGCGGCCCTGACCGCCGTGTTCGGATTCGTGCTCGGCCTGCTGCTCGCCCTCGGGCGTCTCAGCCGCGTCCGCTGGATCAGCTGGATCTGCACCGCCTACATCGAGATCGCCCGCACGGTCCCCGTGCTGCTGCTCATCTACCTGATGCTCTTCGGCCTCCCCCAGCTCGGCCTGAACTTCCCGGTGCTGTGGAAGCTCGTCATCCCGCTCACGATCGCCAACGCGGCCGCCTTCGCCGAGATCATCCGCGCGGGTGTCCTCGCCCTGCCCCGCGGGCAGACCGAAGCCGGTCTCAGCCTCGGTATGACCCGCTGGCAGGTCGACCGCAAGGTGGTCCTGCCCCAGGCGCTGCGCTTCGTCGCGCCCTCGCTCGTGGTCCAGCTGGTGAGCCTGCTCAAGGACACGTCGCTGGGCTACATCGTGGCGTTCACCGAGCTGCTGTACCGCGGGCAGGTGCTGTCGAGCTTCAACGGCCTGCTCATCCAGACCTTCGTGGTGGTGACCGTGATCTTCCTCGCGCTCAACGGCGGCCTCTCGGGCCTGGCCGCTCGCCTGCAGAAGCGACCGGGCCGCCGCCGCCTCGCGACCCCCGCCAAGGTCGCCCCGGCCGGCCTCACCACCCCGAACGCCCCTGTCGACCGCTGATCCGCCTTCGCCCCGGCATCGAAAGAACCACCCATGACGTCCCTTCCCCCTGTTCCCTCCCCCCTGGCCGACCTCGCCGTCGTCATCCGCTCGGGTGTCGTCGAGAGCCGCCACCTCGGCTCGATCGCCGCCCTGTCCGCCGACGGATCGGTGGCCTGGCAGACCGGGAGCGGCGAACAGATCCTGCCCCGTTCCACCGTTAAGCCCGTGCAGGCCCTCGCGTGCCTGCTCGCCGGGGCCGACATCGACGGAGCCGACCTCGCCATCGCCGCGGGCAGCCACACCGGCGAAGACGTGCACGTCGACGTCGTGCGCGATCTGCTCACCCGCGCGGGCCTCGACGAGAGCGCCCTCGGGTGCCCGGTCGACTGGCCCGAGGACGAGCCCACGCGCGAACGTCTCATCCGCGACGGCGAGCAGCGCTCGCGCGTGCGCATGAACTGCTCGGGCAAGCACGCCGCAATGCTGCTCGCCTGCGCGGTCAACGGGTGGGACACCGCGAGCTACCTCGACCCGTCGCACCCGCTGCAGCAGCTCGTGCGCTCGACGCTCGAACGCCTGTCGGGCGAGACGGTGGCGCACGAAGCCGTCGACGGGTGCGGGGCGCCCCTGTTCAGCGTCTCGCCCCTCGGCATCGCCCGCATCTTCCGCGCCCTCGTGACGGGCGCCCCCGGCACGCCGGAGCGGAGAGTGGCGGATGCCATGCGGTCGTACCCCCGCTTCGTCGGCGGCGACCACCACGCCAACACCGACGCCATGCTGCGCGTACCGGGGCTGCTGTCGAAGGGCGGCGCCGAGGGGGTGATCGGCATGGCGACGGCCGACGGGGCTGCGGTGTCGATGAAGATCCTCGACGGCAACCCCCGTGCGACGACGCTCGTCGCCCTCACCGTCCTCGAAGCCCTGGGCGCCGACATCTCGGGCGCGGGCGACCTCGTCGAGCTGCCGATCCTCGGCGGCGGGGTCCCGGTCGGCTCGGTCGAGGTGGGTCGCGACGTGCGGGAGTGGCTCGACGCCTCGGCAGCGAGCGCCGCACCGTGACGACCGCCGCAGACCCGGCATCCCTCACCGAGAAGTCCTCCACGCCCGCCCGCGCCCTCGTGGAGATCTGCGTCGACGACCTCGCAGGGGTGCTCGCCGCCGAGCGGGCGGGCGCCGATCGCGTCGAGCTGTGCGCAGACCTTCTCGAGGGGGGCACGACGCCCAGCCTCGGAATGATCGAGTCCGTCCTCGCGGCGGTGCGGAGCGTGGGTGTGCAGATCATGGTCCGCTCGCGCGGCGGCGACTTCGTCTACTCCGACGACGAGCTGCGCGTGATGCGGGCCGACGCCCGCGCCATCGCCGCCCTGGCGCGCACCAGTCGGGTGCCGGTGGGCATCGTCTTCGGCGCACTCACCGTCGACGGGCACGTCGACGAACAGGCACTCGAGGCGATCCGGACCGCCGCGGGAGGGGTGCCGATCACTTTCCATAAGGCTTTCGACGACACCGTCGACCTCTTCGACGCCTACGACACGCTCGCCCACCACGGCATCGCCCGCGTACTCACCTCCGGGGGAAAGGCCACGGCCGGCGAGGGGACCGATGTGCTCGCCGCGCTGCGCGCCCGGTCGGAGGGCACCCGGATGCCGACGGTCCTCGTCGGCGGCTCGGTCCGGGCCCACAACGTGACGGCGCTTCTCGACAGGACGGGGGCCCGCGAGGTGCACCTGCGCGCGCAGGTCGCCTCCGGTCGCGGGCACCTCGTCACCGACGAGTCGGTCATCCGCGACACGGTGCTCGCGGTGAGCGAGAGCGACCGCGCGTCGCACCCGGCCGTGATCGCCGTCGACATCGGCGGCACCTCGGCGAAGGGGGCGCTCGTCGACATCGACGGTCACGTGCTGAAGAGCTCGCGCATCGCAACCGGCGGTTCCGGTGCCGAGACGGTCACGCGCATCGCGGACCTGCTCACCGACCTCGTCGCGGGGGCTGAGGACCTCGGCCGCTCGGTCGTCGGTGCGGGCGTCGTGAGCCCCGGCCTGATCGACAGCGCCACCGGCACCGTCCGTTACGCCTCGACGCTCGGGTGGACCGACGTCCCTCTCGCCCGTCTCCTCTCCGAAGCCACCGGACTCCCCGTCGCGGTCGACCACGACGTGCGCGCCGCGGGTGCGGCCGAGGGGGCCTACGGCGCCGCCGCCGGTTCGCGCAACGTCGTCTTCGCGGCGATCGGCACCGGGGTCGCGGCATCCCTCACCTCCGACGGACGGGCCGTCGAGGGGGCCATCTCGGGGGCCGGCGAGCTCGGTCACATCCCGGTGGTGCCCGGCGGCGAGCTCTGCGCGTGCGGTCAGCGCGGCTGCCTCGAGGTGTACTTCTCGGGCGCGGGCCTGGCTCGGCGGTACGCGGCGAGCGCCCCGCTGATCGACGGAGAGACTCCGGATGCCGCGTCGATCATCGCCCGCGTCGACACGGATCCCGTCGCCGCCCGCGTCTGGTCGGAGGGGCTCGACGCCCTGGCCACGGGGCTCGCGACCCTGACCCTGCTCGTCGACCCCGAGGTGATCGTGCTCGGCGGTGGCGTCGCGCAGGCCGGAGACGCGTTCATCGAGCCCCTGCGCGAACGGCTGACCGCGGCGCTCGCGTGGCGAGAAGCCCCCCGGTTGACGACCGCGGCCCTGGGCACGCACGCCGGCCGCATCGGCGCCGCGATGCTGGCCTTCGAGGCCGCGCAGCGACCCGAGGTCACCCGCTCGTGGACCGCACCTGTCATCCTGGCTGAGCCGACCACCCCCCGAACGGAGGCCCGCTCGTGACCGAGATCGCGATCGTGCAGGAACAGGCGGATGCCGGCCGCATCGCCGCCGACCTCATCGTCGCCGCGCTGAGTCGCCGCAGCGACCCGACGCTGGGACTCGCGACCGGCTCGACACCCCTGCCGGTGTGGGCGGCCCTGGCGGAGCGTTCCCTCGACCTCTCGGCCGTGCGGGGTTTCGCCCTCGACGAGTACGTGGGCCTGCCCGCCGGACACCCCGAGAGCTACCGCGCCGTGGTCGATCGCGACATCGTCGGCCCCCTCGGACTTGACCCGTCGCTCGTGCGCGTTCCGGGCGACGACGGGGGTCCGCTGGCCGAGGCCGGCGAGCGGTACGAGGCCGCGATCGCCGCGGCCGGCGGCATCGACCTGCAGATCCTGGGCATCGGCCGCACCGGGCACATCGGGTTCAACGAGCCGGGCTCGTCGCTCGCCTCGCGTACGCGCCTGAAGGCGCTGACGCCCGCGACCCGCGCCGACAACGCACGGTTCTTCGACAACATCGACGACGTCCCCACGCACTGCCTCACTCAGGGCATCGGTACGATCCTCGACGCGGGCGTGCTCGTGCTGCTCGCCTTCGGCGCGGCGAAGGCCCCCGCCGTCGCCGCGGCCGTCGAAGGGCCGCTGACCTCGTCGTGCCCGGCATCCGCGATCCAGCTGCACCGGCGGGCCGTGGTCATCGTCGATGAGGCGGCCGCCGCCCAGCTCGAGCACCGCGACTACTACCGCTTCGCCTGGGACCACCGCGAGATCGCCTCGGCATGACCGCCGACCTGCTGCTCACCGGCGCCCGGGTGGTCGACGCGCGGCGCGACCTGCCCGACGCGTGGGTGCGGGTGCACAACGGTCTGATCGCCGAGGTGGGCACCGGGCTCGCTCCGAGGGCGTCCGAGCGCATCGACCTGGGCGGGGCGACCCTGACCCCCGGCCTGATCGACTTGCACGTGCACGGGGGCGGCGGGCACGCTTTCGAAGACGGTACGGATGCCATTACCGCCGGGGTCGCCGCGCACCGCCGCCACGGTACGACGGCGACCCTCGTGAGCCTGGTCTCGTCTCCGCTCGATGTCCTGCGTCGGCAGCTCACTCGCGTCGCCGTCGCACGACGGTCCGATTCCGCGATTCTGGGCGTGCATCTCGAGGGCCCCTGCCTCTCGCCCGCCCGGCGCGGGGCGCACGACCCCGGCGCGCTCGCTCTCCCCGACGGACCCGTCCTCGACCTCGTGCGCGATGCCGAGCCCGGCCTCATCCGGCAGGTCACCCTTGCGCCCGAACTCCCCGGAGCTCTCGACGCGATCACGGAGCTCACCGCCCTCGGCATCCGCGTCGCGATCGGCCACACCGAGGCCGATTACGCCCTCACGCGCGAGGCGATCGCGCGTGGCGCCACCCTGCTCACCCACGCGCTCAATGCGATGCCCGCGATCGGCCACCGGCTGCCGGGTCCGGTGCCGGCCGCTCTCGAGGACGACCGCGTTACCCTCGAGCTCATCCTCGACGGCGTGCACGTTCACCCCGCGGTCGCCCGCATGCTGCTGTCCTCGGCGCCGCGCCGGGTGGCCCTGATCACGGATGCCATGGCCGCCGCCGCCCACGCCGATGGCGCGTACCGCCTGGGCGAGCTCGACGTTCACGTCGCGGACGGCCGCGCGTTGCTCGACGACGGCGTCACGATCGCGGGGTCGACGCTGACGCTGGATCGCGCGGTGCGCGCGGCCATCGTCGACCTGGGTCTTGCCGCGTCGGATGCCGTGGGAGCGGCGACGGCCGTTCCCGCGGCGGCGCTGGGCGACCCCGCGCGCGGGCTCCTCGAGCCGGGAATGCGCGCCGACCTCGTCGCGTGGGACGCGGACTGGCGCGTGCGGCGAGTCTGGGGTGGCGGGATCCGCGTCGAGTAGATGCGGCCCGCAAGACCTTTCCTGCGCACTTTTTCGCAAAGCGTCCAGCCGCGTGGAAACGGCGAGAAAAACGAAGATGTATCACAGAATTTGACTCTTCATCAGGCTTCTTTTCCCTTGTTAGCGTGACCGTGGAACGTCGCCTGCTCGCGGAGGAGCGTGCGTCGGTTCTCACGTCGAGTGCACCATTGCAACCACGTCGTTGCTCGCCCTTTGGCCCACTCTCTCAATGGAGAAGGTCAATACATGTCACGTCGCCCGTTCTGGCGGAAAGCACTGACCGTGCCCGCCGCCATCGCCCTTGCCCTCGGGGGTGTCGCGCTCACCGCCGCGCCCGCATCCGCCGCAGAGGCAGGCCTCACCGTCACCAGCCCGATCGACGGCTCGACCGTCGATTCGCGCACGGTGACCGTCCAAGGATCCGTCTTCGGCGGGTCCACCGTCATCGTGTACGACCAGAGCGGGAACAACGTTCTGGCGCGCTCCAACGTCGGCGGCTCCTTCGGTCAGCCCACGCCGTATTCGCTGACCCTGCCCGCTTACGCGGACGACGCCCCGGTCGCGCAGACCATCGTCGTCGGCGGCCTTTACGGGGGCAGCGGCATTCCGCAGCAGTCCGTGTCGTTCGCCCTGCCCGCGGCCG
>NZ_BJML01000008.1 GCF_006539145.1 Microbacterium testaceum | reverse complement strand
GGGGAGCCGCTCCCGCCGACGCCGAAGCCGAACATGACGTATCGGCTCGTCGACCCGACGAAGCACTGACCATGGCTGCGTTCACGGTCAACTGCCCGAACTGCCACCGCAAGCTTGGGCCCTTCGGGGCCTACCGCCCCGGATTGATCCGTTGCGGTCACTGCGGCAAGCCGTTCAACCTCCGCTGATCTAGGTCAGCTTCACCCGTTCCCAACACCCACGAGGCCCGGTCCGTCCTGCGCGGTCCGGGCCTCTTGGCGTCCGGTCAAGAAAACTCGTTCGGCACTAGGTCGAGGTTGACCATCCCTCGAAGGGGCCGTTGCATTCGCAGAATGTGACTCATGGCAACCGTTGCAATCTACGCCCGTCAGTCGGTAGACGGTACTACCGGCATCGATAACCAGCTCGCGCGGTGCACCGCTTTGGCGGCATCATGCGGGTGGACTGTGGTGGACGAGTTCACAGACAACGCCGTCTCGGCGTTCAAGTCTCGGGGGCGGGGACTGCGTGGGCCAGCCTGTTGGCATCCCCCGCTGACGTGAACGTATCGGTGAACCTGGACCGGCTCCTGCGGGGTCAGGTCGGCCTCTTGTCCATCATCGGAGCGGGCAAGACAGTTGCAACGGTGGAAGATGACCTTGACCTGACGCCGGATCACGGTGGCTTCCGCGCCGAACTCCTGACCTCTCTCGCGACGTTCGAGACGAACCGCAAGCGCGAGAGGCAGACGCGCTCGAATGAGTCTCGCGCTGCTCGCGGCCTTCCGGTGCCCGGAAAGCGCCGGTTCGGATTCGAGTCGGGCAACATCGTTGAGCGTCCCGAAGAAGCCGGCGTGATCCGCGCCGCTCACCGCGACCTGCTCGCGGGTCACAGCGTTCGCAGTATCGCGCGTGAGTGGAACCAGCGCCCGTGCGCGTACGCGCCCTGCTGAACAATCCGTCTTACGCCGGTTGGGTTCAGTGTCGGGTCCAACTTTCGAGGCTGCTCCCGAGGTTGCACGCATCATCGACCGTGAGACGTGACAAAAGGCACGGGACCTTCTCTCGGACGAGACGCGCCGACTCAGCCCAGGGCCGGGGCGTAAGCATCTTTTGTCGGGCATCGCGCGATGCGAGTGCGGCGAAAAGATGCACTCGGCCTCTAGGTACTACCAGTGCAGCACAAGCGAGCCACCCTCGACTATCATCGCGAAATCCTGGACGACTACGTGAAGGCCCGCCTGGCGATCATCCTTACGGAAGATGCCGGGACGCCCTTTGTTGGCGAGGTCGGGCTTCTCGTTACACGGCTCCGTGAGCTTAAAGACGGGAGAAGCCGCTGGACGGGCGTAGCGGCCCTCCCTGGCGCGGATATGGCACAGTTTGGGTGCGAATTTGCACGAATCTCCGCAGGGGCGAAGAGCGCCGCACAGGAGCTAGGAACGACCCGTGTCGCCGGTCATCACGCCGCTCTCATTGATGATGTGACAGCCGCAATTCAGGAGACGCTGGCCCGAGGCAAAGAAGCGGACGGAATGCTCGACCTCGACCTAGGTGAGTTCGTCCACGCATTCGACGCCCTCGACATTGACCTCAGGCGCGCACTGTTTGAGAGCAAACTCACCGTGATGGTGGCGCACGGTGGCGAGGTGACCGCGAAGGCCCGATAGCCGATGTTGACCCGAACAATGCAAGAAACCCCAGGTCAGACCCCCGTGGCGGGGTGACTGGGGTTTCCGCTTTGGTGGATACGTCGATAACTACACAGCGCGCGTAGGATTCCTCGCTCCTGCCTACAGAATTTAAATGAAGTCGTCTGCTGCCAGGCCGTACATCTCAGCGTTCTCGATGAAAGTCATGCCCAGGTGAGAACCCACCTTCACGTCAGCGGGAGACGAACTCAGCTCGAGAGCGCAGCGATAATCTTCTTGACCATCGACCGTGATGCTCTCAGTTGCCTGCCCATTACGGCGGATGCCAAGGATCTTCGTGTCCATCGAGACGGAGTCCCGACCGGGCGGAGTGACGCCCACCGCGTCTCCTACAGACAAAGAACCGTCTAAGACCGTTACGCCGTACCAGACGCGGTTGCCTTTGCCCGTGAACAGCACATCGACCGTTGCCTCAAAATTCCTCATGTTGCCCCCTTATGGTGATTCTACCTACAACGCATCATTGCGCATCGTGGCGAGCATCGCTTCCGCCTCATCGCACCTCACCTGTAGCTCAGCCTGGTAGAGGCGGTGAGTCGCAAGGAGGGTCGCCGAGGCCTCCTGCATCTGTGCGGGGGTCATCGGTCGATCACCGCCATTGCTGCCGCTGTCATGGTGTCCGTAGTATTCGCGGTCTTGCCGTGGCGCTCTATGAGGCCGTCAGCAATCCACTCGTCATTCTCACGGCCTAGGGCCTTGGCGCCGGCAGGGCGGGCGTCACCGTCCACTTCGCACGCCTCACGTAGCTCAGCGGCCTTGTGCTCTTCACTGTCGATCAGGACAGCCGCCACGATGGGCCAGTGAGGCGAGCTGGGACGCTTGCCCGAGTTAGTGAGGACAGCGGAGTTGCCCACTGATTGCAATGAGAAGCCAACCTACGGTGCTCCACCCTGTAGCGGGGACCATCTTCCGTGCGTCGGAGGTTGATGATCCCCGCCACTTCGCGTTTGCGGTCGACGAAGTCCCAGCGAGTCGGCACCGACTCGCGCGCGAGAAGAATGGGATGTCACCGCGGGGCGTAGTCGGGCATCTGAGCAGTATCGAATAAATGTTCGATTGCTGCAAGCGCCGACCTACTGACGCTTGGCGAGCACGGTCACGAGGTCGAGCAGTTGGGCCGCGCCCACGCTGTCCTCCGCGCCCTCAATACCTTTCTCCGGGGGTGCGCTCAGCACTCGGCGCGCGAACGCACGGTAGACCTCACCGCGTTCCGCCTCAGGAACCGGCGCGATGAAGGCAGGGAACGACTTGAGCTGCACTTCGAGGCTCTTGGCCCAGTTGTACACGCGACGGTGTTGCCCCGCCTGACGCGCGAAGTACGCAGCAAGAGTACCCACCGCAGCGACGGTAGCAATCCGATACGTGAGGTGGGGCCAATCCCCGGAATCGATTGGACCGAACGCCACTGCTGCAACCAGCGCTCCGACGACCCCCGCGATAGCAAGCGCCCGAAAGATTTCCGCAGCCTTCCGCTCTGCCTTAGCGTACTCATCGAAGTGGGTGGAGAGAGATGAGCTTCCAGTAACACCCGCGGACTCTTGGGCCTTCTCGGCCGCCGAGGCGGCCACCTCAGCCGACTCCAAAGTTCGCTTAAGTGCGGCCTCCTGCCTCGTAATCGAGTACTGATCTAGAAGCATCTGGGCGGACCGCGAGATCTCTACTGCGTCTTCACGCAGCTTGGCGAGATCGCGAACAGTCTCCACCGTGTCGGCACTGCCTCGAATGACTTTCCGTATGCGTCTGGAGGCAAGACTGACCCACCCCAATATCTCGATGTCGTCCGCTGCGGTGAGCGCACTCCGCAAGTCATCGAGGGCCTCGCCGAGTACATTGGCAACGGTCAGTTCAGTCATGGCGGTTCGCTCACGACCGTAGAACTCGGCGCTCTCATAAAGATCATCTAACGATCGCATGAGTTTGAGCAGTCTCAGCACGAGGTCTGACACTTCGGCATCTAGCGCCGATTTGCTCATGGCGTCAATGAATGTGTCTAGCCGCTGGTTGTACATGTGCCCCCTAGTGGAACCGACTCTAGATCAATCGAGTTGACACAAGAGAGTGTCTGGTCCGAGGCCTTCTCGTTGAGGCCGTTGGGATCGTGGTGAAGGTTGCCCCACCACCTCGGAACGTTCAGGTTCAACTCCAGGGAAGCCTCGCGTGTGCCGTAAATATCAATCGCCGGCTGATCGTGAATCTCACCCTCGAAGGTCTGCTCATTCCCGTCAGGGCCAATCTCCGCGTTTCGGTAAGTGAGAACGTGCAAGACGTTGCGGGTGTCGAACTGTGTCGTCACGTCCGTGTACTCCAGGTGACCGGGCGCGCGGGTGTCGCTGAAGGTTGCCCGTATCGCGGATGCTGGCGGGTACTCGCGGAAGCGGGTTGCGTCATAACGGTCCACCCACACGGCTGCGCAGACACTCGCGCAAGTACGCGTGTAGTGATTGAGCAAGCTCGATTCCCTAGACCGTCGGGGCAAGGCTGTAGGGACTCTCATTCGTGAACTCTGTGACGGTGACGCGGGAGAAACCGACCGCGGCGAGAAGTCCCGGCCCGCCCCACGAAGAACCCTCTGCATAGACGCGGAGCGTGTGCGTGTCAGCGGTCGCCATGAAGATGAACTCCGGCAGATCGATGCTTGCACCAGGGACCGTGGTAGAGCCCCAGTCCGAGGAGCCGAGACCCACACCCCCGAGCTTGTAACGAGCAACCTCCGTGCCACCTGCGAGGGCTGTCGCTGTGACGCTGATGGCATGCTCCTCTCCCACCTGTAGAACCGTGAAGACACGCTGAACACCGACGGTGGACGCTGTCACGGAGCCGGTCCCCGTGTTTGCAATCGCGAAAAGAAGACCAGCAGGGGCGGGCACCAGGGAGTACACCGACCCCCGGCTTCCCCCCCCCAAGATGAAAGAGGCGTGATTTCAGACAACGCGTGCAACGTCTGAAACGCGTGAAATCAACGATCTCCACGGATCGGGCTCTTTACACCGTGGATGTCGTCGGTTCGATCCCGGCAGGGCCCACCTCTAGTTCAGGATGTTCACGCTGCGCGAGATCACGAGCGCGAGCAGGATGAAACCCGACACCGCCTGAACCATCATGAACAGCTTCGCTCGCGTGCTGAGCGGCATGACGTCGGTGGGGCTGAACGCCATGGCGTTGGATGCCGAGAAGTAGAGGTAGTCGATGTACCCGGGCGCCCAGTCCTCGGTCTCGGAGGAACGGCGGGCCACCTCGCTCACGGCGTCGCGGTCGGAGTCCTGAGGAAACTGGAAGTCGGCAGGCGGAAGGGCGTCGCGCGGGTCGCGGCGGCGCGCGATGGGCCCTCCGCGGTCCATCTCCCAGTAGACGACGGCATAGCCGATGACATTGATCGCCCATACCTGTGCCGCCCCGAGCAGGGTGCCGGCCCCGCTTCCTTCCCCGCGCAGCAGTTGCTGGATGAGCAGGAAGAACGCGACCTGGTTCGCCACGAGCAGCACTGCGGTGAACGCGAGCGCGAAGCCGCGGCCGACCGCCGACTCGCGCGACAGTCGGGAGGGGTTCGTCACGACCATGGGGATCGCACACAGCACACCCGCGATGACCACGACGCAGCGCAGCACGCCCGACGCCTCGTTCGGAAGCACCGCGTACAGTCCGGTGCCGACGGCCAGGGCGATCAAGACCGGCCAGCGGTGCTCCGGCCGGGTGCGGAAACCCTCGCGTTCGTGCGTGCTCACGCGCTCAGGCTAGACCTGCGCATGGGCGTTCTCCGTTCGCACGCGGTATCCCCGGTGGTCCTGACGGGGCTGAGCTCGCTTCGACGTCGAACTGTCTGTGCGATTGAGGCGAGCCGTCGCGGGCGGGGCGCATCCGATGTCGCCGCGACTCGCTAGGCTGGACGCTGGTTGATTGTGCGGAGCAGACAAGGGTTGCCGCACTCGTATGGCGATTCTCTGGCATGACCTGCCAGACGACGAAAGGTCTTCCGTGACTGTTCACGACCAGGATCCGTATTCGCAGGGGCCGCAGGACAGCGACCCGGAAGAGACCGGGGAGTGGCAGGAATCCCTGCGACAGCTGGTCCAGGCGAAGGGTCCGGCTCGCGCTCGCGAGATCATGTTGAGCCTTCTGAAGGGCTCCAAGGAACTCCACCTGAATGTGCCGATGGTTCCGACCACCGACTACATCAACACCATCTCGCAGAAGAACGAGCCCGAGTTCCCCGGTGACGAGGAGCTCGAGCGGCGCTACCGCAAGTGGATCCGCTGGAACGCCGCGGTCACCGTGCACCGCGCCCAGCGCCCCGGCATCGGTGTCGGCGGCCACATCTCGACCTACGCGTCGTCGGCAGCGCTCTACGAAGTGGGCTTCAACCACTTCTTCCGCGGCCTCGACGACCCGTCGGGCGGCGACCAGATCTTCATCCAGGGCCACGCCTCCCCCGGTGCCTACGCCCGGGCGTACCTCGAGGGTCGTCTGACCGAGGCGCAGCTCGACGGCTTCCGTCAGGAGAAGTCGCAGGCGCCCAACGGCATCCCGTCGTACCCGCACCCGCGCCTCATGCCGGAGTTCTGGCAGTTCCCGACCGTGTCGATGGGCCTCGGCCCGATCAACGCGATCTACCAGGCGATGTCGAACAAGTACCTGTCGAACCGCGGCATCAAAGACGTGGGTGACTCGCACGTCTGGGCGTACCTCGGCGACGGCGAGATGGACGAGGTCGAGAGCCGCGGTCAGCTGCAGGTCGCAGCCAACGAGGGCCTCGACAACCTGACCTTCATCGTCAACTGCAACCTGCAGCGCCTCGACGGCCCGGTCCGCGGCAACGGCAAGATCATCCAGGAGCTCGAGAGCTTCTTCCGCGGTGCCGGCTGGAACGTCATCAAGGTCGTCTGGGGCCGCGAGTGGGACGAGCTCCTCGCCCGTGACACCGAGGGCGCGCTGCTCAACCTCATGAACAGCACCCCCGACGGCGACTATCAGACCTACAAGGCCGAGAACGGCGCCTACGTGCGCGAGAACTTCTTCGGTCGCGACCCCCGCGCTCTCGAGCTCGTCAAGGACTACACCGATGAGCAGGTCTGGGGCCTCAAGCGCGGTGGCCACGACTACCGCAAGGTGTTTGCCGCATTCAAGGCGGCCAAGGAGCACAAGGGCCAGCCCACCGTCATCCTGGCGAAGACCATCAAGGGTTACGGCCTCGGCCCGCACTTCGAGGGCCGCAACGCGACCCACCAGATGAAGAAGCTGACGCTCGACGATCTCAAGGCGTTCCGCGACGCGATGGACATCCCCGTCACCGACGCGCAGCTCGACGAGAACCCGTACCAGCCGCCGTACTACAACCCCGGTGAGCAGGACGAGACGATCAAGTACATGCTCGAGCGTCGCCGTTCACTCGGCGGCTTCCTGCCCGAGCGTCGCACCACCCATGTCGGTCTCGAACTGCCGGGGGATGCCGCGTACGCGCTGCCCAAGAAGGGCTCGGGCACGCAGGAGATCGCCACGACCATGGCGTTCGTGCGTCTGCTGAAGGATCTGCTGCGGGTCAAGGACTTCGGTCACCGCATCGTGCCGATCATCCCCGACGAGGCGCGCACGTTCGGTATGGACGCGTATTTCCCGACGGCGAAGATCTACAACCCCAAGGGCCAGCACTACACCTCGGTCGACCGCGAGCTGCTGCTGGCGTACAAGGAGAGCCCGCAGGGCCAGATCGTGCACGTCGGCATCAACGAGGCGGGCGCTCTCGCGGCGTTCACCGCCGCGGGCACGGCGTACTCGACCCACGGCGAGCCGCTCATCCCGGTGTACGTCTTCTACTCGATGTTCGGTTTCCAGCGCACGGGCGACGCCCAGTGGGCGGCGGGCGACCAGATGGCTCGCGGCTTCATCATCGGCGCCACGGCCGGTCGCACCACCCTGACCGGTGAGGGCCTGCAGCACGCTGACGGTCACTCGCAGCTGCTCGCGTCGACCAACCCGGCCACGGTGTCGTACGACCCGGCGTACGGCTACGAGATCTCGCACATCGTGCGCTCGGGTATCGAGCGGATGTACGGCGGGAACCACCCCGATCCCAACGTCATGTACTACATGACGGTCTACAACGAGCCCTACGTGCAGCCCGCCGAGCCCGACGGGGTCGACGTCGACGGCATCGTCCGCGGCATCCACCACATCTCCTCGGGCGAGGGCGACGGCCCCCGTGCCCAGCTGCTCGCCTCGGGCGTCGGTGTGCCGTGGGCTTTCGAGGCCCAGCGTCTGCTGAAGGACGATTGGGGCGTGGTCGCCGACGTGTGGTCGGTCACCTCATGGAGCGAACTGCGCCGCGACGGCCTGGCCGCCGACGAGCACAACTTCCTGCACCCCGAGGAAGAGGCTCGCGTGCCGTACCTCACCGACAAGCTGAAGGAAGCCCAGGGCCCGGTCATCGCGGTCAGCGACTGGATGCACGCGGTCCAGGACCAGATCCGTCAGTGGGTCCCGCAGAACTACTGGACCCTCGGGGCCGACGGCTTCGGCTTCTCGGACACCCGTGCCGCCGCACGTCGCTTCTTCAAGATCGATGGTCCCTCGATGGTCGTCCGCACCCTGCAGGCGCTGGCCGAAGAGGGCAAGGTCGACCGCGCGGTCGTCGGACAGGCGATCGAGAAGTACCGTCTCCACGACGTCAACGCCGGAACGACCGGCAATGCGGGCGGCGAGGCCTGATCACGTGACGATCACCACCGACGGGTCCGGTTCCGCCTCCACGGGCGGGGCCGGACCCGACCGGTCTGCGGGCTCGGTCGCCGCCGCCGCGCAGGAGAAGGCCGACACCCTCACCTGGCTCCGGCGTATCTCGGGCGACCTCGCCACGGCGACCATCCAGCGCCTCGAAGAGACCCTGCCCTGGTACGCCGAGATGCCCCCCGCGCGGCGGTCGGCCGTCGGGCTCGTCGCCCAGGCGGGGATCACCTCGTTCCTGCAGTGGTTCGAGGAGCCGGCATCCACTCCCGCCATCGCGTCCGACATCTTCGCCGCCGCTCCCCGTGAACTGCTGCGGAGCGTCAGCCTCACCCAGACGCTGCAGCTCGTTCGCGTGACCGTCGAGGTCATGGAGGAGCGCGTAGCCGGGCGCAGCGAGAAGGTGCGCGAGGCGATGCTGTCGTACTCGCGCGAGGTCGCTTTCGCCGCGGCAGACGTCTACGCACGTGCCGCCGAGGCGCGGGGGCTCTGGGATGCGCGCCTCGAAGCCCTCGTGGTCGACTCGATCCTCACCGGCGAGGCCGACGACGAACTCCCCAGCCGTATCGCCGCGCTCGGCTGGCACGGCCACGGAGAGGTCGCCGTCCTCGTGGGCACGACTCCCCCGCAGCTCGACGTCGATCAGGTGCGACGTACCGCGCGCAAGCTCGGTGTCGACGTGCTGATCGGTGTGCAGGGGTCTCGTCTCGTGCTGGTGGTCGGCCGCGCCGACCTCCCCGCCCGCGCGGGCGAAGAGAACGCCGAGCTGCCGTTCCCCGAGATCGCGAAGCGCCTCGAGCCGGGCTTCGGCGCGGGTCACCTCGTCTTGGGCCCCGCCGTGCCCGCCCTGGTCGACGCCGGTCAGAGTGCCCGCGCGGCCCTCGCCGGGTTTGCCGTGGCCCGTGCGTGGCGCCACGCCCCGCGCCCTGTCGAGGCCGACGATCTGTTGCCCGAGCGCGCCCTCGCCGGCGACGCCGTGGCCAAGCAGACGTTGGTCGACCGGGTCTACCAGCCGTTGCAGGCGCACAGCGCCGATCTCGTCGCGACGCTGTGGAGCTACCTCGACAACGGCCGCTCTCTCGAAGCGACGGCCCGCGAGCTCTACGTGCATCCCAATACGGTTCGTTACCGTCTCAAGCGCGTGTCGGAAGTCATCGGATGGGATGCCACGGGGCCGCGCGAAGCGCTCATCCTGCAGACCGCGCTGATCCTCGGATCGATCGGAACGGACGCCACACGTCGACGTGGTCCGGTGGGTCGTCGGTCGTCGTTCGTGCGCTGATGCACGGCGCGCACAAAGACACGCCGTATTTCTGTGTCGATATCTCCAGAAGCACGTGCCCGATCCTTGACAGGATGGAAGAGTGATCATCGCCGTCTTCCCCGGACAGGGTTCTCAGACCCCCGGGTTTCTCTCGCCGTGGCTCGAGCTCGACGGGGCGCGTGAGCGTCTCGCCGCCTACTCCGAGCAGGCGGGCGTCGACCTCATCGCTGCCGGCACCGAGTGGGACGCCGACCGCATCCGCGATACGAGCGTGGCGCAGCCGCTGATCGTGGCGGCAAGCCTGCTCTCTTGGGGTGCTCTCGGTGACCGCTCCAGCTCGTCGGTCAGCGGTGTCGCGGGGCACTCCGTCGGCGAGATCGCCGCGCTGGCGGCATCCGGTGTGCTCTCCGACGATGACGCGCTGCGTCTGGTCGGACTCCGCGGCCGCGCGATGGCCGAGGCCGCCGCCGCGGTCGAGACCGGCATGAGCGCCGTCGTGGGCGGGGACGAGCAGGCGGTGCTCGAGCGGCTCGACGCTCTGGGCCTCACCCCCGCCAACTACAACGGCGGCGGTCAGATCGTGGCGGCCGGTGAACTCCCGGCATTGGCGGAACTCGCCTCCGAGGCGCCGCGCGGTGCGCGTGTCATCCCGCTGCAGGTCGCGGGAGCGTTCCACACCCGTTTCATGGAGCCCGCCGTCGAGACCCTCCGCGCCGCCGCCGCCGACGTCGCGGTCTCCGAGCCGAGCACGACGCTGTGGACGAACTCCGACGGCTCCGTCGTCTCCGACGGGCGCCGCGCCCTCGACCTCGTCGTCGCCCAGGTAGCGTCCCCCGTGCGGTGGGACCGCTGCATGGCCTCATTCGCTGAGCACGGCGTGACCGGCATCATCGAGATGTCCCCCGCCGGCGCCCTCACCGGACTCGCCAAGCGCGCCCTCCGCGGCACCCCGACCGTCGCGGTCAAGACCCCCGACGACCTCGACGCGGCCGTCTCCCTGCTGAAAGAAGACCAGGCATGAGCACTCCCATCCTCCGCCAGCTGCAGGGGCCCGCGCACACGCGCATCTACTCGTACGGAGCCGCCCGCGGCGAGAACTTCGTGCCGAACGACGACCTCGTCGGCCCGATCGACTCGAGCGACGAGTGGATCCGCCAGCGCACCGGGATCGTCACGCGTGTTCGCGCGAACAAAGAGACGGATGCCATCGACCTGGCCACGACGGCCGCGCGCGAGGCGGTCCAGAAGTCTGGCGTGGCGCCCGAAGACATCGACGCCGTGATCGTGGCGACCATCAGCAACCCCAAGCAGACTCCGTCCGCGTCGGCCATCGTGGCCGACCGGATCGGTGCGAACCCCGCCGCCGCCTACGACCTCAATGCCGCGTGCGCGGGCTTCGCCTACGGAGTCGGTCAGGCCGACGCGCTCGTGCGGGCCGGTCTCGCGAAGCACGTCGTCGTGGTCGGCGCCGAGAAGCTCAGCGACGTCGTCGATCCCACCGATCGCAGCATCTCGTTCCTGCTCGGCGACGGCGCGGGCGCCGTGGTCGTGGGCCCGAGCGACACCCCCGGTATCGGCCCCACCATCTGGGGCTCGGACGGCTCGAAGGCGGATGCCGTGGGCATGAACGCCACCCTGACCGACTTCCGCGACGGCGTCGCGGCCTGGCCGACCCTGCGCCAAGAGGGTCCCACGGTCTTCCGCTGGGCCGTCTGGGAGATGGTGAAGGTCGCGCGCCAGGCCATCGAGGCCGCGGGTATCGAGCCCGCCGACCTCGCCGCGTTCGTGCCGCACCAGGCGAACATGCGCATCATCGACGAGTTCGCGAAGCAGCTCGGGCTGCCCGAGACCGTCGTCATCGGTCGCGACATCGAGACCACGGGCAACACGTCCGCGGCATCCATCCCCCTCGCCACCCACCGCCTGCTCGAGGAACACCCCGAGCTCAGCGGCGGCCTCGCGCTGCAGATCGGCTTCGGAGCCGGACTGGTGTTCGGCGCGCAGGTCGTCGTGCTGCCCTGACGCAGCGCCGTCGAACTCTAGACTGATCGGGGCCCGACAGGCCCCGCCCCCAAGAAACAGGAGACATCATGGCATTCACCAACGACGAGGTTCTCGCCGGCCTTGCCGAGCTCATCACCGACGAGACGGGCATTTCGGCCGACGAGGTCGCGCTCGAGAAGTCCTTCACCGACGACCTCGACATCGACTCCATCTCGATGATGACGATCGTGGTCAACGCCGAAGAGAAGTTCGGTGTCACCATTCCCGACGACGAGGTCAAGAACCTCAAGACCGTCGGCGACGCCGTGACTTTCATCACGTCGAACCAGTCCTGACACCTCCCGGTGGGGGCTCCGGCCCCCACCGGTCACGACCTGTCGGCCGCACCAAGGATTTCTCGCTCATGAGCACACCCCGCATCGTCGTCACCGGCATCGGAGCCACTTCGCCCATCGGCGGCACGGCGCCCGAGAGCTGGTCCGCCCTGCTCGCCGGAACCTCCGGCGCCCGTTCCCTCGAGCACGAGTGGGTCGAGCAGTACAACCTGCCCGTCACCTTCGCCGCCGAGGCCCTGGTGCGCCCGGAGACCGTGCTCGAGCGCCCCGTCGCCAAGCGCCTCGACCCTTCGTCTCAGCTCGCGATGGTCGCGGCGAAAGAGGCCTGGGAAGACGCCGGCTCCCCCGACATCGACCCCGACCGTCTCGGCGTCGACTTCGCCACCGGTATCGGTGGCGTCTGGACGCTGCTCGACGCGTGGGACACCCTGCGCGAGAAGGGCCCGCGGCGTGTCATGCCGATGACGGTGCCCATGCTCATGCGCAACGCGGCGGCCGGCAACCTCTCCCTCCATTTCAATGCCCGCGCGTTCGCCCGCACGGTCGCCTCGGCCTGCGCCTCGAGCACCGAGTCGATCGTGAACGCCGTGCAGCACATCCGCGACGGCCTGGCCGACGTGGTGATCGCCGGCGGCACGGAGTCGGCGATCCACCCGATCACGATCGCCTCGTTCGCGTCGATGCAGGCGCTGTCGAAGCGCAACGACTCCCCCGAGACGGCGTCCCGCCCGGCCAGCATCGACCGCGACGGCTTCGTCATGGGCGAGGGCGCCGGCGTCCTCATCCTCGAGACCGAGGAGCACGCCAAGGCTCGCGGGGCGAAGATCTACGCCTCGATCGTGGGCGGCGGCGTGACGGCCGACTCGTACCACATCACGGCGAACGACCCCGAGGGTCATGGCGCCGCGCGCGCCGTGCACATGGCACTCGAGATGGCCGGAGCGTCGGTCGACGACGTCACCCACATCAATGCGCACGCCACCTCGACCCCCGTGGGCGATCCGAACGAGTACAAGGCGCTTCGCGCCGTGTTCGGCGACCGTGTCGACGAGATCCCCGTGTCGGCCACCAAGGCCTCCACCGGTCACCTGCTCGGTGGGACAGGTGCTCTCGAAGCGATCTTCACCGTGCTGGCGCTGCAGAATCGTGTCGCTCCGCCGACGATCAACCTGACCGAACAGGACCCCGAGGTTCCGTTCGCGCTTTCGGGTTCGCCCGTCGAGCTCGGCGCCGGCGATCAGCTTGCGATCAGCAACTCCTTCGGCTTCGGCGGGCACAATGCCGTCGTCGCCATCGCCTCGGTCTGAGCGCGATCTCTGCTCCGACGAAAGCCCCCTGGCATCCCTCCGACTGCGATCGGGGATGCCAGGGGGCTCTCATCTCGTCAGGTGCGGGATACGCGGTCCCGGTGCCGGGTGTGGTCACCGACCTCCGGTAGTGGCGCCTCCCCCGCTGACGGTCTCATCCGACCTTGTGCAGCCACACGATCTGCTGGTCGTCGCCGGCGTGGCGGAAGGGTTCGAGCTCTTCATCCCAGGCGGAGCCCAGGGCGACATCGAGTTCGCGTTGCAGCTCGAAGGGATCGCCCGCGGCGACCTCCATCGCGTAGCGCACGCGGTCCTCGGCGATGACGACGTTGCCGGCGGAGTCGGTCTGGGCGAAGTGGATGCCGAGACCCGGTGTGTGCATCCAGCGGGCACCATCGCTTCGCGGCGTCGGGTCTTCGCTCACCTCGAAACGAAGGTGTTCCCAGCCGCGGATCGCACTCGCCAGCGTCGCGCCGGAGCCGACTGGCCCCTCCCAGTAGAACTCCGCACGACGGCTGCCCGTGAGTACGGGCTGCTCGGTCCAATCGAAGTTGACGGCGCGGCCGAGGGCACGTCCCACCGCCCACTCGAGGTGGGGGCACAACGCGCGGGGCGCGGAGTGGATCAGGATCACTCCGCGCGAAGACGTGATCGCCATGATTTCTCCTTCGTCAGGTACGTCTTCCCCTACGACCTGTGATGGAGTGCCGGCGATTGTTCGGTTGTCCGGCAATTATCGCCCCTGCATAACGAAATCACAACACTGTGATTTCTCCGCACCTCCCGCGTGTCGGGTCGCGCCCTTCGCCGGACTCGATCACCCGAACCACAGCGCCCAGTAGAGCGCGAAATTGCGATTGCCGTACGCCGAACAGGCGTCGCCGGTCCCCCACCGCGCGGCGAGGGCGGCGGCGTTCGGCTGGTACGGCGTGTAGTTGTACAACGCTGCGGTGGCGGCATTGGCGATGGTCACGTCGGACCCACCGCACGAGGGATCGGGAGAGTAGGCGAGGTAGTGCGTACCCGGTTGCCGCATGAAGTCCGACGCACTGTACGACTTCAGGTCGGTCGCCGCCTGGGCCACCTGCGCCCCGAAGCCGGCGGCCCCGGCATCGCATGGAGCGGTGTCGGGGCACCGTGCGCCCATCGCCGCACCGAGCTGCGCCGGCGAGGGCGCACGGGCGGTGCGCCCCGAGATGAGGCTCTGCTCCTTCTGGAGAGTGACCAGCAGAACCTTCGCCGAGATCCCGCACGCCCGCTGCAGGCGGTCGATGATCTGGGCGGCAGTGAGCACGCCCCCGTCATACCCCTCGCAGATCGTTCGCCCCGTAGCGTCGGAGACGATCGGCCCCCGGGCCGGGAGCTCGGAACGCAGAAGAGACAGACAGGCGTCGTTTCGGCACTCCCCCACCTGGTCGTCGAGGAACGCCTGGATCTGGTCGGCGGTGAGAGCGTCACCGTCGTAGAACTGGTCGTCGTCGATGAGGTGGCCCGGATCGAACGACGTGAGGTCGATGGCCTCGCGCCGCGCCTCGGTGTTCCACGCCGTGGCCAGTGAGACGAGCGGGACGACCGCGAGGACGACCAGGCCGACGAGTACCGCCGCTACCGCAGCGAACGCGAGGCGTCGCCGCCGGATCAGTCGATCCCGAGGTGTGCGACGGCGCCGCGTGCGTGTTCTCGCCACCCGTCGATCGTGCCTCACCGCGCTGACCGCGCGCTGCACGCGAGAGGCGTGGCGCGGCGGTCAGCGCGGAGCAGGGGTCAACTTCCCGGCGTGGCGGGAGGCGTCGGCGCGGTTCCGTCGGCCGGCGGGGTCGGAGCCGTGCCGTCCGTGGGCGGCGCGGGCGGCGTGGGCTTCTGCCCGTCGGCCGGCGGGGTGGGGGCGGTGCCCCCGGCGGGCGGTGCGGGCTTGGAGGCATCGCCCTTCGGAGCGCCCGGGCCGCCGGGGCCGCACTCGGCCGGTCCCTTGCCGCCACCGGGGGCAACGGGAGCCGTGCCGTCGGCAGAAGGCGTGGGAGCCGTTCCGTCGGCGGGGGCGGAGGGGGTCGAGCCCGGGGTGGGGGCCGTACTGCCGGCGCCGGTCGAGCCGCCGTCGGCGCTCGGCGCCGAGGTCGTCGAGGCCGCGAGGGGGCCGGTTCCGCTGCTCTGCGCCGCGAGGGCGGCGGTCCCCCCGGTCAGGCCTGCGGCCACGATCACGGCGCCGGCGATCAGCGCTGGTCCGCGCCACGAGCGGCGGCGGGGTTCGGGAGTCTCCTCCTGACGCGGCAGCGGCAGGGTGGGGTTGTCGTCGTTCATCATTCTCTTCCCGTCCGGTGTCGGTCACCGGCTCTGAGACCAGACTTCGAGCCGGGACTGAAGCGAACCTGAAGTCGGATCCCCCGCCCGCCACGCATACGCAAGCCATAACCCGCATTCAGCCCGCGACCGTATCGTCGCTCGGATGTCCCATGCTGCCCGCGTGCTCGTCCTCGACGACGACGAGACGATCCGCGTCGCCGTCACCACGGCCCTGCGCGCCGATGGTTTCGTCGCAGAGGCGGCCCCGGACGGCACGGATCTCAGTGAGAGACTGGCGTCTTTCCGCCCCGACCTCGTGATCATCGACTGGATGATGCCCGGGCCGAGCGGCATCCGGTTGCTCCCGACCGTGCGAGCCGCGGGCGACACGGCGGTGATCATGCTGACCGCGCGGGATGAGGTGGACGATCGTCTCCGCGGGTTCGCCGAAGGGGCCGACGACTACGTCGTGAAGCCGTTCACCATGGCCGAACTCGTCGCACGGAGTTCAGCGGTGCTGCGGCGACGCGGGCGGCTGCCGCAGACGGTGTCCGTGGCCGATCTCGTGGTGGATCCGGATGCCGCGACCGCACATCGAGGTGGGGTGTCGCTCGAGCTCACGGCCACCGAGTTCCGCCTGCTGCAGCTGCTCGCGGAGAGTCGCGGACGGACCCTCTCCAAGGCGCAGATCCTCACCCAGGTGTGGGGGTACGAGGATTACGACCCGAACCTGGTCGAGGTGCACCTGAGCGCCCTGCGACGCAAGATGGAGCAGCGCGGGCCGCGACTGATCCACACCGTCCGCGGAATGGGATACCGCCTGAGCGAGGAACGGTGAGCGTGTCGCCGCCGCTGAAGTCGGGGTCGCTGCGCCGGCGCACGATCGTCGCAGTCGTGGTCCTCGTCGCTCTGCTGCTCGTCGTGCTCTCCGTCGTCGTGGACGTGGCACTGGGCGCACGCCTCCGCGGCCAGATCGAGGAGCGCCTTCGCGATCGCGCGGCTGCCGCCGCGTCGCTCGTGGGAACGGTCGACGATGCGGATCTCGCCGAGCGGCTGTCGGATCAGGGGCTCGCCGTCCGTATCGTCGGCGCAAGCGGGGACTCGGTGGTCGCCGGTCCCAGCCCCGAGCAGCTGCGCGACGCTCCCCCGGGTGGACCCGGTGGCCCCGGCGCGGGGCCCGCTGCCCGGTCGACGCCACAGCCGACCGCATCGAGCGATGTGAGCGTCGTCGCCTCCGAGGTCACGGGCGACGACGACCTCGTCACGCTCCGCTCGACGCTCAGCGACGGCTCCACCTTGACGCTGACGGCATCGGCCGCCGGCATCGGTGACACGCTCGCCCAGGTGCGCTGGATCATGGCGCTGTCGTCCATCGGTGTCCTCGTCCTGGCCGCGGGCGCGGTGACTCTCGTCGTGCGCCGAAGCCTCCGGCCCCTCGACCAGGTCTCTCGCGTCGCTCGCGCGATCGGCTCCGGCGAGCGGCAACGGCGTCTTCACCCCACCCGCTCCGACACCGAGATCGGGCGCGTCGCCACCGCCCTCGACGACATGCTCGACGACGTGGTGGGCGCCGAGCAGGCCGCTCGAGACGCCGAGCAGCGCCTTCGTGCGTTCCTCTCGGACGCAGCGCACGAGTTGCGCACGCCGGTCGCCGGCATCCGTGCCGCGGCCGACACGCTGGTACGTGCCGACCTCGACGGACCCGAGCGCGAGATGCTCGCCGCACACGTCGCGCGAGAGGCGGCACGGGCCTCGCGCCTCGTCGACGACCTGTTGACCATGGCCCGCGTCGATCGCGGTCTCGAGCTCTCTCGCGCCGCCCTCGACCTGCGTTCGCTCGTCGAGGCCGAGGTGCACCGGGTCCCGCTCGTTCACCCCTCGCTGCGGGTTCGGGCCCTGCTTCCGGATGCCGCTGTCCCGGTTCACGCCGACCTCGACCGACTCGCGCAGGTGCTTTCGAATCTGGTCGAGAACGCGTCGCGAGCGACCGGGCGAACCGGACATGTCACCCTGGCGGTCTCGACGCGCGGCGAGGACGCGGTGGTGTCCGTCGCCGATGACGGGCCGGGTGTCGCGCCGGCCGATCGCGAGCGCATCTTCGAGCGTCTCGTTCGTCTGGACGCGGCACGGGCGGCATCCGGCGGGGTGGGACTCGGTCTGCCGATCGCGCGCGGAATCGCCCGGGCGCACGGCGGCGACGTACGGTGCGTCGACACCGAGCACGGCGCCCGGTTCGAGGTCACTCTGCCGTTGCAAGGGTGAGGAGCGGGGACGCCCCTCCGCGCTCAGGCCGAGCGCCCGCCGACCGGCTGCCGAGGCGGTGTCGTGGTCACCGGGGCGATGCCGGCGGCGGTCAGTGTCAGCCCGTCGGCGCCACTCGCATCGTGCATCATCTGATCCACGAGCGCGCGGTCGATCGCCGGCTCCCGTCCACCGTAGAACTGCATGACGAGCGCATTAGAGGCGTGTATCCAGAGGCTGGCCTGTCGCACGCCTTCGTTGACGGGCAGCTGCAGCATGAAGCCCTCGTTGCGTCGTAGCTTGTTCATCACGACGATGCGGAGGTGCGCGAGGATGCGGTCGTCGATGTCGAACGACGCACGGTCACGGTAAATGAGACGTCCCATCACAGGTCCTTTTCCGGCTCGACGAATCGAACCTTGTTTCTGGGGGACCGCGCTGGGGCGCAGCAATGGGGGCTCTCCTATTGTGCCACCCATCACCTAGAGGGGGGCGTTGGGCGAGCGGACGCCCGGCGGGATCACTTCCGAGGCGGCGAGGGGACGGCGTCCCCCGTCACGGAGGCCAGGACGCCGAAGGCCGATCGAGAGAGGAAGGCGACGATCTCCGCCGCGGGCATCTCGGTGCCGAGGGCGAGTTCGACGAGAACCTCCTCGGCGAAGTTCACCCACGAACGAAGCGCCACACGCAGCAGCGGGGAGTCTTCCGCCCCGAGTTCGAGGAATCCGTCCGTGACCCAGCCCGCGGTGACGTCGCGGGCACGGTCGACTTCGTGCCGCACCTCGGGGTCGCCCGAGGCGACGCCTCGGACGAGCGAGTAGAAGGTGCCGCGGTGCTCGCGGACGAAGGCGACGATGCGGGTGAGCGTGTCGTCGAGACGCTCACGCGGGCCGAGGTCGTCACGCGGAACGGATGCCGCGAGGAGCGCTGCGGCAGCCGTGATCACGACCTCCCGGTGCAGGCCCTGGCGGGAGCCGAAGTAGTGGAACAGCAGCCCGCGCGAGACGCCGACTCGTTGCGACAGGACCTCCATCGTGAGGTCGTCGAGGGGCTTCTCGGCGAGGAAGGCGACTCCCGAGGCGACGAGCTGGGCGCGCCGCTGGTCCGGCGTGAGGCGCGTGCGGCGATCGCTCGACATGAGGAAACTCTAACGAAGCGATGCCGGACCAATCTATTGACACACTGTCAATGAGGCGTAGCCTGGGCTCGCTCGGCGCCGTCGCCGGGCTTGCTTAAGCAGGAGGATCGATGAAGTTCCGCAGCCTGACCCGCTCCCGTACCGGCCGGGTGGCCCTCGCCACCGTTCCCGTGGCCGCCGTCGCGAGCCTTCTTCTCACCGGCGTCGCCCAGGGCGCCGTGCCGGTTTCGTTCGCCGTCTCCGGCAGCCAGTTCCAGATCAGCGCGTCGCAGCTCGAAGGCACCGGCTTCTCGCAGTACGCGGGCGTCACGAACGACACCGCGGGCGGCCAGCACAACGTCGCCATCGCGAATATCAAGTCCGCCACCCTCGCCGACCTCTGTCAGTCGGTCGTCAGCGACACTCCCCTGGGCAAGGTGGGCGTCCTCATCACCGCCGGAGGCGGCGGTGCCCCGGCCTCGGCCTCCGACCTCCAGATCGGCATGACCGGGTTGAAGGGCGACTCCTCGTTCGGCAACATCCGCATCGGCGTCGACGCGTCGACGGTCAACACGTCGGCGAAGGGCACCGCGGGTGATTTCGCTCAGGATGCCGACACCATCTCCATCAAGGGTCTGCAGCAGACAGCCTGGAGTACGCAGGCCTCGGTGTTCACCCTCACCGGCATGAAGCTCGAGCTGACCGACGGCTCGAAGACCTGCTTCTGATCGGAGTAGCCATGACCTCCTCCGACATGCCCGCTCGAGCGCGCTTTCACGAGTGGCGCCGCAGCCGTCCCCTGGTGGGCGGACTCCTCGTCGCGCTCGGCGGTGTCGAGATGTTCTTTTCCAGCCAGCTCGACATCGGGCGACTGCACATCCAGCTCGGGATCGAGGGGCTTCAGGCCACGGTGATCCCCGTCGTTCTCGTGCTGCTCGGCATCCTGCTCATCCTCATGCCGGCGCACCGCATCTTCTACGGTGTCATCGCCTTGGCAGTTGCGGTGTACTCGCTGGTCGGTGTCAATCTCGGCGGTTTCCTGCTCGGGATGCTGTTGAGCGCGGTGGGCGGGATCATCGCCGTATCGTGGGCGCCGGCTCGTGCAGAGTCGGATGCCGCTCCTCCGTCGCGTATCGAGGAGGCGGAGAACGCGTCGACGGGGGTCGAGCGATGAAGCGCGTCCGGGCCGCGGCCGCGCTGACCGCGGCGATGCTGGTGCTCGGCGGGGCGACGGGAGCGGGAGCCGCGTGGGCGGACGACGGACTGCGCCCGGCCCGCCTGTGCATTCCGATCCTGTTCCCCTGCAGCGCCCCCACGCCCGCCCCCACATCGACGCCGACTCCCACCCCGACACCGGGGCTCACCCTTCCCGGCCTGCCGGCAGTTCCCGATGCGGGATCCTCGGCACCCGGTGCGCCGTCTACGCCCGCACCCTCGGTACCGCCCGCCGACGAAGGGACGACGCCGCCGGCACAGGCGGCCGTCGCCGATCGGGATGCTCCCGTCTTCACGCAACCGTCGGCACAGCTCGGGGCGCAGTCGCTATCGTTCCGCGGCATCCCGCTCGTCAGCGTCGTCACGGTGCCGCTGGCCGATGGTACGCGCATCACCGCGTTGAAAATGACGGCGGATCAGATCACGATCGAGGGGTTCGCGCTGACGGTTCGGCGCGAGACGGGACCTGCGCTGGTCACGACCGCCGACCGCATGACGCTGTCGGGGCACGTGTCGGTGTACCTGAACTCGCTGTCGGCCACCACCGCGGACGGCAAGACTCTCACTCTCGGGGCCGACACTCCCCCGCCGGCAGACGGCATCGCGCCGGGCCTGGCGCGACTGACTCTGGGGTTGGTGGGAACCACGGCCGACTCGATCGTGTACACGAACACCGACCAGAAGATCACCGAGGCAGGGTGATCGCGCAGTCGGGGTGAATCCCCAGCCTCGCGGGGTTCCCGCTCGATAAAGTCGGTGCGATCACTGATCATCGACCCACGAGAGAGAAAACCCGTGAGCCATCACCGCACCTCCACCGACCAGGAGGGCCGATCTTGGAGCCCCCTCTTCCAGAGAGGGGGTGAGATCTGATGCTGGCTGCGGCCCTGACACTGCTGTTGGGTATCGTCGTGACTCTGGCGATCATCGTCGCCTGCGGCTTCTTCGTCGCACAGGAGTTCGCCTACATGTCCGTCGACCGGTCGCGGATGGCGGCGAAGGCCGAGAAGGGCGACGCGCAGGCCAAGCGCGTGCTGGCGATCACCAAGCGCACCTCCTTCATGCTGTCGGGTGCCCAGCTGGGCATCACCGTCACGGGCCTTCTGATCGGCTACGTGGCCGAACCGCTGATCGGTGAGTCGCTCGGTACGCTCCTCGGCGGGGTCGGCATCGACCCGGCCGTCTCGGTACTCATCGGCACCATCGGCGCCCTGCTCCTGGCCACCGTCGTCACGATGATCTTCGGAGAGCTGTACCCGAAGAACCTGGCCATTGCGAGCCCCGAGCCCCTGGCCCGTGCGCTGGCCGTGCCGACGCGCATCTACCTGCTGCTTTTCGGCTGGCTCATCACCGTGTTCGATGTGGCCGCCAACGCCCTGCTACGCCTGCTACGCCTGCTGCGCATCGAGCCGCTCGAAGACGTCGACGAGAGCGCCACCGCGCGCGACCTCGAGGCGATCATCGAGGAGTCGCGCGTGAGCGGCGACCTGCCCGACGACCTCTCGATGATCATCGACCGCATCCTCGATTTCCCGCAGCGCGACGTCGAGCATGCGATGGTGCCGCGCTCCCAGGTGGGTTCGGTGAGCCCCGACACCACGGTCGGCGAGGTTCGCGCGCTCATGGCAACCGGTCACACCCGCTACCCCGTGATCGGCGACGAAGACTCTCCCGTCGGCGTCGTCGAACTGATCGATGTCCTCCGCGAGCAGCCCGCGGACGATGCCCCCGTGGCCTCCGTCATGCGCGCCGCCGTCGTGATTCCGACCTCGATGCTTCTGCCCGTCGCCCTCGACCGCATGCGCCGTTCGCGGAACGAGCTCGCCTGCGTCGTCGACGAATACGGCAATTTCGACGGCATCCTGACGATCGAAGACCTGACCGAAGAGGTCATCGGCGAGCTGTCCGACGAGCACGACGTCGAGGTCGCCGAGGTCTCGGCCGACGGAGACCATGCCTGGACGGTCCCCGGCGACCTGCACCTCGACGAGCTCGAGCGCCTGATCGGTCTCGACCTCGCCGTCAGCGACGTCGAGACCGTGGCCGGACTCGTGATCGAGACCCACGGGGATCTTCCGGCCGTCGGGACGATTGTGCGGATCGACCTTCCCGAGCGGGCGTCCGAGACGGTGCAGGGGCTCGACATCGAGCGCTGGCTCGCCGTCGAGGTCGTCGAGGTGGACCGGCACGTCCCCTCTCAACTCACGGTCCACCTGCACGAGGTGGATCGGGATGCCGATGCCGCCGACGAAGCTCCTGCCGTCGATGAGGAGGTGGCCCGATGAACGGCTGGACCGTCGCGCTCATCACCACCGCGCTGATCATCGCGAGCGCGTTCTTCGTCATCGTGGAGTTCGCTCTGCTCGCCGCTCGTCGGCACCGTCTCGAAGAGGAGGCCGCCACCAGCGCCTCGGCGCGTGCCGCCCTTCGCGGGGTCAACGAGCTGACCGTCATGCTGGCGTTCGCGCAGCTCGGCATCACGGCATGTACCTTCCTGCTCGGTGCCATCACCAAGCCCGCGATCGACTACGCGTTGGCGCCGGCCTTCGAGGCCTGGGGCCTGCCCTACGTGCTCGCCGACATCATCGCGTTCATGCTCGCGCTGATCGTCGTGACCTTCCTGCACCTCGTGATCGGCGAGATGGCGCCGAAGTCGTGGGCGATCGCGCATCCCGAGACCGCGGCGAAAGCCACCGGCATCCTCGCCCGCGCTCTCACCTGGCCGCTGCGTCCGTTCCTGCTGTGGATCAACCACATCGCGAACCGCCTCGTGAAGGCCTCGGGCGTCGAGCCGGTCGACAAGGCCGCCGCGGGCGGACAGGACGCCGACACGATCCGCGAGCTCGTGGCGCACTCACGTCAGGCGGGCACGCTCGAGAAGCAGTACTCCGAGCCGATCGCACAGGCGATCGCGCTCGGCACCCTGACCGTGGGTGACATCGTCCGCACCGACCGTTCCCCCACGAGCGTGCCCGCAGATGCCACGGTGGCCGACGTCCAGGCCGTCGCCGCCTCGTCTACGCACTTGCGCATCCTCGTCGGTTCGGGCGCCTCGTCGCGCGTCGCGCACGTGCGCGACGCGCTGACGGTCGACCCGGCTACGCCGGCGCTCGAGATCGCCCGCGATCCGCTGGTTCTCGAGCCCACGGCATCCGCGTACGACGCCCTTGCACGGATGCGCCGCGGTCGTGTGCAGCTGGCGACGGTGGTCGAGGGTGAGAGTCTGCTCGGTGTCGTGACGCTCGACGACCTTCTGCGCGAGATCCTGCCCGGGCCGGGAGAGCTGGCGACCGCCGCTCGTTGACCCTCGTGTCGCGAAGGCCCCGTCCGTTCATCGCGGGCGGGGCTTTCCGATGGTGGCGCGAGCGTGGGGTGTCAACCCGAGGAGTTTCTGATCGCCGCGGCGTACCGTCGCCCGCGTTCACCCCCACATCTCTTCGGAGGACACTCATGAGCAAGACCTGGTTCATCACCGGCGCATCAAAGGGCTTCGGCCGCGAATGGGCCGAGGCAGCCCTCGAACGCGGCGACAACGTCGCGGGCACCGCCCGCAACCTCGACGACGTGAAAGAGCTGGTCGACGGTTACCCCGACACGTTCTTCCCCCTTCAGCTCGACGTGACCGACCGCTCCGCCGACGTCGACGCCGTGAAGAAAGCACACGAGAAGTTCGGTCAGCTCGATGTCGTCGTCAACAACGCCGGCTACGGGCACTTCGGCATGGTCGAGGAGCTGACCGAGGACGAGGTGCGCGCGCAGCTCGAGACCAACTTCTTCGGCGCCCTCTGGGTCACGCAGGCGGCCCTGCCGATCATGCGCGCGCAGGGCTCGGGCCACATCATCCAGGTGTCGAGCATCGGCGGCATCAGCGCGTTCCCGACTGTCGGCGCCTATCACGCGTCCAAGTGGGCGCTCGAGGGGCTGTCGCAGTCTCTCTCGCAGGAGGTTGCCGGCTTCGGCATCCACGTGACCCTCATCGAGCCCGGCGGGTACTCGACCGACTGGTCGGGCCCCTCTGCTCAGCGCAGCGACGAGATCGACGCCTACGCCGACGTGCGAGAGCAGGCGGCCAAGCGCCCCTCTGCTGCCGACCCCGGCAAGCCCGAGGCGACGCGCGCGGCGATCTTGAAGGTGGTGGATGCCGAGAACCCGCCGCTCCGCATCTTCTTCGGCAAAGCGCCGCTCGGAATCGCTGAGCGCGACTACGAGTCGCGGCTGCAGACGTGGCGCGAGTGGCAGCCGGTCTCGGAGGAGGCGCACGGCTCGTAGGACGGACGGCGTCGGTTTCGGAGATTGTTCCGGGGCGCGGACCGTGCACCGGGGGCGTCTTACGACACCCCTTTGCACGGATCGCGCCCCGCTGTCGTCGGCTTTCGACAGGTGCCTGCTGCGGGTTGACGTGTTCGCGGCAATTCGGGCACCGGGCGCTGCGTCGACGGCCCCCCTGGGTGATGTCGCTCTTTTGTCGCGGACGCACGTTGGTGCTCGCACAACACCTGTCTGAGCGTCATGCCCGCGTTGAGATCGGGGGGGGGGCATCGGTACGGGCGATAGGAACGCGGCCCATGACTGCCGGTACGCACCGAACGCACGGGGTACCTTGCGGCCTTTCGGCCGTTGCCGTCGGGCTCACCATGGTCACATTCGCCCCGCCACCGCAGTGAGGCTCATGGGCACGTCCGACTTTGGCATTCGTCGCCCGTGCGGTCGTTCCGCATGCCGCTAGGGTCGGGGCATGACGTCGCCCGCCCTGCCCCCGCAGCAGCCGCCTTTCCCGCCGCCGCCGTTGCCGGCGGTGACGAACGGAACCGCTATCGCCGCCGTCGTGCTGGGCCCGATCGCGGTGCTCAACGCGGCGTTCGTCCCCTTGCCCTACCTCGGCATCGTCGCGATCTTCACCGCGTTTCCGCTGGCGGTGGCGACGATCATCCTGGGCCACCTCGGACTCCGGACGGCCGGGCGTTACGGGGTGGGTCGGGCTCTGGCCGTTATCGGATTGATCTGCGGCTACCTCGCCCTCGGGGTGATCCTGTCCACGGCGGCGACGTTCTTCTCGCTGTTCCTGCTCTCCCGGCCGTCGATGGTCGGCTGACCAGGTTCGTCGCCCCCGAGAAGGACCCCCGACCAGGTGATCCCGGCCGGGGGTCTCGCGTAGGGCGGGTGGGACTTGAACCCACGATCGTCGGGTTATGAGCCCGCTGCCTTGACCAGCTTGGCCACCGCCCCCAGCGACGTCGAGCCTACCGTCATCCGGTTATCCACAGGTGGTGAGCATTCCTGCGAAGCGGCGAGGGCTTTCGCTATGGTGTTGGCAAAGCTGACACGAGCGGGGGCCCCGTGGCGGGAAGAACGCACATCATCATGGACACCGACGTCCTGGCAGAACAGGCGTCGACGTTAGGACGCGTAAGCGATTCGCTGGATGCCGCGGCGTCCGCCGCCGGAACGCCGCTTCCTGGCTCGGCATTCGGCGTTCTGGCGTCGGGAATCGTCGTCGGAGCTGCGAACGGTCTTGCGAGCAACACCGCGCAGTTGCTGTCGAGCGCAAGAGAGCTCGTTGCGACGATGCAGAAGGGCGTGCAGGTCGCACGCGAGTCGTTCGACGAGGTCGAGGAACAGGCCGTCGCGGTGATGCAGGAGTTCGAGTCGTGAGCGGCGCTGCCGCCGTCGCTGCGCAGCTGCGCAGCGAGTCGTGGGCCGGAGGGGCGTCACGCTCGTCGGGTGGAGGGTGCGACGGCATCCCCGGTTTCGCAGGCTGGCTGATCACCTACGTGCAGCCACTCCCCCAGTGGATGGACGAGCTGCAGGGCGACCCGGGCGCCATATCCCTGCGCTCGTCGGAGTGGCGCACGGTCGAGTCGTCGGTGTCGGAGTTGACCCTCGACCTCGCGTCCGCCGCGCGGGCTCTCGACGACCTCGATGGCCGGACTGTGCGGGCCCTTCGCCAGCGGTACGAAGACGTCTCGAGGGTGTTGACGGACGTGCAGGACTGGGCGGGTGCAGCCTCGTCCGCTCTCGCTCTCGCTTCGACACTCGTTACCGCCTGCCGCGACGCGATCTGCGGCCTGCTGAACGCCCTGGCGCGTTTGGCGGATTCGTTGACCAGCTTCACCCTGAACCCGTTCGACAAGCTCGACGCCATCCGCGAGTTCGCGGACGCGGCGTGGGACATCATCGTCCTGGCGCGGGACCTGATCGAGCAGCTCCTCACGGCGCTCGGGCAGCTGGGCCGTCTGCTCGGGGAGCTTGGGCCGATCGTCGGTGACGGCTTGGTCGTCCTCCAGGATCTCCTGGGTCGCATGCTGCCGGGCATCGCAGCGTTCGTCGGGGGCCCGGTTGGGTACCTCCTCGGAACAGGGCTTGGCGACATGCTTAAAGCGGACCCGTCGGTGGGCGAGCTTGATCCGAGCGCCGCTAGTGACGATCAGGCGTACGAAGAACTCATGAAGCGGGGTTCGATCTCGTCGCCCGGTGATCTCATTGAGGGCAATGGATTGATCGATCGCATCAGCGGTAAAGACCAGACAGCGGTGAGTATCTCCACGATCAGGAGGCCTGACGGGTCTACTTACACGTTGGTCAATCTGCCCTCGACCCTGGACTGGGGCATTCTGAAGGGCATCCTCGGCGACGATCCCTTGGGGGACTCGTTGAAGGACTATGCCCCACTCAACGACCTCGACAGCAACATCGCCCTTGTCTTGATGGATAACCCCATTATCCGCACGCAGTATGAGCGCGCGGTTCAGAAGATGATGGAAGATGCAGGGGTACCCCCCGGGTCGGACGTAGTGTGGTCCGGGTTCAGCCAAGGGGGGATCATGGCCGGAAATCTTGGCGCCGACTCGTCTTCGCCGTACAACACGATCGGGGTCGTCACGAATGGCTCCCCCACGGAGCAATACGACATTCCGAGTCATATTCCAGTACTGCAGGTTGAACACGTCTCGGACCCTGTCCCGAAGCTCGATGGCCGAGCACCTGTCGACTGGAATGCAGATGTCGTCAACGGTCCGCTAGGGCCGAGCGTGGTGGTCGCCGGAACCGTGCCCAAGAACATCGACTGGGTCGTCTTGTCTGACCCGGGCGGTTCCATCGACCCCAACAAGACGCACAACGCCGACACGTACACCTCTGACTTCAGGGACTACCTCTCGAACGGCGGGAATCTGAAAAACGACTGGACCTTCCTCAATGGCACGGTAGAAGAGGTTTACGTCGGAAAGTCTGGAGAGTAAAAATATGGACTTCAGTATTGACGAACGGGTTGAAGCAGCGCGTGCCCGTCTAGAAACGCAGTTCGCTGCAGCTGCCATTGCCAGAGAACGTGCCGATGGTGCTATGGAAGAGCTGCGGTCCGTGTCGAAGACCATTCGAAGCGAGGGCGGAGAATGCACCGTCACATCCGCCGCAGACGGAAAGATCCTAAATGTCACCCTCGCCAGCGGCTTTCGTACTGATGCCCGGCTTTCGTCGGTCCTCACAGAAACCATCTCCCGCGCGCAGGCAGCGGCACGGTCCGAGGCTGCGGATCGCGCGTCGACAATGTTCGGCGAGTCTTTCCCGCTCGTTTCTGGGCTTCGAAAGGGGTCAGATGAACGGGGGGCGGCTCGATGAGCGGGCGACTCGACGTCCAACTCGGTTCGCTCGCTGACCACGCGCAGAACCTCGATGCGCAGGCGGCCCAGCTGGAATCGGTGGCAACCCAGCTTCAAACGGCTATCGCGGCGTTGAATGCGCAGACCAGCGGTGAAGCCACGGATGCCGCAGTTTCGTCGAGTACGCGGGCGATGATAGAGACCCGCGCTCGTGCAGCTCGCCTCAGTCGGAACGCGGCGACGATCCGCACTCTCGCGGATGTTTACGAATCGTGCGACCTCGCTGGCGCACGAGCTTTGGGGGAATGATGGGCGTCAACACTGTGCGTGCGGGATTGACCCTTCTGACGGTAACGCTCTTGGTCGGACTGACCGCCTGCTTCGGCGGGCCCAGCGCCGGCGACAAGGAGGCGCAGCTCACAGCGGCGCTCGAATCCGCGGGTAGCGGTGTCGTGGGCGCGAAAGTGGTTACTACCCCCTCTGGCGCGGGTGGCTTGACCGTCACAGTGAAACTCTCCTCCGATGGTCTGGAGTCGGGCGGCCGCGAGGTCGCCGCCGCGACCCTGACACGCATCCTCGCGGTTACGGCAGACAACGCTGCAGACATGAAAGTGACGAGTCTGTATCTTTACGCCGACGACGATTTCGGGAAAGACCTATCGTTCCGAGATGCCGCGACGGAGCTCGGACTTCAAAAGTCACTCAACGGCGACTCGCTGACGCTTGTAGCGGAGGAATGGACCTCCTACGCCGGGAAGTGACCGCGAGCCAAGGAAGATGATGCGATTATGAGCACGTGGACCGGCGTATGTGGCGATGATCACGGCCCTCGGGATGGCGCTGACGGGGTGCTTCCCGTTGGGGCCATCGCTTGACACCCGGGCAGCCGCGTTGGTGGACGAACTCGAGCACAGCAGTCTCGGTATCTCGCGCGCAGACGTCCTCGCGCCGTCTTCTTTCACGGGAGTCTCGATGTGACAGTCGTTTCGACGAAGACGCCATTGATCGCGGAGCCTCAGTCTCCGCCGAACGGCTTCAGAAAATTCGTCACGTGGTCCGAGAGAGCGCGATTGACATGCGTGTGGGCGCCCTGGTGCTGTACGCCGAAGACGCTCAAGGCGCCGACGTGGACATGACTCGAGCGGCCGAGGAACTGGGCCTCAGCCAAAACCACTTCGGAAGGTCTCTTTCGTTCTCGGGCGCCGAGTGGGAGGACCTGCCGACTCCTTTCGCCACGGGTTCGATGCAGTTCGGACGTGTGCCGGGAGTGGTGACCGGTCCTGCATCGCTCAGGCATGACCCGGCAGTCCAGTGGGCGGTGGGTTCACGATGAACATCCGGAAACGCGGAGCGGCGCTGGCGGTGTCGATCCTCGTCCTCGCCACCGCGGTCGGCGGTTGCTCCATAGGTGGACCGACCGGGCAAGAACGTGCCGATGACCTTGCGAGGCAGCTCGAAAACGGAGGGCTCGGCGTGCACAGCGCGAAAGCCACCTACCTGTCGTCGTTCTCGGGTGACCTCACCGTGTCGGTGATCCTGGAACCAGACGCGCTGCAGCCTGGGTACTCGGTGTCGGCCGAGACTCTCGGCCCGATCCTGGGCGTTGTTGCCCGAAGCGCAGAAGACATGCGAGTCGGCGGAGTCGGTTTCTACGCCAAGGAAGAAGGGGGAATTCAGATCTCGATGGACACGGCGGCGGAGGACCTCGGCATCGCTGAAGCCGTCGACGGCCAGTCACTCTCTCTCACCGGCGAACGACTTGAGTCTCTGGCGAAACAGTGATGCGAGTATGAGTCCGATCGCCCGCGCTTTTGCACCAGTAGCTGCGGAGCGCAACCGAACGCGAGGCAGGCTCTCCGTTGGCGGCCTCGCCGGATGACGTTGGAGACCCGGGATGGGCCCATCTCGAACGAGTGAAGCTGCAACGATATTCCCGCTCTTGCCCGACACGAGAACCATCGCGAGCACACGCAGACGCATTGCGATGGCCGTGATCGCGGTGTCGATGATCGATGGGCTCTCGGGCTGCTTCGGCTTCGGTCCGTCGCCAATCCTCGCGGCCATCGGTCGCGGCACAGAAGACATGCGCTTAGGATCCATGGATCTCTTGGCAAAGGACCCGGAAGGTCAGGACGTGTCACTCGCCTCTGCCGCAGGCGAGCTTGGTTTGAAAGACGCTGTGCAGGGCAAGTTGCTCGGGCTCCTGCAGTCCGATCTGCGAGACATCAGGGAATGGTGACCGCTCTGCTTCGGCGCTATCCCGTTTGAGGAGCGCCACTCCGCGATCGACCAGCGGTACAGCTCCAGGCGCGCCACGTCCCCTCGAACGGCCTACTTCACCCGAGGCTTCGCCGGCTTCCCATCCGCCGTCACCTGAGGGTGGTGCTTGGTCAACTGGATCACTCCCCACGTCGCGATCGCACCGGCAATCACGAAACCGATGAGCGCCCACGCGGGGGCCGTCGACGCCTCGCCGAGCACCAGAAGGCCGATCAACACAGCAACGATCGGGTCGATCACGGTGAGACCCGCGATGACGAGGTCGGGCGGGCCGACCGAGTATGCCGTCTGCACGAAGTAGGCGCCCACGGCGACGGCGGCGAGCAGCGCGACCAGGCACAGCATCGTCAGCCACTCGAAGTTGCCCGCCTGTGCCCGACTGATGACGACCTTGGCGAGCGTCGCGACGAAACCATAGATCACGCCTGCGGCCATGATGTAGAACAGCGCCTGAGCGCGACGGCGCACCAGCACCCAGAACACACCGAACACGATGACGACGACGGCCAGGATGCCGAGGATGATCCACAGTTCGCGCTCGGTGACCACGTGTTCGGTGGCGAAGAACGCGGCGATCGTGACGAAGATGAAAATGCCGCCGACGCACAGTGCGATCGCGATGAGCGACTGCCGCGTCGGCTTCTGCCCCGAGACGCGGGCGTTCAGCACCGTCGTGATGACGAGGGCGATGGCTCCGAGCGGCTGCACGAGGATCAGCGGGGCCACCGACAGCGCTGAGAGCTGGCACACGATCGCCAGGCCCAGCATGACCGTGCCCGCAACCCACGAGGGACGCGTCAACAGAGACGTGAGCTGCTTGCGTGAGAGGCCACCGGTGGTCTTGCCCGAGAGGCGCTCGACCTTCTGCACTCCCCGGTGCTGATACTGCGCGCCGAACGACATGAACACCGCGCCGAGAAGGGCCAGCGGAATGCCGAGCAGGATACGCGGGTCGCGGAAGACACCGACGAGTTGGTCGATTCCGTCGCTGAGGGTGGCATCGAGCGGGATCACCCTCCGACGATAGCCCGCCGCCCCCTGGATAGGCTGGTGACGTGGCCGTACTCCCGATTCGCATCATGGGTGATCCCGTGCTGCACGCTCCCGCTGCCCGCGTCGACGAGATCACCGATGAGGTGCGCGCGCTTGTCGCCGACATGTTCGAGACGATGGACGCCGCCCCCGGTGTGGGTCTTGCGGCTCCGCAGGTCGGGGTGGGACTGCGCATCTTCACGTACACGTACGAAGACGACGAGGGGCAGCCCTGGCGCGGCGTCGTGATCAACCCCGAGCTGTGGATTCGCCCGATGGAACCGGGCTACCCCGACCCCGACGAAGAGAGCGAGGGGTGCCTGTCGTTCCCCGGCGAGCGCTTTCCGCTGCGCCGGTCCGAGGCGGCGCTGCTCACCGGCACCGATCTCGACGGCCACGCGGTCCGTATCGAGGTCACGGGCTGGCGGGCACGCATCCTGCAGCACGAGTTCGATCACCTCGACGGCATCCTGTACGTGGATCGTCTCGACGAGGAAGACGGCCGGGTCGCGGCGAAGATCGCGAAGAAGCGCAAGTGGGGCAAACCCGGTATCTCGTGGATGCCGGGTGTCGACGACATCGACGCGTGAGCGAGCTCGAGAGGGGCGGCGCGGTCAGCTCTCGATGATGTTCGGGGCGAAGCGGCAGTAGTAGTCGGTGATGGGGCCGTCGGACTCGCGGATGCCGACTCCGAACGCCTCGTCGTTGATGACCCACGAACCGAGCACGGGGTGATTGCTCCCATTGCTTCCCGGGAAGTCGGGGAGCTCGTGGTACTCCTGCCAGACGCGCTCCCGTCCGGTGCCCTCTCGCCGGTACTCCTGGCCGTTCGAGATGACGCTGCCGTCACGGCGGTGTACCCGGATGCCGTCTCCCTCTCGACCGAAGACGGGTTTGACGACGAAGTCGGTCATGCCGTTCGGCCCGTCGGCGTAGGCGGGCAGCAGGTTGGGGTGGCCGGGGAACAGCCGCCAGAGGGCAACGAGGAGGAGCTTGTTCGAGAGGAACATCTTCCACGCCGGTTCGTACCAGCGGCCGAAGAGTCCTCGCCCCGCAATGAGCAGCGCCCCGAACTCCTGGTCGCCGGCGACGCGGTCCTCCCCCGAGACGAGGTCCTCCCAGGGGTAGAGCTTGAAGAGGTTGCGGATGACGGGGTACTGCGTGCCCGGGGTGTCACCCGGCAGCGCCGCGATGCTGCGCGAGGAACCCCACGGCTCCGGCACGCCCACGAACTGTCGCGCGCCGTGGTGCCAGCCGATCTCCTTCATCTCGATGCCGGTGTGCTCCCAACCGGCCTCGCCCGCGAGATCACGCATGTAGGCGACGGTGTCCCAGTCCTCGCCGTAGGTGTCGGCATCCGAGTGCGCGACGAACAGGCGTCCGCCCTCGCCTTCTTCGAGCGAGCGGTGGAGAAGAGTGCGCCAGCGCTCCACCAGGGCCTCGTGCAGGCCGTTCCACTGATCGGTGTCGGCGGGAAGAGCCCCGCTCCTGAGCCGGTCCTGCAGCCAGAACCACTGGGTGACCGAGGCCTCGATCAGACCGGTCGGGGTGTCGCCGTTGTACTCGAGCATCTTCGCGGGTGATCCGTCACCGGCGTAGGCGAGGTCGAAACGGGCGTAGACGTCGGGTTCGTTCTGCTCGAGCGACCACTGGGCGAGCTCGAACGCTTTCGGGCTGAGCCCGAGGTGACCGAGTTCACCGGATGCCATGTACCTGGCGGCCTCGAGACTCATCCGATGCAGTTCTTCGGTTTGCTTCTCGAGCTCCTCGACCTCCGGGAGCGTGAAGACGTACGCAGCGCCGTCGTTCCAGTAGTCGACCGCCGTGCCGTCGTCGCGGATGGAGTGCGAGTAGATGAGTCCGGACTGCTTGATGGTGCGCTCCCAGTCGGGGCGCGGATCGAGCTCGACGCGCCGCATCAGCTGCCGTGGCTTCCGTCGGAGCCCGAACCGCCGAAGCCGCCGCGCGAGACGCTGGCACCGTCGCTCGAGATGCCACGTGCCGCGGTCTTGCCCGACGGGAGGCTGTCGGCACCACCGGTCGCGGGCTGGCCGACAGCGGGTACCGTGCGACTGCTCGAACCCAATGGCAGGTAGTACCAGTGCGCGCTGCCGCCGTGATTGTTGCAGTCGTCGTCGGGGAGGCGCTTCTCGGTGGAGTTGTCGCGGCAGATCTGGGCGTAGTCCTCCGAGACGTTCGTTCCCTGGCCGCACCCGGTGAGGGTGGCGGCGAGCGCGGCGACGACGCCGACGGTGACGGTGCGCGAGGCGCGGCGACGCACGACGGGCTGCATGGGGACTCCTTCGGAAGGACCGGACCGGCGTGGGGGCGCCGTCATTCTCGCATTCGCGAGCGTGTGGATCAGGTGCGTGATTCGTGTCGCCGGGGGAACACGTGCGGCGGGGCGTTGGAGGCCGGCATCCATTCGCAGGTGAAGCTCCCGCGGTACCCGAACAGGAAACCGAATCGGTCGTTGTCGACGCGCATGTCGACGTGGAAGCGGCCGTCGCCCTCGTCGAAGCGTTCGCGGAGGGTGGCGCGACCGCTGAAAAGCATCGGGAAACGGAACCCGACCGGTCCCTCGTAGAAGCGTTGCTCCCCCGAACGGAGGAGCAGGCCGCCGTCGTCGTCGACCTGCAGGTCGAGGTCGACGGCGAGGTGCTGGTGTGTGCCGAGGTAGTCGATCACCCTGCCCTCGTGGGAGATCATCGTCGCGTCGAACCGGGCCGGTCGGCCGCCGACCTCGTACTCCCGCACGAAGGTGACCGTCTCGCGACCGAAGGGGTCGAGGTAGGGGCTGTTCCAGATGGTGAAGGGAACGTTCGTGCCCACCGTCGGCACGAGGATGTTGCGCAGTTTGCCGAACTGGAGGAACGGGACGGTCCACCAGGGACCGCGGCGGATCTCGCGCATCACGCCGTGGCCGACACACGCCTGACCCTCGTCGAGGCCGACGCCGAAGCGTCGCCGCATCATCGGGTGCAGGCGGTCGAAGTCGGATCCCATCGCCCGCGCGAAGATCGACGTCATCGCGTGCCTCCCGGCGCGGGCAGCGCCGCGAGCGTGGCGGGAGCGTCGTCGAGGGCGCGCCGTCGATGCGGGGGCACCCGCTCGCAGCGCGAGGCACGTGGGCGGTCTCCACGCCAGAACGCGAAGGCGTGCCACAGCGAGTACCGTTCGGGCTCGACGCCGGTCTCGAGCCACAGGCGCAAGCGGTCGAAGCTCCACGCGGTCGCCCAGCCCACGATCGGACGAACGATCACGTCGAGCGGGCCCCACCCGGCCGCGTAGTCGTACCCGGTCGAGAAGCGGATGCCGTCATCCACCGGCTCGTAGCGCCAGTAGCCGCGCCCATCGCGCAGCGGTGACAGCCGGTCATGCGTCGTGAACCTCAGGGCGGAGGTGCGGGTGCCATCGGGCCGAGACGTCTCGCCGATGCTGATGCCGTCGCCGCGGACGGTGTGCACGGGCGTCCGCCGTTCATAGACGAACCGCGCGGCACCGTCCGGCGTGCTCGTGGTGGGGGTGATCCTCGAGAAGCGGACGTCCCATCGCACGTGCTGGGACGGGTCCTGAGTGGCCGTCCACACCTCGTCGAGCGTCGCGCGGATGGTCGTCGCAACGTAGATCCCCCGTGCCCCCATGGCGCCAGCCTAGGCCGAACGCCCGGTCCCTCCCCATATCGCGGGGCGGGTGTCGTCAGCGCGACGCGAAGGAGTGCAGAGCGAGGTCATCGCTCAAGGCTTCGCTCGCGAGGCGTCCACGCACGCTCGTACCCTGTTCGTCGAGCGGCGGGCTCACCACCGCGGCGCCGAGACGCCCGGGAGCCGACAGCACGATCGCCCCCGAGACACTGGACTTCGCCGGTACGCCGACGGCGCGCATCCACCGACCGGAGCCGTCGTAGACGCCGCAGGTCGCCATGACCGAGATGACATCCCGCGCGACCCGTTCGGGAACCACTCGTTCCCCCGTGCGCGGGTTCACACCCCCGCACGCCAATGTCGCACCCATGACGGCGAGGGTTTCGGCATCCACGATCGTCGCGCATGACCGCGCGTACACGGCGACCGTGTCGTCGGCCGAGGGCTCGAGGGTGCCCTCTGCGCGCATGAGGTGGGCGAGGGCGTGATTGCGGTCGCCGAGGAGGTGTTCGTTGTGGGCCACGTCCTCGTCGACCTCGAGCTCGCGCCCGGCGAAGGCCGCGAGCCCGCGGGCGATGCGGGCACTGCGCGACTCGGGGTCCGAGCCCTCGACGAGCGAAGCGGTCAGCAGGGCACCGGCATTGACCATGGGATTGGGGGGTCGGCCCGTGCCGCTCTCGAGTTTGATCGCGTCGAACGACTCCCCCGTGGGCTCGATGCCGACTCGATCGAGAGCCGCGCCGTCGGTGTCGAGCAGCGCGAGAGCGAACAGGAACGGCTTGACCGCCGACTGCACGCTGAACGAGACGGTCGCCTGTCGACTCGACCGGATCGAGCCGTCGGGCAGAGCGAGCGCGAGGGCGCAGAGGTCGGGGTCGGCGTCGGCGAGTTGGGGGATGCTGTCGTCGACCTTTCCCCTGCGCTCGGGCAGCAGGCGGGTCCGCGCAGCGTCGAGGTCGTACGAGCGCGGGTCGGGAGGCAAGGTCACTCCCCCAGCCTCGCAGCCACGCGCGGGTTCGGGGCCGCAGGCGTCAGTACAGATCTCTCGCCGCGAGCTCGCCGCGCAGGATCGGCGTCAGTCGTTCCGCGAACGCCGGGGTGATGTGGGTGTCGTCATAGCGCACCGGCGTGTCGCCCGCGAAGGCGGGGCACGCCCCCTGCCAGCAGCTGAAGGGCAGGGAGCTGATCGCAGAGTCACCGGTGGCGGCGGCCTGAACTTCGGTCGCCGTCTCCATCTGCGTCCACACGTCGTCGACTCCCGCGAGGCACGCCGAGGGGCCGGTGAGAGGCGAGACGCACCGCCCGAGATCCGCGCCGTGCGGCGGGGGCGCCAGATACACCGTGCGGCCCGCGGGCGCCCACCCCGTGATCTCGGAGGCGATGGCGGATGCCAGCTCCCCGGCGCCCAGGTCGCGCCCGTCGACCGAGCGGCCCAGGGTGAACGCGTTCGACACGACGAGCAGATCGGCCGGCGCGGCGGCGATCATCGATGCGACATCCACTTTTCGCTGTCCGCACGCGGCCATGACCGACGGGTCGCGGCTCTCGAGGAGCACGTCGGTGAAGCGGCATCCGTACATCCCGACCGTCGTGACGCGCCACGCTCCCCCGCTGTCGTCGGCGAGTTTCGCGAACGCCGGCGCATAGGCCATCGCGCTCGAGTCGCCCACGAGGTACAGGTGGCGCGGGGCGTCGGCGGAGCCCCAGGTGCACCTCGCCGCCTCGAGGGCGACACCCGGAGTGAAGCAGTCGCGGGCGCGATTCGCCGACGACGAGGCGCGTTGCACCTCGTCGAGCGAGGGGCGCAGGTCGGGCCACGAGGCGGCGGTCGTCGCGGCGGCGAGCTCGCCCTGCAAGGTGCCGAGGGCGTCTCCGGCCTCGGCTGCGACGTCGACGGCGGCCGGGGCGGCGAGCGGCAGACCGGGGAGCGTCGGGGCGCCGTACGCCAGCATCACCGCGAGCGCCGTCGCTCCGGTGCCGATCGCGAGGCTGGCTCCGGCCATCGCCACGCGTGGCGCGAAACGCGCACGCCAGGCGGCCCAGGCGGGTGCGTCATCGGTCTCGCCGGATGCCGGGGGTGCCGGCATCCGCTGAGCGTCGTGCCGCACCACGGGCGTCGGTGCGACGGGTTTCGTGGGCTCCGGGGGAACGGGGGCCATAGGGCGGGAGCCGGGGTAGTACCGCTGACCGGGGATGTATCCGGCGGGCCGCGAGGCGAGGCTGCTCGCACGGCGCGGAGCGGGTTCCGATACGCGCTCCGGCTCGGCGGGGGCGGGCTCGCGTCGATGCGCGGTGCGGGCTGCCCAGGGCGAGCGATGCAGAGGCTGTTCGATGCCGAGGTAGGTCGCGACCGTCAGGACGAGCATCGCCAAGACGGTGATCCCCGTGGCGGCGGGTCCCGGAGCGAGCAGAACCCCCGCGAACACGATCACGGGCAGGTGCCAGAGGTACAGCGAGTAGGAGAGATCGCCGATCGTCACCGCCAACGGGTTGGTGAGGACGAAGAGGTGGCGGTGACGCGGGTCGCCGCCGATGCCGCCGCCGATCACGAGTGCTGCTCCGAGTACCGGGAGGGCGGCCGCGGGTGCCGGGAAGGGGTCCGCGGGATCGATCAGGAAGACCGCCGCGATGATCACCGCCAGGCCCACCCAGGCGAGGAGCGCGCGGGCAGCCGCCGGAATCCGTACGAGGACGGGGGCGGCGGCCGCGATCATCGCTCCCGTGGCGAGCTCCCCCGCCCGCGTGAGCGTGGAGAAGTACGAAAGACTCGGGTCGACGGGCGTCTGCACGACGGCGACGATGCCGGATGCCACGACGACAGCACCCGCGAGCAGGCCCACGGCCACACGTCCACCGCGTGCGCGGCGCACGGCGACCGGCAGCGCGGCGACCGCCAGCAGGACGAGGAACGGCCATGCCACCGAGAACTGTTCCTCGATGGAGAGCGACCAGAAATGCTGAAGCGGCGAGACGTCGGTGGCGGCGAAGTAGTCGCGGCCCTCGAGACCGAAGTGCCAGTTCGAGAGGAGGCCGGCAGCGGAGACGGCGTCGACCAGGGTGCTCTCGGCACGCACGGGCGAGAAGACCAGGAACGCTGCCCCGACGACGACCGCGAGCACGACGAGAGCGGCGGGCAAGAGGCGCTTGACGCGGCGAGCGAAGAAGGCGCCGAGGCGCACCGTCCCCTCTGCCTGGAGATCGGCCAGCAGGATGCCGGTGACGAGGAAGCCCGACAAGACGAAGAACACGTCGACACCCACGAAGCCGCCTCGGGGCCATCCCGTGAGGTGGGTGCTGACGACCGCGATCACGGCGATCGCCCGGAGGCCCTGGAGATCGCGGCGCACGTGAGAGGCGGGGGCGGGCACGTCGGTTCCTCTCGGGCCGGCGTCGACGGCCGGAGAGAGCCTAGTGGAACCGCTCCCACGGCTTTGCTCGCAGGCCTGGGGACGCAGATGTCCCGGACGGGGAACGAAGCCGACGATCGCGAGGTGAGCGAGCATTATGCGCATCGGCGAGCGGTGTCGCTACCCCGCTCTTCGCCGACCCGCGCGGGCATAGCGTGCAATGCAACGGATGCGTCCCGGCATCCACCCTTCCCGCCGTCAGGCGGTCCCGCTCGAAGGAACCGATGAGTCACGTGCTCGACCACTCGATGCCCCACGCGGGCGACATCCTGGGTGGGCGCTACATCCTGCGCGAGCGTATCGGCGCCGGTGGAATGGGGCGCGTCTTCCGCGCGCGCGACGAGGTTCTCGCACGCGACGTGGCGATCAAGATCTTCTACGCCGACGCGGGCGACGAACCCGAACCCCTCCGCCGCATGTCGGAGGCACGGGCTCTCGCGGCGCTCGATCACCCCTCGCTCGTGACCCTGTACGACGCGCGGCTCACCGGCGACGACCACGTGTACCTCGTGATGGAGCTGGTGAGCGGGCCCTCGCTGCAGCGCCGCATCGAAGAAGGCCCCGTCTCGCCTGCCGAGGTCGCGGGCATTCTCGCCGACCTGGCGGGCGCTCTCGCCGTCGTCCATGACGCCGGCATCGTGCACCGCGATGTCAAGCCGTCGAACGTCCTCCTGCGGGAGGTGAGAGGCGGGGTGCGCGCCGTCGAGGCCGTGCTCGCCGACTTCGGGGTCGCCCGGCTGATCGGTGCGACACGCCTGACGACGCCCGGCACCGTCATCGGGACGGCCGCCTATCTCGCACCGGAGCAGGTACGCGGCGAGCCGCCCCGCGCCGCGTCGGACGTGTACGCGCTGGGGCTCCTCGCCATCGAGGCGCTCACGCGCCTGCATCCTTTCGGCGGCGGAACGCTGCAAGAGACGCTGCTCGCCCGCCTGGCTCGTCAGCCGGATATCCCGGGGACGTACGGTGGCGAGTGGCAGTCGCTGCTGACGTCGATGACCGCCTTCGACCCCGATGAGCGACCCTCCGCCGCGAGCGTCATGAGGCGGGTGCAGTCGCTGACCCACGAGTCAGCGGGGACCGCCACCGGCGCACCCGCGGCCGCGGTGTCGTGGCAGGTGCCGACGGCCGTGATGAGCGCACCTCCGGTGGCATCGGCAGGGAGCGATGAGCCGCGGGCCGCGGCCACATACAGCACCGCACCGGTCGCCGCCGCGGCGTCCGTCGGCGTCGGGGCCAGCGGTTCTTTCGTCTCCGCCGCGCGCCCGCGTCGATCGTTCCGACGGTGGTGGGTCTGGGCGGGCGCCGCAGCCGGCGCCGTGCTCATCGTCGGAGGGCATGTGATGGCGTTTTCTCTCGGTGCGGTCCCCGACGCGGTCACGGACCGCGTCTCCACCCCTGCGCCTTCATCGACGCCGGTCCCTCTGGTGGCCGAGAACGATCCCTCCTCGGTCGAGTCGGTGTCGAGCACGGATGCCGAGACCCCACCGCCTTCGCCCGCCCCGGTCGCGCCGCAGCCGGTGCAGCCCGCTCCGGCACAGCCGATCGTTCAGGTGCCGGGTGGCGGATCGACGCAACCCGGTCGCGGTTCCCCTGACTCCAGCGGCTCCCCCGTCGTCGAACCGGCGCCGGACCCCACCCCGCCCGGCGGCGGCTCGGTCGCTCCCCCTCCGAGCACGTCGCCCTCGCCGGAGGCGACGCCCGGCGGCTCCGCGCCCGGCGCGGGCGGCTCGGGCAAGGGGAACGGCAACGGGAATGGGAAGGGCTCGAACAACGGGAAGGGGCGGGGGCCGGAACAGGTCGCCGATTCTCCGACGAGTTAGCGTGCCCGCCGGAGTGTCACACCGTACAGAGCTGTGACGAGAAGACCTCGATGACGCGATCGCTATCGAGGAACCCCGCAACAGCCAAGGCGTCGCGTACATCGGCACGAACGGCCTCGCGGTGTGCGGCACCGTCGAGGCGGCCCGGCGACGGCCAGGTGACGTCGTCGTCGAGCAGGAGAAGTTCTCTCCATTCGGACAGCTGCGCTTCGTCGACCCTCGATGAAGCGAGCGCCTCACGCGCGACGCCCCACGCCTCGCCTGTCGCACCATCGTTCAGCGCGGCCAACCACCACTCGATGCGGCACGTTCCGCCCGTGACGCTGACATCGTCGGCGCGGTCGACGACGTCGGGGCGAACCCACCCGCAACCCGCGAGAAGGCAGATCGACATGCAGGAGGCGACCAGGACGAGTGCGCGACGCATGCCCCGAGTGTAGGCACGCCTCCCGCGCGAGCAGGTGAGCCCACAGGCGAGCGCGTTTCGGCGGGTCGGCGCCTGTGTCAACGGGCGCGACGAACCCCCGAGCGCGGTGGTTCGGTTGCCGGCATGAGCGATCCGGACCGACTTCCCATCCCCGACCCCGCCGCCCAGAAGGCCGATCGAGACGACACGTCGATCGATCCCGACATGGAGCAGAGCCCCGCACACCGCGAGGAGCAGCGGCTCGAGCCCGACGCTGACTCCGACCCCGCCTGAAGGGTGTCGTGCGGGGCTTTCTCCCGAGCGGGCCGGCTCACCACGACCTGACGATCTGCGCAGTCTGACGACGACGAAGGCCCGACGATCGTGCGTCGGGCCTTCCGTGGCTCCCCGGCTTGGACTCGAACCAAGAACCTATCGGTTAACAGCCGATTGCTCTGCCAATTGAGCTACCGAGGATCATGCTCACCTTGCGGCGGGCAACCCCACGATACTAACAGCACGCGGGGGCGGCGGAAAAATCAGCCCGTCGAAATCCGCCTCTCGGGCGTGCCGTCCGGAGTCCACTGCACCGCCTGGTCGCCGTGGCCGAGCCCCACGGCGTGACCGGCGTGCAGCACGAGCACATCGGCATCCAGGTCTCTCGGGGCATCGGCGTCGTTCGTCACGATCAGCGAGGCCATTCCGCGCCCGTCGCGTCGGCGTGTGATCGACGCGCGAGCGGCCGCGCGCACCTCGAGGTCGAGGTTGGCGTACAGGTCATCCGCGACGAACAGGCGCGGCTCCAGAACGAGCGCGCGCGCCAGGGCGACGCGCTGACGCATACCGGCACTCAGCTCGTAGGGGTATTTCGGGGCCGTGCCGAGCGGCAGCTCCATCTCGTCGAGGAGGGTCGCCACGCGCACGGCGAGAGCGCGCGTGTTGACTTTGCGGTCGCGACTGGTGATGGGCTCGGCGATGACGTCCTGCACGGTCAAGCGGGAAGGGAGAGCTGCACCCGCTCCCTGCGGCAGGTAGCCGGTGTGGAAGGTCCACTCGCGACGCGCACGTCCCGGGCGCCGGGCGGAGATGCCGTGCACGCGGGCGTCTCCCCCGACCACCGTCAGCCCGTCGTCGGGGTGGCCGGCCAGCAGCGAGACGAGCGAGGTCTTTCCCGCCCCCGTCGCTCCCTGCACGATCAGGGTGCGTCCGGCGGGGAGCGTGAAGGTGATCCCGTCGATCACGCGCACGCCGCTGCGCGCCAGAGACAGGTCGTCTGCTCGAAGGGCGACGTCGGTGTCGAGGGTCCGGGGCATTCCCTCATCCTCCCCGACGACAACGAGGGATGCCAGCGGCGCGCGGGGCGCCCGCTCAGGAGGCGATGAGGCGCTGGCGGTCGGCGTCGAGCTCGCGCAGCCGGAACCGCAGGCGCTTGCCCTCGTCGGAATCGGCGGGAACGCGCTGAATCCCGCGGAGCAACTCGCTCTTCTCGCGCTCGAGCTCGCGCACGAGCAGACCGCGAGCGAGATCGTTCGCCGAGGCGACGGCGCCCTCCTCGGTTCGTGCGGGGAACTCGGCGGTCAGCAGTTCGGCCGCGAGCGAGCGGAAGGGCTCGCGCACGGCTTCGACCGCGGCGACGGCCCATCCGGGCTGCGACAGATCGGTGGATGCCAGGGAGCTGCGGACCGCCTCGAGAGCCGGGTGCGTGAACGGCGTCTGCAGGGCCCGCAGGAAGACTTCGGGCTCGATGCGGTGCCCGTACTGCAGGAACGCCATCATCGCGCCGCGCTCGAGCGCGACGTCGCGGTTGTTGGGCAGCGACGCCATCGTCACCGAGATCGCCACCGGGGCGGGATCGGAGTCCTTGCGCGTATCGCGCTTCTCGGCGCGATCGAGGCCGCGCGCGGCGCGTTCCACGGCCGACTGCACCTCGGGCATGTCGAGGCCGAGGCGGCGCGCGAGCACACGGACGTACCCCGGACGCAGGGCCGGGTCGCGGATATCGGCGACGATCGGCGCGGCCGCACGCAGGGCACCGGCACGGCCCTCGACACTGGAGAGATCGAAGTCCCTCAGTCGCTGGTCGATGACGAACTCGAACATCGGCGCCTTGTTCTCCATGAGCGCGCGTACCGCACCATCACCCCGCTGGAGGCGCAGGTCGCACGGATCGAGGCCCTCGGGGGCCACGGCGACATACGTCTGCGCCGCGAAACGCTTCTCATCGGCGAAGGCGCGCAGCGCCGCCTTCTGCCCCGCGGCATCGGGGTCGAAGGTGAAGACGACCTCGCCGGCCGAGCTGTCGTCTCCCATCACCCGCCGCAGGACGGTGATGTGGTCGCTGCCGAAAGCGGTGCCGCACGAGGCGATCGCGGTGGTGATGCCGGCGAGGTGACACGCCATGACGTCGGTATACCCCTCGACCACGACGACGCGGTGCGAGCGCGAGATGTCGCGCTTGGCGAGGTCGAGGCCGTACAGCACCTGCGCCTTCTTGTAGATGGGCGTCTCGGGGGTGTTCAGGTACTTCGGGCCCTGGTCGTCCTCGTAGAGTTTGCGCGCGCCGAACCCGATGACCTGCCCGGTGATGTCGCGGATCGGCCATACCAAGCGGCCGCGGAACCGGTCATACACCCCGCGCTGCCCCTGGGACACGAGTCCCGCCTGCAACAGTTCGTCACGCGTGAACTTCTGCGCGAGCAAGTGATCCATGAGATGCGACCAGCCCTTGGGGGCGTAGCCGACGCCGAAGTGCGCGGCCGCGCCGGCGTCGAAGCCGCGGTCTCCGAGAAAGCGTCGGCCCGTGTCTGCTTCGGGTGTCATGAGCTGGGCGCGGAAGTACTCCGCCGCGGCGGCGTTCGCGGCGTACAGCCGCGAGCGGCCGGTCGTCTCGGGCGCGGGCCCGCCGTCTTCGTAGTGGAGCGTGTACCCGACGCGCGCCGCCATGCGCTCGACCGCTTCGGTGAACGAGACATGGTCCATCGCGCGCAGGAACGAATACACGTCGCCCGACTCACCGCAGCCGAAGCAGTGGTAGTACCCGACCTGCGGGCGCACGTGGAAGCTGGGGCTCCGCTCGTCGTGGAAGGGGCAGAGACCCTTCATCGAGCCGACGCCGGCCGACTTCAGCGCGACGCGCTCACCGACGATGTCGGCGATGTTGACCCTCGCCTTGACCTCATCGACGTCGGACTGGCGGATGCGGGGCATCAGGCATCCGCTCCTCGAGCGGCGCGGGCACCGGGCGCCCAGACACCGAGCTCTGCGGCATCCACTTCTCCGACGAGGCGTCCGTGCCACGCGATCGCGAGCTGATCGGTGAGACTGGCGACCTGGTCGACGACCACGCGGCGGCGGGCCGCGTCGTCGGCGGCGGCGGCGAAGTCGGGTGCGTGCAGGGCGTCGAGGGCCCCCGGGTTCTCCCAAAGGGCGGATGCCAAGCGCTTCAGCACGTGGCGCTGCTCGCGGTACAGCACCTTACGACCGTCGATGGAGACGACCGTCGCGCCGATGATGCCCTTGAGCACGGCCATCTCGACCTCGACCTCTGTGGGAACGATGACGTGCGCGCGATACCGGGTCAGCTGATCGGCGGGATGCGCCGCGCGGGTCGCCGCGGTGGCGGCGCGGGCGAAACGCCCGATGAGGTCGGAGGTGAGGTTCTTGAGCCGCGCGAGAGCGGGACGCGTGCCATCGAAGGAGTGGATCCATTCGGGCATCGCCATCAGCCGTTCGAGGCCGGCGGCGAGATCGTCGCGGACGAAGTCGTAGCCGACCCACCGCTGGATCGCGTCGAGCAAGCCCTCGCGGCCGACCCGTGAGGCCAGTCGCGCGGGGTCGACGTAGCGGTTGACGACCGCGTCCTCGAAATCGTGCACCGAGTACGCGATGTCGTCCGACAGGTCCATGACCTCGGCCTCGATGCAGCGCTGACGCGCGGGTGCTCCCCCGCGCATCCAGTGGAAGACCGGCTCGTCGTCGGGGTAGACGCCGAACTTCAGGCGCCCGCCCGGGTCGGGGACGGGCTCGTCGATGGTCCACGGGTACTTGCAGGTGGCGTCAAGACTCGAGCGGGTGAGGTTGAGGCCGAAGGGCTCGCCGTCGGAGCCGAAGGTCTTCGGCTCGAGGCGCGTGAGGATGCGCAGCGTCTGCGCATTGCCCTCGAACCCCCCGATGTCGGCAGCCCAGTCGTTGAGCGCACGCTCTCCGTTGTGCCCGAAGGGCGGGTGGCCCAGGTCGTGGCTCAGGCACGCGGTGTCGACCACGTCGGGCGACAGCTGCAGCGCCGTCGCGAGCTCGCGGCCCACCTGCGCGACCTCGAGCGAGTGCGTGAGGCGGTTGCGGGCGAAGTCGGCGGGGCTCGCGGGGCTCAGTACCTGGGTCTTCGCGGCGAGACGACGCAGAGCAGCGGAATGCAGCACGCGCGCACGGTCGCGCGCGAAGTCATCGCGCTGGGAGCGATGGTTCTCGATGTGGAAGCGGGCGGCATCGGCGTCGTCGTAGCCGACGGGGCGGGAGACCGCCGGTGAGACCTCAACCGCCACTGTGGTGCAATTCCGCCGCGGCGAGCTCACGGCCGGCGTCGTGGCCGATGTCGCGGGAGTCGAGCCACCCGTCGGGAAGAGCGGGGCGCTTCGGCGTTCCCGCGCGTCCACGCTGCCCCTCGGCCGCGGCCCCGGGGTACGGCGCGTCGAGCTCCATCGTGGCGAGCAGCTCGTCGATCTCGTCGAGGGTCGAGGCGGTCGCGAGGGCGGCACGCAACTCACCGCCGACCGGGTAGCCCTTGAAGTACCAGGCGACGTGCTTGCGGATGTCACGGCATCCGCGGCCCTCGTCGTCGAAGAACTCCACGAGCAACTCGGCATGGCGACGGAAGGCGCGGGCCACGAAGCCGAGCGTCGCGTCGACGGGCTCGCCGTGTGCTGCGTCGGGGCCGCCGAGTGCGCGCGCGAGATCGCCGAACAGCCAGGGGCGGCCGAGGCAGCCGCGACCGACGACGACACCGTCGCAGCCGGTCTCGTCCATCATGCGTACCGCGTCGTCGGCCGACCAGATGTCGCCGTTGCCGAGCACCGGGACGCTCGTCACGGTCTCTTTGAGCGTGGAGATCGCGGCCCAGTCGGCATGACCTGAATAGAACTCGGATGCCGTGCGCGCGTGCAGCGCGATCGAGGCGACGCCCGCGCCCTCGGCGATGCGCCCGGCCTCGAGGTAGGTCAGGTGGTCGGCGTCGATGCCCTTGCGCATCTTGATGGTCAGCGGGATGTCGCCCGCGGCTCCCACGGCCCGCTCGACGATCTCACGGAAGAGCGACGTCTTCCAGGGCAGGGCGGCTCCCCCGCCGCGGCGGGTGACCTTGGGGACCGGGCAGCCGAAGTTGAGGTCGATGTGGTCGGCGTGGTCTTCGTCGACGATCATCTTCACCGCCGCCTCGACCGTCGCGGGATCCACACCGTAGAGCTGGATCGACCGCGGGGTCTCGGATTCGTGGTGGCGGATCAGACGCATGGTCGTCTCGTTGCGCTCGACGAGAGCGCGCGTCGTGATCATCTCGCTCACGTAGAGACCGGCCCCGTATTCGCGACACAGACGACGGAACGCCGTGTTCGTGATGCCGGCCATCGGGGCGAGCACGACGGGAGCGTCGAGTTCGATGTTGCCGATGCGGAGAGACCGCGTCGGAGCCATTGCCGTGTTCACTGCACCATTGTCCCAGACGGATAGCGACAGCGGTGCCCGCCCCGGGCGAAGGGGAAACGGGCACGGCTGGGGAGGAGCCTCACGCGTCGGCGGTCTCGGATGCCTCGCGACGCTCGCCCCATACCTGTCGGGCGATCTGCGTGAATGCTTCGACGGGCTGGGCACCGCTGACGCCGTACTTGCCGTCGATGACGAAGAAGGGAACGCCGGTGATACCGAATTGGCGAGCCTGCTCCTGGTCGGCACGGACCGCCGCGCGGAACCGCTGCGAGGTGAGCGCATCGCGGGCGGCGTCGCCGTCGAGGCCGACCGCGACCGCGAGGGCGACGAGGTCGTCGTCGCGCCCGACGTGCTTGCCCTCGAGGAAGTATGCCGACATGAGCACCTCGGCCAGCTCGAGCTGCTTGCCGTTCTCTTTCGCGAAGTGCAGCAGTTCGTGCGCCTTGACGGTGTTCGTGTGCTTCAAGATGTCGAAACGGTAGGCGAGCCCCGCGTCGGCGGCGACGCCGGTGACGCGGTCGAGCATCTCGCGAGCCGACTCGGGGGAAATGCCCTTGTGCTGTGAGAGGTAGTCGACCTCTCCCCCATCGAAGTCCTCCGGGGTATCGGGCGAGAGCTCGAACGAGTGGTACTCGATCTCGACGACCGGGGCATCGTCATCCGACGCGGTCGCGGCCAGGCCGTTCTCGAGGTTCCGCTTGCCGATGTAGCACCAGGGGCAGGCGATGTCGCTCCACACGTCGATCTTGATGGCATCCGTCATATCGCGTGCAACCACCGGGCGTATCGATCTATTCCACTGACGGCATCCCTTCTCCGTCAGGGGCCCGTACGCCCGGTGTCGCGGGGTCGGGCGTCGACGACCTCCGGTCCGGTGTAGTCGGCCAGCAGCGGCGGAGGGAGAGGACCCTTGATCCGTCTGCCCGAGCCGGTCTCCTCCCACGCGTGGGCGAGGATGCCCACCGACCGGGCGAGCACGAAGAGCCCCCGCGCCAGTTCGGGCTCCACCCCGAGCTCCCCGTAGACGATGGCCGAGATGCCGTCGATGTTCATCGGGACGCCCCGGGACGCGAGCGCTCGCTCGACCGCGAGGCCTGCGCGCAGATGGTCGCCGGGGATCGCCCCGGAGGCCACGGCCTGCTCCACGAGTGCCAGGAGAGGATCTCGGCGGGGGTCGACCGGATGGAAGCGGTGGCCGAAGCCCGGCACGAAAGCACCGCGCGCGCGGTGCTGAGCGAGTTCTTCGCGAGCGAGATCATCCAGGGAACGCCCCTCGGCCCCGTGGGTCTGGACCATCCGATTCAGCATCGCCACGCACTGCTGCCCGGCACCCCCGTGGGTATCGCCCAGCACGTTGATGCCGTTCGCCATCGCCGAGTTGATGCCCACACCGCACGTCGCGGCCATGCGCGCGCTCGCGATCGAGGGTGCCTGGGGCCCGTGGTCGACGCTCGCCACCAGCGTCGCCTCGAGCAGCCTGCCGCGCTCGGGATCGAGGACCCCTCCGGTGACCATGAGCCAGATCGTCTCGACGAAACCGGTCGTGCCGATGAGATCCTGCACGGGGCGGCCGCGGAACGCGATCTCCCCCGGCTGGATGCGGGTGATGGCTGTGGCCCACCACGCGGTGACGGGGGCGAGCTCGTCGTCGGTCATACAGCGCCTTCCTCGTGCAGGGCGGCGATCTCTTCGGCGCTGTAGCCGAGAGTCGCCAGGATCTCGTCGGTGTGTTCGCCCAGGAGCGGCGGCGGGGTACGCGGTGTCGAGGGCTTCCCGTCGATCCGAATGCCGTTGCCCAGAACACGCAGCGGCGCGTCGCCGCCGCCCGGGAACGGAAGCTCGTGAACGAGGCCACGGTCCAGGATCTGGGGGCTGCGCAGCATCTCATCCACGCGCAGAACGGCGGCCGCGGGGACGCCCGCGGAGCTGAGGATGTCCTCCCATTCGGCGGCCGGACGCGCGGCGAGCGCGCTCTCGAGCTCGGCCGTGAGCGCGGCGCGGTGTCTCTTCCGGCTCTCGCGCTCGCTGAAGCGGTCGTCGGTGACCAGGTCGGGACGACCGACGAGGGTGCAGAGGAGCTCGAACTGCTCCTGCTTGTTCGCGGCGATGTTGAGCATGCCGTCCGCGGTCGTGAACGCCCCGGAGGGAGCAGCCGTGCCGTTGTCGTTGCCGAGGGGACGGGGCTCGTGACCGTCGACCAGCAGGTTCGAGACGACCCATCCCATGGCCGTCACCGCGGTCTCGAGCATCGAGACGTCGATCACGGCTCCCGCACCCGTGCGGGCGCGACCGGCGAGGGCGCTGGAGATCGCGAACGCCGCGGCGAGCCCGCCGATCGTGTCGGCGAGCGGGAACCCCGCGCGCAGCGGGCCGGTCTCGGCGGTGCCTGTCACGCTCATCATTCCCGAGTACCCCTGGATGATCTGGTCGTACGCAGGCTTGGTACGCATCGGGCCGGTCTGTCCGAAACCCGACACCTGACACAGGATGAGACGGGAGTTCAGCGCCCGGAGATGGTCCCACCCGAACCCGAGGCGCTCGAGAACCCCGGGGCGGAAGTTCTCGACGAGCACGTCAGCGGTCGCGACGAGCCGACGCAGTGCTTCCGCGCCGCGCTCCGTCTTGAGATCGAGGGTGATCGAGCGCTTCTGGGCGTTCTGGGCGAGGAAGGAGATGCCCAGCAGCTGCGCGTTGAGTTCGGCCGAGGTGCCCAGGCGACGCGCGAGGTCGCCGCCTTCCGGGGTCTCCACCTTGATCACGTCGGCACCCATCAGAGCCAGCTGGTAGGCCGCGTAGGGGCCGGCGAGAACGTTGGTGAGGTCCAGGACGGTGATCCCTGTCAGGGGTCCCGGGGTCGTGGCATCCGTCATGCGGCGACCTTCTGCTTCCGCGCGGCGCGCACCCGGGTGAAGACGACGCCCACGACCGCAACGGCGAGCACCGCGTACAGCGTGATCGAGATGGGGCTCGACACGAGGATGCCGGCGTCGCCCTCGCTGACGGCCATGGCTCGGCGGTACTCGGTCTCGGCGAGGGGGCCGAGGATGATGGCGATGAGCATCGGGGCGACCGGCAGGCCGTAGCGTCGCATCAGGAAACCGAGCAGACCCACCGCGAGCACGAGCACCAGGTCGAGGATCTTGCCGCTCGTGGCATAGACGCCGAGCATGGCGAACACCGTGATGCCCGCGTAGAGGTAGTGCTTGGGCACCTTCAGCAGCTTCGCCCAGAGGGGCGCGAACGGCAGGTTGAGGATCAGGAGGACGACCATGCCGACGAAGAAGCTCGCCAGCAGCGCCCACACGAGGTCGGGTGCGCGGTCGAAGAGCAGCGGCCCCGGCTGCAGACCGTACTGGCGGAAGGCCGCGAGCAGGATCGCCGCGGTCGCCGAGGTGGGAAGGCCCAGGGCGAGCAGGGCTCCCATGGCGGTACCCGCCGTCGCGTTGCCCGCTGCCTCGGGGCCGGCGACGCCCTGGATGGCGCCGCGACCGAACATCGGCCGCTTGCGTCGTCCGTCGAGCTTGCGCTCCGTCCCGTAGGACAGGAAGGTCGGGACTTCGGAGCCGCCGACGGGGATGATGCCGAACGGCACGCCGATCGCGGTACCGCGCAGCCACGCGGGCAGCGCCTGCCGCAGCTCGCGGAACGACAGCCAGAGGCGACCGCTCGAGGCCAGGAGCTTCGTGTCGTCGGGCGTGCCGCGGCGACCCGCGACGCTGAAGACCTCGCCGAGGGCGAGGAGCCCGACGGTGATCACGACGATGTCGATCCCGTCGAAGAGTTCCGGCAGACCGAAGGTGAAGCGCGAGGCGCCGGATGCACCGTCGATGCCGACCACGGAGATCGCCAGTCCGATGGCAAGGGCGGCGAGGCCGCGCAGCACCGAATCGGTGACGACGGCCGAGATCGCCACGAAGGCGAAGACGGCCAGGGCGAGGTACTCGGCGGGGCCGAACAGGGTCGCGAGTTCCGCGAGACGCGGTGCGAAGAAGACCACCAGGATCGAGGCGATGATGCCGCCGATGAAGGCGCCGATCGCCGAGGTCGCCAGCGCCTGAGCCGCGCGGCCGTCCTTGGCCATCCGGTGGCCTTCGATGGACCCGGCGATCGCGGTGCTGTTGCCGGGGGTGTTCATCAGGATGCCGGCGATCGAGTCACCGAAGAGGCCGCCGAAGAGGACCCCGGCGAACATGATGAACGCGCCGATCGGGTCGAGGGAGAAGGTGACGGGGAGGAGCAGCGCGACGGCCATCGCCGAGCCGAGGCCGGGGAGCACGCCCACGGCGGTGCCGAGGACGGCTCCGATGAGCACCCACAGCATATTGATGGGGGTGAGGACGACGGCGAAGCCCTCCCCCAGGTTGACCAGAGCATCCATCAGAAGAGGCCCTCCAGGATTCCAGGCGGCAGGTTGAGTCCGAGACCGCCGGAGAAGGCGATCTGCACGATGGCGGAGATCGCCAGCGAGAGGAAGATGTCGAAGATCGGGCGGCGGCTCCCGAGCGATCGGGCGATACCCCAGAACAGGAACGCGCCGGAGAGGAGCCATCCGAGCGGAGTGAGCGCGGCGATGAAGATGACGACCGTGCCGACAGCCCCCGCCAGGGCCCACAGGTTGCTCCGCGGGCGCACCACGGGGGCGTCGGGCTCATGCCCTTCGACCGCGGCGATGAGGGCGTCATCGTCGAGTTCGGAGGGGTTCTGAACCGCGGCGTCGTCGGCGACCTCGACCGGCTCGGGGCGGCGGATCACATCGACGGCGAGCAGGATCGCGAGCACGATCACCGCGGACGCGATGAGGGCCGGGAAAAGCTGCGGCCCGGGAGGGGCGGTGTTGGCGGGCACCGTCATCGTGAGGGTGCCCACGATGAGGGCGAGACCGACCGACAGCATGACGGCGGGGACCACGAGGCCCGTGCGACGTCGCCAGAATCCGTCTGCTGTGCGTGCCCGGTGGGTACGCGGGACGGTGGGGATGACGCCGCTCACAGGCCCAGCTCCTCGATGATCGCGTCGACGCGCGCTTGGTCCTGTGCGATGAAGTCGGCGAAGTCCGCACCGGTCAGCAGCGCGTCGCGCCATCGGTTGCGCTCGAGCACCTCGGCCCACTCGGGCGTGGCCGCCATCTGCTCGACGATGGCGACGAGCTCGTCGCGGTCGGCATCGGTCAAGCCGGGAGGGGCGACGAGGCCGCGCCAGTTGGGGAGGTTCACGTCGACGCCCTGTTCGATGAAGGTGGGGATGTCGATGCCGGGAACGGCTTCCTCGGACGAGACGGCCAGGGCCCGGAGCCGCCCGGCTTCGATCTGGTCGCTGAAGTCGTTGTATCCGCTCACGCCGACGGCGACCGTGTTCGACAGCAGCGCGGTGAGGACCTCGCCCCCACCGGCGTACGAGACGTAGTTGATCTCGCCCGGATCGATGCCCGCGGCTTTCGCCGTCAGACCGGTGAGCAGGTGATCGGTTCCGCCGATGCCGCCGCCACCGATCGCCTGGCCGTGCGGATTCTCACGCCAGGCCCGCACGAAGTCGTCGAGGGTCTGGAACGGCGAGTCGGCCGGCACGATGAAGACGATGTAGTCCTCGGCGAGGCGGGCGATCGGCGTCGTGTCGGCCAGCGTCGCCTCGGAGCCGTTGGCGGTGATCGCGCCCTCCATGACGGTGCCGGTCATCATGAGGTTCGTGGGGTCGGCATCGAGCTGCACGAACTGGCCGAGACCGATGGTCCCACCTGCCCCGGGCACATTGACCACCTGCACGTTGTTGACGACCGAGGTCGAGCGCAGCACCTGCTGGGACTCGCGGGAGGCGAGGTCCCACCCGCCGCCGGGGGCCGCGGGGGCCATGATCGTCAGCTTGGTCCGCGGGTCGGCGCCGGCGGTCGAGCCGCTGGCGTTGACCGCGGCCACGCCGACGAGGGCGGCGGTGGCTGCGATCCCGAGCGCGTGCAACAGGACGCGTCTGGTTGTCACGTCGTCACTCCTTCGTGATGAGGTTCGGACCCGATGACCATCTAGTGGACTCCGGTGTCCACCTGACGGTACACTCGCTCAACGTGAAGGCGCAACCGCGGCGCCGGGAAGAGATGACCATGTCCACGACCATCGAGAGCCGAAACAGCTCGACCTCCGAGGGCGGTGGCGTTCGAGCCGTCACCCGAGCTTTCGAGGTACTGCAGAGCTTCACCGCGGATCGCCCCGTGCTCTCGGTCGCAGAGATCGTGCGCGAGAGCGGTTTGCCGCGAACGACGGTGCTGCGGCTGATCGACACCCTGGTGAGCGAACGCATGCTCCGCCACGCCGCCGATGGCCGGATCACGGTGGGCGCGCGCCTCATTCGTCTCGCCGCCTTCGCCGAGGCGGCGTGGGCGGTCCCTGAAGAGACCGCCGACCGCATGACACGGCTCGCGCAAGAGACCGGTGAGACGGCGAGCCTCTACGTCCGCAGCGGCCTGCGCCGCGTGGCCGTCGCGCAGTCGCCCAGCCCCTATTCGCTGCGCCACGTGGTCCAGGTCGGTGACGAGATGCCGCTGCTTGCCGGCGCGTCGTCCACGCTGCTGGTGGCGGCGAGCGGGCCCGATGCGGCGGAGCACGTCCTCGCCGCGGTCCCGGCCGACCAGCTTCCCCGCGTCGACGCCGACGCCTTCCGTCTCGCGGTTGCTGCAGCCGCCCGCGATCGGCACGCCGTGTCGCACGGAGCCCGCGAACCGGGTAACAGCGGCGTCGCCGTGATCGTGCGAGAGGGCGACGACCGACGTCCCGCCGTGGTGCTCGGACTCGGTGGGCCGACGGCCCGCTTCACCGACGAGCGCGTGGACATCTTCCTCGAGGCGCTCGAGGCCGCGGCATCCGATCTCCGCCACACCGGTCTGCCCCCCGCGCTCGACTGACTTCTTCCCGACCCACCCCCGACGAGAGGATCGCCCGACGATGAGCACCCCGACCGAGAACACGGAATACCCTCCACCCGGTGCGTACGCGTCCGCGACCGTCGGTGACGCGATGGACCGCTTCGGAGTGGCGCGGGGCGTCTCGCCCCTGTGGGACGGCGCGGTCGTCTCCGGCCCCGCGGCCACCGTGCTCACACGTCCCGGCGACAACAAGGGTGTGCACGCGGCGTTCGAGGTCATTCGTGCCGGAGAGGTCCTGGTGGTGGACGGCGGGTCAGACGAGAGCAGGGCCCTGATCGGAGAGCTCGTAGCAGAGAAGGCGAAGGCGCTCGGTGTGGCCGGCATGGTGCTCGACGGTGCGGCGCGCGACGCGGGTGAGCTGCGCCAGGTCGGCGTACCGGTGTTCGCTCGCGCGGTGACCCCCGCGGGCCCGTGGAAGACCGGGCCCTTCCGCCTGGGCGGAACCGTCACGCTCGGCGGCGTTCCCGTCTCGCCCGGCGACTGGATCGTGGGCGACTCAGACGGCGTCGCCGTCGTTCCCCGCGAGCGAATCGCCGCGGTCCGCGCCGCGGCCGACGAACTCCTGCGCGGCGAGACCGAGCGTCGCGCCGCCAACCGCGCCCTCACGCCCCGTGGCTGAGCGTTCTCCGGTGCGGCCGGTCGTCTGGGTCCCTCGTGAGATCCACGCCGACGCGGTGGCCGACCTCGAGACCTGGGCCGACGTGCGCCGCGGGTGGGGGGTGGGCGCCGCGACCGAAGACGTTGTCGCGCCTGTGGCCGAGGGAGTCCTGCTCCGCACGGCGCGTCTCGACGCCCCGCAGCTGAAGCGGATGCCGCGGCTGCGGGTCGTGGCTCGCCACGGCGTGGGGACCGACACCGTCGACACCGCCTACGCGCGAGAGCGCGGCATCCGGGTCACGACCACGCCGGAGGCGAACGTCCTGTCGGTCGCCGAGCACGCGGTGGCGCTGCTGATGGCGGTGCGGCGGGGTATCGGCGCGGCAGCGACCGGAACCGCCTCGCGCGACGATCTGATCGGGGGTGAGCTCAGCGGCTCCACCCTCGGCCTGATCGGTTTCGGCCGCATCGCGCGTCGCGTCGCGCGGATCGGGCAGGGCGGATTCGGCATGCGCGTCCTCGCGCACGACCCCGGCCTGAGCGACGACGAGGTGCGGGCGGGCGGCGCGCAGCCGCTCCCGCTGGACGTATTGCTCTCCGAAGCGGATGCCGTGAGCGTGCACGTTCCGCTGGTGCCCACGACTCGGGGCCTGCTCGGAGCCGAGCAGTTCCGGAGGATGCCGTCGCACGCGATCGTGATCAACACGTCGCGGGGTGGGGTCGTCGACGAGTACGCGCTGGCCGAGGCGCTCGACGCGGGCGAGGTGGGAGGCGCGGGACTCGACGTCTCCGAGATCGAGCCGATGCCCGACGACCACCCGCTCCGCGGCCGCGCCAACGTCGTCGTCACGCCGCACATCGGCGGTCAGACGCGCGAGGCGATGCGGCGGGTGGCGATGGAAGCCGCCGCTGCCCTGCGGAGCGAGCTGGCCAGCTGAGTCTCACGCCGTGGGGGCGTCGACCGCCCCGCCGAATCGGCGATCACGCGACAGATACAACCCGATCGCGTCCCAGAGGTGCGTGCGCCGGAAGTCGGGCCAGAGCGTGTCGAGGAACACCATCTCGGCGTACGCCGATTCCCACAGCAAGAAGTTCGAGGTGCGCTGCTCGCCGCTGGAACGCACGAACAGATCCACGTCGGGCATGTCGGGCTGGTACAGGTTCTTGCGGATGAGTTTTTCGGTCACCGCGGAAGGCTTGAGCCGACCGGCCGCGATGTCGTCGCCGATGCGGCGCATGGCATCCACGATCTCGACCCGGCCGCCGTAGTTGACGCACATGGTGAGCGTCAGCGTCGAGTTCCCCTCGGTGAGACGCTCCGCGTGCTGCAGCTCCTTGATGACGGAGCCCCAGAGGCGCGGCTTGCGGCCCGACCAGCGAATACGTACGCCCCACTCGTTGAGCTGGTCGCGGCGGCGATGCAGGACCTCGCGGTTGAAGCCCATGAGAAACCGCACCTCGTCGGGCGACCGCGACCAGTTCTCCGTCGAGAACGCGTACACCGACAGGTGTTTCACACCCGCCTGGATGGCGCCGGCGACCACGTCGAGGAGGGCGGCCTCTCCGGCGCGGTGCCCCTCGACACGTGTCAGCCCCTGGCGGTTCGCCCAGCGGCCGTTGCCGTCCATCACGATGGCGACGTGCTCCGGAACCGCGCCCTTCGGGTAGGTGGGCGGGTATTCGCCCGTCCAGTCGAGCGGGCGGTACGGCACCGCGTCGCGGTGCGTGAAGGGCTTGGGTGTCATCGGTGCGACTCCAGGTGCGAAAGCGAACGGATGCCACGTTCGAGGTGGAACTGCGCGTACGCCGCCACGAGTCCCGATGCGGCCGCGATCGTGCGACCGGGGGCGGCGTCGATGCGCTCCCACTCCCCCGCCATGAGGGCGCGGAGCATATCGACCGTGTCAGGTGCGACGCGGGGCGAGCCCGCCGGCGCGCAGGTCGAGCAGATCACCCCGCCGAGCTGGGGAAGGAAGTAGTCATGGTCGCCGATCGTGCCGCAGCGGGCGCACTCGGTCAGCCCCGGCGCCCAGCCCGAGAGGGCCATGGCGCGGAGCAGGTAGGAATCGAGCACGCTGCGTTCGGAGTGTTCTGCGCGAGCGAGGGCGCGCAGGCCACCGACCAGGAGGAGGTACTGCTGAGGGGTGGCCTCGGCCTCGTTCAACCGGTCGGCGGTCTCGACCATCGCGCTGGCGGTGGTGTACCGGTCGTAATCGGTGACGATGTCGGCCCCGTACGACCCGAGCGACTCGGCCTGCTGCACGATGTCGAGGTTGCGCCCCGTCGCCAACTGCACGTCGGCGACCATGAAGGGTTCGAGCCGAGACCCGAACTTCGACGAGGTGCGCCGCACGCCCTTGGCGACCGCACGGATCTTGCCGTTGCGCCGGCTGAGCAAGGTGAGGATGCGGTCCGCCTCCCCGAGCTTGTGGGTACGCAGGACCACGACTTCGTCGCGGTAGGTGGGCACAGTCCATTATCCGCCCGGTTCCCCGGGAAGCGGCCGCGCGCGGCCGTGACGCGCCGCTCGGCTCAGCGGGAGGCGACTGCTCGTCCCTGAAGGGGCCAGGACCCCTCGGGGATCGGCAGGTCGGGACGGCTGTGCTGCAGGAAGTCGATCAACTGCGGATATCCCAGCATGAGACGCGTCGCGCCGAATCGGGTCGAGCTCCCCGTCTTCGCGAGAATGCCGCCGAACCGATCGCCGGGGTTGGGCTCGAGGCTGGTGAGCTCCGAGATCGGCACCTCGTTCGGCCCGCGCACCAGACCGAACGACCACACCGAGTCGGGGGTGACTTCGAGACGCATCCGCTTCATGCCGCGGGCGAGGAGGATGAACAGGATGCCGCCGACGAGCATCGCCGCCCCCGCGATGACCATTCCGATCTCGGGGTCGCGGACGAAGGCGGCTGCCAGCAGGAGCATGACCGCCAGCGGCAGGACGGCGATGCCGACGGTGCGGATGAGCACGCGCTGCCACATCCGCGTCGAGACCACGAAGAGCACGCCCTCCCGCGTCGCTCGCGCGGTCGCGCGCGACGGCGACCGCCTGATGATCGCGGTGACGATCGTCGTGATGACTCCCGCGATGAGCACGGCGACCGCCACGCTCGAATTCGCCCCCCAGTGCATGTGCGTTCCTCTTCCGCGGTTCCCGACCGCCTCGACGTTCCAGGCGTACCAGATCGGCCCCCTCATCGATACAACCGCATCGCCGTCACGCGCGGTGCCGCTGGACGTGCCATCGCGCGCGGTGCTATCGCGAACTGCTCAGCGGTGGCGGTGGCGCTGCCAGCTGGGCTGACCCTATTCGAGCAACCATCGCAGTCGCCGCGGGGCGCCGCGCCGGGGTCGTAGGTAGTCGTCGCGAGCACGGTCGTACAGCTCGGCGGGCAGCGTCACCTCCGGGTCGCTTGTGTCAGCGACGCGAGAAGGGTCGCCGCATCCGAGCGGAGGTACGCGGGGTCCATCCGTCGAGACTATGCCGCGCCTCCCCGCGCACTCGAACGCTTCGCGGAGAATGGATGCCGTGAACGCCTCGGTCTTCGTCATCCCGCTGTGGGCGGATCTCACCGCCGTCGCCCTCGGCGGCGTGCAGGGGGCCCTGTTCGCCTCGGGGTTCCAGGGCCAGCGGCGATTGGATCTGCTCGGCGTGGCGATCATCGGCATCCTGCTCGGGATGGGCGGTGGCCTCATTCGCGATCTGCTGCTCGGGCTCACCCCCGCGACGCTGCAGAGCAACTGGTACCTCATCACCGCGACGCTCGCGTCGATCGTCGGGATGCTGCTGTCGGGGATCTTCCAACGACTCAACCGTGCGATCGTCATGCTCGACGCCGTCGTCATCGGTCTGTTCGGCGCCTTCGGAACGTCCAAGGCTCTGGCGCTCGGCATGCCCGCGGTGCCGGCGGTGTTCGTGGGCGTCCTGGCCGCCGCAGGCGGCAGCGTGCTGAGGGACGTGCTCATGGGCCTGCCGGTCGCGATCATGCACGTCGGCTCGCTCTACGCGGTGGCCGCCGGCGGCGGGTGCGTCGTGCTCGCCACGACCGCGGCGTTCGGCGTCCCCCTCCCGATCGCCGCGGTCATCGGCGTGATCGTGACGACCGTCGTCCGCGTGCTCGCGGTGATCTTCGATCTCTCCCTGCCCGAACAGCGCAAGCTCTACCGCCGCAAGGTCGCGGTCGAGACCACCGGCATCCCGATCATCCGGGCCGACGACGCGGCCTGACCGCCGCGTGAGTCACGCGTCGACGACGACCTCGTCGCCCTCGCGGATTGTGCCGCCGCCGTCGACGGGAAGCAGAAGGATGCCGAGGGTCGGCTCGTCCTGACCGAACTGCGTCGTGAGCACGCGCAGCAGGCGCGCATCGCGCACGCCGGTGTCGGGGTTCGCGGTGATCGCCGCACACCGTTCGATCGGCTTCTGCACCGCGAACTCGACGTCGCCGATGCGCACGCGACCGCTCCAGTCGAGCTCCGCCCACGCGGCGGTGCCCTCGACGACGATGTTCGACCTGAAGCGGCGATCGTCCACGGGGGCGGGGACGGTGGCATCCAGGGCTCCGACCGAGGCAGCGCCGTGCAGCGAGACGAAACCGCGCGGGCGGTCCTGGAAGCGCGCCGTGCGGCCGTCGCCCAGGAGATCGAGGGGCAGGATGCCGTCGGCGTCGAGGAGCTTCGCGTCGCTCGTGGTGCGCAGGTACGCCGTCACCGCCTCGGAGAGGCGCTGCCGCCCGCTGTCGCTGAGGTCGCCCTCCACGTCGATGTCATCGACCCGGAGGCGGAGCGTCTGCGTCTCATCGTCGAAGGTCAGATCGATCCGCGCGAGCGTGGGGAACGTCATGAGGGCGAGACCGCGGCTCTTGGGGAAGGTCGCGTCAGCGGGCTCGCGGGCGTCGGCGAAGCGGAAGACGAGCGAGCGGTCGCCCTGCACGCGGCCGTCGTCTTGGATGACGAGACTGCCGCGTCTCTCGGGCGTGAAGCCCTTGACGGGATAACGGTAGAGGGCGTCGACGCGGATCACCTGTTCATCCTGGCACCCGACGTCGCGGAACGCGTCCGAGCGGAGCTCAGTCACCGCCCGGAAGCATCTCTCCGAGGATCTGCGCCGCCGTCTCCGCGTCGATGTCGCGAAGAGCGGGGACGTCGAGGAAGTGCCGCGCCATGGTCACGCCCATGATCGATGCGACGAGGATCGCCGCTCGCTGGTGCCGGTCTCGATCGCCGCCCGCGGCGAGGGCCGAGGCTCGCTCGTCGAGATAGGCGCTCATCGCATCCGCGGCCTCCGGTGAGCTCAGCATCGAGCGCATCAGCGCGCGGGTGGGGGCGTCGAGCTCATGGAACCGAGCGAGCAGCACCTGCTCCAGATGGATGCCCACCTTGCCGTCCGCCTCGTCGAGCTCGGCGACGGGTCGTACCGCGAGAGCGAACAGAGCGCTCTTCGAGCCGTAGTGCTGCATCACGAGCGACGGGTCGACTCCCGCACGCCCGGCGATCCGGCGGATCGTCGCGCCGGCCGGCCCCCGTTCGGCGAACTCCTCGCGCGCGGCCTCGAGGATGCGTTCGGCTGTCGCGGCGCGCTTCTCGGCTCGCGTCCCTGTGCGTTCCATATCTCCACTCTACAAACGTTGAGCGAAGGCGTACTGTTTCGCTCATCACTTGTTGAGCGGAGGATGCCATGACAGAAGCACACACCCGCCGGGCGTTGATCGTCGGAGCCTCTCGGGGACTCGGCCTCGCCCTCGTCGAGGAGTACGCCCGTCGGGGCGTCGAGGTCGTCGCGACGGTCCGTGATGCCGAGAGCGAGGCGCTTCGCGCCCTGACCGAGCGGTTCCCGGTCGCCGTCGAGCATGTCGACGTCACCGATGCCCTGCAGATCTCGGCATTGGCGCACCAGCTGGCGAGGGATCAGTTCGACCTGCTGTTCGTCGTCGCGGGCATCTCTCTCGCACCCGTCGACGAACCGGCGTCCGACATCGCCGATGACGCGTTCACGCGGACCATGTTGACGAACGCGCTGGGCGCCATGCGTGTCGTGGAGCGTCTCGCGGCCCTCGTCCCTCAGACGGGCACCGTGGCGGTGATGTCATCCGGCCAGGGCAGCGTCGCGAACAACACCTCCGGCGGTTTCGAGGTCTACCGCGCGTCGAAGGCGGCGCTGAACCAGCTGATGCGCAGCTACGCCGCGCGGCACGCCGCCGAACCGAAGACGCTGCTCCTGCTGGCACCCGGCTGGATCCGCACCGACATGGGCGGCGAGGGTGCGGGTCTCGACATCGCCGAGGCCATTCCCCCGCTCGTCGACACGATAGAGGCTCAGCACGGGACGCCGGGACTGCACTACCTGGACCGCCACGGTGCGACCGTGCCGTGGTGACACGGCCGCGCGCGGGTGGATTCACGAGCGCGCGAGCACCTCGCCGTGCGGCAGCAGGATCCACCCGTCGGCGTCCGCCGCCCATTCGCGCCACGCGTCGGAGATCCGCTGCAACGTCTCGTCGTCGGCGAGTCCGAGCCTCTTCGCGTGGCCCGCGAACGCCGAGGCGAGCACCCGGTCGGCCCACATCCCGCCCCACCAGGTGCGCCTGTCGGGGCTGTCGAACACCCAGACGCTGGCGCTCGCCTCGATGCGCGTGAACCCGGCCTGGCGGGCCCACGCCTTGAGCACCCGGCCGGCGTCAGGCTCCCCCGACACCCCGCGATGCACCCCGTGATAGATCGCGAGCCACTCGTCGAGAGCGGGGATTCTGGGATGCCAGATGACCCCGCCGTAATCGACGTCGCGCACCGCGACGAGGCCGTCGGTGCCGGCGACCCGTCGGAACTCGCGCAGCGCGTCCACCGGGCGGGCGAGGTGCTGCAACACCTGATGCGCGTGCACGATGTCGAACGAGCCGTCGGGCACGTCGAGGGCATAGGCGTCGCCGGTGCGGAACTCCACATTCGTGCGGTCGCCCGCGGTGGCGCGGGCGACCTCGACGACGTCGGCGGCGGCATCCACCCCGACGACCTCTCCCGGGAAGACCCGGTCGGCGAGGTCGACGGTGATGGTGCCGGGGCCGGCGCCCACATCGAGGATGCGGACGCCGGCGGACAGCGAAGACACCAGGTAGGCCGCCGAGTCGGCGACGGTGCGCGCGGCGTGGGAACGCAGCACGCTCTCGTGGTGTCCGTGGGCGTAAGCCACGGTCGACTCCCGTTCGCGCGCGTCAGACGCCGGCCAGGGCGCCAGAGCTCTGACGGGAGCGGATCGCGCGGTTCACACCCGAGACGATCGCCTTGAGCGACGCGGTCGAGATGTCGCCGTCGATACCGACGCCCCAGAGGCGCTGATCGTCGACCTGCAGCTCGACGTAGGCGGCCGCCTGCGCGTCGCCGCCCGAGCTGAGAGCGTGCTCGACGTAGTCGTACAGGGTCACCTCGAAGCCCTGCGCGCGCACGATCTCGAGGAACGCCGCGACCGGGCCATTGCCCACTGCGGAGGCCGGGTGGCTCGCGTCGCCGTCGCGCAGCGTGACATCGAGGTGCACGTCGCCCGACATGTCGCTCGACGAGCGGGTGGAGAGCAGCTCGAAACGGCCCCAGCGCTGGTCGTCGGATTCGGACGGCAGGTACTCGTCGGTGAAGATGTCCCAGATCTGCGCGCTCGAGACTTCGCCACCCTCGGCATCCGTGCGCGTCTGCACGACGCCCGAGAACTCGATCTGGAGCTTGCGCGGCAGGTCGATCGCATGGTCGGCCTTCAGCAGGTACGCGACCCCGCCCTTGCCCGACTGCGAGTTGACACGGATGACGGCCTCGTAGGAACGCCCCAGGTCCTTCGGATCGATCGGCAGATAGGGAACCGCCCACTCGATGTCGTCGATGCTCTTGCCCTCGGCGGCCGCGCGGGCCTCCATCGCCTCGAAGCCCTTCTTGATGGCATCCTGATGCGATCCGCTGAACGCGGTGAAGACCAGATCGCCGGCCCAGGGGCTGCGCTCGGGAACGGGCAGCTGGTTGCAGTACTCGACGGTGCGCTTGACCTGGTCGATGTCGCTGAAGTCGATCTGCGGGTCGATGCCCTGCGTCAGCAGGTTGATGCCCAACGCGACGAGGTCGACGTTGCCGGTGCGCTCACCGTTGCCGAACAGGCATCCCTCGATGCGATCGGCGCCGGCCATGTAGCCCAGCTCGGCGGCGGCGACGGCGGTGCCGCGGTCGTTGTGCGGGTGCAGCGACAGGATGACGTTCTCACGGTGGTTCAGGTGGCGCGACATCCACTCGATCGAGTCGGCGTAGACGTTCGGGGTGGCCATCTCGACCGTGGCGGGCAGGTTCAGGATGACCTTGCGCTCGGGGCTGGGCTCGAAGACCTCGAGCACCTCGTTGCAGATGCGCAGGGCGAACTCCAGCTCGGTGCCGGTGTAGCTCTCGGGCGAGTACTCGTAGAAGACCTCGGTCTGCGGGATGGTCTTCTCATACTGCTTGCACAGTCGGGCGCCCTCGAGGGCGATGTCGACGATGCCCTGCTGGTCGGTGCGGAACACGACCTCGCGCTGCAGCACGCTCGTCGAGTTGTACAGGTGGACGATCGCCTGCTTCGCGCCGGCGATCGCTTCGTAGGTGCGGGCGATCAGGTGCTCGCGCGCCTGGGTCAGCACCTGGATCGTGACGTCGTCGGGGATCAGGTTGTCGTCGATCAGCTGGCGCACGAAGTCGAAGTCGGTCTGGCTCGCACTCGGGAACCCGACCTCGATCTCCTTGTAGCCCATCTTCACGAGCAGGTCGAACATGACGCGCTTACGCTCCGGGCTCATCGGATCGATGAGCGCTTGGTTGCCGTCGCGCAGGTCGACAGCGCACCAGCGCGGGGCGATCTCGATCCGCTTCGACGGCCACGTGCGATCGGGCAGGTCGACCGCGATCTGCTCATGGAAGGGACGGTACTTGTGTACCGGAGCGGACGTGGGCTTCTGGGTGTTCTTCATGATGTGTCGCTTCTTTAGATTCGTTCGGTGGGGGCCGACGACGATCTCCGCGACGAGGAAGGCCCTTAGATCGAGGACTCGTCGCGGCAACTAAGAAGAAGCTGGCCACCGAAGCGCATGGAGTGATCGTAGCAGTCCGTCACGGAGCACTCGGTCCAGGGGCCGTCCACTCGCGGTCGAGGACCGCGTACACGAGCAGATCGCTCCACCGACCCTTGAACCACTCGTTCTCGACGAAATGGGCCTCGCGGCGCATCCCGATCCGCTCGGCGAGGGCCGCGGAGCGCTCGTTGTCGGCGTCGATCTGCGCGACAAGACGCCTGAGGCCGTACACGTCGAACGCCGTGTCGACGAGCGCGCGCACCGCTTCGGTGGCGAGGCCCTTACCGGATGCCGCCGGGCTCATCACCCATCCGATCTCGGCCGACCCCGCCTCGGCGTCGAGGTGGAAGAGGACGAGATCGCCGATGACTGCGCCGTCGTCGGTGCGCTCGATGACGAGCATGACGCCGCCACGCTCCCCCTCGAGGGAGGTGCATCCGATGAGGTGCCCGTTGCGGCGGCGGATGTCGTCGGCCGTCTGCGGTTCGAAGGGGAGGAACCGGCACACCTCCGCGTCTCCGCGGTAGACGGCCATCGCCTCGAGGTCGCTCTCCTCGAACGGACGCAGGCGCACCCGCTCGCGCGTCACCTCGAGTTTCTCGGGCGCGGGAGGAAGGACGAAGGGTGAACCTGTCACGGCAGCAGGGCGACCTTGCCGCCCGGGTGTCCGTCCATGACGAAGCGCACGGCCTCCACCGCCTCGGCGAGCGGGTAGGTGCGGCCGATGGGAACTTCGAGTGCACCGGATGCCGCCAGCTCGAGCACCCGCGCACGCGCGATGTCGCGGAAGCGGGCGCTCTCGGGTCGCGAACCGGCGATCCAGAGCACGCCGTCCTTCTTCGCGCGCTCGGGGTCGACGATCGTGACGATGCGGTCCCGCTCCGCGACGAGGGCGAGGGAGACCTCGAACGCCTCGTCGGTGCCGACGGCGTCCCACGCCGCAGCGATGGGGGCGCCCTCCGCGGCCTCCTCGACCCGCTCGCGCAGACCGTCACCGTAGGCCACCGGGATGCCGCCGTAGCGACGGACGCGGTCGGCCGACTTCTCGGCATCCGGGCCCACCGTTCCGATGACGCGGACGCCGAGCTTGCGCGCCTGCTGCAGGAGGCTCACTCCCACCGCTCCGGAGGCGGCGTGCAGAAGCACCAGGTCACCCTCGCCGACGCGTGTGACCTGGATCATCTCGGCCGCCGTGGTGCCGGCGAGCAGGAGGTTCGCGGCCTCTGCGTGCGAGAGGTTCGCGGGCTTGGCGAAGACATCGCGTGAGGCGATCGTGAGTTCGGTGGCATAGGCCCCCTGCACACGGAACGCGACGACTTCGTCACCGACGTGCAGCTCCCCCGCGCCGCCGAGGGCGTCGGAGCCGACGGCGGTGATCTCGCCCGACAACTCGTAGCCGATCGGCACGGGGAACTCGGCGCCGGGGCGTGCGGTGGCGACGTGCTTGGCATCCGCGGGGTTGATGCCCGCCGCCCGGACGCGGACGGTCACCTCGCCGGATCCGGGCGGCGCGACCTCCACCTCGTCGAAGCTCCACGTGTCGATCGGGCCCGGAGCCGGGGCCGTCCACCTCATCGCCATGGTCACGCCTTTCGTTGCGAATGTTCGCCACCGAGCGCAGACCCGGCGCGAGAAGTTCGGAGGGCCCGGTCAGAAGCCGAGACGGCCGAGCTGCTTCGGATCGCGCTGCCACTCCTTGGCGACGCGAACGTGCAGGGACAGGTAGACGCGGCCGCCGACGAGCGGCTCGATGCCTGCTCGCGCCCGCGCACCGACGTCGGCGAGTCGTGAGCCCTTGCGCCCGATGATGATCGCCTTCTGACTGTCGCGCTCGACGACGATGTTCGCCCACACGTCGGTGAGGTCGCTGTCTTCGCGCGGAGCGACGTCGTCGACCGTCACGGCAATCGAGTGCGGGAGTTCATCGCGAACGCCGTGGAGGGCTGCTTCGCGGATGATCTCGGCGATCCGGTCCTCGAGGGCCTCGTCGGTGACGACGTCGTCCTCGTACAGCGCGGGACCGACCGGCATGAGCGCGAGGAGCTCGTCGCTCAGCACGTCGAGCTGGTCGTTCGTGACGGCGGAGAGCGGGATGACCGCTGCCCAGTCCTCGCGAAGCGCGTCGACTTCGATGAGACGTTCGGTGATCTGATCCCGCGTCGCAGCGTCGGTCTTGGTGACGAGGGCCACCTTCTTGGCCCGCGGATAGCCGGAGAGGGACTCGGCGATGCGGCGGTCGCCCGGGCCGACCTTCTCGGTGGCGGGCGCGCAGAACGCGATCACGTCGACGTCGCCGAGGACCTGCTCGACGAGGTCGTTGAGCCGCTGGCCGAGAAGAGTGCGGGGCCGGTGGATGCCGGGGGTGTCGACGACCACGAGCTGACCGCCGGGGCGGTTGACGATGCCGCGGATCGCGCGACGAGTGGTCTGCGGCTTATCGCTCGTGATGGCGACTTTCTCGCCCACGAGCGCGTTGGTCAACGTGGACTTGCCGACGTTCGGCCGGCCCACGAAGGTCACGAAACCGGATCGGGTGTCGGTCATCTGTCGTTCCTCTCACGCTGCGAGGTCTCTGCCTCGGCGTTCTCATCGTCTGTCGTCTCGGCCCGCTCCACGATCACCGTCGCGATTCCGCGGTTGCGCCCCCGCGAGGCGCCGCCGGTCATCACGAGACCGGAGTGCTCTGCCGTCGCGCCGGGTTGCGGGATGCGGCCCAGCGCTTTGCCCAGCAGGCCCCCGATCGAATCCACGTCTTCGTCGTCGAGCTCGAGGCCGAACAGGTCGCCGACCTCGTCGAGACCGAGACGCGCATTGACGCGGTAACGGCCGTCGGGGAGCTCCACGATCTCGGTGGACGGGGCGTCGTACTCGTCGGCGATCTCGCCCACGAGCTCTTCGATCAGGTCTTCCAGGGTCACCAGGCCCGCGACGCCGCCGTACTCGTCGACGACGAGGCAGACGTGCACGGCGTCTTTCTTCATCTGCTGGAGAAGCGTCTCTGCCTTCATCGATTCGGGGACGAAGACGGCCGGACGCGCGATGCGGCGGATCGGTGCATCGCGCCAGCCGGCTTCGTCACGGAAGCCGAACTGGACGAGATCCTTGAGATACAGCACACCGACGATGTCGTCGGCTTCGTCGTCGGCGAGAGGGATGCGAGAGACGCCTTTGTCGAGGAAGAGCGCGAGCGCCTCGCGGGAGGTGGCCGCGGCATCCACGCTCACCATGTCGGTGCGGGGCACCATGACTTCGCGTACGTAGCGATCGGTGAAATCGAAGACCGAGTGAATGAGCTCGCGATCGTCCTCTTCGATGAGCTCGTTCTCGGCCGCCTCGTCGATGATGCTGAGCAGCTGCTCCTCGGACGCGAACGACGTCGAGTGGGCGACGCCGGGCGTCACGCGGTTGCCCACTGCGACGAGCCCGTGAGCGAGGGGCCCGAGCAGGACGCGCATTCCACGGATGACCGGCGCTCCCCCGCGCAAGAGCCCACGAGCGTGCTGACGGCCGACGGAGCGTGGGCTCGCACCGACGGCGACGAAGGAGATGCCCGTCATCAGGACGGCCGCGGCGAGCACCGCGAGCAGGATGTTGTCGAAGATGAGCATGAACGCCGCCGCGACGAGCACGGCCGCGGTCGTCTCAGCGAGCACGCGGATGAACGAGACGGCGGTGACGTGGGCGTTCGTGTCGTCGCCGATACGACGCAGGGACCGCGCGTTGCGGCCGCCCGATCCGAGTTCGATCAGGTCGACGCGCGAAGTCACGCCCAGCGCCGCCTCGAACGCCGCCATCAGGCCGCCGAAGGCGACGAGCAGGAAGGCGGTGACGAGGAGCAGGGCCTCGGTCATGCGCGGCGCTGGCGCTCGACGGCCTGGAAGCCGGCGATGAGCTCGCGCTGCAGTCCGAACATCTCACGCTCCTCGTCGGGTTCGGCGTGGTCGAACCCGAGCAGGTGCAGCAGGCCGTGGGTGGTGAGGAGGATCAGTTCGTCTTGCGTGGAGTGCTTCGCTGCGACGGCCTGCGTCTCGGCCACGGCCGGGCAGAGCACGATGTCGCCGAGCAGGCCCGCGGGGGTGGGTGCGTCCTCGGAGCCGGGGCGCAGCTCGTCCATCGGGAAGCTGAGCACGTCGGTGGGGCCGGGCTCGTCCATCCACTGCACGTGCAGGGACTCCATGGCGCCTTCGTCGACGAGCACGATGGCGACGTCGGCGTCGGCGCTGACGTGGAGTTCCGTCAGGTTGTATTCCATGAGACGCAGCAGTACCTGCTCGTCGATCTGGTGGTCGGATTCGTTGTTGATCTCGATCGTCATGAGCGGTTTCGTCTCGGGAGGTGATCGCGGGGACCGGCGGCGCTCGAGCCGCGTCGCTCCGCACGGGTGGCGAACTCGGATGCCTCATCGCGCTCGCGACGAGCGGCCAAGCGCTTCTCGTCGTATTCGCTGTACGCGTCGACGATGCGGCCCACGAGGCTGTGGCGCACGACGTCGTCGCTCGTGAGGCGGGAGAAATGGATGTCGTCGATGTGGTCGAGCACGCGCGTGACGAGGCGCAGACCCGAGGCGCCCTGGGGCAGGTCGACCTGCGTGATGTCGCCGGTCACGACCATGCGCGTGCCGAAACCGAGGCGCGTGAGGAACATCTTCATCTGCTCGGGCGTGGTGTTCTGCGCCTCGTCCAGCACGACGAAGGAATCGTTCAGCGTGCGACCGCGCATATAGGCCAGGGGGGCGACCTCGATCGTTCCCGTCGCCATGAGCTTCGGGACGATATCGGGGTCCATCATCTCGTTGAGCGCGTCGTAGAGCGGGCGAAGGTACGGGTCGATCTTGTCGGTGAGGGTGCCGGGGAGGAACCCGAGCCGCTCCCCCGCCTCGACGGCCGGGCGCGTGAGGATGATCCGCGTGACTTCTTTGCGCTGCAGAGCTTGAACGGCCTTGGCCATGGCGAGATAGGTCTTGCCGGTACCGGCTGGCCCGATGCCGAAGACGATCGTGTTCTCGTCTATCGCGTCGACGTACTCTTTCTGGCCGGCGGTCTTGGGGCGGATGGTCTTTCCGCGCGACGACAGGATCGCCTCTCCCATGACTTCGGAGGGCCGCGGGCCCCCGTCGGAGAGCATGCGGTTCGAGCTCGACACGTCGGACGGGTCGAGGCCCTGGCCCGAGCGGGTCATGCTGAGCAGTTCGTCGACCAGACCGCGGGCCGCGCGCACGGCACCCGGCGCACCGGTCAGCGTGATCTCGTTGCCGCGCACGTGGACGTCGACACCGGGGTGCTCCTTCTCGACAACACGCAGGAGACGATCCTGCGGGCCGAGAAGCTGCACCATGGCCACGCCGTCGACCTGGATGTGGTCGGAGACGATTTCTTCGGCGGAGTCAGCCACCCAGGCTCTTTTCGTTCAGGCCACCCGCGAGGACGTGGGCGTGCACATGGAAGACGGTCTGACCGGCACCCTCGCCGGTGTTGAAGATGAGGCGGAAGTCGCCATCGGCGTGCTCGGCGGCGACCGAATCGGCGAGCCCGATGAGCTCGGCGAGGAGAGCGGGATCACCCGCGGCGAGCTCGACCACGTTGCGGTACCGCTGCGTCTTGGGGATGACGAGCAGGTGCACGGGCGCCTGAGGCGCGATGTCGCGGATCGCGAAGACGTTCTCGGTCTCGGCGACGATCTCGGCGGGGATCTCGCCCTGCAGGATGCGCGTGAAGATCGACGGTTCGCTCATGGCATCCAGTCTAGTGACGGCCTCCGACACCGGGGCTGGGCCGTTCGTGACGCGCTGACCGGTGCGGCGCCGACGGGGCGCGCCCCCATCGGCGCCGTCCGCCCCGGGTCTCCGAGAGGAGCGGTGCCGATCCACGGGGAGCAAGCTCGGGTGGAGCTCACCAACGACCGTGCGCCGCCGACAGCACCGAGATCGCCGCAGCCCCCGCGGTGGAGGTCCGCAGCACCGTGTCGCCGAGGCGCACGAGCCGCGCGCCCGCGCCCTCGAGAGCCGTGAGCTCCTCGGGCGCGATCCCGCCCTCGGGGCCTACGACGAGCACCACGTCGCGACCGTCCGATGCCTGCGCGGCCACCTCGGTGAGACGAGCGGATGCCGACGGCTCCAGCACCAAGATCTGGGCCGCGCCGGCGAGGCGGACGAGGTCGGCCGTTCGCGCGACTCCCTCGACCTCGGGAATCCACGCGCGGTGGGCCTGCTTCGCCGCTTCGCGGACGATCGTGCGCCAGCGGGCCAGACCCTTCTCGGCTTTCGCGTCCCAGCGCGAGACGCTTCGCGACGCCTGCCACGGCACGATCGCGTCGACACCGAGCTCCGTCGCCGCCTGGACGGCGAGCTCGTCGCGGTCGCCCTTTGCGAGGGCCTGCACGAGCACGAAGCGCGGGGAGGGCGCGGGGACCTCGTCGCGTCCGGTGACGCGCACGTCGACCTGTTTCGGGGTCGCCGCGGTCACGATGCCCGACAGCCACACCCCGCGCCCGTCGCCGAGCGTCACCGCCTCGTCGACGCGCACGCGCCGGACGGCCGAGGCGTGGTGCGCCTCGGCACCGGTGAGTTCGACGGTGTCGCCCGGGCGGGCGGAACCGGCGTCGTCGCAGACGAAGTGCAGCGCCACGGTCAGTGCCGGAAGCGGTCGCGGAACTTGCTGAACATTCCCTGCTGGTGCTCGGCCAGACGGGGCTTCGGCGCCTTGGTGCGCTTGGCGAACTCCTCGATGAGGGCGCGCTCCTTGTGGTCGAGGCGCGTCGGGGTCACCACGTGCACGCCGACGCGGAGGTCGCCGCGCTGGCTCCCACGCAACGGCGTGATGCCGCGGCCCTTGATCGTCAGGACGTCGCCCGATTGCACGCCCGGGCGCACTTCGAGGTCGACGCTGCCGTCGAGGGACTGGATCGAGGTGTTCGTACCGAGGATGGCATCCGGCATCGACACCTCTAGGGTTGCGACGAGGTCATCGCCCTCACGGCTGAAGGACTCGTGGGTCTCGACGGTGATCTCGAGGTAGAGGTCGCCGTTGGGACCGCCCGCGGGCCCGACCTCGCCGGAGCCGGGGAGTTGCAGGCGCAGGCCGGACTCGACGCCGGCGGGGATGTCGACCGACACGGTGCGGCGGGCGCGGACGCGTCCCTGACCCTGACAGGTGCCGCAGGGGTACGGGATGGTCGTGCCGTGGCCCTGGCAGACGCTGCAGGGGGCACTGGTGACCACGTTGCCGAGCAGGCTGCGCACGGTGCGCTGTACGTGGCCGGAGCCGTGGCAGATGTCGCAGGTGACCTCGCTGGTACCGGGCTGCGTGCAGGCGCCCTGACACGTCTCGCACAGCACCGCGGTGTCGACCTCGAGGTCGCGATGGGTGCCGAAGACGACGTCGCCGAGGTCGAGCGTGACGCGCACGAGGGCGTCTTGTCCGCGCTCGCGGCGCGAACGCGGTCGAGGTCCGCGGCCGCCTCCCCCCTGGCCTCCGCCGCCGAAGAACGTCTCGAAGATGTCGCTGAAACCACCGAAGCCGGCCGCGCCCCCACCACCGAAGGGGCTCTGGTCGCCGCCCATGTCGTACCGACGGCGCTGCTCGGGGTCGCTCAACACGTCGTAAGCGTGGGTGACGAGCTTGAAGCGCTCGGACGCGTCTTCTCCCGGGTTGACATCGGGGTGGAGCTGACGCGCCAGACGGCGGTACGCCTTCTTGATGTCTTCGGGGCTGGCATCGCGTTCGACGCCCAGGACCTCGTAGTGGTCAGCCACAATCGCCTTCCTGTCCGCTTGCGCGGGGTCGTTCTCGGGTGGGGTGCTCGGAGCGCTCGTCGTCAGCGAGACGCGTCGTCGTCTTCGAGCATCCGGGTCAGATAGTGCGCGACGGCACGAACCGCCGCGAGGTTGGAGGAGTAGTCCATGCGGGTGGGACCGAGCAGGCCCACGCGTGCGCCGCCGGTGGAGCCGTCGTACCGGCTGGCGAGCACCGAGGCCTCGACCAGGCCGAAGGGCTCGTTCTCGCGGCCGATGCTGGCCGACAGGCCCTTCTCGTCGGCGACCATCTCGCTCATGAGACGCAGGAGCGTCACCTGCTCCTCGATGGCCTCGAGCAGCGGGTAGATGCTGCCGCGAAAGTCGGACTCACGCTTGGCGAGCGTCGCTGCACCGGCCAGGACCAGGCGGTCCTGGCGGAACTCCTCGAGCTCTTCCCCGACCACGCGCAGCACCGCATCGGCGATCGCGTCGAGCGCGACCCCGGGGCGCGGTCCGTCAGCCAGAGCCGCTTGCACCCGATGCGAGCTGTCGGCGACGCTTCGCCCGACGAGCACCGCCCCCACTCGGGCGCGCAGCTGGATGATGTCCGCCTCGGTCGGCTCCGTGGGCACGAGAGCGATCCGTTGCGACACCCGGCCGGTATCGGTGACGAGGATGACCAGCAGGCGCGGTCCGCCGAGCGCGACGAGCTCGACGTGGGTCACGTTTGCGCGGGCGAACGAGGGATACTGCACGATCGCAACCTGGCCGGTCAGCTGTGTGAGCGCTCGGACGGTACGCGCCAGCAGGTCGTCGAGGTCGCCCGCCTCGTCGAGGAAAGACGTGATCGCGCTGCGCTGCGCACCCGAGAGCGGGCGGAGTTCCGCGAGGTGATCGACGAAGACGCGGTAGCCCTTGTCGGTCGGGACGCGCCCCGACGACGTGTGCGGCGCGACGATGAGGTCCTCGTCTTCGAGCAGCGCCATGTCGTTGCGGATCGTGGCCGCCGACACTCCGAACGCGTGACGGTCGACGATCGCCTTGCTTCCGACGGGCTCACGTGTATCGACGTAGTCCTGGACGATCGCGCGGAGCACCTGAAGGCCTCGTTCCGACACCATGAGCTGCTCCTCCCGTCTGGCACTCGCATCTGTGGAGTGCCAATTCTACGGGATCGGTCCGACCCGGTGCCGGGGGCTCGCGGATCAGGCCGTCAGAGACCGCACCACGGCATCCGCCAAGAGGCGCCCGCGCAGGGTCAGCACGATGCGTCCCCGCACGGCATCGCGTCCCTCGATCAGACCGTCCGCGATGAGGGATGCCACGGCCTTGCGGCCCTCGCCGAGGATCTCCGACACCGCGAGGCCGTCGCGGATGCGGCTGCGCAGCAGCACCGACTCGAGCCGGCGCGCGGTCTCATCGGGGCGTTCCCGAGCGGCGGCCGGAGACTCGAGCGCGGCCAGGCGCTGAGCGTACGCGGCCGGGTGCTTCACGTTCCACCAGCGGAGCCCGCCGACGTGGCTGTGAGCTCCCGGCCCGAAGCCCCACCAGTCGGTGCCGCGCCAGTAGGCGAGGTTGTGGCGAGAGCGGTGCGAAACGCCTCGGGACCAGTTCGACACCTCGTACCAATCGAAGCCGGCGGCGCCGAGCAGCTCGTCGGCAAGCTCGTACATGTCGGCCTGGAGGTCGTCGGACGGCTCTGCGACCGCGCCCGAGCGGATCTGACGCGCGAGCTTCGTGCCGTCTTCGACGATCAGCGCGTAGGCCGAGATGTGGTCGGGTTCGAGCGCGATGGCCGCCTCGAGGGAGGCCCGCCAGTCGTCGAGCGACTCCCCCGGCGCGCCGTAGATGAGATCGACCGACACGTCGAGGCCCGCCCGGCGGGCCGCTGCCACGGCGGTGGCGACGTTCAGGGGGTCGTGAGTGCGGTCGAGGACCGCGAGCACGTGCTGTCGCGCCGACTGCATGCCGATCGACAGCCGCGTGACGCCCGCGTCGGCGAGGGTGCGCGCCACGGTGTCGTCGACGGTGTCGGGGTTGGCTTCGACCGAGACCTCGGCACCCTCGGCGATCCCGAACTCGTCCCGCACCGCTTCGAGCATCCGCGCGAGATCACCGGGCGGAAGAAGCGTCGGTGTGCCTCCTCCGAAGAAGACGGTGGATGCCGCGCGGCGGCCGCCCGCGGCATCCATCACTGCCCCCGCCAGGCGCACCTCGGCGGCGAGCGTGTCGGCGAAGTCGTCTTGGCGCGCGCCGCGCAGCTCGCTGGCGGTATAGGTGTTGAAGTCGCAGTAACCGCAGCGCACGCGACAGAAGGGGACGTGCAGGTACACGCCGAAATCGGCCGCGGGGTCGATGGCGAGGTCGGCGGGCAGGCGTCCATCGACCGGGGCGGGGTCTCCGAGTGGGAGGGGGCCGCCCATCAGGACGCGTACAGCGGAGAGATGGCGCGGAGGTACCGGGCGAACAGCGCCTTGCGGCGGCGGCGTACGCGGCTGCCGAAGAGGCGGTAGGTCGGAGCCGTGGGGCGGTCGAAGGCGCGGACCACGAACCAGACCTCATCGTTGTCTCGCCATTCGACCGAGAACAGCTCCTCGCCGCTGACGATCGAGTGGCCGACCGTGCCGAGGATGAAACCGACGCGGCGGGGCTCCTCGAAGACCGAGATGACGCGGAGTTCGGCGTCGGCGCGGTGCCCGTCGACCTTGCCGTGCAGACGGATGCCGGTGCCGGGACGGACGAAGGGTGTGCCGTCGGCGGCGAAACGCTGCTCGGCCTCGAGGCTGCTGGGCGCGACGGGAGCACCGTCGGCGTCGAAGCCGACGCCGGAGTACCCCTCTCCAGACGCGGGACGGACGTCGCTGATGCTCAACTCACCGGCACGTAGCGGCGCCCACGACAGCAGCAGCTCGCCGGCGGCGGCGAAGCGCTCTTCGCCGCTGCCGATGCGCCACGCGTCCTCTGCCGGTACCGAGTTCTCGGGCGGGTACTGCATCAGATCGTGCGCCTGGGTGGCGCCGACAGCGGCGTAGTCGACCGTGTCATCGGTGAAGTTCTGCCTGCGCATGGTTCACCCCTCTCGGTGTGGTGCGTTACTTCTTGGTCTCGACGTCTCCCGACAGGGCGGCGATGAACGCCTCCTGCGGAACCTCGACGCGGCCCACCATCTTCATGCGCTTCTTGCCCTCTTTCTGCTTTTCGAGGAGCTTGCGCTTTCGGGTGATGTCACCGCCATAGCACTTGGCGAGCACGTCTTTGCGGATCGCGCGGATCGTCTCGCGCGCGATGATGCGCGCGCCGATCGCGGCCTGGATGGGCACCTCGAACTGTTGGCGGGGGATGAGCTTGCGCAGGCGCTCGGCCATGAGCGTGCCATACGCGTACGCCTTCTCGCGGTGCACGATCGAGCTGAACGCGTCGACTTTGTCGCCCTGGAGCAGGATGTCGACCTTGACCAGGTCGGCGGTCTGCTGGCCGGCGGGTTCGTAGTCGAGGCTCGCGTAGCCCTGGGTGCGTGACTTGAGGTGGTCGAAGAAGTCGAAGACGATCTCGCCCAGGGGCATGTGGTACCGCAGCTCGACGCGGTCCTCACTGAGGTACTCCATGCCGAGCAGCGTGCCGCGGCGCGTCTGACAGAGCTCCATGACGGTGCCGACGTAGTCCTTCGGCAGCAGGATGCCGACCTTGACGATCGGCTCCGAGACCGAGGCGACGCGCCCGTCGGGGTACTCGCTGGGGTTGGTGACCGACACGGTCTCGCCGGTGTCGGTGGTGACCTCGTACGTCACCGACGGCGCGGTGGTGATGAGGTCGAGTCCGAACTCTCGCGAGAGACGCTCGGTGATGATCTCGAGGTGCAGGAGGCCGAGGAAGCCGCAGCGGAAGCCGAAGCCCAGGGCGACCGAGGTCTCGGGCTCGTACTGCAGCGAGGCGTCGGAGAGCTTGAGCTTGTCGAGAGCTTCGCGCAGCTCGGCGTAGTCGCTGCCGTCGATCGGGTAGATGCCCGAGAAGACCATGGGCTTCGGATCGGTGTAGCCCGGAAGCGCGTCTGTGGCGGGCTTGCGGTGCGTGGTGATCGTGTCGCCGACCTTCGACTGGCGCACGTCTTTCACACCCGTGATGAGGTAGCCGACCTCGCCGACGCCGAGGCCCTTGGTGGGGACCGGCTCGGGGCTCGAGACGCCGATCTCGAGGGCCTCGTGCGTCGCGCCGGTCGACATCATCTGCAGACGCTCGCGCGGCTGTAGCGACCCGTCGATCATGCGCACGTAGGTGACGACGCCGCGGTAGGCGTCGTAGACCGAGTCGAAGATCATGGCGCGCGCGGGGGCGTCGGCCGTGCCGACCGGGGCGGGGATCTTCTCGACGATCAGGTCGAGCAGCTCTTCGACGCCCATGCCGGTTTTGCCGCTGACGCGCAGCACGTCGGCGGGGTCGCCGCCGATGAGGCCGGCGAGCTCGGCGGCGTACTTGTCGGGGTCGGCCGCCGGAAGGTCGATCTTGTTCAGCACCGGGATGATCGTCAGATCGTTCTCGAGCGCCAGGTACAGGTTGGCGAGCGTCTGGGCCTCGATGCCCTGAGCAGCGTCGACGAGCAGGATCGCGCCCTCGCAGGCGGCGAGAGAACGGCTGACCTCGTAGGTGAAGTCGACGTGCCCGGGTGTGTCGATCATGTTGAGGGCGAAGGTGCCGTCGGTCGTGGACCACGGCATGCGCACGGCCTGCGACTTGATCGTGATGCCGCGCTCGCGCTCGATGTCCATGCGGTCGAGGTACTGCGCCCGCATATCGCGGTCGCTGACCACGCCGGTGATCTGCAGCATGCGGTCGGCCAACGTCGACTTGCCGTGGTCGATGTGAGCGATGATGCAGAAGTTGCGGATCTGCTCCGGCGGAGTGGCAGACGGCTCGAGGGGCTTCAGGGCGCGCGGTGACATGTTCCGTCGATTCTACGGTGGTGCGCCGACATCGCCGTCCCCGGGTGCTCGGGGTTCTGGCATCCGGCGCTCCTGGTGCCCTGCTTCCGGCGCGAGATCACGTGACCTGGCCGAGGCCCCACTGCATGTCGGGTGTCCTCGTCCAGGTCACGTGATCTCGACGCGGCGGGGCCTGGGCGCCCGGCGGTTCTCGTGCTTCTACCCTGGATGCCATGGCGGTCCAGGTCGTGCTCGTGCACGGCATCCGCACGTCCTCGACGATGTGGCGGGCGCAGGTCGCGCGCTTGCGGGACCGCGGCACGCCCGTCGCCGCCGTCGATCTCCCGGGGCACGGGACGCGCCGGGGCGAGGTGTTCTCGCTCGATGAGGCATTCGCGACCATCGATGGCGCGGTTCGGGATGCCGCGAGGCTCGGGCCCGTGCTGCTGGTGGGGCATTCCATGGGTGGGTTGCTCGGTATCGAGTACGTGGGCGGCGAGGACCGGCCTCCGGTGGCGGGGTTCGTGGCGGCGTCGTGCACCTCGCTCCCCCGCGGAATCGGGCTGTCCGCGTACAGCTTCTTCACGCGGCGTTTCGACAGCCTCCCCGATCGCGGTCTGGGACTCACGAACCGCATGCTCGACCGCACCCTCCCTCCTGAGACACGGCCCGACTTCGGTGCCGGCGGGTACGCCTTCGACGCGCAGGACACGGCCCTGTCGGCTCTCGCTGAGCTCGACGTCGTGGCAGCCCTTCGTCGAATCGACGTGCCCCTGTGGTTCGTGAACGGTCAATGGGATCAGCTCCGGATGAACGAGCGGGTGTTCCTCACCGTCGCCCCGCACGCGGAGCTCATCGTGGTTCCACGCACGACGCACCTCGTCACGGCGATGCGCCCGCGCGTTTTCAACGCGCTGCTGGAGGTGGCGCTCACCACGATCGAGGCATCGACCTGATAGACTCGGCTCTTGGCTTGCGTGTGGGGTTTTTCCCGACCTCCACGATCGCCGGTGCAGCGCCCCTCTACCGCTCGCCCGGCACAATCCCATACTCATTCGAACGAAAGACCCTCGACGTGGCGAACATCAAGTCGCAGATCAAGCGCAACAAGACCAACGAGAAGGCGCGCGAGCGCAACAAGGCCGTGAAGAGCGAGCTCCGCACGCACGTGCGTCGCACCAAGGAGGCCGTCGTGGCCGGCGACAAGGAAGCAGCCCTCAAGGCGCTCGCCACCGCGACCAAGAAGCTCGACAAGGCCGTGAGCAAGGGTGTCATCCACCAGAACCAGGCCGCGAACCGCAAGTCGGCCATCGCGAAGTCGGTCGCCGCTCTCTGAGTCGCAGATCTTTTCCAGGCCCGTCCCGTGTTCCACGGGGCGGGCCTTTGCGTTGCGCGCCGGCCGATCGTGCCGCGCTGCCGGGGGGCCGTCAACCGCCGACGATGCGGTGCTGCAGTCGCTCGAGGGCGGGCAGGGCCGCGGCAATCGTGGCGACATCCCCCGGGGAGAGGTCCCGAAGAGCTGCGGCGAGGATATGGGCCGCGGACTCGTCGAATGCGCGCAGGCGCGTCTCGGCGAGCGGCGTGAGTCCGACGCTGGTGCGTCGTCCGTCGCCGGCGACCAGGTGCCGCTCGATGAGCCGTGCACCCTGCATCTGCGAGAGCAGGTTGCTGATGGTCGACCGGGCGAGGCCGAGCGTATCGGCGAGATCGGACGGCGCGCTCTCCCCCGTCGCCGCCAGCGAGCGCATGACCTCGATCTGCGCTTCGGGAATGTCCGGGAGGTCGGCGGCCGATCGGGACGCCCGGAGGACGGCACGGCGCAGCGGACCGAGCTGGTGTGCGAGCGAGCCGGCGGTGCGAGTGATGCCATCGTCCATCGTCGAAGTGTAGGCCGGAAATATGTTTGACACAGAACTAGTTTGGTCACAAACTCATTCCATGGAGATCACCACCACCGTCGCCCGCCCCGAACCTCCCCAGGACCTGTCCGGCATCGTCGGACATCGCTTCATCTATACCTACGCCAACGGCTGGCAATACGAGATGTACGTCAAGAACGCCACCACGATCGACTACCGCATCCACAGCGGTCACGTCGGCGGCCGCTGGGTGAAGGATCAGACCGTGGACCTCGTCGCTCTCGCGACGGATGTCTACAAGGTCTCGTGGAACGAGCCGACGGGTACGAGCGTCGTCGTCAATGTGCTCCCCGCGTCGCGCGTGCTGCACGGCACCATCTTCTTCCCCCGCTGGATCGAAGTCGACGGGCACAAGACCGTGCTCTTCCAGAACGACCACCTCGACGACATGCAGCGCTATCGCGACGAGGGTCCCACTTACCCGATCTACGTCGTTCCGGAGTTCGCCCACATCACGCTCTTCGAGCACGTCGGCGAGAACGACGAGACCGTGATCGACACCGCCCCCGGCGACCTGCCCGCCGGCTGGTCGGACCGGACGAACTGATGGCCGCCGACGCGCACCTCACCCCCCTCACCCTCTCCCACGGCGATCGCACCCTGCGCGGGTGGCAGTGGGAGCCCGTCGCCGGCGTTACCGATGCCGCCCCGCGCGTGCTGCTCGTGCACGGATTCAGCGCGGACGCGACCGGCGGGCATCAGCTGTTCGTTCAGGCCGCGCGTCACCTCGTCGAGCGCGGCGCCGTGGTTCGCAGTTACAGCCGGCTCGGTCAGGGCATGAGTGATGGTGTTTTCTCGGAGATCACGATCGGCGACGAGGTCGACCAAGTGGTGGGCATGATCCGTGCCTTCGCCGTCGAGGGGCCCGTCCATGTCGTGGCGCACAGCCTCGGCGCGGTGGAGTCCGCTCTCGCCGCGGCTCGCGTGCCCGAGCTCGTTCGCACGCTGACGCTGTGGTCGCCGGCGGGCGTCGTCGTCGACGACATCACGGTGCACGACGCGATCCAGGGCCAGTCCCTCGCGCCGGCTCGCGAGCAGGGATGGTTCGATTTCGGAGGGATGCCGCTGGGCATGGCGTTCATCGACGAGGTGACCGCGGGCCTCGACGTCTACGGGCCTGTTACGACCTACACCGGTCCTGCCGACGTCGTGCACGGAACGCAGGACACGATCGTGCCGGTGGAGTACGGCGCTCGGTACGCAGAACTGTTGCCGGGTGCGTCGCTCACCGTCGTCGACGGTGCGGACCACGGCTGGTCGTCGACCCCGTGGCGTCGGCGTCTGTTCGAGATCCTCGACGCACGAGTGGGCTTTGCGGACTGACTTCGGGCTCGCCGTCGCGTCACGTGGGGCGCGACGGCGAGCGCTCGGCTAGCCGCCGTAGGGTGCCCGGGTCGCGATGATCGTGATCATGCGCTCGAGAGCGAAGACGGGGTCTCGCGACGCGCCTTTGACCTCGGCGTCGGCGCGTGCGGTGGCGTGGATCGCCATGCCCAGCGTGTTTCCGGTCCACCCGACGAGGTCGCGGCGGGCGCGGTCGACCTGCCAGTCCTTCATGCCGAGGCGCTGGGCGAGCACCGACGACGACTCCCGGGTTCCCGCGACGCGGGCCATCGTGCGCAGCTTCATGGCGACGGCGGCGACGAGCGGCACCGGGTCGGCTCCGGATGCCAGCGCGTGCCGCAGCGCGAGAAGAGCGGGGCCGTACTGGCCGGCGATGGCGGTGTCGGCCACGGTGAAGGCCGAGGTCTCGACGCGCCCCCCGTAGTAGCGCTCGACGGTGCGCTCGTCGATGTCGCCGGGGACGTCGGAGATGAGCTGCTGGCAGGCGGCGGCGAGCTCGGTGAGATCGTCGGCGAACGCCGAGACGAGAGAGCGCAGAGCGACCGGGGCGATGCGCTTGTGCGCAGCCTTGAACTCGCCGACGGCGAAGTCGAAGCGGTCGGAGTCGCGCTTGACGGCGGGGCAGGCGATCTCTATGCCATTGCCCTGACCGGCACGGATGCCGTCGAGCAGCTTCTTGCCGCGAACGCTCGCGCCGGTGTGCCGCAAGACCACCGTGGCGCCGTCCTGGGGGTGGGCGAGGTACGACACCGCCTCGGTGAGGAAGGTGTCGGTGCACTTCTCGACGCCGCTGACGCGGACGAGACGCGGCTCGCCGAACAGGGAGGGCGACGTGACACTGAGCAGGGTGCCGGCGGCGTAGTCGTCGGCACGGATGTCGGTGACCTCGAGGCTGGGGTCTTCGCTCTTCAACATCGATCGGATGCCCGCGATCGCGCGCTCCGCGCAGACCTCTTCGGGGCCTGAGACGAGGACGAGGGGCGCGGGTTGCGGAGAGCGCCACGAGACCTGAGGAATGGTCGACTTCGCCTTTGCGGGGGCGGAGCGTCGGGGAGCCGGGGTCACTCTCCCAGCCTACCGATCGGTTCCGACATCGCCGGGCGGCGGCGAGTCGCCGATCCCCGCGTCGGCTCGCTCCCGCCACAGCGTCAACCGTCCGTCTGCATCGAGCCAGACCGCGAGTGCGCCGTCACGATCGGTGCGTGCCGCGGTCGTTCCGAGAGCCGTCAGGAGGCCGAGGAGCTTCGCGGTCGGATGACCGTAGTCGTTGTCGGCGCCGACGCCGATGAGCCCGACCGTGGGGTGCAGAGCGCGGTAGAGCTCGGCATCCTGATCGGCGCTGCCGTGGTGCGAGACCTTCACGACCTGCACGCGGGGGACGTCGATGCGCCGGCGGAGGGTGTATTGCGCCTGCTCACCCAGGTCGCCCAGGAGCACGGTGCGCGGGAAACCCGCTCCGACGACGTCGAGGGCGACCGAGGCGTCGTTGCCGGGTTCGACGTTCGGCAGCGGGCCGAGCGCCTGCCATCGCGTGGTGCCCACGGCTCCCGTCATCCCGATCGTCGCGAGCTGGAGGCGGGCTCCTGCGGCCGCGAACCGGTCGAGGAGCCGCTCGTCGTTCGCCTCGTCGGGCGGCCCGTGGACGAGGAGGTCCACCCGGCCCACGATCGCCGACGATCCGCCCACGTGGTCGAGATCGAAATGCGTGAGGACGACAACGGCCAAGCGCTCCACCCCGAACGTCTGCAGGCAGTGGGTCAGAGCCTCCGGCTCGGGTCCGGTATCGACGAGAGCCACGGCGTGCCCCGATCGCCACAGCGTCGCGTCGCCCTGGCCCACGTCGCACATCGCCACCTGCCACGCGGCAGGAACCGTGAGCGGCCCTGCCACCGTGCGCACGGCCGTCTGCCCGAGCACGAGGCCGAGCACGACGGCGACGGCGGCGGAGGCCAGAGCGGTGATTCTCGGCAGCCTTCGAGGCCGGATGACGGCGAGGCTGATGGCGGCTCCGACCGCAGCCAGCAGCGTCGCCCCGAACAGCCCGTCGGGCCACGGCAGGTTCTGCGCCGCCACCGCCGCGGTCGTGTGCGCGACGGCGGCGATCCAGGCCGCCGGCACCCAGGCGAGTGCGGTCAGTCCGTCTCGTAGCCAGGGCAACGGGGCGATACAGGCCAGGGCCCCCGCGATCGTCGCCGGGGCGGCGGCCGGGTCGGCGACGAGGTTAGCCGCGACGCCCAGCAAGGGGACGTGCGGATCGATCAGCACGATGAGCGGTCCGCAGACGAGCTGGGCCGAGGTGGGCACCGCCAGGGTCAGGGCGAGGGCGCGTGGCATCCATCGTTCCAGGCCGGTGGCCAGCGGCCGGGCGAGCACCAGCAGAGCCCCGGTGGCGGCGGCCGAGAGAGCGAAGCCGAGGGATCGGGAGAGCCACGGGTCGATCACGAGAAGAACCGTCACCGCGAGCGACAGCACCGCCACACCGATCGCGGGGCGCCCGAGCGCGAGGGCGATCATCGCCACCGTCGCCATGGCGGCGGCGCGGACGACGCTGGGCTCGGGCGTCACGAGAGCCACGAAAGCGGTCAGCACCAGCATCGCCCCCACCACCCGTGCGCCTCGGGACGCTCCGCAGAGAGCCAGCACGGCGAACGCCGCACCGACGACGATCGCGCAGTTCGCGCCAGAGACCGCGGTGAGGTGCGACAGCGACGAGGCGTTCATGGCGGCCTCGGTGGCGGGGTCGAGGCTGGAGGTGTCGCCCACGGCGAGTCCGGGGACGAGACCTGCCCCCGGCTGTGGGAGGCCCCGTGTCGAGGCCACGAGACCGTCGCGGAGCCCCTCGAAGACGGCCCACACCCCGCCCGGGGCCGAGGCGGTTTCGATCGAGCTCGCCCGCACGACGAGAGCGGCTCGATCCGCCGGGTCGGAGGGCACGGCCCGTCCGGTCAGCCGGACCTCGCTCCCCATGCTCGCATCGGCCAGCGCCGAACGTCCCTCCGGATCGACGAGGACGCGAGCGGGGATCGTGCCCGTCACGGCGAGCTTCCCCGCGCGAACGCGTGTGGCGACCGCGTCGAACCAGGCACCGCCGTCGGGCGAACCGTCGATGCGCCCGGTGACGACGACCTCGAGCTCGAGGTGTCGTCCCCCGTCGGTCTCGAGGGCGGCGATCTGCCCCCGGGCCGGACTCACCGACGCCACGGCCCCCGCCGTGGCAGCCGAACAAGCGAGGGCGACGGCCACGACGGCGAGGAGCGCGGTGCGTCGCCACGCGTAGAGTGCGGTGGCCGCGGACGCAGCGACGGTGAGCACCACCGAGAACACGGTGGCATCCGAGACCATCGTCGCCCCGCCCGCGGCGGCCCAGGTCGCTGCGGCGACGGAGACCGCACGAAGAGAACGTCGGCGCGCACCGGGTCGGCCCTTCACACGCGCACCAGGTCGCGAAGTCCGGCGAGCATCTTCTCGCCGATGCCCGGGACCGACAGCAGATCGTCGACGCTCGTGAAACGCCCATTCGTCTTGCGCCACTCCAGGATGCGGTCGGCCATCGCCGGCCCGACGCGCGGGAGCTCGTCGAGTTGTTCGCGTGTGGCGGTGTTGAGGTCGAGAGGTCCGCTGGCGCCGCCGCCCGCACCGGAGGCGGGGGCGACGGTCTCGGCGCCGACAAGGGGAACGACGATCTGCTCGCCGTCGGCCACGGGACGCGCCAGGTTGACCGCGTCGCGCTGCGCATCGTCGGAGAAGCCTCCGGCGCGACCGATCGCATCGGCGACCCGGTCGCCGGCATCCAACCGGTACAGCCCCGGCTCACGCACCGCGCCCGCGACGTGGACGTACAGTCCCGTTCCGGCGGGCAGACCCGCGGGCGACGAAGAAGATGACGGCGTCGGTTCGACGATCTGGGCACCCGTCGCGCCCCGCAGCATGCCGATGCCGATCGTGACGGCGAAGGCGAGGAGCACCAGGACGATCACCGCCCCGATTCCGAGGCGGGCTCGAGGGGGCAGTGCGCCCATCGCGGGTCCGGCGGAATCACGCTCTGCGCTGCCTGGACCCTGCTCCGTTTCGCGCGGGGCGCCCGGCGTCGCCGCGTTCGTGGAGAGGGGCCGGTCGGTCACGCCACGACGCTAGACAAACGGTCCTCCTCCGCGTGGAGTGCAAACGCCAGCCGGTGGACAGCCACATGCATTCTTCTGATGTGGAGGACCCGCACGCCCTGCTCGCTCAGGCCTTCTCCTCCTCGGTGGGAGGCGGGGAGTTCTCCGCCTCCGGAGCCATCACCGTTTTCGCGGTCGTCGTCCCGCCCATGCCGTACCCTCGCTACACCGCGTTCGTAGACCAAGGGATCGGCATGCAGCACCGCGACCACTCGCAGCAGATGAAGACCCATGCGCAACGGCGCGATTTGTGGCGTCGGCACCCCCTATGGGTATACGACCCGGACGACTGGAAGCTGATCACGGGGAGCCAGACGGGTGATTTGATCTGTCCGAAGCCGGGATGTCGGGCTGAACTGGTCAAGGTCCAGCGATCGAACGGGACCCGCTTCCTCAGGAACAGGCCGGGAACCGTCGATTGTGGGCACGCGTTCGGAAGGGTTTCTCGCGGCGGCCCTCCGTCCGCCGAGCACACTTGGCTCCAGCAGAGGCTGGCCATGCTCTGCGCCGACCTCGGCTACGCAGCGTTCCCGGAGTACGCCCACGCCGACGTGTGGGTGGACGGACCGCGTCCGCATGCCATCGAAGTGCAACGCTGGACGACCGATTTCGCCGCGCGCACGAGCGCGCGAAGACACGCCGGTGCCGACGTGATCTGGTTACTTCCCGAAAGCGCCACCAGTCCCCAGCTGAAGCGCGCGCTTTTCCGGCAGCCAGCGGCCCGCCTTCGCGTTTTCCAAGCGCCTGGTCGCTCCGTGGAGGCGCGTCCGTGGGAGCCGGGGCACACGGGGCGAGTCCGCCTGTGGGTGGGTGCCACGGTGATGCGCATGGCCGATGATGGACGATCCCTCACGAGCGCGGGAAACTACGACGCACGAGAATTCCTACGGGAAGTCCTGAGCGGTGAGCGGCTATGGTACGGACCCAACGCGGTCGGTTTCGCCTACGGTTCCGGGTGGGCGCGGGTGGAGGATGTCGCGGCCGTGCGTGCCGTACATCGGCGGCCGGCCCGACCGAGAGTGCAAACAGAGCCTGCAGCTGCTGCCACAACGGGGTCCCCACCTTCTCCGCAGCCGAGCGACCGTCATGCGGGGAACGTGAGCGCGACTCCCCCGTCACCCCAGGCTGAGCCCACGGTCACGATCACGGCGACGGAACGCGAGACGGCTCCCTCCGCGGACATACGTCTCACACCGACCGACGAGGACGCAACGCCACCCCTTTCGATCGATGGGGCGGGGCATAGCCGCATGAGTGGAGACAGCTCACAGCCGAAGCGCTGGATCCATCGGCTCCTCTCCTGGCTCTTCCACTGACCCGCCTCAAAGCTACTTCGTCGACGCCGGGCTTCTCGATCGCGCCCGCGACGGAACGATCTACTTTCGCCCTCGCTGAATCCCTCGACGCCGCCCCCGAGAACGACGGAGGCCACGGCCCCCCGCACTCCGCAGAGCGCCGGGGACGTGGCATCCGGAGCGAGAACCTACTTCGTCGAGAAGCTGACCACCTTCGGCGGACGCACCACCGCGCGCACGATCTCCCGCTCGCCCAGGGCGCGGACGATGCGCTCGTCGCCGCGGGCGAGGGCCTCGAGCTCGTCGGCGCCGATCTTGGCCGAGACCTCGAGCGTGCCGCGCACCTTGCCGTCGATCTGCACGACGGCGGTGACCGTGTCTTCGACGAGAAGCGTGGGGTCGGCCTGACGCCAGGTCGCGAGTCCCACGAAACCGTCGTAGCCGAGCGTCGCCCACATCTCTTCGGCGGTGTGCGGGGCAAAGAGGTCGAGGGTCATCGCGATGACCTCGGCCGCCTCGCGGACGGCGGGGTCGCTCGCGCCGGCCTTTCCGTCGATCGCCTTGCGGGTGGCATTGACGAGCTCCATCAGGCGGGCGACGACGACGTTGAACTTCGTCTGCTCGATGAGGTTCGCGGCATCCGCCAGCAGGCGATGCGTGACACGGCGGAGCGAGGAGTCGCCCTCGGCCCAGACCACGTCGGTCTCGCTGTCGACGTCGTGAGCGATGCGCAGGGCGCGGGCGAGGAACTTGGCCGCACCCGTCGTCGAGACGTCGTTCCAGTCTTTGTCGTCTTCCACGGGGCCCGCGAAGGCGAGCGCGACGCGCAGGGCGTCGGCACCGTGGGCGTCGAGCTCCTCCTGGAACAGCACCAGGTTGCCCTTGCTCTTCGACATCTTCGTGCCGTCGAGGATGACCATGCCCTGGTTGATGAGGCTCGAGAACGGCTCGGTGAACTCCACCAGGCCCATGTCGAAGAGGGCCTTGGTGATGAAGCGCGCGTACAGCAGGTGCAGGATCGCGTGCTCGACGCCGCCGATGTAGAAGTCGACGGGGCCCCACTTGTTCGCCTCGCGGGCGGAGAACGCCTCGGTCTCGCTGTTCGGCGACAGGAAGCGCAGGTAGTACCACGAGCTGTCGACGAAGGTGTCCATCGTGTCGGGGTCGCGCAGCAGCGTCTGGCCCGTCTCGGGGTCGGTCACCTGCACCCAGTCGGTGGCCGCGCCGAGCGGCGAGGTTCCCTTGGGCTTGAGGTCGAGTCCCTCGACCGAGGGCAGCGTCACCGGCAGCTGGTCGGCGGGAACCGGCGTGATCGAGCCGTCCTCCCCGTGCAGCATCGGGATGGGCGTCCCCCAGTAGCGCTGACGCGAGATCAGCCAGTCGCGCAGGCGGTACGTCTTGGCGGCGCGGCCGACGCCCTTGGCTTCGAGCTCCTCGATCATGCGGGTGATCGCGTGACGCTTCGACAGCCCGTTGAGCGAGCCCGAGTTCATCATGCGACCGTCTCCGGTGAGCGCGATGCCGGTCTTGACCGGATCCAGGTCGTCGATGTCGCCGAGCGGGTCGATCGGCACGCCCTCGTCGTCGAGCTCGATGACCGGGATCGCGCCGGTGATCGGCGCGGTCGTGTCGACGACGACCTTCACGGGCAGGTCGAAGGCACGGGCGAAGTCGAGGTCGCGCTGGTCGTGCGCGGGCACGGCCATGACCGCGCCGTGACCGTAGTCGGCCAAGACGTAGTCGGCGGCCCAGATGGGCAGCTTCTCGCCGTTGACCGGGTTGATCGCGTGGTGACCGAGGAACACCCCGGTCTTGGGGCGGTCGGTCGCCTGACGCTCGATGTCGGTCGCGCGCTGCACCTGAGCCAGGTACGCCTCGAACGTCTCGCGCACCCCCTGATCCGCGGATGCCGCGAGCTCGGTCGCCAGATCGGACTCGGGCGCGACGACGAAGAACGTCGCTCCGTGGAGCGTGTCGGGGCGGGTGGAGAAGACCGTGATCTTGTCGTCGCGGCCCTCGATCTCGAACTCGATGTCGGCGCCGATCGAGCGGCCGATCCAGTTGCGCTGCATCTGGATGACCTTGCTCGGCCAGAAGCCCTCGAGCTGGTTCAGATCGTCGAGCAGGCGGTCGGCGTAGTCGGTGATGCGCAGGAACCACTGCGTCAGCTTCTTCTTGACGACGACGGCGCCGCTGCGCTCGGAGGTGCCGTCGGGCAGCACCTGCTCGTTGGCGAGCACGGTCTGATCCACCGGGTCCCAGTTGACCAGGGCGTCCTTGCGGTAGGCCAGGCCCTTCTCGTACAGCCTCTGGAACAGCCACTGGTTCCAGCGGTAGTACTCGGGGTCGCTGGTGTGCAGCACGCGGCTCCAGTCGAACGAGACGCCGTAGTCTTTCAGGCTCGCCTTCTGCTGCGCGATGTTGGCGTAGGTCCACTCGACGGGGTCGGCGCCGCGCTTGATGGCGGCGTTCTCTGCGGGCAGGCCGAACGAGTCCCAGCCGATCGGGTTGAGCACGTTGTAGCCGCGGTGGCGCCAGAAGCGCGCCACGATGTCGCTGTAGAGGTAATTCTCGGCGTGGCCCATGTGCAGGTCGCCCGAGGGGTAGGGGAACATCGCGAGCACGTACTTGCGGGGGCGCGTGTCATCGTCGCCCCCGGCACGGAACGGGTCTTTCTCGGCCCAAGCCTGCTGCCACTTCGCCTGGATGGCGTGGGTGTCGAAGCCCCCCTCGCGGGGGTCTGCTGCGGAGTTCTGAGACACGGGTGAAGCCAATCGTGAAGGTCGGGGGGCCGCGGGGACCAACTCCCAGGCTATCGGACCCGCCGTCACCACCCGGGCGGTACTCGGGCACCGAGAGCGGCGAGGGGCGCTCGCGCTTTGATCCCCACCTCGGCGACCTCGGATGCCGCGACCGAGCGCCACGTGATCCCGCCGCCGGCGCCGACCCAGGCGGCATCCCGCTCCACGACGACGCTCCGGATGACCATCGCGAGGTCTGCCGCCCCGTCGTCGCCGATCCAGCCGAAGGCGCCGGAGTAGATGCCGCGCTCGGCTCCCTCGAGCTCGGCGAGGATCTGCATCGCAGACCTCTTCGGAGCCCCCGTCATGCTTCCGGCCGGGAACGCGGCGTCGAGCAGCTCCGCGATCGTGGTCCCGGGCAGGAGTCGCCCCGACACCTCGCTCACGAGCTGATGCACGGTCGGATACGTCTCCACGTCGAGGAGTCGGTCGACCCCGACCGTCGACGGTTCGCAGACGCGCGACAGGTCATTGCGCATCAGGTCGACGATCATGACGTTCTCGGCCTGCTCCTTGGCATCCGCCCGCAGCTCGTCGGCGAGGGCGCGATCGCGAGCGGGATCGGCGGAACGCGGACGCGTGCCCTTGATGGGGTGGGTGTGCACGCGGCCGTCGTGCACCTCGAGGAAGCGTTCGGGAGAAGCGCTCACCAGCGTCGCGCCACCGATACGGACGAAACCCGCGTGGTGCGAGGCGGAGGCTTGCCGCAGCCGCCGGAACACCGCGACCGCGTCGTGCTCACCCGGCACCGTGAAGCGGGTGGTGAGGCACAGCTGGTAGGCGTCGCCCTCGCGGATCCGAGCGCGGCACGCCTCGATGAGCTCGGCGTAGCGGTCGGGACTCACGCGAGCGGATGCCATGCCCCGGTTCGCCGCGGGATCGACGGCCGCGGCCGGCGGCGCGGCGGCGGCCCGTGCGGCGAGGTCGGCGTCGCCGAAGACGTGCACGCGTCGCCGGGTGTGGTCGAACGCGAGGAAGGTGTCGACACGGAGCCAGGAGTCCCGGCCCTCGTAGGAGCGCCAACCGACCCATCCGCCGCGGAACGGACCGGCGTCATCGGCCGCGTCGCCGAACGTTGCGACATCGCTCTGCAGGGCCCGGTCACTCGCGTCAAGGCGTCCGGTGCCCATCCAGCTCCACCCCGATGAGGCGTCGCGGCCGGCGTCGAGCCAGAACGCATCGCCCGCCGCAGCGAAGAGGTGCAGGAACATCGCCTCGGGGTCTTTCCACCGCGCCAGGGTGAACGGGGGAAGCGAGCGGGGCACGCTCCCAGGCTAGAGCGGTGCGGCGGGCCTAGGCTGACGGAGGTGAACGATATTCTCACGTCACTGCTCGACCTGGTCCGCGACGTCGACCCGGTGCTGCGTACCGTGGTCGCGGGCGTGGCCATGATGCTCGAGACCAGCGTGCTCGTGGGCCTCATCGTTCCGGGCGACACCATGGTGATCGTCGCGGGAACCGCCGTCGCCTCGCCGCTCGAGGGTGTCGTGCTGGCCGCGGCCATCGTCGTCGGGGCCCTGATCGGCGAGAGCTTCGGGTTCTGGCTGGGCCGTTATTTCGGTCCGCGCATCCGCTCGTCGCGCCTCGGACAGAAGCTCGGCGAACGCAACTGGGAGCGCGCCGACCGGTACCTGCGTCGGCGCGGCGGACCGGCGATCTTCCTGTCACGATTCCTGCCGGTGCTCCATTCCCTGGTGCCGCTGACGGTCGGCATGAGCGGCTACAGCTACCGTCGCTTCCTCGCGTGGACGACTCCCGCGTGCCTCGTCTGGTCGAGCCTGTACGTCACGGTGGCGGCCTCGGCCGCGGGTACCTACCGCGAGCTCTCCGACCGCATCCACTACGCGGGCTATGTCTTCGTCGGCATCCTCGTGGTCTTCTTCGTGCTGGTCTTCGTCGGCAAGAAGATCATCGAGCGCATGGAACGCCGTCACCTCGCCGATGAGGCCGCCCCCCTCGAACCGGTGGACGGTGACGTGAAAGACTGAGGGAGATGCCTCGCTCTCCTCGCGCCAAAGTGCTCTGGTTCGCCCGACTCGAGCGCCGTTTCCACCGCTGGCGCGAACGTCGAGCGCGCGCACGCGGCCTGCGTCCGGCCGTCACCGGGTTCCCGGGGTACGGCTCCGAGGAGTGGGTACGCGTTCTCGGCCGCGTGCTGATCGCCCCGCCCATCAAGCGCACCTCCACGGGGGAGTTCGCGAGCCTGCGGGGGTGGCGCAGCTTCGCCGCCGTTCCCGTCGGCTTCGCCCAGGTCGATGTCGTCATCGACGGGGTCACGCACCGCGTCGTGGCGGATCGCGGCGGAGTGATCGACGCGAAGCTCCCCGCGACCCTCTCCCCCGGCTGGCAGACCATCACCATGTCGGTCGAGGGCAGCGAGCCCGCCGAGACACGCGTGTTCATCGTGGGCTCCGGCGTGCGGTTCGGCGTCGTCAGCGACATCGACGACACCGTCATGGTCACGCTGCTCCCGCGCCCGCTGCTCGCCGCCTGGAACTCGTTCGTCGTCGACGAGCACGCGCGCCAGCCCGTGCCGGGCATGGCCGTGATGCTCGAACGCCTCACTCGCGAGCACCCTGGTACGCCGGTGATTTACCTCTCGACCGGCGCATGGAACGTCGCACCGACCCTCACGCGCTTCATGCGCCGACATCTCTTCCCCGCGGGATCGTTCCTGCTCACCGACTGGGGCCCGACGCACGATCGCTGGTTCCGCAGCGGTCGGGAGCACAAGGAACAGAACCTCCGCCGCCTCGCTACGGAATTCCCGCAGGTGAAGTGGCTGCTGGTCGGCGACGACGGGCAGCACGACGACGCGATCTATACCGGGTTCGCCATCGAGCACCCTCAGAACGTCGCCGCGGTGGCGATCCGCAAGCTCCTCCCTGCCGAAGCGGTGCTCGCCGGTGGCCGCACCGTGGTCGACGACCACTCCGCGGCCGAGGTGCCGTGGGTGACCGAGTCCGACGGCGCGGGCCTTCTCGACCGACTCCGCAGCACGGGCGTCATCTCGAACGACGCCTGATCCCGGATGCCGCGGCGCCGGTCGCCGTGCGCTTGTTCGGCGACAGGCGCGATGGCGGTCGCACCAGAGATCGAGGTGGCGCATATCGCGAGGCCGTCCGCGGCCGCGGCCCGGCCCGCGGTCCGATGTCGGAGGGGACGCGTACGGTGGAGGCATGTGCGGTCGATTCGTCGTAGCCAACGTGGCCTCCGAGCTCGTGGGGGTGCTGCGCGTCGACGTCGAGGCCGACGAACTGCCGAAGCCCTCGTACAACATCGCTCCCACCTCGCAGGTGGCGATCGTGCTCGACTCGATCAAGAGCGAGCCACCGGTGCGCCGCCTCGAGGTGGCGCGGTGGGGCCTCATCCCCGGGTGGGCGAAAGACCGTGCAATCGGCGCGCGGGCGTTCAACGCGCGCAGCGAAGACGTCGAAGACAAGCCGATGTTCCGCAACGCGCTCATCAAGCGACGCGCCGTGATCCCGGCATCCGGGTACTACGAGTGGAAGACCACCGACGAGGGCAAGACGCCGCACTACATCCACCCCGCCGACGGGTCGCCCCTTTTCTTCGCGGGGCTCTACGAGTGGTGGAAAGACCCTGCTCTCGCCGACGACGACCCGGCGCGCTGGGTGCTGAGCTGCACGATCCTCACCCGTGACGCGATCGGGCGACTGGGATCCATCCACGACCGCATGCCGTTGTTCATGGACCCCGACTTCGCCGACGCCTGGCTCGACCCCACGACCGAGAACGTCGGAGACATCCTCGATGCGGCCATCGACGCCGCTCCCGACATGGCCGAGACCCTCGACGACCATGTGGTCTCTTCGGCGGTGGGCAACGTCCGCAACGACTCCCCCGAGCTCATCGAGCCGGTCGAGTGACGCAACTCGCGACTCACAACGTCCTGACGCGCGAAGAGTGGACGGCCGCCGTCGAGGCACACGCGGCACGAGCCGACGCGCTCACGGCCGATCACCGCGCTCGTGCGAGCCGGGCGCAGAAGCACCCGGTCGAGGACTTCCTCTTCACGTACTACTCCTACAAGCCCGCGATTCTGCGACGGTGGCACCCGGGGGCGGGCGTCCTGCTCGAGGGGGCCGGAGAGCGCTCCACATGGCGCTGGTACCGGACCGAGGGCGCCGGAGTCGAGGTGGATGCCGAGCGTTTCCGTACCGAGAAGGGGTCGATGTACCGCGGGATCGTCAACCTGCTGCGTGCAACGCTCGACCGACCCGCACGGTTCGGATGCTTCGGGCTGCACGAGTGGGCGATGGCCTATCGCTCCGACGAGGTGCGGCACGCCGTTCCGCTGCGTCTCGGCCGCGACGGTACGGACGCGGTGGTCGACGCCCACGACCTCACGTGCACGCACTTCGACGCTTTCCGGTTCTTCACTCCCGAGGCGGTACCACTCAACCGCACACCGCTCCGACGCGAGGACCAGGCCGCGCGCGAGCAGCCCGGGTGCCTGCACGCCGGAATGGATGTCTACAAGTGGGCCGTGAAGCTCGGACCCTTGGTTCCCGGTCCGCTGCTGCTCGACGCGTTCGAGCTCGCGCGCGACATCCGCGCGCTCGATATGCAGGCCTCGCCGTACGATCTCACCGCGTGGGGCTATGCGCCGGTGCCCATCGAAACGCCCGAGGGGAAGAGCGAGTACGTTGCGCGACAGAGAGCCCTCAGCGCTCGCGCCCAGCGGTTGCGAAGGGCCGTCCTGCTCGCGGTGGCGGCATCCGACGACACGCCCGGCGGCGCCGATTTCTTGCACTCCCGATCTGTGTTGTAAGCTCATGGAGTTGCCTCAAACGGGGCGGAAAACAGAAAATGGGCCTGTGGCGCAGCTGGTAGCGCACCTGCATGGCATGCAGGGGGTCAGGGGTTCGAGTCCCCTCAGGTCCACCACAAGAGAAAGCCTCCGCTTCTGCGGGGGCTTTCGTCGTTCGGTGAGCGCTTCTCGGGCTCCCGCTGCGCACCGGATTCGGATCTTCGCATCGATAGCGGATGCAAGGGGCCGCGGCATCCGATTCTGCTGACGCGATCCGATTCCGGCGCGTTTGGTGACCGACGCGACGCGACGCGCGAAGGGCTGGACCTCGACCCCGGATGCCGCGACCCGGCGCACGCGCGGACGATCCCCACCCCGCGTGGTGAGGGCGCCTCCCCCGACGGAAGAGGCGCCCTCACCACGGTCTCAGCGGGCCACCACCGTCTCGCGCGACTTCTGCTGCTGCGCCTCGCGCATCACCAGTTCGTCGTCGAGCCAGTTCGGTGCCTTATTGCGCAGGGCGAAGACGTACACGGCGAGAGATGCGGCGATGATGACCGTCACGTAGACGATGAACAGCGGCACCTGCTCGGCCGACTGCGCCCCGGCGTAGAGCAGCGGCGCCGTCCCGCCGAACAGCGAGTTGGCGAGGGCGTAGCCGAGCCCGACGCCCAGGGCGCGCACGTGCGTCGGAAACAGCTGCGCCTTCACGAGCGCGTTGATCGAGGTGTACCCGGTGAGGATCACGAAGCCGCCGAGGAGGATCGCGAAGGCGGCGAACTCGTTGGTCTGCTGCGGAAGCATGGTGATGAGGAACCAGGTGTACAGCACACCGCCGACGCCGAAGAAGACCAGGAGCGACTTGCGTCCGACCTTGTCGGACAGCCAGCCGCCGAGGGGCTGCATGAGCATCAGCGCGCTCAGCGCGATGAGGTTGATGACGGTGCCGGTGACGACGTCTCCCCCCGAGAAAGCGGTCTTGACGATGTTCGGCCCGGTGACCGAGTACGTGTAGAACGCGACGGTGCCGCCGGCGGTGATGGCGAAGCACAGTAGGAGCGGTCGCCAGTTGTTGACGAGAAGGTCGCTCATCGACCCGGAGTCCTTCGCGCGACCGGCCTTGGTGTCGTCGAGCACGTGCTTCTCGAGCGACTCGTCCATGGTGCGACGCATCCAGAACACCGCCACCGCTGCGACGCCGCCGATGGCGAAGGCGACGCGCCAGCCCCAGGTCGAGATGGCCTCTTCGTCGAGGGTCAGCACCATGATCAGCAGTGTCGTCTGAGCGAGGACGTGTCCGCCGACGAGCGTGACGTAGTGGAACGACGAGAGGAACCCGCGGCGGCCGGGCATGGCCGCCTCGGACATGTACGTGGCACTCGTGCCGTACTCGCCGCCGGTGGCGAAGCCCTGCAGCAGGCGCGCGAACACGAGGATCACGACGGCGCCGACGCCGATCGCCTCGGCGGTGGGCGCGAACGCGATGATCAGCGAACAGAACGCCATGAGCGACACCGACACGGTCAGCGACAGGCGGCGGCCGTATCGGTCGGCGAAGCGGCCGAAGAACCACGAGCCGATCGGCCGCATGAGGAAGGTGACGGCGAAGATCGCCCACACGTAGATGGTGGAGTTCTTGTCATCGGAGCTGAAGAACTGCGACTCGAAGTACACCGCGAAGACGGAGTAGACGTAGACGTCGTACCACTCCACGAGGTTGCCGGCCGAGCCTTTGAGGGTGTTCGAGATCGAACGCCGCAGACTCGTGGGGATCGTTGTCGTCGTCGACATGAGGAATCCGATCGGTCGAGGGACGTTGGTCGTCTCGTCACCGCCGGCAGAGGAGCCTCCGGCGGCGGTGACGAGGCGTATGGGCCATCGTGGTGGCCGACGGCTCGGTCGATCGAGATCCTTACAGTGGCCTTACATTGGGCACCACGGCGACGTGGAGCCTGTGTCTACGATGGAGCATGCACGTACTCGTCGCCGAGGACGACGGCTCGGTCGCCGCGGCCCTCGTCTCGGCCCTGAGCCGCGCCGGCCACACGTGCACCCGCGTCTCGCGGGGCAGCGACGTGCTTCTGCGCCACCGCGAGGTACAGGCGGTGCTGCTCGACCTCGGCCTCGAGGACAGGGACGGGCTCGACGTGCTGCGCGATCTGCGCGACGTGAGCCAGATCCCCGTCATCGTGGTGACCGCACGCGGCGACGAGCGCTCGACGGTCCGTGCCCTTTCTCTCGGTGCCGACGACTACCTCGTCAAGCCCGTGCGCCTCCACGAACTCCTCGCCCGCCTGATCGCCGTCACGCGCCGATACAATCCCCCCGCAGAGCCGACGCGGGTAGAGACATCGGCGCTGTCGATCGACGTCGACGCGCGGCGCGTCAGCATGGCGGGCCGCGATGTCGCCCTCACGCCGAATGAATTCGGCATCCTGCTCTCGCTCGCCCGTCGGGCGGGGACCGTCGTGAGTCGCCGGGTCATCCTCGACGAGGTGTGGGGCGACGCCTACGCCGCGTCGTCGCGCTCGTTCGACGTTCACATGGGGCAGGTGCGGCAGAAGCTGCCCGATCTCACCATCACGACGGTCCGCGGCTTCGGCTACCGCCTCGAGGACGCACCGTGAGACGGCGCGTTCTGCTCCCCCTGCTCGTCTTCGGGCTCATCGCTGTGATCGCGGTGCTCATCCCGATCGCCCAGTCCATCGCCGACTCGCGCACGCAGCAGATCGCCCTGCAGCGCCAGGCGTCTCTCGATCAGGTCGTGCAGCGCGCGAGAACCGCTCTCGTGCAGGGAGGGACGTCGAGCCTGCAGGCGTACGTCGACCGCTTCCACGCCGTATACGGCGAGGCGGTGCTCGTGCTCGATGAGAAGGGAGATGCGGTCGCCTCCGCGGGCGGCCTCTCCCCCGGTCTCGACGTGCGATCCATCGCCGGAGCGGCGTCGCGGGCGATCCCACAGGTGTCGCTGCCCCGCGTCACGCCCTGGGCGCCGGACACCGCGCTGGTCGCCGTACCGGTGATCTCGGCGGGTGACCTGTCAACGGGAGTGGTGGTCCTCGAGGTCGACTTGGCGCGCGCGAAGGCCGACGTCGCGTCGGCCTGGGTGCTGGTGGTCATCGTCGGGCTGCTGCTGCTGGCCGCTCTCATGGGGGCCTCTCTGCTCTGGACGCGGTGGATTCTGCGCCCCGTGCGCGCTCTCGACTCCGCCGTAGCCGCCCTCACGGCCCATCGTGAGGCGGTTCCGCTGCGGCCGACCGGGCCGCCCGAGCTGCGACGCCTCAGCCGCGCCTTCACGACCATGACCGACGAGGTCGAGAACACCCTCGAGCAGCAGCGCGGCTTCGTGGCCGACGCGTCGCACCAGTTGCGTACTCCCCTCGCCGCCATCCGGCTTCGCGTCGATTCGCTGCCCCGGGATCCGGATGCCGCGGACGACCTCGCCGCGGTCGACCACGACCTCGACCGACTCGAGCACACGGTCGAGCGCATGCTGACCCTCGCCAACGCCGAGCACCGCGCCTCGGCCTCGCGACAGGGATACGACGCCGCGCGGGACGAGGGGGCTCAGCGCGAGTGCCGGGTGTCGGCATCCGAACTCGGCGATCTGCACCGGTGGCGACTCGACGAGGCAGGCGTGATGCTCGACGCCTCGGACGACACCGTCGTCGTCGTCCCGTGCGGCCGCGCCGACCTCGAAGAGATGGTGCAGGTGCTGCTCGACAACGCCGCGAACTACGCCGGCCACGGGGCGCGCGTGCGCCTCGCCCTGCGCGAAGACGATCGGGGCGTGTCCCTGCACGTCGACGATTCGGGCGCGCACCTCGCGGACGCGGATCTCGACAGCATGGGAACACGCTTCTGGCGTGCGGGGGCCCACCGGTCATCGCCCGGCACGGGCCTGGGCCTCGCGATCGTCGCCGAGCTGATGCGCACCGCCGGCGGCAGCCTTCGCCTCGAGCGCTCACCCCTCGGCGGGCTCGGGGCCCGGCTCGAGTGGACGCGGCCGTGAGTACGCTGACCCGCCGCGCGTTCCTCTCCGTGGCTGCCGGAATGGGAGCGGCCTCGCTCGTCGCCTGCTCCACGCCCGCGACGACACCGCTGGTGCTGGGGTGCGGTGAGGCGGGCGGAAGCTACCTGGAGTTCGGTCATCTGCTGGCCGCCGCGACGCGATCGTCGAGCGTCGTGACCGTCTCGCCGCTCGCCACCGAGGGCAGCATCGACAACCTCCGCCTCCTGCGGGAACGCGCCGTAGACCTCGGGCTGTCGCTGGTGGATTCGGCAGCAGATGTCGGCAACGACGTCGTCGCGATCGGGCGGGTCTACCAGAACTACCTGCAGTGCATCGTGCGCGCGGACGCGGGGATCTCGCAGCTCGCCAACCTCGCGGGGCGCACGGTCTCGCTGGGCGCCCCGGGATCCGGCGCGGCCGCGACCGCCCGACGCGTCCTCGATGCCTCGGGGGTGATTGCGGCGGGGCCGGGGCGACCGAACACGGTGGAGCGCACGTTCCGCGAAGCCGTGGACGACGTGGCCGCGGCGCGGATCGACGCGTTCTTCTGGTCGGGCGGCGTTCCCACCCCGCAGATCTCGGAGCTGGCGCAGCAGGTACCGGTCATGGTCATTGACACGACGCCCGCTCTCTCCGTCCTGAGCGCGCGGTACCCCGACGTCTATGCGGCGACGACGATCCCTTCCGGCGTCTACGGCGCGGCGCGGGCGGTACCCACGATCGGCGTCGCCAACCTCCTGCTCGCCCGCGCCGATCTCGCCGACGGTGTGGCCCGTGCGCTCGTCGACGCCCTCATCGATGACGCCCCGGGCCTCGTGCCCCCCGATGCCCTCGGCATCCAGTACCTGACTCCTGCGAGCCTCATCGACACCTCGCCCCTCGCGCTGCACCCCGCGGCCGAGCGTCGGTATCGCGAGCGGTACGGCTGAACGGCCTCAGTTCACGCAGGGTACCGACCCCGCTCGCATCGGTTGCTGCGAGTCGGTGTACACCGACGACGTCGGGCTGGGCGACGCCGACGGGGCGGTCGTCGCGGGGGCGTCGGTCGCCGACGGGGCGGCACTCGTGCCGGCATCCGGGGTGGCGGCGGGCGCCGGGTGAAGCAGGGCGGCGACCTGGGCGGCGATCGCCTTCTGATCGACGATGTTCACGCTCTCGCCGTCGATCGTGCCGAAGCGCTCGACCGGCAGGGTCTGGAACGTGACGTCTCCCCCGGCGAGGCGCTGGGCGGTCGAGGCGAGGCTGAGCAGGTCGAAGCCCTTGTCGACGGCCACGTACTGCTTCGCGGTGTCGAGCAGATCCTGCAGGCGTCCGAAGTCGGTGAACGTCTGGGCATCGCGGAGCTTCAGGGCGAGCGACACCATGAAGGCCTGCTGACGGCGCGTGCGGTCGAGGTCGGTGAGGAAGACGTTCCGGTACTCGGTGTCGCGACGCTGACGCACGAAGGCCATCGCCTGCGACGCGTCGATCTGCTGCGGCCCCGCCGCGAAGTCGGCACCGGAATAGGTGTCGGCCGTCGCGTGGTTCAGACACACCGAGATGGGCTGCACGGCCTGGGCGACCCGGTAGAACGCCGCCATCGTCACCTCCACGAAGTGGTCGATCGGCACGCCACCGAGGAACTGCGACACCGTCTGCATCTCCTCGGTGCGAGCGGCGTCGCGTGCCTGTTGATACGCGTCGTCTTCCGAGACACCCGCAGCGCGGAGCTCGTCGTCCTTCGCGGCGAAGGCTCGTCCGTAGGCCTCTTTGATCTTGCCCTTCTTCGTTCCGCCAGGGGCGCCCGCATAGTCGACGTAGTCGTCGCGCGGGATCGACACGGCGACCGCCTGGCCGCCGCCGGCCGGGATGTGCACGTACATCAGGACGTTCGTGTTGTAGCCGCCGACGGAGGCGTCCTCGGCATGGATCGCGTCGTAGATCTCCTGCGGGTAGGGCTTGCCGTCCTCATCCACGCGGCTGTCGAGCCCCATGATGAGGATGTTCTGCTCCCCCTCGTCCTGGGCGACCCCCGGAGCGGCGACCGGCATCACGGCATCGGAGTGATGGATGCCGCTGGCCGCCCCCGCGAGATTCACGGCGACGAACGCCACCGTACCGACGACCACCGTGGTGGCGACAGCGGCGACGATGAGCAGAAGCCGGCGACGGTTGCGCCGGACGCGATGCGAGGTCGGTGACACCGCCCCAGCATGCGCCACCGCGGCTATGAATCCGGCGTATGAACGAGAACGCCCCCTGCCAGAGGCAGAGGGCGTCGACGGGGAGAACGTCAGTCGGCGGCGTGTGCCGGCGTGGGCAGCTCGATCGGAACGACCGGGCAGTCCTTCCACAGGCGCTCGAGGCCGTAGTACACGCGCTCTTCCTCGTGGAAGACGTGCACGACCAGGTCGCCGAAGTCGAGAAGGATCCAGCGGGACTCCTGGCGACCCTCGCGACGCACGCGCTTGTGGCCGTGCTCGAGGAGCTTTTCCTCGACCTCGTCAGCGATCGCGGCGACGTTGCGCTCGTTGCGACCGGTGACGAGGAGGAAGATGTCGACGAGCGGGAGGGGCTCGGAGACGTCGAGGGCGACGATGTCATCGCCGCCCTTCGCGTCGGCGGCGAGGGCGGCGATCTGCGCCATCTCGCGACCGTTATCGGTGGCTGTCATCGGAAGACTCCTGTCGTGAAGGCGAGGCCGAGGGTGACGGCCACCGCCAGGAAGAGAGCACCGGTCGTGATGATGAGCCCGATGAGGAGCTTGCTCCCCTTCTCGGGCGCCGGCGGACGAATGATCTCGCCGGGTTGCTTGACCGTGCTGATCGCGGCACTCGCAGCGATCGGGGTGGGTGACGAGGCGGGCGGGAGCTCGCCGTCGAGGAGCACCGCGTCGGCGTCACGGCCGTCGGTGGTGCCGGGTGCGTGGCCGACCGAGCCCAGGCCTTCGGGCAGTTCGAAGGTGCCCGTGATCATGACCTCGCCGGTCGCGGTGACGGGGCCCACCAGCGGAACGCCGGTCGGGGTCTGCGACAGGATCAGCGCGTTCGGGGTCGACACGCCGCCGCTCGCGGCCGCGTTGCGTGAGAGCAACTGGTCGAACGAGTCGGGAAGGGTGACCCCGGGTGTCGCACCGTCGAGCAGGTCGGAACCGAGGGCCGGGTTCACGACCGAGGCACCGGTACCGGAGTCGGCGGCGACCGGAGCCTCCGCGGTGTCGGGGGCGGCGGGACGGAAGATCGCGGGTTGAACGGACTCGTCTTCGACCTGCGCGGCGGGCGCGGCGTTCTGGCGCGGCATCGACGACTCGAGGTCGGAGCTGATCACGGGCACCGCGGCGGTGCGGATCTTCTCCTGCGCGCGCACCTGGCGGCGGGTGAGTCCGGTGACACCGAAGTCGCCGTCGCGAAACGCGCCGTCGAACGACTCGGGGCGGAGCGCGGGAGCGAAGGACTCGTCGCGCGCGGCGACGCGCGCGGGCTCCTCCGAGACGGCGGGTCCGTGGTCGGGCGATGCCTGGTCGTCTGTGGCGTGCTCGACGGTGGGCTCCGCCACAGCGGGCTCGGAAACCCGGTCGACGACCGGCGCTTCGGGAGCTTCGACCGGTGTCTCGGCATCCGGACTCTCGCCCTGGGGCTGCGGAACGATGATGGGCGTCGCGCCGGTCTGGCGGAGCTCGCGCAGCTGACGACGGGTCAGCGCGGGAGTCTCGGGGTTCTCGGGAGTGCTCATGCTGTGCTCCGGTAGAGGTGGTGCTTCGCGATGTACTGCACGACGCCGTCGGGCACGAGGTACCACACGGGGTGGCCTCGGCGCACACGGGCGCGGCAGTCTGTGGACGAGATCGACAGGGCGGGGATCTCCAGCTGGCTCACGTTCTCGGACGGCAGGCCCTCCGTGGTGAGGACGTGACCCGGGCGAGAGACGGCGACGAAGTGCGCGAGGTCCCACAGTTCCTGGTGGTGACGCCAGCCGAGGATCTGCGCAACCGCGTCGGCGCCGGTGATGAAGAAGAACTCCGCACCCGGGCGCTGACGCTGCAGGTCACGCAAAGTATCGATCGTGTACGTGGGCCCCGCGCGATCGATGTCGACGCGGCTCACGGTGAACTGCGGATTGGATGCCGTGGCGATCACCGTCATGAGGTAGCGGTGCTCGCTCTCGGTGACGTCGTCTTTCTGCCACGGGCGGCCCGTCGGCACGAAGACGACCTCGTCGAGATCGAACGATTGAGCGACCTCGCTGGCGGCGACCAGGTGACCGTGATGGATGGGATCGAACGTCCCACCCATGACCCCGATGCGAGGGGCGCGCGTCACCGACATACGGTGGGCCTCAGTGGCCGTGCGCCTCGGGGGTGGGCGTCCCGTGCTTCTGGGTGTACGCCGCAGCCTTGTGCGCGTGACGGTTCGACACGTTGCGGTATGACAGGGTCACGAGGCTCAGGGCGACGAAGGTCAGGAACGCCACGGCGCCGTACCAGAAGGTCTGGGCCTGGACGTTGCCGCCGTGGTGGGCGCCTTCTTCTGCGGCGTGGGCCAGAAGTGCGACGAAAGTCATCAGTGCTCCGATCAGAGGTCTGCGCGAGGCGCGCGTCCCATTTTAGGCGGTCAGGCGCGTACCTGGCCGTCGCCGCGCCCGAGCCACTTGGTGCTCGTCAGCTCGGCGAGGCCCATGGGTCCGCGGGCGTGAAGTTTCTGGGTCGAGATCCCGACCTCGGCGCCGAAGCCGAACTCACCCCCGTCGGTGAAGCGGGTCGAGGCGTTCACCAGCACCACGGCGGAGTCCACCTCGGCGAGGAAGCGGTCGGCCGCTTCGGGGTCGTCGGTGATGATCGACTCGGTGTGGTGCGTTGAGTACCGACGGATGTGCGCCAGCGCGTGATCGAGGTCGTCGACGACGCGGACGGCGAGGTCGAGGGTGCCGTACTCGCGCGACCAGTCGTCATCGGTCGCCGGGACGACCCGCGAGTCGTGCGCGCGCGTCTCGTCGTCGCCGTGAACGGTCACGCCGGCAAGGTCGAGGGATGCCAGCAGCTCCGGCAGCAGCCGGTCGGCCGCCGTGCGGTGCACGAGCACCGTCTCGACGGCGTTGCAGACGCTCGGGCGCTGTGTCTTGGCGTTGAGCACGATGTCGTGGGCCCAGTCAACGCGCGCGGTGGCGTCGAGGTAGATGTGCACCACCCCGGCACCGGTTTCGATGACCGGAACGGTCGACTCGGTGACGACGGTCTCGATGAGCCCGGCGCTCCCGCGCGGGACCAGGACGTCGACCAGCCCGCGGGCGTTCATGAGGGCCTTCGCCCCGTCGCGGCCGAAGTCGTCGACGCTCTGGATCGCCTCGGGGCTCACGCCCTGGCTCGCCAACGCGTCGCGCATGATTTGCACGAGCCGCGCATTGGTGCTCTGCGCCGCCGACCCGCCGCGCAGCACGACCGCATTGCCGGAGCGCAGCGCGAGCGAGGCGATGTCGACGGTGACGTTGGGACGGGCCTCGTAGATCGAACCGACGACGCCGAAGGGCACGGCGACCTTCTCGAGCGAAAGCCCGTTGGGCAGCGTCCGACTGTCGAGCACGCGACCGACAGGGTCGGGGAGCCCGGCGACGTCGCGGACCGCGGCGGCGAGGGCCGACACGCGCTTCTCGTCGAGCCGCAGCCGATCCAACAGCGCCTCGCCGATGGCATCGTGCCGCCCTCTCTCGAGGTCGAGAGCGTTGGCCGCGACGATCTCGGTCGACGATGCCTCGAGGGCGTCGGAGATCGCGTGCAGGAGCACGCTCTTGCGCCCGGAATCGAGCAGTCCGATCTCGCGCGCGGCGTCTTTGACCAGACGCAGGCGCTCGTCGACGGAGGCGGCGATCACGGTCATGCGCTCAGTGTACCGGCGCGGGTCACGGCACCCACGGGGCCGGTCGACAGGGTCACGGGATCGGGGTGAGGGGCGAACCAGGTGCCCACCGACTCCCCCGAAAGAGCGGATGCGACGAGGTCGGCGCTCGTCACGAGCACACCCACCCCAGCGGTGGAGGCGAGCTTGGCCGCGGAGGCCTTGGTCGCCGCTCCCCCAGTGCCGACGCCGTTGACGACACCCGCGCCGAACTCGAACTCCGATAGGTCGTCGCCCCAGGCGACGTCGGTGATCGGACGCGCACCGGGCTCGCTCGGCGGCCGGGTGAAGAGTGTCTCGATGTCGCTGAGCAGGACCAGCGCATCGGCACCGATCAGCTGCGCTACGAGGGCGGCGAGCCGATCGTTGTCACCGAAGCGGATCTCGTGGGTGGCGACGGTGTCGTTCTCGTTGACGATGGGCAGGATGCCGAGACCCAGCAGCCGCTCCATGGCGCGACGCGCATTGGAGCGGTGCGTGGCGTTCTCGAGATCGCCGGCCGTGAGCAACACCTGCCCCGCGAGAAGGCCGAAACGGTCGAGCGAGGTCTGGTAGCGCCACATGAGGACGTTCTGTCCGACCGCGGCGGCGGCCTGCTGGGTTGCGAGGTCGTGAGGACGGCCTTCGAGATCCAACAGGGGGAGGGCAGTCGCGATGGCACCCGAGGACACGAGGACGACCTCGGTGCCGGCGCCGTGAGCGCGAGACAGAGCCTCGACGATGGTGTCGATGCGGTGCGCACCGTCGCCGCTGATGGACGACGACCCGACCTTCACCACGACGCGAGCGGCGCCGGGGATATCGGCGCGCGTCGTCGCGGTCACCGCTCCTCGTCCTCGAGAGAAGCCGAGGAGGACTCGCCGTCGGGCGAGATCCCCACCGCACGCGCCGCGCGTCGCTCGGCCTCGAGCTCGGCGCGGGCGTCGGCTTTGGCATCCATCCGCTCGTGATACTCGGCGCGACGCTCCGACGAGGTGCGGCGGGAGTTCTGCACCAGGCGCGGGTCGGTACCGCGCGGGGCCGTCATCAGCTCGGCGGCCGAGGTGAGGGTGGGCTCCCAGTCGAAGACGATGCCGTCGCCGGGCCCGATGACCACGGTCGCGCCCGCCACGGCACCGGCGCGGAACAAGCCGTCTTCCACGCCGAGGCGCGCGAGGCGGTCGGCGAGGTAGCCCACGGCCTCCTCGTTCTGGAAGTCGGTCTGCTGGACCCACTTGACCGGCTTGTCGCCGAGGATGCGGTACACGGGACCGTACGTGCCGCCCTCGACCTTGATCGTGAAGTCCTTCTCGGCACCGCGGGGGCGGATGACGACCCGCTCGGCGGGCGTCTGGTCGATCGTGGCCAGGCGGTGCTGCTCGACGATCTCTCCCAGCGCGAAGGTGAGCTCGCGCAGGCCCGACCGGCTGACGGTCGAGATCTCGAAGACGCGGAAACCGCGGGCCTCGAGGTCGGGGCGCACGAAGTCGGCGAGCTCGTGCGCCTCGGGGACGTCCACCTTGTTCAGGGCGATGATCTGGGGGCGGTCGAGCAGGGGAACCTGCCCCTCGGGCACCGGGTAGGCGGCGAGCTCGGCGAGGATGATGTCGAGGTCGCTCAGCGGGTCACGACCCGGGTCGAGCGTGGCGCAGTCCAGGACGTGCACGAGCGCCGTGCAGCGCTCGACGTGGCGGAGGAACTCCAGCCCCAGCCCCTTGCCTTCGCTCGCGCCCTCGATGAGGCCCGGGACGTCGGCGATGGTGAAGCGCGCGTCGCCCGCCTGCACGACGCCGAGGTTCGGGTGGAGCGTGGTGAACGGGTAGTCGGCGATCTTGGGGCGCGCGGCCGACACCGCCGCGATCAGGCTCGACTTACCTGCCGACGGGAAGCCCACCAGCGCGACGTCGGCGACGGTCTTGAGCTCGAGGACGACGTCGCCCTCGTACCCGGGCGTGCCCAGCAGGGCGAAACCGGGAGCCTTGCGCTTCGGCGAGGCGAGGGCCGCGTTGCCGAGGCCGCCCAGACCGCCCGGAGCCGCGACGAAGCGCATGCCGGGGGTGAGCATGTCGACGAGCACGTTGCCGTCGGTGTCCTTCACCACGGTTCCGAGTGGAACCGGAAGTTCCTGGTCCTCGCCGAGGGCACCCGACCGGTGGTCGCCCATGCCGAATCCGCCGTTGCCCGCGGAGCGGTGCGGCGAGTGGTGGTACGACAACAGGGTCGTGGTCTGCGGATCGGCGACGAGCACGACGTCGCCACCGCTGCCGCCGTTTCCTCCGTCGGGACCGGCCAGCGGCTTGAACTTCTCACGGCGCACCGAGACGCAGCCGTTGCCGCCCTTTCCCGCACGCAGGTGCAGGGTCACGCGGTCGACGAAGGTGACCATGGCGGGTCCTTCCGGGTGTGGCCGGCGAAGCCGACTCGAAAAAAGAAGAGGGGGTGGGCAGCGCCCACCCCCTCGTGCGCCGAAGCGCGGGAATTACTCCGCTGCTGCGGTGACGATGTTGACGACCTTGCGGCCGCCCTTCGCGCCGAACTGGACCGCACCGGGTGCCAGGGCGAACAGCGTGTCGTCGCCACCGCGGCCGACGTTGGCGCCGGGGTGGAAGTGCGTGCCGCGCTGGCGGACGATGATCTCGCCGGCGAGAACGACCTGGCCGCCGAAGCGCTTCACGCCGAGGCGCTGTGCGTTGGAGTCACGACCGTTACGGGTGGAGCTTGCGCCCTTTTTGTGTGCCATCTCTGCGTCTCCTGGCTCTTACTTGATGCCGGTGATCTTGACGCGCGTGAGGTCCTGACGGTGGCCCTGGCGCTTCTTGTAGCCGGTCTTGTTCTTGAACTTCTGGATCACGATCTTCGGACCGCGCTCCTCGCCGAGCACCTCGGCCGTGACCGAGACCTTCGCGAGCTTGTCGGCGTCGGTCGTGACCGCGTCGCCGTCGACGAACAGGACGGCGGGCAGCTGGATGCTCTCGCCGATCTTCGCCTTCTGGCGGTCGAGCACGACGACCGTGCCGACCTGGACCTTCTCCTGGCGGCCGCCGGCGCGCACAACTGCGTAAACCACTTCACACCTGTTTTCGTTCGGGAGCGCGGAGCTCCGGTTGTCTGATGACGTCGGGAGGGCCTCACGGCCCAAGTCTCGGTGCGATCCGGCGAGCAAACCCGCGGGGTCACGCTCCCCACGGGAGTGGACGCGACGCACCAAGGGTCAAGTTTAGCTCACCTCACGGCATCCGGCAAAAGCATTCGACCCGCGTGTCGATCGTAGGATTCTCGGATGGCGATCCTGATCGACGACCCGCAGTGGCCCGCGCACGGACGGCTGTGGGCTCATCTCGTCAGCGACAGCGATCTCGACGAGCTCCATGCCTTCGCCGCGGCGGCCGGAATTCCCAGACGGGCATTCGACCTGGACCACTACGACGTCCCCGACGAGCGGCACGCCGATCTGGTGCGCGCGGGAGCCGAGCACGTGGGCGGTAAGGAGCTCGTGCGACGGCTGCGCGCCTCGGGACTTCGAATCACGGCGCGAGAACGGCGTCCCACACGGTGAGGGGTCACCGTCGGTCACTGCGAGCAAAGCTCTGCGACCGAAGGTGACCCCTGACGCGAGGAATCGCGGGTTCAGGACTCGGTCGACGGCTGTGCGTTCACCGGGGTGCCCGTCAGGGCCGCGGTGGTCACACGACGACGCGAGCGCCCCTGACCCGGAGCCTTGGGCTCGGGCAGGGCCTCGAGCACCGACTCGAGGAGCGCGTCCTTCTCCGTGCGCGGAGCCTTCGGCTCGCGCTTCTTGCGGGGTCGCTTCTCGCGAGCCGGCGCAGGGGCTTCGGAGACGGCTTCGCTCTTCGACTCGAGGACAGCCTCGACGGATGCCACGACCGCCGCTTCGACGACGGCAGGGTCGTCGAGGTTGGGCTTGACGGTCGATGCAGCGATCTGTGCGAGAGCGGACTTGACGCCCTCGGTGATCACGTGGGTGCCCCCTGCCTGGGCAGCCGCTCCCCCGGCGCTGTTCTGCGCGGAGGCGTTGCCGCCACCGTTGCCGTTGCTGTTCCCGTTCCCGTTCGAGGCGCCGCTGTTGCCACGGCCGCGACGGTTGGTCGAGCCGTTGCTGTTGCCGTTCGACGAGCCCGAGGGACGGTGCTTCGCCACCGGGTCGTGGTGCACGATGACGCCGCGACCGGCGCACACCTCGCACGCCTCGCTGAAGGTCTCGAGCAGGCCCAGGCCGAGTTTCTTGCGGGTCATCTGCACGAGACCGAGCGAGGTGACCTCGGCGACCTGGTGCTTCGTGCGATCGCGGCTGAGGCACTCGATGAGACGACGCAACACGAGGTCGCGGTTCGATTCGAGCACCATGTCGATGAAGTCGACGACGATGATGCCGCCGATGTCGCGCAGGCGAAGCTGGCGCACGATCTCTTCGGCAGCCTCGAGGTTGTTCTTCGTCACGGTCTCTTCGAGGTTGCCGCCCGAACCGACGAACTTGCCGGTGTTGACGTCGACTACCGTCATCGCCTCGGTGCGGTCGATCACGAGCGAGCCGCCCGACGGCAGCCAGACCTTTCGGTCGAGTGCCTTCTCGATCTGCTCGGTCACGCGGAACGCGTCGAACGGGTCCTGCTCGCCCTCGTACTTCTCGACCCGCTCGAGCAGGTCGGGGGCGACGCCCTGCAGGTACGACGAGATCGTCTGCAGTGCCTCGTCACCCTGGATGAGCATGCGCGTGAAGTCCTCGTTGAAGACATCGCGCACGATCTTCACCAGCAGGTCGGGCTCGGAGTGCAACAGGGCGGGTGCCTGGATCGTCTTGACCTGGCTCGACACGTGCTCCCACTGGGAGGTGAGGCGCTGTACGTCGAGGGTCAACTGCTCCTCGGTAGCGCCCTCCGCGGCCGTGCGCACGATCACACCGGACGACTCGGGGAGCACCTCTTTGAGGATCTTCTTCAGGCGCGCACGCTCGGTGTCGGGAAGCTTGCGGGAGATGCCGTTCATCGTGCCGTTCGGCACGTACACGAGGTAGCGGCCCGGCAGCGAGATCTGGCTCGTCAGGCGGGCGCCCTTGTGCCCGACGGGGTCTTTCGTGACCTGCACGAGGACGCGGTCCCCCGACTTCAGGGCGAGCTCGATGCGGCGAGGCTGGTTGTTGGTCTCGACGCCGTCCCAGTCGACCTCACCGGAGTACAGCACGGCGTTGCGGCCGCGACCGATGTCGACGAACGCGGCCTCCATGCTGGGGAGCACGTTCTGCACGCGACCGAGGTAGACGTTGCCGATGAGCGAGGCGTCCTGGTTGCGTGCGACGTAGTGCTCGACGAGCACGTTGTCTTCGAGGACGGCGATCTGGATACGACCGGACTTCGAGCGCACGACCATGACGCGGTCGACGGCCTCGCGACGGGCGAGGAATTCGGCCTCGGTGACGACGGGGCGACGACGCCCGGCCTCGCGACCGTCACGGCGACGCTGCTTCTTCGCCTCGAGACGCGTGGAGCCCTTGATGCGCTGCGGCTCGGTGATGACCTCGACCGCGCGCTGACGCACGGGCGGAGTGGTGGGAGCATCGGGGGCATCGTCACGGGTGTCGTTCGCTCCCCCGCGGCGGCGGTTACGACGGCGGGCGTTGGCCGAGACGCGCTCGCTGGGGCTCTCGTCATCTCGGTCGTCGAAGTCATCGCGGATCACGACGGGCGGAAGCGCGGGCGCATAGAAGTGAAGGGCCGTCGAGACGGCGGATACGAAGTTCTCCGGAAGCAGGCCGAGCGACACGGCGGTCGGACGGGCGGGCGTCTCGGGCTCGGCGGGGGTCACGGCCTGAGCGGGAGCGACCTCGGGCTGCTCCGTCTCCCTCTCGGCGGGTGTCGAGTCCTCCGAGGCGGAAGCGGATGCCGGCACCCCGGCCTCAGCGATCGGCGCGACCTCATCCGCAGTCGGAGCGGACTGCTCCGACGCGTCGACCTCAGACCGGTCGTCCGCGGCGGCGGGGATGTCCTCCACGTCGAGCACCGCGGGCGCCTCGGTGTCGTCGGCGGCCGCGTCTTCGGCATCCTGGACCGCAGCCTCTTCTTCGTCGACGACGGGGGCGACGTCGGAGGTGGCGGTGTCGCGAGAGATCGGCGTCTCGTCGGTGGGGTTCTGTTCGTCTGTCACATCGGCCATGTCGGGGTACTCCCTGGCGGACGACACCGCGCGTCGTCCGACGAAATCTCATGCGGCGCCGCACCCGGCGGGGCCGCGAACTCACTCGGTCTGCAGCCGGCCTGCGGCCCGGGCTGCGAAGGGCGGTCATCGCCCGAAGTCTTCTGGGTGATGTTCCTGCGGCGCGGCCGCGGTCACATCGGCCTTCATTATCGCACGAAGTGCCGGGAACGCCCACGACCGGCGCGATTGCCGATACCCATCGACGGGGACATTTCGCGCCGGGCGGGGCCTCGATATGGTCGAAGCTCCGGCGAAGGGGGCCAGCCGGGGAGGGATCATGCCCGCTCATCCCTCTTCGGATCGCACGTTCGCCGACAACACCGTGGGTGTCGTGACGAACGGATCGCCCATCGACTTCTTCGGCATCCTGCGCGACGTTCCCGTTCATGCTTTCCCGCACCTCGCGGAGGTTGTGCCGACCCTCGACGGGCACGCGTTCGACGAGACACCGCCCAATGTGAACCGGGTGCTCATGCCCGGGCCTGCGAGTCCGCTTGACACCCACAACGACACGGCGTACGCGAACTCCGTCGCCGTATGGGAGGCGCACTATGCCGCGCGAGACAGCGGTCCTCCCCCGGGTCTCGACCTCTTCACGGGCGAGGTCGTCGACCACAGCGTCTTCGCGACTCACGAGTGAACCCGTTCAAAGCGACCCCATAGCGGCGCGGTGAGAGAATCACGGCATGAGCGAAACCGTCATTCCCCGCCGTCCGATCGTCGTCGCGATCTGGCTGGTCTTCGCGGGGGTGGTGGGCTGGTGGGCGGCGTTTTCACTCACCATGGAGCGCTTTCATCAGCTGATGAATCCGGGGGCCGCGGCATCCTGTGACTTCAGTGTGCTGGTCCAGTGCTCCACGAACCTCGAGTCCGCGCAGGGCAGCGTGTTCGGCTTCCCCAACCCGATCATCGGGCTGGGTGCCTGGATCGCCCCCATCGTCGTCGGAATGGCACTGCTGGCCGGTGCCCGGTTCGCACGGTGGTTCTGGGCGCTGTTCTGGCTCGGCTTCGTCTTCGCGTTGTGCTTCGTGATCTGGCTCATCGGGCAGAGTCTTTTCGTGCTGGGGACGCTGTGCCCCTGGTGCATGGTGACATGGTCGGTCGTCATCCCCTCGTTTTTCGTCGTGACGTTGCACGTGCTGCGCGAGGGGGTCATCCCCCGCCCCCGCGTGCAAGAGATCGCCGACCGTCTCATGGTCTGGGTGCCGCTCATGACCATCGTGGCTTTCGCGGTCGTCGCGGTGCTGGCGCAGGTGCGCCTGGACGTGCTGTCTCAGCTCTGAGCCGTCGGGTCGCCGCGCAGTCCGGGAAGGTCGCCCGGCCGCCACGACCATCGCGGGTCCCCTCCACGCGGGGGCCGAGGCGCGCGGGGCCGGGCTTCTCAGACAGTCGGCGCACAACGACGAAGGCCGCCACCCCTCACGGGGCGGCGGCCTTCATGGCATCCGGGATCAGGCGAACCAGATTGCGAGCTCGCGCTCGGCGGACTCGACGCTGTCGGATCCGTGGACGAGGTTCTGCTGCACCTTGAGGCCCCAGTCGCGGCCGAAGTCGCCGCGGATCGTGCCGGGGGCGGCGGTGGTGGGATCGGTCGTGCCCGCGAGCGAGCGGAAGCCCTCGATGACGCGGTTGCCGGCGAGGCGGATCGCGACGGAGGGGCCCGACATCATGAACTCGAGCAGCGGCTCGTAGAAGGGCTTTCCCTCGTGCTCGGCGTAGTGCCGGGCGAGGGTCTCGCGGTCGGGCTCGACGAGGCGGATGTCGACGAGGGCATAGCCCTTCGCCTCGATGCGCGCGAGGATCGCGCCGGTGAGGCCGCGGGCGACGCCGTCGGGCTTGACGAGGACGAGGGTCTCTTCGGTAGCCATGGGTCATTCTCCGTTCGAGAGGTCGGGGGAAGCGGCGCGTCGGGCGTTCTGCCGGTCGAGCGCCGCTCCCTTGATCGTCGCATACGCCCACATGCCGCCGAAAATGACGGCGACGACGGCGAGGGCCGGAACGAGGAAGCCTCCGAGCAGCAGCACGACCTGCAGCCCCCACCCGGCGAACAGCGCCCAGCGGTGCCGGAGCGATCCCGATACGGCGACCATCGCGATCGCCATGACGACGCCTCCGACGATCCCCCACCACGGCTCGATACCGAGGGGCAGCACCTTGAGGCCGTAGACCACGAGGCCGCCGAGGAACACGATGATCGACTCGAAGCCGAGGACGACGGCGCCGAGAGACTCCTGGGCGCCGCGTTGACGACGGGGGCGCGGGACGCGAGATTCGCGGGGGCTCATCCCTGCGACCCGGACTTCCAGTCTTCGAGGTCGGCGAGGCGCAGGGCTTCACCGGCGAGCACGACGGACCCGGCGATGACAACGGCTCGGCGGTCCGACTCCGCAGCCCACGACCGAGCCGCGTCCGCGGCGTCTTCGAGCGTGGAGTGGACGGTGACCGGCAGCTCGGCCGCCTCGGCGATGTCGGCGATGACGTCGGGATCGGTCGCGCGGTCGCTGGCGGGGGCGGTGGCGAACACACGGGCAACTCCCGGGACGAGCGCCGACACGATGCCGGCGGCATCCTTTCCCTCGAGGATGCCGATCACGGCGCCCCACTCGTCGATGTCGAACGACTCCTCGAGTGCGGCGACGAGGGCGCGCGCGCCGTGCGGGTTGTGCGCGGCGTCGACGAAGACCGTGGGCGACGTGCCGAGGAGCTGCAGGCGACCGGGTGAGGTGGCGTTGCCGAGACCATCGGCGATCACGTCGGCCGCGAGGGGCTGCGTGCCGCCGCCGATGAGCGACTCGACCGCGGCGACCGCGAGGGCGGCGTTGGCGCCCTGATGCGCACCGTAGAGGGGGAGGTAGACCTCGGAGTACGTGCCGGCGACACCGCGGATATCGAGCTGCTGCCCGCCCACCGCCAGGGTCTGGCCCTCCAGGGCAAAACCCTCGCCGGCCACGGCGACCGTGGCCCCCTCCTTCTCGGCGCGAAGGCGGATCACCCGCAGCGCTTCCTCCGGCTGCGCGGCCGACACGACGGCGGCGCCGGGTTTGATGATCCCCGCCTTGACGGTCGCGATCTCGGCGATCGTGGAGCCGAGACGGTCGATGTGGTCGATGTCGATGGGGGCGAACACCGCGACATCGCCGTCGGCGGTGTTGGTGGAGTCCCACTCCCCGCCCATGCCGACCTCGAGCACGAGCACGTCGATCGGGGCATCGGCGCACACGACGAAGGCGAGCACGGTCAGCAGTTCGAAGAACGTCAGCGGCGCGTCGTCGGCCGCGGCCAGCTCGGCATCCACCATCTCGACGAACGGCTGGATCTCGTCCCACGCGTCGGCGATCGCCGCATCGGCCACGGGCTCGCCGTCGATGAGGATCCGCTCGGTGAAGCGCTCCAGGTGCGGGCTGGTGAACAGGCCCGTACGAAGCCCCATCGCGCGCAGCAGGCTCTCGATCATGCGGCTGGTCGACGTCTTGCCGTTCGTGCCCGTCACATGGATGACGCGGTACGTGCGCTGCGGGTCGGCCAGCAGTTCGAGCACGCGGCGCGTGCGCTCGACGCGCGGCTGCACCCACTGCTCGCCCTGTCGTTCGAGCAGCGCCGAGTAGACGGCATCCGCCCTGGTCCGGTCGCTCATGCGGAGGCTCCGATCCGTGCGACGGCCACCGTGACGGCACCGACGTTCGCGTAGGTCTTGGCGGCGATCACCGTCTCGTATTCGGCGGGCGCGAAGTCGCCGCGCTCGATCAGGCGACCCTCGGGACCGGCGAGCACGACGGCCTCGGCGAGGGTCTCTGATGCCACGCCCGCACCGTCGAACGCCTGGGCCACGGCCTGTGCGTCGGCGTCTTCGACGAAGGTGAGCGAGAGGAAGATCCGGTCGCTCACGTCGAAACCGGCGGCCTTGCGGGTGTCCTGGATGCCGCGGATCATGTCTCGCGCCAGGCCCTCGGCCTCGAGCTCGGGGGTGGTAACGGTGTCGAGCAGCACGAAGCCGCCGCCCGCGAGCACGGCCAGCGCCTCGCCCTCGGGGCGACCCGCGGTCTCGACGACCAGGTCGTACTCGGCGGGATCGAGGGCGATGCCGCCCGCGACGACCTGTCCGTCGACCTCGCTCCAGTCGCCCTCACGGGCGGCCTTGATCGCCTGCTGCACCTGCTTGCCCAGGCGAGGTCCGGCCGCGCGCGCGTTGACCGAGAGGCGGTGCGTGATGCCGTACTCGGCGGCCGTGCCGTCTTGCAGGGCGACCTGCTCGACGCTCTTCACGTTGAGCTCCTCGCGGAGGATGTCGTCGAACTGCGCCAAGCCCACGGCATCCGGGGTCACCACCGTCAGACGCGGCAGCGGCAGGCGCACGCGCTTTCCCTCGCGCTTGCGCAGCGCGTTGGCGACGCTCGAGACCTCGCGCACGGTGTCCATCGCGGTGCGGATGTCTTCCGCGGCGGGGAACGCCGAGGCGTCGGGCCAGTCGGTCAGGTGGACGCTCCGTCCGCCCGTGAGGCCCTGCCACACGCGCTCGGTGACCAGCGGCAGCAGCGGGGCGGCGACTCGGGTCAGCGTCTCGAGCACCGTGTACAGCGTGTCGAAGGCCTCGCGGCTCGTCGGGTCGTCGGTCACGCCCACCCAGAAGCGGTCGCGCGAGCGGCGGATGTACCAGTTGGTCAGCACCTCGGCGAAGTCGCGCAGGCGCTCGGCCGCGGTCGTGGAGTCGAGTCCCTCGAGGTCGGCGGCGACGCCCTGCACGAGGTCGCCGGTCAGGGCGAGGATGTAGCGGTCGAGCACGTCGGTCGAGTCGGTGCGCCACTCGGCGGTGTAGCCGTCGGTGCCGGAGGCGTTCGCGTAGGTCGCGAAGAAATACCACGCGTTCCACAACGGCAACAGGAACTCGCGCACGCCCCCGCGGATGCCCTCCTCGGTCACGACGAGATTGCCGCCGCGCAGCACGCTCGACGACATGAGGAACCAGCGCATGGCGTCCGAACCGTCGCGGTCGAACACCTCGCGCACGTCGGGGTAGTTGCGAAGCGACTTCGACATCTTCTGGCCGTCGTTGCCGAGCACGATGCCGTGGCACGACACCCCGGTGTACGCCGGGCGGTCGAACAGCGCGGTCGAGAGCACGTGCATGACGTAGAACCAGCCGCGGGTCTGACCGATGTACTCGACGATGAAGTCGGCCGGGGCGTGCTCGTCGAACCACTCGTGATTCTCGAACGGATAGTGCACCTGCGCGAACGGCATCGAGCCCGAGTCGAACCACACGTCCAGCACGTCTTCGATGCGGCGCATCGTCGACTGCCCGGTGGGGTCGTCGGGGTTCGGGCGCGTGAGGTCGTCGATGTAGGGGCGGTGCAGGTCGACCTCGCCGTCGGCGTTCACCGGCAGGCGACCGAAGTCGGCCTCCATCTCGGCGAGAGACCCGTACACGTCGACGCGCGGGTGGTTCGGGTCGTCGCTCTTCCACACCGGGATCGGCGAGCCCCAATAGCGGTTGCGGCTGATCGACCAGTCGCGCGCGCCCTCGAGCCACTTGCCGAACTGGCCCTCCTTGACGTTCTCGGGCACCCACGTGATCTGCTGGTTGTTCGCCAGCAGATCATCCTTGATGTCGGTCACGCGCACGAACCAGCTCGACACGGCCTTGTAGATGAGGGGGTTCCGGCAGCGCCAGCAGTGCGGGTACGAGTGCTCGTACGACGCTTCGCGCAGCAGACGCCCGCTCTGCTTGAGCATCCGGATCAACGGACGGTTCGCGTCGAGCCACAGTTCGCCCTCGACGTCGGTCACGGCCGACAGGAACCGGCCGCCGTCATCGAGCGAGATGATCGTGGGCAGGCCCGCCGCATCCGCGAGGCGCTTGTCGTCCTCACCGTAGGCCGGCGCCTGGTGCACGATGCCGGTGCCGTCGGACACGGTGACGTAGTCGTCGACGAGGATCTTCCAGGCGTTGCCGGTCCCCCACGTCTCGGCGTCGGCGTAGTAGTCGAACAGGCGGTCGTACGACACGCCCTCCAGCTCGGAGCCCAGGATCGTTCTCTGAACGGCCTCGCGGGCGGCATCCGCGCTGTCGTATCCGAGGTCTTTGGCGTAGTTCGCCAGCAGGTCCTCGGCGAGCAGGTACCGGTGCGCGACGGCCTCGAACGCCTCGTCGGGAGTGCCGTCGGGCGCGCGGTGCACGTCGGCGGCGCCGCCGGGTCCGCCCTCGATGACCGCGTACCGGATGCCGGGACCCACCGCCAGCGCGAGGTTCGTGGGCAGCGTCCACGGCGTCGTCGTCCAGGCGAGCGCTCGGACGCCGGTGAGGCCCAGCGCTTCGGCCTTCGCCCCGACGAGCGGGAAGGTCACGGTGACCGAGGGGTCCTGCCGCATCTTGTAGACGTCGTCGTCCATACGCAGCTCGTGCGTCGACAGGGGCGTCTCGTCGCGCCAGCAGTACGGCAGCACGCGGTAGCCCTCGTAGGCGAGGCCCTTGTCGTGGAGCGTCTTGAACGCCCAGAGCACGCTCTCCATGTAGGTCGTGTCGAGCGTCTTGTACCCGCGGTCGAAGTCGACCCAGCGCGCCTGGCGCGTGACGTAGTCCTGCCACTCGCGCGTGTACTCGAGCACCGACTCGCGGGCCTTCGCGTTGAAGGTGGCCACGCCCATGGCCTCGATCTCGTCCTTCTCGGTGATGCCGAGCTGCTTCATCGCCTCGAGCTCGGCGGGGAGCCCGTGCGTGTCCCACCCGAACACGCGGTCGACTTTCTTGCCGCGCATGGTCTGGAAGCGCGGGAAGACGTCTTTCGCGTACCCCGTGAGCAGATGTCCGTAGTGCGGCAGACCGTTGGCGAAGGGCGGGCCGTCGTAGAACACCCACTCTTGGGCACCCTCGCGGTTCGCGATCGAGGCGCGGAACGTGTCGTCGCTCTTCCAGAAAGCGAGCGTGTCGTCTTCGATGGCCGGAAAGCGGGGGCTCGGGACGACGGATGCCGACGACGCAGCTCCCGGGCCGGACATCGGGGTCGTGGCATCCGGTGTCGTGTTCGACGCGTCGGCGGCCGAGCCGAAGGATGAGGGGCGTGGGTAGGTCATGTCACTCCGCGGGTCGAGGTCTCCTCGCCGGGACGACCCTGTCAGGCCGCGGTACCACCCTGCATTGCGCCATCTTCCGAGGGCGCCGCTCTCACTGCGGCTGTGACGGGCCTGCCCCGCGCGGTTCTACTCCGAGCCTGGACCCGTTTCTTCCGCGAGCTCCCCGGTGATGGCCGGATCGATGCGTGTGCACCCAGTCTACGTCAGCCGCGCGGAGCGCGGTGCGGTCGATGCTTGACCATCGAGTGTCCGAGAAACCCGGACGCGGGGCCGGTGTCGTCCGGGTGTTGTGGACACTCGCCCCCTGCACGGATCCCGCCGCGTCAAATGTTCCGAACGTCCTGTTCATCCTGCGCGACCTGAACTGCCCTCGAGTGTCCGAGAAACCCGGACGTAGGGCCGGTATCGTCCGGGTGTTCTGGACACTCGACCCCTCCGTTCGGGCCGCAACCCGGCGAACGCGGACTCAGGCGCCCGGCGGGCGGACACCCGCGGCCGCCAGCAGTTCCCGGGTGAACGGATGCCGCGGCGCGGCGAAGACGCACGACACGGTGCCCGAGTCCACGACGCGCCCATCCTTCATCACGATCACGTCGTCGGCGATCGCGGCCACGATGTCGAGGTCGTGCGTGACGAAGATCATCGCGAGGTCGCGCTCGCTCTGGAGGGCGAGAAGACGATCGAGGATCTTCGCGCGCACCGAGGCGTCGAGCGCCGAGACCGGCTCGTCCAGGACCAGCAGGTCGGGCGACACGGCAAGGGCACGGGCGATGGCGACGCGCTGGCGTTGTCCACCCGACAGCTGCGCGGGCCGACGGCGGGCGAACGCCGGAGACAGCCCGACCTCCTCCAGCAGAGCGGCGACCGCCCGGCGCCGCTCTGCGCGGCGCACCCCGCCCGCGGCGACCGCCTCGGTCAGGGTACGACCGACGCTCCAACGGGGATCGAGAGCGCCCCAGGGGTTCTGCTGTACGAGCTGAACCCGGCGGCGGTCCGATCCGCGAGCCGCATCGGGCGTCCACGGGCGGCCCTCGAACGAGAGGGCGCCCGCGTCGGCCGCGGTCACACCGACCGCGAGACGCGCGAGCGTCGTCTTCCCCGACCCCGACTCCCCCACCACCGCGAGAGTGCGACCGCGGCGGACCTCGAACGACACGTCGTCGACGGCCACTCGTTCACCGAACCGCTTCGTCACGCTCCGAGCGGTGAAGAGCGGTGCGTCGGTGCGGGGGGCTCGACCGAGCGGCTCGTGGGACACCGCCGCGACGAGCTCGCGCGTGACGGGATCGCGAGGGGATGCCAGCACCTCGGCCGTGACGCCGGTCTCGACGACCCGTCCTTCGTGCATCACGACGACGCGGTCGGCCACCCGGGCGACGGCCCCCAGATCGTGGCTGATGAACACCACGGCGACGCCGTCGTCGGCGATTCGGCGCACAAGGTCGAGCACGCGGACCTGCACCGTGGCATCCAGGGCCGTGGTGGGTTCGTCGGTCACGAGGACGGCGGGCTTCGCCGAGAGAGCCGAGGCGATCAGGGCGCGCTGACGCAGCCCGCCGGAGAGCTCGTGCGGGTACTGGCGCGCGCGCTCGTCGGGCTCGGACATCGACACTCGGTCGAGGCTGTCGCGGACGCGGTCCGCGAGGGCGTCTCCGCGCACGGCGGGCTCGTGGATGCGCACCGGCTCGGCGACCTCGGCGCCCACGCGGCGCAGCGGGTCCAGCGAGACGAGAGCGTCCTGCGACACGAGGGCGATGCGCCGCCCGCGCAGGGACCGCCACTGACGCTCGGTCAGCGAACGCGCCGAGGGGCCGTCGATCTCGAGGTCGTCCACCGACCAGGACAGACCCTCGGGAACGAGCCCCAGCAGGGCGCGCGCGCTCATGGACTTGCCCGCGCCCGACTCGCCCACGATCGCGACGCACTCCCCCGGCGCGACATCGAGGTCGAGGCCGCGGACGATCGCACCTTCGGGGCCATCGACGCGCAGACCGCGTAAACGGAGGCCGCTCACGCGCCCCGCTCCTCGGAACGCGCCCGGACGATGCGACCGATGACGCTCACGCTCACAACGGTCGCGGTGATCGCGAGGCCCGGGAACACCGCGACCCACGGGGCCTGCAGCAGGAGGTTGCGGCCCGCCGAGAGCATGAGCCCCCACTCGGCCGTGGGTTCGGTCGGACCGAGGCCCAGGAAGCTGAGGCCCGCCGCCGCGAGGATGCTCGTGCCGATACCGATGGTGGCGAGGACGCTCACGGCACCCAACACCCCGGGCAGCACGTGCCGCACGTGCACGATGAGCGCGGGAACGCCGATGATGCGCGCTGCCTCGACGTGTTCGGTCGCGGCGAGGGAGCGGGTCTGCGCCCGCGCCAGCCGGATGTACACGGGCACGGCGGCGATCGTCACGGCCACGGCGATATTGGTCGGCCCCGGTCCCAGCACGGCAACCACGAGGAGGGCGACGAGGAACTCGGGAAAAGCCGAGAGGACGTCGACGACCCGCATCGCGGCGGCATCGACGCCGCGTGGGGAGACGGCCGAGAGCGAGCCCGCGATCACACCGACGAACAGAGCAAGACCGGTCGCGAGAAGGCCGATCCCCACCGATCGACCCGCGCCGAACACGACGCGCGAGTACACGTCACGCCCGCTCTGGTCGGTACCGAACCAATGCGCGGAGCTCGGCGGCTGCAGGGCGGAGCGGACGTCGGTCAGCAGCGGGTCATGTGTCGCGAGAAGATCCGGGGCGATGGCGGCGAGGGCGATGGCCGCGAGCACGGCGCCCGAGATCGATAGCGCGACGGTGCGCCCGGGCCGGGTGCGCGGAGCGAGCGCGGTCACGCGGGCACCCCCGCCCTCGCGCCCAGTGCCGGCTCGGCGACACGCAACCGCGGATCGATGAGCGGCACGACGAGATCGACCAGGGTGTTGACGACGACGAACACGAGCGCGCTCAGCAGGATGACGCCGGTGATCACGGGAAGATCGCGGTCGGTGATCGCCGCGAGCGTCACCCGGCCGATGCCGGGCCGCGCGAAGACCGTCTCGACCAGGACGGCGCCGCCGAGAAGCGACCCGACGAGGTATGCGGCGAGTGTGACTCCCCCTGCTCCCGCGTGACGCAGCGTGTGGCGCAGCGTCTCGCGCCGCGGCGTAGCGCCGCGGGCGCGGACCGTCAACAAGAACGGCTCGCGCTCGGCCGCTTCGATGCCGTCCCGCAGCACTTGAGAGAGCAGAGCGGCAACCGGCAGGGCCAGGGTCACCGACGGCAGCACGAGCGACGCGGCATCCCGCCCTCCCGACACCGGGAACCACCCGAGCTGGAACGAGAAGACGCTCAGCAGCACGAGCCCCGTCCAGAACACCGGCGACGACAGGACGACGAGCTCGACGCCCGAGGCCACCGCCCGACCCCGACGCCCACGCACGAGCAGCGCCGTCGCGAGGGCCAGCAGCAGGGCGATCACGAGCGCGAGTCCCGTCAGCTGCAGGGTGGGTCCGAGCTGGCGACCGATCACCTCGGTCACGGGGAGGCGCAGCTGGTACGACTCCCCCAGATCGCCGCGCACGAGACGCCCGAGGAACGCCGCGTACTGCTCGAGCACGGGGCGATCCAGGCCGAGATCGCTGCGGATCCCCGCTTTCACGGCGTCACTCACCTGCGCCTGTGGGCCGAGCATGACGTCGACGGGGTCGCCCGGAATGATCCGGAACGCCACGAACGCGAGCGTCGCCGCGCCCCACAGGACGAGAACGACGGATGCCACGATCCCGCCGAGGCGCCTCAGCAGGGCGCGCGAGCGAGAACGTGGCATCCGACCAGTCTGTCCGAAACGCGGCGGCTCAGCCGACGGAAGCCGTCGCGAAGAGCGGGCGACCGTAGAGGTCGAACGTCAGACCCGACACCTTCGGGGTGACGGCGCTGATCAGCGCGGGACTGTACAGCGGCACGATCGCCGCCTGCTGGGCGTTCCACTGCTGCACCTGTGCGTAGATCGCGTTACGGGCGGCCGGGTCGGTCGTCGAGGCGGCCTGCTCGAGCAGAGCGTCCATGGCCGGGTCGCTCACTTGCGAGGCGTTCTGGAAACCGTCGGTCGCCAGGTGGCTGCGCAGCAGATCGGCGTCGACGCCCGAGAAGCCCCAGTCGGTGACGTCGTAGGTCTTCGGGCCGTACTGCTCGTTGTAGGCGCCGGGCTCCAGCACCTCGCGCTGCAGGTCGAAGCCGACGGCTTTGAGGTCGCTCTGCACGGCGTTGGCCAGTGCCGCACGATCGTCGGGCACCGGGGTCCACGCGATCCAGCGCGCGGTGAGGCGCTGGCCGTTCTTGGTCCGGATGCCGTCGGCATCGCGCCCCGTCCAGCCCGCCTCGTCGAGGAGGGCGTTGGCGGCTGCCTGATCGAACGGCCACGTCTGCTCGAGGCTCGCGTCGTACCCGGGAGTGGTGGCTCCCAGAATGCTCCAGGCGCGGGGGTACTGGCCGTAGAAGATCTCCTGCACGGCGGTGTCGACGTCGATCGCCTTCGAGAACGCCTGGCGCACCTTCTGGTCGGCGAAGACGCCGTACTTCTCGTTGAGGAAGAGCGAGTACGGCAGGCCGGGGTAGGCGATGGACTCGACGGTGTCGTCGGACGGGACCTGCGTCACGAGGTTCGGCGGAAGGTTGGTCACGACGTCGGCCTGTCCGCTCGACAGAGCACCGAGACGCACCGAGGCCTCGGGGAGGATGTCGACGCGGAGGGTCTTGAACGCCGGCTTGCCGCCGCCATCGGGGCCCCAGGCGTAGTCGTCGTTGCGGGTGTAGACGATGTCCTGGTCGGGCGTGTACTCGGTGAGTTCGAAGGGACCCGTGCCGACGGTGACGTCGGGACCGCCGGCCTTGAGCTGGTCGGCCTTCGTCGACAGCACCGCGGGCGAGTAGAAGCCGAGCAGAGCCGTACTGGCCGCCTGCAGGAACGGCGCGTAGGGTTGGGTGAAGCGCACGCGGACGGTGTGCTCGTCGACCACGTCGGTACCCGCATACAGGTCGCCGCCGAGCATGCTCGCCGCCTGCGCCGAGGCCGTGTCGGGGTTGGCGATGCGGTCGAAATTCGCCTTGACCGCGGCGGCGTCGAAGACGGTGCCGTCGTGGAAGGTCACGTCGGTGCGCAGGCGGAAGAGGTAGCTCGCGCCGCCGTCCTCGACCTCCCAGGACTCGGCGAGCCACGGCGAGAACGTGCCGTCCGGCTCCTGGAACACCAGCGAATCGAGCACGGCTCGCTGCACCATGGCGGAGACGTCGAGCTGGCTGGTCTGCGGGTCCATGTGACCGGCCGACAGGTTCGCGCCCTCGATCGCCCAGACCACCTCGCCGTCGCCCGAGGCGGCGGGATCGGTCCCCGCGCACGCCGAGAGCGAGAGGGCGGCGACGGCCGCCACAGCGACCGCCGAGAGCACGCGGCGCGAAAGCGAAGAAGGCATGGGGAAACCTCGGAATCTCTGGTGGGAAGGCTTTCAGCTTACCGGGGTTCCTGTACCCGGTGCGGAAAGTCACCGGTCGATCGCGCGCTGACAGCGAGCGGGGGCGGGTCCGCGCCCCGCCTGCGAAGACCTGACGCTCATCCGCATCTGCGAGGGCGCGCCACGACGCGCGCTCCCGCGAGACCCCCGGTATCGTGGATGCCACACCCATCAGGCACGCTCACACAGTGCCGCCCATATCGCTCGAGGAGTACCCTATGGCCACCATTCCCGACAAGCCCGCCCTGGAAGGCCTCGAGCAGAAGTGGGATGCCGCGTGGAACGAGCGCGGCACGTACGTCTTCGACCGGATCCGCGCCGCCGAGGCGGGTCGACAGGGCGTCTACTCCGTGGACACCCCTCCGCCCACGGCATCCGGGAGCCTCCACATCGGCCACGTGTTCTCGTTCACGCACACCGACGTGAAGGTGCGCTTCGAGCGCATGCGCGGAAAGACCGTGTTCTACCCGATGGGCTGGGACGACAACGGCCTGCCGACCGAGCGCCGCGTGCAGAACTACTACGGCGTGCGCTGCGACCCCTCGCTCCCCTACGACGCCGACTTCACCCCGCCGTTCGCGGGCGGCGACAACAAGAGCAGCAAGGCCGCCGATCAGGTGCCCATCAGCCGCCGCAACTTCATCGAGCTGTGCGAGCAGCTCACGATCGAAGACGAGAAGCAGTTCGAAGACCTGTTCCGCGAGCTGGGCCTGAGCGTCGACTGGACGCAGACCTACCGCACGATCTCCGACGACTCGATCCGCACGAGCCAGCTGGCGTTCCTGCGCAACATCGAGCGCGGCGAGGCGTACCAGTCGATGGCGCCGACGCTGTGGGACGTGGACTTCCGTTCCGCGATCGCCCAGGCCGAGCTCGAAGATCGCGACCAGCCCGCGGCCTACCACCGCGTGGGCTTCGCCAAGACCGACGGCTCGGGTGACGTGTTCATCGAGACGACCCGCCCCGAGCTGCTGCCCGCGTGCGTGGCCCTCGTCGCCAACCCCGACGACGAGCGCTACCAGCCGCTGTTCGGCACGACCGTGCGCACCCCGCTGTTCGACGTCGAGGTGCCCGTGCTCGCGCACCCCCTCGCGCAGAAGGACAAGGGCTCGGGCATCGCCATGATCTGCACCTTCGGCGACGTGACCGACATCATCTGGTGGCGCGAGCTCGACCTGCCGAACCGCACGATCATCGGCAAAGACGGGCGGATCGTGGCCGAGGCTCCCGACGTGATCGTGACGGATGCCGCGAAGGCGGCCTACGACGAGCTCGCGGGCAAGACCGTGTTCAGCGCCAAGAAGCGCATCGTCGAGCTGCTGCAGGAGTCCGGCGCCATGGAGGGCGCTCCCAAGCCCTTCACCCATCCCGTGAAGTTCTTCGAGAAGGGCGACCGGCCGCTCGAGATCGTGTCGACGCGCCAGTGGTACATCCGCAACGGAGCACGGGATGCCGAGCTGCGCGAGCGCCTCATCTCGCTCGGTCGCGAGATGTCGTGGCATCCCGACTTCATGCGCGTGCGATTCGAGAACTGGACCAACGGGCTCACCGGCGACTGGCTCGTGTCGCGTCAGCGCTTCTTCGGCGTGCCGATCCCGGTCTGGTACGGCCTCGACGACAGCGGTGAGCGCGACTACTCGCGCGTGCTGACGCCCGACCTCGCGTCGCTGCCCGTCGACCCGACGGTGGATGTGCCCCCGGGCTACACCGAGGACCAGCGGGGCGTTCCCGGCGGCTTCGATGCCGAGCGCGACATCCTCGACACGTGGGCGACGTCGTCGCTCACCCCCCAGTTGGCCGGCGGCTGGCAGCGCGACGAGGAGCTGTGGAACCTCGTCGCTCCGTTCGACCTGCGCCCGCAGGGACAGGACATCATCCGCACCTGGCTCTTCTCGACCATGTTGCGCAGCACCCTCGAAGACGACCGGAGCCCCTGGTCGGATGCCGCCATCTCGGGCTTCATCGTCGACCCCGACCGCAAGAAGATGTCGAAGTCGAAGGGCAACGTGGTCACGCCCGCAGACATTCTGAAGCAGCACGGCTCCGACGCGGTGCGCTACTGGTCGGCGTCGAGCCGCTTGGGCACCGACGCGGCGTTCGACCCGCAGAACCCCACGCAGGTGAAGATCGGCCGGCGCCTCGCGATCAAGCTGCTGAACGCGGCGAAGTTCGTGCTGTCGTTCCCCGTGCCCGAGGGTGCCGAGGTGACGCACGCGCTCGACGCGTCGATGCTCGCGACGCTGGATGCCGTCGTGCGCGACGCCACCGCCGCGTTCGAGGCCTACGACCATGCGCGGGCGCTCGAGATCACCGAGTCGTTCTTCTGGACCTTCTGCGACGACTATCTCGAGCTGGTCAAGGAGCGCGCGTACGACCAGACCGACGTGGGCCAGGCTTCGGCGGCCCTCGCGCTGCGCACGGCCCTGTCGACGCTGGTGCGCCTCTTCGCGCCCGTGCTGTCGTTCGCGTCCGAAGAGGTGTGGTCGTGGTTCGAAGAGGGCTCGGTGCACACCGCCGCGTGGCCCGAGCCGCTCGGCATCGAGGGTGACCCGGCCGTGCTCACCGCCGTGAGCGCCGCGCTGATCGGCATCCGTCGCGCCAAGACCGAGGCGAAGGCCTCGCAGAAGACCAAGGTCGCCTCGCTCACCGTGTCGGGCCCGCACCTCGAGGCGCTGCGCCTCGCCGAGGGCGACCTGCGCGCCGTGGGCCGGATCGAGACGATCTCGTTCGCCGAGGCCGACACCACCACCGTGACCGACATCGTGTTCGCACCCCAGGAGGCCTGATGCAACTCGGAACCCGTTGGACCGCCCGCGAGCAGCCGCCGAAGGCTGTGCCCGAGGCGCTGCACGCGCAGATCGCCGCCGTCGAGGCCGCGCTCAACCCCGATGGCCTCAGCGCCCCCGCGCCGCGGTGGACGTTGACGTTCCTCGAGGGGCGCCCCGTCGCCGAGCTCGACACCGGGGTCGTCGTGTCCCAGGATGCCGCGGGCGAGGTTGTCGTGCGCTACGACGACGACGCCGAGTTCGCCTGAGTCGAATCGCTCACGACCGCGAAGAACCCGCCGACGCCCTCACGGGTCGGCGGGCTCGATCCGTGAGGGCCGGGGGCCACATCTCTGCACGGCGAGGGGTCCGGGGCGGAGGAGAATCGGGCTGCGGAGGACGAATCCGCTCGATGAGTCCTCCGCCAGCAGAATCCCCTCCCCGAACGCGCGGGCGAGCCTCCGGTCTCTCGCGCCGAGGTCGCCCGACCTACCGGGGCAGCAGGTACCGTGCGACGTCGTCCGACATCGCGCGGGATGCCGCGAGCCCAGCGCGACGAGCCGGCTCGGTCTCGAGGCGTGCGACACGTCGACGCATGCGACGCTCCGCGATGGTCGCCATGGCCTGGGCGCCCACGAGGAGGGCGTTCTCGAGGGGCGTCGGCCGGGCGGAGACGGCGATGGTCTGCGTGATGGCGCTCATGCGGAGCCCCTCTCGGTCGGAAGCGGAAAGATGTCGTTGCGGATCGTGACGGGGCGCACGCCTTCGCCGGTCTGATCGCGGTAGCGCGCCACGGTCTCGTCGACGAGCGCGTGGATACGCCTGACGAGGTCCTGCGACTGCTCCGCGGTCAACCGGGCGGTCGCGGTCGAGATGATCGCGGCATCCCGCCACTCCTCGGCCTCGGCCCACCCGTGATTCGCGAAGTGCATGAGCTGTTGGTGGCGCAGCGTGAGTGTCTCGGACTGCACGGCCTCCATCACGGCTCGCCCCGCGGGGGTGTTGTGCATCTCGGGATTCGTGAGCGTCACCATTCCGGCGGGGCGCTCCCACCATCGCTCGCGCGCGGTCCCCCGCCCGGCCACCTCGCGGATGAGATCGTGTCGAGCCAGAGCCCGGAGGTGATAGCTCGTCGATCCGGTCGACTCTCCCGTGAGTTCGGCGAGGCTGCTCGCCGTCTGGGGGCCGTACTGGCTGAGGATGTCGTAGAGCCGCACACGCAGGGGATGCGCGAGCGCGCGAAGTGCTCCCGCATCCAGAACCCTCTCGGGGTGGGGTGTCGGCTGATCGGGCATGACCACAAAGATACCTTTGCAAACGTCTATATGCAATGACATCTTTGCATGCGTCGAGAGACGGGCCGTAGGCTGGAGAGATGTCGGATGCCGTGAACAATCCCCTCCTCGCGCCGCCCTCGCTCCCCTACGACCTGCCGCCCTACGGCAGTATCGCCGTCGAGCACTACCTCCCCGCGTTCCACGCCGCCTTCGCGGCGCAGCGGGCCGAGGTCGACGGGATCACCGCTCAGACCGCGGAGCCCACCTTCGAGAACACGCTCATCCGCCTGGAGCGCAGCGGCGAACTGCTCGACCGCGTCGCTCGCACGTTCTACACCGTGGCATCCGCTGACGGCACTCCCGAGATCCAGGCCGTTGAAGAGGAGCTCGCTCCCCTGATGTCGGCGCACCGCGACGCGATCCAACTCGATGCCGATCTGTTCGCCCGTATCGCCGCCGTGCACGCGCAGCTCGACGACCTCGACCTCGACGCCGAGAGCCGCTACCTCGTCGAGCGGTACCACCGCGAGATGTCGCTGGCCGGCGCCGGTCTCGACGACGCGCAGAAGCGGACGCTCACCGAGCTCAACCAGCGCTTGTCGGTGCTGACGACCACGTTCGAGAAGAACCTGCTCGCCGACACCAACGAGCTCGCGGTGGTGTTCGACTCCGCCGACGAGCTCGACGGCCTGAGCGAGGGCGAGCTCTCGGCGGCGGCGCAGGCGGCCACGAGTCGCGGTCTCGACGGGCGCTATGTCGTAAATCTCACGCTGTACACCGGTCACCCTCTGCTCGCGTCGCTGACGAACCGAGAGAGCCGCCGCCGTCTGCTCGAGGCCTCGCGCTCCCGCGCCACGCGCGGCAACGACAACGACAACCGCGCGGTCCTCCGCGAGATCGTGCGCCTGCGGGCCGAGCGCGCCGCGGTGCTCGGCTATCCCTCGCACGCCGCCGCCGTCCTCGCCGACCAGACGGCGGGGTCTCCGGATGCCGCGCGCGACCTGCTCCGCCGACTCTCCACCCCCGCTGCCGCCAACGCGCGCGCCGAGCAAGAGGCTCTGCAGAGGATCGCCGAGGCTGACGGCATCCGGATCGAAGCCCACGACTGGGCGTTCTACACCGAGAAGGTCCGCGCCGAGCGGTATGACCTCGATCGGGCGGCTCTGCGTCCGTGGTTCGAGGCAGAGCGGGTGCTGCGCGACGGCGTGTTCTTCGCGGCCGAGAAGCTTTACGGCATCCGCATGACCGAACGCCACGACCTGCAGGGCTATCACCCCGACGTTCGCGTCTTCGAGGTGCACAACGCCGACGGCAGCGAGCTCGGCCTGTTCCTGCTCGACCTGTACACGCGCGACAGCAAGCGCGGCGGCGCGTGGATGAACTCGATCGTCACGCAGTCGGCCCTCCGCGGCACGGCCCCCGTCGTGGTCAACAACCTGAACGTGAACAAGCCCGCCCCGGGCACCCCGACACTGCTGACCCTGGATGAGGTCACCACCCTCTTCCACGAGTTCGGGCACGCCCTGCACGGCCTGTTCGCCACCGTGACCTACCCGCACTTCGGCGGAACGGCCGTCTACCGCGACTTCGTCGAGTTCCCCAGCCAGGTGAACGAGATGTGGATCCTGTGGCCCGAGATCCTGACCAACTACGCGCGGCACATCGACACCGACGCACCGCTGCCGGCCGATGTCGTCGAGCGTCTGCACGCCTCCGATGCGTTCAACCAGGGCTTCGCGACGAGCGAGTATCTCGCGGCCTCGTGGATCGATCAGGCGTGGCACGGACTGTCGGTCGCCGAGGCGTCGGCCGACATCGACGTCGCAGCGTTCGAAGCGGAGGCCCTCGCGGACATCGGGCTCGACAACCCCGCCGTACCCACCCGCTACGCCTCGACGTACTTCGCCCACGTGTTCTCCGGTGGCTACAGCGCCGGGTATTACTCCTACATCTGGAGCGAGGTGCTCGACGCCGACACCGTGGAGTGGTTCCGCGAGAACGGCGGGCTCACTCGCGAGAACGGCGACCGTTTCCGCCAGCGCCTTCTGGGCGTCGGCGGGTCCGGCGATCCCCTGGCCGCATACCGCGACTTCCGGGGCCGGGATGCCGAGATCCGGCCGTTGCTGGAACGTCGCGGACTCGCGGGCTGAGCTCGGTGTGCCCGGCCGCTCTCGGCGTCCGGGCACGCGGGCTCACACCGCGTACTTGAAGCCGACGTGCGAGTCGGCGAAACCGAGTCGCGTGTAGAACCGGTGGGCGTCCACGCGGGCGGCGTCGGAGGTCAGCTGCACGAGGGCCGCGCCGGTCGCGGGTGCGGCGACGTGCATCACCCAGCGCATCACCGCGCTACCGATCCCACCGGAACGCACACTCGAAGACACCCTGACCGCCTCGACGAGCAGCCGGGTGGCCCCCTGACGCGCCATACCGGGGATGACGGTGAGTTGCAGGGTGCCGATCACCTCCCCCGCCGCATCGTCGACGACCATCAGATCGTTCAAGGGCGCCTCGAGGACGCTCCGCAATGCGGTGGCGTACGTTCCTTCGTCCGCAGCGTCGCCGCGATCGCCGCGCGCCGCACTGACGGGGTCATCTGACAGGAGCGCCATCAACGCGGGCAGGTCGGTCGGCTTCGCCCGGCGGACGGTCACCTCGCCGATGCGCGCGGTCACCGTCGTGGGCAGATCGAGGTTGGAGAGCACGCTCTCCATCCTGCCCTGCGCGTCAGCGCCAGCCGAGCACCTCGCGCACGACGGCTTGCGACGCCGGTGAACCGTCGTTCTTGATGGAGAGCAGCTTCTCGCTGGAGACGAGGGCCCCCGACGCTCCGTACGCGTCCGAAAGGCCCTGAACCGCCTGACGGACGAGAGGCGCCGCGTCATTGCGATCGGCACCGCCGCGCACCGAATAGTGGGGGTAGACGAGCAACTCGGTCCCGTCGGCCGTCCGTCGCGCACAGGCGACGACCACGGTCGGAGTCGCTCCTCTCCAGAACTTGGGGAAGAACTCCAAGCCCGTCCCCTCCGCGAAGAACTCGACGACTCCGCGCTTCCACGACTTCGCCACGTCGCCGAGGCGGACGTCATGGGCGGTCCACTCCGAGCCGCTCTCCCGGATCGCGGTGGCGAAGGCGTCGCCTCCGTCGGAGAATCCCGCCGCGATGAGCGCATCTGTGGCGCGGCGGACAGCCGAGGCGGGCTCGTCACGAACGAGCATCCGCGCCCCACCCCGCGTCAGTCCGTTCCATCTGACGGGACCGACGTGGGCGTCTTCTCCGGATCCGCGCATGATCACAGCGACCACGCCCTCCCCACGGCGTCATCGGCTTCGCGGTAGGCCTGGGCCGCCGTCCGAGCCGCGTCGGCGGCGGCGCGGCCGACATCGGCCAAGCGGTTCATCTCGGAGAGCCAGGCCCCCTGCTTGGCGGCGTACGCGTCAGCCGCGTCGCCCTGCCACCCCCCGAGAAGGGTGTTTCGTGCAGAGGCGAGCGTCGCAGTTTCGGCGGCGGTGCGCTGAACGGCGGCATCGATGGACGAGGCCGTCTCTACGAGCCGATCGGGCTTGATCGAAAAGGACGTCATGCGCGCGGACTCTCCCTTCACATGTCGCGACGCGCGAGTTCGAGCGCGTCACGGATCTTGGCGAGAGCTTCGGTGTAGCGCTCGTGCGATTGGCGGACGGCGGCGTCGAACTCAGCGTCGGGTGAGGGACGATCGTCGTCCTCCGTGACGTCGTCGTCGACTTCGTCCCACGAGTCACGCAGTGCGCGGAGATTCTCGGATGACATCTTCCGCAGAGCCTGGGCAGCAGAAGTCTGGTCCTCGCCGCGGAAGACCGCTTCGAGGCTGGTCTCACCGAGGTCGATACGCGACTGCACGGTGCGCCACTCCGCGCCCATCTCGCCGGCGCGAGCACGGGCGGCACGATGCTCGTCGGCCTTTCGGCGCTCCTCGGCCTCGATCGCGGCGCGCGCGTTCTCGCGCTCGTCGTCTTCGCGGAGAAGCCGTGCGAAGGTCTCCGCCATCGTGCGGAAGTCGCCGACCAGCCGATCGTCGTCGGGGCCGGGAAGGTGATCCATCATCGGGTCGTCGATGCGCGCCATCAGACTCGCGCCGCCGCTCCGCGCGCCAGGCCCTCGTACAGATCGGCCATGCGCATCGCACTGTCGGTCATCGTGCCGATGTTTCCGACCATCCCCGAAACGAGGTCGTAGATCATGTTGATCCACTTGTACGCCCACCGCGCATCTTGAATCAGGTCGTACACCGCGATTCCCGCTTCGACGGCCGCTACGAGCCAGCCCGCCACGGGAACCGCAGCTTCGGCCGCGATCCGCAGGAGCTTCTGCGCGAGACGGTCGAGGATCTTCAGGATCTTGCCGACAGCTTCTTTGCACAACAGGATCAGCACCTTGATCGCCGTCGCCACGGTGCCCGCGGGTCCGGCCACGACGGTGTGGGCCTGCGACATCACGCCGGCCGCTGCGACGAACGCCTCGGAGCCCTTGCCGGTCCACGACGCGAGGGGCGGGAGAAGCCCCATCGCGTTCTGACCGATCGCGCTCATGGCATCGCCCGCGTGCGTCCAAGCGAACTGCGCCTCGCGCATGCGCTCCCAGTCGCCCGAGAAGGGCTTCGTCACCTCTTCGAGGAGCGAGTAGCCGACGAGCTCTTCGAAGAGCCAGTCCACTCCGCCGAAGATCGGACCCGCCTTCCAACGGATGCTCTCGATCTCGGGATCCTCTCCCTGGGGTCGAGGGAGGAAGGAGCGCACGTCCTGCTTCTCGGTGACCGTTCGAGACGCGGACAGTCCGTCTCCCACGCGGTCGGAGATTCCCGATGCCGTCCCGTCGGCCCACTCGACGGCCGAGTAGCCGTCCCAGAAGGCTTGATTGAACAGGTTCCCGTCGGGCTCGCCGTAGCGACTCGACGCCCCGCCCTGCGCAGCGCCGAGAGTCGGCGCGGTGCCCGGCGAATAGGGCGGCGTGTCGACGCCGAGCGACGCGGCGACCTGAGCGATCGCATCGTGCGCCGTCTGCTCGGCAGCGCGATACGCGGCGACCGTCTCGCCCATCCGCTCGGTGCCGATGCCGAAGGCCTGCGACGACATGTCGGCGACGCGCTTTCCCACGTCGACGATGCCGTCGCTGATCGGCTGGAACAGCTGCAGGATGAGGCCCAGCTCTCCCGCATTCAGGCGGGCGTACGTTTCGAGGTGTTCCCCGATCGCCTGCCCGTGTCCGGCTTGCCTCTCCAGCACCTGCTGCGCAAGCGACAGCTGGTCGGTATCGACATCCATTCGGTCCCCCCGGTCCGTAGGTGAAGGTGTGAGCGAAGCGGGTTACGCGCTCCGTCGCTTCTGTGCCAGCACGATGGTCGGCTGCGCGCGGTCTTCGACGGCCGCGCGCGTGATGACGACCTTAGCGATGTCGTCGGCCGAGGGCACGTCGAACATGATCGGGCCCAGGACGTCTTCGAGGATCGCGCGCAGACCGCGCGCGCCGGTCTTCCGCAAGACGGCGAGGTCGGCGATCGCGCGCAGCGCGTCCTCTTCGAACTCGAGCTGCACACCGTCGAGCTCGAACATGCGCTGGTACTGCTTGACCAGCGCATTTCGCGGTGCCGTGAGGATCTCCATCAACGCGTCCTGGTCGAGGGGCGAGACGGATGCCACGACGGGCAGGCGACCGATGAACTCGGGGATCAGGCCGAACTTGTGAAGATCCTCGGGCAGGGCCTCGCTGAACAGGTCGGGCGCGTCTTCCTTGCGCTGCAGCGGAGCGCCGAAACCGACTCCGTGCTTGCCGACGCGTGCCGAGATGATCTCTTCGAGGCCTGCGAAGGCACCGGCCACGATGAACAGGACGTTCGTCGTGTCGATCTGAATGAACTCCTGGTGCGGGTGCTTGCGGCCGCCCTGCGGCGGAACCGAAGCGACCGTTCCCTCGAGGATCTTCAGCAGCGCCTGCTGCACGCCCTCGCCCGACACGTCGCGCGTGATCGAAGGGTTCTCGGCCTTGCGGGCGATCTTGTCGACCTCGTCGATGTAGATGATGCCGGTCTCGGCACGCTTGACGTCGAAGTCGGCGGCCTGCAAGAGCTTCAGCAGGATGTTCTCGACGTCTTCACCGACGTAGCCGGCCTCGGTGAGGGCGGTGGCATCGGCGACCGCGAAGGGGACGTTGAGGCGCTTCGCGAGGGTCTGAGCGAGGTAGGTCTTGCCGCAACCGGTGGGCCCGAGCAGCAGGATGTTGCTCTTGGCGATGTCGATCTCTTCGGCGCGCTGCTCCGCGGGCTGAAGGGTGCCGTGCGAGCGCACGCGCTTGTAGTGGTTGTAGACGGCGACGGCGAGGGCGCGCTTGGCGGCCTCTTGCCCGACGACGTACTCCTCGAGGAACGAGAAGATCTCGCGCGGCTTCGGCAGGTCGAACTCGGCGACCTCGCCGGCCGACGATTCGGCCATGCGCTCTTCGATGATCTCGTTGCAGAGCTCGACGCACTCGTCGCAGATGTAGACGCCCGGACCGGCGATCAGCTGCTGCACCTGCTTCTGGCTCTTGCCGCAGAAGGAGCACTTGAACAGGTCGGCGCTCTCACCGATACGTGCCATGGCCGGTTCCTCCCGTCACCCGGCCCCCGCCGGTGTGTTACCCGAGCCTAACCCGAGCCCGGGTGATCCAAGGGCATTCGCGCGCGCGGCGGTGTCGTGATCGCCCACGGCGGACTCCCGGCATCCGCTCTCCCACCCTGTCGTCGCGAACGTAGAGCTGCAGCGATGGCCACCCCGCCGCGGCGGCAGGCGGCGCCGAGACGGCATCTCGCTGACGAGTCCGTCGCATGGTGACGCCGGTTCGTCAGCCGGCTGCAATCTCGCGATCCGCGGTGCCCGCTGACCACGACGCCCCCCCACGCACGACGACGCCCCGCAGACCGAAACGGGTCTGCGGGGCGTCGTCGCGTCGCGAGCGCGTCAGGCGGTGAGCGCCGCCGGGGTGCGCTTGCGGGTAGTGAGCACCTGGTCGACGATGCCGTACTCCGCCGCTTCGGCGGCCGAGAGGATCTTGTCGCGGTCGATGTCCTTATTGACCTTGGCGACGTCCTGACCGGTGTGGCGCGCCATGGTCTCTTCGAGCCAGGTGCGCATACGGAGGATCTCCTGCGCCTGGATCTCGATGTCGGACGCCTGACCGTGACCGGCCTCGCCCATGGCGGGCTGGTGGATCAAGATGCGGGCGTTCGGCAGGGCGAGGCGCTTGCCGGGAGCACCGGCGGCGAGCAGGACGGATGCCGCGGACGCGGCCTGTCCGAGCACGACCGTCTGGATCTGCGGCGAAACGTACTGCATCGTGTCGTAGATCGCCGTCATGGCCGTGAACGAGCCACCGGGCGAGTTGATGTACATGATGATGTCGCGGTCGGGGTCCTGCGACTCGAGGACGAGAAGCTGGGCCATGACGTCGTCGGCCGAGGCGTCGTCGACCTGCACGCCGAGGAAGATCACGCGGTCTTCGAAGAGCTTGTTGTAGGGGTCTTGACGCTTGTAGCCGTAGGCCGTGCGCTCCTCGAACTGAGGAAGGACGTAGCGGCTCGACGGCATGTGGGCTGCGGTGCCGCCGAAAGTGGGGATGTTCATGTCGGTGTCCTTTTCCTGTCGCCTCAGACCGCCGCGGTTCCGCCGCCGCCGGTGACGTCGGTGGCGTGTTCGCGCATGTGGTCGACGAAGCCGTACTCCAGGGCCTCTTGGGCGGTGAACCAGCGGTCGCGGTCACCGTCGGCGTTGATCTGCTCGACGCTCTTGCCGGTCTGAGCCGCGGTGATCTCGGCCAGACGACGCTTCATGTCGAGGATGAGCTGCGCCTGCGTCTGGATGTCGCTCGACGTTCCGCCGAAGCCTCCGTGCGGCTGGTGCAGCAGCACGCGGGCGTTGGGCGTGATGTACCGCTTGCCCTTGGTGCCGCTGGTGAGCAGGAGCTGCCCCATCGAGGCTGCCATGCCGATGCCGACGGTCACGATGTCGTTCGGCACGAACTGCATGGTGTCGTAGATCGCCATACCGGCCGTGATGGAGCCGCCGGGCGAGTTGATGTAGAGGTAGATGTCCTTCTGCGGGTCTTCTGCGGCAAGCAGCAGGATCTTGGCGCAGATCTCGTTGGCGTTGTCGTCACGCACCTCGGAACCGAGCCAGATGATGCGGTCCTTGAGCAGTCTGTCGAAGACGCTCGTTGCCATAAGGGGTTCGGGCATGTGTGCTCCTCTTCCGTGATCTGAAATGAATCTACCGGCGCGTTCCGGGGCGGGATGCCGTGTTCGCCGCGGGCGGATCAGCGCGGTTCCTCGGCGATTTCTCGCGCGTATCCGGTCACGGAACGGGTATAGCGCGGCAGGTGCGGGGCGAGGGCTTGAAGAGCAACGGATGCCGCTCGCTCGGGCATTCCGCTCGACACGAGGGCGAGGGCGTAGAAGGCGGCCGCCGCGTCGTGAAGGTCGCCGTGGGGTTCGCGCTCGTACTCGACTCGGAGCATCTCGAGCGCCTCCTCCGTCTTGCCGAGGTTGCGGATCGTGCTCGCGAGCTGGATCGTCGCCCGGGTGCGGCGCTCGTCGTCGAGCCCGATCTCCAGGGCGCGACGGTAGAGCTGCTCGGCCTCGTCCTCGACGCCGGCGGAGTCACGCGCCCCGGCTCGCTCGAACAGCGCGACGGCGTCTTCCGCGGGCCGCTCGGCAGCCAGCGCGTCAATGCGTTCGATCACGGCCTCGGGGCTGAGCGCCTCGTCGGTCCAGACGGCATCCACTCGACTTTGCCAGTCGTTCATCTCACGTGCTCTCTCTCGGGTTGGGTGTCCACAACACCCGGATATTTCTGAAACGTCTCCGGGTGTTCTGGACACTCGACACGCCGCAGCTGCGTGCGCGGCATCCGGGAACGGAAAAGGGGGCGGATGCCACGGCATCCGCCCCCTCGTCTCGACTTACTCGCTGTCTGCGGCCTCGTCGTCGGCCTTCTTCTTCGCGGGCGCGCGCTTCTTGGCCGGAGCCTTCGCGGGCGCCTCGTCGGCGGGAGCCTCGTCAGCGGCGGGCTCCTCCGTCGCCTTCTTCTTGGCGGGCGCGCGCTTCTTGGCCGGAGCCTTGACGGGGGCTTCCTCGGCGGCGGGAGCCTCGGCGGCCTCCTCGTCGTCGTCGCCCTCGACGGGCTCTTCGCCCTCGACGGCGACGAAGCCGGTCAGGTCGACGGGCTTGCCCTCGGTGTCGACCACGGTGACCTTGCCGAGCGCGATGGCCAGGGCCTTGTTGCGGGCGACCTCACCGACGAGCGCGGGCAGCTGGTTGCCCTGCTGCAGGGCGTTGACGAAGTCCTGCGGCGCCATGTTGTACTGCGCAGCCGACTGGATGAGGTACTGGGTCAGCTCGTCCTGTGACACCTGGACGTTGGCGTCTTCGGCGATCTTGTCGAGAACCATCTGCGTGCGGAACTGCTTCTCGCTCGCCTCGGTGACCTCGGCGCGGTGCTCATCGTCTTCGAGGCGGTTCTCGCCCTCGAGGTGCTGGTGCACCTCGTCTTCGATGAGCTGCGGCGGAACGGGGATCTCGACGGCCTCGAGGAGCGCCTCGATGAACTTGTCGCGCGCGGCGGAGCCCTGCGTGAAGACGGACTGCTGCGACACGCGCTCGCTGAGCGACTCGCGGAGCTCGGCGATGGTGTCGAACTCCGACGCCATCTGAGCGAAGTCGTCGTCGGCCTCGGGAAGCTCGCGCTCCTTCACTGCGGTGATGGTGACCGAGACCTCGGCCTCCTCGCCAGCGTGCTCGCCGCCGACCAGCTTCGAGCGGAACGTGGTCTGCTCGTCGGCCGTGAGCGACTCGATGGCCTCGTCGATGCCCTCGAGCAGTTCGCCCGAGCCGATCTCGTACGAGACGCCCTCGGCGCGGTCGATCTCGTTGCCGTCGATGGTGGCGACGAGATCGAGCTCGACGAAGTCACCGGTCTTGGCGGGACGGTCGACCGTGATGAGCGTGCCGAAGCGGGCGCGCAGGCGGTCAAGCTCGGCGTCGATGCCGGCCTCGTCGACCTCGGCGGCGTCGACCGTCACCGTGATCGAGTCGTAGGCGGGCAGGTCGAACTCGGGACGCACGTCGACCTCGACGTCGACGATGAGGTCGCCGGAGAAGTCCTTCAGCTCGGGGAGCTCGACGATCTCGGCGTTGGGGCGGCCGATCACGCGCAGCTCGTTGGCCTCGACGGCCTCGCGGTAGAAGCCGTCCAGGCCCTCGTTGACGGCGTGCTCGATGACGGCGCCGCGGCCCATGCGCTGGTCGATGATCGGCGCGGGCACCTTGCCCTTGCGGAAGCCGGGAATCTGCACGTCGCGGGCGATGTGCTCGTAGGCGTGGGCGATGCTCGGCTTGAGCTCGTCGGGCGAAACCGTGATGTGGAGCTTGACCCGGGTGGGGCTGAGCTTCTCGACGGTGCTGTTGACCATGCGGTTCGTTCTCCTCGTGTGGCCCGCGCGCACGCGGGGGCCGGCTAGGCCTGTGGTCTGTGGGGCCGTGACGTCGGGGCGACAGGATTTGAACCTGCGGCCTCCCGCTCCCAAAGCGGGCGCTCTACCAAGCTGAGCTACGCCCCGGGGCGGCGCGCGGTACGCGCCGACGAAACGACCGCTGAAAGTCTAGTCGATCGGCCTGGCTGCACCGATTTCGCCGCCGCTCTTGCGCGAGAGGGCCGATGGGTGCCGACTCCCCGCGTTCGCGAGGCGCCTCGAGGTGTCGTAGAGTGGGTGTCGTCCGACTTCCCGGTTCCTCCGAAATCCGCGGAAATTCGGGGCTGTAGCTTAGTGGTAAAGCCTCTGTCTTCCAAACAGATGATGCGAGTTCGATTCTCGTCAGCCCCTCCACCTTCTGTTCGAGCCGATCCCATCGCATCGCGCATCACTGCCCGACGGCCTGCGCCTCGTCGGCAATGCGCTCGGGTTCGGCCGCTGCCGACGGCGGTTCAGGGGTCGAGCTCCCTCGCGAACGACTCCGGCAGAACCACGTTGTCGCTCGCGCCCGCGAAGAAGCTCGCGACCTGCGCGGGTCGGTACCCGGCGATGCCGCAGCCCACCTCGGTCACGAGGAAGCTCAACTCGGCATGCTCCGCGGCGAAGGCGACGAAGCGCCGCGCCTGCTCCTCGAAGACGTCGAGTCCCGACATCGTGTCGATCCCGTACGACTGCCCCTGCAGGCCTTCGCTCTGACCCCAGATCGCGCCGAAGCGGTCCATCGCGAACCGTGCCGCTCCCCCGCCGTGCGCCCCCGACGAGTTCGAGCCGAAGACGAAGATCTCGTTCGGGGCGAGCGATGTGATGTGCATGCGCGCGAGGTTACGCGCCGGAACTGTCGCCGTCCGCCGGGGTTGCGGCATCCTGAATCCGCGTCGCCGAGCCGTGGCGTTCGACGTGCGCGAGATACGTCTGCGCGTTACGGAGGATCTTCGCCCGCTCCTCCGGCGTGAGCGCACGCCTCACCTTCGCGGGGACGCCCGCGACCAGCGACCCCTCGGGGATGACGGTGCCCTCGAGCACGACAGCTCCCCCGGCGATCAGGCATCCGGGACCGATGTCGGCGCCCGACAGGACGACGCTGCCCATACCGATCAACGAGCCGTCGCCGATCGTGCAGCCGTGCACAACGGCGTTGTGCCCCACCGAGACGTCGGCACCGATAGTGACCGGGCGCCCGGCGTCGACGTGCACCGACACGTTGTCCTGCAGATTGCTGCGTGCGCCGAGGACGATGCGCGCGCTGTCACCGCGCACGACGGCGTTGTACCAGACGCTGGCCTGTTCGCCGAGAGTGACATCGCCGATGATGCGCGCACCGGATGCCACGAACGCGGTGTCGTGCAGGCTCGGAGCGGCTCCGCTGAGAGCGACAACAGAGGCATCGAGGGCGATCGGCATGAGCCCGAGGCTAGCCCTACCGAGGAGCTACCGAGAAGCGCGAGAGCACTACCGAGCGCGGACGAACACCGTAGCTCCGGCCCGCGGATCAGTAGCGGCGATCCTGATCACGGCTCATAGTTTCGGTCCCACCACACCCGCATCGCCCTTGGAGACCTCATGTCGCAGTCGACCGAACCCGCTACCCGCACCCGCGCCGACCGCCCGGCCCGGCGACACCGCCGCACCAAGGCGATCCTCGCGATCGCGGCCGGCACGGCCCTGCTTCTCGGCGGGGGCGGCACCTACGCGTTCTGGAGCACGCAGACCGCGTTGACCGCGGGGACCGTGAGTTCCGGGAACCTCGCCCTGTCGCTCGGCACGGGCTCGTGGAGCCTGAAGGGAGTCCTCGGGCAGGCGACGTCGGTTTCGAACCTCACCAACGTCAAGATCGTCCCCGGCGACGTACTCACGCTCACACAGCCGGTGACCGTCACCCTCGTCGGCGACACCCTGGCCGCCGACCTCGCGGTCACCCAGGGCGCCAGCTTCGTCACGGGTCCCGCAGCCCCCTACGTGAAGGTCGCTGTGAACATCACCGGCCTGGGCGCGCAGACGGGGACCAACACCTATCGCGTGACTCCCGCCACGGCCGGAACCCTGACCGCCACCGTCACGGTCACCTTCGATTCGACAACCCCCAACCTCGTGGGCGTGAACACCCCCGTAGACCTCAACCAGCTCGCGTTCTCGCTGACCCAGGCCTCCAGCTGAGGAACGACCCATGCACCGTCGCGACGATCGCGTTCCACGGCGCGTCCGGTGGACCGCGGTCCTCGTCGCAGCGCTCGTGCTGGGCCCCGGCACACTGGCGGCACACGCCGTCTGGTCGGACCGCCACCCGGTCACCACTGGGGTGACCTCGACCGGCTCACTCGGAGCGACCGCGAGCTGGGCGGGGAGCTGGAGCGCGTGGCAACCGCTCGTGCCGGGGCGCTCCAGCGACACCGCGGCCCTGCGTGTGAGTGCGACCGGCTCGGGCGACACGTTGCGCTGGCGAGTGAACGCCACGGCGTCCGTGTCGACCTCGCTCGCGCCGTACGTCTCGACGCAGGTGTTCGTCGGCGCCTGCGGGACCGGCACCCCCCTCCCCGCGGGTGGGTTCGCGCCAGCCGGCGGATATGCACTCGGAGCATCGGTGGACCTGTGCCTGCGCGTCACTCTCGACGCGAGCGCTCCGTCGACGACCCAGGCGACCGCTCTCACCCCGCAGATCACCGTCACCGTCGATCAGGCGACGTCATGAGCCGTCGCCTCGCGATCGTCGCCCTCGCCGCCGCCCTGGCCCTGGCGCTCACCGTGCCCACCGCCGCCGCGGCCGCCTGGCGTGCGACCACCTCCGCGCCGGTGTTCTCGCTCAGTACGTCCGCGCTCGCGGCGCCCGTCACGACGTGCACGTCGAAACCGGCGGTGCTCGGTGTGTCGTCGTACGCGCAGATCTCATGGTCCCCGGTCACCGATGCGACGTCGTACACCGTCACCGCCACGAACTCTGCGAACGGCGCCAACCAGGTGGTCGCCACGGGCGTGACCGCCACGACGATCGATGTGACCGGCTCGGTGCTGACATCGCTCCTGTCGTCGGTGGTGAGGGCGCTGCTCGACGGTGGCAGTGTGGTGATCACCGTCACCGCCGTCACCCGGAATTGGACCTCACCGCCTAGTAACGGGCAGCCGATCGTCCTCTCCAGTGTGGTCGGCGGACTGCTCGGGGGCGTCAAGTGTCAGAGCTGATCGAGGATCCCCGCACTCCCGGCTCCACCGCTTCACCGCCGGAGCGGCCGGGGTGGACTCGGGCGCGCGCCATCGTGGGCAGCATCGTTCTCGTCGCGGTGTCGCTCTTCGCCCTGATCACCGTGGTGATCCCTCTGCTCCTCGGCGCGCAGACGTACACCGTTCTGACCGCGAGCATGCAACCCGGCATGCCACCGGGGACGTTGATCGCGGTTCGCCCGTCGTCGATCGACGACGTCCGGGTCGGGGACGTCGTGACTTATCAGCTGCGCTCGGGTGAGCCCGCCGTGGTCACGCACCGCGTCGTGGGCACGACCAGCAGCACCGGTGGCGCGCGGCTGTTGATCACCCGAGGAGACGCCAACGACGCCGACGATCCACCGGTGCAGAGCGAGCAACTTCGCGGGACGGTGGTCTTCGCGGTGCCCTATCTCGGTTACCCGGGGGTCGTCTTCGGGGGCCAGGAGCGCGGGATCGTCATCGCGGCGGTCGGTGTCGCGGTCGTCGGCTACGGCCTGGTGCTGCTCATCTTCGATCTCGTCCGTTCGCATCGCCACCGCAGAGCGACCACGGCGTTCACGCTGATCCTCGTGATGGCATCCGTCCCCTTGCTGATGCCGACTCCCGCGTCGGCGTCATCCACCCGGCTGCTCGTGAGCGAGGATGGGGCGCGCTTCGTCTCCGACGGAGCGGTGCGTCTGTTCGACCAGCCGGACCGCATCGTTCCGGGCGGCACGCTCACCTCCACCCTCTGGATCCGAAACGCGAGTCCCGATCCGGCGCGGGCGGGGCTGCGCCTCGATACCGCCCCCGTCGACACGGACCCCGTCGACACGTCGTTCGCGCGCTCTCTCACCCTGATCGTGGCCTCGACCCCGGTGCCACAGGGGGACCAGTGGGTGAGCTCGGTGATCGCGCCGGGTGACACGCTCCGCGTCGACCTCGGAGTGAGAATGGATGCCGCATCCGGCAACATCTCGCGCAACGCTGACGCCGTCGTAACTCCCGTCGTCCAGCTCACGGACGCGACAGGGACCGACCCCGTGATCGGGGAGCCCGGTCCGACCCTCGCGGACCCGTCCCGGACCGGAGGAGCGCTCGCGTGGACCGGCATCCGCTCCACACCCTGGGGCATGCTCGTCGCCGGGGCCGCCGCGGTGGTGACCCTTGGTCTCGCCCTGGGACTGAGACGCGACCAAGGAAGGTGAGGATTGCCTATTCACCAGGGATTTAGCCGAGCCTCATCTTGCTTGCGGAATGCTCCCACGTGAGTAGCGTTGCATTCAACGAGACTTCGAACGTCGCCTAAGGAGCACACATGAGCACCGTCCAGACCCCCGCCGCCACCACCGTCGACCCGACCATGGCCGCCGGCACGGCGCAGTTCCTCTCCCCCGTCGTCATCGGCCTCGAGGCGCTTGTCGTCAACGGCAAGCAGGCGCACTGGCACGTCCGCGGCGCCAACTTCATCGGTGTGCACGAGCTGCTCGACTCGGTGGTCGCGCACGCGCAGGAGTGGGCCGACCTGGCCGCCGAGCGCATCGTGGCCCTGGGTCTTCCCATCGACTCGCGCCTGTCGACGGTCGCCGCAAAGGCGAAGGCCACCGAGGTGCCGGCCGGTTTCGCACAGTCCGACGTGGTCATCCGTGCCGTGATCGCCGACATCGACGCGGTCCTCGTCGACATCGAAGCCGCCATCGAGGGTCTCGACGAGATCGACATGTCGAGCCAGGACGTGGCGATCGAGATCAAGCGCGGCCTCGACAAGGACCGCTGGTTCCTCTTCGCGCACCTCGCCGCGTAAGACATTCCTCGAAGGGGGTGGTGCTTCGGCACCGCCCCCTTCGTCCTTCTCGGGCGTGGATCGTCCTGTCCCGTCCGCCGCCTCGTGGGCCCTGCAGCCCGCCGCGCGCGTGAGGGGTCACTCTCTGTCGCCGAGCGCCGCTCCCTGTGACACATCCCGACCTCTCACGCGAAGCCGAGATGGTGTTTCCGCGCCGCGCGTCAGGCGCCGTGCGTCACACGACCGGCCAGGAGCGTCGCGCGGACGGGCATCGCGCGCAGTCCACGCTCGTCGGCGGTCAGCGGGTCGGCCCCCACGATGACGAGATCGGCGACGGCGCCCGGTGAAATCTCCGCGGGTGCGGTCGATCCACCCGCCGTCGAGGCGGTGATCGCGGTGTCGATGTCGATCCGCTGATGCGGGTGCCACGCGTCGCGTCCGTCGCGCGTGCGGAACACCGCCGAGGCCATCGCGGCCCAGGGGTCGAGGGGCGCTACCGGCGCGTCGGAACCGAAGCGGAGGTTGGCGCCGCTGTCGGCCAATGCCCGCAGCGGATAGGGCTGTGCGGATTGCTTGGCCCAGATGGCATCCGTCATGTCCCGATCGTCGAGCGCGTGCTCGGGCTGCACGCTCGCGGCGACCCCCAGACGGGCGAAGCGAGGAATGTCGGCGTGCGCCACGAGCTGCGCGTGCTCGATGGTGCCCACCGCGCCGGTGAGGGCGTACGCGTCGAGCGCGTGCGCGTTCGCCACGTCGCCGATGGCGTGGATCGCGCACTCTAATCCGGCCGCCGTCGCCCGCGTCATCATCTCGATGAGCTCCTCCGGCGGGACGGTCAGCAACCCGTGGTTGCCGGTGTCGCCCGGATAGTGGTGGGCGCACGCCGCCGTGCGGGTGCCCAGCGAGCCGTCGGTGATCACTTTGAGCGGCCCGACCCGCACGAGACCGTTCGACGAACCCCTCACGGGATCGCCGGTGCGCAGGCCCTCGGCGATGGCCCGGTCCAGATCTTGCGGGTACGTGCCGTACGAGATGCGCAGGGTGTCGAAACCGCGCGCCGCTCGCCGCTGCCAGGGCTCGTCGTTCCAGGTCATGTCGAGGTCGACCAGGCCCACGACCCCGCGTGCCGCGGCCGTGCGGGCCATGCGCTCCACCGCGGCATCGGCGACGGCGGCGTCGACGGCGTTCAAACGGCGCGAGATCTCGAACGCGTCCTCTTCGACGAGCATCCCGGATGCCACGGGCTCGAAGCCCTCGCGCCGGAAGGCCGCCGTGTTCATCCACACGCTGTGCACGTCGGCGTTGATCAGGTACGTCGGGACGCCCGCGGTGGTGGCATCCAGCAGCTCGAGGCTCGGCACGTCGGACCAGAGCCCGTCTCGGAATCCGGAACCCACACGGCGGCCGTCGGACTCGGGGGCGAGCGCCATGATCGTTGCGGCGTCGTGGGCGCTCGCCACCTCGCCGAGGGGCACACGATCCGCCGCGAGGGCCCACTGGAGCACGTGCACGTGGTGGTCCCAGAGCCCGGGGAGGAGCCATCCGCCCTCCGCGTCGATCAGGGCGCCGGTGGGTCGCAGGTTGCCGGTCGGCGCGATGTCGACGATCCGTCCGTCGGCGATGACGATGTCGACCGGCTCGGACGTCGGGAGGAATTCGCGTCCGGGCCCGGCGACACGCACCGCGCGGACGAACCCGACGTTCTCGCCGATCACGGGCGGACCCGCGCGTCGGCCGCGCGACGCATCTCGGCGGAGAGCTCGTGGCGCCCCTCGGCGGTCAGACCCTCGATGATCGTGTCGACGACCTCCGCGGAGCGGTTCTGGCTGAGCTTGCGCTTCGCCGTCACGCGCGTCGGCGTGAGACGGAACCCCACGGTCCCGCGTTCGAGCCTCTCGACGAAGGCGGCGTCGTTGGGCAGGGCGTACAGCCCTCTCGCGTCGTCACCGTGACCCTCGAAATGCTCGACCAGGCGCTCGAGTACCCGCAGATTCTCCTCCGGAGAGAGGAGTTCCGGGATGCCGCTGAGGTGCGCCGTCACGAAATTCCATGTGGGCACGGCCGGGACGTCTCCGTACCATCGCGGCGTGATGTAACCGTGCGGGCCCTGAACGACGACGAGCAGTTCCCGGTCGCCGAGACCGAGGATCGCGTCGTCGGGTCTGCCGACGTGACCCACGATCGTGAGGTCGTCGCGGGTGTCGTCGAGCATGACCGCGTAGTGCGACGCGATGAGGCCGTCGTCGGTCTGACTGATGAGGGTCACCCACGGGTTGAGGTCGATGAGACGGCGGATCTCACCGACGTCGGTCATCGCGAAGCTCGGATTCTGACGCACCGGATCAGCCTAGAACGCGCCGCCTCGCGGCTTCGACAGGCTCAGCCGCCTCCGGCCCCGGTCGCCGAGCCCGTCGACGGACCGGAGCCCCGCGCGAACCGCTCGGGTCTCAGACTCTGTCGAAGGGACTGGAACCCACGCACTCACGCCTGGCACTTCGGACACCAGTACAGCTTGCGCCCGGCGGCCTCCTCCATCACGATCGCCGTTCCGCACACGCGGCAGGGCAGTCCTTCGCGGTGGTAGACCCAGTGCCGGTCGTCTCGATGGGCCATCGCCCGACGGTACGCCTCGGGATCGAGGTCGTCCATGGTCATCATCTGGCCGGTCTCGACGCCGATCGGGAGCAGTCGCGCCCAGTCGCGCCAGAGGCCGCGAACGACCTCTTCCGGCACATCACGGCCGGGCGTGTGCGGATTCTGCCGCGCCCGGAACAGCAGTTCGGCGCGGTAGACGTTGCCGATCCCGCTCACGACCGACTGGTCCATGAGCAGCAGGCCGATCGCGGTGGGCTTCTTGCGCACGGTCGCCGTGAACTGCTCTTCGCCCTCGGCGAGATCGTCGACCAACGGGTCGGGTCCGAGTTTGGCGATCGTCGCCGCCACCTCGTCGGGCGTCTGCAGCGCACAGGCCGTGGGTCCACGCAGATCGGCACATGTCGTCTCGGTCAGCAGGCGCAGTCGCACCGCACCGACGACGGGTGGGGGCCACTCGTTCTGCTCCTCGAGCCCCGTCGTCTGCTCCGACATGCGCACCCGAGCGCGCCGCGGGGCGCCGATCGATGTCAGGGAGTTCTCGCCCGCGGCATCCATGATCGGCCCGTCGTCGAGCACGGTGCCGCGCTGATTGGTCTGGCCCATGCGCCCGTTCGCCGAGGCGATCGTGGCGTCGACGACCACCTCGCCCGAGAAGTCCCACGCACCGTACATGCCGAGGTGCACGCGCAGCCACACGTCGCCGTCGAATCGCAGGAACATCTGCTTCGCCACGGCTCGCACCTCGAGGGCCTCGCGGCCGTCGATCACCTGTGCGCCCTCGACGAAACGCCCCTGCGGACTGGATGCCGAGACTGTGCGGCCCACGATGTTGCGCTCGAACTGGCGCGCGATGCGATGGACGGAATGCCCTTCGGGCATCAGCCTGCCTCAGGGTCGAACGAGTCGCTGGCGTCGCTCATCGTGTTGCGCGTGTGCCCGGCGCGGGGGTCGGGGAGCAGCACTCCGTCTTGCTCGTAGGCGGCGAGCTGGCCGATACGGCGCGCATGGCGCTCTTCGCCCGAGAAGGGGGTGGCGATGAAACGGTCGATGAACGACGCGGCCTCACCGAAGGTGTGCTGGCGCGCACCGATCGAGATGACGTTCGCGTCGTTGTGCTCGCGGGCGAGCTCTGCGGTGGAGATGTTCCAGACGAGCGCGGCGCGCACCCCGAGCACCTTGTTCGCGGCGATCTGCTCGCCGTTGCCCGAACCGCCGAAGACGACACCGAGGGCCTCGACGCCCGCGGCCTGGTCACGGACGACCGCCTGGGCGGCGCGGATGCAGAACGAGGGGTAGTCGTCGAGGGCGTCGTACTCGATCGGACCGTGGTCGACGACCTCGTGGCCCTGCTCGGCCAGGTGGTGCTGGATCTGGGTGGAGAACTCGAGACCGGCGTGATCGGTGCCGATGTGGATGCGCATGCGGCAAGTCTATTGAGACCGTCCGACATCGCGGGCGGACATGACGACGCCGCCCGCTCCTCGAAAGGAACGGGCGGCGTCGAGGATGGTCAGGGGCGCAGGCCCGCGGCGACCGGCTTGAAGCCGGCACGGATGTTCTCGCAGCATCCGGGGCGGCAGACGTCGTACCAGGGACCGAGGTCGGTGAGGTGCGGGCGCTCCGACTTCGGCGTGCCCTTCAGACGCTCTTCCACGAGGTCGATCAAGCCCGAGACGTACGCCGGGTCGATACCCGGGGTCGGCGTGCGCACCGCGCGGATACCGGCCTCATCGGCGGCCTCCATGGCCTCGGTGTCGAGGTCCCAGAGCACCTCCATGTGGTCGCTGACGAACCCGAGCGGAACGATGACGACGGCCTCGGCGCCGCGGCCCGGCAGCTCCGCGATCACGTCGTTGACATCCGGCTCGAGCCAGGGCTGCGTCGGCGGACCCGAACGCGACTGGTAGACCAGCTCCCACTCCACATCGGCGACGGCCGCGGCGACCTCGGCCATGACGAACGCGGCGACGGCCTTGTGCTGCGCCTCGTACGCTCCGCCCTCGCCGAAGTCGACATCACGGGGGCCGGAGCGCTGTGCGTCCGCCGTGGGGATCGAGTGCGTCGAGAACAGCACACGGATCTTCTCGGGCGCGATCCCCTCGGCGACGTACGCCGAAACGGCATCCGTCACTCCACGCACGAACGTGGTGACGAAGCCGGGGTGGTCGAAGAACTGGCGGACCTTGTCGATGGTGACCGTCTCGCCGAGACCGGTGGCCTCGAGCACGCGCGCGTAGTCCTCGCGGTATTGGCGGCAGCTCGAGAACGAGCTGTAGGCGCTCGTGGCGATCGCCAGAAGAGTCGTGTCCCCCGCTGCTGCTGCCTCGGTCACGGCCTCTTCGAGATACGGCGACCAATTGCGGTTGCCCCAGTACACCGGGAGCCCCAGTCCGCGCTTGGCGATCTCGGCCTCCAGGGCCGCTTTGAGCTCGCGGTTGTGCTGATTGATCGGGCTCACCCCGCCAAAGTGGCGGTAGTGGTGCGCGACCTCTTCGAGGCGCTCGTCGGGGATGCCGCGACCGCGCGTGACGTTGCGCAGGAACGGGATGACGTCGTCCTGGCCCTCGGGCCCGCCGAAGCCGGCGAGGAGGATGCCGTCGTACGCCACCGGCGTCTCGACCCACTTGGGCCCGGACGCCGCGGCGGGCGACGCGTAGAGGACGGTCTCGGGGCTGATATCCGTGTCGGTCGTGCTCACGATGACATCCTCCCACCTGCCCGACGAGCCCGGACGCGAGATATCTCGCTACTAGGCTTATACGGTTGTCAGCGACGTCAACCGCGTCACCCGCGACAATTCCACCCAGATCCCCGGGAGTACGCCAGTGCCAGGAGAGAACCTCACCCGCCTCGAAGCGCAGGAGCGCCGCGCGATCGTCGACACGCACTCCTACGACGTGCAGCTCGACCTCACCCGCGGAGACGAGACCTTCTCCTCGCGGACCGTCGTGTCCTTCGCCTCCACCGAGGGGTCCTCGACCTTCATCGACCTCATCGCACGGACGGTGCACTCGGTGACGCTCAACGGTCGCTCGCTCGACCCCGCCGCGGTCTTCGCCGATTCGCGTATCGCGCTCGACGACCTGGCCGCGCAGAACGAGCTCGTCGTCGAGGCCGACTGCGAGTACACCAACACCGGTGAGGGCTTGCACCGCTTCGTCGACCCCGTCGACGGCGAGGTCTATCTCTACTCGCAGTTCGAGGTGCCCGACTCGCGCCGCATGTACACGGTGTTCGAGCAGCCCGATCTCAAGGCCGAATTCACCTTCTCGGTCACGGCACCCGCTCGGTGGAAGGTCGTCTCCAACTCCCCCACCCCGGAGCCGGTTCCCGTGACCGACGACACCGCCCGCTGGGATTTCCCCGCGACCCCGCGCATCTCCTCGTACATCACGGCTCTCGTCGCCGGCCCCTACGAAGCCACCTACAGCGAGCTCACCAGCGCCGACGGCCGCGTCATCCCGCTCGGTGTGTTCGCTCGCAAGAGCCTCTGGCAGTACCTCGATGCCGACTACGTCTTCGAGAAGACCCGTCAGGGCTTCGCGTACTTCGAGGAGAAGTTCGGTTTCCCGTACCCCTTCGCAAAGTACGACCAGCTCTTCGTCCCCGAGTTCAACGCGGGCGCCATGGAGAACGCGGGTGCGGTGACCTTCACCGAGACGTACGTCTTCCGCAGCAAGGTGACCGACGCCGTCAAGGAACGCCGCGTCGTCACGATCCTGCACGAGCTGGCCCACATGTGGTTCGGCGACCTCGTCACGATGAAGTGGTGGAACGACCTCTGGCTGAACGAATCGTTCGCCGAGTGGGCGTCGACCATCGCGACCGCCGAAGCCACCGAGTGGGAGGCCGCCTGGACGACCTTCAACGCGATGGAGAAGACCTGGGCCTACCGTCAGGACCAGTTGCCCTCGACCCACCCGGTCGTCGCCGAGATCAACGATCTCGAAGACGTGCAGGTCAACTTCGACGGCATCACCTACGCCAAGGGCGGCTCGGTGCTCAAGCAGCTCGCCGCCTGGGTGGGCATCGAGCAGTTCTTCGCCGGTGTCGCGGCGTACTTCCAGAAGCACCAGTGGTCGAACACCGAGGTCGGCGACCTGCTCGTCGAGCTCGAGGCCACCAGCGGTCGCGACCTGGGCGACTGGGCCAAGAAGTGGCTCGAGACCGCCGGCGTCAACACCCTGACCCCGCTCATCGAAGAGGGCGCCGACGGAACGATCACGCGCTTCGCCATCGTGCAGACCGCTCCGGCCGACTACCCCACCATCCGACCGCACCGCCTGGGTGTCGGCTTCTACTCGCTGAACGATGCGGGCGCCCTCGAGCGCGTGCACCGCGTCGAGATCGACGTCGACGGCGACCGTACCGAGGTCGCCGAGCTGCGTGGCATCCGTCGTCCCGACCTCGTCCTGCTCAACGACGACGACCTCGCGTACGCGAAGATCCGCCTCGACGAGCGTTCGCTGGCCACGGCCATCGCGCACCTGAAGGACATCTCCGACCCCCTCGCACGCTCGCTCGTCTGGGGTGCGGCGTGGGATCAGACGCGGGATGCCGAGGCCTCCGCGACCGATTACCTCGACCTCGTCCTGCAGAACATCGGCTCCGAGACCGAGTCGACCACCGTGCGCACGACCCTCGGTCAGCTGCAGCTCGCGGCGAACTCGTACGTCGCCCCGGCGAATCGCGAGGCCGCGCGCGAGCGCGTCGCCGACGGACTCTGGACGCTCGCGCAGTCGGCGGAGGCCGGCAGCGACAGCCAGCTGCAGTTCGTCACGGCCTTCGCCTCGGCTGCCGCCACCCCGGCGCACGCAGAGACGGTCCGGGCCCTGCGCGACGGCGACGCGACGCTCGAGGGGCTCGAGATCGATACCGACCTGTCGTGGCAGCTGCTGGTCTCGCTCGCCTCCGCTGGTGTGGTCACCGCCGTGGACATCGACGAAGCCCGCGCCGCCGACAACACCGCCAAGGGCGGCGAGTTCGCGGCGATGGCCAAGGCATCGCTGCCCTCGCACGCGGCGAAGCAGGAGGCATGGGACTCGCTCATCGAGCGCACCGACGCCCCCAACACGATCGTGCGCTCGACGGCCGCCGGCTTCACCAACCCGGCGACGGTCGACGTGCTCGCCGACTTCGTCGAGCCGTACTTCGCGATGCTGCTGCCCATCTGGGAGTCGCGCAGCTACCAGATCGCGAACTACCTGATCGTGGGGCTGTACCCGGCCGCACTGGCGAACACGGCTCTGCGTGACGCGACGCGCGCATGGCTGGCGCAGAACGCCGACGCCGCTCCCGCACTCCGTCGTCTCGTCGGTGAAAACCTCGCCGGTGTCGAGCGCGCACTCGCCGTGCAGGAGCGCGACGCCGCCTGAGTTCACCTCGACCGAGTGCCCCCTCTCCCTCCGGGGAGGGGGCACTCGTCGTTTCCGGATCATCCTCGCGGTGCGCCGCATCATCCTTCCGAAGGACGCGGCTGCAGGCCCTGCTTCGTAGCGTGGAAGCATGATCGTTGCAGAGAACCTCACCAAGCGTTACGGCGACAAGACCGCCGTCGACGGCGTCTCGTTCACGGTGGCCCCGGGACGGGTGACCGGCTTCCTCGGGCCGAACGGCGCGGGCAAGTCGACGACGATGCGCATGATCGTGGGCCTCGACCGACCCACGGCGGGACGCGTCACCGTCGGAGGCCAGGACTACCGCCGGCTTCGCTCGCCTCTCACCGAGGTCGGGGTGCTGCTGGATGCCAAAGCCATCCACACCGGCCGATCGGCGCGCAACCATCTCCGCGCGATGGCCGCCACACACGGAATCGGCGCGCAGCGGGTCGACGAGGTCATCGAACTCACCGGCATCGGTGCCGTCGCCGGAAAGCGTGCCGGTGGCTTCTCGCTCGGCATGGGCCAGCGGCTCGGGATCGCGGCGGCCCTGCTCGGCGACCCGCACACGCTCATCCTCGACGAGCCGGTCAACGGCCTCGACCCCGAGGGAGTGCGCTGGGTGCGCCAGTTCGTCCGGCACCTCGCCGGCGAAGGGCGCACCGTGCTGTTGTCGAGCCACCTGATGAGCGAGATGTCGCAGACCGCGGACCACGTGATCGTCCTCGGTCGGGGCCGCGTGCTCGCCGACGCCCCTCTTCCGGAGCTCGTGCGCACCTGGACCACGACCACGCTGCTGGTGCGCTCCCCCCGCCTCTCTGATCTCGTCACCGCCCTTGAGATCCCGGATGCCACCATCTCCGCCGTCGAGCCCGGAGCGGCCCAGATCACCGGGATCACCCCCGAGACCGTCGGCGACATCGCCGCAGCTCATGGCATCCCCCTCTACGAACTCAGCCCACGGGTGGGTTCCCTCGAGGACGCCTACCTCGCCCTGACCGACGACTCCGTCGAGTACAAGACCAAGGAGATCGCATGACCGCCCTCACCGCCGCGCCCCGCCGGGCGACGCACACCGATACCCACCGACTGAGCTTCGCGCACCTGCTGAAGAGCGAGACGATCAAGATCCTCACGCTCCGCTCGACCTGGTGGTCTCTCGGGGTCACCGCGGCGCTGTCGGTCGGGATCTCGCTCTTGATCGCTCTGGCGACCAGCGGTCACAACGCCGGCATGGCGCCCACGACCATCATCCTGGCGCCCACCCAGTTCACGATGCTCGTCGCCGGCATCCTGGGTGCGATCGTGGTGACCGGGGAGTACTCCACCGGCATGATCCGCTCCACGCTCACCGCCGAACCGCGCCGCGGCGCGGTGCTGCTCGCGAAGGCGATCGTGGTGGCGCTCACGATGATGGTGACCACGGTCGTCATCTACGCCGTCGCGATCGCAGCCACTGCTCCTCTGCTGGGCACGAGCGTCGATTGGTCGACGCCGGCCGACTCCGTCGTACCGCTGGCGCTCGGCGTGGTCTCGATGGCCTGCTTCACCCTGATGGGTGTCGGGTTCGGCTTCCTGCTGCGCAGCGGCGCCGGCGCGATCGCCGTGACGGTCGGCGTTCTCTTCGTTCTGCCGATCATGCTCAGCCTGTTCTCGATCGCCGGCCCGGAGTGGATGTGGGTCGTCGAGTCCGGCAGGTACCTTCCGGTCAGTGCGGCGGGGTCCCTGACACAGCCCGGAGTGGAAGACGTTCTCGAGCCCGCCGTGACGATGGCCGGGTGGGTCGTCGGTCCCCTCGTCCTGGGATGGACGGCCCTGCGCTCGCGCGACGCGTGACACTTCCTCCTCACGGATGCCTCGACGCTCAGCCAGCGCCGAGGCATCCGTCGTTAGTCTGAATCCGATGTTCGTTCTCGCCGAAAATCCCTCCCCCTCGCCCTCGATCACGTCGCCGAGCGACCTCACCAACCCCGATACGTGGGGCTGGATCGGCGGACAGCTGCTGAGCTTCGGCGGCACACTGCTGCAGATCCTCGGAATCGTCGTGGGCGTCGCCGTCGCCGCGTGGATCCTTCGTGTGATCATCCGCCGCGTCGTCGACCGCATCGTCAACGGTGCGAAGAGCAAGGCCCGCGTCGACGACACCCAGGCGCTCGACCGTTCGCCGCTGAGCGCCGTGCGCCTCGTGCAGCGCACGCGCACCCTGGGGACGATCCTGCAGAACATCGTCAACGTCATCCTCGTGATCGTGGCGCTCGTGTGGATCGCCAGCATCGTCGCGCCCGACGCGCTCGCCTCGCTCACGCTGCTCACCGCCGCAATCGGTGCAGGCCTCGGCTTCGGCGCCCAGAACATCGTCAAAGACGTGCTGAACGGGATCTTCATCGTCGCCGAAGACCAGATCGGCATCGGCGACGTCGTCGACCTGGGCCTCGCGACGGGCATCGTCGAGTTCGTCAGCGTCCGCATCACCCACGTCCGCGACGTCAACGGCACGCTCTGGTACGTCCGCAACGGCGAGATCACCCGCATCGGCAACATGTCGCAGGGCTGGTCTCGCGTCATCATCGACCTCGCCGTGCCCGTGGATGCCGACATCGACGATGTCGAGAAGGCCATGCTCACCGCGGCGAAGACGATGGCGAAAGAGACGAAGTGGCGCTCGCGCATCATCGAGCAACCCGAGATCTGGGGTCTCGAGTCGATCAGCGGCGACGCCCTCGTCATCCGGCTCGTCATGAAGACGCGCTCGAGCGCGAAAGACGACGTGGCCCGTGAGCTCCGAGCGCGACTGAAGAAGGCGATCGACGCGATGGGCATCGCTCTCCCGCAGCTGAACTCCATCGTGCTGACGGGCGCCGAGGGTGCGCAGAGCGTTCGCGGGGCGCACCCGCCCAAGACCAAGGAGACCCAGGTCGCCGTCGGTTCCGGCCGCCCGATCTGGCGGCCGCGGCGCAACAGGCTCGACGTGTCCGAGACGGTCGAGGGCCACACCACCGACGCCCCCGCGCCGAAGGTCACCAAGAAGCCCGTCCGCGATGACACTCCCACCGCCGTCGTCGATCTTCCCGCGGCTCCGGGCGCCGCTCAGCCCAAGCCCACGCCTCCCGCTGTGCGCGCCGACGACAAGGACGACTCATGACCGAGCCCGTCAGCTTCTACGACCAGGTGGGCGGCATGGACACGTTCCGCCGGTTGGTCGACGCGTTCTACCGGGGGGTCGCCTCCGACGACGTGCTCAAGCCGATGTACCCCGAGGAAGACCTCGGTCCGGCCGCCGAGCGCCTGACGCTGTTCCTCGCGCAGTACTGGGGCGGCCCGACCACCTATGGCGAGACGCGCGGACACCCGCGCCTGCGCATGCGCCACATGCCGTTCCACGTCGACCCCGATGCCCGTGATCGATGGTTGCGCCACATGCGGGCAGCCGTCGACGAGGTCGCGCTGCCGCCCGCCTTCGAGGCACCCCTGTGGGACTACCTCGAGCGGGCGGCCTACGCGATGGTCAATACGTTCGAAGCCCGCGGGATCGGACCGCAGCAGGGCGGGCGCTCCGAGGACGGTCTCCCGATCCGCGCGAGCGACTGATCACCGACCGAGGAAGTCGCCGAATCCGGGGATGTCGAGGTTCGACAGTCCTTCACCGAACCCGCTGAGGTGCTCCCCCGCCCCCGATACGGCATCCTGGGCGCCTCCGGCCCACTCACCGATGCCCGTCCCCTCCGCGAGCGACGCGAGATCGACCCCGGATGCCATCGCCTCCAGGTCGACGCCCTCCGCGAGTCCCGCGAAGTCGACGCCCAGCTGTCCGGCTTGCGCGAGCAGGGGGCCGGCGACGGCGCTGACGATAGCGCCGCCCGCTACCGCGGCGAGCAGTCCTCCGGCGCCCACCACGCCGACGCCGATGAGTCCGCCGCGTCCCGCTTTTGCCAACAACCCCGACATGCGACCGGGGCGTGCAGCCTCCGCGCGTGCAGCGGTGCGCGCGAGGTCATCCGCGGTGTCGGTACGAGGACGCTCGTGCGGGGCCAGGTCGGCATCCATCCGCTCCTTCACGTGCGCGCGTTGCGCCGGTGTGAGCCGGGCGAATGCCTCGCGGTGCATCTGCTCGACCCGGTCGGGGTCGGCGGTGCGCAGAAGGTAGTCGTAGCGGGCGATCGCGGCGCGATCGTCGGTCGTCAGTGACGATGACGCACCGGATGCCGCGGGCGGGGCGTACCGACCGTTCGATGCGGGCGGCATGGAGCCGCGCGACGCGGCAGGCGGAGTCTCGACGCGGCGATCGCCCGTCACGGCGTCCGCGGCGGAGCGGACCATGTCGCGCCAGTCCTTGCCCCCGGACGGGTTCGAGGTCCGCTGAGACGACGCGGCCTTGCCGGCGGCTTTGGTGGCCAGATCGAACAGGCGGGAGAACGAGACCATGAAGGTACCTCTCGACGGGCGGCACGCGGCCGCGACGTCAAGGTCTCCTCCGCCCCTTCGGGCCGACGTACCCGGAGTCCAACCGTGGACTCGTGATGACGGATATGCCGCGTCGGGAGTACTCCCCTTGCTGCCTTCAGCGTAAAGAGGCCACCTGTGCGCTTGCTGGATCAGCTCCCGGTGGTGCGCACGGCGGTGAGCCCCGAGCGCACCGGCCCTCGGACGAGCACGTGGCCGCGCGCGAGGCTCACGCGTGTCCACGCGCCGCTCCTGCGCACAGGTGCAATCTCCGACCCGGCGATGAAGCCGAGGGCGAAAGCCGCGAAGGCGGTTCCGAGCGGCAGACCACCCAAGGCGTCGTCGGGCTGGCCCCACACCTGCGCGCGGACGAGCCGCACGACGTCCTCGCCCGCGTCGGCGGGAAGAGCGTCGGCGACCGCGGCGACCCCGTACTGGGCTCGAGAGGCCAGGACGGCCGCGTCGATGGCATCCGTCTGCTCCCATCCCCCGCGCGGGGGTGAGATGCCCGCCCAGGCGGGAGACGTCGCCGTGGCGGGGAGCGCGACAGCGGACGCGTCGTCGGGAGCGGGAAGGAGCGCAGAAGCATCGACGACCAGATCGCACTCGAGGTCGGGGTCGATCGCCGACACCCGCAGCCCCAGGACCGTCGGGGTCGCGTCGAGCAACCCGCGCGGAGCGAGCGGGGCCGCGGTCGCGACGAGCACTCCCCCGTCCGCGCGCAGTCGCACGGTGCCGTCGCCGAGGCGGATCGTTCGGGCGGCGAAAGTGAGCAGGTCGGCTGCCGCCTGCGGGTCGGGAAACAACAGGCGCGCGGACACCCGCCCTAAACTATCAAGCGGTGCGGGTTCGTCGTGCCGGAACGGGAGTCCGTGTGTCCGAAGCCATCGATCCCGTGGCGTCCCTGCTCTCCGTGCTCGATCTGCGCGACGCTGGAGCGCGCACGACCGAGGACATCTTCACGGGGGTGTCGCAGCCTATGCCGACCGGCCGCGTCTACGGCGGCCAGGTGCTTGCTCAGACCATCGTGGCAGCTTCGCGCACCCTCCCGCCCGAGCGCTCCGTGCACTCGATGCACGGGTACTTTCTGCGCCCCGGCGATCCGGCCGACGGCATCACCTTCTCGGTCGATCGCATCCACGACGGCCGGTCGTTCTCGACCCGCCGCACGCAAGCGTTCCAGTCCGGCGTGCCGATCTTCTCGATGATCGCGTCGTTCCAGGACGAGGACCCGGGTCTCGAGCACTTCGAACCGATGCCCGACGGCATCCCGCAGCCCGAGGACGCCCCCGTGCTCGACGTCGAAGCGCTGCATCCGATCAGTCGGCGGATCTTCTCCGAGAGCCCGGTCGACGTCCGCCACGTGACCTCGCCCCTGTACGCCTCGGTCGAGGGTCCGCACGTTCCACGTCAGGCCGTGTGGATGCGACTGCGTCGCCCGATCACCGACGACCCGGCGGTGCACCGCGCCGCCCTCGCCTACCTCAGCGACCTCACGATCCAGGAGTCGATCATGCGCGCGCACGGCGTCGCGTGGAACGCCGCCGGGCTCAAGGTCGCCAGCCTCGACCACGCCATGTGGTGGCATCGTCCCGGCCGTGTCGACGACTGGCTCCTGTACGTGCAGGAGTCGCCCAACGCGCGCGGCGGCCGCGGTCTCGCCACGGGCCGGATCTACGCTCGCGACGGCGCCCTCCTCGCCAGCGTCGCGCAGGAGGTCATGGTGCGCGTCCCTCGCAACTGATCCGGGATGCCGCTGTCCCGGCGCTTCTGCTCGAGGGTGCCGGCACGGTCCGGGGTCGGCGATCGGTGGGACGGCACCGGGTCGTGTTGCGGGCGGTGTGCAGATCGCGGAGCGGAGCCGGCGCCACGTGTCAGCCGCGCGACGAACGGCGGCGGTACTCGATCGGGTCGCCGATGTACGGGGCCCACGCGGTGCGCTCCGCCTCGGTCCATCGCGTCGGCCGCCCGGTCGCCGTGTCGACGAGCACGGTGACCGCGGTCGCGCGCGCATACAGGACGGGCTCGGCGTCTCCGACGGGAGAGTAGACCTCGTAACAGATGTCGGCGCTGGATCCGCCCATGGCTCCGATCCACATCCGCACGTCGAGGGGACGCTGGGTGTAGGGAACCGGACGCAGGTACTCGATCTCCTGCCGCGCGATGAGCGTGGCACGGTCGCCCCCGCTGTCGAGCACGTCCATGTCGAAGACCGCTGTCGGGAGCGGTTCTCCCTCGCCGTCGCTGAACCAGAACGCGCGCAGACGAGCCTCTTCGAGGAGCTTCAGCATCGACGTGTTGTTGACGTGCCCGAGTGCGTCGAGATCGCCCCACCGGAGGTGGATCGGCACGTGGACCCGCGAGGGACCGGCGGATGCCGGGCCCTCGCGGGGGGTGCTCGCGGCGGAGTTCTCAGTCACGCGTGAGCTTGCGGTAGGACGACCGCGACGGGTTGGCGGCATCGGCGCCGAGGCGCTCGATCTTGTTCGCCTCGTAGGCTTCGAAGTTGCCCTCGAACCAGTGCCACTGGTCGGGATGCTCGTCCGTGCCCTCGTAGGCGAGGATGTGCGTCGCGATGCGGTCGAGGAACCACCGGTCGTGAGTGATCACCACGGCGCAACCGGGGAACTCGAGCAGCGCGTTCTCGAGCGAGCTCAGCGTCTCGACGTCGAGGTCGTTCGTCGGCTCGTCGAGGAGCAGCAGGTTGCCGCCCTCTTTGAGCGTCAGGGCCAGGTTGAGGCGGTTACGCTCACCGCCGGAGAGCACGCCCGCCTTCTTCTGCTGGTCGGGGCCCTTGAAACCGAACTTCGACACGTACGCACGCGAGGGGATCTCGGTCTTGCCGACGGTGATGATGTCGAGACCGTCCGACACGACCTCCCACAGCGTCTTCTCGGGGTCGATGTTGGCGCGGGACTGGTCGACGTAGCTGATCTTGACGGTCTCGCCGATCTTGAGCGAACCACCGTCGAGCGGCTCGAGGCCGACGATGGTCTTGAAGAGCGTGGTCTTACCCACACCGTTGGGGCCGATGACGCCGACGATACCGTTGGGAGGCAGGTTGAAGCTCAGGTTGCTGATGAGCGAGCGGTCGCCGAAGCTCTTCTCGAGCTTCTTCGCGTCGATCACGATGCTGCCCAGGCGGGGGCCCGCGGGGATCTGGATCTCGTCGAAGTCCAACTTGCGCGTGCGCTCGGCCTCGGCGGCCATCTCTTCGTAGCGGGCGAGGCGCGCCTTCGACTTGACCTGGCGGCCCTTCGCATTCGAGCGGACCCACTCGAGCTCTTCCTTGAGGCGCTTGGCGAGCTTCGCGTCCTTCTTGCCTTGGACGTCGAGACGCTGGCCCTTCTTCTCGAGGTAGGTCGAGTAGTTGCCCTCGTAGGGATACAGGTGACCGCGGTCGACCTCGGCGATCCACTCCGCGACGTTGTCGAGGAAGTACCGGTCGTGGGTGATCGCGATGACGGCGCCCTTATAGGCCTTCAGGTGCTGCTCGAGCCAGAGCACGCTCTCGGCGTCGAGGTGGTTGGTGGGCTCGTCGAGGAGCAGCAGATCGGGCTTCTGCAGCAGCAGCTTCGCCAGTGCGACGCGACGACGCTCACCGCCGGAGAGCGGGACGACCGAGGCGTCGGCGGGCGGGGTGCGCAGGGCGTCCATCGCCTGAGCGAGCTGCGAGTCGAGGTCCCAGCCGTCGGCCGCGTCGATCTCTTCCTGCAGCGTTCCCATCTCGGCCAGGAGCGCGTCGAAGTCGGCGTCGGGATCGGCCATCAGGGCGGAGATCTCGTTGAAGCGGTCGAGCTTGGGCTTGATCGCCACGCCGTCCTGGATGTTCTCCAGCACGGTCTTGGTGTCGTCGAGCTCGGGTTCCTGCATGAGGATGCCGACGGTGAAGCCCGGGCTCAGCCGCGCCTCGCCGTTGGACGGGACGTCGAGCCCGGCCATGATCTTCAGGATCGTCGACTTACCCGCACCGTTCGGCCCGACCATGCCGATCTTGGCACCGGGCAGGAACGACATGGTGACGTCGTCGAGAATCAGCTTGTCGCCCACAGACTTTCGGGCGCGGACCATGGAGTAGATGTATTCCGCCATAACCCGTCCAGTCTAGGGGCGGTGGAGCGGTCCGCCGACGAGACGTCGGCGCGGGTTCACCAGTCGATCGCTCGGGTCTGACCGATCAGGCACCCTCCGGACGACAGACCCGGCAGCACCGCGGTGACGGGATTGCCGATGGAGGGACCGACCTGGCCGACGAGGCATTGATCGCCGATGCGGACGGAGAACTCGATGCTCTCCGCCGGGTTGTCGACGGTGGTCTGATCGGCGGTCACCTGCATCGCGGCCTTGTCGAAGCCCGCCGCCGCCAGGGCGTCGATGTAGGCACGCCCGGCGACCTGGTTCGGTCCCGACCAGACTCCGTCGACGACCGTGGTGAAGAACGGCAGGTTCTCGGCGGCCGACCCTCCCGGGATCAGCGCCGGCGCCGCGGGGGTCGTCGGCGCCGACGACGGAGTGTCGGTCGCTGACGCTGACGGCTCCGTCGTCTCGACGGGCGCGGGGGTGGGCGACGGGCCGGTGCACCCGGCGAGGCCCAGCGCCGCGACGAGGGTCAGGGCGGCGAGGGGACGACCGAGGAGGCGAGACACGCGAACGAGTCTACGGACCCTCCCGCGTCGCCCCTGTCCGCCGCACGCGGACGCGCGCCGACTCGACCCCCGCGCCGCCTCGACGACCGCCTCAGAACGGACGGCTCTCCCCCGCGACCGACAGCGGGGCACCCCCGCCTGCGCCGGCTTCCGCGCCGACCGTCTCGGCGCCGCCCGCGCCCTCGTCGCCGCCGCCGGGGAGGGCCCACGCCTCGTCGGTGGGCTCGTCCGCGTCCTGGCCGTTCGCGGCGGCGGAGGAGTCCGATGACCTGGCCGCCTTCTCGAACCGCGTGGTGCCCCACCGCAGGTCGTGTCCGATGGCATCGGCCACGACATCGGCGCTGACCCCGCGCTTGGCCTCGTTCTCCCACTCGCGCAGGCGCAAGCGGCCGGCGAGGACGACCCGCTGTCCCTTTCGAAGCGAATGCAGGGCGTGAGCGCCGAGGTCGCCGAAGGCGGAGACGTTGTAGTAGTTGGTATGACCGTCCACCCACTCTCCGCGCTCGCGGTCGAGCCTGCGCTCGCCCACTGCGATGCGGAAGGCCGCGATGGGCCCTCCCCCGCGTGTCGAACGCTGTTCCAGCTCGCCGACGATGTTCCCCACCAGGGTGATGTGATCGCTCATGTCCGTGCTTCCTCTCGACGTGGTGTGCGCTCCGGCATCCGTGTGCCCGACGGATGCCGGAGCCACACCCAGAATGACCTCCTCCGCCCGTCCGGGAATCGTCGTATCCGCTCTTCTGGGGAGGGATTGCGACGTCGCCCGGCTGGGGAGGAATCGTCGGGTCGCGGCACCCGGTCGATGTCGGAGGTTGGTTCTACCGTCATCGCATGAGCACCGCACTGTGGAACGACCTCGCTCCGGCCCCGCGTCCGGCCGGGTGGGGAGCGGCGACGCACGTCGCCGCGGGCCTGTGGCGCATCGCCGACCCGCGCGGCATCGTGGTCGGTCACGTCCGCGCGATCGCCGCCGAAGGCGGCTGGCGCTACGCCGCCGAGCGCTTTCACACCGCCTCCGGCAGTTTCCGACGGCTGGGGGAGTTCTGGTCGTCCGCCGACGCCGTCGAGTGCCTGCGCTACCTGCGGTGAGTCGCCGACCGGTGGGGAGGGCACCGCGGCGCGCACGGGGCTGCACCGGTCATCACACGACCGTCGCGAAGTCGGTCCGCGCAGGCACCGCGCTTCCTCCTCGCACGTCGTCCCACGCTCCACGAAGGATGCCGACCGCTCGGCGCAGTGTCGCCGGCGACGCCGTGAACGGCATCCGCAACCGGCGGTCGTGTCCGCCTTCGACCGCGAATCGCGAACCGGCCGACAGTGCCAATCCTCGCGCACGCGCCGCCATGACCAGAGGAGTGCTCAGCGGCTCGCCGATGCTCACCCACAGGGAGACACCTCCGTGAACCTCCGGGATGTCCCATTCGGGGAACACCCGGCGCAGCTCCTCCACGACACAGTCACGACCTTCGCGCAGGAGCGTTCCTCGCTGTGCGGCGATCTCGCCGAGACGAGGAATGAGCCGAGCGGCGATGGCCTGCTCGAGCTCAGGGGTGCCCAGGTCGTGCACCGGACGGCCGCTCGCCAATCTGCGGACGATGTCGGGCGCGGCCCGCACCCACCCGACGCGCAACCCGCCCCACACCGTCTTGCCCAGGGAGCCGACGCGGATGACACGCTCATCGTCGATGAAGGGCGCAGGCCCCGCTGCGCGGTCGATGTCCAGTTGGGCGGTGGTCTCATCGATCACCAGCAGAGTGCCGACCGATTGCGCGCCGAGGAGGAATGCCTCGGTCTCGGTGGTGTCCATGGTGCGGCCGGTCGGGTTGTGGAAGTCGGGCATGAGATACGCCAACGAGGGCAGTGTCCGCGCGAATGTCTGCTCCGCTCGTTCCAGGTCCCACCCGTGAGCGGAGTCGACCGGCACCCCCACCAGGCGAGCGCCCACGCGGCGGAAGGCGTCCGCGGCGTGCGGGTAGGTGGGCGTCTCGATCATGACCCGGTCGGCCCGGTGCAGGAGCACCGAGGCGATCAGGTGGATCGCGCTCTGGGCGCCCGTGGTGACGAGGATCTGGTCGGGAGAGGTTGCGAAGCCCCGGTCGCGATAGTGCTCGGCGATCGCCGTACGCAGCCCGAGGTCGCCGACGACGTCGTAGCCGATCCGCGCCACGAGGGCGGGAGCTTCTTGGACGACCTCGGCAATGACCCCCGGAAGGCCAGGCCACGCCGCCGGGCTCGCCTGCTGCAGGTCGATGGTCTCGGCGTCCAGCTCGTGACGACCGGGATCGGTGCGGCGCAGGGGCAATGTCACGCTGCCACTGCCGCGGAGGCTCTCGATGTGTCCGCTGTCCCGGAGGCTCCGGTACGCGGCCGCAACCGTCGTCCGGCTCACCCCGAGGGCTGCGGCGAGCTCACGCTCGGCGGGAAGCGCGGTGGCGGGAGCGAGCCGGTTGTCCAGACAGAGCAGGCGGACCGCATCTGCCAGAGCCTCATAGGCCGGGCCGTTTCCGCGCCAGCCGCCGAGAGACGAAGCAAGAGTGCGAGCGGATACGCGAGAGTCCATGCGGCCACAATAGTCAAATTGGCATCACTGCAGAAAGCCAATCGGATGATTGGATCGGTCCATGCCTTCTCGGATCGTGCGCCTCTTCGTCGGACTCGTGTTGTACGGCTTCGGCTGTGCCGTCACCGTCGCCGCCGGTCTCGGTGTCGACCCCTGGACCGTCTTCGCGCAGGGACTGTCGCGCGTCTCAGGAATCGGCATCGGCTGGATCACCAACATCGTCGGCCTGGGTGTCCTCCTCCTGTGGATCCCCTTGCGACAGAAGCCCGGTGTCGGAACCGTCGCCAACATCCTGCTCGTCGGCACGAGCCTGCAGCTCGCCCTCGGGTTCCTCCCTCACCCCGACGTGTTCTGGCTCCAGGCGGTCATGCTCGTCGTAGGCGTCATGCTGGTGGCCGTGGCATCCGGTCTCTATATCGGAGCCCACTTCGGCCCCGGACCGCGCGACGGCCTCATGACGGGAATGAACGCGCGCTTCGGTTGGCCCATCTGGGCGTGCCGGCTCTCGGTCGAGGGGTCCGTCCTGGCCTTGGGATGGCTCCTCGGCGGAACCGTGGGAATCGGCACCGTGGTGTTCGCCGTCGGGATCGGACCCCTGGTCCACCTCGCTCTGCCGCTGTTGGCCGCGCCGAAGCCCGTTGGTCGTCGGCACGACGTGGTGAACGCCTGACCGCGGACGAGCGTCCGACCTCAGTGCTCGCGGAACTCCGGCCGCTCACTCCCGGGCTTCAGGTGCGAGTGCACCGCGTTCTTCGCGATCTCCATGGAGGGGTACACGCCCAGCGGCTCGTCCTTCCCCGCCATGTGGACGCGGTAGCCGTCGGCATCCTTCTGGATCTTCCCGACCACCCCATTGGGCCCGTACGCCACCCAGATGCGTCGTGTCACCGTCTCGGACATGAGTGCTCCTTTGCTCTCGTTGCGCGAAATGTACCGCCGCCCGGCCGGCCGCGCCAGGGGCTGGCTCGGCGGAAGGCGGTCGAGCGATATCCTGATGACGACCCCCAGTAGCTCAGTGGATAGAGCAGCGGCCTTCTAATCCGCCGGTCACACGTTCGAATCGTGTCTGGGGGACCAGAGCCGGCGTCGGGACCCCTCACTAGGATGTGGGGATGGTAAACGCCTCCGAGAACGACCGGCTCGTCTGGATCGACTGCGAGATGACGGGCCTCGACCTCGGCGTCGACGAGCTGGTCGAGATCGCTGTCGTCATCACCGATTTCGAGCTCAACGTGCTCGATCCCGGTTTTCAGATCGTCATCAAGCCCGACGATTCCGCTCTCGCCAACATGGGCGAGTTCGTGACCGACATGCACCGCTCGTCGGGACTGCTCGACGAGATCCCCAACGGCGTGAGTCTCGCGGATGCCGAGTTCCAGACGCTCGAATACATCCAGCGGTTCGCACCCGTCGAGGGCAAGGCACCCCTCGCCGGTAACACCATCGGCACCGACCGCATGTTCCTGGCCAAGTACATGCCGCGGGTCGACCGCTGGCTGCATTACCGCAACGTCGATGTCTCGAGCATCAAAGAACTTTCGCGCCGGTGGTATCCGCGTGCGTACTTCCAGGCGCCGGCCAAGAACGGCGGACATCGTGCCCTCGCAGACATCCGCGAGTCGATCCGCGAACTCGCCTACTACCGCGCCGCGGTGTTCGTGCCGCAGCCGGGCCCCACGAGCGAAGAGGCCAAGGCAGTCTCCGCGTCGGCCGTGTCGTCGTTCGCGCTCGACGTATGACATAATCGTTCAGTTGTCTGCTTCGGCAGACACATGGTGGCTATAGCTCAGTCGGTAGAGCACCGCGTTGTGGTCGCGGGGGTCGCGGGTTCAAGTCCCGTTAGCCACCCCATTACTCGAAGGCCCGGAAGAGCAACGCTCGCCGGGCCTTCGTCGTTCGAGACCGGCACTCCCCCGAGCCATAGAATCGACGAGGGGATGCCGGAGCAAGATGCCGGCCGCCCTCAGACGGCTCGAGACCCCCGGGAGGCCCGCCGTGAACGATGACGTCGACGCGCGCCCGGCGCTCGAGATGGACGCCACGACGTTCGAGAGGCTCGTGGTCGACGAGCTGGATCGGCTTCCCGACGATATGGTCGACGGGCTCGACAACGTGGTGTTCGTCGTCGAAGACCGCCCGGAGGACGGCTCGCTCGATCTGCTCGGCCTGTACGACGGCTGGGCTCTCACCGAGCGAGAGAGGTACGGGGTCGGCGAACTCCCCGACCGCATCATCCTGTATCGCGAACCGCACCTCGCCGCGTGCGACGACGAGACCGAGCTGAGGGACGAGATCCACACCACGCTGGTCCACGAGATCGCGCACTTCTACGGAATCGACGACGAGCGCCTGCACGAGCTGGGGTGGGCATGATGGCGGGCCTGGCCACTCCCGATCTCGACATCGAACGCGAAACGAACCTGTCCGCCGCACCCCCGTCGTCCTGGCAGACGGTCGTGTGGAACGACCCCGTCAACCTCATGAGCTACGTCACCCACATCTTCCGCACCTACTTCGGCTACGACGCCTCCACCGCGAACAGACTGATGCTCGCCGTACACCACGACGGTCACGCCGTCGTCGCCCGCGGGCCCCGAGAGGTCATGGAAGCACACGTGCAGGCGATGCACGACTTCGGTTTGTGGGCCACCGTCCGGAAGGATCCCGCGTGAGCGAGCGGATCGTCGTCCTCGAGATCAGTGGACTCGAGGCCCTTCACCTCGCCGGCATCGTCGGACAGTTCCGCGATCTGCTTGCGGACTCGCACTCCGAGAACGACCCCGCCATCGAGCGTCTGCTCCCCGACGCGTACCCCGACGACGCTGCCGCGAGCCGCGAGTTCCGCCGCCTCACCGGTTCCGACATCCTCGAGCGCCGGTCTCAGGATGTCGCGACCGTGCTGCACACGCTGGGGCTCGACGGCGCCGATCTCGACCCCGACAGCGACCCCGACGCGACGATCGCCGTGGCCCTCGGCGAGACGGAGGCGCTCGCCTGGATGCGAACCCTGTCGGCGCTCCGGCTGGTCATGGCGACGCGTCTCGGCATCCGGAACGACGACGATCACGACCCCGAGGATCCTCGATACGGCGTGTACGACTGGATCGGATATCGCCTCGACGGCCTCATGGCCGCTCTCGACAGATCCTGACGCCCCTTCTCGTCAGTCGCCCCGACCCGTCGGCCATTCCGGTGCTTCCGGGGGACACTCGATGGGCTCACTCGTGACGCGAGAGGGCTGGACCACGTACCGCCGGCACGCCTGGCCCCAGTAGTCGCCTGTCCGCCAGAGGAGGCTCGCGTCTCGTTCGAAGCGGTAGGCGGCCGCCACGAAGACGTCGCCTTTTTGCGAAAGCAGCCGCAGGTCGAAGGGGAAGAGTGTCTCGCCGGGCGATGCGGGACGGCCGAAAAAGGCGGCGACGTCGCCAGGGGGAGCACCGGGGACGGCAGCCAGGCGTCGCAGCTGTTCAAGGACCTCCCCGTCCGCGTAGGCCGACGCGGCCCGATCTCCCTCGCGCTCGAGCGGAGCGGGTGCTTCTGCGACCGCCCGAGACGCGATCGATGCCACCACGACGGCAACGCCCAACGACGCAAGCCACACGCGCCTCGTTCTGGTCAGCCGGATCATGCCGTGTGACCGATCGTCACGGGATGGTGACGACGAGGTCGGCGAGGTGCGCGGGATCGTGGGCGGCGAGGTGGTGCTCCTCTTGCGCGGCCCACCGGTCCCAGTGAGGGCGGTAGGTCTCGCCGTCGCGACCGAGGGCACGCGTCTTCCGCGACGACAGCGGGGCATCCACCCACACCGACACGTCCGCGACCCGAGCGACCTCGGGAGTCAGAAGGCCGGCGCCCTCCACGAGCAGCGGCAGCGAGGGATCGACGGCATAGGCCTCCGCGCGCGAACCCGTCTCCCAATCCCATCTCTCCCAGACGCCGACGAGACCGCGCGCGTGAGGCGAGAGTATCGTCCGTCGGGCGTAGTCGACGCCGTCGGCCAGGCCATCCCACCCCGGGTAGACATCGTCGAGCGCAACGAGCTGCACGCGACTGCGGCCCGGCCACGTCGCGACGAGGCGCCGGGCCAGGGAGCTCTTCCCCGCGCCGCTGCGGCCGTCGAGGACGACGACGGGATTCGCGGCGCCCACCGCGACGACGCGTGCCGACACGGCAGCCACCGCCGCCGTGAGGGCGTCGTCGACCGGGTCTGCGCTACTTCTTGAGAGCGCGGATGACACGGCTGAGGGCTCGGCCGGCCACCCACACGAACGGGATGCCGACGGCGAGCAGCGAGACGAGATTCGGGTCGAACCGCAGGTCGTCGCCGCGACGGATGTAGGCGCCGAGCGGAAGCGTGTAACCGCCCCCGCCGCCACCGCCGTTCCCCTGCTCGTCGGATCCCCCGCCATAGCCGGCCCAGACGAGGGCGACGGGGACGATGCGCACGCCGTCGACGTCCTGCTGCTCGCCGTAGGCGGAGGTGACGCCGAAGCTCGTGGCCTGCTTGCCGAGTTCCAATGCGATGTTGGGCATGAGCCCACCGTAGCGGCCCGCCGGCGAGCAGCCCAGGGGCGTTGCGTCCGGTGTCCGCGCGTGCCATCGGCGGCGACGGACCTCGCCCGGTGTCGCCTCAGTGGTCGTAGGACGGTCGCGGGTTCGTCGGCAGGGCTCCCCCGCCGCGCGACGGGCCCAGGAGCGATCCTCTCGTCACCGCTCCGCGGCCGAAGCGCGCGGTGGCGCCGTCGAGAGCGCCCTCGACGCGGCGCCACTCGGCGTCGTCGTCCCACAGCGTCGCCGCCATCGCCGCGGGCTTCAACTTCTCGCCTCGCACACCGACCAGGCGCACGGCCTGTCGCCGGTCGAGGGAGTCGAAGAGCTCGATCGCGGCGTCGCCGATGCGTTGGCCGACAGAAGTCGGTTCGTTCAGCGTGCGCGACCGGCTCAGCGTCGTGAAGTCGGAGAAGCGGACCTTGATCGCGATCGTCGACGCCTCGTACTGCTGGCCGCGGAGGCGGGCTCCGACGCGGTCGGCCAGTCGTCGCAGCTCGACGTGCAGCAGGCGCGTGTCGGAGATGTCGGTGTGGAACGTCTCTTCGTGTCCGATGCTCTTCTCGGAACGCCCCGTGTGCACCTCGCGCGCGTCGATCCCGCGGGAGAGGTGCCAGATGCGCTCCCCCATCGCCGCGCCGAGCACCTGGTCGAGCGCGTGCCGCGGGGTGTCGAGGATGTCGGAGACGAGACGGATGCCGCGCGATTCGAGCGCCTCGGCGGCCTTCGGCCCCACGCCCCACAGCGCCCGCACCGATCGGGGGCGGAGGAAGGCCTCGGTGTCGGCGGCGGCCACGACGAGCAGACCGTCGGGCTTCGAGATCGTCGAGGCCATCTTGGCGACGTGCTTGGTGGCGGCGACACCGATGCTGCAGGTGAGACCCGTCTCGGCCTTCACTCGCGCGCGGAGGTCGCGCGCGATCGTGCCGGGACTGCCCCACAGCCGGCGTGCGCCGCGGACGTCGAGGAAGGCCTCATCGATCGACAGCGGTTCGACGAGCGGCGTGACGTCGTGGAAGATCGCCATGACCTGACGCGACATCTCGGTGTACCGGTGGTACGGCGGGTTCACGACGATCGCCGTCGGGCAGAGGCGCAGGGCGATGGCGACCGGCATGGCCGATCTCACCCCGTAGCGGCGCGCCTCGTACGAGGCGCTCGAGACGACACCGCGCCCCTCGGACCCGCCGATGATCAAGGGCTTGCCCGCGAGCGAGGGGTCGTCGAGCACGGCGACCGACGCGAAGAAGGCGTCCATATCGACGTGCAGGATGCCCGTACCCGTGTCGTCGGCGTCGGGGCGCGAGACGATGCGTCCCGATCCGTCGCCTCGTCCCATGGCATCCATTCTCCCTCGGACCTCCGACATCGGCCCCGGCGCGGGCGTCGGAGCCCGGAATGACGGATGCCACGACCCCGAGCCGTACGAGACGGCCGCGGTCGTGGCATCCGGTGTCTTACTGAGCGGCGCGCTCGAGGACCAACTCACGCACGCGCGCGGCGTCGGCCTGGCCCTTCATCGCCTTCATGACCGCGCCGATGACGGCACCGGCGGCCTGCACCTTGCCGTCGCGGATCTTGGCGAGCACATCGGGCTGAGCCGCGAGCGCTTCGTCGATCGCGGCGATGAGCGCTCCATCGTCGGAGACGACGGCGAGACCGCGCGCGTCCACCACCTCTTGCGGGGTGCCCTCGCCGGCGATGACGCCCTCGAGCACCTGACGCGCGAGTTTGTCGGTGAGGGTTCCGGCGTCGATCAACCTCTGCAGCGCGGCGACGTTCTCGGGCGACACGAGGTCGGCTGCGTCTCGCTCCTGCGCGTTGGCGACGCGGGTGATCTCCCCCGTCCACCACTTGCGCGCCGACGCGGGCGCAGCGCCCGCGGAGATGGTGTCGGCCACCGCGTCGAGCAGACCACCGTTCGCGACGTCCTGGAACTCGAGGTCGGTGAAGCCCCACTCGGCCTTCAGTCGCCGACGACGCGCGGCCGGGGGCTCGGGGAGGGCGGCGCGCAGCTCTTCGATCAGTTCCGGAGCGGGCACGACCGGGAGCAGGTCCGGCTCGGGGAAGTAGCGGTAGTCGTCGGCATCCGACTTCGGGCGACCGGGCGAGGTACGCCCGGTGTCCTCGTGCCAGTGACGCGTCTCTTGCGTGATGGTGCCGCCCTTGGCGAGGATCGCCGCCTGACGCTGGATCTCGTACCTCACGGCGCGCTCGACCGAGCGCATCGAGTTGACGTTCTTCGTCTCGGTGCGGGTACCGAGCTTCTCCTGGCCCCGGGGACGCAGGGACACGTTGGCGTCGCAGCGGAGGTTTCCGCGCTCGAGCTTGGCTTCGGAGATTCCGAGACCGCGCACGATGTCGCGGATCGTGGCGACGTACGCCTTCGCCAGGGCCGGGGCCGAGTGCTCGGCGCCGAAGATCGGCTTGGTGACGATCTCGACGAGCGGGACGCCGGCGCGGTTGTAGTCGACGAGCGAGTACTCGGCGCCCTGGATACGACCGGTCGAGCCACCCATGTGGGTGAGCTTGCCCGCGTCTTCTTCCATGTGCGCGCGCTCGATCGGCACGGTGACGATCGTGCCGTCTTCGAGCTCGACCTCGACCGAGCCCTCGAAGGCGATCGGCTCGTCGTACTGCGAGATCTGATAGTTCTTGCCGAGGTCGGGGTAGAAGTAGTTCTTCCGCGCGAACCGGCTCGACGGTGCGATGGAGCAGCCGAGGGCGAGGCCCAGGCTGATCGACGAACGGATCGCCTCGGCGTTCACCACCGGCAGGGCGCCGGGAAGACCCATGTCCACCGGCGCGACAAGGGTGTTCGGCTCGGCGCCGTGGTGGGCTTCGTTCGCCGGATTCGGCGCGGCCGAGAACATCTTGGTCGCCGTGTTCAGCTCGACGTGCACCTCGAAGCCGAGGACCGGCTCGAACAGCTCGAGCGCCTCGTCGAAGTCCATGAGTGCGTCTTTCGCCATCAGAGCGACGCTCCGTTCGTGAGGGAAGGGGCTTTGTCGAGAAGAGGTCCGCCCCACTGGTCGACCAGCAGCGCCTCGAGAGCCGCGCCGACGCGGTACAGACGCGCGTCTTCGCGAGCGGGAGCGAGGAACTGGATGCCGACGGGCAGGCCGTCCTCGGCCGCGAGACCGCTGGGAACCGAGATGCCGGGAACGCCCGCGAGGTTCGCGGGGATCGTCGTCACGTCGTTGAGGTACATCTGCAACGGGTCGTCGATCTTCTCGCCCAGGCGGAACGCCGTGGTCGGCGCCGAGGGGGTCGCGATCACGTCGACCTGCGCGAAGGCGGTGTCGAAATCCTGCTGGATGAGCGTGCGCACCTTCTGCGCGCTGCCGTAGTAGGCGTCGTAGTAACCCGCCGACAGGGCGTACGTGCCGAGGATGATGCGGCGCTTGACCTCGGGGCCGAAGCCGGCGTCACGCGTCGCGGCCATGACGTTCTCTACCGTGGCTGCTCCCTGCGGGGTCACCCGCATGCCGAAGCGCACGGAGTCGAACTTCGCCAGGTTGCTCGAGGCCTCGGCGGGCAGGATCAGGTAGTACGCGGCGACGCCGTACTCGAAGTGCGGGGCGCTGATCTCGACGATCTCGGCGCCCTGCGCCTCCATGGCCGCCAGCGACGCGCGGAACGAGTCCGACACGCCTTTCTGGAAGCCGCGGTCGTCGAGTTCGCGGATGACGCCGACCTTGAGGCCTGTGAGCACCTGACCGGTCGCTCCCTCGCGGGCGGCCGCGGCGAACGAGGGCCACGCGTCCGAAAGCGACGTCGAATCGTTCGCGTCGTGCCCTCCGATGACGTCGTGCAAGAGCCCCGCGTCGAGCACGGTGCGCGTGACCGGCCCGACCTGATCGAGGCTGGATGCCAGAGCGATCGCGCCGTACCGGCTGACCCCGCCGTACGTGGGCTTCACGCCCACCGTGCCGGTGACGTGCGCGGGCTGGCGAATCGAGCCACCGGTGTCGGAGCCGAGGGCGAGGGGCGCCTCGAAGGCGGCGACGGCAGCGGCGGATCCTCCGCCGGACCCGCCGGGGATGCGATCGAGGTCCCAGGGGTTGTGCGTGGCGCCGTACGCCGAGAACTCGGTCGAGGAGCCCATGGCGAACTCGTCCATGTTGGTCTTGCCGAGCGGCACGAGACCCGCGGCGCGAGACCGCGCGACGACGGTGGCGTCGTAGGGCGACATGTAGCCCTCGAGGATCTTGGAACCACTCGTCGAGGGCATGTCGGTCGTGACGAGCACGTCCTTGATCGCCAGCGGGACCCCCGCGAGCTCGTGGAGCTGCTCGCCGGCAGCGCGACGGCGGTCGATATCGGCCGCGACCTCGAGAGCGTGGTCGCTCACGTGCAGGAACGCGTGCACGGCGCCGTCCACGGCGGCGATGCGATCCAGGTGAGCCTGCGTCGCCTCGACGCTCGAGACCTCGGACGACGACAGCTTGGCAGCCAGTTCGGCGGCGGTCAGGCGGGTGAGATCGGTCACTGCTCTTCTCCCAGGATCGCGGTCACGCGGAATCGGCCGTCGGCCTGGTCCGGGGCATTCCGCAGCACCTGCTCGCGCGTCAGCTGCTGCTGCACGACGTCGGGGCGGAAGACGTTCTCGAGCGGGATCGGGTGGCTCGTCGCGACGACCTCGGGGGTCGCCACCTCGGACACCTTCGCAATGTTGTCGACGATGGCATCCAGCTGGCCGGTCAGGCTCTGGACCTCCTCGTCGCTCAACTGGATCCGGGCGAGCACACCGAGATGGCGCACGAGATCAGGAGTGATTTCAGACACTCGGTCAGTCTAGTTCGCGCACCGTGCCGCGCCCGCCTCGACCCCGTCGCGCGCTCGCCCTAGGCTGGCCGCGTGACGAGTTTCGATCCGCCGCGCCCCTGGACCTCGAGCTACGCCGCGGGGGTGCCCGAAGATCTGGACCCTCAGAGCGGGTCTCTCGTCGACATCGTCGACGCCTCGGTACGGGATTATCCGGACGCCCCGGCCCTGCAGTTCTTCGGCCGCGAGACCACCTACGCCGAGATGTCAGCCCAGATCGCCCGCGTCGCGGCCGCTCTCGCCGAGCGGGGAGTCGTCGCAGGAGACCCGGTCGCCATCGTGCTGCCGAACTGCCCGCAGCACATCGTGGCGTTCTACGCCGTGCTGCGCCTCGGTGCGGTCGTCGTCGAGCACAACCCGCTCTACACGCCGCGCGAGCTGCGCAAGCAGTTCGAGGACCACGGCGCCAAGCACGCGATCGTGTGGAGCAAGGTCGTCGCCACCGTGCAGGACTTCCCCGCCGATCTACGAGTCGACACGCTCGTGTCCGTCGATGTGACAACGGCCATGCCGATGCGCACCCGCCTCGCCCTGCGCCTGCCGATCCCCCGGGCGCGCGAAGCCCGCGCCGCCCTGACGACGAAGACACGGGATGCCAACGACTGGGCGGACCTCCTCCGCCACGCCCCCCTTCCCGAGACGCACCCGCGGCCGGGCTCGACGGACCTGGCGATCATCCAGTACACGAGCGGCACGACCGGAACCCCCAAGGGGGCGATGCTCACCCACGCGAACCTCCTCGCCAACGCCGCTCAAGCGCGGGCATGGGTGCCGCAGATCGTGCGCGGTGAGGGCTGCGTCGTCTACGCGGTGCTCCCGATGTTCCACGCCTACGGGTTGACGCTGTGCCTGACCTTCGCGATGTCCATGGGCGCGCGTCTGGTGCTCTTCCCGAAGTTCGACCCCGACCTCGTCCTGGAGGTGACGAAGAAGCACCCCGCGACCTTCCTGCCGCTGGTCCCGCCGATCGCAGAGCGGCTGCTCGCGGCGGCGGACGAGAGGGGGGTGTCCCTCACCGGAACCGACGTCGCCATCTCGGGGGCCATGGCGCTCCCGCACTCCCTCGTCGTACCGTTCGAACAGGCGACGGGTGGGTTCCTCGTCGAGGGGTACGGGCTGAGCGAGTGCTCCCCCGTGCTCATGGCCAACCCCGTCGCGGCCAACCGGGTTGCGGGCACCGTCGGTCTGCCTCTCCCCGGTACCGAATGCCGGGTCGTCGACCCCGACGACCCGCGCATCGACGTCGAGCGCGGCGAGCTGCTCGTGCGCGGCCCCCAGGTGTTCTCGGGCTATTACGGCAAACCAGAAGAGACCGAGGCGGTCTTCGTCGACGGGTGGTTCCGCACCGGCGACATCGTCACGATCGACGATGGCGGATTCGTCCGCATCGTCGACCGCATCAAGGAGCTCATCATCACGGGCGGGTTCAACGTCGCCCCGACCGAGGTCGAGAACGTTCTGCACCAGCATCCCTCGGTCGCAGATGTCGCGGTCATCGGCATGCCGAGCGAGCACTCCGGCGAGGAGGTCGTCGCAGCCGTGGTGCCGTCGACGCCGGACGACTTCGACGCCGAAGCGGTGCGAGCGTTCGCACGCGGCATCCTGACGCCGTACAAGGTGCCCAAGCGCATCGTGGTGGTCGATGAGCTCCCCCGCTCGCTGATCGGCAAGGTGCTGCGCCGCCAGGTACGCGACCGACTTCTCGAGGGCTGACGATTCCCCTGCTACATCCGGGCCCCGCGCGCAAGGGCAGGGGTGAATTGGCCTGCGCGCGCCCCGGATCGATACCGTCGGAGTAATCCGGGCCATGTGACGCCCGGACGTGACCTTTGGGGGGACTCACATGATCATCAAGCGCGCTCCATTCGCTCTCGTCGCAGCCTCGGCGCTGCTCCTTCTCGCCGGCTGCTCGGGCGGCTCAGGAACTGCCTAGTCGAGTGACGACAGCATGGCCGACGGCGGCACCACGACGACACAGGAGACGACGGCACCCGCGACGCCGTCGGCGCCCGCCGGTGACCAGACCAAGGCAGAGGCCTGCGACATCGTGCGCGAACAGTTCCAGGCCGTCAGCGGTGCGGGCAGCACGGTCAACAGCTCCGACCCGCAGGCGACGTTGACGGCGTTCAAGCAGCTCGCTTCCGACGTGGGCACGCAGTTCTCGTCGATCACGAATGAAGAGATCGCGCCCTCCGCCCAGAAGGCGAGCGGCGCACTGAACGACTACGCCGCGTACCTCGAGACCGTCGTGGCCGACCCGTCCAAGGCCAGCGGCCTCAGCGACCAGATCAGCACGCTGCAGGCGAGCTTCACCGAGGCCGCTACGGCCTGCGCCGGTTGACGCGACGCACGACGGAACGACAGGAGGGCGGGGGCTTCGGCTCCCGCCCTCCTCGTCTCTCAGCCCTCGGAAGCGGCCGGCCCGTCCTCGGCGTCGAGCCCATCCGTGGATGCCCGGCCCGTTGCGGCGTCGAGAGCCGCAGGGCCCTGCTCCACGAGGATGCGGAACTGCGCAGCATCCAAGATCCGCAGACCCAGTTCTTCCGCCTTGGCGAGCTTCGACCCCGCGCCCGGACCTGCGGCGACGAAGTCGGTCTTCTTCGAAACGCTCGACGCTGCCTTGCCACCCGCCGAGAGGATCGCCTCTTGCGCACCCTCACGGGTGTATCCCTCCAACGAGCCCGTGGCCACGACCGTCAGACCCGCCAGCACCCCGCCCGCGGCCGCCGCCGCCCCCGGCCCGGGATGACCGGGGATCGAGAAGCGCACCCCGGCGGCCTCCCACCGCTCGACAATCTCGCGATGCCAGTCGACCTCGAACCAATCGACCACGGCATCGGCGATGATCCCCCCCACGCCCTCGACGGCGGCGAGCTCTTCCCGCGAAGCCGCGCGAATGGCATCCAGCGATCCGAACCACTGCGCGAGAGCGCGGGCCGCAACGGGACCGACGTGTCGGATGTTCAGCGAGACGAGCAGCCGCCACAGATCTTTCGTCTTGGCCTTCTCGAGTTCGACGATGAGCTTCGTCGCCTGCTCCGAGGGGCGGACCTCGCGATAGTCCTTGCGGATGCCGCGCCGACGGCGCTCCGCGGGATCGAGGTCTTCGGAGCCCGGAGGGTACGTCGCGGGCGAGAGCTTCTGGAAGGGCAGACGCCGCACGAGCTCGCCGGAGTCGGGGTCGACTTTTCGCTCGCCCGTCTCGGAGTCGCGCACGACGACCTCGATCGGCACGAGTTCCTCGACGGTCAGGTCGAACAGTCCCGCCTCGGTGTCGAGCGGAGGCTCATCGGGTACCTCGGGCTGCGTCAACGCTGCTGCCGTGACCTCGCCCAGCGCTTCGATGTCGAGCGCGCCGCGCGAGCCGATGTGCTCGACACGTCCGCGCACCTGCCCGGGGCAGGAGCGCGCATTCGGGCAACGCAGGTCGATATCGCCCTCTTTCGCCGGGCGCAAAGGAGTGCCGCACTCGGGGCAGTCCGCGGGCATGACGAACGCACGCTCGCTGCCGTCGCGCAGCTCGACCACGGGCCCGAGAACCTCGGGGATGACGTCGCCCGCCTTTCGCAGCACGACCGTGTCGCCGATCAGCACGCCCTTGACCTTCACGACGTCCTGGTTGTGCAGGGTGGCCTGGCGGACGACGCTGCCGGCGACCTTGGCGGGCTCCATCACAGCGAAGGGGGTCGCGCGACCCGTGCGTCCGACCGACACCACGATGTCGAGCAGCTTGGTGTTCACCTGCTCGGGCGGGTACTTGAAGGCGATCGCCCAGCGCGGAGCCCGGCTGGTCGCCCCGAGCTCGTCGTGGAGCGCGAGCTCGTCGACCTTGACGACGACGCCGTCGATCTCGTGCTCGACGTCGTGGCGATGCTCTCCGTGGTGCGCGACGAAGCCCAGGACGCCGTCGATCGTCGACTCGACGCGGGAGTACGGCGAGGTGGGCAGTCCCCAGGACGCCAGCAGATCGTAGATCTCGCTCTGGGCGGCCACGGGAGGGTTCTGCCAGGCCCCGATGCCGTGCACGTAGAGCTTGAGGGAGGCGATGCGCGCGAGACCGGCCTCGAGTTCGAGGCCCGTCTTCTTCTCGATCTGCTGGCGCAGTCCGCCGCTGGCCGCGTTGCGGGGGTTGGCGAACGCGGGGAAACGTCGGGCCGCGGCGATCTCGGCCTTCTCTTCGTCGAAGGCGCGCCCCCCTCGTCGGCCGGCGGCCCGCTCGCGCGCCTCGGCGAACGCCCGCCGGCGGAACTCGTCCTGCATTCGGTTGAGGTTCTCGAATGCGGCGACGGGGATGAAGACCTCGCCGCGCACCTCCACCATCGGCGGATGCCCTTCTCCCGCGAGCTCGCGCGGGATGTCGGCCAGACGCAGAGCGTTCTCGGTGACGATCTCTCCGACTCGCCCGTCGCCGCGGGTCGCGGCGGAGGTGAGCACGCCGTCTTCGTAACGCAGACTGATGGCGAGCCCGTCGATCTTGAGCTCGCTGAGCCAGTGCACGGCGCGCCCCGCGGCGGCCTCGGTCTTGACGGCCCAGTCGCGCAGCTCCTCGGGTGAGAAGACATTGTCGAGGCTGAGCATGCGTTCGGCGTGCTCGATTGTTGCGAGGTCGGTGGCCTCGGCCGCACCCACCGACAACGTCGGACTGTCTTGCCCCTGAAGCTCGGGGTGCAGACGCTCGAGGGCCTCGAGCCGGTGCATCCATCCGTCGTACGTCGCGTCGTCGACGACCTCGGCGTCTCGCCCGTAGTACGCGTCGCGCGCCCCGATGATCCGCTGAGTGAGGTCTGCGGCCTCGGCGCGCGCCTCGTCGAGGGTGATATCGGGAAGCTGATCGTGCTCGGTCACGCATCCAGCTTAGGGAGGGGTTCCGACATCGACCCCGAGGTGCCACCTGTCCACCACACCCTCGACAGCTTCTCGGGGTTCGATACGCGTCGGACCCCGGCGATCAGTCCACCCCTCATCTCGAGGGAGATGACGTCGGCCATCCCGCCCACCGAGAGCGAGAGCCCCCTCTCGCCGTTGACGTCGACGACCCCGACGGAGATCGCGGCGCCGGAGGCCGCCGCCTTGTCCAGGATGCCGACGAAGAAGCGGACGATCCTCTCGGCGCCGAAGATGGGGTTGAGAGCGCTCTTGACCCGCCCGCCTCCGTCCGCCCAGAGGATCGCGTCGTCGGTGAGGATGCCCGCCACGCCCGCGACGTCTCCCGTCTCGATGGCGGTGACGAGAGCACGCAACGCCGCGACGTCAGCCCCTGACGCCGCCGGCTCGTCGCGCAGCTGGAGCCTTTTCTCTCCGCGCGAGATCAGCTGTCGCACCGATGCGGGTGAGCGATCGAGGATTCGCGCGATCTCGACGGACGTCATTGCGAACGCCCGATGAAGCACCACCGCGGCACGTGCCGCGGGCTCCAGCTGCTCCGCGAGGTGCAGGACCGCCAGCGACAGCATCTCGCGGTCCGCGACCACGTCATCGGGCAGACGCTCGGTGGCGACCGGCTCCGGCAACCACGGCCCCGGATACTCCTCGCGAGCGGACTGCACCCGACGCAACTGGTCGATGGATCGTCTGACACACACCGTCGTCAGCCATGCCGCCCACGAGCGCACCTCGTCACCGCTGCTCTCCGCCCGCAGTGCCTCGAGGGCGACGTCCGAGACGATGTCCTCCGCAGCGCCGAAGTCGCCGAGCATTCGATAGGCGATTCCCACGAGTCGATTCCGCTCCGTGCTCCACGCGAGGCTGGCCGTCGTCACGTCGCCGAGGCTACCGGCAGGGCTGACGAAGCTCATGCGACGGGGTGGGCGGCGTCGACCGGCGGCGTCATCCCCGTCGCCAGAGCGATGCGATTCCAGACGTTGATCGTCGCGATGGCGACCACGAGGGAGCCCAGCTCCTTCTCGGAGAAGAAGACGGCCGCTCGTTCCCACACCTCATCGGTCACGCTCTCCGGCCCGACGAGCGTCACGGCATCGGTCAGCGCGAGGACCGCGCGTTGACGGTCGTCGAGAAGCTCACCGGCGTGCTGCCAGGCCGCGACCGCATGAAGCGTCCGCGCGGGTACGCCGTGCGTCGCGGCAGCGGTGGCGTGCATGTCGACACAGAAGCCGCATCCGTTGAGGATCGAAGCCCGCAGTTTGAGCAGCTCGTAAAGCGTCTTGTCGACGTGGGTGCGCGCGTACGCCTCGAGGGCGAGCACGGCGGCGTAGCCGCCGCGGTTGGTGCGGGACAGGTCGATACGGGTCATCGGGGACTCCTCGCGGTAACGGACGCGAACATCGCGTCTCTGAGAGGAGTCGGATGCCGACAGCGAAGTGTGACAGCCCTCAGGCCTCGACCGGGACCGCCGACACCGTCCGGTCGATCGTGAACTGTCCGAGCACGCGCGTGCCGTCGTAGAGCACCGCGGTCTGCCCGGGCGCGACGCCGTCGAACGGCGTCTCGGGGCGCACCGTGAGGACGCCGTCGGCGATCTCCGCCGTCGCGGGAACGGGATCGGCGTGCGCGCGGATCTGCGCGTGGCACGCGAACGAGCTCGACGAGGGCGCCCGCCCGGCCCAGGTGAAGCGCTCCCCCGCGATCTCGGAGCACGCGAGCGCCTCCTTGGGGCCGACGACGACGGTGTTGTTGATCGGACGCACTTCGAGGACGAAGCGGGGCTTGCCGTCCGCCGCCGGAACGCCCAGCTGCAAGCCGCGGCGCTGCCCGACGGTGAAGGCGTGCGCTCCCTCATGGGTGCCCACGACGGCGCCCGTGCGGTCGAGGATCTCACCGCGCTCGGCACCCACCTTGTCGGCGAGCCAGCCGCGCGTGTCGCCGTCGGGGATGAAGCAGATGTCGTGACTGTCGGGCTTCTGCGCCACGGAGAGCCCGCGCTGCTCCGCCTCGGCGCGCACGAGCGCCTTCGAGGGGGTCGATCCGAGCGGGAAGTACGTATGGGCGAGCTGCTCCGCCGTGAGCACGCCGAGCACATAGGACTGGTCCTTGGCGTTGTCGGAGGCCCGGTGCAGCTCGCGCCCCTCGGGCGTGTCGACGAGCGTGGCGTAGTGCCCGGTGCACACCGCATCGAAGCCGAGTTCGAGCGCACGCTCGAGCAGCGCTGCGAACTTGATCTTCTCGTTGCACCGCATGCAGGGGTTCGGCGTGCGGCCAGCGCGGTACTCCGACACGAAATCGTCGATGACGTCGTCGCGGAACCGCTCCGAGAAGTCCCACACGTAGAACGGCATGCCGAGCTTGTCAGCCGCCCGCCGCGCGTCCATCGCATCTTCGATCGTGCAGCACCCACGGCTGCCGGCCCGCAGCGTGCCGCCGGCGCGAGAGAGCGCCAGGTGCACGCCGACCACGTCGTGGCCCGCCTCCACCGCGCGGGCCGCAGCCACCGCGGAGTCGACTCCACCGCTCATCGCCGCCAGAACTCGCATCGTCCCAGTCTACGAACGTCGGTCTGAACGGGCGCCGGATGCCACGGCACGGGCGTACGCATCGGGAAGACGGGTGAGGACGGCGTCGACGTCGGCGTCAGTGGAGGTGCGGCCGAGGGTGAATCTCAGCACCGAACGGGCCGCGCGATCGTCGAGCCCGAGAGCGAGCACCACGTGCGACGGCTCCGCGACACCGGCCTGACACGCCGACCCCGTCGAGACGGCGATCTGCTCCATGTCGAGCAGGAACAGCAGCGTCTCGCCGGCGGCATCCGGGAACAGCACGTGAGCGTTGCCGGGAAGGCGCTCGGTGGGGTGCCCGAGCAACCGGGCCGAGGGAATCGACGACAGGATGCCGGAGACGAGGCGATTCCGCAGCGCTGCGAGACGCACGGCCTCGTCGCTCCGCTCGCGCTCGGCCGCGGTGACCGCGGCGGCGAAGGCCGCGGCTCCGGCGACGTCCTGCGTCCCGGCGCGCAGGGCACGCTGCTGCCCGCCGCCGTGGACGAGCGGGGTCAGCCGACCGTGACGCGACACGACGGCCGCGCCGACTCCGACCGGACCGCCGACCTTGTGCGCCGACACCGACATCGCGACGAGCCCGGACGAATCGCCGCCCGTCCCGCGCCACGCGGCGAAGTCGACTGGAATCTGGCCGAGCGCCGAGACGGCGTCGAGATGCAGAGGTACACCGGCGTCACGTGCGCGGGCCGCGAGGTCGGCGGCATCCTGGATCGTGCCCACCTCGTTGCTCGCGGCGAGGGCCGTGGCGAGGGCGGCACCGGGAAGGGCGCTCGCGAAGGCATCGACGTCGATGCGTCCGAGCGGGTCGAGGGGCACCGCCCGCACATGCGCGCCCTGCGTCGAGGAGAGCCATGCCACGGCGTCGAGCGTCGCGTGATGCTCACCGTCGGGCAGCACGATCACTCCCGCCCCGGCCGCACGCGACCACCACAGGCCCTTGAGAGCGAGGTTCGCGGCCTCGGTGCCGCCGGAAGTGAAGACCACCTCGATGGGCTGGCACCCGAGGACCGCCGCGACGGCCTCGCGCGCGTCTTCGAGCAGACGGCGGGCCTCCTGCCCCGCGGCATGGATCGAGGAGGGGTTGCCGAGCACGTCGTGCGCGGCGAGCCACGCCTCGCGCGCCTCGGGGCGCAGGGGGGTGGTCGCCGCGTGATCGAGGTAGATCCGCATCGTCGCCCTCCCGGTATCGCCAGCGCCTTTCACTACCCTAAGACGCATGGTCCGACCCGAGACTGTCCTGTCCGCCCGCCCCGCCCTGCTCCGTTCGTCGCTCGACGACCTGGGTGTGCGCCTCGACCCCGACGGCGGCACCCTGCGCGTCTGGTCGGGCTCCGCCGACGCGATGCAGCTGCTCGTCTTCGACGAGGTCGATCTCGACTGGGCGACCGAGACCATCGCCATGACCCCCGTCGGGGGCGGAGTCTTCGAAGCGAGCACTCCCCTGCTCCGGCCCGGTGCCCGCTACGCGATCCGCGTCGGCGGCCCGCACGGCCCGGGGCACACCTTCAATCCGCAGTCGCTGCTCATCGAGCCGTACTCGCGCGGGCTCGTCTCGGGCAGCTACGGCGATTGGCGCTCGGTAGTGGTGGAGGGCTCCTTCGACTGGGGCAGTTCGACGAAGCCTCGCGTACCGCTGGACCGCACGGTGATCTACGAGGGGCACGTGAAGGGGCTCACCAAGCGGCATCCGTTCATCCCGCCCGCGCTGCACGGTACCTACGCGGGACTCGCGCACCCCGCGATGATCGACCACCTGCTCTCGCTCGGCGTGACCAGCGTCGAGCTGTTGCCGGTGCATGCGTTCGCCACCGAACCGCGCCTTCTGCAGCTCGGCCTGTCGAATTACTGGGGGTACAACTCGCTGAACTTCTTCACGCCGCACGCCCCCTACGCCACGGCCGCGAGCCGCGCCGAGGGGCCCGAGGCGGTGCTGCGCGAGTTCAAGGGCATGGTGAAGCTCCTTCACGAGGCCGGCCTCGAGGTGCTCCTCGATGTCGTCTACAACCACACGGCGGAAGAGGGCATCGGCGGCCCCCGCACGAGCTTGCGCGGCATCGACAACAAGGCCTACTACCGCCAGACCGCCGACGGCGCGTACATCGACGAGACCGGCTGCGGCAACGCGCTGAACACCTCGACGGATGCCGCCGCGCGTCTGGTGCTCGATTCGTTGCGGTACTGGAGCGACGACGTGCAGATCGACGGCTTCCGCTTCGATCTGGCGGTCACGCTCGGTCGTGACGAGAACCACTCGTTCACGCCGGACCATGCCCTGCTGAAGGCGATCCGCGACGACGAACGCTTGGCGGGCACCAAGCTCATCGCCGAACCGTGGGACGTCGGCATGGGCGGTTGGCAGACCGGCAACTTCGGAGACGGCTGGTTGGAGTGGAACGACCGCTACCGCGACCGCGTGCGCAACTTCTGGCTGAGCGACATCGACTACGCCCGCCGAGCCGACACCGCGCCGGTCGGGATCGGCGGCTTCGCCACACGCCTCGCGGGCTCGTCGAACACCTTCAGCGAGGAGCGCGGCCCCCTCGCGAGCGTCAACTTCGTCACCGCGCACGACGGCTTCACGCTGCGCGATCTCGTCTCGTACGACGTCAAGCACAACCTCGGAAACGGCGAGCAGAACCGCGACGGCGCCGACACGAACCGCTCGTTCAACCACGGTGCCGAAGGCCGGACCGACGATGAGGGGGTGCTCGCCACGCGGCGCAAGGCGATGCGCAACCTCATGGGCACCCTGCTGCTGTCGGCGGGCGTGCCCATGATCACGGCGGGAGACGAGATGGGACGCACGCAGCGCGGCAACAACAACGCGTACTGCCACGACTCCGCTCTCACGTGGCTCTCGTGGGATCTCGCGGAATGGCAGCGCGACCTCTTCGCCCACACGCAACGGCTGACGCAGCTGCGCCGCGACAACCCCGCGCTCCGCCCCAGGCGGTTCGCCCGGCTCGGCGAGGTCATCCCCTCGGCATCCGTCATGGACTGGTTCGACGAACACGGCGAGACGATGTCGAGCGACCGTTGGAACGACCCCGCGCACCGGACCCTGCAGTACCTGGCCACCTCGACGCCCGAGGACGAAGAGCCCAATCGCGTCCTGCTCGTCGTGCACGGCACCGAGTCCGCCACCGAGATCGTGCTGCCCGGGATCGACGGGGCCGAATACGTGTCCCTCTGGTCGAGCGCTGACGAGAAGCCGTCCGACGACGTCGAGCGCTTCTCACCCGGAGACCTCGTCCCGATCGCGAGTGCCTCGATGCGTCTGTTCCGCGTCGACTGATCCGGGCCCGCTGTCAAGGCCGAGCGAAACCGTACGGCGAGGTGGGCGGCCCGCGATAGGTTCGGACCGTGGCCACCACGACGACTCCCTCGCCCGAGCTGCCCTGGCGCAGCGCCGCCTCGATTCCCGTGCGTCCGGTCAAGCCGACGCCCACTTCGCGCAGCGTGGTCACCCCGCGCATCCCCCTGGCTCTCCCGCACCCGAGCGTGCCGGGCGGGCAGTTCCGCCCGTCCGCGTACGTCGGCGAGGCGGTGCCGTTCACCGTCACGGCTTTCCGCGAGGGGCACGACCGGATCGGCGTGCAGTTGCGCCTCTTCTCGCCGTCGGGCGACGAGTCGCTGCACCGCTTGAGCCCGCTGAACGACGGCTTCGACCGCTGGTCGACGCTCGTTGCGCCGCTCGAACAGGGCGTGTGGCGTTTCCGCTTCGAGTCGTTCGCCGACGATTTCGCCACGTGGAAGCACGCGGCCGAACTCAAGATCGCGGCGGGCGTCGACGTCGCTCTCATGCGCGAGATGGGTGCACAACTCTTCGACCGCGCGCGGGGCGAGAAGAAGCGTCCGGGCGTCGACAAAGACCGTCTGTACGACGCGGCCCGCGCGCTCCGCGATCCCGACGTGCACGACGACACGGCCCTTCAGATCGTCCGCGACCCCGAGATCGCCGCGCTGTTCGACGCCCGACCGCTGATGGGTCTGGTCTCGGTCGGACGGGATGCCGAGCTGCTGGTCGAACGCGAGCGCGCCGGCGTGGGCGCGTGGTACGAGTTCTTCCCCCGCTCCGAGGGTGCGCATCGCGCCGAGGACGGATCCGTCATCAGCGGGACTTTCCGCACCGCCGCGGAGCGTCTCCCGGCCGTGGCCGACATGGGCTTCGACGTGGTGTACCTCCCACCGATCCACCCGATCGGTCAGACGAACCGCAAGGGCCCGAACAACACCCTCGTCACCGAGCCGGGAGACCCCGGTTCGCCGTGGGCCATCGGTGCCGCCGCGGGCGGGCACGACACGGTGCACCCCGATCTCGGCACGCTCGACGACTTCCGCGCGTTCGTCCAGACCGCTCGGGAGAACGCCATCGAGGTCGCGCTCGACCTGGCGTTGCAGGCCTCGCCCGACCACCCCTGGGTCACGGAGCACCCCGAGTGGTTCACGACCCTCCCCGACGGCTCGATCGCGTTCGCCGAGAACCCGCCGAAGAAGTACCAGGACATCTATCCGATCAACTTCGACAACGACCCCGAGGGCATCCGCGCCGAGGTCCTGCGGATCGTGCGGCACTGGATCGCGCAGGGCGTCACGATCTTTCGCGTCGACAACCCGCACACCAAGCCCCTGCAGTTCTGGGAGTGGCTCATCGCCACCGTCAGCGCCGAGGAGCCCGCAGCGGTGTTCCTCGCGGAAGCATTCACCCGCCCGGCGCCCCTGCAAGGCCTCGCGATGGCCGGATTCCAACAGAGCTACACGTACTTCACGTGGCGCAACACGAAGGAGGAGCTCGAGGAGTTCCTCGGCGGTCTCGCTCACGAGACCTCCGACTTCCTGAGGCCCAACCTGTTCGTCAACACCCCCGACATCCTCACCGAATACCTGCAGTTCGGAGGCCGGCCGGCGTACAAGGTCCGCGCCGCGATCGCCGCCACCGCCGCGCCCACCTACGGGGTGTACGCCGGCTACGAACTCTTCGAGAACGTGGCGCGCCCCGGAGCCGAAGAGAACATCGACAACGAGAAGTTCGAATACAAGTTCCGCGACTGGGGCGCCGCGGAGGCCGCAGGAGACTCGCTCGCCCCCTACCTACGGATGCTCAACGGGGCACGTCGTGCGCACCCGGCGCTGCGGCAGCTGCGGAACCTCGACATCCACTGGAGCGACGACGACTCGATCCTCGTCTACTCCAAGCACCTGGCCGCCGCCCTCTCCCCCACCGGCGAGAGCGACACGATCATCGTCGTCGCCAACGTCGATCCGCATTCCGCCCGCGAGACCACCGTGCACCTCGACACGACCGTGTTCGGCATCGAACCCGGTGCCTCGTACGAGGTCGAAGACCTGGTCACCGGCCAGGTCTGGAGCTGGGCCGACCACAACTTCGTCCGCCTCGACGCCTTCGTCGAGCCGGTGCACGTCCTGCACGTCAAGGAGAACCGATGACAGCTCTTCCCCCCGAGATCCTGGACGCCGTCGCTCACGGCGCCCATCACGACCCGCACAGCGTGCTGGGCGTGCACGAGACGGGCGCGGGGTGGGTCATCCGCTCGCGTCGCCCCCTCGCCCGCGAGGTGGTCGCCGAGCTCGCCGACGGTACGTCTGTCCCGCTCGCGCACGTGCGCGGAGGAATCTGGGAAGCACCCGTCGCGGCCTACCCCGGTGCCTACACCGTTCGCGCGTCCTACGACGGTTCCGAGCACGTGTCCGACGACGGGTACCGGCACGCACCCTCTGTGGGCGAGCTCGACCTGCACCTCATCACCGAGGGCCGTCACGAGGAGCTCTGGCGCGTTCTCGGCGCTCACGTGCGCGAGCTCGACGGTTCGACCGGCACGGCTTTCACCGTCTGGGCTCCCGACGCGCGCGCCCTTCGCGTGATCGGCGACTTCAACGGCTGGGACGGCTCCGGCCACGCCATGCGTTCGATGGGTGGGAGCGGCGTCTGGGAGGTCTTCATCCCCGGTATCGGCGCCGGTACCCGCTACAAGTTCGAGATCCTCACCCGCGCAGGGCAGTGGATCGAGAAGGCCGACCCCATGGCCCGCCTCGCCGAGGTGCCCCCCGCCACGGCATCCGTCGTCACCGACTCGGAGTACGTCTGGGCCGACAGCGACTGGATCGACGAGCGTTCGCGCACGGCGCCGATCGACCGACCGATGTCGATCTACGAACTCCACTTCGGCTCCTGGAAGCCGGGCCTGTCGTACCGCGAAGCGGCAGACGAGATCATCAGCTACGTCGGCGCCCAGGGCTTCACCCACGTCGAGTTCCTCCCCCTCGCCGAGCACCCCTTCGGCGGATCATGGGGCTATCAGGTGTCGGGCTACTACGCCCCGACCAGTCGCTTCGGCTCCCCCGACGACCTGCGCTACCTCATCGACCGCCTGCATCAGGCCGGCATCGGCGTGATCATGGACTGGGTCCCGGGGCACTTCCCCAAGGACGACTTCGCCCTCGCCCGCTTCGACGGCGAGGCCCTGTACGAGCACCCGGACCCCCGTCGCGGCGAGCACAAGGACTGGGGCACGCTCATCTTCGATTACGGCCGCAACGAGGTGCGCAACTTCCTCGTCGCGAACGCGCTGTACTGGTTCGAGGAGTTCCACGTCGACGGCCTGCGAGTGGATGCCGTGGCATCCATGCTCTACCTCGATTACTCCCGCAACGACGGCGAGTGGGCGCCCAACCAGTTCGGCGGCCGTGAGAACCTCGAGGCCATCCGCTTCCTGCAGGAGGTCAACGCGACGTCCTACAAGCGTTATCCCGGCATCGCGCTGATCGCCGAGGAGTCGACCAGCTTCCCGGGCGTGACCGCCCCCACCTCGCACGCGGGCCTCGGCTTCGGGTTCAAGTGGAACATGGGGTGGATGAACGACTCGCTGCAGTACATCGGGCGCGACCCCATGTACCGTTCGCACCACGAGGGCGAGCTGTCGTTCTCGTTCGTCTACTCGTTCAGCGAGAATTTCGTCCTGCCGATCAGCCACGACGAGGTCGTGCACGGCAAGGGGAGCCTTTTCGGACGGATGCCGGGCGACCACTGGCAGAAGCTCGCCAACATGCGCGCGTTCCTGGCGTACATGTGGGGCCACCCCGGCAAGCAGCTGCTCTTCATGGGCCAGGAGTTCGGCCAGATGTCGGAGTGGTCGGAGTCGCGCAGCATCGACTGGTGGATGCTCGATCAGCCCTCCCACAAGCAGCTGCACTCGTTCGTCGCCGAGCTCAACCGCGTCTATCGCGACCAGGCGGCGCTGTGGGCGCGCGACCACGACGGCGCCGCATTCTCGCGCCTCGGTGCTCCCGCGTGGAACACGAATGTGCTGGCGTTCGCCCGCCGCGACCACCACGGGAACACGATCGCGGTCGTCTGCAATTTCTCGGGTGTCCCGCTGACGGACTTCCCGCTCGATCTGCCCGAATCGGGTATGTGGACCGAGATCCTCAACAGCGACGCCGAGGCGTTCGGCGGTTCGGGTCAGGGCAACTTCGGCGCCGTCGAGACGGACGACCGCGGGAGCGCCACTCTGACCCTCCCGCCCCTCGGCGTGCTCTGGCTCCACCACCGCGCGGGGGGCTGACACCGGCACCACAGACCCCGGGTACGGGACCGCGAGCTGCGTCCCGGTACCCGGGGTCTCTCATGTAGGTACCTTCGCGAACGACGACGGCCCCGTCCTCCCGAGGGAGTCCGGGGCCGTCGTCGTCCGGGCGTCAGAAGAGCAGCGACGCCAGACGCGAGCGCGCACGGATGACCCGGGCGTCGTCGTCGCCGACAAGGCCGAACAGGTCGAGCAGACGCTCGCGGACCGGCGCGCGCTCCTCCGCCGGCAGTGCGGCGAATAGATCGAGCAGACGGCCGAAGGCGTCATCGACGTGACCGCCCACGACATCGAGGTCCGCGACGAGGAACTGCGCCTCCAGACCGGTCGGCGCAGCGGCCGCGGCAGCACGGGCCGCGTGAAGGTCGGCACCCTGAACACGATCGAGCAGGCGCACCTGTCCGAGACCTGCCCGTGCGTCGGCGTCGCGAGGGTTCTCCGCGAGAGCCTGCTCGTACGCGCTGATCGCGCGGGCGTAGTCGCCCTCTTCGATGGCGGCGAACGCCTCTGCGTGCAGCGGGGGAAGCTCGGGCTCTGCGGCAGGAGCATCGGCGGCGGGGGCCCCGCCGACCGGCACGGTTCCCGTCACGCCGTGCTGGGCAGCGAGCTGCAGGAGCTGTGCGAAGACGTCACGTACCTGCTGCTCGGGCACAGCGCCCGTGAACAGGGGTACCGGTTGGCCGGCGACGAGAGCGAGCACCATCGGGATCGACTGCGCGCGGAACCCCTGAGCGAGCTGCGGGTTCGCGTCGACGTCGACCTTCGCCAGAACGAGGCGTCCGGCGAGGTCGGTCACGACCTTCTCGAGGACGGGGCTGAGCTGCTTGCACGGTCCACACCACTCGGCCCACAGATCGATGACCACCGGTACCGTGCGCGAGAGCTCGAGCACCTCTCCGAACGTGTCATCGGTCGCGTCGAAGACGAGCGGCAGCGCGCCGGCAGGGCGGGCGGGGGCAGCGGGATCACCGGCCGCGGGAGCGGCGGGCGGCTGAGGGCGGTTGCGCAGGGACGAGAGGTCGACGGCGCCGCGCATCACGGAACCGGGGGCGGGAATACTCACGGGGACACCTTCGCTTCGAGGAGGCTGGATCGGTAGCCGAGCAGGCGGATCTGGTCGTCGGAGCCCTGACTGGGCACGTAGAAGAAGACCTGATCGGAATACGTCGTGGTGAAGCCTGTCGCAGACTGGTCGACACCGGTGAGGGCCTTGACCGCGGGGTTGTTGTCCAGCTTGATCACGGCGTCTTTGTTCGTCGGCTTGGCCGTATCGCTCTCATACACGTTGACGGCGACGATGGCCCCCGTGTCGAGCGTGGCGAGGGCGATCGGTGTCGCCGTTCCGGCCGAGGCGGAGAAGCTGATCTCGGCCGTTCCCGCACCGGTCTGGTTCAGCTCGTCGGTGCGCTTGGTCTTGTTGTCCTGGATCGCGGCCAGCAGGAGATCGTTGGCGGTGTCGAATTTCGCGAACGAGGCACTGTTCTGCCCGTTGTTGATGACGTCGGCGTAGGCCGCAGCGACCTTCTCGGGTGCCATGACGAGGAACGACGAGTCCGGCGGCACCTGCGTGGCGCCCACGTACGGCGCCGCCAGCTCGGGCAGGTTGGTGGAGGCCTCGAGGTTGCCGACGTAGGACGCCTTGTACTCCTCCCACGGCGTCTGCTGGGTCATCATCATGATCGTGGTGGTGGGGGTCGCGGCATCCGCCGACTCCACCACCGTCATCAGCGTGCGGGGCCACGTTCCCGTGGTCTGCGGCAGGACGATCTGCACGGGCTCCGCCGGGATCGCGGGCAGGGCCGGACGGTCCGCGATCGCGGCTCGCAGCTTGTAATTGGTCTGACGCTCGGCCAGGGCCGGGCCCGCGAGGCGCTCGGCGACGACGTTCGCGTCGAGGGAGGCGTCCGCCTGAGCAACGGTCGACGACACCTTCGACACGATGCGCTGAGCCTGCGCTTCGGTCACCGCGGGCGGGAACTGTCCCTCGGGAACGATCACGGTGGGCGTGGGGCTGGGAGACTCTGTCGCGGCGAGCTGCGGCCACGCATCTGCGGAGCATCCCGCGAGCAGGGCCACCGACAGACCGAGGGCCGGCACGGCCACCAAGGCTCGACGACCGCCGAGGGCACCGCGGACCCGCGATCCTCCCCGACGAACGGGGCTCTGGCTCACGACGCCCTTGCTCTCGGCATCCGCGCCGACCGTCGAGATGGGCTCGGTTACGGGCAGGGGAAGACCCTTGCGGCGCGGGCGCCGCTGTCGCCGAACGTGACGGATGCCGAGCAGGTACAGAACCAGTCCGATCAACAGCACGATGCCGCCGCCGACGATCAGGGGCCCGGCCCACGGCGTGGAGTCGTCGATCGGCCAGGTGAGACTGATGTTCGCGGGCGCCGGAGCGGTGCCGTCGGAGGCCACGAGGACACTCATGTCGCGGGGAAGCTGGAGGGTGGTCGACAGCGACCCCGTCTGCTCGAACTCATCGAGCCAGAGATCGGAGTCCACGGGCGAGCGACCCGCGGTCGCGGTGCCGGAGGCGGGGGTCACCGTCGGCTCGACCTCCGAGGTCTGCACCGTGCCCGCGTCGTCGAGCGTGGCGGAGGTGTACGCGACGTCGGCGAGCCATGCTTTCACGTCGGCGGTGCGACCGTACGAGGCGAACACCGCACCGTCGCCCTGCACGCGCAGGGTCTGGGCGCCCGGCACGCTGTTGAGTACCGCGCCGTCGATCAGCGTGAACGCCGTCGACCCCTCGGTCTGCACGTTCGCCGAGGTCTCGGACGGTCCGTGGAAAACGGTTCGTTGAGCGATACCGGCACCGATCATGGCCGCAGCGATGACGAATGCCACCACGGCCCAGACGAATCTCACGCTTCACACCATCCCCACCGGTGGCTCGGGCGCCACCGAATCGACGTTTCAGACTATCCGAGGGTGCCTGAAAGTTCCCGACAAGGCCCGTCGCGCGCTCCGACGCGCCGACGGCTCAGTATCCTGACGACACGGGCGCACCTGCCCGGCTGATGCGGGAGTCGTTCGGCATGAAGATCCACAACCCCTTCCGGGTCGCTCTGCTCGCCACACTCGGCGTCGGGGTCGGCCTTCTGCTCATCGGCAGCGTGCAGAACCTGTCGACGATCCTGCTGTACGTCGGAACGGCCCTGTTCCTCTCCCTCGGGCTCGATCCGGTGGTCTCGTTCCTCGAGCGACGAGGTCTCCCCCGATGGGCCGCCGTGCTCGTGACGATCCTGGCCGTGCTGGGCGTTTTCGCCGGCATCATCTTCATGGTCGTGCCGATCATCGTCAGTCAGATCGCGCAGCTCGTGACCCAGATCGAGCAACTGCTCCAACCCGGCCGCTGGAACGAGATCGTCACCGACGTACAGACGTGGGTCTCGCAGACGCTCCCCTGGCTGAAGATCGACGAGGTCTGGGCCGGAATCCAACACTGGTTCTCGACGCTCGACGTCGGGAGCATCTCGACCATGATCGGCAACAGCCTGCTGACGATCGGCGGAGCGGTCGCGGCGGGCCTCGGCGGCGCGTTCATCGTGCTGATCCTCACGATCTACTTCACGGCATCCACCCCGTCGCTGAAGTCGGCCGTCTATCAACTCGTACCGGCATCGAAGCGCGCGCGCTTCATCGAACTCGCCGAGAAGATCACGGATTCCGTGGGCTACTACGTGATGGGACAGGTGAGTCTCGGCGTCATCAACGGTGTCCTGAGCGCGATCTTCCTGTCGATCATCAACGCCCCCTTCCCCGCCGTCCTCGCCGTGATCGCGTTCTTCTTCTCGCTGATCCCGCTCGTGGGTACGCTCACCGGCTCGACGATCATCGTGCTCACCTGCCTCATCCCCGGTCTCGGAACGCCCACGTGGGCCATCCTCGCTGCGGCGATCTACTACCTCGTCTACATGCAGGTCGAGGCCTACGTGATCTCGCCGCGCATCATGAACCGCGCGGTGTCGGTGCCGGGCTCGGTCGTCGTCATCTCGGCGCTGGCCGGTGGCGCACTACTGAACCTGCTCGGCGCGCTCATCGCTATCCCGGTGGCGGCGAGCATCCTCATCATCTACCGCGAGGTCATCATCCCCCGGCAGAACGAACGCTGAGCCTCAGCCCGCGAGCTCGCCGTCCCACTCGACGGGAAGCGGCAAGGCATCGGGATTCACCGCGGCGACGATCTCGGTGAGCACACGGCGGGTCTGCGTCTCGCCGACCCACAGGTGCTTGCCGCCCTCGACCGCGATGAGGGTGGCATCCGGAACCGAGGCGAAACGCTCCCGAGCCTCGTCCGGACGCAGGTAGTCGTCGTGTTCGGGAACCAGCACGACCATTCGGCGCGGGTCTCCCGCCCAGGCGGCGACCTCGTCGGCGGTCGCCCGGTGCAGTGGAGGCGAGAGCAGGATGACGCCCTCGATGTCGTGGTCGCGTCCGTACTTCAGCGCGAGCTCGGTGCCGAACGACCATCCCACCAGCCACGGGCGCGGAAGACCGCGCTCGCGCACGAAATCGACCGCCGCGGCGACGTCGAAGCACTCTTTCGCACCCCCGTCGAAGGAACCTTCGCTCGTACCCCGCGGGGACGTGGTGCCGCGCGTGTTGAACCGCAGGACCGCGAGGTCGGCCAGCGCCGGAAGGCGACCGGCGGCCTTGCGCAGGATGTGCGAGTCCATGAAGCCGCCCGCGGTGGGGAGGGGATGAAGCGTCACCAGGGTGGCCGCGGGTTCGCGGTCGGCGGGCAGAGCCAGCTCTCCGACGAGGGTCAGCCCGTCGACAGTGCGCAGCTCGACATCTTCGCGGCGGGCGGGGAGCAGAACGGGTCCGCGAATCTCCATCAGGCAATCCTCCAACAGTGCGTGTGCCAGTGGCGTCGGGCGGCGAGGTCGGCGGCGTCTCCGAGGACGCCGTCGGCGCGCCAGACGACCACGTGGGCACTTCCGGCGGCAACCGTGCGGCCGCAGCCCGGGCACACATAATCTTTGACGGCCTGAGGAGCCGAGATCGGCTGCACCGTCCACTCCCCGCCACGCCTGACCTCGGTGCGCTTCCACCCCGCGATCAGACGGTCGAGAGAGTCGTCGCCGCGCGATGAATCGGTGCGTCTCTTACGTGAGCGGGGCATGGATGCCGCTCACCACCAGTGGTTCGCGGTCCAGAAGGCGTAGGCGCCGGCCCAGCCGCCGTACCGGCCAGTGGCGTATCCGGTTCCCCAGCGCAGGTTGTCGACGGGGTCGTAGCCGTTGCCCGGTACCTTGCCGCACGGAAGAGCCTGGACCAGACCACACGCCCCCGACGAGCGATTCGTCGCATTGGGATTCCAACCGCTCTCGCGGCTGACGATGTAGTCGACGAAACCCATATCGGACTCGGAGATGCCCGCCGCGGCCATCCACTCGGCGGGGGCGCCACCGCCGGAGTACAGCACCGGACCGGAGCTTCCCGACGACGACTCCGAGCCCGTGTCCTTCGAGCGCGACGGAGCCGGAGTGGGCGTCGGGGTCGGCTTGGGCTTGACGTAGACGTTGTAGCTCGCACGATCGAGCTGGGGGGCCTGCTTCTCGCCCGACGTCGAGACGGCCTGCGTGTCGCCGAGCCCCTCGGCGTAGAGAGTGACGGTGTGCGGCTCCTCGGCCTGAGCGGGGAGCAGGGATGCCCCCATAGGGCCGACGTACGCTCCGACGAACAGCACCGCGGCGGCGGCGCCGAAGACCCCGACCACGCCGCGGCGGCGCGACCATCGCGGCCCGGAGCGACGAGGGAGCGTCGGCGGGACCACGTCGACCGATGCGCCCCGGCGGCCGACGGGGGAAGCGGATGCGCGCGAAAGTTCCGAACCTGAAGTCACAGTGCGCTCGATTCTACCGACGCTCGAGCAAGGATGCCACGCGCGGTGGTCATCCGACGGCGAGCATGACTTCGACGACCGCATCGAGCACCGCATCGACCTGCGTCTCGCGATACCCGCCGCGCTGCATGCGGAACGCGACGGAGCGGACCTGTTCCGGTGTGATCGGATCGCCCGCCGCCAGGTAACGTGCGATGCGATCCGCGACGACGTCGACCTCGTCCACGCGATAGCCGTACCGGAAGAACCCGACGCGGTCGAACCGCGACCCCCGCGGTCGACGGAGACGGTCGAGCACCACCTGCGCCGTATCGCGCGTCTCCGCGACCCAGGCGCGCGCACCGAGACGCGACAGGGCGTAGTCGCGTTCACGCGCGGCGAAGGCGTCTTCGACCCGTCCGAGGGCGGCGTCGACCGCGTCGACTCTGTAGCCTCCCCGGACGAGGGGAAACGCCGCGATGCGCACCTCGGACGAACGCAGCGCTCCGAGGTCGTCAGCCTCGAACGCCTCGCGCGCGCGGGCGAGGAACACGTCGACGGCGCGCTTCTCGTACCCCTTCGTGCGACCGGAGGTCGTCGGGAACGGTGTCGCTGCCACGGTGTCGTGGATCGGCGTCTCGGTCATGACACTCCCAACGGGGCGAGCAGATAGAACATCACCAGGGCGGCCGTCGCCGACGGCAGGATCGAGTCGAGGCGGTCGAGTACTCCCCCGTGGCCCGGGAGCCACGAGCTCATGTCCTTGATACCCAGGTCGCGCTTGAGCATCGACTCTCCGAGGTCGCCGACGGTGGCCGTCGCGAGCACGACCGCCCCGAAGATGAGCCCGGCCCACCACGGCACCTGCAGCATGAACGCGGCGAGCAAAGCGCCGGCGACCAGGGCGGCGAGGCATGCACCCGCGAAACCCTCCCACGTCTTCTTCGGGCTGATGCGAGGGGCCATCGGATGCCGCCCACCCCGTCCGAAGGTCAGGCCTGAGACGTAGGCACCGGTGTCGGCGGCCACCGCGAGGATGAGGAACGCGAGCACCCACCACTCGCCTCGAGGCTGGGCGAGGAGGATCATCGCCACGCTGGTGAGGAAGGGGACGTACAGCTGCACGAAGCTCGCGACCAGGACGTCGCCGATGACCTCGATGTGCGCGCGACCGTCGGACGCGAACATCTGCGCCGTCAACCGCCACACGACCACCACGACGACAGCGACGAGGGTCGCGATCCAGTGCACCCAGGGTCCGAGGAAGAACCCGCTGAGCAGCAGCAGGAAGCCCATGGCGAGCTGCGGCACGACGTCGACGCGACGGCCCGACACCTGCAGGGCGCGCGAGAACTCGAGCACGCCCAGCACCATGGCGGCCGCTGCGAACAGCACGAACAGCCACTTGATGAAGATGAGCGAAGCGACGACGATCGCGCCGATGCCCACACCGATCAGGGTCGCGACGATGAGGTCGCGGCCGGTTCGCTGTTTGAGCCGCTCGTTCGCCTGGTCGAACTCCGCACGCGCGTGCGCGATGTGCTGCTCGGCATCCGATCGCATAGAGCGCAGCTGCGACTCGATGGCGGTCACGCCCTCGCCTGTGGTCGGCGAGCGGCGAGCCGAGTCGGCCCGGCGAGGCGAGGCGGTCGGATCGACCGGCTCCCCC
>NZ_BJML01000007.1 GCF_006539145.1 Microbacterium testaceum | reverse complement strand
GGCGCGGCGGCGGGGCGGGCGCGGGGCGGCGCGGGCGCGGCGCGGGCGCGGCGCGGGCGCGGGGGCGGCGCGGGGCGGGGCCGCGCGGGGGCGGGGCCGCGCGGGGGCGGGGCAGGGCGTTCGGGGCGGGGCCGCGCGGGGGCGGGGCACGGCGTGCGGGGCGGGAACGGCGAACGCCCCGCCGGCCGGAGCCGAGCGAGGCGTTCGCGAAGACGCGGGGGCGTCAGATCATCTTGGTGACCTGGTCGAACGACAGCTCGACCGGGGTCTCGCGCTCGAAGAGCGACACGAGCACCGTGAGCTTGCCGCTCTCGGGCTTGATCTCGCTGATCGTGCCGGGCAGACCCGCGAACGAGCCTTCCTTGATGGTGATCGTCTCGCCGGTCTCGAAGTCGACCTCGGCGGGGATGACACGGGCCGTGGTGGCCGAGCCCTTGGCGGCGGCACCCTTGACGGGGGCGGCCTCCTTGACCTCGACGAGGCTCTTCAGCATGTTGAAGGCTTCTTCGAAGCGCAGCGGGGTCGGGTTGTGGGCGTTGCCCACGAAGCCGGTGACACCGGGGGTGTGGCGAACGACCGACCAAGTGTCTTCGTTGAGGTCCATGCGCACCAGCACGTAGCCGGGGATGCGCACGCGGTTGACCATCTTGCGCTGGCCGTTCTTGATCTCGACGACGTCCTCCATGGGGACCTCGACCTGGTAGATGTCGTCCTCGACCTCGAGCGTCGACTTGCGCTGCTCGATGTTGGCCTTCACCTTGCGCTCGAAGCCGGCATAGGAGTGGATGACGAACCACTTACCGGGGAGCGAGCGCAGCTCGGTGCGGAACGCCTCGTACGGGTCGGCGTCTTCGTCGGACTCGGTGCTGTCGACATCGGCGGGCGACTCGGCAGCCTCGGCTTCGTCGATCTCGCTCGAGGCGGCGGCGACCTCGTCGACGAAGTCCTCGTCGAGCACGGGAGCGTCGGGCTCGCCGTTGACGTCGGGACCGTCGTAGGGGGTGACCTCGTCGGCGGCCTCGGCAGCCTCTTCCGCCTGCTCCTCCGCGAGGGAGTCGTTGAGGACCTCGGCGGCGGCCTCGGCCTCGCTGGTCTCGTCGATCTCGAGAGCGTCGTTCACGATCGCGTCCGCCTCCGGGTCGGTGATGTCGATGTCGCCGAGATCGGCGTCGTCGGTGTCGGTCTCGTCGTCGACGATGTGGACCGCGGCGTGCTCGGCCGAGTCGGAGGCGCGCTCCTGGGACTCGAGCACGTTGCCCTCCTGGGCTTCGTCGTCCTCGCTGGACTGCTCGGCGGCCGTCGCCCAGTCGGCGTCGTCGACATATCTTTCAGACACTGTGATCTCTTCCGTTCAGAGGCGGCCGCTCTCGGCGCCGCGCGTCCGTCCAGACGCCGGTCAGGCGCCGGCGGTACCGGGGACGCCGAAGACGGCGGTGGTGATCCACACGAACAGCACGTCGAGGCCGTAGACGATCGCCATCATGACGACGACGAACCCGAGGACGACGGCGGTGAACTTGATCAGCTCCTGCCGCGTCGGCGTGACGACCTTGCGCAGTTCTGCGAAGACCTGACGAATGAACAGGGCGATCCGCGCGAAGAAGTTGAGCTTCTTCTCGCGGGGCGCGCCGCGCTCGGCGACGATCTCGCCCTTCGCCTCGTCCTGCGTCATCGAACCACCTAGGTCTGTTGTCTGTGCCAGCGTGCGCTGTGCGCAGGGCGGACAGGAATCGAACCTGCAACCTGCGGTTTTGGAGACCGCTGCTCTGCCAATTGAGCTACCGCCCTAAGATCCCGAGGGATCCAGGATGCGAAATCCACGCGCTTCCGCCTGGAATCTCCCGGGGGAGGGATGCCACGCGCCCGGGGGCACGGCGAAAGAATGCAGATTTCGACTGCACTGCAAGTGTACGGCATCGGGCGGACCGCCGACGAACGGAGCCCCCCGGCAGTCTCACGGCGAGCGCTCGTGGATAGGCTGGGAAACGGTCGCCACCTTGGCCCCCGACTCATCGGCGACCGGTGAGAGTTCAGGAGCATCCCGATGAGTTCGCACGCGCCCGCCCAGCACTTCCAGGTCGATCTGCGCGGCGTCATCGACCTGTTGAGCCGCCACATCTACTCCGGTCCCCGCGTGTTCCTGCGCGAGCTCCTGCAGAACGCCGTCGACGCGATCGCCGCGCGTCGAGAGGTCGACGGCGGCGGCGGTCGCGTCCGGATCACCCCGATCAGCGCGTCATCCGATGAGTTCGTCCTCCGCGACGACGGGGTGGGCCTGACACTCGACGACGTGGCGGATCTGCTCGGGACGGTGGGCCGCAGCTCCAAGCGCGATGTGTTCGATCTGCCGCGCTCCGACTTCCTCGGGCAGTTCGGCATCGGCATGCTCTCGTGCTTCATGGTGTGCGACGACATCGTCATCCGCTCCCGCAGCGCCCGTGGCTCCGCGCCCGTGCAGTGGAGGGGGCGCACGGACGGGACCTTCGAGGTCGGCGCCGCCCCCGACGACACCCCGGTGGGGACGAGCGTGCACCTGCGCCCGCGCGGCGACAGCCGCGCGCTGTTGAGCACCGCTACCGTCATCGAGCTGGCCGAGACCTTCGGGCGTTTCCTCCCGATCTCGGTGAGCGTCGACCTCCCCGCCGGCGGCGAGACGACCATCACCGCCGCTCCCCCGTTCCTCGGCGATGACCGCGAGGAACAGGCGGCGTACGGGCGCGAACTGCTGGGCGCGGAACCGCTCGCGATCATCCCGCTCGCCGTCCCCGCCACTCAGACACGCGGCCTGGCCTTCGTGCTGCCGTTCGCCCCGGCATCCACCGCTCGTCAGAGCACGCGGGTGTACCTGCAGCGCATGCTGCTCACCGAACGCGCCGAGGATCTCCTCCCGGACTGGGCGTTCTTCGTCCGAGCGGTGGTCGACTCGGCGGGACTGCACCCGACGGCGAGCCGCGAGGCGCTCGTGGCGGACGACGCGCTCGAGCAGACCCGGACGGAACTGGGGGATGCCATCCGCCGGTGGATTCTCGACCTCGCGCTCAGCGATCCCCTCCGCCTGGCGCAGGTCGTGAGCGTGCACGAGGTCGCGCTGAAGTCGCTGGTCCGCCACGACGACGAGCTGGCGCGGTTCATCGTGCCCTGGCTGTCGGTCGAGACGAACGTCGGACGCCTCCGCATCGACGACCTCGTCGGGCGCTCCTCCCCCGTCCGGTTCGCCGAGTCCGTCGAGGCGTTCCGACAGGTCGCGAGTGTCTCCCCGGCCGGCTCGATCCTCGTCAACGGCGGCTATCTCTACGACGACGAACTCATCCGGATGCTTCCCGAGGTCATGCCCGACGTGCGCGTCGAAGCCGTCGACGTCGTCGACGAGATCGACCGTCTCGACCCGCCTCCATGGGATCAGCGCGCGCTCGCCCTCGCCTTCGAGGAACGCGCTCGTGATGCCCTGGGCGCCGTCGAGGTGGTGGCACGCGCTTTCGAGCGCGCGGAGACGCCCGCCCTCTTCGTCGCCGACCCCGACGTGCTGCGCGCACTCGACCGCGGGCGCGCGCGCAGCGCGGGAGGATCACTCTGGGCCGGAGTGCTGGATCGTGCCGAGCGCGCCGGTGCGCGGCCGCTCGACCAGGCACACGACAGGCCCGCCTCGCGTCTGTGCGTGAACTGGACGAACCCGACCGTGCAACGCCTCGCGCATGCCCCCGAGGGGCGGGCTTTCGCCGCGGGCGTGCAGGTGCTCTACGTGCAGGCGCTGCTCGCCGGTCACCATCCCCTCGGAGGGGGAGACCGGGCGCTGATGTCGTCGGCCCTCGCCGATCTGATCGAGCTCGCAGCCTCTTCCCCCGACCCCCTCACGAAAGGACCCGAATGACCGCCGCCGCCGAGAGCATCCGCGCTCTGTTCGACGAGATCGACCGGACGCCATGGGGTCCCCGGGAGCGCGCCCTCGTGGCCGAGGCCGTGGCCCGCGCGCAAGAGAGCGGTGACGCGCGCCTCGAGTACGAGGCACGCCTGCGTCAGACCTCGAGCGCCAACATGATCGGCGACACCGATCTCATGCTGACCTCTTTCGCGTGGTGCCTCGCGCAGCACGACGCCGATCCCGAACGTTTCCCCGCCGAGCTGGAGCCGGCCGGCGATCTGCTCTGGCAGTACAAGTGGATGGCCGGTGCCCTGCGCGGCTCGCCCGAGTTCTCGAGCGAGCAGATCGACGCCGTTCTCGATGACATGGAAGAGCACTACCACCGCGCCGGCGTCGGGCCGAGCGGTGCGATGATGGCGCGATTCGAGGACGCGTGGGCGGCCGGCCGCATCGACGAGGCCGCTGCTCTCCGCGAACGCCTCGAGGCGACACCGCGTGACGAATACAGCCACTGCGACGCCTGCGTCCGCAGCCAGTTCGCCGGGTTCTTCGCCGAGACAGGGCGCGAGGACGAGACCATCCGCCTCGTCGAAGAGATGGTCGAGGGCGGCTTCACGTGCGGCGAGGAGCCCGAACGCGCTCTCGCTCTCGCACTTCTGCCCCTGTTGCGAGCGGGCCGCCTGGATCAGGCCCGCGCGTTCCATCTGCGCAGCTACCGGCTGGCGAGGGAGAACCCCGACAACCTCACGATCATCGCCGACAACGTGGTCTTCTGCGCGCTGACCGGCAACGAGGCACGCGCCCTGAGCCTCGTCGAGAAGCACCTGCGGTGGTTGGCCCACGACGGTCTCAACGCCGAGGCGCACCAAGAGGCCTTCGCCGCCTTCGCGCTGGCTCTCGACGCCGTGACCCGCGCCGGCCACGGAGACACCCCCGTACGGGGATCGGATGCCGCCGAGCTCGCGCCGCTGCTCGGTGGGCGCGAGGCGATGCTGGCGGCATCCGAGCTGGCCTCCCTGTGCTGGGCACGGGCCGACGAGATCGCGGCGGCATTCGATCGACGCAACGGCAACGACGCGCACGCACGCCGACTGGAGCGCACGCGAGCGCTCGAGCGAGAGCACTACGACGTCCCGCTGTCGTCGTCGGGTTTCTCCGCCCCGGCCGCCGCCCCTCGTGAGCGGAACCTCGCCGAACGCATCGAGCGCGCCCAGGTGCTCGCCGCCGTCGGCACCCCGACCGCGATCGACGCCCTCGCCGACGTGCTCGACGACGCCGACGCCGCCGATCGCGTGACCCTGACCTTCGCGCTCCTGCGCGCGCTCGTCGCCGAAGCACGCCACGGCGACGCTGCAGCCGTGCTCGAGGCGCGCGTGGAGGCTCTGCGCGCGCTCGGACGAGACGATCGTGCCGACATCGAGGCCGAACGTGGCCCTGCCCTGTTCGGTGTCGACGACGAGGTCGCTCGCCGGACACTCGATGCTCACCCCGACGCTCCCGCTGACTTGACGGCTCACCTGCTGACGGTCATCGCCTTCCGCCACCTCGTCGAGAATCGGCTCGACGATGCCCTCGACGCGAGTCGCCGCGCCCGGGATCTGTACGCGCGGGAGGGCGATATCGAGCGCACGCACGCCCTGACTCATCTCGAGGCGGATGTGCGACGAGCGGCAGACGAGCCCGAGCGGGCGCTCGAGGTGCTCGACGCGCTGCTGTCCGAGGACACGGTCGCCCCGGGGCGACGCGTGCGACTGCTGATGGATCGGGCGACGATCCAGGATGCGCTGGGCGAGCCCCGGAGGGGTGCCGACGATGCCGACGAGGCCGCGCGACTGCTCCTGGTCTGGGACGTCGACGACCACGCCGTCGCGAGCGCCCTGTCGTTGGGCGCGCAGCTCGCGGAACGCGCGGGCGAGAACGACCGAGCCGTCGCCGGCTACCGGGTCGCCCTGCAGCGCCTCGAGGCCACGGGTGAGCCGACCACCGGGCTTCTCTACGGGCTGGGCCGCGCCCTCCTGGCTGCCGGCGCCCCGCACGAGGCGATCGAGGTGATCGACGACGTACTCGAACGGGAGACGGCGGCGAACGAGGCACCGGGGTCGCGGGCCATCACGGTGGGGCTGCTCGCTCGAGCCTTCGAGCACGCCGAGGAATGGGGCAACGCCCTGCGCGCGTGGGAGATCACGGCCGACCTGCACGTCGAGGCCGAGGAGCCGGCCCGCCGCGCATCGGCACTCGTGGCCCGTGCGCACCTGCTCGGTCGGCTCGGCGAAGAGGACGAAGCGGTCGAGACGTTGACGACGGCGGTCGCGGCCGCGCGAACCGACCCCGACAATCGCGGCATGCTCGCCGATGCCCTGCACTCCCTCGCCCAGGCCAAGGCCCAACGCGGGGACGACGACGCCCTCGCGATGCTGGACGAGGCGCTCGAGATCGGTCGGGCCGACGAGGCGGGGTGGCTCGTGGCCGACCTCCTCGACACGCGCGCGCGGATCCTCGGCGGCACCGGTCGCATCGACGAAGCGGTCGCCAACGCGCTCCAGGCGGCCGACGGATTCCTCGCCGCCGGGGGCGCGCCGCAGGCGGGAGCGTCGGAACTCCTCGCGGCCCGGATCCTGCGGGATACGGAACGCATCGAAGAGGCCGCCGCGGTGCTGCGCTCGGCTCACGAACACGCCGAGGGACAGGAGCAGCTGCGCCAGGCGATCGCCATCGACCTCGGCGACGCCCTCGAGGCGCTCGGCCGCCACGGCGAGGCGGCGGAGGTGCGCAGCACACTGCGCAGCTGACGGGGTCCTCACGAACGACGACGGCGGCACCCCTCCGGGTGCCGCCGTCGTCGTTCGTGAGGTCAGGCCGTACGGATGAGCTTCTTGTTGACGAACTCGTCGGCCGCCAGCAGGCCCATCTCGCGCGAGGTGCCGCTGCGCTTGACCCCGCCGAACGGCAACTCGGGCGAGTCGGCGAGCACGATGTTGACGTAGACCATGCCGGCCTCGATCCGATCGGCGATGCGCTGAGCCTGCTCGGCATCCGTCGTGAAGACGTAAGAGCCGAGACCGTAGCCGGTGTCGTTCGCGAGATCGACGGCCTCGTCCTCGCTCGAGACGCGGTAGACGGTGCCGACCGGGCCGAAGAACTCCTCGCCGTAGGCGTCCATCTCGCGCGTGACACCCGTGAGCACGGTGCCCGGGTAGAACGCGCCGTCACGGGTGCCGCCGACCTCGACCGTGGCGCCCTGCGCGACCGCGCGCTGCACCTGCTCGTCGAGACGCTCGGCCGCAGCCAGCGACGAGAGGGGGCCGAGGACCGTGTCGTCGGCGAACGGGTCGCCCACCTTGGCCTCGCCGAGCGCAGCCGAGAACTTCTCGAGGAACGCGTCGTAGAGCTCGTCGATCACGATGAAGCGCTTGGCGCCGTTGCAGGACTGACCGTTGTTGTCGAGACGGGCGTCGACGGCTGACTGCACCGCCGCATCCAGATCCTCCGTGGAGAGCAGGATGAACGGGTCGGATCCGCCGAGCTCGAGCGCGACCTTCTTGAGGTTGCGACCGGCGATCTCCGCCACCGCCGCCCCCGCACGCTCGGACCCCGTCACCGACACGCCCTGCACGCGGCGGTCGGCGATGACGGTCGCCGCCTGGTCGTTGGTGACGCGGATGTTCACGTACGCCCCCTCGGGCAGGCCCGCGTCGCGGTAGATCGCCTGCAACGCCTCGGCCGATTCGGGGCACTGGGGCGCGTGCTTGAGAAGGATCGTGTTGCCGACGGCGAGGTTCGGGGCGGCGAAACGGGCGACCTGGTAGTACGGGAAGTTCCACGGCATGATGCCGAGCAGCACCCCCAGCGGAGAGCGGCGGATCACCGCCGTACCCTCGCCCAGGATGTCGAGCGGGCTGTCGCCGGTGATCTTGTCGATGTTGTCGGCGTAGTACTCGGTGATGTCGGCGGCGAAGTCCACCTCGCCGAGCGCCGCCTCGAGGGGCTTGCCCATCTCGCGGACGATGATCGCGGCGAGGTCGTCGCGGCGCTCGCGGTGCAGCTGGGCGACGCGGCGCAGGCCCTCGGCACGCTCGGCCGGGGCGGTGCGCGACCACACGCGGTATCCGTCGTGGGCGGAGGCGATCGCTGCTTCGACTCGGGAGTCGCTCAGCGTGTCGTACTCGGCGAGGGTCTCACCGGTCGCGGGATTGACGACGGCGTAGTCGCTCATGGTGCTCCTTTTCGTTTCGTTGTCAGGACGTGATGCGGCGGCGGGCGCTGGCGGGGGCTTGTCGACCCAGGGTCTCACCGCGGAAGAAGCCCGGGCTCGCCACGCGCTGGGCGATCATGAGAACGAGTCCGACCACGATGATCACCACGGTGATCACGAACACGAGACCCACGCCGCCGATCTCGGAACCCGAGCCGTAGTCGGGGCTCGCGCTGTCGATGAGGGTGGTCACGAAAAGCACCGCGAGGATCAGCCCGCCGACGAGGGGAGCGAGCAGCGTCAGGAAGACGTTGCGCACCGAATCGAACCATTGCCTGCGGAAGTACCAGACGCACGCGAAGGCGGTCAGGCCGTAGTAGAAGCAGATCATCGCGCCCAGGGCGGTGATGGTGTCGGTGAGCACGTTCTCGCTCAGCACCCGCATGACGGCGTAGAACGCCGACGCGACGATCGCCGAGGCGACGGTGGCGTAGCCCGGGGTGAAGAAACGGGGACTGACCCTCGCGAATTTCTTGGGCAAAGCGTCGTAGTGGGCCATGGCCAGGAGCGTGCGCGCGGGCCCCACGAAGGTCGCCTGCAGCGAGGATGCCGAGCTGGTGAGCACCGCGAGCGAGACGAGGAACGCGAGGGGTCCCAGAATCGGGCCCGACAGGTGGAAGAACACGTTCTCCTGGATGTCCTCGTTGCCCAGGCCCAACTCCCCCGTGCCGTTGCCCGCGAACATGAGCAGCGCGACGGCGATCAGCAGGTACAGCGCGACGATCAGGAACACGGTGACGGTCGCCGCACGACCCGGCGTCTTGTCGGGATCCTTCGTCTCCTCGTTCATCGTGAGGATGACGTCCCACCCCCAGAAGATGAAGATCGACAGCGAGAGCCCGGCGGCGAACGCACTGAAGGACGAGACCTCGAAGGGGTTGAACCACGACGCCTGCACGGGACTCGCGTCGAAGGCGTTGCCGTTCATCATCTCGACGACGGCCGCGCCCGCGAAAATCAGCAGAACGAGGATCTGGAAACCGACCAGGCCGTACTGCAGGCGCTGGGTGGTCTGCAGGTCGCGGTACGACACGATCGTGGCCAACAGCATGAAGATCAGGCAGACGGCCACGTTGATCGGGACCACACGGGTGAGCTCGGCGATCTCGGCGTTTCCGGTGAGCTGCGCGATCAGCAGGAACAGGAAGTCCACGGCGATACCGGCCAGGTTCGACAGCACGATGACGGTGGCGGCGATCAGGCCCCAGCCCGCCATCCACCCCACCCACGGCCCGAAGGCGCGGGCTGCCCAGGTGAAGGAGGTGCCGGCATCCGGCATTCGCGAGTTCAGTTCGCGATAGCCGAGGGCGACGAGGAGCATCGGGATGAAACCGACGAGGATGATCGCGGGCACCTGGAAGCCCACGGCCGACACGGTCGGGCCGAGGGCTCCGGTCAACGTGTACGCGGGGGCGATCGTCGAGATGCCGATGACGACGGCGCCGATCATGCCGATCGAGCCGACCCGCAGTCCCTTGTTCGAGATGCCGGTGGTGACGGCGCTGTCCGGTGCCGGACTCGCCTCGTTGCGAGAACTGGTCATGAGGAGGCCTCCGAGGTGCGCGGCACCACGATCATGGGGACGGGAAGGGCGCGGAGGATGCGCCCCGCGGTGGAGCCGAGGAACAGACGGCGGGGCTGCGCGAGACGGCTCGAGCCCACGAGGGCCACCTCGCCCGGCTGCCAGTCGATGCGCGAGACGGCGTCTTCGATGTCGGAGCCCGCACCGACGACGGCCTCGACCTCGATCTCAGCGGGAAGCGCCGTGCGGGCGGCGTCGAGCACGCTCTCGGCGTGCGCGTGACCGGTCAATCTCGTCAGGGACGCATCGACGCGGCCGGGCAGGTCCACGCCCGCGAGCGAGAGGAGCCGCAGGGGCGCTTTCGCCCGACCGGAGAGGGATGCCGCGGCGTCGAGCAGGACCTCGGCTCCGGGGCGCGTGCCGATCGCGGCGGTGACGCGCGGCAGCCCGACAGCCGGGTCGACCTCGCGCGCTCCCTCGGGGGCGAGCGCGACGGGGACGGGCGCGGAGTGGACGAGCTCTTCGGCGGTGGTGCCGAGGCGATGACGGCCGCGGGATCCGCCCCCGCCGGTGCCGACGACGATGACTCCGGCGTCGAACTCCTCGGCCGCCGCCACGAGTCCGTCCGACACCGCCTGGGCGAAGCGGACGTGACCGCGGATACCGGGGTAGGGCGCGACGGCCTCGCGCAGCCAGCCGCGGGCGGTGTCCTGCACGAGGCGCTCGTAGCCGACATCCGTCGGGATCGACACGTTGTTCTCGGCCGAGGGCAGTACGACGACCGCGTGCACGGGGGCGTCGAGAGCGGCACCCAGCCGTGCGCCGAGCGCGAGGGCGTCGGCTCCCGCATCGGTGGCGGTGTAGCCGACCACCACGCGACGGGCGGTCACCCGCGCGTCCGCTCGAGGATCTCCTCGGCCGCACGGCGCCCCTGGCGGATCGCTCCGTCGACGTGCTGGAACCCGGCACCGGCCATGTCGCTGCACGCGAGGTGGATCGCGCCGACGGGCTCGCGGAGGTCGGCCCCGTAGCGGTGCAGACCGCCCATGTCGAAGCTCGCGGCGTACGCCCCGCGGGTCCACTCCTCGGTGCCCCAGTCGCTCTCGTAGTACACGACGGGGTTCTTCGCCTCGGGACCGTAGTAGTGCGACAGCGACTCGAGGATGCGCTCCTTGCGCTCCTCGGCGCTGAGGCGGAACAGGTCGTCGGCGTTGTGGTCCGAGACGAAACCCACGAGGGTCCCGCGCTCGTCGCCGTGGTTGGTGTTGTCGTACGCCTCGTGCGCGAGCTCGTAGGGGCTGAAGGCGGTGCCGGACAGACCCTTCTCGCGCCAGAACGGGGTCTCGTACACGGCGTGGACCTTGATGACGAAGCCCATCGAGATGTGCTGATGCATCTGGTGCTGCAGGCGCGGGAGGGGGGGCTCGAACGAGATGCGCGAGTACAGCACCGGCGCGAGCGCCAGGATCGCGAAGCGGGCGCGGACCGTGACGCCGTCGGCGATCACGGTGACCCCCGCCGAGGAGGTCTTCGCGGCCTCGACGCGGGCGGTCAGCGCGCGCAAGTCGTCGACCCGCTGGCCCGTCGCCGAATCGGCGGGGCGCTCGGGCGTCGCGACGGCGTCGCCCCAGATGATGCGGCGCACCGGCTGGTTCAGCAGCACGTCGTCGCCGAGGCGCTCGGCGAGCAGCTCGGGAACCTGCTGCAGACCCCCCGCGACGCGCTTGTCGAGGATGAAGTCGGCGTCGACAAGATTCGAGTACGAGCCCGCGGATGCCGCCATGTGCAGCGACTGCAGCAGCGAGAACGTGTGCGTGGGCTTGGTCAGCATCGCCGAGCCCGTGGCGAACGCAAGGTTGCGGACGGCCTCGTCGTCGTCGGTCTGCTCGCGCAGCCAGGCGTCCCACGAGATCCTGTCCCACTCGGCGGCCCGCGGGTGCGCCCACGGCCGGTCGGGGTCGATCTCGGCGACCATGGCGTCGAGGCGCGCGGTCACCTCGTCGATGACCTTCTCGGTCTCGGGCGCGACGGGGAACATCTCTCCGGTGAAGCGCTTCGTCTCGCCGTCGGGGCCGACGTAGACGCTGTCGCCCTCGCGGTAGCGGCTGTAGGTCGACAGCCCCAGGTCGGCGACGGTGTCGATGAGCGCCGTCTGGTCGGGCGACACCCACTGTCCGCCCAGCTCGAGCATCGCTCCGTCGATCACATCGGTCCACAGGCGCCCGCCGACGCGGTCGCGCGCCTCGAGCACCGTGACCGAGAGACCGGCCTTGCGCAGGTCGTTGGCGGCGGTGAGGCCGGCGGCGCCGGCTCCGATGACGACCACGTCTCGGGTGATCTCGTCCATGAAAGCGTCCTTACTTGTCGTGCGGAGTCGAAGGTATGGCCCCGACGGCGGCGGAGTTCGGGTCGACACCGCCGCCGGGACGTTCGTCAGTTGCGGGCGAGGGCGGCCGCGACCACGTCGAGACCCTCGTTGAGGAGTTCGTCGCCGATCGTCAGCGGCGGGAGGAAGCGGATGACGTTGCCGTAGGTGCCGCAGGTGAGCACGATGACGCCTTCGGCGATCGCGGTCTTCGCCACGGACGCGGTGAGGGCAGCGTCGGGCGCACCCGTGGTGGGGTCGACGAACTCGGCGGCGATCATCGCGCCGTGTCCGCGCACGTCGCCGATGCGCGGGTCGGCCTTCTGCAGCTCACGCAGGCGCCCCTTCAGAAGCTCCCCGATCTGCTGGGCGCGCTCGACCAGGCCCTCGTTCTCGAAAGCGTCGATCGAGGCCAGCGCCGCGGCGCACGCGATCGGGTTACCGCCGTAGGTGCCGCCGAGTCCGCCCGTGTGGGTGGCATCCATGATGTCGGCGCGGCCCGTGACGGCCGCGAGCGGCAGGCCGGCGGCGATGCCTTTGGCGGTGGTGACCAGGTCGGGGACGATGCCGAAGAGCTCGCTCGCGAACATCGCGCCGGTGCGCGCGAAGCCCGACTGCACCTCGTCGGCGATGAAGACGACGCCGTTGGCGCGGCACCAGTCGACGATCGCGTTGAGGAAGCCGTCGGCGGGGACGATGAAACCGCCCTCGCCCTGGATCGGCTCGATGATGACGGCGGCGAGGTTGTCGGCGCCGACCTGCTTCTCGATCAGCGAGATCGCCTTGGCCGCGGCGTCCGGGCCCGACAATCCGTCACGGAAGGGGTAGGACAGCGGCGCACGGTAGACCTCCGCCGCGAAAGGACCGAAGCCGCTCTTGTACGGCATGTTCTTCGCCGTGAGCGCCATCGTCAGGTTGGTGCGACCGTGGTAGGCGTGGTCGAAGGCGACGACGGCCTGGCGTCCGGTGAACTTGCGGGCGATCTTCACCGCGTTCTCGACGGCCTCGGCGCCCGAGTTGAACAGGGCGCTCTTCTTCTCGTGGTCGCCCGGCGTGAGGCGGTTGAGAGCCTCGGCCACCGCGACGTACGAGTCGTACGGCGAGATCATGAAGCACGTGTGGGTGAAGGCCGCGACCTGCTCCTGGACGGCCTTGACCACGGCGGGGTGGGCGTTGCCGACGCTGGTGACGGCGATGCCCGAGCCGAGATCGATGAGCGAGTTGCCGTCGGCGTCGACGACCACTCCCCCACCCGCGGCGACGGCCTGGATGGGCACGGTATGACCGACACCGGATGCCACGGCGACGGCCTTGCGGTCCAGCAGCTCCTGCGAGCGCGGGCCGGGGATGGCGGTGACGAGGCGGCGCTCCTGGGCGAGGGACGGACCGCCGACGAGGGGAAGGGTGTCGAGGCTCATGGCGCGATGCTACGGACGCCGTCACGAGACATGCACTCTCCTCCATGTACAGTCACAGGCACCGTCGTATACGAGTCGTACAGGAGCTGCCATGGTCGACACCGCCGTCGCCCCGCCGAGTCTGCGGGCCCTCCTCGCCCGCCGCGACCTGCACCTGCGCCTGGTGACCGGTGAGGACGAACTGTCACCGGGGAGCATCGACCGCCCGGTGAGATGGGTGCACTCCAGCGACCTCGTCGATCCCACGCCGTTCCTCAGCGAGGGCCTCGTGCTGCTGACGACGGGGACGCAGTTCGTCGACACGGCCGACTACACGGCGTACGTGGATCGGCTCGTCGCCCGGGGCGTGCGGGCGCTCGGCTTCGGTACCGAAGTGGTGCGCGACGGCATCCCGGCGGGACTCGCCGCGGCTTGCCTCACCGCGGGGATGCCGCTGTTCGAAGTGCCCTACCGCACGCCCTTCATCGCGGTGGCCCGGGCCGGCGCCGAGGCGATCGCCGCCGACGCCTACGCCCGCCGCAGTTGGTCGCTCGCCGCTCAACGCGCCGTCTCTCTGGCGGCCCTCCGCCCCGACGGGCTGACCGCCACCCTGGCAGAGCTGTCGAGGCAGCTCGACTGCTGGGTCGGGCTGTTCGACGCGGCCGGGGCCCTGCGCACCGCGTACCCCGCCGGTTCCCTCGCCACCCCGGCGGTCGACGCGGTGACGACGGAGGTGACCACGATGCTCCGCCGCGGGACGCGAGCGGCATCCAGCCTGCGGGTCGCGGGATCCGCCGTGAGCCTGCAGACCCTCGGGCGGGGCGGGCACCTGCGCGGAGCCCTCGCGATCGCCGACGACGACCTCGACCACGAGGCGCGCAGCGTCGTCACGGCCGTCGTGGCCATGGCCGCCCTCGCCCTCGAACAGCAGGACGGGCTGAGCCGGGCGATCGGTACGTTCCGCGCCGGGCTCGTGCAGTCGCTCGGCACCGACGATCCGACCCTCGCGCGGCGCGCGTCGCGCGACCTGTTCGGCCCCCTCCCCTCGGCCCCGGTGCTCGTCGCCCTGACCCCTGGCACGTCGTCGCGATCCGCCGCCCTCGGCGAGTGGCTCGAGATGCGTGCCCAAGAGGGGCGCGGCGAGATGTTCTTCGGCCGCGGGGACGACGGACTCGTCATCGTCGTGCCCACCGCGGGACGCGCCCTGCTGGACGAAATAGCCGACCGCTTCGAGATCGTCGTCGGGTGCTCCGCCCCCACCGGATACGACGCGTTCTCGAGCGCCCTCACGCAGGCGCGTACGGCGCGCGAGCGGCTCTCGGCGCCCGGGGTCGCCGACTTCGCCGACACGGCGCGCGCGGGGCTGCTCGCCGCCCTCGGTTCCGAGGCCGCACGCAGTGTCGCGGCGGGCGCGCTCACTCCCCTGCGCGCCCACGATGAGGCACAGGGATCCGCGCTGCTCGAGACTCTCGACGCCTGGCTCGCCCACGATTGCTCGCACGAGGCCACCGCCCAGGCCCTCGGCATCCATCGCCACACCGTTCGCGCGCGCATCGGTCAGGCGGAGCGCGTGCTGGGCCGCGACCTGTCGTCGTTCGCCGCGCGGGCGGAGATCTGGACCGCACTGCGGCTCGCGGAGTAGCGGGGCCGGGCCCGGGCCGTCGGGCGGAGTCCGTGCCCGACACGCCGGGCGCCGGCATGCCGAGTCGGCGTGTCGGCCGCATGACGGCACGGACGAACCCCGCAGCGGAACGGGGTGTCGCAGGACCGGGCCCCGGAACCTCAGCCGGCGTCGCCGAGGTTGTCGGACAGGATCTCGAGCACGCGCTCGCGGGCGAGGTCGGCGTCGCCCGCCCGGGCGCGAGCGACGGCGTCGACGAACGCCTCGGCGAAGACCGCGTGGGCGATGCGGGAGGTGTGCTCGAGCTCGTCGCGGAAGGTCCCGCCCGAGGCGAGGACGAGCGACAGATCGGCGCGCTCGGTCAACGGCGAGGCGACGAACGAGGTCAGGGCGATCACGCGCGCTCCGGCCGCCCGTGCCGCCGAAGCCGCCCGCAGGCTCGCCTCGTTGGCGCCCGAACCGCTGATCACCACGCACACGTCGTCGGGCGACAGGTGGCGCGCGGCGATCTGCTGACCGATCGGGTCGCCGAGAGTCTCGGCCGGGCGCCCCACGGCGGTCAGGCGCATCGCGAGGTCGGTCGCGACCGGGGCGGACAGGCCGCTCGCGACGACGAGCAGGCGCCGGGCGGTCACCACCGCTTCTACCGCGGCGTCGACCCCGTCGGCATCCAGCAGGCCCGTGGCGGTGCGCAGGTCGTCGGCGATGCGATCGATCGACGAACGGATGCCGCCGAGGGCGCCGTCCTGGGCGACCGGGGGCACCGCGCGACGGCCACGTTCGGCCGCGAGCGCCACGCGCAGTTGCGGATAGCCGCGGTACCCGAAGGTCTGGCAGGCGCGCACCACCGTGGATCGCCCCACCCCCACGCGATCGGCGATCTGCTGGGCGGTGAGTTCGATCACGGCATCCGGATCGTCGACGATGAGATCGGCGACGCGACGCTCGCTCGGCTGGAGGGAATTGCGGACGGCCGCGATGCGGGCGGTCACGGGGACCTCAGCGGACACGCGGACCCTCCATGATGCGGCGGCGGATGCGGCCCGAGACCGCGTCGATCGCGACGGTGACGACGACCACGACGATCAGGAGCATCCCGACCGTCGACCACTCACGGTACTGGGTGTACGAGGTGAGCATGTCGCCGATTCCGCCGACCCCGATCAAGCCGAGGACGGCCGACGCACGCACGTTGATCTCGAAGCGGTACAACCAGAACGACAGGAACGTCGGCGACGCCTGGGGCCACACGCCCCAGCGGAGCACCTGGGCGGTGGAACCGCCGGCCGCGCGGGCGGCCTCGATGGGGCCCGGCGCGACGTTCTCGACGGCCTCGTAGCCCCACTTGCCGAGCGTTCCGACACCGCCGATCGCGAGCGCGAGCGCGCCGGTGAGCGGGGTGAGTCCCGTGACCGACAGGATGATGATCGCGAACACGAGCTCGGGGACCGCCCGCACGAGCGAGAAGACGAAGCGCAGCACCGCGCGCACGGGCGCCGGTCCGAAGCCGCGCGCCGAGATCAGCGAGAGCGGGGTGGCGATCAGGATGCCGAGCACCGTGCCGATCCACGCCATCTCGACGCTGCGCCAGGTCTGCCACAGAGCCTCGGGGAGCTTCGACCAGTTCGGGGAGCCGAACATGAGCCCCAGGTAGCGCGCGATCTCGGCGGGCAGCTCGCCGAGCCGCGACCACGCGATGTCGGCGGACCAGAACCCGACGATCACGATGACGCTGACGACGACCCACGACAGGGTGCGCAGGGGGCGCCGGCGGCGGGGCGGCACGACGAGCGCGGCGGGGCGTGCGGGGGCGAGGGCGGTCATACGAGCCTCCGGCGGATCGCGTCACTGACGGTGTCGAGCACGACGACGATCACGAGGATCTCGACGATGATGAGCGAAAGCTGGTCGTAGCGGTAGAAGGTGCGGACGGCGTCGATGAGCAGGCCGATACCGCCCGCGCCGACGAGCCCCAGCACGGTGGACGCGCGCACGTTCAGTTCGAAGACGTAGAGCGTCTGCGACACGAAGGCGGGCCAGGTGTCGGGCAGGGCGATCGCGCGGTTGATCTGCGTCTGCGTCGCGCCCGCGGCGCGGCCGGCCTCGAGGGGGCCGAGGTCGGTCGCGTCGATCGACTCGGAGACGAGTTTGACGATGATGCCGACGTTGAACAGCACCAGCGCCAGGATGCCGGGAAGAGCCCCCACCCCGACCATGGCGACGAGCACCGCCGCGTAGACGAGCTCGGGAACGGCACGGACGACGTTCAGGATGCCGCGCACCGCCGCCCGCGTCGGGGTGAAGGGGTTCGTGGGCCGGGCCGCCCAGAAGCTCACCGGCAGAGAGATCGCGGCACCCACCGCGGTGCCGATGACCGCCATCTGCAGCGTCTCGAGGATCGGACCGACGGTGCGCGGAAAGAACGACCAGTCGGGGGTGAGCAGTTCGCCGACACGCAGCGCGCCCTGCTGCCAGTTGCGCGCGATCGCGGCGACGTCGAGGCCCACCCCGACCACGGGCAGGCACATGAAGACGGTCACCGCGACGACGACGCTCGCGGCGGTCCACGGCATCCATCGCCCCTTCGGACGCGGCGGAACGGTCAGCACCGTCATCGCTCGAGCCTGTCGGCTGCGGTCACTGAGCGGCCGTAAATCTGCGCGAAGTCGTCATCGGTGGCGGATGCCGCGGGGCCGTCGTACACGATCTCTCCGGCGCGCATGCCGATCATGCGCGTGCCGTACTCGCGGGCGAGATCCAGCAGGTGCAGGTTGACGAGGACCGTGATGCCGAGGTCCTCGTTGATGCGACGGAGGTCGTCCATGACGCCGCGGGCCGTGGGCGGGTCGAGGCTCGCGACCGGTTCGTCGGCGAGGACGATGCGCGGCTGCTGCGTCAGCGCGCGGGCGATGGCCACACGCTGCTGTTGCCCGCCGGAGAGGGCCGACGCGCGGTCCCAGACCTTGGGCAGGAGGCCCACGCGGTCGAGGGCCTCGAACGCCAGGCGACGGTCGCCCTCGCGGTAGGCGCCGAAGAGCGTGCGCCAGAGGGGGGTGTGAGCCAGACGACCGACGAGCACGTTGTTGAGCACCGTGGTGCGCCCGGCCAGGTTGAAGCTCTGGAACACCATGCCGATGTGTCCGCGGAGTTCGCGCAGTCGACGACCCGAAGCGCCGTCGACGCGGCGACCGCCCACTTCGACGATGCCGGAGGTCGCGGGCACGAGGCCGTTGATCGTGCGGATCAGAGTCGATTTACCGGACCCCGAGAGCCCCACCACGGCGATGAGTTCTCCCGGCGCGATGTCGAGCGAGACGTTCTTGAGCCCCACCGTGCCGTTGGGATAGCGCACCGAGACGCCGTCGAGGCGGATGCCCCAGGGCGCCGAGGCCAGAGCCTCGACGCCCGGGGTGAGCGTTCCGGTGGTCACTGGAGCCCGAGCTGCTGAGCGGCGCGGGCGACCACGTCGAGCGACGAGGGGTCGGCCGGGGCGAGCTTGGTGATCGAGTACACGGCCTTGAGTGCGGCGGAGCCCTCGTCGGTCGCGGAGTAGTCGGCGAGCGCCGTCGAGATCTTCTGCTGCAGCTCGGGCGAGAGGTCCTTCGACACGGCCACCCCGTCGTTCGGGATCTCGTTGGTCAGGCCGAAGACGACGACCTTCTGGCCCACGTCGGACTTGTCCTTCTTCACCAGGGTGCGGGCGTCCCAGAAGCTGAAGCCGACCTCGGCGTCGCCGTTGTAGACCGCGAGCACCGAGGCGTCGTTGGCCGTGACGGGCACCTTCTGGAAGCCGCTGTCGATGTCGACGCCAGCCTCTTTCAGCGCGAGCATCGGGTAGATGTAGCCGGCGGGCGAACCGGGCCCGAGCACGGCGACCTTGGCGCCGGCGATCTTCGAGATGCTGTCGAGACCCGCGGGGCCCTGCAGGGCGTCGGCACCGTTGCAGAACGACATGCCGTCGCGCTCCACGACCGGGGTCTCGCAGTACTTGTCGGGGTTGTTCGTCATGAACTGGCCCGGGTAGGTGATGTTGCCGTTGCGCTCGGTCTGCAGCACGACCGAGGCGCCGTAGCGGTCGTTCGCCTGCCACAGCTGCAGCGAGGGGAGGAAGCCGATCTGCGCCTGGCCCGCCCCCATCGCCTCGACGGCGGCCTGGTAGTCCTTCGACACGACCCCGGTGACCGGGATGCCGAGCTTCTCGGTGAGCATGTCGGTGAGGGGCTTCGCGGTGTCGACGAGGTTCGCCTGGTCCTGCGAGGGAACGAGCGCGAGCACGAGCGAGCTCGGGTCGGCGGCGGGACCGGAGGCGGCGCCCGCGGTTCCGGAGCAACCGGCCAGGGCGATCGAGGCGAGGGCGGCGGTGGCGAAGGCCGCGGCGAGACGGGTGCGACGAGTGTTCATGATTCCTCTGCGGTTCGGGTGGGATTCAGGCGTGAGAAGGGAGGTGTGCGGCGGGGGGAACGTCGACGTGGGCGGCGTCGACCCACGCGGCGAGTGCGGGCAGCAGCTCGTCGAGGGTGTCGGCGCGGAAGGTGGGAGCGGCGGCGGCATCGGCGTATCCGCCGACGAGAGCGGTGTCGAGACCACGGGCGTGGGCGGGGGCGAGGTCGTTGCGCCAGACGTCGCCGACCGCGAGCACGCAGATGCCGTCGTCGAGGTCGTCGAGCAGGGTCTCGAGCCCTGCGGGCTTGGAAGCGTCGGTGACGATGCGGTCGAACAAGCCGTCCAGGCCCATCGCGGCGAGCGCCTCGTCGAGGCGGGTGGCGGGGGCGTTCGTGACGAGGAGCCGCTCGGCATCCACGTCTGCGAGGAAATCCGCGAGGCCGCGAGCCGTCGACACCGGCGCGTCGACACTGCCGAGCTGCGTGCGACTGAGGGCGTACGCCGACGCCAGGTCGTCGTCGTCGACGCCGGCCTCGAGGGCCACGCGACGGACGGCGTCGTAGCCGTCGATGACGTCGTCCGTCGGGGCGGCGAGGTGGGCGGCGACGGCCGAGACGAAGTCGTCGGCGGATGCCGTGTGCACGGCGACCGCGCGGGCGTAGGCCAGCAGCGGGCCGTCGCCGACGGCGACGGTGCCGTCGAAGTCGAAAATGAGAACGGGGCGGGGCACGGGGAGACTCCTGTCGTGGACGTTGCGTCCATGTTGCACCTCAAATGTGGACGCAATGTCCACGCCGTGTAAACGCTGGATGAACGGCACCTGTGCGCCCCCGCTCCGGCTCTAGCGTGGAGCGGTGACCTCCTCCGCCGCCCTCGACGCCGCCGCCGCCCGGGCCCTGTCCGACCCCGCCGCCGCGATCTCGTCTCTGCCGTGGCTCTCGACCGCGCTCGCCGACGACGCCGCCGCGGGACGCTTCGCCGCGTGGGGTCGCTCGAGCGTGATCGACGAGAACGTCGCAGCCGCGGTCCTCGCTCGCCCCCTCTTCGACGAGCTGCACGCGCGGGCGGGGCTCGAGGCCTCGTGGCCGGTGGGGAACGCCGGTGTGCTGCACGTGTACGGCTACCTTCTCTCGACCACGCCGACCCCCTACGGCCTCAAGCGCGAGCGGTGGCTGACGGGCGAACTCGAACGCGCGTGCGGGCTCGACGCCGGGGCGTTCGTACCCTGGGTCGGCACGCAGACGCTCCTGTCACGCGCCACCGCGGCCGCGTCCGTGTTGCTGGCCCGTCCGGATGCCCTCACCGAGGAGGCCGAGGGCCGCACCGCGCGCATCGCGCTCGGCGCCCCGCTTCCCGAGGGCACCGCGGCTCTGGCCTACGCCGTCGACGGACTCCTCGTCACGATGTTCCCGGTGGCCGATCCCGCGGCATTGCGGGCGGGCCTGGGCGCCCCGCGGCTGCGGTGGAACGCGGTCTGAGCCGAACGGTCGCGGACCGTCCCGCGGAATCCAGGCCGGATGCGCCGCGACACGGCATCCCGAACCGGCGCGTCATCCCCGACCTCCGCCCGAGGGAACACCCCCCGGCGAGGGCGGACGGGGCTCAGCAGCCGCAGCTCCCCCGAACCAGCACGCGCGGCTCGAACACGACGTCGAAGGTTTTGCCCCTCGGCGGCGAACCGGCCGTTCCGGCGAGGATCCGCGCGGCCGCGCGTCCCATGGCCTCCATGGGCTGGCGGACCGTCGTCAGCGGCGGAGTGGTCAGGCGCGAGCCGAGCGTGCCATCGAACCCGGTGACGATCACGTCGTCCGGCACCCGTACCCCCTCGGCCGCCAGGACGTCGAGAAGGGTGAAAGCGTTCTGGTCGGTCGCGCAGACGAAGGCGCGCGGCATACGCCCCCCGGCCAGGAGCGCGCGCACCTGCGGCACGAGCTCGTCCTCGCCGCGCACGGTCGCGTCGATGGAATCGAGACGGGGGCGGATGCCGCGGGCCTCGAGCTCCGCGATCATCGCGTCACGACGCTCCACCGCATCCGTCGCCTCGAGGCGTCCGACGAAGGCGATGTCGGTCGCGGCGTGCTCCTCGACGAGGTGGGCGACGAGGTCGCGCATCCCTCGCGCATTGTCGACCCGCACGCGGTGATGGGGATCGTCGGCCGGGGCGGCGCTGAAGAGCACGATCGGAATGCTCGGAGTGTGTCGAGCCAGGGTCGGCGCGGTCTGCGGGGACGGGAAGATCGCCAGCCCGTCGACACGACCCACGGTGTCGGCGACCGAGACATCGGCATCCGATCCGCTGCTGAGCATGACCGGTCGCCCGAGCGCCCAGCACTCCAGTTCGAATCCCCGCTGGACCTCGTCGACGTACAACGGAAAGGCGCGGGGATCGGACAGCACGTCGTCGTCGGTCTGGTCCCAGGCGATCACGCCCCCGGCATCGAGCGCCGGCGACTGCATCCCGCTGAGCGGCTGCGCCCGCGGGTCGGCCCGCTCGAGCAGCAGGTCGAAGGCGTGCAGGCCGAGGATGCCGGTGCGTCCGCGCGCGAGCCCGCGGGCGGCGCCGCTGGGCGCATATCCCAGCCGCCGAGCGGCATCGAGCACCCTCTCGCGAGTCGCCTCGCTGAGCTTGTCGGGACGGCGGAAGGCGAACGACACCGACGCGATCGAGACGCTCGCCTCCTGCGCGACGTCGTAGACGGTCGGTCGACGCGTCGTCTGCTCCTCCGGCATCGGATCGGCCCTACCCCTCCTGCAGCGCGACGAGCTCCTCGAGCTCCAGCCCGTGGTGCACGGGGAAGACGGGATCGCCGCTGTCCGACGGTACATCCTCGCGCGAGGAACGCACGGCATCCATCGACCGGGGGATCTCGATCGGCAGCCGACCGCGCGGGGCGACGCGCCCCGTGAGGGCATCGAGCACCGCCGCCGACGAACTGCCGTAATCGGCGACGATCGCCGCGGCATGGCCCACGAACGGCGTGAGGATCGCGGGGCGGTCGAGGTTCACCACGATCACGAGGGGGCAGGACGCCGCGATCCGGTTCAACCGGTACACCAGACCCGGCGCGAACTCGAGCGAGCCCTGGTGGAACCAGGCCTCGAGGAAGAGATCGTCGCGGGGCTCGAACGGCGCACCGATGCGGACCAGGGCGAGATCGGCCTCGGCGGGGTCGGACACCACGCGTCCGAGCTCGGCCACGTCGTCGGCGCGGAAGCCCTCGACATAGACGCTCCCGGTGGGGCGGAGAGGCAGAGTCGACCCCTCGTTCACCAGCACGGTGAGCGAACGCGCCTGCGCCCGCTCGCCGAGGGCCCGGAATTCGGGATTGCCCACGAGGCGCTCGGCCGCGTCGACGTCGACGTAGGGATCGTCGAAGAGTCCGAGCTGGAACTTCACCCGCAGCAGGCGCCGCACCGACGCGTCGAGACGCTCCTCGGACACCCGGCCCGAGCGGACGAGATCCACGAGCATCTCGACGCATTCCTCTCCGCCGAACTGGTCGCTGCCGGCATCCAGGATCTTCTCCATGCGCTCGACGGCGGTGAGGTGTTCGACGCCCCAGGCTCGGGCGGGGAGCACCTGGTCGCCGACATGGTTGTCGTTGACGAGTTCCCAGTCGGTCACCACGACGCCGTCGTAGCCGAGCTGCTCGCGGAGCAGGCCCGTCACGATCTGCCGGTTGTACCCGAAACCGACCTCCTCGATCGGCTCCCCGTCGACCTCGAGACCGACGGGCATGCCGTAGTACGGCATCATGCCCGCCGTCCCCCGGCGGATCGCCTCGCGGAACGGCTCGAGGTGATAGTCGAACATGCCGCCGGGATACACCTGCTCGCGCCCGTAGGGGAAGTGCGCATCCTCGCCAGCGAGCTGCGGGCCACCGCCCGGGAAGTGCTTCGTCGTGCAGGCGACGCTGTCGGGTCCGAGCTCATCGCCCTGGAAACCCCGCAGATACGCCGCGGTGAATGCGGTGACCCGGTCGGCATCCTGACCGAGGGTCTGCGCCTGTCGACCCCACCGCGGTTCGGTGGCGAGGTCGATCTGCGGGTGGAGGGCCGCACGGATGCCGACGGCGACGTACTCGCGCCGCGCGACCTCGGCGAACCCGCGCACGGTGTCGACGTCGTCGAGCGCGGCGAGGCCCAGACCCTCGGGCCACTGCGAGAAGGGACCTGCCGAGAAGGCGACGCCCGTGTTCTCGACGAACGCGTGCCGCGGGTCGGTGCTGATCGTGACCGGGATGCCGTGGGGCGTCGTCTCGGCGAGCGCCTGGAGGTTGTTGTTCCAGGTCGCCGCCTGGCGTGCGGTACGGATCGCGTGCACGTTGAAGTGGTTCATGTTCTTGTGCACCACGACCGTGGTCGTCGGGGACTTCGAGATCTTGCCCGGCGTTTCGAGCAGCTCGCCCTCGTCGCCGACCTCGATGACGGTCTGGAACATCAGACCGGCCTTCTCCTCGAGGCTGAGGCGGTGAAGGAGGTCGTCGGTGCGCTCGTCGACGCTGAGCGTGGGGTTCTCGTACGGGTCCATCACACCGTTGCCGTTGAGATCGCGGAAGCGCGTTCCGTCGGGTGCGGTGAGGAAGCGGGCGGAGGTCATGGGGGGTCCTTTCGGGGCCGCCGGTGCAGGCGCGGGCGGCGGAGCTCGGGGGTCGGACCGGCGCGGGGGCCGGGCGGGCCGCGGTGACGCGACCCGCCCGCGCCTCACTTCAGACCGGTCGAGGCGATGCCCTGGATGAAGTAGCGCTGCAGGAAGACGAACAGCAGGATGATCGGCGCGATCACCAGCACGGAGCCGGCGAGCAGCAGGCCGTAGTCGGTGGCGCTCTGGCCCGTCGAGTACAGCGAGAGTGCGACCGGGAGGGTGTACTTCGCCTCGGTCTGCGCCGCGACCAGCGGCCAGAGGAAGTTGTTCCAGGAGGCGAGGAAGGTCAGGATGCCGAGGGTCGCCAGCGGCGGCCCGCACAGCGGCATGACGATCCGGGCGAAGATGCGCAGCTCGCCCGCTCCGTCGATCCGCGCGGCCTCGAGGAGCGGATCCGGGATGCCGAGCATGAACTGCCGCATGAGGAACACGCCCAAGGGGGTCGTGACGAACGGAAGGATGAGCGCCGCGTAGCTGTCGACGAGGCCGAGCGAGGAGACCATGACGAACAGCGGCACGAAGGTCACGACGCCGGGGACCATCAGGGTCACCATGACGACGACGAACAGCGCCTTCTTGCCGGGGAAGTCCATCTTCGCCAGCGCGTATCCGACCATCGAGCAGAACACGAGGTTGCCGGCGACGGTGAACAGCGCCACGACGATGCTGTTGCCGAAGAACTGGCCGAAGTTCAGCTGCCCGAACCAGGCGCCGAAGTTCTCCCAGGTGAACTGCTGCGGCCACCAGGTCGGCGGGCGCTGCAGGATCTCGCGCTGGGTCTTGACCGAGCCCAGCAGCATCCACGCGAAGGGCAGGATCCAGACGACCAGGCCGACGATCAGCACCGTGAAGGTGAGTGCGCGCCCCGGGGTGACGCGCTTGTCGGCGCGCCGGCGGCGCGGCGGCTCGGTCGCTTCGACGACGGCGGCCGGAGCCGCGGGAGACGTGAGTGTCATGGCATCCGCCCTCAATCCTTCGCGCGCAGCACGCGGAACTGCACGAGGCTGAGCAGCGCGATCGCGAGGAACAGCAGGTAGCTCGCGGCCGAAGCCGCGCCGTACTGCCCGAAGCCGAACTGCTTGAACGTGTAATAGGCCACCGAGAGGGTGGAGTTGAGGGGGCCGCCCTGTGTCATGACGAATGCCTCCTCGAAGAACTGCAGGAAGCCGACGGAGATGAGCACGGCACCCAGCAGCAGCGTCGGGCGCAGCAGCGGGAGGGTGACCGACGTCAGCCGCCGCCACGATGAGGCGCCGTCCATGAGGGCCGCCTCCTTGACGTCGGTGGGGATCGCCTGGAGCCCGGCGAGGAAGATCACCATCAGCGTGCCCACGTTTCGCCACACCGCCATCGCGATGAGCGAGGGCAGGGCGGTGCGGGTGTCATTGAGCCAATCCGGGCCCTGGATGCCGATGATCGCGAGCGCCGAGTTGAGCAGGCCTTCCGGTTGCAGGATGTAGCGCCACACCACCGCGACGGCGACGATGCTCGTCACGACCGGGGCGTAGAAGCCGACGCGCAGGATCGAGACGAAGCGGCCCGTGCGGGCGTTGAGCGCGAGCGCGAGCGCCAGGGCGATCGCCATCGTGACCGGGATGCCGACGACCACGAACGTGGCGGTCACGCCGAGCGAGGTGAGGAACACGGGGTCGGACAGCACGCCGATGTACTGCTGCAGTCCGACGAAGTTCACGGAGAACGGCGATCGGATGTCGCGCGCCGTGAAATCGGTGAACGACATCGCGAACGACCCCACGATCGGCACGACCATGAAGATCGCGAAGACCGCGACGAACGGCAGGGCGAAGCCCCACGCGACCCATCCCTGACGCCGGCGGCGGCTCGATGCCCCGCCGGCGCGGGTGCGACCGCGGGCCGGAGCCCGTCCGGTCGCACCCACGACTGCCTGCGTCATGATCTCAGCCCAGACCCAGCTGGTCGGCGGTGGCCTGGAGCTCCTTCAACCCGTCGGCCGGCGTCTGCTGGCCGAGTCGAAGCTTCTCGAGCATCGCGTCACCGGCCGCGGCGACCTGCACCCACGTGGTGACCGCGGGCACCGACTTCGCCGTCTCGAGCTGCGTACCGAAGGCCGCGAGGGTCTTCGACGAGGCGAGGGCGTCGGTCTTCCAGGCATCCTGCACCGCGGGGAGGTCACCGGTCGCGGCGTACCACGCGGCCTGCGTGTCGGGCTGGGTCAGCCACTGGACGAGCTTCCACGCGCTCGTGGCGTTCTTCGAGTTGTCGAACACGGCGAGGTTGGCGCCACCGCTGAACGACGTCGACGACTCCTTGGTGGGCAGCACCGCGGTGGTGAACTTGTCGCTGAAGCCGGCGCCGCCGAGTTCTTCGAGCTGGCCGATGAGGAAGGGCCCGTCGATGAGCATCGGGGTCTTGCCCGAGACGAAGTCCGCCTCCTGCGCCCCGGCCGAACGATCGGCCGCCGGGTTGGCCACACCGTCGGTGTAGAAGCTCTGGTAGTACTGGAACGCCTCGGCGGTCTCGGGGGTGTCGAGGGTCCATTTCGATCCGTCCTCGAGCTGAGCGCCGTTGGACCACGGCATCCACAGGTTGCCCTGGAACGAGTCGTTGCCGGCGGGGAAGCGGATGCCGTAGTCGGCGCCCCCCTTCGACTGCATGTCGGCGGCCATCTTCTTCAGGTCGTCCCAGGTGGCGGGCGCCTTGTCCCAGCCTGCTTGGGCGGCGATGTCGGTGCGGTAGTACAGCACGCGCGTGTCGACGTACCAGGGCACGCCCGTCGCGCGATCGTCGATCTTCGTCGAGTCGAGGGCTCCGGGGAAGATGCCGTCGGTGGACAGGTCGCTCGGCACCGTCTGCAGCGCGTCACCGAAATCGGCCATCCACGTCGAGCCCACCATCGCGAGGTCGGGGGTGTTGCCACCGGCGATCGCCGTCTGGAACTTGCTGTACGCGGCATCCCACGGCACGGGCGTCACATTCACGGTCACGCCGGGGTTGGCCTCCTCGAAGGTCTTCACGAACTCCGGCAGCGCCTCGCCCTCGGCACCCATCGCCCACATCGTGAGCGTGCCCTCGGCCTTGGCGTCGCCGATCGTGCCCGCCTCCGCCGCACCGGGACCGGCGTCGGAGGGCCGGCCGCAACCGGTGAGGACGATCGCCGCCGCGGCGATCACGGCCACGGCGCTCCATCGGGTCTTCTTCATGTGTTCCTCCTCGAACCAGGCACCCGCCGTCGGGTGCTCCCTGCACGTCACGTCCAAGTTTAAGCGCATAACCAAACCGTTGCAACCCATCTCCTCGCGCGACCGGGGCGCGAAATGTGCACTGGGGCGGACGTTTCGCGCCCCGCTGCACATTTCGCGCCCCACTCCCCCACGATGCCCTCGCGCGCATCCACCGGCGGGGGGCGGGGGGATGCCGATGGCTCAGGCCGGCGACTCCAGGTAGCCCCGCACGAACTCGGCGAAGAGCGCGGGCATGTCCACCGTCTCGTCGAGGAGCCACTGCTGCTGGAGACCGTCCATCACGGCGCTCAGCAGCCGCGCGGCGCGCTCCGGGTCGACGTCGGCGCGCACCTCCCCCGCGGCCTGCCCGGCCCGCAGCAGGTCGGCGGCCGTCGCGGCGCTGCGGCGGTACCGCTCGGCGAAGGCCTCGTGGGAGGGGTGGGCCGGGTCGCTGGCCTCGGCGACGACCAACGTGTACAGCGACGTCAGGCCGCGCGTGGTCGCGTTGTGCGCCACGACTTTGCGCATCTGCTCGACGAGGGTGTGCTCGTGCGGGTCCCCGGCGGCGGCGCGGACGCGCTCGTCGCGCTGGCGCAGCACCTCGGCGAACAGCTCCTCCTTCGAGGCGAAGTGATGCAGGAGCCCCGCGGGGGTCAGGCCCACACGGGTGGCGACCTCGCGGAGCGACCCGGCCGTCACGCCGGAGCGTCCGAAGACCACGACCGCCTCGTCGACGATGCGCTGTCGCGTCTGCTGCCCCTTCGCATAGCTGCCGCGGCGACCGCGCGGTGCGGGTGCGTCGGTCATCGGCATCCTCTCCCCCGTCCGAACACACCGATGCCCGGCACCTCCGCGAGGCACCGGGCATCGAGCGGTCGAGCCGTCAGCGACGCGAGGCGCCCCACGACGAGCCGAAGACCTGCTGTTCGATGGCGGGCCGGAGGTTCTGCTCCATCCTGTCATCGACCATGTAGTCCTTCAGCGTGTCACCGGTCAGCGCGTTGCCGATCGCCGCCATGATCATCGACTGGTCGAGCGACAGGTATCGCTCGGCGACCGTGCCGCTCTTCACCGCGACGGCGTCGTAGAAACCGCCCGGGCCGTAGGCACCGAGCTTCTTCTCGATGCCTCGCAGGTTCTTCAGCACACCGGCGCGGTCGTACGGCAGCGCGAGGAATGCGGCGTGCGGGGTGACGACGCCGTCGCCGAAGGTCGGGTCGGGGTTCGTCCCCTCGGCGCAGCCCGGGCGGTCGATGTCGACGTCGGTCTTCTCGGCATCCGAGGTGTATCCGTCGGACCGGATGCCGGCGATGTCGACGCCGTACTCGCTGTAGCCGCCGAACGGGTTGCTGGCGGGAGAGAAGCCCCAGTAGCCGTACCCGGCTTCCTTCAGCCCGTGGCGCTTCTGCACCTCGACGGTGATCGGGTGGTTCAGGCCCCACGAGCGCGGGCCCCACTCCGCCTCGGGAATGAGCATGTCGGGCATGAGCGCCTCGAACATGCTCCCGCCCCAGCTCGGCGCGAACGACATGCCGTCGTACGAATACACGCCCTCGTAGACGTCGACACCGTCGTAGGTGCGGGTCTGACCGGTGGGCAGCTGCTCCTGCCACGCCCAGTCGCAGCCCGCGGGCATCGTGCGGTGGGTGCCGTACAGGCCGGATGCCGGGATCGCCCCCTCCGAAATGCCGAGGTAGGTCGCGATGCGGCTCTCGCTCACGGTCGTGTCGTAGTGGTGACAGGTGTAGAACGCCTGCTCTCCGCTGCCGTTGTACATCGGCGCCTCGACCGCGCAGCCGTCGCCGGGAGGGGCCTCCCAGAAACCGCCGCGGTTCGTGCCGGCCGGAAGTCCCGCCGCCCCCGCCGCGTCGAAGAACGCCGCGAAGTCCATCGACCGGTAGAGCGTGTCGGCCCGGTCGGCGAGCGTCGGCTCGGCCTCGCGGACGATCCTCAGCCCCGCCGCGAGCCAGCCGTTGTCGACCGTGCTGAGGAACGGGTGAATGACCTCGCCCGAGGTGGGGAAGATCTCGAGCTTGGCGCCGGTGTCGGGCGCGTACCAGTTGTAGTACATGCCGCTCGCGTCGTTGCGCTCCATCGTCTCGAGCGTCGACACCGTCGCGGTCAAGCGATCCCGCGCCTCGTCGGCGTCGATGATGCCGAGGTCGCGCGCGGTCACCGTCGACCACAGGTACCCGCCGATGTTGGTCGGCGAGGTGTACCCGGATGCCGTGGACTCCTCCAGCGCACCCCCGATGTTGTCGTCGGGAAGGCCGGTGTTCTCGTGGGCCATCGCCGCGAGCGAGGCCCACGTGTCGGCGGCATAGCGCTCGAGGTCACGTGCGCCAGGTCCGGCGTGGGCGGGCGGACCGGCGTGGGCGGGCGGACCGGGCTTCTCCGGGGGTGCGGCGACGGCGGGGGATGCCGCGGCGACACCGCCCAGGACGAGTCCGACGACCGCGGTGGATGCCGCGAGGGTGTGCTTCATGGCTGGCTCTCCTCATCGAAAGCGCTCCGGGGGAATGGAGCTCACTGCTCCAAAACCTTACACATGGTAGGTATTCACGCAACCCCTCCTCCGTCGCACCGCGGGATCGGTGCTCGCGGCGTGAACCGTCGCGCGGAGTTCGTCCGCGACGCGCCGAGTCATCGGCATCCCGGACGGAGTGTCAGGCCCACACTCCGCAGGACGGCGAAGGCCGACGGTCGCGGGGCGCCAGGCGCGCGGCGCAGCTCGCCGCGACGGCCTCAGCGCAGCGCGCGGCAGGCGAGGTGCAGGGCGAGGCGGGCGTCGGTGTCGGTGAGGTCGACGCCCAGCACCTCCTGCGCACGAGCGATGCGCATCGCCACGGTGTTGCGGTGAAGGCCCAGGGCGGTCGCCGTGGCCGAGACGCCCGACTCGTGGTCGAGGTACGCGGTGAGGGTCTCGAGCAGCTCGGGGCCCTGTGACACGAGCGGCGCGAGCAGCGCCTCGGCGGCGGGCACGAAGGTGTCGGACCCGGCCCACGACAGCAGCACCTGCTCGATGCCGAGGGCGTCGACGCGCACGAACCAGCCCGTCGCGGCGCGTCCGGCGGCGATGCGCGCGCCGTCGACCGCGCCGTCGATGCTGCGCAACAGCCCGCTCGCGCCGCTGTCGAGCGAGCCGACGCCGGTTGCGACGTCGAACGAACGGCGGACGTTGTCGTGCAGGGCTCGGACGGCGGCGACGTGCTCGTCGAGGCGGTCGGCTGCCGGTGGCTCGGCGAAGCTCAGCCAGCCGGTCACGCCGCGGCCACTGGTCACGGCCTGCGAGTCGACGGGCAGTGCGGCCAGGTTCCGGCGCACGAAACGCAGCAGTTCCAACGTTTCGAGGCGGCGGCGGCCCGCAATCCGAAACGCGAGGTGGTACCCGCCCATGCGCCACCCCCGCTCGCTCATGCGCTGCTCGACGTCGGGATCGCGGGCGTCGCGGGCCTCGAGGAACTCCCGGAGGAGACCGGATGCCACGGCGGCATCGCTCACGTCGGCCACCTCGTCGATGAGGATACGGGCGGCGACCGCCGGCATCGCCACCTCGGCGGCCACGGCCAGGGCCGCCAGCTGTGCGGGGCTCAGCCCGGAGCCGAACACGGCCAGGCGCAGCCCGGCGCGGCTCGGGCTGTCGACGCGTACCGAGGCAGCCGCTCCCTCCGCGACCGAGACCGCATCCTGCCAGAGTCCGAAATCGATGGCAGCGCGTACCGCCTCGGGCAGGTCGCCGCCGGCCTGCAGCAGTACGCCCTCGGCGTCGATGAGGGCCACGCCGTGACCGACGCTGGCCGAGAGGTGGCGGAGCAGGTCGGCCAGGTGCGCGGCGGAGTACTCGATCGACTGCGCGACGCGTCGCACGTATCCGAGCGTCAGTGCGTCGCGCCCCTGTACGAGCTCCCACGCGGCGCGGGCCAGGGCCATCGGGTCGTCGACGGCGAGCAGGGTGAGTCCGAGCCGGGCGGCGAGGCCGCGGCTGCCGGCACCCAGCGCCTCGGCTCCGGAGAGGGCGAGACCGCGGAAGCCGCGGTCGCGCACCCGCCGCACGAGGGCGTCCTGCTGCCACGGCGCGGAGGGCGGAGGCTCGGTGAGCGCGGCGAGCTCGCCGTCGCCTCGCTCGGGCAGCAGCGTCTCGCGCGCGGCGACGACCACGCCGGCGAAGGCCTCCGCACCCGCGGACTCGACGAGCACGCGTGCGCGGCCGTTCGCGGGGTGCGCGAGCAGGGCACGGAGGTCCAGGGGCGTCATGGCGTCCCCCTCGGATCGCGGAGAGCACGACACGGCACGCTCACCATGACTCGACCTCGCGGTCGCGCAGGCCGCAGGCGGCGGGGCATGCAGGGCCGCACGGGCGTCACGACTCCATCTCCAGGTCACGCAGCCCGTAGGCGGCGGGCACCACGTGCGCGAGGCGCTCGGGGGACTCCCTCCACCACTCCGGCGCCGGAAGCGACAGCACGCGCACGTGCCGAGCGAGGGTCACGGCGTCGACCTGCAGCACGTCGCCCGAGACGGTGTCGATCGCGACGAGGACGTCGGGGGATGCGGCGATCGTGCGCCCGTCGCGAGTCACCGCGAGAAACTCCGAACGCGCGACGAGCCGCAGCAGCGCACCGTCGTCGCCCGTCAGCTCGACCGACCTGGCGAACGCGTCGTCGGGCACGGCATCCACCGCGCTCACCCGCCCCGCGCCCAGGATCCGCGCCCCGAGAAGCTCGCCAGCGGAGACGTCGGACTCGCCGAGCGCGAGCGCTCGAGCGAAAGTCCCCCGGATGCCGTGGGCCACGAGGTCGCCGACGGTGAAGCCCGCGACGAGGACCGCGCCCGCTCCCCCGGCCCGGATGACGCTCGCGCGCACGAGGCTCTCGACGTCGGCGGCCCGCGCCGACTCGACGACCATGACGCCCCCGCCCGTGTCGGCGACCAGCACGACACCGGGCACCGCGTCGACCACGAGGGAGAGCTGGTCGATCCCGGGCAGCGCGCGGCCCATGAGATCGGCATCGACGAGGGTGTGACCACGGGCGAGGAGGAACGGGGTGAGGCCGTTCAAGCCGGCCCCCTCCAGCGCGCACACGGCCACGGCCGCCACCCCGGTCCAGCGCTCGGCGGCGGCCAGGAGCGGCGCGAAAGCATCTTCCGCCGGCACGCGCTCGCCCAGGAGGTACGTCGACCCGGCGAAACCGACGGCGACGCACGGGGTGAGCGGATCGAGGTCGTCGAGGTCGTGAAGCGCGACCGGACCGTCCAGCACCTCGGCGGCCATGAGCTCGAGGAGCGTCGTCGCGCCCCCGCCGCCCGCGCCGAGCAGGGCGAACCCCCGTGCCAGCGCCGGCAGGCGGTCGGGCCCGAGGGTTCTCATGCTCACAGGGTAATGAGCCGCCGCACGTCGGCGCCTCGCAACCGCTCGACCGGCTCGAACGCGTCGGCGAGACCGAACGCCGACGGGCCGAACGCGGCGAGCGCACCGGGCGTGCGCATGATGTCGGGCGTCGAGATGCCGAGCACCCGCACGCGCTGGCCGTAGCGCAGGCCCTCGGTGGTGATGGGCTCGGCCGACTCGATGTCGGTGATGCAGATGAGATCGGGCACGATCGCCACCAGCTCGCCGTCGCGGCGGGCGACGAGGTTCTCGTTCTGGAACGCCACCTCGAGCGCCGCGTCGTCGTCGGGGTCGAGCGCGGTGATGGTGGCGCGTCCCTTCGCGAAGCCGTCGGTGGTGCGTCGCTCGACGTCGGTGACCTTGCCGACGAACAGCTCCCGCACGTGCGGGTACAGCGTGGTCGAGAGCACGTCGGCGATGGCCTCGAAGGGCGAACGGTGCTGTTCCCGTGCCTCGCGGATGCCGCGCCCCAGCGCCAGAGCCATCGACAGCGTCCGCGGAATCGCGGTGCGGCGCACGTCGGCACCGGTCATGGCGTATTCGGCGATGTGCGACACCCCGCCGAGGCGGATCGTGACGCCGCGCGCGAGCCACTCCATCTGCCGGTCGTCGTCGCCGGTGTCGATGATCGCCGTCTCGCCGCGCTCGCCCGCGAGGGCCAGGGGCGAGCCGTGCACGCCGTAGACGGCGAAGGTCTCCATCGACAGTTCGGGGAACGCGCGGCCCATGCCGTCGGCATCCACCACGGGAAGCCCCGTCTCGGCGGCGACGAGCAACGGGATCATGGAGTTGATGCCGCCGCATTCGATGGGCATGGTCGCGTCCGCGGTGCGGCCGAGGTGCTTCTCGAGGGTGCGCAACGCCAGCGTCGGCTCGGTGCCGGCCGGGATCTTCTCGATCATCACGGTCGGGGCGCCCATCTGCGCGGTGGGGATGACGAACAGGTCGTCGGCGATCTCGTCGGGGTCGAGCACGGTGATGCTTCCCGCCCCCAGCACGCGCTCGACGAGCTTCTGCCCGATGTAGGGATCGCCGCCGCCCCCGGTTCCCAGCAGCGTCGCACCGCGGGCCAGATCGGGCAGGTCGGCGGCGGTCAGGGTCCAGCTCATGCGGCGGTCTCCGAGTTCTCGATGGTTCCGTCGAAGCGGTGGGAGGGCAGGTCGTAGCCGAAGTATCCGGGGCCGACCATCGCGAGGGCTTCGGCGCTGTGCCACCGCTCGTCGCTGGGCGCGGCGATGACCCGCACGCGCTGGCCGTAACGCAGGCCCTCGGTGGTGATCGGCTCCGCGGTCTCGGCATCCAGGACGATGATGAGGTCGGGAGTCGTGACCAGGATGCCGGTGGTGGTGCGCGCGATGAGGTGCTCGTTCTGGAACGACAGCGTCACCGTGTCACCCCGGCCCTCGATGCGGGCGTTGCCGCGGGCGAACCCGGCGGTGGTCCCGCGCTCGACATCCACGACCTTGCCCTCGAACACCTCGCGTCCCCCCAGGGCGGCGACGACCGCGGCGACCGGGTCGGTCTTCGCCTCGCGCGCTTCGACGATGCCGCGTCCGATGGACAGGCACGCCGACAGCGAGGCGGGGACGAGGGCCTCACGCGCGCTCGCGCCCGACATGGCGAAACCGGCGAGCATGACCGAGCAGCCCATCTCGACGCACGCCACACGGGCGATCCGCTCGGTCCAGGTGTTGTCGATGGTCGACAGCACCGCGGTGTTGCCCTTCTCGTCGGCGAACGCGAGCGGCGATGCGGTGATGCCGTAGAGCGTGGGGAGCACCATCTGCAGCTCGGGAAACGCGCGCCCCATGCCGTCGGCATCCAGCAGCGGCAGCCCCAGGGCGGCCGCGGCGGCGATCGGGATGGTGGAGTTGACCCCGCCGGCCTCGGCGCACGCGATGTGGGTGACCGGGCGACCGAGCGAGGCGCCGAGCGCGTGCACGGGGGCGACGACCTCGTCGAGGCTCGGGAGCTTCTCGACCATGACGGTCGGCGCGCCCATCATCGCGACGGTGAGCACGAGGGCGTCGTCGGGCAGTTCGTCGAGGCCCACGACCGTGACCGGCCCGTGGACGGCGAGTGCCTGGCGGGCGAGCAGCGCCCCGATGTAGGGGTCTCCCCCGCCTCCGGTACCGAGCACCGCGGCACCGCGGGCGAGATCGCCCACGATCGACGGGGTGAGCTGCCAGCTCACGCCCGCACGCCCATGTCGAGGTCGCCCACGGCCTTCACGCGCACCCGGGTGGCATTGCCCGGCAGGTAGGGAATGGGCACCTCGTCGAAGTCGACGATCGACACCGACGACGGTCGCGCGCCCGCGGCGATGGCCTTGTCGACGGCCTCGGCGCGAATCGCGGCGATACCCTCGTCGCGGCGGCCCGCCTCGATCGCGTAGACCTTGTCGATCTCACCGCCCACCTGGGCGATGGATGCGCCGATGGCGTTGGCGACGGCGTAGTTGCGCGGGCGGTGCACGGCGCCGAACATCGGCAACTCATCGGGGAGCAGGATGCTGCCGCCGCCGACCGCGACGACCGGGATCGGCTCGGGCGAGGTGCGCATGCGGTCGACGGCCTCGGCCACGCGGTCGGCGATGCGTGCGAGCACGCGCTCGACGAAGGCGGGGTCGAGGTGCGCGACGCGCGAGGGGTCGCCCACGTTCGCCCGCCCGGCGGCCACGGCGATGTCGGTCGCGGTGAGGGTGGAGCCGCCGAAGACCAGCGCCTCCTCGGTCAGGCGGTACCCCACGGACGCGGGCCCCACCTCCGCGGTGTCTTCGTCGACGATCGAGCCGCCGCCGATGCCGATCGAGAGCACGTCCGGCATCCGGAAATTGGTGCGGATGCCGGCGACCTTGACCTCGTTCGCGGTCTCGCGCGGGAACCCGGCGTTGAGCAGACCGATGTCGGCCGTCGTGCCGCCGATGTCGACCACCGCGCACGTCTGCAGGCCGCTGGTGAGTGCGGCGCCCCGCATCGAGTTCGTCGGGCCCGAGGCGAAGGTCGCGACCGGGTAGAGGCGCACGTAGTCCTCGTCCATCAGGGTGCCGTCGTTCTGACTGAGGAAGATCGGTGCCTGGATGCCTTCGGCGCGCACCGCGGCCGTGAGGCCGTCGACGATCTCGGAGGCGAGTTCGCGGAGCGCGGCGTTGATGATCGTGGCGTTCTCGCGCTCGAGCAGGCCGATACGACCGATCTCGTGCGAGAGCGAGATGGCCACGTCGGGCCCCAGCACGTCGCCGAGGATCTCGGCCGCGCGCACCTCGAGGTCGTGGTTGACCGGCGAGAACACCGACGAGATCGCCACGGAGCGCACGCCGTTCGCCTTCATGTCGTCGGCGATGCCGCGCAGCTCGTCTTCGTCGAGCGGTGAGATCGGGCGCCCATCGAACTCGTAGCCGCCGTGTGCGAGATAGCTCCGCGCCTGGATCGCGTCGGTGAGGACAGTGGGCCAGTCCACCAGCGGCGGCAGGGCCTTCGTGGCGGGGAGGCCGAGTCGTACCGCGGCGGTCGGGGCGAGGCGCTGGGCCTGCACGAGAGCGTTGATGAAGTGCGTCGTGCCGATCATCACCGCGTCGATGTCGGCACCGGCGAAGTCGCGTTCGGCGCGCAGGGCCGCGATCGCGTCGACGATGCCGGTGGTGACATCCGGGCTGGTGGACTTCTTCACGCCGGCGAGGGTGTCCTTGCCGTCCATGAGCACTGCGTCGGTGTTGGTTCCGCCGACGTCGATGCCGATGTGCATGGGTGGAGCTCTTTTCGTTCGGGGGGGGGTGGGTCAGGATGCCACGGGGGCGGCGTCGCGCACGGGAACCTGCGCGGTGGTCGCCTCGCCGACACCGCGCACCCAGCCGAGCTTGCCGGCGACGGTGTACAGCACGATCGAGAGCACAAGCGAGGAGATCGCCGGGATTCCCCAGGTCACGAAGTAGCCGACGAGGGCCGAGACGAGCCAGACCACCAGGGTCACGGGAACCAGGCGCGGAGCCGTCGCCGGCAGGCGGCCCTCGGCGCGCGAGGCGTCGAGTTCGCCGCGCCAGCGACGCACGATGAAGTACTCGGCGACCATGATGCCGGCGATGGGCGGGAAGACGACGCCGAGGATGATGAGGAAGCCGGTGAACTGCGACAGGATGCCGGCGGCGGCGAGGATCGATCCGACGACGCCGAGCACGATGGTGGTGCTGACGCGGTGCAGGTTCTTGCCGAACGCGGTGGAGATGAAGTTCACCAGGCCGAGGGTCGACGAGTACAGGTTCCAGTCGTTGATCTTCAGCGTGCCGGTGATGACGATGATGAGTCCCACCAGGCCCACCGACGAGGTGACGATCGCGACGATGTTGCCCGACTGGGCCGCGTGGGCGAGGAGCACTCCCGAGAGGCCGATGACGAACTCGCCGAGCGAGACGCCCACGACCGTCTGCTTGACGACGTCGGCCTTGGAGCGGTTGAAGCGCGTCATGTCGGCGGTGATGATGGCGCCGACGATGAGGCCGCCGGCGACGATCGCCGTGCCCTGCCACACCGACATGGTGGGTCCCGGGGCGGGCGAGGTGATCAGGTCGCCGATCGAGTGGTTGCTGAGCTCGGTGATGATCGACCAGCCGACGAGCACGAGGAACAGCGGCACGGTGATGTTGGCGAGCCACTGCATCCCGACGAAGCCGACGGCGACGATCGCCGTGACGGCGAGGCCGAAGAGCAGGCTCCACGCCCACATCGGCATCAGGCCCGGCAGGAGCGAGTCGAGCGACTCGGCCGAGATGGCCGATTGGATGCCGAACCAGCCGATGAGGCTGATGCCGATCGCGAGGCCCACGAGTGAGGCCCCGATCTCGCCGAAACCGGTCCAGCGGGCCAGGAGCGCCGTGTTCAGGCCCTCCTTCTGCCCGATGATGCCGACGATGCACATGATCACTTCGAGGATGATCGAGCCGAGCAGCAGCGCGAGGAACGCCTCGCTGAAGGTCATCGCGTAACCGAGAGTGGCGCCGAGAAGGAACTGCGACAGCGCCGAGACCTGACCGAAACGCTGCACGGCGATGCCGAACCAGTGCTTCTGGGCGTCGGGGGTCACGCGGCTGAGGGCGAAGTCGTCGGCGTGGGCCATACGTGCCATGGGGGTGTCCTTTTGCGGAAGAGGGACGGTGCGGGTGCTGCACACGCTATTGCCGCCGCTCGACGCACGACATGGGCACCTCGCCTCACATTGCCCCGCCGTTGTGCATGTTGCACACTGCGCGCTTACTCGCCCGGCGCGTGCGCCTCGAGGAACTCGTACAGCTCCGTCGTGTCGACCCCCGGGAACGCCCCTGTCGGCAGGGTCGCCAGCAGCGTCCGCGGTGTCCGCACGTTCGGCCACGCCTTGTCGCGCCACGCGGCCTCGAGCTCCGCCGGCGCGCGGCGACAGCACGTCTCGACCGCATGCCGGGAGACGCCGCGATTCGGGGTGTCCCGCCCGCGGAACCACCTCGTGTCGTCGAAGCGCACCCCCACGCTCACCGAGTGCGCCCCCTCGCTCGACTGCTCCACGCGGGCGGTGCACCAGTACGTCCCGTTCCCGGTGTCGGTGTACTGGTAGTACGGGTTGAACAGGTCGTCCTCGTCGAAGACGACGCGGCTCGTCCAGCGCCGGCAGCACATCTGCCCCTCGATGGAGCCGAGGCGATCGGTGGGGAAGTTCACGTCGTCGTTCTCGTACGCCTTCGTGATCGTCCCCGACTCGTGCACCTTCAGAAAGTGCACCGGGATGCCGAGATGCACCGTCGCGAGATTCGTGAAGCGGTGCGCGGCGGTCTCGTACGACACCGAGTAGGCGTCGCGGAGGTCCTCGATGCTGAGGGCGCGTCGCTCCTTCGCCTCGCGCAGCGCCGGCACGACGTGCGCCTCGGGCATGAGCAGCGCCCCGGTGAGGTAATTCGTCTCGACGCGCTGTCGGAGGAACTCGTCGTAGCTCGTCGGCTCGCCGTGCCCGAGGATCCGGCTCGACAGCGCCTGCAGCACCGCCGCGCGCGGGTCGCCCTTCGCGACCTTCGTCGACAGATAGAGCCGGCCGTTCTTCACGTCGGCGATGCTGCGCGTCGACGAGGGGAGGTCGGGAACGTAGTGGAGCGTGAAGCCGAGATGGGCGGCGATATCGCTCGCGCCCCGCTGGGTGAGGGGTCCACCGGGGTGCTCGATTCGATCGAGAATCCCGGATGCCACCCGCTCGAGGTCGGGGAAATGGTTGTCCTGCGTGCGCATGAGTCGCCGCAGCGCGACGTTCGCGCGCCGCGCCTCCTCGGGCGTCGCCGACCGCTCCTCACGGAGGCGTTCGATCTCGGCCTGCAGCGCGAGCATCGCGGCGAGCGCCTCGTCGGGCACCGCGCGACCCACGCGGAACGGCTCGATCCCGAGCGCCTGGAACGTCTGGCCCCGCATCGCCCGCTCCACCGAGAGCTCGAGGGCGGCGCGGGCGTCGAGGGGCTCGGCATCCAGGATCTGATCCAGCGTGCACTCGAGCGCGCGGGCAATCGCCTGCAGCAGCGTGAGCTTGGCCTCGCGGCGCCCGTTCTCGATCATCGACATCTGGCTCGGGGCGCGGCCGACCGCTCCGGCGAGATCGTCGAGGGTCATCCCGCGCGCCGTGCGCAATTGCCGGATGCGTCGTCCGATGGTGAGCGTGTCCACCTCCCCATCGTCGAAGGGGAGGGATGCCGAAGAAGTCGAGACGCCGGTGCCCATACGCCACGTTCTCACAAAAACAGAAGATCGCGCGATCTTCACACGATGAATCCGGTTTCGACCCCGTGTTCTTCGCCCACAGTGGTCGTCACGGGGCACCGCCGCCCCGGCATCCGAGAGGAGAACGCTCATGACGATCCAGGCCACCCCCGCCCAGCAGCCCCTGCGCCCCGGCGACCAGACCGAGACCGCCGACGAGATCCGCGCCGCGTGGGAGAACGACCCGCGCTGGGACGGCATCGAGCGCACCTACACGGCCGACGACGTCGTCCGTCTCCGCGGCAGCGTCCGCGAGGAGTCGACCCTCGCCCGTCGCGGAGCCGAGAACCTCTGGAACCTCATCCACACCGAGGAGTACGTCCGCGCCCTGGGCGCCTACACCGGCGGTCAGGCCGTGCAGCAGGTGCGCGCCGGACTGAAAGCCATCTACCTCAGCGGTTGGCAGGTCGCCGCCGACGGCAACCTCGCGGGGCAGACCTACCCCGACCAGAGCCTGTACCCCGCGAACTCGGTCCCCGCGGTCGTCCGCCGCATCAACAACGCCCTGCTGCGACAGGACCAGATCGAGCGCGCCGAGGGGGAGATCACCCGGGATTGGCTCGCCCCGGTCGTCGCCGACGCCGAGGCCGGGTTCGGCGGACCGCTCAACGCCTACGAACTCGCGCAGTCACTCATCCAGGCCGGGGCCGCCGGCATCCACTGGGAAGACCAGCTCGCGAGCGAGAAGAAGTGCGGCCACCTCGGCGGCAAGGTTCTCGTGCCCATCCAGCAACACATCCGCACCCTCAACGCCGCACGGCTCGCGGCCGATGTCGCGGGCGTGCCCACGGTGATCATCGCCCGGACCGATGCTCTGGCCGCCGACCTGCTCACCAGCGACGTCGACCCGCGCGACGCGGAGTTCCTCACCGGCGAGCGCACCACCGAGGGGTTCTACCGCGTGCGGCCGGGCCTCGACTCCGTGATCGCGCGCGGCCTCGCCTTCGCCCCGTACGCCGACCTGCTCTGGGTCGAGACCGGCGAGCCCGACATCGAGCTCGCTCGCCGCTTCGCCGAGGCCATCCACGCCCGCTACCCGGGCAAGAAGCTCGCCTACAACTGCTCGCCGAGCTTCAACTGGAAGCGCCATCTCGACGACGAGCAGATCGCCACGTTCCAGGCCGATCTGGCCGCTCTCGGCTACGCCTTCCAGTTCATCACCCTGGCGGGTTTCCACGCCGTGAACCACTCGATGTTCGACCTCGCCCGCGGCTACGCCGAACGCGCCATGAGCGCGTACGTCGAGCTGCAGGAGGCCGAGTTCGCCGCCGAAGCCCACGGGTACACCGCCACGCGCCACCAGCGCGAAGCGGGCACCGGCTACTTCGACGTCGTCTCGACCGCGCTCAACCCCGACAGCGCCACCCTCGCCCTGGCCGGCTCCACCGAGACCGCCCAATTCCACTGACCCTCGCCGCGCGCGCCTTCGTGCGGACCATGTCCCCCTTTGGGCAGACCTTGTCCCACTTTTGGTCGCCCGGGCACACCTCGGGCAGCCACTTCTGGGACATGGTGCTCAAAGGAGCGACGGGCAGCGACACAGACAGAAAGACACGATCATGACCCTCATCACCTCTCCCCCGCCCACCTCGACCCCCACACCCACCGAGGAATCCCGGATGCCGGGCACCCCGGCATCCGCTCCGCACCTGCGTCTCGCGCGGCCCCTCGAGGGACGCGACGGCGAGATCCTCACCCCCGCGGCGATCGCCTTCCTCACCGAGCTGCACGACCGCTTCGCCCGGCGCCGGCACGACCGCCTCGCCGCGCGTGAGCGCCGCCGCTTCGAGATCGGCACGGGCGATGACCCGCACTTCCGCGCCGACACGGCGCACATCCGCGACGACCCGTCGTGGCGTGTGGCCGGTGCTGGTCCGGGTCTGGAGGACCGCCGCGTCGAGATCACCGGCCCCACCGATCCGAAGATGACCATCAACGCGCTGAACTCCGGCGCGCGGGTGTGGCTGGCCGACCAGGAGGATGCCACGAGCCCCACCTGGCGCAACGTCATCGGCGGTCAGCTCTCGCTGTTCGACGCGATCCGCGGACAGTTGTCGTTCACGAGCCCCGAGGGAAAGCGCTACGAGGTGACCGCCGAACGGACGCCGACGATCGTGATGCGCCCGCGCGGCTGGCACCTGCCCGAGAAGCACGTGACGTTCGTCGATCGCACGGGGCGGGAGCTGCCGGCATCCGGATCCCTCGTCGACTACGGACTGTACGTGTTCCACAACGCGCACGCCCTCGTCGCGGCCGGCCGGGGCCCCTACTTCTACCTGCCGAAGATCGAGTCGGCCGAGGAGGCGCGGCTCTGGGACGACGTCTTCTCGTTCACCGAGGAGCGGTTGGGCCTCGCGCACGGCACCATCCGCGCGACGGTGCTGATCGAGACGCTGCCCGCGGCGTTCGAGATGGAGGAGATCCTCTTCGCCCTGCGCGACCACTGCGCGGGGCTGAACGCCGGGCGCTGGGACTACATCTTCTCGATCATCAAGACCTACCGCGGTCGCGGGGCGCGGTTCGTCCTGCCCGACCGGAGCGAGGTGACCATGACGGTGCCGTTCATGCGTGCCTACACCGAGCTGCTCGTGCGCACCTGCCACAAGCGGGGCGCATACGCGATCGGCGGCATGAGCGCCTTCATCCCGAATCGCCGCCGCCCCGAGATCACCGAGGCCGCCTTCGAGAAGGTCGCCGCCGACAAGCGGCGCGAGGCCGGCGACGGCTTCGACGGCACGTGGGTGGCCCACCCCGATCTCATCCCGGTGGCCCGCGCCGAGTTCGACGCGGTGCTCGGTGATCGCGAGAACCAGCTCGACCGCTCGCGCGAGGACGTGTGCATCGAACCGCGGCAGCTGCTCGACCTGCGCATCGGCCTGCCGGTGACCACGGCGGGTGTGCGCGCGAACGTGTCGGTGGCGATCCGCTACATCGAGGCATGGCTGCGGGGCCTCGGCGCCGTGGCGATCGACGACCTCATGGAGGACGCCGCCACCGCCGAGATCTCGCGCTCGCAGATCTGGCAGTGGATCCACCAGGACCGCGAGACCGCCGAGGGCACCGCGATCACACGTCCGTTCGTCGAGGGCCTGCTGGCCGACGTCCTCGCCGAGGTGCAGCGCTTCGACGGTGAGCGCTTCGACGACGCCGCCGAGGTGTTCCGCGAGGTCGCACTGCGGCCGGAGTTCCCGGCGTTCCTGACGCTGCCGGCTTACGCGAAGTACCTCGACTGACCCTCTCTCGGGTTCCCCGCGTCGCCCCGCCGGGCGGGGGCGGGGAACCCGAGGGGAGTTCTTCGCACTCCACAACGTCACCGTCCGCGCCGCGTCGCGGTGTTGTACGGATCCTCACTGTTTCCCCTCGGTCCCCCTCGGTTTCGAGAGAGTCGCCCCACCTGCATCGTTCGAAGGAGAACCGCATGCGCCGCCTCACCGCCGCCATCGTCGTCGCCCTCACCGTTGCCGCGCTCACCGCCGCACCCGCGCATGCCGCCGCAGCCCCCGGCTTCTACGACCCGCCCGTCACCCTCCCCGACGACAACGGCGCCATCGTGCGATCGGAGCCCATGCACCTGGGGGCGTCCGTGCGCATCACCGGAACGACCCGCGCCCTTCCCGGCACGGCCACGCGACTCATGTACCGCTCCACCGACGCCGTCGGCTCGGGCGTCGGCGTGACCGGCGTGTACATCGAGCCGACACTGCCCTGGAGAGGGAGCGGCGCTCGGCCGCTCGTCGCGTTCGCGGCGGGGACGCAAGGCCAGGGCGACTCGTGCGCACCGTCGAAGAGCCTCGAATCGGTCGTCGTGGTCGACGCCGACGGGACGGGGTTCGGGTACGAGATCCCGTCCATCTACGGCCTCCTGTCCCGGGGGATCGCGGTGGTCGTGACCGATTACGTGGGGCTCGGGACCACCGATCGCGTGCACAGCTACACCACCCGCCTCGACATGGGCCATGCCCTGCTCGATGCCGCGCGCGCCGCTCTGCAGCTGCCGGGCACGTCGGTCGACGGCCGTTCGCCGATCGGGCTGTACGGATACTCGCAAGGCGGGGGCGCCTCCGCATCCGCCGCCGAGCTCGCGCCCTCGTACGCCCCGGAGCTGAATCTGCGCGGAGCGTACGCCGGAGCACCGCCCGCCGACCTGTTCGGCGTTCTGAAGACCGCCGATGGATCGAGCCTGACCGGGGTGGTGGGCTACGCGTTCAACGGCATCCTGCAGTACTACCCGGAGGCGAAGTCGTTCCTCCAGACGCAGCTGAACGGCACGGGCACGGACGCCCTACGGCGCGTGAGCACCCAGTGCATCGGCGAGACGCTTCTCACGGCCGGGTTCGCTTCGACGTCGTCGTGGACCCGTTCGGGGCAGTCGTTCCTCTCGATCGCGACCGCGGATGCCGCCACCCGCCGCGCCGTCGAGGACCAGCGGATCGGCACGCTCCGACCGGCGATCCCCGTGCAGGTGCTCACCGGCACCCGGGACGACATCGTGCAGCACGCACAGGCCAAGCAGCTCGCCGCCGACTGGTGCGCGAAGGGGGCCGACGTCACCTACGTGCCCGTCGTGCAGCCGGTCCCCTCGGGCGGCACGGGGACGAACCATCTGGTCCCCGCCTTCTCGCGCATCGCCCCGAGTCAGCAATGGCTCGTGGACCGCCTCCAGGGCGTCCCCGCGACGTCGAACTGCGGAGCTCTCGCGGCCCTGCCCTGACCCGACGACCGGCCGGGGCCACGCTGTCCCCGGCTCGGTCGATGGGGCCTGCGCCGACCTCGGTCAGTCGGTCGCCGTCCACAGCTCGACGCCCATGTCGGCGATCGCCGCGGCCGCGCTCTCGGGCAGCTCCGCGTCGCTCACGATGACGTCGAGCGCGTCGAGCGGCACGACCCGGAAGCGCTCGGCGGTGCCGTACTTCGTGCTGTCGGCGACCAGGGCGCCCGAGGTCGCGGCATCCAGGACCGCCCTCTTGAGCACGACCTTGTCGAGCTCTGGACTGGTCAACCCGTGGGAGGTGTCCCAGGTCCCGGTGCTGAGGATCGCGAGGTCGAGGGTCATGGCCGAGATGGTCGCGGCGGCGAGGGCTCCGCTCGATGACCCGCTCGCGGCATCCACCACTCCACCGGTGTGGATGACCTCGATCGCGGGGTGCGCGAAAAGCGCCGAGACGGTGAAGAAGTCGTTGGTCACCACGGTCAGTCCGCGGCGGGACGTCAGATGCGGGACGAGCGCCTGACAGGTGGTCCCCGCGTCGATGAACACGGTCATGTCGTCGGTGATGAGAGCGGCCGCACGACGGGCGACGGCTTCTTTGCGGGGGAGCTCCAAGGCCGCACGGGAATCGCGTTCGCGCGGGGGCTCCACCCCCGTGTGCTCGCGCAGGCGCACGCCGCCCTGCACGGCGTCGACGAGGCCCTCGTCTTCGAGCGTGGCGATGTCACGACGCACGGTCATGTGCGACACCCCCAGCGACGAGGCCAGGTGGCGGATGCTGAGCGCGCCCGCCCCGCGCAGCAGACGCATCAGTTCTCGCTGGCGCTGTTCCGGGATGAGGGGTGGCGGTGTCGACATCCCCTCGAGCCTAAGCCTCCGCTCGGTGAGAGACTGTGTTCTCTCGTGTTAATCCACGTGATATCGTGTGCAACGATGTTAAAGAAACATGAAGTCCTCTCCGCCGTGGTCGACAGCGGCGTCGTCCTGATCGTTCGCCTCGACTCCCCCGACGAGGCGCTCGCCGTCTCGCGCGCCGCGGTGGCGGGCGGCATCCGGGCCCTCGAGATCACCCTCTCGGTCCCCCGGGCGCTCGAGGTCGTGCGCACCCTCGCGGACGAGGTCGGTGACCACGTGGCGGTGGGCGTCGGAACGGTCCTGGATGCCGAGATGGCCGTCGCCTCCGTGCAGGCCGGGGCGCGCATGCTGGTCAGCCCCAACCTCAATCCCGACATGATCCGCGCCGCCAATCGCTACCAGGCGCTGACCATCAGTGGCGCGTTCACCCCGACGGAGATCGTGCAGACGATGGAGGCCGGTGCCGACATCGTCAAGCTCTTCCCCACCGAGATCGCCGGACCCGACTACCTGCGCACCGTCATGGCACCCCTGGCGCACGCGCCCATCCTCCCCGCGGGCGGCGCCACGCGCGACAACGTCGGCGACTGGTTCGCCGCCGGGGCGCTCGCCGTCGGCGTCGGCAGTGCGATCACCAAGGCCGCTCGCGCGAGCGGCGACATCGACGACGTCACGCGCGCGGCCGCCGACTTCCTCGCCGCGGTCGAGAGCGCTCGCACGACTTCCTAACCCCCTCACGGCGGACCGCGACGTCCGCCCCTCACCCGAACACGAAGGAGTGGACCATGAGCGAGACGACGGCCGACGCGCCCGTACTCACGCGCGACGAGAAGAAGACGATCCGGATCCGGTGGTTCCTGGTCGGCTTCCTCATCCTCGGCGGGGTGGTGAACTATCTCGACCGATCGACGCTGAGCGTGGCCAACACCACGATCGCCGGTGAGTTCGGGCTCGACCCGTTCGCCATGGGACTGCTGCTGTCGGCCTTCTCGTGGCCGTACGCGATCGCGAACCTTCCCGCCGGCTACCTCGTCGACAAGTTCGGGCCGAAGAAGATGTTCGCCTTCGCCGCCGGAGCGTGGTCGCTCGTGTCGATCGTGACCGCCGCCGCGAACTCCTTCGGCCTGCTGTACGCGTGCCGCGTCGCCCTCGGCATCGCCGAGTCGCCGTTCTTCACCTCGGCGCTCAAGGTCAACGAGCGCTGGTTCAACAAGTCCGAGCGCGCTCTTCCCGTCTCCCTCGTCAACACCGGTTCCCAGATCGCCAACGCCATCGCGCCTCCCCTTCTGACGTTCCTGCTGCTGACGATGAGCTGGCGCGGCATGTTCGTCATCGTGGGCGCTTTCGGCATCGTGGTGGCCCTGGTCTGGCTGCGCATCTACCGCGACCCGACGCTCAAGGAGCAGGCGCTCATCAAGGGCGCCGAGGCCGAGGCCCGCGTCGCCGAGTCGGTCGAGAAGGTCGGCTGGGCAGGCCTGCTGCGACAGGCCAACACCTGGTTCATGGTGCTCGGCGCGTTCGGCATCTTCTACACCGTCTGGGTGTACCTCACGTGGCTCCCCAGCTACCTGCAGACGGCCCGCGGCTTCAGCCTCGCGCAGAGCGGGTGGCTCGCGTCCCTGCCCTTCCTCTGCGGCATCGTGGGCGTGATCTTCGGCGGCTGGCTGTCGAACCGGCTCGTGCGCCGCGGCGTGGCCACGGTGCGCGCCCGCAAGATCCCCATCGTCGGCGGAGCGATCCTCGCCGCCGCCGCGGTGCTGCCTGTCGCGTACGTCGACAGCACCCCGCTCGCCGTCGTCCTGCTGTCCGTCGGCTACTTCGCCTCGCAGGTGCCCATCGGGTGCCTGTGGACCCTCGCCTCCGACGTCGCCCCCTCCAACCAGGTCGCCTCGCTCGGCGCGATCCAGAACTTCGGCGGATTCATCGGCGCCGCCGTCGCCCCCGTCGTCACCGGCGCGATCCTCACCTCCACCGGCGGCAACTACACGACGGTGTTCCTCATCGGCGGTGTCCTGCTGCTGGTGGGCGCCCTGTCGTACGGCCTGTTCGTCAAGGACCGCTCCGTCGCGGCATCCTGATTCCGCGCGGGGAGGACGACCTCTCGTCCTCCCCGCCCTCCGGAAGGAACCCCCATGACCGCACGACTGTTCTTCGTGATCGGCCCGGCCGGCAGCGGCAAGTCGACCGTGAGCACGCTCATCGCCCGCCGCATCCGCGCGACGTACCTCGACAAGGATTCCGTCGCCACCGCCTTCACCGAGGCTCTCCTCGAAGCCGCGGGCAGCGACAAGAACGAACGCGACAACAACCCCTACTACCAGAGCGTGGTGATGGGGCTGGAGTACGCGACGCTGCTCCGCCTCGCCGGCGACAACCTGCGCCTGGGCAACGATGTCGTGCTCGACGCGCCCTTCGTGCGGTACTTCACCGAAGAGGACTACCTCGAGCGCGCCGCAGCCGCACACGACTGGCCCACCGATGTCGTCATCACCGTCGTGCACGTGACGGTCGACGGTGGCCTCGTCCGTGACCGCGTCGACTCACGCGGCTACGGCCGCGACGCCTGGAAACTCGCCCACTGGGACGAGTTCTGGGCCACGGCGCAGGCCGCCGACTGCCGCTGGCGCGGCGCGCACCACGTACTCTTCGACAACAGCGCCTCGGGCGCCGACCCCGCGGCGCTCGAGGCTGCCCTGGCGGCCTTCGTCTGAGCCGCCGCTCACGACGCCGGTGATCAGGGGCGCGCCGGGTCGATCGGCGTGAACCGCCGCAGACTCGCGCGCGAGCTGAGCCGCGAGGCCGCGAGCGATCCCGCGACGGCGAGGAAGATCGGCAGCAACAGGGTGAACCCGGTGTCGGTGAACTCGATGATCAACGCGATCGCGGTGAAGGGCGCTCGCATATTGGATGCCAGGAACGCGGCCGCCGCGATGATCGCGAGCGCCGTGCCGTCCGCGCCGGGCCAGACGAACGCCCACCCGGCCGCCGCGGCCGCACCCAGAGCCGCGCCGATCGCGACCGAGGGTTGAAGGGTGCCGCCGATCGCGCCGGAGCCGAGCGAGATCGTCGTGGCGACGTACTTGAGCAGGGCGAGCAGCAGCAGGAGGAGCGCCGGCTGGGACAGGTCGAAGCCCGCCGTGGCCAGGGCGCGACCGTTGCCGAGGATGAGCGGGAAGAACGCCCCCAGCAGACCGACCGCCGCGAACGTGAGGGGAAGGACGACGAGGAGCTTCCAGCCCTTCGGGCGGAACCGCCCAAGCGCCTTGGTCACGGTCGCGAAACTCGTCGCGCCCCAGCCCATGAGCGGCCCGATGAGGACGGCCGCGACGACGAGCGAGGCGTTCACCTCGAGCGCGGGCACCTGGTACAACGACCCGTCGCCGACGAGGGGCCGCGCGACGAACGTGGCGATCGCGCTGACCGCGAGGGCGACCACCGCCCCGCCCACGCTGAACTGGGCCAGCAGGATCTCGATCGCGAACAGGGCGCCCGCCAACGGGACGTTGTACACCGCAGCGAGACCGGCACCTGCCGCCGAGGCGATGAGGATGCGCCGCCAGCGGGGGTCGAGACCGAACCAGCCGACGATCTTCGAGCCCGCCATCGCGGAGAGCTCGCGCGGAGCCACCTCCTTGCCGATCGAGGCACCGAGGGCCACCGACGTGACCTGGATGACGGTGTCTGCGAGGGTTTCCCACCACGGCATCCGAACCCCGTCGACACCCTGCTCGACCGTGGCGAGCGTGCGTCCGAAACGCCGCAGCAGGTACCAGCCGAGAGCGGCGACGACACCCGCGCCGCCGACGGTGACGACCGGCAGCCACCACGGAGACGGCAACGGGAGCCCGTCGAGGAACGGCCCCTCGTCGTGCCCCCAGACGAGGTGCTCGATCGAATGGACGATCCACACCAGCAGGAGCACGGCGAGACCGGTGGCCAGCCCGACGATCAGCGTGGCGAGGCCGAGCTTGAACAGCGCGAGGACGGCACGGCGATGCGCGCGCGTCGGCGCCAGGGGGTCTGCTGTCACCCCGCAACGTTAACGGACCCGCGTTACCGTCCCGTGACGTGGTCCCCGGTGACGCCCCCACGGCCCTGCCCGACCGGACGCGAGCGGGGACGGCGTGCGGGGTCGCCGCGGCGGGACCCGGCATCCGATGCTCCTCCCGCCGGGCGCGGGCGAAGAGCTCGGTCACGGCTCTCGTCGCACGCGGGCGCGGACAGTAGGCTCGGAATCGTGACTTCCCGCGCCCCGCTCTCCCGCAAGCTGTCCGCCATCGCCGAGTCCGCGACCCTCAAAGTCGATGCCAAGGCCAAGGCCCTCCAGGCCGCCGGTCGACCGGTCATCTCGTACGCGGCCGGAGAGCCCGATTTCGCCACCCCGTCCTACATCGTGGATGCCGCGGCGAAGGCGCTGCAAGACCCGAAGAACTACCGCTACACGCCCGCCGCCGGTCTCCCGGTGCTGCGCGAGGCCATCGCCGCCAAGACGCTGCGCGACTCGGGCCTCGAGGTCGCGCCCTCGCAGGTCATCGTCACCAACGGCGGCAAGCAGTCGGTGTACCAGGCGTTCCAGACCGTGGTGAACCCGGGCGACGAGGTGCTGCTCCCGGCTCCGTACTGGACGACCTATCCCGAAGCCATCGCCCTCGCCGAGGGCACGCCCGTCGAGGTCTTCGCCGGCGCCGACCAGGACTACAAGGTCACCGTCGCCCAGCTCGAGGCCGCCCGCACCGACAAGACCACGGTGCTCGTCTTCGTGTCGCCGTCGAACCCTACCGGCTCGGTCTACACCCCCGAAGAGACCGCCGAGATCGGCCGCTGGGCCCTCGAGCACGGCATCTGGGTCATCACCGACGAGATCTATCAGAACCTCACGTACGAGGGCGTCCGCGCCGTGTCGATCGTCGAGGCCGTGCCCGAGCTCGCCGACCAGACGATCCTCGTCAACGGCGTCGCGAAGACCTACGCCATGACCGGATGGCGCGTGGGCTGGATGGTGGGACCGGCGGATGCCATGAAGCTCGCCGGCAACCTGCAGTCGCACCTGTCGAGCAACGTCAACAACGTCGCGCAGATCGCCGCGGCGGCCGCCCTCACCGGGCCGCAGGACGAAGCCGAGCAGTTCCGTCTCGCCTTCGACCGCCGCCGCCGGCTGATCGTGGCGGAGCTGTCGAAGATCGACGGCGTCGAGGTGCCCAACCCGCTGGGCGCCTTCTACGCCTACCCCGACGTGCGGGGCCTGCTGAACCGATCGTGGGGCGGAGTGACCCCGACCACCTCTCTCGAGCTCGCCGACCTGATCCTCGAGCAGGCCGAGGTGGCCGTGGTGCCGGGTGAGGCCTTTGGCCCGAGCGGGTACCTGCGCCTGTCCTACGCCCTCGGCGACGACCAGCTCCTCGAGGGCATCCAGCGCCTCCAGCGCCTGTTCGCTTGAGCCCTCGCCTCCCGCCGATGCCGGTCACCCGTCGCGGTGACCGGCATCGCTGTTCGTTCGCCGGCGCTGCGCACGCCGAGCCGTCGCACGGAGATGCCCGCCGACACACCGCATCCACGGCATCCGGAACCGGCGTGTCACCCGCGAACTCCGCCCTGCGGCACAGCACGACCGGGCGAGCCGCCCGGGACTACAGCTCGACGTTGATCAGGACGGGCTCGGGCTGCAGGACGAGGCCGAACTCCGACGCCACGCGGTTCTGCACGAAACGCGCGAGCTCGGCGATCTCGGCCGCCGTCGCCTCGCCGCGGTTCGTCAGAGCCAGCGTGTGCTTCGTCGACAGGCCCGCCCGCGAGCGCGGGAACCGGAAGCCTCGGCGAAGCCCGGCGTTCTCGATCAACCACGCCGCGCTCACCTTGACGTCACGCGTGACGACGGGGGGCGGGGGCAGGATGCCGTCGAAGGCGGCGAGCGGGATCACCGTCACCGGATCGAGCACCGGCGCGAGGGGCCACTTCGGGCACTCCGCGGGAAGGGTGCGCGCGAAGGCGTCCGAGACGATCGCGTTCTGGAAGAACGAGCCGGCACTCCAAGTGTCGGGGTCTTCGGCGTCGAGCACCATGCCCTTTCGAGCGCGGGTCGCGAGCACGTGGTCCCGGATCCACCGCAGCGACACCGCCTGATCGGGCTCGAGCCCCAGGGCGCCGCGCAGCTGCTCTCCCGCGATGGGCCGCTCCTCGCCGCCCACACGCTCGAGTTCGAGAGTCACCGACAGGATGACCGCGGGCCGCTCGGGCACCGAGCCGTAGTGGTGCTTCAGCACCGAGGTACGAAAGCCCAGGCCGAGCTCCGAGGCCGGAACGGTGGCGACCTCGCCCGTCGACTCGTCGATCAGCTCCACCTCGACGAGGGTCTGCACGATCTCCTGGCCGTACGCCCCGACGTTCTGCACGGGCGCCGCGCCGACCGTGCCGGGGATACCCGACATGGCCTCGATGCCCGCGAGTCCGCGCTCCACCGTCTCGGCGACGAGGGCGTCCCAGTCGTGGCCGGCCTGCACCCGGAGCCGCACCGTGTCGGCGCGCGAGCCCGGCAGCTCGTCGATGCCGGTCGTTCGCACCCGGATGACGGTGCCCTCGAACGGCTCGTCGCCGACGAACAGGTTCGACCCGCCGCCGAGGACGAACCACGGCTCGCCCTGCGCCCACACCTCGCGCAGTGCGCCGACCAGTTCGTCGGGCGTCTCGGCCTCGACGAGACGGGCGGGTTCACCCCCCGTCCGCAGGGTGGTCAGCCGAGAGAGGGGAACGGGGGTGATCTCGGGCATCAGGTCAGCCGCACCCGCACCTGCGCCTTGCCGAGGACGGTGGTCTCGGCGAACGTCACGGTGAGGTCGATGCGCGCGGTCTCGTCGTCGACGGCTCCGACCTTGGCACTCACGTGCAGGTCGGCGCCGGTCTCGGGGTCGACGACCACGGGGCGCGTGAACCGCACGCCGTACTCGGCGATGCGACCGGAGTCTCCCAGTGCCTCGGCGAGCGTGCCGACCGCGATGCCCATCGTGAGCATGCCGTGCGCGAGCACGCCGGGGAGGCCCACGGCGGCGGCCACGTCGTCACGGTAGTGGATGGGGTTGAAGTCGCCCGACGCACCGGCATAGCGCACGAGCGACTCGCGGGTCAGGTGCACCGATCGCTCGGCGACGACGTCTCCGACGGTGAACGCGCTCATGCTCCGGCCTCCCCGGCGAGGAGGACACTGGTGGTGGTCACGACGTGGGCGCCGTCGGCATCCACGATCTCGGCCTCGCTCGTGATCATGGCGTTGCCGCCCATGGTGCGGATGCCGGTGACCGACTGCGTCGCGACGAGTTCGTCGCCCGCGACGATCGGGCGCGTGTACCGGAAGCGCTGCTCCGCGTGCACGAGACGCGAGAGCTCGATGCCCGAGTCGGGCTCGGCGAGCAGCTGCTGGAGCGCGAGGTCTTGGACGACCATCGCGAAGGTCGGCGGCGCCACCACGTCGGTGTACCCGAGGGCGCGGGCGGCCTCGGGGTCGGAGTGCTGCGGGGCGTCGGCGAAGACGGCGCGGGCGAACTCACGCACCTTCTCGCGGCCGACCAGATAGGGAGCGGTCGGCGGGAAGACTCGACCGACGAGTTCGGGGTTCACGGGCACTCCCCCAGTCTACCGAGCGGGCCCGTGAGACCGGGGGTGTCAGCGCTGGTGGCGACCGCGCACGGCCTTCACCGCGATCTGCGAGGCGATGAAGACGAGGAAGATCGAGAACAACACGTTGGCGACGAAGGGGTCGACGGCCTTGGCGATCTGCGCGCCCACGGCGGTCGTCGCGCACGCCGCGAGCCCGACGCACAGCGCCGCCGGCAGGTCGACGTTCGACCGGCGGAGGTTTCCGACCGTCCCCGACACCGCGGTCGGGATCATCATGAGCAGCGAGGTGCCCTTGGCGACGAGGTCGCTGGTTCCGAAGAACAGGAGCAGGGCGGGGACGACGATGATCCCGCCGCCGACACCGAGCAGCCCGGCCAGGATGCCGGTGATCACACCGAGCAGCGCGAGCCCGGGGCCGGTGATCCAGGTGAGTTCGAGCTCGGCGTCGCGAGAGGGGATGACGAAGTACAGGCTCACGATCACCGCGAGGAGGAAGGCCACGAAGGCCCAGCGCAGGGCCGTCTGCGAGAGCTTGGGCAGCAACCAGGTGCCGATCTGCGCTCCCCCCACGGCCCCCGCTGCGAGGATGAGGGCCGGCAGCCATGCGACGTGCCCGTCGACGGCGTAGGTGATGACACCGACCGACGCCGTGGGAACGATCGCGGCGAGAGAGGTTCCCGCGCCGAGGCGCTGGTCGAAGCCGAGCAGGAGCACGAGCAGAGGAACGATGACCGTGCCGCCGCCCACGCCGAACAGGCCCGACATGAGTCCCGCGAGCAGACCCACGCCGACGCAGACGGCGTAGAAGCGGGCGGTGCGGGGCGGGCGGATGGCGGTCGTCACGAAGCGATTCCTCGGGGTCGGGGCGGGGCCGATCCCGCCGGCATCCAGTGTCCCACCGGTGCGCCCCCCACCCGGACGAGGCGGGAGAAGAAAGCGGCCCCCGGTGGTCCGAAGCCGCGTCCACCGGGGGCCGTCGCCCTCACAGGTCAAGCAGGACGGTGACCCGAACACCGGACTGCGACCACTCGCGTGAGGGTGCGACAAGATGACGATAAATCCCGTCATTCCCGGGCCGGGACCGCTTGACACCGATTACTCATCCTGCTAGCTATTCAGTCCACTGAATTCTTGGTACCGCTCCCGGGAATGCGCGAGCGGGCGCACCGGTTCTGCACTCGCATGACAACCGTAGGAATCATCGGAGCAGGACACATCGGCTCGGCCCTCGCCAAGGGCTTCGCGAAGAACGGCTACGACGTCGTGATCGCGAACTCCCGCGGACCGGAGACCCTCGCCGACCTCGTCGCCGAGGTGGGCGACAAGGCGCGCGCCGCCACGGCACAGGATGCCGCGGAGGCCGGCGACATCGTCGTGGTCACCGTCCCGCTGAAGGCGATCGACGCCGTGCCCGCCGCTCCTCTCGCCGGCAAGACCGTGCTCGACACCAACAACTACTACTTCGAGCGCGACGGCCACATCGCCGCTCTCGACGAGAAGAAGACCACCACGTCGCAGATGCTGCAGGAGCACCTGCCCGAGTCGACCGTCGTGAAGGCGTTCAATCACATCCCCGCCGCGGACATCCTGACCGACGGCGCTCCCGCCGGCTCCGAGAACCGTCGTGCTCTCGCCACCTCGAGCGATTCCGACGAGGCCGTCGCCCTCGTGACCCGTATCTACGACGAGTTCGGTTTCGACACCGTCAACGTCGGCCCCCTCAGCGAGAGCTGGCGCGTCGAGCGCGACCAGCCCGCCTACGTCGTACGCCAGAACGCCGACGAACTCGCGCAGAACCTGGCCCGCGCCGCGCGCTGACCTTTCCACCCCCGGCCGCAGGACACGCATAAACGCGATCCGCGCTCGTAAACGCTCTCTACACGCGTTTATGGGCGCGGATCGCGTTTATGCGTGAGTACCGGGCCAGCGCGTCGCCGACGGCAGGCGCACGCCGGGCCAGGCACACACGGAGCCAGGCACACACGGAGCCGGGCACACGCGGAGCCGGGCACACACGAAGCCGGGCACACACGAAGCCGGGCACACGCGGAGCCGGGCACACGCGGAGCCGGGCACACACGAAGCCGGGCACACGCGGAGCCGGGCACACGCGGAGCCGGGCGCGTGCGAAGACAGGGACGCGGGGAGGCGGTCGCGCTCAGAGCGCGGCGAGCGCCTGGTCGACGTCGGCGACGAGGTCGTCGACCGACTCGATACCCACCGACAGGCGAACGATGGTGTCGGGCACCGCGAGTTCGGTACCGCGAACGGAAGCGTGGGTCATGGCATCCGGGTAGTTCACCAGCGACTCGACGCCGCCGAGCGACTCCGCCAGAGTGAACAGACGCGTCGACTCCGCGAAGCGGCGGGCGGCCGCGCCGTCGGCGAGCGCGAGCGAGACGATGCCGCCGAAGCCACTCATCTGGCGCGCCGCCAGCTCGTGCCCGGGGTGCGAGGGCAGACCGGGATAGTAGACCTGCGCGACCCGATCGTGCCCGGCGAGATGCTCGGCGACGGCCTGCGCGTTCGAGCTGTGGCGCTGCATGCGCACGGCGAGCGTCTTGATACCGCGCGTGGTCAGGTACGCGTCGAAGGGACCCGACACCGCGCCCGCCGCGAACTGCAGAAACTGCACCTTCTCGGCGAGCGCCGCGTCGGCGAAGGCCAGCGCTCCGCCCACGACATCGCTGTGCCCGCCGAGGTACTTCGTCGCGGAGTGCACGACGACGTCGGCACCGAGCGACAGCGGCCGCTGCAGAGCGGGCGAGGCGAAGGTGTTGTCGACCACGACGATCGCGCCGGCCTCGTGACCGAGTCGGGCGAGACCCGCGATGTCGGTGATCCGCAGCATGGGGTTGCTGGGGGTCTCGACCCACACCATCCGCGGCGCATGCTCCGCGATGGCGGCGGCCACGGCATCCAGATCGCTCATGTCCACGACGCGCAGCTTCACGCCCCACGGCCCCAGCACCCGCGCGAGCAGACGGTAGGTACCGCCGTAGACGTCGTTGCCGAGGAGGACCTCGTCACCCGGGACGAGGGCGGCGCGCAGCAGGGCATCCTCGCCCGCGAGACCCGAGGCGAACGACAGCGCGCGCGTTCCCCCCTCGAGGGCGGCGATCTGCGTCTCGAGGGCGGTGCGCGTGGGGTTGCCGCTGCGGCCGTACTCGTAGCCGCCGCGAAGGCCGCCGATGCCGTCCTGCGCGTAGGTCGTCGAGACGTGGATCGGCGGGATGACCGCGCCGGTGGTCTCGTCGGGCGCCTGTCCCGCGTGGACGGCGAGGCTGTCGAAGCCGCGGGCGGCGTCATGGGTGCTCATGCGGAGTGCTCCTCGGAGGGGGTCGGGAGAAGGGATGCCACGGGTGCAACGTCGTAGCCGCGCTCGATCATCCAGTCGTCGTCGAAGATCTTGCTCAGGTAACCGCGACCGTGGTCGGGCAGGACGACGACGACCACGGCGTCGGCGGGGAGATCCCGTGCGACGCGGAGAGCTCCGACCACGGCCATTCCGCTGGAGCCGCCGACGAGCAGGCCCTCCTCGCGGGCGAGGCGACGGGTCATGGCGAAGGACTCGGCATCCGAGACGCGTTCGTAGCCGTCGACGAGGGAGGGGTCGAACGCGGGAGGCCAGAAGTCCTCGCCGACGCCCTCGACGTCGTAGCCGTGGATGTCGCCGCCCGAGTAGATCGAGCCGACCGGATCGACCCCGACGATGCGCACGGCCGAACCCGCGACCTCGCGCAGGTAGCGGCCGGTACCGCTGATCGTGCCGCCCGTGCCGACGCCGGCGACGAAGTGCGTGAGTCGGCCGTCGGTGTCGCGCCAGATCTCGGGACCGGTGGTCTCGTAGTGGCTGCGCGGGCCGTTCGGGTTGGCGTACTGGTTGGGCTTGAAGGCGCCGGGGATCTCGCGGACGAGGCGGTCGGACACGCTGTAGTACGAGTTCGGGTCGTCGGGCTCGACGTTCGTCGGTGTGACGACGACCTCGGCGCCGTAGGCGCGCAGCACCGCCCGCTTGTCCTCGGCGACCTTGTCGGGAACGACGAAGACGCACCGGTAGCCGCGCTGCTGCGCGATGAGCGCGAGCCCCACTCCGGTGTTGCCGCTGGTCGGCTCCACGATCACTCCGCCCGGTTGGAGCAGACCGTCGCGCTCCGCGGCGTCGACGATGTTGGCCGCGATGCGGTCTTTCGCAGACCCGCCGGGATTGAAGTACTCGATCTTCGCGAGGACCGTCGCGGCGATGCCGTCGGTGACGCGGGAGAGGCGGACGAGGGGGGTGTTGCCGACGAGGTCGGCGACGCTCTGGGCGTAACGCACGATGGAGTCCTGAAGGTTGGTGCGCCCGGTGCGGGCGCGGCTGACGGGGTCGTCGAAAGGGAACGCGGGGCGTTCAGCGACAACAGCGACAGGTCAGCACGCCGTCAGCATACCCGAGGACTCCCGGTCACGACACGGCGCCGAGAAACTCCTCGAAACTCTGGGCGGGGCGACCTGTGACGCGCTCGACGTCGTGCGAGACGGCGGCTTGGTCGCCGCTCGCGATCGAGGTGTACGTGCTCACCCACGCATCGACCTGCCACCGTGGGGCCCCGAACGCCGCGCGCGAGGCATACGCCTCGTCGACCGTCTCGTCGACGAAACGCACCCGGTGCCCGCGCACCGCCGAGATCTTCTCGGCGACCTCGGCGAGAGTCAGGGCCTCGGGCCCGGTGAGGTCGTACGACGCGTCGGCGTGCGCTGCGGGATCGAGCAGCACCGCGACCGCCGTGGCCGCCACGTCGGCACGCGAGACGAGAGAACAGCGGCCGTCCCCGGCGGGGCCCCGGATGACCCCGTCGTCTCCGGCGAAGAGCTCCATCATGTCCATGTAGAAGTTGTCGCGGAGGAAGGTGTACCTCATGCCCGAGGCGCGGATGATGTCCTCGGTGGCGGCGTGATCGCGCCCCAGCGTGAAGACGGCGTCCGGGGCAGCGGCGAAGAACGAGGTGTAGACGATCGAGCGCACCCCCGCGGCCGCGGCCGCCTCGACGAAGGTGCGATGGTGCTCGACGCGGTCGGCCGTCTCGGAAGCCGACACCATGAAGAGCGTCTCGACCCCCTGAAGCGCCGCGCGGGCGGCATCCGCGTCGGAATATCGGGCGACGTGCACCTCGGCTCCCTCGAGCGAGGGGGCACGCGAAACGTCGCGGACGAGCAGACGCTGGGGGATGCCGCGGGCGGCGAGGTCACGCGCGACCCGACCCCCTACGGCTCCGGTGGATCCGGTGACGGCGATGACGGGCGGCGTGGACATTCGGCCTCCGGGGACGAGTGGGCGGTGCCTCCAGGGTAAGCCGGTTCTCCCTTCCCTCGGCCGGGACGCTCCTCAGGAGCGCGGAGCGATCAGGCGCGCCACGCGGACGCGCACCGAGGACGGGATGTCGTCCTCGCCGGCTCCGCGGGCGGCCGTCGCGACGGCGGCGGCCACCACGGCCGCGTCGTCCTCCGACGAGACACCGATGCAGACCGTGACGGCGCGAGTGCCGGCAGCGTCGTCGACGTCGGCGAGCGAGCCCTCGACGTCGGTCAGATGCTCGACGGCGCGGGCCACGACCGGACGCGCCGAATAGCACTCGCGCACCCCCTCGACGGCGGTCACGGCCAGGTCGATGCGCGGTGCGAGTTCTGCCGCGGAGATGGTCGTCATGAGTGTTCCCCCTCATCGAGGTGCACGTCGCCGACGGTGACGTCCACCCGTCCGACCCGAAGGTCGCCGTGTCGTTCGATGGCCGCGCGGATGCCGTTCCGCATCTCGTCGACCGCGATGTTCATCGCGCGGCCGAAGCGCACGCTGACGCTCACACGCACGTCGAGAGGGGCGTCGGGCTCGGGCTGGTCGAGTCGCACCCGACCCACCAGCAGCCCGTCGATGCCGTCTCCGACCGCGCGGATCAACTCGTAGAGCGCACCCTCGGTCACCACCAGTTCGGTTCCGTCGTCGGCGCGCGCGAGGGGGATGTCGCGTCCGGCTCGGAACTCGCGCATGACCTCGCGCATGATGCTGTCGTACCAGGATTCCGAGAGCGGCTCGGTCGCCTGCTCCTCCACGATCTCGCGGGACAGTCGGCCCATCCGCTCCATCGATGCCAGGATCGCCTGGCACTCCGCGTTGCGCTCGACGGCGGGGATCCGGGGGATGCGTCCGCGGTCGAGGTACGCCGAGAGGTCCTCGAGGGAGTAGCCCGACCCGCCGATGTCGTCGTTGTTCTCGCTCACTGGGGTCACCTCCACTCCTCCATGCGTTCCAGCACCGTTCTCCTCGCCCGGGCGAGACGCCCGCGCACCGTGGCGGCCGATTCGCCCACCTCGACGGCGATCTCGTCGTAGCTGTGACCACCGACCTCGCGCAGCACCCAGACGACGCGGAGTTCCTCCGAGAGCTCGCCGAGGACCTTCTTGAGCGCGTCCATCTGCGAGCTCGCCACGACCGCGCGTTCCGGGTCGTCTCGTCCCGAGACCATCTCCTCGTCGATCTCTTCCGAGATCTTTCGAGAGCGGAGACGGTCGGTGGCCTTGCGCGACACGATGGTCGTGAGCCAGCTTCGCACCTTCTCGGGATCCGTGAGATCGGGCAGACGTCGCCACGCCGTGATCAGCGCCTCTTGGACGCAATCGTCGGCGTCGGCCCGCGAGCCGGTCAGCCGGGTCGCGAAGGCGACGAGGAACGGCGCATGCCGACGCACCAGCACCCCGAAAGCGAGCTGATCGCCGTCGGCCGCGCGCGACGCGAGGAACGCGTCGGTGGCGGAGGTCAAAGAGGGCATCGAGATTCCTGTCGGCAATCGTTCCGTCTCGAGCCGTGACAGTTCACGAATCGAGTCCGTCCACATAGCGAAACACCCCGAGGTCGGAACACCCCGGGATCTTGACGGGAGGACGCTCGTCGTGGCATGTCGGGTTCCCCCGCGGCGGTCAACCCACCCGAGGGGTGTCGGCGACCGCCGGTATGGTCGGCTCATCCCCGACCCCGAAGGACACCCATGCGCATCGCCCTCACCGGTTCGTCCGGCAAGCTCGGCACCGTCGTCGCTCGCGAGCTGCGTGCCGCCGGCCACGACGTGATCGGTTTCGACGTCCGCGGCGAACGCGGCCCCGGCTTCGTGCAGGTCGACCTGACCGACTACGGCCAGGTCGTCGACGCCCTCACCGGGGTGAACGACCAGCACGACGGTTTCGAGGCCCTCGTGCACCTCGCCGCCATCCCGGCTCCCGGCATCCGCTCCGACATCGCCACCTTCCACAACAACATGGCGAGCACCTTCAACGTCTTCTGGGCCGCCACGCGTCTCGGCATCCACAAGATCGTGTACGCCTCGAGCGAGACCGTGCTGGGCCTCCCCTTCGACGTGCCGCCGCCCTACATCCCGGTCGACGAGGAGTACGCGCCGCGGCCCGAGTCGGTCTACTCGCTCGTGAAGACCCTCGAGGAGCGCCTCGCCGTGGAGTTGGTGCGCTGGAACCCCGAGCTGTCGATCACGGCGCTGCGGTTCTCGAACGTGATGGTCCCCGAGGACTACGCCGAGTTCCCCTTCGACGACGACGCCCGCACCCGCAAGTGGAACCTGTGGGGCTACATCGACGCCCGCGACGGCGCCCAGGCCGTGGAGCGCGCCCTCGAGACGGCCCCGGCCGGCTTCGACACCTTCATCATCGCGGCGGCCGACACGGTCATGACCCGCCCCAACGCCGAGCTCGTGGCGGAGGTGTTCCCCGGCGTCGCGACGCGCGGTGACCTGGGCGAGAACACCACGCTCCTCTCGATCGACAAGGCCCGCCGCCTGCTGGGCTACGACCCCCGGCATTCCTGGCGAGACGGGCGCTGACGCGCCGGCCCGGGTGCTCGTCGCCCGGGCCGAGGCCCCTCGCCGCGTGACAGACTCGCCCCATGGACGCCGACGCACGCACTCCCCCCTCTTCGCCGACGCCCGCGTCGGATGAGCCGGTCATCCCTCTGCCGAACGCGCGCGAGAAAGAGGTCAGCTTCGTCGCGCGCAGCGGTGCGGTGGTCACGCTCCGCCTCATCGACACGGGGCGCTTCGAGCTCAAGCTCGATACGCGAGGCGACTACACGGCCGTGCTCCTGCACGACGGAGAGACCTTCGAGCTGCACCCCGCGCCCGGCGTCCACGCCCTGGGCGGCACGGGCCTCACACCCACCCAGATCTACGAGGGGTTCTGACCCACGGCGCAAGCCCCGCGTTCAGGTCGTCGGCGCGGGATTGACTGAGGCTCTCGACCCGGGAGGACCATCGTGAGCCACGACGCCGACAGCTACGACATCGCCGTGATCGGAGCAGGTCCCGCCGGAACAGCCGCGGCCCTCCGCGCTGCGGAACTGGGCGCCTCGGTGGTCGTCCTCGAGGCGGGCCGCGTCGGTGGCACCTGCGTCAACACCGGGTGCGTGCCCACCCGCGTCCTCGCGAAAGCGGCGCGCCTCATGCGCGAGACCCGCTCCGCCGACGATTACGGCATCGTCGTCGACGAGCCTCGAGTCGACTGGGCAGCCGTGGTGTCGAGGGTGCACGAGCGGGTGGATGCCGTGCGCTCCATCAAACGCGAGGCCGAACGCTTCGCCGAGGCCGGCGTGGATCTCGTGCACGAGGGGCGTGCGCGCTTCGCGGACGAGCACACCCTCGTGCTCGACAGCGGTCGGCGAATCCGCGCGGAATCGATCCTGGTCTGCGTGGGCGGCCACTCCCGTCGCCTGCCGATCCCGGGGGCCGACCTCGCCACCGTCCCCGAAGACGTGCTCGGCCTGAGCGAGCTCCCCCGTCGCGTCGTCGTCATCGGCGCGGGCAACACCGGCGCCCAGCTCGTGACCGTGTTCCGCTCCTTCGGTTCGGAGGTGACGCTGCTCGATGTCGCGCCTCGCGTCCTCATGGCATCCGATGCGTCGATCTCGCGCGTGATCGCCGAGTCGCTCACGGAGCACGGGGTCGACGTGCGCACCGGGATCGACACGGTCGAGCGCCTCGATCGCGCCGACGACGGATCGCTCGTCCTGGCCTGGCGCGAGGGCGGCTCCCCGTGCACCGTCGATGCGGACGTCGTCATCATGGCGACCGGTTGGCCCGCCGACGTCGAAGACCTCGGGCTCGAGAACGCCGGTGTGGAGGTCGAGCGCTCCGCCATTCCGGTCGACCGCTACTTCCGGACGATCGTTCCCCACATCCTCGCCGTCGGCGACGCGAACGGCCGCGACATGCTCGTTCAGGCGGCGCAGTTCGAGGGCGAAGCGGCGGCCGAGAACGCCGTTCTCGGCGCCAACCGGCGAACGCCCCACCACCTGCTTCCCGCTGGCGGCTTCACCGACCCCGACTACGCCGGCGTCGGACTGACCGAGGAGCAGGCGCGCGACCGCGACCCCTCGTGCGTCGTGGCGACCGTTCGGTTCGCCGATCTGGACCGCGCCGTGATCGACGATCGGGAACGCGGGTTCCTCATGCTCGTCGCCGACCGTCGCCGCGAGCTCGTGCTCGGCGCCCACGCGGTGGGGGAGAACGCCGTCGAGGTCATCCAGTCGGTGACCACCGCGATGGCGGCCGGGATCGACGTCTCGACCCTCGCCGGCGTGCGCTTCGCCTACCCGACGTACAGTGCGGTGATCGGCAACGCGGCGCGCGCGCTGCTGCACGCGGACTCCCCCGCGCTGCTGGAGTGACACACTGAATCCGTGACCGCCGATCCCGCGACGACGCCCGCGACCGCCGACGACTCCGCGCCGTCCCGCGAGGCGCCCGCGCGCCGAGGACGGCCAGGGTACGACCGCGACGGCCTGCTCGCCGTGGCCGTGCAGCTCTTCAACGAGCAGGGGTACGACGCGACGAGCGTGTCCGATCTCGCGCGGCGACTGGGGCTGACGAAGTCTGCGCTGTACCACCACTTCTCCTCGAAGGAGGAACTGCTGGCCGTCGCCCTCGAGGCCGCTCTCGGCGGGTTGGAGGCTGTGCTCGACGAGCCCGGCGCCCGCGAGGGCGCGGCATCCGATCGCCTCCGTTTCGTGCTCACGGGGGCGACCGACGTGCTCGTCGCGCAGCTCCCCGCGGTGACCCTGCTGCTGAGGGTGCGCGGGAACAGCGAGGTCGAGCAAGCCGCTCTCGAACGACGACGACTGTTCGACCACCGCGTGACCGCCCTGGTCGCCGAGGCTCAGGCCGAGGGCGACGTGCGGGGCGACGTCGATGCGGCGGTCGCCGCGCGTCTGCTGTTCGGGATGATCAACTCCGTCGTCGAGTGGTATCGCCCCGGTGGCGGGGTCGACGGCGACCGCCTGGGCGCCGACATCGTGCGCATCGCGCTCGACGGCCTGCGCACCGCCTGACCGGCGCACTGCCCGCCGGGTCGCGCCGCGGCAGGCGCACATCCCCGGCCCGTCCTGCGGATATCGCGGCGGCACGCCGCCACCGGCGACCCGGCATGCCGACGGCGGGCGACGAAGTCCGCGGTACGGCGCACCGCCCCTCGGCCGACGCCGACGAACCGCTCCCGGCGACGCGCAACGGGGCCCTCGCCGACGCGAAGGGCCCCGTCACGGCATCCGGGATCACGCCCGCAGGTCGACTCCCTTCGTTTCCTTGATGAGCGAGACGGCCCCGAGAGAGACGAGCGCGGCAACCGCGATGTACAGGCCGATCGTCCATGAGGCGCCCGTCGAGCGCAGCAGCGCCTCGGCGATCATCGGCGCGAAGGCCCCGCCCATGATGGCGCCGAGCGCGTAGCCGATCGAGACGCCCGAGTAGCGGACGTTCGCGGGGAACATCTCGGCGTACAGCGCCGCCTGCGGCCCGTACGACAGCCCGAGACCGAGGGTCATCACGAACAGCGCGACGAAGTACCAGAAGATGTTCGCGGTATCGATGAGGAACCACATGGGCACGGCCCAGACGGCCAGCAGCAGATAGCCGAGCTGGAAGGTGCGGATGCGCCCCAGGCGGTCGGAGAGCCTGCCGCCCCAGAGCGTGAAACCGAGCCAGCCGAAGGAGGCCAGGGTCGTGGCCAGCAGCACGGTCGGGCGTTCCATGCCGAGGACCGACACCGAGTAGGTCGCGAAGAACGCGATGAGCAGGTAGCCGGCGGCGTTGTTGCCGATGAACACGAACGCGGTCAGGGCGACCTCGCGCCAGTTCTTGCGGAACAGCTGTCCGAGGGGAGCGGACGACTCTTTGCGACGGCGAACGAGGTCTTCGAAGACCGGGCTCTCCTCCACCGCGCGGCGGATGAGGTAGCCGACGAAGATGAGCACGATCGAGAAGAGGAAGGGAACGCGCCACCCCCACGCGAGGAAGGCCTCGGCCGACATCGACGAGGTGAGGATCCACAGCGTCGCCGTCGCGAGGATCATGCCCACCGGCACGCCGATCTGCGGGTAGGCACCGAAGTAGCCGCGGCGGTGGACGGGGGCGTGCTCGACCGAGAGCAGCGCGGCACCGCCCCACTCTCCGCCGGCGGAGAAGCCCTGCAGAACCCGAAGGAGGATGAGCAGGACGGGGGCGGCCACCCCGATCGCGGCATAGGTCGGCAGCACGCCGATGAGGGCTGTCGAGACGCCCATCATGATGAGAGTCAGCACGAGCATCTTCTTGCGGCCGAGGCGATCGCCGAGCCAGCCGGCGACGACGGCGCCGAGCGGGCGGAAGAGGAACGAGATGCCGATGGTGGCGAACGAGAGCACCTGCGCGATCGCGGGATCGCTCTGCGCGAGCGGGGCGAGGAACAGCGGCGCGAGCACGAGCCCGGCCGCCTGGGCGTAGATGAAGAAGTCGTACCACTCGATCGAGGTGCCCACGAGGGTCCCGGCGAGCACGCGCCGTTCCTCCCGTTTCATCCCGGTGGCAGGGGCGGATGCCGAGGTCAGCGAGGCCATGAGAACTCCGTCGTTCTGTGGGGCAGGGTGAGAGGCTCGAGCGATACTGTTACCGACCGAGCGTTCAGTAATAGTGTCAGAGGGGTGCGCCCCCAACAAGAGGGCGGCGGAAGGAGCACCCATGACGCCCTGGACCATCACCCCCGGCGCCCTCGACGAACGCCTCGGCATCACCGTGACCGAGCAGTCCGCGGATCGGGTCAGCGCGTGGATGCCCGTCGAGGGGAACACGCAATCGCTCGGTCGGCTGCACGGCGGCGCGACGGCCGCGCTGTCCGAGGCGGTGGGGTCCTGGGCCGCCATGATCCACGCCTCCGCGTTCGGCCTGGTGTGCGTCGGCGTCGATCTCAACATCACGCACCACCGCGGAGCCGAGGACGGGCGCATCCACGCCGTGGCCACACCCGCCCATCGCGGTCGCCGTCTGGCCACCTACGACGTCCGCGTGGTCGACGACGACGACCGTCTGATCGCGACGGCGCGCATCACGAACCTGCTGGTCGATCCCGCCTGAGAGACGGGCGCCGTCTCGCGGCACCCACCGTCTCTGCCATTGTGGATCGCATGAAGAAGATCCGAGGGGTTGCGCCGCCCCCAAGCGGCGCAACCCCTCGCCCGTCGCCGTCAGACCCGAACATCGGACGACGGGCGTATGGGTGCCTTCTCGAAGCCGGAGTCAGCACCCACCCCCGCATATGTCGTGTCCGGCGTGCGCCTTTCCTTACACACCGATCCGGAAATCTTTTCTCTCGCGCATCCGTAAGGTTCGCGACCACCCCGACACAGCCCCCGTACACGCACGAGGAAAGACAGCGGTGACGGACGACGCGGATTTCGTGGCGCTCTTCCGCGAGCACTACAACGCCGTTCGGCGATTCGTCGAACGGCGCGTGTCGGACCGCGATGCCGCCGACGACCTCACGATGGAATGCTTCGAGATCGCCTGGCGCAAGCGCGATCCGCGAGAGCCGTTCGGGTTGCCGTGGCTGTACCGCACGGCGCGCAACCTCATCGCGAACGAATACCGACGACGAGACCGGGAGGGGGCACTGTGGACGCACATCGAGGACCAGGTCCGCACCCTCTCGAACGAGTCGGAGGGCGAGATGCTCGACAGGCTCGTCGACGCCATCCGCGGCCTGTCCGAGAAGGAGCGCGAGATCCTCTGGCTCACCTACTGGGAGGACCTTTCGGCCGCCGAGGTCGGCCTCGTCGTCGGCGCGAGCGCCGGGACGGTGTGGACACGGCTGAACCGCGTGCGGGCCAAACTGCGCCCGCTCCTGTCCGGAACGCCCCTGTCCGCGGAAGAGGTGTTCGATGAGCGACGATGACCTCACCCGGGCGATGCGCCGACTCGATCCCGCGCGAACGCCCATCGACGCGCCGATTCCTCTCGACGCCGAGCGTCGGGCACGCGACTTCGCGGGGAGCGCGCAGCGAACGCGCCGCCGACCCGCGTACGCCGTGTGGGGCTCGGCCGCCGCGGTCGTCGTCCTGGTGCTCGCGATCGTCACCGGAGTCCTGTGGATGCCGGGGAGCCCGGCATCCGCCCTCACCCCGGAACCACTCGTGTTCACCTCGATCTCGGAGGACGCGTCCCAGGTGATCGCGCAGGCGCAGGAGCGGTTGACCGACGGGTCGGGCCCCTCCTCACCCGAGCGACGGTCGCTTTCGCTCGGGTGGTACTACAGCGGTTCGCCCGACGAGGCCGAGGCGACGGTGTTCCGCCGCGAGTGGATCGACGTGCGCTGGAATGCGGATCTTTCGGGCTCGGTCGTGACCACTGCCGCCGAAGCGACCAACGCGGCCGGTGACACGGTGCCCGCGGGCGAGCCGACGCCGGGAACCGTCGTCGGCGACCTGCAGTTCGTGCAGAACCAGTTCTCGCCGCTCTCCCCCACCGCTCCCGAACCCACCGTCGAGGCGATGCGAGCTCTCGTGCTCACCTCGACCGGTGCCGGGGATCAGCTCACGGCGGGCGACGCGATGCTCGGCGCACGCGCCCTCCTGGGCGAATGGACCCTCACCGGACCGCAACAGGCCGCCCTGCTCGAGGTCGTCGCCCAAGCTCCCGGGCTGCGCGTCGTCGGCACGGCCTTCGACCGCCTCGGCCGCCCCGTGGTCGGGTTGGCCGCGGTGCCGTCCGGGCTGACCACCTCCGAGGCGACGCTGCTGCTTTCTGCCGACACGGGACGCATCGTCGGTTTCGAATCCGAACTCCTCGCCGACAACGACAGCCTCAAGCTCCCCGCCGGATCCGTCACCGACTACACCCTCTGGGACGTCTTCGAGAGAAAGGCACGCACCGAATGACCACGACCGATCAGCTGCACCCCGACATCGCCGCGGCTCTCGCCGAGATCCCCGGCGGGGTCGTCATCGATTCGCATCACGCGCAGTGGCCGGAACTCGGGATGACCATCGACGTCCCCTCCGAGCACGAGCGTGCCGTCGGCGGGTGCGCCGACGGCAACGTCTGCGCCTTCAGCGGGTCGAACCTCTCGGGGACGCGAGCGTCGTTCTCGTACTGCGGCACGTACTCCCCCGGAATCACCGTGCGCTCCATCGCCAACGCGCGATCGGCCGGGTACGTGCAGGCCCGCTCCTCGTCCGGGTCGGTGCTCGCGACCGCGATCGCCACGTCGTGGGCGAACGTCTCGGGCACGGTCGCGACGCTGAACTGCGTGCCCTGACCGCCGCTCAACGCCAGGGGCGTTCCGACCGGCGACGCCAGTAATCGACGGGGTCCGTCGCCAATTCCCCCGCGGTGTCCACCGGCCGCGCGCTCGCGCCTCGTCGCAGATGCGCGAGCGTGGTCGCGCCGCTGAGCACGATGTCGGCCCACGGCTGCGCCAGCGCGGCGCCCAGCGCGAACACGTCGGACGGCATTCCGGATGCCAGGGCCTCGAGGCGACTGCCCGATTCGGCGCGGGCGAGGTCGCCGTTGGCGAGGGCCTCTTTGACAACGACCGTCCAGTCGGCGTCTCGCGCGGCCTGCAACGCGGGGGCGACCGATGGCTCGAGGAGGTTCCACGTCGACTGCACGACCGTGAACGGCGAGTCCCGGAGCGCGAGAGCGCTGCGGATCACCTCGCCCTGGTGCGGCCCGCTGGTCGACAGCCCTACCCGCACGCCGTTCGCCCGTAGGCCGCGCAGCCGATCGAGAAGCCCGGTGTCCGCCAGAGCCGTGCTCTCCGGAGTTACCGAGTGGATCAGGTAGTAGTCCGGGGCCGACCCCAGAGCCTCGAGCGTCTCGGGCCACTGCTGGTCGAACATGGCGACCGAGTGCTCTTTGCGCTCGTGCACGGCGGCATCCATCCGCCACTCTCCGACGTAGGCGTAGCCCCACTTCGACCCCACGGTGAGCAGCTCGCGTCGGCCCGGGTGGGCGTCGAACCACGATCCGAGGAAGTGCTCCGCCCGACCGTAGGAACGCGCAACGTCGACGTATCGGATGCCGAGCGCCCAGGCCTCGTCGAGCAGCAGGTGCGCACGCTCGCGCATCGCGTCGACCGAGCGTTCGGCGGGGTCCCCCAGGTCGCTGTCACGCGCGGTCGTGATGTAGGCCGGGCGACCGACGGCGGCGAGGCCGAGACCCAGACGGGCGGAGGTGACATGCATGCCTCGACGCTAGCGTCCGCGCGCCCTGCTCGCGTCAGCTGCGACGGCTCCGGTGCACCTCGACGGCACTGAGCACGATGGCAGATCCCGAGAACACCACCGACACCGCGAGAGCCAGAGTGAGCGCGTCGGCGAAAGCCCCCGGGTCCGCGGCGGGGGTACCCGGGCCCGCGGCCGCCGCGGCTCCCACGACGGCCAGCGCGAAGGCGGTACCCAGTACCGTCTGCCCGATCGAAGACCCCACCCGCTGGGCGGTCTGCACGACTCCCCCGGCGACGCCGCCGCGGCGGGGGTCGACGTCGGCGAGCGTCAACGTCTGATTCGGGGTGACGATCGCTCCGCCCGCGATCCCGAGGACGAACAGGGGCACGCAGAGCCGCAGGATGACGCCCACCGGATCGGTCGCCTCGGCACCGGCCTGCACCAGCAGCCCCAGAACGACCGTGACGCCCGTGAACACCGCGACCGCGCCGACGAGCAGCGGGCGTCCCACGCGCGAGACGAAGCGCCCGGCGACGGGCGCTCCCACCACCGAACCGATGGCGTAGGCCGTGACCCCCAGGCCCGATTGCAGGGCGGTGAAGCCCAGACCGTCCTGGTAGTACAGCGCGAGCACGAGGGGAATCCCGGTGTTGCTGCAGAAGAAGACCACGGCGAAGACCACACCCGTGACGAACGAGCGGACGCGGAACAGGCGCAGATCCAGCAGGGGCCCGGCATCCGCCCTCGTCAGGCGCGCCTCATGCCGCACAAGCGCCAGGAGGAACCCCGCGGCGGGGAGCAGGAGGAGGAGGGTCACGGGGCCGCCACCCTGGCCCGTCTCGACGATGGGGAACAGCAGGCACAGCACACCCGCGCCGAGCAGGAGCGCGCCGAGCAGGTCGATGTGGCGGGCGGATGCCGTGGAAGACGGCTCATCGGCGGGAACCCACCGGCGAGCGAGCAGCACGGCCGCGATCCCGACCGGCACGTTGATGAAGAAGACCAGCCGCCAACCGATGTCGGGGCCACCAGCCGAGATGAGCAGACCCGCGATCACCGGACCGAGCGCCGTCCCCGCACCGACGGTGAGGCCGAGCCTGCCGAAAGCCCGCCCTCTCTCCCACGCCGGGAAGGCGTTCTGGATGAAGCCCGACACCTGCGGGCCCATCATGCCGCCGAACAGCCCCTGCACGACCCTGGCCGCGATGAGGAGCCCCGCGTTCGGCGCCAGACCGACGGCAGCGCTGGCGGTCACGAACCCGAGCACGGCGATCGTGAAGATGCGTCGTCGACCCCGCTGGTCGCCCAGCCGTCCTCCGATGACGGGGACCAGCGCGAAGGCGAGCACGTACCCGGTCACGATCCACTGCAGCTCGTTCGAACCCGCCCCGGTGGAGCGCCCGATCGAGGGCAGGGCGACGTTGGTGACGCTGACGTCGAGGAGGGCGGCGAACTGGCCCATGAGCATGACCGAGAGCGCGCTCCAGCGCCTCGGATCGGGAGCGGGGATGGATGCCGTCATGCGGCCTCCGCCACCGGAGCGGAGCCCGCGGCGACGCGAGGGTTCGGCATGGGCCGAGCCTATGCCTGCGGCGAAGCGTGCGGGTCGGAGATCATCGCGGGGAACATCGCGGCGACGCGGGGAGTTGTCCTCCCCGAGAGCCGACGAGCGGAACGCGATGACGTACAGAGACCCCTACGACGACACGGCACAGCCGATCTGCCCCTCGTGCGGGGTGACGATGCACCCGCTTCTCGAAGAGGGCGGCGGCGCCGACGAGTGTCGTGAGTGCGGCTTCCGACTGGAGTGGTCGACGGGGGCACCCGCTCGCAATGACGACGACGACGACCGCCCGCGGGATCGCTGGATCGACGAGTCCTAGCTGTCGCCGGCGACGTCACCCTCGACCGGGATATGGACTGCACGCGTCGGCGACATCCTGCTTCGTGCATCTAGCTCGCTGACGGGGCGAGCGCCGCCGAGCGGGTGGCGGTGTCCAAGACAGCCGCCACGCTCTCCTGCAGCTCGGATCCGACGTTCGCGAGTGCCGCTTCGAAAGCGTCGTCGAAGCGGGTGAGGCATCTCCACGGATCGGTCGTCAGGTCGACCATCGCGTAGACGTGGGTCACCCTCCGGTCATCCGGGTCGAACTCCCGGCGCAAGACGTCGCGACGCACGAGACGATCGACGATCGTCGTCACCCCCGCCCCGGTGATCCCGAGGTGTCGCCGGAGGTCGGAGGGGCGCACGCCCGGGTTGCGCGCGACATGGATGATCGCGACGACATCGATGTCGTTCAGCCCCATGGTGCGACGGGCCTCCGCCAGGCACCGGGTCCTCTCGAACAGGTAGCGCGCGAGAGCCAGTGAGATGGGCGAGATGTCGTGAGCGAGTGCAGTCATCGGCGGTGCCGTATCGATTCGTTTCGTGTCACCGCGCCCATTCGGACGCGCGACCTCACGGTAATCGGCGCCGCGCGGTTATGCGGCCGCGCCCGGCCCTGTTGACAAAGGGGCAGCAACCGTATCTCAGCGCTCGAGGACCACCGCGAGCCCCTGGCCCACGCCGATACAGATCGCCGCGACGGCGACTCCCCCGCCGCGACGCTTCAGCTCGTGCGCGGCGCGCGCGATGATGCGGCCACCCGACGCTCCGAGGGGGTGCCCGATCGCGATCGCCCCACCGTGCGGGTTGAGAAGCTCGGGGTCGAGCTCGGTCCACAGCTTGGCGCACGCGAGCGACTGCGATGCGAAAGCCTCATTGAGCTCGACGAGGCTCACGTCGGCCCAGGTGCGACCGGCACGCGCGAGCGCGCGGTTCGCCGCCTCGACGGGGGCGACGCCGAAGACGTCGGGATCGTTACCGAACGCGGCCCGACCCGCGATGCGCGCGAGGGGCTCGGTATCCAGGATCCCCTCCGCCCCCAGCAGCACCGCCGAGGCGCCGTCGTTGATGGGTGAGGAGTTTCCCGCCGTGACCGTGCCGTCCTTCTGGAATGCGGGTCGGAGGGTCGCGAGCACCTCGACGGTCGAATCGTCGCGGATACCCTCGTCGCGCGCGAGCGCGTGGCCTTCGACCTGCACGATCTCGTCGTCGAAGCGTCCCTCTGCCCACGCCGCGGCAGCGAGACGGTGGCTGCGGGCAGCGAAGGCGTCCTGCTGCTCACGCGTGATGGCGTAGATCTCGGCGAGCTTCTCGGCGCTCTCGCCGTTCGAGATCGTCCAGTCCGCCCTCAAGCGCGGGTTGGTCATGCGCCAGCCGATCGAGGTGTTCCACATCGTCTGGTTCGCCGCGGGGAAAGGACGCGGGCTCTTCTCGACCACGAAGGGGGCCCGCGTCATCGACTCGACGCCGCCGGCGAGGATGACATCGGCATCGCCGGCCTCGATGGCGCGGGAGCCCTGGATCACGGCATCCAGAGACGATCCGCACAGCCGGTTGATCGTCGTCCCCGGCACCGACGACGGGAAGCCGGCCAGCAGCGCACCGAAGCGCGCGACGTTGCGGTTGTCTTCGCCCGCCTGGTTCGCGTCGCCGAAGATCACGTCTTCGATGCGCGCGGGGTCGATTCCGGTGCGCTCGACGACGGATGCCATGACGGTGGCCGCCAGATCGTCGGGGCGGACGTCGGCGAAGGCCTTGCCGTGGCGCGCGAAAGGGGTGCGGACGGCGTCGTAGACGAAGGATGCGGGCATGTCTCAGGCCTCCAGGCTCAGACCGAGCAGGGACTCGATCTCTTCGTGCGTGTTGTCGCCGAAAAGCTCCCACACGCGGAAGCCGTCGGGGGTGACGTCGAAGACGCCGTGGTCGGTGTAGACCCGCGAGACGCAGCCCACACCCGTGAGGGGATAGCTGCAGGCGGCGACGAGCTTGGGCTCGCCGCCCTTTGTGAGCAAATCGGTCATGACGTAGACGTCTTTCGCGCCGATCGCGAGGTCCATGGCGCCGCCGACCGCGGGGATCGCACCGGGCTCGCCGGTCGACCAGTTGGCGAGGTCGCCGCCGGCCGACACCTGGAACGCCCCCAGCACGCACACGTCGAGGTGCCCGCCGCGCATCATCGCGAACGAGTCGGCGTGGTGGAAGTACGCAGCCCCCGCGAGCGCGGTGACCGGCTGCTTACCCGCGTTGATGAGATCGGGGTCGACGCGCCCGCGCTCGGGAGCGGGGCCCATGCCGAGCATGCCGTTCTCGGTGTGCAGGACGATCTCGAGTCCCGCCGGCAGGTAGTCGGCGACCAGGGTCGGAGCACCGATGCCGAGGTTGACGACCGCGCCCTCGGGAATGTCGGATGCCACGCGGGCGGCGAGATCGCGCCGCGAGATGCGAGTTGTCATTTCTCCTCCTCGGATGCCAGAGCCCGGCCCTCGATGTCGACGCCGCCGACGAACGCGCCGTCGCGGAGCCATGCGCGCTCCCCCACCGCGACCACGCGATCGACGTAGAGACCCGGGGTGACGACCGACTCGGGATCGAGCGAGCCGAGCTCGACGATCTCGTCGACCTGGACGATCGTGGTGGTTGCGGCCGCGGCCATGATGGGGCCGAAGTTGCGCGCCGTCTCGCGATAGACGAGGTTGCCCCAGCGGTCGGCGGCGCGGGCGCTGATCAGGGCGGCATCCGCGCGGATGGGGTATTCGAGCACGTAATCGCGGCCGTCGATGCGCCGCGTCTCTTTGCCCTCGGCGAGCTGCGTCCCGAACCCGGTGGGGGTGAAGAACCCACCGATGCCGGCGCCGGCCGCACGGATGCGCTCGGCCAGGTTGCCCTGCGGCACGAGCTCGAGCTCGACCTTGCCGGCGCGGTACAGCCCGTCGAAGACCCATGAGTCGCTCTGGCGCGGGAAGGAGCAGATCATCTTGCTCACCTGCCCGGCCGCGAGCAGGGCGGCCAACCCGGTGTCGCCATTGCCCGCGTTGTTGTTGACGACGGTGAGATCGCGCGCACCGTGCGCGATGAGCGCGTCGATCAGTTCGACGGGCTGACCCGCGCGGCCGAAGCCGCCGATCATCACGGTCGCACCGTCGGCGATGCCGGCGACGGCCGCCTCGAGGTCGGGAACGGTCTTGTCGATCATGCGGAGCACCCTTGCTTGTTCGCTCTGCGTACATGCGTACGTCCTGCGAACAGGATACGCCGACCACCGCGAAGACGGCAAGGGAGGACCGCTCTGGGCCCGTAGCCCGGATTCAGACCAGGCGGAGGTCCGCGTCGATCTCGCCCGCGGCGGCCCGCAACGCCGGCAGGCACCGCTCTCGCCACTCGTCCGCGTCACCGCGGGAGCTGGCCGAGATGTTCACCGCCGCAACCACCGCCCCCGAGCGGTCGTGGACGGGCGCCGCGAGGGAGCGCAGCCCCTCTTCGAGCTCGCCGTCCACGAGAGCCCACCCCTGAGCACGCACCGCCTCGAGCTCGACGGCGATCGCATCGACGTCCGTCCGCGTGCGCGGGGTGAGAGAAGCGGGGTGCGAAGCGGCCACGATCTCTCGCGCGTCCGCGTCGGGAAGCGCCGCGAGCAGCACGCGCCCCATGCTGGTCGCGTAGGCGGGGAAACGCGTGCCGATCGTGATTCCGACGCTCATGATCCGTCGCGTGGGAACACGGGCGACGTAGACGATGTCGGCCCCGTCGAGCACGGCCGAGGAGACGCTCTCCCCCACCTCGCGCGACAGACGCTCGAGATGCGGCTGGGCGAGCGCGGGCAGCGAGAGCGCGGAGAGATAGCTGAAGCCGAGCTCGAGAACGCGCGGCGTCAGCGAGAAGACCCGACCGTCGGCGCGCACGTAACCGAGGGTCTCGAGCGTCTGGAGGAACCGGCGGGCCGCGGCACGGGTCAGATCGGCGCGGCGGGCGACGTCGCTGAGGGTCAGCGCCGGGTTCTCGGCGTCGAAGGCCCGGATGACCTCGAGACCGCGAGCGAGGGATTGGACGAACTCTCCCGAATCACTCACGCGGCTCACCCTATCGGGGCGCCGTGAGGACCTCGTGCGGGAACGCGTCGGAGAGAAGCGAAAGCCGCCCCGGGGGACGGCTTTGCGGCGAATCTGTAGCGGGAGCGGGGCTTGAACCCGCGACCTCACGATTATGAGTCGTGCGCTCTCACCAACTGAGCTACCCCGCCGCACGGCATCCAGGATTCAGATGTGGATGCCTTGAGCCCCGAGTCAGGATTGAACTGACGACCCCTTCCTTACCATGGAAGTGCTCTGCCACTGAGCTATCGGGGCGTACCCGGATCGCTCCGGGCAACTAGAAGAGAATATCAGACCTCGACACTCTCTTACGAATCGAGGGTCAGCCGCCGGCGTGCTGACGCAGCCACGCGATCGGGTCGATCGGGGTGGTGCCGTTCTGCAGGATCTCGACGTGCGTGTGCGCGCCGAACGAGCGACCCGTGTTGCCGGTGCGTCCGAGGAACTGGCCGACGTGCACCTTCTCGCCCGGGGTGACCTGCAGCGAGCCGTACTGCATGTGGCCGTACCGGCTCGACACGAGCTGGCCGTCGATCACGTGGTCGATCAGCACGGTCACGCCGAAGGCGCCACCCTGCTCGGTCGCGATGCGGACGGTGCCGTCGGCGATCGCCTGCACGGGCGCGCCCTCGCCGGGCACGAAGTCGGCACCCTCGTGGAAGCCGCCGTCACGCATGCCGAAGCCGTACGAGATCGACACGCCGACCGCGAAGGGCCACTGGATGGGTGACGTCGGGTTGTTGACGTAGAAGTTCGTGGGGTACTTGATGCCCGAGTCGACGGCCATCTTGGAGTACGTGGTGGCGCTGTAGCCGTCGGCGCGGTCGACGACCGCGGCCTGCGACTGGGCGGGCGCGACGTAGGCCTGGATCGCCCCGTCGGGCGAGGCGACGTCTCCGCCGACCGCCAGACGCGTGGTCGCGGTGTCGGCGGCGGGAGCGGTGATGCTGTCGGTGCCGCTCGCCGAGGCGATGGCGCTGACGGGCATGGTCATGCCGACCGTGAGAAGACCGACGACGCCCATGACCCCGACCGAGAACGACGTCGCAGCGATGCGGCGGACGTTGCGGCGGGTGCGGGGAGCGGCCGCGGCGGGCAGCCCCTCCGAGACGGGCTCGGGAGCGGGGGTGACGGGGGCCGCCTGCTGCGTGGGCGTCTCGCCCGTGAACGAGAACAGGCGTGCGGCGGTGGCGAACTCGTCGGCCACGGTGTCGTCGGGGGTGCTCGAGGCGACGGCGGACTGCTCGATGGCGGCCTGCTCGACGACGGGCTTCGACGGACGCGGAACGGACGTCTTCGCCACCCGGTCGGCGGAGGACTCGACGACCGGCTCGGCCACAGCTTCGTCGACGGTCGAGTCGAGGATGACCGATGCCTGGGGGCGTCGACGCGCGCGGCGACTGACGGGAAGCGTGATGGGCGAGGTCGGGAGGGATACCGGGGTGGTGGCGACGGCGCCGTCCGCGCTCTGCAGGATGACCGCGACATCGTCGGCACGACGCTGCTCGTCGACGACCGTGACGTCGAGTGCGTCGGAAGCCGTGGCATCCGGGGTCTGGTCGGCGGAAGACACGGCAGTGTCGCGAGGCGGAAGCGTGGGCTCGATGGTCGCGGCGATGACGGTCTCGACCACGGCAGCGGCAACGCTCTCGATCAGTTCGGGCTGAGAGGCGGCGTCGGCGTCGACCGGTGCGGGATCGGCGGCCTTCTGCTCGGACGCGGGGGCGTCGAGCGTCGCGACGGCGTTTTCGCTCGCGGCGAGACGGCGCATCTCGGCTCGGGTCAGCCGGGGGGTCGTCTCGGGAGCGGGCGTGGAGAGGGGGCGACGAGACCGTCGGGTGACGGCGGGCTCAGTCTCAGAGGCTTCTGACGGCAACGCGGAAGGGCTCTCGTGTCGTGTCGCGAAAAGCGACGGCTTCGGGCTTGGGGGCTTGGCCATCTCCGCAGGTTCGGGTTGCGGAAGATAACGAACTGGTAAACACCCTACCTCGGCTGGTCTGGGAATGCCATGGGCGCGACCTCTGTCACCGCTCGTAGTCGAGCAGCGGCTCGAGACGGCGGTAGAAGTCGGGGCCCGCGGCGATCACCATGCCGTTGCCGGGGCGTCCGCCGGGCGCTCCCCCGATGATTCCCCCCGCTTCTTCGACCAGCAGCGAGCCCGCGGCGTGATCCCACGGCTGCGTGCCGCGTTCGTAGTAGGCGTCGACGCGACCGGCGGCAACCGACGCCAGGTCGAGAGAGGCCGCGCCGATGCGGCGCACGTCGCGGGCGATCGGCATGACGCGAGACAGCTGTGCGAGCGCGGGTCCGTGCGTCTCGGGGTTGTAACCGAAGCCGGTGGCGACGAGCCCCCCGGCCGGACCCACCTCGCCCACGGACAAGCGGGTGTCACCGAGCCAGGCTCCCCCGCCGCGCGAGGCCCGGAACAGCTCGCCCGTCACGGGGTTGAAGACCGCCCCGGCGAGCGCGGTCCACGACGCGGTCTCGGCGGTGCCCTCGACGGCGGCGATACTCACGGCCCAGGCCGGAATGCCGTAGGCGTAGTTGACGGTGCCGTCGATCGGGTCGACGACCCACGTGATCCCGCTCGTTCCCTCTTCGGCCCCGGATTCCTCGCCGAAGAAACCGTCATCGGGCCGCTCTCGCGCGAGCTCCGCCCGAATGAAGGCTTCGACCTCGCGGTCGGCGGCGGTGACGATGTCGGCGGCGGCCGATTTGGTCGCCGCGACCGTCACGCCCTCGCGACGGCGACGGTGGGCGAGTTCACCGGCCTCTCGGGCGATACGCGTGGCGATCTCGAGCAGGTCGGCTGCGGAAGTCATGGCATCCAGGCTACGTGCGCCACCCCCTGCGACGAATTCGCCGCTGTCGTTAGCGTGGGCTCATGACCGCTTCGGATTCTCGCCGGTACGACGTCGTCATCGTGGGGGGTGGGCACAACGCCCTCGTCGCCGCGGCCTATCTCGCCCGCGCAGGGCGCCGGGTGGTGGTGATCGAGAGATCGGATGCCGTGGGCGGCGCCGCCGTGTCGGAGCGCCCGTGGGCGGGAGTCGATGCACGCCTGTCGCGGTACTCCTACCTCGTCAGCCTGCTGCCGCAGCGGATCATCGACGACCTGGGCCTGCGCATCGAGCTTCGCCGGCGCCGGTACTCCTCTTATACGCCCGACCCGACCGACCCCACGCGCGGCGTGCTCGTCGATACCCGGGATGCCGAGGCCACCGCCGCCTCGTTCGCGCGCACCCTCGGCGACACCCACGAGGCGGCGCGTTTCGCGGCGTTCGGCGAGCGTCTCGCCCCGGTGGCCCGTGCCGTCTTCCCGACGATGGCCGAACCGCTGCCCACGTCCGACGAGCTGCGCGAGCGCGTGGGCGACGACGAGCTCTGGGATGCCCTCACCACCCGCCCGCTCGGAGATCTCCTGCGCTCCTCGCTCGACAGCGACCTCGTCCGGGGCGTCGCGCTCACCGACGGGCTCATCGGCACCTTCGCGTCGTCCGACGACCCCTCCCTCACGCAGAACCGGTGCTTCTTGTACCACGTGATCGGCGGCGGGACCGGCGACTGGGACGTCCCCGTCGGTGGCATGGGCGCGGTGACGGCCGAGCTCGAGCGCGCCGCCCGCGAGGCGGGGGCCGAGATCGTCACGGGTGTCGAGGTCGTCTCGGTCTCGCCCGACGGCGACGTGCACACGATGACCGATCGCTCCGAAGTCTTCCGAGGCGACCTCGTGCTCAGCGGCGTCGGCCGCGCGGTGCTCGACCGGCTGCTGACCGCCGGCGGATCATCGACGACCGGCGCCGAAGCGCCGGAGGGTGCACAGGTCAAGGTGAACATGCTGCTCTCGCGCCTGCCACGTCTGCGCGATGAGTCGGTGACCCCCGAGGCCGCCTTCTCGGGTACTTTCCACGTCAACGAGACCATGACCCAGTTGGATGCCGCTCACGTGGCGGCATCCGGAGGACTCATCCCCGAACCACTCCCCGTCGAGGTCTACTGCCACTCGCTGACCGACCCGTCGATCCTCGGCGAGGAGCTGCGGGCGTCCGGCGCGCAGACGCTCACGATGTTCGGTCTGCAGGTGCCGCACCGCCTCATCGACGACACCGATCCGGTCGCCGCGGGAGCGCGCCTGCTGGCCGCCGCCCAAGCCTCGTTGGATTCCGTCCTCGCCGAGCCCCTGCGCGACTGCATCCTGCGGGCGCCCGACGGGCGACTCTGCATCGAGGCCCGCACCACCCGCGACCTGGAGGAGTCGCTCGCCATGATCGGCGGCGACATCTTCCACGGCGCCCTGTCGTGGCCGTGGCTGTCGGCTCCCGCCGACTCCCCCGCCGCGCGCTGGGGCGTGTCGACGCCGCACGCCCGCATCCTGTTGTGCGGGGCGAGCGCTCAGCGCGGCGGGGCGGTGAGCGGCATCGGCGGCCAGAACGCGGCGATGGCGGCGCTGGAGATCCTCGGGGGGTAGGCCGAGGCCCTGGCATCCCGGCCGTCCCGCGGACGCCGAGGCGACACGCCGCACGCGCCTCACCGCACCCGGCACGTCGGCGTCGGAGTCCGCACGACGCCCCGGGGTGCGAGGGTCGTGGCTTCAGACCACGACGACCGGCTGCTGCAGTTCGGTCACCCAGTCGGACTGGTCGTCGGACTCGGCCCGCATGTACAGCTCGCGGCAGGGTCCCGATGGCACGTACCCGCGGTCGAGGATCTGCGCGTGGATGGACTGCCAGCTCTCACCGATCCGTTCCATCGATCCCAGATGGATGCCGCACACGGCTATCTCGACGGCGGGGAGTTCGACGATCTCTATGCCGTCGTGCACTGTTCCGAGATAGAGATACCCGGCGATCACCTCCGTGCCGTCCTCGCGAACCGCGTATTGCGCGACGGGGGTGTCGAGTGCTCCCTTCTCCGCACCGATGACTGCGGCGACGGCGTCGAAGGCCGGTCCGACGACGTCCGCCATCTCCGCGCCGTCGGCCACCAGGCGACGACGGGCGGCAAGGCGGAGGGCAGGCAGTGACTTCTGGACGATCTCGATCTCTCGCATGTGCTTTTCTCTCTCGATGAGGTGGAGGCGCCGCTCCACGTCGACGAGCCGTGCGGCGGCGATCCGATGCTCACGCTCCACCTCGACGCGACGCTCCCGCAGCAGCACCGCGATGCGATCGGCACCCACACCCTGGTTCAGAATCGAGGCGACGTCGTCGAGGCCGAAGCCGAGCTGCCGCAGCGCCACGATTCGGTGCAGCCTCTCGAGCTGCGACGGATCGTACGAGCGGTAACCGCTGTGCTCGTCCACGTGCGCGGGCACGAGCAGACCGGCGCTGTCCCAGTGCCGGAGCATCCGGTGGGTCACCTGGCCGATCTGCGCGAACGCTCCGATGGACAACATGCTTCTGTTCTCCTTCCTCACACCGTGTCAGGGTCAAGTCGCGGCCCAGAAGCGACGGCGCGCACGATCGCGATGAGTTCCGCGACGGCGGTCATCAGCACCGGCGTCGACGGCTCGGCGTAGCCGAACACGATTCCCGCGGGCACATCGACGGCGGCCCCCGGCACCGCATACCCGGAGAGGGGCGACACCAGGATGCCGCGGGCTGCGAGCTGGTCGACCACAGCCTGCTCGGTCGCGGCCCCGGCGACGGGCAGCAGGACCACGGCGTGCAGCCCGCCGTCCGTCGCGGTGAGCTCGACCCCGTCGATCCCGGCGAAGGCCTCCAGCAGAAGGCGGCGACGGTGACGGTAGTCGCGCCGGCGACGAGCGGTGTGCCGCGCGAGCGCGCCCTCGCCGAGGTACAGGGCCAGGGCGCGCTGCTGCACCTGCGAGACCGGCGGGTCGAGGTCGGCCCGCGTCGCGACGAGGCGATCGCGCAGCTCGCCGGTGGCGACGATCCACCCGCTCCGCAGCGACGGGCTGAGGACCTTCGACAGGGTGCCGATCATGACGACCCGCCCCGGATCGAGCAGGTGGAGCGGGGGCAGCGGCGCGCGACCGTGGGGGAACTCGCTGTCGTAGTCGTCTTCGACGATCACCGCGCCGGTGCGCGCGGCCCAGGTGAGCAGTCGCGCGCGGGCAGCGGCATCCAGCCGTGTTCCGAGGGGGTAGTGATGGTGAGGGGTGACGACGAGGGCGTCCAGGTCGGCGCGGGCCTCGACGGCGTCGAGATCGAGACCGTCGTCGAGGCGTACCGGGAACGGCACCACCTCGACCCGAAGCCGGTGCAGGATGCGACGGACGCGCGGATACCCCGGGTTCTCGATGCCCACGCGGAGCGGGCGGCCGACGTTCCGGGGCGTGAGAGCGAGCACCGTCAACAGCACCGCGTCGCTCGTCCCCGCGGTCACGATGACCTCGTCGGGCACGACGTCGAGCCCGCGGGTGCGTCCGAGGTGCCGGGCGATCTGGTCGCGCAGAGGCGGGTGGCCGCGCACGTCGTCGACGTCGGATACCGGATCGACACCCCCCGCCCGCCGCCAGGCCGAGCGCCATGCGGCATCGGCGATACCGGTGGTGTGGGGGCGCCCGGGGCGCAGGTCGACGACGGCCGGAGCCGTCTTCGCAGAAGCGTGGTCTCCCCTCTCGACCGGGCGGGTCGACGAGCCGACGACCTCGGCCACGACGGTCCTCCCGCCGGGGCGGGTCGAGAGGTAGCCCTCCCCCGCGAGGATCTCGTACGCGGCGACCGCGGTGCCGCGCGCGATCCCCAGATCGGCCGCGAGAGCGCGAGTCGAGGGAACCGCATCTCCCCCGCTCGCTCGCCCGGCCACGATGGTTGCGCGCAGGTTGTGCGCGAGCTGCTCGTGGAGGGGCACGTCGGAATCGCGATCCAGGATGCCGGCGGAGATCATGCCCCCACCCTCTCACTGGTCTATCGACATCCGCGAAAAGCGGACTACGCGCTGGACCAGCCGTTCACCTGGAATGGTGTCATGACCGACCTCCCCCTCACCGCCCTGACCCGCGTGCGTCGCGGCGCACACCACCAGCGCACCGACCGCGCCGCCCTCTACGACGTGATCGACGCAGCCCTCTATGCCACCCTCGCCATCGTGCGCGACGACCGGCCGGTGGCTCTGCCGGTGGGGATCGGCCGCGACGGCGACGATCTGCTCATCCACGGCTCGACGGGCAGCGACTTCTTCCGCCGCATCGCCGCGGGTGCCCCCGTGAGCCTCACGATCACGCACCTGATGGGCCTGAAGTATGCGCGTTCGCTTTTCGACAGCTCGATGCGGTATCGCTGCGCGGTCGTGCACGCCGTGGCATCCGTCGTCCCTCCCGAAGAGAAAGAAGCAGCCCTGCTCACGCTGTCGGAACACCTCATGCCGGGGCGCAGTGCCGACGTGCGTCCGATGACCGCGCGGGAGATCGCCGCGACCCTGGTGCTGCGCGTTCCGCTGACGGAGGCGAGCGTGAAGGACAACGCCGGCTCGCTCGTCGAGGTCGACGACGATGGCGAGGACCGGTCGGTCTGGGCGGGCATGCTGCCGCTGCGAGCGGTCGCCGGTGAGCCCGTCACCTCGGCTCAGACCGCGGCGGGCGTGGCGGTTCCGGACTCCGTGCGCCGAGCGGCCGAACGGGTTTCGGCGGCGGGCATGTCGTAGCCGCGGCCCGGTTCCGTCGACGCTCACGTCGGGCGTGAATCCGCTCCCGGACGTGGCGACGGGGCCGTCCCCGAGGGAACGGCCCCGTCGTCGGGAGGATCAGCCGACCAGCGGCGGCACCTCGTACCGCCGGGGCGTGCCGAAGCGGTGGGCCGTGATCGACACGGCCTGCTCGCGCAGGAACGGCAGCAGTTCGACGTGCCCGGCACGGGTGACCTCACCGGCGTACACCGCGACCGCGGGCGAACCGCCGGTGGCCTCGGCGAGAACTGCCGGCGAGCCCCCGAGCAGGCGCACACGCCCACCGGTGCGCACCAGACGTGCCGCGCGGCGGCTCCAGTCGGCGGTGTCCTCGACGGCGGCGCGGACGCCCACACCCTCGAGCCACGCGCGGACGGCGGGCGACAGCTCGCGCGCGGCGCTGACGGTCACGGTGGAGCGCGCCCGGACCCCGGCGGCGACCACTCGCACGAGCGCGGCCTCCGACGCGTCCTCGAGGCGCACGGTGACCGGCACCGCCGCGTAGCGGAGGACGTTCTGCTCCGACTCCAGACCCGTCACGTCGCGAGCCAGCGAGAACTCAGCGGCCCACGCGGCGGCGTCGCTCGAGAGGGCGGATGCCAGCCACTCGCGATCGCGCGCGGGCACGGCGGCCACGGCGGCGGCGGCGAGGGCGTCCGGTCGGGAGGGGCCGGACACCTCGGCATCCGCCCACGTTCCGAAGCCGGACAGGTAGTGGGGCCCGCCGGCCTTGGTGCCCGCGCCGACGGCCGACTTCTTCCATCCGCCGAACGGCTGGCGCTGCACGATCGCACCCGTGGTGCCGCGGTTGACGTAGACGTTGCCGGCCTCGATGCGCGAGAGCCACTGCTGGATCTCGGCCTCGTCGAGCGCGTGCAGGCCCGAGGTGAGGCCGTACTCGATCGCGTTGACGATCTCGATCGCGTCGTCGAGGGTCTCGGCGGTCATGATGCCGAGCACGGGCCCGAAGTACTCGGTGCGGTGGAACTCGCTGCCGGGCTGCACGCCCTCGCGGATGCCGGGACGCCACAGCATCCCCTCGTCATCGAGCTTCTGCGGCTCGACCACCCAGCGCTGGCCGGGCTCGAGGCTCGTGAGGGCCGTCAGCAGCTTGCCGTTCGCGGGCTCGATGAGCGGTCCGACGCGCGAGGCCTCGTCCCACGGCAGGCCGACCTCGAGCGAGGTGACGGCGTCGACCAGCTGGTCGCGGAAGCGGCGCGAACGGGCGACCGAGCCGACGAGCACGACGAGGGATGCCGCGGAGCACTTCTGTCCCGCGTGACCGAAGGCCGACATCGCCACGTCCTTGGCCGCGAGGTCGAGGTCGGCGCTGGGCGTGACGATCACGGCGTTCTTGCCGCTCGTCTCGGCGAGCAGCGGCAGGTCGGGGCGGAACGAGCGGAAGAGCTCGGCCGTCTCGTAGGCGCCGGTGAGCACGACCCGCCCGACGGCGGGGTGGGTGAGCAGCTGGCGACCCAGGTCGTTCTCGGACAGCTGTACGAGCTTCAGCACCTCGCGAGGGACGCCCGCCTCCCACAGCGCCTCGACCATGACCGCGCCGGAGCGCTCGGCGAGCACCGCCGGCTTGATGACCACGGCGGAGCCGGCGGCGAGCGCGGCGAGAGTGGAACCCGCGGGGATGGCGACGGGGAAGTTCCACGGCGGGGTGACCACGGTCACACCGACCGGGGTGAAGGTCGCCCCGTCCACGTTCTCCAGCGTCCGCGCCTGCTCGGCGTAGTAGTGCGCGAAGTCGATCGCCTCCGACACCTCGGGGTCGCTCTGCTCGATGACCTTTCCGCACTCGGCGCCCATGACCTCGAGCAGGTCGGCGCGGTGCTTCTCGAGCACGTCGCCGGCGCGGTGCAGGATCTCGGCGCGGCCGGCGGCTCCGAGCGCGCGCCAGGCGGCGGCCGAGTCGGCGGCATCCTGGATCACCGCGTTCAGCGCCGATTCGTCGGTGACCGTGTGCGCGGCGATGGTGTCGCGCCCCAGGGCGGAGCCCTCCATGCGCTGGATGATCGCGCGTGACCAGTCGCGGTTCGCGGCGATCGCCGGGTCGGAGTCGGGGGTGTTGCGGAAACCGTGGGTCGGCGCGGGAGCGGCCTCGGACGAGCGGTCCTGCACGCGGTTCGAGGCGGGAACGCCCTCGGGCATGTCGGCGAGGGATGCCAGGAAGCGGTCGCGCTCGCGAGCGAACAGCGCCGCGTGGGTGTCGAGGTCGAACACCGCCGACATGAAGTTCTCGCTCGAGGCGCCCTCTTCGAGGCGGCGGATGAGGTACGCGATCGCCACGTCGAACTCCTGCGGGTGCACGACGGGGGTGTAGAGCAGGATCGAACCGACCGTGCGACGCACGACCGCCTGCTGCGCGGTCGCCATGCCGAGGAGCATCTCGACGTCGATGCCCTCGGTCACCCCGCGCCGCTCGGCGAGGAGCCAGGCCAGGGCGACGTCGAAGAGGTTGTGACCGGCGACGCCGATTCGCACGTTGGTCGTGTGCTCGGGTCGCAGCGCGTAATCGAGGACCGCCTTGTACGAGGCGTCGGTCGCCTGCTTCGACGGCCAGGTGGCGAGCGGCCAGTCGTGCACGTCGGCATCCACCCGCTCCATCGGCAGGTTCGCGCCCTTGACGACCCGCACCTTGATGGGGGCGCCCCCGGATGCCACGCGCGCGGCGGTCCACTTCTGCAGGCGGATCATGGCGGCGAGTGCGTCGGGCAGGTACGCCTGCAGCACGATGCCCGCCTCGACGCCGCGGAACTCGTCCTCCGACAGCAGCGTCTCGAAGACGGCGAGGGTGAGGTCGAGGTCCTTGAACTCCTCCATGTCGAGATTGAGGAAGGTCCCCGTCTCCTTCGCCACGCGGTAGAGGGGGCGGAGGGCGGCGACCGCATCGGCGACCGCGGCGTCGAAGGCCCACGGCGTGTGCGGGGCGACGGTCGACGAGACCTTGATCGAGACGTAGTCGACGTCGTCGCGCGAGAGGAGCTTGCGGGTGCCGGCCAGACGGCGCGCGGCCTCCTTCTTGCCGAGGATCGCCTCGCCGAGAAGATTGACGTTGAGACGGATGCCGTCTCCCCGGCCGCGGATCGAGGTGATGGCCTCGCCCAGCTTGCGGTCGGTCGCGTCGACGATGAGGTGGCGCACCATCGAGCGCAGTGCCGTGCGGGCGGCGGGTACGACGACCTGCGGGAGGATCGGCGCGGCGAGGGCGCCGAAGCGGATCGCCGCCTTGAGGTGCAGCGGCAGGAAGCCCGGGATGAGCGGGGTGAGGGCGGCGAGGTTGCGCGCGGCGACGCGCACGTCTTCGGGGCGCACGACGCCGTCGACGAAACCGACGGTGAAGTCGAGGCCGTGCGGGTCGCGCAAGACACCCGCGAGGCGTTGAGCGGCGGCGTCGACGGGCTCGTTCCGACTCTCGGCGAGCCAGCGGCGCACGAGGGCGATCGCGTCGTCGGCGAGGTCGGCGGGGGCGACCGGAGCGGCGGGGGTGGGGCCGGACGTGGGGGCCGACGTCGTGTCGGGGGCATCGGTGAGCGACATGGCGATCCTTCCTCGGATGCTCTCAGTGTGGAGCGAGCATTCGTTCGAGAAAAGCGATGATTCCTGACGCATACTGTTCGACAGAGCCGAAGGGATGCCATGTTCGATCTGCGCCGTCTGCGCCTGCTGCACGAGCTGTCGGTGCGGGGCACTCTCGCCGCCGTCGCCGACGCCCTGTCGTACAGTCCGTCGACCATCTCACAGCAGCTCGCCCTGCTCGAGAAGGAGGCCGGGGTGCCCCTGCTCGAGCCCGACGGCCGTCGCGTGCGCCTCACCGCGCAGGGAGCCGCCCTCGCCGCCCACGCGGCGCGCATGCTCGCCGCCGACGAGGCAGCCCGCGCCGAGCTGGAGCACATGCGTCCATCGCTGGCACCCGTGCGGGTGGCGGTCATGCAGTCCGCCGCCCACGGCCTGCTCCCCGGAGCCCTCGACGCCCTGGCCGAGAGCGAGCCGCAGCTGCGCATCGAGGTGGCCGAACTCGCTCCCGAGGAGGGGCTGTTCGAGGTCGCGGCGCGCGGTTTCGATCTCGTCGTCGCAGAGCAGTACCCGGGTCACACGCGCGAGCACCGCGAGGGTCTCGAGCGCAGCCTGCTGGGGCGGGATGCCATCCGTCTCGCCGTCTCGAGCGACGATCCGGCGCAGAACCTGGAGGACCTGCGCGAGCGCGCCTGGGTCATGGAGCCGGTGGGCACCGCCGCCCGGCAGTGGGCCACGCAGCAGTGCCGCGCCGCCGGGTTCGAGCCCGACGTGCGCTTCGAGATGGCCGACCTGACCGCGCACGCCCGGCTCGTGGCATCCGGTCATGCCGTCGGCATGATCCCCGATCTCGTCTTCGCGGGTGAGACGCCGCCCGTGCGACTCGTGGGCCTGCCGGGCCAGCCGCGACGCGAGGTGTTCACGGCCGTCCGTCGAGGAACGGCCGACCGCCCCGGCGTACGCGCGGTGCGCGGAGCACTGCAGGTGGCGTACGACCGGGGCGGTCGGTGACGGTCAGCGCGTCAGCGCGATCTCGTTCGGCGTCTTCTCGAGGGTGACGCTCTTCACGACCTCACCGGTGGTGAGATCGACCGCGTGCACGGCGTTCTTCGCGGGCTCGGTCACGTAGGCGATGTCGCCCGAGACCTTGATGGCGGGGTGCGCGTCCTGCCACTCCGCCGGGCCCTCCCACGCGTCGATCACGGGGAAGGCGTCGGTGAACGTCCCCTTCTCGAGGTCGAGCACGTGGATCGCACCGTCAGAGGCCAGGACGTATCCCATATCCCGCGGACCGCGCGCCAGGTCACGGAAGGTGTACTCGGCCCCTGCGGGCATGTCGATGACGGTCTGCGTCTTGGCGGCCGTGTCGACGACGGAGACGCGGTGCAGCAGGTAACCCTCGGCGTCACGGTCGTCCTTGTAGTCGCCGAGCACGAGCGGGCTGGTCTCGCTCACGAACATGTTGCCCGAGCGTCCGTATGGCTGGTCGAAGGCCTCGATCTTGGTGATCTGACCCTCGTCGAGCACGAGAGCGCCGTTGTCGCACCCGAAGACGACGACCTCGTCCTTGGCGGTGCCTTCACCGTGCACACCCGGGCAGGCCGCGTTATCGGCGATCGTCGCACCCGAGGAATCCTTCACCACGATGCCCGTGCGACCGTTGGCGTTGCCCACGGTGGTCACGAACGAGCCGTCCTCGAGCACGATCGACACACCGTGGTGCGCCTCGACGCCCGGAACCGTCTCGACCGCGGGCAGGGACTCGGTGGATGCCAGCAGGGCATCGGTGTCGAAGATCGTCGAGTCGCTCGTGCCGTCGGCGTAGAGCACCGTCTTTCCTCCGTGCGTCACCACGTGACCGGGCTTCGACGCCGGGAAGACGAGGTCGGTGAGCTCGGGCTCGGCGGCCGAGGTCCCGGCATCCAGAACCTGGAAGCCCTCGCTCATGGTCACCATGATGTGCTGGCCGTCGCCGGCGGAGTTCAGGCGGGTGAACTCCTCCGACGGGAAGTCGCCGACGGTCTCGAGGGTCTGACCGTCCAGCACCAGGATGCCGCCGGGGTATGACAGCGCGACGCGCGTAGCCGCGTCAGCGGGGGCGGTCGACGCCGGGGCGGCGGACCCGGGAGCGGTGCCGCCGGCGCAGGCCGACAGGGTGACGGTGGCGCCGATCGCGAGGGCGACAAGGCCCGCGCGGGGCAGGGAGAAGCTGCGCATTGGTGTCTCTTTCTTCGGTGGGGTGGGTCTCGTCAGGGAGAGAGCCCGGTGGCGATGCGCTCCGTGTTGACGCGCATCATGGTCAGGTAGTCGGGGGCGTCGCCCGAAGCGTCGGTGAGCGACTCGGTGAACAGCTCGGTCACCTCGACGTGGCGGTCGGCTTCTTCGGCGAGCGCGCGTACGAGCCGGTCGGGAGACGAGGACTCGGCGAAGATCGTCGGCACCTTCGCCTCGTCGATGGCCGCGACGAGGTCGGCGAGGTCGCTCGTACTCGGAGCGGCGAGGGTCGTCCCGCCGGGGATCACCGCCCCGATGAGGCGGAAGTCGAAGCGATCGGCGAGGTAGCCGAACACGTGATGGTTGGTGACGAGGGCGCGCCGCTCGGCGGGGATCGCGGCGAAGGCCGCGGTCATGTCGGCATCGAGCTTCTCGAGCTGTGCGCGATAGGCGACCGAACGCTCGGCGACCTCCGCTCCGCCCAGACCTTCGAGCACGGGCGCGAGCCGGTCGACCACGGCGATCATCTGCGCGGGATCCGTCCAGAAGTGCGGATCGTCGGCTCCCTCCGCATCGGCCGAGGTGTACGGCAGCACGGTGACCACGTCGCCGGCGACGACCGTGTCCACCCCGTCGGCGGCCGCGGCGTCGAGGTGCTGCTGCAGGCCCTCCTCGAGACCGAGCCCGTTGGCGACCAGCAGGTCGGCCGAGCGCATGCGCGCGGCCTCGGCGGCGGAGATCTCGAACGAGTGCGGGTCGGCCCCCGGTCGCATGAGCGTCAGGACCTCGACGTCGTCGCCGGCCAGCTTCGACACGACGTCGCCGAGGATGTTGGTGGTCACCACCACCAGGGGACGATCGGATGCCGCGGTACCGCTGCATCCGGCGAGGCACAGCAAGGCGGCCGCGGCGAGGACGGCGAGGATCCGGCGCATGTCAGCGTCCCGTCTCTGCGAAGAAGAGCGGCGTGCGCTCGGGGGTGAACTCGCGCGCGATGCGTGCGCCGTCGGCGAAGTCGATCTCCCACATCCGGTTCTCGGCCGGCCCGTTGAGGTAGGCGCGCTGCTGGTCGGCGACGAGGGTCACCGGCTGGCCCGCGGCGAGACTCCCCGAGACCAGGGGGTCGGATGCCGCGCGCACCGCGCCGGTGTCGCCGTTCAGCACCAGCACCCGCCCACCGGCGGTGAGGGCCAGGAGGTTCGCGTTCTTGTCGTCGACGGCGGTGACCTGCACGAGCGGCTCGGGGGCGGCCAGGAGTGTCCACGCACGCTCGCGGGTGTCGAGGATCCAGACGCCGGCGTCGCCCGCGAGAGCGGCGACGCTCGGTCGTCCCTCGCGATTGTGGAAGGCCGTGGCGCGGGGCGCGGTGGTCCCGGGCGGGTAGGCGATGACCTCGGCGACCGGCTGCTCGCCGTCGACACTCACGAGCACGGCGCCGTCACGGCATCCGATCACCGCTCCGACGCGTGTCGTGATGGTACCCGCGGGATCCGCGCACGGGGTGGTCGCCCCCAGGGCCGTGCCGTCCGCCGCGTGCAGCGACACCTGCCCGGCGGCGGCGATCGCCGCGAACGACCCGGCGGGGACGACGAGACCCGCGCCCGGCTCCGTGGTCACGCGGAACTTCTCGGCCACTTCGCCCTTCGACAGCGCCTCGGTGTCGAGCAGGACCGCCTCACCGGAGTCGGGGAAGAACACCCCCGTGCCGCCCGTGGTCGACGAATTGGAGGTCGCCACCGTGGCCACGCCCTCGCCCGCGACCTCGCCGACCACCCGGGCGGGAGCCCGGTAGTAGTGGAAGTGGTCGACGTGATCCCACGTCCACACCCCGCTGTCGACGATCGAGACGCCGTCCGCATCGGCGGAGAAGAGGTAGCGACCGTCGGAATGCACCGCCGCGGGCGCGCGGACGGTTCCGAGGTCGGCCGTCGACTCGTCGAGGAGGTCGAGGTGCGAGACCCGGCCGTCGGCGTCGATCGAGGTGAGCCCGAGCGCGGGCTCGGCGAGCTCTGCGGCGCCGTCGATCTGACCGTGCGCGTCGACGAGAGGGGTGGAGGTCGCCGCGGACGGCGCAGACGGGGCGGCGCAGCCGGCCAGGGCGACGAGCAGAAGAGCGCCGAGGGGCGCGAGGCGTCGGGTGGGAGGGAGCATGGGGGGGCTTTCCAGGGGGAACGGGAAGGAACGTCAGGCGGGTACAGGCAGGAGGGCGGGAACGCGACGACGCACCTCGTTCGTCGCGAGGCGCAGCAGCCACGAGACGCCCGCGGCCACGATCGCGGTGGCGGCGATCGTCGCTCCGGCCGCCGTCGCGGCGTGCCACGACACGAGCAGCCCGCCCGCGACGGCGACCGCACCGATACCGGCCGCGAGCACCATGGTCGAGGGGATGCGTTCGGTCCACTGCCGCGCCGCGACGGCGGGAGCGACGAGCAGCCCCACGACGAGCAGCGAGCCGACGGCCTGGTACGAGGCCACGACCGCCAGGGTCACCAGACCGACCAGCACGGTCTGTGCGAGGCGCGGGCCGAGGCCCAGCACTCGCGCGACGCGCTCGTCGATCGCGAGCGCGACGAGAGAGCGGTGCGTCAAGGTCACGGCGGCGATTCCGACCACCACCGCCACCGCGAGGACGACGAGATCGGCACTCGTGACGGCGAGGATGTCGCCGAAGAGGATGGCCGTGGCATCCGTCGCGAAGCTGCGCGCGTGGGAGATCACGATCACGCCGAGCGCGAGCATGCCGACGAACAGCAGGCCGATGCTCGTGTCGTACGAGAGCTTCGCGCGCCGCTGCACGGCGCCGATGCCGAGGCTCATCACGACGGCGCTGAGAGCCGCCCCGATCAGCACCGGCACGCCGAGCACCGTGGCCAGGGCCACACCGGGGAGCATGCCGTGCGCGAGCGCCTCGCCGAGGAAGGCCATACCCCGCACGATCACCCAGGTACCGGCCACCGCGCACAGCACCGCGACGAGCACGCCGCCGAGGAGGGCACGCTGAACGAATTCGAGCGAGAAGGGATCGGTGAGCCAGGACACGATGTTCGACCGTAGCGTTAACTGAGAACGGTTATCAAACTCATATGATGGAGCCCATGACGATCTCCGCCCTGCGCGCTCGCGGTCTCCGCGTCGAGTTCCCCGGAACGGTCGCCCTCGATCGCGTCGACCTCGACCTGCCCCCAGCGGCGCTCACCGTGATCGTCGGCCCCAACGGCGCGGGCAAGTCGACGCTGCTCGAAGTCCTCGCGGGCGCGCGCCCGCCGTCATCCGGGACGATCGAGACCGGCGACCGGTCGATCGCCTTCGTCCCCCAACGTGCCGCCGTCGCGGAACACCTCCCCCTCACCGTCCGCGATGTGGTGACCGTGGGGGCGTGGGGCCGCGTCGGCCCGTTCCGCCGCCTGGGGCGCACCCATCGAGAGGCGATCGACCAGGCGATGCGTCGGCTCGACGTGGCGCACCTGAGTCGGCGTCCGTTCTCCTCCCTGTCCGGAGGGCAGCGCCAGCGCGCGCTTCTCGCGCAGGGCCTCGCGCGCAGAGCCGACATCCTGCTGCTCGACGAGCCGACCACGGGACTCGACGCGGAGAGCGCGGAGCTGAACCGCTCGGCGATCGATGACGAGATCGGCCGAGGTGCGACCGTCGCGTGCGTCAGCCACGACGAGAGGCTGATCGCCGAGGCCGACGTCGTGGTCCGCCTCGAGGCGGGCCGACTCAGACCCGCGTACGCACCCGTTCCGTGATGCGGTGGAGGAGGGCGGCGGCGGCCTCGGCGACCTCGCGCGGCTCCAACAGCACGGCGGCTTCGACCTCGGTCGGGAAGCGGCGCAGACCGGCCCAGGGCTCCACGGTGAGGTCGATCTCGAGATAGATGTGGTTCACGCGCCGGTCGTCCGCGTCGAGTTCGCGGCGCAGCAACCCGCGGCCGATGAGGCGATCGACGAGGGTGGTGACACCTGCCGGCGTCACCCCGAGACGCGATCGCAGGTGCGACGGACGGATGCCCGGCTCGTCGCCGATGCAGCGCAGAGCCGCCGCCTCGAGCTCGCTCACACCGAGGTCGATTCGCGCCTTCGCGGCGATCTCATCTCGTGCTCCGACGTACTCGTCGAGCGCCACTGTCAACGCAGAGGACTGTGTCATTTCCGCCACTTCCCCTTCCGGCCCGGCCGGCCACACCTCCACCATAGTGAACATCTCGAATATTTTGCGTAATTAATTAAATCTGTGAAATACGTGCTACCTTAAAGATTAGCCCGCGACCCCAAGCGAAGGAGATCGTCATGGCCACGTTGTTTTACGGATCGGATCTGAACCCGATCGTTCTGCCCGATCGCCTGATGGGATACATCAAGGTGATCACCTCGACCAAGCTCCGACGCGGTGAGTCCTTCACCCTGACGTGGACGGGCACGGCCGAAGAGACCGGCCGCTCCACCATCTGGCTGCAGCCCTCGATTCCCCTGCGCTTCGTCTTCGACGCCGTCGAACCGGAGCAGCTCGTTGGGGAATACCTCCGCTCCCTCGCCGACCAGGCGAACGCCGCCTCGGGTCTCGTCATCGACACGCGCACGTGGGAGACCGCCGAACAGGCCGTCCACGCCCCCGCACGCGTCACGCGCCCCGCCGGCCGTTCCATACGCGCTGCTTGATACCATTTCGAGCCAGCCCGATGCCGCCCGACCCCGCACCGTGCATACTGTGGGGGTGCGACACATTCGCGCGAATGGATCGGAGAGGCCCGTGCCGGTACGCACTCTGCTCGACAAAGCACTGCTCGAGGCGTGGCTGACAGAATTCCGCACGCTCGGCTACCTGACGGGCAGCGACATCCGCGTCCTGGATCAGGAGGACGACACCGACCCCGACACCGGGCTGATCGTCGTCGACCTCACCGAGGCGAAGACCATCACGTACCTGCAGCCCATCACGGGCGAGGACGGCGCGTGGAAGGCGACGATGGAGGCGCGGGACGCCACCATCGAGCTCGGGGCTGTCGCCCTGGTCAACCTCGGCAACGAGGTCAACGTGCTCGGCGCACTCGTGAGCTTCCTCGAGGCGAAGTCGAAAGCACTGCTCGCCGCGAGGTGATCCGGACGTCGCATCCGGAACGAAAAAGGGCACCCGATCGGGTGCCCTTTTCTTTCTCGGTGGCGAGTGAGGGATTCGAACCCCCGAATGCAATGCAGTCTGATTTACAGTCAGATCCCTTTGGCCGCTTGGGTAACTCGCCAGGTGCGCACCCGTCCGGCTTTCTCAGTCGACCGGAGGCGCGATAGACCACTCTACTATCCCGCGAGGGATGCTCGAAACCATCCCGGTCACTCGGGCGTGCGCAGCAGGGCACCCTCGTGCCGGCAGGTCGCGGCGGCGACGTCCATGGCCCGCGAGAGCACGGCATCCCACTCCCCCGCATCCGCGGGAAGCCGGTCGCGCACGAGAGCGGCGGTCGTCGCGAGCACCGCGTCTCCTCCGCCCATCGTGTCGACGATGCGGCCGGGCAGATCCGAGATCGGGCGCGACACCGAGCTACCGGCCGCGTCGATCGCGGCCCCGCCCGCGCCGTACGTGGCGAGCACCGCACCCACACCCAGGTCGACCAGTCGCGCGCGCAGGTCGTCGAGCGGTCCGTCGTACAGCAGCTGCGCGTCGTCCTCGCCGACCTTCACGATCAGAGCCCCGGATGCCGCCCGCTCGAAGCCGCGGACGAACTCGGCACGGTCGTGCAACATGCCACTGCGCGGGTTGGGGTCGATCGCGAGGGGCGTCGAGGGCGAGGCCGTCGCCTCGACCAGCAGGGAGGTCTGCTCGGGATCGTCGAAGGGGAAGCAACTGACCACGACCATCGGCGCCGCGGCGATTGCGGCGCGTTCGGCCTCGCCGTACGCCACACGACGGTTCTGGGCTGCCTCGTTGAAGACGTACTCGGGCTCGCCGCCCGGCGAACGCGTACTCACGGCGCGCGACGAACCGTGCTCCGCGGGGCTCGCGAGCAGTTCGACATCGTGCTCGTCGAGGAAGGCGCGGATCTTCTCGCCCGGCGCATCGTCGCCGACCATGGCGATGAGGGATGCCGGCACCCCGAGCCGCGAGAGGCCCACGGCCACATTGAGCCCGGCGCCGCCGACGAACTCGCGAACGCCGGTCTCGTCGCGGATCTCGTCGATCAGCGCATCGCCGATCACGACCACCCGGCCGGTCATCGCGGGACCTCGGCGGTGTCGAGCACGCGGGCGACGAAGTCTTCGGTGCGGCGCTTGGTGCCGTCGATCTTGCGGTCGACGCTCGCGCGGATCTCGCTCGGGGCGAGCGGAGCCGCCAGGCGCACGGTCTCGTGGCACGACATGTCGGCGCAGATGTAGGTGCCGACCGTATCGCCGTGCTCGCCCGCGTCTCCGGCCTTGCGCGCGGTGAACAGCGACACCTGGTCGCCGGGCTGCATCGTGTGGCAGAGGTTGCACATCGCCGACCGCGCTCGCGACTGTCCCTCGGCCGCGCGCAGCACGATCGCGGCGGGTTCTCCGTCGGCCTCGGTCAGGATGTAGCCGCGTCCGCGCGTGCGCGGATCGCGCCACGCCAGGAAGTCGAGGTGGTCCCAGTCGGTCAGGACGAAGTCGTGCGGAAGCTCGACGACCCTCAGCTCCTCGGGGGCGGCGTTGACGAACGCAGCCCGCACCTCTTCTTCGGTGAGTGCTCGCATGGCATCCGAGTCTACGAGCGCCTCTACCCGTGTGGGTCGGACGATGTCGAGGGGGTGTCGACGCGGGGGTCGCGAATAGAATCGATCCATGGCTGATTCTTCGTTCGACATCGTCTCCAAGATCGACCGGCAGGAAGCCGACAACGCGCTCAACCAGGCGCACAAAGAGGTGGAGCAGCGGTACGACTTCAAGGGCACCGATGCGTCCATCGCCTGGAGCGGCGAGTCGATCGTCATCAAGGCGAACTCCGAGGAGCGCGCCAACGCCGTGCTCGACGTCTTCCAGACCAAGCTCATCAAGCGCGGGATCTCACTGAAGAGCCTCGAGACCGGCGAGCCCGTGCAGAGCGGCAAGGAGTACCGCATCACCTCCACGCTGAAAGAGGGCATCTCGCAAGAGAACGCCAAGAAGGTCAACAAGATCATCCGCGATGAGGGCCCCAAGGGCGTCAAGTCGCAGATCCAGGGCGACGAGCTGCGCGTGCAGTCCAAGTCGCGCGACGACCTGCAGGAAGTGCAGCGCATCCTCAAGGCCGCCGACCTCGACGTCGACCTGCAGTTCACGAACTACCGCTGAGCCCCACAGCCGGAGGGATGCCATGGCCGTCCGCGTCGATCTGAACATCTCGCTCGACGGGGTGGCCATGCCCGCTGACCCCTCGCCGGAGAATCCGATGGGCGAGGACTGGGGGCGCCTGGTCGCCGACTACATGGCGACCCGGACGTTCCGCGCGCGTGTCTTCGGCGACACCTCGGGCGCCGGGACCACCGGTATCGACGACCGGTATGCCGCGGCATACTTCGAGGGCGTCGGAGCCGAGGTCATGGGCGCGGCCATGTTCGGACTCCACTCCTTCCCCGACGATCCGGATTGGCGCGGCTGGTGGGGAGACGACCCGCCGTTCCATGTTCCGGTGATCGTGCTGACCCATCGCGAGCGCGCCCCCCTCGCCTTCGCCAACGGCACGCGTTTCGAGTTCTTCTCCGAGAGCATCACGGATGCCGTGGCCCGAGCACGCGCTCTCGCCGGCGACGCGGACGTGCGCGTGGGAGGCGGACTGTCGACCGTCCGGGCCGCTCTCGCCGCCGACCTCGTCGACCGCCTCCACGTGGCCGTCCGACCCGTGATCCTGGGCCGCGGAGGTCGGTTGTGGGACGAGCTGCGCGAGCTGGACACGCGGTACACCGTGACGAGCGAGGTCGCCGAGAGCGGCGTCGTCCACGTCACGTTCGCGCGGTGAGCACTCCCGACGGGTTGCCCCGCTGCCCCACGTGCGGTGACCCCCTGCGGTTCGAGGTGCTCGACGACGAGAGGTTCCTCGTGGCGTGGTCGTGCGTGACCTGCGGCCTCATCCGCACGACCGAGCCCGACTGAGCCCATCCGTCAGTTGATGATCTCGGCGTTCTCGTCGCGCATCGTCGTCAGCCTCTCGCGCCAGGCCGCGAGAGCCTCGGGTGTCAGGCGCGTCCAGTCGCCGCGCTCGGCGACGATCCGCAGGGGCGCCGCACTGCGGAACGACCGCGTGGGGTTGCCGGGGAACTTCTTGTCGGTCACGTTGGGATCGTCCTCGAACGCGCCCGTCGGTTCGACCTCGTAGACGCGGGGCGGCCCGTCACCCGGAATGATCTCCGCGGCCAGGCCCGCACCGTCCAGACGCGAGGTGAAGTACACGTGGTTCATGACGGCCTCGGGCCGGTAGTTCGACCGGAACCCGGGCGTGAGCAGATCGCCCACAGCGAGGTGGGCCTTCGTCCCGTGGAAGAACGGCCCGGTGTCGAGGGGTTCGACCATCGGCACGAGGGGCCGTCAGCCCTCGATGCCGTTGATCATCTGCGTGATCTCGCGCTCGGTCTCACGGCCGACGTTGCGCTGCTCGGTGCGCGAGGGCATGTCGCTGTCGTCGTCGACGGTCGGGTTCTCGAACGGCTGCTTCTTGTCCTTGTCCATCTGTCGATGGTGACACGCCGGGGTGGCCGGCGCGAGGGGCTTGCACGTCAGCGATCGCCCCGCAGGGCGGCATCCGTCCACTCCTCGCAGGTGATCTCGCCGCGCGCGACGGCCTCTTCGCGCTGGCGCAGCTCGACCCGGCGGATCTTGCCCGAAATGGTCTTGGGCAGGTCGAAGAACTCCACGCGGCGCACGCGCTGGAACGGAGCGAGCCGTTCGCGCGCGAAGCGCAGGATGTCGAGCGCGACCTCCTGACCCGCCTCACGGCCCGCGGCGAGCACGATGTACGCCTTCGGCACGGCGAGCCGCAGTTCGTCGGGGGCGGGCACGACGGCGGCCTCCATCACGGCGGGGTGCTCGATGAGCACACTCTCGAGCTCGAACGGACTGATCTTGTAGTCCGACGCCTTGAACACATCGTCGGTGCGCCCGATGTAGGTGATGCTGCCGGTCTCGTCGCGGCGCGCGACATCGCCCGTGTGGAAGAGTCCGTCGGCGAAGGCCTCGGCGTTGCGCTCGGGGTCGCCCACGTAGCCGGTCATGAGGTTCACCGGACGTTCGGTGAGGTCGATGCAGATCTCGCCCTCGTCGACGCGCTCACCGGTCACCGGGTCGACGAGCACGATCGGGCATCCGGGAAGGGGGCGTCCCATCGATCCCGGCACGAGCGGGGCGCCGGGCGTGTTCGCCACCACGGCGGTCATCTCGGTCTGCCCGTAGCCGTCGCGAATGTCGAGGCCCCACGCCCGCTGCACCGAGGCGATGACCTCGGGGTTCAGCGGCTCGCCGGCCGAGACGACCTCGCGAAGCGCACCGCGGCGCCCGGTGAGATCCGCCTGGATGAGCATGCGCCACACGGTCGGCGGCGCGCAGAAGGTCGTCACGCGGTCGTTCTCGAGCTCCGACAGCAGCCGCTCGGCCGAGAACCGCGAGTAGTTCAGGGCGAGCACGGTCGCCCCCGCGATCCAGGGGGCGAAGAACAGGCTCCACGCGTGCTTCGCCCACCCCGGCGAGCTGATGGCGAGGTGCACGTCGCCGGGCTGCAGCCCGAGCCAGTACATCGTGCTGAGGTGGCCGACCGGGTACGACGAATGCGTGTGCTCGACGAGCTTGGGCTTCGACGTGGTGCCCGAAGTGAAGTAGAGCAGGAGGCGGTCTTCGGCGGTGGTCCCCGGATGCCGGGCCGGCTCGGCATCCGTGTGGAACGCGTCGTCGTACGTCGCCCAGCCGGCGTACTCGCCGCCCACGACGATGCGGCCCAGTCCCTCGGGCAGGTCGTCGAACTTGTCGGCGTCGGCCGCTCCGACCACGACGTGCCGGATCTCGGCACGCACGATGCGGTCGGCGAGATCGACCCGGCCAAGAGCCGTGGTGGTCGGGGCGATGACCCCGCCGATCTTCATGATCGCGAGCATCGCCTCCCAGAGCTCGACGCGATTGTCGAGCATGAGCAGCACCGACTCGCCGCGACGGACACCGCGGGATGCCAGCCACGCCGCGACCTGGTCGGAGCGGCGCGCCAGCTCGTCGAAGCTGCGCTGGTGGTGGGTGCCGTCGTCGTCCACGACGATGAGCGCGGGCGCGTCATTGCCCCGCGCCATCGGGTCGAACCAGTCGATCGCCCAGTTGAACGCACCGTCGAAGGTCGGCCAGCGGAAGGACGCCGCCTGCTCGGGGTCGGTCCGCGCGGCGAGGAGTTCGTCTCGAGCGGCCCGGTAGCGCTCGGTGGCGGACGCGTCGGTGGGGATCATGGTGCTCCTTCGATCGCGTTCTACGCTATCCGTCCCACCCAGGATCCGAGCGCGTCGAAGGCCGCGGCGCGCGCGGCCGGCGCCGACAGGAACACGTCGTGCACCGCCCCTTCGATGCGCGAGATGGTGACGGTGCGGGCGATGCGGGTGGCGGCGCGCGCGATGTCGTCGACCACGAGCACCGAGTCGGTCTCGCGCATCGCGTCGCTCCATCCGAGCGTCACCGTCGATCGGGCCGACAGCAGCACCAGCGTCGGGCACCCGACATCGACCCCGGATGCCACCCGCGCATGACCCGCGATGATCGCGGCGAGCCAGCCGGGATGGGTCGGGAACCCCTGGGCCGGGCGCCACCCCTCGGGACCGTCGGGGAGGGTGCCCAGCTCGCGCTGGGCGCGCGTGTAGAAGCCGAGGTCGACGACCGGATGCGTGCCGAGCGGGTCGAAGCGAGCGCGCGCGTTCACGATCGGCGCGAGCGCCTGGCGTCCGAGCGGGCCGAGCTGCAGCTCGAGCCACGGGCTGTTGAGCACGAGGGCATCGGCGACACCCGGATGCCGCGCCGCCCACAGGGTCAGCGTGAGCCCCCCGGTGCTGTGCCCGAGCAGCAGGAGGCGCCGCCCCGCGCTCTTGGTGCCCATGGCATCCAGGGCTGCCTCGATGTCGGCGTCGTACACGTCGAGCGCCGCAACGTAGCCCGGGGTCTGACCGGGTCGCAGACTCCGGCCGTACTTGCGCAGGTCCAGGGCGCAGAATCGGGCACCGCGGTCGGTGAAGAACCGCGCGAGATCGGCCTGGAAGAAGTAGTCCGACCACCCGTGCACGTACAGCACGTCTGTCTCACGCAGTTCGCCGAACAGACGGGCACCGGGGTGGGGACGCGAGCGCACGAGGGTAGCGACGACCTCGCCCTCGGTATCGCTGCCGAGCGGCAGGGTCTGCTGTTCGAACCCGTCGCCGAGGATATCCGGATGCCACTCCCCCATCGCGCCAGCCTACGGCGGGCGCTTCGCGCACACGAGGGGCTGCCGAAGCCGCATCGAACTCCTGAGGCGCACCGCCCAGCGGACTCGACAGGGCGGTTGGCGTCGTTCTCGGCGCCATGTCTCAGGAGTTGCGCACACGCGGCCCGTAAGACGAACGCGAACCGCCCCGTCCGAAGACGGGGCGGTTCGATCGAGAGGTCTACTCGCCGCGCGAGATCGCGATCATCTCGTCGCGCGGAACCACCTTGATGCGCGCACGCTCGTGCGGCGCACCCAAGGCCATCTCGTGCTCGTCGAGGCGGTGCCAGCCCTCGAGGTCGGTCCAGCGCACGCCGCGCTGCTCGAGCAGGGCCGGGATCGCGTCTTCTTCGGGGTGCGCGGGCTGCCACCACTCACTCGCGTCGTTGATGACGTGGCGCACCGTCTCCATGGCATCCGACTTGGTGTGTCCGATGAGGCCGACGGGGCCGCGCTTGATCCAGCCGGTGGCGTAGACGCCGGGGATCCGCTCGTTCGAGTCGGCGGACAGCACCTGACCCTCGTGGTTCGGGATGACGCCGTGCTGCTCGTCGAAGGGGACGCCCGTCAGCGGCGATCCGAAGTAGCCGACCGCGCGATACAGCGCCTGGATGGGTACCTCGCGGATCTCGCCGGTGCCGACGACACCACCCTCGGCGTCGGGCTTCGTGCGCTCGTACCGGAACGCGGCGACGCGGCCCCCGGCATCCTTCACGACCTCGACGGGCTTCGCCCAGAAGTGCAGGTGCAGACGGCGCGACGCCTCTCCGCCGGCGTTGTTCACGCCCGGGCGGGTGCGCCACTGCTGCAGGACGCGGTCGATGACCTTGACCTGCTTGTTGGTCTGGATCGCGGCGAGCGACGCCTCGTCGTAGTCGAAGTCCTCGTCGTACACGACCATGTCGACGTCGCGCAGCTCGCCCAATTCGCGCAGCTCGAGCGGCGTGAACTTCACCTGCGCCGGACCGCGACGGCCGAAGACGTGCACGTCGGTGACGGGCGAGGCCTTGAGCCCCTGGTACACGTTGTCGGGCACTTCGGTGGGCAGGAGGTCGTCGGCGTGCTTGGCCAGCATGCGGGTCACGTCGAGCGCCACGTTTCCGTTGCCGATCACCGCGACCGACTCCGCCTCGAGGGGCCACTCGCGCGGCACGTCGGGGTGGCCGTCGAACCAGCTGACGAAGTCGGCGGCGCCGTAGGAGCCGTCGGCGTCGATGCCGGGGATGTCGAGGTCGGCGTCGCGGATGGCGCCGGTCGAGAAGATGACGGCGTTGTAGTGCTGCTTGAGGTCGTCGAGGGTGATGTCCTCGCCGAAGCGCACATTGCCGAAGATGCGGATGTCTCCGCGGTCGAGCACCTCGCGCAGCGCCGTGACGACGCCCTTGATGCGCGGGTGGTCGGGAGCGACACCGTAGCGGACGAGACCGTACGGCGCGGGCAGCTGCTCGAACAGGTCGATCGACACGTCGAACTGACGCTCGGACTTCAGCAGGATGTCGGCGGCGTAGATGCCGGCGGGGCCGGCTCCGACGATGGCCAGGCGCAGCTTCGTCATGGGTTCCTCTCGATCGCGATCGGGGGGGGTGGAAAGGGGGGTCAGGCCGAGCGATCGGCGACCGCGCGGGCGAAGCGCGTCAGCGCCTCGCGCACGGCGCCGTCGGGCAGCGGCGCGAGGGCGTCGATCGCCTCTTGCGACCACTGGTGCGCAAGGCGCAGCGTCTCGTGGGTGGTGTCGTGTTCGCGCAACTCGGCCAGCGGGCCGTCGAGCACCGAGGGGTCGGCTCCGGCGGCGATGCGCTGCTGGCCCTCGTCGATGCGCGCACGAAGATCGGCGGATGCCGCGTCAGAGCGGTGCCCGAGCAACAGGTACGGCATGGTGGGCACGCCCGCGCGCAGGTCGGTGCCGGGCACCTTGCCCGTCTCGGAGGGGTCGGGCGACAGGTCGATCACGTCGTCGAGCAGTTGGAAGGCCACACCGGCCTTCTCGCCGAAGACGACCATGGGCTGCTCGAACTCCTCCGGCGCACCGGAGTAGATGACCCCCGACTGCGCGGCGGCCGCGATCAGCGACCCCGTCTTGTCCGCAAGCACCTTGAGGTAGAAGTCGACGGGCTCGTCGCCCTCTTGCGGGCCCACGGTCTCGTGCATCTGGCCGAGGACGAGCCGCTCGAAGGTGTCGGCCTGCAGCTGGATCGCGCGCTCCCCGCGGCGGGCCATGAGCTGGCTGGCACGGGCGAAGAGGAGGTCGCCGGTGAGGATGGCGATGTTGTTGCCCCACACCGTCTGCGCGCTCGGCACACCGCGGCGTTTGTCGGCACCGTCCATCACGTCGTCGTGGTACAGCGAACCGAGGTGGGTCAGCTCGAGGGCCGTGGCCACCTCGACGACCTCTTTCGTCGTTCCCTGACCGAGCTGAGCGGTGAGGATCGCGAGCATGGGCCGCACCCGCTTGCCGCCGGCCTCGTAGAGGTAGCGCGCGGTGACGTCGGCGAGCTTGTCGGCGCTGCGGACCTCGCCCTCGAGCTCGGTCTCGACGCGCGCGAGACCCGCCTCGACGGTGGAGAGCAGGGTGCGCGAACGCAGGCCGGCGAAGATGCGGTCACTCAGGCCCAGCTTGCCCGACAGGCGGGTGCCGGCCGCGGGCGGTCTCGGGGTCACGGTTTCAGCCTATCCTGGCGCGCTGAGGGCCCGCCGACGGTTTTTCGACGGTTCACAGGGGTTAGGAAGCGGGGCGGATGCCGCGGTGCAGCGCGACGATGCCGAAGGTGAGGTTGCGGTAGGCCACGTCGTCCCACCCGGCATCCCTCATCCACGCGGCGAGCGTCGGCTGGTCGGGCCAATCGCGGATCGACTCGTTGAGGTAGTCGTAGGCTTCGGCGTTGGAGCTCACGGCCTTCGCGACGATCGGGAGCACGCGATCGTTGTAGAAGCGGTAGAGCCCGTTGAACGCGCGGGACGGCGGGTGCGAGAACTCGCACACCACGATGCGCCCGCCGGGGCGCGTGACGCGCCGCAACTCGCGGAGCGCCCGACGCGGGTCGATGACGTTGCGGAGCCCGAACGACATCGTCACGGCGTCGAACTCCCCGTCGGCGAAGGGGAGGTCGGTGGCGTCGGCCTGCACGAACTCGAGGTTCGGCACGTCACCGTGACGGCGACGCCCCTCTTCGATCATGCCGCGCGAGAAATCGGCGGCAACGACGTGCGCTCCACTCGGCACGAACGCCATCGACGAGGTCCCGGTACCGGCCGCCAGGTCGAGGATGCGCTCCCCCCGCTGCGGCGCGACGGCGCGCAGCGTGGCGACGCGCCAGAGACGGTCGTTGCCGAGGCTCAGCACGGAGTTGGTGCGGTCGTACGCTGCCGCCACCTGGTCGAACATGCCGCTGACGCGCTGCGGATCTTTGCCGAGGTCGGCGCGGTTGGGTTCGCTGCTCACCCGTCGAGTCTAGGCGCGTGCCGTCGAGGGGTCTTCGGGGGTTGCCAGCGCGGCGAGACGTTCGAGCCAGGGGCCCGTCACGGCGTCGGAGAACGGCGCCTCGCGCGAGAGCACCCGGCGTTCCAGGTCGAGGGCCGTCGCCTCGAGGTGCGCGACGATCTCCGCCGGGTAGCCGTACCGCACGCGGTGCTCGTCCCACTCGTCGCGGTCGTCGATCCACGTGCCGCGCTCGTCGGTGCGGCGGACGACGTCGAGATCCATGTCGATGCCGCGGGGCACGCCGTCATCGTGCCAGCGCACGTCCCATCCCAGGTCGATGTAGACGGCCACCGGGTGCGGGTCGGCGTTGTGGGTGAAGGCCCAGTCGCCCGTCGCCGGGACCAGCGTGACGTTCGGTTGACGACACACGAACTCGGCCCCCGGCCGAGCACTCCGCCATCCCACCTGCTGGCCGAACCACTCGCCCCACTCGTCGGAACCGAGGTAGACACTGTCCTGCACCCAGTGCGGCGAGCCGTCCCACTTGCGCCACTCGAACATCAGGCGGGTGCCGGGCGCGGGTCGAGGATCCATGTCCGGAGTCTAAAACGCGCGCGGACGCCCGCGTCTCGCTCGACGCCGAAGCATCCCGGTGCCGCGTCCCTCCGGCCCGCCGAACGCGGGTCTACGCTGAAAGACGTGCTGGAACCCGCGGAAGACGTCGTGCCGCGCCTGCGCGTGATCACGCGCGAGCTGCCCCCCATGGACGATGTCCTGGCGTACACGACCCCCTACGACCCCCTCTTCTGGAGTCGCCGCGGCGAGTCGCTCGCCGCCTTCGGCGACCTCCTCACCCTGCGCTACACCGGGGAGCAGCCGGGGGATGCCACCGCCTCGGAGCGCTGGCGTGCGATCGCCGCCGCCGCGGAGGTCGACGATCCCGTCCAGCTCCCGGGTACCGGCCTGGTCGCCTTCGGATCGTTCGTGTTCGACCCCCAGTCCGAGCGCGAGAACGTCCTGCGCGTCCCCGGGATGATCGTCGGCCGGCACAGCGGTCGCGCCTGGGTGACCCGCCTCGCTTTCGACGACACCCCCGACGAGCCCGAACCCGAGCTCCCGCCCCGATCCCCCTTCGGTCCGCACTGGTCCGCCACGCTCGGCCCCGGGAGGCAGACGGCGGAGAAGTACCAGGATGCCGTCCGCCAGGCCATCGAGGCCATCGGCCGTCGCGAGGTGGGAAAGGTGGTGCTGGCGCGCGACATCACCGGCACGGTTCCCGCCGGCTCCGACCTGCGTCGCCTGGTGCGCTCCCTTCTCGAGGGCTACCCGGACTGCTGGGTCTTCGCCGTCGACGGCCTGATCGGCGCAAGCCCCGAGACCCTCGTCACCGTCTCGGGCGGAACCGTCACCGCGCGCGTCCTCGCGGGCACGGTGGCGCGCGGCGGCGACGCCGACGCCGACGTCGCGGCATCCGTGGGTCTCACGCGGAGCACGAAGGACCAGGACGAGCACCGGTTCGCCGTGCAGAGTGTGCTCAAGGCCCTCGCCCCCCACACCTCGGCTCTCGCCGCCGCCGACGAACCCTTCACGCTCAAGCTTCCGAACGTCTGGCACCTCGCCACCGACGTCGAGGGCGAGCTGAGCGAGGATGCGTCTTCCCTCGACCTGCTCTCGGTCCTGCACCCCACTGCCGCCGTGGCGGGTACGCCCACCGCCGTCGCCATGGACGTCATCCGCCGCCTCGAGCCCTTCGACCGCGGCCGCTACGCCGGGGCGGTCGGCTGGACCGCCGCCTCGGGCGACGGCGAGTGGGCCATCGCCCTGCGGTGCGCGCAGATCGACCGTGCGGCCCCCTCGTCGCCCACGGCGCCGATCACGGCCTACGCCGGGGCGGGCATCGTCGCCGACAGCGTGCCGGAATCGGAGCTGCTCGAAACGCGCGTGAAGTTCCGCCCGATCGTCGAGGCACTCGCCTGACTCACGAGTTCGCGAGCCGCTCCTTCTCGACCACGACGTCGTAGTCGGCCGCGGGCCACCGCGGGTCGATGTCTTCGAGGGCGTCGATCAGCAGTTGCTGGACGGCGAGGCGGGCGTACCACTTGCGATCCGCCGGAACGACGTGCCAGGGAGCGATCGGCGTCGACGTCCGCTCGATCGCGACCTGGTACGCATCCATGTAGGCGTCCCAGAGCTTTCGCTCGTCGACGTCGGACGGGTTGTACTTCCAGTGCTTGTCGGGACGCTCGAGACGCTCGCCCAGGCGCTCGCGCTGCTCGTCCTTCGAGATGTGCAGCATGACCTTGACGACGCGGATGCCCATCTCGGCCGCCCGCGCCTCGAACGACACGATGGCGCCGTAACGGCGTTCGATCTCGTCGCGCGGGGCGAGTTCGCGCACCCGACCGATCAGCACGTCCTCGTAGTGCGACCGGTCGAAGACGCCGAGGCGTCCGGCATCGGGCAACCGCTTCTCGATGCGCCAGAGGAAGTCGTGCTCGAGCTCCTCGGCGGTGGGCTTCTTGAACGAGGCGAGCTCCACGCCCTGCGGGTCGACGGCGCCGACGACGTGCCTCACGATTCCGCCCTTGCCCGCGGTGTCCATCGCCTGGAGCACGAGGAGCACCGAACCGGTGGCGGTGCCGGCAACGCTCTGGGCGAAGAGACGCTCCTGCAGGTCCTCGAGCGGCGCACGACCCGCCTCGAGATCGGCTCGACCGTCGTTCTTGTCTCCGCCGTAGCCGGGCGTCGAGCGCGGGTCGATGTCGGCGAGGCGGAACCCGGGCTCCACCCGCAGGGCGTCGGCGGCGGGCGTGGACCAGCGGTTCTTGGAAGTCACGGGGTCATGCTGCCGCGGCATCCAGGGTCATCGCCACCCGTTGACGGGCCGGATTCAGCGCGGGAGGGGGACTTCGATCAGCTGCCGCCCGCCGGTGGGGGCGGTGAGCACCTGGTCGAGGGCGACGCGGGTGGCGCAGCGGTGGTACTCCCACCCGAAGGCGAGGGCGAGCTGCTCGAGCCGGGCCGTGTGCGGGGTGTACTGCACGCGCGCCATGGCATCGTCGCCCGCGACCGTCGCCACCTCGAGACCGTCGAAGATCGTGCCGCCACCGTCGTTCCCGACGACGACCTGCAGGCGCGGTTCGGTCTCGCCGGGGGGCAGCATCAGCGCGCCCACGTCGTGCAGGAAGGCGAGGTCGCCGAGCAGCAGACGCGTCACCCCGGGGCGTTCCTCGACCTGACTGGCCAGGGCGACCCCCGTGGCCGTGGCGATGGTTCCGTCGATGCCGGCGAGCCCGCGGTTGGAGTGCACGGCGACCTTCTTGCCGCCGAGCAGCTCGTCGGCGACACGCACGATGCGCGACGAACCGAACACGAGGCGGTCGTGGGGCCAGGTCGCGCGCCAGAGCGCGTCGACCAGCGCGGGGCGATCGAGGGGCGCGCGCATGACCTCGAGCTCGGCGTTGATCGCCCCGAGCCGCTCGTGAGGGACGACGGAGGCGAGTCCGTCGGCGTCGGGGGCGGGCGGCGAGAGGTCGACGGCCCGGGCGCGCGAGGCACGCATCCACTCCCCCAGCCACGCGCGGTCGCCCTCGCCCACGCCTGCGCGGACGGCGTCGACGGCGAGGGTGGAACCGTTCAGGTTCACCGGTTCACCCGGTCCGCGCACCGCGATCACCTCGACGTCGTCGCGCATCAGCAACCGGGTGACCTCGCGACTGAGCGTGGGCCGACCGAACACGACCGCGCGTTCGATGCGTCCGCCGAGTTCGGGGGCGTTCACGAGGGCGCGGTATCCGTGCACGATCTGCCGACCGAAGCGCGAGCCGCTGACGATCTCGGCGATCAGGGGGAAGCCCCCGTCGTGGGCGAACTGCTCCGCCGCGGCCCCCGCATCGGCGCCCGCGACGACAACCGTTCGCGGCCCGGGCTCGACCACGTGCGCCGCCTCGGCCTCGGGCGCCACGTCGGCTTCGCCGATGCCCCCGCCGCCCTGGTAGAGCGCTCCGGAGCCGTCGGCGTTCTCTCCGGCGGGACGGGCTCCGGATGCCGCCCGCTCCGCCACCCACGACGGAGCCGCCCCCGCGAGCGGCTCGCGGAACGGGACGTTCAGGTGCACGGGACCCGCGGCCCGCGCACCCTGACCCCGCGCCGCGGCGAGCGCGGAAGCCGCCACGGCATCGAGCTCGGCGGTCTGCGCAGAGCTCGCGTCGTCGTCGGTGACCGTGGGGACCGCCAGGTCGGCTTCGAGGCGGACGGCGGAGCGGAACAGCCCGGGCTGCCGCGTGGTCTGGTTCGCGCCGACCCCGCGCAGTTCGGGCGGCCGATCGGCGGTGAGCAGCAGGAGGGGTACCCCGGCGTGATGCGCCTCGAGGGCGGCCGGCACGAGGTTGGCCACGGCGGTGCCGGAGGTGCAGACGACGACCGCCGGCATCCCGGTCTCACGCCCGATGCCCAGGGCGGTGAAGCCGGCGACACGCTCGTCGATGCGTACGTGCAGGTGAACGAGTCCCTGGCGTTCGAGCTCGGCGGCGACGAGCGCCAGGGCCTGGGATCGGGAACCCGGGCTCACGACGATGTGACGGACGCCGCGGGAGACGAGACCTGCCAGGAGGGCGGCGGCCGCGTCCGTCGCCGGCGCGGCCGCGCGCGCGTTGTCGAGGACCACGACTCAGCCGACGGCGCCGCGCTGACCGCGGGTGTCGTCGTCACCCTTGCCGGGGGTGTCGTCCGGGTCGGTCGTCTTCTTCGGGGGCTGCGGGTCGTCGGCTTCGGAGTCGAGCTGCGCCAGCTCCTCTTCGAGACGGCGGATGCGCTCGTCCTGCTCGGCGCGCGCCGACGCGGTCATGCGACCGAGGAACTCGGGGTCGTCGTCGGGGGCGCGTCGCACGACCGTCTGGGTCGCACGGCCCCGACCGATGGCGAACCACAGGATGCCGCCGAGCACGGGCAGAAGGATCACGATCGCCAGCCACGCGGGCTTGTTGACGCCGCGATGGCGAGAGGGGCTCTGCACGGCGCAGTCCACGATCGTGTAGACCCAGAAGACGGTCGCCACGAGCGCCAGGATGAGAAGCAACCGTGCCATGACCTGATTCTACGTGCGCCGGCTGGGCAGGGGCCCGGAGCCGGCGCGCGGTCTTCCACGCTCGAACCACCCGGGATCGCCGCAGAAGCGCCCGCCGTAGAATGACGGTATGCGCGCTCGTTCGGCCCTCGTCTACACGGTGCTGCGATTGCTCGCCTTCCTCGTGCCCCTCGGGATCCTGCTGCTATTCCCGGTGTTCCAAGAACTGCCGTGGCTCGCCGCCATCTTCGCCGCTCTGATCGGCTTGAGCCTGTCGACGCTGTTCCTCCGTCGTCCGCTCGACAAGGTCACCGGCGGTCTCGCCGAGCGTCGTGCGCAGCGCACCGCCACCGGTCGCCGGACCGGTGCTCAGACCGACGCCGACGCCGAAGATGCGGTGGTAGATGCCACGCGCAGCGACGTCGCCGAGGACCCGAGCGCGGCGGGCGAGGCTTCGCGCGGCTGATCGCCGCCCCTCGAAGGTGTCGACGGGCCGGTTCTCGCGCTGACGCCCGACGGCCGCTTCGCGCGAAGCGCCGTCAGACCGCGAACGCCCCGAACAGGACCGCGCCGTACGCGACCGAGGTGAAGCTCGTCACCTGGAGCGCGGTGATCAGCTCGCGCGGGGCGCGGTAGGTCCACACGATGAGGATCGCGGCGAGCCCGCCGAGCAGCGGGATCCCCTCGAGCCAGGCCACCGGGTAGACCAGGGCGAGGAACGCGGCGATCGCGAAGGGTGCGAGCACGAAGACCGTGAACAGCACCTGGGTCGCGCGACGGCCGATGAGAACCGAGAGGGTGCGCTTTCCCGCGAGACGGTCTTGGTCGATGTCGCGCAGATTATTCGCCAGCAGCACCGCGCAGGCGAGGAGCCCCGCGGCGACCGCCCCGAACCACGCCTCTTGCGGGAGGGACAGCACCTGCAGCCAGGTCGTGCCGAGGGTGGCGACCAGGCCGAAGAACACGAAGACGAAGATCTCGCCCATCGCGTTGTAGCCGTAGGGACGCTTGCCGCCGGTGTAAAACCAGGCCGCGACGATGCACACGGCGCCGACGAGGAGAAGCCACCACTGCCCCGTGCGGATCACCAGGGCGAGCCCGATCACCGCGGCGAGAGCGAAGAACGACAGCGCGACGATCAGCACGGTCCGCGGCTTCGCCTTCTTGCCGCCGGTGAGGCGACCCGGGCCGACGCGCACGTCATCGGTGCCGCGGATGCCGTCGGAGTAGTCGTTGGCGTAGTTGACGCCGATCTGCAGCGCGAAGGCGACGGCGAGACACGCGAGGGCGATCACCCCGTGCAACTGGTCGTCGACGAGGGTCGCAGCCCCCGTACCGATGAGCACAGGGGTGATGGCGAGCGGCAGCGTGCGCAGGCGCGCGGCGGCGATCCAGTCCCGCGCGGTGGCGGGCGTGACCGCCTGCGGCGCACCGCTCTTCGCCTTCTGCGGGTTGCCGCCCGAATGACGCTTCTTGGCGGTGTTCGGACGCTTGCGAGACTGTGCTGCCACGAGGGGTCAGTCTAATCCCGCGGGTCCGGCGAGCCCTCGCCGACGAGTCGACGCAGCGTTGCCCGATCGGGTTTGCCCGAGCGCAGGGTGGGCACCTCGGCGATCGCGATCACGCGGGCCGGTCGTGCCGGGGCCCCGACCGCCGCACCGACGACCTCGCGCACCGCGGCGAGCACCTCGCGCTCTCGGGACGGATCGATTCCGGTCACCACCACGGCGGACCCCTGGCCCCAGTCCGCGTCCGGGATCGGCACGACGACGGCGGATTCCAAGCCCGGGATGCCGCGCACGGCCGCTTCGACCCGGTCGAGCGAGACGTTCACCCCTCCCGAGACGATGACGTTGTCGAGGCGACCGGTGACGTTCAGCACGCCGTCGACGACCTCTCCCCCGTCGCCCGTGCGGTACCACCGAGTGCCGGCCGCATCGGAGGGGAAGGCGGATGCCGTGCGCTCGGGGTCGCCGAGGTAGCCCCCGGCGAGCGTCGGTCCCGACAGGCGCACCTCGCCGTCGACGATCGCGACGCCCACGCCGTCGAGCGGGACGCCGTCGTAGACGCACCCGCCGCTGGTCTCGCTCGAGCCGTAGGTGCGCACGATCCGTGCTCCCGCTGCCTCCGCTCGCTCTCGCACCGACGGGGCCAGAGCTTGCCCTCCGATCAGGATGGCCTCGAACGAACGCAGGGCCTGCGCCACGGTGGCGTCGTGCTCGGCGGCATCCAGAAGTCTCTGCAGCTGCGCGGGGACGAGCGAGGTGTAGCTCGGGACGCGGGCACCGTCGACGTGCGACGCCATGCCGAGGGCCGCCGCGGCGAACGGCTCGGCGCGGAACGGGCCCGAGACGACGGCGGGTTCTCGATCGGCCAGGAGTGCCCGCACGATCACCTGCACCCCGGCGACGTAGGTGGCGGGGACCGCGAGCAGCCACGCGCCCTCGCCGATGCGCGCCGCCGTGGCGTACGCACTCGCGATGAGGGCGTTGCGGCTGATCACGACCGACTTGGGCACACCCGTCGACCCCGAGGTCGTGACCACCGCCGCCGTCCCCGGGGGGACCTCACCGGCGAGGTCCGAGCCGCCGAGCGCCACGGCGGGACCCGCGCCGAGGACGGCCGCCCGCAGAGCGCGCAGCACGTCGCGCGGATCGTCGGATGCCGCCGGCTCGAGCTTCACGCGCGCGACCCGGTGCTCAGTAGTGCCACGGCACGTCGGACCAGTCGGGGTCGCGCTTCTCGAGGAACGAGTCACGCCCCTCGGCCGCCTCGTCGGTGCCGTAGGCGAGGCGCGTCGCCTCGCCGGCGAACAACTGCTGGCCGACGAGACCGTCATCGACGGCGTTGAAGGCGTACTTGAGCATGCGGATCGCGGTCGGCGACTTCGTCAGGATCGTGCGCGCCATCTCGAGGGCCTCGCGCTCGAGCTCGGCGTGCGGCACGACGCGGTTGACCGCGCCCATCTCGTACGCGCGCTCGGCGGAGTACTCCTCGGCGAGGAAGAAGATCTCGCGCGCGAACTTCTGGCCGATCTGGCGCGCGAAGTACGCGGAACCGTACCCGGCGTCGAACGAGCCCACGTCGGCATCCGTCTGCTTGAAACGACCGTGTTCGGCGCTCGCGATGGACAGGTCGCACACGACGTTGAGGGAGTGTCCGCCGCCCGCCGCCCACCCGGGGACGACCGCGATGACGACCTTCGGCATGAACCGGATGAGCCGCTGCACCTCGAGGATGTGCAGGCGACCCGCGCGACCGGGGTCGTGCACGGTCGTCTCGTCTTCGGAGTACTTGTAGCCGTCGCGGCCGCGGATGCGCTGGTCACCACCGGAGCAGAACGCCCAGCCGCCGTCCTTGGGGCTCGGGCCGTTGCCGGTGAGCAGGACGACGCCGATGCGATGATCCTGCCGCGCGATGTCGAGGGCGCGGTACAGCTCATCGACCGTGTGCGGGCGGAACGCGTTCCGCACCTCGGGACGATCGAAGGCGATACGCGCGACCCGACCGTCGTGCGTGACGTGGGCCGTGATGTCGGTGTAGTCCTCGGCGCCGGGCGCCAGGGTCCATTCCGCGGGGTCGAAGAGCTCGGAGACGGTCACCCGCTCAGCCTACGCGCGGGGGTCGCCGCGAGAGCAGGCATGAATGCGGTGGACGACCGTCCCCATGCCCCGTAGCCTGGACGACCCCGACGATCGGAGTCAGCATGACGAAGAAAGTGTCGATCCTGGGCCGCATCCGCGAGTACTTCCTCGGAGCGCCCGCACACGACCAGTCTGAGGACGCACGGCGGTCGATGAACCACCAGAGCGAGAGCGCGTACTACCAGGGCGAGGCCGCGAAGAACTGGACGGGGACGTCCGGGGGCGCGCAGTTCACACCGTGACCGCGACGGCGCCCCGACATCGCCGGGGCGCCGTCGTCGTCACGCGTTCTTGCCGTCGCGCCACCGCAGCCAGCGCTCGACGAGCGAGTAGTCCCACTCGGGACCTGAGAAGCCGAGCGTGAAAAGGCGGGTTCCGGCGTCGAACAGGGCGTCGGCCACGTCTTCGTCTCGGTCCTTGAGCTCGTTCGAGACGACGAGGCCCGACAGGTCGCGCTGCTCTGCCTCGGCCCACTTCTCGATCACACCAAACTTGTGCGGCAGTTCGTCGGGGGTGACGAAGCTGTGCCAGATGTCGGCGTGACGAGCGACGATGCGCAGGGTCTTCTGCTCCCCCTTGCCGCCGATCATGACGGGGATCTTGCGGGTGGGCGCCGGGTTGAGCTTGCCCCAGCGCGCGACGACCCGGTCGAGATCGGTCGCCAGAGCGTTGAGCCGCGTCCCGGCGGTGCCGAAGTCGTAGCCGTACTCGTCGTAATCGCGCTGGAACCATCCCGATCCCGTGCCGAAGATGAAGCGACCCGTGTCGCCGCCCTTCTTGCTGATGTGGTCGACGGTGCGGGCCATGTCGGCCTGCAGATCGGGATTGCGGTAGCTGTTGCAGTTGACGAGGGCGCCGAACTCGACGCGCTCGGTCTGCTCGGCCCAGGCGGAGAGCATGGTCCACGACTCGAAGTGCTCGCCCTCGGGGTCACCGTAGAGGGGATAGAAGTGGTCCCAATTGAACAGGACGTCGACGCCCATCTCTTCGAGACGGAGGACGGCGTCGCGGATGTCGGAGTACTGCACGTGCTGCGGCTGGATCTGCACGCCGAGCCGGACGGGGGTATCGAAGAGCATGGCGTCAGCCTATGCCCGCCCTCCGACACCCGGGCGGGTGGATTCTCCGCTCGGTGCCGCGTAGCGTGGGAAGGCCCCGACGATCGGAGTCAGCATGACGAAGAAGATGTCGAAGCTCGCGCGACTGCGCGATTACCTGTTCGGCCCGCGACGCACCCACGAGCAGTCCGAGGCGGCGAAGGAGTCGCTCGAGTCCACCCCCGACCTCTCCTCCTACACCGTCGAACGTCAGACGTTCTGGCTCGGCGGGTTCGGCGGCGGCGGGCCGCGCTGAGCGGCAGGATGAGGGCATGAGCACCGTCGCCCTCCCCTCGCTCGCCGAGATCCTCGACTCGGCGCGCGTCGTCTCCCTCCCGCTCGCCGCCCGCTTCCGGGGGATCGAGACACGAGAGGCGCTCGTGTTCGAGGGCCCCGAGGGGTGGACGGAGTTCTCGCCGTTCGTCGAGTACGCCGATGCGGAAGCCGCGACCTGGCTCGCCGGGGCCATCGACTTCGGGTGGCGTCCGTCACCGCCGGCCGTGCGCGACCGCGTCGCCGTCAATGCCACGATGCCCGCGGTCGCGGCATCCGAAGTGCCGAGGATCCTCGCCCGGTATGACGGATGCCGCACGGTCAAGGTCAAGGTCGCCGAGGCGGGCCAGACGCTCGCCGATGACGTCGCACGCGTCCGAGCGGTCCGCGAGGCGATGGGGCCCGAGGGACGGGTGCGCGTCGACGCGAACGGTGCGTGGAACGTCGACGAGGCCGAGCGAGCGGTCCACGCCCTCGCCGAGTTCGACCTCGAGTACGTCGAGCAGCCCTGCGCCGAGATCGACGAGCTCGCCGAGCTGCGCGAGCGGATCGACTATCTCGACATTCCGATCGCGGCCGACGAGAGCGTCCGCAAGGCCGCCGACCCCCTGCGTGTGGCGCGTGCGGGTGCCGCCGATCTGCTCGTCATCAAAGCTCAGCCCCTCGGCGGCGTCCATGCGGCGCGAGAGATCGTCGCGCAGGCGGGACTGCCCGCCGTGGTGTCCAGCGCCCTCGACACCTCCATCGGCCTGTCGATGGGGGTGGCGCTGGCGGCGGCGCTGCCCGACCTCGACTACGACTGCGGACTCGGCACCGCCTCGCTGTTCACGGTCGATGTCGTGGGATCCCCCCTCGTGGCCCGCGGCGGAATGCTGCCGCTCGAGCGCCCCCGCCCCTCGTCGTCCGATTTCGATCGGGTGGCCGCGACGGACGATCGACGGGAGTGGTGGCTGGACCGGCTGCGGCGGTGCTACGCCGCTCTCGAGATCACTCGAGGATGAGTCGCACGATCTGAGCGAGCCGCTCGCCCAGCTGACCGCGCGCGTCGGAGGGTGACGTTCCCGTCATGACGGCGGTCTCGGATGCCGAGATCCAGGCCGACAGCAGAAGCTCCGTCGCGGCGTCCGCGGGCAGGCGCAGAGTCAGCCCCCGCGCGTCGGCGATGTCGCGCACGAACTGCGTGACACTGTCGCACAGGGCGCCGTTCGATGAGAGGTAGGCCGCCGCGAACTCGGGGTTGCGCAGGGCCTGCACGCGCGTCTCGGCGCCGAGGAGGACGTCGAGGCGGTCCTCGCCCGCGACCTCGAGTACTTCTTGGACGAGATGGAGGACTTCGCCCGTGGCATCCAGTCCGCGGTCCTCGATCGAGGTGACCCGGTCGCGGACAGCGGCGATCGTGGTCTCGGCGGAGCGGCCGCAGAGGGCGAGGAAGAGCTCCTCCTTCGAGGCGAAGTTCGAGTAGAAGGCACCGCGCGTGAAGCCCGCGCGGTCGCAGATCGCTTCGACGGAGGCAGCGTCGATGCCGACCTCGGCGAACATCTCCGCGGCGGCGTCCATGAGACGCGTCCGGGTGTTCTCGCGCCGACGCGAGGGGGCGGGTGCGGTGTCGGTCATCCGCGTCTCCTGTTCTGGGTGGACGTCCAGCTAGGATCGCACCCTTCAGGTCTACGATACATTGATGTATCCGATACGGTGATGTATCGACTCGTTCACCGATCGTGGGAGCCGCCGTGTCGACATTCCTCTACACCCTGGGCCGCTGGTCGTTCCGCCACCCCTGGCGCGTGCTGACCGGTTGGCTGCTGATCCTCGCGATCGCGGGCGGCGGCGTCGCCGTGTTCGCGAAGGGCACCGACAACACCTTCGCGATCCCGGGCACCGAATCGCAGGCCGGTCTCGAAATGCTCGATCGCACCTTCCCCCAGGTGAGCGGCGCGAGCGCCGAGATCATCGTCGTCTCGGCCGAGGGCTCGAGCGTGCGCGATCAGGCCTACCAAGACACGATCGAGAAGGCAGAGGGTGAGATCGGCACGCTCGACTTCGTCGAGGCCGTCACCGACCCCTACGACGCACGGATCTCGGGCGGGATCTCCGACGACGGACGGGCGGCGATCGTGCGCATCCAGTTCGCCGGCGAATCGACCGCCGTGCCCGCCGACACGAAGGACGGGCTCCGAGCCGCCACGACGGCCCTCAGCACCGACCTCCCCTCCGGATCGCAGGCGATCCTCGGCGGCCAGTTGTTCGCCACCGAGATCCCCGGCGCCTCGCTCACCGAAGCCGTCGGCGTCCTCATCGCCGCGCTCGTGCTCATGATGACGTTCCGCTCGTTCCTCGTGGCCGGGATGCCGCTGGCCACCGCCATCCTCGGCGTCGCCCTCTCGATCGGGCTCATCTTCATCGCGACCGGCTTCGCCACCGTGTCGTCGACCACTCCCCTGCTGGCGGTGATGCTGGGCCTGGCGGTCGGTATCGACTACGCCCTCTTCATCGTGTCGCGACATCAAGACCAGACGCGCGCCGGAATGGACCCCGAGGAATCGACCGCCCGCGCCGTCGGCACCGCCGGATCCGCGGTCGTCTTCGCCGGAATCACGGTGCTCATCGCGCTCATCGGCCTGAGCTTCGCCGGCATCCCGTTCCTGACGACCATGGGCATCGCCGCCTCCGTCGCCGTGGCGATCGCGGTCTGCGTGGGACTCACTCTCACGCCCGCCTTCCTCGGGTTCGCGGGCCACCGCGTCGTGGGGTGGGGATACAAGCGACCGAAGAAGGGCGCTCACGGCGCCCCCGCGAACGACGACGACGAAGCGCGCGAAGCGGACGCCGCCGAGCGCGCAGAGAAGGCGAAAGCCGCCAAGGCGCGCGCCGAACGCAACGGACCGGCCACGCGTTGGGTGGGCCTGGTGACTCGGCATCCCGTGGTCACGACCGTCGCCGTCATCGGCCTGCTCGGCGTCACGGCGATCCCGGCCGCGTCGCTCGCTCTCACGCTCCCGAACGCCGGCCAATTGCCGAAGGGCGACGAGGCGCGCGTCGCCTACGAGCTGACCGACGAGTACTTCGGGCCCGGCGCCAACGGTCCCCTCATCATGACGGGCACGATCGTCACCTCGAACGACCCGCTGAACCTCATGACGAGCATCGGCGACGAGATCGCGAAGATCCCGGGGGTCGCGAAGGTGGCCCTGGCGACGCCGAACGCCACCGCCGACACCGGCATCGTTCAGATCGTGCCCGAGACCGCGCCCGACGACCCGCGCACCGCCGACCTCGTGCGTGCTCTCCGCGCCGCCGAGCCCCGCCTGTACGACCAGTTCGGCGTGCACCTGCTCGTCACCGGCTACACCGCCGTGACGATCGACATCTCCGACCAGCTGGGTGCCGCACTCCTGCCCTTCGGTCTCTTCGTGGTGGGCCTCTCGCTCGTCCTGCTGATGATCGTGTTCCGCTCCATCTGGGTGCCGCTGACCGCTGCCGGCGGGTACCTGCTCTCCGTCGCCGCGTCGTTCGGCGTCGTGGCCGCCGTGTTCGAGTGGGGGTGGTTCGCCGATGCCCTGCACGTGGCGAAGGTCGGCCCCATCATCAGCTTCATGCCGATCGTCGTGATGGGCGTGCTGTTCGGCCTGGCGATGGACTACCAGGTGTTCCTCGTCTCGCGTATGCGCGAGGACTACGTGCACGCGAACCGCGAGGGCCGTACGCCTCGCGAGGTCGCGCTCGGTGCGGTCCGCAGCGGCTTCTCGGCCTCGGCCCGTGTGGTGGTCGCCGCCGCCGTGATCATGTTCGCCGTCTTCGTCGCCTTCGTCCCCGAGGGCGACTCGAGCCTCAAGCCCATCGCACTGGGCCTCGCCGTGGGCGTCGCGGTCGACGCGTTCCTCGTCCGCATGACCCTCGTTCCGGCGATCCTCGCGTTGCTGGGCGCGAAAGCCTGGTGGATGCCGCGCTGGCTCGACCGGCTCCTGCCGAAGCTCGACGTCGAGGGCGAGGCCGTCGAGCGCGAGGTGCGCCTGGCCGATTGGCCGAGCGAGCCCGCAATGGCGATCGCCGCCGACGATCTGCGCGCGATCGGACCGACGGATGCCGAGGAACCGGTGTTCTCGGACGTGTCGCTGCGCCTCGCCTACGGCGGCACCCTGCTGGTCACGGGCGAGACCCGCACGACGCGGACGCTGCTGCTCGCCCTGTCGGGGCGACTGTCGCAGATCGACGGACGACTGCGTGTCGACGGCCTCCTCGTCCCCGAGCGCGCCGGAGCCGTCCGCGCCCGCGTCGGAGTCGCTCTCCTCGACGACCCCGCCGCGGCCGCGGCTGACGTGGCGCAGGCCGCCGCGCGCGGTACGCGTGTGCTGCTCGTTTCCGACATCGACCGTCTCGACGACGATGCCCGCGACGACGTCGCCGAGGTGCTCCGTCGCGCCGCGACCGAGGCGCGGGAGCGCAGCGAAAACGATGCGTCGGCGTTCACCCTCGTCGTCTCGGCGCGCGACGAACGCCGCGCCCTGGCCCTCCTGGCCGAAGCGCAGCGACCGCACATCGCCTCCCTGCACCTGCCGACCCCTCGTCGTCACCGCACCGAACCCGAAACCTTCGCCGATCTCTCCGAGGTGTTCGCATGACTCTCCCCGTCGAGCGCTCCCGTTCGCGCCGCCCCGTCACCTGGCTCACGCTCATCGGCGTGCTGCTGCTGCCCGCCGTGATCGGCGGCATCCTCGTCGGAGCGCTCTACAAGCCCACCGACCGCCTCGAGAACATCACGGCCGCGATCGTCAACGACGACAAGGCCGTGGAGCTCGACGGGCAGCTCGTCCCCCTCGGGAGACAGCTCACCGGCGGTCTCGTCAAGGGCGCCGACGACCAGCCGAGCAACATCGACTGGGTCATCTCCAACGACGAGGACGCCGCGGCGGGGCTCAAAAACGGCACCTACACGGCCGTCGTGACGATTCCCGAGAACTTCACGGCCGCCTCCCTCTCGACCCGACCGGGCGAGACACCCGAGAAGGCCACGATCGGCGTGCAGACGGCGCCGAACGCCCGCGTCGTCGACGGCGCGATCACCGGGGCCCTGGCATCCACCGCCTCCAACGTCTACGGCAGCACGCTGTCGTCGCAATACCTGAAGAACGTCTTCCTCGGCTTCACGACCCTCAGCGACCAACTCGGTACGGCCGCGAGCGGGGCACACCAGCTCGCCGACGGCGCCTCGCAGGCGTCCCACGGAGCCGAAGGACTCCGCGACGGCCTCGGCCAGCTCTCGAGCGGTGCCACCGGCCTCGCCGACGGCGCCTCGAAGCTCGCCGCGGGAGCCGGGCCTCTGACCGACGGGGCGACACAGCTCTCGACGGGAGCGGGGGCACTGGCGAACGGGACGCGCTCCGCGGCGGCGGGAGTCACTCAGCTGGCCGACGGCAACGCGGAACTGGCCAGACAGATCACGGCCCTCGCCGCCCAGATCCCGCCCGGATTCGCCGAGGACGCACAGCAGCTGTCGGCCGCCGCGCCGCAGATCAACACCGCTCTCACCGATGCCGCCGCCGCTCTGCAGACAGCCGCGGACACGTGCACCGGAACCCCCGAGCAGTGCGCAGCACTGCGCACCGCCTCCGACAACGCCAACGCGGCCCTGCCGAAAGCGAAGGCGACCGTCGCGCAGATCGGCGGTCTGACGGCGGAGGCGTCGAAGCTCCCCGCCGGGTTCAGCGCCCTCGCCCAGGCGAACCAGAAGCTCGCCGACGGCGGCTACGACGCCGCGAAGGGCATCGGCGCGATCGCGAGCGGCATGGACGGCATCGCGGGCGGAGCCACCACGCTCGCTGACGGCGCCCGCCAGTTCGGCACGGGAGCCTCGGCTCTGGCCTCGGGCGCCGGTCAAGTGGCATCCGGAGCCTCCGGCGCCGAGACCGGAGCAGGCCAGCTCGCAGACGGCATCACCCAGGTCGCGACCGGAACGGCATCCCTCGCGGACGGCCTCGACACCGCCGTCGCGAAACTGCCCACCTACACCGACGCGCAGGCCACGAACCTCGCCGATGTCGTCGCCGACCCCGTCTCGGCGTCGGGCAGCAGCGACTCGCTCTTCGGCATCGCGGCGGTACCGCTGCTGGCGATGGCCGTGCTGTGGTTCGGAGCTCTCGCATCGTTCGTGGTGTTCCAGGCGGTCTCGGCCCGCGCTCTCACCAGCCGGCGTTCATCGGGTCTCGTCGCGCTGCGCGGCTTCGCTCCCGCGGCGGTGGTCGGAGCCGTGCAGGGAATGCTGGTCGCGGGCGTCGTGCAGGTGGCATCCGACTACGACTGGGGCGACTGGGCGTTGTTCGCCATGATCTGCGTGGTCGCGGGCGTGGCCTTCGCGGCCGTGAACCAGGCGCTCGTCGCGCTCTTCGGCGGTGCGGGCCGTTGGATCGCCGCGATCGTCGGCGCGCTCGCCCTCGCGACGAGCATCGTCTCGACGGTGCCGCCCGTCTTGGCGGCCTTCGCCTCGCTGCTGCCGACGGCCCCCGCATACAACGCGATGCTCGGCGCACTCTCGTCCGTCGGCGGCGTGGGAGCGGGAGCCGCGGGACTGGTCGTCTGGGCCGTGCTGGCGCTGGTGGTCACGACGCTGGTCGTCGTGCGTCGCCGTACGGTGTCGACGCGGGCCGCGAGCGCCGTCGCCACCGCGGGGTAGCCGGCGGCGCGCTCGCGCCCCGCGTCTCGCGTGCCCCGCGTCCCGCGCCCCGCGCCCCGCGCCGTCCGGCGCCCCGCGGTCCGCGGTCCGCGGTCCGCGCCCCGCGGTCCGCCCCGTTGAGTGTCCAAGACACCCGAACGGATTCGAAAATCGTCCGGGTGTTTTGGACACTCAAGGTGCGCGCGGGCCCAGATGCCGCGCGAGCAGTTCGCGAGGCGGCTCCTCCCCCGTGTTCACGCTTCCGCGCCTCTCCACAACGGGCGTCACGACGCGCGCGGGCTCGCATCGCGACGCGCTGAAGTAGGTGCGTGCAACGCCGACAACTCCCCGAAGAACTCGGGACGTCCTTCACTGTGCGCGAGGCGAAGCGGCTCGGGGTGCCGCGCGACCGGCTGACGGCGATGGATCTGCGCTCACCGTTCCACGGAACGCGCACCTCGGTCCACCTTCACACCACCGCCGATCGATGCCGCGCCTACGAGCCCAGGCTCACCGCCGCGCAGTTCTTCAGCCATCAGACGGCGGCGCTTCTCTGGGGCTTGCCGCTGCCCGGCCCTGTACCGCAGCACCTTCACGTCTCGGCGATGCCACCCGGACGTGAGCCGCGTACGCGCGGCGTCATCGGGCACCGACTCGAGATGTCCCCCGACCAGCTGACGCTACGCCACGGCCTACCCGTTGCGAGTCCCTCGGAGACGTGGGCGCAGCTCGCCAGCACGCTCGGCGAGGACGACCTCGTCGCCGTGGGCGATGCGATCCTGACAGCCGGTCTCGCGGATCGCGCAGACCTCGTCGAAGCATCCGAGCGCCCACGCCGTCGCGGCGCGAAAGCGCTCGCGGCGGCGGTGCCGTTCCTGCGGGCGGGAGCCGAGTCGCCTCGCGAGTCAGCCGTCCGTCTCGTGCTCGTGCGCGCAGGTCTGCCCGAACCCGAGCTCAATTGGGTACTCCGCGACGCCGCCGGGCGCTTCGTCGCCCGCCTCGATCTGGCCTACCCCGACTACCGGGTAGCCGTGGAGTACGACGGGCGCCAGCACGCTGACCTCGAGCAGTTCCGTCGGGATGCCGACCGGTGGCCGGCCATCGCCGGACAGGGCTGGGTGCTCATCCGCGTGCTCGACCACCACCTTCGCGAGCCCCGAGGCCGCGTCGTCGAACCGACGCGGAAGGCTCTGCAATCACGCGGCTGGCCGGGCTCCCCCGTCGTCGGGTGAGCGTCCCCCGGACGAACCCACGAACCCACGAACCCACGAACCCACGAACCCACGAACCCACGAACCCACGAACCCACGAACCCACGAACCCACGATGAGTGTCCAAAACACCCGGACGGATCCGAAAATCGTCCGGGTGTTTTGGACACTCATCACAAGGACAGAGCCACCCAGGGCGCCGACGGAGTTGTCAGGACATCACGCGCCCGGGCCGCCACGCGCCCGCGCACAACCCGCACACACATCACCCGCTCGGGACGCCACGCGCACGGCATCACGAGCACGGGCCACCACACACCCGGGCACTACGCACACGAACACCGCCCACGCCACGCCCCGGGGGAGCAGCCCGCGTCAGGTGGTCAGGCCGCTGTAGGCGTGCAGGCCCTTGAAGAACACGTTGACGATCGTGAAGTTGAACAGCACCGCGGTGAAGCCGATGATCGACAGCCAGGCGGAGCGGGTGCCGCGCCAGCCGCGCGTCGCGCGGGCGTGAATGTATCCGGCGTAGAGCACCCAGATGACGAAGGTCCAGACTTCCTTCGTATCGAAGCCCCAGAAGCGGCCCCACGCGTCGTTCGCCCAGATGGAGCCGGCGATGAGGGTGAAGGTCCAGAAGATGAAGCCGACGATGGCGAAGCGGTACGCCAACGACTCCAGCGCCTCGGCGTTCGGGACGGTGCGCAGGAAGCTGCGCTTGGTCTCGGCATCCGTGGGACCGTCGAGCAGCTTGCGCTCGCGGCGCGTCTGGATGAGCTGCACGACCGACAACCCGAACGCGAGCGCAAACAGGGCCGTCGCGAGGCTGGCGACGAACACGTGCACGACCAGCCACACCGACTTCAGCGGGTCGGCCAGGGGCACGACCTCGACGTGGAAAGCGAGGGTCGCCCCACCCAGCAGCAGCACGGCCAGACCGGTCATGAGCGAACCGAGGAAGCGCAGGTCGTAGCGCGTCAGCACCACGAGGTAGACCGCGATGATCAACAGCAGACCGGTCAGGGCGAACTCGTACATGTTCGACCACGGCACGCGTCCAGCCGCGACTCCACGCAGCACCGTCGCGACGAGGTGGAAGACGAAGCCGAGCGCGGTCAGGACCGTGCCGAGTCGCGCCCAGAGGTAGCGGGGCTTCGCCGACGAAGCGGATGCCGGAGCCCCGGAGCCCGACGAGATCACTCCCCCGCCGCCCGCGGTCACCAGCTCTCGAGCGACGATCTGGTCTTTCGCCTTCAGCGCGAGGTCTGAACGACGGGCGAGATCGATGGCGTAGGCGATGAACGCCAGCACGTAGATGGCGACCGCCGTCCACACCAGGAGGAGGGAGATCTCGTCGAGGAGAAGCGGGTCGGTTCCGGGCATGGTGTCAGTCTACTTTTCCGGTGTCGGGGTGGCTCTGGGAGGGAAGGGTCGCGCCGTGCTTGTCGGCGAGCTGATCGACGGCTGCGGCGAGAGTAGGGTCTTCGCCGCGGGCCAGGCCCGCGTATTCGATCTCGACGCTGCCGTCCCGCGGAGTCGCCTTGACCCACATGCGCCGGCGCGGCACGAAGAGGGCCGCGAGCAGACCGAACAGGGCGAGAAGCGCGAAGCCCAGAACCCAGGGACCGGCGAGGTCGCGGTGGATCGACAGCGACGCGAAGCGCTTGACCGACTGCTCGTAGCCGACGGCTCCGGGAGGGGCCTCGTTCTCGAAGGTGATGGTGCCGAGTCCGTTCGGCAGGTCTTCGGTCTGCCCCGGCATCAGCTGGATCGCGGGGTTGCCGCTGTCGCCGCCCGCGATCTGCGTCATCTTCGACGGGTCGAGCGTGTAGACCGACCGCGGCGTACCGTCGTCGATGCCGAGATCGCCCTCGTACACGCGAAGCGTGAGCGTCGGGTACTCGAGGGCGCCGTAGGTCGATGTCAGAGCACCCGAATCGAGCACGTCCATCGTCGGATAGAAGAACCCGAGCAGGCCGAGCTGCTGCGGAAGCCCGTCGGCGACCTTGATGACGCCGAGCGAGGTCATGTTGGCGTCCTGGGGCAGGAACGCGACCGAGTCGTGGAACACCTCTTTGCCGTCGGCGTCGCGGATCGTGACGGTCGGGGCGTACCCGTTGCCGAGCAGGTAGACGCGGTCGCCCTGCACATCGAGGGGGTGGTTGACCCGCACTTCGCCGTCCTGCGCATCGCCTCCGGGTGTCTGGGTCGTCACGTGCGCGACGAAGTTGCCGGCCTGCCCCGAGCCGGGCTGTCCGGGCGGGACGTAGGTGACGTCGAACTTGTCGAGGGTCATCGAGTACGGCGTCAGGGTGTCACCCCCGACGAATCGACCGGGATTGAACGAGGAGTAGTCGAGCAGGCTGTTGCTGAACGCCTGTCCTTCCACGAGCACGCGCTGACCGGTGTAGGTGAAGCCGCCGCCGACGCCCACCGCGATGAGGACACCGACCAGAGCCCCGTGGAACAGCAGGTTGCCGGTCTCACGCAGGTAGCCGCGCTCGGCCGACACCGAGAAGCTGCCCCGGGAGTCGTAACGCGCCACGCGATAGCCGCTCTTGCGCAGCTGGGCGGCCGCGCTCTCCACGGCGGCCGCGGCCACGGCATCCGTGTCCGCGTCGACCTGGATCGTGCGGGTGCGGTGGTCGTCCAGTCGCGACAGTCGAGCGGGGGTGCGCGGAGGCTGCGAGCGCAGAGCCTTCCAGTGGTGCTTGGTGCGCGGCAGCACGCAACCGATGAGCGAGATGAACAGCAGGAGGTAGATCGCCGAGAACCACGGCGAGCTGTACACGTCGAAGAGGCTGAGCTTGTCGAGCACCGGTGCGAGATCGGGGTTGTCGGTGAAGTACTGTGTAACGCCGTTGGGGTCGGCGGTGCGCTGGGGCACGAGCGAACCGGGAACGGCCGCGATGGCGAGCAGTAGCAGCAGCACCAGAGCGGTGCGCATCGACGTCAGCTGGCGCCAGCCCCAGCGAAGCCAGCCCACGACCCCGAGGCGCGGCTGCGTGACCTCGTCGGAGGTCGAGTCGGCGTGGTCGGAGGGACGCAGCGGGTCGGTCACGGTGTTACCTCGGTCGGAACGATCAGAGCGGGAGCTGGACATTGCCGATCACCCCCTGCAGGGTCGACATCCACTGGCCCCAGAACCCGGTCACCATCAGCAGGCCGAGCACGATGAGCAGCGCTCCTCCGATGAGGTTGACCACGCGGATGTGCGTGCGGACGAACGCCACCGACTTCGTCGCCCATCCGAATCCGAGGGCGAGGAGCAGGAACGGGATGCCGAGACCCAGCGAGTACGCCAATCCCAGGAGCGCGGCCCGGCCGGGGTCGCCCAGGTTGTACGACACCGACAGGATCGCGGTGAGCGTGGGCCCGATGCAGGGCGTCCACCCGATGCCGAGGGCGATGCCGAGGAGCGGGGCGCCGATGAGGCCGAGGTTGCTGCGCGACTGCATCCGGATCGAGCGCTGCGCGAGGCCGAAGAGACCGATGAACACCAGCCCCATGAGGATGATGACGACGCCCATGACACGGGTGATCACGTCGGCGTACTCGACGAAGAAGCGACCGAGCGCTCCCCCGAGCACGTTGATCGCCATGAACACGAGGGTGAACCCGGCGATGAACAACAGGGTCCCGCCGAGCAGGCGGCCCTTGCCGGAGGCGGATGCCGAACCCCCGCGCGGCGCCACGGCACCGCTGATGTAGCCGAGGTACCCCGGCACGAGCGGGAGCACGCAGGGCGAGAGGAAGGAGATGAGGCCGGCGGCCAGGGCGATGGGAACGGCGATCCACAGCGCCCCGTCGAAGACGAGGGCGCCCGGGCTCACGCGTTCTCCGCGACCAGCGTGCGCACGATCGACTCGAGGATCGAGGCCTCGGGCAGCTCGCCGACGATACGCGCGGCGACGCGGCCCTGCTTGTCGAGCACGAGGGTCGTGGGGGTGGCGTTCAGGGGTGCCGCGTCGGTGAAGGCGAGCTTGAGCTGCGCGTCCCCCACGGCCATGGCGCTGGAGTACGACACCCCGTGATCGCGGGCGAACGACAGGGCGGTGGCCGGCTGGTCGTACGTGTTGATGCCGAGGAAGGCGACGTCCTGGCCCTGGAACGTCTGATACGCCTGCTCGAGGCGCGGGGCCTCGATGATGCACGGGCCGCAGGTGGCGTACCAGAAGTTGACGACGAGCACCTTGCCGGCGAAGTCGGCGCTCGAGACGGCGGAGCCGTTGTCGAGAGAGCCCGTGAATTCGACGGGGTCGCCGCGGTTCTCGGGAGGGATCTCGGTGGTCTGGAAACCGTTGGCGGCGATGTAGCCCTTGTTGTCACCCTCGCGGTACTGCGCGGCGAGCGGGTCTTCCGCGCACGCGGACAGACCCACGACGAGAGCGACCGCGGCGGCGATCGACCCCGCGGCGGTGAGGAATCTGCGCATCAGACGGCTCCTACATCGACGGCTCCGGCGGTGCTCGCCGGCTCGGCGTACGCCACCTCGACCCAGCGCGTCGAGCCGTCGGCGCCGTCTCGCCGTTCGAAGCTCGTCACGCTCGACAACGCGCAGCGGCGCTTGCGGGGGTCGTGGCGGGTGGGTTGGTGGGACAGGGCGAGGTGCGTCACCCAGATCGGGAGTTGATGCGACACGACGACCACATCGCCCGAGGGGACGCGGTCCCAGGCGTCGGTCATCGCGGAGGTCATCCGGGCGACGATGCGCTCGTACGGCTCGCCCCAGCTGGGCACGGACGGGCGGCTCAGGTGCCGCCAGTTGAGGGGGTTGGCGAGGGCCTGCTTCATGCGCCGCCCCTCGAAGACGTTGGTGGGCTCGATGACCCGGTCGTCGATGTACGGCTCGATGTCGAAGAGCTCTTCGAAGGGCTCGGCCGACTCGCGGGTGCGCTGGAGGGGCGAGACCACGAGGGCTTCGACCGGGCGGTCGAGGCCCTTCACGTACTCGGCCGCCTGACGCGCCATCCGGCGCCCGTCTACGCTGAGGCCGAATCCGGGGAGCCGACCGTAGAGCACGCGACGGGGGTTGTGGACCTCTCCGTGGCGCACGAGATGAAGGCGGTCGGCGGGCACGGCGCCAGTCTACGGGCGGGTTCTGTGGTCTGACTGAGTCCGGATGCCGGTTGCCTCGACGTGGAGATAACCCGCGGGACGACTTTCAGGCGTCGCGCGGCGCGGGTGCGGACCCATCGCGATCGCCCTCGCGCTTCGAGGCCAGCAGGGAGCGGACGCGGGAGTACAGGAACCAAGCGACACCGATGGCGACGACGGCGATGACCACGTACTGCAGGATCGAGGCGTACTCCTCGACGATGTGCCAGTTCTCGCCCAGCAGGAAGCCCGAGAGCACGAAGATCGTGTTCCAGATGAGACTTCCCGCGCCGGTGAGCAGACCGAAGCGCCACAGCGGCATCTTCGAGACCCCGGCGGGGATCGAGATGAGGCTCCGGAAAATCGGGATCATCCGCCCGAAGAACACCGCCTTGCCCCCGTGCCGCTCGAACCACGCGACGGTGCGGTCGACGTCTTCGGGATGCAGCAGCGGCATCTTCGACGCGAACGCGCGAAGTCGCGCGGCCCCGAGCCAGCGCCCGAGGCCGTACAGCATGAAGGCGCCGACGACCGATCCGATCGTCGTCCACAGCAGCGCCTCGAACAGCGTGAACGATCCGCGGCTGGCGGTGAGCCCCGCCATGGGGAGCACGACCTCGCTGGGCAGAGGCGGGAACAGGTTCTCGAGGGCGATCGCGACCCCGGCACCGACAGGGCCGATGATCTCCATGAGCGAGACCGTCCAGTCCGCGAGGGACGTCAGCCAGGACTGTCCCTCCCCGGATCCGGACGTCGACCGCAGCGGGACGAGAGAGACGGTGGTGTCGGTCATCGGGTGCCTTCGCGCTCGGTGATCGGCCGCCCGGTGCGGGCGCCCGCTCTCAGGTTAGGTCGCGCACCCCCGCCCTCCCTGGGGGTTGCCCCCGAACGGATCAGGATGCCGAGACCCCCGCGCCCACGAGGGCAGCGGCGACGAACCACACCGCGACGATGGCGACGACCGTGACCAGCGGCACCCAGAAGGCGAGGCGATGACGCACGAGTCGGACGATGGCGACGATCACCCCGATCAGGAGCACCCCCCAGGGCGAGACCACCGCGGTCCAGAAGCCGATGTTCATCAGCCCGGTGTTGCAGGTCGTCGAGACGCACGCGTCCGAGGCGTACGCGAGGAGCACCCCCGCGTACGAGGCGGCGAGCGCCAGGAGCGGGAGCAGTACGAGCAGCACGATGGTGAGGGCGACATCCCATCCGCGCGACCTGCGCACCGTCGGTTCCGGGCGCAGTGTCCGGAACGACTCGGGCGGCATCGAGAAGGTCACGCCCCCATCGTAGGTTCGCGCCCGGTGTCGTGCGGACCGCGCACGTAGACTGGTCGATCGTGAGCGAACGCGTCCTGGTCAACCAGCTGAAATCCCTCCCCGCCGGCCCCGTCGAGGTGTCGGGATGGGTCGAAACCGTGCGCGATCAGAAGAAGGTGCAGTTCGTCGTCCTCCGCGACGAGACCGGCGCCGTGCAGCTGGTCAACCCGGCGACCCGCCCCTCCGAAGAGACGGAGCAGGATGCCGCCGCCCTCGCGTTGACCGAGACGATCGGCACCCTCGCGACCGGCACGTTCCTGACCGTTCGCGGCGAACTCAAGCACGACGAGCGCGTCAAGCTCGGCGGCGTCGAGATCAAGGTCGGCGAGCTCGAGATCGCGGCCGCCGCGAACCCCGAGACCCCGATCGCCAGCGACAGCAGCCCCGACAAGCGCATGGACTGGCGCTTCATCGACCTGCGTCAGCGCCGCAACAACCTCATCTTCCGCGTGCAGACGACCCTCGAGCACGCCATGCGCACGTACTGGGTGGAGCGCGACTACATCGAGGTGCACTCCCCCAAGCTCATGGCATCCCCCTCGGAGTCCAACGCCGAGCTGTTCGAGGTGCCCTACTTCGAAGACAAGACCGCCTACCTCGCGCAGAGCCCGCAGTTCTTCAAGCAGATGGCCCAGGTCGCCGGCTTCGGAAAGATCTTCGAGATCGCGCCCGCCTTCCGCGCCGACCCCTCGTTCACCAGCCGTCACGCGACCGAGTTCACCTCGATCGACGCCGAGATCAGCTGGATCGACTCGCACGAAGACGTCGCGCGCATGCAGGAGGAACTGCTCCGCACGGCGTTCCAGGCCGTCGCCGACAAGCACGGCGACGAGATCCGCGAGCTGTTCGGCGTCGAGGTCGAGGTTCCTGCGGTGCCCTTCCCGCGCATCCCGTTGGCCGAGGCTCGAGAGATCGTCGCGGCCCGCGGCTACGACATCCCCCGTACAGACGGCGACCTCGACCCCGAGGGGGAGCGTCAGATCGCCGCTCATGTCCGCGAGACGTACGGCCACCCCTTCGTCTTCATCACCGACTACCACCCCGAGATCCGTGCGTTCTACCACATGCGCGACGAGGAGACCGGGCTGACCAAGTCGTACGACCTGCTGTTCAACGGCGTCGAGATCACGACGGGCGCGCAGCGCGAGCACCGCGTCGACATCCTGATCGAGCAGGCGAAGGAGAAAGGTCTCGACCCCGAGCACCTCGACTTCTACCTCGACTTCTTCCGCTTCGGAGCCCCGCCGCACGGCGGTTTCGGCATGGGCCTCGCGCGCATCCTCATGCTCATGCTGGGCGAGTCGTCGATCCGCGAGGTCACCTTCCTCTTCCGCGGCCCCACCCGTCTCGCCCCGTAAAGGTTCGAGTGAGCGACGCCCGGGGTTCACCGCCCGGGCGTTCGTGCGTCATGCGCTCTTTCTAGCGTGAGCGAATGGTCGCCGTCACCCCCATGGATCCGTCGCCTCTCGGGGAGGCGCCGCGGTCGGGGTGGTCCATCGCCCTGCGGGGCGTGCACAGGGAGCGCGCCGGGGTGTCGATCCTGCGCGACATCGACCTCGACGTCGCGCCCGGGACCATCGTCGCCCTCGTCGGCCCGTCGGGCTGCGGAGCGTCGACCCTCCTCCGCGTCGCGAGTGGCGTGGAGCGAGCGGATGCCGGCACGGTGATCGTCGAGGGACGCACGGGCGCCGCAGCGCCCCGCATCGCGGAGGTCCGCGACCGTACGCCGGTCGCTCGCTTCGGGCGCGTGCGCGCGGCGATCTCGGCGGCGGCACGGCACGCCGGCGACGACGACCCACGGGCGGAGACCGATCGGCTCCTCGATGTCGTGGGCCTCGACCCCGCCGACAAGAGCGTGCGCCGCCTCTCGCACGGTGATCGACAGCGCTGGGCTCTCGCGCGTGCCCTGGCCGCACGACCGCAGGCCCTCGTCCTCGACGACGCCCTCGCGGCGCTCCACACGACCGCTCGCGCCGAGACCCGCGACCGGCTGGTCCGCGAGCTGCGCGATCGCGGCGTCACGACCCTCTGGGCGACACGCGACACCGCCGAGGCTGCGGCCGTCGCCGACCACCTCGTTCTCATGGACGAGGGACGCATCGTGGCCGCGGGCCGCCCCGACGAGGTCTACGCCCGCATCGCGGACGCCGCGGTCGCCGAGGTCCTCGGACCGGTGAGCGCGGTCCCCGGAATCGTGGAGGGACTCACGGTCGAGGTCTGGGGCCAGGAGCTGCCCCTCGCGGAGTCCGCGCACGACGGTCACTGCGAGGTCGTCGTCCGCCCCGAGAACGTCCTGCTGGTCGGGGCGGACTCGCCCGGTGTCGACGGAGTGGTCGAGGACTCGACCTTCCTGGGCAGCGTCCGCCGCTCGACGGTCCTCACGAGCGACGGCAGCCGCGTCGTGGTCGAGCATGCTCCCGAGCAGCGACTCGAGGACCGCGACACGGTGCGCCTCGCCCTCGCGATCGTGCCGGCGACGGTGCGGCCGATCGGCTGACAGGAGAGGGCCCCGGGACGCGCCCGGAGCCCCTTCCCTCACCCGCGTCCCGCGCGACGGCGTCGGGTGAAGACGATCAGGACGCCGCCGCCGACCGCCGCGAGAACACCCGCGATGATCAGCCCGGGAACGGCCGAGACTTCCGCGCCGGTCTTCGCCAACGCTGTCGACGTCGATGCCGCGGCACCGCCCACGGCGCGGACGTCGTCCTTGCCGATGGGGCCGGGCGTCAACTGCTCGGGAGACGAGCCGTCCGAGGGCCGAGGCTGCGGTGCCGGCTGGCTCCCGGACCCCGGATCCGACGAGTTCTGCGGAGCATCGGCCGTGACGACGCCGACGCGCACGAGGGCACCGAGGCCGCGACGGTCATCCACTTGGAGCGCCACAGCGGTCTGCGCCTGCCCGTCGAGCGCCTGCGCGTTCAGCGTGACGACCGCCGTCCGCCCCGCCACGGCGAAGCGGGTCCCCGCCGCCACCGCGCCCGCCGGAACCGTCTGTCCGGCGACCGTTCCGCCCCCGGTGGTCAGTGTCGTCCCGACCGCGGTGACCCGGAGGCGCACGTCCCGCAGGGATACCTCCATTGCCGTCCCGGGGTACAGGACGAGGTCGTCCACCCCGACCGAGGCAGCCGTATCGGAGCTGGAGGTTTCGATGCCCCGCACCGCGATCTGCCCGGCGAAACCGTCGGTCACCGCCGTCGCATCGGCGCCGGTCGATGCGACGTGAGCGGTCATCGTCTCCCCGGGCGCCGCGACGAACGCCGGGGCAATGGCCGAGGGGCCCGTGGCGTCGACCGCGAAAGCGTATCGCCGCGGCAGGGGCGGCGCGGTGGTCGTCGTCGGCTCGGGAGTGGGCGTCGGCCCGGCCGCCGCGGGAGACCACCGCACGACACCGAGGCTGACCGCAGGGTAGGCGCCGGTGAGGTCCTCGTAGCGCAGCGCGGTGATGAGCACGCTGCCGTCGCTCTGTGCGACGCGCTCGTTCAGGTGCACGCGCACGCGCGGCGAGCCCGTGGCATCCACGCCCGTGTAGAGGTCGGTTCCCGTGTTGATCCAGATGCCGTTGACGAAGACCGCGGACCCCGTATCGGCGAAGGTCAGGCGCGACGAACCATCGCTGTCGACGCTGAGACGCAGACCGTAGACGCGCAGGGCCGACCACATGTAGTCCCCCACGGACGAGGTATCCGGCACCTGACGGAACGATCCGACCGAGACCGCGCTCGATCCGTCCGCCGCGTGTGCGACCGAGACGTCGGAGGCCGTCGACGCCGGTGCGGTTCCGCTCACCGCCTGTGCGGAGACCGACCCCTCGGCATCCAGGTGCGGAGCTCCCGGAATGAGGACGGCTCCACTCGGCGCCGTGACGGTGACTCCCGAGACCAGGGCGGGAGATGCGAGGGCCGCAGGAGCGCAGACCGCGACACCGAGACGCACGCGCCAGATCTCCGACCACCCGGCTTCGGCCTCGATCCGAAGGGCCGTCACCTGGGCCCGGCCACGGTCGACGGTGCGTTCCCCGACGATCAGCCGCGTCGACCCCCATGTGGCGGACGTCGGCAGTGCGACCGTGTATCCCGCAGACAGCTTCGACGTGTTCAAGACGTTCTTGCCGTCGACGGTCAGGGTGTCGAACGTCACCGATGTGCTTCCATCGGTCCCGCAGCTGGCACGAAGACCGGTGAAAGCGATCGGGACGCGGTCCCGCAACTGGAAGAGTCCGCTGTCGATCGTCGCCTGCGCCCCATCCGAGGCGGCTCGAGCGGTCACCCCGGTCGTGCGGGTGGTGTTGAGCTTCAGCACGTCGCCGGTCTGAGCGAGGGAGTTCTCCACGGTCGCCCCGCCGGTCCATTCGCTGAGGGGCGCCGGTTGCTGGAGCGCCCCGCCGTCGGCATCGAGCATCTGGATGCCGGAGGCGGAGGTCGAGGCGATCGTCGCCGCTCCGCTCGCGGGGACGACGCCCGCGACGATCGCGGCCGTCACGACCGCGCCGAAGACGAGGGTGAGGAGTCCGGTGCGAGGACGCGTGATCACTTTTCTGCTCCGAATCGGTCGAGGAAAGCGGTTCCGGTGGGGATGCCGACACCGGTGACCGGGTCCCACCCGGTCGCGGATTGGAGGGATTGCGGGCGCGCGTCCCACAGGTACAGGGTCTCGAGCCACAGTTGGCCGGTGCTCTTGTCACGCCGGTACCAGGTCCCGGCGGAAGCGGGAACGACGTCGCGGATCGCGCTCGACCCGCTCAGCGCGTAGAGGAAGGGCGCGGCGAGGCCGACGTCCACCCCCGTGCGCGCCTTGGCGATCGCCACCATGCTGGCCACCATCGGCGTTGCCAGGCTCGTGCCGCCGTGGGCTTCGTACGACACGGCTCCGTTGCGGGGAACCGCGACGGTGAAGCCCGTGTTGGGGTCGGCGAGCGAGGCGACGTCGGGGACGAGACGCCCCGATCCGGAGTGCGCGATGCGTTCGCTCTGCCAGCTGGGGCGCGGGTAGAAGGCCGACTCCCCGCCCCCGGCACCGTAGACGAACCCCGGCGGGATGATGCCCCCGTTCTGCGCGAAGCGGGTCTGCACCTCCCACCCGGCCTCGACGGCGATGCGGTTGTCGGCATCGAGCCCGACGCTGGCTCCACCCACGGCGGTGACGTACGGGCTGGAGGCCGGGGTGGCCACGTCGGTCTCGTCGTGGTGGTCGCCGGCGAGGGAGTAGTCGCCGTCGTTGCCGCTCGAGGCGAAGACGGACACACCGCGAGACGCGGCCTCGACGAGGACGCGGTTCAGCAGAGTTCGATCGGCATCGGTGTCGAGCTCCTCCGGACCACCGAAAGAGAGCGAGACCACGCTCGGGGTGACGGGTGCTTCCACGGCGTCGAGAACGCGCAGGTAGAGCGTCGCCGCGAGGCAGTCGTCGGCGCCCCAGTAGACGATGTCGGCGTCCGGCGCCATCGCGCGCACCGCCTGGACGTCGAGATGCTGCTCGACGGTCCATGCCGAGGGGCCTCCGCAGCGGGTGACGTCCGGGTTCGCGGAAGCGTGGTGGGTGTACTGTCCCTCCCGGAGAGTGGGCAGACCCTCCCGCGCGAAGTACGCGTCGGTGTTCGCGGCGACCGTGTCGTCGTCGAAGACTCCGACGATCGCCACGGTCGCTCCCGCGCCGCGTGCATCCGCCGGGAGCTGGTGGATGGCGCGCAGTTGCGTGGGCCCGTACCCGCACAGTGCATTCGAGCGATGCTCGACCTGGACCGACGACGGCCACGACGACGAGAGCGTCTGCCCCCAGTACGCGGCGCAGTCGTCGCTGCGCACGGGAGCGGCGTCGGTGCTGGGGCTCATCGCGTCGGTGTCGACGAGACCGGCGACGGACTCGATGGCACCGGCCTCGCGAGGGACGGACAGATCGCGCGTGGGCGCGACGGCCGCGCGACCGTCCACGGTCGTCTCGCCGAAGGCGGTGTCGAAGGCCGAGGCGAACGCTGATGCCGGTCCGGTCACGGAGAGCGCTCGGACACTCTCGCGCTCTCGGATGACGTCGATTCCGGCGGTCTCGAGCCACGAACGCGCCGCGCTCGTCTCCGCTGCCGTCGCCGAGTCGGCGAGCAGCACGGTGGCCGTCAGGCGCGCGTCGAGCGACACCTCGGCGGCGCTGGAGGCCCACCCCGGAGCGGTTGCCGTCAGCACTCGACGGTCGTCGACGGAGCCGGGCGATGCGACCGGCGGGGCGCTACAGGCGGTGGATACGGTCGCCGCTGTGAGCAGCAGGGCGGCCAGGGAAGTCGTCGATCGACGACGGAGACGTGGGGGCATGGACAGCTTTCTCGGTCGGAGGCTCGGGTGAACCGATCGAGAGCTTATCGATATTGAGAACCGTTATCACAAACGGGCGAAGAAAGAGGCCCCGCAGGGGGCCTCCCGCTCAGAACGGGTAGTCGACTGAAGCCCTGTCCGCCACGACGGAGCGCACGAAGGCTGCGACCTCCTGATGGGCGGGGTGCACCTGGTAGCGCTCGAGCGCGTCGACGTCGGCGAACTCGCTGACCAGAGCGACGTCCCAGTTCGACTGCGGGCTGACGACGTTGCGCCCCACCTCGATGTGCTGGATCTCGTCGATGACCGCGTCGAGAGCCAACAGGCGCTCGGCGATCTGTTCCGCGTGCAGCGCACGCGTATCGGCGTCGTCGGCCGAGAGCTTCCACAGGACGATGTGACGGATGCTCACGCGGAGGCTCCTTGGGTGTCTGCCGCGAGAAGGGCGGCGCGGAGACGGTCGGCCGAGACGCGCCAGTGCGCGTGGAGCTCCCCGTCGATGAGGACGACGGGGATCTTCTCCCACCACTTGTCGTAGAGGGCGGCGTCGTCGGCGATCGAGGCCTGCGTGATCGTGACGCGGTCGGCGGCACCCTCGGGGAGCCCGCCGACGACCGTCTCGACGATCTGCTCCGCCACGTCGCAGAGATGGCAGTCGGGCTTTCCGATCAGCGTGAGAGTCGTCACCCTGACCATCCTAGAAGGCAGGGGAAGGGCGAGACCCGGTGCGCGACGGGCGTGTCCGCTCGCGGCTCAGGACTCGACGTCGTAGCCCGAGGCGATCCACTCGCCCGTGCCACCCTCGACGTTGGTCGCGTCGTGTCCGCGCGCAGTGAGGGCTTCGACGACCCGCGCGGATCGCCCGCCGGCCTGGCAGATGACGTCGAAGGGCTCACCGGGGAGCGCGTCGAGGTGCTCCCCGATGGTCGACATCGGGAGGTTCACGGCGCCGGGGACGTGACCTGCGGCGAACTCGTGCTCCTCGCGCACGTCGATCAGGGGGCGTTCACGCCCCGCGTGCAGGTCGTGGACCGAGATGGACTGCATGCTTACCTCCGGAGAGACGAACGGGACCGGATACACGAAGCGCCCGTCGCGAATCGGACAGGCGCTCGGTGTGGTGGCCGCTTTACTTCTTGTTGCGGCGCTGGTGACGAGTCTTACGAAGCAGCTTGCGGTGCTTCTTCTTCGCCATGCGCTTACGGCGCTTCTTGATGACAGAACCCACGGAAAACCTCACTAAGTCGGGGTCTGGGTGCCGATTTCGGCCCCCGGGAACAGCAGGCGTTGAAAAAAAGCCTCGGATCAGTCTAGCCGACGTCGGACACCGGTCGTTGCACGGCATCGGCGACGGCCGATTCGGGCACTCGGTAGCTGCGACCGAAACGAACCGCGGGGAGTTCCCCCGCGTGCACGAGACGGTAGACCGTCATCTTCGATACGCGCATGAGTTCTGCGACCTCGGCGACCGTCAAGAACCGCACGTCCGGCAGCTCGGCCATCGCTCACCCCTCGTTCCGGGTGAACTCACCCTCCTGATGCTGACCACACTCTAGGGTCTGTCCGGGACGGCTGTAAACCTATGGGCCCACTGTGACGAATGTGATTCACGGATGCCGGGATTCCGGGCATCCGCGGGGCTCATCGCCCCGGGAGCTTGCGGAACGCGGTCGAGAAGGAGTGCTTCACCGACGCGGCGGCGCGGCCCACGACTTCGGCGGCATGCATCGCGGAATCGGGGAGGGCCGGCTCGTGCTCCTCGTCGATCGAGAAGAACGGCACGAGCCAGTCGTCCACCTCGTCGAGCGGGGCGACCGTGAGGCTGTAATAGCGATGCTGCCCTTCTTCGCGAACGGATACCAACTCGGCCTCACGCAGCACCTTGAGGTGCTTGGAGACGGTGGGTTGACTCACACCGAGGGCCGCGACGATCTGCGACACACTCGTCCCGCGTTCGCCGCCGGTCGCCCGGTCGAGGAGCAGCTGAAGGATGTCGCGACGCGTTCCGTCAGCGATCACGTCGAAGATGTCCGCCATGGCATCAGATTAGCGGCGCCCCGGCCCGAGTACCATGATTCGGGTTCGGGCACCGAAGGGAGCGGCGCATGGCGGCGACGCCGAACGAGGCTCGACGGGCTGCGCGGCTGCGTCGCATCGCCTACGAGGCATGGGATCGTCTGCGCAACCTGACGACCGCTTCACCCGCGCGATTCGCGGTGCTCGTGTTCGTCACGCTCATCGCGCTGTTCACCGTGCTGTTCTCGCTCCCCGCGGCGTCCGCAACCGGTGAACGCATCCCCTTCGCCGACGCCCTGTTCACCGCGGTGTCTACGATCTGCGTCACGGGACTGTCGACGCTGAACATGTACTCCGACTTCTCGCCCCTGGGCCGTGTCATCACCTATATCGGCGTCAACGTCGGCGCGCTGGGTGTCCTGACCCTCGCTTCGATCCTCGGCCTGGTCATCTCGAAGCGGCTGGGGCTGCGCGCCAAGCTCATCGCCGCGGGCGACAGCAACCCCCTCCGGGTCCACGGCGGTCCGGTCAACGAGGGTCAGACCGTACGCCTCGGCGAGGTCGGCCAGCTTCTTCGCACGGTGGCGCTGTCGACGCTCGTGATCGAAGCGGGACTCACCGTCCTCATCTACCCCTCGCTGGTGATCGGGGGGATCAATCCCTTCGTGGCTCTGTGGGAGGCTCCGTACTACGCGGCGATGGCGTTCACGAATACGGGATTCGTCCCGAATCCCGACGGGCTGACGCCCTTCGCGCAGGACTACTTCCTCCTCTCGGTGCTGATGGCGGGCGTGTTCCTGGGATCCATCGGTTTCCCGGTGATCTTCACACTGTGGCGGCACTATTGGCGTTTCCGCCTGTGGTCCCTGCACGCGAAGCTCACGATCATCACGACGGTGATCCTGTTCTTCGCCGGAGCCGGGGTCATTCTGCTGCTGGAATACGACAACCCCCTCACATTCGGGAGCATGGATGCGTGGGACACCACGTTCCAGGCGTTCTTCCTCTCCGCCATGACGCGCTCCGGCGGGTTCAGCGTGATCAACATCGGCGATCTCAACGGCGCGACCCTCATCGTGGGCTCGATGCTGATGTTCGTCGGGGGCGGTTCCGCCTCCACCGCGGGCGGCATCAAGGTCACGACGCTCGCCGTGCTCGCCCTCGCGGTGTTCTCCGAGGCGAAGGGGCGCCCGTCGGTCCAGGCGTTCGGTCGCCGTATCCCCAGCGACGTCCAGCGCGTCGCCCTCTCGGTCGTCGCGTGGGGCGCGACGATCGTCGCCCTTTCGACCGTCACGATCAGCCGCATCACCGACGCCCCCATCGAGCACGTTCTGTTCGACGTGGTCTCGGCGTTCGCGACCGTCGGCCTGTCGACGGGCCTCACCGCCGAGCTCCCCGAAGCCGCGAAGTACGTGATGGCGGCCACGATGTTCATGGGGCGCATTGGTACAGTGACACTCGCTGCGGCAGTGGCTGCGTCGTCCCGGTCGCAGCTGTACGCGCTCCCCGTGGAAAGGCCCATCGTTGGTTGAACGCATCCGCAGTGACGCGCCCGTCCTGGTGATCGGGCTCGGCCGCTTCGGCGCCGCCTGCGCCGGGGAGCTCGACCGTCTCGATCGCGAGGTCCTGGCCGTCGACGGAAATCTCGAGCTCGTGCAGAAGTGGTCGGAACGCGTCACGCACGCCGTCCAGGCGGACGCCCGCAACATCGATGCCCTGCGCCAGATCGGCGCCCAGGACTTCCAGGTCGCGGTCGTGGCCGTGGGCTCGCTCATCGAGGCCTCCGTGCTCATCACCGCCAACCTCGTCGACCTCAAGGTGCCGCAGATCTGGGCGAAGGCCGTCTCGCAGTCGCACGGCAAGATCCTCGCCCGCGTCGGCGCCAACCACGTCATCTACCCCGAGGCCGAGGCCGGCGAGCGTGTGGCCCACCTGGTCAGCGGCCGCATGCTCGACTTCATCCGTTTCGACGACGACTTCGTGCTCGCCAAGATGTACCCACCCAAGCTCGTGCGCGGGGTGGGACTCAACGAGTCCGGCGTGCGGTCGAAGTACAACGTGACGGTGGTGGGCGTGAAGAGTCCCGGCCGGCCGTTCCGCTACGCCGAGGCCAACACGGTCGTCACCAACCACGACCTCATCATCGTGTCGGGGACGAACTCCGACATCGAGCGGTTCGCCTCGCTCGACCGCTGAGCGCCCGGCGCCGCACTCAGGCGTCGATGTCGAGCGTGACCTCGACCTCGTCGTCGACGCAGAGGCCCTCGGCATCCTGGAGCGCTTTCTTCACCGGAACGACGTAACCGCCGTCCTTCGGCCAGAGCGAGGTGGTCGTGGTCGTACGGCCGATCGTCACGGAGGCCGGGATCATCCCCCACCCGTACGTCACGACCGCGGCGACCTCGGCGATCATCGCGGCCTCGGCCTCGGGCACCGAGACGAAGTGGAACGGCGCGGGGCCGCGCCAGTACCAGATCGTCCCGGTGAACCGCAGGCGCATGGTCAGTTCCCCTCGGCGAGCTCCTTCGCCCGGGCGAGGGCGGCGTGGGCGGCGGTGGTGAACGTGTCGTCGAGGCGGGCATCCTGCAAGACGGCCACGGCGCGCTCGGTGGTGCCCTTCGGGCTGGTGACACGGCGTCGGAGTTCGGCGGGATCCACATCGGCGGATGCCAGGAGCGCGGTCGCCCCGATGAAGGTCTGCTCCGCGAGCAGACGCGCCTGATCGTCATCGAAGCCCATCCGCACGGCCGCCCGCGTGAACTCCTCGACCAGGAGGAAGACATAGGCGGGGCCGGAGCCCGAGATGGTCGAGAGGGCGTCGATCTGCGACTCGGGGATTTCCAGGACCGACCCCACGGTCTCGAAGAGCGCTCGGACCAGGGCGACGTCATCGGCGGTCGCGGCGGACCCCGCGGCGAGACCGGTGACGCCCTTGCCGACGAGCGAGGGGGTGTTGGGCATGGAACGCAGCGTGGCGACGCCCTCGCCGAGGTGCGCGGCGAACGTGTCGAGGGTGACGCCCGCGGCGAGGCTCACCACGATCGCACCGGGTCGCAGGTGCGGGGCGATCTCGTCGAGCAGGTCGGGCACCATGGCGGGCTTGACACCCACGAGCACGATGTCGGCGGCGGCCACCGCATCGGTGTTGCCCGCCGGATTCACCTCGAGAGCGACGCTGGTCACCCCGTCGAGGTCGGCGAGCTCAGCGGCCTTCGCGATCGAACGGTTGGTCGCCGTCACCCCTCCCCCGGCGAGGCCGGACGCGACGAGGCCGTGGAGGATCGCGCCTCCCATGGAACCGGCTCCGAGGATCGCGATCGGGGGCAGCGAGGTCGTGGCATCCGTCATGCGAGCCAGTCTACGAACCGGGCTCGGCCGGCGGGGCAAGTCTGAGTGCGACTGATGGGGGCGCGCGTTAGAGTCGGAAAACGGTGTGCCGGAGCACCGGCGAGCGACACGGAGGACTAGCGATGACTCTCTTCGACGGCATCACCGCCCGCCTGGTCGAGACCGACCGGCTGGGGGTGAACGTGCTCGAGCGCGTCGGCGACAGCCCCGCCACCTCTCCCGAGCACACGGTCGTCTTCGTGCACGGTCACGTCGCGTCCTCGCTGTTCTGGCAGGAGATCATGCAGGACCTGCCGAGCGAACTCCGCGTCCTCGCCGTCGACCTACGCGGCTTCGGTCGGACCGAGCACAGCCCGATCGACGCCACCCGCGGCGTGCGCGACTTCAGCGACGATCTGCACGCGACGCTCGAGGCCCTCGGCATCCCGGCCGCTCACCTCGTCGGCTGGTCGATGGGCGGTGCCGTCGTGCAGCAGTACGCGCTCGATCACCCCGTTCTCTCTCTCACGCTGCAGTCACCCGTATCGCCCTACGGCTTCGGCGGCACGCGGCGCGACGGTTCGCGCCTGAACGACGAGGGCGCGGGTACCGGAGCGGGGGCCGCGAACCCCGACTTCATCCAGAGACTCATCGACCACGACACGACCGCTGAGGCCCCGACCTCGCCGCGCTCCGTCTTCCGCTCGGGCTACGTCGCCGCGGGCTACCAGAGCGAGCACGAGGACGTGTGGGTCGAGGCGATGCTGTCGACCTCGACGGCCACCGGCAATTACCCGGGCGATTCCATCGCCACCTCGACCTGGCCGGGCTTCGCCCCCGGCACGACCGGTGTGCTCAACGCGCTTGCCCCGACCTACTTCGATGTCTCGGGAATCGTGGACCTCGCCGACAAGCCCCCGATCCTGTGGATCCACGGCACCGCCGACGCGATCGTGTCGGACGCGTCGTTCTCGGACGTCAATCACCTGGGTGCGCTCGGGGTGGTTCCCGACTGGCCCGGCGCCGACGTCGCCCCCGCGCAGCCCATGGTCTCGCAGACGCGGGATGTGCTCGCCGCTTACGCCGAGAAGGGCGGTGAGGTCACCGAGGTGTCCGTCGAGGGAGCCGGGCACTCCGTGCACCTCGAGCGACCGGCGCAGTTCCGCCAGGCGCTGCTGACGCACATCGGCTACGTCGGTCGGCCCGCCGACCCGGCGCCGCCGACCGAGGCGATCATTCTGCGTTCCGCCGACTGACCCTTCCCCCATCCCGCCCCCGGAGGCCCCCGTGGAGTACTGCCTGTTCACCGAGCCCCAGCAGGGCTTTTCCTACGACGACCAGCTCGCCTTCGCGCGTTCGGCGGAGCAGCACGGCCTCGACGGCTTCTTCCGCTCGGACCACTACCTGCGCATGGGCGACGGCGACCCGCGTCCCGGCCCTACCGATGCGTGGACGACCCTCGCCGGCCTCGCACGCGAGACCTCTCGCATCCGCCTGGGCACGCTCGTGTCGTCGGTGACCTACCGCTTCCCGGCGATCCTCGCGATCCAGGTCGCGCAGGTCGACGCCATGTCGGGCGGACGCGTCGAGCTGGGCCTCGGTACCGGCTGGTTCGAGCGCGAGCACGCGGCCTACGGCATCCCCTTCCCGGCGAAGCGCTTCGACCTGCTCGAGGAGCAGCTCCAGGTCGTGACGGGTCTCTGGTCGACTCCGGATGCCGAGACCTTCACGTTCCGCGGGAAGCACTACACGCTCGACGCAGCGCCGGCGCTGCCGAAGCCGGTGCAATCGCCGGTGCCCGTGATCGTGGGAGGCGGCGGACCGAAGCGCACCCCCGCTCTCGCCGCGAGATACGCCACGGAATACAACATCGGTTTCGTCGCGGAAGACGTCGTGGCCGAGAAGTTCGCGGTCGTGCGCGCCGCGTGCGAGGCAGTCGGCCGCGACCCGCAGACGCTCAAACTCTCGGTCGCCCTGCCGACCATCGTCGGGTCGGACGACGCGCAGATCGCGCGCAGGGCCGAGGCGATCGGCCGCACGCGCGAGCAGTTCGACGACGGCGCGAACATCATCGGCACGCCCGAGCAGGTCGCCGAGAAGGTCGAACGACTGCGGGCCCTCGGCGCCGAGCGGGTGTACTTCCAGCTCATGGACCTGCGCGACGTGGATCATGCCGATCAGATCGGGGGCGAGGTCCTTCCCCTGCTCCCGCGCTGAGCGATCAGCGGCGATCCTCGAAGAACGCCCGGAGCTGCGCGGCGGCCCGATCCTCCTCGACGCCGCCGACCACCTCGACGCGGTGAGGAAGACGCCGATCACGCAGGACATCGTAAAGAGACCCTGCGGCCCCTGCCTTGGCATCCCACGATCCGAAGACGACACGCCCGATGCGTGCCTGGAGGATCGCCCCCGCGCACATCACGCACGGCTCGAGGGTGACGACCAGCGTGGAGTCGGTCAGGTGCCACGAGCCCAGGTGGCGGGCGGCCTCGCGCAACGCCACGACCTCGGCGTGTGCGGTGGGGTCCCCCGTCACCTCGCGGAGGTTGCGTCCCTCGCCGATGATGCGACCGGTGGCGTCGACGACGACGGCGCCCACCGGAACGTCCCCGCCGGCAGCGGCGACGTCGGCGAGTTCGAACGCCCGCCGCATCGCGGCGAGGTCGACGGTGGTGGGCGTCACGGGGACTCCGGAAATCGGGGGCGGTGGCGTGCGGGTGGAGCGGTTAGCCTTGAGCCTATGCGTGTCCACGTCGCCGATCACCCGCTCATCACCCACAAGCTCACGGTGCTGCGTGACGTGCAGACCTCGTCTCCGGTCTTCCGCCAGCTCACCGAGGAGCTCGTGACGCTCCTCGCCTACGAGGCGACCCGCAACGTACGCGTCGACCCGGTCGAGATCCAGACCCCGGTCACCACGACCACGGGCGTGAAGATCAGCGAGCCCCGCCCGATCGTCGTGCCGATCCTGCGTGCCGGCCTCGGCATGCTCGAGGGCATGGTGAAGCTCCTCCCCACCGCCGAGGTCGGCTTCCTCGGCATGGTGCGCGACGAAGAGACCTTCGAGCCGACGACCTACGCCGAGCGCCTGCCCGACGACCTCAGCGACCGCCAGTGCTTCGTGCTCGACCCCATGCTCGCGACCGGCGGCTCGCTCGGCGCGGCCATCAAGTTCCTCTTCGCGCGTGGCGCGCAGGACGTCACCGCGATCTGCCTGCTGGGCGCGCCCGAGGGCGTCGCGGCGATCGAGAAGCAGGTCGAGGGCCACGACGTCACCCTCGTGCTCGGTGCCGTCGACGAGCGCCTCAACGAGAAGGGCTACATCGTGCCCGGTCTCGGTGACGCGGGCGACCGCCTCTACGGCACGGCCTGATCGCCCACCAGTCGAGCGAATCCACTGAGCCGCGCGACCCCCTCGGGGGTCCGCGGTAGATCGTCGAGCAGGGCCGGCGAGTACACCACGTAGGCGGCTTGCATCGCGCGCGAGATCGCGACGTTGATGCGGTTTCGCAGCAGCAGGAACTCCAGCCCGCGCGGCGCCTCCCGGCCCGATGACGCGGCGAGCGTCAGGATCGCGACGACCGCCTCCTTGCCCTGGAACCGATCGACCGTACCGACCGGCACGTCGGCGAAGCCCGCGGCGGCCAGAGCTTCTTCGACGGCGACCTGCTGAGCGTTGTACGGGGTGATGACGATGATGTCGTCTGCCCGCAGCGCGCGGGGTTCGAGCACGGCGGCGGAATCTCCGGCTCCCCCCTCGGCGCCCGTCCACTCGCGTCCGACGAGTTCGGACACCACGCGCGCGACCTCGGCGGCCTCTTCGTGCGAGAACGTCGAGTTGCCACTGTGCCGCACCGGAACGACGTGCAGGCCGGGCTCGACGCCGTCGAGACGACGCAGGGCGGTGGAGGGGTGCGCAGCGAGACGCCCCTCGTACGACAGCCGTGACACCGGCTCGGCGATGGCGGGATGCATGCGGCGCGTGCGGGCGAGGAAGTAGCCGAACTCCTCCGGCACGACCTCGGCGCCGTCGATGATCCAGCCGAGGGCCGAGGTGTCGACGGGCTCGGGGTGCGTGCCCTGGCTCACCTGCGGCAGCTGCTGCGGGTCGCCCAGCAGAAGCAGACGCTGCGCCGCGAGCGACACGGCGATCGTGGAGGCGAGCGAGAACTGTCCTGCCTCGTCGATGACGAGGAGGTCGAGACTCCCGCGCGGGATGCGCGCCTCGTGGCTGAAGTCCCACGCGGTCCCCCCGACGACGAAGCCGGTCGAGACGTTCTCGGCGGTGAACGCCGCGACGCCGTTCTTGGGAAGCACGGTGAAGGCATGCGGAGCGCCCGGGTCTTTCGGAGCCTTTCCGACCCGGGATGCCGGCACACCGGCCGCGATCACCTGATCGAGCATGTGCTCGATGGTCGCGTGGGATTGCGCCACGACCCCGATGCGATATCCGCGCTCGGCGACCAGGCGTGCGATCACGTGCGAACCCACGTAGGTCTTTCCCGTACCGGGAGGGCCCTGGACGGCGAGGTAGCTGCGATCGAGGTCGGCGACGCTGCGAGCGATGGCGGTGACCTCGTCGTCGCCGGTTGCTCCGTCGACGCTCGTGACCGGCGAGAGAGACCCCGACAGCGTGCGCGGAGGGATGCGGCGCAGGATGTCGGCGGCGGCTCCCTCGGGGATGCGCGGAGCGGCCGCGAGGACCGCATCGGCCCACGCGTCGATCGCCTTCTGCTGATTGCCCGCGCGCGGAGGCGCGGGCGGGGTGAGCGCGAGCGGCAGATCGTCCCAGGTCGCGCCGTCGGCGGCGGTCTCTTCGACGATGGCCCCGTCGTCGAGCACCTCGCGCACGGTGACCCGGCGCGCGCCGTGGATCCATCGAGGGCGCGTCTCGAGCGGAAAGGGCGCGGGAAGGTCGTAGACCGCGTAGGGCTCGCCGTCGACGCTGAGGCGCGTTCCGGGGGCGACCTCACCGCGGAGCTCGACGAGGCGACGCTGCGATCCGCGGCCCGACTCCGGGAAATGCCAGTCTTCGACCACGCGCGAGCGCTCAGCGTCGATCACGACGACATCGCGGGTCTCCTCCCACACCGAGAGCGGTTCGCGCAGACGCAGGAAGTGCGTCGCCCAGTAGGTCTTCTCTTCGCGGGGGTAGTAGTCGATGGCGGCCGCAGCGAGGCGGAGCGCGGTCGCGTCCGCTCCGATCGCACCGGGGTCGGCGGGACGGGGGTCGGCGGCACCGGGAGCGGTCGCCTCGGCCGCCCACCTCTGCAGAGCGGTCGCTCGGGGGGACGGTTCGTAGACCTGCTCGTCGGGCTCAGCCCCGGGCGAGGGCACGGCACCCGACTCCCGAGCGCGATCGACGAGCCAGTCACGCAAGCGCCGCGTCGAGACGCAGTCGTAGCGGTTGTAGTCGGCGAGGTCGTCGAGCACGTGCTGTGCGGCGACCGAATCGCCGTCGGCGGCGAGCGCACGGGCCTCGACGTACTTCACGATCGAGTCGTCGCCGCGCTGCACGTCGCTCGTACGCACCTCGTCGCCCATGTAAAGGGGCTCGAGCTTCTTGATCGAGTACGAACGGGACCCCACCCGCAGCGCCCTCCGGACGACGGGGTACAGATCGACGAAGACACCGTCGCGCAGAAGCCGATCGACGTCGGCCTCGCGGACACCGTATCGGGCGGCCATCGCGAGCAGGTGCGTCGGTTCGTAGGGGGCGTAGTGGTAGATGTGCATGCCCGGGTACTGCTGGCGGCGCAGCGCGACCATGTCGAGGAAACGCTCGAGCGCGACCCGCTCTTCGTCGAAGGTGTGCGCCCAGAGGGCTCCATAGCTCTCTCGGGTGTCGACCCACCCGAAGAGGTAGTCGATGCCCCAGTGCGTGCCGACACCCTCGGTGTAGAGCGGATCGCCCTCGAAATCGAAGAAGAGGTCGCCGTGGTCGGGCCGAGGCAGCACGCCGAGCGACTTCGGCGCGACGACCTCGAACGTCGGCACGGCGTGAGCGGTCGCGTCAGCGCCCGGGACCCCGGCGGGGCTCTCGAGTTGCAGGCGCGCCTGTGTGCGCAGCGACGCGAAAGTGTCGGCGCTCATGGCCGCGGGCGGTGCGGACGCAGCCGCCAATCGGTCGATCGTCTCGATGCCACCCGCGCGCAGTCGATCGCGCTGGACGGGCCGCATGCCCGCGACGAGCAACAGGTCGCGGTGGGCGACGACCTCGAGCTCGCACGTGGCGCACCGGCCGCACGCGATGACGCCGAGATCGCCGCGCGAATCGCCCCACGCGATCACGGGACCGGCGACACCGAGGTCGACCCGGCGGTCGGCGATCAGGGCGCGCAGACGCTCGCGGCGCAGGCCGAAGACGGGGAGCAGATCGTCGACGCGATGCGTGCTCGTCGACCCGTCGCCGAGCAGCAGCTGCACCTCGTCGGAGCGCGGTACGCCGAGACGATCGAGCTGATCGACGTAGGCGGCGAGCTGCATGAGCGCCGTCACGCGCGCCCGGCGCGCGAGCTTGGTGTCTTGCACGATCCACCGGCGCGTTCCGTCGGACGACGTCTCCGGTTCACGCACGAGGAAGTCGGCGAACCCGACGAACTCGTCGGTGGCGAAAGCGGCCTGGTAGACCACCTCGACGGACGGGTCGGCGAGCGCCTCGTCGGTGAGGCGCACCGCCTCGGCGAGCGCCTCGGCATCGGACGATCGCGCCGCGGGGATCTCGCGCACCGCCGCGCCGAAGCGGGCGCGGTCGTCGGCGAGCACACGCAGTTCGTGCGCGGTCCCCAAGCGGGCCGCGCGCTCGAGGGTGGCGTCCTCGGGATCGTCGACGGGGGCGATACGCCCGATCTTCGCGTCGATGGCGCGCAGCCACGCGAACTCGCACTCCGCCGCCGCCTTGAGGTCGCTGGCGCTCCAGACGATCCGCCCGTTCTGCTCGATGTACCGCATGGTGTTCCACGCTAATCGGGGCCACCGACATCGGCTGCCGCCGGTCCACAGGCAGGTCGCTCCCGCAACCGGGCTGCACGGTGTCCGAGGGTGCTGACAGACTGAGGGGGTGATCACCGATCTGCCGTTCGAGAACGTGTACCGGCACGGGTTCGCGCGCGTCGCCGCGTGCACGATCCCCGTCGCGGTCGCAGACCCCGCCACGAACGCCGATGCCGTGCTCGACTCGGCGCGCGCCTGCGACGCCGAGGGGGTCGCCGTCGCGGTCTTCCCCGAGCTGTGTCTGACCGGCTATGCCATCGACGACCTCGTCATGCAGGATCCCCTCCTCGACGCCGTCGAGACGGCCCTCGAGCGCCTGGTGCTGGCATCCGCAGACCTCCTCCCGATGCTGCTCGTCGGGGCGCCGCTGCGCCACGGCAACCGCCTGTTCAACTGCGCGGTCATGATCCACCGCGGCCGAGTGCTGGGCGTCGCCCCGAAGGCGTATCTGCCCACCTACCGGGAGTTCTACGAGCATCGCTGGTACGCCCGCGGAGACGATCAGGCCGGCCAGCACATCCGCGTCGCGGGCGAGACCGTGCCGTTCGGCCCCGACCTCCTCTTCGAGGCGGTCGACGTGCCCGGTCTGACGGTGCACGCCGAGGTCTGCGAAGACGTGTGGGTACCGATCCCGCCCTCGTCCGGAGCAGCGCTGGCCGGGGCGACCGTGCTCGCGAACCTGTCGGGCAGCCCCATCACGATCGGGCGCGCCGACGACCGCAACCTGCTCTCGCAGTCGCAGTCGATGCGGTGCCTCGCCGCCTACGTCTACGCGGCCGCGGGCCAGGGCGAGTCGACCAACGACGTCTCGTGGGACGGCCAGACCATGATCTACGAGGGCGGGCAGTTGCTCGCCACGACCGAGCGTTTCCCCGACGGACCGCGGCGCAGTGTCGCCGACGTCGATCTCGACCGACTCCGTCAGGATCGCCTGCGTCAGGGCACGTTCGACGACAACCGCCGCACGACGGCCCCCGCGTTCCGCTCGGTGACGTTCGAGCTCGCCCCGCCCGCGATCGACCTCGGCCTGCGCCGCGCCGTCGATCGCTTCCCGTTCGTCCCCGACGACCCCGCCCGCCTCGCCCAGGACTGCTACGAGGCGTTCAACATCCAAGTGTCGGGCCTTGTGCAACGCCTGCAGGCGATCGGCAACCCGCGGCCCGTGCTCGGAGTGAGTGGCGGACTCGATTCCACGCACGCCCTGCTCGTCATCGCGCGCGCCATGGACCGGATGGGGCGTCCGCGCAGCGACATCCTCACCTACACGCTTCCCGGCTTCGCGACGAGCGAGAAGACCAAGGGCAACGCCATCGCGTTGGCGAAGGCGGTCGGCGCCTCGATCGAAGAGATCGACATCCGCCCCGCGGCGACCGAGATGCTCTCGCGCATGGGGCACCCTTTCGCTTCGGGACAACCCGTGCACGACGTCACCTTCGAGAACGTGCAGGCGGGCCTGCGCACCGACTACCTCTTCCGCCTCGCCAATCAGAACGGCGGGATCGTCGTCGGCACGGGCGATCTGTCGGAGATCGCGCTCGGGTGGTCCACCTACGGCGTGGGTGATCAGATGAGCCACTACTCGGTGAATCCCGGGGTGCCCAAGACGCTCATCCAGCACCTCATCCGGTGGGTGATCTCGTCGGGGGAGCTCAGCGACGACACCGTGCAGGTTCTGCAGGCCGTCCTCGACACCGAGATCAGCCCCGAGCTGGTTCCGGCGGGGCAGGACGGCCGGATGCAGTCCACCGAAGACCGCATCGGCCCCTACAACCTTCACGACTTCACGCTCTACCACGTGCTGCGGTTCGGCTTCCGACCGTCGAAGATCGCCTTCCTCGCGGCGCACGCCTGGCAGGATCCAGATGCCGGTGCCTGGCCTCCCGGCTACCCCAAGGGAGGGCGTCCGACGTACGACCTCGTCACGGTGGCGAAATGGCTCGAGGTGTTCCTCACGCGCTTCTTCGGGTTCGCGCAGTTCAAGCGCTCCGCGACTCCGAACGGGCCGAAGGTGTCGCCCGCGGGGTCGCTCTCGCCGCGCGGCGATTGGCGCGCCCCCTCGGACGGCAACGCGCGGGTGTGGCTCGCCGACCTGCACGCGGCCGTGCCGCAGGCCTTCCGCGGCGACTGAGTCACGGCATCCGGTCGCGGTCCTCTCGGCGCCTCGCGGCGCGGGTCACCACCCCATCGAGCCGGGGACGCCCTTGAACGGACCGGCGAGATCGCTCGTGACCCAGCCGCCGTAGAAGCCGCCCGGCTGGGGCTGGACCGTCTCGCCGCCCAGGACGACACGATCCATGGGGCCCGCGTAGACGGCGACGCGGTCTTCGAGCAGCTCGTACCCCGGCATGGGGTGCGGGTAATTCCAGGCTGCCCGAGGTGCGACCGCTCCCCCGCCGCCGTGCACGTCGAAGTATCGAGCGCCGCCCTTGAACTCGCAGAACGAGGCGCCCTCGCCGAGGGTCAGGGCATCGCCGAACGCGGCGATCGGCACGTAGTAGACGGGCGGGTGGCTGGTCTCGAGCACCCTCACGACGTCGTCCGTATCGGCGATGCGCACGCCGCCGAAATCGATCTGCACGCGCTTGCGAACGCGCTCCACCCGTGGAGGACGAGGGTAATCCCACACGGATTCCTGGCCGGGGAGGACGGGGTCGGGTACGGGGCGTGGCATGCGCCCACGGTACGCCGCGATCCGCATACTCGGGCGATTCCCCGCCTATCGGCTCAGGAGGCGCACAGCTTTTCGGTAGCCTGGAGCGGAGGGGGCACCGTGAGCGAACACCAGACCACGCCGGTCAGCCGGCGCTATCGCGTCTACCAGATCATCGGCATCGTGCTGGCTCTGCTCTTCCTCGCCCTCGGCGTCATCGCCTACCTCGCCGGCGGAGGACCCATCATCGCCGCCATCGCCGTCATCGGAGGTCTCGCCGTGCTCATCGTCTCGATCATCACGATGGTGCGCTCGTGAGCGCCCCCGAGACCCCGGGTGGCTCCGACGGGAAGAAGAAGTACCCCGCGGGCACCGTCGTCATCTGGATCGCCGGGGCGGGCATCGGCCTGTGGCTGCTCGTCAGCGGACTGATCGGCATCCTCTCCGGAGGCAGCTGAACCCGCGCGTCGCGGGAATGTCCTCGAGTCGTCGTCGTTGACCCTCACGTCAACGATTTCGATAGGAAGGGCATCATGACGCGTATCGGACGCAGCGACCTCGACATCCTCCCCCTCTCCCTGGGCGGTAACGTCTTCGGCTGGACCGCCGACCGCGAGACCTCGTTCGCGGTTCTCGACGCCTTCCACTCCGGGGGCGGGAACTTCATCGACACCGCCGACGCGTACAGCGCCTGGGTGCCCGGCAACTCGGGCGGTGAGAGCGAGACCCTCATCGGCGAGTGGCTGGCCTCCCGCAAGCCCGAGAACGTCGTCGTGGCCACGAAGGTCAGCCAGCACCCCGAGTTCCGTGGGCTGAGCGCGACGAACATCCGCGCCGCCGCGGAAGCCTCGCTCACGCGTCTCGGCGTCGACTCGATCGACCTGTACTACGCCCACTTCGACGACGCGGAGACGCCTCTCGAAGAGACCGTCGCCGGTTTCGCCGACCTCGTGCGCGACGGACTCGTGCGGTACGTGGCGGTATCGAACTACACCGCGGCGCGCATCCGCGAGTGGATCTCGTTGGCCGAAGCATCGGGAGCCGACCTCCCGGTCGCTGTCCAGCCGCACTACAACCTCGTGCACCGCACCGAGGTCGAGAGCGAGATCGTGCCCGTGGCCGAGCAGCACGGCATGTCACTCGTGCCCTATTACGCGCTCGCGAGCGGATTCCTCACCGGCAAGTACCGTTCGGCCGACACGAGGGGCGATTCACCCCGCGCGGAAGGCGCCGCGAAGCTGGCCACTCCGGCCGGACTGGCGCTGATCGACGCGCTCGAAGAGGTCGGCGACGCGCACGGTGCCTCGATCGCGACCACGGCCCTCGCGTGGCTGCGTGCCCAGCCGACCGTCGCCGCTCCCATCGCGAGCGCCTCGAAGGTGGAGCAGGTCGCGGACCTTCTCGCCAGCGCCTCTCTCGAGCTGACGGCCGACGAGGTCGCGCACCTGTCGTCGGTGTCGGAGGCCGCCCAGGGCTGAGGAGGGCGGGATGCGCGGGTACAGCCCACGCCTTTGCTCCCTCGACCTAGGAACGCCCGCCGTACGGGGATCCGCGTGCAGCGTGTTCCCCCCCTACGGCGGGCGTTCCTCGCGGTGGGACTCGCTGCGTCGACACCCGCAGTGGGCGAGAATGAGGACGTGAAGCTCCTCGTTGCCGCCCATGCGTCCGAACTGATCGCCTTCGAGGCGGAGATCCCCGGTTTCGAGCGTCTGCTCACCGGCGTCGGAAAGATCCCCGCCGCCTACGCGCTCACGCGGGCTCTGTGCGAGGGAGACTACGACGAAATCGTGGTCGTCGGCACGGCGGGAGCGATCGACGATGACGTCGAGGGCGGTATCTACGACATCGCTGCAGCGATCCAGCACGACGTGAAGGGCCTGGACGGCACATTCGGAGAGCATGTGTCGCTTCCGTCCCGCGTCGAGACCGGCTCCGAAGGCATGGTCATCGCGACCGGAGACCACTTCGTCGACGACGCAGAAGCCGTGCGCCTCATTCGCGGCCTCGGTGCCCGCCTGGTCGACATGGAGTCGTACGCGTTGATCTGGGTCGCGCAGCAGTTCGGCGTGCCCATCCGCATCCTGCGCGCCGTCTCGGACCGGGCACAGGACGGCGCCACCGAACTGTGGGACGACGTCGTCGAACGGTGCAGCCACGAGTTGCGCGCCGAAATCCGCGCCCGCTACGGCGTCTGATTCCGCTCCGGGGATCGCGCGCGCCTAGGGTGTCTGCGACCCCGATCGCGCGCGACCCGCGAGATCGGTGACGCCGACGACGAGCGCGAGCGCGAGGAAGATGCCCACCGTGATCATGCCCGACGCGTAGGCATCGTGGTAGAGCACGGCCGCGTCGTCGACGCTGGCCTGCTCGCGATAGACCGTCGCATAGAACAGAGCGAGGGCGATGGCCGTGCCGACCGCGGTGCCGATGCGTTGCCCCAGTTGCCCCACGGATCCCGCGACACCGCCGCTCTTCACGGGGATCTCGGCGAGGGTGAGCGTCTGGTTGGGCGAGATGACGAGACCGCCCGCAAAGCCGCCGAAGGTCATGACGGCGGCCATCGCCCACGGGGTCCATTCCGGGGGCGTGAAGAGAGCGGCCAGGACGAGGCCCCCGGCGGTGACGACCATGCCCACAATGCCCCAGACCACCAGCGGGCGCCCGAGTCTGGTGACGAGGTTTCCGCCGATCCACGAACTCCACGCGGATGCGACGGCGAAACCGATCGTGACCATCCCGGCGAACACCGGCTCGAGGCCCAGACCGCCCTGCAGGAAGAGCGTCCCGAGCAGGAACATGGCGGGGACCGCGGAGAAATAAGCGGTCGAGATGAGCACGCCGTTGCGATACGACGAGAACGAGAAGATCGCGAACGGCATGAGCGGCATCCGTCCCCGCTCTGCATAGCGGCGCTCCCAGAACACGAACCCCGCGGCGAAGATCACGGACGCCACCAGGAACCACCAACGGTGCGGGTTGTCGTCCGGGCTCCCCGTGGTGAACAGGAACGGCCACATGAGCGACAGGATCGTCAGCGCGAAGAGCACCACACCGACCGGATCGAGATCGAGCTTGCGGTGCGACCTGGTCCGCGTGTCGGGTAACAGCCACGCCGCCAGGGCGATGACGATGGCGACGAGCGGGACGTTGATCCAGAAGATGAGGCGCCAGCCGTCGGTGTCTCCGCCCAGGGCGATGAGCAGACCGCCCAGTGTGGGGCCGAAGGCCGTCGCGATGCCGATCGTCGCACCGAACAGGCCGAACGCGCGGCCTCGCTCCTTGCCCTGGAACAGCTGCTGCACGAGACCGAGAACCTGAGGCATCTGAATGCCGGCGGCGACGCCCTGCAGCAGGCGCGCGACGAGGAGCACGGTCGTGTTCGGGGCGAGAGCGCACGCCAGGCTCGTGACGAGGAACAGCGAGAGCCCGACGAGGAACAGCATGCGTCGCGAACGGAGATCTCCCAAGCGTCCGGCCGGGACGAGCACCAGCCCGAAGGTGAGGATGTATCCCGAGACCACGAGCTGCAGCTCGGTCGGACCGGCATTCAGCGCCGCCTCTATCGAGGGGAGCGCGACGTTGACCTTGGTGAGGTCGAGGATCGTCAACGCGGCGACCGCGACCGCCACCCAGTAGGCGCGCCACCGGTGCTTCGGTGACAGCACGATGTCGCGGGTGGGGGGATGGGCGGAATCCGTGGGCGCGGAAGATGGAGGAGTCATCGCTGCCGACGGTACTCCGGGGCTCGGACACCCGATCCGGGGTTGCGCGCCGGGGCGCGATGACCTCGGGACGAACGCGTCAGTCGGCGTCTCGGCGCGCGAAGACCGCGCGCAGCACGAAGAAGACGATGAGCGCGACGACCGCGACGGCGAGGAGGCGGAAGACGAACGCGATGAGCGAGAACAGGATGTTCACCAGAACCCACGCGATGATCACGGCGACGACGACGCCGAGGATGGTCCACAGGGTGCTCTTGCGCATATGCCCAGCCTAGAGCGGAAGGCTGGCAGATGACCCGGCCCGGGCTTCTCCCCCCCTGGGCCTGCCGTCCGGCGAAGCGGCCCCTCTCAGGCCATCAGCGCCGGGGCGTCCTGTCGGATCACGCTCGGTCCCCTGGGCGTGGCCGTGACGTGCAGCTGCGCGGGGAGCTGGTCTTTCATCGCCGCGACGTGGCTGATGACGCCGACCGTTCGCCCACCCTGCCGCAGTTCGTCGAGAGTCCGCATGGCGAGGTCGAGCGTGTCGTCGTCGAGCGAGCCGAAGCCCTCATCGATGAAGAGCGTATCGAGCCGGATGCCGCCCGCTCGCGCCGTCACCACCTCGGCGAGGCCGAGGGCCAGCGCGAGGGAGGTGAGGAACGTCTCACCGCCCGACAGCGACTGCGGGGGCCGGCTCTGCCCCGTGAACGCGTCGACCACCTCGAGCCCGAGTCCGCTCGCCGCTCCGCGGGCGGCCAGGGCGTCGGTGTGCTGAAGACGGTAGCGACCGGACGACATGTCGTCGAGGCGCAGGTTGGCCGCTGCCACGATCTCTTCGAGCTCGGCGGCGAGCACGAAGGTCTCGAGGGTCATGCGACGTGTGTTCGGCGCACGCCCGGCGACGGTATCGGCAAGTCGAGCGATGACGGCGTGCTCGTCGGAAAGCGCCGCCACAGCCGCGTGAGCGTCGTCGGCGCGCTGGGCGAGCCCTCTCAGCCGATCCGCGAGAACCCGAGCGGACGAATGCGCAGCGGTGGTCTGCTGGACGACCTCGCGGGCGCGGGCGACGGCCTCGGCGTACGGGGCGGGGTCGACGGGGTCATCGGGTGCATCGACGAGGAGGAGCTCGAGCTCGAGCAGCCGTTGGCGAACCGAGGCTCTCGCCGCATCGTGTTCGGCGATGGCGGTATCGAGGCGACGGCGATCGGCTGCCGGCCGGAGCGCCCGGATCACGGCGTCGACGTCGGCGAAGGAGCTCTCGCCCACGCGCGACGCGACCGTGTCCGCCGCCTCGAGCTCGTGCGCGGCCGCCGCCTCGACCGCGTCTCTTGCCGCGACCAGCTCGCGCACCGCATCTTGCCGGGAACGCAGATCGCTCTGGCGAGCGGTCACGCTGTCGAAGTCTCCCCGCGCGGCGGCCACCTCGCTACGCAGACCCGTCACCCTCTGCTCGGCCAGAGCGAGATCCTGTCGCGTGCTCGCGAGCCTGCTCGTAAATGCGTCGATACGCGAGGCGACCGCCGCATCGAGGTCGACCACGCGCGCCCGTTCCGCGTGGAGGCTCTCGCGCTCGGCGACCTCGGCCGAGGCCGCCGCGAGCGCCTCATCGGCCCGAGCCAACCTCTCCTCGAGGGCTTCGACGCTTTCTCCCCCAGCCAGGGCTGCGGCGAGCGCGTGAGCGTCACGCGCGACGCGAGCAGCGTCGGAGGCGAGTCGGTCCTGCTCGACCGCCGCGTTCTTGCGGTCTTCTGCGGCGGTGATCTCGTCATCGGTCACGGGCTCTTCGTCGCCGCGAGCGGGAGCGGGGTGCTCCCGTGCACCGCACACGGCACACGGCTCTCCGTCGACGAGGTCATGGGCCAGCTCGACGGCCGCGCCTGCGAGTCGGCGACGCAGGAGGCTGGTCCACGAGTCGACGGCGCGCTGTACCTCGTCGGCGCGCACCAGGGATGCGAGATCGGCCTGATCGCGTTCGTCTTGCAGCTGCGCCGCACGGCGCGCGGCCTGCACGCGGCGAACCAGGTCGTCGCGTGCGCTCGTCGCGGTGGTCTTGCGGGTCTCGGCGCCGGCGAGCTGTTCGAGGCGCTCGTCGAGAGCACGCAGGGCCTCGGGAACCTCGGCTCGTCCCTCGACGAGAGCATCGCGATCGGCGGCGGTCCGGGCGACCAGGGTCGTGAGCCGATCGAGCTCAGCCTCGAGGACGTCGAGCTCGGCTTCGGCGCTCAGGGCGGACTGTCCCCGCGCGAGCAGCGCGGTGAGCTCGTCGTCGCGGGCGACGAGAACGGCCCGATCGAGGGCGGCTCCGCCGGGAGGGGCGGGGTTCGCCGTCGTGTCCGTCGAGGGTCCGACGGCGGCGCCCGCGCTACGCGGTTCCCCGAGCAGACCGGCCTTCTCTTTCGCCGTGTCGGCGGCGTCCACGGCGGATGCGAGCGCCTTCCGTGCGATCTCGGCCGCATCGATCGCGGCCCGCATCGTCTCGGCCTCGGCCGCGCAGCGCGACTCCTCGCGCGCGGCGGTGATGCGCGCGTCGTCCGCCTCGAGAACCGCCAGACGGTCCCGCAGTCGCGATCGATCCTGCTGGCGTTCATGGAGCGTGGCCGCTTCCCGCTGAGCGGCCAGGGCCCGATCGAGTCGCGCATCGCTGTCGTCGCGCTCTCGCGCGGCGGTCTCGACGCGATAGTCGGTGCGTTCCACGGCTCGAACGACGAGGGCCAGCCGTTCGCTCACGCTGACGGGTGCACCTGCCGGGGTCTCGACGACCTCGGCGGCGGCGAGGTCGTCTTCGGGATCGAGTTCGCCGGCAAGACGCTCCGCCTCGTCGAGAAGCGTCGTCACCTCGACGCCCTCGGCAGCGAGACGTTGCGCCGCGCTCTTGCGACGCTCGTCGAGGTCGGCCGCGTACTGCTCGAAGGAGCGCGTCCCGAACAGCGTTCGCAGCAGGCTCAGGCGCTCGTCGTTCTTGGCGAGCAGGAACCGTGCGAACCGGTTTTGCGCGAGCAGGATGACCTGCAGGAACTGCTGCTGGGTCAGGCCCAGGATCTCGTCGAGGCGCGCGGCGACGTCGACGGGCCGTGCGGCCACTCCGGTCCAGCCCTCGGGGGCGAGGATCTCGAGGAGGGCGCGGTGCGGTTCCTTCGTCGTCCCCCCACCGCGCCGTTTCGGACGTTCGAACTCGGGCGAGCGGGTGATGCGCCACCGCTCCCCCTCCGCGCTGAACTCGAGCGTGACGCGCGTGGGGTCGTCGGGTCGGCAGTGGTCGCTGCGCAACCGGCGGTCAGCGCCGTCGTATCGCGGCACGCCTCCGTAGAGGGCGTAGCAGACACCGTCGAGCACGCTCGATTTACCGGCGCCCGTGCGCCCCGTGATGAGGAAGATGCCGTCTGGCGTGAACGCGTCGAAGTCGACCGTCTGCGCCTCGAGGAACGGACCGAACCCTTCGAGGACGAGGCTGTGGAGTTTCATGCGTTCGCCTCCGCGACGGACCGCGCGTCGAGCACGTCACGGATGAGCGCACGTTCGGCTTCGGACGCCCCCTCTCCTTCACGGACGTGAGCAAGGAACGTATCGACGATCTCGGCGTCGTCGCGTGCGGCGCGCACACGTCGCGCGTACCCGGCGCCGTCGTCGGCTTGCGTCTCGGCGGGCAGATGGACCACCGTCGCGCACCAGGGGAAGCGCGACTGCAGTCGCCGCATCGGATCGGGCTGAGGCGTGGAATCGGTGTACTCGGCGCGCACCCAGTGCTCGTCGTGGCCTGCGAAGCGCTCGTCGGTGAGCAGCTCGTCGAGGCGGGCGCGAAGCGTCACGAGCGGACGGGGCACCGGCAGATCGAGCCAGGTCACGTCGGCCAGCCCCTCGGCGTCGAGGTCGACCAGCCACGAACCACGGGGTTTTCCTGCCTCGCCGAAGCTGTAGTGCACCGGGGCGCCGGCGTAACGGACGCGATCGGACAACTGCTGACGACCGTGGATGTGGCCGAGGGCGACGTAGTCGGGCCCGTCGAACGCGGGGAGCGGGACGACGTCGAGGCCGCCCTGTCGGATCTCGCGTTCGACTCCCGGGGTGGCATCGACCCCCGCGGCGAAGCAGTGCGCCGCGACCACCGAACGCCCGCCGCGTTCGCCGAGGTCGGCGCGGACGAGGTCGAGCGCGTGCTGCATCGTCTGCGCCTGGCTGCGCAGCTCGACGCCGTCCCAGAGGTGGCGAACGATGGCGGGCTCGAGGTACGGGATGCCGTAGATGTGCACGGGACCGTCCTCGTCGTCGACGGTCACCGGGGTGCCGACGGAACGGGGATCGGTGACGACCGTGATCTCCTTCCGAAGGAGAGCGGACTGGAAACCGAGGCGGGCGGCGGAATCGTGGTTGCCGCTCGTGACGACGACCCGTGCGCCGGCATCGGCGAGCGCCGCCAAAGTGGACGAGAGGACCGGGTAGCAGGCCGCGGAGGGGGCGGCGGAGTCGAAGACGTCGCCCGCGACGATCACCACGTCGACCGCATGCTCGCGGACCTGCGTGACGAGGGCTTCGAGGACGCTGCCCAGTGCGTCGAGCGTCGAGTGCCCGTGGAAGGAGCGCCCGATGTGCCAGTCGGAGGTGTGCAGGATCCGCATGCAGACACGGTACGTCGCCCCTCCGACATCGGCTCGCAGCAAACGCCCGACCACGCTCCCCGCAGACGCGAAAACGCCCCACCGCCGGGTGTTCCCGGGGCGAGGCGCTATCGCTGGGTCAGGAGCCGGCGACCTCGGCGGCCAGTGCCCGGATACGGTCGTCGCCCAGGTCGAGACCGATGTCGAGGAAGCGCTGGCGCAGCACGTCGGCGATCCGCTCCTCGCTCTTGTCCCCGACGTCGGCACGCGTCTGCACGACGACGCCCTGGATACGGGCAGTGTCGTCGGTCGCATGCATGTCCATCGCCGGTTCCGACTGCTCGTCGGGGTGCGAGAGCTTGCGGTCCTGGTGGACAGCGCCGCCCACCGAGTCCGCCGCGTCGGCGCCGCCGCCGGGGCCGCTGCTGGGCTGGGGCGCCCGGGTGTCATCCGACATGTCAGTCCTCCGTGCTCAGATCGGGGTCGATGCCCTGGCTGGCGGCATCCCCCTCGATGGGGTCCGAGGGCTCCGCGTCGTTCAGTCGCGGCGAGCCCTTCGCGTGCTCGTTCTGTTCTGCGGTCTCGCCGTCTGCGACGGCGCCACTCTCCCAGCCACCGGCGGGGTCGGCGTCGATGACGCCCTCGGGCAGGTCGCGGTCGTCTGTCATGACTTCCCCTTTCTCCGGGTACAGCTTCGTCTCGCCGGCATCCGACCGGGCAGGGGTTGACGACCGCTCACGGGCTGCGTAGGCGCCGGACTCAGCCCGCGGGGCGCTGGTGCAGCAGGCCCGCGCGCTCGGGGTGCGACTCGAACCACTCCCCCACGTACCAGCAGACGGGCAAGATCTCACGGTCGCCCGCCGCCTCGATCGCATCGACCGCCCGCTCGGTGATCACGGCCGCGTACCCGTGGCCGCGGAAGGTGGGGATGGTGAACGCGCGCGTGAGAGCGACGGTGCGTCCGTCGTCGCGGTAGTCGAGCACGGAGACGAGGTCGTCTCCGTTGTGCAGGGTGTAGCGGGACGCGGTCTTATCGTCGGCGAAAAGCAGATCGGCCATGGTCGAGAGGCTACGCCGATGACGACCCCCCGGCTCTGTTCGCGCAGATTGCACGGTCCGAGGCCCCAGGAAGCCACCCGATCTGAGCAGGATGCTCCATACTCGAGCACCTCGTGCGATTTGACGAAGTCCGACGTCCTGCGTCATAATCCCCCCATGACTCTCAACGCGCGTTCTCTGTCCGCCCGGGAGGCGAACAGGACTGCCGGCATGATGATGCCCGGCCGCGTTGCGATGTGTTGTCGAATGTGCCGCTAACAGCGACCCTCGCTCGGACCACCTCGGTTTCTGAACACCGACGTTGTCTCCGGTCGTCTGACGTCCGCGTCGATCACGCGTACCCCGACAACCGCACTCCGGCCCCTCGGCCTCTACCTCCCGTCGAACCCCGCTCTCGTTGACGCCCGGGTTCACACACCCAAGGACTTTCTCCTCATGTCGATCTCCGCCGTTCTCGACCGCCCCGCGACCACCGCCGTCCGTCCCGCCACTCCCCGCGCCACGGCGGGAGTGACGAGCGCCGCCCCCGCGGCACGTCCTGCCGCGCCCGCGACGACCGCCCCGCGCGGATTCGCCCTCTACGTCGGCATCGACGAGGCCAAGGCCGCCGCCGCGGGCGTCAGCCTCGGCACTCTCGTCGAGGCTTTGCGCCGCACCCTCGGCGAATTGGCCCCTGCCGCCGAGACCTACGCCACCGTCGCCCTCGCCCCCGTCGGCTCAGGCGGCCGCGATGTCGATGTCGTGCGCCTCGCGCTGCACGAGCCGTCCGCCGTCGCCCGCACGAAGGACAAGCCCGCTGAGGAAGATCGCGCGCCTGGCGGTGTCGTGGTCGACATCTCACGCAAGCGCGTCCTCATCGACGGCGAATCGGCCGCCTTCACGTTCAAGGAATTCGAGCTGCTGCAGTACCTCGTGCTCCGTGAGGGTCGCACGATCGAGCGCACCGAGCTCGTGGCATCACTCTGGGAGGGCTCGACCGACGACGAAGCCCCGGGTGAGCGCACCATCGACGTGCACGTGCGCCGTCTGCGGGCGAAGCTCGGCGTGTACGAGGACATCGTGCGCACCGTGCGCGGCGTCGGGTACCGCTTCGACCGTCACGCCGACGTGTCGATCCGCTACGGCCACGGAACCCCTTCGCCCGACCGCTTCTGAGCGGCGGCTCGACCGGTCGGCCGCGATCGCCCCGGATGCCGCGTTGTCGGTGGGGCGACGTAGGGTGTCGGCATGAGATCGACCGGGGTGCGCACGCGGCAGATACCGCGCGAGCTCGCCGCCTCGGTCGAGAAGCCGGTGGAGTCCGAGTACCGACCGACGGTTGCCACGGACGTCGGTCGTGCCGTCCTCGCTCAGCGGCACGGCCGCAACGACCCGACATTCACCGCGTCGACCCCTCTGTCGGCGGGAGGCATCGTCTGGCGGGCCAGCCGCACCCCGCTGGGCGTCGCGACCCTCGCCCTGAGACAGAGCGCGGCCGGTACCGTCCGGGCCGCGGCCTGGGGGCCGGGCGCCGAGTGGGCCCTCGACCAGGTGCCGGCCTTGTGCGGCCGCGATGACGATACGGACGGCTTCGACGCGTCGCGGCATCCCTCCGTCTCCGAGTGGCACCGCCGGCACCCCGACCTGCGCATCGGCCGCACCGACCTCGTCTTCGACGCGCTCGTCAGCGCGATCATGGAGCAGAAGGTCACGAGCATGCAGGCCTTCTCCGCGTGGCGGAGCATCGTCACCTGGTACGGCGAGCGCGCACCCGGGCCGACCCCGCGCCCGATGTTCGCCCCACCGACCGTCGACGGCTGGCGTCTCATCCCCTCGTGGGCGTGGCATCGCGCAGGTCTCGAGCCGCCGCAGTCCCGCACGATCGTCGAGACGTCCCGTCGAGGCGCCTCGATCGTGCGCGCGGCGAGCACGGCCGCCGACGGCGAGGCCCGCGACCGCGTCTTCATCAGCCTCCGCGGCGTGGGCATCTGGACGAGTGCCGAGACGCGCATCCGCGCTTTCGGCGATCCGGATGCCGTGAGCGTCGGCGACTACCACCTCGCTCACCAAGTCGGTTTCGCGCTCACCGGGCACCGTACCGATGATGACGGCATGCTCGAGTTGCTCGAGCCCTTCTCTGGACACCGCCAGCGCGTCATCCGTCTCATCTACGCCGGCTCCGCACTCGAGCCGCGCCGCGGCCCCCGACTCCATCCCGAAGACCACCGAGACCGCTGAGCGAGCTCACCGTGCCGGGTGACAGTCTCGGCTCGACGGTGCACACTGGCGGCATGACAACCGCACTGGTGGCATACCTGCAGTTCCGCTCCTGCACGCGCGAGGCGATGGAGTTCTACCATTCGGTCTTCGGGGGCGAACTCGACGTCGCGAGCTTCGACGACTTCCAGATGCCCGTCGGCGAGGGCGAGGGGCATCTCGTGATGCACGCGCGACTGCGGACGCCCCGGGGTTTCGTCCTCATGGCCTCTGACACGCCCTCGGGGATGGATGTCTCCCCCGTCGGCGGCTTCTCTCTGGCGCTCACCGGCGACGAGGAGGACACGCTGCGCGAATGGTTCGACGCTCTCGCGGCGGGCGGCCGGATCGACATGCCGGTCGACGTGCCGCCGTGGGGCGGGCTCTACGGGACGCTCGTCGATCGCTTCGGCGTCGCGTGGATGGTCGCCGTCGGCGAGGGCGACTGAGCACTCCCCTAGGCTGGGCGCATGACGCAGACGGGAACCGGCTGGCCGCGAGGGCGCACCTACTGGGTGCTCGGGAGTCTGCTGCTCCTCGGGCTCGGCGTGCTCTTCGGACTGGTGTGGCAGAACGTGTGGCTCGGCATCGTCATCGCCGCCGCGGTGTCGGTGGGATGGCTGATCGCTTACGAATCGAGCCGCGGCCGCAACGTCGGCGTCAACGACGAAGACAACGGCATCCACCTCTGACGACGCAACGCGAGCACGGCGCCGGCGGGCCCGACCCGTCGAAGTGGACCGCGACCGGTGGACGCCGGCCGGATCGCACGGACGGCCCCTAGGCGCGCCCATCGGAGACGTACAGTTCGCACTCCGCGTCGTAGTAGTCCCTCGTAAGGCCCGCGGCAGACATTCCGATGCGCCCCGCCACGCCACCGGAGGCGGTGTTCGCCGGGTTGGTCACGGCGACGACGCGATCGATGCCGTGCCGATGGGCCAGGGAGAGCACCGCGGATGCCGCCTCGGTCGCGTACCCGTGTCCCCAGGCATCGGGGTGAAAGTGCCAGCCGAGCTCGATCTCCTCGTCGCGACCGGTCGCGACGGCCTCCGACCACGGGATGCGCTTGAGCAGCACCGAACCGATCCGCTTCCCGTCGGCGGTTTCGACGCCGCGCACGCCGAGAATCCCCGCGCCCATCCCCTGCCAGCGGTCGAGCAGGACGTCGACCTCGGCGGGATCCGTCATGACCTGACCGTCGGCGAGATACCGCCGCACCTGGGAACGACGGTACATGTCGAAGAGGAAGGCGCGATCGTCGTCGGAGCGCGTCCACTCGCGCAAGACCAGACGCTCGGTGGCGAGGTGCGTGCGCCGCATCGGCACGTGCGGGATCCCGTCCTCGGCGAAGGGCGCGCCCGACACGACGAAGCCGAACCGCCCGTACCAGGGAGCGAGGTGGGCCTGGGCATCCAGCAGGATCGGGATGCCGGGGGCCTCGGCATCCAGCACCTCGATCGCCGCTCGCATGAGCTGGGCGGCGATGCCGCGGCCTCGAGCTTCGGGGGCGGTGGCGACGCGACCGATGCGCGTGTTGGCGGGCTCGCGGAGCACACGGAGCGTCGCGAGGACCTCGTCGCCGTCTGCGGCCCAGAGCAACTCGGCGCCGGGTTCGATGTCTCGCCCGTCGATCTCGGGGTAGGCGGCCTCTTGCTCGACGACGAAGACGGCCACGCGCATCCAGAGGATGCGGTAGAGCGTGAGCGGGGCGATGTCGGCGACGGGCGAACGGTGCACGGAGACGGGCATCCTTCGACCGTACAACGCTGCCCCCCTGGGCTCGCTCTCGGCCCGCGCCTGCTCGCGGAAGGCCCCGACGACCAACACGTGAGACCGGTGGATGCCGCCGATGGGCGACCTACCGAAGATGCTGATGGAGCCGGCGACCGCCCCCGTGTCTTGGCTGCTCGGGCCGAGAGGACAGACTGGACACATGGCCTCGATCCTCACCACCTCCGAAGAGTTGCACGACGCCCTCGCCACCGGCCGCTACGACGATGGCGGACCGGTCCGCCTGCTCGACGTGCGGTGGCGCCTCGACCGCCCCGACGGGCGCCCGGACTACCGCTCGGGCCACATCCCCGGGGCGCAGTACGTCGCCCTCGATCACGACCTCGCCGACCATGACGCTCCCGTCACCGAAGGTCGGCATCCGCTCCCCTCCATCGACGATCTGCAGGCGACGGCACGTCGATGGGGGATCGACGCCGGCGATACCGTCATCGTCTACGACGACGCGAAGAACATGGCGAGCGCCCGGGCCTGGTGGCTCCTGCGCTCTGCCGGCTTCGCCGACGTGCGTCTGCTCGACGGCGCCCTGCGCGCGTGGATCGATGCGGGTTACGAGACGGAGGAAGGGGATGCCGCGACCCCGGCACCCGGATCCGTCGAACTCTCCTACGGGGCACTCCCGTCGCTCGCGCTCGACGACGTCGCCGGATTCGCGGAACACGGACTGCTGCTCGACGCGCGGGCGGGCGAGCGCTACCGCGGCGAGACCGAGCCGATCGATCCGCGCGCAGGCCACGTCCCGGGAGCGGTGAGCGCACCGACCACCGAGAACACGAGCGAGGACGGACGGTTCCGTTCGCCCGAAGACCTGCGGTCGCGGTTCCGCATGCTCGGCGCCGAGGACGGCATGAGCGTCGGCGTCTACTGCGGGTCCGGGGTCACCGCGGCGCACCAGGCCGTTGCGCTCAGCCTCGCGGGCTTCGAGCCTCGACTGTTCCCGGGCTCGTGGAGTCAGTGGTCGAACCACCCCGAGCTGCCCGTGGCGACGGGGCCCGAGCCTCGTTAGAGCGGTCGCGCAGCTCCGTCACGGCGGCCGCACTGCACGAAGGCGGCTGAGCCTGCCGGGGCACGGGCTCCGCGGCTACGCCCAGAGGTCGCTGACCGGAATCTTCGCACCGAGCACGTTCTGCGCCGCCCGGTGCCCCGACAGCAGGGCGCCGGGGACGGTCGCGGGATCGTCGCCCCACGTCGCCTCACCGGCGAGGTGCAGGACGCCGTCGACGGGCTCCGCGAGATCGTCGTGGTCGGCGCCGATCGAACCGGGGAGCATGAACGCGTACGAGCCCCGCGAGAACGGATCGTCCTGCCAGCGGGTGACGATCGCGCTCGTCGGGTCGGGCACGGCCTTCCCGTACAGCCGCCGCAGTTGCGTCAGCGTCGAGGCGACGATCTGCTCGTCGCTCCAGGTGCGCGTGGCGACCGCGGCGGGGCCGGCCGCGAAGGTGAGTAGCGCCGGCTCGTCGTGGAGTCGTCCGAGGTCGTACCAGGAGTGCCACCACTCCCCCTCGTCGCCGAGCTGACGGATGCCGTAGACCCCGGCATCCCAGAATCGTTCGGCGAAGCGCAGCACGACCTTCTCGAACGCGTTCATGCGAAGCAGACCGAGGGCTCGCCGATGCGCCTCGGGAAGAGGGGGCTCGATCATCAGATCGCCCGCATGGAGCACGCCGACGGGTACCGTCACCACGACCTCGCGCGCCGCGAGAGCTCCGCGGTCGCTCTCGACGACGACGCCGGCGCTGGAGCGCTCGATGCGCGACACGACGTGCTCGAGGCGGACATCGAGGCCTGCCGCCAGATTCGTCGCGAGCTCGTCGTACCCGCGGGGGAAGACCACTTCGTCGCCGTCGACGGTGTCGTCGTCGAGGCCGTGCGCACCGAGCGCGCTCGCGCCGACGCCGTACTGCTCCTGGGCCCGGCGTTCGTTGTACTCGCGCACGCGTTCTTTGCGCTCGTCATCCCACTCCTGCGCGGCCAGGGCGCGCTCGACGGCCTCGGCGTAGGTCGCCTCGGAACCCGCCTGGGCGATGATCTCTGCGAGTGTCGCATTGAGCGCGCGGATATCGGCGGCGTACTGCCGTATCGCATCGGTGCCGAGTCGACCTCCGCGCGCGTCGAAGTAGGCCAGCGGCCGGGAGTCGGGCTGGTAGCCGCCGACGGTGAACTCGATCATGGGCATGCCGAAGGCGCGGGCCGCGGCGGCCACCGGACTGTCGTTGATGCCGTGGATCCATGAGGCACCGCGGTCGGTGACGTGCCCGCCGGAGCGATCGGTGAAGACGCGTCCGCCCACCCGGTCGCGGGCTTCGAGCACCACGACCCGGCGCCCGCCCCGCGCGATCAGGCGAGCGGCGGCGAGTCCCGCCACCCCCGCCCCGACGACGACGGTGTCGACGGTTTCCATGGGTCCTCCCGCGTGCTCGGTGTTGCGGCGACGCTACTGCGGGCAGCGGGGTCCGGGCATCCGCCACCCCGGCGCTCGGGAGGGGCAGGACTGGACGCGGTGTACAGCCCCTCTCGGCTCAGGCGACGGGCGCTTCTTCGTCGCGGCGCGTGGGCGCGAGGCCCCGGCGGCCGTAACGCAACCAGAAGAACAGATAGCACAGACCCACGAACGGGATGCCGAAGTACAGCGCCGCGACCTGGTTCGGGTCGAACGCGATCGCCACGATCGACGCGGTGAGCAGCACGAACGCGAGGATCGGGACCAGCGGGTACAACGGCGTGCGGTACGCGAGGGTCGAGAGGTCGCCGCCCTCGCGCAGGAACGCGCGCCGGTGGAAGAACTGCGCAGCGACGATCGCCATCCACACCGCCACGGCCGCGAACCCGGCGATCGACACGAGCACGATGTACACCGTCTCGGCTGCGACGACACTCGTGATGAGCGAGACGAGGCCGATCGCGAGGCTGACCACCAGAGCCACCATCGGGATGCCACGGCGCGTCAGCTTCGTGAACGCCCGCGGCGCATATCCCTCTTCGGCGAGCGAGAACAGCATGCGCGCACAGGAGTACAGGCCGCTGTTGCCGACCGAGAGCAGGGCGGTGATGACGACGAAGTTCATGATGTCGGCGGCATACGGCACCCCGACGATGTCGAAAACCTCGACGAAGGGGCTCTCGCTGACGCCGGCTTCGTCGTACGGCAACAGGGCGGCGATCACGACGATCGACCCGACGAACAGCACGAGCAGGCGGAGCACCGTCGAGCGCAGGGCCCGCGGGATGTTGCGGGCGGGGTCCTTCGTCTCACCGGCGGCGACTCCGACGATCTCGGCACCGCTGAAGGCGTAGAAGACGGCGAGCGAGGTGATGAGCACGCCGCCCAGACCGGCGGGCAGCAGCCCCTCGGGCGTGACGAAGTTGCTCAACAGCACCGCTTCGTGCGGCTCGGACGACAGAGGGGTGAAGCCGAAGATGGCCATGCCCCCGAGGACGATGAGCGCCACGATCGCGAGCACCTTGATGAGGGCGAACCAGAACTCGGTCTCGCCGAACACCCGCGCCGAGATGGCGTTGAGGGTGAACAGGATGGCGGCGAAGACGACGCACCACACCCACACATCGACGTTCGGGAACCACCTCTGCATGAGGATCCCGGATGCCGTGAACTCCGACCCGAGAGCCACGACCCAGCACAGCCAGTACAGCCAGGCCGTGGCGAAGCCGGTCGCCGGCCCCATGGTGCGCGCGGCGTAGATGTGGATCGAGCCCGACACGGGGTAGGTCACCGCGAGCTCGCCCAGGCACACCATGACCAGCCACACAACGAACGCACCGAGCAGGTACGCGAGCACGGCGCCGAGCGGACCCGCCTGCGCGATCGTGTACCCCGAGCTGAGGAAGAGTCCCGACCCGATGACGCCGCCGAGGGCGATCATGACGAGGTGGCGAGCATTCATCGCCCGACGGAGCTGCCGCGACTCGGACGACCCGGCGGTCTCGACGGAGGGACCCGAGGGTCGGTTCATGAGGGATCTCGCATTCGTCCTCGAGCCCGCGCGTTCGGGCGACCGCAGGTCAGAGTAGTTCATGAGCGCTGGCTACGCTGATCGAGGCGCGCGCACCGAGTCCGGAAGGTGCGACAGGAAGGACGCCGTCATGGCCGAACGCCCCGACCGCACCGACAGCGGCACCCTCGCCGAGGCGAGCCTCGCCGTGCACGGCGGCAAGCTGCTCGACAGCACGAGGGCGCTGCGCACGCCGCTGGTCATGTCGAACTCGTACGAGCTACCCGAGGACCCGAGCGAGATCAGCTGGTCGGCCACCGCGCCCGGGCTCTACACGCGCAATACGGGCGTCAACCAACTCGCGCTGGAGCGCAAGCTCGCCGCCCTCGAGGGCGGCGAAGAGGCCGTGGCCCTCGCCTCGGGCGTCGCCGCGCTTCACGCGGTCTTCTTCACGCACGTGAGCGCGGGCGATCACGTCGTCGTGAGCGATGTCGTCTACGAAGCGACCTGGCGTCTGTGGACCGAGCTGCTCCCCCGGCGCTACGGCATCCGGGCCACCTTCGTGGACATCTCGGATCCGGATGCCGTCCGCGCGGCCATGCGACCCGAGACACGGCTCGTGTGCGTCGAGGCGATCGCGAACCCGACGACGAAGGTGACCGATGTCGCGGCCGTCGCCGAGATCGCCCATGCCGCCGGGGCCCTGCTCATGGTGGATTCGACCTTCACCCCTCCGCCGTTCTACCAACCGCTGGCGGACGGCGCCGACCTGGTCGTGCACTCGCTGACGAAATACATCAACGGACACGGCGATGCGATGGGCGGGGCGGTGATCGGAAGGTCCGAGCTGATCGAGCCGATCAAGGCCGACGCGATGGTCGACGTCGGCGGGGTGATCTCGCCCTTCAACGCGTGGATGATCGAGCGCGGATCGGTCACGCTTCCCCTGCGCCTGCGCCAGCACCTCTCGTCGGCGGAGCGAGTTGCCGCATTCCTCGACGCCGACCCGCGGGTGGCGTTCGTCGCCTACCCGGGGCTCGAGTCCCATCCCGAGCATGGGATCGCGCGACGCCAGTTCGGCGGGCGGGGGTACGGCGGAATGCTGGCCTTCGCCATCGACGGCGGTCCCGAGGCGCAGAACCGCTTCGTCGCGCACCTGCGGTTGATCACCTCGGGCTTCTCGCTCGGGCACGACGACAGCCTGATCGTGCACACCGCCGCCGACGGGCCGCGAACGGCGACCTACCCGGAGGAGTTCCGACGGTACGGACACCTGCGCCTGTCGGTCGGGCTCGAAGATCCCGACGACCTCCTCGCCGACCTCGCGGCGGCGTTGGAGGCGTCGGAGGTCTGAGCGCTCAGGCGTCGGGGAACAACTCGTCGATGGTCGTCAGCACGCCGTGGTCGAGGTGGGAGGGGGCACGGTATCGGGCGCGCGCGACGACCTCGGGATGGGCTTCACGCATCGCGTACGACCAGTCCGCGGCATCCAGCATCTCGAGATCGTTGAGGTAGTCGCCGAACGCCGCCGTCTGCGCCGACGTGAGGCCGAGGGCCTTCTGAAGGCGGCGAAGGGCCGCGCCCTTGTCGACGTCGACGTTCATGATGTCGACCCAGTGGCGCCCCGACACCACGACGCGGTGCGTACGGGCGATCTCATCCAGGGCGGGCGCGACGCTGTGCTCGGCCACGGCGAAGTCGTAGATCGCGATCTTGAGAACGTCGTCGTCGACCGCGAGCACGTCGTCCACGGCTTCGAGGGCCGCGTAGTACGCGTCGGCCTCGGCACGGAAGGCATCGTCTGTGCGCTCGATGTACGCCGAACGCTTCCCGCACAGCACGACACCCAGTTCGTACCCCCGCTGACCCAGGTCGCGAAGGTGCCGGATGACGCGCTCGACGACGACGCGGTCGATGCTGTCGGACGACACCTCGACGCCCTTGCTCACGACGTAGGCACCGTTCTCGGCGATGAACGTCATCTCACCGGCCGCGTCGCCGAACGAGCGCTGCAGTGTGGCGAGCTGTCGCCCCGAAGCCGGCACGAAGGCGACCCCGCGCTCCGCCAGGCGCGGCAGGAGCGTCCAGAGTGGTGCGGGGATGTTCCCCTCACCGTCGAGGAGGGTGCCGTCCATGTCGACGGCGATGAGGCGGATGTCGTGGGGCACGGTTCCATCCTCCCAGGCGGCTCACCGATGTCCGGGCCCGAGGCGCCCGACGTGGGGCTCGAGGTGGGTCCCGACACGGGGGTGACACACGGGTGAGCAGGCGGTGCTGATTGACTCGAGGAATGAGCCTCGAGCGGTGTCGACCGACGGACGTCGACGCATTGACCGACTTTCTCGCTGCCGTCGACCTCACCCTGAGCGGCCTGGATGCACCGACGGTGCGGCTCTGGATCGAGCGCGACGCCACGGGGACGGTGACGGGAAGCACCGGGTACGAACTGAGCGGCGACGGCCGCCACGCCCTGATCCGCAGCGTCGCCGTCAGCCCGCACGCGCGTTCTCGGGGGCGCGGGACCGGGCTGGCGCGCTTCGCTCTTGCGCGGGCCGCCGACGAGGGCGCGTCGCGGGCGTGGTTGTTCAGTCGGCGCTCGGGGCCGTTCTGGAGGAGCCTGGGCTTCGTCCCCGCCGATCGAGACGACCTGGTTGCGGCGCTGGCGGACACCCATCAGGTGCGCCTGTTCTCGAGCACGGGCCAGCTGGACCGTGAGGTGGCATGGTCCCGCGCACTGGCTCGAGGGGAGTCCGACGGAAGGCCTGACCACGGACGCAACCTATGAAACAGAGAAGAACGCTGCGACACCCTTCCGCACCGTTACCTCACCGTTATAGAGTGCTCGCACGGTAGTTGTTTTGCTGTGGCAGCTGCCGACATGTGATTGCAGGACACTCTGGTGCAGGAAAGGGCCGGTCGGGAATCTCCCGACCGGCCCTTCGTCCGTTCCGTGCCCGCCGTCACCCCTGCGTCGGCGCTCACAAGGCAGGATGAAGACGTGAAGGACGACGACCTGACCGAACCCGACGGACGCCTCGTGCTCGTGCGCCACGGCGAGACCGAGTGGAGCCGCACGGGCAAGCACACGGGACTCACCGACATCCCCCTCACCGAGACGGGCGCCTACAAGGCCGAGCTCGCGGGCACCCTCCTGGCGACCCGCCATTACGACCTCGTGCTCACGAGCCCTCTGGAGCGCGCCGTCGAGACCGCCCGTCGTGCGGGGTACCCCGGCGCACAGCCGGAGCCGCGCCTCGTCGAGTGGGATTACGGCGCGTACGAGGGCTTGACCACGCCCGAGATCGTCGAGCAGCTCGGTCGCCCGTGGACGATCTGGCAAGCGGGCGCCCCCGCCGGGGCCACCCCGGGCGAAACGGTGGAACAGGTCACGGCTCGCGCCGAATCCCTCCTCGACGACCTCCGCCCGCGCGTGCGCGCGGGAGAACAGGTGCTGGTGTTCTCCCACTCGCACTTCCTGCGCGCCCTCGCGGGCACGTGGCTGGGTCTGACGGCCGCGGGCGGCCGGTACTTCGTGTTGGGCACTTCCGCGGTCAGCGAGCTCGGCTTCGAGCACGGCTCCGAGGTCATCACGCAGTGGAACCACGTGCGCGGGCGGTGATGTAAACCCAGCGACCGGTATGAGTGATGGCGTGCGCGTGTATCGCGGGTCGCTAACCTGGCGAAACCACGTCGCTGGACCGATGGGAAAGTCTTGACAATTCTCCGTGCCCTCCGAGACCTCAGGTCCCGAGGAACCGTCTTCGTACACAGCGACGCCGCACTAGCGGCCACCGTCGCGCAACGCCAACAAGACAACCTCGCGGCGGGACTGAATCGAAGGAACCCGGTTCACATCCCGGCGAAGGCGCTCGTGGCCCCTGCGAACGGTATTCATGGCGCGATGCGCCTCCGCCCCATCGATGCTCTTCTTGAACTCGCTCGCGGCACGGCACTACGCGCCGACCGCGAGATCGCCGCGTTCGCCGGCACGTGGGCCGCCCTACGCTACCTCGGGCTGATCTTGAGGGACCATGCGACCGACCGCTTACAGCTACACGTCGACACCATGGCCCGGATCGGGCCGAACCAACGCAGGGTGGTCTCGGAAGAGCTAGGGGTGGGTTTCGGCATCCTGGTCGCGAAGCAGTGGTGCCTCGAGCGGAACCCCGGCACAAGCATCGTGACCGCGACGGATTTCGACATCGCCGTCCACGGAGGGCTCGTTCCCCAGCTCACGCTCGCGGATCGGCAACCCGACTACGTGCTGTCGTATTCGACACCGGCGAGCGCTGGGGCCAACATCTACGAGTTTCTCGAGACGAAGGGCACCGCCAGCTCCCCCAACGCCTACACGCAACTCGGTCGCGCCGTGACCCAACTCGCCGCCCCCACGATCGCGGGCGCTCCCGTGACGGGTCTCGCCGTATCGACCGTGTCGACGACAGAGGAGATTTCGGCATACGCGGTCGACCCTCCTGAACGACCCGTCGTGTGGCGTGCCGTCGAGGAGAAGCTTCAGCGTTCGCGAGAACGCCCCGCCTCCCCGCGAACGACGCACACCTCCATCAACCTGGACCCCGACGAGTTTCTCTCCAACGTCACCAACACCGAGTATGCGAGCCTGGCTCGGTATGCAGGCTTAGACAGCGCCGCGGAACGTTGGCTGCCATCGCTTCACACCTCAAGGCGCCCAGGCCCTGCGCCCGGCGAGATACTAAGCCTCGACGGACAGACGTATCGGGGCAGCAGCCAACGCTTCACCCTCCCGAACGGCCAAGGACAGCTGCGCGTCTTCGCGGGCGTAGATACCAACGTCGCCGATGCACTTCGCTCTGCAGACCTCGATGCGGCGCGCCAAGCCCAACGTGAGTACGCGGAGAATCGCCAGGAGGAGGCTTCGTTCGACGCAAACACGCCGACTAACGCCACAGCGACATCCTCGGAAGGCGCTGTCCTGCGGATCTCGCTCGACTGAACGCGGCCACGTGTCGCTGTGTCCGCGAGATTGCCGGCGGAGACAGCGGATCGCGAGAAAACGGATCACGAAAATATAACGACGCCCTCTTCCCCTCCGTTACCTCACCGTTATAGAGTGCAAGCACGGTAGTTGTTTTGCTGTGGCAGCTACCGACATGTGATTGCAGGACACTCTTGGTGCAGGGACAAGGGCCGGTCGGAAGCCTCTCCGACCGGCCCTTACTCTTGCGTCACACGCGGGACGAACGGGTTGCCGACGGCTCTACGCTGAACGTATGACCGATCGCCGTCTCGCCGTGCAGGCCTGGGAGAGCCTCTTCCGCGCTCAGCACGAAGTCTTCGAAGACATCCGGTCGGATTTCGACAGCACCGAGTTGACCCAGGCGGAGTACGACGTGCTCCTCACCGTCACGCGAGCGCCTCGCATGACAGCGCGCTTGCGCGACGTGACCGGCAACATGCTCATCAGCCAGCCGAGCGTCTCGCGCCTGGTCGAACGCATGGTCTCCCGGGGGCTGCTGACCAAGTGCGCCGACCCCGAGGACGGGCGCGGCTCGTTGGTGACCGCCACCGAGAACGGCGCCGTCATGTTCCGCCGCCTCGCCGCCGCGCACGGCCGCTCGATCGCCGAGCGCATGGCCCGTCTCGACAACGACGAGCTCGCGCAGCTCCACGTGCTCACCGCGAAGCTGCGCGGACGGGACTGACCCCCGGTCGGTGCACTTCAGCACTCGATGACGTTCACCGCGAGACCGCCCTCGCTGGTCTCCTTGTACTTCGTCGACATGTCGATACCGGTCTGACGCATCGTCTCGACCACGGCATCCAGCGACACATAGTGCGACCCGTCGCCCCGCAGCGCGAGCCGCGCCGCCGTCACGGCCGTGGATGCGGCGATCGCGTTGCGCTCGATGCAGGGGATCTGCACGAGGCCGCCCACCGGGTCGCACGTGAGCCCGAGGTGATGCTCCATCGCGATCTCGGCGGCGTTCTCGATCTGCCGGTTCGTTCCGCCCATCACCGCGGTGAGGCCCCCGGCGGCCATCGCGCACGCCGAGCCGACCTCCGCCTGGCACCCGCCCTCGGCGCCGGAGATCGACGCGTTGGCCTTGAAGAGCGACCCCAGCGCCGTCGCGGTGAGGAGGAACCGGCGGATACCGCGTCGGCGGTTGGCCTCGGCCACGTCACCGTCGTCCCATCCCGCCACTTCGCCGCGCGTCACCGCGTGTCCGTCGTAGCCGAGCAGTGCACTGCCCACGAGCTCGCCGTAGGGCGTGACAGCGTTGCCGGCGCCGAGACCCGAGTCGGCCAGGAACCGCCACCAGTACATCGCCACCGCGGGCAGGATGCCCGCCGCGCCGTTCGTGGGCGCCGTGACGACGCGCCCACCGGCGGCGTTCTCCTCGTTGACCGCGAGGGCGAAGGCGCCGAGCCACTCCCCCGGAAGTTCCCGGTGCCCCTCGGCCTCGATGGCATCCAGCTGCCCTCGAATGACCGCGGCTCGCCGTTTCACTTTCAGGATGCCGGGGAGCACGCCGTCGTTCTCGAGCCCCGCAGTCACACACGCCGCCATGGCGTCCCAGATGCGGTCCAGACCCGCCGCGATCTCTTCGTCCGAGCGGAGTGCAGCCTCGTTCAGGCGCGCCGCCTCGGCGATCGTGATGCCGCGCTCGTCACACAGCTCGATCAGGGTCGCCGCGTCGTCGAAGTCGAGCGGCACCGGCGCTGCGGCCACGCGCGCCGGCTCGCCCTCACGGCGGATGAAGCCGCCGCCGATCGAGTAGAACGTGTCCTCCGCGACGACAGCTCCCTCGCTGTCGCGGGCGATGAGCGTCATCGCGTTCGGGTGGCCGGGCAGGCGCGTGCGTGGCTCGAGAACGATGTCGGTCTTGCGGAACGGTATCCCGTGCCGGCCCGCGAGCGCCAGGCTCTGCCCCTCGGGCCAATCCGACCACGCCCGCCGGACGGCATCCGGATCGACGGTCTCGGGATCGAGACCCTGCAGACCCGCCACGACCGCGTCGGGGGTGCCGTGGCCGATACCTGTCGCACCGAGCGAACCGTAGAGGGCACACGAGACGGATGCCACCGTGTCGAGGACGCCGTCGTCCTCGAGTCGCGCGACGAAGTGGAGGGCGGCCTTCATGGGGCCGACGGTGTGGGAGCTCGAGGGTCCGATCCCGATGGAGAACAACTCGAACGCGGAGGTGTATGCGCTCATGCGGCCAGCGTACGTCGCGCCCCGTCAAGACACCTGGTCGCCACCGCCGCGCCACGCCCGGGATGCACGCCGTTCCGGGCCGATTAGACGTCTCCGTCGGCCCCGGCTATGCTGGACCACGGCCTGCGCGCCGTTTCGCGCGGAGGCCCTGCGCCCGTAGCTCAATGGATAGAGCATCTGACTACGGATCAGAAGGTTAGGGGTTCGAGTCCCTTCGGGCGCACACTGTGTTGAGACAGTAAGAGAAGCCCTGGCGTGAGGAAACTCCGCCGGGGCTTTTTCTCTGCCCGGATGCCGAGACCCCGGCCGAGCCACGAGCCCTCAGGCCTCGTCCGGGTGTGCCGCGCGCGGGAACGGGGTCAGCGCGCGGTGGATTTCTTCTTCTTGCCGCTCTTGCCCGATTCGGCTGCGTCGCTCGGCTCCTTCGCCTCGTCTGCAGCGGCGCGATCCTTCGCCCGGCGCTTCGCCTGCGAGGCGAGGCGGGCGAGGTCGACCATGCGAAGGGCGTCCATGCGCGCCTTGCGCATCTGGGCGTACTCGGGATCGGCATCCGCCGTCATGCCCTCGACGTCGAGTCGTTGGCTGAGGTTCGCCTCGACATCACCCCAGGCGGCGATCCGCGCATCGCCGACCAGCGCCTTCACCCGCTCGGGATCGTCGGCGAGCGCACGCAGTTCTTTCGCGACGCCGCGGGACTGCTTCGCGCGACGACGAAGGTTGCGCGTGTCGCGGTCGCGGTAATCGTGGGTGCCCGACGAGTCGGAGAACCGGCCCCAGGCGCGCTTGCGCTGATGCGTCACGCGCTCGGCCGCCTGGTCCTGCTCGTCGGCGAGAGAACGCAGCGTCTCACGCGCCAACTCGGCGAAGACCTCGCCGTCGAACTGACCACCGCGAGCGATCGTGTCGACGAGGATCCGGTTGCGCACGGCGAGCCGCGCCGCGGCTGTCGCGATCGACAGTCCCTCGGCGATGGCCTCCTTCGTGCGCCCCACGTGACCTCCCCGTCCAGGCTATCGCCCGGGGCGCATCGGCCGCTCAGGTGAGCTTCGCCACGACGGTTTCGATGCGACGGGTGCGGGTGTCGGCGGTCTTCGCTGCGGCGACGTTCGTCACGTGCGCCTTACGCGCGCTCGGCGAGAGTGCGTCGAACGCCTCGCGCACGCCCGCGGAGCCGAGGGCCGCGGCCAGGTCGTCGGGCACCTCCACCGTGCGGGGCACCGTGTCGAGGGTGAGCTCGACGGAGATGGCATCCCCTCCCGACAATCCCGTGGCGGCGCGTTTATCGGCGGAGAAGGGGATGAGCGATTTCCCACCCATCGCTCCGATCGTGCTGGGGAAGGTGAACCCGTTCACGTCGACGACGACAGCGGCACGCTTCCCGCCGCCCAGACCGTCGATCACCTCGGGCGGTACCTCGATCCCCGTGTTGTTGCCCATCTGCCGCAGGGTCGTCTCGAAACGCATGGCGAGAGTGTGGCAGACAACCGACTATGTGAACAGCAGCCGAAATGCAATCCCCTCCGCCCGCACGGGGGGTCTGTCTATCGTCTCTTCTGTTGCGGAGGGCCTCGGAGAGTACTCGGGGGCCTTCTGTCGTTTCCGCGCTCATAGCGGACATAACCGGTGCGCGCAAAGCCCAATCCGAATTGAGCATTGTCTCCGAAGATGTGGTGAAGCGACCGGACGGTCGCTGCCAACAATCTGGGAGGTTCATCATGAGCTCGTCACCCAACCGTCTCGTGGCCACCGTCTTCGGCGCTGTCTACCTGCTCGTCGGTCTGCTCGGCTTCGCCGTCACCGGCGGGGTCGGTTTCATCGCGACACAGGGCGGACTGCTCCTCGGCATCTTCGAGGTCAACCCGCTGCACAACATCGCCCACCTTCTGATCGGTGCCGCGCTGCTGGTCGCCGGTCTGGCCAACGCGCGCGCCGCCAAGGGCGTCAACACGACCGTCGGTGCCGTCTACCTGCTCCTCGGTATCGTGGGCTTCTTCCTGGTCGGCACCGCCGCGAACATCCTCGCGCTGAACGTGCCCGACCACTTCCTCCACCTCGCCAGCGCCGTCGTACTGCTGGGTGTCGGCCTCGGCACCGAGCGCAACGTCCCGCGTACCGCGGCGGTCTGAGCATGACTGCTGCGACCTTCGTGAGGTCGTGGCCCTCCGTATCCGCGTGGGGGGCCGGTCTCATCACCGCCGCCCTCGGCGCGGGTGCCGTCATCCGTCCCGATTCCGGGGCCGTCGCAAGCGGCCTCGGAATCGGGATGGTGATTCTCGGCCTCGCCTCCCTCACCTGGGGAGCGGCCACCCTGTCGGCGGGGCGACTCGTGGTCCCGCGCACCGCTCTGGCGGGCGCCCTCGCCGCTCTCGCGCTCACGACGGCCCTGATGTTCGCCGCACCGGCGCACACGAGCATCCTCGGCGTCGCTGCGGCATCCGCTCTGCTCGTCGTCGTGGGAGCCACCGCTGCCGTCCACCTTCGTCGCGCGAGCCGCGGCCCGGGTGCGACGCGCACCGCTCAGCCGATGAGCGTCATCGGACTCCTCGTCGCCGCCGCCGTCATCGCCGTGGTCGTCACCCCCGCTCTCGGGGCGACGCAGAACGCCGTGCTGCTGCGCGACGACGGCACCGTCCCCGTCATCTCCCACGAGGGACACTGAGCACTTTCCCGGGGCCCACCCGCTCAGACGGTGGCACGCTGGAAGAGTGACGATCGACCCCTCTTCTTCCGTTCCCGGATGGATCTCGTCGCTGCGCGGCAAGATCCTCGTCGCCCTGGCGGGGGATCCCACCGGCATGGCGCCGTACGTCCGCGCCATCGCCGACGGAGACGACACCGGCTACTTCGTCGAGAACGGCCCCGCGTGGACCGTGCACGCCGGAATGGGCACGCTGGTGGCCGGCATCCGGGCTCTGCTCCTGCAAGCCCTGCACCCGGGCGCTCTCGCCGGCGTGCACGACTGGTCGCGCTATCGCGAGGATCCGATCGGCCGGCTCACCGGTACCGTCCGGTGGGTCATCACGCTCACGTACGGCTCGCGGACGCAGGCGGATGCCGAGACCGCGCGGGTCGCGAGATTCCACCGCCGGGTGAAGGGCGAGTACGTCGGCGGCGACGGGAGCGAGCGCGCGTACACCGCCGACGCGACCGACCTCGTGCGCTGGGTGCACCTCGCCTTCACCGATGCGTTCCTCGCCGGGCACGAGGTGTCGCGCACGGCCATCCCCGGGGGGCCCGACGCCTACGTCGCCGACTGGGCGACCGCGGGCCGGCTCATGCGGGTCGTCGACCCTCCCCTCACGCGTGACGCCCTGCGGGCCGAGATCGACGGCTTCGCCGACCGCGGCGAGCTGCGCGGCGACGAGCGCGTCGCCGACGTCGTGCGATTCCTGCGCAAGCCGCCGTTCCCCGGCGTGATGGGCCTGTCGTATCGCGTGCTCTTCGCCGCCGCGGTCGCGACCATCCCCCGTCGCTACCGGAAGATGCTCGGGGTGCGGCGGTGGCCGCTTCCTGTGCTGACGCTCACGCGGCTGATCCTGCGCGTCACCGAGCGCGCCCTGGGCTCCGGTCCGCGCGCCCAGGACATGGCGCGGCTACGACTGGCCCGGCTGGAGCGTGAGGGACGGGAGGCCGCGTGAACGACGACGCCCGCCAGGCGGCCGAGCGATATCGGCTCGACCGACAGCTCCGCGACGCCGGCCTCGAACCCGAACCCGCCGAACCCGAGGGGCCCGCGCGGGGCTCGACCGCCGAGGAGCGCGCCGCCTTCGTCGAGACCTCGATCCAGCAGGCGATCCGCCGCGGCGAGTTCGACAACCTCCCCGGCGCGGGCAAGCCCCTGCCCGACCTCGGCGGCTCCCACGATCCCGACTGGTGGATCCGCCGCAAGATCGAGACCGAGCAGCTGACCGGTCTCGGTCCTCCCGCGCTGACCCTGCGCGTCGAGCACAGAGAGATGGCCGAACGGCTGGATGCCATCGCCCGCGAATCCGAGGTGCGCGAGGCGGTCGAGGACTTCAACCGCCGTGTGATCGAGGCACGGCGGCAGCTTCAGGGCGGCCCTCCGGTGGTGACGCCGACGGTGGACGTGGATGCCGAGGTGGAGGCGTGGATCGAAAGGCGTCGGGCGCGTGCGGATGCCGCCGCGGTGGCCGCGCCGACGCGGCGGCGGCGGTGGTTCCGGCGCGCCTGACCGGTGTCCGCTCGGCCGCGGCGGGCATGGAGATCCCCCGATCGGAGCGAGTTCACGCGTTCCGGCGCTCGTATCGCGACATCTCGAGAGGACCGTGCGATCTCGCGGGGCGCAGAGCCGGGGAGGACGAGCGCGGGACCCGTCCGCCGTCAGAGCGCCGCCAGCGCCTCCGCGCGCTCGACCAGCGCTCGCGCGCGAGCCAGCGTCGGCGCGTACGAGCCGTCGACCGGGCCGTCGGGCGTCGTCGACAGCAGGGACCGAGCCGCCTCCACCTCTGCGGGCGCGGGCGTGAACCCGGCATGGGCGCCGGAGACGGCGGCATCCCGCAGCGCGAGCGTTCCGGTGAAGCCCATCGCGACGGCGTGCAGGGCGGCATCCCGAGCCTGATCGACCGGACCGCACGGGCCGTCGATCGGCCCGGCGATCCCTGCCGCAGCGGAAGCGACGACGAGCTGTGCGCGAGGCCACGACAGTGCGATGCGATCGGCGGCCATCCCGGTGTCGCGGCGGAAATCGCCGGTACCGAAAGCGAGGCGACGGGTCGCGGGGTGGGCGGCGATGGCAGGGGCGGCCAAAAGCGCCGCGGCCGACTCGACCATGGCGACGATCGGGACGCCGGAGGGGAGGGATGCCGCGACGTGAGCCACGTCGTCGGCACTCGCGCACATCGCCAGGACGACGCCGGCGAGGCGGTCGTCGAGGTCGCGACCGAGTGCGAGATCGGCTTCTCCGTCGCTCGTTCCGGCAGCGCTGATGCGCAACCACACGGGTGCCTCAGCGGCCGCCCGGCGAGCGCGGTCACGTCCCTCGGCCTTGCGTCCGGAGGGCAAGCCGTCTTCGAGATCGAGGACGAGGACATCGGCCGCGGTCTCGAGTCCGCCCGCGAGGGGCGAGCGGAGCATCCACGTGCGCGCGAGGTCGACGCGCGCCGGGGCGGGGACGGCCGAAGCCGCCCCCGCCGAGGTGTTGTGCGTGAGGGTCACAAGCGGCCCCGTGCGGCGGCCTCGGCCTCCGCCTGCGCGCGGAAGGCGTCGAGCGACTGCGTGTCGACGGTCGCGGCGGGGCCGGTACCCGCCTGTGCCGACGCCTGTTCCTTGGCATCCGCTGCGGGCGTCGCCGAGTGGTCGTGGCCGGTCAGCAGCGTCTCGTCGAAGGGGATGTTGCCGGCGAGGACGTCGCGGACACGCTGACCGTCGTACTCCTTCGTCCAGACACCGATGAGCATCGTGGCCACGGCGTTGCCGGTGAAGTTGGTCACGGCGCGGGCCTCGGACATGAAGCGGTCGATACCGACGATGACGCCGACGCCGTCGACCAGGTCGGGGCGATAGGCCGACAGACCACCGGCGAGGGTGGCGAGACCGGCACCGGTGACACCTGCGGCGCCCTTGGAGGCGATGATCATGAAGATCATCAGACCGATCTGCTCACCGATCGACATGGGCGAGCCCATCGCGGTGGCGATGAACAGCGAGGCCATCGTGAGGTAGATCGCCGTGCCGTCGAGGTTGAACGAGTACCCGGTGGGGACCGTGATGCCCACCACGGGCTTCGAGACACCGAGGTGCTCCATCTTGGCGATGAGACGGGGAAGAGCGGCTTCGGAGGACGAGGTGCCGACGATGAGCAGGTACTCGCGGCCCAGGTACTTCATCAGCGTGAAGATGTTGACGCGGGTCACGACGTACAGCAGCGTGCCGAGCACCACGGCGATGAAGAGGAAGCACGTGATGTAGAAGGCGCCCATCAGGATGCCGAGGCTGATCACGGCCTGGAACCCGGTCTTGCCGACGACCGCGGCGATCGCGCCGAAGGCGCCGATGGGCGCGAGCCACAGGATCATGCCGAGGATGCGGAAGACGAGCACCTGGAAGTTGCGGATGCCCTCGACCATGCGCGCGCCGCGCTCGCCCATGCCCTGCAGGGCGAAGCCGACGAGCAGGGCGATGAACAGCACCTGCAGGATGCTGCCGCCGGTGAAGGCCGAGAAGAAGGTGGTCGGGATGATCCCGAGGATGAACTCCTGGGTGGAGGTCGCCTCGGCCGCGGGGGCGTCGTACTGGGCGCCCGCGATGTTCAGCCCCTCACCCGGGTGGATGATGTTGCCGACGACCAGGCCGATGATCAGGGCGAACGACGACATGACGAGGAAGTAGACCATCGCCAGGCCGCCGATCTTGCCGACCGTGGAGGCCTTCGCGATCGAGCCGATGCCCACGACGATCGTGCAGAAGATCACCGGGGCGATCATCATCTTGATGAGGCTGACGAAGCCCTTGCCGATGGGCTCGAGAGCGGTGGCGAACTGCGGCGCGACGAGGCCCACGATGACACCGGCCACCACCGCGACGATGACGGAGATGTAGAGCCAGTGATTGCGGTCGATCTTCTTACGCGGCCGGCCGTCGCGTGTGGTGCGGAGTGAGAGTGCCATGAGCGACTTCCCCTTTTCTAACGCCTTCGTTGAGTCCGGCGGGGGCGCCGGTTGATGTGACGACTGTGGTCGACGCGGGACCTGCGGGCGATTTGTGGTCGTATTGTTCACGGCAGGCGCGACGAAGGGCGGGGTGATGAGACTGAGCGTGGGTGGCCGGCTGGCGTTGGTATCCCTGGGCGTCGTCGTGCTCGTCGCGGGCGTCCTGGCGGCGCTGCTGTCGGTGCAGTTGAGCGACTCCGGCAGGCGCGAGGCCGAGAAGGTCACCCGCTCCGTGGCCGAGACGCTCGCGCACGAACCCGACGTCGCCGCTCTCATCTCGCTGCGCGACTCGGACGCCCTGCAGCCGATGGTCGAACAGATCCTCCCCGACGCCGACCTGTCGTTCGTCACGATCATGACGCCCGACGGCATCCGCCTCACGCACCGCAACCGCTCCGAGATCGGCGACCAGTACCTCGGGTCTCGCGCCGAGGCGCTGGCCGGACAGACCTTCACCGAGGTTTACGACGGCACCCTGGGCCCCTCGGTGCGCACGATCGCGCCGATCCGCGACGGAGGCGACGAGAGCGGCGACATCGTGGGTCTCGTCGCCGTGGGGGTCACGCTCGGCGCGGTCCAGCAGGATCTCGCCGCTCGCGCACCGCTGATCGTCCTGGCATCCGCCGCCATCGTCGGCCTGGGCGTGCTGGGCGCTGTCTACGTCCGACGGAGTGCGCGACGCGTGACCGGCTCGTACACGCCCGCCGAGCTGTCGCGCCTCGTCGAGAGCTACGAGACGGTGCTGCACTCGCTGCGCGAGGGTCTCGTCGTGACCGACCGCTCGGGGCAGATCGTGCTCTACAACGACGAGGCCGCCGACCTGCTGGGACTGCCCCCGGCCACCTCGGGGCAGGTATCGCTCGACCCTCGCGACATCGACATGGATGCCGGCCTCGCCGAGGCGATCGCAAGCGGTCGGCGCATGGTCGAGGAGACCGTGGTCAACGGGGAGCGGGTCCTGCTGGTCAATCAGGAGGAAGCGCGCGATCTGGCGGGACGACGCGCCCCCGAACGCGGTCGCGTCATGACCCTGCGCGACCGGTCGGAGCTGCAGGCACTGCTCGGCGAACTCGAGGGCGTCCGCACCCTGAGCGACACCCTGCGCTCGCAGACCCACGAGCACGGCAACCGCCTGCACGCGCTGCTGGCCCTGCTCGAGCTCGGGCGCATCGACGAGGCCCGCCGCCTGATCGTGGCCTCGACCGGTGACCGCCAGGAACTGGCCGACCGCCTGGTCTCGGACGACGACGACGCCGTCGTCGTGGCTCTGCTGCTCGGCAAGCTCGACGAGGCGGCCGAGCGCGGCGTGCGTCTCGACCTCGACGTCGCCGAGCCCACCCCCGCTCTCCCCCTCGCCGCGGCCGAGGCGGTGACGGTTGTCGGAAACCTCGTCGACAACGCCCTGGATGCCGCCGCGACCGGGGCGGAACCCCGCTGGGTGCGCGCGGTGCTCCGCGAGGGCGGTGGCGATGTGGTGGTCGAGGTGTCCGACAGCGGCACCGGCTTCGACCCCGCGCTCGCCGACCCCTTCGCCTTCGGCGCCTCGACCAAGCCCGCGCACTCCCCCGGCGGTCGGGGCGTCGGTCTCGCCCTCGTGCGCGATATCGTCGCGGCGCACGGCGGAACCTTGCAGATCGCCCAAGACCCCACGACCGTGCGCGTCTTCCTCCCCGCCGCGATCTCGGAGGTGGTTCCGTGATCCGCGTGCTGGTCGTCGACGACGACGCCCTCGCCCTCGAGCTGCACCGCGCCTACGTCGAGCGCGTGCCGGGGTTCGAGGTCGCCGGCCTCGCCTCCGGTGCCCGCGCGGCGGTCACGGCCCTGGCCGACCCGGATCGCGAGATCGACCTCGTCCTGCTCGACATGACCATGCCCGACGGGTCCGGACTCGACGTGGCGCGGCGCCTGCGTGCGACGGGATCGCGCGTGGACATCATCGCCGTGACCGCGGTGCGCGATGCCGCGACGGTACGAGCGGCCGTGTCGATCGGGGTCGTGCAGTATCTGATCAAGCCGTTCGCGTTCGCGGCGTTCCGCGAGCGTCTCGAGGCCTACCGCTCCTATGTGGAGGGGCTGGACCGCGCTGCGGGCGAGGCCACCCAGTCCGAGGTCGACGCTCTGCTCGGGTCGCTGCGCGCGGTGACGGCGCCCGCCCTTCCGAAGGGTCTCAGCGATGAGACGCTGCAGGCCGTCGCCGAGCACGTGCGCACCGCCGCAGGAGCCGTGTCGTCGACCGAGGTCGGCGAGAGCGAGGGGATGTCGCGCGTGACCGCCCGCCGCTATCTCGAGCACCTCGCCGACGTGGGCCGCGTGCGCCGCGTCCCCCGCTACGGCGGCCCGGGCCGCCCCGAGATCACCTACGCCTGGGTGCGCGCGTAGAGCCCGGCCGCCGAGGCTGCGTGCTGCTCACCGCTCACCCCGGGCGTCGTACTGCCCTTTGAGTGTCCAAAACACCCGGACGTTTCCGAAAAGCGTCCGGGTGTTTTGGACGCTCACGCGAGGGGCGAGCCCGCGGCAGCGACGTGGCCGCGGCTACAGGGAGAACGCGGCGCGGACGCCCTCGTTCACCACGACACCGGCGCGCACGTTCAGGCCCTTGGCCAGGGCGGGATCGGCGGATGCCGCGGCCTCCCATCCCTGGTCGGCGATGCGCGTGATGTAGGGCAGGGTGGCGTTCGAGAGGGCTCGGGTCGAGGTGTGCGGCACCGCGCCGGGCATGTTCGCGACGCAGTAGTACAGCGACTCGTGCACGCGGAACGTGGGGTCGTCGTGGGTCGTGGGACGCGAGCCCTCGAAGCAGCCGCCCTGGTCGATCGCGATGTCGACGAGCACCGAGCCGGGCTTCATCGCCGCGACCATGTCATCGGTGACGAGCTTGGGGGCAGCGGCCCCCGGAATGAGCACCGATCCGATGACGAGGTCGGCGTCGGCGAGCTGCTCGGCGATCTCGAGGCGGGTCGAGGCGCGCGTCTCGATCGCGCCGCCGAAGCGCTCCTCGAGCTGGCGGAGCTTGGGCAGGGAGATGTCGACGACCGTCACACGGGCCCCGAGACCCAGGGCGTTGGCCGCGGCGTGCTCTCCCGCGACGCCGCCGCCGATGACGACGACCTTCGCACGAGGGGTACCGGGAACGCCACCGGGGAGAAGCCCGCGTCCGCCCGAGGCGCGCAACAGGTGGTGGGCGCCCTCGATGATCGACAGGCGTCCGGCGACCTCGCTCATCGGCGCCAGCAACGGCAGGGCGCGATCGGCGGTCTGCACGGTCTCGTAGGCGACGGCCGTGGTTCCCGCGGCCACGAGCGCGTCGGTCAGGGGCCGATCGGCGGCGAGGTGGAGGTAGGTGAAGAGAGTGAGGTCTTCGCGCAGGAAGCCGTATTCGGGCGAGATCGGCTCCTTGACCTTGACCAGGAGCTCGGCGCGCGCCCAGGTCTCTTCTGCGGTGGCGATGATCTCGGCACCGGCTGCGCGGTACTGCTCGTCGGAGAAGCCGCTGCCCTCGCCCGCGCCCGCCTGCACGAGCACGTCGTGGCCGCGGTGGACGAGCGCATCGACCCCCGCGGGCGTCATCGCGACGCGGTTCTCGTTGTTCTTGATCTCGGACGGCACAGAGACGCGCATGGGGTTCTCCTCGAGCGGATGAGCGATGCGGAGAGAATCGCAGGAAAAGGTGTTTCCGTGGTGTTTCCCCGTAGATACTTCGGCTATCCCGTCAGGAGAGCAGATATCGTCGTATAACGGGGGCCCAACCGGCCCTCGGATGCGAAGGATCTGCGATGACCGAAGACGACCTCCACCCGCTCGACGCACGGATCATCGAGCTGCTGTCCGCCGACGCCCGGATGACGAACGCCGCCCTCGCCGACGCGCTCGGGGTCGCGGCATCCACTGCCCATGCCCGCCTGCGAGGCCTCACCGATCGTGGTCTCATTTCGGGTTTCCACGCCGCCGTCGACCAGAGTCGTCTCGGCCGGGGCCTGCAGGCGATCGTCGGCGTGACTCTGCGACCGGGGCAGCGCCACGAGAGCATCCGCGCGTTCGCGCACGAGATCCGCCGCCACCCGGACGTGATCCAGTTGTTCTTCCTGGGCGGGGCCGACGACTTCCTCGTACACATCGCGGTCGACGATTCTTCGGCGGTACGGCGCTTCGTCGTCGACCATCTGTCCGCCCGGCACAGCGTGGCCTCCACCCGCACGAGCATCATCTTCGAGTACCACCGCAACGCGCTGGCGGCCGATTTCGACTGAACCCCGCCCGCGTCGATAGCTTCTCGCGCAACCGGCGTCAAGACGGACGGTGCACCCCACCACGCCGCCATGATGAGACCCCGGAGGGGGTTCCATGGTGCTGTCGATCGGTGTGGCCGTGATGTGCGTCGGGCTGGCGATCGGCGTGGTGTGGGTGATCCTCCCGCGCATCGGCTCCACGGGTCCTCTGGGGGTGTTCCTGCGCGTCGGGGCCCTCTCGGGAGCGGTCTCGGTTGGCGCGGGTGTGCTGGACATCATGGCCTCGAGCGGCGCCGGAGACCTCAGTCGCGTGGCGGCCGACGCCGCGATGGTCCTCGCCCCCGCGTTGCTGTGCGCCGCTCTCGTCGTCGCGCCCGGTCGCCCCCTCGCTCGATCCCTGCCGATAGCGGCGACGGTCGCGGCCGGCGCCGCCCTGAGCTTCGCCCTCGTCCCCGCCGCGGCTCCGACGATCAAGGCGTTCACGCTCACAGCGGCCTGCGGCCTCTGCGCGGTGCTGGCGTTGCGGGCGCCGGCTCTCCCCCGCCGATCCCGCTTCGTGCTCGCCGCCACGATGGGCTCCTACGGTCTGTACTCGGCTGTGCGCGGGGTTCTCTCCGTCACGGGCGACTCCCTGGGCCCCGCGTTCTCTCCCCCCGGCGTCACCGTGGCCGGCATCGCGGCGATGCTGTCGACGGGTGTCTCGATCATGATGGTCGGTCTGCCCTCCGCGAGCGGTGCCACCGGGGGACGCCGGCGCGGGGCGTCGATCTCGATCGGCGACTGGAATCTCGCCACCGCCGCCCTCGGCCGCGAGCGCGTGCGCGTTCTCCTGCTCGATCTGCGTCTGGCCGCGCGCGATCTGGACCCCGCGGCCATCGACGGACCGCGCGGTGTCGAGACCTCGCTGCCGTCGGCGGCAACGGCGCTGCGCGAACGCCTGGCCACCGGCTACGGCTGGCGCCCCGAGGAGGTCGAGTTGATCACCGACGCGACGCCCCGGCGGCGATTGCGCATCACGATCTGAGCGTCGCGATCGCTGGCCGCCGTGCCGGGGTGGCGGCTCAGCCCACCGCGGCCGCGATCGCCGCGACGTCGGCGGGCGTCGAGCGGCAGCAGCCGCCTACCAGGCGCGCACCGGCAGCGACCCACGAGGGAGCATCGTCGGCCAACGCCGCCGCGCCCCCATGCCACGTTCGCGTCGCGGCATCCCACCGCTCACCGGTGTTCGGATAAGCGAGGAGAGGGATGCCGGGAGCTTCGCCGAGCGCCGAGAGCACGGAGCCGGGCGCGCAGCAGTTGACGCCGACGGCGAGCACGCTCGAGACGGATGCCGCGACGCGCAGGGCTTCGGCCCGCGAACCGCCGGGCGCGAAACCCGTGCTGTCGGCGGAGACGCTGACGAAGGCGGGGACACCGAGGCCGTCGAGTTCGAGGGCGAGGGCTTCCACCTCGAGAAGGGAGGGAATCGTCTCGACCGCGAGAACGTCGGCGCCCGACTCGGCCACCACGTGCAGGCGTCGGCGGTGGGCCTCGCGCAGCTCATCGAGGGTCAGTCCGTAGGCACCGGTGTATTCACTGCCGTCGGCGCGCAGGGCTCCCACCGGGCCGACGGATGCCGCGACCACCACGTCGGCGGCCTCACGAGCAACAGACACCGAGCGGCGTAGGAGCGCTTCGACCTCGGCATCCGGGATCGCTCCGCCGTAACCCAGCTGGTAGGAGGCGGTGATCACGACCTCGGCCCCCGCGGCGGCGAACTCGGCATGGGCAGCGCGTACCTCGTCGGGCTCGTCGCGCAGCACTCGTGCCGACCACAGTGCAGAAGTCACGTCGTTGCCGCGCGCTTCGAGGAGAGTGCCCAGGCCACCGTCGAGGACGACGGGGCGCTGCGCGAGAGCGGTGGCGAGGTCGATCACGCCTCGTGCGTCTCGCCCGCAGCCAGCACACGCAGCGCGCTCGCGAGCAGGGCCTGATCCTGACGGCTGACCTCGCGCAGAGCCTCGGCCTCGAGGCGCACGAGTTCGGTCATCGCGGCATCCACGCGCTCGATGCCCTCGGGGGTGATCGCGACGAGGATCGCCCGGCCGTCGGAGGGGTTGGGGCGGCGGTTGACGAGTCCGCGCTCGGCGAGCTTGTCGAGCCGGTTGGTCATGGCGGCGCTGCCGATCATCGTCGCGGTGATCAGGCGCGTGGCGCTGAGCTCGGTGCCGGCGCGGCGGAGGACGGCGAGCACGTCGAACTCCCAGACGGCGATCTCGGCGCTGGCGAAGGCCTTGGCCCGGAGCTTCGACAGATGAAACGCTGCGCGGCGCAGGCGCGACATCACGTCGAGGGGCGTCAGATCGACGTCGGGAAGCAACTGCGACCACGCGTCGATGAGGAGGTCGACCTCGTCGTCTTTACTGCTGGCAGTGGGCACCCTCCGACGGTACCCGAGCCGCGGGGTGGTGCGGTGCGCGACGGGCGGGGTGGGCGTTTTCACATACTCCCGGGGTGGAGCGCGTCGAGTGTCCAGAACACCCGGACGTTTTCTCGGGGCGTCCGGGTTTCTTGGACACTCACCGGGCCGATCGGGGCGATGACCGCGGTCGAGACACCCGATCACGTCTCGCGGCGCGGCTCACCGGCGGCGCGGCTCACCGGCGGCGCGGCTCACCGGCGGCGCGGCTCAGCGCGAGCGCAGCTCAGCGCGAGCGCAGCTCAGCGCGAGCGCGGCGGCGCGGTCGTCCCCCGCGCCACGAGGCGCGTGGCGAGTTCGATGTGCGTCTCGGGCAGGGTCTCCCCCGCGAGGAGCGCCAGCACCATCCGCACGGCCTCGGCGCCGAGACGCTTCATCGGCTGGCGGACCGTGGTCAGGGCGGGCTGCGCGCGAGCGGCCTCGGGGACGTCGTCGAAACCGACCACCGACAGGTCGTCGGGCACGCGCAGCCCACGCGCGACGGCGACCTCGATGATCGACAGCGCCGAGAGGTCGTTCGCGGCGAACACCGCCGTGGGCGGGTCGTCGAGCGAGAGCATGGCCTCGGCGGCTTCGCGCGCGACGTCCTGTTCGTAGCGTCCGACCCCGACCAGCGCCGGGTCGAACGGCAGGCCCGCGGCCGCGAGCCCGGCACGGTACCCGGAGGCCCGCGCGACCGCCGAGCGCAGATCGGGCCGCCCCGCGATGAAGCCGATGCGCCGGTGACCGAGCTGCGCGAGGTGATGCACGGCCTGCTGCGCGCCGGTGTAGCTGTCGGACTCGACGGTGGGCAGGTCTCCCCGACCCGTGTGTGGGTCGATCGCGACGATCGGCACCTCCCCCGAGACGGTGACGACGGTCGGCGTGACGATGATGGCGGCGTCGATCAGCGTGCCGCTCAGGCGGCTCAGCGAGCGGCGCTCCCATCCCTCTCCGTCGCGGCGCGCACCGGTGTAGGCGAGCAGGTCGTACCCGGTGCCGGAGAGGGCTCCGCCGACGCCCTTGAGGATCTCGGCGGAGAAGGGCTCGATGTCGGCCACGAGCACGCCGATCACGCCGGTGCGGCGAGAGCGCATGCTGCTCGCGACGAGGCTCGACTCGTATCCGAGGGTCTTCACGGCGTCCAGCACCCGCACGACGGTCTCGGCCGACACCCCGTAGCGACCGTTCACCGCTTTCGACACCGTGGCCACCGAGACTCCGGCCGCCGCGGCGACGTCGTGGATGGTCGCGCGCCTCGTCATGGCATCCGACCCTAGCGTGGAAAACATTTTCGAAAACGTTTGACGACTCCGCGACCGCCGGGCGACACTGCTCACACCTCGGCGGGCAGCAGACCCCGAGAAGCGCACGAACGGCGAAGCAGCCGAACACCGACGCGTCCCACGGCGCACCTCGACGAAGAGAAACGGGAATCACATGAACACGCGCAAGATCCTCGCCGGAGCGGCCCTCGCCGTCGCCGGAACACTCGCGCTCGGCGGCTGCGCCGCGGGCGGCGGCGGGCAGAACGCCGACGGTTCGGTCACTCTGACGCTGTGGCACAACTCCACGACCGGCGACGGCAAGAAGTACTGGGAAGACACGGCCGCAGCGTTCGAGGCGGCCAACCCCGGCGTCACGATCGAGATCCAGGCCGTGCAGAACGAAGAGATGGACGGCAAGCTCCAGACCGCCCTCAACTCCGGCGACGCCCCCGACCTGTTCATGGCCCGCGGAGGCGGCAAGCTCGCCGACATCGTCGCGGCCGGCCAGGCGATGGATCTCACCGACAAGATCTCAACGGATGCCAAGACCGCCCTCGGCACCTCGCTCGGCGCCTTCGAGGTCGACGGGAAGAACTACGGCATGCCCGTCGCCGTTCTGCCCTCGGGAATCTTCACCTCGCAGGACCTCCTCACCGCGGCCGGGGTCACCGCCGCCCCCGCCACGATCGACGACCTCAAGGCCGCCGACGCGAAGATCCGCGCCACGGGCGTCGCCCCGATCGCCGTCGGCGCGAAGGACGCCTGGCCCGCGGCTCACTGGTACTACAACTTCGCGCTCCGCGCCTGCTCGAAGGACGTCCTGGACAGCGCGGCACAGAGTCGCAGCTTCGACGACCCGTGCTGGCTCCAAGCGGGCGAGAACCTCGAGTCGTTCCTGAAGACCCAGCCCTTCAATGACGGCTTCCTCACCACGGCCGCCCAGCAGGGCGCCGGTTCGTCGGCGGGACTTCTCGCCAACCACCAGGCCGCCATGGAACTCATGGGCGCCTGGAACCCCGGCGTGATCGCCTCGCTCACGCCCGACGAGAAGCCCCTCGCCGACCTCGGTTGGTTCCCCTTCCCCGAGGTTCCCGGGGGCAAGGGCGAAGAGGGCGCGATCATGGGTGGCGTCGACGGCTACTCCTGCTGGGTCAACGCCCCGGCGCAGTGCACCGACTTCCTGAACTTCCTCGTCAACAAGGAGAACCAGGAGAAGTACGCCGCGGCCTTCCAGACCATCCCCGCCTCGAGCGAGGCGACGGATGCCGTCACCACCCCCGCCCTGCAGTCGGCGCTGAAGGCGTACACCGACGCCCCCTACGTCTCGGTCTGGCTCGACACGCTGTACGGGCAGAACGTCGGCAACGCGTTGAACGTCGCCGTGGTCGACCTGTTCGCCGGCAAGGGCAGCCCGCAGGGCATCGTCGACGCCGTCAACGCCGCCGCCTCCCGCTGAGGACACCGACCATGACCACCCAACTCGCCGTTTCGGCGGCCGACGCCGGGTCTCGTCGCCCGGCCGGGGAGGGCGCCACGCGCGCCCCCTCGGCCGGGCGGCCGCCCGCGCGGCGCCGGCTCGAGAACTGGCGCATCCGCGGCGAACTCGCGATCCTCCTGGGCCCCGCCCTGGTGGTGTTCGTGTCGTTCGTCATCCTGCCCGTCGCCCTCGCCGCCTACTACGGCTTCTACAAGTGGTCGGGCTTCGGCGCTCCGGTCGACTTCGTCGGACTGCGCAACTACGTCACCATCCTCACCGACCCGGCCTTCCACGAGGCCCTCGGCCACAATGCGTTCATCGTCGTCGGCTCCCTCGTCCTGCAGGGGCCGCTCGCGCTGGGTCTCGCACTGCTGTTGAACCGCAAGATGCGCGCGCAGTCGCTCATCCGCGTGCTGATCTTCGTGCCCTACGTCATCTCCGAGGTCGTCGTGGGTCTCGGGTGGGGCCTCATGCTGCAGTCGGGGGGCGCGCTCAACGGGGCTCTGGAGAAGATCGGGCTCGGCTCACTTCGCGCGGACTGGATCTCCGACCCGGCACTCGCGATCTGGACGCTGCTCATCATCATCACGTGGAAGTACATCGGCTTCGCCGTGATCCTCTTCCTCGCCGGGCTCCAGGGCATCCCCGAGGAGCTGAGCGAGGCTGCCGCGATCGACGGCGCCTCGTACTGGCAGATCCAGCGCCACATCGTGCTGCCGCTCATGGGTCCGACGATCCGCATCTGGGCGTTCCTGTCGATCATCGGCTCGCTGCAGTTGTTCGACCTCGTCTGGATCATCTGGGGTCAGTACGTCGCCTCGACGGCGGGCACCTCCACCATGGCCACCTACATGGTCGCCAACGGCCGCAACGCCGGCAGCTTCGGCTACGGCAGCGCCGTGGCCGTGGTGATGTTCCTCATCTCGCTCGCCGTCGCCCTCATCTACCAGCGCTTCGTGCTCCGCCGCGACACGGCCGGCGCTCTCACGGGAGGCACCTCATGACCGCCACCGCCACCCTCGTCGCCCCGAAAGCTCCGCGGTCGGTGCGCCGCGCCCCGGCCGGCTCGAAGCGCTCGACCGGCGTCGTCGTCGGCTTCGTCGCCCTGCTGCTCATCGGGCTGATGCTCGCCCCCGTGGTGTTCATCATCCTGGGCGGCTTCCGCTCCAATGCCGAGATCACGGTCGACCCCTCGGGCTTGCCGACCACATGGAACTGGCAGAACTACGCCGACGTGCTGACGAGCGGCGTCTTCTGGGGACAGGTCGGCAACTCCGCGATCGCCGCGATCGCCACGACACTGTTCGTCGTCGCGCTGGGTCTGATGGCCGCCTACGGCCTGTCTCGCTATCGCTTCCGCGGCCGCGGCGCGGTGTTCGCGCTGTTCACCGCGGGGCTCATGTTCCCGATGACCGTGGCCATCACGCCGTTGTACATCCTCGTGCGCAACCTCGGCCTGATGAACTCCCTCGCCGGCGTCATCGTGCCGCAGATCGCGTTCGCGTTGCCGCTGACGATCATCATCCTGTCGCCGTTCCTCTCCGCGATCCCGCGAGAACTGCAGGAGGCGGCATCCATCGACGGACTCGGTCGCCTCGGCTTCTTCTGGCGCATGGTGCTCCCCCTCGCGGTGCCCGCGGTGGTGACGGTCGGCATCCTGGCCTTCGTCAACAGCTGGAACTCCTACATGTTGCCGCTGTTCATCCTGAACAACGAAGCCGCCTACACGCTGCCGCTCGGCACGCAGGCCTTCGCCTCGCAGTACTCCGTCGACACCGCGCGAGTGCTCGCGTTCACCTCGCTGTCGATGATCCCCGCTCTGCTGTTCTTCAGCGTGTTCGAGCGGCGCATCGTCGGCGGCCTCACCGGCGCCGTGAAGGGCTGATCCCCCATGACCATCCAGAACACCGACGTCGGTGCTGCCCGCGCACCGGGAATCTCCCCCCGCGTGCTGGCCCTCGTGGCCGACATGACCCTCGACGAGAAGCTCGCGCAGCTCGTCGGATACTGGGTCGACCAGGGCGACGAGGTCGTCGCGCCCCTGTCGGGCGAGAAGATCACCTCGGCGGCCTACACGGATGCCACGGTGCACGGCCTCGGCCACCTGACCCGGGTCTACGGCACGCGGCCCGTCGACCCGGTCGAGCGCGCCGCCTGGTTGTGGGGCGAGCAGCGCCGCCTGCAGACCGACACCCGCCTCGGCATCCCGGCTCTCGTGCACGAGGAGTGCCTGACCGGGTTCGCGGCGTGGAAGGCGGCGACCTTCCCCACGCCCCTGGCCTGGGGCGCGTCGTTCGACCCGGAGGCCGTGGAGCTCATGGCATCCGCGATCGGTCGCTCCATGCGCGAGGTGGGGGTTCACCAGGGCCTGGCTCCGGTGCTCGACGTGGTGCGCGACGCGCGGTGGGGCCGGGTCGACGAGTGCATCGCCGAGGACCCCTACGTCGTGGGCACGATCGGCACCGCGTACGTGCGCGGGCTGCAGGGGGCGGGCGTGCACGCGACGCTCAAGCACTTCGTGGGCTACTCCGCCTCACGCGCCGGCCGCAACCACGCACCCGTGTCGGCCGGTCGGCGCGAGCTGCAGGATGTCTTCCTCCCCCCGTTCGAGATGGCGGTGCGCGACGGCGGGGTGCGGAGCGTCATGAACTCGTACACCGAGATCGACGGTGTGCCCGTCGCCTCGAACCCCGAGCTGCTGACCGACCTGCTCCGCCGCCGCTGGGGCTTCGACGGCACCGTCGTCTCCGACTACTTCGCCGTGGAGTTCCTCCGATCGATGCACGGGGTCGCGGCCGACCGCGGCGAGGCCGCGCAACTCGCGCTCGAAGCGGGGATCGACGTCGAACTCCCGGGGCCCGACGCGTATCCGCACCTGGCCGAGCGGGTGGCATCCGGAGACCTCCCCGAAGCCGTCGTCGACCGCGCCGTCGCGCGGGTGCTCGCCGAGAAGGAAGATCTCGGACTCCTGGATGCCGACTTCACCGACGCCCCGACCGAGATCGACCTCGACGATGCCCAGCACCGGGCGCTGGCCCGCCGTCTCGCGGAGGAGTCGGTCGTGCTGCTGCGCAACGACGGGGTGCTGCCGCTTCGCGCGCCGGGACGGATCGCGGTGATCGGCCCGAACGCCGACAGCACCGACGCCCTCATGGGCTGTTACTCGTTCGCGAACCACGTACTCGCGCACCACCCGAGCTTCCCGCTCGGCTTCTCGCTGCCGACCGTGCGCGAGGCCTTGGTCGAGCGCTTCGGCGAGGTGGCGTACGCGGAAGGATGCGCCGTGGAGGGCTCGGACCTCTCGGGGCTGGATGCCGCCGCCGCCCTCGCCCGCGAGGCCGAGGTCGCGATCGTCGTCGTCGGCGACCGTGCCGGGCTCTTCGGTCGCGGAACCGTCGGCGAGGGCAACGACGCCGACTCGCTCGACCTGCCGGGCGTGCAGCGCCAACTCGTCGAGGCGGTCGTGGCGACGGGAACCCCCGTCGTGCTCGTCCTGCTGACGGGGCGCCCCTACGCTCTGGATTGGGCGCTCGACACCGCAGGCGGTCCCGCCGCGGTGTTGCAGGCGTTCTTCCCCGGCGAGGAGGGCGCGCCGGCGCTCGCTGCCCTCGTGGCGGGGGATGCCACCCCCTCGGGCCGTCTGCCCGTCTCGCTCCCCCGTTCGGCCGGCGCGCAGCCGTACTCGTACCTGCACCCGCTGCTCGGCGGGCCGTCGGGGGTCACGAGCACCGACTCGACGCCCGTGCGTCCGTTCGGGTTCGGGCTGTCGTACACGTCGTTCGAGCGCGGGGGGTTGACGGTGGACGGGGTCGCGGCGGCCGCAGCTGCCGGTGGCGCCGGTGTGCCGGCATCCGGAGCTTCTGTCGAGGTGCGCGCCGGTGACGCGTTCACCGTGTCGGCGCGCGTGATGAACACCGGAGACCGGCACGGGGCGGATGTCGTGCAGGTGTACGCGCACCGCGCGGTGGCCAGCGTCACACGCCCGGTGGCGCAGCTCGTAGCGTACGCGCGGGTCGAGCTCGCGCCCGGCGAAAGCGCCGAGGTGCGCTTCACCGTGCCCGCCTCGCGCCTGGCCTACAGCGACCGTTCGATGCGGCGCGTCGTCGAGGCGGGCGAGGTGGAGCTGCGGCTCGGGTCCTCGTGCGCCGACATCGACGAGGCGGTGGCGCTGCGGATCGTCGGGCCGACGTACGAGCTGGGCGTCGAGGACGCGCGGATCGTCGAGGTCGAGGTGCGGCGGGGCTGACGGCGCGGGCGGGGTGCGAGACAGACCACCGCATCGGCTCTCGCGCCGGTTTTCACACCTGCTCGGAACCGCGCGGCGAGCAGTGGCGGCCGGTGACGCACGCAGCCCCGCGCTTCAGCTGGTGCTGTCGAGGATGAGTCGTGTCGCTTCGTGGGGAACGTCCCACTGCGGAAAGTGGCCGCATCGTTCGAACCAGTGCAGCGAAGCGTCCGGGAACAGGTGGGTGGCGCGATCGGCCTGTTTGGGCACGGTCACCAGGTCGCGCCGACCCCACCCGATCGTGACCCGGCCGGGTACCGTGCCCGCGGGGGCGCCCTGTTGCAGGGGGCCCTTGGTGAGGGCATTCATGGCGGCTCCGACCGAGGGGGAATCGGCCAGTCCGCGCACGTCCGGCAGCACCGTTTCCCGCGAAAGGACCCACGGTCGCGCTGACAATTGCGCCAGAAGCACCGTCCGTCCGACGGGGTTACTGAGCAAGGCGGGCAGAACGCCGCGCAATGCGCGAACCAGCACGATCGACGGCCGCAGCGTGGCGGCGAAGACAGCGCGCTCGCGGGGACTCCAGAACCCGCCAGGGTCCAAAGCGACGCTGTCCCCGCCCACTCCGCGCCGCGCAAGCTCGAGCACGATTCGGCCGCCCATCGACTGCCCGACGGTTGAGACCCCCTCCAGTCCCTGCTCGCGGATGAAGTCCGCGACGGCGTCGGCCAGCGTGGCAATCGAGACGTCACCGGACAGCGGCGGTGTCTCACCGAATCCCGGCAGGTCGACGGCGATGACCTCTCGGTGCCGGGCCAGCTCATCGAGGATCGGAGTCCAGGATCGCCAGCCTGCGCCCAGGCCGTGCACCAGCAGCAGTGGGCTGCCACTCCCGCGTCGAACATGATTCAGCGTCATGTTCGCAACGCTAACCCGGGTACTTTTCGAGCGCTCGGCGACTCGGACGATTGCGTCGGTCAGCATCGAGGCGTATAAGAGGGAGCTGCGTTTTCCCAGCGAGCGCCACGGTCACTACGGTGCCGCCCGGCGTGGGCGCCGGGGTCGGGTTTTCACGGCCGGCGGGATGCCAAGAAGTCAGCCGTCGCGTTCAGGAGCCGGTCGGCGTCGTCCCGCGTGTTGTATGGCGCGAGGCCGACACGGAGAGCACCACCATCGCCGAGTCCGAGTCGTCGTGAGGCCTCGATGGCGTAGAAGTGACTGGCCGGGGCATTGATGTAGCGGCTGGCGAGAAAACGGGCGCGTTCCTGATCGCGACCGCACGCGACCGAGACGAACAGGGTCGGAGACCGACGCGCGGCACGCGAGTGTACGGTGAGGTCGTCAAAGGCGGCGAAGCCGGTCTCGATGACTTCTCGCAGATCGGTCTCGTGCTCGTCGATCGCTTCGATCGCTCGGACGAGGCGTTCGCGGCGGGTTCCCTCGGGGCCGCCGATCGCGGCGATGAAATCGACGGCGGCAGTCGTGCCGGCCATCAGCTCATAGGGCAAGGTGCCGAGCTCCCGGCGGCGACTCGGGTGAACGACCCGGGCCTGGGCGGGGACAGCCAGCACGAGAAGGCCTCCCGGGTTCTCCCCCACGGTTCGGGGAGCAGGGTCTCCTTCGAGCTGAACGCCACCCCGCAAGAGACCGACGAGGTGCCGCGAGAGCGGCGACCGTCTCTCTCGTCCCACGCAGGAGAGCCGTCGCCGCCAGAACCACCGCCGTCAACGGCGAACGACACGGCCGAGACGGCGCGTTAGCGTGGATCCACGTCGTCGACGCCGCGAGAGGACCGCTTTGCTCCACAACGAGACCACTCCCCCGGCATTCGCCGCGCGCCCGGAGCACGTGAACGTCGACCAAGACGCCGTCGTCGGCAACCCGGCATCCCGCGTCCACCCCGACCACGACGACGCTCGCGCCGACCCGTGGTCGATCGATCTGGAGCGCATCCAGTTCTCGCCGTACTTCTCGCGGCTGTCGGCCGTCACGCAGGTCGTGTCGCCCTCGATCGGCGGGGCGCCCGTGCACAACCGACTCACCCACACGCTCAAGGTCAGCGCGATCGCGCGCGTCGTCGCCCAGCAGCTCAACACCCGTTCGCGGCAGGCCGGCGAGGGCGACGTCTGCAACGCCACGGTCGTCGAGGCGGCCTCGTACGCCCACGACCTCGGCCACCCGCCGTTCGGCCACCTCGGCGAATCCACCCTCGACCGCCTCGCGCGCGACGAGCTGGGCCTGACCGACGGGTTCGAAGGCAACGCCCAGACCTATCGCATCCTCACCGCCCTCGACGTGGTCGAGAACGCCCCTCGGGGACTCAACCTCACCGCCGCCGTGCGCGCCGCGTCGGCGAAGTACCCGTGGGCACCGTCGGTCGAGGCGGCCGACGTCGAGCGGATCGGCCCGCCCCGTGGCATCCGCCGCTCCGCCGACGGCGCGTATCGGGTGCATAAGTACTCGGCGTACGACCTCGATCTCGCCGACCTGGCCGCCGCCCGGGAGGGGGTGGATGCCGCGCCCCTGCGCCAGAGCATCGAGGGAGCCGTGATGGACCTCGCCGACGACATCGCGTACTCGGTGCACGACGTCGACGATTTCTACCGGGCGGGGATCCTGGACCACGCGCCCATCGCGGCGGAGTTCCGCGGCTGGCTCGACGACGTGCTCGAGTGGCGCGACCGCGACGACGCCGAGGTGCGGGCCGAGCTCATGCCCGGGGCGGGCCTGGAGCGCCTGCGCCGCAAGATGCGCCGCGACGACCCGTGGATCGCCGACGACGAGGCCTTCCTCGACGCCGTCAGCGACGTGGATGCCGAGATGGTCACCGACCTGCTCGCCCGCCCCTTCGACGGCTCGCTGACGGCCGAGCGCCGGCTCGCGGCCTTCACCGATCGGTGGATCCGCCGGTTCCAGGAGTCGGCGCGGCTGCGGCCCCTCGACACCCCCCGAGCGGGGCCGGTCGTGCTGTCGCCCTGGGCCTGGCACCACGTCGAGGTGCTGAAGTTCGTGCACAAGCGCTTCGTGCTGAGCCGCCCCGACCTGGCGATCCAGCAGCGCGGGATGAGTCGCATCCTCGCCCGCTCGGTGCGGGCACTGGGCGAATGGCTCGACGACGACCTCGACCGCGCTCGCACGCCCCGCCGCTTGCGGGAGCTCATCTCCCTGGCCCGTGAGCAGTACGCGACCCTGCCCGCCGAGCGTCGACCCTCGGATGCCGAGGCCGAGACGCTCGCGCGATCCCGCGGGATCGTCGACTACGTGGCATCCCTCACCGATTCGCAGGCGTTCGCGCTGTCGGAGGCGATCTCGGGGCGCGCGGACCGGCTCTGGGCGCTGGGGCAACGGCTGTAGGCCGGGGCCCTTCCCCGTGTCCCGAGATGTGCGGCGGCAGCGATGGAAGGTGCACGAAGTGGGACACCACCGCACTGACTTCGCGCAGCGACACACGCCAGCGGATGCCACGGCAGCCGTGTCCCCACATGCGCAGCCGGACGCCACGAAAGTTGCACAAAGTGGGACATCTCGCGCGAGCGGACCGCGTGCGCGAGCTCAGGGAATGAGACGCGCCGCCCGGTACCGCTCGAACAGGCGCGAGAACGAGTCCCGCGTGCGGTGATGCTCGACGAAGCCCGCCAGGCGGCTCTTCGACATGTCGGTCATCACTTCGATGTCGCGTCCGAGATCGGCATCCGTGTGCCACCACGAAGCGACACGCGCAAGGTCCGGCTCGACGAGACCGTGCTTCTCGACGATCTCGGCCCACACCGGCGCCGCATCCGCCATCTGCTGCTCGAACGGTCGAGGCGCGGTGTCGAAGCCCTCGGCCTCCACACCGAGGTCCGACGCGATGCGCGGCCACATCCAGCGCCAGCGGAACACGTCGCCGTTGGCCGTGTTGAAGGCCTCGTCGGCGCCCTCGGGGTGTGTGGCCGCCCACGCCATCTGGCTCGCGAGCAGATCGGCGTCGGTCACGTCGGTCAGGCCGTTCCACTGCGTCTCGCTGCCGGGGAAGACGAGCGGGCGACCGGTGTGGCGGCTGATCGCCGCGGCCACGGCGATGGTGAGGCCCATGTTCATCGCGTTGCCCACCGCGTGCCCGAGCACGGTGTGCGAGCGGTGCACCGACCAGGTGAAGCCCTGGCGCTTCGCCGCGGCGAAGAGCTCATCCTCTTGCGCGTAATAGAAGTTGTCGACGTCGAGCCGCGGCTCGTCCTCGTGGAACGGGGTGTCGGGCATCTCGCCCTGACCGTAGGCCTCGAAGGGCCCGAGGTAGTGCTTCAGCCCGGTCATCAGAGCGACGTGCCGCACCGGCGCCTCGGCGAGCGCGGCGAGCAGGTCGCGGACCATGCCGCCGTTGACGGCGATGTTCTCGGCCTCGGTCTCCTGCCGTGACCACGCGGTGAAGAAGACGTGCGTGACGGGGACGCCCCGCAGGGTCGAGGTCAGCGCGTCGCGCGAGCGCAGGTCGGCCGATCGCCACGTCACTCCCGGCCGCGCCGGGCCGGGCCGCCGCGACAACGCCGTCACCTCCCAGCCGTCGTCGACCAGTCGATCGAGCAGGGCGCCGCCGGCGATACCGGTCGCGCCCACCACGAGGGCATGTGAAGAGTCAGTCAAGAGGAAAGTTCCCATCGATCGAGGTGAACGAGGGGCAACCACGGGTGTTCGGCGGGTATTCCTCGGTACGGGGTTCCGTTCCGCGAGCGACCGCGCGACCCTGGAGTGATGCAGTCCACCCACCCGATCCCGGGAGACCCCTGGCCGCACGACATGATCCTGGCCATCGAGGACGACCCGCACGAAGCGATCGAGATGCTCTGGGTCCGCGAGGCTTTCGCGCTCGAGGTCGCCGGCGACGTTCCGCCGCCGCTGATCGACACTCCCGCCCCGGCCGCGCGAACGCTCGGCGAGACCGAGCGTGCTCGATGGCAGTCCGCCTGGCCCGCTCTCTGGGCTCGGGTCGTCGCACACGCGGGGCGCCCGACCGACTCCCCCGCCATGGACAGGCTCATGCGGCAGGATCTGCCGCCCGAGGAACGCGCGGCCCTGCTCGCCGAGGTCACCGGCCCCTCGTGGCGCGAGGAATTCGGCGACAGCGTCTTCGACGATCCGTCGTTCCACGACGCGCGGGACCGCGCATCCGACGCGCGGCGTTCGGCACGGCCGCACTCGTTCGCCGACATCCCCGAACGCCGCGATGTCGAGGCTCTCGTCCCCGCCTGGCGGCAGGGCCTCGTGCGGATCGTGGTCATCCCGTGTCGGGGAGCGTACGCCCGGTCCCTCGGCGCGACGGGCCTTCTCGTCACCCCCGGGGTTCGTGCCGACTCGTCCGCCTACCGCGTCGCGCTGACGTCCTTCGCGCCGACGGCGGCGTCTTGATCGGTCGCCTGACGCCGCGACCCCGGATGCCACGGCACCCATGTCCCGAAAAAGGCGGCCTCAGCACCCCGCAGGCCGCACAACTTGGGACACGACCCCACCGAAACCGGGACACGGCCCCCACCACCGGATACCACGGCACCCATGTCCCAATAAAGGCGGCCTCAGCACCCCGCAAGCCGCACAACCTGGGACACCACCCCACCCAAACCGGGACACGGCCCCCACCACCGGATACCACGACACCCATGTCCCGAAAAAGGCGGCCTCAACACCCCGCAGGCCGCACAACCTGGGACACCACCCCACCCAAACCGGGACACGCCCCTCAGGCGCAGATGCCACGGCACCCCCCGCACCAAAAGTGCCCCGGATCCCGGGCAGCCCACCGCCACCAGGGATCCGGGGCACGGTCCGCTCGCCGAGGCGGTAAGGGGCACCTCGGCGAGCGGGGCGCGTTCCGAGCGAACGGAAAGCGCACGTGCCGCACCGCCCCGGGGCATCACGCTCCCGGGGCGGCGGGGGTCTTACAGGCCCTGGGCCAGGCGGTAGTACGCCTGGTTCCAGCGCAGCTCGCTCTGGAAACCGCGGACCGTGGTGTCGTCGTCGATGACGACGAGCTCGGTCTTGGCGATCTCGGCGAAGTCGCGGAACACCTCGATGCCCACGGCCGTCGTCATGACGGTGTGGTGCGCGGCACCCGCGGCGAGCCAGCAGCCGGCGGAGGTCGCGAAGTCGGGGGCGGGCTTCCACACCGCGCGGCCCACGGGCAGCTTCGGCAGGTCGGGGGCGTCCACGTTCTCGACGACGTTGGCCACGAGGCGGAAACGGTCGCGCATGTCGCTCATCGCGACGACGAGGGCGGGGCCGGCGTCGGCGGTGAAGACCAGGCGCACCGGGTCGTCCTTGCCGCCGATGCCCAGCTCGTGGATCTCGAGGCGCGGCTTCTTCGTGGTCAGCGAGGGCGAGACCTCGAGCATGTGCGCACCGAGGATGCGCTCCGACCCGGGCACCAGGTCATAGGTGTAGTCCTCCATGAGCGAGGCGCCGCCGGGCAGGCCCGCACCCATGACGTTGGCGACGCGCACGAGGATCGCCGTCTTCCAGTCACCCTCGGCGCCGAAGCCGTAGCCCTCGGCCATGAGGCGCTGCACCGCGAGACCGGGAAGCTGCTTCAGCGCGCCCAGGTCTTCGAAAGAGGTGGTGAAGGCGCCGAAGCCGCCCTCCTCGAGGAACGAGCGCAGGCCCAGCTCGATCGCCGCGCCGTCGCGCAGCGACTGATGACGCGCGCCGCCCGGGAGCAGTTCGTCGACGACGTCGTAGCTGTCGACGTACTCCTGCACGAGGGCGTCGATGTCGGCATCCGATGCCCGCTCGACGGCCTCGACGAGCTCGTTGACGCCCCACGTGTTGACCTGCACGCCGAAGCGCAGTTCGGCCTCGGTCTTGTCGCCCTCGGTGACGGCGACGAAGCGCATGTTGTCACCGAAGCGGGCGAGCTTGAGGGTGCGGGCGGCGGTCCAACCGGCGGCGGCGCGCTCCCAGTCCTCGATCTGCTGGCGTACGGCCGGGTTCGACACGTGGCCGACGACGGTCTTGCGCGACACACCCAGGCGCGTCTGGATATACCCGAACTCGCGGTCGCCGTGGGCGGCCTGGTTGAGGTTCATGAAGTCGAAGTCGATGTCGTTCCACGGCAGCTCGACGTTGGCCTGCGTGTGCAGGTGCAGCAGCGGCTTCTGCAGCGCGTCGAGGCCGGCGATCCACATCTTCGCGGGGCTGAACGTGTGCATCCACGCGATCACGCCGATGACGTCGTCGCGACCGTTGATCTCGAGAGCCATGCGGCGGATGCTGTCGGAGTCCTTCAGCACGGGCTTCCAGACGACCTTCACCGGCAGGCCGTTCAGGCCCTCGACGACGGCCTGCGACTGCTCGGCGACCTGCTTCAGCGTCTCTTCGCCGTAGAGGTTCTGGCTGCCGGTGACGAACCAGACCTCGTAGCCGTCGAGGTCGTTCTTGAGGGGAGAGCGGGTCATGACTGTTCCTTTTCGAGTGATCAGAGGGATGCCACGGCGGCGGCCTCGACGGCGAGTCCGGCGCGGTAGCGGTCGAGGTAGGTCGAGAATCCGGCGACGTCGGCCGGGTCGGGGTCGGCGGTGACGATCGGCGCGTCGGCGAAGATCGCCTCGCGCAGGTAGGTGTCGAGATCGCGGCCCTGGCCGTCGACGACGTAGGCCGCGAGCACGGCGATGCCCCACGCGCCGCCCTCGGATGCCGTCTCGGCGACCGCGACGGGAGCGTCGAGGGCTGCCGCGAGGAAGCGCTGGGCGACACCGGCCGTGCGGAACATGCCGCCGTGCGCGTACATCCGGTCGAGCTGCACGCCCTCGCCGTGGAGCACGTCCATGCCGAGCGCGAGCGTGCCGAAGACGCCGTACAGCTGCGCGCGCATGAAGTTCGGAAGCGTCAGGCGGCTGTCGGGCGTGCGCACGACGAGCGGTCGACCCTCGTCGAGACCCGCGATGGGCTCACCGGCGAGGTGGTTGTAGGCCAGCAGTCCCCCCGCGTCGGGCTCGCCGTTCAGGGCCGCTTCGAACAGCGCCGCGTACGTGGCATCCGGGGTCACGGGTGTGCCCGCCGCAGCAGAGAACGCGGTGAACATGTTGGCCCACGCGGCCAGCTCGCTCGCGCCGTTGTTGCAGTGCACCATCGCGACCGCGTCGCCCGAGGGCGTCGTGACGAGGTCGAGTTCGTGGTGCACCTCGCTGAGCGGGCGCTCGAGCACGACCATCGCGAAGATGCTCGTGCCGGCGCTGACGTTGCCCGTGCGGGGGGCGACGGCGCAGGTGGCGACCATGCCGGTGCCCGCGTCGCCCTCGGGAGGTGCGAACGGGATGCCGGGACGCAGGGTTCCACTCGGGTCGAGGAGCTGAGCCCCCTCGTCGGTCAGGTTCCCGGCGGAGGTGCCGGCGACGAGCGACTGCGGCAGCAGGTCTTTCAGCGCCGGGACGCGGCCTGCGGCCACGTGGTCGTAGCGGGCGACGAGCTCGGCGTCGTAGTCGCGGGTGGCGGAGTCGATGGGGAACATGCCCGAGGCATCGCCCACGCCGAGCACCTTCTCACCGGTGAGCTTCCAGTGGACGTAACCCGCGAGGGTCGTGAGGAAGCGGATCTCGGGCACGTGGGGCTCGGCGTCGACGACGGCCTGGTGCAGGTGGGCGATCGACCAGCGGAGCGGGATGTTCACGCCCAGCAGCTCGGTGAGCTCGGCGGCCGCGACCCCGGTGTTGGTGTTTCGCCACGTGCGGAAGGGCGCGAGCAGCTCGCCGTCGGCATCGAACGCGAGGTAGCCGTGCATCATCGCCGACACCCCCATCGCGGCGTACCGCTCGGGGGTGACGCCGTACTTCTGCCGCACGTCGGCGACCAGCTCGACGTACGCGGCCTGCAGGCCCGACCACACGGCATCCAGGGAGTAGGTCCAGAGCTTGTCGGCGTAGACGTTCTCCCACTCGTGGGAGCCGACCGCGAGCACCTCGGCGTCGGGGCCGATGAGGCACGCCTTGATGCGGGTGGAGCCGAGCTCGATGCCGAGCGAGGCGCGGCCTTCTTCGACCAGGGCGGTGATGTGGGCGTTCATCGGCGGTCGTCCGTGCTCTGTCCGTAGACGTTCTGGTAGCGGTTGTAGAGGGCGTCGATCTTGTCCTGCGGGATCGGGATGAGCGGGCCGGCCTCACGCGCGATGTGCACGGTGCGCGCGACGTCTTCGAGCATGACGGCGGCCTTGACGGCGTCTTTCGCGTTCGTGCCGATCGTGAAGGGACCGTGGTTCTGCATGATCACGCCGCGCGAGCGGTGGCCGCGCAGGGTCTCGACGATGCCGCGACCGATCGAGTCGTCGCCGATGATCGCGAAGGGGCCGACAGGGATGGGACCGCCGAACTCGTCGGCCATGGCCGTGATGACGCAGGGGATCTCTTCGCCACGTGCCGCCCAGGCGACGCCGTAGGTGGAGTGCGTGTGCACGACGCCGCCGACCTCGGGCATGTTGCGGTAGACGTAGGCGTGCGCCGCGGTGTCGCTCGAGGGGCTGCGTTCGGAGCCGGGGGTGCCGGGGATGGCGTTGCCGTCGAGGTCGCAGAGGATCATGTTCTCGGGCGCGAGATCGTCGTACGAGACGCCGGAGGGCTTGATCACGAACAGGTCGGCGCCGGGCACGCGACCCGAGACGTTGCCGCCGGTCCAGACGATGAGGTTGTAGCGCACGAGCTCGGCGTGCAGTTTCGCGACGTCGGCGCGGACGGCGTCGATCGCCTCCTGCACCTCGGGCGCGAACGTGGCGGCATCGGACACGCGTGTCTCCTTCGACGGGGTTCGGGGTGGGCGCGGCGCCCTCGATCCGTAATGTTACCGGTAACATCGCGGCGCCGCGAGGGCGCTTTTCGCGGGTTGCCGCCCCGCGCGCACCGAGATCACACGATCTCGAGGCGCCGTTGGGCCGGGTGCGGGGCGAAGGGCGGGCGGGGGTTCGGCGGCGTCGCGGCGCGGCGGGGTGTGCGGGGGGTCGGCGGCGTCGCGGCGCGGCGGGATGTGCGAAACTCCGGAGTTTCCGGCCCTCCAGGTGGATCCAGTCGGGGCGGGGAGGCAGATCAGGGCGCTTTTTCAGGAGTTTCGCACGGCCCGGCGCCGCGCCAGCCCCGGACGCCGGGACCCTGCGCACGCGTCACGGCCCGCCGCCGCGCCAGCCCCCCGTGCGCCGCGCGCCGCCCACGCCCGCGTCACAGCCCGGCGCCGCGCCAGCCCGCGCGCCGCGCGAGCCTGCGCCCGCGTCACAGCCCGCCGCCGCGCCAGCCCCGGGCGCCGGGACCCTGCGCACGCGTCACGGCCCGCCGCCGCGCCGACCTTCGGCGCCGCCGGCCCGCAGCCGCGTCGCTGCCCGCTGCAGCACCGGCCCCGCGCGCCGCGCCCCGCGCGAGCCCGTGCGGCGTCAGGCCGGCGGGGCGGTGGAGTCCCGGACCACCAGCACGGGAGCCGCCGGCGCGACGACCGCATCGCCCAGCACGGCGGCCACGGCGTACTCCGCTTCCCCCTCGACATCGAGGCGCACCGTCGTGAGCGACGGGGTGTAGAACGCGGCATCCGGATTGTCGTCGAAGCCCGCGACCGAGACGTCCGCCGGCACCCGGAGACCTCGGGACATGAGACCGGCCGTGAGTCCGAGGGCCATCTGGTCGTTGGCGACCGCGACGGCCGTGGCCCCCGCCGCGATGCCGGAGGCGACCGCCTCCGCGACGGCAGCCCCTGAAGCCGCGCTCCAGTCTCCCTCGAGCCGGTCCGCGCGTTCGAGGCCGCGGCGGTCCACGGCGTCGGCGACGCCGGCCGTGCGCGCGAGGGCCTCGCGCCAGTCCGACGGGCCGGCCACCTCGACGATGCGCCGGTGCCCGAGGTCGGCGAGATGGTCCACGACGAGGGCGGCCGCATCGCGTTGCCGACTCCCGGACTCGCCGTACAGCGGCACGATCGGCACGTCGTATCCCTCGAGGGAGGTGGCTCCGTGCGCGGCGACGAGCACGATCCCGTCGACCCCCTGATCCAGGAGGTGGCGCACGGCGGCGTCGATGTCGGCGGGGTCGTCCGAGTCTGTGTAGGCGGTCGAAATCCACCGACCGCGCGCCCGCGCGGCCCGCTCGAGGGCGGTGATCCCCGCCGCGGGGCCGTGCAGGACCGCGTCGGATGCCACGACCCCGACCGTCCGCGTCAGGCTCGTGCCGAGTGCGCGCGCGGCGTTGTTCACGCGATAGTCCAGGGCGGCGACCGCGTCGAGCACGCGCTCCCTGGTCGCCTCGCGGATGCCCGGGTATCCGTTCAGGACGCGCGAGACCGTCTGCGCCGACACCCCGGCGGCGACGGCGACGTCACGAACGCCGATGCGCTTGCCGCCGGTGTCGCCACTCATGAGGACTCACAGTAGCGGCGCGGGAGAGGCGGCACGGGAAGGATCCGCGGCATCCCCCCGCATAGGCACGCCCCCGCCCCGGTCGGCGGGGCTAGTTCTCACCCCGGACGACCGGATGCCGCGGCTCCGTAGGGGACGGAACCGGGGCATCCGGGATCGTTCACTCGAAGTTGCGATGGCGGGCGACGAGATCCTCGAACTTCGCGCCGGTGCGACGCACGAGCATGAGGTACAGCACGTCCCAGAAGATCCAGAGCGACTGCTCGAACAGGCTCCCCATCGCCTGGATAGTGGGGACCAGAACGCTCGGGTCGTCGGCGCCGTAGGTGTGGGCGGGCACCGTCAGCACGATGTCGGCCAGCTGCGCGGTCGGCCCGTCGGGGACGGCCGTGGCGACGAGCAGAGTCGCGCCCGTCTTCTTGACCTGCTCCGCGACGTAGTGCAGGTGCGGGATGTTCGCCGGGCCCGTGGGCATGATGAACAGGTCGTCCGCCGTGACCGCGGGCGTGGTGTCGTCCCATCCCCAGTGCACGGTCTTCCCGAAGTGCGTGAGGCGCATCGCGAAGGCCTTGGAGCCGAGCCCCTCCCGCCCGATGCCGAGCACGAAGATGCGCTGGTGCTTCTCGAGGGCGTCGAGGGCGGCGTCGAGGTTCTCCTCCGGTACGCGGCGGAACACCTCCCCCAACTCGGCGACGACGGTCGAACTGATGTCCTGGAATTCCGACATGGGCGCGGTCCTTTCTTTCGTCTGCGGTCTCGGGCTCAGTGCGCGTTCGAGCGGGCACCCCAGCGGCCGACGAGCAGCGCCAGGAGGATGACCGCACCGTACACGGCGTTGATCCAGAAGGTGGGGACACCGGCGAGCGTGAGCACGTTCGTCAGGGTGCCGAGCAGCAGCACACCCAGGAGGGCCCCCACGATGCGCCCCTGCCCGCCGTTGAGCTGCACGCCGCCGATGACGGCCGCGGCGAGCGCGCTGAAGATGAGGTTGTCGCCCATGCCGCTGGTGACCGAGGCGAGACGCCCCGCGAGCATGAGACCGGCGAAGGCGGCGAGCGCGCTGGCCACGACGAAGGCGGTGATGAGGACGGCATCGACCCGGATGCCGGCGGCTCGGGCCGCGTCGGCGTTGCCGCCGATCGCGTAGAGCGCACGGCCCCACGCGGTGTAGCGCAGCACGAGCCCGGCGACGAGGAACAGGATGCCGGTGATCCAGATCGCCGCGGGGATGCCGGCCCAGCGCGCCGAACCGACGTAGCGGAAGGCTTCGGGCAGGCCGGCGAGGGTCTTGCCCTGGCTGACGCCGAGCGTGATTCCGCGCAGCAGGATCAGCATCGCCAGCGTGACGATGAACGGATCGAGCTTGACCTTCACGACGAGGAAGCCGTTGATCAACCCGATCAGGACGCCGATCGCGAGGGTGACGAGGATGGCCACCCCGGGCCCGATCTCGGAGCCCAGGCCGCCCATCGCGGCCGGCACCATCAGCCACGCGGCGACCATGGGGGCCAGGCCCACGGTCGACTCGAGCGAGATGTCGAGCTTGCCGGTGATGAGGATGAACGTCAGGCCGATCACGACGATCCCGAGTTCGGCGGATTGCCGCAGGATCAGCGTGAGGTTCGCGGCGGACAGGAACGCGGGGCTGACGACGGCTCCGACGATCGCGACGATGACGAGGCCCGGCAGGACGCTCAGCTCGCGCACGTTCTTCACGACGGAGCGCACCACGGGGTTCGGGGTGCTGACGGGGGTTCTGACGACGGTGGTTCGCACGGTGTTCACTCCAGGCCTTCGATGGCTCGAACGATGTCTTCTTCGGTGGGATCGGCGAGTTCGGACGAGATCCGTCCCTCGCGCATGATGAGGACGCGGGGGCTGACGAGCAGCTCCTCGACGTCATCGGAGATGAGGATGACGGCGACGCCGTCGGCGAGGGCCCTCAGCATCAGGGCATAGATGGCGTCCTTCGCGGCGATGTCGACACCCGCGGTGGGCGAGATGAGCACCAGCACTCGAGGGGAGCGCGCGAGCGCCCGCGCCAGAACGACCTTCTGCTGGTTGCCGCCGCTCAGGCCCGACACGGCGAGCTTCGGGTCCGGGGGCACGAGGGCCACGTCGGCGATGAGCGTTCGCGACATCTCGGTCTGCGCGCGCGGCGAGAAGAAGCCCCTCGGGGCGAGTTGGTCCATGACGCCCATGGTCATGTTCTCGGCGACGCTGAGCTGGGGGACGTATCCGTCCTTGTGCCGGTCGGCGGGGACGAAACCGACGCCCGCCCGCTGGCTGGCTTTGACGTCGCCGGTGCGGATCGGGTCGCCCGCGACGACGATCTCCCCGCTGCCGAGCGGCCGGAGTCCCGCGATGGCCTCGCCCACCGAGTACTTCCCCGATCCGCCCACGCCGCCGATGGCGATCAGCTCGCCGGGCGCGACCGAGAGGGTGACGTCCGTGAACGCCCCCTCGCGATCGGTGGCCCCGCGCAGCTGCACGGCGGATCGGGCGTCGAGGGCCGGAGCGGTGTTCTCGGCACGGTGCCGACGCTGCTCCTGGCCCGCGAGCAGGGCGTCGACGAGGTCGTCGGAACGGATGTCGTCGCCGGTGCGCGACCAGAGCAGCTTCCCGTCGCGCAGCACGGTCGCCGAGTCGCAGATCGCGGTCACCTCCCGGAGGAAGTGCGAGACGAACACGAAGGTGACGCCCGCTTCCTGCAGCTCCTGCACCTTGTCGAAGAGGCGTCGGATGGCGGCGCCCTCGAGCTGCACGGTGGGCTCGTCGAGGAGGACGATGCGCGTCCCCGCCTCGAGCGCCTTCGCGATCGTGAGCATCTGACGCTCCTCGATCGGGGCGTCCGCGAGCAGCAGCTTCGGGTCGAGGCGGATGTTCCACGCGTCGAGGATCCGCTCGGCCTCGGACTGCATCTTCGCCCACGAGACGCGGGCGCCGGTGGTGGGCAGGCGCCCCGCGAAGAGGTTCTCCGCGATGGTGAGGTTCGCGAAGACCGAGGGCCGTTGGTACACGCAGGCCACGCGTTGTTGCCAGGCCTTGGGGTCGGATGCCGGCGGGGCCGCCTCCCCGAAGAAGCTCACCGTCCCCGTGTCGGGCGTCTCGAGGCCCGTGATCATGCGCAGCAGGGTGGATTTACCCGCACCGTTGCGTCCGATGAGGCCGTGCACCTGCCCGGGGAGGATCGAGACGGAGACGTCTTGCAAGGCCTTCGTCGCACCGTAGGTCTTGCTCACGCCGTCGATCTGGATGGCGGGCACGGTGGCCGTGAGGATGGTCATGACGTCTCCGTCTCGCTGGGGTGGATGGCCGGGTTACTTGCTGACGCCGAACGCGTCGAGGGCGAACTTCTTGTTGCCCCAGAGGTCCGGGTCTTCGACGTTGTCCTTGGTCACGACGGGCGTGGGCAGCAGGTCGACGAGGTTGCCGTTGCGCTCCTCGATCGTGCTGCCGTGGTCGGTGGCTCCCGGCTGGAAGGTCTCGCCCTTGATGGCGCGGGTGAGGTAGTCGACGCCGTAGTCGATGTAGTCGGTCATCGGCTGGGCGACGGCGGCATCCAGCCATCCGTCGCGGATCGCGTTCATCGCCATCGGGCTGGCGTCGACCGAGACCTGCACGATGTGGCCCGTCTGCCCCGCGGGCACGAGCTTGCCGGCCGACTTGAGCGTGTCGAGGATCGTCGGGAAGAAGGTCGCGTCGCTCTGGTTGTAGATACCCGCGACGTTGCCGTACTGGTTCAGCGCGGTCTCGATACCGGATGCCGCCTTCGCGGGGTCCCATTCGGTGGCGACGTTCACGAGCTTGACGCCCGGGTACTTCGAGGCCATGCAGTCGTTGAATCCGTTGGTGCGATCACGACCGTTCGAGGTCACCGGGTCTCCGTCGAGGGTGACGACGACCGCATCGGCCGCGACGCGCTTGCCCATCTCCTCGCACGCGAGTTCACCCATCTGGACGTTGTCGGCGCGGACGATCATGGCGATCTTGCCGGAGGCGGGGGCTTCGTCGATCGCGACGATCGGAACGCTCGAGTCGTTGGCGTATTCGATGGCCGGGACGATCGCGTCGGCGTCGCCGACCGAGATGACCAGGCCCTTGGCGCCCTTGTTGATGAGCGTCTGGATGTCGGTGATCTGCTGGGCCGCGTCGCGGTCGGCGTTGGTGGCCGGGATGGTGGCGTAGCCGAGCTCGGCGAAGCGCTCCATGGAGCCGACGTTCTCGGCGTTCTGGAACGGGTCGGTGTGGGGCTGGGAGTAGCTCAGCGGAGTGTCGGCCGGCTCGCCGGAGCCGGAGCCGGCGTCGCCGGATGCACCGCCCGCGCATCCGGCGAGCAGCAGCGCGCCGGCGCCGAAGAGGGCGAGTCCGGTGATGGGTGAAGTTCGCATGCGTACTTCCTCTCTGAAGTGCAGAAGCCTCTGGGGTAGATGGCGGTTTCGCTGTACAGGACCGAAGCCCTGCCCGTATCGTACGTCTTGTACGTACAGAATGTACAGCGCAATTCAGAAGATGAGAACGGATGACGGCTCGGGGGTTCGCGGGATCGGGTATCCGCACCGTCTGTACAGTCAGAACCAAACGTACGACGAAGGCGCGACGATGCGCACGACGACGAGGAGAATCACGTGGCGCACACGATCGAACGGGTCTCCCCCGTGCCGTATTACGAACAGCTCTACGAGATCCTGCGCGAGCAGATCTCGCAGGGCGAGATCGCCGAGGAAGAACGACTGCCCAGCGAACTCGAACTCTGCCGCGAGTTCGGCCTGTCGCGAGCCACGGTGCGCCAGACGCTGACCAAGCTCGAGAACGACGGGTACGCGCACCGCATCCCGCGGCGCGGGGTGTTCGCGAGCGTTCCCGGCCAGACGGCCGGGTGGACCGTTCAGGAAGGTTTCCTCGAATCGCAGCTGCGGCACGGACGGACGGGCATCACGACGACCGTCGTGCAGACGGGCTACGTCACCCCCGAAGCCCACGTCGCGGACGCCCTGCGCGTCGGCCCCGACACCGAGGTGTTCGCACTGGAGCGCGTCCGCTCGCTCGACGGACGCCGGGCCATGTACAGCACGAACTGGTTCCCCCGCGAGGTGGCCCGGACGATCGCCAGCGAATCGGGCGTGCTCGACGGCTCGGCCTCGCTCAACGGTCATCTCCGATCGGCGGGCTTCGTCAGCAGCGGTGCGCAGCGGGTGATCCACGCCCTGGCCGCGCCGGACGCGGTCGCCGCTCACCTCGACGTCGAACCGGGCCACCCCGTGCTCCGCGTGCGCTCCTCGTCCTGGGCGGCCGATGGCACGCGGTTCGATTACTACGAGACCTGGGTGCTCACCGACGTCATCCCGCTCGAGGTCAGCGTCTCGGCGAGCTGAACACCCTCATCCCAGCATCCCGCTGACGAAGCCCCCCAGCGCGTCGACCGGGTCGGGACTCCACCCGCGTGCGGTCGCCGCGAGCAGCGCGGCTCCGACCGCCGTGACCTCCGGCTCGAGGATGGGCACCGCGGGCGCCCCGTTCACCGCGGCCTTCAGCGCGATCCAGCCCGGGGAGCGCACCCATCCCCCGGCCATGCGGACCTCGGCCGTGCCGCCCACGTCACGACGCACCGCGTCGACCGCGTCGCGACCGGCCACCGCGAGAGCTCCCAGCACCGCGGATGCACGGACACGGGGGTCGACCGGCGCATCGGGTGCGTACGACGGCTGCCCTCCGCCCCGCTGACCGGGGACGAACCAGCCCGACTCCCACAGCGGCAGGGGTGCGGAGCGACCGATCAACAGGTGCCGGATCGCGCGCCCCACCTCGGCGTCACGTGAGGCCCACTGCACGTTGCGCGCCAACTCCTCGACGAGCAACAGGGTGCTGCCGGAGGCGCGGATGCCGGGGGCCACATCGACGTGGTCATCGCCCCGCCGCCTCGCGGACGACGACTGCGCGACGACCACCTCGGCGGTGCCCATCGAATCGAGCACCGCTCCCGGGACCATGAGCTGTACGCCCCACCCCCCGATCGGATGATCGTGACCGCCGGCCACGGCGATGGCATCCGCCGCCATCACTCCCGCCGCGCGGAGCGCCGGCGAAACGATCTCGCCGACCACCTCCCCGGTGGGGACGACGGGCGGAAGCAGGTTCTGGTCGCCGAGGGACACGGCCACGCGATCGTGGGCCCAGGCGCGTTCGCCGCTGCGCCAGGCCGCCGTGCGCGGGGCGAGGGTGTCGCTGAGGAAGGCGCGGCCGGTCCAGGCGACGGCCGGGAGGTCGGTGAGGGCGATCCACGCGGCGGCGCGCTCGGTTCCCGGCTGCGCCCGGGCCCACCTCCAGCCCACGAGGGAACGCACCGGATCGGTGTCGACGTCGAAGGTGTGATCATCGACGAGGTCGGGGCGCAGTGCCTCGAAGACGGCGTGACGCCGCGGGTCGAACCACGCCAGGGCGGGGGTCAGCGGGCGCAGCCGCCCGTCGACGAGGACGCCGTCCTCCCCGATCCCGGCGACGCACAGGGCATGGATCACGCGACTGTCGCCGCAGACCTCGACGACCATGTCCTCGATCGCGAGCACCAGAGCGGCCGCGTCGACGGCGAGGTCTGCTCCGGCGCGCCGCGTGGGGCGACTGGCGCGAGCCACGACGGCGCCGTCCGCGGTCAGCGCGACGACCTTGGTGTTGGTGCTGCCCACGTCGATGCCCACCACGACCGGAAGGCGTACACGCAGAGTCACCGTCGATTCCTCCCGGGGGCGAAGACGACTGCCCTCCCCTCGACCTTAGCGGCGCCGATCAGACGCGCGCGGGCGTGGGAGACGGCGCGCTCGCGAGGTAGCCGAGGGCGAGCTGCGCATCGTGGTGCTGTCGCGCGACCTGGGGCGCGGGGGGCGCGGGGGCGACGGGAGAGGTCTCCACGGACCATCGGGGGAAGGCACCGGTGAGCGCGGCCGCCGCCTGCATCGCGGCGCCCTTGGCGACGTACTCGTCGGCCGTCGGCACGGCGAGGGGCAGGTCGACGAGCTCGGCCAGTACGCGCTGGACGGCACGGTTCTTCGCCGCACCGCCGATCACCAGCAAGCGGCGCGAGTGCACACCGCACGCGGCGAGCGCGTCCAGCATCGCGACCTGACTCGCCACCGTCCCCTCGACGATCGCGCGCGCCATGTTCGCCCGTGTGAAGTTGGAGAGGCTCGCGCCCAGCACGGCCGCCCGCGCGTGCGGCAGGTCGGGTGTGCGCTCCCCCTCGAAATACGGCAGCAGCGTCAGCCCCTCCGCTCCCGGGGGTGCCGCGAGCGCGAGCTCGGCGAGCTCCTCGTGCGTGCACCCCAGCAGTTCCGCACCGACCTGCAGGTTGCGCGCCGCATTCAGGGTCGCGACGATCGGCAGGTGATCGCCGGTGGCGTCGGCGTAGCTGCAGACGTACCCCGCGTAGTCGTGGACAGGATCCGCCGTGCGCGCGTAGACGACGCCCGAGGTGCCCAGGCTCAGGACGGCGTCCCCCTCTTCGAGACCCAGCGCGAGAGCCGCAGCGGCGTTGTCACCGCTGCCGACCCCGATCGGAAGGCCGGCGGGGATACCGGGGAGTCCGGCGGCCGTGACCCCGGCACGCTCGAGGGGGCCGAGGATGACGGGCAGCACGACCGGATGGCCGAACGCGTGCTCGAGCAGATCGAGGGTGTACTCCCCCGTCTCGCCGGACCAGTACCCGGTCCCCGATGCTTCGGACCGGTCCGTGACGAGGCTGTCGATGCCCCCCGTGCCGGGACCGAATCCGCGCAGACGCCAGGTGAGCCAGTCGTGCACGACGGCGATGGCCGCGGTGCGGGCGGCGGCATCCGGGAACTCGTCGCGCAACCAGCGCGCCTTGACAACCGTGTCCGACAGGGTGAGGGGCAGACCGGTCCGCCGGATCCAGGTGTCCCGACCCAGCTCGGCGTTCAACGCCATCATGTGCGGGTGCGAGCCCAGATCGTTCCAGAGGGGCGACGCGGTCACGGGGGTTCCGGTCGCGTCGAGGAAGATCGGCGTGTGCTGCTGTCCGCTCACCGACACCGCGAGCACGTCGTCGAGTCCTCCCGCCGCCTGCACGGCGTCGAGCAGGGCGTGCCACCACACGTCCGGGTCGACGATGGTCGCGGCCGGGTGCGGCGCCGACCCTTCTCGGACGCAGACCCCGGTGTCGAGGTCGCGCACGGTGACCTTGCAGCTCTGGGTGGACGAGTCGATTCCCGCGACGAGCCTCATCGCTGCGCCTTTCGTTCGGAGGAGCGTGCGGCGCTCACGCCGGCATCGCCTTCAGGTGTTCCCAGCGCGCAGCGGTGGCGGCCACCCCGTCCTGCAGCATCCGGTGTCGTCGCGGATCGGGGGCGATCTCGCGGGGGAGCGCGTCCTCCCAGGGGCGGCGGGCGCCGTGCGCCAGCGCTTGCGCTCCGCGGGAGACGATCTCGTCGACCCCGGCGGCGCTGACCGGAGCACCGAGCAGGTCGGCTTTGAGCTGGAGCCAGAGCGGATTGGATGCCGCGGGCCCGATGACCTTCACGCGGTCCAGGTCCGCGCTGAAGAGGGTCCAGACGTCCGCGAACTGGCGGGCGAGCCCGAGGAAGCACCCGAACACGAGCTCGACGGCGGTGGTGTCGGTGCCCACGCCCGCGATCGCGCCTCGGGCGTTCGCGTCCTTGTCCGGCGGCGGGCTGCCGCGGAAACGCGGCAGGACGAGGGGCACACGACCGAGGTCGATCTTCCCGTCGAGGTAGGCCCGGTGGGCGCGATCGATGAGAGCGCGCACCTCCGCCTCGTCGCGGTCGAGGAGCGTGCGCACCGTCGCGAAGGCCGAGCCCCCGGTCGGGATGGAGGCGAAGAGCGTGAAGGACTCGCCGTCGCAGGCGAGGCCGCCCGCGATCTTGGTGGCCGCGGTGGCGGCATCCGTCCGCGGTTCGCGCACGAGGGTGAGGATCCCCTCGGTGGTCCCGGTGGAATCGAGCATCTCCCCCGGCTGCAGGTCGGCGCCGACACCCCCGACCATATGATCGTGGCCGGCGACGTGGACCGTCACCTCGTCGAGGCCCCAGGTGTGCGCGATCGCGGGGTCCATCGCGACGCCGAGCGCCGCCGGACGCAGCGGGGGGAAGATCGCCGGATCGACGCCGAGGAGCGCGCACACCTCGCGCGAGGGGCGCCGCTCGCGCAGGTCGAGCGCCATGGTGCGGCTGGCGAGCGAGGGCTCGGACCACCGTCGGCCGGTCAGCAGCGCGGCGACGAATTCCGACACATTGAGCCAGAGGGCGTCGGCGGTGTCGCCCTCGGCGTGGGCCAGGGCCCACGCGACCTTGGACAGCGCGTAGTTGGCGTTGACGGGCAACCCGGTGACGGCGTAGACGCGCTCCCGCTGCGCGGGGGTGAGGTCTCTCAGCAGGGCGGCGCCGCGCTGATCGTGCCAGAGGATCATGGGCGATCGCAGCGAGAGGTCGGCGCCGACGAGCCCTCCCGATTCGCCCACGCCCGCGAGCGCGATGCGCTGGACCGCGCGGCGCAGAGGCGGTTCGAGATCCGCGACGAAGTCCCGGACGGCGTCGAGGAGCGCCGCGACGTCGTAGACCTCGCCGATCCCGTCGCCGACGGTGGGCGTCGCGACGCGTCGCGAGACGACGAGAGCGCCGTCGCCGTCGAACACGCAGAGCTTGATGCTCGTCGTGCCGATGTCGACCGTGATCGTGGGGGTCATGAGCGTCAGAGCGAGGGGTTGAGCATGCGGATGCGACGCTCGACGACGTCGGAGATCGCCGCGACCGCGTCGAGGGAGACCCGGATGAGGGAGTTCTCGTTCGGGTTCGCGGCGTACGCCTCGCCAAAGCTGCGGATCATGGCGTTGCGCAGGTCGCTCGCGACGTTGACCTTGACCACGCCGAAGTCGGCCAGGCGGCCGAGCTGCTCTTCGGGCAGGCCCGAGCCGCCGTGGATGACGAGGGGGACCGGGCTGGCCGCGCGCACGCGCTCGAGGAGGTCGAAGTCGATGCGCGCGTTCGGCGCGTACCCGTGCACGTTGCCGACCGACACCGCGAGCATGTCGCAGCCGACGGCGGCGACGAAGTCGGCCACCTGCGCCGGGTCCGTCGTGCTGGCGAACTCTGGGGCGACGTCGTCTTCTTTGCCGCCGATGCTGCCGAGTTCGGCCTCGAGGGCGATCGTCGCACCGCACATCCGCCGCGCCGTCGCCGAGGTGGCGGTGTTCTCGGCGAGCGGCTCCTCGGAGGCGTCGATCATGATCGAGGTGAAATCGGCGGCCAGGGCCGCTTCGACGGCCGCGAGGGACTTGCCGTGGTCGAGGTGCAGGGCGACCGGGACGGTCGTGTCCGCCAGGCGCCGCGCGACCATGTCGTAGACGTACTCGTAGCCGGAGAGCTTCACATTCGTCGGAGCGACCTGGATGAAGGTCGGCACACCGACCTTCTCGACCGCATCGATGATGCCCATGGTCGTCTCGATGTTCGTGGTGTTGAACGCTCCCGCCACGAGCCCGCGGGCCGTGCACTCCTGGATGACGTCGTGTCCGCTGACCAAAGGCATGGGCAGTCCCTCCGTTGTGGTGACGGAGGCGGGACGGCGAGGCGTCCCGGATCGATCCGTCCGCGGTCCCTTCCGCGTTGGATGTCAGCGTAGTGCGTAACGTCCATATCGTCCAGTCTGTACGTACAACATGGACGACAACGAATCTCACCGTCGCTCGAGGGCGCGGCCGACGACCGCTCACCACCTCGGGGACGAGCGAACACGCGCAGACGGTGGGGCGGAAGCTACCGCCGTCGCGACCCCGGGCGACGGAGGGATGCGCGGGCGCGCGGCGATCAAGGCGGGCAGCCCGCACCCTGAGGGAGCGCTCCCGCGAAGAACCCGCCGACGCCCCCCTTACAAGACGTCGACGGGTCCCGCCCTAACTCTGGCGCATCCGGGTTCGCCGAATCCACCCCAATCTGGGTGGTCAGCTCTCTGTCGCGCGCAGCGCCGAGATCACGTCGTAACGCTCACGGATCTCGGGTCGGTGGTCGGATTCGACCGTGCGGGTCATCGCGACCGACCAGTCGACGGGTCCTCCCGCGAGCACTCCCGCCGCCTGGCGGGCCGCACCGAGCGCGACGTACTCCCCCGCGGCGGGGACGACGATCTCGGCGTCGAACACCTGCGCGGCGATGCGCGCCACTCCCTCGTTCGCCGCTGCCCCACCGATGAGCAGCACGCGGCGCACCTCGACACCCTGCGCCTGGATCGCCTCGAGCCCGACGGCCAAGCCGCTCAGCATGCCCTCGATCGCGGCGCGCGCGAAATTCGGACGGTTCGTGGATGCCAGGGTCAGGCCGGTCAGCGATGCCTGCGCGTGCGGCAGGTTCGGTGTGCGCTCCCCCTCGAACCAGGGCACGAGCACCACGCCGCCGGCGCCGGGCTCGGCCTCGAGGGCCAGGGCACCGAGCTCATCGTGCGAGACGTCGAGGAGGCCCGCGAACGCGTCGAGCACCCGAGCGGCGTTGAGGGTGGCCACCAGGGGCAGGAAACGCCCCGTCGCGTCGGCGAAGCCGGCGACGGCGCCCGTCGCGTCACGGGCCGGGGTGTCGGTGACGGCGAACACGGTGCCCGAGGTTCCGAGCGAGACGACCACGTCGCCGACGCCCGCGCCGAGGCCGAGCGCAGCGCCGGCGTTGTCTCCCGCGCCGGGTCCGACGAGGGCGCCACCGGGCAGTGCCCCGGCGCTCTCCCACGGACCGAGCACCCGCGGAAGCACCGCCTCGTGGCCGAGCGCGCGCGTGAAGAGGTCGAGGTCGTACCCGTCCGCGCCCCAGTACGCGGTACCCGAGGCGTCGGAGCGGTCGGTGACCAGCTCTTCGAGCACGGCGTTGCCGGGGCCGAAGCCGCGCAGACGCCAGGTCAGCCAGTCGTGGGGCAGGGCGACGGCGGCGACGCGCGCGGCGTTGTCGGGCTCGGCGTCGCGCAGCCAGCGCAGCTTCGTGCCCGTGAACGACGCCACCGGCACCGCCCCGGTCCGCTCCGCGAATTCCGCCGCGCCGACCTCGTCGATCAGGTCGCGCGCGGCCTGCGCCGACCGGGTGTCGTTCCACAGCAGGGCGTCGCGGATCACCGCGCCCTCGGCGTCGAGCACGACCATGCCGTGCTGCTGGCCCGCGATCGACACCGCGGCGACCTCGTCGAGACCGCCGGCCTGGGCGATGGCATCCTGAAGTGCTTTCCACCACGCTTCGGGATTCACCGACGTGCCCGAGGGGTGCGACGCACGACCCTCGCGGACGACCTTCCCGGTCTCGGCGTCGACGACGACGACCTTGCACGACTGCGTCGACGAGTCGACTCCCATGACGAGCGCCATGCTCTGCCCTTCTGTCCGCCGCGCCTTCGTCGGCGCGGTCCGAGTTGTCTGTGTCGCGGGGGTGCGCCCCGTGGCGTCGAGGCCCCGCCGTGCCCTCATCCCCTTTTGAGCGTCCACAACACCCGGAGACTTTTCGAGTTCGTCCGGGTGTTCTGGACACTCGAGGTGAGGGCGGGGCCCCTCGGCGGATGCCGCGATTCAGTCGGGGCGAATGTACCGCGAGCGGGGCCCGGATGCCGCGGCATCCGGACCCCCTCCGACTCAGCGGGCGCCGAGCAGGTGCTCGGTGGCGAGCTGCTGCAGGCGGACGAAGCCGAAGCCCTTGCCGCCGAGGTACGCGTCGGCGTCGAAGTCCTCGTAGGCCGAGCGGTCGGCGAGGAAGTCGTCGTAGGTCTCGCCCTCGTTGAGCGTCGGCTGTGCGAGCTCGGCGACCTTCGCGGCCTCGAGGGCCTCCTGCACCTCGGGGTCGGCGCGGAAGGCCGCGGCGCGCTCCTTGAGCAGCAGGTAGGTGTTCATGTTGGCCGAGACGGAGTCCCAGACGCCGGTCTCGTCCTCGGTGCGAGAAGGCTTGTAGTCGAAGTGACGGGGGCCGTCGTACGCGGGGACCCCGCCGGGGCCGCCGTTCTCGAGCAGGTCGACCAGGGCGAAGGCGTTGTGCAGATCGCCGTGGCCGAAGACGAGGTCCTGGTCGTACTTGATGCCGCGCTGACCGTTGAGGTCGATGTGGAAGAGCTTGCCGTGATACAGCGCCTGGGCGATGCCGGCGGCGAAGTTCAGGCCCGCCATCTGCTCGTGGCCGACCTCGGGGTTCAGGCCCACCAGCTCGGGACGCTCGAGCGAGTCGATGAACGCGATGGCGTGTCCGAGGGTCGGCAGCAGGATGTCGCCGCGGGGCTCGTTGGGCTTGGGCTCGATCGCGAAGCGAATGTCGTAGCCCTTGTCGGTGACGTAGTCGCCGAGCAGGTTGACGGCCTCGCGGTAGCGCTCGAGCGCCTGGCGGATGTCCTTCGCCGAGTCGTACTCGGCGCCCTCGCGGCCGCCCCACATGACGAAGGTCTTCGCGCCGAGCTCGGCGGCGAGGTCGAGGTTGCGCAGCACCTTGCGCAGCGCGAACCGGCGCACCTGGCGGTCGTTCGAGGTGAATCCGCCGTCCTTGAAGACAGGGGCCGAGAAGAGGTTGGTGGTCACCATCGGCGTGACGATGCCGGTGTCGCTCATCGCGCCCTTGAGGCGGTCGATCTGCTTCTGACGCTCGGCGTCGGTGGAGCCGAAGGCGAAGAGGTCGTCGTCGTGGAAGGTCAGGCCGTAGGCGCCGAGCTCGGCGAGCTTCTCGACGACGTGCACGACGTCGAGGGGCTCACGCGTGGGGCCGCCGAAGGGGTCGGTGCCGTTGTAGCCGACGGTCCAGAGACCGAACGAGAACTTGTCGTCGCGGGTGGGGGTGGGCATTCCTGCTCCTTCGCATGGACGCACGAGCGCGCGGTGGCGCGCAGCGGGTTTGTTGGTTCTCACAACATATACCCCGGATGCCGCGGCGTCCACCCTCGCGCGAGTGTCGATGCGGCAAATGATGCCCTATATAGCGAAGGAGTGATCATGGCCCTCACCAGCGTCGACCTCGACCCCCGACTCATCGACTCGCCTCGGGAGACCGCGCGATCCGAACGCGTCTTGGTCGAATCGTCCGCTACCCCTCCGACCTCTTCGTCACCTGTCCGCCCCAGGTTCTCGAGTTCTGTCGCATCGCGCGGTCACCCGAAGAGCACGCGCACTACCTCGAGCAGGTCTCCCTGGGCTTTCCCCTCGAGCGGGCGCCGGACGAGTCGCTTGCCGTCGGCATCCAGTCCGCCCTGGGGAACGCCGGTTTCGTGCGCGGCGCGGGCGCGGGCGCGGTCGGCATCCTGATCGCTGCCTACGCGATCGCGAACGACGCGACGATTCTGAGCGCAGACCGCGACTTGAGCACGTCGCCGCGGTGACAGACCTCGCTCACGAGTTCGTCGCTCCCGCTCCCCGACCCGTTCGCGTCAGCGCCCGAGCGCCGCGTCCACCACCGCGAACACCTCAGGGTCCCAGGTGAGTGCGCGCTCCCACGGCAGACCGAACGCCTCGGCGAAGAAAATGCTGTGCACGTGGTCGTCGAACGTGTGCCGCTCGACGATCGGCAGCACCGCGGAGGGCACGTGATCGGCGCGACCACTGGTGAGCGAGACCAGACCGTCGTGGGGCCAGAGCTGCGCCGGCTCGGCCGACGCGGCGAAGTACCCGGCGCCGACGGCGGTCACCGGAATGCCATCGAGCACACCCGCGTGACGGTCGTTCCAGCCGCGCAGGTACCGACGCGAGACCTCCGCCGCCGCCCCCTCGGAGTTCGCGGCCGCGTACGGGCGGGCCTCGGCCAGGATCTGCAGGGTGGCGGGGTCGCCCTGGGCATCGGACTCGGAGATCTCGCCGTCGATCAGGTCTCCGAGCACCGATCCGTCCCAGGGCGTGCCGAGGGTCACGAGGTGCTCCACCCGCGGACCGTCGCCCGCGAGCTCGCGGATCGCGGCACGCGAGAACAGTCCGCCCATCGAGTGGCCAATGAGGTCGAGGCTCGCCAGCCCCTGCTCCGCGGCGAGCCACCGCAGGAACGCGGCGAGCGAGACCCCGGCGTCGTCGATCCGTCCGACAGCGTTGATCGTGACCGCATCCGACAGCACGACGGGCACGTCGTCGAAGCCCTGCCACCCGGCATCCCGCTCGACCGTCCCCGCCCCGATGCGGGCGGGCGCCGTGAACACGGGCACCCCCCGATTGAGGTGGTGCGCGCGCAGCGCCGTCATGGTGTTACCGGCCGCAAGCCCCGTCGCCGCCGCCCGCTCGGGGTCGGTGAACGGGGTGACGGCGGCGCCGCCGGACACGAGGACGACGGCATCGGCCATGAAGACTCCTTCGGGTCGGATCCCGGTCAGGATAGGGCAGACCACCGACACCGGCCGATCGCGGCCCAGAACGGCCGAGTGCCCGCGGCACGCCGCGACGGCCCGCCCGCTCCGGCGTTCGGGAGACGCCGCCGGGGCAGCGGCGGCCGGGGCCGGTCGCGGCGGGGCCTCAGCGCAGCAAGGCAGGGCCTCAGCGCGACGGCGCGGGACCTCAGCGCGACGGGCCCGGGCCTCAGCGCGGCGGGGCGGGGCCTCAGCGCGGCAAGGCGGGGCCTCAGCGCAGCAAGGCGGGGCCTCAGCGCAGCAAGGCGGGGCCTCAGCGCGGCAAGGCGGGGCCTCAGCGCGGCGGGGCGGGGCCTCAGCGCGGCAGCGCGTCCTCGATCGCGGCGACGACCTCGGGGGCGTCGGGCAGGGTCCGCGGGCTGAAGCGGGTCACCCGGCCGTCGGGGGCGACGACGAACTTCTCGAAGTTCCACGAGATGCGGCCGGTCTTGCCCTCGGCATCCGGGGTCGTCGTCAGCTCTTTGTACAGCGGGTGCGCGCTGCGCCCGTTGATCTTGACCTTCTCCGACATCGGGAAGGTCACGCCCCACGTCGCGGAGCAGTACTCGGCGATCTTGTCCTCGTCGCTGAGCTCCTGCAGGAACTGGTTGCTGGGGAAGCCGATCACCGTGAAACCACGGTCGGCGTACTTCTTGTGCAGCGCTTCGAGCGCCTCGTACTGCGGCGCGAGGCCGCAGCGCGAGGCGACGTTCACCACGAGGGCGGCCTTGCCGTCGGTCAGCGCGCCGAAGGTCGTCTGCTCGCCGCGGATGGTCGTGATCGGGATGCCGGAGAGGTCCATGATCCGATCCTGGCACTGCATTGTTGTGGTCGGGGTGGGAATCGGCGGGGCACGCGGGTGCCGACGCTCCGGCCCCACCGCATGGCACAGTGGTCGGATGGTCACCGCGGGAAGCCGGGGCGACGGCATGCGCCGCGCCAATCTGGCTCTAGTGCTGCGTACCGTCCACCGCGAGGGATCGCGCTCGCGCGCAGAGCTCACCGAGGCGACGGGATTGAACCGTTCGACGATCGCCGACCTCGTGGGCGAGCTGCAGCGCGCGGGGCTCGTGGTCGAGCGCGCCTCCGAAGCGCAAGGGCGCGTCGGCCGCCCCTCCCCCATCGTCGAACCCGACCCGCGGGTCATCGCCGTCGCCGTGAACCCCGAGGTCGACGCTCTCGACATCGCGGCGATCGCCCTCGACGGGTCGATCGTGGCGCGCGAGCGCCTCGACCAGTCGACGCTGCTCACTCCCGAGCGCACGGCCGAGCTCGTCGGCATCCGCCTCGACGTCTGGCGCCGCCGGCCCCTCGCCGACTCCCGCCTGATCGGTGTGGGGGTCGCGGTGCCCGGCCCGGTGCGCGCGTCCGACGGGCTCGTCCGCGAGGCTCCGCACCTCGGTTGGACCGACGCCGCTCTTGCCGGCCTGATGACGGATGCCACGGGCCTGCCCACCCACGTCGCCAACGACGCGGCGCTGGGTGCCGTGGCCGAGCACCTGTTCGGTGCCGCGCGCGGCGTGCACGACGTCGTCTATCTCAACGGCGGCGCGAGCGGCATCGGTGGGGCGGTCATCGTCGGCGGGATGCCGCTGGGCGGGGCGGGCGGCTACGCCGGGGAGTTCGGGCAGAACAGACCCGGAATCGCCGATCCCGACGATCGGCGCGCTCCCGAGGGCGTCCTCGAGGACGAGGTCAGCCGGTCGCTTCTGCTGCGCGCGCTCGGCATCGACGCGGCCGACGACGCGGCCCTCGCGGCGGCCCTGGTCCGCAGCACCGACCCGGCGGTGCGGGCCGAGACCGATCGACAGCGCCGCATCCTCGCCACGGCCCTCGCCAACGCCGCGAACGTGATGAACCCCGCGGTGATCGTGCTCGGCGGGTTCCTCGCGATCCTCGGCGAGCTCGACCTCGCCGGCCTCGACTCCGCGGTGCGCGCGCAGACGATCCCCGCGTGCGCCGAGGGGCTGCGCCTGGCCGCCGCCGAGCTCGGCGAGAACCGCCTGCTCGTCGGCGCGGCCGAAGCCGTGTTCGAGGCCGCGCTCTTCCCCGCGCGCTGAGCGCGAAGCGCTCCTCGTCACCTCGCGCCCGGCCCCGATGTCGGTGGTCCGGGGCAGGATGGGTGGGCGACGACGCGAGGAGAACAGATGATCGAGACACGTTCCGCCGGAGCCACCTGGTCGGGCAACCACCAGTACCGCGCCACCGAGGTGCGACTGCCCACCGGCATCGACGAACTGGCCGAGGTCGTGGCATCCGCCGCTCATCTGCGTGTGCAGGCGACCCGCCACACCTTCAACGACGTCGCCGACAGCGAGGGTGCGCTCGTCTCGCTCGAGAAGATGCCCACGCGCGTCGACGTCTCCGGCGACCGGGTGCGCGTCGAGGGGCTCGTGACCTTCGCCCAGCTGGCGCCCGTGCTCGAGGCCGAGGGCCGGGCGCTGCACAACCTCGGCTCGCTCCCCCACATCTCGGTGGCGGGCGCGACGGCGACCGGCACGCACGGCTCCGGGGTGCGCAACGGAAATCTCTCGAGCGCCGTGACGGGCGTCGAGCTGATGGATGCCGACGGCCGCACGCACCGCATCGACGAAGACCACCCGTGGTTCGGCGCGGCCGCGCTCAGCGTCGGCGCCCTGGGCGTGGTCACCGCGGTCGAGCTGCGCACCGAACCGACCTACGCCGTCTCGCAGCAGGCGTACACCGGGGTCGCGTGGGCCGACATCGCCGCGGACCCGATCGCGGTGCTCGGCGGCTCGCGCAGCGTCAGCATCTTCACGACCTGGGGAGACCCCGCGCACGACCTGGTCTGGGCCAAGAGCGACACGGGCGCGCCGTCGTGGGTCGAAGAGCTCGGTGGCACCGCCGTCGGCGATGACATCCACCTGGGCAGAATCCGCACCGTCGACAACACGACTCCGCGGGGCACCGCGGGGCCGTGGCACACGCGTCTTCCGCACTTCCGCGCCGACGCGCCCCCCAGCGACGGCGACGAGATCCAGTCGGAGTACTTCGTGCCGCTGGCCTCGGCGGCCGAGGCTCTCGCTGCCGTCCGCGAGATCGCCCCGGACTTCGCCGCGCACCTGCTGGTGACGGAGCTGCGCACGGTCGCCGCGGACCGGCTGTGGCTGAGCCCCGCGTACGAGCGCGACGTGCTCGCGATCCACTTCACGTGGCGCAACGACACCGCCGGTGTGCTCTCGGTGCTGCCGCGAATCGAGGCCGCTCTCGCGCCGTTCGACGCGCGACCGCACTGGGGCAAGGCGTTCACCATGCCCGGCGAACGGATCCTGGCGACCCTGCCGCGGGGCCGCGACTTCGACGCGGTCGCGCGCGAGGCCGACCCGCGCGGCGTCTTCCGCAACGCGTTCCTGCAACGCGTGTTCGGCGGCTAGCCGAGCCCCGCGGCTTCGACGGGCTCAGCCCCCTCGCGCGGCCGCGGGGCGAGGCCTCATCCCTGAGCTCGCCCGAGGTCTGAGCCGGCCCAGGCCCCTGCGTCCGTCGACGGGACCGGAACCCGCGCACCGACGAGGACTCACCACGAGACGGCGCCGCCCACCGCGACGCCGCCCCGCGGCATCCGGGATCAGCGGCTGGAGTAGCCGCCGTCGATGGGGAGCGAGACGCCCGAGATCATGCCCGCGCCGTCGCCGAGGAGGAAGACGATCGGCGCCGCGATGTCGTCTTCGGTGGCCCACTTGTGCAGCGGCATCGCCTCGAGGAAGGGGCCCTCGATGTCGGGACGACCCCAGTACCAGGCCGACATCGGGGTCATGACGACCGTGGGGTTCACGCTGTTGACGCGGATGCCGTACCCACCGAGCTCGAGGGCCGAGACCCGCGTGATGTTGTCGAGGGCGGCCTTGGACGATCCGTACGAGATGTGACCGGTGAGGGCGACGAGGCTCGCCTGGCTCGAGACGTTCACGATCGCCCCGCCCTTGCCCACGCGGATCATCTCGCGGGAGGCGTACTTGGTGACCAGCAGCGAGCCGCGGGCGTTGATGCGCATGACCTTGTCGAAGACGTCGATGTCCGTCTCCATCGGGGTCGCGATCTCGCCGCCCCAGCCGCCGCAGTTGACGACGCCGTAGATGTCGCGGCCCTCGATGGCCGCGCGGATCTCGTCTTCGGATTCGAGGTCGAACACGACGGGCTCGGCGCCGGTCTCGGCGCTGATCGCAGCGACGCTGTCGGCGTCGCGCCCTGCGGCGAGGACTGTCGCGCCGGCGGCCACGAGGTGACGCACGGTCGCGCCTCCGATGCCGCCCCCGGCTCCGGTGACGAGGATGGTGCGGTCGGTGAATTCGGTCATGGGTGGGCTCTTTCGCGGGTCCGGGAGTCGAGGACGACGACAGTGTCGTCGCGGCCCATGATAACCACAGAATCACGCGGATGACTTCGGTGTCATGACGAATTGATCACGGATGTTGACACCGGTGTCACGGTGGGCTTACCGTAACCGGAGTTCGACCGGTGGACACCCCCGCCGGACCCGCTTCATCGACGCAGCACTCCGCCGTGGTGCGTCGCCCGGAAGGACCACACCGCTGTGACCCACACCTCGAAGGACGACGCGACGACCACCGCCGCGACCGTGCACCTCGACGACCTCGTCGCTCGTGCCCGGCAGCTCGTGGCGTCGGGCGAGCGGCGCATCCTGGGCGTGGTCGGCACCCCCGGCGCGGGCAAATCGACCGTGAGCGACGCCCTGCTCGCCGCCCTCGGCGACGACGCGGTGCTCGTCGGCATGGACGGCTTCCACCTCGCGAACGAGGAGCTCGTGCGCCTCGGTCGCCGCGACCGCAAGGGCGCTCCCGACACCTTCGACGTCGACGGCTACGTGTCGCTGCTCGATCGCATCCGGGCCGGTCACACCGTGTACGCCCCGCGCTTCGACCGCGGGCTGGAGGAGTCGATCGGCTCCGCGGTCCTCGTCCCCGCCGACGTCCCGCTCGTCGTCACCGAGGGCAACTACCTCCTGCACGACGAGTTCGGGTGGGATGCCGTGGCTCCCCGCCTCGACGAGGTGTGGTTCCTCGACATCGAGGCGCACGCCCGCCGCGAGCGACTCATCGCCCGCCGTCTCTCCCACGACCACCCCCACGACGAGGCCGTCGCCTGGGTCCGCGAGGTCGATGAGCGCAACGCGCTCGTCGTCGAACGCGGACGCCACCGCGCCGACCTGATCGTGACCGTCTCCGATGCCCCCGTCGGTCTCCACGAAGGAGCTTCCTCATGAGCACCACCACGACCGTGCCCGTGCTGCAGGCGCGCGGCCTGTCGCGTCAGTTCGGATCCGTCCGCGCCCTCAACAACGTGGACTTCGAGGTCTACCCCGGTGAGGTCACCGCC
>NZ_BJML01000006.1 GCF_006539145.1 Microbacterium testaceum | reverse complement strand
GACACCCACCACCGCCTCGTCGTATGCGGGGCATCGGCTGCCCGACCGGGGTCTACGCTGGCGACACCGAGGAGAGGCCGCCGTCACGCGCCACACCCACTCCGGGGGCAGAGCCCTGCATTCATCCTGACGCGACCATCGCGCCCACCGCGGTCTCACCGGCGACGTGACCATCGGCCCGGCAGCCCGGTGCTGCACGGCGCGGTGATCACGTCGGAGCGTAGCCGGTCGTGCTGCGCGAGAAGGATGCCCTGGACGGGGCGGGCTCAGTGCGTGCGGTCCAGGTGGGCCCCACCCCCTGATCGGCCCGAGGGCGAGTGTCGCGGGCGCCGACGTGGGGAAGGAGGTGTTCTTCGCGCCCGGTACACGGGTCTTCACCGGGGCGGTGATCGGTGATGGCGGCGAGGCGCGCCGTCGATCCCGCCACACCGTTGATCGTCGCGTCGATCGAGCTCGGTCGCTTGGCCCCTCGTGACACGACGCGTCGGCTCTGTGCGGGGCGAGCCGACGCGTCGATGAAAATGTATCGAGCTCAGCCCGTGTTCTGCAGGCCCGCCGCCACACCGCTCACCGAGAGCAGCAGCAGCCGCTGGTGCTCGGCATCCGGAGTCGGGTTTTCGGCGTCCGCTTCGCGAAGTGCGCGCAGGGCCCGCAATTGCAAGAGCGACAACGCGTCGACGTACGGGCTGCGCATCTTCACGGCGCGCTGCAGGATCGGCTTGTTGCCGAGCAGGTCTCCGCCGGTGATCCGCTCGACCCAGGAGCGGGTGAGCAGCATCTCGTCCATCACGAGCTGGGCGAGGTCGTCGCGGTCGCCCAACGCGAGGTAGCGACGGGCGATCCGCTCGTCGGCCTTCGCCAGGCTCATCGCGACGTTGTCGATCATCGTGCGGAACAGAGGCCACTGCTCGTACGCGTCGCGCAGGCGCGGCTCGTCGCCCACGGCGTCGAGGGCGGTGCCGAGACCGAACCATCCCGCGAGGTTGATTCGGGCCTGCGTCCACGAGAACACCCACGGGATCGCCCGCAGGTCTTCGAGCGACTCCACGGAGAGCCCGCGACGCGCGGGGCGTGATCCGAGGGCCAGGTGGCCGAGCTCCTCCATGGGAGTGACCGTGGCGAACCACGGTGCGAAACCGGGCGCCTTGACCAGAGCGAAGAAGCGCTCGCGTGAGGCGAGATCCATGGTGGTCGCGACGTCGGCGAATGCCTCCGCAGCTCCACGATTGCGACGTTCGATCGAGGGGGAGGATGCCGTGAGCACGGCGGCTGCGACCTGATCGATGTGCCGCATGGCGATGTCGGCGTCACCGTAACGGGCGAAGATGACCTCGCCCTGCTCGGTGAGCTTGAAACGACCGTCGACCGAATGCGGGGGCTGCGCGAGGATCGCGGAGTTGGCAGGTCCACCGCCGCGTCCGAGGGCGCCGCCGCGCCCGTGGAAGAGCGTGAGCTCGATGCCCTCGGTCTCGGCCCACGTGGAGATCTCGGCCTGGGCCTCGTAGAGCGCGAGGTTGGCGGCGACGGGCCCGACGTCCTTCGAGGAGTCGGAGTAGCCGAGCATGACCTCGAGGCGCCGGCCGGTGGCATCCAGCCGACTGACGAACGAGGGGTGCGAGACGATCTCGGCGAGGATGCCGGGAGCGGCCTGGAGGTCGGCGAAGGTCTCGAACAGCGGGATGACGTCGAGCACCGGGGGCTGTTCGCCCGGTCCCATCGCGAACGAGGCCAGCTCGTGCACATTGGCGAGGTCGTCGGCCGACTGCGTGAACGACACGATATAGCGCCCGGCGGCACGGGGGCCGAAGCGCTCCTGCACGTACGCGATCGAGCGGAAGACCTCGAGGACTTCTTCGGTCTGCTCGCTGCGGGCACCTCCGGCGCGGAGCTCGTCGAGCACCTTCCGGTGAACCGCCGAGTGCTGGCGCACTTCGAGTTCGGTGAGGTGGAAGCCGTAGGTCTCGACCTGCCACACCAAGCGCTGCAGGGCGCCGTATGCCTGGCGCGCGGCACCGGCGGCGACGAGTGAGTCCTGGACGACGCGCAGGTCGGCGAGCAGGTGCTCGGGGTCGCGGTAGGCGAGGTCGGCGTTGCGCGTGCGGGTCGCGGCGATCTTGCGCGCGAGCAGCAGCAGAATGCGGCGGTGCGGTTCGTCGGGGGAACGCTCCGCGATCTCCGCGGCCGCGTCCTCGTCCGCCGCGCGCAAGCGGTGCCACAGGGCGACGAGCGCCTCGCTGGGCGGGGTGGTGGCGGCATCCAGGGTCAGCCCTCGACCCACGCGCCGGGTCGTGCGCTCGAGACCGATCAGCACGTGCTCGCTCGCGATCGCCGCGGCCTTGCGGGTGACGGATGCCGTGACGAACGGGTTGCCGTCGCGGTCACCGCCGACCCACGAGCCGACGCGCACGAACGGCTTCACGATCGGGGCGCGGGATCCGGCGTTCTCACCCTGAAGGATGTCGTCGATCCGGCGGTACACGCGCGGAACCGCGGTGTACAGCGTCTCGTCGAAGACCGACATGACAGAGCGCACTTCGTCGACGGGTGACGGCTTCTCGCGCCGGAGGGGAGCGGTGCGCCACAGCGTGTCGATCTCTTCGAGCATTCGGCGTTCCGCGCGACGGCTCTCGGTTCCGCCCTCGGTAGCACCGTCGTGCTCCGACAGCAGCTCCGACAGACGTCGAATGCTCGTCGAGATGGCGCGACGGCGGGCCTCGGTGGGGTGGGCGGTGAAGACCGGGTGGAATCGAAGCGCCTGAAGGCGCGCGAGCGCCGTCTCTTCGCCGACCTCGCTCGAGAGCCGCTCGAATGCGCTCGCGATGGTGTCGGGGGCTCCGCTGCGCGACGGCTGATCGCCGCGCTCGCGCAGCACGCGCACGCGTTGATGCTCCTCGACGAGGTTGACGAGGTGGAAGTACGCCGTGAAGGCCCGGGCCACTTCGTCGGCTCGTTCGATCGAGAAGCCGTCGGCGATCGCGGCCGCACGCTCGAACGCCTCGGGCGTCTCGTCGGTGTAGGCCTGGATCGTCGCCGTGCGCAGCCGCTCGACGTCGTCGTACAGTCCGGGGGAGCCGCTCTCCTGAAGGACGCGGCCCAGGAGGGATCCGAGCAGGCGCACGTCGGCGCGCATCTGTTCGGGGAGCTCCTGGCCGGCTTCGAAGCGGCCCACGAGGTCGATGGCCTCGGTCGGGGTCAGTTCACGCACAGGCCCCAGATTATCGGCGTCAGGGGCCGGACCGATCCACGTGTAACGGCGTGCGTCGGTTCGCAGCGCCCGATTTCGGAGTTTCTCCGGTCGGAGACGCCGACTGCCGCAGCAATTCGCCCGGTTCGGGTGACGGCATCCGGAATCTCCGGAGCGGTGTTCAGTACCGCGCCGAACCGTGCGGCGGCGGGCGGGCGACACGCGAGGGTTTTACGACGGGATCGTGCGAGATCGGCCCGGAGCCGCGACGAGGTCGCCCGGTCGGGGGATACTCGTGGCGAGCGGCGTCGCCCCGGCCCGCGGAGGGAGAGACCGTGAGTGACGACGCCCTGCGGGAAGCCGCCGAGACGATGAGGGCCGTGCGCGAGCGCTGCGTGTGGACGCAGCGGATCGACCACCGCGACCTCGTGCCCTACCTCGTCGAGGAGAGCGCCGAGGTCATCGACGCGGTCGAGGCGGGAACGCGCGCCGATCTGCGCGAGGAACTCGGCGACCTGCTCTGGCAGGTGCTCTTCCACGCCGAGATCGCCGCCGCGGATCCTGGCGACCCCTTCGACATCGACGACGTGGCCCGGGGGCTGACCGAGAAGATGGTGCGGCGACACCCGCACGTGTTCGCGGATGCCGTGGCATCCACCCCCGAGGACGTCCTCGTGCACTGGAACGCGGCGAAAGCGGCCGAGAAGCGCGAGCGCACGAGTGTGCTCGACGGGGTCAGCGACCACATGCCTTCACTCGCCCTGGCGCAGAAGGTGATGGGCAAGGCCGCGCAGGTCGGCGTGTGCGCGCCGACGCACCACCTGGCCGACCCCGAGACCGAGGCGGAGCTCGGCGACGCGTTGCTGACCCTGGTGCACCTGGCCCGCACGCGTGGTTGGGACGCCGAGCGCGCTCTGCGGGAGCGGCTTCGCACCCTGCGCGCCGAGGTTCGCGAGGCGGAGGCGGCCGCGAGCTGACCGGACCCTCGAGCTCGCGGGTTGCGGTGCGGTCGGCATGCGGGGACGCGAGCGGCACGGTGCGATCTCGAGCCGCGTGCCGCGCTGGCAGCCGGCGGCGTCGCATCGCTCTGGAAGAATGGGACCGTGGCATCCGTGAACCCGCCGCGCGGCATGCGCGACTTCCTCCCCGCTGACAAGGCCCGCCGCGAGCGTGTGCTCGCCATCATCCGCGAGCGCTATCGCGCGCACGGCTTCGACGAGATCGAGACCCCGGTGATGGAGGACTACGACCGCCTGCACGCCGGGATCGGCGGCGACAACGAGAAGCTGTCCTTCAGCATCCTCAAGCGGGGAATGGATGCCGAGAGCATCCGGGCCGCGGCCGACAACCCCGCAGCCCTCGCCGACTTGGGCCTGCGCTACGACCTCACGGTGCCGCTCGCCCGGTTCTACGCCACGCACCGCGCGTCGCTGCCGACGGTGTTCCGCTCCATTCAGATCGCCCCGGTCTGGCGCGCCGAGCGTCCGCAGAAGGGGCGATACCGCCAGTTCGTGCAGTGCGACATCGACGTCATCGGCGACGCATCGGCGAACGCCGAGGCCGAGCTCATGGTCGCAAGCCTCGACGTTCTCGACGCGCTCGGGCTCGAGGGCGGCACGATCCGGGTCAACGACCGCCGTGCCCTGGACGCGATGCTCGACGTCTTCGGCTTCGCACCGGACGAGCGTCCCGGCGTGCTGATCACGATCGACAAGCTCGACAAGGTCGGCCCCTCGGGGGTCGTCGCCGAGCTCCGCGACCGCGGCGTGACCGCCCGGGCGGTCGATGCCTTCGCCGAGTACCTCGCGCGGCCCGCGTCGCAGCGCTCGTTCGATGAGGTCGGCATTCGCGCGGCCCTGCCCGCCGGCATCCCCGCCGAGGTCGTCGCCCACCTCGTCGACCTCGGCGACACCGTCGCCGCGGCCCGCGGGGGAGCTGTGCCGCTCGTCTTCGATCCCTTCCTCGTGCGCGGCATGGGCTACTACACGGGTACGATCTTCGAGCTCGCCCACCCGAGCGTCGACTACTCGCTCGGCGGCGGGGGCCGCTACGACGGGATGATCGGCCGCTTCCTCGGCCAGCAGGTGCCCGCGGTGGGCTTCTCGATCGGCTTCGAGCGGATCGTCGACCTGCTCCCGGACACCGCCGCCGACGGCGAACGTTCGATCGTTCTCGTGCACGACCGCGACGTGTCGACGGCCCAGCTGCTCTCGCTCAAGACGGCACTGATCGCCGGTGGGGCACGCGTGCGCGTCGAGCGGCGCGCGAAGAACATGAAGGCCCTGCTCGAGCGCTCCGCCGCCGACGGCTATGCGTCGTTCGCGACCGTGAACGTCGAATCGACGCCGGAGACGCTGGAGATCAAGCCGCTGGCCTGATCGAGGGAGCGCCTGGGGGCCGGATCTCTGTGGACCGGGTGCTAAGCCACCGCGCTGATCAACGCCTCCGCCGGGTTCTCGGCCGCGAGGCGTTCCAGGCACGCCGCGGTCTCGGCATCGCGAGGCGAGAACCACACCACCCGGGAACCGAGCCCGTCGTCGATCCACAAGCTCGACATCTCGAGGTGGAGTTCGCCCACACGGGCGTGAACGAGGTGCTTGTTCGCGTTGCGCTCGCCGCCGACGTCGCCCAGCCGCCAGAGCTCGGCGAAGCGCGGTGACTCCTCTTCGAGGTCGGCGATGAACCGCTGCCACGACGGTTCTTCGTGATGGCGGCCGTATGCCGCGCGGAGGCGTGCGGCGATCCGTCGTTGCGCGTGGTCGAGGTCGACGTGCGAGCGCTGCCACTCGGAGTCGGTGAACAGGAGCACGGCGCAGTTGCGGCGCTCGGTCGGCATGTCGTCGAGGTCGTCGAAAAGATAGCGGTAGGCGCGGTTGTACGCACGAATGTCGAAGCGGGCGGTCTGCACGGCGGCGGGGTAAGGAAGGAGTTTCTCGAGAAGGTCGAGGTGTGTCGCACCGACGCAGTACCGCGCCCCGCGGTCGGGCACGGGGAGGTCGGCGAGGGCGAAGAGGTGATCGCGCTCGTCGTCGCTCAGTCGGAGCGCCCGGGCGATGGCCGCGACGACCTGGGCGGAAGCCGCGATCGGGCGTCCTTGCTCGAGCCAGGTGTACCAGGTGAGACCGACCCCGGCGAGCTGCGCGACCTCTTCTCGGCGAAGGCCGGCGACACGGCGCCGCGTCCCCTCGGGAAGCCCGACGTCGGCGGGACGCAGGCGCGCTCGCCGGCTGCGCAGGAACCCCGCGAATTCGGCGCGGACGTCGTCGGATCGAGTCATGGCACCCCTCCCTCCCCGGCGATCATAGGACGGGCCCGGCGACATCCCACCCGTCGGAGGGGAGTGCTGGCAGTACCAGGATGAGCGCACTCCTGGTACCAGGATGAAGCGGTCTTCATGCTGGCACCATGACGACTTCCGCACACCCCGCCACCGGCAGCGCTCCGGTGTCGATCCGTCCGGGCGCCTTCGCCGCCGTGCCCACCTGGCGCTACCTCGGATTTCTGCTGGGGCCCGGCGTCGGCACCTTCGCCTTCAACGCGGTGACGGTGATCCTGCCGACCCTGCGCGAGCGCTTCGGAGCCGGCGACGTCGCTCTCGAGCTCGTGATCGCGGGATACGGCATCCCCTTCGCGGTGCTGCTCATTCTGGGCGGTCGTCTGGGCGACCGCTTCGGCCGGCACCGACTGTTCGCCGTCGGAATGGCCCTGTTCCTCGTGTCGGCCATCGCCTGCGCGCTCGCGCCGTCCATCGAGACGCTGATCGCCGCCCGGGTGGTGCAGGGCATCGGCGCGGCGCTGTGCACGCCGCAGGTGCTCGCCACCATCCAGGCGACCTCTCAGGGCGCCGCTCGCACCCGCGCGATCGCGGCATTCGGTGCGAGCGGGGGTATCGGAGCGGCCGTCGGCCAGGTGGCGGGCGGCGCTCTGGCGGCGCTGTCCTTCGGCCCCGTGGAGGGATGGCGTGCCGTCTTCGTCGTCGTTGCTCTCATCGCCGTGGCCGCGATCGCCCTCGCGCCGCTGGCTCCGCGTTCGCGTGCGCACGAGATCGTCGCGATCGACCTGGTCGGAACCGCCGCCTTGGGGCTCGGCATCCTCGCGGCATCCGTCGCTCTGACGTTCGGGCCGGTCTGGGACTGGTCGTGGCCGGTCGCCGTGGCGCTGGTCATCGCAGCCGTGGCGCTCGTCGCGATGTGGAAGCACCAGAACGCCGTCGAGCGTTCGGGTCGGGTGCCGTTGCTGCCGCCGAGCGTGCTGCGGCTGCGTCCCCTTCAGCTGGGCCTCATGGCCGCGGGGCTCTTCTTCGCGGGGTACTCGGCTCTGCTCTACGTCTTCCCGCGAGCCGTCGAGGCCGGTGGGCTGAGCTCTCTCGACGCCGGGATGGCGCTGCTGCCTTTCGCCGTGGTGTTCGCCGGCGTCTCGCTCGCGGTGGCACGGATCCAGGCGAAGCTCGGGGACTCGACGCTCGTGCTCGGCGTCACGGTGCAGATGGTCGCGCTCGTCGCGATGGCCGTCACCCTCGTCCTCGCGTGGGGAAGCGACATCGGGCTGTGGCTGCAGCCGGCGCTCGTCCTGCTCGGGGCGGGTCAGGCTCTGATCTTCTCGCCGCTCACCCAGCTCGTGGTGCGCGAGGTTCCGGTCGAGGCCGCAGGCCTGTCGGGCGGGATGTTCAGCACCGCCCAGCAGCTCGCCCTGTCCTTCGGCGTGATCGTCATCGGCGGTGTCGTCACCCTCACCGGCGTCGGCGGCCGCGCCGAACTGCTCGCCGGGCTCGCCTTCGACATCGTGCTCGCGGCGGCGGTGCTGGCCCTGGCGGTGGCGCTGCGCGCGCGGGGGCGCGGCGCGTCGGTCTAGCTCTCGCGCGTCGCCGCGCCGATGCCCAGAGCGTGCCGTCGTCCCGCCGTCACGGCCCGGCCACCGGGCGTTCACCGCGGGCCGGTGTCATCGGGGAATGCGCGCGCGTCGACCGGTGACCTTGACCGCGGCGTCCGTGGTGGCGCTCGCCGGAGCCGGGGCGGTGGGGGTACGCGCCCTCATCTCCCGGCAGGCGGCGATCGCCCGCCGCCGGATCGGGAAGCCCCTCGGCGAGCAGGCCCTGGATGCCGATCGCGTCTGGCGGCGCAAGAAGCACCCGGGTGAGCCGGTCGAGCTGCTCGTGCTGGGCGACTCGATCGCCGCGGGGCTCGGTGCGGGACACCGTCGCGACACGCTCGGTGCGCGCCTCGCGAAGGGGATCGCGCGAGCGGCCGGACGACCCGTCCGGCTGCGGACCGCGGCGGTGGTGGGGTCGGAGACCTCGGCCGTCGCGGCGCAGGTGGCCTCGCTCCCGCCGGAGTACCGACCGGATGCCGCCGTCATCGTCGTGGGCGGCAACGACGTGACGCACCGGATCCCGGCATCCCGTTCCGCGGAGCAACTCGCGCACGTCGTGCGCGACCTGCGCGACCGGGGCGTGCCCGTCGTGGTCGGCACCTGCCCCGACCTCGGCACCCTGCGCGCGATCCCGCAGCCCCTCCGTGCGCTCGCCGCGCGGTCGTCGCGGCAGCTGGCCTCGGCTCAGGCGACCGCCGTGCACCGTGCGGGTGGGCGGGTGGTCGGACTCGCGCGCGCCGTGGGTCCGGTGTTCGCGGAGCGACCCGACGAGATGTTCAGCGTCGACCGCTTCCACCCCAGTGCCCTCGGCTACCGCCGCACGGCGGAGGCGCTGCTGCCGGCGGTGCTGGCGGCTCTGGAGTCGGGGCGAGCCGATGGCTGAGACGGCCCGATCCTCACCTCACGCATAGCTCCCGGATCTACCTTTCTTCCACGCCTCCCATCGATGTCTTCCTCAGTACCTGGCGCGCCGATCCGATCACGCTCGGCGTGCTCATCGTGGCATCCGCCGCCTACCTCCTCGGTGTTCGGCGTCTCCGTCGCCGCGGGGAGCGGTGGCCGGTCCTGCGCACCATCGGCTTCTTCGCGCTCGGGCTGCTGCCGTACGCGGTCATCGAACTCGGCTTCCTCGGCGTGTACTCATCGGAACTGCGTTGGGCATTCTCGACCCGCGTCGCGCTGCTGATCTTCGCGGTTCCCGCCGGCATCGCCGCCGGTCGCCCGCTCGATCTCGTTCCCTCGGGTCTGCGCGAGCGTTTCCTCTCCGCGCGCGTGACCCGCATCTTCGGCAACGCGATGGTCGCCACCGTCGTCATCGCGGCGGTGTTCTGCCTCTTTCTCACCCCGATCGCCGGCATCCTGCGCGTGAATCCGGCGGTCGAGGCGTCGCTGGGGATCGTCGTGCCCCTCGTCGGGCTCGCGATGGTGCTGCCGATGATGGCGCTCGGCGCCGTCCACACCGGCGCCTTCATCGCCATCGAGTTCCTGCTCGCGTTCGTCGAGCTGCTGATCGACTCCGTTCCGGGGCTGCTGATGCGCTTGAACGACAACGTGCTGGATCTGATCCCGGATGCCACGCAGGCGGTGTCGTGGTGGCCGTCGCTGCTGCACGACCAGCACCTCGCGGGTGACATGATCTGGTTCATCGCGGAGTTCGCCGACGTGCCGATCCTCGTGATCCTCATGGTCCGTTGGATGAGGTCGGACCGGGTGGAGGCCAAGGGTTTCGACGAGCTCTCCGACGAGGAGTACGACGAGATGACCCGCGCCCATCTGCGCGGAGAGCGTTGACCCGCTCGACCGGTGCCGACAGGCTGGGGGAGTGCGCACCCACGAAGACGTCGATGCCTTCCTGACCGAGACCCTCGTCGGGCCCGACCCCGAGGGGGAGGCCGCGCTCGCCGCCCAGCACGGCGCGGGCCTGCCGGCGATCGAAGTCGCGGCGGTCAACGCCAAATTCCTGCACCTGCTCACGCGCATCGCCGGGGCGCGCCGCGTGCTCGAGGTCGGAACGCTCGGCGGATACTCCACGATCTGGTTCGCCCGCGCCGTCGGCCCGTCGGGACGGGTCGTCACCATCGAGGCGGAGCCCGCGAACGCGGATATCGCCCGCGCGAACCTCGCGCGCGCCGGAGTCGCGGACCGGGTGGAGGTGCGCGTCGGTCGCGGAGCCGACGTGCTGCCGACGCTCGCGGACGAGGGGCCCTTCGACCTCGTCTTCATCGATGCCGACAAGGAGTCCAACGAGCTGTACCTGGACTGGGCGGCGCGTCTCGGGCGGATCGGCACGGTGGTCGTGCTCGACAATGTCGTGCGCGGGGGAGAGGTCGCCGATGCGGACACGACCGATCCGAAGGTGCAGGGCGCTCGCCGCGGCATCCTGATGCTCGGATCCGACCCCCGGTTCGACGCCACGGCCCTGCAGACCCTCGACCGCAAGGGGTGGGACGGGGTGGCGGTCGCGATCGTGGTGGATGCCGTGGGACGCTCGACCGATCGGTAGGCGGCCCCGTCGCGCTCCGTGCAGCGCGGACTCCGCAACCCGGCCGCACGCCCGGCGAACGAGATCACTAGACTCGACCACGGACCGACGACGCTCCGCCCCCTCTCCACCCAAGAACCAACGAGGAGTCCTTCGTGGCACTTATCGAGGCTGTCAACGCGCGCGAGATCCTGGATTCGCGCGGTAACCCGACCGTCGAGGTGGAGGTGCTCCTCGACGACGGAATCGTCCAGCGGGCCGCCGTGCCCTCCGGCGCGTCCACCGGCGCGTTCGAGGCCTACGAGCTGCGCGACGGCGACAAGAGCCGCTACAGCGGCAAGGGCGTGCTGAAGGCCGTCGCCGCGGTCGTCGACGAGCTCGGCCCCGCGATCGAGGGCGTCGAGGCCAGCGAGCAGCGCATCATCGACGAGATCCTCATCGAGACCGACGGCACCGAGAACAAGTCGCGCACGGGCGCGAACGCCATCCTCGGCGTGTCGCTCGCCGTGGCCAAGGCCGCCGCCGACAGTGCCGACCTGCCCCTGTTCCGCTACCTGGGCGGCCCCAACGCGCACCTGCTTCCCGTCCCGCTGTTCAACGTCATCAACGGAGGCGAGCACGCCGACAACGGCATCGACTTCCAGGAGTTCTTCCTGGCCCCGATCGGCGCCGAGACCTACGGCGAGTCTCTCCGTTGGGGCACCGAGGTCTACCACGTCCTCAAGGGAGAACTGAAGTCCGCGGGCTACAACACCGGTCTCGGCGACGAGGGCGGCTTCGCCCCCGACCTGCCCAGCAACCGCGAGGGCCTCGACTTCCTCATCCGCGCGATCGAGAAGGCCGGCTTCACGCCCGGTAAAGAGATCGCGGTCGGCCTCGACGTCGCCGCCACCGAGTTCTACAAGGACGGCGTCTACACCGTCGAGGGCAAGGAGTGGAGCGTCGACACCCTCGTCGACTACTTCGCCGACCTCGTCGCGAACTTCCCGATCGTCACGATCGAAGACGCCCTCGCCGAAGACGACTGGGACGGCTGGAAGAAGCTGACGGATGCCATCGGCTCCAAGGTCCAGCTCGTCGGTGACGACCTGTTCGTGACCAACCCCAAGCGCCTGCAGCAGGGCATCGACCTCGGCGTCGCCAACTCGCTGCTGGTCAAGGTCAACCAGATCGGCACCCTGTCCGAGACGCTCGACGCGATCTCGTTGGCGACCCGCTCGGGCTACACCTCGATGCTGTCGCACCGCTCGGGCGAGACCGAGGACACCACGATCGCCGACCTCGCCGTCGCCGTGAACGCCGGTCAGATCAAGACCGGTGCCCCCGCGCGCAGCGAGCGCGTCGCCAAGTACAACCAGCTGCTCCGCATCGAGGAAGACCTCGGCGACGCCGCGGTCTTCGCGGGCCGCTCGGCGTTCCCCCGTTTCAAGGGCTGATCGTCTGACCACATGAGGAGGGGGAGCCGTACGGCTTCCCCTCCTCCGTCGTTCGCGAGCGCTTTTCGCTGAGCGGACGCCGTGCCCCCGGCGCGTCCGCGGGAGCGCCTTCCGGCGGGCCGTAGACTCGCGTGCGGTTCGAGATCCGAGCCGGACGACGACGGAGGGGATGCCGTGGAGCGACCGACTTTGCCTCCTCGCCGCCCAACGGCATCCGAGGCTCCGACGTCGAGCAGGACCTCGTCGAAGAGGAGTCCGACGGCATCGGCCCGACCGGTGCGTCCGTCGACGCGCCCGGCCGCCCGCGAGCGCCGCGTCGACGTGCGCGACTGGCTCGGCCGCGTACGCATCTCCGGTTTCGTCGTGATCATGCTGGGTCTGGTGGTGCTGGGGACCTTCGTCCTCGTGCCGACGGTCGGCACCTATATGGACCAGCGCCAGCAGATCCAGGCGCTTCGCAGCGCCGTGCAGCTCAGCCAGTCCCAGGTGGCCGATCTGCAGACGCAGCGCGACCGCTGGTCCGATCCCGCGTACATACGGACGCAGGCGCGCGAGCGTCTCGGCTACACGTTCCCCGGCGAGGTCGTGTACCTCATCGACAACGACCTTCCGGCCTCGGCCACGCCGCAGGAGCAGGACGACGTCAGCGGTGACGTGGGCCAGACCCGCACCGACTGGATGGCACAGCTCGTGCGCTCGGTCACCTCCTCGGGCGCGGCGCAGGTGGCGGTTCCCGACGTCACTGTCGGCGTTCCGGATCCGACTCCCGCCCCCGACGCACCCGCGGGCTGACTCCGGGTCCCGGCGGGCTGTCGGAGACGGCGGGTATCCTGGAGGCGATGACTACCGCAACGCTTCCCCCCGCCTCCGACGCCGACCTGGCCGTGCTCCAGTCGCAGCTCGGCCGTGTCCCGCGCGGGGTCGTGGGAATCGCGGCGCGCTGCGTGTGCGGCAATCCCACGGTCGTGGCGACTTCGCCGCGGCTCGACGACGGCAGCCCGTTCCCCACCTTCTACTACCTCACCCACCCGGCGGCGACCGCCGCGATGTCGGTGCTCGAGGCGGGCCACGTCATGAAGGAATTCTCCGACGAGCTCGCCGAAGACGAAGAACTGCAGCAGCAGTACCTGGCGGCGCACGAGGCGTATCTGCGAGACCGTGCGGCCTATGGCGAGCCCGAGGAGATCGCCGGGATCTCGGCCGGCGGCATGCCCGCGCGCGTGAAGTGCCTGCACGCTCTCGCCGGTCACGCGCTGGCCGCGGGTCCCGGCGTGAACCCGATCGGAGACCGTGCCCTCGAGCGCGGTACGTGGTCGCCCGAGCGGTGCCAGTGCGAAAGCCCCGGGGCCGGCGGATGAAGCGCGTCGCCGCCGCTATGGCATCCGTCGTTCTCGTGACGGTGCTGAGCGGGGCGATGGCGATGCCCGCGGTGGCCGCGACGGTTCCCGCGTCGGCCGCACCCCAGGCCCCGTCAAATCCGGTCCCCGAGGACCCCACCGATTCGGTTCGCGCGGGGGAGTACTGGCTCGACCAGTACGGCGTGCGCGAGGCATGGAAGACCACACGGGGTGCGGGCCAGAAGATCGCGATCATCGACACCGGCATCGGCCGCGGGCCGACCGAGTTCACCGGGGCGGTTGTCGGCGGCACCGACGTGTCGGGCGTGGGCGCCTCCGACGGACGCTCGCCAGTCGGCGCGGTGGACGCGAATCACGGAAGCTGGGTGGGTTCGCTTGCCGCAGCCCGCGGGACCGGCAACGGCCGCGGCATGATCGGTGTCGCGCCCGAGGCCGAGTTGCTGTCGATCTCGGTCGGGTTCGGCGCCTCGAGTGCCAAGCCCTTCACGGATCAGATCGCCGATGCCATCCGCTGGGCGGTCGACAACGGTGCGACGGTCATCAACATGTCGTTGACGACCAACACCCTCGACTGGGACACCAGCTGGGATACCGCCTTCGAGTACGCCTTCGATCACGACGTGGTCATCGTCGTGGCCGCCGGCAACCGGGGCAGCGGCACCGACCGCGTGGGCGCTCCGGCCACCATTCCCGGCGTTCTGGCCGTCGGCGGCGTCGACCCGAGTGGCGCGGCGAGCAACGACGCGTCGACCCAGGGCATCACGATCGGTCTCTCCGCCCCGAGCGAGCGGCTCATCGGTGTCTCGGCCGACGGTTCGCTGGTGCAGTGGAACGGCACGAGCGGTGCGGCGCCCATCGTCGCCGGCATCGCCGCCCTCGTGCGCGCTTCGCACCCGGGGATGGATGCCAACAACGTCCTCAACCGTCTGATTCAGACCGCGAGGCCCGCGGCCGGCGCTTCGGCTCGACCCGACAAGCTGTACGGCTACGGACTGGTGGATGCCGCTGCTGCGGTGTCGGCGCGGGTCGAGACCGTGTCGGAGAACCCGCTCGGGAGCCTCAAGGAGTGGATCCGTCTGTACCGCCGCGCAGACGCGGAGCCGTCGCCGGAGCCCACCTCGAGTCCCGTGGTCATCCCGCCGCTGCCGCCCGTCGAAGCGGCGCCCGCGGCGGGGTCGCCCCTTCTGCCGTCTCGCGATAGCGTGCTGTACGGGTCGTTGCCGCTCGGCGCTGCCACACTGGCCGCTATAATGATTGCGCTCGGTGTCACTGCTGCTGCCCGGCAAATCCGACAGGCGCGCGTCTCCCGCGAGCCGAGCCGCACCACAAACGAGGAGTCCCTCACATCGTGACCACTACCGTGCCCAGAATCCTCATCGTCGGTGGGGGCTATGCAGGTTTCTACACCGCCTGGAAGCTCGAGAAGCTGCTCGGCCGAGGCGAGGCCGAAGTCACGCTCGTCGACCCGCTGCCGTACATGACGTACCAGCCCTTCCTCCCCGAGGTCGCCGCGGGCGAGATCGAGCCCCGCCACGTGGTGGTCGGCCTCCGTCGCCACCTCAAGCGCACCACGGTCATCGCGGGCAAGGTCACGGGCATCTCGCACGCGACCAAGACCGCGACGGTCACGCCGATCGCCGGTGACGAGACCTTCGAGCAGAGCTACGACCACATCGTCGTCACCGCCGGTGCCGTCTCGCGCACCTTCCCGATCCCCGGCATCGCCGACAACGCGATCGGGCTCAAGACCATCGAAGAGGCCGTCGCGATCCGCGACCGCCTCACGTCGAACTTCGACAAGGCGTCGGTGCTGCCCGCAGGTCCCGAGCGCGACCGTCTGCTGACCGTCGTCGTCGTCGGTGGCGGCTTCGCCGGTATCGAGGTCTTCGCCGAACTGCGCGCCTACGCGTCGTCGCTGCTCTCGCAGTACCCGACCCTGGCGTTCGACGACACGCACTTCCACCTCATCGAAGCCATGGGCCGCATCATGCCCGAGGTCTCGCAGAAGACGAGCGAGTGGGTCCTCGCCGACCTCGCCAAGAAGGGTGCCTTCGTGCACCTCGACACGCAGGTCAAGGGCGCCGTCGATGGCATCGTCGAGCTGTCGACGGGGGAGAACCTGCCGACCGACCTCATCATCTGGACCGCCGGTGTCATGGCCAACCCCACGGTCGTCCGTGGCAGCGACCTGCCCGTCGAGGAGCGCGGTCGCATCCGCACCCGCCCCGACCTGCGCGTCGGCACCGACGAAGAGATCGTCGAGGGTGCGTGGGCCGCCGGTGACGTCTCGGCCGTTCCCGACCTCTCGGGCGGCGGCGTGGGCGGATTCTGCGTCCCCAACGCCCAGCACGCGGTCCGCCAGGGCAAGCTCATGGCGAAGAACCTCGCGGCGGTGCTCCGCGGTGAGGAGCCCAAGGAGTACAACCACAAGAACCTCGGTGCCGTCGCCGGCCTGGGCCTGTACAACGGCGCCTTCCAGTCGGGCAACATCGCCCTGACCGGTCTGATCGCCTGGTTCGCACACCGCGGCTACCACGGTCTCGCCATGCCCACCTGGGAGCGCAAGTTCCGCGTGATCGGCGACTGGATGCAGAACTTCGTCCACGGCCGCGAGGTCGTGTCGCTCGAGGCCGTGCAGAAGCCTCGCGCAGCCTTCGAGGAGTTCGCCGCTCGCCCGCGTCCGGCCGCTCCCGCCGCAGAGACGCCCGCAGCTCCGGCTGAGAAGAAGGTCGAGCCCGTCGCGGCCAAGTAACACCCTTCGTCCGCGACCCTCGCGCCCTTCCGGGTGCGGGGGTTTCGGCGTTTCCGGGGGCGTCACGTGTCGTCGTGCCGAGTCGGGGACCGGGAGGCCGGATGTCGGCATCGGGAATCGGCGTGTCGTCGCTCTTCTTGCCGCACGGTCAGCGGGCGGCGGGCGACGCCCGCGATACGGTGGAGGCACGGGCCCCCGTAGCCCAATGGCAGAGGCAGGCGACTTAAAATCGCTTCAGTGTGGGTTCGAGTCCCACCGGGGGTACGAGATGCCCGTTGCGTGCAGATCGCCTGGGAGTCCTTCGCACCACCCGTAACGCGGCGCACCCCGCAGTTACACTGGAGGGCAATCTTCCGAACGGAGTGTGGGGACTTATGTGGGAGTGGCTCGTACCGGTCATCGTGATCGTCGGCATCCTGGTCATCGCTGGCATCTACCTGTGGGCCACCTACAACAGCCTCGTCGCGCTCAATGTGCGCGTCGACGAAGCGTGGAGTGACATCACCGTTCAGCTCAAGCGACGTGCCGACCTGCTGCCCAACCTCATCGAAACGGTGAAGGGCTACGCGGCGCACGAGAAAGCCGTGTTCGAGAACGTCACGCGCGCGCGGGCTGAGACACTCTCGGCGCAGAGTCCCGCTGAGGCCGGCGTCGCCGAGGGCCACATGCAGCAAGCGTTGAAATCGCTGTTCGCGGTGGCCGAGGCATACCCGCAGCTCCAGGCGAGCCAGAACTTCCTGCAGCTCCAGCATGCGATCGTCGACACCGAAGACAAGATCCAGGCGTCGAGACGGTTCTACAACGGCGGCGTGCGCGAGTTGAACACGAAGATCAAGGTGTTCCCGAACAACCTCTTCGCCCGCCAGCTCGGCTTCCACGAGCGGGAGTTCTTCGAGGTCATCGACGGCGCCGCGATCGCCGAACCGCCACGCGTGCAGTTCTGAGTGAACGCGCCCCCTCCGCTTCGGCCGAGGGGGCGCGTTTCAGTTGGTGCGACCGTCGGGGTGCTCGTGTCGCTCGGCGCGCAGGGCCCCTGCCAGGTCTTCGGCCGCGTCACCCCACCGCGAGACCGTGACGCGGTCGAGGCCCTGCCAACGTGCGGCCGCGAGCAGTTCGGCGGCGACGCGCTCGGCGGCATCCGGAGACGCCCCGGCCTCCCACCACGCGGACTGCACGCGCAGAGCGCGCGACGCGCGGTCGGCCTTGAGGTCGATGCGTCCGACCACGTCGTCTCCGACGAGGACGGGCAGCGAGTAATACCCGTAGCGCCGCTGCGGCGCGGGCGTGTAGATCTCGATGCGGTAGTCGAAGTCGAACAGCCGCTCGGCGCGGTCGCGGAACCACACCACGGGGTCGAACGGGGTGAGGATGGCTGCCGCATCGACCTTGCGCGGCCGGGCGGCGTCGCGGTGCAGCCATGTCTTGGCCGGTCGACCGGCGACCTGCCAGCCCTCGACGGACACGGGGATGAGTTCGCCGGCGTCGACCAGATCGTGGATGCCGGTCATCACCGCCGGTCGATCGCGGATGCGCCAGTAGTCGGCGAGGTCGGCCGCCGTGGCGACGCCGTACGCGATGGCGGCGCGACGTACGAGCTCTCTGATCGCCTCGGCGCGGGCAACGGAGGTCTCGAGCGCCGCCGGTGGAAGGACATCGGAGGCGAGGGCGTAACGCCGCTCGAAGCCGCGTCGGCCGGCGATGGCGACATCGCCGAACAACCAGAGGCGCTCCAGGCCGTTCTTGACGTCGTCCCACCCCCACCAGGAGCCGCGAGAGCCGCTGCGGGCGTCGTGCTCGATCTCGGCGGGACGCAGCGGACCGCGGTCGGCGAGCTCGTCGCGCAACCACCGCAGAAGTGGCTGATTCGCCTCGGCCCACGCGTCGCGACTGTACTTGGCGCGCAGCTCGTCGCGACGAAACTGCAGCAGGGGCCAGTCATCGACCGAGACGAGGGATGCCACGTGCGCCCAGGACTCGACCCACGTCGGCCGGCGTGAAAAGGCGAGTTTGTCGAGCAGGGCGGGATCGTAGGGCCCCAACCGTGCGAACAGGGGCATGTAATGAGAGCGGGAGAAGACGTTGACGGAGTCGATCTGCAGGATGCGCATGCGATGCAGCACGCCCGTGATCTGACGCGTTCCCACCGTCGCGGGGCGCGGTCGGGCGAAGCCCTGAGCAGCGAGAGCGATTCGGCGGGCGTCGGCGCGACGGAGCGTCGTGGTCATGCGATTCACCGTAGCGACCCCCTCCGACATGGCCGCCGGAGCGCGACCGGCGCGGCGGTAGGCTGACGGGATGAGCGGAACCGATCCCGACGAGCGTGGATCCTTCCTCGACGCCCTGAAACGTCGCACCGTGTCGAGCGACCTGCAGCCGCCCGTCCCGCCGGGTCTGCGGCAGGCGACGGCATACGCGTGGCGGTTGCTGGTGATCGCCGCGGCGCTCGCGGTGGTGATCTTCGTCGTCATCCAGCTGAAGCTCCTGGTGATCCCGCTGCTGGTCGCCGTGCTGATCTCGGCACTGGTGTGGCCCGGGTTCTCTTTCCTGCTGCGGCACCGCTGGCCGAAGTGGCTCGCCATCATCGTCACGGTGCTGGGCACCCTCGCGATCATCGCGGGTCTGGTGTGGGTCGCCGTGTGGCAGATCTCGCGGCAGTTCGGGTCGGTGCGCAAGCAGACCGAGGCATCCGTCCAGCAATTCCGCGAGTACTTGATCAGCGGCCCCCTGCATCTGAGCGCTCAGCAGATCGACGACGGGCTCACGCGGGCGGGGACCTTCCTGCAGCAGCAGGGCGAGGTCATCTGGACCGGGGCCCTCACGATCGGCTCCACCATCGGGCACGTCGCGACCGGCGTGCTGTTGACGCTCTTCATCCTGCTGTGCCTGCTCGCCGACGGGGGCGGCATCTGGCGGTGGACGACGCGCCTCTTCCCGCGCGCCGCCCGACCAGCGGTCGACGGTGCAGGTCGCGCCGGCTGGCGCACCATCAAGAGCTACGCCCGCACCCAACTGCTCGTCGCGACGATCGACGCGATCGGCATCGGTCTCGGCGCCTTCCTGCTCGGCGTGCCCCTGTCGATCCCGATCGGTGTGCTCGTCTTCCTCGGCGCGTTCATCCCGTTCGTCGGCGCGGTCGCGACCGGGGCGCTCGCGGTCTTCATCGCCCTCGTCTACAACGGCCCGCTCATCGCCCTGTTCATGCTCATCGTCGTCCTCGGGGTACAGCAGTTCGAGAGCCATGTGCTCCACCCGATCCTGATGGGCTCGGCCGTCAAGGTGCACCCTCTCGCGGTGGTGCTCGTCGTCGCAGGAGGCGCGATGATCGGCGGCATCGCCGGCGCCCTGTTCGCGGTGCCCCTCGCCGCATTCGTCAACGTCGTCGCCGTCTACCTCAGCACGAAAGCGTGGAAGCGCGACGGTGAGACCCTGGCATCCCCGGATCTGATCTGGCGGACCGTCCCGCGCGAACGCGGAAGGAGATCATGAACGACACTCCCACCCTGGCCGAGTTCGAGGATGCCGCGCAGAACCTGCGCGGCATCATCACGAGAACGCCCCTCGACGAGTCGCTCCACCTCACCGAGCTGCTCGGTGTGCCGGTGAACCTCAAGCTCGAGAACCTGCAGCGCACCGGATCGTTCAAGATCCGCGGCGCGACCTACCGCCTGTCCCGCCTCACCGAGGAGGAGCGGGCGCGAGGCGTCGTCGCGGCATCCGCCGGCAATCACGCGCAGGGGGTGGCGCTGGCCGCGCAGCAGCTCGGTATCGCAGCCACGATCTTCATGCCCCTGGGTGTTCCGGTCCCCAAGCTCCTCGCCACGCGCGGATACGGCGCCGAGGTGATCCTCGAGGGGGCGACCGTCGAGACGCCGCTGCGCCTGGCCGCCGAGTTCGCCGAGCGCACGGGTGCCGTGCTCATCCACCCCTTCGACCACCGCGACATCGTCGTGGGGCAGGGGACCCTGGGCCTCGAGCTCGTCGAGGACATGCCCGATCTCGAGACGGTCATCGTCGGTATCGGCGGGGGAGGGCTCGCCGCGGGAGTCGCCGCCGCCGTGAAGGCACGTGCCGCAGCCGAGGGGCGAGCGGTGCGTATCATCGGCGTGCAGGCGCACAACTCCGCCGCCTACCCCTCGTCGCTCGCCGCGGGGTACCCGATGCAGGTCGAGACCACCCCGACGATCGCCGACGGCATCGCGGTCGCCCGCCCCGGTGACCTGCCGTTCGAACTCATCCGTCAGTACGTCGACGAGGTCGTGACCGTCACCGAGGACGACATCGCCCGCGCGCTGCTCGTGCTCCTCGAGCGCGCCAAGCAGGTCGTCGAGCCCGCCGGAGCCGTGGGCGTCGCAGCGATCCTCGCCGGCAAGGTGAAGGCCAGCGGCCCCACCGTGACGATCCTCTCGGGCGGCAACATCGACCCCCTCCTGCTGCAGCGGGTCGTGGCTCACGGACTCTCGGCATCCGGTCGCTATATGTCTCTGCGGATTCCGCTGCCCGATCGCCCGGGCCAGCTCGCCCGGGTGTCGGAGCTGCTCGCAGGCGTCGGTGCGAACGTCATCGAGGTGCTGCACACCCGCCACGGGCAGGGGCTCCAGATCAGCGAGGTGATCCTCCAGCTGAGCGTCGAGACGCGCGGCGAGGAGCACCGGGCGCTCGTGATCTCGACGCTCGAGCACGCCGGGTTCATCGCGACGGTCGTTCCGAACTGACGCGTCAGGGCCTCGACCGGGAGGCTGGTCGAGGCGCGTTCAGCGTGGTCACACGCCCCGGACCGCCCTGGCCTCGGCGGTCCGGAAACACCGCGAGCCGCCCACCCCGGCAGTGGGGGAGCGGCTCGCGAACGAAGGCGGGTTACTGACCCGAGTAGGTCTCGACCTTGACGACCTCGACCTGGATCTCTTTCCCGTTGGGTGCGGTGTACGAGCCCTTGTCGCCCTCTTTGAGGCCCATGACGGCCGTTCCGAGAGGCGAGGCCTCGCTGTAGACGTCGAGCTCGGAGTTGGCCGCGATCTCGCGGTTGCCGAGCAGGAACTTCTCTTCGCCGCCGGCGACGATCGCGGTGACGACGGTGCCCGACTCGACTACGCCGTGGCTCTCGGGGGCCTCTCCGACCTTCGCGTCCTTCAGCAGCGCCTGCAGGGTGCGGATGCGCGCCTCTTGCTTGCCCTGCTCGTCTTTCGCAGCGTGGTAGCCGCCGTTCTCTTTGAGGTCGCCCTCTTCGCGCGCGGCCTCGATGCGCTTCGCGATCTCTTCGCGACCCGTGGTCGAGAGGTGCTCCAGCTCGCTGTGGAGGCGGTCGTAGGCGTCTTGCGTGAGGAACGTCACCTGAGCGTCGTTGGACACGGGTACTCCTTCGTCGAGGCGCTGACGGCGGTGTCTGCAGCCGTCGGCGGGGATATGTCGAACGCCCCGGCATCGAGCCGGGGCGCGTCGTGATTCCGCGAGTTTACGGCACCCAACAGGCGTTGACAAAACCTGTGGTCGCCAGCGACAGCGTCGGAATCGTCTCGGTGAAGGCGCGCGAGGCGTCGTCCGACGCGGGATACTGCACGACCTTCCAGCCCACCGTCCCGTGGTCCTCGTCGCGGGCCTCGAGGGCGCAGGCGACCGGCTTACCCACGGGGGCGGTGATCTGAAAGCTGCTCGAGACGGATTTGTCGTCGATGACGGTGAAACCGGTGTCGGTCGCCGTCACCGAGGCCGCGCTGCTGGCGAACGTCGTGTAGCCGAGATACCCGATGGCGCTGAGCGCGAGCACAGCGACGATCGTCCAGCCGACGAGGCGCCGCCGGGGCGAACGCGTGCGCCCGTAACGTTCGTCGAGCAGGGCTTGCGTCGTCATGGTCTCCCCGGGCTTTAGGCTGGAGTACCAGGCTACGCGCTTCCGCCCGGACCGAAGGACTCCATGCATCCCGTGATCGTCGCTCTTGCGACCACGCCCTCCCCGGCCACCACCCCCGACGAGTCGATCGTCACACCCGGGCCGCTCGGCTTCGCCGCCATCGCCTTCATCGGCGTCGCGGTGTTCCTCCTCGTGTGGGACATGCTGCGCCGGATTCGCCGCGGTCGATACCGCGAAGAGGTCAACGCCGAACTGGATGCCGAGGAGCAGGCGCGCGCGGCCCGAGACGCCAGCACGACCGACGACCAGGACATCGACCCGGCCGCTCCTCGCAGCTGAATCTCAGCCCGGGGCTCTGGCATCCGGAATCCGAGGCTCGAGAAGGGGACGCGCGGGGCGTGACGCGCTCAGCCCCGGCGGCCCGGGGATTCAGCCGCCGTGGTACGCCGGGGCGAGGGCGATGAGCAGGCACGCCGTCCAGTGGCAGAGGAACGCCAGCACGGTGCACACGTGGAAGATCTCGTGGAAGCCGAAGTGTCCCGGCCAGGGGTTGGGCTTCTTCAGCGCGTAGACGATCGCACCGCCCGTGTAGAGCAGACCGCCGACCACGACCAGCACCATCATGGCGACGTTCGCCGCGAGCAGGTCGCCGAGGTACATCACGGCGGCCCACCCGAGCGCCAGGTAGAGCGCCACGTAGAGCCACCGCGGCGCGTTGATCCAGAAGACGCGGAACAGGATGCCGAGGATCGCTCCGCCCCACACGATCGACAACAGCAGCACGGTCTTCGGCGTCGGAAGGGCCAGTACGGCGAGAGGTGTGTACGTTCCCGCGATCAGCAGCAGGATGTTGGCGTGGTCGATGCGCTTGAGCACCGCGAGCGTCTTCGGCTTCCAATGGAAGCGGTGATACAGGGCCGAGTTGCCGAACAGCAGCATCGAGGTGGCCATGAACACGGCCCCGGCCCACTTGCCGGGGGCACCCTGCGCCAGGGCGATCAACACGATGCCGGCAGCGATCGCGACGGGGAAGGTTCCGGCGTGGATCCAGCCGCGCCAGGTGGGCTTGAGCTCAGCCTGCGCGCCTACCGCGCCCGCTTCCAGAAGGGGGAGCTGGGGCATGTCGGGGCCGTCTGCGGGGATCGAGGGCGTCACGCTCTCGACACTACGTCTCAGCTCATGCGCGCGGAGGAACATGGGCGATCCGCTCACCCTTCCCCCAGGAAGCACCGGTCGCTTTCACCGGTCGCCGCCGCCTGCGACGCGGTAGCGTAGGCGAGTGGCGCGTATGCGGAAGAACGAGGGGCGTGGACCGCTTTACCGTCTCTACATCTCGCGTCTGCGTCGTCGCATGCCGGCCACCGTGCCGCACCACGTCGCGATGATGATCGACGGCAACCGTCGGTGGGCGCGCCAGCTCGGCTTCGACAGTGCCGCCCACGGCCATCGAGCCGGCGCCGCGAAGATGCACGAGTTCCTCCGTTGGTGCGACGACCTCGGCATCGAGGTCGTGTCGCTGTACCTGCTGTCGAACGACAATCTGGTCAAGCGCGACAGTCGGGAGCTGCAGGACCTGCTCGAGATCATCGCCGAACTCGCTGCCGAGCTCTCGCATGAGCCCAACTGGCGCGTGAAGCACGTCGGCCGCGCCGACGGCTTGCCCACCGAGCTCGCCGAGGTGCTCCACGAGGCCACCGAGCGCACCCGCGGACACGATGGTCTGCACGTGAATCTCGCGGTCGGCTACGGCGGGCGCAGCGAGATCGTGGATGCCGTGCGCTCGATCATCGCGAAGCACGACCAGTCGGGCGGGTCTCTCGAGGAGCTCGCCGCGAGCCTCACGCCCGAACAGATCGGGGAGCACCTGTACACGGGGGGACAGGCTGATCCCGACCTCGTGATCCGCACCTCCGGTGAGCAGCGCCTCAGCGACTTCCTGCTCTGGCAGTCGGCGCATTCGGAGTTCTACTTCGTCGAGGCGCTCGGCCCCGACCTGCGCGAGGTGGACTTCCTCCGCGCGATCCGCGACTTCGCAGCGCGCGATCGTCGCTTCGGACAGTGAACGATCTCGACGACGTATCGGCGTGAACACGCTGTTTACGAACTCGTCATTTTCGCGGCGTGTTAACGACCCCGGGTGGTGTCGAGGGGTCGTACGGTGATCTCATCGGACACGGAGTCCGGTCGAGTCGACCTTCGGATCGCGACTCGTGACCCACAGGTCGACTCGTGACAACCGGGTGATTCACCCGGGTCGGGAGTGGGTTGTGACTGCACGAGCACCGTACGACCAGCGTCACGTCGTCGAGAGCACCGAGGCCGAAACGGGAGCCGACCAGGCTCTGCGCACATATGTCTTGGACACCTCCGTCCTGCTGAGCGATCCGCGAGCGTTCTTCCGCTTCGCCGAGAACTCCGTCGTGATCCCCGTCGTGGTCATCACCGAGCTGGAAGGCAAACGTCATGACCCCGAGATCGGGTACTTCGCCCGCCAGGCCCTGCGCCACCTCGACGAACTCCGTATCGAGCACGGACGCCTCGACTTCCCCGTCCCGGTCGGCACCGACGGCACCCTCCGCGTCGAACTGAACAACACCGACCAGCAGGTGCTCCCCTCCGGCATGCGCACGGGCGGCAACGACAGCCGCATCCTGGCCGTCGCCATGAACCTCGCGCAGGACGGCGCCGAGGTCACCGTGGTGTCGAAGGACCTTCCGATGCGGGTGAAGGCGGCATCCCTCGGTCTGAATACCGAGGAGTACCTCGCCGAGCAGGCGATGGACTCCGGGTGGACCGGTATCGCCTCGATCGACCTGTCGGGCGACGAGATCTCCGACCTGTACGAGACCGAGGTCGGGGTCAGCGAGGTGGTCAAGGGGCTGCCGATCAACACCGGGCTCGTCATCCACTCCGAGCGCGGCTCGGCGCTCGGCCGTGTCACCGGCAAGGGGGAGTACCGCCTGGTGCGCGGAGATCGCGATGCGTTCGGCCTGCACGGGCGGTCGGCCGAGCAGCGTATCGCCCTCGACCTGCTCCTCGACCCCGAGGTGGGCATCGTCTCGCTGGGCGGTCGTGCCGGTACGGGCAAGTCGGCGCTGGCGCTGTGCGCCGCTCTCGAGGCCGTGCTGGAGCGACAGCAGCAGAAGAAGATCATCGTCTTCCGACCGCTGTTCGCGGTGGGCGGGCAGGAGCTGGGCTACCTCCCCGGCGATCAGGCCGAGAAGATGGGCCCCTGGGGCCAGGCCGTGTTCGACACCCTCGGCTCGGTCGTGTCGGGCAACGTGCTCGAGGAGGTGCTCGCGCGAGGCCTGCTCGAGGTACTGCCTCTCACGCACATCCGCGGCCGTTCCCTGCACGACGCGTTCGTGATCGTCGACGAGGCGCAATCGCTGGAGCGGAACGTGCTGCTCACCGTCCTCAGCCGCATCGGCCAGAACTCCCGCGTGGTGCTCACGCACGACGTGGGCCAGCGCGACAACCTGCGCGTCGGTCGGCACGACGGGGTCGCCTCGGTGATCGAGACGCTGAAAGGCCACGGACTCTTCGGTCACGTGACCCTGACGCGGTCCGAGCGTTCGGCTATCGCCGCCCTGGTGACGGAGTTGCTGGAGGCCGGCGAACTGTCGTAGCGGCTCTCTGAGAGGGGTCGGGATGCCGTGGCGTCCCGGCCCCTCTTCGTCGCCGTCTGTGCGGCACCGGGAGTGAAGCTTTGGGCTCAGATGAGAGGGTTCTCATTTCACGCTCTCCCGGCTCTCACAATGACCCGCCAGAGTAGAGCCATCGACGAGGGAGACCTCGTCACCCGCCTCGGCGGTTCCCCCAGGAAAAACAAGAGAACGTCACGTGCAGGTCACCGCTCTTCGGGTGAGTCGGAAGACCACCGTGAGCGTCTCCCCAAACCCCCGGTTCCCCCGCCGGGGGTTTTCGGGTTGTGAACGTCATTCCCAGCGATAGCCCGCGCCGCGCACGGTGACGATATGCGATTGGCCGATCTTGGCCCGCAGATAGCGCACGTACACGTCGACCACGTTCGACGACGGGTCGAAGTCCATTCCCCAGACGCGGCTCAGCAACTGCTCGCGACTGAGCACCTGGCCCGCGTGGCGGATGAACTCCTCGGCCAGGGAGAACTCCCGTGCGCTGAGATCGATCTCGCGACTGCCGACGGTGGCCCGACGGGCGAGTACATCGAGGGACACGTCGCCGTGTGCCACGGTCATCGGACCGACCGTCACCGGTTCCCGCATGCGCGAGCGCACCCGGGCGAGGAGCTCGTCGAACTTGAACGGCTTGGCGACGTAGTCGTTGGCACCGGCGTCGAGACCGTCGACGGTGTCGCGCGTGCTCGTGCGTGCGGTCAACATGATCACGGGGATCTGCGAGCCTTGGCCGCGCAGGCTCCGCAGCACCTCGAAGCCGTCCATCGATGGCAGACCGACATCGAGCAGGACGAGATCGACGTCACCCGAGAGCGCGGTGTCGAGGGCCTCTGCTCCGTCGGCGATGATCAGAGTCTGGTAGCCCGCGGACTCCAGCCCCTTCGCGACGAACGCGGAGATGCGTTCCTCGTCTTCGGCGATGAGGATGCGTGTCATCCGGTGGCCTCTCTCTGCATGACGACGTCACCGGCGCGCACGGGCGTCGGGAGCTCGGCGGGGGACTGCGCCCCGGTCACGGGGATGTGCAGGGCCACGGTCGCCCCACCACCGGGGGTGTCGCTGACGCTGCAGTGTCCGTCGTGCGCCTTGGCGATGGCATCCACGATCGACAGTCCGAGCCCGGATCCGTCGATCCCCCGCCCCGTCGACAGGCGGTCGAAGCGACGGAACACGCGGTGACGAGCGGCCGGGGGGATGCCCGGGCCGTGGTCGCGGACCCAGAGGTGGGCGGTGGTCTCGTCCGCCGTGCTGCCGATCTCGATCGAGGTGCCCTCGGGGGTGTACTTCGCGGCGTTGTCCGCGAGCTGGAGCCACGCCTGGACGAGGCGATCGGCGTCGCCGTGGATGCGGCCGCGCGCCCGCTGCTCGACGGTCCAGGTGTGCCCCGGGATCGCCCCCGCGAGCTCCGCCACGCGGTCGGTGAGGGAGCCCACGTCGATGACCGCCGCCTCGAGCGCGCCGCTCTCGACGTCGGCCAGGGTGTCGATGTCGTCGACCAGCCGCGCGAGGCGATCGAGTTCGGCAATGCCGAGGTCGCGTGTCTCGGTCACATCGTGGGGATCGGCGGGATCCATCATCTCGAGGTGCCCACGGACGATCGTGATAGGGGTCTTGAGCTCGTGCCTGACGTCGTCGAGCAGTTGCCGTTGCGCGTCGACCGACATCGCCAGTCGATCCAGCATCGAGTTGACCGAGGTCGTCAGATCGGAGATCTCGTCGTTGCCGTGCGCGCGCAGGCGCGTGCCGAGGTCGTCGATGGTGATGGCGTCGGCGGTATCGCGCAGGCGCCGGAGCGGCGAGAACAGGCGCCCCGTGACGAACCAGCCGGCTACGGCGACGAGCAGCAGCACCACGAGCGCCGAGATTCCATAGGTCAGGGTCGAGAGGGTCACCAGCTCCATGCGCTGGTCCACCGAGATGACCTGCACGGCGGCCCCGTCGCGGGTCTCGACGGCCGCGTAGAGCACGGGCCCATGGACGCTGTCGAGGCGCCCACGATCGTTGCCGAGGCTGATCTGGTCGGCCAGGGATGCCACGAGCCCGGCATCGTCGGCGATCGACAGTCCGGGTGGAGACGGGGTGCTCGCGAGCACGCGCGCGCCGTCGAGGGCTACGGTGCCGTCGGTACGACCGGGAACGGTCGCCGCGACGAGTGTGGCGGCATCCTTGCTGCTCGTCGACAGGGTCGAGACGAACCCGTCGAGTTGCCGTTCGGCGTTGGCCACGACGCGTTCGCTCTGCACGAGGAACGTGACGCCGCCGGCGATGATCATGCCGAGCAGCACGACGCCGAGGATCGCGCCGAGGAAGCGCACGCGCGTCGAGACAGGTCTCGTCGTGCGGCTCATCCTCTGATTATGGCGCGCCTCGGCGTCGCGGATGTGCCAGTGGGCCCGATCAGCCCGGGTGGGTCATCGACAGCAGGTCGAGCTTGGCGTCGAGCACCTCTTCGGTGATCTCGCCGCGCTCGACGTAGCCGAGGTCGATGACCGCCTCGCGCACCGTGATGCCCTTGGCGACCGAGTGCTTCGCGATCTTCGCCGCGGCCTCGTATCCGATGACCTTGTTGAGCGGGGTGACGATCGAGGGCGACATGCCGGCGAACGCCTCGGCGCGCGCGACGTTGGCCTCGAGGCCGTCGATGGTCTTGTCGGCGAGGACGCGCATGGCGTTCGAGAGCAGACGGATCGACTCGAGCAGTGCCGTGCCCATGACCGGAATGGCGACGTTGAGCTCGAACGAGCCCGACGCGCCCGCCCACGCGACGGTCGCGTCGTTGCCGATGACGCGCGCGCACACCATCAGGGTGGCCTCGGGGACGACCGGGTTGACCTTGCCGGGCATGATCGAAGAACCCGGCTGCAGGTCGGGGATGTGCAGTTCGCCCAGACCGGTGTTGGGGCCGGAGCCCATCCAGCGGATGTCGTTGTTGATCTTCGTCAGCGAGACCGCGATCGTGCGGAGGGCGCCGGATGCCTCGACGAGACCGTCGCGGTTCGCCTGGGCCTCGAAGTGGTCCTCGGCCTCGGTGATGGGCAGCTGGGTCTCTGCCGCGAGCAGCTCGATGACCTTCTGGGGGAAGCCGAGGGGCGTGTTGATGCCGGTACCGACCGCCGTGCCGCCGAGGGGGACCTCGCCGACGCGGGGGAGCACGGCCTCGACGCGCTCGATGCCGAGGCGCATCTGGCGGGCGTAACCGCCGAACTCCTGGCCGAGGGTGACGGGGGTGGCGTCCATGAGGTGGGTGCGGCCCGACTTGACGATGCCCTTCCACGCCTCGGCCTTGGTCTCGAGCGCCGTCGCGAGGTGCTCAAGCGCCGGGATGAGGTCGGTGATGAGCGCCTGTGTGACGGCGATGTGCACCGAGGTGGGGAAGACATCGTTCGACGACTGCGAGGCGTTGACGTGGTCGTTGGGGTGCACCGTGTCGCCGAGGATGCGGGTGGCGAGGGTCGCCAGCACCTCGTTCATGTTCATGTTCGACGAGGTGCCGCTGCCGGTCTGGTACGTGTCGACGGGGAAGTGCGCGTCGTGCGCGCCGGTGACGACCTCGTCGGCGGCTCGGGCGATGGCATCCGCGATGCGTCCATCGAGGGTGCCGAGCTCTTTGTTGGCGAGCGCGGCGGCCTTCTTGATGCGGGCAAGAGCGGCGATCTGCGTCGACTCGAGGCCCGAGCCCGAGATGGGGAAGTTCTCGACCGCACGCTGCGTCTGCGCGGCGTAGAGGGCGTCCTTGGGTACCCGCACCTCACCCATGGTGTCGTGTTCGATGCGGTACTCGATGTCGGTCACGTCGTTGTTCCTCCGGGTCGTTCGTTGGGTTGTCAGATGCGGGCGTCTTCGACGCGCGGGTCGTCGACGCGGGGGTCGTCGACATCGCCCACGATGACGACGGGGAAGGCTTCGCCCTCATCGAGGCGGTAATTCGCTCCGACCACGGCGGTGCGCCCCTCGGCCACGGCCTCGCTGATCAGTTCGGAGGCGCGCAACAGCTCGCCCACCGTGTGGCGGAGGTGCTCGCGACCCACAAGCTCGGGGTCGACGGCGTCGGGGAGGTGACCGTCGACGGCGGAGGCGCGCTGCACGCGTCGCACAGCCGGGACGATGGGCGCGATCTGCCGCCAGATGTAGGCGGGGAGGGTCGGGGCGTCGACGCCCGTGCTCTCGATGGCCGCGCCGACGGCGCCGCACGCGTCGTGCGCGAGCACCACGATCAGGGGGACTTCCAGCACGCCCACGGCGTACTCGAGGCTGCCGATGACCGAGTCGGAGATGACCTGACCGGCGTTGCGCACGACGAACAGGTCGCCGAGGCCCTCGTCGAAGATGATCTCGGCCGCGAGGCGAGAGTCGGAGCAGCCGAACAGCGCCGCCGTGGGGTGCTGCGAGCTCGCGAGCTCGGTTCGGCGCTCGACGTCTTGACGCGGGTGAGCGGGGGCGCCCGAGACGAAACGTTCGTTGCCCTCCACCATCTGCCGCCAGACCTGCCGGGGGGTCATGCGCTCGCTCACGGGACCTCTCTCAACTGCTCGATCTGCGATGTGACGGACGCGGCGGCCAGCGCCGCGGTCTCGGGGGCGGCATCGCCGTAGACGAGCACGTAGTCGGGCCCGGCCGGGGTGGCGAGGGCGTAGTCGATGTTCCCGGTGCCGGACGGGTTCGACGGGCGGTACACGTTCCACGTGATGCCGTCGATCTCGATGGTCTCGGTGCTGCGGGTGCCGTCGAGCACCTGTCCGACCCACGTCTCGTCTGCCTCGAAGCCCTGCGCGACGCGGAGGAATCCGCTCTCGCCCGAGCGGACGTAGACCATGGTCCACGCCTCGGTGCCGCCGACGCCCTCGGTGCTGGCCTGGTTGACGCGCCATCCCTCGCCGAGGGAGGGGGAGAGCACCGGTCGACCCAGGTCGCTCTGCATCTCGGCCGCGAGGGCGGCGACGTCGATGTCGGGGCGGGGAGCCGGCTCGCCGCGGGGCACGGCCGCGACGACGACGAGCACGACGCCGACCGTCACGATGAGTGCCGCGATGAGGTTGCGGAACGTCTTGCTGGACCGGTACCGACGCGAGGACTCGGCCTTGCGATCGGCCGCTTCCTGCGGGGTTTCGGGGCGACCGAGATGGGCGACGACGCGAGCCATCAGTCGTCACCCTCGCCGCGGGCGGCGTCGAGGCGGCGCTTCGCGCCGAGCAGCCACTCCTCGCAGCGGGCGTAGAGCTTCTCGCCGCGCTCCCAGAGCGCCAGCGACTCTTCGAGGGTCGGAGCGCCCTGCTCGAGCTCGGCGACCACGCGCACGAGTTCGTCGCGGGCCTGCTCGAACGACAGGGTCGCGACGTCGACGGCGGGGCCGGGGGTCGTCGCGGTCATGGCATCCATTCTAGGCGCGCCCCACCGACACCCCGTCGCCGGGTGCCTCGTCGTCGAGCGGTCGATCGGCGGATGCCGAGGACTCGGCGTCGTCCGCGGTGTCGCGGCCGCTGGTCGACGCCCCGTGTGGAACCGTGTCGGGAACGCCGCCCTCCGAGCGAGCGGCCAGCGTGCCCTCCTCCACGGTGAGCCGAAGCGCGGTCCCGGCCGGGGCGTGAGCGGCGTCGCGCAGCACCGAGCCGTCGGGGAGCTGCGCGATCGCGTAGCCGCGGGCGAGCGTCGCGAGCGGCGAGAGCGCGCGCAACCCCGCGCCGAGTTCGCTCGCGCGTCGCCGCTCAGCCTCGATGCGGCGGTCGACGATGTCGCGTCCGCGGTTCGAGAGCATCCATAGCTCCTGCGCGCGGGAAGTGAGCATGGAATGGGGAGTGCGCAGCGCCGGTCGCGAACGGATCTGCTCGAGCTGCGCGATGTCGTGCAGCACGCGTTGGGTGAGACGCCCCGTGAGCCGGGCACGCAGCTGCGACACGAGTGCCCGCTGCTCGCTGACGTCGGGTACCACCCGCTTGGCGGCGTCGGTGGGTGTGGAGGCGCGCACGTCGGCCACCTCGTCGAGGAGCGGCCGGTCGTTCTCGTGTCCGATGGCGCTGACGATCGGAGTGGATGCCGCGGCCACGGCGCGCAGCAATCGCTCGTCGCTGAAGCCGAGCAGCGTCTGCGGATCTCCGCCGCCGCGGGCGATCACGATCACGTCGACCTCGGGGTCGGCATCCAGGATCTTCAGGGCCGCGAGGGTCTCGGGAACGCACCGGTCGCCCTGGACGGCGGCGTGCTGGGTGCGGAAGCGCACGCGGGGCCAGCGCAGCTCGGCATTGCGATGGACGTCTTTCTCGGCGTCCGAGTTCTCGCCCGTGATGAGACCGATGCAGTGGGGGAGGAAGGGCAGCTTCTTCTTGCGGACCGGATCGAACAGGCCCTCGGAGCGCAGCTGGACGCGGAGCCGCTCCAGACGCTCGAGCTGTTCGCCGAGACCCACGTGCCGCATTGCCGAGATCGCGAACGAGAAGTCACCGGTGCGCGGGAAGTAGTCGGCCTTCACACACGCGACGACATGGTCGCCGACCTTGAGGTCTTTCGGCAGACGGTTGAGGGTGCTCGACCAGATGCGGAAGGCCACCGTCGATTCCGTGCCGAGGTCTTTGAGGCGACCGAAGACGTTGCCGCCGCGGCGGTTGAACGAGGTGATCTCGCCCTCGACCCAGACAGACCCCCAGCGTTCGATGAAGCCGCGGATGGTGTCGTTCAGGCGCGAGACCGAGGTGGGGGCGTCGGTGCTCGAGTCACGGGGGTGCACGCTGTCGGCGGGCGGGGCCTGGCCCGCGATGGTCTCGGGCTGGAACGAGGTCATGGTCTCCGGAGGGTCGAGGTGGCCGGTTCGGCCGGTGTTCAGGGGCGTCCCGGTAGAATCGAGGGGTGAGCTCACCTGCCGTCCACCTGCCCGTTCCCCGTATCCCGGGTCGACGCGGGCGGCTCCAGGATATCCCCGTGAAGGGCCAGAAGAAGGTCCTGCTGGCCGCGCCCCGCGGCTATTGCGCCGGCGTGGACCGCGCGGTCATCGCCGTCGAGAAGGCCCTGGAGCGCTACGGTGCCCCGGTGTACGTGCGCAAGCAGATCGTGCACAACATCCACGTCGTGACGGAGCTCGAGAAGAAGGGCGCGATCTTCGTCGAAGAGGTCGACGAGGTTCCCTCGGGCGCCCACGTCGTCTTCAGCGCGCACGGCGTGTCGCCCGCCGTCGTGTCCGCGGCATCCGACCGGGGTCTTCAGGCCATCGACGCCACGTGCCCCCTCGTGACGAAGGTGCACCGCGAGGCCGTGCGCTTCGCCCGTGACGACTTCGAGATCCTGCTGATCGGCCACGAGGGACACGAGGAGGTCGAGGGCACCGCCGGTGAGGCTCCCGAGCACGTCACCGTCGTGAACTCTCCCGACCACGCCGACACGATCGAGGTGCGCGACCCCTCGAAGGTCGTGTGGCTCTCGCAGACCACGCTGTCTGTCGACGAGACGATGGAGACCGTGCGGCGTCTGCGCGAGCGCTTCCCGCAGCTGCAGGATCCGCCGTCGGACGACATCTGCTACGCCACCCAGAACCGCCAGGTCGCGATCAAGAAGGTCGCCGTCGGCGCCGACCTCGTGATCGTCGTCGGTTCGGCGAACAGTTCCAACAGCGTCCGCCTGGTCGAGGTGGCCCTCGAGCACGGGGCCAAGGCCGCGTACCGCGTCGATTACGTCGACGAGGTCAAGCAGGAGTGGCTCGAGGGGGTCGAGACGGTCGGCGTCACCAGCGGTGCGTCGGTTCCCGAGGTCCTCGTGACAGAGGTGCTCGACGAGCTCGCCGGCGCCGGCTACCGCGATATCGAAGAGGTGCGCACGGCCGAAGAAGACCTGATCTTCTCGTTGCCCAAAGAGCTGCGGCAGGATGCCACCGGCAAACGCGACGAGCGCGCGCTGGGCGGCCGGGGTCGGGCGTGAGCGACACCGATCCGCGCACCCCCTCCGACGAGGCCCGTCCCCGCCCGCAGTACGGCGAGTACGCCACGCCCGAAGAGCAGCGCGCGCGCATCCGGCGTCCCGAGGTGACCGAGGCCCTCGAGGCCGGGGTCGCCCCTCAGCCGGAGCCGGTCGCCTTATCGAGCTCCGCGGCGAAGCCTGCGCCGATGCCCGTCCCCACCACCCGCGGCGGGCAGATCGACCGGATCGTGACGTTCGGCCTGCTCATCTACGGTCTGTTCTCGGTCGTCACCAGCATCATCCAGCTGCTCAACTTCCCCGAGTACGCGAACAACTTCGCCCGGGTCTTCCGGGTCGATGCGACGTTCACGAACCTCACGGCCGGATATCTCTGGGGCGCCGCGGCCGCGGCCGTCACCGGCATCGGATGGCTGCTCACGGCGATGTTCACCTGGCGGTCCATGAAGCGCGGGCGTATCTCGTTCTGGATCCCCATCGTCGGGGCGCTGGTCAGCACGGTCATCGCCGCCGTCCTTTCTCTGGTCGGCATGGCGAGTGATCCGCAGTTCTTATCGGCCGTCATGGGCAGCGTCTCGAACTGAACCGTTCCGCGCGGCATCCCGTGTTCCTAGAAGAAGAGGGAGAGGGGATGCCGCGGTGCGAGACGATCACGCGCAACTGACCGCGCTGTACGACGCGCACGCGACTCCCGTCTGGCGGTACGTCGTGAGCCTGACCGGCGACCATGCGGGGGCCGACGACGTGGTGCAGGAGACGCTGCTGCGCGCCTGGCGGACCCCGCGGGTCATGAGCGACGATCCCGCGACGCTGCGCTCGTGGATGTACACCGTGGCCCGCAACCTCGTCATCGACGAAGCGCGCAGCGCGCGGCGTCGGCACGAGCATCCGGTCGACGAACTGCCCGAGGTCGTCCGCGACGACGACACCGACGCGATGTTCGACGCCCTCCTCGTGGAAGAGGCGCTCGCCACCCTGACTCCTGACCACCGCGCCGTCATCGTCAGCGCTTACTACGGTGGGCGCAGCGTCGCTCAGGCCGCCGAGGAGCTCGGCATCCCGGCCGGAACCGTCAAATCGCGACTGCATTACGCGGTGCGGGCATTGCGGCTCGCGCTGCAGGAAAGGGGGGTGACCCGATGAACGACGATCACGAACGTCTGTCGATGTCGGACGGCGCCTACGTGCTCGGGGCGCTGTGCGCATCCGACCGCGCCGAGTTCGAAGCCCACCTCGCGGTGTGCGCCGCCTGCCGCGCGTCCGTCGCCGAGCTCGCTCCCGCCGCGGGACTGCTGTCGCGGCTGTCCCCCGAGCGGGCTCGAGCCCTGAGCCCGACGACCGGCCCCATCCCGCTCGCCTCGCCCGACCCGGCCCTGCGCGGACGCGTCGTCGAGGTCGCCCGACGTCGGCGCAAGCGCCGCCTCACGGTGTGGACGCTCGCCGCATCCATCGCCCTGGTCGCCGTCGCGGTACCGAGCGTGTTCGCCGTGAACAGCGCGGTGCAGCAGTCGACGGGGACGGTGTACGCCCTCGACGACGTCGCCGGAGCGCCGCTGGAAGCCTCGGTGAAGCTCACGTCTGCCCCGTGGGGAACCCGCATCGACCTCGTCTGCCAGTACACCGGGCAGGTGCTCGATGCTCCTCCCGGTGGCTGGCCGTATGCCCTGGCCATCACCGACGACGCGGGCACGACGAGCGTGCTCTCGACGTGGCGTGCCGATCCGGGGTCGACCACCGAGCTGAGCGCCGGCACGGATCTCTCTGCCTCGAACATCGGGGCGGTCGAGATCCGCTCTCTCGACGGCGACACCGTCGTGATGCGGCGGGAGTTCGGCTGAGTCCTGCGCGCATGCGTCGGCTTCGTACGCTTTAGCATCGGTCCATGCCTCGACTCGTCGCCGTCTGCGCCGTCCACAGCCTGCACCCGGATTCCGGATCCGTCGGGGTGACGGCGATCGACAAGCGTGCCGTCGAGGGAAGCGTGCGCGTCGGCAAGCTCGGCATCCGCTCCGACGTGCAGGCGAGTCGCAAGCACCACGGTGGGCCCGACAAGGCGGTGTACGCCTACGCCACCGAGGACGCCGCGTTCTGGGAGGGCGAGCTGGATCGCGAGCTGCACCCGGGCTGGTTCGGTGAGAACCTGCGCGTGGAGGGGCTCGACGTCAACGGCGCGCGCATCGGAGAGATCTGGCGCATCGGCGACACCGTCGAGGTCGAGGTCACGATGCCCCGCACCCCGTGCGCGACGTTCGCGCGATGGGTCGGCGGTTCGGCGGCGCGCGGCTGGGTGAAGCGGTTCTCCGACGAGGGGCGACTCGGCGCCTACCTGCGCGTTCGCCGTGCCGGCGAGATCCGGGCGGGGGATGCCATCGAGGTGCTGTCGTCGCCCGAGGGTGCCCCCACGGTGCTCGAGGCGTACCGCAGCTGAGTCGCTGTTGCCGGACGGGCGGAGGGCACGCGAGACAGCATCTCGCTGACATCTCGGATGCAGTCCGACGCCGAATCGTCAGCGAGATGTCGTCTCGCTGACGTCAAGCGCCCGGCCCGGGGCGCGGCATCCGGAAACGACGAACGCCCCGGCGGGAGAGCCGGGGCGTTCGTGCAAACGCGCTGGGTCAGTTCTGGGACTGGCCGTACGAGCCGAGCTGCTTGGTGGCCTCGACCACGCGCACGGCCATGGCCGACTCGGCGACCTTGCCCCAGGCGCGGGGATCGTACTGCTTCTTGTTACCGACCTCGCCGTCGAGCTTGAGCACGCCCTCGTAGTTGGAGTACATGTAGCCCGCGATCGAGCGCGTGAAGGCGTACTGGGTGTCGGTGTCGATGTTCATCTTCACGACACCGTTGGCGACGGCGAGGGCGATCTCGTCGTCGGTCGAGCCGCTGCCGCCGTGGAACACGAGGTCGAGGGGCTTGGGGCCGGTGCCGAACTTCGCGGCGATGCCCTCCTGGATCTCGCCGAGCAGCTCGGGGCGGAGCTTGACGCCACCGGGCTTGTACACGCCGTGCACGTTGCCGAAGGTGAGGGCCGAGATGTACCGGCCGTTCTCGCCGAGGCCGAGGCGCTCGACGGCCTTGGTCACGTCGGCGACGGTCGTGTACAGGGCCTCGTTCGAGCCCTCGTGCTGCACACCGTCTTCTTCGCCGCCGACCACGCCGACCTCGATCTCGAGGATCGCGTTGATGTTCTTCATGCGGGGGAGGAGCTCGGCCGCGATGTCGATGTTCTCGTCGAGGGGAACGGCCGAACCGTCCCACATGTGCGACTGGAAGATGGGGTTGCGACCGGCCTTGACCTCTTCTTCGGAGGCCTCGAGCAGCGGGAGGACGAAACCGGGCAGGGCGTCCTTGGGGCAGTGGTCGGTGTGGAGGGCGACCGTGATGGGGTAGTTCTTGGCGACCTCGGTCACGTACTTGGCGAAGGCGAGAGCGCCGGTGGCGCGGGCCTTGACGGTGTGGCCGGCGAAGTAGTCGGCACCACCGGTCGTGACCTGGAGGATGCCGTCGGAGCCGGCCTCGGTCAGGCCCTGGAGCACCGAGTTGATGGTCTGCGAGCTCGAGACGTTGATCGCGGGATACGCGAAGCCGCCGGCCTTCGCGCGGTCCAGCATGTCGGCGTACTGCTCAGGGGAAGCGACGGGCATGGAGGTGCTCCTTGGTGTTGTCGGGACACCGTCACTCTAGCGAAGCCACCGGATCGTGATGCGGCGGGCGCGGCAGGAACGGGGCAGTTCTGTCGAACCGTTAAGAATGGCGATTCCTTCGTTGCACATCCGGTCAAAACCGGCGATTGTCCACGCTTCGCTGGATACAGTGGCCGCATGGTGAGCCTGACTGCCGACATGAGCCCTTTGCACCCCGACCGCAACCTGGCGCTCGAGCTGGTGAGAGCGACCGAGGCGGCGTCCATCCGCGCCGTTCCCTTCATCGGCCGGGGCGACAAAGAGGCCGCCGACGGTGCAGCCGTCGACGCGATGCGCGCGTTCTTCAGCACCGTCAACTTCGACGGCACGATCGTGATCGGCGAGGGCGAGAAGGACAACGCGCCCATGCTCTACAACGGTGAGCGCGTCGGCAGCGGCCGTGGGCCGCAGTGCGACGTGGCCGTCGACCCCATCGATGGCACCTCGCTGACCGCCGCAGGCCGCCAGAACGCCCTCTCGGTCATCGCCGTGTCGGACCAGGGCACCATGCTCGACGCGTCGAGCGTCTTCTACATGGACAAGCTCGTCACGGGCCCCGCCGGTGTCGGCGTCGTCGACATCCGCCTCCCGATCGCCGAGAACATCCGCTTGCTCGCGAAGGCGCTGGGCAAGCCCGTCGATGAGATCGTCGTGTCGGTGCTGAATCGGCCGCGCCACGAGAAGCTCATCGCCGAGATCCGCGAGGCCGGCGCGGGAACCCGCCTCATGAGCGACGGCGACGTCGCCGGTGGCATCAACGCCGCTCGTCACAACGCTCGCACCGACATGTGCGTCGGCGTCGGCGGAAGCCCCGAGGGCATCGTGACCGCGTGCGCCATCAAGGCTCTCGGCGGGCACATCCAGGGCGTCCTTGCCCCGCGCAACGACGACGAGAAGGAGAAGGGCCGAGATGCCGGACTCCAGGTCGACGGCGAGGTGTACGAGGCCGATGGCTTGGTGAAGGGCAAGAACACGATCTTCGTCGCGACCGGCGTGACCGACGGACAGCTCGTCCAGGGTGTTCGCCGCGAGGGTGACTTCCTGTACACGGAGAGCGTCGTGCTTCGCGGCGCCTCGGGCACCCTGCGCCGCATCTCGTCGGAGCACTTGACGTCGAAATGGCTGTGACGCTCCGGGCTGACGCTTCGGGGTCGATGTCATTGCGCTGACGTCATTGCGTTGACGTCGTTGCGTTGACGTCAGGCTTCCTGTCTGGGACGCCTCTGATCGCGAGACTGCGCCTCGCTGACAAATCGGTTGAAGGTCGCAACTGTCGTGTCAGCGGAATGCGGTCTCGGCGGTAGGGCGAGGTCCCGGCGATCCAGTGCGCTCCGGCGCCCGGGGGAACCGCGACGCGGCGAGAATCCCGCGATGTGCAGATACAGCCGGGCGTGTCGTGACGCAAGCGTGACCGGCCCCGGAGGCCGTGTCTGGCAGAATCGAACGCAGTGTCAACGGCGACGCTGTGTACTTCCGAGACCCGAAGGGGGATCGTCCATGGCAGCTCCGACGAATCACACCGCACCTCAGACAGGTGCACAGGCGGTCATCGCCAGCGCGGTCGACCCCGCGCGTCGTCCCGATGTTCTGCTGCGCGTGCGCCGCGACGAGGGCCACGAGGTCAGCGCGTGGTGGATGGTCGGGGCGTTCGTCGCCGTCTCGGCGGCCGTGGTGAGCCTGTTGAGCTGGGTTCCCGGCGGGGCCTGAGCCTTCTTCCTGTTCCGTCGCCGAGTGTTCGACCTGCGACATCCGCTTCTCGACCCCTCCCACCTGGTATGGCGCCCCGACGCGCGCGAGCACTTTCGCGCGACGCGGCGGACGCTCACGACCCGGCGTCGGAGAGCCCTGCTCGCTGACGGATGTCACCCAGATCGGCCCTCGTGGTCGCCCCGTCTTCGTCGACCGGTGATTGCGTGACCTCGCCGGTTCCCTCGAGATCCTCGATCATCTCCGGTGCGGTCCACCGACGCGGAGCTGCCTCGAGCGCGACGGGAGCGGCGACCGCGTCGAGCTTCGTCTCGTCGATACCGGGGAACTTCCGCGCCGTGACGAGCACGCGCGACTCCAGCGACCCGGCGAATCGGTTGTAGCTGTCGACAGTCTTCTCGATCGCTCGGCGCAGGTCGTTGGCGTGTTCAGCAAGCTTGCCGATGCGCTCGTAGAGTTCGGTGCCCAGAGCGAAGAGCGTGCGCGCTTCGTCGGAGACGTCTTGCTGCGTCCATGTGAAGGCGACGGTCTTGAGCACCGCCCAGAGGTTCACGGGGGAAGCGAGGGCGACGCGACGGGTGAAGGCGTAGTCGAGCAGGGTCGGATCTTCGTCGAGGGCCGAGGCCAGCAGCGACTCGCTCGGGAGGAAGCACACGACGAACTCCGGGCTCGTGGTGAGGCCCGCCCAGTACGCCTTCTTCGCCAGCGCGTCGACATGGGCGCGCACCGCGCGGGCGTGTTTGGTCAGGAGTGCTGCCCGACGGGCCCCGTCGTCGCCGTGCGCCGTCACCGGGATGGCGCTCGCCTGCAGGTACGCGTCGAGGGGGGTCTTGGCATCCACCGCCAGGGACTTACCGCCGGGGAGCCGCACGACCATATCGGGGCGACCGGCTCCGGCGTCGCTCGAGATCGCGGTCTGCAGGTCGAAGTCGACGTAGCGCGTGAGCCCGGCGGCTTCGACGACCCGCCGTAGTTGCGTCTCGCCCCAGACGCCGCGCGTGGTTCCCGAACGCATGGCCGAGGCCAGAGACTCCGTGGTGGCACGCAGAGCCTCGTCGGCTTCGCGGGACAGGCGCAACTGCTCGCCGAGTGCGGAGTACTGCTCGACGCGATCGCGCTCGAGACCGTCGACCTTGCGCTGCATGGCGTCGAGCGTCTCGCGCACCGGGTCGAGGGCGCGCAGGACGGTCTGCTCTCGTCGCTCGCGCTCTTCGCGGGCTGCTTGATCGGCGCGCGATTGCCCCACCAGTTCGCGGTACAGCGACACCTGATGATCGAGCTGCGCCTGCACTCCCGCGCGCGCGGTCTCGGCTGCGGCGACCCGCGCCCCGAGGGCCTGGTGCTCGACGGCGTTGCGAGCTGCGGCGCGCGAGGACCCTGTGAACCACCCGCCGCCGACGCCGAGAGCGAGGGCGAGGATCACGAAGAGGAGGGCGATGGCATCCATGGGGTCAGCTTGCACCAGACGTCCGACATCCGCGGAAAGACGGGCCGACGCGACTCAGGCGACCGCGCGCTCGGCGGGCTCGGCGACGATCTGCGAGACCCGCACGCCGAGGTGGGCGGCGAGGGCGTGCACGTCGTCGACACCGGCGCGGCGGGCGCAGTCGATCGTGATCTCGGCACAGGCCACCGCATCGGCGAGAGCATCGTGGTGCGCGAAGGGAGAGCATCCGGCCTCGGCGGCGACGAGCGGAAGGCGGTACGAGTCGAGCGTGTAGGTCTTACGCGACATCTGCACGCTGCACAGGTAACGGTAGGGCGGGCAGTCGTCGCCGGTCGCGGCGCACGCGCGGCGCAGCACCGACATATCGAAACCGGCGTTGTGCGCGACCAGGACGTCCGCTCCCGCAAAGGAGGTGAGACGCGCGAGCTGCGCCGACCAGCCGGGCGCGTTCACGACATCGGAAGACTGGATGCCATGGATCCCGACGTTGATGGGAGCGAAGTGGTCGTGACCCGCCGGCGGCTTGATGAGCCAGGCCGCTGTGGCGACCACGCGGCCGTCGCGAACACGGGCCAGACCCACCGCGCACGCGGACGCACCGCTGGAATTCGCCGTCTCGAAATCGATCGCGGTGAAGTCCAGAGCCACGACTCCACCCTGTGCCGGGACCGCCGCGTTGCGGAGGAGGCGCGCCGGGGCGGGGTCGTACAGCCCTGGTATCTGCTCGCCCCCGAGGCGACCCACACGTGCCGTCGAGCGGAGGTCGTCGACGGCCCGCCGGCTTCCGGAATCCACCGACGGCGGGTCGCACTCCGACTCCGCGGGGCGGGTCGACGACGGAGGGCCGTGCGCGTCCCGCTGCCCCGATTCAACGGAGGGTGTCGGAGGGGCGGCGTAGGGTCGTGGGCATGACCGATCGCGAGAAGTCGACCTCGTTCGGGCAGGCGGCCTCCGCCTACGAATCCGGGCGTCCGGGGTATCCGTCCGGCGCCGTGGCCTGGCTCCTCGACCCCGTGCGGGAGCCCGGTCGCGCGTTGCGCGTCGCCGATGTCGGAGCGGGGACGGGCAAGCTCACCCGCGCTGTCGTCGAGCTCGGCGCCGACGTGGTGGCGGTCGATCCGGATGCCGACATGCTCGCGAGCCTGCGAGAGAACGCGCGGGGTGTGCCCACGTTCGTCGGGATGGCCGAGAACCTGCCCCTGCCCGATTCTGGCCTGGACGCCGTCGTCATGGGCCAGGCCTGGCACTGGGTCGACGTCGAGCCGGCCTCGCTCGAGACCGCGCGCGTGCTTCGCAGCGGGGGAGTGCTCGGGCTCATCTGGAACATCCGCGACGACCGGGTCGACTGGGTGCGGCGGCTCACCGCGGCCATGGGCGGGTCGAACGCCGAGGTCCTCCTCGCCACGACCGGTCCGCGCGTCGCCGAGCCCTACGGCGAGCTCGAGCACCGTGAATGGTCGTGGGAGAGGCGGATCACTCTGCCGCAACTGCGCGACCTCGTCGTCTCGCGAAGCGACATCATCACGGCCAGCCCCGAGAAGCGCGCGGGCATCGAGGCCGCGGTCGACGGGGTCGTGGCATCCGTTCCCGAACTCGCCGACGGAGGGTCGGTCGCGTTGCCGTACGTGACCCACGCGTTCCGCGCGCGGCGGCCGTGACGCGGGTGACCGGGCTCCAGGCCGGGTAACCTGGACTCCCGTGGCTCTTACCATCGGAATCGTCGGCCTTCCCAACGTCGGAAAGTCGACCCTCTTCAACGCTCTGACCAAGAACTCGGTGCTCGCGGCGAACTACCCGTTCGCCACCATCGAGCCGAACGTCGGGGTCGTGAACCTTCCCGATGTGCGCCTGCAGAAGCTCGCTGACGTGTTCGGCAGCGAGCGGCTCGTGCCCGCTGCGGTGTCGTTCGTCGACATCGCGGGCATCGTCCGCGGGGCCAGCGAGGGCGAGGGCCTCGGCAACCAGTTCCTCGCGAACATCCGTGAAGCGGATGCCATCGCCCAGGTCGTTCGCGGATTCGCCGACGACGACGTGGTCCACGTCGACGGTTCGGTCAACCCGGCCAACGACATGGAGACCATCAACGCCGAGCTGCAGCTCGCCGACCTCCAAACGCTCGAGAAGGCCATCACCCGGTACGAGAAAGAGGTTAAGGGCAAGAAGCTCGACCCCTCGGTGCTCGAAGCCGCGAAGGCCGCGCAAGACGCCCTTCAGCGCGGCGTGCTGCTGTCGGCATCCGGAATCGACCTCTCGCCGATCCGCGAGCTGGGACTGCTTACCGCGAAGCCGTTCATCTTCGTCTTCAACGTCGACGAGGCCGTCCTCACCGACCAGGCCCGTAAGGACGAGCTCGCCGCGCTGGTCGCGCCCGCCAAGGCCGTGTTCCTCGACGCGAAGATCGAGTCGGAACTCATCGACCTCGACCCTGAGGACGCGGCCGAGCTGCTCGCGTCGACCGGACAGGACGAGTCGGGCCTCGACCAGCTCGCCCGCATCGGGTTCGACACACTGGGCCTGCAGACCTACCTCACCGCAGGTCCCAAGGAAGCGCGTGCCTGGACAATCCCGCAGGGCGCGAAGGCGCCGCAGGCCGCTGGTGTCATCCACACCGACTTCGAGAAGGGCTTCATCAAGGCCGAGGTCATCTCGTTCGACGACCTCGTCGAACTCGGCTCGGTCGCCGAGGCCCGCGCGAAGGGCAAGGCACGCCTCGAGGGCAAGGACTACGTCATGCAAGACGGCGACGTGGTGGAGTTCCGCTTCAACAATTGAACCGCCCGTGAAGGCGCGGCGCAGAGCTAGTCCGGGCCGCCCCGCACGCCGCGACCTGTCCGTACCGCGCTTCGCGCACGTGCCCCGCCGCTGTGACAGCCGTAGGGCCGTGACTCGCGGGCGGACGGCGGCGACGGGGTGAATGCGCAGTCGGCCGGCGCGATAACGTTGCGCCCATGATCCGGAACAACCGAGCATCCCTGAGCGTGCACAGCGACACGTACACGGTGGCGCAGATCAGCCACATGCTGGGGATCGAACCGGAAAGCACCGGCGATGTCGGCGATCTCACTCCGTCCGGGCGCGCCGGCCGGAACATCAAGCCGCAACATCTCACGTATCAGCGCACATTCTGGAGTCTTCACGAGAAATCGCCGGAAGCGGAGGGGGAGGACGAGACCGGGTTCTCAGCCCTGAGGAAGCTGGTGGAACGCGTGCTGCCCGTCAAGGACCGGCTGGCCGAGCTCCGCGACGGCGGAGAAACCGTCATCTGGTGGTCGGGAGACTCCGACAGCACGCAGGGGGGATTTGTTCTCGAGCCCGACCTGCTCGACGCACTGAGTGTCCTCGGGTGTCACGTCTATGGCACGGCCTTCCTCAGGGAGGACATGGAGAGGGGTGAGGGGCCGTGAGGCACCTCCCCGTCGTCACGGCTCGGGGTGAGCAGCGATCATCCGAGTCGCGTTCACGTTCAGCGGTGCCGTCCCCCCGCAGTTTCCGTTCTGGCGGGTCGCTGGGCCTCGGCGCCGTGACGAACATTCCCCCAGCTCGTCGTGTCGTCCGTCTCTTTCCGGATTACTCGCGCGACTGGCCGCTCTGGGAGGATTCGACGCCCACCTGGGACGCCGGGTACACGACGACCCCCGCGATGTACGGGCTTTCCACCGCGCTGACGGATGCGCTCGGCGAGTGGAACACGCTGTGGGAAGCCCAGTACGATCCCGTCGACGGGTGGAAGAGCGAGTCCGCGCGCGACGCCTGGCGAGAAGGCGGTGTGGAGATCGCGAGGCGTCTGCGAGCGGAAGTCGCGGAGTTCGCCGACGTGCAGTACGAGCCGTGGCCGCTCGGAGACGACGGTCAGTGACCTCCGATGCGATAACGCGACCGAGGGAGTAGCCCTGCGCAGCCTTCGGTGTTCACGACGGACGGGGACGATGCACAGAAGTGGTCGTTGCCCCGCCACCCCCACGCTAAGGGCCCGTGGTCAATGACTGACCACTAGGGTCGGGCACGTGACCACCCCCGAGCCCGCCCGCATCGAAGACCTCGCCTCCTTCGCCGCAACGAATGGCTGGACCTACGAGGCCACCGCGGAGCCTCCCGCGCTCTCGGGTGACATGTGGGAGTACGCCACGGCGGGCAATGTCCAGGACCGCATCACCGGGCCGGGGTGGGAGGCCGGCCGGATCGTCGGCGGGGCGAGGAAGGCCGAGAACGTCCGCCAGAGCGGGATCGTCACGATTCGGACGAGCGTGTCGGTGAACGTGCCGGTGAAGAGCATCAACCTCGGCTACCTGGCGATCCGGTTGCCCAGACAGCTGCCGCACTTCGTGCTCGATGCGCGGAGCAACGACGGCATCCTGTCGTCGCTCCAGCACCGACCGCAGCGCAAGCAGCGACTCTCGCTCGAGGGCGACTTCGACACGCACTTCCATCTCTTCGCACCGAGAGGGTACGAGCGCGACGCCCTGTACGTCTTCACGCCCGACCTCATGGGTCTGTTGATCGACGAGACAGGCGATCTCGACGTCGAGGTGCGCGACGACATGCTCATCGTCTACCGCCCGGGTGGCTTCGACCTGCACGACCCCGCGGTCTGGGAGCGCTTCGCCCGCATTCGGGCCACGGTGGGCCGGAAAGCGTGGACCCAGACCGACGGGTATAGCGACGATCGCGCGGCGCCGGGGCTGTCGGCATCCGTCGGTCCCGAGGGGCGCCGGCTGAAGCGCAGCCTGTCGCGCTGGGTGTGGATCGGGATCGGGATCGCCGCGGCTGCCGTGCTCGTTCCGGTGGGGATCCTGATCACGGTGTTCAGCGTGGCGACCTCGCTCTGAGGCGACGTCAGGCCCCCACGGCCTCCCGCGCCCGACGCGCGAGCTCGGAGCCGTCGATGCCCGGCCACCCATGAAGCCCTTCGGCGTGCGAGGGCGGCAGCGCCTCGGCGCCCCAGACCGCACCCGCCAGCGAACCGGCGATCGCGGCGACGGTGTCAGTGTCGTTTCCTCCACGGACGGCACGCTCGATCGCGTCTAGAGGCGAGGCCGCACCGGCAACCGCCGAAAGTGCACCCTGGAACGCCCGTACGATCCAGCCGTTCGCCTGCTGGAAGTCCCGCGGATGGCGGCCCTCGGTCGCCTCGATCAGGTCGGCCCAGTGATCCCGGCGCTCGGCGGGCACGAGGTCGAGCTGCGCGCGCATGTCGAGCTCTCCCGTCAGGATGCCGTGGCGGACGGCCCCGCACCACAGGGCGCACGCGTCGAGATTGTCGTCCTCCCAGTGGGTCAGGCGGGCGACGGCTCCGGCCGCCGCGGCCATCTCCGCGCGGGGACGCTCGAGGTAGCCGAGGGCCAGGGGTCCGGTGCGCATGAGCGAGCCGTTGCCTCCGCTGCGACCCGATGCGTCGTGCACGGCACGGGATGCCGCGGTGATGGCATTCATTCGTCCGCCGACGGGGATGCGGGACAGGACCTGGCGCGTCTGCGCTCCGACGTCGAGGGCGTCGCGCGCCCACTCCTGCCAGCGTCGGACGATGGTCTCGAGCGACGACGGGTCTTCGAGTCGGTGCCCGGCGGCGAGCTCGTCGAGGATCGGCACGGCCATGCTCGTGTCGTCGGTCCACTCGCGCTCGCCGTGGCCGAAGTGGCCGCGGCCGAAGGCGGGGACGACGTCGTCGGCGAGCGCGGGACCGAACTCGTACGCCGAGCCCAGGGCGTCGCCCGCGGCGGAGACGAGCACGGCGCCGACAGCGCGATCGACCTGGGCGGGGGAGAGGCTGGTCATGAGGTCAGCCTAGGAGGGGATGCGCTCAGGAGGCCGGCGTCGTGCTGCGTCCGGGTGAGGCGAGTTCTGCGAGACCGGCGCCGGGGGTCCATTGCCACCTCGTACCGAGGCCGTCGGCGTACTCCAGCACGGTGATGGAGCGATCACCGGCGACGGTGAAGGGGTCGAGAACGTCTGCCTCGCGCACCGGCAGGGGGATACCGTCCCAGGAAGACTGCTGTGCAAGGCCCTTCTTCTGAACGAAGAACTGGCCCGGCGGCAACACCTTCATGCGGATGGTGTGGGTCGCGCCGCCTGGTCCCGCCACCTGCACCTCAACGTCGTAGAACACGGCGGACGTGGGGCTCTGGTTCGAGACCACAACCCCATATCTGCGGCCGTTCTCTTCTCGGTCGGCTGCCCACCACGAGGCGACGCTGCCGGCCAACTGGCGCCGATCGCGTGCACGGTCGACCTCGTCTCGCTGCGCTTCGCGCGTGGCAGAATCGCGCGCCGCGACAACAGCCGCTTGACGCGTCTCATCTGCGGTTTTGTTCGCGGCGAGGGCTACGCGGAGCGCGAAAATGCTCAAGATGCACCCCAAGACGGCGGCGAGGGCTGCGACCCAATCGGCGATGGTTCCGGGTTCGAGGTGGAGTGACGACATGCTGTTCACGTTAGAGCGAGGCGCAGCGACGGGAGAAGGAAATGCTGATGTTCACCCGGCAGAGTCCACGCGTCGTTCGACGCGGGAAATCATCAGATATCGCTGTAGTCGTTCGCCGGCAGGATGATCTGGACGATGGAGTCGCCGTCGAGGACGAGCATCACGTACTGCCGGCCGAGCTCACCCGGCCGCTGCAACGACTGCGTCCCGGGTGCGTCTCGCGTGTCCAGCCGCAGTTCGGTGGAGTCGAATCCCTCCGTGGCGCCCGCCGCGACGGCCTCGGCTCGGGTCGAGCCGACACCGATGCCACCGCTGGTGACCACGGGGTGGCCGGCGACCGTGGGCGAGGAGACGCGAACGGAGGCGCCGCGTGTCGACCCGTCGTTCGGCACGGTCAGCGTGAAACCCGGCCACTCGAGGGCGGTGAGCTCGGAATCGCCGCCGTACGGGCCTTCCACCGCCGACCGGGTCGGTGCGATGCCCAGCGCGGCCGTCCACGCGTCGACCGCGGCGAGCGAGTACTCGAGCGTCGAACCCGCGGCGATGGAGGCGCCGTCGAGCTGAACGATCAGCACGGCGTCGCTCGCCGGGGCTGAGGCATCGGCGGAGGGAGACACCGTCGCGGTGGGCTTCACCGTCGGCGTGAAGGACGGGGTGGCCGCGTCGGTCGTCGTCGGTTCCGGGGCGGGCTGCGGGACGCAGGCGCTGAGCCCGAGGGCGGCAGCCACCGCGATCGTCAGGAGGGGAATCGTCCGGCGCATCCTCGAACGCTACCGTCGGGGCCGTTCGCCATCAACGTACCGAGGACGCAGCTGCTCGGCGTGAGCGCGGGGTGTCGGCATCCATGTCATGCGTGCTCCACAAACGGGTGCGTCCGTGATGCGCGGCCCCGCTCAACGGGCGCGTCCTCGGCCGCTCAGCCCAGCTCGCTCGGGTGCGTCAGGCGCCACCACAGGGTGGGTTCCTCGATCGCGCCCGAGATCTTGACGTCGGCGGAGGTCGTCTTCGGTCCCGCGGTCCAGGTGACCGAACCGACCACTTCGCCGTCGGTGTAGTTCTGGGGCGTCGTCGTGTCGAGAGTCACCGCCACGGGGGTGTCGGACCAGGTGCGGAGCTTCGTGGTCTGCGCGAGCACGAGGGAGGCGCTCGATCCCCACGGCGTCGAGATCGTGCCGAGGGTGTCGCCGACGGTGCCCAGGGGGATGTCGTGGAAGCCGTCGCTGATGCTCTGGAGGAGGTTTCGGACGTCCGCATCGGTGCTGTCGTGGGTCTCGCCGCCGAGCCGCACGCCCGTGATCTTCAGGGGAGCGCCGATCCGCACGTCGAGCGTCGAGGTGAAGAGGAGGTTGAAGGTCCCGTCGCCGAGGTTGCCGGTCTTGAGCCCGGTGACCCCGAGCGTGCCCAGCAGGTCGTTGGTATTCGTGACGGTTCCGGCGCCGGTGATCTGCGCCGAACGGGTATTGGCGATCTGTGCGATGACCGGGTTCGCCTCCGCGATCTTCGCGAGTGCCAGCAGATCGCTCGGGGTGCTGGCATTGCGGGAGTCGATGCCGGTGGCATCCACGATGCGTGTGTCGTTCAGCCCGTTCTTGCCGAGCCACGAGCGGGCCGCAGAGACGTAGGCCCCCTCGGAGCCGAAGCCCCACCGGGCGATGGCCACCGCGTAGTTGGCGGCCGAGGGGAGGAGCATCGTCGTGAGCGAGTCGTGAAGCGACAGCTTCAGGCCATCGGGCATCGGCGCGATGACCGCGCCCTGCACGTAGAACTGGTCGTAGAGGTCGGTGTCGGCCTCGGTGTACGAGATGGTCGGCCCGGGATCTGTCGGGCCGATCAGAGGGTGGGCGTCGAGGACGACGAGGGCGGTGATGAGCTTCGAGATGCTCGCGAGCGAGCGCGCGTCGTTCCCGCCCGCTGCCGCGAACGACTGAGCGGCGTCGGGACCCAGGTAATCGGCACCCCCGTCGACTCGCAGCAGCGTCTCGCCGCCGGAAGGGAGAGCGATGGATGCCGGCGCCCCGGCGTTCGCGGTCGGTGTCTGCGAGGTGACGGTCGGGGCGGGCAGCGCCGCTGCGGACGCCCACCAGACGTACCCGCCGCCTCCGCCGAGCACGATGAACGTGATGACGAGGAAGACGATCAGGGCGACGCGACCCGCTCGACCGTTGCGCACGGGCCCGTCGGGCGCTTCCTCGAGAAGGTCGTCGAAATCGGCAAGCGTGCTCACGAGATGTCCCCCCAGTTCCCCACGTCACGAACCTATTCGCATCCGTGCCTCACGGCGACGTGGATTTCAAGCCCCCTGCCCCCTCGGGAACCGCCGCCTAGCGTGAATGCACATCGGGAGATACCCGAAGACCACAACGGGAGGAGCCGACTATGGGACTCGACGACAAGATCAAGAACGCTGCGGAGAACATTGCTGGCAAGGCGAAGGAAGCCACCGGCAAGGCGACGGACAACGAGCGCCTCGAAGCCGAGGGCCAGGCCGACCAGACCAAGGCTCACGTCAAGAAGGCCGGCGAAGACGTCAAGGACGCCTTCAAATAAGTCGCCCTCCCCGGAATGCCTCGACCCCTCGCGGGTCGGGGCATTTCGTCGGTTCGGGTGAAATCCGGCGGAGGGGATGCCGGGGTGGCGGGGCCGCGGCCGGGATAATGGCGACATGACCGCTGCCGTTCCCACCGAGACCCCCACCGTGGTCTCGGGCACCCCCGTCGTCCTGCGCGCCCACGGCTACGAAGCCGCGATCGCGAGCGTCGGCGCCACCCTCCGATCATTGACGCACGAGGGCCGCGACCTCGTCGTCCCCTTCGACGCCGACGAGTTACGCCCCGCTTACCGCGGCACGACGCTCGCCCCCTGGCCGAACCGTGTGGTCGACGGCATCCACCGCTTCGACGGTCTCGAGCACCAGCTGCCGTTGACCGAGCCGAATCGCGGCCACGCGCTGCACGGACTGCTGTCGTGGGTGGACTGGAACGTGCTCGAGGCAGCCGATGACGCGGTCACTCTCACCGCGACCATCACCGCGCAGGCCGGATACCCCTGGTGGCTGGTCGTCTCGACCACGTATCGCCTGGATGCCGCCGGCCTCACGCAGACTGTTCGCGCCACGAACCTGTCGGACACACCGGCGCCCTGGGGTACGGGCCCCCACCCGTATCTCGTCGCCGGTCCCGCGACGCTCGACGAGTGGACGCTCGGGCTTCCGGCCGACACCGTGCTCGAGGTCACGCCGGACCGGCTCGCGCCGGTGGCGCTGGCATCCGTCACCTCCGACGCGGAGCGCTTCGACTTCCGCGAGGAGCGGGTGCTGGGCACCGTCGAGATCGACCACGCCTACACGGGGCTGATCCGGGATGCCGACGGTCGCGCGACCGTCACGCTCACCGATCCTTGGGGCAGCGGTGTGGCCATGAGCTGGGCGGGGGAATGCGCGTGGGTGCAGATCCACACGGCCGACCTGCCGGACGGCCCGGGGACGCCGGGTCACCGCGCCGGCCTCGCCGTCGAGCCGATGACCTGCGCGCCCGACGCGTTCAACGACGACGCGTACGACTTCGACACGGGTGTCGTCTCGCTCGACCCCGGCGCCTCGCACGAGGCCGGGTGGACGATCTCGGCCCGCTGAGTCTCCCGAACACGAAGAACCGCCCCGAGGAAAATCCGGGGCGGTTCTTGGTTTAACCGATCAGACGACCTGGGCGCCGCACATTCCGCAGTCGCCGCCGGCCGAGACCTCGACGAAGCAATCGGGGCACATCGCGCGCGTCGGGCGATCGGTGATCGGGGTGGGCTTCAGGCTCGGGGCGCGACGTTCCTTGGGCGCTGATGCGGCGCGGGCGCGGCGCGCCTCGATCGTCGGGGCGGGCGGCGGCGGGGGAGCGGCCGGCTTGTGAACCTCGCAGTAGAAGCGGACGAACCCGCCGTGATGCTTGGGGTGGCGGTGCTTGACCGCCCACAGCTCTGTGCGCTCGTAGAGCGGCCCGTCGGTGCCGCAGGCCACGCAGCGGGTGGCTTCTCCCGGAACGACCTCGGCGACGAGCACGGGAGCATCGAAGCGGATGGCATCTCGCCAGTCCTGCGACGAAACGATCTTCATGGGGGACCCTTCTGGGGCGGTTCGGGCCGCCCACTCTCAACGGTACGCTCCTCCCCACCCCGGCGGCGACCGGAACCGTGCGCACAGGGGCTGGACAGCGCCCGCAGGCCCCCGGATAGGTTGGAGGGAATTCCCCCGCGCCGCGGTTCGCGGCGCCTGTCGAAGGAGAACCATGGAATTTGCTGCTCTGGGGGCGATCGGCATCGTCGTGGTCATCGCACTCGTCGTTGTCGTCGTCGTCCTCTTGATCATCGCGGGCTTGATACGCGGGTGGTACCGCGTCGCCAAGGCCGACGAAGCACTGGTCATCGTCGGAAAGCGGCAGAGAGGGGCAGACGGGGGGTCCTCGCGCATCACCGTCATCACCGGCGGCGGCGCCATCGTGAATCCGCTGACGCAGCGCGGCGAGATGATCTCGCTGCGCGCGCGTCAGATCAAGATGGAGCCCACGGCTCAGTCGTCGAACGGCGTCACGGTCAACGTCAGCGGCGTGGCCCTGGTGAAGATCGGCTCCGACCCCGAACAGGTGCGTCGCGCGGCCGAGCGTTTCGCCTCCCAGGACAAAGCGATCGAGCAGTTCACGACCGAGCAGCTCGAAGGAGCCTTGCGCGGCGTCGTCGCGACCCTGACCGTGGAAGAATTGATGCGCGATCGACAGCGACTTTCGGACCAGATCGCCGAGGGCATCAAGGGCGACCTGTCGTCGCAGGGGCTGATTCTGGACTCTTTCCAGATCCAAGGCGTCACCGACAGCAACGGCTACATCTCGGCCCTGGGTGCGACCGAGGTCGAGCGCGTCAAGCGCGAGGCAGAGGTGGCGCGCATCAACGCGGTCCGCGAGATCCGCGCGCGACAGATCGCCACCGACGAGGCGAACCTCATCGAGCAGACGAAGCTCGACAAGAACAGCGCGGCGGCGAAGGCCGAGGTCGGTCGCGCCAACGCCGAGGCCGAGCAGGCCGAGGCGCTGACCCGCGCCGAGCGTCGACAGGCCGTGCTGCAGCAGGAAGCGCAGAACACCCAGGCCCGCCTGGAGTCCGAGGTGTCGCGCGTCGCGGACGCCGACCTGTACCAGCGTCAGAAAGACGCCGACGCCGAGGCGTACGCGCAGATCAAGGCGGCCCAGGCCCGTGCCGAGATCGCCGAGCAGGAAGCGGCCGCCGTGCGCGTGCGGGCCGAGGCCGATGCTCAGGCCGTCCGTCTCGCCGGTGAGGCGCGCGCCGAGGCGATCCGTGCCGAGGCCGAGGCCCTCTCGCACAATCAGGAAGCACTGCTCGCGCAACGTGCCCTCGAAGCCCTCGTGCCGATGATGGCCGAATTCGCCAAGGGGTACGACCGCGTCGGCAACATCACCGTCCTCGGTGGCGAGGGCGCGAGCGGTCACCTCGCGGCGGAGTCGGCAACGGGCCTGCGCTCGTCGTTCGAGGCCGTGCGCGCGGCGACCGGGATCGACCTCACCCAGATCATCCAGGGTCGTGTCGTGGCGGACTCGTTCGCCCAGGCGCAGCAGTCGAGTCAGCCCGGCTCGACGAGCTCGTACCCGGCACCGACCGCGCCCCCGGCGTCGTCGGAGTCCTGATCGCGATGACCCGTGCCTGAGGCACCCGAGGTCGAGGCGCTCGCGCATTTCCTGAGCGAGCGACTGCGCGGCCGTGCGGTCACGGGCGTCGAACTCGTCGAGGGACGCGCGCTCAAGACCCGCGCGCGTCCGCTCGACGAGATCGTCGGTCGCACGGTGACCGCGGTCTCGCGCCACGGGAAACACATCGACCTCGATCTCGACGGCGTGCATCTGGGGCTCGGCTTCGGCCGGGCCGGCTGGGCGACGTGGAGCCCCTCGGCCGCGACGGACGACGAGGCGGTGCCGGCCGCAGCCGTGATCGCGCGTATCGCCTTCGACGACGGCATCCTGGGCATCATCGATGCGGGCGAGTGGCTCTCGGTGCAGCTGCACGTCGTCGATGCGGCCGAAGAGGTGCCTTCGATCGCGAAGCTCGGACCGGATGCCGCGGATCCGAGCTACTCGAGAGAGATGCTCGCCGAGGCACTGGGGCGTCGGCGCAAGCAGCTCAAGGCGCTCCTGCAGGAACAGGAGACGCTCGCCGGGATCGGGAACGCGTATTCGGACGAGATCCTGTTCGCGGCGCGGCTGGCACCGACGGCGCACGCTGCGGCGCTGAGCGAGGACGACATCACACGGCTCCACCACGCGTTGCACGACACCCTGACGGCCGCTGTCCTCGCCCGACGCGGGGTGCCGATCGCGGAGCAGAAGGCGGCGAAGGTCGCGTCGATGCGCGTGCACGGGCGCACGGGCGAACCGTGTCCGGACTGCGCCGGAGTGATCGAAGACATCCCCGGAACGAAGGGCGGCGGGCAGTGGTGTCCCTCGTGTCAGACGCTGCCGGCGGGGGACTGACCCTGGTGTCGGTGCCCTCGGGGTGCAGCCGTCGGGCGGGAGGGTCGCGAGCTGTCGCTCCGGTCGGCGTCGTACCGCGCGATGCGACCCCACACATCGCGACCCGCGCGCCGGGGCCGACGACGAAGGCCCCGAACCGTGGTCCGGGGCCTTCGTCGAAAGCGGGCTCAGGCGGTCTGACCGGAGTGCTTCCCCTCCGCGACCTCTTCGACCAGCTTCGCGTTGAACGCGGGGAGGTCGTCGGGGTTCCGGCTCGAGACCAGACCCTGGTCGACGTGCACCTCTTCGTCGACCCACGTCGCACCCGCGTTCCGCAGGTCGGTCTGCAGCGTCGGGTAGCTCGTGAGTGTGCGGCCCTTCAGCACGTCGGCCTCGGTGAGGATCCACCCGCCGTGGCAGATGACGGCGACCGGCTTGTGCTGATCGAAGAAGTCACGGGTGAACGACACGGCGTCCTTCACGATGCGGATGTCGTCGGCGTTCTGCACGCCGCCGGGGAGGACGAGGGCGTCGAAGTCGCCCGCGGAGGCACTCGAGACGGAGAGGTCGACCTTCTGCTCGTGGCCCTTCTCTCCGGTGATGCTGCCCTCGCTCGGCGAGACGAGGACGGCCTCGGCGCCGGCGGAGGTCACAGCATCCCATGGGCTGGTGAGCTCGCTGTCCTCGAAACCGTCGGTGAGCAGGAACGCGATGCGCTTGCCGTTCAGATCAGTCATGGAAAGCCCTTCTTTCTCGGTCGGGGTCTCCACGGTAGAAAGCCCCGCGAGGGGAGGGGCGGGGGTTGCGGATGCCGCGACGCAGCGTTAGCGGATACCCCCGGCCCGGGCCCTCACGCGCAGGCGTAGCATGGAGCGCATGTCTGCTGACACCACGTCTGACACGGCCGCTTCGTCGAAGCCGCTGATCGCCCTGCTGAACGCCCCCGCTGTCGAGACCGAGAACGGCGAGAAGCCGTCCGCGTCGCAGTGCTGCGGCGGCGGTTCCTGCTCTCTCTGAGTCCGCGTCGGCGCGCGACCAGTCGCGACGTTCTCCCGCACCACCGGACCTCGCAGTGAGTAAGACTCCTCGCGAGGTCTAGCTGCACACGGTCCGCGCGGCCGGGCGAGCGCGACCGCAGGGCCGCGCCCGCCTCGACGGGGATCAGTGGGCGCTGACGGGAGCGTCCGTTTCTTCGCCCTCCGCGGGCTTGCGGACGAAGCACGCGAGAACGACGGCTGCGGTGGCGATCACCGCGCCGACGACGAACGACGCGTGCACGCCCGATGCGACGGCACCGGCCTGATCGACGCCACCGGCGAGAGCGGCGCTCGAGAAGACCGTCATGATGGCCACGAAACCGGCCGTGCCGGCGGCCCCGGCGACCTGCTGCGCCGTACCCACCACGGCGCTGCCGTGAGAATAGAGACGGCGGGGGAGCGAGCCGAGCGCGGACGTCATGAGCGGCGTGAACACGAGGCCCAGTCCCAGGTTCAGGGCGAGGTACACCGTGACGATCCACCAGATGGGGGTGCCCTGGCCGAAGGTCAGCGCCATCGTCCACAGGACCGCGGCCGCGATCAACATGCCCGGGATGACGAGCGGGGTAGGCCCGAAGCGGTCGAAGAGGCGCCCGACGATCGGGGCCATGACGCCCATGAGCACGCCGCCCGGGAGCAGCATGAGACCGACGGTGAGGCTGCTGAGGCCGAGCGCCTGCTGCAGGAAGATGGGCAGGAGGATGAGCGAGCCGAACAACGCGGCCATCACGATCGCCACCAGGGGCACGGCGAGTCGGAACGACGGGCTCTGGAAGACGCGCAGGTCGAGCAGAGCGGAGTCGGAGCGCTGCAGACGGAGCTGACGGACGACGAACACGGCGACGAAGACCACGCCGACGACGAGCGGGATCCACACCGGCACGGACGCGTGCCCGGAGGCCGATTCGCCGATGGCGCTGAGACCGTAGACGAGGCCGCCGAAGCCGACCGCCGACAGGACGACCGAGAGGACGTCGAAGCGCGCGTCAGGGCGCGTCTGGGTGACGTTGCGGACCCAGCGCGCTCCGAGAGCGATGGACACCAGCGCGATGGGGAGGATGAGCCAGAAGATCGCGTGCCAGGTGAGCGCCGACAGGATGAGCCCGGATACCGTCGGCCCCACGGCGGGTGCGACGGCGATGACGATGGTGACGACGCCCATCACGCGGCCGCGCTTGTTCGCCGGAACGAGGTTCAGAACCGTCGTGAACAGCAACGGCATCATCACGCCCGTACCCATCGCCTGGACGATGCGGCCCGCGAGCAGGACCCCGAACGCGGGCGCGAGCGCGGCGACGAGGGTGCCGAGCGCGAAGACGCCCATCGCGCTGAAGAAGACGACGCGGATGGGAAAGCGTTCGAGGAGGAAGCCGGTCAGGGGGATGACGACAGCCATCGTCAACAGGAACGCCGAGGTGAGCCATTGGCCGGTCGCGGCGCTCACTCCGAAGTCCGCCATGATCGCCGGCAGGGCGACGGACATGGTGGTCTCGTTGAGGATGACGACGAACGCGGCGACGACAAGCAGAGCGATGACGGGGCCGGAGCGGTGCGACGGCGAGGAAGCGGTGCTCTCCGGAGAGACGGGGATGGTGCCGGTGGCGGCCATGACGAGGTCCTTTACGTGCGGGGGGCTTCGTGGCGCCACGGTGGGCGACTGCGACGGTCACAACGGGTGCGCGGACTCGGATATTCCGATATCGAGACAACCGATCAAAGGTCGTTCGTTAGCGACCCTATCGAGGGCATCCGACATCGCCGGCCCGGCGCTCGGTGTCGGCGGTCGGACGTAGGCTGACGAGCATGAGCATGGGGATGGGCGGGAGCATGTTCCGCGGCGTCGACGCGGACGTACAGCGTCGTCGCAACGCCCAGGCTCCGCCCGTGCAGAACCTCGGGCGCCGCGTCATCGACCTGTTCCGGCCCTACCGCGGTCGTATCGCCTTCACGGCGCTCCTCGTGGTGGTGGGCGCGGCGGTGGCCGTGATCCCGCCTCTGCTCGTGCAGCGCATCTTCGACGACGCGCTCTTCCCCATCGACGGGTCGCCGCCCGACCTGCGGCTCCTCGCGTTCCTCGTGAGCGTCATGATCGGCCTCTTCCTCGTCTCTGCGGCACTCAACGTCGGGCAGACCTGGCTTACCGCGACCGTGGGGAACCGGGTCACGGGCGACCTGCGGACGCGTCTGTTCGACCACCTTCAGAACATGGAGCTCGGCTTCTTCACGCGCACGAAGACGGGCGTCATCCAGTCCCGCCTCCAGAACGACGTGGGGGGCGTCTCGGGGGTCCTGACCAATACGGTGACGAGCATCCTCGGCAACGCCGTCACGGTCATCGCATCCCTCGTGGCGATGATCCTCATCGACTGGCGTCTGACCCTCATCGCCGTCGCGCTCATGCCGTTCCTGCTGTTCGTGCAGCGGCGCGTGGGCCAGGTGCGTGCGCGCATCGCCGGTGAGACGCAGGAGTCGCTGTCGGAGCTGTCGGCGATCACGCAAGAGACGCTCAGCGTCTCGGGCATCCTGCTGTCGAAGTCGTTCAACCGTCAGCGCACCGAGTCCGCGCGCTTCGACGCCGAGAACGACAACCAGGTGCGCCTGCAGGTGCGGCGTGCCATGAGCGGTCAAGGCTTCTTCGCCGTCGTCCAGGTGATCATGTCGAGCGTTCCGGCGGTCATCTACCTGGTCGCCGGGTACCTCATCGGCGGCGGCGTGGGAGCGATCACGGCCGGCACGATCGTCGCCTTCACCACGGTGCAGGCGCGGTTGCTCATGCCGCTGATGGGGCTCATGCGCGTCGCCCTCGACGTGCAGACCTCGTCGGCTTTGTTCGCCCGCATCTTCGAGTACCTCGACCTGCGTCCGGCGATTGTCGACGACGCCGACGCCCTGCCCGTCTCGGCGGCCCCCGGTCCGGTGGGGCGTATCGAGTTCCGCGACGTCGAGTTCCGCTACCCCGATGCGCCGGAGCAGGCGCGGCCGACCCTCGACGGCGTCTCGTTCACCGTCGATCCGGGTCAGCACGTCGCCTTCGTCGGTCCCTCGGGCGCCGGTAAGACGACGATCCTCTACCTCACGCCCCGGATGTACGAAGCAACCGGGGGAGCGGTGATGTTCTCGGGTGCCGACGTTCGCTCCCTCGAGCGGGCGTCGATCATCGACGAGATCGGCATCGTCTCGCAAGAGACCTACCTCTTCCACGCGACCGTGCGCGAGAATCTGCGGTACGCCCGGCCCGACGCCACCGACGACGAAATCGAGGCCGCCTGCCGTGCGGCCAACATCCACCACGTCATCGACTCGTTCGAGGCGGGATACGACACCATTGTCGGCGAACGCGGCTATCGACTCTCGGGCGGAGAGAAGCAGCGCATCGCGATCGCGCGCGTCCTGCTGAAAGACCCACCGGTGCTTCTCCTCGACGAAGCGACGAGCGCCCTCGACACCGTGTCGGAGCGCATCGTGCAAGAGGCTCTCGAGACCGCGTCGCACGGGCGCACGACCCTTTCGATCGCGCATCGCCTGTCGACGGTGATCGGCGCTGACCAGATCCACGTGGTGGATGCCGGCCGCATCGTCGAATCGGGCACCCACTCCGAACTGCTGGCCGCGGGTGGCCTGTATTCGAGCCTCGCCGCCGAGCAGCTCGCCGCCTCGTTCGTCCTGGCCGAAGAAGAACACGACTCTGCCGGTCTCGCGCGCGCAGCGCTCCCCGCTCGCCGCGCCGACGAGGCCCCCGCCTAGGCGACGGAGGCTGCTGAGACCGGTGCGACCGCTCAGCCGGGAAGCGTCTCCAGGAACGCGTCGAGCGCGATGCGGTACGCGGGGTCGGGGTGCGTCTCGGCGATCAGCTGCAGCGGCGGGAGATCGAGGGTGCGGATGAGGGCTCCGCGCTCCTGCACCGCCGCGTCGGCGCCGGCCTCGCGGAGCACCGCGATGCCTTCGCCGAGGGCGTCGAGGTAGTCGCGCAGCACGTCGAGCTCGCCGAGACGCTGGGTGATCGACCCGCCCTCGCGGCGCTGGCGCCAGTCGACGACGACGTCGGGGATGACGTCGAACGCCGTGGCCGCCGTGTACATACGCTGCGTGAGGACCTGGTCCTCGTAGTAGCGCCCCTCGGGAAAGCGCAGGCCGTGCGTGTTCCAGAACCGCGTGCGGCTCATCTTCGACCACGCCACGATGTTCCCCGAGGCCGCGGGATGCTCCGCGATCGTCGTGCGCTCGCGGGCGGGAGAAGTGGATGCCGTGACCCACGGTTGCACGTCGCCGGCCGTGTACCCCGGGGTGTCGGCATCCGGTCGCAGACGGACGTACGCGCCGACGGCGAAGTCGCTGCCGGTTCGATCGAGAGTGTCGGCGAGGCGCGTGAGTGCGTCGGGGCGGAAGCGGTCGTCGGCGTCGAGGAAGGCGACGTACGGGGTGTTGACGCGTGACAGGCCGGTGTTGCGGGCGGCGCCCAGCCCGCGCTGCTCTTCATGCCGCTCGAGTCGGAAACGGGGATCGGAGGCAGCGGCGTCGGCGAAGATGCGGGTGGTGTCGTCGATGGAGGCGTCGTCGACGAGGACCGCCGTCCAGTGCCGGTGCGTCTGTGCGCGCAGGGAGTCCAGGGCCTCCTCCGCGAAGGCGGCGACGTCGTATCCGGGGACGATGACGGTGACGGGAGTGGAACTCACCCGCGCGAGCCTACGGCGGATACGGCGTCGGCGACCGCATCTGCGACGGCGTCGAGAGAACCCGTCAGTCCATGCGGGAGGGAGAAACGCACGGCCGTGCGTGCCTCGTCGGGCGAGAGCCCCACGGCGAGGAGCACGTGCGAGGCCTCGTCACTGCCCGCCGCGCACGCCGAGCCACTCGATGAGACAACCCCGTGACGCTCCAGCTCGAGCAGGACGGTCTCGCCGTTCGTTCCCGGAAAGACGAAGCTGGCGGTCCCGGGAAGCCGGCGCTGCGGGTGACCGGTGAGGCGTGCGCCGGGCACCGTTGCGAGCACCCGTCTGATGAAGGCATCGCGCAGGGTCTCGACCCGGGCCGCATCGGCCGCCCGTTCCGCTTCGGCGAGCGTCAGGGCGGTGGCGATCGCCACCGCCCCCGCGACGTCGGGGGTGCCGGAGCGTCGGCCGCGCTCCTGCCCGCCCCCGTGCAGCAGCGGCTCGAACGGCAGGCGCCCGCGCACGGCCAGGATCCCGGTGCCCTTCGGGGCGCCGATCTTGTGGCCGGCGACCGTCACGGCATCCGCTCCGAGTCCCGCCAGGGGAAGCCACCCGGCGGCCTGGACGGCGTCGAGATGGAGGGGAATCCCGCGTTGGTGAGCGACGGCCGCGAGGGCGGCGGCGTCCTGAACCGTTCCGATCTCGTTGTTGGCGTAGCCCACGCTGACGAGCCCCGTGTCGTCGCACAGCACGCCGGCGAGCGCTTCGGGCGTCAGAGTGCCGGTGTCGTCGACCCGAGCGTGGGTCACGCGCACCCCGTGCAGGCGTGACAGGTAGTCCGCGGAGGCCAGCACCGACTCGTGTTCGATCGCCGTCGTGACGAGATGTCGACGACCCGACCCCAGCACGATTCCCTTGATCGCCGCGTTGTTGGACTCGGTGCCGCCGGAGGTGAAGACCACGTCGCCGGCGCGGAACCCGAGGACGGCGGCGACCCGCGCGCGAGCCTCGTCGAGGGCGGATGCCGCGGCCTCGCCCACCTCGTGATGGCTCGACGGATTGCCGAAGAACCGCGTGAGGTAGGGCGCCATCGCCTCGCGCACCTCGGGGCGCACGGGGGTGGTGGCGGCGTTGTCGAGGTAGAGACTCACGCCGTCTCGATGCGGATGTCGAGGCCCAGATCGAGGGCGGAGGCCGAGTGCGTGAGCGCGCCGACCGAGATGACGTCGACCCCGGTCTCGGCGATCGCCCGCACGGTGTCGAGCGTCACGCCGCCCGAAGCCTCGACCTGGGCGGCCCCGGCGATGCGAGCGACGCCCGTGCGCAAGTCGTCGATCGAGAAGTTGTCGAGCATGATCGTTCCGACGCCGGCGGCGAGCACCGCGTCGATCTGCTCGAGCCGGTCCACCTCGACCTCGACGTGCGTGGTGTGAGGGAGTCGGGCGATGGCGCTCTCGAGCGCCTGCGTCACCGAGAGCCCACTGGCGGTCAGCACCGCGAGGTGGTTGTCCTTGGCCATGACGGCATCCGACAGCGAGAAGCGGTGATTGTGGCCGCCGCCGTCGCGGACGGCCTGGCGTTCGATCGCGCGCAGGCCCGGCGTGGTCTTGCGTGTGTCGACGATCCGCGCGCCGGTGTGGGCGACCTCGGCGACATAGCGGCTGGTGAGGGTCGCGATCCCCGACATACGCTGCACGAAGTTGAGGCCGATGCGCTCGGCCGTGAGCACACCTCGCGCCGGTCCCGTGACCACGGCGAGCGTGTCGCCGGGGGTGAACCGCGCGCCGTCGGTGATCTGCAGCTCGACGGTGATCGAGGGGTCGGTGAGGGTGAACGCGGCGACGAACACCGCCGAGCCGCTGAACACCCCCTCGACGCGTGCCACGAGCTCGGCGCGCGCGGTGGCGTGCTCGGGAATCAACGTCTCGCTGGTGAGGTCGCCCCACGGGGCGTCCTCGTCGAGGGCGGCCGAGACGACGCGGTCGATCGTGGCGCGGGTCAGCATGCGAGGACCTCCTGGAGATCGAGACGGGATGCCGAGGACTCGGCGTCGGAGCGGAAGTGCGCGCCCACCGAGGTCGTGCGGGCAAGAGCTGCGGTGACCACGTGCGTGGCGAGGAGGAGGAGGTTCGCTTCCTCGATGCTGCGCGGTGCGGGCTCGGCGTTCCAGGCGGCGAGCACGGCGGCCGCGCGGCGCAGACCCGTCGCCTCCCGTTCGAGCCCCGCCTCGGCCCACATGAGTTGCTGCAGGGCGCGACGAGAGAACGGGGGAGCGTCCACCGCGGGGGCGACGTCGAGACACCGAACGGTGCGCGCCGAGAACGCCGGCCAGGCGTCGCCGCGGGCCACGGCATCCCCGGCGCGCGCTCCGAACACCGCTCCTTCGAGAAGCGAATTGGATGCCAGACGGTTCGCCCCGTGCACGCCGGTGCGGGCCGTCTCGCCGACCGCGTACAGTCCGGGCAGCGTGGTGCGTCCGTCGAGGTCGGTGACGATGCCGCCCATGAGGTAGTGCGCCGCCGGGGTCACGGGGATCGGATCGCGGCCCCAATCGAGCCCGCGCTCGTGCACCGCTGCGTCGATCGTGGGAAAGCGCTGGGCGAGTCGTTCGCGGCCGATGGCGGTGGCATCCAGCCGGACGGGGCGACCGCCCTGCGCGGCCATCGCGCGGGCGTTCGCGCGAGCGACGACGTCACGCGGAGCGAGTTCGCCGTCGGGGTGGGAGTCGAAGACGAACCGTCGACCGGCATCGTCGATCAGGACGGCGCCCTCTCCGCGGACGGCCTCCGAGACCAGGAACGGGATGCCGTCGGCCAGCGCAGTGGGGTGGAACTGCACGAACTCCAGGTCGTCGACAGCCGCCCCCGCGCGAAGAGCCGCGGCGACTCCGTCGCCTGTCGCGCCGAGGGGGTTGGTGGTGTGGGCGTAAAGCTGTCCCGCGCCCCCGGTGGCCAGGATCACCGCGTCGGCGTCGAGGCGCTCCCCGCCATCGAGCTCGATGCCGCTGATGCGGCCGTCCATGACCACCACATCGCGGAGGAGGGCGTGCTCGCGCACCTCGATCCCCGCGGCGCGCACGGACGCGCCGAGAGCAGCCTGGATCGCGGCACCTGTCGCGTCGCCTCCGGCGTGCAGCACGCGGGGGACCGCATGAGCGGCCTCGAGGCCCCGGGAGAAGTCGCCATCGGCAGCGCGGTCGAAGACGACTCCGCGTGCCAGGAGTTCGGCGATGCGCTCCGGGCCATCGCCGACCAGGACGTCGACGGCGGCGGGATCGTTCAGTCCCGCGCCGGCGGTGATCGTGTCGGCCGCGTGCGAAGCCACCGTGTCGGCCGCGCTGGTCACGGCGGCGATCCCGCCCTGCGCCCAGCGCGTGTTCGTGTCGGGCAGGGCGCCCTTGGTCACGACCGTGACACGGCATCCGTTCTCGGAAGCGTGCAGCGCCGCCGTGAGACCGGCGATGCCGCTGCCCACCACGACGACGGCGGTCACTTCACCGCGCCGTTCGGCTTCGCGGCGAGCATGCGCTCGAGCGCGACGGTGGCGGGCTCGGCGACATCGGCCGGTACCGTGATGCGGTTGACGACGGTGCCGTCGACGAGCGACTCGAGCACCCACGCGAGGTAACCCGGGTGGATTCGATACATCGTCGAGCACGGGCAGACGACGGGGTCGAGACAGAAGATCTCGTGCTGGGGGTACTGGGCGGCGAGGCGCTGCACGAGGTTGATCTCCGTGCCGATCGCGAAGGTCGTCGGCTCGGTCGCCGCTGCGATCGCCTTGCGGATGATGTCTGTCGAGCCTGCCTCGTCGGCGGCATCGACCACGTCCATCGGGCATTCCGGGTGCACGATCACGCGGACGCCGGGGTGATCGGCGCGAGCCCTGTCGATCTGGTCGACCGTGAAGCGGCGGTGCACCGAGCAGAATCCGTGCCACAGGATCACGCGGCTCTCGACGATCTCGGCGTCGGAGGAGCCGCCGAGGGGTTTCCTCGGGTTCCACATCGGCATCTGCTCGAGGGGCACGCCCATTGCCTTGGCGGTGTTCCGGCCCAGGTGCTGATCGGGGAAGAAGAGCACCCGGCGTCCGCGCGCGAACGCCCACTCGAGCACCGTGCGGGCATTGGACGAGGTGCAGACGATTCCGCCGTGGCGGCCCACGAAACCCTTGATGGCGGCGCTGGAATTCATGTAGGTCACCGGGATCACGGGAACCAGGCCCTCGGCATCCGGGGTCTCGAGATCGCCCAGCACGTCCGCGAGCTGCTCCCAGCACTCTTCGATCTGGTCGATGTCGGCCATGTCGGCCATGGAGCAGCCCGCCGCGAGGTTCGGGAGGATCACGGCCTGCTCGGGGTGCGAGAGCAGGTCGGCGGTCTCGGCCATGAAGTGCACGCCGCAGAACACGATGGCCTCGGCCTCGGGGCGGTCCTTCGCGGCGTTCGCGAGCTGGAAGGAGTCGCCCACGTAGTCGGCGTGGCGCACGACCTCTTCGCGCTGGTAGAAGTGCCCCAGCACCACGACCCGGTCGCCCAGCGTCTCTTTCGCCGCACGGATGCGGGCGTCGAGGTCGTCGTCGGAGGCGTCGCGGTACCGCTGCGGCAACTCGCCCTGGCGCGGGGCGCCGGTGGGGATGACGTCGCCCATCGATGAGCCGGGGCCGTAGCCGGGGCGTGTGTCGAAGTCCCAGGGCCCGACCGCGAGGTCGGTGGTGCAGGTGGCGTCGGTGGAGGCGCCGGCGACGATCGCCTGGATTGCGTGGTCGACGCTGGGGTCGATCGCGGGACGGGGCTGCAGGGTGAGGGGTGTGGCGGACATGGGCGTTCCGATCAGTGACGGGACGGGAGCGGGCCGCGGTCGGCGAGCTCCACATCGCGGTTGTAGCGGTACAGGCGAGCGGGGCGATGGCTTCCGGTGCGGAAGCGCTCGGTCGGGATGAGCGTGTCGGAGGTGTCGACCTGGCGGCGGAAGTTCGCCGGATCCAGGCGCTTGCCCAGGATCGTCTCGTTCACCTCGCGCAGATCGGCGAGGGTGAACTCGTCGGGGAGCAGCCCGTGCGCGATGCGGCTGTAGCCGACCTTGTTGCGCAGGCGCCAGAGCGTGTACTCGACGATGTCGTTGTGGTCGAACGCCAGCGGCGGGAGATCGTTCGCGTCGAACCACTCCACGTTCTCGGGCGCGTCGCCCTCTCGCGCGTGGGCGGCGACCTGCGCGTCGACCTCGTCGGAGCGCAGCAGAGCCCAGTACACGATCGACACCACGCGCGTGGGCGAGCGGTCCACGGCCCCGAAGGCGTAGAGCTGCTCGAGATAGCTGGGGGTGAGGCCCGTCGTCTCGGCGAGGGTGCGGGATGCCGCGGTGTCGAGCTCTTCGGTCGCATCGAGCCAGCCGCCGGGCAGGGCCCACCGTCCATCGAACGGGTCGCGCGTGCGGCGGACCAGGGGGAGCGACAGGACGGGCTCGTCGTGTTCGTCGCGTCGGACGCTGAAGATCACGGTCGACACCGCGACGCGCACGCCGGCATCGCGGGACTCGGGGTGAGGGGTTCTTGTCATGGTGACCATATCTCCGGAACAGATCTTAGTGTCATTCCGACTCGAAGGGCGAATTCCAGACGAGCCCGTCTGGATCGGGGCGGATCGTGCGGTGCGGGGCGTGAAATCACCGCCCCGAACGTCGGACGCGCCTCGAACCGGTGCGCGCCGCGGATGCGCGGCGGCCGGCTCGGCCCGCGCGTCGAAAGGGTTCTCTCAGACGGGCGTCCTAGCCTCGAAGCGAACACAGGAGGTCGGATGCCGATCGTCGACATCGCCCTGATCGCCCTTCTGGCGGTCGCACTCGCCGTGGGTCTGTCCCGGGGCTTTCTCGCCACCGTCGGCTTCTTCGCGGGCCTCGCGCTCGGTGCCGTCGCCGCGTACTGGGCGCTGCCGTTCGTCGGTCAGTGGGTCACCGACCTCGCGTGGCGCGGACCCGCCATGATCGGCGCCGGGATCGCGCTCCTCGTGATCGGCTCGGGTCTCGGCAGTGCCGTGGGCGGCTTCTTCCGTCGTGGTGCCGACCGCATCAAGCTGCGCGTCCCCGAGCGCCTCCTCGGCGGGGTCGTCAACGTCGCGGCCGCCGCCCTCACGATCTCGTTCGTCGCCGGCTCACTCACCCCGGTGGGAGTCCCCGTCGTCTCCGCCGCACTCGGCTCCTCGGCCGTGGTGCGCACGATCGACGACCTCACGCCCGCTCCCGTGCGCGGTGCGCTCGCCGACCTGCGAGGAACGATCTTCGCCGACGGCATCCCTCGTCTGGGCGAGCTCATCCAGATCGGTCCGGTTCCCACGACCCCGAGCATCGCCCTCGACGACCCCGCTCTCACCCAGGCCGCGCAGTCGGTCGCCCGGATCTCGGGCACCGCGTATGCGTGCGGCATCACTTCGAGCGGCTCGGGCTTCGTCGTGGCCGAGAACCGCGTCGTCACCAACGCGCACGTCGTCGCGGGGGTCGATACTCCGCTCGTGGAGCTCCCCGGGCGTCCGGCCCGCGAAGGCCGCGTCGTCTACTTCGACCCGATCGACGACATCGCCGTCATCTCGGTCGATCAATTGGATGCCGCGGCTCTGCCGATCGCGCAGACCCTCGCCGTGGGCGCGCCCGCCGTCGTCCAGGGCTACCCGGGTGGAGGGCCGTTCACCTCGGGGAGCGCGCAGATCCTCTCGGAGGGCACGGTTCCGGTCCCCGACATCTACGACGATTCGCGGGCTCCGCGCGACATCTACGCGCTGGCCGGCATCGTGCGCCCGGGCAACTCGGGCGGTCCGCTGCTGACCACCTCGGGTCAGGTCGCGGGTATCGTGTTCGCCCGCTCCGACACCGACGACGACGTCGGCTATGCGATGACCCCGACTGAGCTGGAACCGGTGATGGCGCAGATGGGCTCGTTGTCGGCGCCCGTGGCGTCCGGGAACTGCACGCGCGGCTGAGCCGCCTCCGCGCCTCGGGCGGTGGGGAGGCCAATGCGCCGCCCGCTTCGGCGAGCGCTCTCTGCCCCGCCGGCGACGAGGGCCGTCGGCCGTGGGGCGGGTGAAATTTCCCTCTGGCGCCCCGTGTCGCTGCGTCATCTGTCTATGCTCCTGCGCATGGGGGACATCTCGATATCCGTCGATGAGGTGCGGCGGGTGGCGGCGAAGATGGTCGATGTCGTGCCCGGTGAGCCCGATGTCTGGGGCTTCTCCGTCGCCGACCAGCCCGACCTGAACCTCGCCCTGGCGGAGTTCGTCGGGTGCATGAACGACTGCACCGCCGAACGTCGCCGCGGTGTCCAGGCGCTCGCGGCGGGGCTACGCGAGGTCGCGGACATGTTCGAGAGCCTGGACGCCAGCGCCCAGGCCGACGTTCGAGCGCTGGGCGCCGTCGAGGGGTGGGTCATCGAGTGACTGCCGAACTCGGTGATACGCGAGACCCATCCGCCCTCATCCCCGGCGATGTCGCCGCTCTGTATCGGGCGATCTCCGCGTGGCGGGTGCGTGAGCAGAACGCCGACGAGGTCGGGGCAGCGCTCCGGACGATGCAGGCGGTCGCGGACTGGACCGGCGAAGCGGCCGACGCCTACGGGACGCGTGTCGGGGCTGTGGCGTCCGGCTGGTCCGCCATGGCGGCCGCCTTCCGGCGCGGTGGATCGGCACTCGAAGACGTCGCCGCCGCGATCGACGCTGCACGGGCAAGGGCCGGAGACGCCGTCGACCTGTGGGACCGAGCCGACGCGCTCGACGCTGCGGCTTTCCAAGAGCCACCCGCCACGCCCACCGGTTGGCTCGGGCCGGACCGACGAGCGTTCCTGGGCTCCGGACCGCGAGCAGAGGCCAGGGTGGTCCTCGCGGATGCGCGTGCGGCACTCCGCGATGCCGCGCAAAGGGCGGCTGCCGTGCTTCGCGCCGCCATCGCCGTGCCCGGCCTGGGCGCCGACGAGTGGGCGGCTCTCCTGACGGGTTGTGCGAATCCCGGCCAGGTGCTCGACGCTCTCGCCGGCGCGGACGCCGGGAGTCTGGCCGCTCTTCTGCGGGCCCGCCCGAACCTCGCCGGGATTCTCGCCCGGGCAGAGCCGGCGGCCGTCGCACCGTGGTGGGCGCACCTGGACGCGGCGCAGAAAAACGCGCTCATCCACGCCGCCCCGGCGATCATCGGCAGCCTCGGGGGAGTCGCCTACGCCGCTCGCGACGAGGCGAACCGCATCTGGCTCGAGGACCAGCTCGCAGACGCGCGCGCAGCGCTGGCCGAGGCGGAGAAGCCACCGACATACGGCGAGATCGTCGGGGGACAGGCCGCCGCCGAGGCGTATGCCGAGCGGCTCGATCGTGCGCGTTCTCGGGTGGAGGGTCTTGAGAACATCCAGTCGTCGCTGACGCCACCTGCCGGCGGCGCCCCTCGGCACCTCATCACTCTCACGGGGGACTCGCCCCCTCTCGCCGCGATATCCATCGGCGATCTCGACACCGCGGACAACATCACGTACGCGGTGCCCGGCATGGGAACCACGACCGAGGGGATGGGGAACTGGACGCGCGCCTCCCAAAACCTCGCCGATCTCCAGGACCAGATGGATCCGGGGAGAGCACACGCAGTGGTGGCGTGGGTGGGATATCAGACGCCTCCCGTGCCCATCATCGAGGGCGGTTTCGACGTCATGGGCACCGCTTTCGCAGAGAGAGGCGCGGACAACCTCGCCCGTGACCTCTCTGCCCTCGAGGTTCTGCATCCGGGGGCGCAAGTGAACGTGGTAGCCCACTCCTACGGGACGACCACTTCATCTATCGCGCTGACCCGTGACGACGTGCATGTGGACTCGTACGTCACTCTGGGTTCAGCCGGGCTCCCGCCAGAGATCGACTCGGCGACCGACCTGCACGCGGAGGCTGTCTTCTCGGGGCAGGCGCAAGATGTGTGGGCCGTCGACCCCGCGGGCGGCGACCAGTGGGCGTGGACGGGACGTCTATCCCCACTGCACCCTGTGGACCCGGTGAGCCCTGGTTTCGGCTCTCATGATTTCAGTGTTGCGGGAGGCGCAGGCCTCGAACCGGTAACGGATCACGGCGTGCTCACATCGAGCGGGAACGGTTACCTTGATACGCGCACCGAGTCGCTGAGAAACGTGGTGCTCGCGACGACGGGACAAGGCGACGGGGTTTCGCCATACGTTGCGCCCGGCCCAACGCCCCTCCAGAAAGCACTCATCGAAGGATTGACACATGGCAGAGGGTTATAGCTCGCGCGCGCAGCGAGTATCGCTAGCGCTCCTGCTGTCGAGTGTGCTGCTCGTTGTCTCGGCATGCGGCACGTCAAAGGAGGCGGAGATGAGTCCAGACGAAGCGCGAAACGCACTCGTCAGCACGATAGAGGCCAGTGCGGCCCAGCTCGATGTCGCGGGGTGGTCTCGGAGCCACGCGCCAGAGGTTGGAGACTGCGGGGCGCGGGCCGGGATGCGAGCGAACTACTCGTTCACATACGGTGCTCCGGCCCCTGAGGGCCATCACGAAGCAGATGCACGGGCGGTGGCCGACTACTGGCGGTCTTTAGGTATGGACGTGCGTCTCGTGGAAAGTCCCGCATACGTGGTTTACGGAAGCGGCGGACCCGTCGAGGGGCTTACCTTCTCCACAGGACCTGGCAACTACTTCATAGCCGGCGAATCGCTTTGCGCATCCGGCGATGCCGATGAGCTCCGCAAGCAGGACAACGGCTGAACATCGCACGTCCCGCGCCCGAGCTCCGCTAGGCTGACCCCACAAGTCCACACCGGCCCCATGATCGATGCGGGAGAGCTCCGGCGAACGCAGCCGGACACCGAAGGAGCAAGCCTCCCCGCCAATCTCTCAGGTACGCGTACCGCGTCGATCGGGCCACTCTGGAAAGAGACCCGGATGCACCGTCCCGGGTCCGCCGACGGTGAAAGCCCGCGCTCGATTCGACCGCACGGGTGAAACTCTCAGGTCCATGACAGAGGGGGAGTTCTCCAGGCGTCGTCCGACGTCTGTCCGTCATCGCGAACGGCAGAACTCATGACCGAAACCCCCGCTCCACCGCGCACGTCGCCGCTGAACGATCGACACGAGGCCCTCGGCGCCTCGTTCACCGACTTCGGCGGCTGGAACATGCCCGTGCGCTACACCTCCGACCTCGCCGAGCACCACGCGGTGCGCACGGCCGCGGGGCTGTTCGACATCTCGCACATGGCGGAGTTCCGCGTCGAGGGTGAGGCCGCGCCCGCGTTCCTCGACTACGTGCTCGCCGGGCGACTGTCGACCATGAAGATCGGTAAGGCGAAGTACTCGCTGGTGCTCGCCGAGAGCGGCGGCATCGTCGACGACGTCATCGTCTACCGCACGGGGGAGCAGAGCTTCCTCGTCATCTCCAATGCCGGTAATCGGGATGCCGTGGCCTCGGCCTTCGATCTGGCGCGGCGCACGTTCCCCGAGGCGCCGCTCGTCGACGACGTCACCGACGACTACGCCCTCATCGCTCTTCAGGGGCCCGAGGCGCGCGGCATCCTGAGCTCCACCCCGGGGGTGCAGATCACCGGCACCGCTCTCGACGAGCTCGGCTACTACGCCTGGACCGAGGGGACGTTCGAGGGCGCACCGCTGTTCGTCGCCCGCACCGGCTACACCGGCGAAGACGGATACGAACTCATGATCCCCACCGCGCAGGCCGCCGCGCTGTGGGACGCCGCGCTCGCCGCGGGCGCTGCTCACGGTCTCGTGCCGTGTGGCCTCGCTGCGCGTGACACTCTCCGCCTCGAGGCGGGCATGCCGCTGTACGGTCACGAGCTCTCGCGCGACATCGTCCCCGCCCAGGCGGGCCTCGGTCGCGTCGTCGCCGCCGACAAAGAGGCGTTCGTCGGGAAAGACGGGCTGTCCTCGGGCCCCGCCGACGCCCCCGTGCTCGTCGGTCTCGTCTCTGCGGGGCGTCGCGCGGGTCGCGCCGGCTACGCCGTGCTGCACGGGGACGAGACCGTCGGCGAAATCACCAGCGGGGCCCTTAGCCCCACCCTCGGCCACCCCGTCGCGATGGCTTTCGTCGCCCCCGCGGCATCCGAACCCGGAACCGAACTGACTATCGACGTGCGCGGGACCCGCATCCCCGCGACCGTCACCGCCCTTCCCTTCTATCGGAGAAACGCATGACCGACCTCACCGCCCTCAGCTACACGTCCGAGCACGAGTGGATCGCCCTCGACGGCGACATCGCGACGGTCGGCATCACCGACTTCGCCGCCGACAAGCTCGGCGACGTCGTCTTCGTCGAGCTCCCCGGCGCCGACTCCGCGGTCACCGCAGGCGACGTCTGCGGCGAGATCGAGTCGACCAAGTCGGTCGGCGAGCTCTACGCGCCCCTGAGCGGCACCGTCGTCGAGGTGAACGACGCGGTCGTCGACGACCCCTCCCTGGTCAACGCCGAGCCCTTCGACGGAGGCTGGCTCATCAAGATCCGCGTCGACGGCGAGCTCCCCGCCGACCTGCTCGACCGTGCCGCCTACGAGGAGCTCACCGCGTGAGCACTCTTCTTCCTCCGCGCACCGACGCGGGAACGCCCGCGGTGTTCGTCGACCGCCACATCGGCGTCGACGCGGCGGCCCAGGCCCGCATGCTCGAGACCGTCGGCTACGACAGCGTCGAGGCGCTCGTCGAGACCGCCGTGCCGGCATCCATCCACGTCCAGCCCCGTGCGACCAGCTCGATCCCGCCCGCGGCGACCGAGGCCGAGGCGCTCGCAGAGCTCCGCGAGCTCGCCACCGCGAACCGCTCGGCGCGGCCGCTGATCGGCCTCGGCTACTACGACACGTTCACCCCGTCGGTGATCGCGCGGAACGTGCTCGAGAACCCGTCCTGGTACACGGCCTACACGCCGTACCAGCCCGAGATCTCGCAGGGCCGGCTCGAGGCGCTCATCAACTTCCAGACGATGGTCACCGATCTGACGGGCCTCGCCACCGCGAACGCCTCGATGCTCGACGAGTCCACCGCGGTCGTCGAGGGAATGCTCGTGGCCCGTCGCGCCTCGAAGGCGAAGACCGATGTCTTCCTCGTCGACGTCGACGCCCTGCCGCAGACCAAGGCCCTGCTGCACCACCGTGCCGCGGCCGTCGGCATCCGCATCGAAGAGACCGCGTTCGCGGGCGAGCTGCCCGAGGCGTTCGGCGCCTTCGTGCAGTACCCGGGCGCGACAGGACGCGTCTGGGACTTCTCGACCGTCGCCGAGACGGTGCACGCGAAGGGCGGTCTCGTCGTCGCCGCGGCCGACCTGCTCGCGCTCACCCTGCTGCGCTCACCGGGCGCTCTCGGCGCCGATGTCGCGGTCGGCACGACCCAGCGCTTCGGTGTGCCGCTCGGCTTCGGCGGCCCCCACGCCGGTTACATGGCCGTGCGGGCGGGCCTCGAGCGTCAGCTGCCGGGCCGTCTCGTCGGAGTGTCCCAGGATGCCGTCGGCGCCCCCGCCTACCGCCTCTCGCTGCAGACGCGCGAGCAGCACATCCGCCGCGAGAAGGCGACCTCGAACATCTGCACCGCCCAGGTGCTCCTCGCCGTCATGGCCGCGATGTACGCCGTTTACCACGGACCCGACGGCCTCCGAGCGATCGCGACGCGGGTCGCGCAGAAGGCCGATGCCCTGGCATCCGCTCTCCGCTCGTACGACCTGACCCTCGGGAGCGACGCGTTCTTCGACACCGTTCGCGTGCTCGTTCCCGGGCGCGCGCAGGACGTGGTCGACCGCGCCCGCGAGGGGGGATATCAGCTGCTCTGGGTCGACGATGCGACGGTGGGCGTCTCGGTGGATGAGACGACGACGGATGCCGACATCTCGGCCGTGCTGAACGCTTTCGGTCTGGCCGGCGGCGAGCTGCCCGTGGGCGAAGCGCTGCGCGGCGTCGACGGCGCCCTTCACCGTGACGACGAGTACCTCACCCACCCCGTCTTCCACACGCACCACAGCGAGACGGCGATGATGCGCTACCTCAAGTCGCTCGCCGATCGCGACTACGCGCTCGACCGCGGCATGATCCCGCTGGGCTCGTGCACGATGAAGCTCAACGCGGCCACCGAGATGGCGGCGGTGTCGTGGCCGGAGTTCTCGCGCGTGCACCCGTTCGCGCCCGAGGCCGACGTGCACGGCTACCTCGAGATGATCGACCAGCTCGAGCGCTGGCTCGCCGAGGTGACCGGCTACGATGCGGTGTCGCTGCAGCCGAATGCCGGTTCGCAGGGTGAGCTCGCGGGCTTGCTCGCGATCCGCGGCTACCACCTCGCGAACGGCGACACCGAGCGCACGGTGTGCCTCATCCCGTCGTCGGCCCACGGCACGAACGCCGCCTCCGCGATCCTCGCGGGCATGAAGGTCGTCGTCGTCGCCTGCGACGAGGCGGGTAACGTCGACCTCGTCGACCTGCGCGCGAAGATCGCCCAGCACGCGGAGACGCTCTCGGCCCTGATGATCACCTACCCTTCGACGCACGGGGTGTACGAGCACGATGTGCTCGAGATCACGCAGGCTGTGCACGACGCCGGCGGACAGGTGTACGTCGACGGTGCCAACCTCAACGCCCTGCTCGGCTTCGCTCGGTTCGGCGACTTGGGCGGCGACGTGTCGCACCTGAACCTCCACAAGACGTTCGCGATCCCGCACGGCGGCGGCGGACCCGGTGTCGGTCCGGTGGCGGCGAAAGCGCATCTCGCGCCGTACCTGCCCTCGCACCCGTTCTCGCAGCGCGCCGACCACGCCGGGGGGACGTTCGACGGCGGTCCGGTCTCGGCTGCCCCGCACGGCTCGGCCGGAATCCTGCCCATCTCATGGGCGTACGTGCGCATGATGGGCGCCGAGGGGCTCCGCCAGGCCACGGCCGCGGCGGTGCTTTCGGCCAACTACATCGCCACGCGCCTGCGCGAGCACTACCCGGTGCTGTACGCGGGCGAGGGCGGTCTGGTCGCGCACGAGTGCATCCTCGACCTGCGTCCGCTCAGGGAGCAGACGGGTGTCACGGTCGACGACGTGGCCAAGCGCCTCATCGACTACGGCTTCCACGCGCCCACGATGTCGTTCCCGGTCGCCGGCACCCTGATGGTCGAGCCCACCGAGAGCGAGGACCTCGCCGAGCTGGATCGCTTCGTGGATGCCATGATCGCCATCAAGCACGAGGCCCTCGCCGTCGCGGCTGGCGAGTGGCCCGCCGACGACAACCCCCTCGTGAACGCTCCGCACACGGCGGAGACCGTGGTCGTGGGGGAGTGGGACCACCCGTACTCTCGCGAGACCGCCGTGTACCCCGTCCGCTCGCTGATCCGCGGCAAGTACTGGCCTCCCGTGCGCCGCATCGACCAGGCCTACGGCGACCGCAACCTGGTCTGCTCGTGCCCGCCGCCGGAGGCGTTCGCCTGACCCGCGCGCGGCGTCGACTCCCGGCATCCGGGGTTCGGCGCCGCGCTCGTCTCGCTCCTTTCGCGGACCCGTTGATCTCGCGAGACTGCATCCCGCCGACAAGTGCGTTGCAGCGTGACGAAGGTTTGTCAGCGGGATGCAGCCTCGCGGCCCGCGAAACATCGCCCCGGCGGACAGAGCCGGACCGGTGCCCGCAGGAGACCGGGAGATCCTCAGGAGGCGTTTAGTAAAGTGCCCCTGTGCACCACGGGCTGAACGACGTTCCTCGACCGACTCGACGCCGTGGCGGGCCGGGACGCGTGATCGCGCTCCTCGTCGCCGCAGGGCTCGCGCTGGCCGGTTGCTCGGCTGCCGACCCCGCGCCCGAGCCGGCGAAGGAGCAGCGCACGAGTCTGACGGTCGGTGTCGTCGGTTCCCTCACGAGCTTCAACGCGGCCAGCGCTACGGGCGACACGGCCGCCAACCGGGCGGTGTCAGCTCTCCTCGACGAGAAGCTCGGATCGCTGGACGGAAACCTGCAGGTCGTGCCGAACAACGGCCTCGGCCGCATCACGCGCGTCGAAGGCGACCCGCTCACCGTGAGCTACGAGCTGTTCTCAGACCGCGTGTGGTCGGACGGCACTCCGGTGACGCTCGACGATCTCCTGTTCGGGTGGGCCGTCACCTCGCATTTCTTCGACGACGCCACCTACGACGCGAACGGCCAGCTGGTCTCGGGCACGCGCTACTTCGACACCGCGCTGCCCGCGGATCCCAACGCTCGTACGACGCGGCCCCGTCTCGACCGGGCGAACGACACGCTCACGCTCACCTACGACCAGCCGTTCGCCGACTGGAATCGCCAATGGCTGCTCGACCGTCCCGTGCACGTCGTCGCGCAGCGCGCGGGCGTCAGCGTCAAGGACCTGCTCACCGCGATCCTCACCGTGCCCGAGGGCGACCCGCAGGCGCCGGTCGCGCCGAACCCCGTGCTGGCCGCCGCCGCTCAGGCATGGAACACCGGTTTCGACGTCGCACCGGGGACCACCCCCGATCCCGCGGGCGTCGTCTCCTCGGGCCCGTGGACCGTCTCGGAGATCACGGCCGACACCCTCCAGCTCGCTCGACGCGACAGCTACCAGGGCGCGCATTTTCCGGGCCTCGAAGGCCTCACCGTCCGGTTCTTCCCGGATCGAGCCGCGCAGTTGTCGGCTCTCGAAGCGGGGACGGTGGATGTGGCCAACGTCGGCGACCTCGACGTCGCGGAGCAGAAGACGCTGACCGATGCGGGCTTCACCGTCCAGGTAGGGCCGACGTCAGAGACGCTGCAGCTGCGGTTCGCCACGACGACGGCATCCGATCTTCGTCAGGCGACGACTCTGTCGCTCGACCGTTCATCCCTCGTCCAAGACGTGCTCGGGGCCGTCCGTCCCAACGCGCAGCCGCTGCAGTCCTTCCTCTCCTCGCCGGCGACCGGCCAGCTCTACAACGATCTCGTGTCGGGGAACGGCGCTCCTGGGACCGGAGCCGACGTGAACGCCGCCCGCTCCGCCCTGAACGACCGGGCGGCCGTGCTTCGAGTGGCCTACGACACCACCGATCCCACGTCTTCGCTGGTGTTCCCGCGGATCGTGTCGATGGCCGCCAAGGCGGGCATCGCCGTTCGAGCCGCCACGGCGACGGAGATTCCGGATGCCACCCTCTCGTGGGTCGGCGAGGACGAGAGCCTCTATCGTTCGGCCCGCGACCGCATCGCGGAGGGCATCGACGGGGGAGACACCCAGGAGCTCTTCGACGACCTCACCACGCACACCGATCCCGTCGACGTGCTGTCGGAGGCGAAGCTCATCGACCGGTCGCTGTTCGCCGCGTACGCGGGAGTGCCGCTCTTGGAGCGCACGGGCGCCGTGGTCAGCGCAGCGGGCGTCGGGGGAGTGACCTACACCTCCGAGCCCAACGGGCTGCCGCCGGCGTTCTGGACCTGGTCGCCGCCTCAGTCCTGACTCTCAGGAGCTCGGAGACGGCGCGGGGGTGGGAGCGAAGATCCCTGGCCACCACGCTGCCGCGAGGGGGTATCCGACGAAGGCGACGATGTCGATGATCGTGTGTGCGACCACCAGGGGCATCACGCGACCCCATCGCTTGTAGCACCAGCCGAAGACCAGCCCCATCACGACGTTGCCGAGTGCAGAGGGCCATCCCTGGTAGAGGTGGTAGCTACCCCGCAGGAGGGCCGTCGAGACGATGATCCCCGTCCACGACCAGCCGAGACGACGCAGGCGGTCGAAGAGGAACCCGAGGAAGATGACCTCCTCGGTGAGGCCGGCTCGCAGTGCCGCGAGGACGAGCAGCGCGATGACCCACCACGACGAGTCCAGGGGAGCGGGGATGACCGCGATGCTCTGCCCGAGTGCCCGGCCGATCGCGTACACGCCGATCCCGGGGGCGCCGATGAGAACCACCAGCAGCAGCCCGCGCGCGGCGTCGCCGCCGAAGCGTCGGAAATCGAGGCCGATGCGGCGCAGGGCGTTGCTCGTCGGTTCCCAGAGCAGATAGACGGCCAGGGCCACGAGGGCCAGCGAGAAGAAGATGTCGAGGAACTGGTAGATGGCGTCCCACAGCGGCTCGGCGCTGCGTGAGGGGTTCAGCTGCGTCTGCTGCTGCGAGATGGGCGCACGCGTCGCCGCACGCACGAAGGAGACGACCGAGTAGATCGCGGACTGACCGACGCTGACGAGCAGCACGATGGCGATCTCCCACCCGAGCCGGCGTCGCCGGTAGGTCTCCGTGCGCGCGATGGCGGGAGGATACGTCCAGTCTGCGCCGCCGCGTGACCGGGCCGGCTTGTCAGATTGCTCCATGGAGAGCCTCTCGAGTAAATGCTGTGTAACGTTTTTCAGAGGAGTTTGGGGCACCTGGGTAAACGTGCCTAGTGTGTTCTCATCCTGCCCGACGGATCTTTCCCGCGCCTTGTGCTGCGCGAAAGCCCTGCATGGGCGACGATCATCCCTTCCCTGGAGGAACTGTGAAGCGCAACAAGATTGCCCTCTCCGGCCTCGCCCTGCTGGGAGCTGTCGGGCTTATGCTCGCCGGCTGCTCGGGCGGCGGAGACAACGGCGGCGGCTCGTCATCGGGCGGCGACGCCACGGCGATCATTCGGACGAACGGCTCCGAGCCGCAGAACCCGCTGATCCCCACCAACACCAACGAGGTCGGTGGAGGAAAGATCCTCGACTCGATCTTCGCGGGTCTGGTCTACTACGACGGAACCGGCGCCCCGGTCAACGACATGGCCGAGTCCATCGTCACCAACGACCCCCAGAACCTCACGGTCACCCTGAAGAAGGGCCAGAAGTTCACGGACGGCACCGAGGTCAAGGCCGACAACTTCATCAAGGCGTGGAACTACGGCGCCCAGCTCTCGAACAACCAGGTCAGCAGCTCGTTCTTCGAGGACATCGTGGGCTTCAGCTACGACGCTGACTCCGAGCTCACCGGTCTCCAGAAGGTCGACGACTACACCTTCACGATCGCTCTGTCGAAGCCGGCCGCCGACTTCGCGCTGCGCCTGGGCTACTCGGCGTTCTTCCCGCTGCCCGACGTCGCGTTCAACGACATGGCCGCCTTCGGTGAGAACCCCATCGGCAACGGCCCCTACAAGCTCAAGGGCGAGGGTGCCTGGCAGCACAACGTGCAGATCGACCTCGTCAAGAACGACGACTACCAGGGCGGTCGCACGGTTGAGAACGGTGGTCTGTCGATCATCTTCTACGCCACCCAGGATGCCGCGTACGCCGACCTGCTCGGCGGCAACGTCGACGTGATCGACGGGGTTCCCTCGTCGTCGCTGGCCACGTTCCAGTCCGACCTGGGGGACCGCGCGGTCAACCAGCCGGCAGCGATCTTCCAGTCGTTCACGATCCCCGAGCGTCTCGCGCACTTCAGCGGCGAAGAGGGCAAGCTCCGTCGTCAGGCCATCTCGATGGCCATCAACCGCGACGAGATCACCAAGACGATCTTCCAGGGCTCGCGCACCCCGGCCAGCGACTTCACCTCGCCGGTCATCGCGGGCTGGTCGGACTCGCTCTCGGGCGCCGACGTGCTGAAGTTCAACGCGGACAAGGCGAAGCAGCTGTGGGCCCAGGCCGACGCCATCTCGCCCTGGAGCGGCTCGCTCCAGATCGCCTACAACGCCGACGGTGGACACCAGTCCTGGGTCGACGCGGTGACGAACTCGCTGAAGAACACGCTCGGCATCGACTCCTCGGGCGCGCCCTACCCGACGTTCAAGGAACTGCGCTCGGCGGTCACCAACCGCAGCATCGAGACCACGTTCCGTTCGGGCTGGCAGGCCGACTACCCCGGTGCGTACAACTTCCTCGCGCCGCTGTACGCCACGGGCGCCTCGTCGAACGACGGTGACTACTCGAACCCGGAGTTCGACGCGCAGATCACGGCCGGCATCGCCGAGACCGACCTCGAGGCGCAGAACGCCGACTTCGCCAAGGCTCAGGAGATCCTGCTGAAGGACCTCCCGGCCATCCCGCTCTGGTACTCGAACGTCACCGGCGGCTACGCCGAGGGCGTCAACAACGTCCAGTTCGGGTGGAACTCGGTTCCGCTGTACTACGAGATTACGAAGTAACCCTTCCGATCTCACCCGCGAGGCGGTGACGGATTCGTCACCGCCTCGCGGTCTGCCAGCCAGGCCTCATCACGACGTGTGATAAAACGGCACGGGTCCTTTCGCGGTCCATGCCCCCCCTGAAAACGTCGGATGAGGCGTTTCCCACGTTCGAAAAGAGAGCGGATGCTCGGCTACATCCTCAGACGTCTGCTGCAGGTCCTCCCCGTGTTCTTCGGGGCCACCCTGCTGATCTACTTCATGGTCTTCGCCATGCCGGGGGACCCGATCCTCGGTCTCTTCGGCGACAAGACCCCTGCGCCCCAGGTCGTCGAAGCCCTGCGCGCGCAGTACCACCTCGACCAGCCCTTCATCGTCCAGTACTTCCTGTACATCGGCGGGATCTTCCGGGGCGACCTCGGCACCACCTTCTCGGGTCAGTCCGTCAACGAGGTGCTCGCACGCACGCTCCCCGTGACCGGTCGCCTCGCGGTGATGGCCCTGGCCATCGAGCTCGTCCTCGCTGTGGTGGTCGGCACCATCTCGGCCATCCGCAAGGGCAAGCTGTTCGACAACGTCGCGCTCATCGTGGCCCTGTTGTTCGTCGCCCTGCCGATCTTCGTGGCATGCTTCCTCGCTCAGTACTTCCTGGCCATCCAGCTCGGCTGGTTCAAACCCACCGTGGGTGCCCAGAACAACTGGGGCGACCTGTGGTTGCCCGCCATCGTGCTCGGCTTCAGCCTCTTCGCCACGAGCATGCGCCTGATGCGCGGCTCGGTCATCGACACGCTGAACCAGGACTGGGTGCGTACCGCCTACAGCAAGGGCTTGTCGCGTCGCCGCGTCATCCCCGTGCACGTGCTGCGCAACTCTCTCATCCCGGTCATCACGAACTCCGCGACGAACTTCGGGGTGCTCCTCGTCGGCGCCACCGTCACCGAGGGCATCTTCAACATCCCCGGTGTCGGCAACACGCTGTACCAGGCCACCATCCGCGGCGAGGGACCCACGGTCGTTTCGTTCGTGACCGTCTTCGTCATCATCTACGTGCTGGTCAACCTCGTCGTCGACCTCCTGTACGGCCTCCTGGACCCGAGGATCCGCTATGTCAAGTAGTCAGTTCCCGGCGCCGCACTATGTCGCGCCGATCAAGACCGAGACCATCTCGGTCGACGCCGTTCGCGTCGCCGCCCGTAAGAGCAACCTCTGGCTCGACGCGTGGCGCGACCTCCGTCGCCGCCCCACGTTCTGGATCGCGCTGGCCGTCATGGCCGTCGTCATCCTGATGGCCGTGTGGCCGACGCTGTTCACCCAGGTGCCGCCCAACAACGACTGCCAGCTGTCCAACAGCAACGCCGGTCCCGCCTCGGGCCACATCCTGGGCTTCACGTTCCAGGGGTGTGACACCTTCTCCCGCATCGTGTGGGGAGCGCGTACGTCGCTGTCGGTCGGTCTGCTCGCGACCGCGATCGGCACGATCATCGGCCTGATCATGGGTGCGCTGTCGGGCTTCTACGGCGGATGGCTCGACGCGGTCATCTCGCGCGTCGGCGACATCTTCTTCTCGATTCCCTACATCCTCGCGGCCATCGTCGTGATGAGCGTGTTCTCGCAGTACCGCAACGTCGTCACCCTGGCGTTCGCGATCGGCGGGTTCGCGTGGGCGTCGACGGCGCGCGTGGTGCGCGCCGAGGTACTGCGCGTGCGTCAGGCCGACTACGTCGCGGCCTCGCAGGCGCTCGGTCAGACGCGTTTCCGCACGCTGCTGACGCACGTCATCCCGAACGCGATCGCCCCTCTGCTCGTGGTCACCACGATCAGCCTCGCGGCGGCCATCGTCGCGGAGGCGACGCTGTCGTTCCTCGGTGTCGGCCTGGGCGGCGACACCATGTCGTGGGGTAACGACATCAGTCAGGCGCAGCAGTCCTTGCGTATCGCGCCGCTGGCCCTGATCTGGCCGTCTGTCGCCCTGACGGTCACGGTGCTGGCCTTCATCCTGCTGGGCGAGCTCATCCGAGACGCCATCGACCCGAGAGCGAGGGCCCGCCGATGAGCGACGCCACCATGACGCCGCTGCTGTCCGTGCGCGACCTGAAGGTCGCGTTCGAGGGAGAAGGCGGTACGCGCGAGGTCCTGCACGGAGTCAGCCTCGACGTGTATCCCGGTCAGACCGTCGCCATCGTGGGTGAGTCCGGTTCGGGCAAGTCGACGACCGCGTCTGCGGTCATCGGTCTGCTCCCCGGCACCGGACACGTCACCGCCGGCAGCATCACCCTCGACGGGCGCGAGCTGACCGACCTCAGCCAGACGCAGTTCGAGTCGGTACGCGGCAGGGACATCGGCTACGTCCCGCAGGACCCGATGTCGAACCTGAACCCCGTGTGGAGCATCGGCTTCCAGGTCAAGGAGGCGATCCGCGCGAACGGCATCGCCACCGGCCGCAAAGAGGTCGAGCAGCGCGCGATCGAGGTGCTGAAGCAGGCCGGTCTCGCCGACGCCGAGCGTCGACTGCACCAGTACCCGCACCAGTTCTCGGGCGGTATGCGCCAGCGCGCGCTCATCGGTATCGGCCTCGCGGCCGACCCGAAGCTGCTGATCGCCGACGAGCCGACCTCGGCTCTCGACGTCACCGTGCAGCGCGTCATCCTCGACCACATGGCATCCCTCACTCGCGAGCGGGGCACCTCGGTGCTGCTCATCACGCACGACCTGGGGCTCGCCGCGGAGCGCGCCGACACGATCGTCGTGATGAACCAGGGCGAGATCGTCGAGTCGGGTCCCAGCCGCGAGATCCTCGAGAACCCGCAGCACCCGTACACGCAGCGACTGGTGGCGGCCGCCCCCAGCATCGCTTCGCAGCGCATCCAGGCGAAGGTGGAGGACCGCGGCATCCTGCGCGAGTCCGACATCGACGCTCCCGCGACGGTCAAGGTCACCGACCTCGTCAAGGAGTACAAGATCCGCCAGGGCGGGTTCCGCAGCGAGCAGTTCCGCGCCGTCGACGGGGTCTCGTTCGAGATCCCGCGTGGCAAGACGCTCGCCCTCGTCGGCGAGTCGGGCTCCGGCAAGTCGACGATCGCGAAGATGGTGCTCAAACTCGAGGAACCCACCTCGGGCTCGATCGAGGTCGACGGCGTCAACACCGGCAAGCTGAACGCGAAGGACACCTTCAACCTCCGCCGCCGCATGCAGCCGGTCTTCCAGGATCCGTACGGCTCGCTCGACCCGCTCCGCAGCATCGGCAACCTGATCGCGGAGCCGCTCAACATCCACAAGGTGGGTGACGGTGCCTCGCGCCGCGCCCGTGTGGAAGAGCTGCTCGAGCAGGTCGCTTTGCCGCAGGAGCTGGCATCCCGCTATCCGAACGAGCTGTCCGGCGGACAGCGTCAGCGCGTCGCCATCGCGCGTGCGCTCGCGCTCAAGCCCGACATCCTCGTGCTCGACGAGGCCGTCTCGGCTCTCGACGTGCTCGTGCAGGCGCAGATCCTCCAGCTGCTGGCGGAGCTGCAGTCCGAGCTGGGGCTGACGTACCTGTTCATCACGCACGACCTCGCCGTCGTCCGCGTCGCCGCCGACCTGGTGTGCGTCATGGAGCGCGGCAAACTCGTGGAGCAGGGCACGGTCGACGAGATCTTCGCCCAGCCGTCGCAGGAGTACACGCAGCGCCTGCTCGACGCCATTCCCGGCGCCTCGCTCTCACTGGGCGGCGCGTGACACGCGACGAGCGCTTTCGGGGCGCGGAGCACCCACGGGTGTTCCGCGCCCCGTCGTCGATCGTGGGCCTGATCGTCGGCGCGGTGCTCGCGGTCGTGCTCTTGGGGGATGCCGCGCTCCGCGCCGGCGTCGGCGAGATGCTCCTGCTGGCGCCGTGGGTGCTGTTGGCGCTGTGGGCCGTCTACGCCCTGCTCTTCGCCCCTCACGTGCGCATCGATGCCGATGGCATCCGCATCCACAATCCGCTGCGCGTCGTCGACGTCGCCTGGGCGCGTGTCGCCGATATCGACATGCGCTGGCAGCTCGAGATCCGTACCGACGAGCCGCGCGTCGTGAAGGCGTTCGGCGGCCCCGTCGCGGGGCGTCCCGGCCGACCGCCGCTGCGTCGCGACGACTCACGGGGTCGTCGCGAGCCTCCCGCGATCCGTGATCTGCAGCTCATTCAGGAGGCGTGGGAGACCGCGCGCCGCACTGCCTCGAAGAGCGGTGTCGTGCGCCGCTCGTGGGACATTCCCTCGGTCATTTCCCTGCTGGTTCTGATCTGCTGGGTTATCATCGCTTTGTTCATCTCAGGCGGTCTCGGCTGAGCGCGATGCTGCGCTCGATGGAGACCGTGGTGACAAAGCGCCATGTAAGAGCTTTGTTACGGTCGTGAAAAGTGTGTTCCCCCGGCACGCGTTTCATGGGAAGCCGACGTAGGGTCGCTGAAGATCCTTAGCCAGGCAAACGAATAGGCGGGGATCTCGAAGGCGAGAGGACCACCCATGATGCTGACCCCCGATGTGTTCCGGACGGGCTCGCGCACCTCATGACGCTGTACGTTCTACGACGGTTCGTGAACTACGCCGTTCTGAGCCTGCTGGCGACGTGCCTGGCGTACGTGCTCGGTAGCGCTCTGCTGCGACCCCAGGACCGCTTCTACGGTATGAACCCGCGTCCCCCTCAGGAGTCGATCGTCGCGAGCCTGGATGCTCTCGGCGCCAACCCCGACGTGCCGATCCTCGTGCGGTTGTGGAACTGGCTCGTGAACCTGTTCACGAAGTTCTCGCTCGGCAACACGATCGGCGGCCAGGATGTCATGACCGAGATCGCGACGCGCGCCGGAACCAGCCTTCGTCTTCTGCTGATCGGATCGCTGATCGGTGCCGTCGTTGGTGTCCTCATCGGGGTGTGGGGAGCGGTGCGCCAGTACCGTGCCACCGATCAGGTGACGACCTATGCCTCGTACCTCGTCTTCGCGACGCCGACCTTCGTCATCGGCGTTCTCCTGATGATCGGTGCGACCAACCTCAACAACGCCGCGGGCACTCAGCTCATCCGCTTCACGGGGGAGTACACCGCGGGGGTCGAGGGGTTCTGGCCGATGGTCGCCGACCGCGCGGTGCACCTGTTGCTGCCGACCCTCGCGCTGGTGCTCATCAGCGCCGCGTCGTACTCGCGGTACCAGCGCAGCATGATGCTCGACGTGCTTGGGGCCGACTACATCCGCACGGCCCGCGCGAAGGGATTGCCGCGCACCCAGGCGCTCTTCCGCCACGGGGTGCGCATCGCGCTCATCCCGATGTCCACCTTCTTCGCCTACAGCTTCGGCACCCTGATCGCCGGTTCCACCATGCTCGAGATCGTCTTCTCGTGGCGAGGCATGGGGCAGTTCCAGCTCAACGCCGTCACCCAGCAGGACATCAACGCCGTGGCGGGTTCGACCCTGTTCGTCGCCGTGCTGGTGCTGCTGTCGTCGACTCTGTCCGAGGTGCTCTACGCCGCACTCGACCCGAGAGTGAGGAGCTGACATGACCATGCAGGAAGAGGCCCTCGACGGATCGCTCGTCGCCACCAGCCCTGTCACCCGCGACCGCAAGCCGCTCTCGCGCGGAGCGCTCGTCCGCTCGCGCCTGCGCAAGATGCCGCGCTTCTGGGTGGGGGCGAGCATCCTCGTCTTCATCGTGCTCTGGGCCTTCGTCGGCCCGCTGCTGTACCCCTACGACGCGACCCAGCGCGATTTCCTCAACGTCGGTCTCGGGCCCACCCAACTGCACTGGTTCGGCACCAACGGCATCGGTCAGGACATCTACGCCCAAACCCTCGTGGGTCTGCAGAAGTCGCTCATCATCGGCGCCCTCGCCGGTATCGGCGCCACGCTGATCGCGGCGGCCGTGGGTTCGCTCGCCGGCTACCTCGGCGGCAAGATCGACGCGGTCATCGGGTGGCTCATCCACCTTCTGCTCGTCATCCCGTCGTTCTTCATCCTCGTGCTGCTGAGCCCGCTGACACGCGGCCTGTCGTGGCTGGCGCTGACGTTCTTCCTCGCGGTGTTCAGCTGGATGATCCTCGCCCAGGTCGTGCGCAACCAGACGCGGTCGCTGCGCAACCGCGATTTCGTCCGCGCGGCGCGCTACATGGGCATGCCGACCCGGCAGATCCTGGGCCGCCACATCATTCCCAACATCGCGTCGCTGCTCATCATCGACGCAACCCTCGGCATCGTCTCGGCCATCATGGCCGAGACCTCGCTCAGCTACTTCGGCTTCGGCGTCCAGGCGCCCGACGTCTCGCTCGGCACACTGCTCGCGTCGGGCACGTCGGCCGCGGTGACCCGCCCGTGGCTGTTCGTGTACCCCGCCGGCGTGCTGATCGTGCTGCTCCTGGCCATCAGCCTCATCGGCGACGCCCTGCGCGACGCCATCGACCCCACCTCGGGAGCGAACCGTGACTGACACCCGATCCGCCACCATGCTGTCCTCGACCGGCCGCTCGCCGCTGCTGTCGGTCCGCGACCTCAGCGTCACTTTCCCGCAGCGTGACGGCGCTCCGGTCCGTGCGGTCCGCGGCATCTCGTACGACGTGCACGAGGGCGAGTTCCTCGGAATCGTGGGGGAGTCCGGCTCCGGGAAGAGCGTGTCGTCGCTCGCCGTGATGGGGCTGCTGCCCTCGAACGCGCAGGTCGAGGGCGACATCCTCTACGATGGGCGCTCCCTGCTCGGGATGAACGACGGGCAGCTGTCGAAGATCCGCGGCGCCGAGCTGGCGATGGTCTTCCAGGACCCCCTGTCGGCACTGACCCCGGTCTACACGGTCGGCGACCAGATCTCCGAGGGACTCCGTCTGCACGATCGCGCTCTGAGCGCCCAGGCGGCGCAGGCCCGCAGCGTCGAGCTGCTCAAGCTCGTCGGCATCCCGGATGCCGAGCGTCGGGCCCGCGCGTACCCCCACGAGTTCTCGGGCGGTATGCGTCAACGCGCGATGATCGCCATGGCGATCGCGAACGACCCGCGCGTGATCATCGCCGACGAGCCGACGACGGCTCTCGACGTCACCATTCAGGCGCAGATCCTCGAGGTGCTGCAGAAGGCCCGGGAGGTGACGGGCGCCGCCGTGGTGCTCATCACGCACGACCTGGGCGTCGTCGCCGGTCACGCCGACCGTGTCGCGGTCATGTACGCCGGCAAGCTCGTCGAGCGAGGGACGGTCGACGAGATCTTCCACGATCCGCACATGCCGTACACGGTGGGCCTGCTGCGCTCGGTGCCGAACATGCAGACCGCGGGTTCGCACAGACTGGTCCCGCTCGAGGGGCGCCCGCCGTCCCTCGCCGCCCTCCCGAAGGGGTGCCCGTTCGCCGCGCGCTGCCCGATCGCGATCGACGCGTGCCACGACATCGAGCCCGTCCTGGAGGTCCACGGGACGGTGCCCGACCATGTCGCGGCGTGCATCCGCTCCGGTGAGATCGCCTCCGGCGCCCTTGCGCGGCCCGATATCTTCCCGCGACCCGAGGCGCTGGGTGAGATCCCGCCGCTGCGCCCCGACGTGACCCCCGCCGTCGAGGTCACCGACCTCGTAAAGCATTTCCCGCTCATGAAGGGCTCGGTCTTCCCTCGTCGCGTCGGCACGGTCCGCGCCGTCGACGGCATCTCGTTCTCGATCCAACCGGGTCGCACGATGGGCCTGGTGGGGGAGTCCGGCTGCGGCAAGACCACGACGATCCTCGAGATCATGGAGATGGTCGCCCCGCAGAGCGGCAGCATCCGCATCAACGGCACCGACGTGGCCACGGTGAGCCGCAAGGACAAGGCCGTGCTGCGCAAGGGCATCCAGATCGTGTTCCAGGACCCGATGGGCGCGATCGACCCGCGCCTGCCGGTGGGCGAGGTGATCACCGAGCCCCTGCTGGTCCAGGGCGTGCCGCGTGCGGAGCGCGACCGCAAGATGCGCGAGCTGCTCGATCTCGTCGGGCTGGACCCGAACATGTCGGACCGGTACCCGCACGAGTTCTCGGGCGGGCAGCGTCAGCGCATCGGCATCGCGCGGGCTCTGGCGACCGACCCCGCGGTCGTCGTCCTCGACGAGCCGGTCTCGGCGCTCGACGTGTCGATCCAGGCCGGTGTGATCAACCTGCTCGAAGACCTGAAGGAGCGACTCGGGCTCTCGTTCCTGTTCGTCGCGCACGACCTCGCGGTGGTGCGTCAGATCGCGGACGACGTCTCGGTCATGTACCTCGGACGCATCGTCGAACAGGGCCCCGTCGACGAGGTGTTCGACGACCCACGGCATCCGTACACCAAGGCCCTCATCTCGGCGGCTCCCATCCCGGATCCGCGCATCGAGCGTGCGCGTACGCGCATCCTGCTCGACGGCGACCTTCCGAGTCCCACGCAGGAGATCTCGGGATGCCGTTTCCGCACGCGGTGCCCGCTCTACCGCCTGCTGCCCGACGCCGACCGGCGCCGGTGCGACAACGACGACCCGGGCTTGCGCACCCAGGCGCACTCCCAGGTGGCGTGCCACTACGCCGAACGGTCCGACCTCGTCCTCGAGACGGTGTCGGCCGGCTCCCCCCGAACGTCCCCGACCGACGGCACCATGTCGCCGGGGGCCCTCCCCGATCACCAACGAGAGGATTGATCACATGAGAATGCGTAAAGCGAAGGCCCTCAGCGCTCTCGCGCTGCTGAGCGCCGCCGCCCTGGCGATCGCCGGGTGCGCGCCGGGCAACACCGCCGCTCCGTCGGCGAACCCCGAGGATCAGAACTCGCTGCCGTCGACCGCGTGGGTGCGCGCCGACGCCTCCGACGTCAAGGACGGCGGCACGCTGACTCTCGCGGTCGACTCCATGCCCGTGAACTGGAACAACTTCCAGATCGATGGCAACGAGGCCAACACGAACAACATCGTCGCCGCGATGCAGGGTGGGCCCATCCGCATCGGCGAGGACGGCAAGCCGATCGTCGATCAGAACTACGCCTCCTCCGTCGAGCTGACCAGTTCGGACCCCCAGAAGGTCGAGATCAAGCTCAACCCGGATGCCAAGTGGGAAGACGGCACGCCCATCACGGTGGCCGACTACCAGGCGACCTGGAAGGCCAACAACGGCAGCAACCCCGCGTACGTGGTCATCTCGACCACCGGGTGGGACCAGATCTCGTCCGTCGAGCAGGGCACCGACCAGTTCGACGTCGTCATCACCTTCTCGTCGGTGTTCGCCGACTGGCAGAGCCTGTTCGGCCAGGTGCTGCCCGCGAGCGTCGCCAACGACCCGAACACCTTCAACACCGGGTACCTCACCAAGGCGCTCCCGTCCTCGGGCCCCTTCAAGCTCGCGAGCTTCGACTCGACGGCCGGTGTCGCGACGCTCGAGCCGAACCCCAACTGGTGGGGCGCCAAGCCCAAGCTCGACTCGGTCGTCTTCCGCGCCGTGAGCCAGGCCCAGCAGGGCACCTCGTTCAGCAACGGTGAGATCGACGCGCTGAACATCAGCTCCAACGCCGATCTCTACCAGACGGCCCAGAACGTCCCGGGTGCCGAGATCCAGGCGTCCAACGGTCTGACCTGGACGCACATCACCATGCGCGCCTCGAGCGGACCGCTCGCCGACGTCAACGTCCGCAAGGCCGTGGCATCCATCGTCAACCGCGGTCAGATCGCGAACAACGCGAACTCGCCGGTCGGCGTTCCCGCCATCACGCAGGGCAGCTACATCTTCATGCCCGGCCAGGACGGGTACACCGACGACTCCCTGCCCTACGACGTCGATGCGGGCACCAAGTACCTCGAGGCCGCCGGCTACACGAAGGACGGCGACTCCTGGACCAAGGACGGCACCGCGCTCTCGTTCAAGGTGACGGTCCCGGCCGACACGACGACGAACATCCAGCGCGCCGAGCAGATCCAGGCGGACCTCGCCGAGGTCGGCATCCCGGTCGAGCTCGTCTCGGTTCCCGTCGGCAGCTACTTCTCGGACTACATCATCAAGGGTGACTTCGAGATGGTGACGTTCTCGTGGCAGGGCACCGCGTACCCGATCTCGTCGAGCCGTTCGCTGTTCACGCCCGTCGACTCGGCGCAGAACTACACCGGCATCGCCGACCCGCGCCTGGACGCCCTGTGGGCCAAGGCCAACTCGGAGCTCGACCCCGACGCGCGCCTGCAGACCGCACAGGAGATCGACAAGGTGCTCTGGGAGTCCGTGCCGATCATCCCGATCGCGCCGCTGCCGAACGTCTACGCCGTCAAGCAGGGTCTCGTGAACTGGGGCGCCACCCAGTTCGAGACCATCGACTGGACGATCGTGGGCTTCGCCAACTCCTGATCCGGTGACGAAGAGGGGCGGGATCCTGCGGGATCCCGCCCCTTTTTCCTGGCGCGTCGCTTCCTGAACGTCTTCTGCCCGGGAGTGTCGCAGGCGCCCGGTAGACTAGGCAGGCCCGATTCCGGGCATCACCCCGAATTTTCCTGGAGACCCTCCATGGCGCACGCCCTTCGTCCTGACCTCCGTAACGTCGCGATCGTCGCGCACGTCGACCACGGCAAGACGACTCTCGTCGACGCCATGCTCCGCCAGACCGGCTCGTTCGGCGACCACGCGCACGTCGAAGAGCGTGCGATGGACTCGAATGATCTCGAGCGCGAAAAGGGCATCACGATCCTCGCCAAGAACACGGCGATCACGTACAACGGCATCCACTCCGACGTGCCGGTGACGATCAACGTCATCGACACCCCCGGTCACGCCGACTTCGGCGGAGAGGTCGAGCGCGGTCTGTCCATGGTCGACGGCGTGGTGCTGCTCGTCGACGCGTCCGAGGGCCCGCTGCCCCAGACGCGCTTCGTGCTGCGCAAGGCTCTCGAGGCGAAGCTGCCCGTCATCCTGCTGGTCAACAAGACCGACCGCCCCGATGCGCGCATCGCCGAGGTCGAGGAGGAGGCGCATGACCTGCTGCTGGGCCTCGCGTCGGACCTCGTCGACGACGTGCCCGATCTCGACGTCGACGCCCTGCTCGACGTCCCCGTCGTCTACGCCTCGGGCCGCGCGGGTGCCGCATCGCTCAACCGCCCCGACAACGGTTCGCTGCCCGACAACGACGACCTCGAGCCGCTGTTCGCGGCGATCCTCGAGCACGTTCCGGCTCCGTCCTACGACGACGAGGCGCCCCTACAGGCCTGGGTCACGAACCTCGACTCCTCGCCCTTCCTCGGCCGCCTCGCGCTGCTGCGCGTCTTCAACGGCACGCTCAAGAAGGGCCAGACCGTGGCCTGGGTGCGCGCCGACGGCACCACCAGCAACGCCCGTGTCACCGAGCTGCTCAAGACCCGTGCCCTCGAGCGCTACCCCGCCGAAGATGCCGGCCCCGGAGACATCGTCGCCATCGCCGGTTTCCCCGACATCACCATCGGCGAGACGATCGCCGACCCCGAAGACGTGCGTCCGCTCAAGGCGATCACCGTCGACGACCCGGCCATCTCGATGACCATCGGCACCAACACCTCGCCCCTCATGGGCAAGGTCAAGGGACACAAGCTCACCGCGCGCATGGTCAAGGATCGCCTCGACCGCGAGCTCATCGGTAACGTCTCGCTCAAGGTCGTCGACATCGGACGCCCCGACGCGTGGGAGGTCCAGGGGCGCGGCGAGCTCGCGCTGGCCATCCTCGTCGAGAACATGCGTCGCGAGGGCTTCGAGCTCACCGTGGGCAAGCCCCAGGTGGTCACCAAGCGCGGCGAAGACGGCAAGCTCAAGGAGCCCTTCGAGCACCTGACGATCGACGCCCCCGAAGAGCACCTCGGCGCGATCACCCAGCTGATGGCGGCCCGCAAGGGACGCATGGACAACATGACGAACCACGGCACCGGCTGGGTGCGCATGGAGTTCGTCGTGCCCTCGCGCGGTCTCATCGGCTTCCGCAGCGAGTTCCTCACCATCACGCGCGGTACCGGAATCGCCAACGCGATCTCGCACGGCTACGACGACTGGGCCGGCTCGATCACGACCCGTCAGAACGGCTCGATCGTCGCCGACCGCATGGGTGTCGTGACTCCGTTCGCGATGATCGCCCTGCAGGAGCGCATGAGCTTCTTCGTGCAGCCCACGGAAGAGGTCTACGAGGGCATGGTGATCGGCGAGAACTCCCGTGCGGACGACATGGACGTCAACATCACCAAGGAGAAGAAGCTGACGAACATGCGTTCGTCGACCTCCGACTCCTTCGAGTCGATGACGCCCCCGCGCCTGCTCACGCTGGAGGAGTCGCTTGAGTTCGCGCGCGACGACGAATGCGTCGAGGTCACGCCCGAGAAGGTGCGCATCCGCAAGGTCGTGCTCGACGCGACCGAGCGCGGCCGCGCGGCCTCGCGCATGAAGCGTCAGGATGCCAACGCCTGAGCGTTCGCGTCCCGGAACGGCCCCGCCTGCCTTGCGCTGAGGGGGGCCGTTCGCTGTTTCCTCCCCGTTGAGTGTCCGCAACCCCCGGACGTCTCGGAGATCATCCCGGGTGTCGTGGACACTCGACCTTCTGGTGATGAACGACCTCGATCGCGTGTGCGCCAACTCCCGGACCGTCACCTGCGCCCGGGCTGCGGGTCGTCAGCGCGACTCGATGACGCACACGGCGCTCATGCCGGGTGTCAGCGCCTCGAAGATGTGCGGGGAGTCGCCGGCGTACGAGAGGTAATCGCCGGGGGACAACTCGTACGGCGCGTCGGCGGGGCCGACGAGTCCGCGACCCGACACCAGCACGACGTGTTCGACCGTTCCCCGGGGGTGGGGATCGGATCGACGAGGCTGTCCGGGCTCGGCCGAGAGCAGGTAGATGTCGCGGCGTGCATGCGGAGGGCTCGCCGACAAGAGGACGGCGACGTACTCGGATGCCGACGACGCCACCGCCGTGCTCGCCTCTCCCGCGCGGATCAGCGTGGGGGAGTGCGCGTCCTCATCGACGAAGTCCGCGAAGGTGATCTCGAGCGCGGACGCCAGAGCCCACAGCGTTTCGACGCTCGGGTTTCCTCCGCCGTTCTCGAGCTGGGACACGGTCGCCTTGGCGACCTTCGCGCGACGCGCGAGCTCGGACACACTCAGATCCCGTCTCTCCCGCTCGCGTCGGAGGTTCGCGGCGATGCGGTCGCTCAGATCGCTCATGTGTTCATTATCGTCGCCGATCGTTCGACTTGACGAACGTGGCACTGTCGTTCACGATGATGTTCATGCGTTCGCTGTACCGAACACCCGAGGGTGTGGCCACCCGTCAGGGACTCGCTGTCGCCCTGGCCACCAGTGCCTACGGCATCTCTTTCGGGGCGCTGTCGGTGGCATCCGGTCTCGATATCTGGCAGACCTGCGTGCTGAGCCTGCTGATGTTCACGGGGGGATCGCAGTTCGCCTTCGTCGGCGTCATCGCTGCCGGGGGTTCGGCTGCGGCCCCCGCGGCGATCGCGTCGTCGGCGCTGCTGGGGGTGCGCAACGCCGCGTACGCGATGCGCATGGCACCGGTCGTGGCGGGTGGGTTGTGGCGGAAGGCCTCGGCCACGCAGTTCACGATCGACGAATCCGTCGCGGTCGGCCTGGCGCAGGCCGAACCCCGCGCACGCCAGGTCGGCTTCTGGGTGACGGGGGTGGCGATCTGGCTCGGCTGGAACCTGTCGACCCTCCTCGGTGCGCTCCTCGGCGATGTGCTCGGCGACCCGCGCGCGTACGGTCTCGACGCCGCGGCCGCGGCGGCGTTCCTCGCCCTCCTCTGGCCGCGCCTGCGCGGGCGGCAGCCGCCGGCTGTGGCGGCGGGCGCGGCGATCGTCGCGGCGCTGCTCACACCGTGGCTCATGCCCGGTATCCCGGTGATCGCCGCGGCCGGAGTCGCGATCGCGGTCGGCCTGTTCGACCCGCGGCCCGCGACGACGTCGACGGACGAGGGGCGGATGCCATGACCCTGTGGACCGCCGTGCTCGCGGCATCCGTTCTCTGCGTCGCGCTCAAGGCGACCGGATACCTGCTTCCGGCGCACTGGCTCGATGCTCCTCGCCCGGCGCGCATCGCGGACCTCCTCACCGTCGCTCTTCTCGCGGCGCTCGTGATGGTGCAGACCCTCGGAGCAGGCTCCGCGGTCGTCGTAGACGCGCGGCTTCCTGCCGTAGGAGTCGCCGCCCTGTTGCTGTGGGCACGTGCGCCCTTCCTCGTCGTGGTGGCCGCCGCGGCAGGCACCGCCGCGCTGCTGCGGCTCTGGGGGTGGGCGGTGTGAAGCGCTCAGGCTCCGCGCATAGCCGTCCCGCCTAGACTCGGGCGGTGACTTCTACGATTCTTCGCGTCGTCGGCTGGGTGGTGGCTCTGCTCGTCGGGGCTTTCTACGGAGCAGCCGGCACGGTCGCTCAGGCCTTCCTCGTCGGCCCGGTGCCGGTCGGTCTGATCCTCGCGACGATCGGCAGTGCCGCGCTGCTCATCGCGCTGCGCACCCTCACCGGCGACCGCATCAACGCTCTCGCCGGAGGACTCGGTATCACCGCCGCGACCTACGTCTTCTCGCAGGTGGGCCCGGGCGGCTCCGCGATCGTGGCGGCGCCCACCGCGGGCACCGAGTGGATCCCGCTGGTATGGACGGTCGTCGGGCCTGCGCTGATGGTGCTCGTCGCTTTCTGGCCCGACTTCTCGAAGCTGCAGGCCCCCGCGCGTCCGGCTGAATCCTAAGCCCGCGGGCCCGTCGGCGGAGTCGGTCGCTCCGGCGCGATTAGACTGAGCGGGTGACTTACGTGATCGCCCTCCCGTGTGTCGATGTCAAAGACCGCGCCTGCATCGATGAGTGTCCCGTCGATTGCATCTACGAGGGTGAACGATCGCTCTACATCCACCCCGACGAGTGCGTCGACTGCGGTGCGTGCGAGCCGGTATGCCCCGTCGAAGCCATCTACTACGAGGACGACCTCCCCGAAGAGTGGTCCGACTACTACAAGGCCAACGTCGAGTTCTTCGACGACATCGGCTCTCCCGGCGGGGCGGCCAAGGTGGGCGTGATCGCGAAGGACCACCCCGTCATCACCGCGCTGCCCCCGCAGAGCCACTGACCCGTGGGCGTCGCCGACCTCGCCGACTACCCGTGGGACGCCGTCGCCCCGTACGCGGAGCGCGCGCGGCGACACCCCGACGGCATCGTCGACCTGTCGATCGGTTCGCCCGTCGATCCGACTCCCGCCGTCATCGCCGAGGCCCTCGCCGACGCGACCGACGCGCACGCCTATCCGCAGACCGCCGGCACGCCGGCCCTGCGCGAAGCCATTGCCGCGTGGTACGAGCGTCGTCGGCGTGTCCCGGGCCTGAGCGCGGTCAACGTCCTGCCGACCGTCGGCTCGAAGGAGCTGGTCGCTCTGCTGCCGCTGCTGCTGGGGCTCGGCCCGGGCGATGCCGTGGTCCATCCCCGCGCCGCCTACCCCACCTACGAGGTGGGCGCGCGCCTGGTGGGCGCCGAGGCCGTGGCATCCGACGACCCCTCAGAGTGGCCCGCGCACACGCGCCTGGTGTGGATCAACTCGCCGGGCAACCCCGACGGTCGCGTCCTGTCGGCCGATGAGCTTCGGGGTGCCGTGACCCGAGCGCGCGAGATCGGTGCGGTCCTCGCCTCCGACGAGTGCTACGCCGAGCTGGGCTGGGATGCCCCGTGGGACGCGCAGCCCGTGCCGAGCGTTCTCGACCCGACCGTGGTCGACGGGGATCTCACCGACGTGCTCTCGGTGTACTCGCTGAGCAAGCAGTCGAACCTCGCCGGGTACCGCGCAGCGTTCCTCGCCGGCGACCCTGTGCTCGTCTCGCGGCTGCTGACCGGGCGCAAGCACCTCGGCCTCCTGCCTCCCGCTCCCGTGCAGCGCGCGATGACGGTGGCCCTCGGCGACGACGCGCACGTGGTCGAGCAGCGCGAGCGCTACGCCCGCCGCCGCGCCGTGCTGAAACCCGCGGTGGAGGCGGCCGGCTTCACGATCGACCGCAGCGAGGGTGGACTCTACCTCTGGGCGACCGAGGGGCGCGACGCGTGGGAGAGCGTGGGTCGGCTGTCGGAGCTCGGCATCCTGGTGGGGCCGGGGCACTTCTACGGCACCCACTTCCCGCATCACGTGCGTTTCTCGCTCACCGCGACCGACGAGCGCATCGCCGCGGCCGGGGAGCGTCTGCGCGCCTGACCAGGAGGTTCCCTCCATTCGATGGGGGCGACCTTTAGCGGTGTCATCTGTACGTCGGAGTGGCTACTAGGCTGTAAAGGCAGGTCGTTCGGGGTCATCCTCCGCGCGCCCCGCCGACCCGGATGCCATACCCGTGGCATCCAACGGTCGACAAGATCGCGGGTGCCGCAACCCCCGCGTTCGACCACACGGGCGACCAGGAATCGCAAGGAGGCGCGGTGAGCGACGCGGGCACGCATCAGGAGAAGGCCACTCTCACGGTAGGGGGCACCACCGCCGAATTCCCGGTCCTGCGAGGCACCGACGGTGTTCCGAGCATCGACATCGCGTCGCTGACGAAGCAGACCGGTCACACCACGCTCGACTACGGTTTCGTCAACACGGCGTCGACGAAGTCCGACATCACGTACATCGACGGTGACCAGGGCATCCTCCGCTACCGCGGCTACCCGATCGAGCAGTTGGCGAAGAACAGCACCTACCTTGAGGTCGCGTGGCTGCTCATCTACGGCGAGCTGCCCTCGGCATCCGAGCTGGCCTCGTTCGACGAGCGCATCCGCCGTCACACGCTGCTGCACGAAGACCTCAAGAGCCTCTTCTCGGCTCTTCCCCCGACGGCTCACCCCATGTCGGTGCTGTCGGCGGCGACGGCCGCACTCTCGACCTACTACGAGTCCGAGTCCGACCCGCACAACCCCGAGCACGTCGAGCTCAACACGGTGCGCATGCTCGCGAAGCTCCCCGTGATCGCGGCCTACGCGCACAAGAAGAGCATCGGGCAGGCCTTCCTGTACCCCGACAACTCGCTCGGCTTCGTCGACAACTTCCTCAAGCTGAACTTCGGCGTGCACAGCGAGCCCTTCGAGGCCAACCCCGTCATGACGAAGGCCCTCGACCTGCTGCTCATGCTGCACGAGGATCACGAGCAGAACGCCTCGACCTCGACCGTTCGCCTCGTCGGCTCCACCGGCGCCAACCAGTTCGCGTCCATTTCCGCCGGCATCCAGGCCCTGTCAGGCCCCCTGCACGGTGGAGCGAACGAGGCCGTGCTGCAGATGCTCGCGCGCATCCGCGACTCCGGCGAGAGCGTCGAGCGCTTCGTCGAGCGGGTGAAGAACAAGGAGCAGGGCGTCAAGCTCATGGGCTTCGGGCACCGCGTTTACAAGAACTACGACCCGCGCGCCAAACTCGTGAAGGAGTCGGCCGACGAGGTGCTCGAGGCCCTCGGCGTCAGCGACCCGCTGCTCGACCTCGCCAAGGAGCTCGAGCAGATCGCCCTCGAGGACGACTACTTCAAGGAGCGTCGCCTCTACCCGAACGTCGACTTCTACACCGGGGTGATCTACAAGGCGATGGGCTTCCCCACGCGCATGTTCACGGTGCTGTTCGCGATCGGTCGCCTGCCCGGTTGGCTCGCGCAATGGCGCGAGGCGATCACCGACCCGCAGACCAAGATCGGTCGCCCTCAGCAGCTGTACACGGGTGCCGCCGAGCGCAACTACCCCGGGGTCTGACCCCGACCCGAAGCGCCCCGTCCCTCTCGCCAGGGGCGGGGCGCTTCGTCGTGCGCGCTGACCGGTGATCGGTGCGGTGAGGCGCGTGCGCGCCGTGCCCCGCAGCGGGTGCGGGGGCACGCATAAACGCGATTCGCGCGTAAAAACGCGAGGAGATCGCGTTTATGCGCGCGAACGGCGTTTATGCGTGAGGGGGGCGGATGCCGGGTGCCCAGGCCGCCGCCGAGGACGCCAACCAGTAGGGTCGGGGCATGCCGCGCCTGTTCGTCCGCCGCCCCTCGCCCCAGCTCGCCGACGGCGAGCTCACCCACCTCGATCGCGTGCCGGTCGACCCCGAGCTCGCGCTCGAGCAGTGGCACGGATATGTCGACGTCTTCCGCTCGCGCGGGTGGGAGATCGTCGAGATCGTTCCGGCCGACGACCAGCCCGACGGCGTGTTCGTCGAGGACGCCGTGGTGATCTTCGGCGAGCTCGCCGTGCTGTGCCGGGCGGGGGCGCCCTCGCGCCGCGGCGAGATCGAGAGCGTGCGGGCCGGGGTGCGGGCATCCGGAATCGAAAGCGTGGAGATCGTCGAGCCCGGGACTCTCGACGGGGGCGACGTCTTGAAGGTCGGCCGCACCGTGTATGTCGGGGCGTCGTCGCGGACGAACGCAGCGGGTATCGGCCAGCTGCGCGAGGTGCTCGCCTCCCGTGGGTGGGAGGTGCGCGAGATCCCGGTCACGAAATTCCTGCACCTCAAGTCGGGCGTGACGGCGCTACCCGACGGCACGGTCGTCGGGTTCGAGCCGCTGGTGGACGATCCTTCGCTGTTCCCCGTGTTCGCGGGCGTTCCGGAAGAGCACGGTACGGCCGTGGTGGTGCTCGACGAGAGCACGGTGCTGATGTCGTCCGATGCCCCGGCGACGGCCGAAGAGCATCGGTTCCGCGGCCTCGACGTCGTCACCGTGGATGTGAGCGAGTTCGAGAAGCTCGAGGGCTGCGTCACCTGCCTGTCGGTACGGGTGCGCGACTGAGCCGCAGCCCGACGAGGCCGAGGGCGGCTCAGGCGTGCAGCGCCTCGTTCAGCGTCACGCCCACCCCGGAGCGGGCCGACGCCTCGACGGCGCCGGTGAGGGAGTTGCGGCGGAACAGGATGCCGTCGCGACCCGACAGTTCGCCGGCCTTGACCGTCTCGTCGCCGACGCGGACCTTCGTGCCGGCCGTCACGTAGAGGCCCGCCTCGACGACGCAGTCGTCACCGAGCGAGATGCCGATGCCCGCGTTCGCGCCGAGGAGGGTACGCGCGCCGATCGAGACACGGTGGGTTCCTCCGCCCGAGAGGGTACCCATGATCGAGGCTCCGCCGCCGATGTCGGTGCCGTCGCCGATGACGACGCCCTGTGAGACGCGGCCCTCGATCATCGACGAACCGAGCGTGCCGGCGTTGAAGTTGACGAAGCCCTCGTGCATCACGGTCGTACCGGGGGAGAGGTGCGCGCCCAGGCGCACGCGCGAGGCATCGGCGATGCGCACGCCCGCGGGGAGCACGTAGTCGGTGAGGCGCGGGAACTTGTCGAGGCCCTGCAGCTCGATGCCGTGACGCTTCAGCTGCGGCAGCAGTCGAGCCGCGTCGTCGGGGTGCACGGGACCGGCGTTGGTCCAGGCGACGTTGGGGAGGTGGCCGAAGATCCCGTCGAGGTTGATCTCGTTCGGGCGCACGAGCAGGTGGGACAGCGCGTGCAGACGCAGGTAGGCGTCCGCGGTCGAGGCGGGGGGCTCGTCGGCGTCGATCGTGAGCGCCACCGTCTCGACGACGACACCGCGTCGCTCATCGGGGCCCGCGGAGGATTCGAGCGCCGCCTTCTCGGCATCCAGGTCTGTCGAATCGCCCAGGACAGGGTTCGGGAACCAGGCGTCGAGCACCGTGCCCCCGGTGGTCCGCGTCGAGAGGCCGGCAGCACTGATGCGTCGTTCGTTGCTCACCGTCCCAGGGTACTGGGGCACTGCCTGTGGGAAGATCGGGGCATGCCCGCGCTCGACCTCACCCAGTCCTCGGCCGCCCTCACCCGGGCCGTTTGCGACATCCCCAGCGTCTCGGGAGACGAGACCCCTCTCGCGGATGCCATCGAGGCCGCCGTCTCCGCGTACGCCCACCTCGAGATCATTCGCGATGGCGACACGATCGTCGCCCGGACCAACCTCGGTCGCGACCGTCGCGTCGTGATCGCCGGGCACATCGACACCGTGCCGATCAACGGCAACCTCCCGGTGGAGGACCGCTCTGTCGACGGCGTCGACGTGATCTGGGGGCGCGGGACGGTCGACATGAAAGCCGGTGTCGCGGTGCAGCTCAAGCTCGCCGCCGAGCTCACCGAGCCCCCGGTCGACATCACGTGGATGTGGTACGACCACGAAGAGGTCGACTCCGCCCTGAACGGCCTCGGCAGGCTGTCGCGCAACCGCCCGGATCTGTTCGAGGGCGACTTCGCCATCCTGGGCGAGCCCAGCAACGGCGAGGTCGAGGGCGGCTGCAACGGAACGCTCCGTGCGATCGTTCGCACCGAAGGTGTCCGCGCCCACAGCGCGCGATCGTGGATCGGTGAAAACGCGATCCACAAGGCGGCCCCGATCCTCGCGCGCCTGGCAGAGTACCGCGCCCGCGAGATCGAGGTCGAGGGACTGGTCTACCGCGAGGGGCTCAACGCCGTGAGCATCTCGGGCGGCGTCGCGGGCAACGTCATCCCCGACGCCTGCGCCGTCGAGGTCAACTACCGCTTCGCTCCGAGCCGTGACGCCGCAGCCGCGACCCGTGTCGTCACCGACGTGTTCACCGGTTTCGACGTCGAGATCGTCGACGTGGCAGAGGGCGCTCGCCCCGGCCTCGACGCGGCTCTCGCGAAGGAGTTCGTGGATGCCGTGGGCGCCACGCCGAAACCCAAGTACGGCTGGACCGATGTCGCGCGGTTCTCAGCCCTCGGCATCCCGGCCGTCAACTACGGCCCCGGTGACCCGCACCTCGCGCACCACGACGAGGAGCGCGTGCCGCTCGCGCAGATCGACGCCGTCGAGCGCGGCTTGCGTGCCTGGCTGAGCGGGTCGTGACCACCGCGGCCACGACGCGCACGCGGGTCGGATGGGCGGATCGCCTGCCCGTGGCGGCACGTATCGCCATCGTCTACGCCGCGGCGCGCGTGGTCACGACGGGCTTCTTCCTTCTCGCGTCGGCGCTGTCGGGCCCGGGCTCGCGCTACGGAATCGCTCCCTCGCTCGAAAAGCTCGCCCTGGGGTGGGATGCGCAGTGGTACTGGTTCGCCGCCGTCTCGGGGTACCCGGTGGACCTGCCGATCGCCGCCGGCGGTCACGTCGCCGAGAACGCCTGGGCGTTCATGCCTCTGTATTCGTATCTCTCGGCCGGACTGGGCTTCCTGCTCGGGTCGTGGGGCGCGGGGGCCGTCGCGATCTCGCTGGCCGCGGGCTACGGCGCCTGTCTCGTGCTGCACTCCCTGCTGCGCGAGCGCATCGGCGCGTCGGCCGCGATGTGGGCCGTGATCTTCTTCGCGTGCGGGCCGCTGGCCGCCCTGTTCCAGGTGGGCTACGCCGAGGCGCTGTTCCTCTTCTTCCTCTTCCTCGCCCTCCGGTGCGTCCAGCGGCGTCAGTGGGCCTGGCTGTACCTCCTCGTGCCGGCGATGGGATTCACGCGTCCCGGCATCCTGGCCTTCGCCCTGTTCCTCGGGCTCTATGGCATCCATCGACTCTTCCGTCGACGCGCGGATCCGCTGCCGACACGCGACATCGCGCACCTCGTGGCGCTCGGCGGGCTCTCGGTCGTCGTCGGATTCGCGTGGCAGGCGATCGCGGGGTTCGTCACCGGCGACCCGGGCGCGTACCTGGCCACGGAACTGGCCTGGCGACGCAACTGGCTCGGGGACTCGAACGGCGGGTTCGTCCCCTTCGACGGGTTCGTGCAGGCCGCCGGGTTCTGGTTCACCCGCTGGGGGCTGGGCGCCGTGACCGGGTACGTGTTCCTCGCGCTGCTCGTGTTGGCCGTGGCCGCTCTGTTGCTGTTCTCGCCGCAGGTGAAGCGCCTCGGCATCGAAGTACGGCTGTGGTCGGCGAGTTACCTGGTCTACCTGCTGCTGGTGTTCTTCCCGCAGTCGAGTATCTTCCGGCTGCTGGTGCCGATCTCGCCGCTCTGGGGGGCTCTGGCGGTGCCCCGGTCCCGCGGGTGGAGGCTCGCGGTGCTCGCTGTGGCGCTGCTCGGACAGTGGTGGTGGATCTACAACATGTACGCCCTCGCGAACGCGTACTGGCAGATTCCCTGAGGCCCGTCGACCCTTGCTGCCCGCTCGGTACGACTCGCCACGCGGGATACCGGTAAACTTCTCAGGCAGACCAACGACGAAAAGGGGGCCGCGATGGCAGCCATGAAGCCGCGTACCGGCGACGGACCGATGGAGGCCGTGAAGGAGGGCCGGTTGATCATCGTGCGCGTGCCGCTCGAGGGCGGCGGGCGACTCGTCGTCTCGGTGAACGACGCCGAGGCGAAGGAACTCTACGACGTGCTCGGTGGTGTCGTCACCGCGTGACGCCCATCGACGCAGAGAAGGCCGGTCCCCGCGGGGGCCGGCCTTCTTCGTGCACTGGGGGAGGCTCAGTCCTCGGGCGGCCGTGTGGTGAGCTGCAGCAGACCCTCGCCGGTGGTCGACAGCGCGCCGATGACAGCGGGGGAGGACTGCACCTCCTGGATGAGAGAGCGGTAGGCCGTGGTCACCGGGTCACGGCGAACCGGGTCGGCCGCACCGTGCGCGAGCACTCGCGGGATGAGGACCGTGCCACCGGCGCGCACCAGGCGCAGGCCGTGCTCGACGTACTCGATGACGCCCTCGGGATCGGCGTCGATGAAGACGATGTCGTACGAGGCCTCGTTCATGCGCGGGAGGACATCCGCTGCCCGACCGGTGATGAACCGGGCCCGTGCGGCGGGTACCCGGGCGTCGATGAATGCGGACCGGGCGGCTCCGAGGTGCTCGGGCTCGCTGTCGATCGTCGTGATGGTCGCGCGAGGGGAGCCGTGCAGCAGCCAGAGTCCCGAGACCCCGCCGCCGGTGCCGACCTCGACGATGTTGAGAGCGCGGGATGCCGCCGAGATCACGGCCGCCTGCGCTCCGACCGCGGGGCTGATCGGCGCCGCTCCGAGCTCGAGCGCGTGCGCCCGGGCGCGAGCGATGTGCTCGGGCTCGACCGTCGACTCCTGCACGAACCGTTCGTTCGCCTCATGACCGCTCACGTGGACCTCCTCAGATCAGGCTAGACGGCGGATGGTCGCTCACCCCCTAGGCGAGGCCGGTAATCTGGACGCATGTTCTTCGGCCTCACGATCGAGAAGCTGATGCTGATCGGCGTGATTGCGGCGGTCCTCGTCGGCCCCGAGCGCCTCCCGCGCTATGCGGAAGCGTTGGCCAAGTTCACCAAGCGCGCGAAAGAGACGCTGCAGGGTGCCCGCACGCGCATGCGCGACGAGATGGGCCCCGAGTTCGACGACGTCGACTGGAAGAAGCTCGACCCGCGGCAGTACGATCCGCGCCGCATCATTCGAGAGGCACTGCTCGACGACACCCCGACGGCGACCATGCGCGCCGCGGGCGCCGCAGCCCTCGCGGCGCGCGAGAAGCCGGCATCCGCTCCCTTCGTGGCGGGTGAGCGGCCGCCGTTCGACGACGAGGCGACCTGACGCGGATTCGGCGGCCGACCCGGGCAGTCATCTCTGAATCGGGTGCAGGCTCCTCCGCCTGTCGAAGGGCGGGGTCTGCGGGGTGGCTTCGACAGGCTCGTCCGCCTGGGGCGGCGTCAGACCACGGCGTGTCACGAGAACAGGGGATGTCACCGGAACAGGCCGATTCGGCGCGAATCGCCCTGTTCTCGCGGCGGCGCCCTGTTCTCGTGACGGGAGCGGCTCGGGTCAGACGCCGAGTCGCAGCGGCTTGCCTGCCAGGCCACGCGGACGAACGGCCAGGGCCGATGCCGCCGCGTCGATCGCGCGCGCGGCCGGGTCGTCGGGGTGCGACAGCACCACCGGGCGCCCATCGTCTCCGCCGGCACGCAGGGCGGGACTGAGCGGCACGGATGCCAGCAGCGGCACGTCTGCATCGGCGCTCGAGAGAGCGCGGGCCACCTCGGCGCCGCCGCCGGCACCGAACAGATCGAGCACCGTGCCGTCGGGGAGTGTCATCGCGGCCATGTTCTCGATCACCCCGATGGGGCGCTGGCCGGTCTGACGAGCGACCAGGCCGGAGCGCACGGCCACCTCGGCGGCCGCGGCCTGCGGGGTCGTCACGACCAGCACGTCGGCGTGGGGGAGAAGCTGGCCCACCGAGATGGCCACGTCTCCGGTACCCGGTGGCATGTCGAGCAGCAGGACGTCGAGATCGCCGAAGAACACGTCAGTGAGGAACTGCTGCACGGTGCGGTGCAGCATCGGTCCGCGCCACGCGACAGCGCCCGCCGCATCTTCTCCGGGCCGGCGCAGGAACATGCCGATCGAGATGACCTTCACCCCGTACGCCACCGGCGGCAGGATCAGGTCGTCGAGCTTGGTGGGGGCGGGCGGCAGGCCGTCGGCGTCGACGAGCCCGAGCAGCCCGGGGATCGAGAAGCCGTGCACGTCGGCGTCGATCAGCCCGACACGCAGCCCCTTCGCCGCGAGGGCCACGGCGAGGTTCGCGGTGACGGTGGACTTGCCCACGCCGCCCTTGCCGCTGGTGACGGCGATCACGCGCGTCAGCGAATCCGGCCCGAACGGCATCTCGCGCTTCGCGCGTCCGCCGCGCAGCTTCGCGGTGAGCGCCTTCCGTTCGTCGGGCGACATCACGCCGACCCGTATCTCCACCGCCTCGATGCCCGCGACCGAGGCCGCGGCATCCCGGACGTCTCTCTCGATGCGATCCGCGGCGGGGCAGCCGACGATCGTCAGGGCGATGCCGACCTCGGCGGTCGTGCCCGAGACGTCGATGTCGCGCACCATGTCGAGCTCGCCCAGCGGACGCCGCAGTTCCGGATCGGTGACGGCGGCGACCGCTGCGCGAACGCTCTCGGTGAGGGCGTCGCTCACGAGGCGGGCCGAGGAGCGTCGTCGTGCTCGTCGAGGCGCTCGAGGGCGGCCTTGAGCTCGGCCCGCAGCGTGTCCTTCGTGATGACCTCGTCGGTCAGGTCACGCACCGCCATGCGCAGCGCCACGATCTCACGGGCGAGGTACTCGGTGTCGGCGAGGTTGCGCTCGGCGCGCTGCCGGTCCTGCTCGATCTGCACGCGGTCGCGGTCGTCCTGCCGGTTCTGCGCCAGCAGGATCAGCGGGGCGGCATACGAGGCCTGCAGCGAGAGCACGAGTGTCAGCGCGGTGAAGCCGATCGCTGCGGAGTCGAAACGCAACTCGTCGGGCGCGATCGAGTTCCAGCCCATCCACACCACGCAGAACAGCGTCAACGACAGCAGGAAGGTGGGCGTCCCCATCGCGCGGGCGACCCACTCGGTGAACCGTCCGAAGCGGTCACGCGAGGGCTGCGGAGCGCGGGGGGCCAGGACGCCGGTGCGGCCGCGCGGGGCGTCGAGAGCGGGCTTGCGGTTGGTGCGTGCCATCAGCGCCTCCTCGGGGTCTGCGGGGTGATCTGGGGGATGCTCGAGGTCGCGGTGGACCTCGTGGTCGTCCGGGGTCTCGGATCGTCGCTGTCGTGCGTGCGCCAGTCGTCGGGCAGCAGGTAGTCGAGCACGTCGTCGACGCTCACGCAGCCGACGAGGCGGTGCGCCTGATCGACCACGGGGAGCGACACGAGGTTGTAGCTCGCGAGCAGGCGCGCGACTTCGGCCGCGGTGGCGTCGGCGGTGACCGGCTCCAGCGTGTCGTCGATGATCGCCCCCAGGCGCTCGTGCGGCGGGTACCGCAGCATGCGCTGGAAGTGCACCGTCCCGAGCAGCCGCCCGGTGGGCGTCTCGTACGGGGGCAGGGTGATGAAGACGGATGCCGCGAGGGCGGGGTGCAGCTCGTGCCGGCGGATGAGGGCCAGGGCCTCGGCCACCGTCGCGTCGGCCGAGAGCACGATGGGCTCCGGCGTCATGAGACCACCGGCGGTGTCGGGGCCGTACTGCAGGAGGGCGCGGACGTCGTCGGCCTCCTCCGGTTCCATCAGGTCGAGCAGCTGCTCGGAGCGCGACTCCGGAAGCTGACCGAGGAGGTCGGCCGCGTCGTCGGGCTCCATGGCATCCAGGATGTCGGCGGCGCGCTCATCGCCCAGCTGTTCGAGGATGTGAACCTGCTCGTCTTCGGGCATCTCTTCGAGGGCGTCGGCCAGTCGGTCGTCGCTGAGTTCCTCGGCGACCTCGATGAGTCGCTCCTCGGGAAGGTCGAGCAGCGTGTTGGCGAGGTCGGCCGGCTTGAGCTCGGAGTAGGTCGCGACCAGCTGCTCGGCGGACTGCGCCTCGCCGGGCGTCTGGTTTTCGCGCACCTCGCCCCAGGCCGCGAAGGTCGTCGCGCCCTTGGCGAAGGGCGACGCGCTCGTGCGCGGGCGTCGGAGGAACAGCTGCCCCACGTCCCATTCGCCGAGCCGGTTGCGCTCGATCGCGACGTCTTCGATCACGGCAGTGCCGGAACCGTCGACCAGGCTGACGCGGCGGCCGAGCATCTCGGCCATCACACGCACTTCGCCACCACGTTGCTGGAAACGGCGCACGTTGATGAGGCCGGTCGTGATGACCTGACCGGCCTGTATGGAGGTGACGCGTCCGATGGACACGAACACATGTCGTCGTCCGGGAATCTCGACGACGAGCCCCACGACGCGCGGTGCGGCGGAGGCGCGGTAGATCACCACGACGTCGCGCACCTTACCCAGACGGTCTCCCGCCGGGTCGAACACCGTGCAGCCCGCCAAGCGGGCGACGAATACCCTTTGCGTGCTCACTGGACCAGCGTAGTCCGCGCCTCCTATGCAACGCCGGTGGAACGGTCAGGCGCGCATGACAGGATGGTGAAATGAGTATGTTCGCGCAGCGTCCGGGTGCCGGTCGCGACGAGGTCGGCGAAAAGATCGCCTCGTTCCCGACCTACGAGCAGGCGCAGAAAGCCGTGTCCTCGTTGATCGCCGGAGAAGTGCCTGCGCGCGACATCGCGATCGTGGGCTCGGGTCTGCGATCGATCGAACGCATCACCGGCAGGCTCGGGTACGCCACGGCGGCCCGCTCGGGGGCGCTGAACGGCCTCATGCTGGGACTGTTGTTCGCCTTCATCTTCGTGCTCGGGATGCCGACCGTGCAGATCTCCGCCTTCATCGGTGTCTTGCTGGTCGGTATGGCGCTGGGCATGATCCTCAGCATCGGCACCTATTCGATCGTGCGTCGCCGCCGCGACTTCGCCTCGGTCATGCAGGTCGCCGCCGACCACTACGACGTGTGCGTCGCGGCCCCGAGCGTCCACAAGGCCCGCGGGATCGTCGGGCCCTCGGCCGTCGGCGGAGGCGCCGTCGTCTCGCGTCCGGTGGCATCTGACACTGCTCCTCCGCAGTACGGAGAGCGCGTCGCTCCGGGCACCGCTGCGCCGGTCGCTCCGCCGCGTCCGCCCGCCCCGACCCAGGCTCCCTCCCCGCGCGACGACGAGCCGCCGCGGTACGGCGAGCGGATCGCGCCCCCGTCCGAGCGCACCGCTGGGGACCGGGAAAACGCAGAGCGCCCCGACGACGCTCGAGACGGCTCCGACGAGCACCCCGCCCCGACCGAGCGGTGAGCGCCGAGGCCGTCCGCATCGCCGTCGCGCTGCCGACGGGCGGCACCGAGATATCGGGGCTGTGGTCCGCGGCCCTTGACTCTTCGGCGACCGTCGCTCTGGCGCACGGCGCGGGTGCCGGCATGGAGCATCCGTTCCTGGCCGGTCTGACCGATGCGCTCGTCGCCGAGGGCATCTCCGTCCTGCGCTTCGTCTTCCCGTATGTCGAGGCGGGCCGGCGCATGCCCGGTCCCGCGACGCACGCCGTCGCCACCTGGGCGGGCGTGCAGGCCTGGCTCGCCTCGGCCGCCCCCGGCCGCTACGTCGCCGCGGGCAAGTCGTACGGCGGGCGCATGGCATCCGTCGCCACCTCCGAGGGTGTGATCGCTCCCGCCCGGCTGGTCTACCTCGGCTACCCCCTGCACCCGCCCGGGCGGCCCGACAAACCGCGCCGCGAGCACCTGTCGGCGATCTCGGTGCCGCAGCTGTTCGTCGAGGGCGAGAACGACCCGTTCATCGATCCGCGGGACCAGTTCGACGAGGTGATCGCGTCATGTCGCAACGCCCAGGTGCACTGGATCGCGGGCGGCAACCACTCTTTCGAGGTGAAAGGCGCCCGCCGCCCCGCCGATGAGATCGGCGCCGGTCTGGCGCTCGTCGTCGCGGACTTCGCGCGCGGGGCCTGATCGGCGCAGCCCGGCGGATGCCCCCGCCGTCCGGTCGAAACCATTCATCGGTCGGTGCGCGTCGCGCGTGAATCCCGCCCCGCTCGGGACAGACGAGGACCTCGCTTCTGCGGCGGCCGTCCGCTTGCGCGACCGGTCACGTGTGGGCGGGCACGGCACGGGGGCTCAGCGCCCGGCTGCATACCCCTGCGCGCCCCGCGGATTCGCGGCGGCCCACAGCAGTCCCTCGGCGTCTCGGCCGACCGCGCTCACTCGGCCCAACGCCCAGTCACCGGCCCGGCGTACGCGGTGCCCGCGCCGCTCGAGCTCGGCGATCAGATCGTCGCCCAAACGGTCTTCGACCACCGCACCCGCCGGTGACCACGTGCGCGGCCAGAACGAGTCGACGAGCGCCGTCGTGTGCAAGGTCGGGGCGTCGATCGCCTGCTGCGGGGAGTAGCCGCCGACGAGCATCCGTACAAGCACCGGCAGTTGCCACTGGTCCTGCTGATCGCCGCCGGGGGAGCCGATCGCGATGACTTCGTCGCCGCGGGTCAGCAGCGTCGGGGTGAGCGTGGTCCGCGGACGACGACCGGGGACGAGGGATGCCGGGTGCCCCGGCTCCAGCCGCACCATCTGCAGTCGCGTGCCCAGGCAGAACCCGAGCTCGGGAATCGTGGGGGAGGACTGCAGCCAACCGCCGGACGGGGTGGCCGAGATCGCATTGCCCCACCGGTCGATCACATCGAGGTGGCACGTGTCGCCGCGGGTCTGGCCCGAGCGATCGACCGTCGGCTCGCCGGTCGAGCCCGAGGCCACCGCGTGCGTCGTCCGCAGAGCCGGCAGGACCGGTTCGCGACCATCGGGGGAGCCGGGGCGCAGATCGAGCGACGCGTCGGCACCGAGGAGCGCGCGTCGGGCCGCGATGTACTCGTCGGTCAACAGGGCCTCGACCGAAACGGCGTCGTCGGTGTCGCCGAACCACGCGTCGCGGTCGGCATAGGCGAGCTTCTGCGCCTCGAGCAACAGGTGGGCGCCGTCCGCCGACCCGGGGTCGACGTCGTCGGCGTCCTCGATCAGTCGAAGCGTCTGCAGCAGCGCCGGGCCCTGCGACCACGCTCCCGCCTTGAAAACGTCCCACCCGCGGAACGACACCGACACGGCGGGCTCGAACGTCGCCCGCCACGACGCCAGGTCTTCGGCATCGAGGATGCCGGGATGATCGCGACCGTCGGCGTGCCGGTGCGGCTCCCGGAGGAAAGTCGCCGCCCGGGGGAGCACCTCGGTCATCCAGTGCTCGCGCGCGGCGTCGATGCGCGACTCCCGATCGATGGCGCCGATCCCCGCGGCCGTGAGCGAGTCGAGCACGTCGGCCCAGGCCGGATTGCGGACCACCGTGTCGGGTGCGGGCGGCTCGCCGGTCGGCATCCATCGGTCTTTCGACGAGGACCAGTGCGCGCGGAACAGGTCGGCGACCCGGCCGATCGTGGCGGCGGCTCCCGCGACCAGCGGATGGCCGTCTCGCGCGTAGCGCGTCGCGAAGGCGAGGACGTCGCCGAGCTCCCACGTCCCGTGATCGCGCAGCAGCAGCAGCCACGCGTCGACACCCCCGGGCACCGTCGCAGCGAGGCCGCCGGCGCCCGGGACGAGGTCGAGCCCGCGTCCGTGGAAATGCTCCAGGGTGGCCGCGGCGGGTGCCGGCCCCTGACCCATTAGAACGGACGGCTCGGACGCACCGGCCGGGCGCACGAGCGCGACGAGATCGCCCCCGGGGCCGTTCAGGTGCGGCTCGACGACGTGCAGCACGAAGCCCGCCGCGCACGCGGCGTCGAACGCGTTGCCGCCGCGTTCGAGCACCGCCTGTGCGGTGGCCGTCGCCGTCCAGTGGGTCGACGCCGACATCCCGAAGGTGCCGCGCAGCGTCGGCCGGGTGGTGAAGGATGCCGGCGGCGTGAACGTCATCGCGACAGCCGGGCGATCCACTCCTCGACCTCGTCCGCCGTGCGGGGGATACCCGCCGACAGGTTGACCGGGCCATCGGCCGTCATGACGATGTCGTCCTCGATGCGCGCGCCGATACCGCGGTACTCCTCGGGAACGGTGAGGTCGTCGATCTGGAAGTACAGACCCGGCTCGATCGTGAACACCATGCCCGGCTCGAGCAGACCGTCGTAGTACATGTCGCGGCGGGCCTGAGCGCAGTCGTGGACGTCGATGCCGAGGTGGTGGCTCGTGCCGTGCACCATGTAGCGGCGGTGCTGACCGCCCTTGTCGGCGTCCAGTGCTTCTTCGGCCGTCACGGGGAGAAGACCCCACTCGGCGACCCGCGCGGCGATGACCTCCATCGCGGCTTCGTGCAGACGACGGAAGGGGACGCCGACCTTCGCGGCGGCGAACGAGGCGTCGGCGGCCTCGCGGACCGTCTCGTAGATACGGCGCTGGATGTCGGTGAACGTCCCCGAGACCGGCAGCGTACGGGTGATATCGGCGGTGTAGAGGCTGTCGACCTCGACGCCGGCGTCGACGAGGATCAGGTCGCCGGGCGTGACGGCGCCGTCGTTGCGCGTCCAGTGCAGGTAGCAGGCGTGCGGCCCCGAGGCGGCGATGGTGTCGTAGCCGACGCTGTTGCCGTCGGAGCGCGCGCGCTGGTGGAACACGCCCTCGACCACGCGCTCCCCGCGCGGGTGCTCGATGATGCGGGGGAGCTCGGCGACGATGTCGTCGAACCCGCGGCCGGTGACCTCGACGGCCAGCGCCAGCTCGGCGAGCTCGTACTCGTCCTTGATCAGACGCAGCTCGGAGACGAAACGCGTGACCTCGTCGTCCACGTCGACCGTGAGGTCGTGGTCACCGGGCTGGAAGTCCGAGAGGTGTGCGGTGGCGAGATCCAGGTCGGCGGCGACGCCGTCGAGGGCGGGGCGGGGGCCGATCCAGAATTCGCCGACCGTGGCGTCCGAGTAGAACTCCGCCGTCGTGCGATCGGCCCGTTCGCGGAAGTACAGCACGGCCTCGTGACCCTCGTCGCGCGGCTCGAAGACGAGCACGGCGTCGGGTTCGGCGTCGCGCCCCCAACCGGTGAGGTGCGCGAAGGCGGAATGCGAGCGGAAGGGATAGTCGGTGTCGTTGCTGCGCTGCTTCAGACCACCGGCGGGCACGACGACGCGCCGACCGGGGAACGCCTCCGACACGCGGGCGCGGCGACGCGCGGCCCAGGCGGCCTGCTCGCGCGGCTGGGGGAGCTCGGCGGGGTGCTCGGCCCAGCCGGTCGAGATCGTTTCGAGGAAGCCGCGGGGGAACGGGGCCTTCCGATTGCTGGGGGCGTCGAGTTCGACCGCGTCGGACTGCGGCTCCGCAGTCGGCGAGTCGGCAATCTGGCGGTCGGCGGTCGTCGCGGTCGTGTCGCTGGTGGAGGGGGCGTCCATCGTTCCAGTCTCGCACCGTCGGGCGCCGCGCGCACGACGGTCGGTTCGGCACAAGGCCGCAGGCGGTGGGTGGGTGGACCGGGCGCGGGGGAATGGCGCGGCGTCGTCCCTGTCGGCGCGCCGGGGTGCAGGCATCCGGTCGACGATCCGGAGCGCGGCACGCGACCGTCGGCTGTCGGCCGGAGAAGCGGCATCCAGTCGGGCTTCGGGAGCGCTGCAGGTGCGCCCGGTCAGCCGCCCGTGCGTTCGAGCTGCACGACGATCGGGCGGTGATCGCTGCCCGAGCCGTCGAGGGTGCGCATGACGACAGACGCCGAGACCGTCCAGTCGGGGGTCGCCATGACGTGGTCGATCGGCGCGCCCAGGAGCGCGGGAGCGTTCGTGGGCCAGGTGCCTACGCCGCCGTTGCCGCTTTCGGATGCCGCGTCGTGGCAGCGCCCCAGCGTGCCGCCGTCGACCCCCATCCCGGTCATGTGATCAAGGGTCGCATTGAAGTCGCCCGCGAGGATCACGTTGTCTGTCGCGCACTGGTCGGCCAGCCACTGCAGGTCGCTGCGCCACTGCGTCATGTACTCCTCGCGTGGGGCGACCGCGTGGGCGGCGACGATGATCGGGCCGTCGCCCGACACGGGCATGGCCACGGCGCTCGGGACGGTCGAGGTGTTGCTCGAGCCGTCGAGCGAAGACTGGATGACGGAGTATTCGCCCAGTTCGGGCTTGATGAGCACGGTGGTCGAGGTGGCATCCCACCCGGTGATGCCGTACTCGCCGTACTCCGCGTGATGCGCCCACATCGGCTGGCCCATGTCGCGCATGAGCTCGGCGACCTCGGCACCCGTCTCGATCGTGGTCTCGGGGAGGGTCACGACGTCGGCCTGCATTCCCACCGCGAATTGCGCGATCGACTCGGCCGAGGTGGCCGAACCCGCGGTGTTCCACGTCATGATGCGCAGGCTCGACGCCGTCTTCGCGGGCAGATCCTCGGAGCCCAGGCCGCGCTGCGCGAGCAGCGAGACGTTGGCTCCGCCGGCGAGACCGAACACGATCGCGAGGACGAAGGCGAGGGCACGGATCGGACGGATCAGCGCGAAGAGCAGCATGAGCAGGGCCGCGGCCACGAAGGCGGCCGCCAGCGGCGCGCGGAACGAGATGATCTGCGCCAGGGGGAACGTGCGCTCGATGCCGAACGCCGAAGGCCACGTGAGCACCGCGGCACCCGCCGCGAAGGCGAGCGCGACCAGGAGACCGACCAGACGACGCACGCACCCGACGATAGGGGAGACGTCTGAGAGATCCACGGATGCCGCATGGGCGCCGCCTCTGCGAATGCGGGACGATACGCTCGACGGGTGCAGCGTGAACGGCGATTCGAGGGTCCGAGCGACCTGCACCTGCACTCCTCGCACTCCGACGGTACGGAGCCCCCCGCGCAGGTCATGGCGGCAGCCCACCGCCACGGGCTGCACACCGCGGCCCTGACCGACCACGACACCACGTCGGGTTGGGCTGAGGCCGCCGAGGCCGCGACGTCTCTCGGGATGACGTTCGTCCCCGGAATGGAACTGTCGGCCCGGCATCGGTGGCGCAGCGTCCATCTGCTGGCCTACCTCGTCGACCCCGACGACACAGATCTCCGGTCGATGACCGACCGCATCCGCTCCTCGCGGCTCGACCGGGCGCAGATCATGGCCGAGCGAATCTCCCACGACTACGACATCGCCTGGGACGACATCGTGGCCCAGACCACCGACGGCGCGACCGTGGGGCGTCCGCACATCGCCGACGCCCTCGTCGCGCGCGGCATCGTCGCCGATCGGACCGAGGCCTTCGCCGGCATCCTGCACCCCTCCGGCGACTACTACGTGGCGCTGTACGCGCCCGACCCCGTGACGGCGGTCGAACTCGTCGTGGCGGCGGGCGGCGTGCCGATCATCGCCCACCCTGCGGGACGATCTCTGCTTCCCGACAGTGTGCTGCACGCGATGCTCGACGCGGGCCTTGCGGGCTTCGAACTCGCTCACCGCGAGAACCTCCCCGAGCCCACGGCTCTGCTCGCCGATCTCGCCACCGACCGCGACCTGATCGTCACCGGCTCGAGCGACTATCACGGCCTCGGAAAACCGAACATCCCGGGCGAGAACACGACGGCCGACGACATGGTGGAGCGCATCTTCACCCGCGGACGCGGGACGTCGCCGGTCTTCCCGTAGGTGGCTGCCCCGCGGAGTGTGGGATGCCCGGGCGCGGATGGGTGCGCGCCGCGTGGGGATGCCCGGGCGTCGCGTGGGGCGAGGCCGGCGTCGTGTGGCGCGGACGGGCGCGCGTTGCGCGGCGCGGGCGCGCGTTGGGCGGCGCGGGCTGCGGATGTGGTGCGAGCAGGTGCCGGGGGCGGCGCGGGCGGGCGGGGCGTGGTGGGCCACGCATAAACGCTGTTGGCGCCGATAAACGCGAGGAGCGCGTGTTTATGCGCGTGGATCGCGTTTATGCGAGGGTGCGGAGACTGCGCGGCGGCACCGCGCACGTGGCTGTGCCGGACCGCACCGAGTGAACGACGCCGGGTGATGCCGGATGCCGCCATCTTCGCGAACGGCGCCGACCCCCGTGCGGGGATCGGCGCCGTCTCCGCCGAAGGCGCGTCAGGCGACGGGGGCCGTCGGCGTTCCCGAGCTTCCGCTGCCGCGACGACGACGGCGGCGACGGGGCGCCGCATTGCCGTCGTGGTGCTCCTTGCCGGCGCCGTCGTGCGTGCCGGCGCCACCCTCTTCGCGCGGGGCGGCGTCACCGGCGGGGGCAGCGCCCTCAGCCGACGACGATCCGCCGCGGCGGCGGCGACGCGGACCGCGGGTGCCCTCGGCATACTGGCCCTCGCTCTTCTTCTCAGCGCGAGGCGCGACGGCCTTGGGAGCCGTCACCAGGCGACCCTTCGTACCCTCGGGGATGTTCAGGTCGGTGTAGAGGTGCGGGCTCGACGAGTAGGTTTCGGTGGGTTCGGGCTGCCCGAAATCGAGGGCGCGGTTGATGAGCGCCCATTTGTGCAGGTCGTCCCAATCGACGAAGGTCACCGCGATGCCGGTCTTGCCGGCGCGGCCGGTGCGTCCCGCGCGGTGCAGGTAAGTCTTCTCGTCGTCGGGGATCGTGTGGTTGATCACGTGGGTGACGTCGTTGACGTCGATGCCGCGGGCGGCGACGTCGGTGGCGATCAGCACGTCCTTCTTGCCGGCCTTGAACGCGGCCATCGAGCGCTCTCGCGCCTCCTGGCTCATGTCGCCGTGGACGGCGGCGGCGTTGAAGCCGCGGTCGCCGAGCTCGTCGACGAGCTTCTGGGCGGCGCGCTTGGTGCGGGTGAAGATGACGGCCTTCTCGCGACCCTCCGACTGGAGGATGCGGGCGATGACCTCGTCCTTGTCGAGCGAGTGCGCGCGGTAGACGAGGTGCTTGATGTTCGCCTGCGTGAGGCCCTCGTCGGGGTCGTTGGCGCGCATGTGGATGGGGTTCGACATGAAGCGGCGGGCCAGCGCGACGATCGGGCCGGGCATGGTCGCCGAGAAGAGCTGTGTGTGACGCACCGGCGGGACCTTCGAGAAGATCTTCTCGATGTCGGCGAGGAAGCCGAGGTCGAGCATCTTGTCGGCCTCGTCGAGCACGACCTCGGTCGCGTTCGACAGGTCGAGCAGGCGCTGATTGGCGAGGTCGATGAGGCGACCGGGGGTTCCGACGACGATCTGCGCGCCGGCCTTGAGCTGGTCGATCTGGCCCTCGTACGCCTTGCCGCCGTAGATGGCGACGACGCTGGTGGGGCGGTTCGAGGTCAGCATGTCCATGTCTTCGTAGACCTGCACAGCGAGCTCGCGGGTGGGGACCACGATGAGGGCCTTCACGCCGGGCTCGGGGTTGGGGCCGAGACGCTGGACGACGGGGATGCCGAAGCCGAAGGTCTTTCCGGTACCCGTCTTGGCCTGGCCGATGATGTCCTGGCCGGGGAGGCCGAGGGGGATCGTCTGCTCCTGGATGGGGAAGGCGTCGATGATGCCCTTCGTCGCGAGGGCATCGACGATGTCCTGGTCGACGCCGAGATCGGCGAAAGTCGTCATGGTGCGTGCCTGTTCCGGCGGCGAGAGACCGCCTGGGGGAGTCGTATCCACGCCTCACTCGTCCACAGGCGCGGGGTCCCGATCCATCGCCGGGACTCGTCCACTCTACCCGGCGTGTTTCCGAAGCCCCCGACGCCTAGGCTGTCGTACGTGTTCGAGTGGTTCCGTCGCCGACAGCGCCCGGTGGGTCGTACGCTCCAGTTGCGCTCGCGCGGAGACCTCGGTGAGGCCATGCGCGTCGATTTCGCCGAGCTCGCCCCCGACGTCGAGACGTTCCTCGGTCAAGCCGCGTACCTGCAGCTCGGGTTCTTCGAGACGCTCAGCGAGCTGATCGCCCTGACACCCGAGCTCGCCGAGAAGGAGTCGCTCTCGCGCGCGGCGGGAGCGGCATTGATCAAGCACCAGGAGCTCGTCGCCCTGATCCGCGAGCGCGGGGCCGACCCGACGCAGCTCATGCTGCCGTTCCGCGAGTCGCTCGACGCCTTCCGCCGCAACACGCACGGCGTGCGCCCGCAGGAGACGATGCTCACCGTGCACATCACGGCGGGACTCCTTGACGACTTCTACCTCGCGCTCTCGTCGAGCTATGGCGACACCGGTCGCCGGGTGGCGCGCATCCTGCAGGCCGACGACGACCGTCAGGCGATCGTCGACATCCTCGGGGCCACGATCGAGAGCGACGAGGAGTGGCGCTGGCTGCTCGCTCTCTGGGGCCGCCGTCTCGTCGGCGACACCCTGCTCGTCGCGCGTGCGGCACTGCGCCACGGCCACCTCGATCGCGCCGACGAGGCCAAGGTCGAGCCGGTCTTCAGCGAACTGATGGGCGCTCACTCCAGGCGCATGGATGCCATGGGGCTCGCCGCGTAGCGAGCGTCATGGTCGCGCGGGTGATCGAGTCCCGTCGAGGAGAGCTCGCGAACCTGCGGGCGAGATCGCGGACGTCGGGTGACGGCATCCGACGATCTGTCGAGATCGATCAGACGCCCAGGCGCACCCGGTCGGCTTCGTCGCGCGCCAGACGTGACCGGGTGAGCAGTGACGCGAGGGCGAAGGTCGTGACGGCCGGGGCGAGGACGGCGACTATCCACAGGATCGGCGAGTCCGCTCCGAGACCGACCCAGGTGAGCGCGGTCCAGACGACGGCGGCCGCGGCCGCCCCCGCCAGAGGGGCGAGCGCGACACCGCGGAGGTGACGGTGCGGCAGCGCGAAATGCGCAACCAGGCCGATGACCGCGCCGATGACGAGTCCGAGCAGAATCTGCACGGGTCGGCCGTGTCAGGCGACGAAGCCGACGCGACGCGACTCTTCGGTGCCGAGTTCGACGAACGCGAGGTTGGCGGTCGGGACGAGGTAGGAGTTGCCTTTCACATCGGTGAACGAGACATGGCTGGCGGCGTTGTCGAGCGCAGCGGCGACAGCCGACTTGACGGCGTCCGAGCTCTCGTTCGTCTCGAAGTTCAGCTCGCGGCCGGTGTTGGTGATTCCGATGCGGATCTCCACGATGCGTCCTTTCCCCGCGGGCCGCGGTCGGCCCGGCGCGTGATTCGACTCTAGGGCAGGCTTCCGACACCGCAGTCCGCGGGAGGGGCCGCTTCGCGGACGGCGAACGCGTGGCGCATCGACGACCCGACCGGGTGCCGTCGCGGCGTCGCACCCGGCGATGTCGGAGGTCGCGATTAGCGTGGAGACATGCAGATCCCGGATGCCGTCGCCCTCGACGCATCTCCCTCCCGGGGAGGTGTCCTCGACGCCGAGCAGCGCGTCGTCGTCGACTGGCCCGCGACCGCGAGCGGTGTGGTAGTGGGGGCTCCGGGGTCGGGCAAGACGACCACTCTGCTCGCTCGAGTGCGGCAGCTGGTGGCATCCGGAGTCGATCCCGACGAGGTCCTGGTGCTCACTCCCACGCGGCCCGCGGCGACGGCTCTGCGCGATCCGCTCGCCCTCGCGGTCGAGCGGGCGACCTCGGGCGCTCTCGCGCGGTCGGTGGCCTCGTTCGCGTTCCAGATCGTCCGTGGCGCCGAGGTGCGGCGCGGATTCGAGCCTCCGCAGCTGCTCACCGGGGGCGACGAAGACCAGATCATCCGCGATCTGCTCGAGGGCGATGCCCTCGATGAGCTCGAGGGTGCGTCGCGCTGGCCCGCGTGGCTCGGGCCCGCCGTTCGCGCGACCCGCGGTTTCCGCGGCGACCTCCGGGCCTTCCTCGCGGAGTGCACCGACCTGGGCATCGCCTCCGACGACCTGATCGCGCTGGCGCAGAGGTTCGACCTGCCGGTCTGGGCGTCGGTCGCCTCGTTCGCCGACGAGTACCGCACCGTGCGCTCCGCGATGCGCGGCACGCACCGCGACGCGGCCGACCTCGCTCGAGAGGCCGTCGTCGTCCTCGATGACGCCCTGGTGGATCGCGGGCTTCTCGGGCGGTTCGCGACGCTGCGCTGCATCCTCGTCGACGACGCCCAGGAGCTCACCGCGGGCGGCATCGATCTGCTGCGCGCGTGTCGTGCGCTCGGTATCGGGGTGGTCGCGTTCGGTGATCCCGACGTGGGGTCGGGGGCGTTCCGAGGGGCGACGCCCGAGAATTTCGCCCGTCTCGCTCGCGAGCTCGGCACCACCGCCGCGCTCGGTGAGCCCCATCGCGGCACGCCGGAGCAGGTCGATCTCGTGCGCCGCGTGGTGACGAAAATCGGTGCGGCCGGGGTGGTCGCGCATCGCCGCGCTCCCTCGGGTGCCGCGCCTCAGGGCTCGGTGCGCACCTACCTGCTGCGGTCGCCCGCGGAAGAGGCCGACGCCATCGCGCGCCTGCTGCGCGAGCGACACGTTCTCGAGGGCGTGCCGTGGGGTTCGTGCGCCGTGATCGCGCACGACTCGAGGCAGGTCGCCACGCTCGAGGCCGAACTCGCTGCGCGAGAGGTGCCCGCGCGCGCGAGCGGCCCCGGCCTCGCCCTGGGCATGCAGCGCCCGGTCCGCGATCTCGTGGGGCTGGTCGAACTCGGTATGAAGGATCCCGCGGAGTGGATCGCCGACGAGGTGGTCGACGCTCTGCTCGGCACCTTCGGCGGGCTCGACCCGATCGAGCTGCGACGCCTGCGCACCGCGCTCCGGCACGAGGAGGTCGGCGCCGGCGGTACCCGCACGGCGACAGAACTCCTCGTGTCGGGGGTGCGCTTCCCGCTCGAACTCGAGGCCGTCGACACCCGTGAGGCCCGCCGCGCCGCTCGGCTGGGCGAGACCCTCGCCGCACTCCGCGCGCAGACGCGGGCGCACGCCACCCCGCACGAACTGCTCTGGACCGCGTGGGAGCGCAGCGGGTTATCGCGACCCTGGCGCGAGGCGGTGCGCGGACACGGCCCGATCGCCGAGCAGGCCGATCGCGACCTCGACGCGGTCGTCGCACTGTTCCACGCAGCGAAGCGGTTCACCGAGCGCGAGCCCGACGGTGAGGCCTCGGTCTTCCTGCGCGCCGTGCTCGACAGCGATGTCGCCGAAGACCGCATCGAGCAGCCCGCGGTGGTCGACACCGTCCGGGTGCTGACCCCCGCGGCCGCGGCCGGCACGGCGTTCGACACCGTCGTCATCGCCGGGGTGCAGGACGGCGTCTGGCCCAACACCCGCCTGCGCGGCGGGCTGCTCGAGACCTGGCGGCTCGCAGACGCGATGCAGAACCCCGATCTTCCCGCCGCGGGCATGCTCGATCGCCGCCGTGCGGCGATGCACGACGAGCTGCGGCTGTTCGTCCGCGCCCTCAGCCGGGCCGGCGCGCTGCTGGTGGTCACCGCGGTCGACGACGACGACACCGGTCCCAGTGTGCTGTTCGAGATGCTCCCGACGCCCGAGCCGGCGGCATCCATCCCCGAACATCCTCTGTCGCTCCGCGGTCTCGTGGCGCGGCATCGCCGCTCGCTCACGATCCCACGCGTCAGCCCTGCCGAGCGTGCGCACGCGGCGGGGCAGCTCGCTCTTCTCGCGGCGGCGGGCGTCGCGGGAGCCGCTCCCGAGCAGTGGTACGGCGTAGCGGCTCCCACCTCGTCGGCGCCGCTGCGGGATCTCTCGCGCGAAGACGTCCGCGTCTCGCCGTCGCGTCTGCATGCGCTCGAAGAGTGCGAACTGGACTGGGTCATCGCCGACCTCGGCGGCGACAGAGGCGGGACGACGGCGGGCATCGGCACGATCATCCACGCGGCGCTCGAGACGTCGGCATCGTCGTCCGAAGACGATCTGTGGGCCGTCGTCGACGAACGCTGGGGTGAGCTGGCGTTCGACGCCGTCTGGCGCGAGCGGGCCGAACGTACGCGAGCGCGCGAACTCGTCCGCCGGCTGGCCTCGTATCTCCGTCGTTTCGACGACGCGGGGGGACGCTTGATCGGTGCCGAGCGACACTTCGAGGTGCCGATCCCGATCCCGGATGCCGGCGAGCACGGCGCCGTGCTGAGCGGCGACATCGACCGCGTCGAGGTGACGCCCTCGGGCGAGGTCGTGATCGTCGACCTCAAGACGGGCAAGAGCGAACCGCAGACGGATGCCAAGGTCGCCGACAACCCGCAGCTCGCCGCGTACCAGCTCGCATTCTCGTCGGGGGCCATCGAGCAGGTCGCGGGGATGCCGTCGGGCGGCGCGAAGCTCCTCGTGCTCCGGCCCACGGCGGCGAAGAAGGACTACGCCGAACCGACGCAGAAGCCTTTCGACGACGCGCAGCGCGGGCAGTTCGTCGAGCGCGTGCAGCGGGCGGTCGAGGTGATGCGCGGCACGAGCTTCGCGGCGCCGTACGAGGTGCATTGCCGCGACGAGTTCTCGTACGGACTGTGCCGCATCCACACGGTGTCGGCGGTGAGCGCATCGTGAGCGCGGTCCTGTCGGCGGCGACGATCGCCGCCGCTCTCGGGCAGTTTCCGCCCACGGTCGAGCAGACCGCCGTGATCGAGGCGCCCCTGGCGCCTGCCCTCGTCGTCGCCGGCGCGGGCAGCGGCAAGACCGAGACCATGGCGGGTCGCGTCGTCTGGCTCGTCGCGAACGGACTGGTCCGACGCGACGAGGTGCTCGGGCTCACGTTCACGCGCAAAGCCGCGGGTGAGCTGGCCGAGCGGATCCAGCGCCGACTGCAGCGCCTGTCGGAGTTCGAGACGCGCGGGTTGGTGAGCGCTCTCCCGGCTCTGCACGAAGCCGGGCGCCTTGCGGTGTTCGCCGAGCTGGCGCAGCTCGAGGGAGCGCGCGCAGACGCCGCGCGCCGCGAGGTTCTCGACGCCCTCGCCGCCGAGGTCGGCAGCGTCGACGACGATCTCGATGACGGCGACCAGCTGCTGCATCGGCCCACCGTGTCGACGTACAACAGCTTCGCCGATGCGATCGTGCGCGAGCACGGTCTGCGCATCGGTCGCGACTCCGAGGCCGCCGTGCTCTCTGAATCGGCGGCCTGGCTGCTCATGCGCCGCGTGGTGTTCGCCTCCGACGACCCGCGACTCGAGGAACGGCAGGAGTCGCCTCGTACGATCATCGATGCGGCCCTGCGCATCGCGCGCGACGGGGTCGACAACCTCGTCGATCTCGACGAGCTGGCGGCGTTCCCCGACGAGTTCGGCCGCATCGTCGATCGTCCGTCGACCTCGGCGCGCGTCACCGTCTACAAAGAGGTCGCTGAGGCCGCGTCGCGCGTGTCGGCGCTCTCCCTGCTCGCTCGCCTCGCCGCCGACTACGACCGTGAGAAAGCGCGCCTGGGCGTGATGGACTTCGCGGATCAGGTGGCCGGTGCCCTGCGCATCGCGCAGGAGCATCCCGCGGTCGTCGAAGAACTTCGGGGGCGCTACCGCGTCGTGCTGCTCGACGAGTACCAGGACACCTCGGTCGTCCAGACCGACCTGTTGGCCACGCTCTTCGGGGGTACCGGTGTCATGGCCGTCGGCGACCCGCACCAGGCGATCTACGCGTGGCGCGGCGCCAGCGCGGGAAACCTGGGCGGCTTCCCCGCGGCCTTCGCCGGCGACGGCGGATGCCGGCGCTTCGCGCTTCTCACCAGCTGGCGCAACAGCGCCCGGGTGCTCGACGCAGCCAATGCCGTGCTGGCGCCCCTCGCTCGTCGTGCGGCCGTGGCCGTCGAAGAGCTGCGCGCGCGTCCCGGGGCTCCGGACGGCGTCGTCGAGATCGCCTTCGAGAACGACCTCGATGCCGAGGCCGACCGCATCGCGTCATGGTTCGTCGGCGTCCGCGCGGCCCGCGCCGCAGAGGGACGCGCGACGACCGGCGCCGTGCTCTTCCGCAGCAAGAAGCACATGGTGCGTTTCGGCGATGCCCTCGGACGGCGAGGCATCCCGCATCGCATCCTCGGGCTCGGCGGTCTGCTGACGACCCCCGAAGTCGTCGACGTGGTGTCGGTGCTGCGGGTTCTCAGCGACCCCGAGGCGGGGTCGGCGCTGATCCGGCTGTTGTCCGGCCCGCGGTGGGCCGTGGGGCTCGCCGATCTGCGCGCCCTCGCGCAGCTCGCGCGGCGATTGGCCACTCACGACGTCGGCCTGCGGCCGCTGGCCCCCGAGGTCGTGGACCGCCTGCGCTCGACACCGGGCGCCGATCGCGCGTCACTGGTCGACGCTCTCGATTTCGTCACCCGCCAGACCGACGGACACGGGTGGCTCACCGACATCACCCCCGAGGGGCGCGCTCGTCTCCGCGAAGCCGGGGCGGTCTTCGCCGCGCTCCGCCGGAGTGTCGGGGCTCCGATCCCGGAGCTCATCCGACTGATCGAGGCCGAGCTGCGTCTCGACATCGAACTCGCCGCGAACGAAGCCCGCGGTCCCGCCCGCATCGCTTCGGCGCAGTTGCGTGCTTTCGTCGACGAGATCCGCGGGTTCCTGGCGGCCGACGAATCGGGCTCCGTCACCAGTCTGTTGGCGTGGCTCGATCATGCCGAACGGGCCGACGAGTTCGCCCCGCGCACCGAGCCGCCGGAAGACGACGTCGTGCAACTGCTCACCATCCACGGCTCGAAGGGCTTGGAGTGGGATGCCGTGGCCGTCGTGCGACTCGTGACCGACGAGCTGCCGTCGCTGCCGCGTGACACGAAGGGGTGGTTGGGTTTCGGCATCCTCCCCGCGGAGTTCCGAGGCGATTCCGCGTGGCTCCCGGTGCTCGGGTGGCGTGGGGCCGAGACGCAGCAGGATCTCAAGGCGGCGATCGATGCGTTCGTCGTCGACAACCGGGCTCGGCAGCTCGATGAGGACCGGCGTCTCGCCTACGTGGCGTTCACGCGGGCGCGGGACCATCTCATGCTCTCGGGGTCGAGCTGGTCGGGCACGAAGCGCCCTCGTCGGCCCAGTGTGTTCCTGGACGAGGCCGCCGAGGCGCTCGGCATCGAGCTGACCGTCGACGAGGCGGGGGAGGACCCGTACGACGGTGAGCGGCGCCTGCTGCACTGGCCGCTCGACCCGCTCGGGGCGAGACGCACCGCGATCTCAGCAGCCGTCAGCGCCGTCACCGCTGCGCGCGCGGGTACTCCAGCCCATGCCGACGACGATCTCGAGCTCCTGCTCGCGGAGCGCTCGGACCGGCTTCGGCCCGTGCACACGCCCGCCCCGACACGGATCCCGGCGTCGCGGTTCAAAGACTTCGTCGCCGACTACGGCCGCGCGGTCGAAGACCTCCATCGGCCTCTGCCAGAGCGGCCGTACCGGCAGACCCGCCTCGGAACGCTCTTCCACGCGTGGGTCGAGCAGCGCTCCGGGCTGGTCGGCGCGGGTGTCGGGCTCGACGACGACGGCCTATGGGACGACGACGAGGCGGGAGCTTCCGCATCCGACGCGGCCGAACTGCAGCGGCTGCGGGAGTGCTTCGAACGCTCGGAATGGGCGGGGCTGCAACCCCTCGAGGTCGAGACCGAGATCGATTTCGTCACGACGCGCCTCGACGGTCGTGCGCACGTCGTCATCTGCAAGCTGGATGCCGTGTACCGCCGCGGCGAGAGGTACGAGATCGTCGACTGGAAGACGGGTCGCCCGCCCACCAGCGAGCCCGAGCGTCGCTCACGCATGCTGCAGCTCGAGCTCTATCGCGAGGCGTATCACGCGAAGCACGGCATCGACCTCGACCAGATCGACGTCGCCCTCTTCTACGTCGGCGACGAATTGGTGCTGCGGAGCTGACGGCTCGGCCTCTCACCGGCTCGGCGGCTCGCGGCGGTTAGCGCGCGACGTCGACGAAACGGAAGTGAGCGCGGTACTCGTTCGGGCTGTCGGTCGGGTCGACTTTGACGGTGGAGAACGCCACGCCGTGCAGAGTGAACCGCCCCTGATCGAGTTCGTCGAAGCCCTCCGCTTCGAAGACCGGCCCTTCCTTGATGTCGTTCCGGTGGGAAGCGTCCGGCCAGGTTCGTCGGACATCGAGATCGACGAAGTCCACGTGGCAATCACCGATCAGCGTCGGTCGGACGAGCCGCTTCCGCCACCACGGGCCGTCCACCTCGTACGCGTGGAAGGGGCGCACGGACAGGTAGCCGACGAGCTCGCGTGGACGCTCCGGCAGGCGGAGCTTGTACAGGCCCGCCTCGACACCCGCGGGCAGGGGCGGGGGAGCCTCTTTGGATGGCCGGAACAGCATGTGCACAGGCTATCGCGTGTGGTCCGTCGAGCTCCGGCCTCGCACGCCCCGCCTCGCGCCGCACGCCGGTGAGCGGCGCACCGGTGCCCGGGCCGGCTCTTCACCGCGGAGGGGGCGGGATGAGGGGTTCGGGGTAGCGGGCCGCGCCGGCAAAGGCGGATGCCGCGACGAACCCGAGGGAGCGGCGACGGCGAAGCCGTGATGCTCGTCAGGACCCGTCGCCGGAGACACCCCAGCGACGCAGCGCGGCGCGGCTCGCGCGAGCGGCGTCCTCTTCGTCGTCGATAGGCGCGGCGGGATCGGAGTCGCCCGGGGTGTCGGATCCCGTCGCGTCGTCACCCGAGGAGCCTTCTTCGCGCACGGCCGTCCCGGAAGGGTCAGCCGACACGGCAGAGCGGGACCACAGCGAGGTCGCGTCGGTGTCGCCGCTCAACGCGGGACCCTGGCCACGATCCTTCTGGGCCTCGGGAGTCGTGCCGGACCACCCGTCGAGGTCGAGGGGCTCGGTCTCGCCCGGCTCCACGCTGTCGGGTACGGGCAGTCGGTCGACGTGGATCGCGCCGCTGTCGGCATCCGATTCCTTCGCGTTCGCGAGGGCTTCAGCCAGTGCCTCGGCAGCCATGACGCGGTCGCGCTCCGCGGACAGGTACAACGACAGCGCTTCGGGATCGTAGGCGTCGGTCTGCATCGAGGTGTCGACGGCGGCCGGGGCCGAGACCGGGGGGACGCTTTCGACGAGGGCCATCGCGTCGTCGATGTCGCTACGCGAGTCCGGCACGATGTGGTCCCCGCGCACTCCGTCGGCCAGGGCATCGAGCAGGGCGACGGCATCGGCGACGACGTCGGTCTCGCCGGCGTCGTGACCGTGCACGAGCCAGCGGGCGAACTCGAGCTCCGCGTAGAGCCGGGCGCGCTCGCGCAGCAGTGGATCGGGGGAGCGATCGCCGGCGGCGGCGTATCCGGCGTGGACGTCGTCGGCGGCGAGGGGGGCGGATGCCAGCCAGCGCAGGTCGACGGCAGGGTCGCCGACGCTCAGGCCGGCCCAGTCCAGGATGCCGACCACGTGAGGGATCTCGTCGGCGTCGTCGGCGAGCAGGATCGACGAACTCGTCGCACCGCCCAGGACGACCGCCGATTCGAAGCGCCACAGCTCGTCGACGTCGAGGGCGCGGCGCCAGCGCAGCATGAGGTCGTCGCTGACGCGGCCGGTGGCGTCCGCGCGGTCGAGAAGTCGTTTGACGTCGTCGCGAACCTGATCGGGCGAGCGCACCGGCAGTCCGTCGGTCCGGACGATCGACACGGGAAGGGCGTGCACAGCGGCCAGTGCGCCGCCGATCGCCGGGGCGTACCCGGGACCTTTGGGCAGGTGGGCCGGGTCGATGCGGTATCCCTCGATGCGGTCGACGATGAGCACACGCTGCGCCCCGGAACCGCTCTCGCCGATCACCTCCGGCACGGCGAAAGGGAGGAGCGCTCGAACGCCCGCCGTCAGCGCGTGCAGCGCGCGGGACTCCGCGGCGAGGTCGGGAGCACCCTCTTCGCCGGCGGGCATGCGGATGACGACCTCGCGTCCGTCGGCGGTGCGGGCCAGCGCGGCGTCGAAGCGCCCGGCGGCGTTCTCGGTCAGGGCGCTGACGTTCGAGAAGGCTGCGCCGGGCAGGGCCGTTGTCGCCGACGCGGCTAAAATGAGGGGCGAGCGTGCCATGCCCCCAGGGTAGGTCGGGCCTTCCTCCACCGGCTCGCGCCACGCCCTTCACCGAGCAGGTCGGGCCGCCGACCGCCACCCGCACCACCGTCAGAGAGGTGTTCGATGCCGCGTTCCGCGTCTTCGCCATCCGAGGTCCCGTTGACCGTCGACCGCGCGGGCGGTGAACGCGGCGACGAGACATTGCTCGAGCGCGTCTTGTCGGAGCCCCGCACCGTGGTCCTCGCCATCCGTCGAGATGTCGCACCCCTCAGAGACGGCCGCCTCGTCCTCGTTTCTCGCGCGCGGATCGCCGACGACCACGTCCAGGAGTGGGCGTTCCTCGGTCGCACCCCCGAGCACACCGCGGTCGTCCTCGCGGCCCTCGCCGACGACGCCCCCGACGACCTCGTCCCGGATGCCGACGGGGTGCCGCTTCGCGCGGCCGGAGGCGATCTGCCCGACGGCGAAGCCGAACTGCTCACCACCGCCGTCGCCTTGGCGGGGTGGTTGCGCGATGCCGCTTTCTGTCCCGCGTGCGGCTCGGCGACGGAGGTGCGCCATGCCGGTTGGTCGCGCCACTGCCCCGTCTGCGGGCGGCAGCACTTCCCGCGCACCGACCCTGCGGTGATCGTGCTCGTGACCTCCGCAACGAGCGATGACCGAATCCTGCTCGGCGCCAACGCCGCGTGGGGCGGCGACCGATACTCGTGTTTCGCCGGGTTCGCCGAGGCCGGGGAGTCGCTCGAAGATGCCGTCGCTCGCGAGGTCGGCGAAGAAGCCGGGGTGCGTCTGCGCGACATCGCGTATCGCGGCTCGCAGGCGTGGCCGTATCCGCGGTCTCTCATGCTGGGTTTCCGCGCGGCGGTCGTCGACGACCACGAGGCGCAGGCCGACGGTGAGGAGATCGTCGAGGTGCGCTGGTTCAACCGCGACGAGATCGGCGCCGCTCTCCGCGGCGAGGGCTCAGCGATGCTTCCGGGCCCGGCATCCATCGCCCGTCGTCTGATCGACGACTGGTACCGGGGTGTCGCGTGACCGCGCCCCTCGAGGGACTCGACGAGCACCAGCTGGAGGCCGCGCGCGCCCTCCGCGGTCCCGTCTGCGTGCTCGCGGGTGCGGGTACGGGCAAGACGCGTGTGATCACACGTCGCATCGCGCACGGCGTCGACACGGGCGCCTATTCGCCGCAGCGCGTGATGGCGGTGACATTCACCGCCAAGGCCGCGGGGGAGATGCGCGGACGTCTGCGCGCCCTCGGCGTCGCGGGGGTCTCCGCCCGCACCTTCCACGCCGCCGCTCTCGCGCAGGTCAACTTCTTCTGGCCGACGCTCGCCGGTGACCAAGCCCCGTCGATCATCGACAACAAGGTGCGCATGCTCGCCCACGCGGCCGACGGCGTGGGGCTCGCCCCCGACACGGCGACCCTGCGCGACGTGGCGTCGGCGATCGAGTGGCGCAAGGTGACGCTCCGTTCGATCGAGCAATACGCGGCGGATCGCCCCGAGGGTGTCGGTCGTCTGAGCGTCGACCAGGTCGTCGCCCTGCAGCGCGCGTACGAGAAGCTCAAGGACGAGCGTCGGCAGATGGACTTCGAAGACGTCCTGCTGACCTGCGCCGGCATGATCGAGGCCGAGCCGCGGGTCGCCGCGGCCGTGCGCGAGCAGTACCGGCATTTCACCGTCGACGAATACCAGGACGTCTCGCCTCTCCAGAACCGCCTGCTCGAGCTCTGGCTGGGCGATCGCCGCGACCTGTGCGTGGTCGGCGACGCGAGCCAGACGGTCTACTCGTTCACCGGCGCCGACGCGCGCTACCTGCTCGACTTCGAGCGCACGCACGAGGACGCGCGCGTCGTTCGTCTGGAGCGCAACTACCGCTCCACGGCTCCCGTCCTCGCTGTCGCCAACGATCTCATGCGCGGCCGAGCCGGGGCGCTCGAACTCGTGGCGGCGAGCGATGACGACACGCCGATACCGACCGTGCGCGCTTTCGACGACGACGAAGAAGAGGCTGCCGCGGTCGCCCGCTCGATCCGCGACGCGCTTTCGCGCGGCGTCGATCCTCACGACATCGCGGTGCTCTATCGCTCGCATGCGCAGTCGGCTGGTCTGATCTCGGCGCTCGCCTCGGTCGGAGTCGCAGCGTCCGTCTTGGGGGGCCGCAAGTTCTTCGATCTCCCCGAGGTGCGACAGGCGCTCATGGCGCTTCGCGCGGCGTCGGTGGCGCCGCTCGAGACCGGGTTCCTTCCGACCGTCCGCGACGTGCTCCGCAGTGTCGGGCTCACCGACGACCCTCCCGAGGCGGGCGGTGCGCTGCGCGAAGCGTGGGAAGCGCGAGCCGCCATCCTGCGCTTGGCGGAAGAAGCGCCCGCGGGCACCGACCTGCGCGCCTTCACCGACGACCTGCAGGCACGCGCGCGCGATCAGCACGAGCCGACGACGCGCACGGTGACGCTCGCGACGCTGCACGCGGCGAAGGGGCTGGAGTGGGATCACGTGTACCTCGTGGGATTCAGCGAAGGGCTGCTGCCGATCTCGTACGCGAAGACGTTCGAGGCGGTCGACGAAGAGCGTCGCCTGGCATACGTGGGCGTCACGCGGGCCGCGCGAACCCTGTCGGTGAGCTGGGCGCGGGGTCGAGGACGGATGGAGCGGTCTCCATCGCGCTTTCTTCGAGAGATCGGCAGCGGCAGTCTGCGCTCGGCCGATGCAGCGCCCAGGCCCGCCGGAACGAGTCGGCGCGCAGGCGCAGCGATCGCGTCGTCTGGCCGATCGGAGCGCTGAGCAGAAACCGCGCCGCGCGTCCGGCCTCGGCCGCCAGCGCCACGTCGACCTCGGGGCGCGGTCGGCCCACCAGCTGCGCGGCGACCGTCGCCCAGTCCGGGTCGTCGCGCCGCTGATCCGCGTCGAGGCACGCGAGGCACGCCGTCCGTCCCGGCACGACCACCGGTCCGATCCGGGCGCTCGACCCGTCGAGCACGAGCGGGGCGTGTGTCACGTCATCGCGGACGAGCGGCGCTGCCCGTCGCGGATCGACGCGGTGCGCGGCCAGCAGGACCACTCGCGTGCCCGGGGCGACGCTCTCGGTGGCCGCCCCCGCCCAGGGAAGGACCCGGGTGCGCGGAGGCAATGCCGCCAGCACGGCGCGAGCCGCGCGCGGGGGCAGGTCGTCGTCGACTTGAAGAGCGAGGGGCGGATGCCGGGCCCTGCGCGCCAACGCCGGGGCCACTGCCGCGAGCAGTTCGTCGGCCTCCCCGTCCTCGGCCCCGTGCACACGGGCGAGGCCCCGGACCGCGGTGGGGTTCGTGCCCTCCGCGAGCGCGGCGACGACAACGTCGACCCGTGAACCGGTGAAGGGCGAGACGGCCACCGCGGGGGCGCCGAACTGCACGCTCCCGTCGGGACGCCAGAGTGGGGGAGCGGCAGAGTCGAGACGGATCATCGCCCGATCATCGCGTCGCGCAAGATCGCAGGGGCCGCTGTCCCCAGGGCGAAAACAGAGAAACGCCCGTGGGGAGGAGCCTCATCCTCCCCGCGGGCGTCACCACGACACGGGCGTCACTCCACACAGGCCTGACCACACGACGAGCCGCAGTCCGCCGAAAGGCTCACACCGGCCGCTGATCTCCCGGCGCCGCTGCGTCATCGTCGCCGTCGCGCGGCCCATCCGTCCGACCGCGCGAGCCGCCATCCGAGCCGTCATCCGGGGCTCCGGCATCCGGGCTCGCGCTCTCCGCACCACCGTCGCGCCGCCCGCCGTCGGCCTCCTCGGCCAGCAGCTGCGCGAGGGCGTCGTCCATCGCATCCGACGGTGCCGCTTCTCCGCGCGAGGCGGCGGTCAGCCGGGCGATCAGCGCCGCGGGATCGTCGATGTCCTCCGACGACGGCATGAGGTCGGGGTAGTCCCAGAGGCCGTCGCGACCGTCGACGCCCACGGCGTCGGTGACCGCGCGCCACATCGCGGCGGCCTCGCGCATGCGTCGGGGACGCAGCTCGAGGCCCACGAGCGAGCCGAGCGCCTGCTCGGCGGGGCCGCCGACGGCGCGGCGGCGGCGGACCGCCTCGGCGATGCGCGCGGCCGAGGGGAGGCGCGAGGTGGCGTCCTCGGTCACCACGTCGACCCAGCCCTCGATCGTCGCGAGCAGGTTCTCGAGGCGCGTCAGCGCCGCGGTCTGCTCCTCGGAGCGCTCGGGCAGCAGGGCGCCGCTCTCGAGCGCGCCGCGCAGTTCTTCGGGCTGCGAAGGGTCGAAGCGCGAGGCGAGGTCTTCGAGGGCGTCGGTGTCGACGCGGATGCCGTGCGCGAAGTCGCGCACCTGCGAGATGACGTGCAGGCGCAGCCATCGCGCGTGGCGGAACAGGCGGGCGTGCGCCAGCTCGCGCGTGGCCAGGTACAGGGCCAGCTGATCGTCGGGGATCTCGAGGTCGCGACCGAAGTCGGCGAAGTTCTGCGGCAGGATCGCCGCGTCGCCGTCGGGCATGACCGGGATGCCGACATCCCCGCCACCCACGACTTCGGTGGACAGTCGACCGACGACCTGGCCGAGCTGGGTGGCGAAGAGCGAACCGCCGACGGTGCGCATCAGGCGACCGGCTCCGGCGATCATGTCCTGCATGTCGTCGGGGGCCTGCTGGCCGAGGGCCGCGGTCAGTGCGTCGGCGATGCTCGTGGCGACGGGTTCGGCGAGCTCCTGCCAGATGGGGAGGGTCGCGCTCACCCAGGCACCGCGGGTGACGGCACGCGGAGGGCGCGGCAGGTCGCTGATCGACGTCGCCTCGCCCAACCACAGAGCCGCGAGGGTGAAGGCCTGGTCGAGGTCGGTGCGCTGACCGGTGGTCACGCCGAGACCGTCCTGGTTGGCGATGTGCAGGGCCTGGCGCTCGGCCAGGCTCCAGTCCACGCCCTCCTGGGTGCCGGCGAAGGCGCCCTGCAGCTGGTTCATGACGGCCTGCAGCATCGCGGGGTCGATCTGCATGCCCGACAGTCGTGAGAGCTGCTCGGGGTCGATGCCACTGACATCTCCCGACATGAGACGGCGCATGAGTTCCTGGAACTCGTCCTCGGGGCTCCGGTCGCCGCCGGGGTTGTCGTCTGCCACGTGAGCCGCCTTTCAGCCAGGTCTGGGGGAACGGGTTCTACGCTAGTCGCACGCTTCCCCGCATCAGTCGGCTCGGCATCGCGCCGCTTACGCCGCGCGCGAACGACCCGGCAAAGGATTGAGACCGTGACCCTGTTCGATGAGAACGTCTCCGTCGTGCCCGCCCCGCGCCAGCGGTGGCGGCGCGGCACCGTCGTAGGTGTCTGGTCCCTCACGGTCGCGGTGATCGTGCTGTTCGTCATGACGTTCCTGCCCTCGGCCTACGTCATCCAGCAGCCGGGCCCGGTGTACAACACGCTCGGCACCACGGCCTCCGCAGACGGCCAGCAGGTCCCGCTCATCTCGGTCCCCGAGGGTGACGAGAAGGACTCCACGAGCACCGGTCAGCTCGACCTGCTCACCGTGCAGGTCAGCGGTAACCGCGAGCACACCCCCTCGTGGATCGAGCTCGCCTCGGCCTGGTTCGACCGCTCTCGGGCGGTCGTGCCGATCGACCGCATCTTCCCCGCGGGGCAGAGCACCGAGCAGCGCAACACCGAGAACGCCGCCCTCATGACCGACTCGCAGCTCGAGGCGAGTGCGGCTGCCCTCCGAGAGCTCGGTTACGACGTTCCTCAGCAGATCGCGGTCGGCACGATCGACGATTCCGGAGCCGCGAAAGACAAGCTGCAGCAGAACGACGTCCTCACCTCGGTCGACGGGACCGCCGTCTCGAGCATCGACGACGTTCGCGCCGCGGTGCAGAAGGCCGCCGGTCAGGCGGTCACCGTCGGTTACGAGCGCGACGGCACGGCATCCACGGTCCAGATCACTCCCCGGCAGACCGAGGTGGACGGCCAGGCGCAGTACCTGCTGGGCGTGGGGCTGATGATGACGTTCGACCTCCCCGTCGATGTGAAGATCCAGCTCAACGATGTCGGCGGTCCCAGTGCCGGCATGATGTTCGCGCTCGGGATCATCGACAAGATGTCGCCCGGCGACCTCACCGGGGGTCAGCACATCGCCGGCACCGGCACGATCGACGCCGACGGAAACGTGGGCCCGATCGGCGGCATCCGTCAGAAGCTCTACGGAGCGCGAGATGCCGGGGCCACCTGGTTCCTCGCCCCCGAGGCGAACTGCAACGAGGTCGTGGGACACGTTCCCGACGGCATCCGGGTGTTCTCGACCTCCACGCTGAAGCAGTCGCTCACCGTGCTCGAGACCATCCGCGACGGGGGCGATCTCGACGCCCTGCCGACGTGTACTTCGTGATCGTCCTTTCACGGCGAACCCCCGGCAGGGCGCGCCTAGGATGGACGGGTGACCACGACCTCGGCGCCGAATCAGGCCACGCCCGCTAACCGCTCTCGACGGATCATCTCGATCACTCTGGCGGTGATCGCGGCGCTCGTCGTGGCGTTCTTCGTCTTCGCGAACCTGTACTCCGACTGGCTGTGGTTCGACCAGCTGGGCTTCACCACCGTGCTGACCACCCAGTGGATCGGCCGCAGCGTGATGTTCGTGGTGGGCTTCCTCGCGATGGCGGTGCCCGTGTGGGGCGTCATCCAGCTCGCTTACCGGCTTCGTCCGGTGTACGCGCGTCTGAGCTCGCAGCTCGACCGCTACCAGGAGGTCGTCGAGCCGCTGCGGCGCCTCGCGATGTGGGGCATTCCGATCTTCTTCGGCTTCTTCGCCGGCTTCGCGGCCTCCGCCCAGTGGGAGACCACGTGGCTGTGGTTCAACGGCGTCTCCACCTCCACCACCGACCCGCAGTTCGGTCTCGACACCGGTTTCTACCTGTTCGGGATGCCGTTCTACGCGGCCGCCCTCGGGTTCGCGTCCGCGGTGGTGCTGGTGTGCCTCCTGCTCACCGGTGTGGTCTCGTACCTCTACGGCTCGGTGCGGGTGGGGCAGCGAGAGCTGCGCATCTCGAAGGCCGCGCGCATCCAGCTCGCGATCCTCGCCGGTCTCTACCTGCTCCTGCAGGGTGCGAGCCTGTGGCTCGACCGCTTCCGGACGCTCGTCGAGCCGTCGGAGCGCATCACCGGCCCCGGCTACGTCGGCACCAACGCCGTCATCCCCGGCCAGACGATCCTCGCGATCGCGGCCGTCATCGTCGCGCTCGCGTTCTTCGTCACCGCGTTCCTCGGCCGCTGGCGCTACCCGCTGATCGGTACCGCGCTGCTCGTCGTCTCGGCGATCGTCGTCGGAGCGGCCATCCCGTGGGCCGTGACCACTTTCCAGGTGCGCCCGAACGAACTCGCCCTCGAGAGCCAGTACTACCAGCGCAACCTCGACGGGACGAAGGCCGCCTACGGCCTCGACAACATCGAGAAAGAGAACTTCCAGGCGACGACGACCGCGCAGGCGGGTCAGCTGCGCAACGATGCCGAGTCCACCGCGCAGCTGCGCATCATGGACCCCGCGATCATCGGGCCGACCGTGCGTCAGCTCGAGCAGTACCGCGCCTACTACCAGTTCAAAACCCCCCTCGACGTCGACCGCTACACGATCAACGGCCAGACGCAAGACACGGTGGTGTCGCTGCGCGAGCTCAACATCGGTCAGCTCGGCGACGCGGCCTCGTGGCAGAACACGACTCTCGTCTACACCCACGGCTACGGCATGGTCGCCGCCGCCGGTAACGAGCGCACCGCCGACGGCGACCCGGTCTTCCTCGAGCAGGCGATCCCGGGCACGGGCTTCCTCACCGATCTGAAGTACGAGCCGCGCGTGTACTTCGGCGAGAGCTCGCCGCAGTACTCGATCGTCGGCGCGCCCGAGAGCACCGATCCGATCGAGCTCGACTACCCGCTGGGTGCGGACGGCGGCACCGAGACCCGCACGACCTTCACCGGCAACGGCGGACCGAGCGTCGGCAACGTGTTCAATCGCCTCATCTACGCGCTGAAGTTCCAGTCCGAGCAGATCCTGTTCTCCGACAGCGTCAACGCCGACTCGCAGATCCTCTATGACCGCAACCCCAAAGACCGCGTGCAGAAGGTCGCACCGTACCTGACGCTCGACAGCGACCCGTACCCCACGGTCGTCGACGGACGCATCAAGTGGGTCATCGACGGCTACACGACGAGCGCGAACTACCCGTACTCGTCCGGCGTCTCGCTCTCGCGCGCGATCGCCGACTCGAACAACCCGGCCCCGACCTACGCGCTGGATGACATCAACTACATCCGCAACTCGGTCAAGGCCACGGTCGACGCCTACGACGGCTCGGTGACGCTCTACGCGTGGGACGACCAGGACCCGCTGCTCCAGGCGTGGCAGAACATCTACCCGTCGACGGTCAAGCCGTGGTCCGAGATGTCGGCCGACCTGATGAGCCACGTGCGCTACCCGACCGACCTGATGAAGGTTCAGCGCTCGATGCTTGGCGTCTACCACGTCGACGATGCGACGTCGTTCTACCGTCAGGACAACCGGTGGACCACGCCGAACGACCCGCAGGACCCGGCGACCTTCCAGCCGCCCTACTACCTGACGATGAAGATGCCGAGTCAGCAAGACCCGACGTACTCGATGTTCACGAGCTTCATCCCGGCATCTCAGGGCGGTCAGGCCAGAAACGTTCTGACGGGCTATCTCGCCGTCGACTCCGACGCGGGTGGTCAGCAAGGCGTCAAACGCGACGACTACGGCAAGCTCCGCATGCTCGTGATTGACGCGTCGACCACGGTTCCCGGCCCCGGCCAGGTGCAGAACACCTTCGACTCCGATACGAACGTGTCGTCGCAGATCAACATCTTGAAACAGGGGCAGTCGCAGGTGCTCAACGGCAACCTGCTGACCCTCCCGGTGGGTGGCGGTCTGCTGTACGTGCAGCCCGTGTACGTGCAGTCGTCGGGTGACACCAAGCTCCCGCAGCTCCGACGTGTGCTTGTGGCCTTCGGCAACAAGATCGCGTTCGAGAACACGCTGAGTGAAGCGCTCGACACCCTGTTCGGCGGTGATTCCGGAGCCAATACCGGAGACGAGACCGTCACCCCGACCGATCAGAACAGCGGCACGGGCGGATCGTCGGGCACCCCGGCGCCGACCGGCGACTACGCCGCGGCGCTGCAGGAGGCACGCGATGCGTTGACCGCGCGACAGGCGGCCCTCACGAGCGGTGACCTCGCCGGGTTCGCCACGCAGGACGCCCGTCTTACCGCGGCCGTCCAACGCCTGCTCGACCTCGAGTCGCAGGGCCAGGGCGGTACGGCGACCACCTCGCCGACCCCCGCCCCCTCGGCCACGCCCGCCGGCTGACCGACCCCTCGACGCCCGCGTCCCGCATCTTCGCGGGGCGCGGGCGTCGTCGTTTCGCGCAGGCCCCGCGCATTGCGCGGGCGTCCCGCAGTCGTCGCTCGGTTGAGTGTCCAAAACACGCCGTATGCCTCGCCCCGCACGCGGCGTGTCTTGGACACTCATCGCCGGGGTGCCGGCATCCGGTCCCGCGCCGTGCCCGCGACCGTGCCGTCGCGCACCCCGCGTGATCGCTGTTGAGTGTCCAAAACACCCGGACTGTTTCAGATTTCGTCCGGGTGTTTTGGACACTCAACGGGGGGAACACCGGATGCCGGCGCTCGCCCGCCGTGCGAATCCCGCCGCCCGGGAGTCCTCCGGGTACCGCCTCGGTTACTGTCCAGGACACGCCGCATGCCTCGCCCCGCACCCGGCGTGTCTTGGACACTCAACGCCGGGGTGCCGGCATCCCGCCCGCACCGTGCACCGTGCACCGTGCCGCCGCGCACCCCGCGTGATCGCTGCTGAGTGTCCAAAACACCCGGACGGTTTCGAAATTCGTCCGGGTGTTTTGGACACTCAACGGGGGAAAACCGGATGCCGGCGCCCGCCCGCCGTGCGGACCGCACCGCCCTCGCGCACACCACACCGCCCCGCCGCCCCGCCGCCCGCGCCCGCCCCCGCGCCCGCGCCCCCGCTCACGCGCCCCGCGCCCCCGCGCCCCCGCGCCCCCGCGCCCCCGCTCACGCGGTCAGGAACCACCACCAGATCAGCAGCATCGTCGTGCCGAAGCCGGCGATCTGATTCAGCCACAGGAAGCGGTTCCAACCGGCGGTTGCGCGGTCGCTGTCGGCGTCCGTGACGTTGCGGTACGGCCAGCAGACGACGAGATACGGCACCACCAGTACGGCGGCCAGCGGTCCGGGCCACGCGGTGAACAGCATGGCCACCCCGGCGAGGGCGTACGCGACGAGGGCGAAGCGCACGGTCCAACGGGCCCCGCGGGCGGTCGCGATCGACGAGATGTCGGCGGCACGGTCGGCCTCGACGTCCTGCACGGCACCGAAAGCGTGCGAGGCGACGCCCCACAGCGCGAAGGCCACCAGCACGAACACGAGCTGCGGCGTCCACACCGCCCCGGCCAGTACGAGCCCGTACACGGCGGGTGAGAAGAAGTGGATGCTGCTCGTCATCGAGTCGGCGAACGGCCGCTCCTTGAGTCGCAGCGGCGGCGCCGAGTAGAACACGACGAAGAACAGGCTCAGCGCCAGCACGAGCCACGACAGCGGCGACCCGATCACCACGAGGTACACGACGAACGGCAGGCAGGTCAGCGCCGAGGCCCACAGCGTGATCGTGTGCATCCGCTTGTCGAGCACGGCGCCGTGCGTGCCGCCCTTGCGAGGGTTCCGCAGGTCGGATTCGTAGTCGAACACGTCGTTCACGCCGTACATCGCGAGGTTGTAGGGAACGAGGAAGAACAGGATGCCGATGATCAGCGGCACATCGATCGTCCGCGTGGTCAGCAGGTAGGCGGCAGCGAAGGGGAAGGCGGTGTTGATCCAACTGACCGGTCGCGACGACACGAAGAGCTCCCGCAGCACGCGGCCGGGGGTGAGGGCGGCGGGGGCGGTCATGCGGTGTCCTTCGAGGGCAGGGGAGCGAAGAGGGTGAGCAGCGCCGGCACGAGGAACGCCGCGCACAGGGGGTAGGCGAAGTCTTCGATGGGGGCGAGCCCGAGTTTCAGGCCGCTGAGGTGCTCTTGAGGATACGAGAACAGGTCGACGGCGATCATGAGGTTGTCGAACACGAGCGTCAGGCCGACCAACACGAGTGCGGTGAGAGCGGAGGATGCCATCCGCTGACGGAACCGCGGCCTCCGGAGCGTCGCGAGGGTGACGAGGAGGGTGACGACGACGAACGGCAGCACGATGAGCGGGTAGGTCACGCGGACCGCCTCTCGACCGCCGGGGCGTCGGTGCGGCGAGCCCGGGCGGCGGCGCGCCGCTCGAACACGGCGAACATCACGACGGCGAGGTAGCTCAGGAACAGCAGGAAGAAGAGCTCTTCGAGCGGCAGGTGCGGGGCGAGCATCACGCCGACGAACAGCGGGCTCTCGCCCTTCACGAACACGCCCGTGGCGATGCCGACGAGGTCCCACGCGAGGAAGAACACCGTCCCGCCCAGAACCGCCATCGTGGTGCGGAGAGGAGCGACCCGCAGCGCGAGCGAGTACTTCCCGTCGATCAGCATCATGCCGATCAGCGAGAAGAGGATCGCGCCCAGGTAGATCCCCGGCACCTCAGACCGCCGCGCGCGCGGGTTCCGCCAGGGGCCCGGCGGTGGTGTCGCCCGTCAGGCGCTTGACCACGAGCTCGGCCGAGATGAGGCACATGGGCAGGCCGATACCCGGCAGCACCGAGGTGCCGGCGTAGTAGAGGTTGTCGACCTTGCGCGAGCGGTTCTTGGGGCGGAAGATCGCGCTCTGGTTGAGCGTGTGCGCAAGTCCCAGCGAGTTGCCGTGCCAGGCGTGCAGGTCTTCTTTGAAGTCCTCGGGCGCGATGGTCTTGCGCACGACGATCCGCTCGGCCAGATCCGGGATGCCGGTCCACTCGCCGATCTGCGCGATGACGCGATCCGCGGCCTTCTCGATCCGCTCGTCGCCGGCGCCCGAGACGCCTCCGCGGCCGCTGTCGGGGTCGGCGGGCACGGGGACGAGGACGAACAGGTTCTCGTGTCCCTCGGGCGCGACGGAGTCGTCTGAGGCGCTGGGGCGGCAGATGTAGATCGACGCGGGGTCGGGGATCTTCTTGTTCTCGCCGAAGATCGCGTCGAAGTTGGTGTGCCAGTCGTCGGTGAACAGCAGCGTGTGGTGGGTGAGCTGCGGCAGCTCGCCCTTCACACCGAGCAGAAGCAGCAGGGCACCGGGGCTGGGCACCTTGTCCTTCCACCACTTCTCGGGGTACTGGCGGTCCTTCTCTTCGAGCAGCTCGTTCTCGGTGTGGTGCAGGTCGGCGCCCGAGACCACGGCATCCGCTGCGAAGATCCGGCCGTCGGCGAGTCGCACGCCGCGCGCGGTGCCCGACTCGGTGATGATCGCCTCGACGGGTGCCGAGGTCTCGATCGTGACGCCGCGCTCGCGCGCGAGCTTCTCGATCGCGGTGATGATCTCGGTCATTCCGCCCTTGGGGTAGAGCACGCCGTCGCCCAGGTCGAGGTGGCTCATCAGGTGGTACAGGCTGGGCACCTCGAAAGGCGATCCGCCGAGGAACACCGCGGGGTAGGCGAGGATCTGCTGCAGGCGGGTGTTCTTGAAGTCGGTGGTGACGCGCTTCCACAGCGTGCGGGTGAGCAGGGGGATGAGCGTGGGCAGGCGTTTCACGAGCGCGGGGTCGCGGAGGCCCTTGGTCGACGAGTACGGGTCGTAGAGGAACTTCGACGTCGACAGCTCGTAGGCGTCTTTCGCGGAGTCGAGGTAGGCGTCGATGTTGTCGCCCGAGCCGGGCTCGTGCTTCTCGAACAGCGCGCGAACGGCCTCGCGACCCGACACGATGTCGATCGGCTCGCCCTTTCCGGGAGGGCCGTAGACGCGGTACGCGGGGTCGAGACGCACGAGGTCGAGCTGTTCGGCGGCGCTCGTGCCGAGCAGGCGGAAGAAGTGATCGAACACCTCGGGCATGAGGTACCAGCTGGGGCCGGTGTCGAAGCGGAAGCCGTCTTTCTCCCACGATCCCGCGCGCCCACCGAGGGCGTCACGCGCTTCGAAGAGGTGGACGTCGTGTCCGCGGTCGGCCAGCAGGGCTGCGGTACCAAGGCCGGCGATCCCGCCTCCGACGACGACGATGCGCTGGGCGCTCATGAGCGTGAACCTTTCGGGGGGCGGCCCAGAAGGGCGCGGGCGGCGAGGGTGGCTTTGACACCGTCGGGAACGCGGACGCGCGGAGCGCCGGCGGGGGAGGAGCGGAGACGGCGCGAGAGCTCCGCGAACAGGTCGTGCGCCGTGGTGACGGCGGCGCGGCAGTCGGGCGGCAGGTGGGGGATGACGGATGCCGCGGCGGCGAGGTCGGCGTCGATGCGGTCGAGAACGGCCACTCGGCGTTCGTCGTCGGCCGCGCCGTCGAGGTAGTCGCGGCCGAGGCGGTCGGCGTCGTCGGCGAGGTCGCGCAGGAAGTTCACGTCTTGGAACGCCGCGCCCAGGCGCCGTGCGCCGTCGACGAGGTCGGCGGCGGGTCGGGCGGGCGCCGACATCCCGGCGTTGAGGAACACCTGCAGGCACATGAGCCCGACGACCTCGGCCGAGCCGTAGACATAGGCGTCGTGCGAGAGGTCGTCGTGCTCGGCGGTGTCGAGGTCGGTGCGCATCGACGCGAAGAACGGGGCGATGAGTTCGTCGGTGATGCCGCACTCGCGCGCCGTCCGGGCGAAGGCGTGGACGACGAGGTTGGCGCTGAAGCCGGTAGCGATGGCATCCCGAACCTCGTTCTCGAGGCCGTCGAGCACCGCGCGTTCCCGCTCGGGACTGAGCCCCGCGTCGTGGGCGGGTCCGTCGACGATCTCGTCGGCCACCCGCACGAGGGCGTAGATATTGCGCACGTGCGGGCGCGGGCGGGGCCCGAGCAGGCGCGCGGCGATACCGAACGAAGTGGAGTAGCGGTTGATCACCGCGGCGGCGGCGTCATCCGCGGTCTGGGAGTACAGCTCGAGGCCCGTGGGCGCATGACTCACGGAATGCGCTCCTGCACGGCTTTCACGAGGTCGCGCAGCATCTCCTGGCACGCGGCCGGCACCGTCGAGGAGTCGACGATGATGAGGGCCTCTTCGAGCGTGTCGAGGATGAGGCATTCGAGTTCGGCGCGGGCGCCCGACTCGGAGAGGGCCTCTTGGGCGGCGCGCACGGCGATCGGACCGGTGTGGGCCTGGGCGAGCGCTTCGCTGACCTCGGGCCACTTCGGTGTCTTGCGGGCGAGCGAGATGAGGTGCGTCTTCTTCGCCTCGCGCAGGTCGCAGCCCTCTTCTTTGCCCGACACCGCCGACGAACCGAAGGCGCCGATGAGGTCGTCCACCAGCTGGTAGGCGAGTCCGAGGCGCTGGCCGAATCGCTCGAGCGCGTAGATCGAGGGGCTCGGGGCTCCGGCGATGAGGGCTCCGGCCTGCAGCGGTGCCGAGAACGAGTACGCGGCGGTCTTGTCGCGCGTGGTGCGCAGCACCGCCTCGGAGTCGATCTCGCCCGACGAGACGGCGTGCTCGACGTCCGAGAGCTCGCCCATCGCCGAGATGAGCACGGCGTCGTCGAGCATTTCGAGCAGCGGCTGGCGCATGCGGTCGGGGAGCTGCGCGAGGGCGATCATGCGTCCGGCCTCGTGCAGCAGCAGGTCACCGGCGAGGATCGCGGCAGCGTCTCCGAGCAGGGCCGAGCCGTCGGCATCCGCCCCCTTCAGGAGCCCCCGCTGGCGGAACTCTCCGCCGATGTTGGGCACGCCGCGGCGTTCGGTGTCGTGGTCGATCACGTCGTCGTGGATGACGAACGCCGTGTGCAGCAGTTCGAAGGCCGCGGCGACCTGGTACACGCCGATGCGGTGTTCGTCGTCGCCGTAGAGCGTCTCGAATGCCGAGACGACGAGCAGGGGACGGAAGCGTTTTCCGCCTTCGGTCGCCCGACGGATGGCGGATGCCAGGTACCGGGCGCCGTCGCCCAGGGTGGTGGCGCGCCGCTGAAGGCGCGAGAGCGCCCCGTCGATCTCGCGGTCGATGCCCTGACGGGCGACGGGGGTGGATTCGAGACTGATCATGAGGCGCGCCTCACTGTGTGAGGGGTCTGGAAGAGGTGCAGCTGCTGCGCCTGCAGGACGAGCCAGGGGCTGAACGCCCACGGCGTCGACTCGAGAGATGCGGCGAGCTCGAGCGGGTCGACCCAGCGGTACTCGGCGACCTCGTCGGGGTTGGGCTCGGGGTCGACGTCGGCGCGGGCGATGTACACGGGGCAGATCTCGTGTTCGACGATGCCGCTGGCGTCGACGGCGCGGTAGCGGAAGTTCGGCAGGGCCAGCTCGAGGTCGCGGATGACCAGGCCGACCTCGTGCTCGGCGCGGCGGTGCACCGCCGAGAGCGAGGCTTCGGAGGGGCCGGGGTGGCCGCAGAACGAGTTGGTCCAGACGCCGGGCCACGTCTTCTTGTGCAGGGCGCGACGCGTGACGAGCACTTCGCCCGCCGAGTTGACCACGTGGCACGAGAATGCCAGGTGCAGAGGTGTCTCTGTGTCGTGCACGGTAGCCTTGGGCGCCGTGCCGATCTCGTTGCCGAAGTCGTCCAGGAGGACGACATATTCGGTCTCGCTCATCGTGCCTCCCGTTTGCTAGTTTAGCTAGCGATGTAGGCTTGACTATACCGACGCCGAAAGGGGGTGTCCACCGTGACGAAAGCCGTGTCGGCCTCTGGTACAAGGCCCGCCGTGACCCACACTTTACGCGCCGTCCAGACCCTCAGCGACGCCCTCGACCGCATGCACTCGGGCATGAAGGGCGAGATGGACATGAATGCCAGCGACCTCGCGACGCTGCGCATGCTCACCATCCGCGAGCACCGCGGTCAGATGGTCAGCCCGCACGACGTGGCGACCCACCTGCGCATCTCGACCGCGTCGACCACCAAGCTCATCGACCGCCTCGTCGCCTCTGGCCATCTCGAGCGTCTGCCGCACCCCTCGGACGGGCGGGCCCGCGTGGTCGTGCTGACCGACAAGTCCCGCCGCGAGTTCTTCCAGCACTTCGGCGTGCACCTGGGCGCCATGCGCGATGTCGCCGAGCGCTTCGACGACGGCGAGCTCGACACCATCGTGGCGTTCATGGACTCGCTCACGGAGTCCATCACCACCGAAGACTGACCGGCGAAGCCGTAAGGCCCCCGGGGTGTCACCCCCGGGCGACCCGCATACCCACGTCGTCGAACGCGTCCCGCTGACGCCCGCCCCGCCGCGCGGTCGCCCGCACCTGCGCCGGGGCGTCCGACCACCCGCCGCCGCGGAACACGCGCGCGTCGCTCTCGCCGTCGGGGTCGTACAGGTCGGCGCACCATTCCCACACGTTGCCGAGAGTGTCGAAGAGTCCGTGGAGGTTCGGCATCCGTCCTCCGACTTCCGCCGGGGCGGTCAGGCCGTCGGCGGCCGTCCAGGCCACCTCGCGGACCGGTCCGTAGGCCGATGACGTCGAGCCCGCGCGGCACGCGTACTCCCACTCGTCTTCGGTGGGCAGGCGGAAGCCGTCCGAGTCGGGGTCGCCCGTGACGACCTCTCCGTCGAACGAGTAGACGGGGTCGAGGCCTTCCCATTCGCTCAGCGCGTTGCACAGGCGGATCGCGCGCAGCCAACTCAGTTGCGTCGCGGGGCGTCGCGGATGGCGGGACGGGATGCCGAGCAGCTCCGCTATCTGTTCTTCGGTGATGGCGTAGACGCCGATCTCGAAGCTGTCGACGACGATCTCGCGTCGTTCCGCGCCCCGCAGGTCTCCGCGCAGTACGCGGCCGGCGGGGATGCGCGCCATCTCGACGTCGGTCACGCGAGTTCCACCATCCAGAGGTCGCTGTCGCCGGTGATGAACAGGCGCTTCTCGTCGGCGTCGAAGGTGCAGTTGCTGACGACGTGCGGGGTCGGGATGACGCCCAGGCGCGCGCCGGTCTCGTCGACGATGACGACGCCCGCTTCGCTCGAAATCCAGAGCCAGTCGCGGCTGTCGACGACGAATCCGTCGGGGATGCCGGCATCCACCGTCGCGAAGGTGCGCGGGGCGCCGATGGTCTCGCCGTCCCAGCTGCACGCGACGACGCGGGGGAGCCGCTCGGCGTTGGACTCGGCGACGTAGAGGGTGCTCTCGTCGCGGCTGAAGGCCAGTCCGTTGGGCTGGTCGAGGTCGATCATGCGCTGAAGCCCGTCGCCGTCGCGCCAGCGGTAGACGCTCTGGTGGGGGAGTGCGGGGTCGGCGGGGTAGCCCTCGCGCGGATCCGAGATGCCGTACGTGGGGTCGGTGAACCAGATCCAGCCGTCGGATGCCACGACCAGGTCGTTCGGGGAGTTCAGCGGCTCGCCCTCGAAGGCGTCGACGAGAAGTTCGGTGCCGTTCTCGTCGGTGCGGCTGATGCCGCGGCGCCCGTGTTCGGCCTGGACGAGGCGGCCGCCAGCATCCATTGCGTTTCCGTTGGCGAAGTTCGAGCGGTCGCGCACCGTGACGATCGAGCCGTCTTCACGCCACGCCAGCGTCCGCCGGCCGATCACGTCGCTGAACACGAGGGAGCGCTCTTCGGGCCACCAGACCGGTCCCTCGGCCCAGGTGGCGTCGGCGTAGAGCGACAGCAGGCGCGAGGTGGGAGGCAGGACGGCGCTCAGGCGTTCGTCCCACACACGGGGAGGGGCGACGTCGACCGCCTCGGGGGAGCGGGCGCTCTGCAGGATCTGACCGTCGAGGGGTATGCGGGGCATGTCCCCAGTCAAACGTGCGGAAGCCGCCGGGTGAGGCGGGTTGACGCGCTCAGCCGAACGGGTGGGCGGTGGGCGCGGCCGGCGACGCGGCGAACTGGATGAGCACCTGCAGGCAGGGCTCGTCGCCGACGGTGCCCGAGAGGTGTCCGGCCTTGCCGTCGACCTCGGTGGTGTCGGTGTCCTGCCCGAAGTGGATGTCGCCGGGTCCCATCTCGACACGCGAGCCGTCTTGCGTCTCGAGGAACCAGCGTCCCCGCAGCGGGATCACCCACTGCGGATGAGGGGAGGGATGCCACTGCCCCACCCACCCGACCGGCAGCGCCGCGAAGAGCACGGCCGACACCTCGCCGGGGAACGGCCGCATCCACTGCGGGTCGGCTCCGCCGCCGACGCTCTGCATCCCGAATCCCCGTAGGACGGATTCGTCGAGCCGGCTCTTGCCATCGAGTCCCGTCCACATGTGGATGAACGGCAGCGTCGGCGGGGTGTCGGCGTCACGCCCGTCGTTGTCGAGGGGAGCGGAAGTGGTCGTGTCCATGGCTCGAGTCAACCGCGCCGAGCCCTCGGGAGCGCAGGGTTGACGGAGGGGGAGGGATGCCACGTGCCGGTGCCGGCGCAGGCGCTTAGGAACGAAGAAGGGGCGCCGCCGACCGAAGTCGACGGCGCCCCTTCAGGAACGCGTGGTGCGTCAGGCCTTGCCCTCGGCGCGGTTGCGACGAACCGTGGTGGCCACGGCGATCGTGCCACCGGCGAGCGCGAGAGCGCCGCCACCGACCCACAGACCGAGCATCGAGTTGGCGTCGAAGCCGGTCGCGGGGAGGCCGGTGGAGCCGCCAGCGTTGTTGCTCGAGCCGCCAGCGGTGCCGCCCGCGGGCGTGGCCGAGAGCGTGTAGGTGCCACGGGCGTCAGCGGGGAGCGTGACAACCGCGGTCGCGTTGCCGGAGGCGTCGGCGACCTTCGTGATCGACTTGGAGCTGACGGGCAGGTTCGCCGTGGCGAGGCCGGCCTGGTTGGCGTTGTAGCCGACGAGGACGAAGTTCACGGTGGCGCCGGGAGCCACGTTGAACGTGACCGGGCCGTTGTTGGTGATCGTCACGGTCTGCGTGCCGGGAGCGGTGGGGACGTACGCCTGAGCCACGGCGGGAGCTGCGAAGAGCAGCGCGCCGGCGAGGGCCGCGGTGACGCCAGCCTTCTTGAGGTTGAGCTTCATGAGTGCCTGCTTTCGAATCCGGGCTACCGGGAGGTGGTGGTCCGCGTCCGTGCTATCCCGATGGAGCTGCAAGGGGAAGGACAACAATGAAGCGGTGGGTGGTGCTAGACCCTTTCTGAGTATTGCCTAGGTTTTCCCTGGATTGCAAATTGTCGAGGTTTCGACTACGTAAATTTACGCTGACGCGCAGTCGGAGGCGCATTTACGCAGTCGCATTATTCACTGCAGGGTTGCGATTCCGGTTGCTTCGCAGGTTGCTTTGACCGTCGGGTCGATTCCCGCGTCGGCCGTCGGGGTCACGAATGCCTCCGCTTTTGACGCCGTCGTCGTTGCGCGCACGTTCACGGTCAGGTCGGCCGACGCCTGGGGAAGAAGTTGGAACCCGAAGGTCAGCACCTGGTGTCCCTCGAACGTCCCGGTCGAGGGACCTGTCCCCGTCGCGGTCTCGGCCGACACGAGTTCGAACCCCTCGGGCAGGTAGACGTTGTTCACGACCGTCGCCGTTCCCGGCGCCGTACCGAATGCGCCGTTGGCAGTGACGTAACGCGGAAGCGACGTCTCGGCGTCGGTGGGCGCGGTATTGGTGAGCCTCATCCGCAGGGTTAATTGACGCGGGCCGTTCCCCCCGTCGGGGGCGCACTGGTCCCACGCCAGACTCACGTCAGGCTTGACGTAGTAGCTCATCTTCGAACCGCCGCCGTCGTTGAGATACACCCCGAACCGGGCCGTGTCGCCGTCCGTTTGCGGCAACTCACCGGCAACCGACGACCCCTCCAGAATGGCTTGTTCGTCGGGATCGGCACTCCACATGAGAACGCGTCGCTGGTCGGCCGCAGTCGCGAGATTTGTCAGCAAGCTCACCGTCGACCCGCGTCCCTCGAGGAAGGCGTTGAAAACAGCTCCGGTCGAGGCGGCGAAGAATGCATCCTGCGCTGACGGATCGGGGTATCGCTGGTAGACGTCGCTGAGCAGCGTCTTGACGGCGTTCTCGGCAGACAGCGTCGAGCCGTCGGGCAGCGCTACCGGTCCGGTTGCGCGCAGAAGGTAGGACAGCACGACCGGATCCAGGGCGATGACGCCGTCCACGGACACACCCGTTCGCTGCTCGTACATTTCTCGGGCGAGCGGGCCATCGAAGGTGAAATCGGGAACCTGCGTGAGGTTTTGGAAGAAGCGTGCTGGTCTGGTCTCGTAGATGTTCTGCACGTCTGCGGGTAAGTCGACGACCGGATTCTTGATGCCGCTCGACAGCGAGGTGCCGGATTCGGTGTTTGCGAGGCTGATCGCGCCCTGGTTGGTCTTGAGGAGGATTGCCGTGCCGGCGATGCCGCCCAGGGATCTCCACTCGGCGTTGTTCTGGACGAGGACCAGATAATTGCGTTCACCGTTCTGGCCCAGAACGTCGGGAAGCAGACGAGTCGCGCGCGACAGAGCGTCGAGACTGGTAGCGGCTTGCTCGAAAACCGTGGATGACTTGTCGACTGCGCGCTCCAAGACTCCTATAAGAGGCGTCCGGTTTACGGCGTCCACCCCATCAGCGGCCGCGGTGGCGGCCACCGCAGCTGATTGAGCGGGCTGCGCAAGGGCGGACAGGCCGGTCGTGTCGATACGACCGTTAACTGGCTTCAACGCATCGAAGGACGTGTCTTGAGCAGCTGTCACCAAGGGCAAGAGAGCGTTGCCCAAGAGGGCATCTCCGGCCGCGGCCACAGTTCCAAATGCGTGCAGTTGGGGACCGATCCACGGTGAGCCCTCGGCGAACTTCCACACCGGGTCCGAAGTGAGGTCGTGCGCGGCTGCGGCGTCGGTTGCCAGTCGGGCGACGGTTGCGCCCGCCGCCCCCGGGTCGGATGCGAGCGCCGCAGAGGCCCCGCTGAGGCCCGCTTCGATTCGCGACAGGTGCTGATAGGCCATCCACCCACGCACGCCAATCCAGGCCGCGGCGATGACGAGGAGGACGAGAAACGCGCCGACGACCCAGGCCGCAACGCGACCAGCCTTGAGCATGGCCGGTGGGAGCAGGGATGAGCTCACGCTGATGCCTTCCGTCCTTGCGCTCGCAACTGAGCCCGACTGCGTCCGATTTAGCTGGCCACGTATGGTCGTGGCCGGCTTAGGCTTCGCGCTGAGCTTCCCGTGAGGTGCGTCTTGGGGAGAAGCCGAGTTCGTCCAGCGACACCTCAGCAGCGACTGGTGCGTCTTCAGCGCTCTTTGCTTTTTTGCGCGCGAATCGAGTCGTCTTGACCGGCACTTCTCGGTACCCGTATCCGTAGCCGTAGCCCGAGTAGTACGAGTCGGGCCCGCGGGTCGGCACCATCGACATGATGAACCCGGCGAGCTTCGCTCCCACGGTATTGAGTGCCTCGGTTGCTCCGGTCAGCTGGTGCTTCGTGGTTTTTCCCGCCGCCACCACCATGAGCGCCCCGCTGGTTGCGCGGGCAAGAATTGCAGCGTCGGTGACCGGCAGTAGCGGGGGAGCGTCGCACAGTACGACGTCGAAGTCTCGTTCAAGCATCTCGAGGAGGACCGTCATCTGCTGAGAGCCCAGCAGTTCGCTCGGGTTGGGCGGGATCTTTCCAGCGGGCAATACGTAGAGGCTGCGGCCACCCCAAGGAAGCATGACCTCGTTGACTTTGGTGCGGCCGATGAGAACGTCGGTCAGCCCAGCTCCGCCCTCGATGCTTAGGTACTCGGCGACCTTAGGCTTGCGCAGGTCGGTGTCGAGAAGGGCTACGCGTTTGCCCGCGTCGGCGAGTGCAATAGCGAGGTTGATGGTGGTAGTCGATTTGCCTTCACTTGGTATCGAGCTGGTTACAACGAAGCTGGAGCGCCCGCCCATGTCCAGAAACTGAAGGTTTGTGCGCAAGGCACGAAAAGACTCCGCACGTGGACTCAGCGGATCAGCGTGCACAATTAGCGGTCGTTCCTTGGCTTTGGTGTCGTACGCGATGGCACCGATGGCGGGCGCGTGAGTCACCTGCTCCGCGTCGCGGGGAGTTCTTACCCGATTGTCTAGCGCAGTTCGGAGAACCGAAGCGCCGACGCCAACCACCAGGCCGGCCAGTACACCGAGAGCGAGATTGAGCGCTACCTTCGGCGACGTAGGGCTCGTGGCGGGCTGGGCATCAGTAACGCGAGAAAGTCGGACGGGGCTCGCTCCGCCATCAACAGCGGGCTCGAGCGCGGGCACCACAGTCGACAAGCTCGCAGCGACCGCGTTGGCAATGTCCGAGGCGGTGATCGGGTCTGAGTCTGTGACGGCGATCGTGATCAGAGTCGAGTTCAGTGCTGCCGATGCCTTGACGTCTTCGGCAAGCCTGTCTGCCGTAGTCCGAAGGCCCAAGTCGCTGATGACTGGATCGAGAACAGCCGGAGTCCCAACCAGTCCAACGTAAGTATTGATCCTCGCCTGGGTGAAGCTCGAGCCCTGCTGCAACTCTGCGGTGGTGCCACCGCCCTGGGTTGACACGAACACAGTGCTGGATGACTCATATGCAGGCACACGAGTCAACGTGAAAACAGTGGCCGCAGCGAGTCCCACGGTCGTGAGCGCCACGATCATGAGCCAATTCTTCCGAAGCAAACGGATGTAGTCGCTGAGCTCCATGGTGCCTCTCGGGACGGCGCCGCCACGCAGGGTGCGGCACTGGGGGAATCATGGTCAGTCTGTCACACAGATTGTTTCGCGCTGTTTTCTGCGTGATTCAAACCTTGAACAAGGCAACCACGCCGACGTGCATAATGTGAGAGTAACCGCAGCAGATGATGTGGACTACGCCCACCGGTCGCTAGCGAGGTGGACAAGACGCTGAACCGTGGGCAGTGCTTCTGATATCTGGCCCGCGGATAGGGCGTAGGTCCGTGCGGATCGACGGTAGGGGTCCACTACATCGTCGTCTTCTGGCAGCACGGGCGAAACGACTCCACGTCGGCTCGCGGCGAATGCCAGCATCGCAGACAGTTTTCCCTCAGGCGTCGACTGACCCACCCCCGGACGGGATCCGTCACGCAGTTGATCGTCACTGACGCCTCCGAGAAGGCGACTCAGTTCCCTCAACGTGAAAGTTCGTCGAACGAGCGAGGGATCCATCTCTACGATCTCTCGTCTGTGCTCCCGTGTCATCGCTAGTGCGAGGTTGGCGGCCCGAAGGTGCTCGGGCGTCAACAATTGCGCGCGATGGCTTGCGACTCGTTCGGGAATGCACCCTCGCGACACAGCGATCCCGGCAGTCTCGGGCGTCATAGAGGCCCCGTCCCGAGCTCGAGTACCTGCACTCGTCACGCTCACATCGAATCCGGCTAAGCGGTCGATGAGAAGTTGTTCTGCCAAGGGGGACCGACATACGTTTCCCGTGCAGACGGCCAAAATCCCGAGCAATGCACTCCTCCGACGTGCCGTTGTACGGCGGGCGTAGTTCGACGGGAGTAGGTTGAACCCCGTGCGAGACGAGCCTAGCCAACCGAGCGGCGCGAACGAGGCGGCTTCTGTCGTGGAGTTTGGCGCTGGCCCGGTGGGTACCGTGCCACTGGCTTCGCAGACGCGAGGGCGTCGGCGTCGGCGCACCGACTGGCGAATCGGCGGGCGTGCCATAGACAGATGGGACTACCGCGTCCTTGTTGGAGCGTTGTTCGGCGCAGGGGCCGGGACTCTTGTGAGCGTCGCGCTCGCTCATGACCCAAGATCGATCTTAGGCGCGTTATCCCTTCCAGCGCTTTGGGTTGGGCTACTCGCATCGGTGGCTTACGCGATCGTCCGGGGGCGTCCCGCGGGCCTATTTCGGCTCAAACCAATCGACGTGATTTGGGGAGCGGGACTTGGGCTGGGGATGCGCCTCCTTCAGGGTGCCATGAGCGACGCAAATGACGCACCGTTCCCTGTAACGGACGCAACCGCGATGGATTCAACGGGTATTGGGCTGGCCGCTGGGGTGGCTGGGCCCATGGTTGAAGAGCTTTATTTCCGCGCAGTCCTACTCGTCATCATCTTTCAAATGCTGCGCAAAAGCTTGGGAATGACTGCGGCGGGCGCGACGGCGCTACTTGCGTCGTCCGGCTCATTCGTCATTCTGCACGCTGTCTTCGGCTCGCTCCTGTTGGCCGACGCGTTACAGCTCTTTTTGGTGGGCGCGGCGTGCTCTCTGCTCGTGCTGCTGACGGGCCGCGTCTGGGGTGCAGTCATTCTGCATGTCGTCTACAACATTGTTCTTATTGTCATCATGGCCGTGGGTGCCGCCGGCGCTTAGCTCGAGAACGTTGCTGTCGCAGCGGAGCCGCCATGAACTGTCAGTCGACAGGGCGGCCTGCGCTGGACCAGCCGTGGGTCAAGGCAGCGGCCAGTGGCGTCCACCCACATTCTTGAAGAAGGCTACGAGCCCAGGCGGGCCGCGAGTCGACTGCCTGCTCCTAAGATGTTCAGCATGGGAGCACCTGAGACACTCTGGCGAACGTCTATACGTCTTCATAGTCGCGGTTGGCGGCGGAGTGCAAAAGTCCTAAAATCATTGAACTTTCTGCTTTTCCACAACTCTCTGCCCCCTGAATGTCGGATCGGCGAGGGTGTTCGCTTGTGGCACCACGGCTTGGGCATCGTTATTCATCCCAATGTCACCATCGGGGCTCGAACACAAATAGGCCATGGAGTCACTATTGCGGGCACTGGCCATGCACGCACGATAATCGGAAATGATGTAACCATCGCAGCGGGCGCGATTCTGCTCAATCGCCACGGGGAGCCGATCACGGTTGGTGATGGTGCGGTGGTAGGGGCCGGGTCTGTTGTGCGTGAGGACGTTGCCCCAGGCGCGGTGGTCGCTGGCGTGCCCGCTAAGCCTGTACGTCGCGATAGCGAAAAATAGACGCCGACTTTGTGATCAATCTTCCGTTGCAGCAGCCGCTGCCCGCGAGCTGCACGAGAGAGAACCGGTGACCGTTGGCACCGCGCGGTCAAGAGATTTGCAACGCCACGGACGCGAAGAGCACGACCGCGGTGCTCGGAACTGCAATGGCGATTGCGAGGATCCAACGTCGCAAAAGAAACCCAAGCGCTATCGCAGGCAATAAATCCATGGCAACATAGGCAAGGATCAATATCTCGAGAGAGAGAAGTCCTGTGCCGAAAAGCACGCCGACTACCGTCGCGGTTGCGAGGTTCAGGATGGAGACAATGGCCGCGGCTCTTGGCTCGATGCTTCTCACCGCAAGCCGTTTGAAAGTACTATTTGTTATAGCGCACGCGAACCAGGCGCACACGACAGCAGCTTGTACTGCGAGTTGAGTTCCCGTCCATGCTCCGAATAGAGCAAGAAGGAGACCTGTACCGAGCATAGAAAACGCGGTCCATTTTACCAGGGTGAGCGCAGGTCTGTCGGAGGTGGTTCCAGAGTGGACCAACCTTGGAATGACGGCGTTCGTGACCACCATGTTCAGGCCTGAGACAAACCGACCGATCAGACCAAGTACTGATAGCGCGGCCGGCGCTAATGCTACCGACGTCGTTTGTAGAACGAGCAGGCTGCCGTATCCAATGATCGACTGCGCGAGATACCAATCTACTCGCGTCTGTGCTGGTCGTGACGTCTGGGGCTCGGCGAACACGCGTGTGAGCAGCCCGCGATCACGGCACAAAATGAACGAAATGGTTGCGACCATGCCAACGATCTGTGCTATCAGCATGGCGCTCAGCCTGTCGGCCTGGGGGGCTTCGAGCAACGCAAGAAGCGCGCCACAAGACAGCACATTTGAGCATAGCGTTACGGCGGAGGCCCACGAAGTGTCCCCCTCCACCGACAACCGCAGTGCAAAGGTCCAGCCCGCCGATAGCAGGACACCGAGAAATGCAAAGAGAGCCAGTTGTACAACAAACTGGTCATGTGGTCGTGACAAGTTCGAAAATATGAAACCAGCTGCAGCTACGCCGGCGACAGCCAGAATCGGAGCGGCCGCGATTGCAATCATCAGTTTGCGACGTACGCCACTTACAGAACTCAGCCACGTGGGATAAACGAAGCCCGACAAGATGATCTGCGTCGGGAGCTGCGCCCATGTAATTAGGTAGAAGTACGCATCCGACTCGCTAGAGGGTGTGCCATTCACCAGTAATAGCAGCTGCAACAGCCCCAGACCTTGTGTTGCCGCGGCTAGCAGTGAGCTTCGACCGGCCGCGAAAATTCGCCTCAACCTCTGAGCCAGTCGTCCGCGGCAACTCGCATATGGCGATGGGGCAGTTGATCGGTGATCGACTTAGGGGAACGATCGCTATCAAGTGCGCTTCGAAGCTTGTCAGCAATTTCCGCCTTTGAGGCCCCACGTCTCACGACAAAGTGCCCGTGCTCTGACAGCCAGGACGCGACGCCAGTCTCCTCCGAAGCAACCACAAGACACCCGTGCGACAAGCCCTCAACAATGGGGAGGCCTACTTGTTCCCGCCAGCAATCCTGGGGCTGGGAAAGAAGGGAGACTACTTTGTGCGACCTGAGAGCTTCGTGAACGGCTGCTCGCGGCGGGTCTATAACGAGGGAAACGTCAGCACGGGAAGCGGCCCAGGCACTCACTTCCGGCTCGAGTGGACCCTTCCCGATTATCGTCAGATACGCGCCCTCGTAGCGCAGATCGTCCCACGCGGCCATCAATTCAGAGATTCCCTTGCGCCTCTCCAGCGACGAGACGAAAAGGACGGACGGGCGTCTGTAATCGTCTACATTCCCGCAATCACACACTGATGGCAACTGCTCGATGACAGCCGTATCGACGTGTCGATCAAGATGCGTGTCGTACTCGGCGTAAGCCTGGCGAGCCCCCTGTGTTCCAAACGCCACGCGGTCATACCTTCTGATAAGACGCCGCATCACCCACTTCGATATGAATCGTGGCACGTGCTTACGGGACAAGAGGCACGCGCTGACGTCCGCGTTATCTATCGCGTAGCAGACAATTTCGGTCCTACTTCGACGAATGAATGCGCCGAGTCGCGCGCTTGCTATGTAAATTACGAGACTTGGCCAGACTTTCACCATGGTCGGCTCGTTGAGCTCAATAACGTCCCAGTGCCCTCTGAACAGTAATCTAGCAGTCGCGAGTCGGCTGAGACGTCGATGGGCCACAGATTGGGCCAGTACCTCGTCAAAGCTGTAATTTTCAGTGCGGTAGACCAGCGTGGAAGGCTGCATGCCGCGAAGCATCTCGAAATGCGCTGTACGCGCTTCGTCCCAAACTTTAACGTTTCTCAACTGCGTCGTCCAGCGCTTTCTTGAGTTGAATAGAGAAATGCCTCATTGAAACTGCATCGGCCGACGCCGCAATCTGATCCTTTGTGATCCCTCGTCCTTTGAGTATTAGTGAGAGTTCGTCTTTAGACGCGTAGAACTTCACGGCGTTGGTTGTGTAGGGGAGCGACGTTGGCGAGTTTGACAATACGGCTGTGCCGACTGCCAGTGCGTCAGCTGCTTCTGTCAATCCTGACAGTCGCGAAATATCACTTACCGGAATTACGGACCATCGCGATCGACGGATATAGGCAAGAATTTCTGAATAGTTCAGGTTCGTGTCACTTGTCACAACGCACTTGCCGCGTGTGTAGTGAAATATTTTGCTACCTGAGATAATAACGCCAGTCAGCCCAGCGGCGCCAGCGACGGCGTGAAGATCTACGTAATCTCGATTCGACTTTCCGGCCGCAACGAAATCGAAGTCTTTTGCGTCTCCGTCAGCGTTCGTGTAGACGGGGGAATCTAGAGAGGGGCCGAAGGTTAGCATTCGTGTAGGTGTGTGCGGCAATTTACGGTGAGCCAATTTCGTCGCCGCAGGGCTGAGGGTAAATACGCCAGACGCAGCACGCAGCAACTTCCACGTCCAGCGCAAGCGGGGACCGTTATGAATCACAACGAATATAGGCGTCTTGATCAACCGGAGGGCGCGCAGTAACAGTAGTCCCGTGGCAGTCTGTTGATCCGCAGCGTAGATGGCGTCGATCTGCCGTATTCTGCGCAACACAAACGCGGACTGGATCGGATCTCCAATGAGTGGGAGAAGCTTCCGCGCCAGATTCTTTAGCCGCGGCCGCGACGCGGTGACGCTCGACAAACTCGAGTGCGCATACAGCCATTCGAAGTCTGTCCTCAGTTCCCACATTCCCCAAACATGCTGAGCCGGGTATTCGCCCAGAGCTATCCGGTTTGCGGCGTCGTAAATTGGGTAGTTGTTTAGGAGCGCAATCTTCGCTTTCACTGTTCTCTAAGCGCCTCTCGTATGCCGGTCAAGGTGCCCGCTAGATAGGACCCCAGCAACTGCAGTTTTGGGCGCTCTCGTCGTAGAATGCGAGCAACCGTCCTCGTCGCTACCCAAGGGGTCAGCGTCACTCTTGAAAGGCGACTAGCTTCGAGCTCTGCGAGCAGTCTATTTCGACCTTGGTAATAGTAGAACAGGGGTGAGCGAGTCTGCATCTTCGTCTTGCTTGTGCTGCCTTCGTCATGGAAGACGATGCTGTTCGTGTCAACCCACAGGGATAAGCCACTTGTAATCGCGCGATGCGACAATTCCGCGTCTTCGTAGTACATGAATAGGTCTTCGCGGAGTGGGAGAACCGCTTTGCGGGCACGAGGAGAGAGAAGCAACGCGCAGCCCGAAACGAAACTGGTTCGCTGAAGACCGGAAGCCACAGTTGGTGATTGCCCGTAGGAGAAGTGCGACACTTCCCCAGTGTGAGCACTTACGCGACCACCGTCGAACCAGACGGAATGTGTGTGAGCATCTAGAATTCGCGGACTGACTACATGTGCTTCTGCGTGTTCTGCGTTAGCGACAAGCCGGCTCATAGACCCGGTGGCAAAATATGCATCCGGGTTCACGATCAACATCGTTGAGTCGGGTCCTAATTCTTCATTTGCGGCATTTATCCCGGCGGCAAATCCCAAGTTCTTCTGCGCGAGGAGCAAAGCACCCGCCGGAAGAACTGCTTCGATTTGTTCTCTCGCGCGGTCACTGTGAAAGTTGTCGACAACGATCAATCGGTGTGGGTGATCGAGCGAGTGGATACTCTTATTTATAAGTTCTGCGCTGTCGTAGTTGACATAGACCACGCCTACCTCGTGGGTCACGCTTTTCTCCCGACGGCGAGTGCAAGTGTTTGGGGAAGAACGCTGAGGATGTACGTAGGCAGGCACTCCAAAAGGTACCTGCGCGCCAGGCGCTTGGGGTTGCTAAGAAGTCTCCACGCCCATTCGACTCGGACTGCTCGAGCGAATGCGGGTGCGCGCCGTTGAATCCCCACAAGCATGTCAACGGCACCCCCCACAGACACGATGGATCCGCGAAAGCCATTGGAGACCAAATCTGCCGCGAAGATATCGCCAAAGGGTGGTGTCACTGCGACGATGCAAATTTGAATCCGTCGGTCGTTCAGTTCGCCTGCTACGCGCCTAACGTCCCAATCGGTCTTCTTGCCTTGGAGGCTGTAACAGGCCGTCTCGCCAACCATGTTTCGAAAGGCCTCGGCCGCGTAGTCGCTTCCACCTATCAGTGCCACTCGATGGGATTTTAGCGCGCCGGACTGCGTCACCGATTGCAGCCAGTCTGATCCAGTTACCCGGGATGTGGGGATGCCCCCCGCTCGCATGAGACTCACAATTGGCCACCCATCGGCCGTCGTGTAATCGGCGGTCTCCATCGCGCGTCGGAACGCCTTGTGGCGACCAGCCAGCGCGACGTGGTGCAGATTCACCGTCTGCACTCGCCATGGCTCTCCCAAGCGAAGGCTTTCGAGAGCCTCCCACGAGGAGACGTGCCGACGACTCAGAATCTTGAATAGATCCATTACTCGGTACCGTCCTCCGTTGCAATGACCCGGTGCCAAAACTTGCTTGGTGTCAAAGAGCCTCGTGTCAGATCTGGAACTACATTCACGCGCTCGTTGTCAGCATCGCGGCCATAAAAGTCCCTGATCTGTAGAGCGAGTGAATTCGAATCCTCGAGGTCCGACGCCGCGTCGTCAGGACTGACACCGATTGCTGTGAGGAGGGCCGGAGGGGCTATAACATTAACGCCCTGCTCCCACGCCTCGAGGATCTTCACGGAGATTCCACTACTCGCTTCTCCGCGAGGTACGACGACAAGGTCTATCTGGTTATAAAACTCTTCCACCGATTCGATAGCGCCTAGACAGATCGTGCCTGGCTGCTTCAGGTTTTCGGTGCCTTTGCCGGCTATCAACAACGCAGGGCTATTGTCGGGCATCAATTCGCGCAGCCGAGGCATTACCTCGTTCTGGAGCCTCGCTAAGGCGGAGGCGTTCGGTGGCCAGGCCGCCTTCCCGATAAAGCCAATCCGTCGAAGTGGCTTAGCGTGCCGCCGTTCAGTGTTAACGGGGGCCAAGTTCAAGTGCGTCGATTTGATCTGCAACTTTGATAGGAGGTCACCATCTTTGACTGACAGTGTCGTTAAAGCCGCAGCGCGTCGGAGCGTTCGGATCTCCGCGCGTCTTGTTCTGTCGCTGTTCGAAAGTACTCGGAAAAGGAAAGGGTCATATATCTCTGACAGACGGTAATCGACGTTGTGCGCAATGTGATGGTCGACTCGAAGCCCGGCGTCAGTCGCGAGCAGGAGCGCTGGCCACTGGCTTGTGACAATGGTTTGTCCAGTCCAGGCGTTGCCCATTTGCCGCGCTCGCTTGCGCCAGTTGGGTGATTGGCGAAACTTGGCGATGATGTAAGGCTCCCGAAGTGCGATCATTCGGGCAAGTGTCCGAGCCTTGGCGACTACGTTGGCTCGCAGCTCCAGGTCAATAGAGGTTGAGCTCTCCGGGTCGTTAACGAGGAACTCTTCGACTCGCGCAGAAGTTGCCGCTGCGGCACGACGGATCCTCGTGTCGACCCATGCGGCTCCGCCGAGCGCCGCGCGGTCCATTGCGTAGACGGTTACGTAGAGGACGTTGGCAAACTGGGGTGTCATTGAATTGCTCAATCAAGTGGCTTTTTGACCCGGCGTTGGTTTTGCACAAGACCCTACGCTGTGCTCTCCGGACGACCTGGCGTTGTTGCGTCTCTTCGGGACTGTGGGCGTCAGCCGATTGCGCCATTTGCACGTCAGGGGCACGCATCCGGTGGCTTTTGGAGTCCGCTCAGTTCCTGAGGCGAACGCTATCAGTGCCTCAACCCGGTGCAGATCACATCGGCGTGAACATGACGTTTCGATCCAGCGCTACGGCTTAGTGGCGTTTGAACCGAGCGGTGCTGGCGACGGATTCCCGGGATGCAATAGCGTCGTTGCTCGCCTCACGGGCCTCGCATTCCGGGCCGGTGGCCGGTGGTGGCAGAAGAGCGCGGCGCCGCAATCTGCCGCCGAGTCCGTGCCGTCGAGGGGTCCGGTATCGTGCCGGCGCGCCGCGCGGTACTTGATATGAACGAAGGCCCCGGATCTCGCGATCCGGGGCCTTCTTTTTGTTGCGGGGGCAGGATTTGAACCTACGACCTCTGGGTTATGAGCCCAGCGAGCTACCGAGCTGCTCCACCCCGCGGCACAAGAGAAAACATTACCCACAGATGAACGAAGTCGCAAATCCTGGCACGTCGCCCGGGAGTGTCGCGGGAGAATAGCCCGGTGAGCAGCAATATCGACGATCTCGACGACGGACGTCCCGAAACGCCCGCCCAGCGTGCTGACCGCAACTGGAACGAGATTCTGCAGGAACTTCGGGTGCTGCAGACCGGTACGCAGATCCTTACCGGCTTGTTGTTGGCGCTGGCGTTCCAAGCGTCCTTCGCCGAGCTCGACCCGGCCCAGCGAGTGTTCTACCTCGTGCTGATCTGTCTCGCGGCGCTCAGCGCTGTTGTGGCCCTGGCGCCGGTGGCGCTTCATCGAGCGGTGTTCCACCTGCAGGTCAAGCCGGCGCTCGTGCGGGTCGGGCACAACGCCCTCCGGGGAGCGCTCGCGTTGGTGTCCCTGCTGCTGGTCGGCGTCGTGGCATTCGTGTTCGACGTGGTCGTGGGATTCGGCGGGGCTGTGGCGTCCGGGGTCGTGCTCGGGGTGATCATCCTCGTACTGTGGATCGTGGTGCCGGTGTACGTCCGGCGCCGGGGGAGGCAGAGCGCGCGATGAGTCACTACACCGTCGGTATCGCCGTCGCGCAGTTCGCCCCGTCGGCATCTCGCGAGGGCAATCTGGCCGACATCTCCGAGGCCGCTCGCGCGGCCGCCTCTCGAGGTGCGCGGGTCGTCGTGTTCCCCGAGTACTCGAGCTACTTCGTCGACCCCTTCGACTCCTCGCTCGCCGGGAACGCCGAAGACCTCGACGGCCCCTTCGTGCAGGCCCTCGTCGCCCTGGCCTCCGAGCTCGACATCGTTGTGGTCGCGGGACTGGTCGAGCGCGCCGACGACGGTCGTCGCGTGCGCAACGCTGTCGTGGCGGTGGGCGCTGATGGCATCCTGGCCGTGTATCGAAAGCTCCACCTGTACGACGCTTTCGGTCAGCGTGAGTCCGACTGGGTCGAGCCGGGCGAGATCGTGCCTCCCCAGACGTTCGAGGTCGACGGGCTGCGATTCGGTCTGATGACCTGTTACGACCTCCGGTTTCCCGAGGTTGCCCGCACCCTCGCTGACGCGGCCGTCGATGTCGCGCTGGTGCCGGCCGAGTGGGTGCGCGGTCCGCTCAAGGAGCATCACTGGAAGACGCTGCTCACCGCTCGCGCGATCGAGAACGCGTTCTTCGTGGCCGCCGCCGATCACCCGCCGCCCCTCGGCGTCGGGCACTCGATGATCGTTGACCCGCAGGGCGTGACGCTCGCTCAGGTGGGGACGGCGACCGACGTGACCGTGGCGCACGTCGACTCGGCGGCGATCGCGCGCGTGCGTCGCGTGAACCCGGCGTTAGAGCTGCGGCGATACCGGGTCACGCCGCGCTGAGTTGGGCGCGCGAGGTTTTGCAGCACGGCGTCACGATCGATGCCGTGGGGAGTGAGAAGTTCGGCTCGGTACTGCCGATCACCGCGTTCGCGTCCAGGCTCACCCCTGGCGCAGACATCACCGTCGCGCTGCGAGCCGCGATCGCTGCCGTCCGCGTGTCCACCGTCTGCGGCGGGCAGGCAGGGGCAACCATCTGGGTGCCCCTGGGCGCTTGGAAGGTCAGCAGCACGATCTTGGTGGACGTGCCCGTTTCCATTTGCGGCTCGCTCGAAACAGTGCGGACGGGGACACTCTCGCGGAAGCGTCCGAAATCGAGGCCATTGAGATTCACTGGCGTGCATGAGAGGCCGGCCCTGTTCGTCATCCCACGTGGGACGACGAACCGGGCCCGGATATGCTCGCGTTGTGCGAGTCCAAAGCCTGAAAAACGCGACGCTTCTGGCGGTTGCCGGCCTGTTGGTCGTTGGCTTCATCGCAATCGCAGCCGCTAATCCTGTGGTTGGGATGGGCATGCTTGCAGCGACGGTCTACATTGCGTGGGCGATAAAGCACCCCACATCCGCCGGGGCCGCGTGGATATTCGCGGTCGCAGTTGTTCCGCAGTGGTGGAGTTTTTCGATCCCCGGCATCGGGAGCGTGGGTTTCACTACGGCAGTAGGCGTCGCCCTCGCGCTAGCGCTACTTGTAGGTGGTGCTGGACGAGGGGCGGCCGATAGGTACGTCGCGATCTTCGCGGTGCTTGTCCTCGCGGCTGTGGGCCTTGCGCTGCTCGCGACGGACCTGCAGTCATTCATCGTTCGAGACTTCCTCCTGGTCTGGATCGTCCCCGCCTTCGTAGGCGTCCGTCTCGCGCCGACTTTCCGGACGACGTTGCCGGTCGTCGGGGCGATCATCGGCGTATGGAGCGTTCTCGAGCTTGCAACAGGCTTGCACGTCTTCGAAACCTTCGGCCAGGTCTCCACCTGGCAGACCATCCAGTACAGAGGTGCGTTCGCGCGCAGCGAGGCGGCGTTCGGAACGCCCATCGCGTTAGGGGCGTTCCTCGCTCTCGCGTTGCCGTTCGTGACGTACTTACGACGGGGTAGGGCGCTGGCGACCATTCTCATCGTCGCGGGCGTGCTCGCCACGATCAGCCGTAGCCCTCTCATCGCGGTACTCGTCGTCGGTGTTCTCCTTGTCTATCGTCTCGCCACCATTCGTGTCGTTGTTGCCGCGGCGCTAGCGGCGGTTGTCCTGGGCGTGCTCGCGGGGCCACTGTTCGGGTCGGACGACGCGGGGGCTGACACTGCCGGGTCCAATTTCTATCGCGAGAATGCGATCAACGCTGTGATCGGAACGCTGCGGCCTATTGGTTTGGCGGACGGTGCCTACGTCGACCCGAGAAGCGGGAGCCTTCTTTTCACTGGTTTCAACAGCATCGACAGCGCCGTGCTTCTCACCGGTCTAGTCATCGGGTGGCTGCCGCTGATCTTGGCCGCGCTAGCGATTATTCCGGTCGTGGTGACGGCTCTGCGGCGGAAGGCGTCGCCGGAGGAAATCGCTTTCCTCGCGCAGCTCACGATGGTGGCATCGCTAGCGTTCATAACGGGCTGGCAGATCATGTTCTTCGCCCTCGTCGGCGTGGTTATGTCGCAACGAGCGGATCGTCGCGCGCGCGTCACCTCGACGGCATGAGTAAATCACAGGGCTTTCACGTCGAGGAAACGTGCCGCTGTCATGATGGCCGTATGATGAGCGCCAGTAAGAGTCGCATCGAAGGCCTCGACCTACTCCGCGGCATAGCCATCGCCCTCGTTCTCATCAGGCACGCATGGCCGGAAGCGATCGGCACAGCCGGCATCGTTGGCGTCGTATCGTTCTTCGCTCTATCCGGATATCTCATCACCGGGCTGCTCATGCGTGACATTCGACAAAATGGCCGCGTACGGTACGGGCGGTTCTACCGCAACCGCGCGCTCCGTCTCGTCCCGCCGCTCGTACTGGCGCTTGCGTTCTTCGCCGCATACACCTTGATCGTGAATCCGCTCGACGATCGCGGCGATGTCGCCCGCAGTGTCATTGTGGGCCTCACCTACACCATGAACATCCCGTTTGACCACGGCAGTCCCGCGCTTAGCCATCTCTGGACACTGGCGACGGAAGAGCAGTTCTACATCGTCTGGCCTCTGCTGCTCGCTCTAGGCGTCAGGTGGCGAAAGCTTCGGTGGCTCGTCATAGGCGCCGCGGTTGCGTCTCTCGTGGTGTGCGGTGCGACCATCGTCCTCGCGGCACCCTCGGTCGGGAAGGTCTACACGCTCCCCACTTCATGGGCCATCGCCATGATCATCGGCGCAGCGGCAAAGCTCGGCGAAGCTCGCATCGAGCGCTCGCTGACCCCCTTGCGTCGAACATGGGCCGGAGCTCTGGGCTTGGCCGGGCTTCTAGGATTGAGCCTGTTGCCGGAGGCGAAGGGGTCGCCCGCGACTTACCTGATCCTTGCCCCGGCAATCGCGATCCTCACGGTAGCACTCATCATGCAGCTCAAGACCTGGGGCGTTCTGCCGAGCGCGTGGCTGCGCCCGATGCTCGCCCTCGGGACCATTTCCTACGCGGCCTACCTCTGGAACTACCCGATTGTCATGTGGCTCGGTGAGCGTCCGTTTGAGCCCGCCCGCGCAGTGCTATCCATCGTGCTCACGATTGTGGCCGCGACGGTCAGCTGGTGGGCGGTCGAAGTGCCCGCCCAGAAATGGAAAGAGCGCCTCGACAAACGCGCGCGCTTGACAGGGGAGCTAGCTACGGAGTCCGCTCCTGTCGCCCGACAGCATCATTCGTGAGCAAAGAGCGCCAACATTTTGTAGGTTCCCGCAGGTGGCGGGCGGATCCGCTCAAGCCCGTGGATCCGCGTCCCCGATACCTCGGATACCCCGCCCTATTCCAACGTCATCCCCGCCAACCGCCCCGCCGCATCCTGCAGCACCTCCACCCGCTTGCACGCCGCGAATCGCACCAGCGTGGCGTAGTCGCTGCGGTGCTCCGGCGTGACGAACGCCGTAAGCGGAATCCCGACCACCCCGGCGCGGGCGGGCAGCTCGCGGCAGAACGCGTCTGCATCGGTGGCGCCGAGTGGGGAGGCATCCACCACCGTGAAATACGAGCCCGCGGGGGAGGACACGTCGAACCCCGCCGCGCGGAGCCCCGTGCCCAGCAGGGCGGCCTTGGCGGCCATCTCCGACGCGACCGAGGCGAAGAAGGCGTCGGGCAGGCGCAGGCCGACGGCGATCGCCGGTTGGAAGGGTGAGCCGCCCACGTAGGTCAGGTATTGCTTGACCGCGAGCACGGCCGACACGAGGTCGGCGGGGCCGGTGACCCAGCCGGTCTTCCATCCGGTCAGCGAGAACGTCTTGCCGCCCGACGAGATCGACAGCGTCCGCTCGTCCGCCCCGGGAAGGGTCGCGATCGGCACGTGCGGCCCGTCGAACACCAGGTGCTCGTAGACCTCGTCGGTGACGATGATCGCGTCGTGCCGGTGGGCGAGGCGCACGACCTCGTGGAGCACCTCGCGAGAGAACACCGTGCCCGTCGGGTTGTGCGGGTCGTTCACGAGGATCACGCGCGTGCGGTCGGTGACGGCGGATGCCAGGCGCTCGAGGTCGGGCTGGAAGTCGGGCCACCGCAGGGGCACCGGCACGAGCGTGGCGCCCGAGAGGGCCACGCAGGCCGCGTACGAGTCGTAGTAGGGCTCGAACACCACGACCTCGTCGTCGGGGGAGTCCACCAGGGCGAGCAGGGTCGCGGCGAGCGCTTCGGTCGCCCCGACCGTGATGAGCACCTCGCGCTGCGGGTCGAGCTCGATCCCGTAGAAGCGCTGCTGGTGCTCGGCGACGGCGGCCAACAGGTCGGGAAAGCCGCGCCCCGGCGCGTACTGGTTGATGCCCGACGAGATGGCCGCGCGGGCGGCATCCAGAACCGCTTCGGGCCCGTCCTCGTCGGGAAAACCCTGCCCCAGGTTCAGAGCCCCGGTCGCGGTGGCGAGGGCGCTCATCTCGGCGAAGATGGTGGGAACCGACGAGCCGTCGGGCGCGAGCAGACCCGCGCCGCGAGCGGTGCGCTGCCAAGCGCCGGGGATGTGTCGCATGCATCCAGGATGCCGCACCCCCGCGCAACGCAAGCGGGAATGCCACGCGGGTCTCTCCTGCTAGACCCATAGAGACGGCCCACGCCCGTCATAGGTGGTCCACAGGATCGGTGGTCATCGTAGAAGCACCTGGAACAAGGAGCATCCCATGAGCGACAACACGGACAACCGCCCCGCGGGCGACCACAACAGCCACCTCGACAACTCCGCCGCGAACGGCGCCGTTCCCGCGTCGCCGCAGCCCGAGTCCACCACCCCCGCGGTGCCGCGCTACGACGTGCCGCCGGTGCCCACGCGTTCGCCGGCCTCGGCCGCCGCGGCCTGGCCGCCGCCCGCGGCGGGTGCCGCGCCCCACGCCGGAGCCGCGCCCCAGCAGCCCGGTTACGCCTCGGCCCCCTCGGGCGCCACCTCGCCGACCGGCCAGGCCTTCGGCCCCGCCGCGACCGACGCGCACCCCACGCTCGCGATGCCGTCCTCGGCATCCACCGCTCCCCGCAAGAAGGGTTCCGCGCCTCGGATCGCCGCCCTGCTGGTCGCGGCTGCCCTCGTCGGCGGTGGTGCGGGCCTCGGCGGCACCTACGCCGGCCTCACCCTCTGGGGCGGGTCGAACTCGTCCGTCGCCTCGGGACCGCAGGCCATCACGGTCAACAACCCCGACAGCGTGAACAACACCTCCGCGGTCGCCGCGAAGGTCGTCCCCAGCGTCGTGACCATCAGCGCCACGGCCGGGCAGTCGGGCGGCACCGGTTCGGGCGTCATCCTCAGCCAGGACGGCTACGTGCTCACCAACACGCACGTGGTCACCCTCGACGGCCAGAGCGGCAGCGCGAAGATCTCGGTCACCACCTCCGACGGCAAGGTCTACGCGGCCAAGGTCGTCGGGACCGACCCCACCTACGACCTCGCGGTCATCAAGCTCGACAACGCCTCGGGCCTGACCCCGATCGAGTGGGCCGACTCGTCGAAGCTCAACGTCGGCGACAACACCATCGCCGTCGGCGCCCCGCTCGACCTGCCGAACACGGTCACCACGGGTATCGTCAGCGCGCTGAACCGTTCGATCCAGGTCGCGTCCTCGGCCGCCCCGAGCGACGGATCCGACCAGCAGCAGCAGGAGCCCGGCCAGGAGAGCCCGTTCCGCTTCGACTTCGGTCAGGGTCAGCAGCAGCAGTCGACCAACCAGACCATCAAGATCGCGGTCATCCAGACCGACGCCGCCATCAACCCCGGCAACTCCGGTGGCGCCCTCGTCGACAACCAGGGCAAGCTGATCGGCATCAACGTCGCCATTGCGAGCGCCGGCGGATCCTCGTCGGGCGGACAGTCGGGCAACATCGGTGTCGGCTTCTCGATCCCCTCCGACATCGCCAAGCGCGTCTCGCAGGAGATCATCGACAACGGCTCCGCCTCGCACGGTCTGCTGGGCGCTTCGGTTCAGGATGCCGCCTCCATCCAGGGAGCGACCACGACCGGTGCCTACATCGCCGACGTCTCGAGCGGCGGCGCCGCACAGGCCGCAGGGCTCCAGAAGGGGGACGTGATCACCAAGTTCAACGGCATCCCGATCACGAACTCCATCGACCTGACCGCTCAGGTGCGCGCTCTCGCCGCCGGCAGCAAGGCCGAGGTCACCTACAACCGCGGAAGCCAGGAGAAGACGGCCGAGGTCACCCTGGGCTCCATGCCCACGAGCTGACCCGCTGACCAGAACGAAGAACGCCACCCCGCCCGATCAGGCGGGGTGGCGTTCTTCGTCGTGACGGGTCTCGTCAGCTCAGGGGCGCGAGTCGCCCGATCGCCGCGAGGGGGATGCCCACCCAGTCCGGACGGTTGCGCGTCTCGTAGATGGCCTCGTAGACGGCCTTGTCGAGCTCGAAGGCCTTCAGCAGCGGGTCGTCGTCGGTGCGGGGACGGCCGGTCGTGTCGGCGTACCCGTCGAGGAAGGCCTGCTGCGCCGCGATGACCCACGCGCGCACGGCAGCGCCGTCGTCATCGGCGACAGCACCCGAGACGTAGTCGAACGAGCGCAGCATGCCGGCGACATCGCGCACGGCGACATCGGGCTGCAGCCGCTCGGTGATCGGGCGGAGCGGCTCACCCTCGAAGTCGAGCAGCACCCAGCCGTTCGAGGGGGTGTCGAGCACCTGGCCGAGGTGCAGATCGCCGTGAACCCGCTGCAGGTCCGGCCACGGCGTCTCGAGAGCACGTTCGTAGACCCGGTGAATCTGCTCCGCGTACGGCGCCAGCTGGGGGACCTCCATGAGCGCGATGGCGAGGCGGCGCTCCCACGCGTTGTTCACCGACGATCGGTCGGCGGCGCTCGGCGCGAGCGTCGAGAAGCGCTCGGCCAGAGCCACGTGCATACCGGCGACGCTCGCTCCGAGCGCGTAAGCGCGCTGCGAGAAGTCCTCGCCGGCCGCGGCGGCGTCGAGGGCGACCCGCCAGGCGTCTTCGACGCCCTCGAAGAACTCCTGCGCGAAGGCGAGCGAACCGCTCACCGGAACACCCTCGAGCGTCATCCAGACTCCGCGCACCTCGCCGATGGCGCCGGGCACGAAAGCGGCCCCGCCGGCCGCCAAGGCGGACTGGAGCTCGACGTCGGGATTGATTCCCGGGTTCACCTGTCGGAACAGTTTGCAGATGACGGGGACACCCGCCTCGTCGTCGTCGGGACGGTAGATGATCGAGGTGTTCGACTGCTCACCGCTCAGCACGCGAGCGGTGATCCGCGAGGCCAGCGGACGCCGGTCGGCCGCCCCGAGGGGAATGCCACGGAACCCGTCCTCGTCCGTTCCGGCTTCGCCGCCCGCCGTGACCAGCGTGTACAGCGCATCGGTGAAGGCGGGGTCTGTCGTGGCATCCGTCCACACTCGTCCCTCATCGGCCGGACCGATCAGACTCCCCGGGGGGACCGAGCCCTCCGCCCTGCGCGCAACGGGCACCTGATAGACGATCGCCGGCTGCACGGCGTCGTCGCGAACCAACAGCAGGCGCGCATCGGCGTCATCGATCGGCCAGTCGGCCACCGGAGTCAGCAGCGGATCGCGGCCCTTCGTTCCGTACCAGCGCTGACGCGGCATCCAGACAGCGAGAAGTTCGAGGAGGTCGCCCATGCGGTGAGGCTAACGCGCCGACGCGTCATCGGCGCAGGTCTTGCGCACGCACCCGTGTCGATGAGAGAAGAGAAGACTCAGGATGCCGCCGCCTCGTCGTCACCGCTCGCCTCGAGCTCCGACGCGTCCGTGCGGCGTGTGCGACGGGGGAGGGCCTTTCGAGCGGCCGAGCCGGTGCGGCGCCCCGCTCCCACGAGGGCCCCGCCTGCGCGGCGCACCCCGGCGAACGCGGTGCGCTCGAGACGCTCCGCACCCGGCTGGGGCTCGAGATCGGCGGGCAGCGCGCGCGGGGGAGCGCCGAAGGCACGGCGGGCGTTGACGAGCACGCGGCGGCCCAGCAGGTGGTTGCCCGCCCCACCCACCACGGCGCCGACGCCGAAGGGGAGGGCTTTGCCGATCCACGAGGCGCCGCCGCGCGTGGCGAACTGGCGCACGAACGTCGTCTTGAGGCGGTCGACGAGAGGACCGATCATCGCGCGCGGCAGCGTCTTCGTCACCATCTCACCCCAGTAGGTGGAGCGGGACACTCCGCGGCCAGCGGCCTGAGACGCCAGTTGCGAGACGAGGTCGATGCCTTCTTTACCCAGCATGAGGGCCAGGACCAGCGCGCGACCGCGGTCGGGGTCTTCGACGACGACGCCGTGCACCTCGGCGACCGACTGGGCGTAGAGCGCGGTCGCCTCGAGGAAGCCGACCGTCTCGACGCCGCTCAGGGCCAGTGTGACGCCCGTGCCGATCCCGGGCACGACGGCGGTGGCGCCCACGGCGGCTCCGCCGGTGGTGACGGCCGCGAGATAGCGGCGCTCGAGGATCTTCAGGATGTCGTCGACGGTGGCATCCGGATGCCGCAGACGAATGCTGCGCAGGTGCGCGAGCACGACGGGGCGCTGGACCGACAGCACACGATCGAGCATGCGGATGGTGCGCGGGTGCTCCTCCGAGCCCACCGGCGGGAGGCCGCCCTTCCAGGGGGCATCGTCGGGCAGGGTGTGGATGCGGTGCACCTTCTCAGCCATGCCTCCATCCTCACCCGTTCGGCGAGCCGGGCGGGGGTGCTTGACGGCAGGGCGCGGACGCCGACTCCCGGGCGCGGGGTTGCGCGAGGCACCGGAGCGGTCTCCCGAGGTCGCAGAAGCGCCGTGCGTCGGCGCCTCACGCGAGGGGGCGAGCGTGCGGCGTGCGGATGCGTGCCCGGGGTGCCGGAGAGGACGGCCGTCGTTCGGATGAGATGTCTCGCGCGGGTCTACCGTCCCCCTGTTGTCTGTGAGTGTGTGCGGCGCGCGACCAGGCGTCGGTCGGTGTCGGAGGGGGTTGGTAGTTTGGTGTGATGACAGCGTCGCTGCCGGTGCCCCCCGAAAAGTCCTCCGCAGATACCGAGGGCGCGTCGGCGAGCGCCGAAGCCTCGGCGTCGCCTCCGCCCACGCCCCGCACGCCGCGGGCGACCACGCCCCGCGCACCGCGCCGACCGACCGCGGCGACCGCGAGCGGCGCAGAGGAAGTCGACTCTGCCGAGGCGCCGAAGCCGGCTCCCAAGCCGCGCGCTCCGCGAACGACCGCCGCCCGCGCTGCCTCGGGCTCGGGGACGACAGCCCGCACGCCCGCGGCGAAGAAGCCCGCTGCGCCGAAGAAACCGGCCGCGCCCCGCGCCACGGCGGCATCCAAGGCTGCGGGGTCGACGGCTGCGAAGCCGGCGGCCGCGAAGCCCGCTGCGCCCAAGAAACCCGCGACTCCCCGGAAGCCCGCGGCTCCACGCCAGACGGCGGCCGCGAAGGCGGCGGCGGCGAAGGCCGAGGCGGCGAAGGCCGAGACGCCGGCCGCCGAGACGTCGCAGGCTGCGGCCATCGCGGGTGCGCCGAGCGCCGGCATCCCGCCTCTGCTGCCCGACGACATCGTCGTGCCGCCGCGCCCGCCTCTGCCCGTGGCGGACGGGTCGGAAGAGGGCGGTCACGAAAAGACCGCGGATGAGCCTCCGGTCGCTGCGGACGGCGTCGACGCGCGGGGTGACCTCGAGCCCGAGACGCCCGCTGCTCCGTCTGGGGCGGATGCCACGTCGGGCGAGGCCTCCGCCGAGGAGCTGCCCGCGTCCGCGGCTTCTGCTGTGCAGGCCGTGGGCGATCCGACTCCCGCCGACGTCGCGGTCGAGCAACCGCCGACCCGCACAGCAGAGGAGCCGGAGCAGGACGAGTCGTCGACTTTGCTCGCCGTGTCGCCCCCGGTCGAGATCGTCACCGAGACGCCTCTCGAGCATGACGTTCCCGCTGGCACCGGCCCCGCCGACCCCTCGCCCTCCGTCATCGACGGCGAGAGCGAGACCGAAGACCCGACTCCCGCTGACGTGCGCGTCGACGAGATCGCACCCGACTCCGCGGAGTCCGAGTCCGTCGATGCTCCTGCGTCGCCCGACATGCCCGAGACCGCCGTTTTCGAGGCGACTCCGGCCGCCGAGAACGAAGAGACCCCCGTGGTCGACGCGGCCACGGCCGATCTCGCGCCCCCCATCGAGCCGGAGGAGTCCGCCACCCCGGTCGACGGCGCGCTCGTGCCCGCCGTGGTCGGGGCGGAAGCCGCCGCCGACGTGCACACGGCATCCGACGACGAAACCGCCGTCCCGGCGTTGGTCCTGCGCACGATCACGAAGAGCTTCGGCGAGCTGCGCGCCGTCGATGCGATCGACCTCACCGTGCCCGCGGGCGCGTTCTACGGGCTCGTCGGCCCGAACGGCGCCGGCAAGACCACGACCCTGTCGATCATCGCGGGGCTCCTGCGTCCCGATCGCGGCACCGTGACGATCAACGGCGTCGACGCGGCCACGCGTGCGCGCGAAGCCAAGAAGCTCATCGGCGTGCTGCCCGACCGGCTGCGCACCTTCGACCGGCTCACCGGCCGTCAGCTGTTGTCGTACTACGGGGCGCTGCGCGGACTCCCGGCGGCGCTCGTCGAGAGCCGCACCGCCGACCTCGCCCGGGCCTTCGACCTCGTCGAGGCGCTGTCGCGACCGGTCTCGGACTACTCGGCCGGTATGACCAAGAAGGTCATGCTCGCGGGCGCCATGATCCACTCCCCGCGTCTGCTCGTGCTCGACGAGCCGTTCGAGGCCGTCGACCCCGTGTCGAGCGGCGTGATCCTCGACATCCTGAGCACCTACGTCGAGCACGGGGGCACCGTCATCCTCTCGAGCCACGGCATGGAACTCGTCGAGCGCGTCTGCTCCCGCGTGGCCGTCATCGTGTCGGGGCAGGTGCTCGCCGAGGGCACCGTCGACGAGGTGCGCGGCGAAGGAACGCTCGAAGAGCGCTTCCGGGAGCTGTCCGGTGGGCTCGGCGACGTGGAGGGCCTCGAGTGGTTGCACACGTTCTCCGCCTGAGACTCGCGATGATGCTCGGCGCCCTCCGGGGCGACCGGCGCGAAGTCCTCCGGCGCGCCATCGGCATCGTCATCCTGATCGCCGCCACTGTCGTAGCTGCCCGCAGCGCGGCCGGTCTCGCGGATGCCAGCCCCCTCACCACGGCCGTCGTCACCGTTCTCGCGGGATCGGCGGTGACCCTCGGCTTCGCGGTCGGTCCTCCCGTGACCGCCTCGATCGACCCCCTCGACCCGCGACGTTTCGCCGTCGTCGGTCCCGAGCCCCGGCCCCTGGCCGCAGCGCTGCTCCTCGCCGGATTCCTCAGCGTGCCGGTGCTGGTGGTTCTCGTTCTCGGGGTCAGCCTGGCCATCGCGTGGGGCGCGCACGGCGCCTCGGCCTGGGCGAGCGTGGCATCCGTCGTCCTGGGCCTCGCCACCTGCGTGCTGTTCGCTCGCGTGAGCATGGCGCTCGGCGCCCTCGTGCAGCGGCCGCGACAGTCGCGTGAACTCGTCGGCGTGTACCTGATCGCGGTGCTCGTCGTCGTCGTGCCGGTGGGTGTCTTCCTCGGTTCGCTCGAGTGGCGGGGTGTCGTGCCCTCGCAGCTCGCCTCGGCCGCCGAGGTGCTCGCGTGGACGCCGATCGGCGCCGCATGGGGCATCGCCCTGGCTCCCTCGGCCGGAGCGGCCGTCGGCAGCTTCGTCGTGGCGCTGGCCACCGTTGTCCTGCTGGCGCTCGCCTGGTTCGTGCTCGTCGACGTCCTGCTGACCACCACCCGCCGACCGGTCGCCGTGCGCGAGCGGGGAGGCCTCGGGTGGTTCGCCATCCTTCCCGGCACGCCCGGGGGAGCGGTCGCCGCCCGCAGCCTCTCGTACTGGCTGCGCGACCGCCGTTACCTCGTCAACGTCATCATCGTGCCGATCGCCGCCGTCGTCTCGACGGTGCCGCTGCTCGTCGCGGGCGTCCCGTTCGAGCTCGCCGTGCTGCTGCCGGTGCCGATCATGGCGTTGTTCTTCGGGTGGCTGCCGCACAACGACCTCGCCTACGACTCCACCGCCCTCTGGATGCACATCGCCAGCGGCATGCGCGGCGCTCCCGACCGCATCGGGCGTCTCGTGCCCGTGCTGCTCATCGGCATCCCGATCCTCGCCGTCACGCTGCCGCTCGCCGTCGTGGCCCACGGGCGCTGGGCGATCTTCCCCGCCATGGTCGGCGTGTGCGCGGCACTGTTCCTCGCCGGTCTGGGCCTGTCGAGCATCTCGTCGGTCGTGGCGCCGTACGCGGTCTCGCGGCCGGGCGACAGCCCCTTCCAACAGCCGCAGCGCACGGGCTCTGGCGGCGTCGTGGCCCAGGGCCTCGTGATGGTCGGCGCGATCGCCGCGGCGTCGCCCGCCGCGTGGCTGACCTGGCAGGCGATCAACGGCGAGACCGTCGACACGATTATCGCCCTGTGGGTCGGCGTCGGTGCGGGAGCGATCGTGCTCGTGGCCGGTGTCGCCATCGGCGCGGCGCTGTTCGAGCGCCGCGGAACGCGCCTCATGGAGTTCGCAGAAGCGACCTGACCTCGGTCCCGGCCGACCGTTCGGGGCTGACCGCGGCTACACTGGCTCTCCATGAGCACGCCTCTCGACAGTCCCGACAGCGGGGGTCTCGCGACCCTGGATCGTGAGCTCGAAGAGCTCATCCGCGAAGAGAACATCGAGCCCGGTGACCACGAGCGTTTCTCGCATTACGTGAAGAAGGACAAGATCCTCGAGTCCGCCCTCAGCGGCAAGCCGGTTCGGGCCCTGTGCGGCAAGAAATGGACGCCCGGGCGCGACCCCGAGAAGTTCCCGGTCTGCCCGCAGTGCAAAGAGATCTACGAGTCCCTCATCAACTGAGGTTCCTGGCTCCCACGTGAGGGGCCGAGAGAAGTCACGCCGGCTTGCGCTCGGCGACGTCTGTCGGCCCCTCGCGTGTCCGTGCGACGGACGACGCCGCGCGCGGGCCAGCCGTGCGTCGCTAGACCGCCTCGCGATATTCCGTCGGCAGCGCGGGGTCGGCCTTGCTCAACGCGAGCGCGCGAACGGGGAGCTCCTCGCGGACGCGCGAATGGTGCGCCCGAGCAGCCTGCACGCCGGCTGAGCCGAGAGCGCCGGCATCCGCCTCTCCGTTCTGCATGAGCATCGCCTGCAGGGCGCGGGCGTCGGGGTGCTCCGCCGCCGTCGAGAGCTCCTCGAACCCATCGCTGACGACGACGAGCTCCGAGGTCGCCGTGCCCGAGTCCAGCGTGCGGAAGGCGGCCTTGCGCCCGCCGTGGGAGGCCTTCTGTGCGGATGCCTTGGCCACGCCCACCCACGAACCGTCGGCGGCCTCGCGCGCCACGAGCTTGAAGACGAGCCCCGCGGTCGGCACGCCCGACCCGGTCGCGACCGAGGTGCCCACGCCGTACGAGTCGACGGGGGAGGCCGCCAGAGCCGCGAGCGCGTACTCGTCGAGGTCGCTCGTGACGGTGATGCGCGTGTTCGTCGCGTCCAGCTCGTCGAGGAGCGCGCGTACCTCGCCCGCGACGATCGGCAGGTCACCCGAGTCGATGCGCACCCCGCCCAGATCGGTGCCGGCGACGCGGACGGCCGTCTTCACGCCCTCGGTGATGTCGTAGGTGTCGATGAGCAGGGTCGTTCCCGCGCCGAGCGCGTCGACCTGAGAGCGGAACGCGTCCTCCTCGCTGTCGTGCAGCAGCGTCCACGCGTGAGCAGCCGTGCCCATGGTCGGCACGCCCCAGCGACGGCCGGCCTCGAGATTGCTGGTCGCCGAGAAGCCGGCGATGTACGCCGCGCGAGCGGCTGCGACAGCGGCCTCCTCGCTCGCGCGACGCGAACCCATCTCGGCGAGCGGCCGGTCACCCGCGGCCACGCTCATGCGGGCGGCCGCGGTGGCGACGGCGGAGTCGTAGTTCAGGATGCTGAGCGCGAGCGTCTCGAGCAGCACGGCCTCGGCGAATGTCCCCTCGATCGTGAGCAGGGGAGAGCCGGGGAAGTAGACCTCGCCCTCGCGGTAGCCCGTCACCGAGCCCGTGAACCGGTAATCGGCCAGGAAGTCGAGGGTCGTGGCATCCACCACCCGGTTGTCGCGAAGGTAACGCAGCTCGTCGTCGCCGAATCGGAAGTCCCGGATCGCTTCGAGCAGACGCCCCGTCCCCGCGACCACGCCGAACCGGCGCCCACCCGACAGGCGTCGGCCGAACACCTCGAACACGCAACGGCGCGAGGCCGTGCCGTCGCGGAGCGCCGCGTCGAGCATCGTGAGTTCGTAACGGTCGGTGTGCAGGGCGGTGCTGCGGCTCATGGCGCCAGCATATTGCGGCCCCGTGGCCGTGCCCGCGCGGACCCCCGCGCTTGACAGTCGCCGCCCGGCGTACCGAACTCCTGAACTTTCGGGGCGGATGCGAGCCATGGATGCCGTGGCACCGCGAACCGTCGGATTTCCTCAGGAGTTTCGCACGCCCCGCGCCCGCGGCCACCCGCGTCCCGGGCCACCCGCGCGCCGCACCCGCGTCCCCGGCCACCCTCGCGCCGCCGGCCACCCTCGCGCCACCCCCGCGCCGCGTCGTGCGAAACTCCTGACTTTTCGACCGTGAGACGGCCGAACGGCAGCACATGGCGGCTCTTCGCCTCGTTTCTCAGGAGTTCGGTACCACGCGACGCCGCAGACCAGCCCGTCCCACCCCCTCCCGGTAGGCTGGAGCCCTATGAACGACGCGCCGATCGGGATCTTCGACTCAGGGGTCGGCGGACTCACCGTCGCCCGGGCCGTCTCTCAGCAGCTGCCGCGCGAGTCCATCCTCTACATCGGCGACACCGCCCGCTCGCCCTACGGCCCCAAACCCATCGCCGACGTCCGCAAATACGCGCTCGAGGTGCTCGACACCCTCGTCGAACAGGGCGTGAAGATGCTCGTGATCGCGTGCAACACCGCCTCGGCCGCGATGCTCCGCGACGCGCGCGAGCGCTACGACGTCCCGGTGGTCGAGGTCATCGGCCCCGCCGTCCGCACCGCCATGTCGACCACCCGCAACGGCCGCATCGGTGTGATCGGCACCGTCGGCACGATCGGTTCGCGCGCCTACCAGGACATGCTCGAAGTCAACGAGCGCCTGACGGTGTTCGCCGAGGCGTGCCCGCGCTTCGTCGAGTTCGTCGAGGCCGGCGTCACCGACTCACCCGACGTGCTCGCCACGGCCGAACGGTACCTCGCGCCGCTCCGTCACGCCGGCGTCGACACTCTCGTGCTCGGCTGCACGCACTACCCGTTCCTCGAGGGCGCCATCAGTTACGTGATGGGCTCCGAGGTGAGCCTGGTCTCGAGCGACAGCGAGACCGCGAAAGACGTGTACCGCCAGCTCGTGTCGCGTGACCTTCTCGCGACTCCGGATGCCGTGCCCACCGCCCGCTACGAGGCCACCGGCTCATCCGCCGACGATTTCCTGCGCCTGGCTCACCGTCTCATGGGCCGCGAGGTGCGGGAGGTGCAGCTCGTGCAGACCGGCGCCATCGACCTGCCGCGCTGAGTCGCGGCATCCATTCCCGTTCCTCTGGAGGACCCATGACCCGCAAAGACGGTCGCACCAACGACCAGCTCCGTCCCGTCACCATCGAGCGCGGCTGGTCGGCTCACGCCGAGGGCTCGGCCCTCGTCACGTTCGGCGGCACCAAGGTGCTGTGCACCGCGTCGTTCACGAACGGTGTTCCGCGCTGGCTGACCGGCAAGGGCAAGGGCTGGGTCACGGCGGAGTACGCGATGCTCCCGCGCGCCACGAACAGCCGCAACGACCGCGAGTCGATCAAGGGCAAGGTCGGCGGGCGCACCCACGAGATCTCGCGCCTGATCGGTCGTGCGCTTCGCGCCGTCGTCGACACCAAAGCGCTCGGCGAGAACACGATCGTGATCGACTGCGACGTGCTGCAGGCCGACGGGGGCACGCGCACCGCCGCGATCACGGGTGCGTACGTGGCCTTGGCGGATGCCATCGCCTGGGGGCGCGAGAAGAAGTTCATCGGTCAGCGGGCCGAGGTGCTGCGCGACTCGGTCGCCGCGGTCTCGGTGGGCATCATCGACGGTGAGCCCATGCTCGACCTGGCCTACGTCGAGGACGTGCGGGCCGAGACCGACATGAACGTCGTCGTCACCGGCCGTGGCCTGTTCGTCGAGGTGCAGGGCACCGCCGAGGGCGCGCCGTTCGACAAGCGCGAGCTCGATCAGCTGCTCGAGCTGGGTGTGAACGGCTGCGCCGAGCTGCGCGGCATCCAGACCTCGGTGCTCGAGGGCTGACGTGTCTCGCATCGTTCTGGCCACGCACAACGCGCACAAGGTCGAGGAGTTCCAGGCGATCGTCGCCGAGGTGCGTCCCGACCTTGAGGTGGTCGGCTACGACGGTCCGGAGCCGATCGAAGACGGCGTCACCTTCGCCGCGAACGCACTGATCAAGGCGCGAGCGGCGGCGGCGCACACGGGTCTGCCGGCGCTGGCCGACGACTCCGGCGTGGCCGTCGACGTGTTGGGCGGATCGCCGGGGGTCTTCTCGGCGTACTGGGCCGGGCACAAGAAGGACGCCACGGCGAATCTCGAGCTGCTGCTCGATCAGCTCTCCGATGTGGCCGACCCGCACCGTACGGCACAGTTCGTGTCGGTGATCGCGCTCGTGCATCCGGATGGCACCGAGCAGACGGTCGAGGGCCGCTGGCCCGGCCGGCTGGCGACCGCGCCGGCGGGCCCCGGTGGATTCGGCTACGACCCGATCTTCGTCCCCGACGGTCAGCCGGCTGGACAGGAGCGGACGGTCGGCGAGTGGACGGCGGCGGAGAAGAACGCCGCGTCGCACCGGGCGCGGGCGTTCCGGGAGCTGGCGCCGCTGCTTCGGGGGCTCTGAGAACGAGACCGACACCGGTTCTCATTCCCGACTGCGCCGAACCCCCGCAGCGGAGCCTATGACCGCTCTAGCCTGGAGCTATGCACGATCACGCGCCCTCCGGCGGCATCCGGGATGCCGGCAACAGGCGCCTGCTCGCGACGGCCCTGGCGCTGACCGCCACGGTGATGGTGGTGCAGATCGTCGGAGCCATCCTCACGGGCTCGCTCGCGCTCCTCGCCGACGCCGCGCACATGTTCACCGACGCCGCGGCGCTGGTGGTCGCACTCATCGCCACCGCGATCGCCGCACGGCCCGCCGATGATCGGCGCACCTTCGGGTACCAGCGCGCAGAGGTGCTCGGCGCTCTCGCGAACGGCGTGATCCTGATCGTGCTGTGCGCGTGGGTCGGTGTCGAAGCGGTGCAGCGCCTGCTCACCCCGGCCGAGGCGGAGGTGCAGGGCGGGCTGATGCTCGTCGTCGCCACCGTCGGCATGATCGCCAACGCCGTGTCGATGTTCCTGCTGTCACGCGCGCAGAAGCGCAGCATCAACGTGCGTGGCGCGTACCTCGAGGTGCTGGGAGATCTCATCGGATCGGTCGCGGTGATCGTCGCGGCCCTCGTCATCGTGACGACGGGGTTCACGCAGGCGGATGCCATCGCCTCTCTGCTGATCGCGATACTCATCGTTCCGCGGGCCATCGGCCTGCTGCGCGAGGTCGTCGTGGTGCTGACGGAGTCGGCCCCGGTCGGGGTGCACGTGGCCGAGATCCGGGAACATCTGCGCGAGGCCGACGGGGTGGTCGACGTGCATGACGTGCACGTGTGGCAGCTCACTCGCGGCGCCCCGGTCTTCAGCGCCCACGTGATCGTCGACGATGCCGCGCTCGCCGACGGCCGTGCCGCCGCGATCCTCGGCTCGCTCCAGACGTGCCTCGCCGATCATTTCGATGTCGCACACTCGACGTTCCAACTCGAGCCCGCGGGGCACGTGGAGCACGATTCGCGTCACGCGTGAGCGCGGTCGGATAGCCTTCGGGCACAGGCACCCGCATCCCCGGAAGGTTCCGTATGTTCTCCTCTCTCGTGATCGACCATTGGCTGCCGGGCTCGGCGAGCTCCCTCTCGGACGACGAGGCGGTCGTCGTCGTCGATCCGAAACTGCCCGAGAATCGGTCTGTGTCGATCCTGCGCACCGGTGAGGGCGCGGTCATCGTGTCGGTGAGCCCGGAGCGGGCGGCGCAGGTCGGTGTCTCCGACGGGGAAAGGCTCTCGGCGGACGACGTCCTGCAGCGTATCGACGCGGCGGGAATCTCCCTGAACGACCCCGACCACCTCTTCTACCTTCCGATGGAGGAGCACGCGAACGTCACCGCTCCCGAGCCGGAGTCGAGCACGCGTCGACTGACGGCCGACGACACGGACGCCTTCGCCGCTCTCGCCGCAGCAGCACCCGAAGACGACCTCGACGAGGCTTTCGTCGAGCTCGACCACTGGCTGGTGTTCGGCACGTTCGTCGACGGCACGCTGGCGGCGGCGGCGAGCATGTATCCCTGGACGGGCACGCGACTCGCCGACCTCGGCGTCATCACGTTGCCGGAATTCCGTGGGCGCGGACTGGCGCGAGCGACGGTGCTGGCGATGGCTGCCGACGCGCTGGAGCGCGGGTACGAACCCCAGTACCGGTGCCAGCTCGACAACGCGCCGTCGGTGGCTCTCGCGCTGGCATCCGGATTCCGCCGTTTCGGCGAATGGATCGTCGTCGACGACTGAACGGTCCAGGTCTCACGAGGATCAGTTCTCGTGCACGACCTCGGCGGGCGACTTGTCCGGACGGAGCCCGCGCCACCGCGCCTGTCGGAGGATCCCGCCGGGGGTGAACTCCGCGAACTCGACCTCCGCCACGAGGGTGGGCTGCACCCACAGGGCGTCGCGCGCATCGGCGGCCGGCACACCGATGAACGGGTTCGTGTCGGCGTGCAGCGGCTCGAGCACCTCGGTCAGCCGGGCCAGGGTCCGCTCGCCGAATCCCGAGCCCACCCGGCCCGCGTACTGCAGCCCGCGCTCCGTGGGTATCCCCACCAGCAGGGAGCCGATCGAGCCCTCGCGGTTGCCCTTGCCCGGTCGGATCCCGCCGATCACGACCTCCTGCGTCCGCGAATGCTTCACCTTGAGCCATTGCTCCGATCGCACGCCACGACGATAGATCGAGCCCGGGTCTTTCACCACGATCCCTTCGAGGCCGAAACGACCGCTCGTCGAGACCGCGGCATCCACGTCGTCGAACACGGGAGGAACGACGACCGGGCCGCCGGCTTCCTCGGCCAGCGTCTCGAGCATCCCGCGCCGTTCGAACAGGGGGAGCGATGCCACATCGCGCCCTCCCACGGACAGCACATCGAACAGGTACAGGTGAACGGGGGTGCGCTCGGCCTCGTGAGCGATCTCGCGCGGCTTCGCGAGGTTCATCCGCTTCTGCAGGAGAGGGAAGCTCGGTCGACCCTGCTCGTCGAGGGCGACGATCTCGCCGTCGAACACCGCGGGGGTGCGCCCGAGCCCCAGGTGGACGCTCGTGAGCTCGGGGTAGGCCGCGGTCAGATCGACGCCGTTGCGGGAGCGCAACTGCAATCGTTCTCCATCCCAGATCCCCATACCCCGGATGCCATCCCACTTCATCTCCACCCAGGGTGTGCCGCCCCAGCGTTCGGCGGCGGCGCGGGCCATACCGGCGGTCGCGGAACGGGCGAGCATCGGCGTGAGTTCGGCGGCGGTCGGCGGGGCAGCGGGGGCCGAGGAGATCGCGACCTCGGGGCTGGTGGAACGGTGATCCCGGGGCACGACGGGCGCTCCGTCGCTCTGCGGGCGGCCATCGGCATCCGTCTTCATCCGGTGCAGCAACCACTGCGACTTCTCGCCCCGCCCCTCGGTGCGGATGAGCGCGAGCCGCACGCGACCGAGGGGGCCGTCGCCGCGGCCCTCGAGGGTCGCGATCACCTCGTCGTCGCGCCACTTCTCGAGTTCGTAGGTGCCGGTGTCCCAGACGGTCATGGTGCCCGCGCCGTACTCTCCGCGGGGGATCTCTCCGGCGAAATCGAGGTACGGCAGGGGGTGATCCTCGGTCATGACGGCGAGACTGTTCTTCGCGGTGGTCGAGGGCACGCCCTTCGGCACGGCCCAGCTGACGAGCACGCCGTCGCGTTCGAGCCGGAGGTCCCAGTGCAGACGTGAGGCGTGGTGCTCTTGGATGACGAAGCGGGCAAGTCCCTCGCGAGCGGGAGTGCCATGCGGATTCTCGGGCACGGGCTCGGGAGTCTTCCCGGCGGTGCGCTTGGCGAGGTACGCGCGCAGCGGTCCGTGCGTCGCGTCGACGGGAGCCAGCGGGTCGTCGGGACGCTCGAGAACCTCGGTGAACAACAGGTGGCGGAGGTGCGGGTCGTCGAGTTCTGCCCAGGTGCGCGGGGCGGCGACGTAGGGGTGAGGGCGGCCGCGGAGCGAGTAGGGCGCGATCGTCGTCTTCGCGCCGTTGTTCTGACTCCAGTCGATGAACACTTTCCCCGGGCGCGCAGCTCTCGACATCTGACTGACGACGAGGTCGGGATGGTCGGCCTCGATCGCGCGCGCGAGCTCCCTCGCGACGGCGCTGGCCGCGTCGCTGGACTGTCGTCCGTCGAGGCGCGCGTAGAGGTGGATCCCTTTGCTTCCGCTGGTGACCGGGAGGGGGTCGAGGCCGATGTCCTGCAGGATCGCTCGGGCCCACCGCGCCACCTCGGCGCACTCGACGAGACCGACCCCGGGCCCCGGATCGAGGTCGAGCACGAGACGGTCTGGGTTCTGCCGTTCGCCGTCGCCCGAGAAGCGCCACTGCGGCACGTGCAGCTCCAGACTCGCGACCTGTGCGAGGTAGACGAGGGTCGGCAGGTCGTCGACGAGGGGGTAGTCCTTCGCGCCCGAGGAATGATCGATCGAGAGGCGGCGCACCCAGGCCGGAGCGCCCGGCTCGAGAGCCTTGGCGAAGAACGGTTCGCCCGGGCTGGCATCCGTTCCCACTCCGTCGGGCCAGCGTTTGCGGGTCACCGGGCGGTCGGCGACGTGAGGGAGCAGCAGGGGAGCGACCCGCGAGTAGTAGTCGATCACCTCGCCCTTGGTGGTGCCGGTCTCGGGGTAGAGCACCTTGTCGAGGTTCGACAGGCGCAGGCGGCGACCGCCGATGCGCACCGTCTGCTCCGTCATCGCCCCAGCGTAGAGCGAGGACGGTGGCGCGTGCCCAGGGGGTTGCGAGCACGCGGTGCGGGTTCCGGTGGACAGGGGCGAGTCCGGGGTAGAGCGGTGGGGGCCTGCCGCATGGGTGTGGCCGGCGTGGGACGGGCGCGCACCCGGTCCGCAAGGGTCTCGGCATTCGCGCCCCATCCGGTGTTCACTGGTCGCATGCGATCGATCTGGAAGGGCGCCCTGACCTTCGGCCTCGTCAACGTGCCCGTGAAGGTGTACTCCGCCACCGAAGACCACGACGTCTCGCTGCACCAGGTGCACAACAAGGACGGCGGGCGGATCCGTTACCAGCGGATCTGCGAGGTCGACGGCGAAGTGGTGCCCTACCAGGACATCGACAAGGCCTACGACGACGGCGAGCAGACGGTCGTGCTGACCAAGGACGACCTGGCGTCGCTGCCCAGCGAGCGCAGTCGCGAGATCGAGGTCGTCGAGTTCGTGCCGAGCGACCAGGTCGACCTGCTGACGCTCGACAAGGCGTACTACCTCGAGCCCGACTCCTCGTCGCCCAAGGCTTATGTCCTGCTGCGCAAGACACTGGAGCAGACCGACCGCACCGCGATCGTCCGCTTCTCGCTCCGGCAGAAGACCCGGCTCGCGGCCTTACGCGTGCGCGGCGACGTGCTCGTGCTGCAGACGTTGCTGTGGGCCGACGAGGTGCGCGAGGCGGCGTTCCCGTCGCTGGACGAGAGCGTGCGGATCTCGGCGAAGGAGCTCGAGATGTCGGCATCGCTCGTCGACAGCTTCTCGAAGGACTTCGACCCCGAGGAGTTCACCGACGAGTACCAGTCGGAGTTGCGTACCCTCATCGACGCGAAGCTCGAGCAGGGCGACGCGATCGACACCGACGCGACCTTCGGCAAGAAGGAAGAAGAAGACGGCGGCGAGGTCATCGATCTGATGGAGGCCCTTCGCGCGAGCGTCGAGCGCAGTCGCGCGGCCCGATCGGGCGGCGCGGACACCGGCAAGACCGACGAGAAAGGCAAGGCCGCCGACACGAAGCCGGCGGCCAAGAAGAAGAACGCGAAGGCGTCTTAGCGCGTCGGCTGGTCGCCGTCTTCGAGGGTCTTCGCATCGAGGGTGAGCGATTCGGCCTCGGCGGGGGTGACGGCACCCTCGCGCTTGGCGGCGGCGCGCTCGCGGAAGTAGTGGATCGCGATGAAGATCGCCGTGCCGGCGACGGCGGCGAGCAGGATCACGTCGATGTACTCGGTGACAATGTCGCGGATGAAGGGGATGTAGCCGACCAGGTAGCCGATCATCGTGAGGCCGATGCCCCAGATAACCGCGCCGATGAAGTTGTACAGCGAGTACTTCTTCCACGGCATGTGGCCGACACCCGCGGCGATCGGCGCGAAGGTGCGCACGACCGGAACGAAGCGGGCGAGGATGACGGTCAGGCCACCGAAGCGCTCGAAGAAGGCGTTCGTGCGCTCGACGTTCTTCTTGCTGAACAGTCCAGACTCTTTGCGTTCGAAGATCGACGGACCGGCCTTGTGGCCGATGAAGTACCCGACCTCGCCGCCGACGAACGCCGCGAAACCGATCGCGAGGGCGACCCACCAGGCGTTGAGCCCGAACACGCCGTTCGGGGCGGCGTCGGTCGAGTGCGACAGCAGGCCCGCCATGATCAGCAGGGTGTCGCCCGGCAGCAGGAAGCCGATGAGCAGACCGGTCTCGGCGAAGATGATGAAGCATACGACGAGCAGCGCCCACGGCTGCGAGTTGGTGATGATCGTCGCGGGGTCGAGCCACGGGAGCAACGAGCTGGTGGTGTGGATCACATCGGTCCCGTCGGGTCGGAAGGTCGGTGCTGGAGGTGGCGGTCACCGTGCGGAAGGGGGGACTTGAACCCCCACGCCCGAAGGCACAGGAACCTAAATCCTGCGTGTCTACCGATTTCACCACTCCCGCGAGTGTGCTCATTCTAAGCGGGCGCAGCGCTCCGACGTTGTGAAGCCGCCGTCAAACGCCGCGCTCGTCCCGCGCGCCGCGACACGCCCAAGGAATGTCTCGGGCCGTTTCGACGCTGGATCCTCGCATGAAGGCGATCACGTACTCCCAGCCCGGTGACTCCTCCGTCCTCTCGCTCGAGGACAGACCGCTGCCCGAGCCCGCCGCGGGCGAGGTGCGCGTGCGCCTCACCGTGTCGGGCGTGAACCCCACCGACTGGAAGGCCCGCGCGACGACCGGGCGCCCGCTGCCCTTCGACGAGGTCACCCCGAACCAGGACGGGGCGGGAGTGGTGGATGCCATCGGCGCCGGCGTGGACACGCTGTCGGTCGGTCAGCGGGTGTGGGTGTACCTCGCCGCCCACCAGCGTCCGTTCGGCACGGCGGCGCAGTACACCGTCCTTCCCGCTTCGCGCGCGGTACCCCTGCCCGACAGCGCGTCGTTCGAGCTCGGCGCCAGCCTCGGAGTCCCCGCGATGACCGCGCATCGCGCCCTGACCGTGCACGAGGACGGACCCTCGCGTCTGGCCCCCGGTGCGCTCGCCGGTCGCACCGTGCTCGTGCAGGGCGGTGCCGGGGCCGTCGGTCACGCCGCGATCCAGCTCGCCGCGTGGGCCGGAGCCACGGTCATCGCCACCGTGAGCAGTGATGAGAAGGAGGCCCTGGCTCGCGCGGCCGGCGCCCACCACGTGCTGCAGTACCCGAGCGAGACGCTGGCCGACGGCATCCGGGAGCTCGCCCCGAACGGCGTCGAGCACATCGTCGAGGTCGCCATCGCCGACAACGCCGGCCTCGACGTCGAGGTGGTCGCCAACCACGGAACGATCGGCTACTACGCCGACAACGGCGGGGCCGACTTCACGGCCCGCGTGCGCGAGAGCTTCGCGAAGAACGTGCGCTGGCAGGGCCTGCTGCTGTACACGGTGGGGGAGCGGGCGCTGCTCGCCGCCGCCGAAGACGTCGCCGCCGCCGTCGCCGACGGAGCGCTCCCGGTCGGGGAGGACGCCGGGCTCCCGCTCACGTGGTTCGTGCTGGACGACACTGCCGCGGCGCACGACGCCGTCGAGCAGGGTGCGCTGGGCAAGGTCCTGATCCGCGTCGCGGAGTAAGTGCGCCCTCCCGCGTGAGGGTCTGAATCTGTCGCCGTGGGGTGCCCGAAGCGACAGGAAGTGGCCCCTCACGCGGGTGTGGTGCGGTCAGCGGGAGCGCGGCACGTATCGGGGCACCCACCGGATGAAGCCCGCGGCGCCGAGCACCGCGACCAGACCCATCGCGCCGACACCGACCGACAGGGACGCGACGGCCGTCAAGGCCGAGACGATCAACGGGGCCACCGCGCCACCGGCATCCGTCAGGGTCCGCCATGATCCGAGGAACGCCGCGGGGTCGGTCGGAGGCGCCACATCGGCGCCGAGAGTGAGCAGGATGCCGCTGGACAGGCCGTTGCCGACGCCCAGAACCGCCGCGAACATCGCGTACCACATGGCCGCCGAAGACAGCTCGTGCGTGAACGACAGGGCGAAGAAGCCCGCGCCCATGAGGACCATGGCGGGAAGGGCCGCCCACAGGCGACCGAAGCGGTCCATGACCTGGCCGCTCGCGTAGAAGAGGGCGAAGTCGATCGCCCCCGAGACACCCACGACCACGGCGATCGTGCCGGCATCCAGTCCGAGGGAGACACCCCACAGGGGCAGGACCACCTGGCGTGCCGAGCGAACGGCCGACAGCGACGAGGCGGCGAGGCCCAGGCGCGCGAGCACGCCGCGGTACCGCCACATCGTGCGGAACACCCCGACCCGCTCAACGGTGGGGATCGCTCCGGTGACGGGTTCGCCCGTGTCTTCCGCGTCGCGCGAGTCGCCCGCTCCGCGGCCGGTGGGCGAGCCCGCGCCCACGGGGACGGCCTTCTCGGGATCCGGGCCGAAGAACACGAGCAGGATCGTCGCGACCTGGCAGACCGCGAAGAAGACGATGGACGCCGTCTCGGAGCCGAAGATCGCCAAGAGGGCCGCCGAGATGAACGGGCCGACGAACATGCCCAGGCGGAACGTGCCGCCCAGGAGTGACAGAGCGCGAGCGCGGAAGGTCAGGGGAACGCGCGTGGTCATGAACGAGTGACGCGCGAGGGCGAACGAGGCCGCGCAGAAGCCGATGAGGAACACCGCGGCGGTGAAGAACGCCAGCGACTGCGCGAAGACGATGCCGAGGAGTCCGGCGAGCACGATGATGCCGGCGACCCCCATCGTCAGGCGCTCGCCGAAGCGGGCGACGGCCCATCCGGCGGGGATGTTCCCGCACAGCTGACCGACCACGAGAGCGGCCGCCACGAGCGCGGCCAGGGCGACGTCGGCGCCGAGGCGGTTCGCGATCACGGGGATGAGGGGGATCACGGCGCCCTCGCCCAGGGCGAAGAGAAGGGTGGGGCCGTAGATCATCGGTGCGAAGCGCACCAGCACGTTCCGGGGAGAGTCGGCTGTCACTGTCTCCACGATAGGCTTGATCTCAAATGCTCGAACTCGATTTGACCGCCGACATCCAGGCGCTGCGCTCGACCTTCGCCGATATCCAGGCCGTGGTCGACGTCGACGCACTCAAAGCCGACATCGAACGCCTCAGCGACGAGGCCGGTGCCCCCGACCTCTGGGACGACGTCGAGAACGCTCAGAAGGTCACCAGCCGCCTCAGCCACCGCCAAGCGGAGCTCAAGCGCGTCTCGGAGATCGAGCAGCGTCTCGACGACCTCGAGGTGCTGGTCGGGCTCGCGATCGAGATGGAGGACGAGGAGTCGGCCGACGAGGCTCGTCGCGAACTCGCCTCGCTGAAAGATGTGATCGGCCAGCTCGAGGTGCAGACGCTCCTCGACGGCGAATACGACCCGCGCTCCGCGGTCGTCACGATCCGCTCCGGCGCCGGCGGCGACGACGCCACCGACTTCGCCGAGATGCTGCTGCGCATGTACCTGCGCTGGGCCGAGCGCCACAAGTACCCCGTCAAGGTCATGGATACGTCCTACGCCGAAGGCGCCGGCATCAAGTCGGCCACCTTCGAGGTCGACGTTCCCTACGCCTACGGCACGCTGTCGGTCGAAGCAGGGACGCACCGTCTCGCGCGCATCAGCCCCTTCGGCGGCGCCGACAAGCGTCAGACGAGCTTCGCCGCGGTCGAGGTCATCCCCGTGATGGAAGAGGCCGTCGAAGTCGAGGTCCCCGAGGGCGACATCCGTGTCGACGTGTTCCGCTCGTCCGGTCCCGGCGGCCAGTCGGTCAACACGACCGACTCCGCCGTGCGCATCACGCACCTGCCCACGGGCCTCGTCGTCTCGATGCAGAACGAGAAATCGCAGATCCAGAACCGCGCGGCCGCCATGCGCGTGCTCCAGACGCGACTGCTCCTGCTCAAGCGCGAAGAAGAGGCCGCGAAGAAGAAAGAACTCGCCGGCACGATCACGGCGAGCTGGGGCGACCAGATGCGCTCGTACTTCCTCTACGGTCAGCAGCTCGTGAAAGACCTGCGCACCGGTTACGAGGTCGGAAACCCCGCGGTGGTCTTCGACGGCGACCTCGACGGATTGATCGCGGCCGGCATCCGCTGGCGCAAGCGCAAGGACGACGACTGAGCGCTCTCCACGAGTGACAAGAGCCCTGTGGATGCCGCTGAACCGGCATCCATAGGGCTCTCTCGGTTTCGCGACACGGCGCGTCCTCTCCGCGTGCTCGGTGCCCGCGCTTAGGCTCATCGAGCCATGATCCGGTTCGAGAACGTCACCAAGCGGTATCGCGGCACCGCGAAGCCCGCCCTGAACGCCGTCGACTTCGAAGTGCAGCGCGGGGAGTTCGTCTTCCTCGTCGGCGCGTCGGGCTCCGGCAAGTCGTCGTGCCTGCAGCTCATCCTGCGCGCCGAGACTCCCAGCGACGGCCGCGTCGTCGTGCTCGGTCGCGACCTGCGCACGCTGTCGAACCGCAAGGTTCCCTACTTCCGCCGTCACATCGGTTCGGTGTTCCAGGATTTCCGCCTGCTGCCGAACAAGACGGTGCATCAGAACGTCGCCTTCACCCTGCAGGTGACCGGCGCCTCGCGCGGGTTCATCCAGCAGGCCGTGCCCGAGGTGCTGGCGCTCGTCGGCCTCGACGGCAAAGAGAAGCGGCTGCCGCACGAGCTGTCGGGTGGGGAGCAGCAGCGCGTGGCGATCGCCCGCGCGCTCGTCAACCGTCCGCAGGTGCTGCTCGCCGATGAGCCGACCGGAAACCTTGACCCCGGTACGTCGATCGACATCATGCGCCTTCTCGCGCGCATCAACGCCGGTGGGACGACCGTCGTCATGGCCACCCACGAGGCCGGGTTCGTCGACCAGATGCAGCGTCGCGTGATCGAGCTCAGCGGCGGCGAGATGGTGCGTGACGAGCGTCACGGCGGCTACGGCGACACGTCGAGCCTCCCGCGCCTGGCGCCCGAGGTCGAGCGCGGTGCGGCCGCGGTCGCGGCCCTCACGGCCGTCCTCGAGGTGCAGCGCGAGGTCACCGGGCTCACGGGCCCGGTCGAACCGTTGACGAAGCCGGGTGTCGATGCTCCGCCCGCCGCGCCACGGTCGGATGCGCCGGTTGCTTCCGCTGCTCCCGTGGCATCCGAGGTTCCCGCCGAAGACTCCGAGCCCGAGGCGTCTGCAGCCGAGCCGCGCGAGCCCGGCACGAACACACGCTCCATCCCGGTCACCCGCCCCGACGTCGATGCTCTCGGTCTCGCCGACCGGCTCGGCCTGGGCGAGAAGAAAGACCGCAACGACGAAGTGGGACCCACGTCATGAGATTCGGGCTCATCCTGTCGGAGGCGTTCACCGGTCTCCGCCGCAACGCGTCGATGGTGATCTCGGTCATCCTCGTCACCTTCGTGTCGCTGACCTTCGTCGGCGCCGCGATGCTCATGCAGATGCAGATCGGCAAGATGCAGTCGTACTGGGCCGACCGCGCCCAGGTGGCGGTGTTCATGTGCGCGGCTTCATCGAATGCTCCGACCTGCGTGGCCGGGGAGCCGGCGACCCAGGACCAGATCGACGCCGTCAAGGCGACGCTCGATGGTCAGGCGCTCGCACCGCTGATCCGCGACTACACGTTCCAGACCAGCGACCAGGTCTTCGAGAACGCGAAGCAGCAGCTTCCCGACGACATCGCCGGCGTCGTGACCGCGGACCAGTTCAACGCGACCTTCAGCATCAACCTCGTGGATCAGAGCCAGTCCGACGTGATCGCCGAGGCCTTCAGCGGGCAGAACGGGGTCGAGGCTGTCACCGATCAGCTGCAATACCTCGAACCCCTGTTCCAGGCGCTGACCGTCGCCACCTACGTCGCGGTCGGAATCGCCGGGCTCATGCTGATCGCCGCCGTGCTGCTGATCGCCACGACCATCCGTCTGTCGGCGTTCGCGAGACGCAAGGAGCTCGGGATCATGCGCCTGGTGGGCGCGTCCAACCGGTTCATCCAGACACCGTTCATCGTCGAGGGCGTGCTGGCGGCCCTCATCGGGTCGGCACTCGCGAGCGTGGCGGTATGGGCGATCGTCGGCGTCGGCGTGAACCAGTACCTGAGAGACCGGATCGCCTTCATCACCTCGTGGGTGGATTTCGCGGATGTCGCGATCGTGATCCCGCTTCTCATCGTCATCGGCATCGTGCTCGCGGCGCTGAGTGCCAGCTTCGCCATCCGGCGCTGGCTGCGGGCCTGACATCTCGCGGTGTCGCGCTTGGCCGCCATCCGGTGTGGGTAGACTGTAAGGCTCTGTGTGCCCATGATCATGAGGAGGTGGCACCATGCCTCGTGAGCAGGGTGAGAAGCTCATCGCGTCGAACAAGAAGGCGCGCCACGACTACGCCATTGAAAAGACGTACGAAGCCGGATTGGTGCTCACGGGCACCGAGGTGAAGTCGCTGCGTCAGGGGCGCGCGAACCTCACCGACGGCTACGCCTACATCGACGGCGGTCAGGCCTTCCTCGATGCCGTGCACATTCCGGAGTACTCGCAGGGGCACTGGACGAACCACTCGGCCAAGCGCACGCGCAAGCTGCTGCTGCACAAAGAAGAGATCATCAAGCTCTCCCACGCCGTATCGGCGGGCGGTTACACCCTCGTTCCGCTGCGGCTGTACTTCCTCGATGGGCGCGCCAAGGTCGAGATCGCGGTCGCCAAGGGCAAGCGCGAGTTCGAGAAGCGTCAGACGATCCGCGAGCGCGAAGACAAGCGCGAAGCCGAACGTGCGATGCGGACGAAGAACCGGCTGGGCGACTAGCCCGCTTCGACGCCCCGGCGTCACTCCGCTCGGAAACGCCCCTCCACGACCGAGGTGACCACGATCTCGGGAGGCTGCAGGCTGAACGACGGTCCGCCGGCGGACGCGGCCATCATGCGTGCGCCCAGCGGTGCCGGAGTCTCGGGGTGGGCGGCGAGCAAGCCGGCATCCGCGATCTCGACGGCGGAGACGGATGCCAGCCCGAGAGCGTCCGCATACGCGGTCGCGCGTTCCACGGCCACGTGGACGGCGTCGGCGGCCACCTCGCGCTCGACACGGGCGCGGGTGGTGGGGGACAGGCGCCACTCCACCGCGGTGACCTGAACGTCATCGGACTCCGCGACGTCGCCGAGCCACCAGGACAGGGCTCCGGCATCGGTGAAGGTGGCGGACAGTTCCACGGCCGCATGGTGGACGAGGGGGAGTTGCGCGCCCTCGTTGTTCCAGGGGCGATCGGACCAGACCGACACGCGGGCGCTCGACCACTCGGACACCTCACCGGAGCGGAGATGCGCGACCAAGCCGTCCTGAACGCTCGCCGCGCGCTCCTGCGCCCGTTCGACGACCGGACCGCGAGCCGGTCCGTCGGTCGAGACCGTGACCCGGACGGCGGCCTCTTCAGCGCGGACGCGGGCGTTGCTCTCGCCCCGGACGGTGATGACGACGTCGCTCATGCGGTGAGCCTACGGGACGCGGGCGGGACGGCGGAGGACGACCGCCCGTGCCGAAAGGTGCTCGTCAGGCCGCAGGAGCGATGTAGGCGAGATCCTCGCGGGTCACCGCCCAGCGGACGTCGGTTCCGGTGAATGAATACGTCTCGCCCCAGCCGTCATCGTCCGCCCAGCCGCCGTCGCCGGGGCGGGTGGCCCACTGCGTTGCGCCCGTGCTTTCGATGCGCTGGAACCCCGCCTCGGCGAGATACTTCTGCGCGGACTGCGCGGCAGCCTCGTCGATCGGCGCCCACGCGAGGTCGAGCACGTTGTCGGTCGCGACCTCGGGCCCCGCACCGAAGCGGCAGCTCAGCTGGCCCGTGGGAGCTCCGCTGGGGAAGACGTCGAAGGGGCTGTGCCCGATCTGCTGGCCGACCATGTTCCACCCCACCCACCCGTTATCGGCGACCATCTGCCGGAACTCCGGCGTGATCGCCTCGTCGCATGACGTGAAGACAGGGGGCGCGGCGTCGGGGGTGCTGCGGGGTTCGGCAGCCGGGCTCGCAGACGGAGCACTCGAAACGGGGGATGCCGCGGGCGCCGACGTCTCTGCGGCAGGCGTGTTCGCCGCCGAGCATGCCGAGAGGCTGAGGACACCCGTCACGATGAGGACGACGGGGAGGAGAGGGCGGTTGGCCATGACGCTCACGCTAGCGAGAGCGAACAGCGCGGAATGGCGGTTTCCGCCGTCGTCATTGAATCGTTGTGCACGGGGCAGGAATCATCGTGCGCTGTGAAGCGTTGTAGACTGTGACGCTCGGGTGCTTACGGCTCCCGAGGTGGTAACTCAACAGCGTGACGATGGTCGCTCCTTCACGGAGTTCCCGGGGCTGATCGGTTTCGACAGCGCCTGCGAACCCGCGAAAAGCGGGCCGAGGATGTGGGGTTATCTCGTAAACGCTCCCTGCAAAACAATAAGTGCCAATGCTAAGCGCACTGACTTCGCCCTCGCTGCGTAAGCGAGCCCGATAGTCCGTCAGACCGTGTGTGACCCCGCCACGGAATCTGGCGTCATTTAGGGGTCTTGCTGTGTGACGGCGTCTGGACGTCACGCGGGACTTTTCCCAGGCTGGGCTTGTCGACTTAGGTGTCTGTGACAAAGGTCGGAGCCGAGCAGAACGTCTGCACAGACTGCGCCCGGAGAAAACGCGGAGACCCAGCGTTGGACGGGGGTTCGATTCCCCCCAGCTCCACGAACCATCGTCACGTGAGAAAGCCCCCATCTTCGCCCGTTTCGGCGGGGGTGGGGGCTTTCTTGGTTCCGGGATCAGCCCGCGGAGCGCGTGTGGATGTCGCTCTCGCCGGCAACGCCGTTCAGCTCCAGGTAGATGCGCCCCTCGGTGCGCGTCAGAGTCGCGGTGTTGCGTCGCTCGATGGCATCCGCGAGCTTCTCGACGAAGCCGGGCTCGAAGCTGTGCAAGAGCACCTCCTCGGCGCGGTGGATGCGCTTTCCCGCCCACGGGGCGGCGACCTTGTCGGGATCGCGGTGCGTGTAGATCGCGACGCGCTCGGCCTTCATGCTGCCGGTGTGCAGGCGCGCGGCATCCGGAGCCCCGACCTCGACCCACGCCACCAGGGCGCCCGTGAGGTCGCGGATCATCACGGCCGGCTCGTCGGTCGCGGCGACGCCCTCGCTGAAGCCGATGCCCTCCTCGTACTCGAGGCAGTAGGCGAGCACGCGCGTCAGCATGTACGGAGCGGTCTCCGACGGGTGCCGAGCGACGCGTAACGCCAGCTCGTCGTAGACGCCGCGATCGACGTCGGAGAGCTGCACGGTGAACTGGTGAATGGTCGAGCCGATAGCCACGAGGGTCGAGCCTACGTTGTCGTGCGGGCTGAGCCGTGCCCGCTGTGCCGTGCCCGCTGTGCCGTGCCCGCCGCGTCGTGCCTACGCGGTCGCGGGGGCGGTGCCGGGAAGGCGGTTGCGCCACTGGGGGAGGGGGATCACGATGCGGTGGGCGGGATCGCCGTCCCACTCGACCGGCAGGCCGGCCTCGGCGAGAGCGTCGGCGACGATCCGCCCGACGCGGGCATCGGTCTGTCGCCAGACCTCGCTGCGCGCGGCCTCGTCACCGACGTCGGCCGCCGCGAGAAGCCCGGGGTCGAGATCGCGCAGGGGCGCGAAGGCGCTGAAAGTGAGGAACAGGTGCGCGGGCTCCTCGGCGAGTCGCTCGGCGTCCTGCTGGTGGAAGAAGGTGTAGGCCCACTCGCGGAACTGCGGTGCACCCGTCTCGTCGTTCGGCGCGGGCGTGCGCTCGTCGTCGATCTCAGCGGTTCCGCACGTATTGCAGCAGGTGAAGTCGGCGCGGGCGACGAAACCACGTGCCTCGAGGATCGCGAACGCCGTGCGCAGGCGGTCGCCCTCCGTGACGGACGGCCACCCCTCCTGCACGCGGCGGCGCTCGGCCCAGACCTCGCGCACCACGGCCTCGGCCGTTGCAGCATCGTCGAGCTCGTGGACGTCCTGCACCTGCTGCACGACCTCATCGAAGTCGCGGAAGCCGGGGATGATGGCATCCTGAGCTGTCCGTCTGAGCTCCGCGAGGGCAGCGTCGGTCGCGGGGGGAGCGGCCTGCGGGGCGGGGACATTCTTGCCGAACAGGCGATCCAGGAATCCCATGCGTCCCAGTGAACCAGCTAGCGTCGGGGAATGCCCGATCCGCGTCACACCCGCATCGATGTCGGTCCCTTCCACCTCGACGCCGTTCCCGAGTCGGCGCGGTGGCGGGCCGAAGGGCGAGGCGGCGACGCCCCGGTCGAGGGCGGGTGGAGCGACTGGGTCGCGTTCGCACAACGCATCCTGCAGGCCGACGAACTCTGGCGAGGCCTCGAGGCGCGCGGAGACGCGTGGGACGAGGGATTCGCAGCGGCTCAGGATGTGGCGGCGGCGAACCCGTACCGGTGAGCCGGCGGGACGCGCGTGCTACTGAGGCGTCTCGACGAGGAGGAGACTCTGGCGGGTGTCGGCGAACTTCACCCAGCCGTCACCGAAGAGATAGGTCAGGCCGTAGCCGTCGGCACCGCGACCGCCGAGCCAGTCGGGGTTCTCGGTGACGTAATCGCCGGTGGCGTCGCGCTCCAGCTTCCAGCCGGAGGCGACGAGGTCTTTCTCCGCCTGCTGCGCGGTCGCGTCGTCGATGGGGGCCCAACCGAAGATCTGCACGCGGTCGGAGGCGACCTTCGCGTCGCCCCACTTGCACTGGATGCCGTCGTCGAGGGCGGTCGCGCCGATGCGGAACGGCTCTTCCTGCGAGGTCCACCCGAGGCTCTTGAAGTCGTCGACGGTGGACTTCGGGATGATGTTCTCGCAGGTCGGATCGATCGGAGCCGTCGTCGGCGTCGCGCTGGTGTCGGTGTCAGGTGCGGGAAGGTCGGTCGCGGTCGCGCTGGCTGCGACGCTCGGAGCGGCGTCGGGCGTCGAGGTGCAGCCCGCGAGCACGAGCGCCGCGAGCAGACCGGTGGTGATCAGCAGGGGTGTGCGTGCGCGCTTCATCGGGGGCCCTCCTCGTGCAGCAGGGCGAAGAAGTCGTCGTGCAGAATGCCGTTCGTCGCGAGAGATGACCCGGCGTCGAGACGGTCGGTTCCGTCGAACGCCGTGAAGCGTCCGCCGGCCTCACGGACGATCGGGGCGATCGCCGCGATGTCGTACTCCTTCACACCGAACTCGGCGACGAGCTCGAGGCGGCCCTCGGCGAGCCACATGTACGGGAGAGCGTCGCCGTACGCGCGGTCGCGCCACACGGCCCGTGCGAGCTTCTCGAGGGTGGGGACGAGGTCGACGTCGTCCCACTGCTCGATGCTCTGGAAGCTGATGCTGGATGCCGAGACCTTGTCGATCGCGGAGACGGAGATGCGTCGGGTGTCGCCGGCGGTGGTGGTGGTCCACGCGCCGTGGCCGTCAGCGGCCCACCAGCGTCGGCCGATGGCGGGCTGACTGACGACACCGACCCGGGGGACGCCGTCGACGGTCAGGGCGATGAGCGTCGCCCAGACGGGAATTCCCCGCATGTAGTTGTGGGTGCCGTCGATGGGGTCGATGACCCAGCGGCGGGATGTGTCGCCCGAGGTGCCGTATTCCTCACCGAGGACGGAGTCGCCGGGGCGCTCGGCATCCAGGATCTGACGGATCGCGCGCTCGGTGGCGAGGTCGGCCTCGGTGACGTGCGTGCGGTCGGGCTTCGTGTCGATCCGGAGGTCTGCGGAATCGAAGCGCTCCATGGCGACCGCGTCGGCGGCATCGGCCAGACGGAGGGCGAGCGCGAGATCGTCGGTCAGGTCCGCGAGGGGCGCGGCGGGCTCTTCGAAGGAGGACACGGCTCAAGGATAACCGGCACTCCTGGCTCGATTTGGTGTGCTCGAGTCACGACTGGTAGTGTCATTCCTCGGCGCGGAGAGCGAAACTTCGGCCGAACGGAACGCACCTCTAGCTCAATCGGCAGAGCAACTGACTCTTAATCAGTGGGTTCTGGGTTCAAGTCCCAGGGGGTGCACAAGTTACCGCCCCGCACCAGGCATCACTGGTGCGGGGCGGTTCGTCGTTCTGCGGATGCAAGATCACTTCAGAAGCGAGCGGTCGAATCGAGTCGGCCAAGCAAGCGCTGTACCCCTGATGATGACTACCCAGCCCAGGAAGAACGCGGCCAACCCTCCGACGAGCGTGAGCGCGGGCCAGAAGAAGTCATAGGCCGGTATCGGCTTCGGAGTGGCTTCGGCGAAGATGGGCACGTAGCTGAACCACGCCCCGAACACCTGGACACCCATGCCGATGATCTGAGACCCCTTGATCACGGTGAGCACCGTGCCCCCCACGAGAAGGGCTGCCCCGCCGACCAGGAGGCCGGTGATAGCAAAGCCGCGCTGCCCAGTCTTCATGTGCCCCCCCCAATGGAATCGCGTGCGGCGATTCTGGCACGCGCCGCATGCGTGATCGCGTACGCGACGTGCGAAGAACCGTGAAGACGGTGTGGCGCCCTCGCGCCTCAGTTCTCGCGGGGGTCTCATTCGCCTTGGCACGCGCCCATGCGTCAGGCGGCGCGTTGCTCCGTCAGTTCCGCGATGAGCGCGATCTCGTGCGGCTGCCATCCGTACTCGTAGGGCAGATATGTCGTGAGCACCTGCATCGGTGACGAGAGGGTCGTAGAGATGCCGTGGCGCGCGTTCCGGGCGTCGGGGTCTCGATCGCGTACGGCGATCTGAAGCTCGGAGACGAGTTCTCGAGCGCGCAGGATTCCGTAGGCGTCGACCACGAGACGCCAGTCCGCGATGGTCAAGGTCGTCCACGCTCGTGAGACGGCTGTGGTCTCTCGGGCGACGGGCAGGAAAAGCATGACGATCGCGGCGGCGACGAGTGCGTTGGCGAGGAGCGCCGCAGCCAAGGAGCTCACGCCGAATGGCGCGGCGCCGAAGACGGCGTCCGACCCGTTCGTCAGAAAAGCCAGCGCGCGCGTGGCGCAGTGGAGGGCGTAGAAGGCCGTTGCGACGGCGATGACGATGCGGGGTGGCCGGGGTAAGACCGTGTTGTGCAGTGCCAGTGTCGCGCAGGCGCCGCAGGCGAGGGCCAGCGTGCAGAGGAGCACGATGCGCGCTGCGTCAGGTGGAAGCAACACCGAACTCGTGGCGACCGTCAGCCCCGCGAGGAGTGTCGCGCCCGCTGCGAAGCGTGCGAGACGCTGCCGCACCATGGTCATCGCGACGCACATGAGGCCGATGGACACAACGAACGTGGTGTCGGCGGGGAAGGTGACGGAGACGACGTTCACATCGCGGTCTCCGATGAGACGCATGACGGCCGACCCGACGGAGAGCGCCGCGGCCGCGGCGGCGATTCTCAACGCGGCGGCGCGGGGATCCAGGGGGAGGGGTCGGGCGAAGGAGTACGCAGCGACGACGATGGCGACAGCGACAGAGACGATGACGATCCCCACCGACAACAGCAGCATGATTCCCCGTGACCCCCGGCTCGGAACGCTACTGGGGGATCCCGCGCCTTTCAAATCGCCGCGTCTACCCTGCGCAATCCTCCTGCGCGGGGTTCCGGTGCCCGGCAGGATGGAACGACGCGCCGCACGCGGCGCACGACGAACCCGGGAGGTTCCCATGGCCGACGACGAGATGTGGGATGTCACCGACATCCAGGGCACCCCGACGGGAACTCTGCACCGACGCGGCGATGGTCCCGTGCCGACGGGGTCGTTCCACATCGTGGCATCCGTGTGCCTGGTGTCGTCGAGTGGGCGGGTCTTGATGAGCCTGCGGGCCGCGGGCAAGGATTACCCGTTGGCGTGGGAGTTTCCCGCCGGCAGTGCCCTACGCGGAGAGACCAGCCGTACGGGCGCGGTGCGCGAGCTCGCCGAAGAGACCGGGATGGTGCGGGCTCCCGACGATCTCGTGCTCGTCGGACGCGTCGTGGAAGAGAGAGCCCTGTTCGACCTGTGGGTGGCTCGCATCGAGGGAGAGCCGGTGCCCGTGCCCGACCCGGAGGAGGTTCAGGATGCCGAGTGGGTCACCCTCGACGTCGTGCACCAGCGATGGCAGGACGGTGTGTTCGCGACGCCATGGAACGCCCGGTTCGATCAGCTGTGGGAGACGCTGGAGCAACGGGTCGCAGAGATGCGCGACCGCGTCGACGGCGCCTAGAACCGCCCCCTTCCCCGGCACGCCCACGAAGCATCCCCTCCGCGGCGATTCGCCGGACGGAGGGGATGTTCGTGTGCGGGACGGGTGGTCTCCGCACTGGCGGGTCGTGGCGCCTACGGCACCTGCACCAGAAGATTCGGCGAGGTGAGGGCGTTGCTGATCCGGCCCGACACGGCATCGCCCAGGATCGTCGAGGTCACGTCCGGCATGCAGGGAGGGGCCGCACCTTTCGGCCGGCCCCTCCGTGTCGGGCGTTGCTCCCTGGCGTCAGGCCGCGTCCCCGATGAGAACGGCGGCACCCTCGTCAGCGGCATCCGCGTGCGATCCGTCGACGTGGGCGAGAAGACGCCGCCCGAAGAGGATGCACGCGCTCGCGATCACGACCGACACGGCGGCCATCACGTAGGGCACTCCGGCGCCGTAGGCGTGCCACAGCAGAGCGGCGAGCGGGGGAGCGACCGCACCGCCCAGGAAGCGCACGGCGGAGTAGGCCGACGACGCGACCGAGCGGGGAAGGTCGGTGGCTTCCATGACCGCTTCGGTGAGCGCGGTGTTCACGACACCCAGCACCAGGCCGCCCACGATGATGCACACGACCAGAGCGACGGCCGACGACACGATGAACGCGGCGACGAGCAGGTCGAGGGCCAGCAGCGGCAGGGCGATCAGCAGGACCGTCGTCAGTCGCAGGCGACGCAGCAGCAGGGGAGCGACCCAGACGCTCGTGATCGCCAGGCCCACGCCCCAACCGAAGAAGGTCAGGCCGATGCCCATCGCCCCGAACCCGAGGGGGAACGGCGAGAACGCAAGCAGCGTGAAGAAGCCGATGTTGTAGAACAGCGCGGTCGCCGCGAGGATCGCCAGCGCCGGGCGGCCCAGGGCGCGGAACGGCGCGCTGAAGGGGAGTGGGGTGCGCACGGGCTTGGGGCCGCGCAGCAGGACCGCCACCGCGAGGAACGCGATGGCCATCAGAACGACGACGCCGAAGAACGGCCCACGCCAGCTGACTTCACCCAGGATGCCGCCGAGCAGCGGTCCCACGGCGATGCCGAGGCCCAGCGCGGCTTCGTAGAGGATGATCGCGGCGGAGCTCCCGCCGGATGCGGCGCCCACGATCGTCGCCAGCGCGGTCGAGATGAACAGGGCGTTACCCAGACCCCATCCGGCGCGGAAGCCGATCACCGCGTCGACACTGCCGCTGATGGCGCAGAAGAACGCGAACACGACGATCAACCCGAGACCGACGAGCAGGGTCGCCTTGGCGCCGATGCGGCTCGAGATCCAGCTGGTGATGAGCATCGCCAGACCGGTCACGACGAGGTAGCTGGTGAACAGCAGTTCCGTCTCGACCGGGGTGGCCTTCAGGGAGTCCGCGATCGCGGGAAGGATCGGGTCGACGAGACCGATGCCCATGAACGCGACGACGCATGCGAAGGCGACGGCCCAGACCTGCGCGGGCTGTTTCCAGACGCTGGGCGCCTTGCTGACTGCTGCGGTACCGGCACTCACCGGACCACCTCCTGTTCTTCTGCGGATCCCGTGGGGGCTCCGCGATCTTCGGTCGGATCGGCGTCGTCTTCGTCGTCGGTGGTTTCGTTTCGACCCGCGGACGTCGGCGCCATCCCCACGCGGAGCGAGAGCGCGGCGGCGGCGACGCCCACGGCATCCCACTCCCTCTCGGAGAGGTCGGCCACGTGCGGCGCGAGGGCCGCGCGGAACTGCTCGTACCACCCGGCCAGCGCGTCGAGGCCCTTCGCCGTGGCGGCGATCACGCTGACGCGCGAGTCGTCGGGCAGGCGGCGGCGCTCGACGAGTCCCGCCTCGTCCATCTGGTGAACGAGGCGGGTCATGCCGGGCTGCGTCACGCGACTGAGTGTCGCGAGATCGCCCAGCCGCTGAGGACCGTGGTCGCGCAGGAGCGTCAGCGTGCGCCACTGCGCGGCGGGGGCGTCGGTCTGGGTGTCGAGAGCCGCGACGCGGGTGAGGGCGTGCACCGCGAGCAGAAGGGTCTGCAGGTCGTCGTGGCGGGTCATATCAAGAAGTATACCCCCGGTATATACCTGGGGTATCTAATCGGACGGGATCACCGGGCGGCGATGCGCGTAGACAACTGATGTGCGTGCGCGAGAAGGATGCGTCCGAGCTCCGCGAGGCGCTCGCCGCCGAAGCGGAACTCCACCCCTGTCAGGCTGAGAGCCCACTGCGGGTCGCCCGCGCGGGTGAACACGGCCGCGCCGAGGCCGTAGCTCCCCTCGACGATCAGCCCAGGGTTCACCGCGTATCCGCGCGCCTGCGTGTCACGGATCCGCGCGCGCAGACGCCCGGGGGAGTGTGACACCCCCCACTTCTCGGGGAGCTCCGGATGTCGCTCGAGATAGGCATCCACCTCGCTCGACGGCAGGAATGCGAGGATCGCCAACCCCGCCGAGGCCACCCCGAGCGGAAAGCGCACCCCCTCCGACAGCACGAACGAGCGGATCGGGAAGCTCCCGTCCTCGCGCACCAGGCACACCGTCTCGTCGCCGCGCCGCACCGACAGGAAGGCGCTCTCCTCGGTTCGCACCGCCAGGGAGCGCACGATGTCGCGCGCGGTCGAGGTGATGTCGAACCGGGATGCCGCGACACTCCCCATCAGGTAGAGCTCCGGCCCCGGCAGCCAGTGACCGGTCGGCTCGTCGCGGTCGACGAGCCCCTCGGCGCGGAGGGCGCTGAGGAGGCGATACGCGGTCGGTCGCGTCAGATCGGCGTCGCGCGCGAGGTCGCCGACCGGCGCGCCGGTCTCGCCCGCGGCCGTGACGAGGCGCAGGAGTCGAGCGGCACGCGAGATGGCCTGGGCGCCGGGAACGGATCGCGATGCAGTGTCCACGATGTGGACGCTATGCCCCGCGTCATCCACATGGCAAGAGCGCGGTCGACGCCGCGGGCCCACCCGGCGCACCGTAGGAGCACGAAACGAAGGAGTTCGCGTGATCGACAAGACCGTCGCTTCGGCCGCCGAGGCCGTCGCCGACATCCCCGACGGAGCGTCGCTCGCCGTCGGAGGGTTCGGACTCTCGGGCAACCCCGTCGCCCTCATCGAGGCTCTGCTCGCCCAGGGGACCCGCGACCTGTCGGTCGTGTCGAACAACTGCGGCGTCGACGACTGGGGGCTCGGTGTCCTGCTCGGGGCCGGCCGCATCCGCAAGATGACCTCGTCGTACGTCGGCGAGAACAAGGAGTTCGAACGGCAGTTCCTCTCGGGCGAACTCGAGCTCGAGCTCACCCCGCAGGGCACCCTCGCCGAGAAGCTCCGGGCCGGCGGGTCGGGGATCGCGGCCTTCTACACGCAGACCGGCGTGGGCACCCAGGTCGCCGAGGGCGGCCTGCCGCGTCGCTACGACGGGGCAGGCGGCATCGCGGTGGCGTCGCCGGTCAAGGACGTGCGTACGTTCGAGGTGAACGGCGAGCAACGCGAGTTCGTGCTCGAAGAGGCCATCACCACCGATTTCTCGCTCGTGCACGCCTACAAGGCCGATCGTCACGGCAACCTCGTCTTCCGCAAGGCCGCGCGCGCCTTCAACCCCCTCGCCGCGATGGCCGGCCGCACCTGCATCGTTCAGGTCGAGCACCTCGTCGAACCCGGCGAGCTGGATCCGGATGCCGTGCACCTCCCCGGTGTCTACGTGCACCGCATCGTCGAGGTCGGCCCCGACATCCCCAAGCGCATCGAGAAGCGCACCGTGAGTGAGCAGACCCGCTGATGGTTCTCTCCCGCACCGGAATGGCCGCCCGCGCCGCTCGCGAGCTCGCGGACGGCTCCTACGTCAACCTCGGCATCGGCCTGCCCACCCTCGTGCCCAACTACGTGCCCGACGGTGTGACGGTCGTGCTCCAGTCAGAGAATGGCATCCTCGGCGTCGGTCCCTACCCGACCGAAGATGCCGTGGATGCCGACCTCATCAACGCCGGCAAAGAGACCGTGACCACCCTCCCGGGGTCGGCGTTCTTCGACTCGGCGCTGAGCTTCGGAATGATCCGCGGCGGCAAGATCGACGCCGCGATCCTCGGGGCGATGCAGGTGTCGGCATCCGGAGACCTGGCCAACTGGATGATCCCGGGCAAGATGGTGAAGGGCCCGGGCGGAGCGATGGACCTCGTCCACGGCGCCGCCCGCGTGATCGTGCTGATGGAGCACGTCGCCCGCGACGGCTCGCCGAAGATCGTCGACGAGTGCTCGCTGCCGCTCACCGGCCGCGGCGTCGTCGATCGCATCATCACCGACCTCGCCGTCCTCGATGTGACGGAGGATGGACTCGTGCTCGTCGAGCTCGCCCCCGGGGTGAGCGTCGACGAGGTGCGGGACGCCACCGAGCCCGCGCTGACCGTGAGACTCACCGAGGAGATCGCATGACCACCGAGAACGACGTCGTCATCGTCGCCGCCGCCCGGACCCCGCAGGGGCGCTTGAAGGGCCAGCTCGCCCCGCTCACCGCGGTGCAGCTCGGCGCTACCGCGATCCGCGGGGCGCTCGAGCGCGGCGGCATCCCGGCCGACACCGTCGATGCGGTGCTCGTCGGCCAGGTGCTGCAGGCCGGGGCCGGGCAGAACGCCGCGCGACAGGCCGCGATCGCCGCGGGTATCGGATGGGACGTGCACAGCGCCACGATCAACAAGGTCTGCCTCTCGGGCCTCACGGCGATCATCGACGCCGCGCGCATGCTGCGCCTCGGCGACGCCACCGTCGTCGTCGCCGCGGGTATGGAGTCCATGACCCGCGCCCCGCACCTGTTGATGAACTCGCGCGACGGCTACGCGTACGGCTCGGTCGAGGTGCTCGACCACCTGGCATTCGACGGCCTCACCGACGCCTACGACCGCGAGAGCATGGGCGCGTCGACCGAGCGCGCGAACGCCCGGTACGAGGTCACGCGCGAAGCTCAGGATGCCGTGGCCGCGCGCTCCCACCAGCGCGCCGCCGCCGCGCAAGCGGAGGGGATCTTCGACGCCGAGATCGTGCCGGTGTCGATCCCGCAGCGGAAGGGCGACCCGGTCGTGGTCACCGCCGACGAGGGCATCCGCGCCGACACGACGGTCGAGACGCTCGCGAAGCTGCGCCCCGCCTTCATCGAGGGCGGCTCGATCACCGCGGGCAACGCCTCGCAGATCTCCGACGGCGCGTCGGCGGTGGTCGTCACCACCCGAGCGATCGCCGCCGAGCGCGGGTGGGATGTGCTGGCCGTCGTCGGCGCCTCAGGTCAGGTCGCCGGCCCCGACAACTCCCTGCACGACCAGCCCGCCCGCGCGATCGCCCGGGCGCTCGAGAAGCAGCAGATCTCGGCCTCCGAGCTCGATCTCGTCGAGATCAACGAAGCCTTCGGCGCGGTCGTCGCCCGCTCGCAGGCCGAGCTCGGCCTCTCCGACGAGGTCGTCAACCCGCACGGCGGCGGCATCGCGATCGGTCACCCGATCGGCGCGTCGGGCAACCGCCTCGTCGTGCACGCCGTGCACGAGCTGGTGCGGCGGGGCAGCGGTACGGCCGCGGTCGCGCTCTGCGGCGGTGGGGGTCAGGGCGACGCGCTGATCCTGACCCGCTGACGTCACCCGCACCCACGGCGGAGGGATGCCGCGACCTCGAGGCCACGGCATCCCTCCGGCCGTCGTGAAGTCAGCGTGCGAGGCGCTTCTTGAAGAGCTTCTCCTGCTTCTTGGAGACGGGGGAGTCGCCCGCGATCACGCGCCCCCGGCGCGCGCGACGCGTGTCGACGACCGCGCCGATCGCGAGAGCCAGCGTGATGCCCCAGCTGAGCCATGCCAGCGCCGTGCGCCAGGTGAACGGCTCGTCGTTCTTGAGGCCCCTCAAGAGGGTGATGCCGCCGGTGATGGCGCTGAGAAGACCGGTTCCGAAGATGTACTGCCGCATGCGCCCAACCTATCGAGCGGGGCGCTCCGGCGTCGGACCTTGACAGGAGCGGGTCGATTCCCGGAACGACCTCGCGCAATCCGTCCACCCCCTCGACGCGATCGCACCCGCTGTTAGCCTGAGGAAGATCCCCGAGGAGGACCTGTGCCCCAGGCCGATTTCGTCGTCGTCGCCAACCGACTGCCCGTCGATCGCACCCCCGACGGAGAGGGGTGGAGACGCTCACCCGGTGGTCTCGTCACCGCGCTCGAACCGGTGATGCGCAGCGCCGAGGGCGCGTGGGTCGGGTGGGCGGGACAAGCCGATGTGACCGTCGAGCCCTTCGACTTCGAGGGCACGCACCTCGTTCCGGTGCCCCTGTCGGCCGCAGACGTGCAGCTGTACTACGAGGGCTTCTCGAACGACACCATCTGGCCGCTCTACCACGACGTCATCGCCGCGCCCACGTACAAGCGCGCGTGGTGGGACGCCTACGTCAAGGTGAACGAGCGCTTCGCCCGTGCCGCCGCCGACGTCACCGCCGAAGGCGGGATCGTCTGGGTGCAGGACTACCAGCTCCAGCTCGTTCCCAAACTGCTGCGCGAACTCCGCCCCGACCTGACGATCGGCTACTTCCACCACATCCCGTTCCCCGCCTACGGCCTGTACTCGCAGCTGCCCTGGCGCAAACAGGTGCTCGAGGGGCTGCTCGGCGCCGATGTCATCGGCTTCCAGCGCGTGGCGGATGCCGGCAATTTCGCCCGGGCCGTGCGGCGTCAGCTGCGATACGAGACCAAAGCCAGCGGCATCCTGGTCCCCGACTCCGCGGGCGGCACGCGCGTGGCTCTCGCGAAGGCGTTCCCCATCTCGATCGACGCCGACTCCTACATCGAGCTCGCGCAGAAGCCCGAGATCCAGCAGCGCGCGAAGGAGATCCGCGAGGGTCTCGGCAACCCCCGCAAGATCCTCCTGGGCGTCGACCGCCTGGACTACACCAAAGGCATTCGCCACCGTCTGAAGGCGTGGGGCGAGCTGCTCGAAGATGGTCGGGCCACCGTCGAGGACGCGACCCTCGTGCAGGTGGCGAGCCCGAGCCGCGAGAGGGTCGATGCCTACGTGCAGTTGCGCGACGAGATCGAGATGACCGTCGGGCGCATCAACGGCGACTACGACACCACCACGCACACGGCCATCCGCTACCTGCACCAGTCGTACCCGCGCGAAGAGATGGTCGCCCTGTTCCTCGCCGCCGACGTCATGCTCGTGACGGCGCTCCGCGACGGGATGAACCTCGTCGCGAAGGAGTACGTCGCCAGCCGCATCGACAACCGCGGCGTGCTCGTGCTGAGCGAGTTCGCGGGGGCCGCCGACGAGATGGGCAGCGCGCTGCTCGTCAACCCTCACGACATCGACGGCCTGAAAGACCAGATCCTGCGGGCGATCGACATGCCCGCCGCCGAGCAGGGCCGCCGCATGCGCGCCCTGCGAAAGCGCGTGCGCGACCACGACGTCGAGGACTGGTCGCGTGAGTTCCTCGACGCGCTGTCGGTCTTCCACGAGAAATCGTCGAGCGCCGCCGCGGCGGCCGAGGTCGGCGAGGGCGACGACGGTTCGGTCCCCGAACGCGAGCCCATCGACGAAACGGATGCCGAATGACCGCCGCCGACGTGACGTTCGACGTGACCGCTGCCGGCGTCACGAGAGGGGTGGATGCCGAGTGACCGCAGCAGACGCGACCGTCGAGGCCGTCGCCACCACCGACACGCTCCTCGTCGCCCTCGACTTCGACGGCACGCTGTCGCCGCTCGTCGACGAGCCGATGTCGGCGCGGATGACCCCGGGTGCCCGGGTCGCGGTCGACGCCCTCGCGATGCTTCCGCGCACGGTCGTCGCGCTGGTCTCGGGGCGCTCGCTCGGACACCTGCGCGAGATCTCCGAGCACGACGATTCCTCGCCCATCTGGCTCGCGGGCTCGCATGGCGCGCAGTTCTGGATTCCCGGGGCGGGTGCCCAGGCTGCCGGCGACGACGAGACCGACATCGCCTTGCGTGACCGCCTGCAGAAAGACGTCACGGACCGCACCGCCGACATGCAGGGGGTCTGGATCGAGCCGAAAGAGTACGGCCTCGGCGTGCACACGCGCACCGCGGATGCCGACACCGCCGACGCCGCGCGATCGCTCGTGGACCAGCTGCTCGCGGCGGAGGCGCCGTCGTGGCGTCGACGCACCGGACACGACATCCTCGAGTTCTCGTTCCGACACGAGGGCAAGGATTCCGCCGTGGCACGGTTGCGCGAGCGCGTCGGGGCGACGGCCGTGCTCTTCGCCGGCGACGACGTCACCGATGAAGATGCTCTGAGCTCCCTGGATGCCGGTGACCTCGGCGTGCGCGTGGGCGGGGGAGACACCGCGGCGACGCTGCGCGTGGAGGACATCGACGCCTTCGTGGCGGTGCTGGATGACGTCGCACGCCTGCGCCGAGCGCACATCCACTGAATCGACGCCGGTTCGACCCGCCCCGTTCGCGTCACGTCGTCGGCGCGCGCAATAGACTTCGACAATGCCCGCACCGCAGAATCCGAACACCGGCGAGTTCGACATCAAGCCCCGCAGTCGCGTCGTCACCGACGGCATCGAAGCCACCACCTCCCGCGGAATGCTCCGCGCGGTCGGCATGGGCGACGAGGACTGGGACAAGCCCCAGATCGGCATCGCGTCGAGCTGGAACGAGATCACCCCCTGCAACCTCAGCCTCGATCGCCTCGCGCAGGGTGCGAAAGAGGGGGTGCACGCCGGCGGCGGCTACCCGCTCCAGTTCGGCACCATCTCCGTCTCCGACGGCATCTCGATGGGCCACGAGGGCATGCACTTCTCGCTCGTCTCGCGCGAGGTCATCGCCGACAGCGTCGAGACCGTCATGATGGCCGAGCGCCTCGACGGGTCCGTGCTGCTCGCGGGCTGCGACAAGTCGATCCCGGGCATGCTCATGGCATCCGCTCGACTCGATCTCTCGAGCGTCTTCCTCTACGCGGGTTCGATCGCGCCGGGCTGGGTCAAGCTCAGCGACGGCACCGAGAAGGACGTCACGATCATCGACTCGTTCGAGGCCGTCGGCGCGTGCCTCGCGGGCAAGATGAGCGAGGCCGACCTCAAGCGCATCGAGTGCGCGATCGCGCCCGGTGAGGGCGCGTGCGGTGGCATGTACACCGCCAACACCATGGCATCGGTCGCCGAGGCGCTCGGTCTCAGCCTCCCGGGTTCGGCCGCCCCGCCCTCCGCCGACCGCCGCCGCGACTACTTCGCCCACCGCTCGGGAGAGGCCGTCGTCAACCTGCTGCGGCAGGGCATCACCACTCGCGACATCCTCACCAAAGAGGCGTTCGAGAACGCCATCGCCCTCGCCATGGCGCTCGGCGGCTCGACCAACGTCGTGCTGCACCTGCTCGCCATCGCGAACGAGGCCGAGGTCGAGCTGAACCTGCACGACTTCAACCGCATCGGCGACCGCACGCCGCACGTGGCCGACATGAAGCCCTTCGGTCAGTACGTGATGAACGACGTCGACCGGCACGGCGGCATCCCGGTCATCATGAAGGCCATGCTCGACGAGGGTCTGCTCCACGGCGACGCGCTCACCGTCACGGGCAAGACGCTCGCCGAGAACCTCGCCGACCTGAACCCCGACCCGGTCGACGGCAAGGTCATCCACTCGTTCGACGACCCGATCCACGCCACCGGCGGCATCACGATCCTGCACGGCTCGATGGCCCCCGAGGGTGCCGTGGTGAAGTCGGCGGGCTTCGACGGCAACGTCTTCGAGGGTCCCGCTCGCGTGTTCGAGCGCGAGCGCGGCGCGATGGACGCCCTCGAGGCGGGCGAGATCACCGCCGGCGACGTCGTGGTCATCCGCTACGAGGGCCCCAAGGGCGGTCCCGGTATGCGCGAGATGCTCGCGATCACCGCCGCCATCAAGGGCGCGGGGCTCGGAAAAGATGTACTACTGTTGACGGACGGACGATTCTCAGGCGGCACAACCGGCCTGTGCATCGGCCACATAGCTCCCGAAGCGGTGGACGCAGGTCCTATCGCCTTCGTGCGCGATGGTGATCTGATACGGGTCGATATCGCCGCTCGCACTCTCGACTTGATCGTCGATGACGCCGAGCTGAGTTCCCGCCGCGAAGGCTGGGAACCGCTTCCCCCGCGCTATACCCGTGGCGTTCTGGCCAAGTACTCCAAGCTCGTGCACTCCGCCGCGGAGGGCGCGGTCACGGGCTGACGGCCGTCCCCCTTCTCACCTTCTCCCGGTTCTCGAGGTACTCCCATGTCCATCGATTCCTCAACGACGGCCGTGCCGCGGCCGCCCGCCCGCACCGCTCCGGCGCCCGTGATGACCGGCGCGCAGGCGGTCGTCCGATCGCTCGACCTGCTCGGCGTCACCGATGTCTTCGGTCTGCCGGGCGGGGCGATCATGCCCGTCTACGACCCGCTCATGGACGACGAGCACGTGCGCCACATCCTCGTGCGTCACGAGCAGGGCGCCGGCCACGCGGCCGAGGGCTACGCCGCCGCCTCCGGCAAGGTCGGCGTCGCCATCGCGACGTCGGGCCCCGGCGCGACCAATCTCGTCACTGCGATCGCCGATGCCTACATGGACTCGGTGCCGCTCGTGTGCATCACCGGCCAGGTGTTCTCGACGCTCATGGGAACGGATGCCTTCCAGGAGGCCGACATCGTCGGCATCACCATGCCGATCACCAAGCACTCCTTCCTGGTGAAGTCGGCCGACGAGATCCCCGGCGCGATCGCCGCGGCGTTCGAGATCGCCTCGACCGGTCGCCCCGGTCCCGTGCTCGTCGACATCACGAAGGACGCGCAGCAGGCCGAGGCGCCGTTCGTCTGGCCCCCCAAGGTCGAGCTCCCCGGCTACCGGCCCGTCACCAAGGCCCACGGCAAGCAGATCCAGGCCGCGGCCCAGCTGCTCGCCACCGCCAAGAAGCCCGTGCTCTACGTCGGCGGCGGCACCATTCGAGCGAACGCGTCGGCCGAGCTGAAGGTGCTGGCCGAGGCGACCGGTGCACCGGTGGTCACGACTCTCATGGCGCGCGGTGCGTTCCCCGACTCGCACGAGCAGCACCTCGGCATGCCCGGTATGCACGGCACCGTTCCCGCGGTGCTGGCGTTGCAGGAGAGCGACCTCATCGTTTCGCTGGGTGCCCGCTTCGACGACCGTGTGACCGGCAAGGCGGCGCTGTTCGCCCCCCACGCCCAGGTGGTGCACGTCGACATCGACCCCGCCGAGATCTCCAAGATCCGCACGGCGGACGTACCGATCGTGGGCGATCTGAAAGAGGTGCTCGTCGACCTCGACGCCGCCTTCCGGGCCGCCGACGCCGAGAACCCGCATGACTACACCGAGTGGTGGACCTACCTGAACGGCCTCCGCGAGGAATTCCCGCTCGGGTACACGCCCACCACCGATGGTCTGCTCTCGCCGCAATACGTCATCCAGCGCATCGGCGAGATGACCGGACCCGAGGGCGTCTTCGCCTCGGGCGTGGGCCAGCACCAGATGTGGGCCGCGCAGTTCATCAAGTACGAGCGCCCCAACGCGTGGCTGAACTCCGGCGGCGCAGGCACCATGGGGTACGCCGTGCCCGCGGCCATGGGCGCCAAGGTGGCCCAGCCCGAGCGAGCCGTGTGGGCGATCGACGGCGACGGCTGCTTCCAGATGACCAACCAGGAGCTCGCGACCTGCGTCATCAACGACATCCCGATCAAGGTCGCGATCATCAACAACTCCTCGCTCGGCATGGTGCGCCAGTGGCAGACGCTGTTCTTCGACGGACGCCACTCCAACACCGACCTGAACACGGGTCACGGCACGCGCCGCGTCCCCGACTTCGTCAAGCTGGCCGAGGCGTACGGGTGCCTGGCGATCCGCGTCGAAAAGGAAGACGAGATCGATGCGGCCATCCAGCTCGCGCTCGACACGAACGACCGCCCGGTCGTCATCGACTTCGTCGTGAGCGCCGACGCGATGGTGTGGCCGATGGTCCCGCAGGGCGTCAGCAACAGCTACGTCCAGTACGCGCGCGATCACTCGCCCACCTTCAACGAGCAGGAGGACTGAGATGTCCCGCCACGTTCTGAGCCTCCTCGTCGAGGACAAGCCCGGTCTGCTCACGCGCGTCGCGGGCCTCTTCGCCCGTCGCGGCTTCAACATCGAGTCGCTCGCCGTGGGCGTCACCGAGGTGCCGGGTCTCTCGCGCATCACGGTCGTCGTCGACGTCGAGGGTCTGCCGCTCGAACAGGTGACCAAGCAGCTCAACAAGCTCATCAACGTCATCAAGATCGTCGAGCTCGACCCCGCCAGCTCCGTGCAGCGCGAACACGTGCTCGTCAAGGTGCGCGCCGACAACGCCAGCCGCTCCAACGTGCTCGAGGTCGTCAACCTCTTCCGCGCGTCGGTCGTCGACTACGCCCCTGACGCCATCGTGATCGAGATCACCGGCGACTCGGGCAAGGTCGCCGCCTTCCTCAAGGCGATCGAGCCGTTCGGCGTGAAAGAACTCGCGCAGTCGGGCCTGCTCGCCGTCGGTCGCGGCGGCAAGAGCATCACCGAGCGCGTCCTGCGCGGCTGAATTCCTCAACTTCCACTCACCAGCGGCCCCTGAGCGGGGGCCACGATTCAAGGAGAAACATCCTCATGGCAGAGATCTTCTACGACGACGACGCCGACCTCTCGATCATCCAGGGCAAGAAGGTCGCGATCGTCGGCTACGGCTCGCAGGGTCACGCGCACGCGCAGAACCTCCGCGACTCCGGTGTGGAGGTCGTCATCGCGCTCAAGGACGGCTCCAAGTCTGCCGCCAAGGCGCAGGAAGACGGCTTCGAGGTCAAGAACGTCGCGGACGCCGCCGAGTGGGCCGACCTGATCATGATCCTGGCGCCCGACCAGCACCAGCGCTCGATCTTCGCCGACTCGATCAAGGACAAGCTCACCGAGGGCAAGACGCTCGCCTTCGCGCACGGCTTCAACATCCGCTTCGGCTACATCGACGCCCCCGAGGGTGTCGACGTGATCCTCGTCGCCCCCAAGGCTCCCGGTCACACCGTGCGTCGCGAGTACGTCGCGGGCCGCGGCATCCCCGACATCATCGCCGTCGAGCGCGACGCCTCGGGCTCGGCCTGGGACACCGCCCTCTCGTATGCGAAGGCCATCGGCGGCACCCGCGCCGGCGTCATCAAGACGACGTTCACCGAAGAGACCGAGACCGACCTGTTCGGTGAGCAGGCCGTGCTCTGCGGTGGCATGAGCCACCTCGTGCAGGTCGGCTTCGAGACCCTCGTCGAGGCGGGCTACCAGCCCCAGATCGCTTACTTCGAGGTGCTGCACGAGCTCAAGCTCATCGTCGACCTCATGTGGGAGGGCGGCATCGCCAAGCAGCGGTGGTCGATCTCCGACACGGCCGAGTACGGCGACTACGTCTCGGGCCCCCGCGTCATCTCGTCCGACGTCAAGGCCAGCATGAAGGCCGTCCTCAGCGACATCCAGTCGGGTGCCTTCGCGGAGCGCTTCATCGCCGACCAGGACAAGGGCGCCCCCGAGTTCCTCGAGCTCCGCGAGAAGGAGCAGGGTCACCCCATCGAGGCGACCGGCAAGGAGCTCCGCGGCCTCTTCGCGTGGAAGCAGCAGGACACCGACTACGTCGAGGGCTCGGCCGCGCGCTGATCCGTCCGACGCGAACGCCCCGGGACCCCGCGGTTCCGGGGCGTTCGCGTTCTCCGCGGCGTCGTTCGGGTCTGGATGCCGCGGACCCCGGCGATCGGCGGGGCGCGACCCGGGCGCGGGGGAGCGCCGCTAGCGTGGTCCCGTGAGCACTCCGCGCGATGACGACGCCCTGTCCTGGGGCGGTGACGACGACCCCACCCTCGACGTCGGCGACAAGCCTGCGCCGACGCGTTCCGCCGAGACCGAGCCGCGGGTCGAAGCCGAGCCCCTCGAGCCCCTGCAGCCCGAAGCGCCCGCCGCAGCGCCGGTCGCCCGGCATCCTGAGCCTGCCGCTTCCGAGCCGACCGCCGTCGCGGTGACCGATGGCGAGGAGCTGGATGCCGGCCACGCGGCGCCCCTCGGAAACGTCGGCCTCGTCGGCATCGGCATGGTCGCGGCGACCTTCCTTCTCTTCGCGATCGGGTGGCTGCTCGCGGGACTCCGCCTGAACGGGCTGGGGCTTCCCATCCCGTCGGTGACCGTCATCGCGCTCACGATCGGTGCCGCCCTCGCGCCCGTCGTGTGGTTCGTCGCGGTGCTCGCACTGACCCGTAAGTGGCGCACCTGGCAGCGGTTCCTGTTGCTGATCGTGGGAATCGTGCTGCTCGTTCCCTGGCCCTTCCTGTCGTTGGGAGCTTTCGCATGAGCACCCCCGCCCGCACCCGCCACCTGCCGACCTGGCTCCTCGTCACAATCTCGGGCCTGTTCGGACTCTTCTACGCCTACGTCGTCTGGAGCTCGGTCGCTCTGCTCATCCAGCAGGTCAACGGCCCGCTCGGGCTCAACGGCCTGGGCTGGTTCGTCTACATCCTGCCGATCGTGTTCCCCCTCCTCGCGTTCGGCGTCGCCTTCGCGATCGGCCAGCGCCGCAAGGCGGGCGAACTCGCGGTCGTTCTGCTCGCTGGCCTGACGCTCTCCGCCGCGTTCTGGCTCGCGATCGTCGGCTACGGCACCACGTCGTACGGTCTGTACGGCGGTTGACGCGGCGGGTTTCCGGCATCCGGGACCTCCTTCTGCCCGGTGCGGCGCCCATGGGCGGGAGACTGCACCCCGCTGACAGGTGGGCGTCATTCTGACGCGGGTTCGTCAGCGAGATGCAGTCTCGCGATGCTGAGCGTCCGCCCGCTGCCCTGTCGTCCGCCGTCACACGGTCGGGTGCGGCGTCGCCCCCGCGCTAGGCTGGCAGACGGCCCGCACGGGTCGCGCGCCCGGTTCGCGCCGGTGGTGTGCGACGGTGCGCGGCAGCCCCCAGCACCGTTTCGAAGGACGCATCCGTGACGAAGCCCGTCGTGCTCATCGCCGAAGAACTCTCTCCCGCCACGATCGACGCGCTCGGCCCCGACTTCGACGTGCGCAACGTCGACGGGACCGACCGCCCCGCGCTGCTCTCGGCTCTGGCCGAGGCGCACGCGGTGCTCGTGCGCTCGGCCACTCAGATCGACGCCGAGGCCCTCGCGGCCGCGCCGTCGCTGAAGGTGGTCGCCCGCGCCGGTGTCGGCCTCGACAACGTCGACATCAAGTCGGCGACCGCGGCCGGTGTCATGGTCGTCAACGCGCCGACCTCCAACATCATCTCGGCTGCCGAGCTGACGGTCGGGCACGTCCTGAGCCTCGCGCGCCGCATCCCGGCGGCGCACGCCTCGCTCGCGCAGGGCCTGTGGAAGCGCAGCTCGTTCACCGGCACCGAGCTGTTCGAGAAGACGATCGGCATCATCGGTCTCGGTCGTATCGGCGCGCTCATCGCCGCACGTCTGCAGGGTTTCGACATGCGCGTCATCGCGTACGACCCGTACGTCACCGCGGCTCGCGCGCAGCAGCTCGGCGTGCAGCTCGTCTCTCTCGACGAACTGCTCGAGCAGAGCGACTTCGTCACGATCCACATGCCGAAGACCCCCGAGACGACGGGCATGATCGGCGCCGAGCAGCTGCGTCGTATGAAGAAGACCGCCTATGTCGTCAACGTCGCTCGCGGTGGTCTCATCGACGAAGAGGCGCTCTTCGACGCGCTCACGGCCGGTGAGATCGCGGGCGCCGGACTCGATGTCTTCACGACAGAGCCCCCGGTCGAGGGCGGCCCCGCGCGCAAGCTCCTCGACCTGCCGAACGTCGTCGTCACGCCCCACCTCGGCGCGAGCACCGAGGAAGCGCAAGAGAAGGCCGGCGTCTCGGTCGCGCGCTCGGTCAAGCTGGCGCTCGAGGGAGACCTCGTCCCGGATGCCGTGAACGTCGCGGGCGGTGCGATCGATCCCTTCGTGCGTCCCGGTATCGCCCTCGTCGAAATGCTCGGCCAGTTCTTCAGCGGTCTCGCGGACAGCGCGCTCACGAGCCTGGACATCGAGGTGCGCGGAGAGCTCGCGCAGTACGACGTCAGCGTCTACCGCCTGGCCGCGCTGAAGGGCTATTTCAGCCGGATCGTCAGCGAGAGCGTCTCGTACGTCAACGCCCCGCTGTTCGCCGAACAGCGCGGTGTCGAGGCGCGTCTGGTCGTCGAGGCCGAGAGCCCGCTCTACCGCAACATCACCATCCTCCGCGGCACCCTGGCCGACGGGTCCACGCTCGAGGTCGCGGGCACGCTCGCCGGCACGCGGATGGTCCCGAAGGTCGTCTCGATCAACGGCTACGAGATCGAGGTGCCCATCGAACAGCACCACGTCGTCATGCGCTACGCCGACCGTCCGGGCATCGTCGCGATCTACGGCCAGAAGCTGGGGGAGGCGGGCATCAACATCGCGGGCCTCCAGGTGGCGGCACCGGATGCCACGGGTCGTGCGCTCTCGGTGCTGACGGTGGACTCGCCCGTTCCCGACGAGATCCTCGGCGCCATGCGCGAGGCCGTCGGCGCCGACCTGTTTCGGCAGATCGACATCGTCGAGGGCTGAGGCCCGGTCGTCAGGGGGAGGGGGTCGCTGCGGCGGCCCCCTCTTCCGTTGTTCTGGGCCGGCGCGTCGGAGATTCAGGGCCCGCGCAAAATCGAGGGGTTCACACTGCGCGAGTGGCCCTGGTCCTTCGCGTCGTCTCCGCCTGTCTCGGCATCCTCTTCCTCGTCGCGGGGGTGGCCGATGTCGTGCGCCGCACCCCCTGGGGCCTCCTCGGCGTGATCGGGGGAGTGTTGATCCTGCTCGGCGTGGTCATGGACCTTCGGCGCGAGCGCCGCGAACGGCGGGCGGAGCGGCAGCGAGACTGACCCGGGCCCTCGGCCGCGCTTTACGTGGTCGCGGCGACGACGCGGGCGATGAGCGCATCGAGGTCGGCACCCTCGAGAGTCGGCCCGGGCAGTGCGTTCAGATCGAGAACGGCGTTGAAGTACAGCCCGTCGCTCACCAGCAGCACCATCTGCAGCGCCGTCTCGTCACGGGTGTGCGCGCGGAGGCTGTTCTCCCACAGCTCGCGGACGCGGCGGAGCGATGCCGTAGCGGCGTCGCTGCCGTTCTGGGCGAGGCGGGACACGGCGAGGATGGTGACGTCAAGCGGCGAACCGGTGTTCTGCGAGGAGCGCAGGTGTGCGGCGACGACCCCCTCGTCCGACCTCTCGATCTCGGCGACGTCTTCGTCGGCGAGCCGCTCGAGCCGTTCGACGAGCGCCGCCTCGAGAGCGCTCTTCGAGCTGAAGTGGTAGAGCAGTCCACCTTTCGACACCCCGGCGCCGCGCGCGGTGGCATCCATCGTGGCGGCGCGCTCGCCCTCGTCGACGAGGATGCGGCTGAAGGCGTCGAGGACGGCTTCGCGGGCGAGAGGGGGGCGGCTCATGACTCCTCGATCGTACTGGCGGCGGGGTGGCCTGCTCTGTCACTATACCGGCTGGACGGTTTAGAAACGGACTCCCTCATGCTCACCTCGTTGCCCACCTCGGAAATCTCCGTGACCCGCGCCGGTTGGCGGGGATGGTTCGCGCTGGCGGTGCTCATGCTGCCCGTGCTGCTCGTCTCGGTCGACAACACGGTGCTGAGCTTCGCGCTGCCCGAGATCGCGCTGTCGCTCCAGCCCTCGAGCATCGAGCAGCTGTGGATCATCGACGTCTACCCGCTCGTCCTCGCCGGACTCCTCGTGACGATGGGCACGCTGGGCGATCGTTTCGGTCGCCGCCGCATGCTGCTCATCGGTGCGACCGGTTTCGCGGCGGTGTCGGCGCTGTCGGCGTTCGCCCCCACCGCGGCCCTGTTGATCACCGGGCGCGCGCTCATGGGCGTCTTCGGCGCCATGCTCATGCCGTCCACCCTGTCTCTGCTGCGCAGCATCTTCCGCGACCGCGACCAGCGCCGGATCGCGATCGCCGTGTGGGCCTCCGGATTCTCTGCGGGGGCCGCACTCGGTCCGATCGTCGGCGGATTCCTGCTCGAGCACTTCACCTGGGGCTCGGTCTTCCTGATGGCCGTGCCGGTGCTCGTGCCGCTCGTCGTTCTCGCGCCGTTCTTCGTGCCCGAGAGTCGCGACCCCCAGCCGGGCCGGTTCGACCCCCTCAGCGTTCTCCTCTCGCTCGCGACAATGGTGCCGATCGTCTACGGCATCAAGAAGCTCGCCGTCGACGGCCCGATGTCGCTCGCTCCTGTGCTGTTCGTCGTCGGGGTGGTGTTCGGGTGGCTGTTCGTCCGGCGTCAGCGCCGCTTGACGACGCCCATGCTCGACATGACACTGTTCCGCCAGGGCACGTTCTCCGGCGCGATCCTGGTGAACCTGCTGAGCGTCGTCGGACTCGTCGGCTTCTTGTACTTCGTCGCTCAGCACCTGCAACTGGTCGTCGGTCTCTCCCCGATGGTCGCGGGGTTCGCTCTCCTGCCGGGGCTCGTTCTCATGATCATCTCGGGGCTCGCGGTCGTGCCCGTGGCGAAGCGATTCCCGTCGCAGATCGTCGTGCCCGTCGCCCTGTCGTTCTCGGTCGTCGCGTACATCATGGTCGCGGTCTCCACGGGCGACCTGACGCTGCTGATCGTCGCGTTCGCCCTGCTGGGTATCGGAATCGGCGCCGCCGAGACGGTCTCGAACGAACTGATCCTCTCCAGTGCCCCTTCTGCGAAGGCCGGCGCGGCCAGCGCGGTCTCCGAGACCGCCTACGAGGTGGGTGCCGTCCTGGGCACAGCTGTGCTCGGAGGCATCCTCGCCGCGTTCTACCGGGCGCAGCTCGTCCTGCCCGCCGGGCTTCCGGATGCCGCGGCCCACGCCGCCCGAGAGACCCTCGCCGGCGCGGTGGCCGTCTCGAACACCCTCGACGACGTCGCCCTGGCCGATGCCCTGCGCACCGCCGCTGCACACGCTTTCGACTCCGGCGTCGTCGTCACCGCGCTGATCGGCGCGGCGCTGATCGTCGTGGCCGCGGTCATCGCTGCCACTACCCTGGGAGGATCCCGCAGCACGTCGAAGCAGTGACGTGCCCGAGCTCTGAGGAGAGCGATGTCGCGTGTCGTGAAGCTGGCCGTCATCCCCGGTGACGGCATCGGTCCCGAGGTCGTCGCCGAGGCCGTGAAGGTGCTCGACGCCGTCACCGCGGCATCCGACGTCTCGTTCGAGAAGACGCCGTTCTCCCTCGGCGCAGGTCGCTTCCTCGAGACGGGCGACACGCTCACCGACGACGACCTTGCCGCGATCGCCGCGCACGACGCGATCCTGCTCGGCGCCGTCGGGGGAGTGCCCGGCGATCCCCGACTCAAAGATGCGAACATCGAGCGCGGCCTGCTGTTGAAGCTTCGTTTCGAGCTCGACCACTACGTCAATCTCCGCCCGTCGAAGCTCTACCCGGGCGCCACCGGGCCGCTCGCCGAGCCGGGCGAGATCGACTTCGTCGTGGTGCGCGAGGGTACCGAGGGGCCCTACGTCGGCAACGGCGGCTCGATCCGCCGCGGGACGGCGCACGAGGTCGCGAACGAGACCTCCGTCAACACCGCTTACGGCGTCGAGCGCGTGGTCCGCTACGCCTTCGCCCTCGCGGAGCGTCGCCGGCAGAAGCTCACGCTCGTGCACAAGACCAACGTGCTCGTGCACGCGGGCGGTATGTGGAAGCGGATTGTCGACGCCGTGGCATCCGAGTTCCCCGGTGTCGCCGTAGACTACTTGCACGTCGACGCGGCAACCATCTTCCTGGTCACGAACCCGAGCCGCTTCGACGTGATCGTCACCGACAACCTTTTCGGCGACATCCTGACCGACCTGGCCGGCGCCGTCACCGGTGGCATCGGCCTCGCCGCTTCGGGCAACATCAACCCCGACGGCGCGTTCCCCTCGATGTTCGAGCCCGTGCACGGTTCGGCGCCCGACATCGCGGGAAGCCAGAAGGCCGACCCCACGGCCGCGATCCTCTCCGTCGCCCTCCTGCTCGATCACCTCGGGCTGACCGACGAGGCCGCCCGCGTGACCCGCGCGGTCGAGGACGACATCGCCAGCCGCGACGGGGTCCGCACCACCGCCCAGATCGGCGACGCCATCGCCGAACGCGTCCAGGCGTAACCTGGACCGATCGGCGAGCATCGCCTCCGGCACTCGAGAAGCTTTGGACAACGAATGACCACCATCGACACCGATCCCGACACCGGACTCGAACCGCTCGAGTTCTCCGTCACGCGCAACCTCGCGGCCAGGAGCACGACCGACCGCGACGCGGTCCTCGCCAATCCCGGCTTCGGGCAGAGCTTCACCGACCATATGGTCGACATCTGCTGGTCGGTCCGCGGCGGCTGGCACCGCCCGCGCGTCTCGCCCTACGGCCCGATCTCACTCGACCCGGCCGCCGCGGTCCTGCACTACGGCCAGGAGATCTTCGAGGGCATCAAGGCTTATCGCCACGCCGACGGCTCGGTGCATACCTTCCGCCCCGACCAGAACGGTCGCCGCCTGCAGCGCTCTGCGCGACGACTCGCCCTTCCCGAGCTGCCGGTGCCGTACTTCCTGCAGTCGCTGAAGGAGCTCATCGCCGTCGACGGCGCGTGGGTTCCCTCGGGTGAGGACCAGAGCCTGTACCTGCGTCCGTTCATGTTCGCGAAAGAGGCGTTCCTCGGGGTCCGCCCCGCGCACAAGGTCGCCTACTACCTGATCGCCAGCCCCGCGGGCGCGTACTTCAAGGGTGGCGTGAAGCCCGTCTCGATCTGGCTCAGCGAGGACTACTCGCGCGCCGGCAAGGGCGGCACGGGCGCGGCCAAGACCGGCGGCAACTACGCCGCCAGCCTGCTGCCGCAGTCGGAGGCCTACGAGAACGAGTGCGATCAGGTCGTCTTCCTCGACCAAGACCGCAATGTCGAGGAGCTCGGCGGTATGAACGTCGTGTTCGTCTACAAGGACGGCACGATCGTGACCCCGCAGTCCGACTCGATCCTCGAGGGGATCACGCGCGACTCGCTCCTGCAGCTCGCTCGCGACCGCGGTCACCACGTCGTGGGCCGCAACGTCTCGCTGGACGAGTGGCGCCAGGGAGTGGCATCCGGAGACATCGTCGAGGTGTTCGCGTGCGGCACCGCCGCGGTCGTCACCCCGATCGGTGTGCTCAAGGGCCGTGACTTCATCGACGAGCAGCCCACCGGCACTCTCGCGCTCGAACTGCGCGAGGAGCTCACGAACATCCAGTACGGCCGCGCCGAAGACAAGCACGGCTGGCTGTACCGCCTCGACGCCTGAGCGTCGCGCACACGGAGGGGCTCCCGGATGCCGGGGGTCCCTCCGTCGTATCCGCTCACCGTCCGCGACGGCGTGCGGTGGGGTCCTGGCCCGACGAGCGTGTATAAACGCGATCTGCGCTCATAAACGCGGGGTGCGCGTGTTTATGAGCGCGGATCGCGTTTATGCGTGGGGTGGCGGCGCCTGGGGTGGCGGCGTGCGGCGTGACGCCCGGGGTAGCGGCGCACGGGGTGGCGTCGCGCGGCGTGACGCCCGGGGTAGCGGCGCCCGGCGCGGTTGTCGTGTGTCGAGCGTGGGGGAGCGGCAGCGGGTTCCACGCATAAACGCGATCTGCGGCGAAAAACGCGTGGTGCGCGTGTTTATGAGCGCGGATCGCGTTTATGCGTGGGGGAGCGGCGCCACGTCGGGCGCACATGCGGGTGGTTGAGCGTGGGTGAGGCCTCGGCGGACGCGGTGGGATGTCGGGGGCCGCGGATAGGCTGGCTCCGTGAAGATCGCTCGATTCAGCTACCAGGATGCCCTTCGCTACGGGATCGTCGACGACGGCGAACTCGTGGTCCTCGCCGGAGACCCGATGTTCGCCGGGTTCGAGACGACGGGGGAGCGCGTCCCGCTCGCCGATGCGGCCCTGCTCGCGCCGGTGATCCCGCGTTCGAAGGTCGTCTGCATCGGCAAGAACTACCACGACCACGCCGCGGAGATGGGCGGCGAGGCACCGGCCGAACCGCTTATGTTCCTCAAGCCGAACACGTCGGTCATCGGGCCGAACGACGTGATCGTGCGCCCCACGAGCCTGAGCTCGCACACCGACTACGAGGGCGAGCTCGCCGTCGTGATCGGCCGTATCGCGAAGAACGTTTCCGCTGAGCGCGCCAGTGACTACATCTTCGGCTACACCGTCGCCAACGACATCACGGCTCGCGACCTGCAACGCACCGACGGTCAGTGGTCGCGCGCCAAGGGATTCGACACCTTCTGCCCCGTCGGGCCCGTCATCGAGACCGATCTCGACCTCGACTCCGCGGCGATCACCACGCGCGTCAACGGCGAGGTGCGTCAGCAGGGCCCGGTCTCCGACATGATCCACGGCATCGGCGCGCTCGTCGCGTACGCCTCCGCGGTGTTCACGCTCCTCCCCGGCGACCTCATCCTCACGGGCACGCCGGCCGGCGTCGGTCCGTTCGAGGCCGGCGACACCGTCGAGGTCGAGGTGAGTGGCATCGGCATCCTGCGCAACACGGCGCGCGATGCCTGACTCCCCTGTGGCGGCGGGCGCCGCGCTCACCGAGCGCGACCTCGCCGTCACCCAGCGCCGGACGGTCCGGGTGCTCGCCGCGGGCCAGGTGCTCACGGGCGTCGCTTTCGGGGCGACCCTCTCGCTCGGGGCACTGCTCGCCGCTGACCTATCGGGGCAGGAGGCCCTGTCGGGCCTCGCCACGGCCTCGGTCACCCTTGGCGCGGCTCTCACCGCGATCCCGCTGGCTCGCCTGGCCGGTCGTCGTGGTCGGCGTGTGGCGCTCACCACGGGAAACGTCGCGGCCCTGATCGGCATCGCCGTGGTCATCGCGGCCGCCGCACTCCGCCTGTTCCCGCTGCTGCTCGTCGGAATCGCCCTCATCGGCGCGGGGAACGCCGCGACCCTGCAGTCGCGTTTCGCCGCCACCGACCTCGCGAGTACCGCCCGCCGCGGGCGCGACCTGGCGACGGTCGTCTGGGCGACGACCGTCGGCGGGGTCGTCGGCCCGCTCCTGCTCGCGCCCGGCGAGCTCATCGGGGCCAGCATCGGGATGCCGCGCCTGACCGGCGCCTACCTCTTCTCGTTCGCGGCCCAGGTCTGCGCGTTCGCGCTGTACGTGCTCGTGCTGCGACCCGACCCGTTGCTGTTGGCCCAACGCGTCGAGCGGGAGGCCTCGGCATCCGTCACCGCTCCCGCTCCCCAGGCCGACCGACCGGGTGTCGCGCGATTCGCGATGTTGGCCGTCGCGGCGTCGCACGTGACCATGGCCTCGGTCATGGCGATGACTCCGGTCCACCTCTCGCACATCGTCGCTCCGGATGCCGTGACCCTCGCCGTCGGCATCACGATCTCCGCGCACGTGTTCGGAATGTACGGGCTCTCGCCCGTCTTCGGTGTTCTCGCCGACCGCGTCGGGCGCGTCGGCGTCATCGTCCTCGGCCAGGTACTGCTCGCGGCGTCGCTGGCTGTCGCGGCGCTACTGCCCGACTCGCAGGCCGGGGTGCTCGTGGCCCTCGTGCTGCTCGGTCTCGGCTGGAGCGCGGCCACCGTCTCGGGTTCGGCCCTGTTGACCGAGGCGACGCCTCTCTCGCTTCGCCCGCGCCGTCAGGGCCGGAGCGACACGCTCATGACGGCGTGTGCGGCCGCGGGCTCGGTACTGGCCGGCCTGGTCCTCGGGGCGGTCGGCTACGACGGTCTCGCGCTCTGGGCGCTGGTGCCGGTCGCCGCCGTCTGCGTGGGCGCGGTCGTCGTCCGCTCGCGCCAGTCCTCGGGCGTCGCGTGAGTCGTAGCGGCGACGGTCGAGGCGTCCGAGCTGTGAGACGCGTCTTTCAGATCGCGTAGACCAGACCGTCGAACGGCGACAGGTCCTCGGCGCCACGCACGCCGAGCGCGTGCAGCGCGCGATCGACGTCGAGTTCGTCGTTGAAGACGTGGAACGCCACGCGGGCGCGGCCCGCGCGGCCCGACGCCGTGATCCCGTGGGCCGTGAGCTGCGCGAGCGCTTCGCCCGTGGCATCCGGCCAGGTCACGATCGCCGAGGGACGCTCGGGCTGCTCCAGGCCCAATCCGTCGCGAAAGCGGGCGGCCAGGCTCGTGACGTGGGCGTAGGTCGCGGTGATGTCGGCGTCGGCGAACAGGGCCAGGGCCGGTGCCGCTCCGACGAACGCCTGCCATGCGGGCGAGACGTCGAATCGACGAGCGTCGGGGGCGAGCGGGCCGCCGGTGCCGTAGCACGACGCCCACGGGTCGTCGCCCGAGTACCACCCGGCCTGCACGGGGCGGATCTCGCTCGCGAAGGCGGGCGCGAGGGTGAGGAACGACACCCCGCGCGGGCAGCAGAGCCACTTGTAGGCGTGGCAGACGGTCGCGTCGAACATCGTCGCGTCGACCGGGAGCCATCCGGCGGCCTGTGTCAGGTCGCACAGCGTGCGGGCGCCGCTGCGAGCCGCTGCGGCGGCGATGCGCGCGGCGTCCGCGACCTCTCCGGTCGCCGACTGCACGAGCGAGAATGCCACGAGCCAGGTGTCGGGTGAGATCGCGGCGGCGAGCTCGTGCAGGGGAGCGGTGCGCAGGCGTACGCGCCGGCCCGCGTGAGCGAAGGGGGCGATGAGAGACGAGAAGTCGCCCTCGGCGCACAGCACCTCGGCGCCGTCGGGTGCGGCGGCGGCGAGGAGTGCGACCTGCACCGACGTCTGCGAGCCGATCGCGACGTCACCGACCGGGGAGCTCACGAGGTGCGCGAACGAGGCCCGCGCCTCTTCGACGGCCTGCGACGCGGCGACGACATCGGGGCGTCCGGATGCCGCGGACTCGAGGTCGGCGCGGACCGCGGCCACCGTGGCGCGCGAGGGCAGGCCGAGGGTGCAGGCCGCGAGGTAGTCGCGGCCACCGGCGAAGTGCGAGGCGAGGCTGCTCATGAAACCAGGATCGCCTCGCGCCTGACATTGCACTAGAACAGGTGTTGCATGAGAACCATCACCTCTGCTTATGTGTGGGAATGGCCGAGATCGACGACTCCCTCGACGCGAACGCCCTGCGGGTGGTCAAGGCCATCGCCGACACCGGTTCGATCACCGCCGCTGCCCGAGCGCTCGGTTACAGTCAACCCGCGGTGAGCCAGCAGCTTCGCCGCCTCGAAAGGCGCGCCGGGATGCCGATCGTCGAACGTGTCGGTCGAGGCGTGCGTCTCACCGAGGCGGGGTCGATGCTCGCCCGTCACGCGGCCGCCGTCACCACGGCGCTCGACGCCGCCGCCGGAGACCTGGCCGAGCTGCGTGGTCTGCGGGCCGGTCGCGTACGGATCGCCGCCTTCCCGTCGGCGTCGTCGACGGTCGTTCCGCGCGTCATCGCCGCCGTGACCGCTCGCCGGCCGGGTGTGTCCATCAGCTTCGTCGAGGCCGAGCCGCCCGAGGCCATCGCCGCCGTGCGCGAGAATCGCGCCGACATCGCGCTCATCTACAGCTATCCGGGCGATCGACGCGAACACCTGGAGTCGGCGGCATCCGGACTCTCGTCCCGACTCATCGGGGACGACGACACGGTGGTGGTCGTGCCCACGGACCACCCCGCGGCCGCCCACGACCCCATCGACCTCTCGCAACTCGCGGGGGAGCGGTGGATCGCGGGGTGCCCGCAGTGCCGCGGGCACCTGCTCGAGGCGTGCGGCCGTGCCGGATTCACGCCCGATATCGCGTTCGAGACCGACAACTTCATCGCCGTCGAGAACCTCGTCGCCCAGGGGGTGGGCATGGCGATCCTGCCGCGGATGGCCGTGGCATCGCTCCCGATGCTGTCGGGGATCGCTGCTCCCCGGCTGCCCGCCGCCGAAGCGCGGACCCTGCACGTGATCACCGCTCGGGGAGCCGAGCACGTGCCCGCGGTCGGAGCCGCACTCGAGGTCGTGGGCGAGATCCTGGCCGATCATCTGCGGCACTCGGGAAGCGACAGCGCCCGCCGATAGGATCGAGGGGATGTCTGCCACGCCCGATCCCCGCACCACGACCGCCACCGGCGCCGACGTTCGCGTCCGCTTCTGCCCCTCACCCACGGGGTTGCCGCACGTCGGTCTCATCCGCACCGTCCTGTTCAACTGGGCCTATGCCCGGCACAACGGCGGCAAGCTGGTCTTCCGTATCGAAGACACCGACGCCGCGCGAGACAGCGAAGAGAGCTACCAGCAGCTCCTCGAGGCGCTGCGGTGGATGAACATCGATTGGGACGAGGGCGTCGAGGTCGGCGGCCCGCACGCGCCGTACCGCCAGTCGCAGCGCCACGAGATCTACCGCGGCGTGCTCGACAAGCTCATCGCCGCGGGGGCGGTGTACGAGAGTTACTCCACCGCCGAAGAGATCGACGCACGCAACGAGGCCAACGGCCGCGCCAAGCAGCTCGGCTACGACAACTACGACCGCGACCTCACCGACGAGCAGAAGGCCGCCTTCCGTGCCGAGGGGCGCGAGCCCGCGTGGCGCGTGCGCGTTCCCGACGAAGACCTCACCTTCGTCGACCTCATCCGCGGCGAGGTGACCTTCCCCGCGGGCTCGTTCCCCGACTTCGTGATCGTTCGCGCCGGCGGCATCCCGCTCTACACCTTCGTGAACCCGGTCGACGACGCGCTCATGGGGATCACCCACGTCATCCGCGGGGAGGACCTCATGCCGTCCACGGCCCGTCAGCTCGCGCTGTACCGCGCCCTCCTCGACGCCGGCGTGACCGATTACCTGCCCCGGTTCGGGCACATGCCGCTCGTGCTCGGCGAGACCGGCAACAAGAAGCTCTCCAAGCGCGACCCGCAGGCCGACCTGTTCCTGCAGCGCGAGAAGGGCTTCATCCACGAGGGGCTGCTGAACTACCTCTCGCTGCTCGGCTGGTCGCTGTCCGCCGACCGCGACGTCTTCTCGCTCGACGAGATGATCGCCGCCTTCGACATCGCCGACGTGAACCCCAACCCCGCACGCTTCGACCAGAAGAAGGCCGAAGCCATCAACGGTGACCACATCCGGATGCTGGATGCCGAGGACTTCGCCGCCCGGATCGTCCCCTATCTCGCGGGTGCGGGATACATCGCCGAGCAGCCGAGCGACGAGCACCGCGCGATCATCGCCCAGGCGGCGCCGCTCGTGCAGGAGCGCGTGCAGCTGCTGGGGGAGGTCCCCGGCATGCTCGGCTTCCTCTTCGTCTCCGACGTCGATTACGCCGAGGACGCGCTCAAGGGCCTTCCCGCGAACGCGGCCGAGGTGCTCGCGGCATCCGTCCGCGCTCTTGAGGGGGTCGACGACTTCAGCGCCGCTGCCGTCCAGGAGGCGCTGTCGGGTGCGCTCGTCGACGACCTGGGGCTCAAGCCTCGCGTGGCCTACGGTCCGCCCCGCGTCGCCCTCACCGGACGTCGCATCTCGCCGCCGCTGTTCGAGTCGATGGAACTGCTCGGCAAGGCCGAGTCGATCCGTCGCCTCGAGGCGCTGGTGGCGCACCTGGGCTGAGACGCCCCAGCGATCCCTGCGACTTCGCTGTCGCGGGGATCGCTGGTTTCCGGCGCGCGGGGGAGCGGAACTCGGAGCATGCGACGCGGATCGAAGATTCTCCCGCCGGAGGTCCGATCTCCACGCGGTTCTCTGAGGTCGGCGCCCTCGAGACGGGCCGCCCTGGACGCGCCCGGGACGCGCGGGGCGGGGCCCCGGTTTGGCGCATGGCTCCGCGTCACGTAAGCTTGATCCTCGGCACGAGTTACGGCTCGAAGCCATTGGGGTATGGTGTAATTGGCAACACGGCGGTTTCTGGTTCCGTTGTTCTTGGTTCGAGTCCAGGTACCCCAGCTTTGCGAAAAGGCCCGGTGATCGAAAGATCCCGGGCCTTTCGCGTGCCATGGGGGCTGCCGCAGGTGGCCGCATGCGTGAGGCTTCTCCGCGCCGTTGCGGGCGAACCGTAGGATGACCCGATGCGCCTCCGCCCGCTCGTCGCCCTCGCCGCCCTGGTCGTGGCGGGCACGGTGCTGGCGGGATGCGGGGCGGGCACGAGCGAGCCCCCCACGGCATCCGGCTGCGACGCGAATCCGTCCCTGGAACCGGGCATGAGCATCCCGCTCGCGGTGACGGTCGACGGCGCGGCCCGTGGATACACCGTGCACGTCCCGGCGACGATGACGGCGCAGACTCCGACGCCGCTCATCCTCGCCTTCGCCGGATACCGCATGCCGCCCGGGCAGCTCGAGCAGCTCAGCGGCCTCGACGGCAGCGGCGCGATCGTCGTCTACCCGCAGGCGGCGAGCACCGCGGCGGGCGTCGGCTGGCAGGGGGCGCCGTACTCGTCGGGCGAGGACGACGTGGCCTTCACCACCGCCCTCCTCGACGACGTGGAGTCGCGTCTCTGCATCGACCCGAAACGCGTGTTCGCCGCCGGGATCTCGAACGGCGGCGGGTTCGTGTCGTTGCTGTCGTGCGCCCTCCCCGAACGCATCGCCGCTTTCGCCGTCGTCTCCGGGGCGATCTACCCCGCGACCAATCCGCCGTGCGCGAGTGGCTCCCCGGTGCCGGTGATCGAGTTCCACGGCACCGCCGACGACGTCATCCCCTACGACGGCGGCATCCGGCACGACGCGACCGTCGCCCCGGTGTCGCTCTGGCTATCGCGGGTGGCGACGCGCAATGGCTGCGCCGCCGATCCGCGCTCGGAATCGGTTGCGACGGGAGTCGAGAGGCAGACGTGGACCGGATGCCACGACCGCGGTGCCCTGGTGCACTACCGGATCGACGGGGGAGGGCACGTGTGGCCGGGAGCGGCGGGCTCGGGCGAGACGGCGATCTCGGCGACGACCCTGATCGAAACCTTCTTCACAGCCCACCCTCTGCCGTGAGCCGCGGATCGGGGGGAGGATAGCTCCATGGGACTCTTCGTACAGCGACCCGAGGAACCGAGCGAGTGGGCCGGGCTCCCCGGCGAACCCGCGCGGCCGAAGACCCGGGCCGAACTCCTGCCCGACGACGAGCAGCCTGCGGCCGTGCCCGGGCTGCTCGACCTCGGCGGTTCGTCGGTGACCTCGGTAGAGATCCCTCTCGGCGACTGAACCCGGCGCGCGCTCGGCGCGATCAAAGACTTCGCGGGTTAGCATCCGAGCGGGGACGCGGGCCGTCCCCCTCCTCGCGGAAGAAGGTCCTCGTGAAGCGCTCCCTCGCTCTTCGGCTCGCCCTGGTCGTGACGGCCGGCGTTCTGCTCACGGGCTGCGCGCCCGCCGCATCCGACACTCCCGTCGCACCCGCGGCGCAAGCGCCGAGTCCTTCCGCATCGGCGGACGACCAGGCCTTCGCGCCCACGGTCGTCTCTCCCGAGGACCTCGACGGCAAAGACGCCACCGTCAAGATCGGCACCTCGCTCGTGCTCGCCGTCCCCGACGGCACCGAGGCCGAGTGGACCGGGTCGACGACCGATGTGGCGATCGCCGACTTCTCGCCGGGAGGGCCTTCCGAGGGCTCGGTGTTCCGCCCCGGCTTCCTGCCGCACGCTGTCGGCAAGACCGCCGCCACCCTCACGGGCCCCGACGGCAAGACGATCCGCTTCACCCTGTCCGTCGTCGCCCCCTGAGAGGACGGACGAGAAGGATCAGGACGCCAGCGGCCCGTCGAACAGGATCGTGGAGCGCCCCGTCTCGGCATCCGGGATCACTCGTGCCTTCACCTCGTAGACGTCGGCGATGAGCGCCGGCGTGAGCACCTGGGCGGGAGCCCCCGCCGCCACGACACGGCCGGCGCGGAGCACGAGCACGCTGTCGCAGTAGGTCGCGGCGAGATTGAGGTCGTGCAGCGCGATGATGCTCGTCACGGGGAGGGCGGCGACGAGGGCGAGGACGTCGAGCTGATGGCGGATGTCGAGGTGGTTCGTCGGCTCGTCGAGCAGCAGCTCGCGGGGCTCCTGCGCGAGAGCGCGGGCGATCTGCGCACGCTGACGCTCTCCGCCGGACAGGGTGTGCCAGAGGCGATCGGCCTTGTCCGTCAGGGCGACCCGCTCGAGCGCCGCGTCGATCGCCTCCTCGTCGCCGCTGGTCGACCCGCCCCACACCGGGCGGTGCGGCGTGCGGCCGAGGCGCACGACATCTCGGACGACGATGTCGGCGTCGGTCTCGGCGTGCTGCGTGACCACCGCGACCGTGCGGGCGAGATCGCGGCGGCGCCACTGCGTCAGGGGCCGCTCGTCGAGCAGGACGTCGCCGGAGTCCGGTCGCGCCGCGCCCTGCAACAGGCGCAGCAGCGAAGATTTGCCCGAGCCGTTGGGCCCGAGCAGGCCCACGGTGGTCCCGGGCTCGGGATGCAGCGAGACGCCGTCGACGACGAGGGTTCCCCCGCGCGTCCAGCGCACCTCGCGGGCTTCGAGCGTCATGCGCGCCCCTTGCGTCGAACGAGCAGGGCCACGAAGACCGGGACGCCCACCAGCGCCGTTCCTACACCGACAGGCAGGGGCGTGGGCGCGAAGAGGGTGCGGGTCGCGGCATCCACCCACACCATGAAGACGGCGCCGACGACCGCTGCGAGCGGAACGACGCGCGCGTGACGTTGGCCGACCATCAGGCGGACTGCGTGCGGCACGACGAGCCCGACGAAGCCGACCGCGCCGACGACGCTGACGAGGGCGGCGGTCATGAGCGCTGTCACGATGAGCAGGCCGATGCGCGTGCGAGCGACCGGGATGCCGAGGGAGGCGGCCACATCGTCGCCGAACGTGAAGGCATCGAGGGCGCGCGCGGCGAACAAGCACACGGCGCCGCCGACGACGACCACCACGGCGCAGAGCGCGACCTTGTCCCACCGCATGCCCTCGAGCGAGCCGAGGAGCCAGAACATCACCCCGCGCGTCTCGTCGCTGTCGGCCACGGCGAACACCACGAGCGAGGTCAGTGCCGAGAAGAATTGGGTGCTGGCGACACCGGCCAGGATGACGCCGGAGGTGCCGCCCGAGGTGAAGCGAGAGAGCAGCAGCACGAGGCCGAAGGCCACGAGCGCGCCGACGAAGGCCCCGCCCGAGAGGCCGAGCACTCCGCCGCCGATTCCGAGCACGCCGATCACGACGGCGCCGGTCGACGCTCCCGACGACACGCCGAGCACGAACGGCTCGGCGAGGGGGTTGCGCAGGAGCGACTGCATGACCACGCCGCAGAGGGCGAGCCCGGCCCCGGCGCACGCCGCGACGAGGGCGCGGGGGAGGCGCTCCTCCCACACGATCGCATTCTTCGCGGCTTTGACCGGGATGTCGGCGAGTCCGAGGTGATTCAGCAGCACGTCACGAACGTTCACCAGGGAGACGTCGGCTGGTCCCAACGTGACGGCGACGCCGACGGAGACCACCAGCACCACGAGCCCGACGAGGGCGAGCACGACGCCGAGACCCGCCGAGCCCCGTCCGAGCCGCGCGCGCGAGACGAGCCCCGTACTCAGAGCGTGCTCCCGTTCTCATCCCACCAGGCGCGGATCTTGTCGAGCGCGTCGACGAAGCGGATCGACGGGTTGAGCTCGGCGCCGTGCAGCGCGATGTAGCGCTTGTTCTTCACAGCGGTCATGGTGCTGGTCAGCGGATCGCTCTCGAGGAAGGCGATCTTGTCGGCGAGCCGGTCGCCGGGGAAACGGTCGCGCTGCAGGTCGCCCAGCACGAGCACGTCCGGGTCGGCCGACACCAGGCTCTCCCAGCCCACCGCGGGCCAGTCGTCCGTCTGCGACGCGAACACATTGGTCATTTTGGTGGTGGATGCCAACAGAGCCGCGTTCGAGAAGCCTCCGGCGACGTACGGGGTCTTGGTGTCGGCGAACCAGAAGGCCACGGTGTGGCCCTCGAAGTCGATGCCCTCGGTCGCGGCCGCGGCACGCTGCTGCAGCGACTGGACCAGCGTCTCGCCACGATCTGACACGTCGAAGATGCGCGCGAGGTCGCGGATCTCGCCGTAGAGCGTGTCGACCGTGAGGGGTGAGGTGCGCTTGCCGCCCGCGTTGAAGCTCACGTCGCCGTCGCAATCGGTGGGAGAGAGGTACGACGCGACGCCGGTCTCGGCGAAGCGGTCACGGGTCGCGACGCCGCCCTGGGCGAAGTGGCGACCGAACGAGGCGGTCACGAAGTCGGGGTCGGTGCCGAGAACGACCTCGTACGAGGGAGCGTTGTCCGACAGGCGCGGGACCGCGGCGTTCGCGTCGGCGAGCGTGTCGAGAACCGGATCGGTCCAGGATGCCGTGCCGACCATCCGGTCCTGCAGGCCCAGCGACAACAGGATCTCGGTGGAGTCCTGGTCGAGCGAGACGACCCGGCTGGGCGCCTTGTCGACCGTGATCTCGCGCCCGCAGTTCTGAAGCGTCAGCGGGTAGGCGGTGGCGCCCTCTCCGGTCGAGGAGGCCGAAGCTTCGGGGACGACCTCCGAGGCGCCGCACCCGGCGAGCAGGGCGGCGGCGGTCACGAGGACGAGCGGGAAGGCGAGGGCGCGGGCGCGTGGCATCCGGGAACTCCGTAGGGATCGTGGAACGAGCGGCCCGACGGCGGACCACGGGTAAGGATAGCCTCACTCGCTGCGCGCGCCGGACCGGTCTCTTCGTTCGTGGGGGAGTGCCGTCGCCCGCGGCGTCGTGCGGGGTGTCGCGAATCTGTTGCCGTGTGTGGTTTCGTGTTGTATCGTGTGGGAATCTTCGAAGGGGATCCCCGTGTACGCAATGGAGCGCCAGCAGCTCATCGAGCGCGAACTGCGCGAGATCGGACGCGTCAGCGTCGTCGATCTGGCTCGTCGCTTCGACGTCACGACGGAGACCGTTCGTCGCGACCTCGACCGGCTCGAGGGGCTCGGTTCTCTCCGTCGTGTCCACGGCGGCGCGGTCGACATCGGCCGTGCCAGTACGGCGGAGTCCCCGCTCACCGAGCGTCGAGAGCGTCACCGAGACGCGAAGCGTGCCATCGCCGCCGAGGCCGTGGCCCTGCTCGGCTCCGATTTCCGCGGTTCGATCTTCCTCGACGCCGGCACCACGCCCGCAGCTGTCGCCTCGCTTCTGCCGTCCGCTCTCGGTGGGGGTATCAGCGCAGTCGAGGTCGTGACGCATTCGCTCGAGGCCGCGCACCTGCTCGCCGGCGAAGAACGCCTGTCGCTCACCACGATCGGCGGGCGCGTCCGAGGTGTCACCGCGGCCGCGGTCGGCGCCCACACGGTGCGCACCATCGGCCAGCTCCGTCCCGACATCGCGTTCGTGGGGACGAACGGCCTGAGCGTGGAGTTCGGCCTGAGCACCCCCGACCCCGATGAGGCCGCTGTCAAGGCGGCGATCATCCAGTCCGCCCGTCGCGTCGTTCTCGTCGCCGACGCGGCCAAGTTCGGCGAGGAGCTGCTCGTGCGCTTCGCCCGACTCGACGAGCTCGACGTGCTCGTCACCGACGCCGCTCCTCCCGCGGCGCTTTCCGAGGCCCTCGAGGCCGCCGACATCGAGGTGCGCGTCGCATGATCGTCACACTGACCGCCAACCCCTCCGCCGACCGGGCCGTCGTGCTGTCCGAGGCCCTGCAGCCCGGGGAGGTTCAGCGCGCTGTGTCCTCGCGCGAAGATGCCGGCGGCAAGGGCGTGAACGTCGCCCGCGTCGTCTCGGCGGCCGGTGCCCCAGCCCGCGCGGTGGTGCCGGTCAACGCCCATGACCCGTACCGCATGCTCCTCGAAGACACCGGTATCGAGCTCGACGTGATCGAGGTGGCCGGCCGTGCCCGCGCCAACCTCACGATCACCGACCCCGCGGGTGAGACCACCAAGCTCAACCTGCCCGGCGCGGAGCTCTCGGTCACCGAGGCCGAAGCGCTCGTCGCCGGCGTCGTCGCCGCCTCGGAGGGCGCCACGTGGCTCGTCCTCGCGGGGTCGCTGCCTCCCGGCGTCCCGTTCACGTTCTACGCAGATCTCATCGCCGCCGTTCGTGCGAAGTGGGGGAGCGCGGCCCCGCTCATCGCGGTCGACGCCTCCGGTCCCGCTCTTGCCGCGGTCGTCGAGACCGCCCGGCCCGACCTCATCAAGCCGAACCACGAAGAGCTGGCGGAACTCGTCGGAGACGATCCTGCGTCCGACGACGACCTCCTCGCGACGGCTTCGCGCCGCGCCCAGTCTCTGGTGCCGGCCCGTGTGGCATCCGCCCTCGTGACCCTCGGCGCCGACGGCGCCCTGCTGTTCACGGCCCAGGGAACCTGGCGCGGACGCGCCCCCAAGATCCAGGTCGCCAGCACCGTCGGCGCGGGCGACAGCTCGCTCGCCGGCTACCTGCTGGCCGACCTCGAAGGGGCCTCGGCCCCCGACCGTCTCGCGCGCAGCATCGCCTACGGAGCGGCCGCCGCCACTCTTCCGGGCACGCAGGCGCCGACTCCCGACGATCTGCCCGCGGGTGCGATCGCCGTCACCGAATTCCCCACCCCCATCGCAACATCCTGACCACGGAGGTCACTGACAATGTCCGACATCATCACTCCGGAGCTCGTCACCCTCGACGTGCCCCTGGGCACCGACAAGCAGTCGGTGATCCGCGCTCTGGCCGAGCGCGTCGTCGCGCAGGGCCGCGCGCGCAGTGCGCAAGAGCTGTTCGACGACGCCTGGGCCCGCGAGCAGAAGGACGAGACCGGCCTGCCCGGCGGCATCGGCATCCCGCACGCGCGCAGCGCCTCGGTCACCGAGCCCACCCTCGCCTTCGCGCGGTTGACCCCGGGCGTCGACTTCGGCGCCCCCGACGGCCCCGCCGACATCGTGTTCCTCATCGCGGCCCCCGAAGGTGCCGACGAGGCCCACCTGTCGGTGCTGTCGCAGCTCGCGCGCAGCCTCATGAACAACGACTTCATGTCGGGCCTGCGTTCGGCGCAGACGCCCGCCGAGGCCGTCCGGATCATCACGGATGCCATCAGCCCGGCCGAGACGCCGGTCGCGGCCGCAGCGCCCGCCGCAGCGGCCCCGGCCGCGACGCGCGCCGAGGCCCGCACGGCCGTGAAGACGAAGAAGATCGTCGCCGTCACCGCCTGCGCCACCGGTATCGCCCACACCTTCATGGCCGCTGACGCGCTCACCGCCGCCGGCGCCGAGACCGAGGGGGTCGAGCTCGTCGTCGAGCCCCAGGGCTCCAGCGGCTACAAGGCGCTTCCGCAGAGCGTCATCGACGACGCCGACGCCGTGATCTTCGCGGTCGACGTCGACGTGCGCGAGCCCCAGCGCTTCGCCGGCAAGCCCGTCGTCCGCGCCGGCGTCAAGCGCGGCATCGAGCAGCCGAAGCAGCTCATCGCCGAGGCCCTCGCCGCGAGCGACAACCCGAACGCCGCACGCGTGCAGGGCGGTGCCGCCGCGGCATCCGCGTCCGATGCTCCCGCAGCGCAGCAGTCGGTGGGCCGTCGCATCCAGCGGTGGCTGCTCACCGGTGTCAGCTACATGATCCCGTTCGTCGCCGGCGGTGGTCTGCTCATCGCCCTGGGCTTCCTGCTCGGCGGCTACGAGGTCACCAAGAACGCCTCGAACGTCATCATCCAGAACTCCCTGTGGGATCTCCCGACCGAGAACATCACCTCGTCGTTCGGCCCCGTCGGGCAGTACCTGGGTTCGGTCGCCTTCATGATCGGTGCGACCTCGATGGGCTTCATCGTGGCCGTGCTGGCCGGCTTCATCGCCTATGCGATCGCCGACCGCCCCGGTATCGCCCCCGGCTTCGTCGCCGGCGCCGTGGCCGTGCTCATGAACGCCGGCTTCATCGGCGGCATCATCGGCGGTCTGCTCGCGGGCTTCATCGCCTGGTGGCTGGGTCGCTTCGACGCCCCGCGGTGGCTGCGCGGCCTCATGCCTGTCGTGATCGTGCCGTTCCTGGGATCGATCTTCGCCTCGGGCCTGATGATCCTGTTCCTCGGCCGCCCGATCGCCGCTCTCATGGCCGCCCTCACCGACGGCCTGACCTCGCTCGCCGCCAGCGGCGCCGGCGCCATCGTGCTCGGTGTCATCCTCGGCCTCATGATGTGCTTCGACCTCGGTGGCCCCGTCAACAAGGTCGCCTACGTCTTCGCCACGACCGGCCTGGCCGCCGCGACCCAGACGAACACGACGCCGTACCTCATCATGGCCGCGGTCATGGCCGCCGGTATGGTCCCGCCGCTCGCGATGGCCCTCGCCTCGACGCTGCTCGCCCGCAAGAAGTTCACCCCGGTCGAGCGCGAGAACGGCGCCGCCGCGTGGCTGCTCGGCGCCTCGTTCATCTCCGAGGGCGCGATTCCGTTCGCCGCTGCCGACCCGCTGCGCGTCATCCCCGCCTCGATGGTGGGCGGCGCGATCACGGGTGGTCTGAGCATGCTGCTGTCGGTGCAGTCGTTCGCCCCCCACGGCGGCATCTTCGTGTTCTTCGCGATCAACCCCTTCTGGGGTTTCGCCCTCGCAATCGTGGCGGGTACCGTCGTGACTGCGCTGATCGTCGTCGCCCTCAAGGGCATCGGCCGCAGCACGCAGGACGCCGCCGTCGCCGAGGCTGCTCCCGTAGCCACGGTCGCTGCGTAACACCCCGTCGAATCGGAAGGATTCACCATGGCAGAACGTCAGGCCACCATCGCGAGCGCCTCGGGCCTCCACGCACGCCCCGCGAAGCTCTTCGTGCAGGCTGTGCAGGAGAAGAAGATCCCCGTCACGATCGCCGCCGAGGGCGGTGCCGACCTCAACGCCGGCAGCATCCTCTCGCTCATGGGCCTCGGCGCCGGTCACGGCACCGTCGTGACGCTGAAGGCCGAGGGCGACGGCGCCGAGCAGGCGCTCGACGAGCTCGTCGCCCTTCTCGAGACCGATCTCGACGCGCAGTAACGCACCTCTTCACAGAACACCGGATGCCACGGCCCCAGGGCTCGTGGCATCCGGTGTTTCTGCGAGATCGAGGCGTACGAAACTCCTGAGAAGTCAACGACGGATGTTGGTGTTCGGCGGTTCGGGACGCACGCCCGTGAACTTCTCAGGAGTTTGGCACGCTGGGGCCGTCAGACCTCGACGGAGTCGCCCGGCTTCAGGTCGACGAACGAGCCGCCGTTCTGCTCCACGGCCCAGGTGAGGCGCGCGTCGCCCATCTGCTTTCCGGCGACCGAGAGGGTCATGTCGTGGGTAGCGAAGACGCGTTCGGGCTTGACCGCGAGCACGTAGTCGATGGCGTCGCCGACCTTGAGCCACGGGGCGCCGACGGGGGCGGCGAGCAGCTCGACCTTCTTGTGCTTGGGGACCGCGAACGAATCGCCCGGGTAGTACACCGCGTCGTTGACGAGAACGCCGACGTTGTCGACCACGGGGATGGAGGAGTGGATGACCTCGTGCTTCCCGCCGAAGAACTCCAGGTGGAAGGGCCCGAGGTCGAGGGTGTCGCCCGGGTGCACCACGGTGACGTCGAAACCGGCCGCGGCGTCGCGCACCCCTTCGGGGCCGTAGATCGGCACGCCGGGGTGGGCCTTCTGCAGGCGGGTGAGGTGCTCGGGCGTCCAGTGGTCGGCGTGCTCGTGGGTGATGACGATGCCGTCGAGGTTCGTCAGCTCTTCGAGGGGCGAGGTGAAGCTGCCCGGGTCGATCACGAGCGAGTGACCGGATTCGGCGAGGACGAGGGCGGCGTGTTCGTGCTTCGTGAGGCGCATGAGACGAGTCAACTCCTGCACGCCGGAGTGGAGCAAGCGCTGGCGCGGTGGGTGAACAGCGTCTAACGGCTCTTCCGCGCGAGGCCATCTCGCGGTACCGTGGCCGGACACGCCCGAGAAGTCGACGCCTCGGCCTCGATTTTGCGTGGGCGTCAACTGTCATGCATACTTGAATGGTTGACGACGCGGCCCCATCGTATAGCGGCCTAGTACGCCGCCCTCTCACGGCGGTAACGCGGGTTCGAATCCCGCTGGGGTCACCAACACGAAAATGCCTCGACCGAATGGTCGGGGCATTTTTCGTTGGCAGGGGATGCCCGGACTTCGCAACAGAATCGGAGACGTGCACCACCATCGGATGCCAGGACTCCCGGCATCCGATTCTGTTGCTTC
>NZ_BJML01000005.1 GCF_006539145.1 Microbacterium testaceum | reverse complement strand
CCGTCACGCCGACCCCGACCCCGACCCCGACCCCGACCCCCGCTCCCGCGGGCAACGGGTCGAGTGCCGCCCCCGTCGGCGGCTCGTCGAGTGTCGCGTCCGGGTCGAAGCTGGCCGTGACCGGTAGCGCCGACGTGATGCCTCTCGTCGGTGCCGGAGCCCTCGCGCTCAAGGCTGGCGCGGGCATCTTCCTGTACGGAAAGCGCCGCCGCGTTCACAACTGAGCGTCGCTAAAGAGACGATGCCCGCCCCCTCCGGGGCGGGCATCGTTCTTTGTCGGGTCGGGCGCGTCCCCGCTCGACGTGTCTCTCAGCTCTTCTTCGTGACGCGCCGCTCCACGAGCTTGCGTGCCACGTCCATGAAGCTGGGCGCGTACTTCGCCCACTCCTGATCGAGCTTGCGCACGTCGATCTTGCCGGTGTGCAAAAGCTCGCAGATCTTCAGCCAGCTCTCGCCCGTCGCCGCCGTTAACGCACCCGCGACCGCCGCGTTCACGACGATCCCGGCGCCCGGGATCAGCTTGAGAAAGCTCGTCGCGAGCGCCCGCCCCGCGACCTGCACGCCGAACTGCGCGAGCGCGCCGGCCGAAAGCATCGTCTTGACCTCGAGGTCGTAGATCGCGGCGATGCGGCCCATCATCGTCAGCTGGATCGGCGCCAGCGTGACAGCATCCGAGACAGGAAGCGGAACGGTCGCAGCCCCCGCTGCGGCCGCGGCCGCCGCGGCGATGATCGGCCGCGCCATCTCCCTCTTCCACGGGAGGTTGAGTCGCTGTGCGATGCGAAAGGCGTCCTTGTCGCGCTCGGGCGCGAGGTCGAGGGTCTGCGTGACAAGGTCACCGAGGCCGTGCCCCTTCCCCTTCCCGTGCCTGTCGCGGGTGGAGGTGAGGATGACCTGCCGATAGGGGATGCGCAGCCGTTCGCCGGTGTTCGGATCGACCGGGTCGTTGAGCCAGTCGACGAACGCCTCGACGTCTTTCGCGACGCCCTGGTGCCCGGTGAGGGGGTTCTTGATCCAGTCGACCTTCGTCAGCACGAGGATCACCGGCAGCCCCCGCGCGTCGAGCTCGCGGATCATGGCGATGTCGGCCGGGGTGAGTCGGTCGTCGTTGGCCTTCACGCAGTACCAGACGACCGAGATCTGGTGGTCGCCCGGGTGGGAGGCGATCGCGTCGAGGTGGTTCCGCAACTGCTGATCCGGCGGGACGGGCGATCCGATCTCAAAGCCCTCGACGTCCCAGATGCCGAGCGAGTCGTCGCTGTGGAAGTGCACGCCGCGGGTGACCGGCAGGCCGCGCCCGACCTTCGCCCAGTCGCGCCCGAACACCGCATTGACGAGGGAGGACTTGCCCACGCCCGAAGCGCCGACGATCGCGAGGTTGAACCGGCCGTACCGCGACTTCGCCTCGGATCTCGCCTCGACGAAGGCCTTCTGGTCGAGGTCGGGTGTGTCGGCGTTCTTCTTCGCCATGGTGTGGCTTACCCCCGGTGACTCACGAACGACCCGCGGTTGCGGGATGGATCGAATCTACGGGGCGAGGCCCGGTGCGGGCTTTCTCGCGGTGCCCCTTGCGCGAGGGGAGGAAGTTAGGGGACGGGAGGAAGCCTCACGCCCCTTCCACCCTCCGCTCGCGGATTCTCCTCCGCCCGTGAGCGTCACGGCTGCCGGCGCTGCCCCACCCACCCGTCCCCATCCCGGGTGAAGACGACCCGATCGTGCAGCCGCGACGGGCGCCCCTGCCAGAACTCGATCTCGCGCGGCTCGACCCGATACCCGCCCCAGTGCGGCGGGCGCGGCACGACCTCGTCGTCGGCGAACCGCGCCGACACCTCGACCATCTGCTCCTCGAGAGCGGTCCGGGATGCCACGGGCTCCGACTGATGGCTCGCCCAGGCCGACAGCTGCGATCCGCGCGGCCTCGAGGCGAAGTACTCGTCGTCACGCTCGGCGGGCAGGGGCGTGGCCGTGCCGAGCACGATCACCTGACGCTGCAGCGCGTACCAGGGGAACAGGACCGACACCGCTGGGTTCGCGGCGAGCGCCTTCCCCTTCCGCGACTCCCGATTGGTGAAGAACCACAGGGCACCGTCGTCGTCGACCCCGCGCAGCAGCACCGTCCGCGAGGTCGGGCGCCCCTCGGCATCCACCGTCGAGACCACCATCGCGTTCGGTTCCGGCAGGTCCGCGGCATCCGTCAGCCACTGCTGGAAAAGAGCGAGAGGGGATGCCGACAGCGCGCCGTCGTCGAGAGCGTCGAGGTCGTAATCGAGCCGGTGGGCGAGGGGGTTCTCGGTCATCGCGGGTCCTCCGGTGGGTGGCTGGGACCCCAGCGTATGACTGCGCGGCGGTGACCACGTCGACAGGCACAGGGACATATCGGCCCTCGAAGACACTCCGCGTCACAGGCCCCGATCTAGCGGCCGATAGAATCGCCGCATGGAAGAGGGGGGAACGCGGCAGCAGATCCTCGTGCACGCCGCCCGCCTCTTCGGTCGCCACGGGTACTACGGCACCACCACGAGAGAGATCGCGGATGCCGTCGGCATCCGACAGCCGTCGTTGTTCTACCACTTCTCCGCGAAGCACGTCATTCTGTCGGAGTTGGTCGACGCCGACCTCGCGCAGACCTTCGGCCGTCTGCAAGAGGCCCGGGCTCTCGACGCGTCGTGGGCCGAGCGCTTCCACTACTTCCTCACGATCAGCTCGCACGATTACCTGACGCTCCCCTACGACGCGCGCGGCTACTACAGCGACGCGATCTTCACCGAGCCGGAATTCGAGGATCAGCGACTCGCGATCGCGCGCTTCCACGAAGAAGTGCGGGAGCTCGTGGCGAGCGGCATCCAGGCGGGTGAATTCATGGACGCGGACGCCGAGTTCGTCCAGCGCGCGATCACCGGTCTGCAATTCGAAGGAATGCGCGAGCGCGAGACGAATGCGTCGGCGCCGGTCGCCCACCGCCCCCTTCAGGTGTCGGATTTCATCCTGCGCGCGGTGCTCGTCGATCCTTTCCGTCTCGAAGACGTGCGTTCTGCGACCCAATCGCGCCTCGAGGGCGCGGTCTCTTTCTCGCAGTAGTCCCCGCCCCTTCCCCCCGACTTTTCTCGGGGGTGACACCGTCGCGAAATGCGGGCGCAACACGCGCCCTCTATCAATTGATAGACGCATTACCTATCACTTGATAGCCTGCTCCGCACGTCACTCCCGAGGTGGCGGAGCATCGAGCATCGACGGAGATTTCCATGCACACCATCACTCGCATCGCCGCAGTCGCCGCGGTCGCCGGTATCGCCGCCCTCGGCCTGGCCGCGTGCTCCTCGAGCCCGGCGCCGGCAGCAGACACGGCATCCACCATCGCGACCGTCGCTCCCACCGCCCTGCGGTCGGCCGACACGCTGTCGATCTGCACCACCAACCTGGGGTCGCCGCCGAACATCAGCACCGACGAGTCGGGCAACCTCGTCGGCAGCGAGATCGACCTGGCCAAAGCGGTCGCCGGTCGCCTCGGCCTCACGCCCGACTTCGTCACGGTCGACTTCTCGGCGCTCATCCCGAGCCTGCAGGCGAAGCAGTGCGACGTCATCATGGCCTCGCTGTACATCAAGCCCGAGCGCAAAGAGGTCGTCGACTTCGTGCCGTACCTCACCTCCGCCACCGGCGTCGCGGTGAAGCAGGGAGCGGATGCCGGCATCACCGGCCTCGACGACTCGCTCTGCGGCAAGAAGGTCATGGTGACCGTCGGAACCACCGCTCAGGATCTCGCCGAGAAGCAGTCGACGACCTGCACCTCCGAGGGCAAGAAGCCCCTCGACATCAGCACGAACAACCAGGCCACGGTGGGCTTCCAGCAGCTGGTCAGCGGACAGCTCGACGCGTACCTCGACGCGGCCGAGCTGATCGGCTACTACCAGAAGCAGGGCACCGCGGGCATCGAGATGGTGGGCGACCCGACCGACGCGATCGACATCGGCGCGGCCACCCTCAAGGACAACACCGCGCTGCACGAGGCCATCCAGAAGGCCTTCGACGACCTCGTCTCGACGGGCGACTACGAGAACATCCTCAGCACGTGGGGGCAAGAGGCCCTCGCGTACAACGGAAGCAACTGACGGTGAACTTCGACTGGGGCTTCTTCTGGAAGAACCTGCTCACCCCGGGCGCGCCCTTCCTGCAGGGGCTCGCGCTGACGGTGCTCATCTCGGTGCTCGCGATGGCCGGCGCGCTCGTCGTCGGTCTCGTGATCGCGATGATGCGGCGCTCGACGTTCGCGCCGCTGCGCGTGATCGCGAGCCTCTACATCTGGCTGATCCGCGGAACCCCCCTGCTCGTGCAGCTCGTGATCATCTACACGGGGTTCGCGGCGGCGAACGTGTTCCGGTTCCAGGACGTCGATCTCGGCGGCATCCTGATCAAGGCCGCCATCCAGGCCGCGATCGTCGGGCTGATCATGAACGAAAGCGCGTACATCTCCGAGATCATCCGCGCGGGCCTCGACTCGGTGCCGGTCGGTCAGACCGAGGCGGCGCAGGCGCTGGGCATGTCGGGGATATCGGCGATGCGGTGGATCATCCTGCCCCAGTCGCTGCGGCTGATGGTTCCCCCGCTGGGCAACTCGTTCAACGGGCTCATGAAGAGCACGTCGATCTTGAGCGTCATCGGCGTCTCGGAGATGTTCCTGGTCACCCAGAGCATCAGCGCCGCGAGTTTCCGCACCTTCGAGATCTTCGCGGTCGTCGCGATCTACTACCTCGCCCTCACCACGATCTGGACGATCATCCAGAGCGCGATCGAGAAGAAGCTCAACGCCCGCGTCGGCATCGTCACCACGGCGTCTCCGTGGCAGCGGTTGTTCGGGGGTCGTCGGTCGGCGCCCCTCACCCCCGTCACCACCCTCTCCGACTCGGGAGTCCTGAAATGACCGATCCCCTCGTCAGCGCGAAGAACGTCACCCGCGAACTCGGCGGGCGTCAGGTGCTCGACAACGTGTCGTTGGACGTGCAGCCGGGCGAGGTCGTCGTGCTCGTCGGTCCCTCGGGCGCCGGCAAGACGACGTTCCTCCGCACGATGAACGGCCTCGAGAGCATCGACGGCGGCGACCTCACGGTCGCGGGCCAGCCGATGGGCTACCGGATCGCGCCGAACGGTCGACGCGTGCCCGCGACGAAGTCGGCCCTGCGGCAGCAGCGGCAGGAGATCGGGTTCGTGTTCCAGCACTTCAACCTCTTTCCGCACATGACCGCGCTCGAGAACATCTGGCACGCGCCCGTGCGCGTCCGCGGTGTCGCGAAGGCGGAGGCCGTCGCGCAGGCGCAGGCGCTCCTCGAGCGCGTCGGTCTGGGCGACAAGGCCGACGCCCGCCCGAGCAACCTCTCGGGCGGTCAGCAGCAGCGCGTCGCGATCGCCCGGGCTCTCGCGATGAAGCCGCGGCTGATGCTGTTCGACGAGCCGACCAGCGCCCTCGACCCCGAGATGATCGGCGAGGTGCTCGACGTCATGCGCGAGCTCGCCGCCGACCACATGACCATGGTCGTGGTCACGCACGAGATGGGCTTCGCCCGCGAGGTGGCCGATCGCGTCGTGGTGATGGATGCCGGAGCGATCGTCGAGGTCGCCCCGCCCGGCCAGCTGTTCGCCGCGCCCGAGCACCCGCGCACGCAGGCGTTCCTCTCGAAGATCCTCTGACCCTCTCCCCTCCCCGCACGATCCACCGAGGAACACCCATGTCTCGCACGCCCCTGACCGGCGCCATCGCCACTCCGCACGCCGACGCCACCCGCTCCGCCGAGCGAGCGTTCGCCCGCGGCGGCAACGCGATCGATGCCGCCCTCGCGGCCGCGGCCACCCTCAGCGTCGTCTACCCGCACAACGTCAGCATCGGCGGCGACCTGATCGCCCTGGTCCGCGACCCCTCGGGGCGCACGCGCTGCGTGAACGCGTCGGGCCCCGCGGCATCCGCTGTCGATCGCGCGGCGATGCGCGAAGCGCACGGCGAGGTGCTGCCGTATCGGGGCATCGATACGGTGACGGTACCGGGCGCGGTTCGCGGGTGGGAGGTGCTGCGGCGCATGGGCGGTCAGCTCGGTTGGGAGGAGATCTTCACGGATGCCGTGGCTGCCGCCCGCGACGGAGTCCCGGTGTCGCGCTCGCTCGCCGCCGCCTTCCGCGAAGAAGAGGCCGCGATCGGGTTCGATGCAGGGTTCCGCGACACGTTCCTCGCGCAGGGCCTGCCCGTGAAGGGCGATGCCCTCGTGCAACCCGTGCTCGCCCAAACCCTCGAGGCGATCCGCGACGGGGGCGCCGCGGCCCTGTACGACGGCGAGCTCACCGCCGGCTTCGTCGACGGTCTCGCGCGCCTCGGCTCGCGCATCGGGGCGGCCGACCTGCTGCTCTTCCACCCCGAGGTCGTCGAACCGCTGACCACCTCGTTCGGTTCGTATCGCGTCCTGACGAGCCCACCCAACACGCACGGTTTCGTGCTGTTGCGGGTGCTCGGCGAGCTGGAGCGACAGGGCATCGCCGACCCCCTCGGTGCGGACTTCGGCCGCATGATGGAGCGCTTCTTCGCCGCGAACCTCGTGCGCGACGAGCTGCTCGCCGACCCGCGGGTCACCTCGGGAGACGTCACCGAGCTGCTCACCGGCGACGCGACCGCCCACGGCGACGAGCCCGTGCTGCCCGGCTTCCGCCGCCCCCGCGGCGACACGGTCGGCATCGCGGCGTCGGACTCGTCGGGGTGGTCGGTCTCGCTCATCCAGAGCGTCTACCACGCGTTCGGAGCCGCCGTCGTGGAGCCCTCCACCGGCATCCTGCTGCACAACCGCGGCACGGGCTTCTCGCTCGACCCGGCGTCGCCGAACGCCCTCGCCCCCGGAAAGCGCCCGCTCCACACCCTCATGCCGGTCATGGTCGACGACGCGAGCGGTCTGCGTTTCGTCTCGGCGACGATGGGCGGCCAGGGCCAGCCGCAGATCCACGCGCAGACGCTGCTGCGCGCGATGGCGGGAGCCACCGCTCGAGAGGCCGTGTCGGCTCCGCGCGCCATCGTGGGCCCGCAGCGCGACGGCGACACCCCCTCCGACATCTACGTCGAGGGAAACCTCGCCGCGCCCGCCCGCGCCTCGCTCGAGGCGACGCGCCTGCACATCATCGAGACTCCGGATGCCGACGAGCTCGTCGGGCACGCGAATCTTGTCATCGTGGGGGCCGACGGTGGCCTGGACGCCGGCAGCGACCCGCGTTCGGATGGCGCGGCGAGTGTGCGGGGGTATGCGGGCTGAGGTTTTCTCTGGCACGCCTGAGAATTCGTGCGTTCCTGGAATGCCCGTCGAGGTCATCGGGTTGGGGGACTCGGTTCTGTTCCCCCACGAAAGGACACCCATGAGCCTGTTCAGCCCCACCACCGTCGGAGAGATCGGCGTCCGCAACCGCGTCTCGCTCGCCCCGATGACCCGCCTGCGCGCCGGCGCCGACGGCGTCCCCGGTCCGATCGTCGCGAAGTACTACGCGCAGCGCGCCGGCATCGGCCTGCTGGTCACCGAGGGTGTCTTCCCGAGCGATGAGTCGCGCGCATACCCGGGTCAGCCCGGCATCGTGACCGACGCTCAGGCCGCGGGCTGGGCCAAGGTCGCCGACGCCGTGCACGCCGAGGGTGGCACCGTCTTCATGCAGCTCATGAACGGCGGACGCGTCACGCACCCCGAGATCACGGGCACCGACCGCATCGTCGCCCCCTCGGCGATCGCGATCGACGGTGACACGCGCCTCGCCAACGGCACGAAGGTCGCCTACGCCGTGCCGCACGCGCTCGAGACCGCGGAGCTCGCAACCGTTCGCGACGAGTTCGTCGCCGCTGCCCGCAAGGCCGTGGATGCCGGCTTCGACGGCGTCGAGCTGCACGGCGCCAACGGCTACCTGCTGCACGAGTTCCTCTCGCCCGCGTCGAACCAGCGCACCGACGAGTACGGCGGATCCCCCGCGGCCCGCGCCCGCTTCGTCATTGAGGTCGCGCAGGCCGTCGTGTCCGAGGTCGGCGCGACGCGCGTCGGCATCCGCATCTCGCCCGCGCACAACATCCAGGACGTCTGGGAGACCGACGACACCGAGACCCGCGCCACCTACGAGGCGCTCGTGTCGGGCCTCGCCCCCCTGGGCCTCGCGTACCTGAGCGTGCTGCACGCCGACCCCGCCAGCGACCTGATCCAGGACCTCCGCCGCACCTTCGGCGGCACCTTCATCATCAACTCGGGCTTCTCGAGCGTCACCACGCGCGACGAGGCCGTCTCGGTGGTCGAGAAGGACCTCGCCGACCTGGTCGCCGTCGGCCGCCCCGCCATCGCCAACCCCGACCTCGTCACCCGCTGGCAGAAGGGTGCCGACGAGAACGAGGTCGACCAGGCCTCCGTTTACGGCGGCGACGAGCGCGGCTACACGGACTACCCGTTCCTGCAAGGCTGATCCGATCAGCTTTTGAGGCCCCGCGCGACTCGTTCGCGCGGGGCCTTTTCGCATCACACCGGCCGGTAGCGCTGCACGCTGGCGCCCGAGCGAAACTCCCACCGATCCACGAGCTCGAGCTTCATCTGATCCCGCACGCCCTCGAGCAACCGCGGCCCACGCCCCGCAATCACCGGATGCACGACGAACGTGAACTCATCGATGAGCCCGTGCGCCGCGAGAGTCGCGGGGAGCTTCACTCCACCGAGCGAGATGCCCCGTCCCGGTCGCTCCTTGAGCCGCCGGACGGCCTCGACAATGTCGCCCCGGACAAGTTCGGCGTTCCAATCGACTGCGTCGAGAGTCCCGGATGCCACGACCTTCCGCATCGGATCCATGACCTCTGAGAACGCGACCTCACTGGCATCCATCCAGTCCGGCCACTCCCCCAATTCCGGTCGACGCCACGCGCCCTCCATCAGCTCGTAGGTGACGCGTCCGTAGAGCAGAGTGTCGGAGCGGCGCAGTTCGTCGGTCCAGAACGCCATGAACTCCGCGTCCGGCGGCAGGCCCGCTTCGTGATGGACGCATCCGTCGAGGGTGACGTTGATGGCGTAGCGGAGGGGCTGGGTCATGCCGTCCGCCAATCTGTTTCTTCCCCACCAGGCGGCGGCGATGCGCTCGACCCCCTCCTGACCTTCACCATTCCGGCAAGCTTTTTTGCCACTCGTGGTCTTTCCGTAGTCCTACCCGCGGCGAGAGTGCATACTCCCGATAGATCGAAGGCAACAGGACTGGCGCGTCCGCCTGGTCGATCTCGAGTAGATCCCAACGATCCTCGTACCTGAGGAAGGTGTTCACTCCGACCCTCGATCGGTCTACCGGCGCATTTCGCTTTCCGATGGGCGCGTCAGGATCGGTTAACCAATTCATGTGCGCAATCCACGCTGCCGCGGCTACATGCACACGTGGAACGACGAAGCTGCGGGGCCTCACGGAATGATCCAGAGGGACGGCCACTAAGACGAAATACTCTCGCGCATGGGCACTAGGGGCCTGTGATTTGTTCCCCAGCGGCCAGCTGACGCGCCCCGGTTTCTCGCCGCGCGCGGTCTTGACCTGGATCTCGACAAGTCGGCGACCCGCGCCTTCAGCCATGACGGCCAAGATGTCTGTTCGCTCGAGTCCGTCTCGAGTCAAGGCGGGAGCCCAGCCGCGCCGAGCCAGTTCGGCTGCCGCGTAGTGCTCGCCGATGGTCTTGGTTTGCTTGGTATCGGCCATAGCTGAGGCTAACGGCCGGGCCCGGCGAGGCGGGCTACTGAATTCGAGACGGTTCGGTTTTCATTGGCGACACCGGCAGTGCCGCCAGCAGCTCGGGCCCGAGCACCCGGGGGAGTGCTGCACACCCGCGCAAATTTCTGAGCACATTGTCGATTGATGCGCTCGTCGCCATGCCGACCGGTGACTCGCCGGTGCACACTCCGTGGTGGTGAGGCTGAGTCATGCCGCTAGCTTCCTCGCCGCGGTTCCCCTGCGGAAGAGCCCGCGACCGCGAACCGCCCCGCCTGCACCGCGAACGCCTCCGCCAATTCCGGCGGTTCCACGACCTCCATCGCCACCTCGAACCGCCCGAACGATGCGGCGAGCGAACCCCACGACCATGACCCGACCTCGAGGGTGCAGCGCTTGTCGTCGACGGCGGTGACGGTGCCGTCGCCCGCGAACGGCTGCACATCCCGCGCCGGCGCATGCAGCAGCACCGTCCCACGGCAGGGCCACTCATTCGTGTCCGATCCCTTGAACCGCGCGGATACGAACGCGTCGACGTCCCCGCCCGGCACGACCCGTGGAACGAAGGAAGCACCGTGCGGCACCCGGGGGCGCACGCGGTCCGCCGAGAAGAGCCTCCAGTCCTCCCGCTCGAGATCCCACCCCAGCAGGTACCACCGGCCATCCGACGCCACGAGGTGGTGCGGCTCGATCCGACGAGGCGGGGCCTCTCCCCCACTCCTCGGCAGGTAGTCGAAGCGCACCGTGACCCGGTCGCGCACCGCCTGCGCGAGCGTGAGCAGAACCTCGAGCGGCACGGCAGCGACCGGCGCTTCCCCCGGGCGGCCCACCGTCGTCACCTCCACAGCGTCGAGCCGATGCCGCAGCCGCGACGGCAGCACCTGCCGCATCGTCGCGAGAGCGCGCACCGCCGCCTCGCCGATGTCCGCACCCAACGCGGGAGCCGCGCGCAGAGCGATCGCGACCGCAAGCGCCTGATCGTCGTCGAACAGCAGCGGCGGCATCTCGGCGCCCGCGTCGAGGCGGTATCCCCCGTCAGGGCCCATCGTCGTCTCGATCCGGTAGCCCATCTCGCGCAGGCGATCGATGTCGCGCCGCACCGTGCGGTCGCTGACGTCCAGCCGCGAGGCCAAGACCGACCCCGGCCAGTCCCGCCGGGCCTGCAGCAGCGACAGCAGGGTGAGCAATCGCGACGTCGTGGCCATGCGTCCGACGGTAGTCATGGTCTAGGACAGAAACTGACCTATACGGGTGGGAACGTGATCTCCCGAGCCGATCCCGGCCGATTCATCGAGGAGCAGACATGCCCGTGCAGACCACCACCCACCTGAACTTCCGCGGCGACGCCCGCCAGGCGCTCGAGTTCTACCACTCCGTCTTCGGCGGCCACCTCGTCGTCAACACCTACGCGGACTTCGGCATGCCGGCCGAGATCCCCGGCGCCGACAAGGTCGTCTTCGGCCTGGTCGCCGGCGAGAACGGCTTCCGCATCATGGGCTACGACATCCCCGGCCGCACCGAGGGAGGCATCGCCGCCCCCGGCTCCACCCACCGCGAGAACAACACGACGGTCACCGACCAGTCGCTGTTCATCTCCATCAGCGCCCCCACCCTCGAGGAGCTCCAGGGCTACTGGGACACCCTGTCGACGGATGCCACGATCGTCGAACCCCTCGCCGCCTCGGCGTGGAGCGCGGGCTTCGGCATGCTGACCGACCGCTTCGGCGTGACGTGGAGCGCGTCGGTCACCGCAGAGTGACGTGTGCGGTCGCGGCGCGTATCCGCTGGCAGGAGGGCGCCGACGAGATCGAGGTCGACCAGACCTTCGTATACTGCGGCGGCGAAACCGGATACACCGACTACCCGTTACCCCAGAACTGTATTCCTGATGCCAGGGCCTCGCGCGACCAGTTCGCGCGGGGCCCTGTTCCTTTGCGATGGGCCGGTAGCGCTGCGCGATCGCGCCCGAGGTGCATCTGATCGCGGACGCCATCGAGCAGCCGTGGTCCTCGCCCTGCGACCACCGGATGCACGACGAACTTTTACTCATCGATGAGCACGTGCGCCGCGAGCGCCACGGGGACCATCACGCCACCCAGCGCGATGCCCCACCCCGACTGCTCTCTCAGCCGCCGGACGGCGTCGACGACCTAGCCCCGGACGAGTTCGGCGTTCGAGTCGACTGCGTCGAGGGCTCCGGATGCCACGACCTGTTGCATCGAATCCAATACCTCCGAGAACGTGACCTTGCTGCCGTCGAATCAGTCAGGCCACTCCACCGACTCGGGTCGGCGCAACGCGCCTTTCGTCAGCTCGTAGGTGACGCGGCCGTAGAGCAGACCGTCGAACCGGCGGAGTGCTTAGCGTCTGGTCGACGGGCCCCGGCTGGCTCGGCGCGTGGCGGGGTGTCTCGAGGTCGTCCGGCCAGACCGGGTTAGGGGGTCTACCGCCGACGCTCGCTGGGGTTCCTGACTGCGGACTTCCGGCGACCAGGCCGAGTCGCGCGCGCGGCTTATGAGGCGGCCTGCAGAGCTCAGACTGGTTGCTGTCGCAACGCGCTAGACCCAGATCGGGTGGACGGAGACTGCAAGGGTTGTGCTCACCATGCGAGTTGCATAACGGATCCTGATGCTGGGGGAAGTACGACGGCCACACCCCTGGAGCCGATAGCTGAACCCATCGATATTAGGACGCTGGCAAGGTGGGCGACGTGATCGACTAATCCGGGGTCGACGAGTGCGTTGCGATCCGGGTGACAGGCGATGCTACCCACTCAGTGTCGCGACGTTTGGTAACCCGAACGACGCGCACGCGCTCACCAATTGCGCGCGCATTAGCCGCCTGTTGGGCGTCAAGATTAGTGACCCATTCGCTCGCCGTCGGTGTCTTCAGACGGATTGCAGTCATTCCAGCCGCTGCTCGCTCGATCTTTGTCAGCTGCCCTTCTAAGCAGTCAGGCTTCGACCATTCTTCCGCAGCGACCCAGTGCGGCTCGCATCGCAACCTCCGCGAGCAGTAGCGGCACACGGCTTGACCAGGCGTTGCGACAGGGTCTTGCAGCGCACGGACTCCCCCCACCCGCTCGATCAATTCGTCCACTTCCTCGAGGGAGAACTCAATTGGCAGGGCGCCCCGGATGAGACTGAACGCGATCAGGGTGGCCGGCAATTGGCCGTACTCCCGTCGAAAGAGGTGGGCATACATCAGTAGTTGAACTCTGGCGGCCGCGTCTAGGTCTCCGACGACGTCTCTCCCGCTTTTCAGATCAATCACAGCGCCACCGCCAGCCCCGCCATCGACTATCACGTCGAGCGCCCCATAGATGCCTGTCGCGCGATCTGTGAGAAAGACCTCGGACCGCGCACGGATGCCCGCGTTCTTGATAAGTTGCGCGAGGTCTGCCGCCCGCAAGCCGAGTCGTGCGCGGACCACCACGCCTTCGCGTAGCCGACGCCAGTTGACGCCCCACCGTGCGGCCTCCGCATCCCATGCCGCGTGGAGCGCAGTACCCGGGTCCTTGCCCTTCCACCCGCCCGACTCGAGCCACACTCCGAGCGCGAGGTGCGCGAGCGACCCTGCGTTATTCGGAGTTGTCGCCGTCGGGATCGTGGGGTTTGCGCGTGGAGCGACGGACACCGGGCATGTCAACAATCGCCCTGCGGCAGTTGCTGACACCCACATCGGTGTGAAGCTCATGAACTGCTGGCCGCGTCCTTTATAAGCGTGAGTACGCGGCGCGGGTCCCGATCGAGCGTGAACCAGTCGACGAACACCACTCCGTCCGACGTATCGGTGGTCTCAATGTGAGCAAGCGCCACAGCCAGCCGTTCCGACATGATAAACGGGTCTGAGCCTTCGTATGGGTGGCGCAGGACGACTGTGTACGAACCGTACTGGTCATTGCGCTGGGCGGCCGCAACACCGGGGACGTCGAGCATCGTGGCGTTGTAGGCCTCGGCCCACGTAGCAAGCGCACGCGCCTCTTCAATGTCGTCAGTATTCAGCCCTTCGCCACGGAGCAGACTGAAGAGGTCCCGGGCGAGTCTCCAATCCAGAAGGGCATGGTAAGCCATATTCCCGTAATCGCGGAGACACCGGTAGCAGGACGAGTTGCAGGCATTGCTATGGTCAGGCAGTTCGAGTTCTTTCAAGTAATCCTCGACGGCCCCCATGAACTCGGGCAAAAAGGCCGCCGATCCAAGGTGCGTGCTAAACCCTGCGCCGTTCTCCAGCGTATCCGCGAGGAACGCCTGCACGGTCGGCTCCGCTTCGGCAGTGACGCCGGAGTAGATGCCGGCCTGAAGTTCAAGCGGAAGGATATCCAATCTCGTGGCGGCAACCGTCCGTAGCAAGAAGGCAAGTGAGTACCACCCTGCTCGGCGACCTTCTGTTACATCAGGGGCGCCACTGGGCTGAGAGATGCTCGAGACCAAATTCAGCCTCAGGCCTTTCTCCGCGTCCGTCGGTGAAATTGCACCCATGAAGAGGAAGTCCGTGTGCTGGACGGCGCCGAGAGCGACCTCGAGCGGCTCTCCTGCCGCGAAGGTCTCGCGCACTAGGCCCTGCTCAATTGCTTGCACGGATATGTATCCGCCCCAATTTGGCCCGCCAGCCGCAGTTGCTCGGAGCGGGAACAGGCGTCCCCCATTGTCGTTGATCACGTAGCGAGAAGCGGGGCCCGAAAGCACCTGCGCGTGTCCCGTCGCGGACTCCGTGAGGTTAGCGGGGTCGGCCATCGCCCGCGCGGCCATCGCGCGTGGCGACCAGGAGAAATTCCCGTCGAAGTCGCTCGGCTGCCCGCTTCGAAAGCCCAGCGGCTCCCGGAGGGGAACAGCTGTGAAGTACGACGGCCCGGCGCCGCAGCGGGGGCATGTGTCGGGGCCGCCAGGTATAACTTCGCCAAGGTAAGAACACGTGCGACAAATGGAGAGGTTGGTCTGGTTCCCCAGCGGATCGGTGACAGGGTGTGGGGCTTGCCCCTTGACGGGGTTGAACGCCGAGACGCCGACGACGGGATAGACCTTGCCGTCTCGGACCACTTCGCTCATGGGCGCGAACTGGCTAACCGCCATGCTGAGGTCTCGGTCAATGACCCCGTTAGGCGGCCATGGGTATGAGTTCTTGGGGCGCTCCAGATGCAGGTACCGAACTGACGTCGGGAACCCAAACATCGGCAGTAGACCCGCGCCAGCGAGAAGTTGACTTAGGTCATCGTGCCCCCCGTCGACCACCGCATCGTCGATGTCCGTCAGAAGCGCGCCGAGAACTGCATCAACGCGTTCGGACGGGTTTCCGGCGAATGCGGTGCTCGATGCCAACGATTCTGCGATCGATGCCACGGTCTTATGGTTCGAGGTCATCCAATTCTCGAGACGTGGCCTGATTGTGCTTGCCCAGTCCATCACCCGACCGAAGGCACCGTGCACGTTCGCGGTGACTTCGTCTCCGTCATTCACGGATAGATACTGATCAGATGCGACACGCAGGACTTCGCTTCGGAGTGAGCGGTCGAACAGCTCGGGACGATCCAGGGTTAGGTAGGGGGCCGGAGTCGGCTCATTAGTGATGCGGTCAGGGCGCTCAAAGTAATACTCGTCGTGGCTGCGACCTCGGCAGATAGTCAGCGCAATCGCCACCGGCGCCCCGCGGCGACCCGCGCGACCGACCCGCTGCTGGTAGTTGAAGCGAGTCGGGGGCATATTTCCGAGCACAACGGCCGAGAGCGACCCGATATCGACGCCGGCTTCCATGGTCGTGGTGACCGACAAGAGGTCCACAGCGTCCGTCGTGGCATTCTCATCCCCATCAAGGAACACACCCTGGAAGCGCGCTTGGCGACTCTGCGCGTCAATCCGGTCAGTCTGACCCGTGAGCTCCGCCGAGTTGAGCCGAAACTTCCCGTCCTCGCTCTTCGCCTTCCAGGCGTAGTAGTCCTCGTCATTGACGACAGCGACCGGCGTCGCCGGGAGCAGAAGGGCACACTTCGTGCAGTAACCGTTCCCTAGTGTCAGATGCTGCCTACGACAACGCTCACAGATCCAAGCTCGGCCGTCACTAAGTCGAATGGAAACCTTGGAAGGATCGATGAGGTAGTCCCGAATTGCACCGCCCGCGCGACCCAAAGCAAGTTGACGCAAGGCGTCAGGGTCATCCGGGATTTCATCGGCGACTTTCTTCCAGAAATTACGGAGACGAGGCGGTGCATCTGAGCGCACGGTACGAATCCTTTGGAAGCGACGTTGGTCGGCGAGAATGCGTAGCGCGGCTCGCGCGTTCCCAATCGACGACTCTGTGGCATCGACAGGTGCCGTATCGTCAGCGAGCGCCAACCAGCCGAGGCCTGTCGATTCAAAATCACGACCTCCGCCGGCGTATAGGCCTTCGAGAATCTCGCTCTGAAGCGATGCGCCGATCTCTTCGATGAACGAGCGCTCTCCTTCCGAGAGACCCGCACGGGGCGTCGGCGGCGTCACGTGCCAGTTATACAGGGATGACCAGCTGACACCCTTCCTGTTTGTCAGACTCGCGTGAGGACCACCAGGGCTCATACCCAGCGCAAGAAGGTCCGTGGCAACGAGCGATGACAACTCACTCAAAGTGACGCCCTTTGAGAGCTCGGCAACCAGGGCCGACTCGCGAGACTTATCGACGAGCGGGCTACCCTCCCAGATGTCGCGAAGCGCCGTCCACGAAGCGCCGTCCCGCGCGACCAGACGCCCGATTGCGGCCCAAGACTCAGGAGTTTTTACGCCCGCGTAATGGGCCTGCGCCAATGCAACATCAGTCGCGGGGTCGCCAACGCTTGTGAGCTGAACATAAAGGAGTTGACGCAGCAAGTCCTGATAGTGACGCAATCCCAGACCCGCGGAGAGTTTCGCTGCGTCCTGCCGACTGTCGGTAAAGACGATGAGCTTCCGTTCGCGCTCGCTCAAGTCGTTCGCTAGTTCGGTCGTCAGTACCTGGTTAATCTTCTCGAAACCGGTACGCATCGCGCGGATGGGCGATCGTTGAGTGAGCGGGTCCGTTGCCTTCAGCGCCCCATGCGGTCCGTACTTGATCTCCCAGTCGTCTCCGCATGACGGGCACTGAGTGGGGAACGGCCCCACCGTGGCCACGTCGCGCTTCGGCTTACCGTTCTTATCCCGCGCAATGAGCGCGTGAAAGCTCCAGCCGGTGTGTCCTTCAGTCGTATTGAGCAGCTCGCCCGAGATGAAGTTGAGTCGACTGGCTCGGAACTCGTAGGTGACGGCCTTGCCATCCCGACTCCAAGTCGTGCTGTCGAGGTGAGGAAGCGCCGCCTGATTATTAGGCCAGTAGACGATGTAATTGTCGGCCGTCCGCTGGAGGCTCACCTGGTCGGGGAGTTTCGCGAGCTCGGGGACGTCGGCGAGTAGTGTCGTCTGGACGGCCGGGCTCTGCGGCTCACCCTCTGGCGCGAATCCTCCCAGGAACACGTCGCCACAGTTCTGGCAGTACAGGAGCTCAAGTACCCTGGCCCCACATTCACAACGAGTTGCTGGCTCTGCGTGGAGTTTGCCGACAGATCGACCGCCCTGAGGTCTGTCGACGGCTGAGCACTCGGGGTCTGAGCATGCCCACATTCCGGGGACGTTGCGGAAGAAGAGGTGTGCACGCAGCTTCGGGTCGTCCTCCGCAGGTGCCGCCGCAAGGCCCTCGAGAACGTTCACAATCGCTGCTCGGGCCACCGACGGAGGTGACTCTGGGAAGACGGCGCGAGCGAGCGAATCGACGGGCTTAGCTGCGCCGTCATCCGCGAACAGTGCACTTCGAAGCGAGCCTACAAGCCCGCTGCCGCGCGCTGCCGCTGCTGCGTCGGTAGGGTCGAGAACGGCCACCTCAGCCGGGTCTGCGGTCGGAGCCACCTCGACGTCCGTGGGTCGTTTGTTCGCCCCTTCGACGAAGTCGAAAGAGCCGGGTTGGACGTCGAAGAACTCGTGCAGATATGTGCTGTCGCGATGGGGTTCGAGAGATGCGGAGGCCGCCAACACGCGCAACTGCTCCGGGCGATCATCCAGCCCGAGACGTCTCTTGAGGTGGCGCAGTAGGTATGCCACTTCGCTGCCCGCTGTCCCGCGGTAGGTGTGGAGCTCGTCGACGACAAGCGTGAAGCGATTCGCGGGGTCCTTCAACCAATCCCGCGTGGACTGGAAGAATTGACTATCGCGGTCGCGCAGCAGCATGACGTTGAGCATCGAGTAGTTGGTGATGAGGATGTCCGGTGGCGCATCCGCCATGTCCCACCGGGAGCGCATCTCTGCGCCATCAAGCCGCGGCACGAAGTACTGCAGATCTTCGTCGCCACCCTCAGCGGCAAGCTCTCGTGCGCGCTTGCCGCGAGCTGCTGTTGCCCGTAGGTAGTCCCTCAGGGCGCGCACGGCAAAGAAGTTTGTTCGTCCTCCCGTGACAGGCGTTGTGCCGGTGTAGCGGCCAAAGTAGAAGCGGTGACCATTCCGGTGCTTATCGAGCCAGGCGCGCACGTCGTCACTGTCGAGCGCCCGGCGGAGGCGAATGAGCTGGTCATCGACGAGCGCGTTCATCGGGTACAAAATGATGGCGCGAACCGCAGCGCGCCCGGTGTCCTGCTGCCGCTGTGACGCGTAGGCGCCTTTATCTGCACTCCACCAGTCGGCCCCGCGGGTCGAGGGGCCTGTCCACCCCCTCGACTCCTTCAGTAGGGAAGAAAGGAGCGGGAGCATGAACGATTCAGTCTTGCCAGACCCGGTTCCCGCTGTGATCACCATATGGCGCCCGTCGCTGACGCCCGCTCGTAGTGCGTCCTCTTGATGCCGATAGAGCTGTGGGACACCCTTCATCAATCCCAGCGAGGCGAATTCCGCGAGCTCGGCCGCGGCCCCGACCGCCGCCACCGACTCTGCCAGCGAGCGACCTGTGTTCTCGTATTCGGGTCGGAGCTCGAGCAGGGGCTCGCGAAACACTCCCCCGTCTCGATTCAGGAGCGCCTTGCGCTCGGCCTGCAGAACGGGGTCCGCGAGTCCGAACGGCGTGTCGTAGTACTTGAAGTAGGCCGCGCGGAGGTGTTCGAACGTCTGGACGGCGTCGAGCTGGCGTTCGGTGGGCGCGTTCATCACGGTTGTCCTTTCACTGAACGACCAAAGTCTGGCCGAGCGATGTGCAAACTCGTGCCGCAATCGAACGAGGCACGTTCTCAAAAATGGCGGTGGTGGCGACGACGCCGAGCCGCGGTGGAAAGCCGGTACACAGTGCTAACGCGCGACGGTGCAGCACGGGAAGCGGGGCTCCCCAGTCCACAAACACGGTTCCAATGTCGGCCGCCTGCCGGCCAGGTTCGGAACGCCAGCGAATAGCCGACTCGTGTCGACGGGCAAGCTCAGCGAACACCCCCGCAGACAAGTCACAGTCAAACCACTCGCCACCGCGACGCGTTAGATGACGCCACCTGCCGTTAATTCGCTCACGGTAGAGCCCTTCGGGAGGGTTCAGTTGATTCGCGCTAACGGTTCGCCAATCGCGTGGGAAAAGAGCGTCGAGAACTTCGAGTTCGGAAGCGTATGCCGGTGGCCCGGTCGGTCGCCTGGGTTCAATCGGCGTGAGCGCGTCCGCGATATTCTCACAGCTCAAACCAGCGTCGATCGCGCCAGCAACCCGCGCGATCTGGACGAGTTCGTCTGCGGCGGAGAACGGGGCGAAGAGGGTGGTCGGCACCGGAATCTCGCCCTCTACGCTCGCGCGTCGCGCTTCCTCAACCCACATCTCTGCGTCTGTGAGAGCACGGAGGATGCGCAACCTCCGCTCCCCCGCGAGCACTGCGAGCCCATCCCCGCCGGGGAGAGTAACGATTGCCGCGGGCGCGATGGACCATCGGCCAGTGTCCCAATCGAGCTCACAGTGCCCAAGAGAGGAGATGTCTCTCAACCATCTCCCACTTGCATAGGGCGGGAGGTCAATGTCGACCGTCCTGCACATCCATTCGATTCGAGCGCGCAAATCCTCGATTGTGCCGGAACCGATCTCGCTCATCCAGCGGAGCAGAATATCGCCGACAGAATCATCCATTAATGAGTCCCATTTGGAGTGCCCAGAAGGCTGGGCCATTCGCTCCATCGGCCGTGGCAGCCCACGTACGTAGAACATCGAAGTCGGCGTTCACTTCGCGACCCCCTCCAGCTCCCAATTCGGTGAGAAACCAAATACCGCCCTTGCGCTGCGCTACCCAGCGCGCCGAGCCGCTCGTGGCCACTTCGAAATGCATGGGGACGTAGTCAAATCCCGTCTCCTTCAAGAAAGCGGGAGGGCCCGGTTCTCGACATTTCTCGGTAACGCCGCCCTCGTGCAAAAGCCACGTCTCGTCGCGACCCCTCCGGACAAGCTGGGCGCCGCGAGCAGAAGCGGGATTTACCACTGCTCCGATAATCGTGCTCTCCGGTGAGGCAGCCTCGAGGGTGCCTGAATCCGACCATCCGAGCGAATGCGCACCGGGCGGTTGTCCGAGCGGGGACTCAGCCAGCAGCGTGAATGAAAGTTCCTGGCCTTCGACGACGACAGGGATGAGGCCTTCCCTCTGTGGAAATCTACGAATTTCGAAGGGGAAGCCGCTTGCGATGACGACCTCTTCGACTCCATCCAGTGAGAGCAACACAACTCGCGGCTCTTCGTCCGTGGGGAGAAAGAGGTCCGGTTCGCCGCCGACCATGTAGATGTTTTGAGCAATCTCTCGCGCCAGCGGAAGGCCCCGGACGAAGCGGGCTCGCGGTGTCAGCGTCGGCGAGACTCCATGGGCACGAAGATGCGGAGCATCCCGAAGGGCCTCCGCCAGCAACTGCGGGTCAGTGAAACGAACATCTACAAATATCTTGAATCCGGGAAGGATCGCATTACGCCCCTGGTTGCGCACCAACCAACCAGGCGCCGCGGCTCGCCCGATGAGCTGCTCTACGGATGCAGACTCTGACGAAGCTGCGGCAATGACGTGATGCTCGAAAGGTGCGATGCCCGCCGTCGTTGACCAATCTCCGGTTTGCGGGTCCCGGGTGAAGATGAGGATCGGCGACTTCGGGAACTCAGCCGCAAATGACTCGCCGCGCAACCGCATGCCCTGCATTATCAGCTCCGGAGCGACCGGCGGTGCCCCCTCAGCGACGTAGTATCTCGACGGTGGCCTCTGCGAGAGAATCACAGGCGGCTGGTCCGCGGAGAGTCCTTTGAGCGTAATGACCTCGACCGCACCATCCTCAATCGGGAATAGCCACCTTTTTGTCATACGCTCAAGGTCGAGCCCAAGCCTGAGAGCGAGACGGCGCCTACCGTCGACGGCGAGAACAAGACCGTCCCACGCCGCGGCATATGCCTGAACGAGAGACCCGAGCAGTGGACGCAACTTTTCACTGCGCAGAGCTTCCATGAAAGTGCCCGAAAGTTGGTTGCGGTCAGGTCTCGTCCACATATCCAGGCCGCGCAAGATTTCTTCTTCGTCGGGCACGCCCAACTTCTTGATCCTCATCGCCTGGAAGAACCGGGTCAGTTCCGCGCGGTCATGGCGCTTCAGCAGCGCCTGCGAAAGCGGGTATCCGACTCGCGTAAGACGGTTTTCATCGGTTCGAATTGTCGAGGCCCCGACGCGACCGTTCTGCGCGACGATCCAATCGTGGAGCGTGCTCCACATCTCGACGACGTCCAAGAACGATTGACCCCTCATCTCGCTGCGCAGCTCGTCCAGTTGGCCGGGCGTTGCGTTAGGAGTGAGCGCTTCAGCCAAGCGCAGATAGTAATTGGTGGACAGGGCATGTCCGTCGGAGTGCATACGAGTCGCTGCCAGGACGCTCAACGCGAGAACCGGAAGGACCGGAGGTGGTTGCGTCCGGTCACCGCGCTTCCACAGCCGACAAGCTCGAGCGACCTTCACGAAGAAGTCGGCGTCTGGGTCGGTCGGCCTCATTTCCAGGACGGCCCGGGCAAGATCGGCTCCAGGATCAGCGACGTCGCTCACGACCTGTGCCAGTTCTGCATCATCCACGAAGAGCACAACGGGCCCGTCGCGTTCAGCTAGGAATCTCCCCGCAAGCGCCGTCTGCCAGTGCGCATAACGCCCTTCATCGACCGACGCCATCGTCTACCTCCCCCTTCACACCTTACGAGACGGCGGGGGGCACAATTAACGCTGAGCCATTATCCGGGTTATCTAGCCACAATACGCATGCACTCGAATCCAGGGTCCGACCTTCGAGCTTGGACGCGCCCTCTTCTGGCTAACTAGTGGTCACGTACGGCAACCCCCGGGACACGGGAACATCGCGGGGTTCCACTATCGGTGTCATCTTCCCTGCCGTTCGACACCGAAGCCGGCCGCCCCAGTGCCTACTCAAGCGCCCCGTAGCGTTCGTACCCTGCGACAGATTCAAACCACGACTGATCCGAGTATCGGGATAAGACGACCTCCGAGCGACGAACCCAAGAAGATGGAAGTCACGCGCAGCAGCGCTATTTGTGAGGAACGAAAGGCGCCGGACCGGTCACGATCTCCCAGTCGTCCGCCGCGCGCCACACCACGCCGTCGACCTCGATCGTACGCACGTCGTCCTCGCGGGCAGGGGTGATGCGAATACTGACCATCTCTCCTGGCTCCGGGACCGGCACGCCGAGCTGCTCGGCGATTCCACGATGGAACGCGTAGTCACCTCCCAGAATGACGTATCCATCAGGGCGAAGCAGACTGCGCGCGCCGCCGTTCTCGCGCACTCGCTTCATAAAGTCGTCCTGCTGAGCAACCGTGGCGACCGTGTTTCGGCCGATGCGTCGGCGCACAATCCGGCGGAAGAGCTCGTTGACGCGCGCTTGACCGGAAAGTCCGGGCGCGAAGATGGCGGCGACATCGTCAGGATCAGCCTGAAGGAGCACGTTCGGCGGCAGCTCGCCAGGTCGGTGCAGCCACCGGACCGCGTCACGTCCGGCTGCATTCAGACCGACCTTCGCGTCGCGGTTGGCTCCGAGGCGTAGGTGGTTCGGAGATGCCCGCACGACCCCGACGGCGAACTCACTGGCCGCGTCATTGACGTAGCCCACGAATAGCAGCTGGCCGATGGCCTCAGGCGGGATCATCCAGCCTCCCATCCGCTGCGAAAATTTGCAGTCGACGTCGTGCTGACAGATCCGGTAGTCAAGCTTGGCGCCTTCGTCGATCACGTCGTCGAACTCCCGACGAAGGTTTATCTCGAACAAAGTGCCGAAGTGGGTTCGCTCGGTCTTATGCAGCTGGGCCCACGAGTACCTGCCAGTCCTTTGGCCGTCATAGAGCTGGTCAAGCGTTCGACGCATCATCCGGGCTGTCCGTGCTCCGTCAGGGTCAGCGCGCTCGAAAGCACGGAAGACGTCGACGAGGGCTTGATCGGTCTCGTTCGCGACCGGATCGAATGACCACTGGTCTGCAAGGTGGTCTGGCAATGTCAGCTAACCCGGTTGCGGTGCTGAGCCAAGAAATCATGGCGCACGTGGTCATCTTGGCCCGTGAAACCACGAAAACCGCCAAGACGATAACGGGTCACGCCTAGCGCATCCGTAAAGACCTCCACATGAAAGTCATGGGACAGCGCGGTGATCTTCTTCTCGACGGAACCCACGCTTCCGTCATTGTGCGCACGGACGAGATCTGCCATCGAAAGCGCATCAGATGCGTTGGCGAGAGCGCGGTAAACGGGATCGTGGAGGTCGACTACCCGTCCGAGATCTTCTCTCGGCATCCCCTCGTTCTGTAGCGCAGCAATGATGCGCGCGCCAACCGCCTCAGCCACGGGCGGCGGGAAGGCATTACCAATCTGGCGGTATTGCGAAGTCTTTCGGCCACTGAAGAACCAGTTGTCCTCAGGTTTCCACCCCTGAACGCGAGCGGCCATCTCGATGGTCAGTCGCGGGTGCCACTCGGCAGGCGAAGGCGCGTCGGCGTCTGGGGCTGCATTGGCAATTCCTCGCCCATCGACATGCAACTTCGCCCAAGCTTGTTTGGCTCGTGTGGGGCCCAGATCCGCCCCACCATGCTTCTTACTGCCGCCGACGAGGGTTGGGCCAACGCCGTTTGCGAGGTCGCGCCACTCGTCAGCGCCGCTCCATCCACGAGCGGCCATCAGATCGTGAATGGCATTGCCCACGGTGGTGCGAGCGATCTCGTTGGGCTCGGGAAACCGGAAATAGGCTTGATCCTCCGGGCGCATTGCCACCAGCACGAAACGCGGGCGAAGCTGCGGCACACCGAAGTCGGACGCATGCAGGAGCTTCCACTCCCCGACATAGCCGTACTTGTCGAGTCGGTCGATCACATGCTGGCGATAACCGGCGAAGCGCGGAGAGGAGAGACCGCGCACGTTCTCGAGCATTACAGCGCGCGGCTGAATCGTGCCCACCTGCTCGATAGCCCATGCGAACAGATCTCGCTCATCTGACGACCCCAGTTGCTTGCCAGCTATGGAGAACGGCGGGCAGGGCACGCCTCCGGCAAAAAGTGTCGCGCCCACGTGATCTCGCGGATCCCATACTTCAGGATCCGCCACGTCTCCCACCACGACGGACGCGCCGAGATTGGCCGTGAGCGTGGCTGCTGCGGTCGGGTCGATCTCGACAGCGAGAGAGTGCTTGAACCCTGCCTTATGAAGACCTAGCGACTGTCCCCCGGCGCCGGCGCAGACCTCGACTACGGTGTACTCCGGCGCTCTCGTGTCACTCACGTTTCGATAGTACGAGGCGCCAGGGACACCCGGCGCATCCTGAGCTCGCGAGCCGTGACGACGGTGAAACACGCCCCGGCGGTCGAGCCGGTTGATCCGCTCCCCGCGCCTACGTACGGTAGCGGCCGCCAACATCTTTGGGCGTACTGCTAGAGCTACGGTGAGGCTTTGCTAGGGCGCCGCTGACGCGGTCACTCGCGTGTCCGAAACCGATCGTCGAGCGAGCATGAGCGGAGGTCGAAGTGATCTGCATCGCTCCCCTCCTATCCCCCACTCCCACCCCGGAGTACCTTCCCCACCATGAGCCCCGCCGCTCTCTTCCTCCACGCCGACGCCGCACTGCGCGAGGTCGTCGATCGGATCGACCCCGCCGACTTCTCCGCCCCCGTGCCGAAGGAGTGGAGCCAGCTCGAGTCGCCAACCCTCCTCGGCATCCTCGGGCGTCACGCCTACGACGAAGCGTGGGTGCCCGACGTGATCGCGGGACGCGCGGCCACCGACGGCGACCGCTTCACCGACGTCGACCTGCTGGGCGACGATCCGATCGCCTCATACGACGCCCTCAACGACAAGGCCACCGCCGCGGTGCGCGCCGGTGACGTCGCCGACACCTTCCACTTCACCTACGGCGACTACCCGGCCGACGAGGGCTTCGCGCACCTCGCGACGTACCGCGCGTTCCAGGCGTGGTCGATCGCCGAGGAGTTCGGCATCCCGTTCCACCTCTCCCCCGAGCTCATTGAGGGGATGAACGAGCACGTCACCCCGCACGCTGACGAATGGCGTCAGTGGGGCGTGTTCCCGCCAGCCATCGAACCGCCGGCCGATGCTGACGACGAGGCCGTGCTGCTGTGCACGCTGGGGTTCTGGAAGCCGTGAGCACCCTGGCCACGTCCCCGTTGACATGTCGATGAACGGTGACTTGCAGCAGCACCCCTTCATCATCGTGCCGGCCAGCCGACGATGATCAGGCAATCCGCACCGGCCTTCCCGTACGAATGCTCGCGTCGAACGCCGCATCCATCACCGTGAGCAGCGGTCCACCAGCGATCCTCACGAAGTAGTCGCCGAGCGACGTGATCGTGTCAGCGATGTCGGTTCCTCAAGATGGGAGGACGGGGGGTCGTCTCTATGCGGAACACCGGCTTCATAGCTGTCCGGATGGGGATCGCCACGGGGGATGCGCCGAGTCAGGGCGGAGTGGTCAGGTGTCTCGCACGGGAAGCGGTATGAGACAGCGACCTGTGTCGGACGCCGCGATGGCTGCCCGACACAGGTCGCGCGTCATACTTATCGAACGAGAAGGTCAGCTCAGCGCCATCCCCGGTGGACGTCATGGTGACGCCTTCCGGAAGCGGGTTCTCTGATATCCAAGCCGATTCCTGGTTCGGCTCTGGTTGGGGTGCGGCCGCGATTCTGCGGCGGCGCGTCACACGGCGCGGGCGGTTGGGAATGTCAGTGCGGACATCTCTGTGCCTCTCCTTCATTCACGGGTCGAGTCGGTGCGAAGAATAATGGTTTCTTCAGTGCCACCACCGTCAGCCGGCTTGCCTCAGAGGCGGCAGAAGTCGAGTGATCCTGCCCGTACGAAGAGTTCGTACGGGTTTCCCTGGGCATGCTCATCAGCCCACCTCAGGGCTTGGTCAAGATCACCGTTGGTCAGTTCCCAGTCGTCCACTTGCCACGCGAAGCCGTCTGCGGATGGGGGGACCCAGAGGCGCACGCGGAAGATGGCTCCCTCTTGTATCGCCACTGGCTGCACAAGCTTTTCTTGCATCGTTTCCTCCCTCGCCCCCCATAGGCATTGGACAACTCGTGACGCCATCCTTCGCCGTCCCCCAAAGATCTCGTCGTGGGCCACGCTTGACTCAAGACCCCCACTCGAGTTCATTCGGAGGCTATCGATGCCGACCGCGCTCCGGCACCCGCCATTCGGGGGACACGTTCCCACACCCCTCGAAGGGCTCGATCCCGAACCGACGCTGCGGCCGTTCACGGCGTGCTCGGCGGCGTCGACTCGAACACCGCATACTGATGAACGTCGGCCGCGTGAGCCGTCAACTGCACGGCGCACCTACAGCCGGATGAACTACATTCCCGGCGCCATATCCGTGAACCGCGAGTAGTGCCCCTGGAACGCCACCGTGATCGTGTCCGTCGGACCGTTACGGTGCTTCGCGACAATCAGATCCGCCTCGCCGGCGCGCGGTGAATCCTTCTCGTACGCCGCCTCGCGATGCAGCAGCACCACCATGTCGGCATCCTGCTCGATCGAGCCCGACTCACGCAGGTCGCTCAGGGCCGGCTTCTTATCGGCGCGCTGCTCGGCACCACGGTTCAGCTGCGACAGCGCGATGACCGGAACCTGCAGCTCCTTCGCCATCAGCTTCAGCGCACGCGAGAACTCACTGACCTCTTGCTGACGCGACTCGACGCGCTTACCGCTGGTGAGCAGCTGCAGGTAGTCGATGACGACCATCTTCAGACCCTCGCGCTGCTTCAGGCGACGGCACTTCGCGCGGATCTCGACGAGCGTCATGTTGGGGCTGTCGTCGATGTAGAGGGGTGCGTCGTTGATACGACCGCGGGTGGAGGCCACCGTGGTCCAGTCGCGCGAGTCGAGGGTTCCCTTGCGCATGCTCTGCAGGGGGATCTGGCCCTCGGCGCTGAGCAGGCGCATGGCGATCTCGCTGCGACCCATTTCGAGCGAGAAGAAGATGCACGGGGCGTTCGACTTGATGGCGGCGGCGCGGGCGAAGTCGAGCGCGAGCGTCGACTTACCCATGGCGGGGCGCGCGGCGAGCACGATCATCTGGCCGGGGTGCAGACCGTTGGTCAGCTGGTCGAGGCCGGCGAAGCCGGTGGGAATGCCCGTCATCGACCCGTCGCGACCGCGAGCGGCCTCGATCTCTTCGACCGCGGCATCCACCGCCGTCGTCAGGGGGATGTAGTCCTCGGCGCTGTCGTCGCCCGAGACGTTGTAGATCTCGGCCTGGGCGCTGTTGACGAGCTCGACCGGGTCGCCCTCGCCGGCGTAGCCCATCTGCACGATGCGCGTGCCGGCCTCGACCAGGCGGCGCAGCATGGCGCGCTCGGCGACGATCGACGCGTAGTAGCCGGCGTTGGCGGCGGTCGGCACGATCGAGGTGAGGGTGTGCAGGTAGTCCGCTCCCCCGGCGCGCTGCAGCTCGCCCGTCTTGATCAGCTCGTCGGTGACGGCCACCACGTCGGTGGGCTCCCCGTGCGAGTAGAGGGTGAGGATGGCCTCGAAGATCAGCTCGTGCTTGGGCACGTAGAAGTCGGGACCGCGGAGACTTTCGATCACATCGGCGACGGCGTCTTTCGACAGCAGCATGCCGCCCAACGCGCTCTGCTCGGCCAGCGTGTCGTGCGGGGGCGTGCGCTCGGGGCGCGGCGCTTTTCCGAGACGTTCTTCGGCGATATCGGCGATCGACACGGGCTCTCCTTCAGTTCGGGCACCCCTGGCCGGGCCTCGCGCGCGCGTGAAGCGTTCGCGGAAACGGGGCTCGGGGCGGCCTCGGCAGCATCAGATCACCAAGTTCCGACGTTGACGCGGACGGCACGGTGAGAGGGCTGCCCGAGGGGCTGCACCCACGCTAGATACCACTCTCCCCACACGCAAACGAGCCTGTGGATAACTCTGTGGACAGACTGCGGGAAACGCCGCCATCTCTGTGCACAAGTGCTGTGGAGAACTCGGTGGATGGATACGAATATCGGGCGTGTTTACGCCTCTGACCGGGCATTTATCTATCCACAGTTTTCCTGGGGAAATCCCGTGTGAAGTGAACGTTGAAGGTTGCTGCTAGGGGCATGCACATGTGTACAACTCGGGGGATAACTCGCCGATGGCGTACCGACCCGGAGCCCCCGCTGTCAAGTTTTTCTTCACCGTCCGGCGTGTCGCCCGTCATCTGGCGGTCTCCCGAAAACTACTTAGATTTCACCAAGCCCCTTTCACCCGGGTGAAGACGGGCGTAGCGTCGCCGCCCAAGAGATTCGGAGATTCACCTTTGGGGGGCGAATCATGGAGAACGCGTCCGGTCGGGGGGCACCGCGCATGCTGCGGCTGCTCCTCATCGGCGCGTCCACCGCCCTCGGAGCAGCAGCTCTCTCCGTTGCCCTTTCGGCCTCTCCCGCTTCCGCCGACGACGGCTCGGGTGGCCTGCTCGGCGCCGTCGGCTCGACGGTCAACCAGGTCACCGACACCGTCGACGAGGTCGTCGGAACCGTCGTCGCTCCCACGGTCGAGCACGTCACCGAGACGGTCGCTCCCGTGACACAGGTCGTCACCGACGTGGCACCCGCCCCCGTGGCCGAGGTCGTCACGACCACCACGGCAACCGTCTCCGAGGTCGTCTCGACAGCGGATTCGACCGTCGGCGGCACCGTGGACACCGTGGGAGACGTGGTCACCGACGTCGCCGGTTCAGGAGTCGTCGGTGACGTCGTCACCCCCGTCGTCGAAACCGTTCAGACGGTCCCCGTCGTCGGAGACGTTGTGCACACCGTCGGGCTCGACGAGCTCATCTCGGGAGTCACCGACGCGGTCGACTCCGCGCTCCCCGTGATCGTCGGCACCCTCCCCCCGATCTCCCCCGTGATCCCCGTGACCCCGGGCGTTCCGACGGCTCCGGGTGGTGACACCGCCACCCCGATCCCCGGCATCGTGCCCGCCGAACCCCTCTCGGCCGAGGCAGCGGACGGTGCGACAGCGGTCGTCGCCGGCATCCTGTCGGCGGATCCCTCCCCCGCTCCGTCGTCGTCCCGCACGGCCCCCTCGGGCGGGGCGGCGACGCTGTTCGACGCCACCGCGACCGGCGCGGTCTCCGTCGCCGTCGCGGCCGCGCAGGGCGCCCCCTCCACCCCGCCGGGCGACGACGACCTCGCCGGAGTCCTCGGCGCGAGCACGGGCTCGAGCTCGTCGGCATCCGGAAACTCCGGCGCGGGGGGCGCGAACGCCGCCACCGCCGACAGCGGCAAGCTCTTCGCCGCCCCGCTTCTTCTCGACCGCCGCACCGTCGTCGACGACGACCTGCCCGGCACCCCGGTCTTCGGCACCGACGTCTCTCCTGACTGAGGACGGTCGCACCGTGCATCGCACGGCAGACGACCCCGCGCTTTCGCGCACCCTCATTCATCTACAGGAGAAACTCTCATGCGCAAGATCTACTCGCGTGTCCTTCTGGGCACGCTCGTCGGAGGCGGCCTCGCCGTCCTCGGAGCCGGCATCGCCAATGCCGCAGACACCTCGGGCGTCGACGGTCTGCTCTCGGGCGACCAGGTCGGTGTCTCGGTGAACCTCCCGGTCACCGTCGGCGGCAACGCCGTCTCGGTGCTCGGAGACAGCAGCAGCGACGGCGCCGACACCTCCGCTCCCGCGGCCCCCGCTCCCGCACCCGTCACCATCACCGATGGCAGCGACGGCGTGGGCTCGGGCAACCAGGGGCTCGTGTCGATCGACGTTCCCGTGACGGTCGGCGGCAACGCCGTCTCGCTCGTCGGAGACAGCAACAGCACGGATGCCGGCACCTCGGCGCCCGCGACCGAAGCTGCCGCCCCCGCGGCTGGCAGCAGCACCGACGGCAGCGACAGCGTCGCCGGCGGCAACCAGGGCGTCATCTCGATCGATGCTCCGGTCACGGTCGGCGGCAACGCGGTCTCGGTGATCGGCGACACCAGCACCGACGATGCGGCCACCACCGGCGGCAGCACCTCCGGCTCGACCGGCGGCGCCACTCTCACCGACGGCACCGACGGCATCCTCGGCGGCAACGTCGTCGACGCTCCGGTCGGCCTGCCCGTCACCATCGGGGGCAACGCGGTCTCGGTGGTCGGTGACAGCGTCTCGAACGGCGCCGACACCACTGGCGGCACCACGGGCGGCACCGGCTCGACCGGGGGCAGCCTCACCGACGGCACGGACGGCATCGGCGGCGGCAACGTCGTGGGCCTCCCGGTCGGCATCCCCGTCACCATCGGCGGCAACGCCGTCTCGGGCATCGGCGACAGCGTCACCGACGGCGCTGACACCACCGGCGGCACCACCGGCTCGACCGGCACGGGCAACACCTCCACCGACGGAACCGACGACATCGGCGGCGGCAACATCATCGGCCTCCCGGTCGGCATCCCCGTCACCATCGGCGGCAACGCCGTCTCGGGCATCGGCGACAGCGTCACCGACGGCGCTGACACCACCGGCGGCACCACCACTGGCGGAACGGGTAACACCAGCACCGACGGCAACGACGGCATCCTCGGCGGCAACGTCATCGGCCTCCCGGTGGGCGTGCCCATCACGGTCGGCGGCAACGCGGTCTCGGGCATCGGCGACAGCACCTCCGAGAACGCCACCACCACCGGCGGCACCACCGGCTCGACCGGCGGCACCAGCACCGACGGCACGGGCAGCATCGGCGGCGGCAACATCATCGGTCTGCCGATCACCATCCCCGTCACCATCGGCGGCAACGCGGTCTCGGTGATCGGTGACAGCACCACCACCGACTCCACCACCGGAACGCCCACCACGCCCGGAACGCCCGGAACCCCGGGAACGCCCGGTACCCCCGGCACCCCGGGAACCCCCGGCACGCCCGGAACGCCCGGAACGCCCGGAACGCCCGGAACCCCCGGAACGCCCGGAACCCCGGGAACGAACGGCACTGACGGAACGAACGGCACCAACGGCACCAACGGCACTGTCACCGTGACCGGCTCGCTCGCCTCGCTCGGCTCGGTCAGCGCCCTCGCTGCCACCGGATCGAACAACGCTCGCGGCGCCCTCGCCGTGACGGGAACGGACGGCTCGATGGCCGCCGGGCTCGGCATCGTCGGCCTGCTGACCCTGCTCCTCGGAGCCGGTCTGCTGCTGCGTCGCCGCCGCTCGGTCGCCTGACCAGGAGCGTTCGCCCACAGAACGCGACACCGGATGCCACGCCCTCGGGCCGGCATCCGGTGTCGCGGCGTGCCCGGGACGGGGTTCGAGCGCGGGTCCCGAACCCCTCGACGAGCTCAGGGTCGCGTGCCTCGCACCGTCAGATCCCGGACGTGGGGGCGCGGAGCGTGCACGGGGGCGTCAGTTGCGCGCCCCGATGCACGGAACACGCCCCACACCCTCTGAAGCACACGCGTTACAGCGCCCCGCCGCGCCTCTCGCGCTCGAGGAACGCGATCGTCTCGGGCTTCTGCGGGGCATCGAACATCTGCGCGGGCGTGCCCTGCTCGACGATCTTGCCGCCCTTCATGAACACGATGCGGTCGGCCACCTCGCGCGCGAACGACATCTCGTGCGTGGCCATGAGCATGGTCGACCCGCGGTCGCGCAGCACCCGCACCAGGTCGAGCACCTCGCCCACCAGCTGGGGGTCGAGGGCCGAGGTGATCTCGTCGAGCAGCAGCAGCTCGGGGTCGGTCATCACGGCGCGCACGATCGCGACGCGCTGCTGCTGACCGCCCGACAGCCGGTCGGGGAACTCGCGCGCCTTCGCGCCGAGGCCCAGTTGCTCGAGCAGTTCGGTGCCGCGCGCGTAGGCCTCGGCCTTCGGCATCCCGTGCACTTTGCGCGCGGCCAGCGTGACGTTGTCGATCACGCGCAGGTGCGGAAAGAGGTTGAAGTGCTGGAACACCACGCCGATGCGCGAGCGGGCAGAATCCTGGTCGATGGTCGGATCGGTCAGGTCGTCGCCGTTGAGCAGGATCTGGCCGTCGTCGACGCGCTCGATGAGGTTGATGGTGCGCAGCAGGGTCGACTTGCCCGAACCCGAGGCACCGATCAACACGACCACCTCGTGCTTCGCGATGTCGAGGTCGATGCCGTCGAGCACGACGTGGTCGCCGAACGCCTTCCGCACCGCGCGGACGTCGAGCACGCTCATACGATTCCGCCCATCTGCTCGCGCTTGGCCAACCGCGCCGAGACGTAGTCGGTGAGGCGGATCATCGGCAGCGCCATGGCCACGAACAACAGCGCCGCGACGATGTACGGCGTGAAGTTGTAGTACTCCGCCGCCGAGATCTGCGCCGCGCGCACGGCATCCACCGCTCCGAGCACCGAGATGAGGCCGACGTCTTTCTGCATCGACACGAAGTCGTTCATGAGCGCCGGCACGACCTTGCGCACGCCCTGGGGGATGACGACGATCCGCAGCGTCTGCCCGTGCGTCAGACCCATCGAGCGGGCCGCGACCCGCTGCGAGGGGTGCACGGCCTCCATGCCCGCACGCAGCACCTCGGCGATGTACGCCGAGTAGGTCAGCACGATCGCGATGGTTCCCCACAGCACGACCGGCACGCGCCCGAAGACACCCAGGGCCGGCAGACCGAAGCCCACCAGGTACAGCACGATCAGCAGGGGGATGCCGCGGAACAGGTCGGTGTAGATCGTAGCCAGGGCGCGCAGGGGAAAGAACACCGGCCCCCGCAGCGACCGCAGCACCGCGAGGGTCGTCCCGAGCACGGCCACGGCGAGCGCGGCGACGATGAGCACCTGGATGTTGACCCACAGCCCCGCGAGGATCGAGGGGAAGCTCTTGAGCGCGATGTCGAGGTCGAAGAAGCTGCGGCGCACGTCTTCCCAGCCGGGGCTCGACAGGATCGCCCACCCGACGACCACGACGAAGACGACCGAGCTGACCAGGGCGATCAGCACCGACTTCGTCGACTGCTGACGCCGCGTGGCGCGCCGCCCGAGTTCGAGCTCGCTCGGCCGCCACGCGGTGTCGGAAGAGGTGGATGCCACGGAGTTACTTCAGCACGGGGGCGGCGGAGGTGCCGCCGAGCCACTTCTGCTGCAGCTCGTCGAGCGTGCCGTCGGCCTTGAGCGCGTCGACCGCGTCGCTGACGGGAGTGGTCAGCGCCGAGCCCTTGGGCAGCACGTAGGCGAGCTCGTCGCCGCCGGCCGAGGAGTCGGGCAGCTGACCCACGACCTTGCCGTTGTCGAGAACGGCCCCGGCGAGGTAGAACGCGGTCGGCAGGTCGACGACGATCGCGTCGACCTGGCCCGACTGCAGGGCGGCGACGGCGTCGTCGTTCGAGTTGAAGACGCTGAGCTTGCCGGTGCCGAGCTGGTCGGCGGCCACCTGGTAGCTGGTGGTGGCGCTCATGACGCCCACGGGGATGTTCTTCAGCTCGGCGACGGTCGTGGCCGAGGCGGCGGGCGAGGTGCCCGTGGTGACGACCGCCTGGGTGGTCGTGTAGTACGGCGACGAGAAGTCGACGGCCTGCTTGCGCTGGTCGGTGATCGAGAACTGCTGCACGTTCATATCCCAGTCCTTCGGGCCGGGGGCGATCGCGCTGTCGAAGTTCGAGCGGACCCACACGATGTCGTCCTTCGAGAAGCCGAGCTTCTCGGCGACGGCGCACGAGACGGCGGCCTCGAAGCCCTCGCACGACGCGGGGTCGTCGTTCTCGACCCACGGCGAGAAGGCGGGCTCGCCGGTGGCGATGGTGAGCTTGCCCGCGGCGACGGTCTGCAGGGCGCCCTCGGTCGCGGGGGCGGAACCGGCGTCGGATCCGGTCGGGGCGAAGGCGCAGGCCGTCAGCGTGACGAGCGTGGCGGCGGCGACGGCGGTCAGGGCGGCGACGCGGCGCAGGCGTGCGGAAGCGGTCACGATGTCTCCTCGTGGACGTATCGGGGTCATCCCCGGAGTGCTGTGATGTGCACAGCGTACCGAGCGCATGTTTCAGGGGATGTCGCCGGTGAAACCTGGCGACACGGGACGCGGCTACTCGGCGAGGCGCCAGTCGGCGAAGCTGAAGCCGGGAGAGACCACGCAACTGACCACGACCTCCGTGTCGCCTGCCGGTCGAGCCGCCTGCCAGACGCCCGCGGGCACCGTGTGCTGCAGCACGTGACCGGCGGCGAGATCGGGCCCGAGGGTGACCGTGCGCGCGGTACCGGGCTGTTCGCCGTCTCCCCCGAGCGACAGCTCGAGCGTGCCCGGGCCGTGCCAGAGCCACACTTCGTCGCTCGTCACGACGTGCCAGGCGCTCTCTTCCCCCGGGGTCAGCAGGTAGTGGATGCAGGTGGCCGCGGGCCGCGTGCCCGCGGGGGTCTCGACCTCGACGCCGCCCGTCCACATGCGCCGGAACCATCCGCCCTCGGCGTGCGGTTCGAGATCGAGCAGGACGGCGGTGGCGGGACGCTCAACGGTCATCGGCGGATACTCCGGTCTCTCGGGTGAAGGCGGCGGATGCCGAGCGCACCTCGCCGTCGATGAAGGTCGCGGCCGCGCTCCCCTCGCCGGCGACGACGAGGTGCTCGATGGTGTCATCGACCTGCGACACCGGCACGTCGAAGAACGCCAGATCCGCCACCGCGCCCACGGCGAGGTACCCGGTGCGGGCGGGGCCCGTGTCGAGCCCCATGGCGTGCGCTCCACCGAGGGTCGCCGCGCGCAGCAGCAGCTCCGAGAGGTCGCGGTTCGCGTAGCCCTGCGCCCGCGCCAGCCGGTGCAGCGCCGACACGTCGGCCAGCAGATCGAGCGAGGGGCTGGATGCCAGCGAGTCGGTGCCCACGGCGAGCGCGTTGCCCTCGAGCAGGTACGCCGCGACCGGCGGCTCGTCGAGCCCGATGACCGCGTTCGAGCGCGGGCAGAGGGCTACCGACGTGCCTCGCGCCCGCAGGATCGCCCGATCGCGGGCGGTCATGTAGACGCCGTGCGCGATGTGGCAGTCGGGGCCCAGCACACCGAGCTCGTCGACGAACTCCGTCGCCCCCGTGCCGAAGCCCTCGTCGCGCAATGCTCGGAAACTCGCTGGTCGGTGCAGCTGCCAGGGCACCGCCTCGCCGTGCTCGCGCTCGAAGGCCGCTTCGCCGAGGTGCAGGTGCAGCCGGCTCCCCCGCTCGCGCACGATGTCGGGGATCTCGAGGAGCGGCTCGACGTCGAGGGAGTACGGCGCGTGCGGCGACAGCCCCGTGCCCGGGGGTGAGGGCATCGCGTCGAGCCGCGCCTCCACCTCTGCTCGACCGCGCTCGGCCCACGCCGCGTTCGTCCAGCTCATCACCTCCCAGTAGGTGATGCCGTGCAGGCGAGCGTCGTGCAGCGCCGAGGCCGCCTCGACGTCGGTGACGATGTCGGCCACCGCCGTCGTGCCGGCCGCGATCATCGCGAGCGCCCCGGCCCTGGCATCCGCCGCCCAGTCGTGACCGGCGCGATAGACCGGGGTGAACGCGTCGTCCCAGTCGTCGAATCCGGCGTACGAGCCGCGCCCCACCTCGGCCATGCCCGTGTACTGCAGATGCGCGTGCGCGTTCACGAGCCCCGGGGTCAGCACCCCCGGCCAGTGCACCTCGTCGAAGGCGATGCCGCGCGCGCGCAGCTCGTGGCGCACCCACTCGCGGTCGCCGACGTGGCGGATGCGACCTCCCGCCACCGCGATCGCCCCGCCGGGGATGGGCGGTGCGGTCACGGGGACGACGAGCGAAGCCGAGTACAGCACGACGTTCACGAGCGCGACTCCCGATAACGCGGGGAACGCCAGTCATCGACGCCGTCGAGGTCGAGCGCGCGCGGCGGGTCGATGTCGGCGCCCCGCACGGCCAGCGCGGTCCGGGCGACGAGGTCGTCGATGTCGGTTCCGAGGGCGTGCACGCCGGGCCCGGGCCGCCGACTCAGCAGCTCGCCCAGGGCCGCGAGCTGCACCGCGAACGACAGGTCCATGATCTCGATCGGGTTGCCCTCGGCGGCGGTGATGTTCACCGCTCCCCCTCCCCCGAGAACGAGCGCATCGCCGCTGCCCGACACCTCGCCCGGCACTCCTCCGGCGACCGCGATCACACGCGCGACAGCGGCGATCTCGGGTGTCACCGTTGCGGGGACGCCGGTCGCCGAGACCACCAGCGCTCCCCCGGCCAGCTCGACCGCCCGGCCGGTGGCGAATCCGTCGTGCCGTGCCTCGAGCGCCCGCACGGGGTCGGTCTCGGCAACGCGCACCTCGGCCCCGAGCGCGCGCAGGTGCGCGGCGACTCCCCGGCCGACGGGCCCGTAGCCCAGCACGAGCGCGGGCTGATCGGTGAGTGCGATCCCCCGCTCCTCGAGCAGATCGGCGATCGCGAACACACACGACTGCCCCGTGCCGTAGCGGTTGTCGAACATCGTCTTGGTGCGGGCGTCGTTGACGGCCATCACGGCGCAGCGGAGGGTGCCGGCATCCTGCATCCGACGAAGGGGCGTGAGGCCGCTCGTCGTCTCTTCGCACGCCCCGATCCACCCGTCGACCAACGCCGGGTCGTCTTCGTGCGCGAGGCGGATGAGGTGCGCGCCGTCGTCGAGCAGCACGTCGAGCCCCGCGCGGAGGAAGGTCAGCGCCGCCGCGCGCTCCGCGGTGCCCGCGAGCCCCGGGTCGGCCGTCACGGCGAAACCGCGAGCTCGGAGCTCATCTGCAACCGCCACATCGGTCTCGTCGGGGTGCGCGTACACCGACACCGCGGCCCCCCGCTCGCGCAGCAGGAGCGACAGCACCGCGGTCTTCGGTTCGAGCACCATGGCCACGCCCACCCGCAGGCCGGACAGGTCGAGCCTCTCGGCGAGGGCCGCGGCCACGGGCATGTGCTCGCGGGCGAACGCGATGCGCCCGGCGGCGTCGCCGCGTTGGGGCAGCGGCTCTCCGTCGAGCAGCACGAGCTCGGCATCCAGGTCGAACTCGACGCGCCCCGGCGTCGGAGACGGGCTCGGGATGCCACCGAGCCGGGCCAGCAGCTGCGTCAGGGCATCGGCGCCGACCCCGGTCGCCGCGAACGGGCGTCCGGCGATCATGAGGTTCGACGCGCGCGCGAAGCGCCGGACGATGCGCTCGGGTGCGCGAGGGTCGGTCACGGCACTCAGCCTAGGGTCACGGCGTCCCGCCCTCGCTCCCCCGCACACGAAACGGCCCCGCCCTGCCGAAGCAGGAGCGGGGCCGGATCGTGCGTCGCGAATTACTTCGCGGCGACCACCTGGAGGGTGATCACGGCGGTGACGTCGTCACGCAGGCGAACGGTCGCCTCGTGCTCGCCGACCGACTTGATCGCCGAGGTGATCTGGATCTTGCGCTTGTCGAGCTCACCGAGACCGGCGGCCTTGACGGCGTCGGCGACATCGGCGGGCTTGACCGAACCGAAGAGACGACCCTCGTTGCCGGCCTTGACGGCGAGCTTGACGGTGTTCGACTCGAGCGAGTTCTTCAGGGCCACGGCGTCTTCGTGGTCGTGGATCGCGCGGGACTCGCGAGCGGCGCGGATCGACGCGACCTGCTTCTCGCCACCACGGCTCCACGACACGGCGAAGCCCTGCGGGATGAGGTAGTTACGGGCGTACCCGTTCTTGACCTCGACAACATCACCGGCGCTACCGAGCCCGGTGACCTCATTCGTGAGAATCAGCTTTGCCATCGGGTGCTCCTTAGCGGCCGGCGCCGGCGTAGGGCAGAAGAGCCATCTCGCGCGCGTTCTTGATGGCGCGGGCGATCAGACGCTGCTCCTGCACGGAGACACCGGTGATACGACGGGCGCGGATCTTGCCGCGCTCCGAGATGAACTTGCGGAGGGTGGGGACGTCCTTGTAGTCGATGACGCCGACGCGGATCGCCTTCGCGGGGGCTGCGTTCTTCGCACCCTTCCGCGGCTTGCGGCGGTCGCCAGTGGCCTTTCCAGCCATGCTTCCTTCTTTCGTGTGGTTCGGACGCCGTTCCGGTCACGAGGACCGGGGCATGGCATCCGGAATTTCGGGGGTCGTCTCGCTCGAGAGCGGGGCGAAGATCAGAACGGGGTGTCGTCGCCGTAGGAGCCGGGAGTGCTCCACGCGTCAGCGCCGCTGTTGTTGCCGCCGCCGTTGTTCGAGCCGGGGGTCGACCACGGCTCGTCGTTCGACTGCTGCACCTGCGCGCGCTGACCGCCACCGCCGCCACCGTTACCGCCACCGGCGGCTCGGGTGACCTGGGCGGTCGCGTAGCGGAGCGAGGGGCCGATCTCATCGACTTCGAGTTCGATGGAGGTGCGGTTGTTGCCCTCGCGGTCCTGGTAGGAACGCTGCTTCAGGCGACCGGTCGCGATGACACGGCTGCCCTTCGTCAGCGAACCGGCGACGTGCTCGGCGAATTCGCGCCACACCGAGGCGCGCAGGAACAGCGCCTCGCCGTCTTTCCACTCGTTCGCCTGACGGTCGAACGTGCGGGGAGTCGACGCGATGGTGAAGTTCGCGACCGGCAGCCCGTTCTGCGTGTACCGCAGCTCGGGGTCGGCCGTGAGGTTGCCCACAACGGTGATGACGGTTTCGCCGGCCATCGTCGTTACTTCGCAGCCTTCTCGGCGGACTCGACCTTGCGGGGAGCGGCAGCCTTGCGGGCGGCCTTCTCCTCGGAGCGCTTGGCCTCGGCGGCGACCTGAGCGATCGCCTCTTCGGCACGGAGGACCTTGGTGCGCATGATCTGCTCGTTCAGCTTCAGCTGACGATCGAGCTCGTTCGTGGCCTCGCTGGTCGCGACGAAGTTGACGACGGCGTAGATGCCCTCGTTCTTCTTGCGGATCTCGTAGGCGAGACGACGGCGGCCCCAGATGTCGATCTTGTCGATGGTTCCTCCATCGGCCGTGATGACCTTGAGGAATCCGTCGAGCTTCGGAGCGACCTGGCGCTCGTCGACCTCGGGATCGAAGATGACCATGAGTTCGTACTGGTGCGTCACTAACCCACCTCCTTCGGACTAGAACGGCTGACGGGCATTTCCCGGCAGCAGGAGGGTGTGTAGCACGTCGTCACGGGGTTACACGCGCATGGGCGCAGCCGGACAACCTTCGTAGTCTAACGGATGCCGGTGGCCCCACGGAATCCGACATCGGTAGCGTGGACGTGACCAGACGACGGCGGGGGGCCGCATGGCAGGGATCCGACCATTCGACGCACGGGCGTTGCTGACGCCGCCCGACCCGCGGGCCGCGAAGGCGTTCACCGCGCAGTTGCGCAGCGCCGGACGCCTCCCGGGCACGGGCGCCGCCGTCGCGGCGTACGCGGTCGCGTTCGCGCTGATCGGCGGTGTGGGGGTCGTCATCGTCGTGCTCGCCGCCGTGCTGTCGCCGTTCCTTCGCGAGGGGTCGTTCATCCTCGGCATCCTGTTCCTCTTTCCGATCGCGCTGGGTCTGGGCGGGCTGGCTCTGGCGTGGTTCCTCGGTCAGAAGGCCCAGCGCACCCAGGAGGACCGCCGCTGGCGCCTCGCGGGATTCAGCCGCGACGTGGGCATGGAGTACGTCCCCTCGGTGCCCGCTCCCCCGCTGCCCGGAGTGCTGTTCGGAATCGGCGGCGACCGCACCGGCTACGACATCCTGCGCGGGAGTGAGCCGCGGTTCGTCGAGATCGGCAACTACGCGTACACGACGAGCGACGGCAGGAACACGCACACCTCGCGGTGGGGATACATCGCGATCCGGCTCGACGTGCCTCTTCCTCATATCGTTCTGGATGCCGTGGGCAACGGCGTGAAACTCGGCGTGTGGGAGCGGGGGCAGCGCCTGAGCCTCGAGGGCGACTTCGACAGGTACTTCCACCTGTCGTGCCCCGCGGGCTACGAGCGCGACGCGCTCTACCTCTTCACGCCCGACGTCATGGCGCGATTCGTCGACAACGCCTCGGCGCTTGAGGTCGAGATCGTCGACGACTGGATGTTCCTCTACTCCCCCGACGAGCTCTCGACCCTCGACCCGACCCGGTGGGCCTGGGCGTTCGCGGTCGTCTCGGCCCTGATCGACAAGCTCGATCAGTGGGGGCGGTGGCGCGACGACACGCTGCGGGCGAGTGCCCCCACGGCTCTGCCGACCCTGCCCGGGGCGGCGGCATCCGCGAGTCCGGCAGCTGCACCTGCACCTGCTCCCCTCGCGTTCACCCCCGCACCCGTCGGGGTCGCGCCTGCAGGCCAGCGGTTGAAGCGCAGCAACGCGTGGCTCATCGCGCTGCTCGTCGTCGCGGGGGCCTTCGTCGTCGTCCCGGTCGTGCTCTTCGCGGTCGGCTTCCTCATCTTCTTGGCGCAGTCGTCATGACCGTCGACACCACCGCCCTGACCCAGCCGATCGATCGCGCGAAGGTCCGCGCCTTCAGCAAGGCTCTGCGCGAGAAAGGCATGCTGCGGAGCCGTGCGTTCACGATCATCGTGTTCGCGTTCGTGGGGATCGTGGGCGCACTCATCGTCGTCCCGACGCTGGCGACGATCGTCACGAACGCGTTCGCGCGCGGCAGCGGCAATCCCGTCGCGCTCCTGCCCTTCGTGCTCGTCCTCGCCATCGTCGGATTCCTGGCCTGGGCGATCATCCGCGGGGTCGGCGGGGCCGCGGCACGCCGCTACCGGCTGAGCCTCTTCGCGAGCGCGAACGGCATGACATGGCATCCGGGATTCTCCCACCCACGACGCCCGGGGATGATCTTCGACCTCGGCCGCAACCAGGAGCTGCACGACGTGATGCGGCGCAAGCAGCCGCGCTCTCTCGAGGTGGCCAACTACACATACGAGACCGGGTCGGGAAAGAGCAAGCAGACGCACCGCTGGGGCTACGTCGCGCTGCGGCTCGACACCCCGCTCCCCCATATCGTGCTGGATGCCGTGGGCAACAACGGTCTGTTCGGCGGCTCGAACCTGCCGATCACGCTCGGCCGCGGCCAGCGGCTGAGCCTCGAGGGCGATTTCGACCGGCACTTCGCGCTGTACTGCCCGGAGGGGTACGAGCGCGACGCGCTGTACCTGTTCACCCCCGACGTCATGGCGCGGTTCGTCGACAACGCCGCGGCGCTCGACGTCGAGATCGTCGACGACTGGCTGTTCCTCTACGCCAAGCGCGACCTGTCGACCCTCGACCCCGCCACCTGGCGATGGTTGTTCGCCACCGTCGACGCGATCGACGAGAAGCTCGCACAGTGGGCGCGGTGGCGCGACGACCGGCTCGGGGATTCGTCGTCGGGGGCCGCCGCCACGGGCCCCGCGGCATCCGGCGCCGCAGCTCGGAGCGTGCCGTTGCTCACCCCGCCGCCCGCCGGCGTCGCCCGCGAGGGGCGGCGGCTCAAGCGCGGAATCCCGTGGATATCCGTCGCGGTGCTGGTCGTCTTCGGCGGATTCTGGATGCTGTCGCTCGCGTTCGGACGGTGAACGCCGTCCCCGAGCCCGCACGGGGCGGGCCCGGGAACACGGCGGCTGCGGTCAGACCCCCCGGGTCGACCGCCAGAGCTCACGACGGCTCTGCTGCTCGACCGGGTCGGGCACGGGCAGCGACACCAGCAGGCGCTTGGTGTAGTCGTCGCGCGGCTCGGTGAGCACCTGGACGGTCGTGCCCTGCTCGCGGATCACACCCTGCTGCAGCACGACGACGCGGTCGGCGACCTCGTCGACGACGGCCAGGTCGTGACTGATGAACAGACACGCGAAGCCGAACTCCGCCTGCAACTGCGCGAACAGCTGCAGCACGCGCGCCTGCACCGACACGTCGAGCGCCGACGTCGGCTCGTCGGCGATCAGCAGCTTGGGGTCGAGCGCGAGGGCGCGGGCGAGCGAGGCGCGCTGACGCTGACCGCCCGACAGCTCATGCGGGTAGCGGTCGCCGAACGCGGTCGGCAGCTGCACGGCATCCAGGAGTTCGTTCACGCGAGTGCGCGCCGCGCGGGCTCCCGAGACGCGACGGTGCACGACGAGCGGCTCGGCGATGCACTCCGCGATCGTGAGCAACGGGTTGAAGCTCGTGGCCGGGTCTTGGAAGACGAACCCGATGTCGGGGCGGGTCTTGGCGAGCGCGCGGGGCTTCGCGCCGCGCATCTCGGTGCCGAGCACCTTCAGCGACCCGCCGACGACGGAGGTCAGCCCGACCATCGCGCGACCGATCGTCGTCTTGCCCGAGCCCGATTCGCCCACCAGGCCGAGCACCTCGCCCGGCCCGATCCAGAAGTCGACGCCCTTCACGGCGACGACCCCCGATGAACCGAAGCGGCCCGGGTACCCGATCTCGACCTTCTCGGCGACGACCAGGCTGCCCTCGGGCGGCGAGGTCGGTGCCGCGGTCTCGAGAGACTGACGAGCGCTCTTGCCGCGGCCGACGTGCGGCACGGCGGCCAGCAGCTCGCGCGTGTACGCCTGCCGCGGGGCGGCGAACAGCTCGCGCACCGGAGCCTGCTCGACGATGTCACCGCGGTACATCACGATCACGCGGTCGGCGAGGTCGGCCACGACGCCCATGTTGTGGGTGATGAGCACGATCGTCGCGCCGAACTCGTCGCGACACGTGCGCAGCAGATCGAGGATCTCGGCCTGCACCGTCACGTCGAGAGCCGTGGTCGGCTCGTCGGCGATGATGAGCCCGGCATTGAGCACGAGCGCCATCGCGATGACGACGCGCTGCTTCTGCCCGCCCGAGAACTGGTGCGGATAGTCGTCGACGCGCTTCTCGGGATCGGGGATGCCGACACGTCGCAGGATGTCGACGGCCTTGACCTTCGCCTCGGCCTTCGACAGCTTCTCGTGGGCGCGCAGGCCCTCGGCGATCTGCCAGCCCACGGTGTAGACCGGGTTCAACGCGGTCGAGGGCTCCTGGAACACCATCGCGGCGTCGCGCCCGCGCATGGCACGCAGCTGCGCGCGGGTCGCGTGCACGATATCGGTCTGGTCGCCGTCGCGGCCGCGCACGATCACCGCGCCCAAAAGCGTCGCCGTCTCGGGCAGCAGCCCCAGCAGCGTGTTCGCGGTGACGGTCTTGCCCGAGCCCGACTCGCCGACGATCGCGAGCACTTCGCCGGCATGGGCTTCGAGCGAGATCCCGTTGATCGCCGAGACCGGCTCACCGTCGGTGGCGAAGGTGACGCGCAGGTCGTCGATCCGGGCGACGGGGGCGGTGGTGCCGGTCATGAGGGGCTCCCATCGGAGGGGGCGGATGCCGGGGGCCCGGCGGGATCGGCCGTGGCGCGAGCCGCGGCGGGAGCCGTCGACGGATCGACCGCGGTGACCGGGGCGGGCGCGCGACCGGCGCGGCGGCGGGTGCGCAGACGCGGATCGCTGAGGTCGTTGAGGCTCTCGCCGACGAGGGTGATGCCGAGCACGGCGAGCACGATCGCGACTCCCGGCGGGATGGCGGTCCACCAGATGCCACTGGTGACGTCGCTCACCGAACGGTTGAGGTCGTAACCCCACTCGGCGGCGGCGGTGGCCTCGATGCCGAAGCCGAGGAAGCCGAGGCCCGCGAGGGTCAGCAGCGCCTCGGAGGCGTTGAGGGTCACGACGACCGGCAGTGACCGTGTCGAGTTGCGCAGCACGTGGCGGAGCAGGATCCGACCGGTCGGCACGCCGATCACGCGCGCCGACTCGACGAACGGCTCGGCCTTGACGCGCACCACCTCGGCGCGGATCACGCGGAAGTACTGCGGGACGAAGACCACCGTGATCGAGATGGCGGTGGCGAGGATGCCGCCCCAGAGCGTCGACTGGCCCTTCGTGATCGCGATCGACATGACGATCGCGAGCAGCAGCGAGGGGAAGGCGTAGATCGCGTCGCACAGCACCACGAGGATGCGGTCGAGCCAGCCCCCGAAGTAGCCGCCGACGAGCCCCAGGAAGATGCCGAGGAAGATCGAGAACGCGATCGCGCACAGGATCACGAGCAGCGCGGTCTGCGCTCCCCAGATCACGCGCGAGAGCACGTCGTATCCGCCGACGGTCGTGCCGAGCAGGTTCATCGCGCTGGGCGCCTGCTGCGTGCCGAACTTGACGCCGTCGGCCTCCTGCTGCGCGAACCCGTAGGGCGCCAGCAGCGGGGCGAACAACGCCGTCAGGAGGAAGACGGCGGTGATGACGAGGCCGAGCACCAGCATGGTGCGCTGCAGGCCGACGCTGCGGCGAAGGTGCGAGATCACCGGCAGGCGGTCGCGCAGGGGCACCTTGCGCACGGTCACGCTGTCGTCGGAGAGGGTGGGGGTCGCGGCATCCGACATGTCAGTACCTCACTCGCGGGTCGATGATCGCCGCGATGACGTCGACCAGGAAGTTGGTGAAGGCGACCAGCACGGCGATGATCACGACGATGCCCTGGACGGCGACGAAGTCGCGCGCCTTCAGGTACTCGCTGAGCATGAAGCCGAGGCCCTTCCACTCGAAGGTGGTCTCGGTCAGCACGGCGCCCGACAGCAGCAGAGCGATCTGCAGACCGATGACCGTGATGATCGGGATGAGCGCGGGGCGGTAGGCATGCTTGGTGACCAGACGGTACTCCCCCACGCCGCGCGAACGCGCCGAGGTGACGTACTGCGCACCCAGGGTGCCGATGACGTTGGTGCGGACCAGACGGAGGAAGATTCCCGCGGTCAGGATGCCGAGAGCCACACCGGGCAGGATCGCGTGGATCAGCACGTCGCCCGCGGCAGCGCCGTCGCCCAGACGGATCGCATCGAGCAGGTAGATGCCGGTGGGGTTCTCGATCGAGGCGAACTTGAGCTCGGTACGGGTGCTCGCGCGCCCGGCGACCGGCAGGACGCTCAGCCACACCGAGAAGACGAGCTTCAGGAGCAGACCGACGAAGAAGATCGGCGTCGCATACCCGAGGATCGCACCGATGCGCAGGGTCGCGTCGGGCCAGCGGTCGCGCTTGTAGGCGGCGAGCAGGCCGAACGGGATGCCGATGAGCAGCGCCACGAAGAGCGCGTAGATCGCGAGCTCGAGAGTGGCGGATCCGTACTGCAGCAGGATCTCGATCACCGGACGGTTGTCGGTCAGCGTCGTGCCGAAGTCGCCGCGGAGGATCCCGCCGATGTACTCGAAGTACTGCACGATCAACGGGCGGTCGTAGCCGGCCTGGGCGATCCGCTCCGCGAGCTGATCAGGCGGAAGGCGGCCGCCGAGGGCGGCGGTGATCGGGTCGCCCGTGATGCGCATGAGCACGAACACCACGGTGACGAGGATGAACACCGTCGGGATGATCAGGAGCAGACGGACCAGGATGTAGCGCCACAGTCCTCCGCCCCTGGGGGCGACGGGTTTGGCGATGTCGGCAGCGTCGACGGCGGTGACCATACGGGAGAGACCTCACTCGAAGGGGGAACGGCGCCTCGTCGCACCGCTCTCGCCCAACGACCGAGGGTACGTGACCCTCGGTCGTTGAGCGTGCGGAACCGCGCGAGGCGCCGATTCGGTCTTACTTGTGCAGCGGTGCGTAACGGAACTTGAACGACCCGTCGAGGACGGCGCCCTCGACGCTCGAGCCCACGATCGCGACCTGCTTGCCCTGGAGCAGCGGCAGCGTCGACAGATCGGCGGCCACCTTGTCCTGGATCTCGCCGATCTCCGACTCGCGCGTGGTCTTGTCGGTCTGCGTCGCCTGGTCGACGAGCAGCTTCTGGACCTCGGCGTTGTCGTAGTGGTTCAGCAGGAAGTTGTCCTTCGAGAAGAACGGGGTGAGGTAGTTGTCGGCATCCGAGTAGTCGGGGAACCAGCCGAGCTGGTACGCGGGGTACGCGTCGGCCTTGCGGTCCTTCGTGTACTGCACCCACTCGGTCTGAGCGAGGTTGACCGTGAACAGGCCGTCCTTCTCGAGCTGCGCCTTGACCGCGGCGTACTCGTCGCCCGACGAGGGGCCGTAGTGGTCGCCGTTGTACTGAAGGTTCAGCGTGACGGGCGTCGTGAGACCGGCGGCCTCGAGAGTCGCCTTGGCCTTGGCGGCATCGGGCTTGCCGTTGCCGTCGCCGTACATGTCCTTGAGCGCCTCGTTGGCGCCCGCGAGACCCTGCGGAACGTAGGAGTACAGCGGCGAGTAGGTGTCCTTGTACACGTCGGTCGCGATGGCCTGGCGGTCGACGAGGTCGGCCGCGGCCTGGCGGATCGCGAGCGACTTGGCGGGGTCGGCGTCGGCCGTCTTCGTGCCGTAGGGCATGGTGTCGAAGTTGAAGACGATGTAGCGGATCTCTCCGCCGGGGCCGTCGACGACCTTGACCGCGTCGTCCTTCTGCAGGTCGGCGACGTCGGTCGCGCTGAGGCTGCGGTAGGCCACGTCGATCGCACCCGACTGCACGTCGAGCTTGAGGTTCGACGAGTCGGCGTAGTACTTGGTCGAGATGCCACCGTTGGCAGCCTTGGGGAGGGACCCCATGTAGTCCGCGTACGGCTTGTACGAGATGAGCTCGTTGGGCTTGTACGAATCGATCGTGTACTGACCGGCGAAGGCCTTGCCCTCGACGATGGTGTCGTCGGAGGTGACGGCGGTGGCCGAGAAGACCTGTTCGTCGACGATCGGCGCGGCGGGGCTCGACAGGATCTGGGGCCAGACCTGGTCGTTGCCGTTCTTGAGGGTGAAGACGACGGTGGTGTCGTCGGGAGTGGCGACGCTGTCGAGGTTGCCCAGCAGCGATGCGGGGCCGTTCGGGTCGTTGATGGCGACCTGGCGGTCGAACGAGAACTTCACGTCGGACGACGTCAGGTCGTGGCCGTTCGCGAACTTCAGGCCGGACTTGAGCTTGACCGTGTACTCGGTCGGCGAGGTGAACTCGGCCGACTCGGCGATGTCGGGAGTGACCTCGGACGTGCCGTACTGGCTGTTCATGAGGAAGGGGTAGATCTGCGTCATGACGGCGAACGAGCCGTTGTCGTACGAGCCGGCCGGGTCGATCGAGGTGATCTTGTCGGTGGTGCCGATGACGAGCGGGTCGGTCGATCCGCCGTCCGAGGAGCCGCCCCCGGTCGTGGTCGTGCAGCCCGCCAGAACGAGGGCCGACGCGCCGAGAGCGCCGAGAGCGAGGCCGAGACGGCCGCGTCCACTGTTGTGCAGTGTCATGAATTACCTCTGCTGTGAAGTGTCAATCGCGACAGATGCCGCGGTCCTTGGGACATCTTGGTCTTCAGCAGCCCGCACACCAACTCTTTGCCCGTCTTTTTACGATAACGAAACCTCGAATATCTTCCGGTGTGCGTATTTCGGGTTCGGACATGTTCCGGGCGGGAGCGCTCCCGAAGGCAATTCAGGGCAAGGGCCCCGCGAGCGCCGGTGCGATCGCACCCAGGGCCTCGACGGCGGCCTCCCGGGCCGTGGGGGACTCTCCGAGCGCCCAGGACTCGACGGCCATCGTCAAGGACGCGATCGTCGCCGCGGCCAACCCGCGCACGGCGAGGGGCCCCAGCTCGGGACGCTCGCGCCGGAACAACTCGACGAGGTCGTCCTGTGCCTGACGCCCGGCGGCGAGCCACGACGCGCGCAACGCCGGTGTCTGCACGATGATTCGGGTCAGTCTGCGGCGCATCTCGGGCTCCACGGCGGTCGACTCCGCGAACCCCTCGACCACGGCCGAGAGCAGCGGCCCCGGCAGATGAGCGGCGAGGTGTCGGATGAACGTCGCGGGACCATCGGCCAGTTCGCCCACCAGCGTGCCGTCCTTGCTCGGGCAGTGCCGGTAGAACGTGCGCATCGAGATCCCCGCTCGGTCGGCGATCTGCTCCACGGTCGTCTGCTCGTAGCCCTGCGCCTCGAAGAGGTCTGCCGCAGCGGCCTCGATGAGGGCCATCGTCTCGATGCGGCGCCGCTCACGCAGCGTCGGCGCGGGCGGAAGACGGCTTTCGGACATGGGCCAAGTATGCCGCCTCTCTAGTGACACACATATGCGTAGTGGCAGACTACGCCACACAGCGCATCGCTCAGCTTCAAAGGAGAACAACATGTCCGAAATTTCGTTCGCAGGCAGAGTGGCCATCGTCACCGGTGCCGGCGGAGGACTGGGGAAAGCCCACGCGCTCGAAATCGCTCGACGAGGGGCCAAGGTGGTCATCAACGACCTCGGCGGAGACATCTCCGGCGCGAACGGCGGCACCGCGATGGCCGACGACGTGGTCGCCGAGATCCAGGCCGCCGGCGGTGACGCCGTCGCCAACTACGACTCGGTTGCCACGCCCGAGGGGGGAAGAGGAATCGTCGAGACCGCGCTCGACGCCTTCGGCCGCGTCGACATCCTCGTCAACAACGCCGGCAACATCCGCAACGCTCCTTTCACGGACCTCTCGCCCGAATCCGTCGAGTCGCTGCTCGCCGTGCACGTCAAGGGCGCGTTCCACGTCACTCAACCGGCGTTCGAGGTCATGCGGGACAACGGCTACGGCCGCATCGTCTTCACGTCCTCGGCGGCCGGACTCTTCGGCTCCATTCAGCAGGCGAACTACGCCGCCGCCAAGGGGGCCGTCTTCGGCCTCGCGAATGTCGTCGCCCTCGAAGGAAAGCCGCACGGCATCCTGGTCAACACGATCCTCCCCGCCGCGAACAGTCGCATGCAGGCCGACATGAATGCGGAGCAGTTCGTCGGAATGCCGACGACCCCCGCCCACGGCGAGCCCGAGATGATCACCGCGATGGTCGCGTACCTCGCCAGCGAACAGAACACCGCGACCCGCGAGCTGTACTCGATCGCGCGGGGACGCTATGCCCGCGTCTTCATGGGCGTCGCTCCGGGATGGCACGTCGCTCACGACGAGCCGGTCGCCACCGCCGACGACGTCGCCGCCCACATCGACCGTATCCGCGACCTCGAGGGCTACGCGGTCCCCGAGTCGATGGTCGCCGAGTTCGCGCTCGTCCCGTGACGGCGGCATCGGAGGGCACGACGCCCCGCTCCTACGTCGTCACCGGGGCAGGATCCGGAATCGGCGCGGCCACCGCCGCCCTCCTGCGCTCGCGCGGGCATCGCGTGATCGGGATCGACCTGCGCGGCAGTGACATCGATGCCGACCTGTCGACCGGGGAGGGTCGCCGGTCCGTCGCCGACGCGGTTCGCGGGGCGGTCGGCGACACCGTCGACGCCGTCATCGCCGTCGCGGGCGTGGCCCTGCCCACGTCTCTCACGGTGCGGGTCAACTACTTCGGCGCGATCGCGACTCTCGAGGAGCTCCTTCCGCTCCTGCGGAACTCGCCCGCACCGCGCGCCGTCGTGGTGGCCTCGTTCTCGGCCCTTCAGCAGAACGACGCCGAACTCGTCGATCTGCTCCGTGCGGGCGACGAGGATGCCGCGGTCGCCCGCGCCGACGAGCTCGTCGGTGAGAACCAGGGCGATCTCATCTACCCGTCGACGAAACGCGCGATCGCGGAGTGGGTGCGCGAACGGGCGGTGACGCCCGAGTGGGCGGCATCCGGAATCCCGCTCAACGCGGTCGGACCCGGCATCATCCTGACGCCCATGACCGAGCCTCTGCTCGCCACGGCCGAGGGACGCGACGCGCTCATGCAGGTCGTGCCGATGCCGCTGGCCGGACCGGCTCGACCCGAGGCGATCGCCGAGGTGCTGGCCTGGCTCTCGGACGCCCCCAACGCCCACATCACGGGTCAGGTGGTGTTCATCGACGGCGGCGCCGACGCCGTGATCCGCGGACCTCGCGTCTTCGATTGACCGTGCGGGTGGGCGTCGCTCCGGGCGTCCACCCGCGTCTCCGTGCGCCGTCCATCACGCAGCTCCCTGTCAGCGGGGGAGTGGCGGCGACCCCAGGGCCCGCAGCTCCTCCGCCGCCTCGGCGCCCGTGCGCAGCCCCACGCGCGGCGCGACCTCGGTCGCCAGCAGCTCGATCGAGCGCAGCGTGATCTCGTGCGCAGGATCGACGGAGTGCACCTGGAACGCGACGTCGGTGGCCAGCGCGAGGGTCTCATCGGCGGTCAGTGAGGCGGTTACCTGCTCGACGGTTCCGAGGTGCGTGTCGGTCTGGCGCGCGAGGTCGCGCAGTTCACCGTCCATATTCCGCTTGAGGAATGTACGCGTCAGGCGTCGCACACCGGGCTCGGCCGCGCTCCACGTGGCGTCGAGGTTCTCGGCATCCACCACCACCGCCGTCCGCGAGGCGAGGATGCGCGGCGTCACGCCCGCGGGCAGAGCGGCGAGATAGGCCTCGACGATCGGCACCTGTACCGCGTGCAGTGGCACGCTCTCGTCGCGTGGTTGGGTGCGCGAGAGCAGCAGCCCATCTCCGTCGGCGCCCGCCCTGCGGCCGCCCTCGACCGAGAAGGTCGCCTGCCACAGGCGCCCGCCCAGCTGTGACGCAGCGGGATTCAGGCGCGAATCGGTGCCGCGGATGCCGCGCCCGGCGAAGGCGTCGCGCAGGACCTTCAGGTGCGCGGCCTGGATTTGGCGTCGGTCATCGGAGGAGCGCTCGAACGCGGCGAACGAGCCCGGCGTCCCGCCCGTTCCGATCCCCAGCTGCACCCGGCCGTCGCTGAGCGCATCGACGACGGCCGCATCCTCGGCGACGCGTATCGGATCGTCGAGGGGCAGGGTCACGATGCCGGTGCCGAGGGCGATCCGCTCGGTCTGCACCGCCGCTGCCGCCAGGAACGCGAAGGGCGACGGCAGCCCACCCTCGTCGCGGTCGAAGTGGTGTTGAGCCACCCAGAGCGACGCGAAGCCGTGCCGCTCGGCGGCGCGTACCTGCGCGAGCGCCCGGTGGTATCGCTCGCCGTCGGTGCCGGCATCCAGGAGTCTCGTGAAGAAACCGAGTCGTGCGCCGCTCATGTCGAAGCCTCACCGTCCTATGCCCGTCAAGGAATGTCCCTCCAGGCTAAGACGGATCCGCGGGCTCGCGGCCGTCGTCAGCGCGTCGCGACCTCGATCGGGTCGCCGGTGCGGGCGAGGTCGGCCTCGATCTCGCGCACGATCGGGATCACCGTCTCGCCGAAGCGCTCGAGCTCCTCCTGGAAGTGCAGGAAGCCGAGCAGGAACAGGTCGACCCCCCGCTTCTTGTACTCGATGATGCGCTCCGCGATCTGCTGAGCGTCGCCGAACAGCTGCGTGCGGAAGCCGTCGTTGTACTGCACGAGGTCGTCGAGGGTCGAGTCGGCCCACATCCCCTTGCCGTCCTTCGTGGAGGCGCCGGCCTCCTGGACGCTCTTGCGGAACCCGTCGACCGCCCCGCCGTCGGCGTGGGCGATGATCTCGCGCAGCTGGGCCTCCGCCTCGGCGCGGGAGTCGCGTTGGATGACGAAGCCGTTGAGCCCGAAGCGCGTGCGGCGCCCGTGCTCGGCGGCGATGCGCGTGACGTCGTCGTACTGCTCGGTGAAGCCGTCGAAGTCCTTACCGTTCGAGAAGTACCAGTCGGAGTACGCGCCGCCGTTGAACCGCGCCGCCGTGGAGTTGCCGCCCTGGAAGATGTCGGGGTGAGTGCGTCCCGGCACCTCGTACGGGAACGGGCGCAGGGTGAAGTCGGTGATGTCGTAGTACTTCCCGTGGAACGAGAACTTCTCCTGCGTCCACAACCCGCGCAGCACCTGGATGAACTCGGCCGCGCGCTCGTACCGCTCATCGTGCTCGAGCCACTCGAGGCCGAGGTCGGTGTACTCGTCTTTGAACCATCCGCTGACGACGTTGACCGCCGCACGCCCGTGCGAGAACTGATCGGCGGTGTTGATGAACTTCGCCAGGACCGCCGGATGCCAGATCCCGGGGTGGATCGCCGAGATGACCTTGAGCTTCTCGGTGGCCAGCAGCAGCGCGAGGCTGATCGAGGTGGACTCGTGCTGCTGCGCGGCACCGTAGCTCGAGGCGTACCGCACCTGGCTCAGGGCGTACTCGAACCCCACCCGCTCGGCGGTGCGAGCGAGCTTCACGTTGTAGTCGTAGCCCCAGTCGGTGCGCTGCTCGATCGAGCTGATGACGAGACCGCCGCTGACGTTGGGCACCCAGTAGGCGAACTTCAGCGGCTCGTGGGTGGGCGTGGTGTCGGTCATGGGGTCCTCCTGGCGGGATCGGAACCCGGATACCGTCGCACCGCTCGGCCGAGGCGTCAACGACATATGACGGACCATGTCGCCGCGTGACGCCGGGCCTCATCGACCGGGCGAGGATGGAGCCATGACCTCCCCCCAGCGCGTGCGTTTCGGTTACTGGACCCCGATCTTCGGCGGATGGCTGCGCAACGTCGACGACGAGCAGACCCCCGTGTCGTTCGCGCACGTCGCCGAGATCGCCCGCGTCGCCGAAGAGGGTGGGTTCGACCTGACGCTGATTCCCGAGCTCAACCTCAACGACATCAAGGGCGTCGAGGCGCCGTCGCTCGACGCCTGGGCCGTGACGGCTGGTCTCGCCGCGGTGACGTCGAAGCTCGAGCTGATGACCGCCGTTCGCCCCGGCTTCCACAACCCGTTCCACACCGCGAAGCAGGCCGCGACGATCGACGAGATCAGCGGCGGCCGGTTCACCCTCAACGTCGTGTCGGCCTGGTGGGCCGAGGAGGCCAAGCAGTACGACGGCCTGTTCAGCGCCCACGACGACCGCTACGCCCGCACGATCGAGTGGGTCGAGGTGCTGCGCGGACTGTGGTCCGAGACGCCGTTCGCCTACGAGGGCGAGTACTACCGCACCGAGGGCACCTACCTCGAGCCGAAGCCCCGCGTGACGCCGCGCCTCTACGCCGGGGGCGAGAGCGAGGCCGGGCGCACCTCCATCACGCGGTTCGCCGACGCCTACCTCACTCACGGCGGCACCCTCAAGGAGCTCGAGACGAAGGTCGCCGACATGCGTCGTCGTCGGTCCGAGGCCGGCGCGACCCCGTTCGAGGCCTTCGGCATGGCCGCCTACGCGATCGTTCGCGACACCGAGGAAGAGGCCCAGGCAGAGATCGACCGCATCACCGACGTCCGCGGGGGAGCGGCGTACGGCTCGTACCAGGACTTCGTGAGCAAGTCGAAGCTCGACACCCAGGTCGACCTCAAGGAGTACTCGGTCTCGAACCGCGGCCTGCGGCCGAACCTCGTCGGAACCCCTGACCAGGTGGCGGAACGCATCGTGGCGTTCGCGAACGTGGGGGTGTCGACGCTGCTGCTGCAGTTCTCGCCGCACCTGCCCGAGCTGCAGCGCTTCGCCGCCGAGGTGATCCCGCGCGTCCGGCGCCTGGAGGCGCAGCGCGACGCCTGATCTCGCGCCGCGGCGGCGGGCTCACCCGGTGAGGCGCGCGTGGGCGTGCGGACTCAGCTCGCCGCGCGCAGGGCCTGATCGAGGTCGGCGATGAGGTCCTCGGCGTCTTCGAGGCCGATCGACAACCGGATGAGACCATCGCCGATGCCGAGGCGATCGCGCGTCTCTTGCGTGAAGCCCAGGTGCGTCGTGGTCGCGGGGTGCAGGGCCATCGACCGCGTGTCGCCGATGTTGGTCATGCGGCTGAACAACCGCAGGGCGTCGAAGAACCGCTCGGCTGCGGGACGACCCCCGCGCACGGTGAACGAGAACACCGAACCCGAGAGACCTCCGTAATCGCGCACCGCGAGCGCGTGCTGCGGGTGCGAGGGCAGGCCCGCGTAGTCGACGCTCTCGACGGAGGCGTGCTCCTCCAGCCACTCAGCGACCGTGCGGGCGCTCGCGAGGTGCTGGCGCATGCGCACCGACAGGGTTTCCATGCCCTGCTGCAGCAGGAAGCCGTTGAGCGGCGAGAGCGCCGGCCCGGTGTCGTTCGCGATGCCGAACCGTAACGACAGCTCGAACGCGCGCGGCCCGAACGCATCGATGAACGACGCGTGTCCGGCGATGGCCGTGTCGGTGAGGGAGGGATAGGACCGAGCGGATGCCACCCAATCGAACGTCCCCCCATCGACCACCGCGCCCGCGAGGTTCGCGCCGTGTCCCGAGAGGAACTTCGTCGCCGAGTGCACGACGATGTCGGCTCCATGCTCGATCGGGCGGATCAGGAACGGCGTCGCGATGGTGTTGTCGACGATCAGAGGGATGCCGTGCCGACGCGCGACGCGCGCGACGGCGGCGATGTCGACCACGTCGTTCTTGGGGTTCGGCAGCGTCTCGGTGAAGATCGCCTTCGTCTCGGGGCGGATCAGGGCGTCCCATTCGGCGTCGTCCGCGGGGTCCCAGACGTACTCGACGGTCACGCCCATGCGGGCGAAGGTGCGGTCGAAGAGGACGCGCGTTCCGCTGTAGATGCTCGCGGTCGAGACGATGTGCTCGCCGCTGCCGGCGAGACCGAGCAGGGCGATGGTGATCGCCGCCTGGCCCGAGCCGACGACGATCGCACCCGAACCGCCTTCGAGCGAGGCCAATCGCGCCTCAGCCACCTGGTTGGTGGGGTTGGCGTTGCGCGAGTAGAGGTGGCCGAGATCGGCTCCCGCGAACCGGTCGGTCGCCTCTTGGAACGAGTCGAACCGGTAGGCGGCCGACAGGTGCACCGGTGTGATGCGCGAGCCGTGCGTCAGGTCTTCGACCTCGCCCGCGTGCACTTGGCGCGTGGCGAAGCCGAAGCCCTGCCAATCGGAGTGCGGGGGAGCGGCCTCAGCCACGAAGACCGACCGCTTCTTTGGGCAGCAGCGAGCCGAGCCAGCGAGCGATCTCGCGCGGCCCGGAGCGCGGCGCGGTCGCCTCGACGTCGGGGTTGTAGTTGGTGTTGGTGTTCACGTCGTAGGTGACGGTCCGACCGTCGCGCGTCTCGATGAACTCGATGCCCGCGATGCCCACGCCTTCTGCCGCGAGGAAGGCGAGGTAGCGGTCGATGAGCGCCGGATCGACGTCGTCACGACGCCGGAACAGCGGCTCGGGCTCGACCCCGTCGGCGCCCGGGATCGCGCAGGCCTCGGCCGGGCAGAGCTCGAAGCTGCCCGCGCTCGTGTCGACGCGAACCGCGTAGACGAAATCACCGGCGACGAACTCGGCGCGCGTGATGAACGGCGTCTGCGCGACCAGCAACTCCTGCAGGAGGGTGATGCCGTCGGGGGAGGGTTCGAAGTCGGGACCGTCGACCCACGCCGCGAACTCGGCAAGGGAGTCCCAGCGGCGAACGCCGAGGCCCTTTCCGCCCTGATTGTGCTTGCTGATGAAGGGCGCCCCGAACTCCCGCGCCTTGGCGACGAGATCGTCGGTGCCGAAGACGGCGACGGTGCGCGGGACGTCGATACCCGCGTGACGCAGGGCGGCATGCTGCGCGACCTTGCTGACCTCGAGCTCGAGAACGTCGGCACCGTTGATGACCGTTCGTCCCCACGACGCCAGCCACCGCAACACGGCCCGACCGAACTCCTTGCTGTGCGCGTGATCGCGCGTGTGCGCCGATGCGCTCAACCGCGACCAGAACACTCCCTCCGGAGGCTCGACCGCGAGGTCGATCGACCCGTCGGTGAGCAGCCACTCCTCGAACGGCACGCCCTCCGCCTCGAACGCCGCCGCGAACGGCGGAATCCACTGGGAGTTCTCGTGGATGACATAGACCTTGCCCGACATGCCGCCAGGCTAACCCGCACCTCCGACATCGCGCCCGCACCGCGTCATGTGGCGACACCGGGTCATGGCATCCCTAGGCTCGATCTCGGGAAAGGGATGCCATGACCTCCGACTACATCGACGCGAACCGCGCCAACTGGAACGAGCGTGCGACGCTGCACGCCGCCCGCGACGGCTCGGGCTACGGCATCCAGCGCTATGTGGACGACCGCGAGGCGCTGTCGGACGTCGTGCGCTTCGACCTGCCGCTGCTGGGCGATATCGCGGGGCGGCGCACCGTGCACCTGCAGTGCCACATCGGCACCGACACCCTGTCGCTCGCACGCCTGGGCGCACAGGTGACCGGACTGGATTTCTCCGAGAACGCCGTCGCCGAGGCCCGGCGGCTCGCTGCCGAGGCGGGAGTCGAGGCCGCATTCGTCCAGTCAGATGTGCGGGATGCCGCCACCGTCCTGCCGCGCGAGAGCTTCGACCTCGTGTACACGGGCATCGGCGCCCTCTGCTGGCTACCGTCCATCGAGGACTGGGCGGGGGTGGTGAACGACCTGCTCGCCCCCGGAGGCACCCTGCACCTGCGGGAATGTCACCCGATCCTGTGGTCCATGGACGAGGAGCAGCCCGGTCTGACGCTGGCCTTCCCGTACTTCGAGCAGACGGCGCCTCTCGCGTGGGACGACGGCAGCACCTACGTCGATGTGTCGGCACCGCTGACCGCGACGAAGACGTACGAGTGGAACCACGGCCTCGGCGAGATCGTCACGGCCCTGCTCGCGCGCGGGCTGCGCCTCGACACCCTGGTCGAGCACGACAGCGTGCCGTGGGAAGCGCTGCCCGGCCGCATGACCGAGCGCGCGGACGGCGAGTACGCGCTGACGCAGCAGCCGTCGGTCGCGCCGCTCAGCTACACGATTCGGGCGACGAAGGTGGCGTAACGGATTCACCCATGACGAACGTCACCTCTGAATGGTGACAGCCGTCCGATGTGCGGCGAGCGTGCCGAGGCCAGCATGAAGTCATGACCTCCTCCACCCCCATCCCCGCCGCGATCGACGCGCGGGGCGTCGTCAAGAGCTTCGGCTCCGTCCACGCCGTGCGCGGCGTCGACCTCACCGTCCGACCGGGCGAGATCGTGGCCTTCCTCGGCCCGAACGGCGCGGGCAAGACCACCACGATCGACATGATCCTCGGCCTCACGAACCCCGACGCCGGCAGCATCGAGGTGTTCGGCCACACCGCTCGCGGCGCCGTCGCCCGCGGTCTCGTCTCCGCCGTCCTCCAGTCGGGCGGACTGCTGAAAGACCTGACCGTGCGAGAAACGGTGGAGCTCACGGCGAGCCTGTTCGCCGAGAAGCGTCCCGTCGACGAGGCGCTCGAGCGTGCCGGCATCCGGAATCTCGCCCGCCGCAAGGTGGGCCTGTGCTCGGGCGGCGAGCAGCAGCGGCTGCGCTTCGCGATGGCGCTCGTGAGCGACCCGGCGCTGCTGATCCTCGACGAGCCCACCACCGGCATGGACGTCGAGGCGCGCCGCTCGTTCTGGAGCGCGATTCGAGCGGATGCCGCGCGCGGACGCACCGTGATGTTCGCCACGCACTATCTCGACGAGGCCGACGAGTACGCCGACCGCATCGTGCTCATGCGAGGCGGGCAGATCGTGGCCGACGGCAGCACCACCGAGATCAAGAACCTCGTCTCGGGTCGTGTGGTTCAGGCGACGCTTCCGGATGCCGACCTCACGGCGCTCGCGGCGCTGCCCGGCGTCGACTCGGTCGAGGCCAACGGCGAGCGCGTCTCGGTGCGCACGCGGGACTCCGACGCCCTCGCCCGGCACCTGCTCAGCACGACCACGGCGCGCGATCTGGAGATCACCGCGCAGAACCTCGAGAGCGTCTTCTTGACTCTCACCGCCGAGCCCTCGGCATCCGGCCTCGCCTTGAATGGATCACTTCGATGACCGCCATCGCCCTCGACCGCCCGGTCCCCGCCTTCGGCGGCTTCACCCTGACCTATCTGCGCATCGAGCTGGTGCGCAAGCTGCGGAATCCTCGGAGCATCCTCTTCACCGTCGCGTTCCCCGTGCTGATGTTCTTCATCGTCGGGTTCCAGACGCTGGACGTGCCGCTCACGGACACCCCGCTGGCGGCCGGGGGAGTGTCGGTGGCCGCGTACATCATGGTCTCGATGGCGATGTACGGAACCATGATGTCGGCGACCCAGACCGGGGCATCGGTCGCGGTCGAGCGCGCGCAGGGTTGGTCGCGCCAGCTGCGGCTCACGCCCCTCAACCCCGTCGCGAACGTCGTGGTGAAGATGCTCGCGGGCATGATGTTCGGCCTCATCGCCGTGATCGCGACGTACGCGGTCGCCGCCGGCGCCGGTGTTCAGCTCGCCCCGGCGCAGTGGATCGTCACGGGCCTGGCGGCCTGGGTGCTCGCCGGCGCCGTCTTCACGACGCTCGGTCTCATGGTCGGGTACATGGTGCCGGGCGAGAACGCGGCGCAGATCACGAGCCTCGCGGTGGTGCTGCTGTCGTTCCTCGGCGGACTGTTCTTCCCGCTGTCGTCGATGCCCGACTTTCTCCAGGTCATTGGCAAGCTGACGCCGGTGTACGGCATCGGCGAGCTCGCCCGTTCGCCCCTCACCGGTGACGGATTCGATCTCGGCGCCCTGATCAACGCGGTGGTCTGGCTCGCGGTGTTCGTCGCCGGAACCGTGTACTTCTTCCGTCGCGACACGCGTCGCGGCTGACGCGCCTAGGGTGAACGACGTGAGCACGACGACCGGCCCGGAGCGCACCCGCGTTCCGGGCCGCCGTCCGTTCCGCCGCGGCTGGTTCATCGGGGCGTCGATTTCGCTGATCTGGACCTTCCCGGTCCTCGTCGAATTGTGGGAGGGTCCGAGCGTTGCGGGTCACCTCGTGGGCACAGGGATCGTGGTCGCGTTCGCCGCCGTGTTCATGGCGACGGTTCCCTACGCCCGCGTCACCGCGTCGCGACTGCACCGGCTGTTGCCGACGGTAGTGCTCTTCGCGCTGAGCCTCGCGCTGCTGCCGTGGCTCGGCGCCGACATCCGTTGGATGTGGACGTTCGTCGGCGTCGCGTTCGCCGTCTCGGCGATGGGCCGGCGGACGACCTGGCTGTTCGTCCCGGCCCTCAGCGCTCTGTCGTTCGTCGTCGGCGAGGCGATGGGCGCCGACGCGTTGTCGAACGTCGTGAACTCGGCGATCATCCTCTCGATCTCGATCATGATGTTCAGCTTCGTCGAGAACATCTCGACCCTCGAGCGTCTCCGCGACGCGCAAGAGCAGATCGCCGAACTCGCCGCCGAGCGCGAACGCGGACGGGTCGCCCGCGATGTACACGACATCCTCGGACACTCGCTCACCGTGATCACCGTCAAGGCCGAATTGGCGGGACGACTAATGGATGCCGGCTCCCCGGCCGCCCGTGACGAGATCGGCCAGATCGAGGAGCTGTCGCGGGGAGCGCTGGCCGACGTGCGGGCGACGGTTCACGGTTACCGGGGCGTGAGCATCAGCGGCGAGCTCGCCGCGGCGCGAGCGGCGCTCGAGAGCGCGGGAGTGTCCGCCGACCTCCCCGGCTCCACCGACCAGGTTCCCGCCGACCGGCGTGAACTCGCCGGCTGGGTCGTTCGAGAAGCCGTGACCAACGTGGTCCGCCATTCCGGAGCGAACGCCTGCCGCGTGCGACTCGACAACCGCTCCATCGAGGTCGCCGACGACGGTTGCGGCCCGGCGTCCACGGCATCCACCGGTTCGGGTCTGACCGGGCTTCGGGAACGTGTCGAGAGTTCGGGGGCACGGTTGACGATCGGCCGCAGCGACCTCGGAGGATTCAGAGTGAAGGTGGCCTGGTGATCCGACTGCTCATCGCCGACGATCAAGCTCTCGTCCGCGGGGCCCTCGCCGCCCTGCTGGGACTCGAATCCGACATCGAGGTCGTCGCCCAGGTGGGTCGCGGTGACCATGTGGTCGAGGCGGCACGGACGTCGGGGGCCACCGTCGCCCTGCTCGACATCGAGATGCCGGGAATCGACGGGATCGCCGCGGCCACTGAATTGCGGTCGAAGGTTCCCGGATGCCGCGCCCTCATCGTCACGACCTTCGGACGCCCCGGGTACCTGGCGCGGGCCATGCAAGCAGGAGCCTCGGGGTTCGTGGTGAAAGACACCCCCGCAGCCGAGCTCGCCGATGCTGTGCGGCGGGTGTCTGCCGGGTTGCGAGTGGTGGATCCTGCTCTCGCCGCCGAGTCGCTGGCGCAGGGCGACTCACCCCTGACCGAACGTGAGACCGACGTGCTCGCCGCGGCGCGCGACGGCGGCTCGATCGCCGACATCGCGCGGACTGTTCACCTCTCGGAGGGAACGGTGAAGAACCACCTGTCGAGCGCCATCGGCAAGACCGGCGGGCGGAATCGGGCGGATGCCGTGCGGGTCGCGGTCGAGCGCGGGTGGCTGTAGCGGGCCGGGCCGCGACAGGACGGGTGAATACCGTCCGCCCGAAGGTGATTCTCCCGCCGAGGACGGACACGGTATGCCACATTGACCTCTCCACGGACCTGGAGAATCCACGTGCACGAGACCCCCGACCTCAGTCTTATCGTCACCGTCTTCGCGGCTCTGCTCGGAATGGGCTGGGGATACCTCATCGACCCGGCTCGGCATTCCACTTACTGGATCGCGGTGGCTTGCGCTTCGGCAACGGGGTTTCTGGTGTCCTACCTCGTTCCGGACGCGGTGCTCGCCGTCCCGGTTCTCGTCCTGACCCTTGCCTCGGTGACGGCCCTGCGTGACAAGCGCTGGCGGGCAAGCCTCATCCGGACGGAGTGCCCACCCCGAACGCCACCGCCTCTTCCTCCGTCAGCATCCGCGACCGAATGAGGAACCGCATGCCCGTCGGGCCCTCGACCGAGAAGCCGGCGCCGCGTCCCGGAACGACGTCGATCGTCAGGTGCGTGAACTTCCAGTACTCGAACTGCGACTCCGACATGTAGACCTCGACGGGGTCGTCGAGTCCGACCTCGATGTCGCCGAGGTGCACGTCGCTAGGCCCGGTGAGGAACATGCCCACGGGGTAACACATGGGGGAGCTACCATCGCAGCACCCGCCGGACTGGTGGAACATCAGCGGCCCGTGCTTCACCGTCAGCTCGCGCAGCAGCGCGGCCGCGGCATCCGTCACGTCCACGCGGGAGAGTTCTGGCATCCGTTCCCGTCCTTCGTTGAGGCATGTCCCACTTCGTGCGGAGATCGCGAACCCGATCCGCACAAAGTGGGACATGCATACCGTCCGCCACGTTGCGTGTCCCACTTCGTGCGAGTTCAGTCCGTCGAGCTCGCGCGAAGCGGGACGTTCCGGAGGAAGCTCAGAAGAAGCCCATCGCCCCGTCGGCGTACGACACGAGCAGGTTCTTCGTCTGCTGGTAGTGGTCGAGCATCTTGAGGTGGTTCTCGCGGCCGATGCCCGACTGCTTGTACCCACCGAAAGCCGCGTGCGCGGGGTACTGGTGGTAGGTGTTCGTCCAGACGCGCCCGGCCTCGATGGCCCGGCCCGCGCGATAGGCGGTGTCGCCGCTGCGGCTCCAGACACCGGCGCCCAGGCCGTACAGCGTGTCGTTGGCGATCGAGATCGCGTCGTCGAAGTCGTCGAACGACGTGACCGACAGCACCGGCCCGAAGATCTCCTCCTGGAAGATCCGCATGTCGTTCGTGCCCTCGAACACGGTCGGCGCGACGTAATACCCGCCCGACAGGTCGCCGCCGAGGTCGACCCGCTCCCCGCCCGTGAGCAGCTTCGCACCGCCCTGCTTGCCGATGTCGATGTACGACAGGATCTTCTCGAGCTGGTCGTTCGAGGCCTGCGCGCCGATCATCGTCTCGGGGTCGAGCGGGTTGCCCTGGCGCACTTTCTTGACGCGCTCGAGGCCGTCGCCGAGGAACTGGTCGTAGATCGACCGCTGGATCAGCGAGCGCGAGGGGCACGTGCACACCTCGCCCTGGTTCAGCGCGAACATCGTGAAACCCTCGAGCGCCTTGTCGTAATAGGCGTCGTCGTTGTGCAGAGCGACGTCTTCGAAGAAGACATTGGGGCTCTTGCCTCCGAGCTCGAGCGTGACGGGGATGAGGTTCTGCGAGGCGTACTGCATGATCAGGCGGCCGGTCGTGGTCTCGCCGGTGAAGGCGATCTTGCGGATCCGCTTGTGCTGGGCGAGCGGTGCTCCCGCCTCGATGCCGAAGCCGTTCACGATGTTCACGACACCCGCCGGCAGGAGGTCGCCGATGATGTCGAAGAGGAACAGGAGAGATGCCGGGGTCTGCTCGGCCGGCTTGATCACGACGCAGTTGCCCGCGGCGAGGGCCGGGGCCAGCTTCCACGCGGCCATGAGGATCGGGAAGTTCCACGGGATGATCTGACCCACCACACCCAGCGGCTCGTTGAAGTGGTAAGCCACGGTGTTCTCGTCGAGCTGGCTGAGCGATCCCTCCTGCGCCCGCAGCACACCGGCGAAGTAGCGGAAGTGGTCGACGGTCAGGGGGATGTCGGCCGCGAGCGTCTCACGTACCGGCTTGCCGTTCTCCCACGTCTCGGCGACGGCGATCTTCTCGAGGTTCTCTTCGATCCGATCGGCGATCTTGTTCAGGATGACGCTGCGCTCGGCCGGGGTGGTCTTCTTCCACGACGCGAACGCCTTCCACCCCGCCTCGACCGCGCGGTCGATGTCGTGCGCGTCGCCGCGAGCGACCTCGCAGAACGGCTTGCCGGTGACGGGGGTGATGTTCTCGAAGTACTCGCCGCTGTGCGGTTCGACCCACTCGCCGCCGATGTAGTGCCCGTACCGCGAACGGTACTCGGCGACGGCCCCGCGGGTTCCGGGAGCGGCGTAGACGCTCGAGACGCCTTCTTCGACGATGGTCATGCGTGTCTCCTTCGACGGTCATGAGTCGCCGCGTCGGCTTCGGGCGGCGATGCGCCGACGGTACGCCGGGAGAGGTTGCATCGGGTTGCACGGGGTCGTCGTGGCCGCGGAGGGCGCGAGATCACGTGACCTGGACAAAAACACACGACAAGACGGGTGATGTCGGCGAGATCACGTGATCTCGCGACCTCACCGCACCCCGCGAAACGACGGATGCCACGACCCCGAGGCCGTGGCATCCGTTCTGCGCGTCGAAGACTCGGCGCAGCCGCGCGACTACGCGTCGGCGTCGGCCAGCACCGAACGCAGCGGAGGCACGTTGACCTCGTGCAGGTCGACGTCGTCGAGGCGCTCGATGCTCTGCACGCGTGGCGCGATCGCGCGGTCGTCGGCGACGATCCAGCTGCCGACGAGGAGGAAGCGGTCGTTGCCGGCCGTGATAGGACCCGTCAGCGCGAAGGTCTGGTGGGTCGGGGTGACGAAGGTCACCCGCACGGGGGTGCCGTGGGGAAGGGTCGAGGGGTCGACCACGTCGGCCTCGAGCGCGGGCTGCGGGGCCTCGATGCCGAGGTCGATGCGCTGGATCTCGGCGCTCGTGGCGAGGATGACGTCGCCGACGAGCGGCTGCCCGCCGACGCCGATGCGCACAGTGCCCTCGAGCGCGTAGAGCCCGTAGCGGGGCGAGCGGACGATGACGCGGGCGACGTCGCCCGCCTTGACCTCGGCGAGTGCCTCGCGGATGCGCCCCACGTCGCGACGGGCGCGAGCTGCCGAGAAGATGTCGAGAGCTTTTTCGTCCATACGGTCAGCGTAACGAGGGCCTCCGACATCGGGGAGGCTCTCAGCAAATCCCCTGGTGGCGCGGGGGAGCACGGAGTGTCACGCGCTTTCGAGGCTCGCCAGCCGAGCCACGAGACCCGCGCGTTTGGGTGAGCGGGCGGGCACCAGCTTCAAACACAAGCGCAGCACCTCCTCGTCGTCGCGCGCGTCGGCGGTCTCGGCGTAGGCGAGAAGCACATCCACCCCCGCTTCGGCGATCAGCGCCTCACGCAGCGTCGAGCGCACCGACTCACGCACCTCGACCACCCCCGGAGCCTCGGAGTCGGGGAGCACCGAGCCCGCATACGCCGCGAGCGCCACCCGGTGCGCCCCGCGATCGAGCAGCGACAGCACGTGCTGCGCGTCCGTTTCGAGGCCCACGGGAAGCCGGTAGGGCCGCGAGGTGGGGACGAGGCGCGGCGCCACCGGGGCGAGCACGCGCCGCAGCCTCACCATTTCGGGCCGCAGCGTCTCGACGGCAGCGTGGCCGTACACCGCCTCACTCAGTGCCTCGGCGGACAGACCCTCGCGGTGGACGGCGAGCAGTAGCAGGATCTCCGCGTGCCGCGCGCTGAGTTCGACGGACGCGCCGCCGACCTCCAGCAGGGCACGGTCTCGACCCAGGATGCGCAGCAGGGCCCTCGCCGGCGCCGATCGACGCGGGGGAGGAGTCTGCCGCGCGCGCAGTCTCGCCACGAGGATCTCGCTCTCGATCGCCCGAGCCGTGGCGTCCACCAGTAATTGGGCTTGAGGAGTCACCGCCTCGGGCCCTCCGGTGACGTCGATCACGCCGAGCAGCCGGCGCGTCTCGGGGTCGTGAACGGGCGCCGCGGTACACGACCAGGGCTGCACGAGCCGGTTGAAGTGTTCCGCGCCGCGGATCTGCACCGACCTGTCGAGGGTCAGGGCCGTCCCCGGGGCCGAGGTGCCCACGGCATCCTCCGCCCAATTCGCCCCCGCCACGAACCCCATATCGCCGGTCAGGGCGCGGATATGACGATCGCCCTCGACCCACAGCAGGCGGCCCGCGGCGTCGCCCACCGCCACGACCACTCCTGATTCCTCCGCGGTGCCGGGCAGGAGCAACGAGCGAACCATGTCCATGACCCCCGCGAGCGGGTGAGCGCGGCGGTACGCCTCCAGCTCACCGCTGGGCAGATCGAGCGGCGGAAGACCTTCGGGCCCAACGAAGGATGCCAGCGACCTCCGCCACGAATCCTGCACGAGGGGCCGCACGTCATCGAGGCGCCGGTCGTCATTGCCGGCGAGGAGCTCGTCGTGAGCACGCGCGATCAGCAGCCCCGAGGTCTCGGGGGAAACGGCCGGTCGCGACCATGGAGAGGGCACGGGACTCCCATCGGCGGTGACGGAGGTGGGTCCCAGTGTAGGTCGGGTGGTCCGCGATCGGGAGGGTCGAATCGACCGGGGCGCAGTCCGTGCACTGGGGCGGTCAGCGAGCGCCCCGGTGCACGAAAGACACCCCGCTACGGCGCGACCTCCCAGGACACGACACGAGCGCGGTCGAGCGGGACGGACCCCGGAGCCAGGACATGCGGGATGCCGTGGAACCAGGCCCCGCTCACCCCTCGGCGCGCGCAATCCTCGAGCCAGGCGCGATTCTGCGGGGTCGTCGTCAGTGCCGCTCGATGGGACGCACGATCGAACGGCAGGACCTCACGCGGGTCGATGGGTTCACCCGTGGCGGTGAGCGTGCGGTCCAGCACGACACAGCCATCGGGAAGGTCAGCGGCCGGAATGGCCCAGAACTCCACTGGGGGCCTCTCACCCCCCCGGATCTCGAGCCACGCCTGCCAGATCGCGTGCGGGTGCACGGGGGAGAGGAAGACGACCTCTGTCCACGTCCGGTCGAGGCCGGGAATGACGGTGTCGCGCAGCCGGCGCCGCTCGGCGGTGTCGTCGTACTTTGCGAAGGCGTCTCGATAGGCCTCGGGCGCGATTCCGGCGAGGTCGCTCATCGGCACGAGCGCCGACGTGCCCTGCGCGAGACCGACCCGGGCGTGAAACACGCAGTCCGTGGCATCCATTGCCCCAGCCTGCCGATGAGAACCGTTCCCGATGTCCCGAAAACGCCGTCAACCCCCACAGGAAACACAGAGGACGCGCCCCACGGTGGAAAGAACGAGAGAAAGGGATGCCATGAAGGCAGTGCAGTATCGCGAGATCGGCAAAGGCCCCGAGGTCGTCGACATCGATGAGCCCCACGCGGGTCCCGGCCAGGTGCGCCTGAAGGTCACCGCGGCCGGCCTGTGCCACTCGGACTGGTTCGTCATGGACCTGCCCGAAGACCAGTACACCTACGGACTCCCTCTCACGCTGGGTCACGAGGGAGCGGGTGTCGTCGACGAGCTCGGCGAAGGTGTCGAAGGCGTCGAGATGGGCGCGGCGTACGCGATCTACGGACCGTGGGGCTGCGGCCGCTGCCATGCCTGCGCCCAGGGGGCCGAGAACTATTGCCCCTACGCGGCCGAGATGGGCATCACGCCTCCAGGACTGGGCAGCCCCGGAGCCATGGCCGAGTACGTGATCGTCGACGATCCGCGTCACCTCGCGCCCCTCGGCGACCTCGACCCGGTCGAGACCGTCTCGCTCACGGATGCCGGCCTCACGCCGTACCACGCCATCGTCGCGGCGAAGGAGAAGTTGTACCCCGGTGCCACAGCGGTCGTGATCGGTGTCGGAGGCCTCGGTCACGTCGGCGTCCAGATCCTCCGCGCGATCACGCAGGCGACGGTCATCGCGGTCGACCTGGGCGAAGACAAGCTGGCACTGGCCCGCGAGGTGGGCGCGCACCACACGGTCACCTCCGACGAGCATGCGGCCGAGCGCATCAAGGAACTGACGAACGGCCTCGGTGCGACCGCTGTCTTCGACTTCGTCGGCGTCCAGCCGACGATCGACCTCGCCCGTGCGGTCGCGGGAATGGACAGCTTCATCCACATCGTGGGCATCGGCGGCGGCATCCTCCCCGCCGGTTTCTTCTCTACGCCGATGGGCGCGGCTGTCCGCGCTCCGTACTGGGGCACCCGCAGCGAACTCATCGAGGTGCTCGATCTCGCCCGCAGCGGCGCGGTCGGCGTGCACGTGGAGCGCTACGGCTTCGACGGCGCCGTCGAGGCATACGGGAAGCTGCACAAGGGGGAGGTCCGGGGGCGCGCGGTCGTCGTGCCCTGACGCGGGCAGTGAGGGGGTGGCATCCGACCTTCGAGCAACCCGATGACGCCGCCCCTCTCTCTCGCCAATGGCCCCGGGGCCACACAGAACGCCCCGGGGCCACGAACAACGCCCTACGAGGCCGCCCCACCCCGCACCGTCGTGCGGAGCGCGCGCCCGACCCGCCGCCGACGGCCCGTCACCGTCGGCGTGTCATCGTCGGCGTGTCACCGACGAACTCCGCGCGACGGTCCCGCCCACCGGGGGGAAGCCTGGCCCCGGTTCAGCCCCGCGCCGCCCACCATTCCCGCAGGCGCTTCTCGGCCTCGTCCTCGCCGAGCACGCCCTCGTCGAGTCGCAGGTCGAGCAGGAAGCGATACGCCTCGCCCACCTCGCGACCCGGCTTCAACCCGAGCACCTCTTGAATGCGGTTACCGTCGAGCTCGGGGCGGATCGAGTCGATCTCCTCCTGCTCGCGGAGCGCCGCGATGCGGGCCTCGATGTCGTCGTACGCGGATGCCAGGCGCTGGGCCTTCCGCTTGTTGCGCGTGGTCACGTCGGCACGCGTGAGGATGTGCAGGCGTTCGAGCTCGTCGCCCGCATCGCGCACGTAGCGGCGGACCGCGGCATCCGTCCACGCTCCCTCGGCGTAGCCGAAGAAGCGCAGGTGGAGCTCGACCAGGCGGGCGACGACGGCCGTGGTCGCGGCGTCGAAACGCAGGGCCTGCAAACGCTTGCGCGCCATGCGCGCGCCCTTGATGTCGTGGTGGTGGAACGTCACTCCACCGCCCGCTTCGAGGCGACGGGTGGCGGGCTTGCCGATGTCGTGCAGCAGCGCTGCCAGGCGCAGGGGCACGTCGGGTGCGGCATCCGGGTGACGCTGCTTCTCGAGCGCGATCGCCTGGCGCAGCACCGTGAGCGAGTGCTCGTAGACGTCTTTGTGGTGGTGGTGCTCATCGACCTCGAGGCGCAGCGCGGGCACCTCGGGCAGGAACTCCTCGATCAGTCCGGTCTCGACGAGCACCCGGATGCCGCGCACGGGGTCATCGGTCTGCAGGAGCCGTACGAGTTCCGCCTGCACCCGCTCGGGGCTGACGATCTGCAGCGAACCGCGCAGCTCGCGGACGGCGTCGAGGGTGTCGGAGTCGACGGCGAAGTCGAGCTGAGACGAGAAGCGAGCCCCGCGCAGCATGCGCAGCGGGTCGTCGCCGAAGCTCACGGACGGGTCGATGGGGGTGCGCAGGCGCCCCGCGACCAGGTCTTCGACGCCGCCGGTGGGGTCGACGAGGGTGCGGGCCGGAACCCGGAGAGCCATCGCGTTGACCGTGAAGTCGCGGCGGCTCAGGTCGGCCTCGAGCGTGTCGCCGAACTCGACGGTGGGCTTGCGGGTGACGCCGTCGTAGCTGTCCGCGCGGTAGGTGGTGATCTCGACCTGTTCGCCCTTCACCCGGGCGCCGATCGTGCCGAAGGCCCGGCCCACATCCCACTGCACCGACGAGACGGGCTTCACCAGCGCGAGGATCTCGTCGGGGCGGGCGTCGGTCGTGAAATCGAAGTCGTGGGTGACGCGGCCGAGCAGAGCGTCGCGCACGGGACCCCCCACGATGGCCAGATCACGACCGGCCTCGGCGAACACGCGAGCGAGCGTGGCGACCACGGGATGCGCGGCGAGCTCCTCGAGGCGCGCGAGACCCTCAGCCATGTTCAGCATGCCTTCGAGCCTATCCGGGGCCGCGGAACGCCACCGAGCGGGGGCCGGATCAATCGTCGGCGAAACCCAAGAAGCCCGTCACCAGCAGCTCGCGCACGCGCGGCAGCAGATCAGCGCGCAGGGCCGCGGCATCCACCTCCATCAACTGCGCGATCGCATCGACGAGGGAGCCCACCGGCAGGTCACCGTCGCAGGCGCCGACGAGCGCCGCCAGACCCGGGTCGACCTCGAGCGTGCGCGCGAAGCCGCCGCCCTGACGCAGCTCGATGACCGAGGGGTCCTCCTCACCCGGGCGGTGATGACGCGCCTCGGTGACGTCGGGGGCGACGCGCAGCACGCTCGCGGCCACGTCCTCGTCGTCGAGCAGGGCCGCACGGTCGTGCGCGGCGAGGGATGCCGACAGGTGCGGCCCGAACGCCGATTCCCCGCCGCCCGAGACGCGCTCGTAGCGCGCGAGCGTGGGTCCACCGGCGAGAGGTCGACGCAGCAGCACGTACCCGAAGCCGACGCCCGTGACTCCGCGTCGGGCGAAATCGTCGAGCCAGGCGTCGATCAGACGCGCGTAGGCGGGAGTGCCGGGCACCGTGCCGCCGTCGCGCACCCACAGCTCGGCGTAGGCGAGGGGGTCGAGCACCTCGCGCTCGATCACCCACGCGTCGAGCGACGGTCCGACCCATCCCCGCACGCGGTCGAGCCCCGACTCGCCCCAGCGGTACTCCCAGTTGCCGAGCGATTGCGCCACCGCGCCGGGCGCGAGGTGCTCCCCGACACCCGAGATGACCGATGCGACGAGCGAGTCGCCCTCCATCCCCCCGTCGCGGTACTCGTACGCGGGCACCCCCGCGACCCGCGGCGTGATGACGAACGGGGGATTGGATGCCACTCGGTCGAAGGTCTCACCGGCGACGGGCTCGAACAGGGAGCCCAGGCGGGTCTCGATCCCGTCCACCCCGTTCACGAGGGCGTTGAGGCGGGTGAAGCGCAGGGCGCGCTCGGAGATGTCCGTCGCGACGACGCGATCGACGAGCCGGCGGAGTCGAAGGGCCTGGATGCCGCAGCCCGTGCCGATGTCGAGGGCAGAGCGCGCGCGACGGGTGAGCTGAAGGCGCGCGAGTGTCTGTGACGCCCCGCCGACGCCGAGCACATGGTCCTCGGGAAGAGGACCCTCGAGGGCTGCTTCATCGAGGTCGCTGGCGATCCACCATTCGACCTCACCCTCGTCGTCGGCGAAGGCCTGAGGCCTCACGAGCACCGCCGGAGTCACGGCATCCCCCGAGATCTCCAACAGACCGAGGGCCGCAGCCCCGTCGACGCGCAGGGTGGGAAGAGCCGCCTCGGCGTCACCGCGGGGGACGGGCAGCCCGAGCCCCCACAGGCGGCCCAGCACGGCGAGGGCGTCGCCGCGATCGCCCAGGGCCCGGGTAGCGGGTCGACGGAGCCCGCGGGCGACGGCGTCGTCGGCCTGTGTTCCCCACGCGTCGCGGAGGGCGGCGCTCGTGTAGCCCGCCGCGCGGAGGTCGTCGGCGAGGGCCTGGCACAGCTGGGGATCGGGTTCGGGGAGCACCGGTCCATTCAACCGTCTGCGCGAGGCTATCGGGGGGCTTGTAGGTACGCGGGCCTAGACTCGCAGGCGGTGCGAGGCCCCCTCGTTCCACCGACGATCGTATGACCGTGACCTCCCAGCCTTCGGGCGCACCCGTGCCGCGGCGCTCCCTCACGCGCCGGCTCCTGGCGACCCTGGCCGCCGGGGCCATCGTCGCGGGCATCGCACTGCCGGTCACGACCGCCTCCGCGGCCACGCCCAGCCCGTCGCCGTCCGCCTCGACATCGCCGTCGGTGCTCACCGCCGCTCCCGCGGCGAACGGCATCCTGCGCCCCGGCGAAGCCCTCTCGGTCGTCGTCAGCGTCGCCGCCGGAACCTCGCCGGCGTCCGCGGGGCCCGTGGCCCTGTCCCTCGGTGCCGCCCCTCTCGCCGACGACGCCGCGATAGACCGATGGCTCAGCGGTGATGCCGCCGGCGTGACGCTTCAGCAGGTCGCCACGGGAACCCTGGATGCCGCGGCCTCCGGCTCGCAATCCACCACGACGCTCACGGCGCTCGGTAACGACCCGGCCCTCGCGAACCGGGGCGCCGGGGTCTACCCGGTGCTCGCGACGAGCGGGGGACTGACCGCACCCAGCGTCGTCGTCGTCCCCGCCGAGACGGGCGCGCAGACCCCGATCGCCCTCGTCGTGCCCATCAAGGCGGCCCCCCTCACCCGCGGCCTGCTCACGGCGAACGAACTGGCCGAGCTCACCGCTGTCGACGGCGCGCTCTCGGCGCAGCTCGACGCGGTCGACGGTACGGCCGCGACCCTGGCGGTCGACCCCGCCATCCCCGCCGCGATCCGCGTGCTCGGCTCCGCGGCCCCGCCCACCGCGGTGTCGTGGCTCCAGCGTCTGATGGCCCTCCCCAACGACCGGTTCGCCCTGCAGTTCGGCGACTCCGACGTCGCGGCTCAGCTGCACGCCGGGCTGACGGCCCCGCTGACCCCCACATCGCTGCAGAACTACATGACCGCGGCCGACTTCGTGCAGCCGGCGCCGGCCGTCTCGGCGGTGTCGACTCCCGAACCCGCCCCGAGCACGACGCCCGGCCAGCCGACCTACCCGTCCCTGTCGACGCTGCTCGACATCGGAGTCGCCACCCCCCACGTCTATTGGCCTGCCACCGGATCCGCGGGTTCGGATACCGTCGCCGCCCTGGGCGCCCTCGGCAGCACCGATGACCCCACCCACGTCCTCATCCCGTCGACGAGCGTCTCGGGCGGCGGCCGGCAGGCCTCCGCCCGCGTCGGAGGGGTGTCCACCCCGGTCTACGACGCCGAGGTCTCGCGTGCTCTCGCCGACGCGGCGGGGCAGAACGACAGCACCCGGCGCGGAGCCTCGTTGGCGGCCGCCCAGGCGTATCTCTCCATCGCACGCGCCGCCACCGGCGACCAGCCGGTGCTCGCCGTCCTCGACCGGGGCACCGACCGCTCTCGTGTGAGCCTGCGCGCGACCCTCGGCCTCGCCGCGACAGCGCCGGGCTTCACGGCCTCGACGCTGCGTACGGTGGCTGCCCTCCCGGCATCCGAGGTCTCCCTCACCACCCCGACCGTCGACGCCGCCCGTGTCGAAGAGGTCCGCAACCTCCTCGGCGACGAACAGAGCATCGACCGCTTCGCCTCGATCCTCGACCAGCCCGAGCTCCTGACCGGGCGCGAACGCGCCGAGGTCCTGCAGGTCACGAACGTCTCGTGGACGGGGGATGCCGCCCGCCAGGCCGTCTCCGACCACCGCGACGCCACGCGCACGACGCTCGACTCCGTCGGCATCCTGTCGTCCGACTTCCGCCTGGTCAGCTCCAGCGCCCCGCTGCGGCCGTGGGTACGCAACGATCTGCCCTGGCCGATCACCGTCGTCATGGCGGTCCGCACCAACGACGTGCGGCTTCGCGTCCAAGACCACACGACCATCGACGCCCAGGCCTCCGCCAACACCCGCGTCGAGGTCCCCGTCGAAGCCCGCATCGCCAACGGCGAGGTCAGCGTCGACCTGCAGCTCTTCAGCCCCACGGGCGTGCCGATCGGTTCGCCTCAGGCGGTCGACGTCGAGGTGCGCGCCGAGTGGGAGAACATCGGCATCGTGGTGGTCATCGCCCTCATCGTCGGCTTCCTGAGCCTCGGAGTGGTGCGCACGGTCGCCCGTCGACGCCGCTTGCGTGCCGAAGAAGCCGCACCTCAGACCCCTCACGACGACGAGCCCGCGGACGGGATCGTCCTGAAAGATCCGGATGCCGACGGGCGCAGCCCCGCGGAAGACGCCGAGGACTTCGAGCACGACGACCAGACACCCCGCGCGACCGCGTCGGAAACCGAGCAGGAGACACGCCCGTGAGCAGTATCGGACGGGCCAGCGTGCTCATCGGAGCCGGGACCATCGCGTCCCGCGTGAGCGGGGTGCTGCGCACCATCGTGCTCGTCGCGGCCATCGGTTCGCAGAGCAGAGCGGGTGACGCCTTCGCCGTCGCGAACCAGCTCCCGAACAACATCTACGCGATCATCTCGACCGGCCTGTTGACCGCCGTGGTCGTCCCGCAGATCGTGAAGGCCGCCGCGCACGCCGATGGGGGACAGGCCTTCATCTCCAAACTGTTCACCCTGGGCACCGTCGGTCTGCTGGGCGCCACCGCTCTCGCGATGATCGCCGCCCCGCTCCTCGTGCAGGTCTACGCGAGCAAATTCACCGGGGACCAGCTCGCGCTCTCGACCGCTTTCGCCTACTGGTGCCTGCCGCAGATCTTCTTCTACGGGCTGTACGCGCTGCTGGGCGAGATCCTCAACGCCCGGCGCGTCTTCGGCCCGTACACGTGGGCGCCGATCGTCAACAACGTCGTGTCGATCGCGGGTTTCGGGGCGTTCATCCTGCTGTTCGGCGGTCCGCAAGAGAACGTGGGCGCGTGGACCCCGTCGATGATCACCCTGCTCGCGGCCACGGCGACGGGTGGGATCGTCGTGCAGACGGTCGTGCTGATGTTCTTCTGGCGCCGCGCAGGGCTCACTCTCCGGCCCGACTTCCGGTGGAAGGGTGTGGGGCTCCGGCACATCAGCCGGCTCGCCGGCTGGACCTTCCTCATGGTGGTCGCCGGCCAGTTGGCGGGCATCGTGCAATCCAACGTGCTCTCCGGGGCCTCCGGCAACGACCCCGCGATCTTCGCCTCGCAGAACGCCTGGCTGCTGTTCATGCTGCCGTACTCGATCATCGTGCTCTCGATCGGAACGCCCTACTTCACGCAGCTCAGCGAGCACGCCGCGGCCGGACGCGACGACGAGGTGCGGGCCGACATCGCGCGCAGCATCCGAACCCTCGGGTTCTTCATCGTCGCCGCCACGGCGGCACTCGCGGTCGCGGCGGTCCCCGCAAGCCGCATCTTCACCAACGGGCCGGAGGAGGCCCTCGCGGCGGCCCCGGTGCTGTGGTCCTTCCTCGTGTGCCTGGTGCCGCTCGCAGTTCTGTTCGTCATCCAGCGGACGTTCTACGCCTACAACGACACCCGCACGCCGTTCTTCTTCACCCTGCTGCAGTGTGCGCTCGTCGCGGGCGGTGCTCTCGCGGCCGGTGCGGTCATCGACCGGTCGGAACTGGCTGCCGGCGTCGCCCTCACCCAGTCGTTCGCCAGCATCGTGCAGGTGATCGTCGCGACGATCCTGCTCCGTCGACGGCTCTCCGGCATCGGCACGGGCTCATGGCTCCCCGCGCTCGGACGCTTCGCCCTGGCTGCGATTCCCGCCGCCGCCGCCGGATGGGGGACCCTGCTTCTCCTGGGCGGACCCGAAGGATGGATGACGAGCAGCGTCGGGGCCGGTATCGCCGGTGCCGCGGTGCTGGGCATCGTCGTCCTCGCCGTGTACATCGGCATCCTGGCCCTCTTCCGCACTCCCGAACTCGCCCCGGCGCTCGCGCTCGGTCGGCGGTTCCTCCCCAAGCGCTAGCCCCGGCGCTGCGGAATACCCCGCGGCTACCATGGGTTTCATCCGACGGAATCAACGAGAGGAAGGCGCAACCGTGCGTCACGTCATCATCATCGGATCGGGCCCGGCCGGATACACGGCCGCCATCTACGCTGCCCGAGCCAACCTCGAGCCCCTCGTCGTCGCGAGCTCCGTCGAAGCCGGCGGCGACCTCATGAACACGACCGAGGTCGAGAACTTCCCCGGGTTCCCCGACGGCATCCAGGGCCCCGACCTCATGGCCAAGATGCAGGCGCAGGCCGAGCGCTTCGGTGCCCAGGTGCTGTACGACGACGTCGTGTCGCTCGAGCTCGACGGCCCCGTCAAGAAGATCACGCTCGGCAGCGGCAAGGTCGAAGAAGCAGTCTCGCTCATCTACGCGACCGGCTCGGCCTACCGCAAGCTCGGACTCGAGGGGGAAGATCGCCTCTCCGGCCGTGGGGTCTCGTGGTGTGCCACGTGTGACGGCTTCTTCTTCCGCGACCGCACGATCGCCGTGGTCGGCGGTGGCGATTCGGCGATGGAAGAGGCCAACTTCCTGACCAAGTTCGCGTCGAAGGTCTACATCATCCACCGCAAGGACTCGCTCCGCGCGTCGAAGATCATGCAGGAGCGCGCCTTCGCGAACCCCAAGATCGAGTTCATCTGGAACAGCGCCGTCGACGAGATCCTCGGTGAGGACGCGGTCAACGGCGTGCGTCTGCGCTCGACCGTCGACGACTCGACCCGTGAGCTGCCCCTCGACGGTCTGTTCGTCGCGATCGGCAACGACCCGCGCACGCACCTCGTGCACGACAAGCTGCAGCTCACCGACCAGGGCACCATCTGGGTCGACGGCCGTTCGTCGCGCACCTCGGTCGACGGCGTGTTCGCCGCCGGTGACGTCATCGACCCGACCTATCGCCAGGCGATCACGGCCGCGGGCAGCGGAACGGTCGCGGCTCTCGACGTGGAGCACTTCCTCGCCGCGCGCGGTGAGGCCGGCGAGCCCGCCGTCGCCGAGAGCCCCATCGAGGGACTCCCCGACGCCGCGGTCGTCTGAGGAACAAAACCGCGCTCACCGGCGTTTTCACGAACTGACGCTTTCATCTAAGGAGAAATGCAATGACTGCCAAGGCGACGACCTCCGCAACGTTCGAGCAGGACGTCCTGCAGGCCGACGGACCCGTTCTCGTAGACTTCTGGGCCGAGTGGTGCGGCCCGTGCCGCATGGTCGCTCCCGTCCTCGACGAGATCCAGAACGAGAACGCGGGCAAGATCACCGTCCTCAAGCTCAACGTCGACGAGAACCCCGACCTCGCGATGAAGTACCAGATCACCTCCATCCCCGCGATGAAGGTCTTCCACGGCGGTGAGGTCAAGACGACCATCATCGGCGCGAAGCCCAAGTACGCTCTCGAGCAGGATCTCGCCGCTTTCCTCGGCTAAGACCTGCCGTGTGAACGTCCCCGGTGCCGTATGGTGCCGGGGACGTTTGCGTTGTGGGTGCCGGGCTCGTCACGACGATCACAGGTATGGCCGCCTCTGACGACGTGTGCAGGGGCGGCGTCGAACGCCGGAGCGCGGGGGCTCCCCCCGCTGTCGAAGCCGTTGCGCCATGACCTCGAATGAACCGCGGAGTCGGGGCCCGGGAGGGAAGACAGCGCCCTTGGTACGAGAAGAGGCACGAATGTCTCTGAGGGACCGTGAGCGCCCCTCAGGAGACGTCGAGACGAACGCTGGCGTCCCAGCGGCGGTGTGGCTCTTCTTCGCCCAGAATGCGCCACACAGCCTTCGTGAGGGCGGGGTAGTCGAGAGCGATCTGTCGGAGCACGCGGTAGTTGCGCGCGCGGGTCGGTCGGACGCCGCCATTCTCCGAGATGTTGTCAGCCCGCAGGATGAGCACGACCAGTTCGTCGACGCTCGGAAGATCCTCCATGAAGTCCCACGGGTCTTCTCCACCGCGCAGGCGCTCGTGGATGAGGACCGCGAGTTCGTCGGAGGCCTCCGCGCGCAGTAGCTCGAGGCTGGCGCGACGGCGGGGAGTGTCGTCGTTCGCTGTCACCATTCCAGGTTACGTCGAGGGACCGACACCAGGCCTCGAAAGTCGCTCGCTGCCCGGGAGACGCTCATCAGCGGCAGGCCTCTCAGCCGGTGTATCCCTCTTCACCCAGGGTGGCGAGGATGCGATTCAGATCCTGAATGCTCGCGAAATCGATGCTGATCTGGCCTTTTTTTGCGCTCAGCGAAACGCGCACCTTCGTATCGAAGCGATCCCCGAGCCGATTGGCGATGGCATCCAGACCCGATCGCTGCGATCCTGCCTTGGGCTTCTGGCGGAGGGGGGCGACGCCCGGCATCTTCGCGGCGGCTTCGGCCGCCCGCACGGAGAGATCTTCGTTGACGATCTTGTCGGCGAGCTTCTGCATCTCTTTGGGGTCATCCAACGAGAGGATGGCACGAGCATGTCCAGCGCTCAGGACACCCGCGGCGACGCGCTGCTGCACGGCGACCGGTAGCTTGAGCAGGCGAATGGTGTTGCTGATCTGGGGGCGGGAGCGGCCGATGCGCGTTGCGAGCTCCTCCTGCGTGATACCGAAGTCCTCCAGCAGCTGCTGATAGGCGGAGGCTTCTTCCAGCGGATTCAGCTGCGAGCGGTGAAGGTTCTCGAGCAGAGCATCGCGGAGCAGGTACTCATCATCCGTCTCGCGGACAACGGCAGGAATCGTCTCGAGTCCCGCCTCGCGCGAGGCGCGGGTGCGACGCTCGCCCATGATCAGCTCGAACGTGCCATCGCCCTTATCCCGGACGACGACCGGCTGCAGGACTCCGAACTCGCGGACGGAGTGGACGAGCTCCGCGAGGTCGTCCGCGTCGAAGTTCGTGCGTGGTTGGCGTGGGTTGGGAACGATCGACTTCGGGTCGATGTGAACGAGCCGCGCACCGGGGACGGTGACGAGGTTGTCGTCGGACGACTCCGGAGCGGCGGTCTCCGCGGCAGCGTCCGAACTCTTCGTGTTGCCGTCGGGAAAGAAGACGTCGACGGGACGCGCCTCGGACGGCTCCATGGTGGGGATGAGGGCGCCGATACCGCGGCCCAGACCGGTCCTCTTAGCCATCAGGAACCCTTCTTGGTGGTGTCGCGAGCGACGATCTCGACCGCGGCCTCGCGATAGGCGATGGCGCCCGCTGATTGGCCATCGTACGCGATGACGGTCTGCCCGAAGCTCGGGGCTTCAGAGACGCGCACGGATCGAGGGATGACGGTGTTCAGGACCTCGTCGGTGAAGTGCGAGCGAACTTCCTCGGCGACCTGCTGGGCCAACCGCGTGCGACCGTCATACATGGTCAGCAGGATCGTCGACACGTGAAGACCGGGGTTCAGGTGCTTCTGAATCATCTGCACGCTGCCGAGAAGCTGACTGAGGCCCTCGAGCGCGTAGTACTCGCACTGGATAGGTATGAGCACTTCGTCTGCTGCGGTGAATGCGTTGATCGTCAGAAGGCCGAGGGAGGGAGGGCAGTCGATGATGACGAAATCGAGGTGGTTGCCCTCGATGTCGAGATAGTCGCGCAGAGCCCCACGGAGGCGGTGCTCACGAGCGACCTGCGATACCAGTTCGATCTCGGCCCCGGCGAGATGGATCGTGCTGGGTGCGCACAGCAGCTTCGGGGACTCCGGACTGGTCTGAATGATGTCCGCGAGAGGAAACTCATCGATGAGGACGTCGTACACGCTGGGCGTGTCCGCGTTATGTGCGACACCCAGTGCCGTGGACGCGTTGCCCTGTGGGTCGAGGTCGACGACGAGAACACGAGCTCCCACCGACACCAGGGCCGCTGCGATGTTAACGGCGGTCGTAGTCTTCCCCACCCCGCCCTTCTGGTTCGAGACCGTGAACACGCGGGTGCGACCCGACAGCTCCACGGTCGTCTCTTCCAGGGTGCGCCGGCGCGCCGAGAGATTCGCGATCTCCCGAGCGATGGGGGAGTCGTCGAACGACGTCGACGCGGGCGCCTCATCGGACTGTTTCACGTGAAACGCACCTCTCCCTCGGCAACCCGCTCAGTCTACCCGCGCTCTGGCCCGCTCATGATGGACGGCTGGCGTGGCTGTGTATTCAAAGCTTGTCGATCGTGGCTCACCCGGCCTTCTCGAGCGCCCAGCTCGTTGCAGGGAGTTCCTGCGCTCCACCATCAGGCGGCCAGCGAAGCGCACCGAGAGCGACGACGCGCCGCCACACGCGCCTGTGGTCATTCACGTTTCACGTGAAACATGCAGACGGTGAGCGTACGCACGTCCGTCCTCCGACGGCTCCGATTCCAGCTCTGTGCGGCTCCGCGCTCACATCTGAGTGGCCTCAACGCCCCGAAGGGTCCCTGCACGGCGTCCCCATAATCGCCGGCGTTTCACGTGAAACGTTCGTGACGGGGCATTGGATTCCCCCTTGGCGATCGTGCCGATGTCCTGAAGTCGCGTCGGGTCTAGTCACGAGATGCACTTGAGCGGTAATTGCCAGGCGCCGGGGGAGAGCGAGAGGCCGCTTCCCGCGCGCGTCCATCCGCGTCTCCGTCGAGGTGCAGAGAGTAGGTCACAGACTCCACAACAGTAGACGGGAGTCACGATCGAGCAGCCTCTCGACAGTCGAAGAACCTGGGGAGGACACACTCCGACGGTTCAGCTGCACCCGCGCCCTGCGTCTCGTCTCGTCTCGTCCCGACCGGCTTCGGATCACGTTTGCCCGCGTTTCGGTGGACGAGCGCCGGGGAGAGCGGCACTCGACTTTGAACCCCAAAGAGCGACTGGGGACTCCCGCAAGACCCGACGGCACTCGACACCCTCATCGAAAAGGTTGAGCGCAAGCTGTCGAGGTCTCGGGAGACAGTAGGCGTCCGTTCGGATGCGGCTGTCTCCAATGTGTCGTCGTACCGTGGACGCCTGGCAGTTCACGATGTCACCCTGCTCAGCGTACGTTCACCCTCGCCCAGCAGTCCGAGGTGTCGGGAAGAGAAGGTGCTCGCCACGAGAGCCGGACCGGAACGGTGATCGGCTGTGTATCCCGGGCCTCACCTGCCGCGATCTCGCACGCTTCGGTCATCGGACGCAGGGGAACAGCGCTGATGCGTCCTCCTCCGCAAACAGGAGCGCATTTTTTCGCGGTCCGCCTAGAAGGCTCGTGGCCATCAGCCAGCGCGGGACCCTGAGGGACAGATCAATGCGCGCGATGACAGTGGGTCGTCGTGACTTCCACCCGGCACCTCGCACGCGGGTCGACACGGTTTCGACTGCGGAACAGTGCGAGCAGCTGAGCGCCAACACCTCGGCGCCGGCCGGTCCAAAACATCGCGGTCTTCTGCATCGTGGCGTAGAAGGCGGATGGCCCTGATGACCACGGCTGAGGCCGCTCGCTACATGCCTGCCGTGCGTGGAGCCGGATAAGCCCCTCCATGTCACACAGCGTCAGACCCTTCTTGGGCGCCGGTCAGCTATCCATCTCTCCCGTCAAGGTGGAGCTGGCGTGCAGGTCTTAGCCCTCACGCGGGCGCGTGTTCCACGTGAAACGGTGCCGATCACTGGTGATGAGCTCCGCTGACTCGCGGCTCGAGATGCGGGGGAGTCCCGCTTCACCGGCGGGTGACCACGCCGATGTACGCCGCCCCCGCCCACCGCGCGATGATGGACACTCACTCCCAGGGCACGAAGCTCCCACCGGACGAAACCCGCGCTAGTGCGCCGCCTCCGCCCACCGCGAGATGACGGACACTCACTCCCAGGGCACGAAGCTCCTATCGGGCGAAACCCCAGCAGGTGCGCCGACCTCTCGCTGTCCTCACCACGCCCGTCGGAGCACTGACCGTCCAAGTACGTAGACGGAGAAGCTAGGGGACTCTGGATAATCGGAGTGGCCGTGGACGGAGCACAGCAGCGGACAACCCGAGAAACCCGACGCAACATCGCCCAGTGGCTCGCTTCGCAGCGGTGTTTCACGTGAAACCCTCATCAGCTCTCCTCCGGCGTCACCGCGTCCGGTCGCGGTGTCGCACTCCGCGCTCGTCAACAGGTGGGTAGCGGTGGGTAGCGATGAACTAGCCGCGCGCCGCCTTCGATCGGGCGTGCACTATCAATCTGCCCACGCCAACCCGGGACACGTGGCCGACGACAGATAGAAGTGCGTTTCCGCTCCGCGCGAAGAGTACCCAAAGGCCGATTGTCCGCCAGCTATCTCGCGACAATGACCGTGAGTTCGTGACCGCTAGGGCACACGGCGTGCATCTCTCCATGTTGGCGCAGTCCCACGGTCCGACGCTGCGTGCTCACCCTTCAGCACCCACCGACAGACACGCCACCACCCGACACGCCTCCGCTGTTTCACGTGAAACACGTGCCACATCGAACCGGCTCAGATTGCCGTCGCACTGCATCGATTGCCGACGCAATTGATCGCGCAAGCTCCACCTCAACGGGCACGGAGCACCCACGATCCGAGCAGTGTCGACCCACGACTTCCCCGCCGGCCTAGAACGCACCACCTGCGCAATCATCGCGCGCAGGATCAACGGGACGTTTCACGTGAAACCAAGCGGCACACCGACGTGAGAACGCCGCGTGGATTGTGCGGCAGGTGGACGATCAGCCAGCAGGGGAGTAGAAGCAGGGGCGACGATTGAGAGTTCGCCGCCGTACGAGGCGAACCGCAAGAGAACATCCGGGCCTCACCACGACGAGCAGCCCGACCATCCAAGGGCCCCGTCTCAGCCGCGTCGGGGGGGGCGGCCTTCCATGCGGGCGCGTGACACTGAGTGTGGCCAACGAGAAGATCTCAGTCGCCCCGTGCATCGGACCGAGCTGATGCGACTGTCACCGCCGACATCAGACGGAACGGAGAGCGCCGCCACCCACCAGCCGGCTCGCTCAGATGAACCGCTCGACGATCACGTATCGGTGCTGCCCGTAGGCCCCTGGTCGCGGGTCGACCACGACGTCACCCCGCCCCGCAGACGCTGGAACAGTGACTGTGTCGTGCGACTCCCGCACCCCGCCACCAAGCACCCGGGCGGTCGGCTCAGTGCCCGGCAGGGGACCCGACGCGCGACACAGCCCGATGTGCGCCGTGATCGTTGCGAGAGCTGCCCACCCCTGTCGTTCCAGGGAACGCGAGTACGTGCCGGGCACGTCGTGCAGGAGCCTCTCTCACCCTGCAGACGTGTGCGCTCTTGAGCGCGCTATGGAAGGAGGCCGCCGTGCGAGTGGGGGAGAGCCGTCGGTCTCTCTTGAGCCCGAACAAGGCTAGACGTGCGTGCGGATCACGCGGACATCTACGCCTACGCACGAGCGAACTCCCGTGGTCTCGCGCGCGTCCCAGACTCGAAGTAGAGCGCGAGAGCGCTCGCGGGTGCTTTACCTCCGCCGTGGCGGTCGATCCTGACGCGAAACGCACCACGGCTCGCTAGCGCGCGACGAAGCCACGCCGAACGAACCCGATCACGCTGGGAGCCGAAGGTCAGCGACCTCCGCGGGTACCGGCCGAGGGCTTCGGTGACGAGACGACAATCGTCGTTCAGCCCACTCGTTCCACGCGTGACCAGAGAACGTCCGTCGTGGCCGAACCCGCCCCGGCGTATCGCAGCGCCCGAGCCCCCCGGGATGCAACTGCCGCGAAACCGTTTCACGTGAAACTCATGTCCTGCACACCCGGCACGTGGTCCCGGGCCGGCCGGCCGCCCCGTACACGTCACCTGAACGGCGCGGAGCGCACACATCACTCACCGCCAGCGAACGAACCTGCCGAGCTCGAAAACGGCCTCCCGCCACGCCAGGGTCACATTCCGACGGACACGCCGAAGTCTTTCGGAGCCCCGGATTCGACGACCAAGACGTCACGGCACCGAAGCAGACAGCATAGGTGCCACCGATGCGCGAGCCATCTGGTCACGCGTCGATCGCAGCCTCTACCGCCTTCTCACAACGGCACTTCCTGCCGAGCTCCCGTTCGGCACTGCACCCCGCGCCCCATATCGAGACAACGCGACCGGGCGGCACGACCCACTCCGGTCGACCTCGTCACCCTCGCGTGCTGCGCGGTGCTGTTCTCGATGCTCTGAAGGTTGCTGAGATCGACGTCAGCGACGTTTCCACCCACGAGTAGAGAACTTTCACGTGCATAGGAAAAACATAGATAAAGCGCCAAAGCACATGCCGTATGTGCACATGCCTCACTCAGCGACCGAGCGTGGCGAGGAAGACCCGCGTTGGCTCGTCGAGCACGCCCTCGCCGACGACCTCGATCGATACATCGGTGAGGCCGTACTTGCGCACCTGCTTCGCGGCCGCCTCGACCTCCGCTCCGACGTTGGCGCCCTTCAGGAAGACGAGACGCCCGCCGGGACGCACCAGGGGAGCGGTGAACGGAAGCAGAGTCCGCAGCGCGCTCACAGCGCGCGCTGTCGCGACATCGAACACGCGCCCCTCGCTCCACTCCTCGCCGCGCATGCGTGCAACGGTCACGTTCTCGAGCTCGAGCTCACCGACCTGCTCCGACAACCAGGCCGTGCGACGCTCCATGGGTTCGATGAGCGTCCACTCGACGTCCGGCCGCGCGATGGCCAGCACGAGCCCGGGCAGCCCGGCGCCCGAGCCCACGTCGACCGCGCGACCCGCGAAGTACGGCGCAGCGATCGCACTGTTGAGAATGTGACGCGTCCAGAGTCGCGGGACCTCGAGCGGGCCGATGAGACCGCGCTGCTCCCCGTACAGGGCCAGGTTCTCGGTGAAGCGACGGGCCTTCTCGATGTTGTCGCCGAACAGCGTCAGCGCTGCACTCGGCTCTGCCTCGAGCTGTTCCGGCATCCCGAGACTCAGCCGCGGCGAAGCACGGTGTGACGGTCAGCGCCCTCACCGAACGATTCGGACGAGAAGCCGCGATCGGCCGCGATGTCGTGCACCAGCTTGCGTTCGTAGCTCGACATCGCCGGGAGCGACGCCTGCGACGCACCCTCGTCGAGACGCGCGATCGCCCGGTCGACGAGGTTCTCGAGCTGGCGCTGACGCGCATCACGGGAGCCACCGATATCGAGGATGAGCCGCGAGAATCGGCCCGTCGAGTTCTGCACTGCAAGACGCGTGAGCTCCTGGAGGGCCTGCACGGTGTCGGGGTGCGACAGCGTCGACAGTGCGGCTGCATCTTCGGCCTCGACCGAGACGTACGCGCGGCCTGCGCGCACGTCCATAGCGAGGTCACCGTCGATGTCGGCGATGTCGAGAAGACCCTCGAGGTAGTCGGCGGCGATATCGCCTTCCTGCTCGAGCTGCTCCACCGTGGCGGCCGTGTGCTCGGGTGCGATCTGATCGGATGTCGTCATCGTGATCTCCGGTTCTCAGGAGGCGGGTGCGGAGCCGGCTGTGCCGGCGGCTCCGCCCGCGGCACCGGTGTTCTTCGTGGACTGCTGCTTCTTCGCCCGCTGCTTGCCGACCGGCTGCTGGCGCTTGGGCTGGGCCGCGCGGGCCTTCTCGGCCTCTTCGAGGAGCCGCTGCTGCTCGGCGCGGTACTTCTCGATGGGCACGACCTTGCCCGACGAATCGATGGCCTTGCCCTTCCGCGCCAAGCGCTCTTCCCGCGCCTTCGCCGCGTCGGAACCGGGAGTCGGCATCTCGCGAATGACCACGAACTGCTGGACCATCGTCCACAGGTTGCTGACGAACCAGTAGATGACGACACCGAGCGGGAAGAACACACCCGAGAAGATGAAGGCCAGCGGCAGGATGTACAGCATGATCTTCTGCATCTGGTACGCCTGACCGGTCTTGGCCTCGGGCGACAGGTTCTTCGAGATGATCTGCAGCTGGGTGAAGAACTGCGAGCCGATCATGAGTACGACGAGCGTCAGCAGGATCGCGACGGTCACCTGGCCGTCCGACTGGCCCCACGCCGTGACGAGGTTGACGTGCATGGATGCCACGTCGAAAAGGCGTGCGTCGTAGAACTCGGTCGTGAGCTCCGGCGTGAGCAGACCCACGCCGCCGATGCCGCTGGCGGCGTGCTTCGACACGTCGTTCAACACGCTGAAGAGGGCGAAGAAGATCGGCATCTGCACCAGAAGGGGCAGGCAGCTCGAAACCGGCGTCGTACCGTGCTTCTTGTACAGCGCCATGGTCTCGCGGCTCATCGCCTCACGGGAGAGCTGGTCGCGCTTGCCCTTGTACTTCTCCTGCACCTTGCGCAGCTCAGGGGCGATCTCCATCATCTTGCGCTGGCTCTTGATCTGCTTCACGAAGAGCGGGATCAGAGCGGCGCGCACGATGAGTACCAGGCCGACGATCGACAGCACCCAGGTCAGACCGGCCGCGGGGGCCATGCCCAACGCCGTGAAGAGAGCGTGCCACCCCACCAGCACGAGTTCGACCACCCACTTCAGTGGCCAGAGGATGGTCCCAATGAGATCGAATTGCACGATCAGTCCTTTCGGGAGGGCACGACGAATCCGTGCCGAGTGAGTTCGTGGCGGAAGGCCCGATGAGGACGGACGTCGTCGATGCCACCCTGAGCCCAGGGATGACAGCGTGCGAGACGGGCCGCGGTGAACGCGATACCCTTCACGAGTCCATGCTGCTGTACGGCACCCACCGAATAGGCGGAGCAGGACGGGTAGTACTTGCACACGTCGCCGTAGACGTGCGAGATCGTCGCTCGATACGCGTGCAGCAGTGCCAGCCCCGCATTGCGGGGGAGGAGCGGCACGGATGCCACGACGCCGTCGACAGTGAGCCGTCCGGTCCCCGTGGACGAGGTCGGGAGAGTAGAAGCACTCATACCGATGCTTTTCGCTCGAGGCATCGCACCACTTCGGCACGAAGCGTCGAATAGTCGACGGTCGCTGCCGACGGCAGTGCGCGGATGACGATCGAGGCGCCCCCTCGAACAGACGGGAGCGCCTCGGCGCACACCGCCTTGAGGCGGCGGCGAATGGTATTGCGGGTGACCGCGGAGCCGACCTGGCGACTCACGATGAAGCCGAACCGGGGCGAATCGGTCTCAGCCGAGATCCCGACGTACGTCACGGTGTGCGCTCCGGCACAGCGAGTACCCCGTCGGACCGTGGCTTTGTAGTCCGATCCGCGAGTGAGTCGGTTCGGCTTCGCGAGCACCGGGTCCGTCAGGCCGAGAGCTCGGTGCGGCCCTTGGCGCGACGTGCGGCCAGGATGCCACGGCCGGCACGCGTACGCATGCGGGCGCGGAAGCCGTGCTTCTTGGCACGACGACGGTTGTTGGGCTGGAAGGTGCGCTTGCTCATGGGTCACTCCGGAGGTGATGTCGCCCGATGCTCTTCTGCCGGGGACGGGGGTCGGGACTGCCGTATAGGCATAAGTCAACCGACTAAGGCTACGTCGCGCGGGGCGTTAACTCAAACCGAAACCGCGACCGCCCATTATCCCCAGGCGTTGTCCACAAGCGTGGCAAAGACACGCGACCGAGTCCTACAGTGGATTTTGCTCCGACAGGGCCGCGAACTAGCGTGGCCCCGGAAGTTATCCACAGGTTCGACGCGACACGTCGATCACCCGTCGCGTCAAGATCCCGGAGGGGCTATGTCTCTGCACGAAGCACCGGATGTGCCCGTCTGGTCATCCGTGCTGGACCAGCTTCTCACCGATGATCGCGTCACCCCGCAGCTACACGGTTTTCTGAACCTCGCTGTCCCGCAGGGCGTGATGGGCGGAACCCTTTACCTCGACGTCCCGAACGACCTCACCGCCGCGCAGTTCAACAAGCGCATGCGGGCGCCGATCCTCGAGGCGCTGGCGCAGGTGCAAGGAGAAGACCCTCAGATCGGGACGTTCCGCGTCGTCGTGAACCCCGATGTGATCGAGACGCAGCGCAGCTCCTCCGCCGCCCCGCGCGAAGAGCGCCCGCAGGCGGCACCCGTGCATTCGCCAGCGAGTGAGCAGGCGCCCGAGCCGATCGTCCCGGCGTCGCGGAACGACACGCGCCTCAACCCGAAGTACACCTTCGACAATTTCGTCATCGGTCAGTCCAACCGTTTCGCGCACGCCGCGGCGGTCGCGGTCGCCGAGGCGCCGGCCAAGGCGTACAACCCGCTGTTCATCTACGGCGACTCAGGCCTCGGCAAGACGCACCTCCTCCACGCGATCGGCGACTATGCCGCGAGCATGTACGCCGGCATCCGAGTCCGTTATGTCTCGAGCGAAGAGTTCACGAACGACTTCATCAACTCGATCGCCAACAATCGGGGATCGGCCTTCCAGGCGCGCTACCGCGACGTCGACATCCTGTTGATCGACGACATCCAGTTCCTGCAGGGTCGCGCCGAGACGCAGGAAGCCTTCTTCCACACGTTCAACACGCTGCACGACCACGACAAGCAGGTGGTCATCACGAGCGATCTGCCGCCGAAGCAGCTGACCGGGTTCGAAGACCGTATGCGCAGCCGCTTCGAGTGGGGTCTGATCACCGACGTCCAGGCGCCCGACCTCGAAACGCGCATCGCGATCCTTCGCAAGAAGGCGCAGAGCGAACGACTTCTCATTCCCGACGACGTGCTCGAGTACATCGCCACGGTCGTCTCGTCGAACATCCGCGAGCTCGAAGGCGCCCTCATCCGCGTCTCCGCGTTCGCCAGTCTGAATCGATCGACGCTCGACATGTCGCTCGCGCAGACTGTCCTGCGAGACATCATCGACCAGGACGACGCGAACGTGATCTCGCCGACGGACATCATCACGGCGACCGCGCAGTACTTCAAGCTGTCGGTCGACGACCTCTACGGTTCGAGCCGCTCGCAGGCGGTGGCCACCGCGCGTCAGATCGCGATGTACCTCTGCCGTGAGCGCACGAGTCTGTCGCTCCCGAAGATCGGCCAGCTGTTCGGCAACCGAGACCACACGACGGTGATGTACGCGTACAAGAAGATCAGCGACCTCATGAAGGAGCGTCGGTCGATCTTCAACCAGGTGTCGGAGATCACCAGTCAGCTCGGCCGTATGCGCTGAGCACCCGTTCCCCGAGGGGCTCGACCACGACCGTGGTTCGAGCCCCTTTCTCTTTTTCCGCGCCTGATCGGGCATATAAGGCCGTACACAGGGGGTTTTGGAGGGGGTTCTACACAGTGTGGAAAACCTGTGGATAACTCGATTTTCCTCGGGATGATCTGTGCACTCAGGCGTTAACACTGTGGAGGAACAGCCGAAGGCGCTCGCGACACCCGTCGTTAACTCGACAGGCTCTCCGCAGCTCGTCCACAGTTAACAGACCCCTGGTTCCCTGCCGTTAACAAGCGTGTCGCAAGTTATCCACACTCTCCACAGCTGTTAACAAGATGAAGATCCAAGTTCTTTGTTAAGAGAGATTCGATGACCTTGCCGTGGGGACGTCGCTCGGCGGGCGTCGCCGCAAGGGGGCACTAGCATGGGTAAGCCATACCCGCCGTCAAGGGAGCACCCGTGAAGTTCCACGTCAATCGCGATGTGTTCAGCGAAGCCGTCTCGTTCGTGGTCAAGCTCCTGCCCCAGCGAAACCCGCAGCCGATCCTGGCCGGTGTGCTCATCGAGGCCAACGAACAGGGATTGACCCTGGCCGCCTTCGATTACGAGGCTTCCGCGCGCACGACGATCGAGGCGACCGTCGACGAGCCCGGCACGATCCTGGTGCACGGCCGACTCCTCAGCGACATTGCGAGCCGTCTGCCCAACGCTCCGATCCAGATCACGGTCGACGACGACGGTGGCATCCTGCTGACCTGCGGCTCCGCGCGCTTCACGCTTGCCTCCATGCCCGTTCAGGAGTACCCGGCGATCCCCGAGGTCACCGGCGAATCCGGTCTCGTCCCCGCCGACGAGTTCGCCACGGCGATCGCACAGGTCGCGTTCGCAGCCTCGCGCGACGACGTGACCCCCGTCCTCACCGGCGTGCAGCTCGAGGTCTCCGGCACCCGCTTGAGCCTGGTCGCTACCGACCGCTACCGCGTCGCGCTCCGCGAGATCCCGTGGGACGGCGGAGCCGTGGCATCCGATGAGACCACGTCCGCTCTCGTGCCCGCGCGTACGCTGCAGGAAGTCGGCAAGACCTTCGCTCACAGCGGCGACATCTCCATCGCCTTCTCGGGCTCGGGCGACCGCGAGATCATCGCGTTCTCGTCGGGCAACAAGACCGTCACGTCGTTGCTCATCAAGGGCAACTTCCCGCCCGTGCGCCGACTCTTCCCCGCGCAGACCGAGCACCACAGCGTGGTCAACACGGCCGAGCTCGTCGAGGCGGTCCGCCGTGTCGCGCTCGTGCTCGACCGTTCCGCGCCCTTGCGTTTCACGTTCGGCCCCGACGGTGTGTCGATGGACGCCGCCGGCACCGAGCAGGCTCGGGCGACGGAGTCGGTCGACGCGACGCTCGTGGGCGATGAGGTCACGCTGGGTCTCAACCCGCAGTACCTCATCGAGTCGCTCGGTGCCGTGCGCAGCGAGTTCACGCGAATCACCTTCACCTCGAGCGACAACGCGAACAAGCTCAGCCCCGTGCTGGTCACGCCCCAGACCTCGGTCGAGAAGGGCGGCGAGGGCACGTTCAAGTACCTCTTGCAGCCCAACCTGCTGTTGCGCTGACCGGCACCGCATGCTGCCGTGTCGGAGGCGGCGGGTAGTCTGACTCGGTGATCGTGGAGCAGCTCGGACTGAAGGACTTCCGCAATTACGCGGAAGCCGACGTCGAGCTCTCCTCGGGGGCGAATGTCTTCGTCGGCCGCAACGGGCAGGGCAAGACGAACCTCGTCGAAGCCATCGCCTACCTCGCGACTCTCGGCTCGCATCGTGTCTCGAACGATGCACCCCTGGTCAGAGACGGGACGGATGCCGCGATCGTGCGCGCGCGGCTCACGCACGGTGAGCGCAGCGTGCTGCTCGAGTTGCAGCTCAACCGCCAGGGCGCGAACAAGGCTCGCGTGAACGGCGTCAACGTCCGTACCTCCGAACTGCCGCGGTACGCGCAGGTGGTCCTCTTCGCGCCCGAAGACCTGCAGATCGTGCGGGGCGACCCCTCTGCCCGCCGCCGGTTCGCCGATCAGCTCATCGTCCAGCGCACCCCTCGCATGGCCGGGGTGATCGGCGACTACGACCGTGTTCTGCGTCAGCGTAGCGCTCTGTTGAAGTCGGCGCGCGCCCGGGGACTCCGCGGCGAAGCGCTTCGCACGCTCGACGTCTGGGACGAGAAGCTCGTCGCTCTGGGCACCGAGGTGATCGAGGCGCGGAGCGCGTTGGCATCCGACCTCTCCGATCCCGTGGCCGCGGCCTACGCGGCGATCGCCGGCGCCGACCACGAGCCGCGGTTGTCGTGGGCGCTCTCGGTGGGCGGCGGCGACCCCGAAGAGGGGGATGCCGTCGATGGCGCGCGATCGAGCGAGCCCCTGGCCGATCAGTTCCGAGCAGCCCTCGCGGCGAAGCGTTCGGCCGAGCTCGAGCGCGGTCTGACCCTCGTGGGCCCGCACCGCGATGATCTGGTGCTGCGCGTTCGGGGTCTGCCGGTCAAGGGTTACGCCTCGCACGGGGAGTCCTGGTCGGTGGCGCTCGCTCTGCGCCTGGCATCCGCCGAACTCCTTCGCGCCGAGTCTCGTCTGGGCGACCCGGTTCTCATCCTCGACGATGTGTTCGCCGAGCTCGACGCCGGCCGTCGCACCCGACTGGCCGAGCTGGCCGGTGGCTACGAGCAGGTCATCGTCACCTCGGCCGTCGAAGAAGATGTCCCCGATGTCCTGCGGGCACACGTCGTCCGCGTCGAGGCGGGCCGCATCGAGGAGCCCCGCGGTGAGTGATGACGCCGAGATCCCCGAAACGATGTCGACCTACTTGCGGCTTCGTGGGCTCGAGCCCTCTCCGTACCGCAAGAAGAAGCGTCGTCGTCGGGCGGACGACGGCGAGAACGCTCCATTCAGCCCGGGCCGCGACCCGCGCGGTCTGGGCGATGTGATCTCGGCGCTGACGCAGTCGGCGGGGTGGGAGCCCCAGCTCTCCCGCGAAGATCTCGTGCGTACGTGGGATCAGGTCGCCGGGGCGGACACCGCCGCGCACACGCGTCCCGTCGCCCTCGAGAACGGCACACTCACCGTTCAGGCCGATTCGACGGCGTGGGCGAAGCAGCTGCAGTTCATGCGCGCGCAGATCCTCTCGGAGATCCTCCGACGCTTTCCCGAGGCCGGTGTCGAAGCGATCCGGTTCGTGGGCCCGGACGTTCCCTCGTGGAAATGGGGGCCCAGAGCCGTTCCAGGCCGCGGTCCGCGCGATACCTACGGCTGAGTCATGGTCGATCCCGGTTCGACACGATTTATGGCCGCGTAGGGGCGTACACGCCATTTCGAGAGCCCGTCCGCGATAGGATGGAGGTTCCGACGAATCGATCTGGAGCGCGCGTACACATGACGTCCGAAAACCCCGACAGCGTTTCCGAGGAACCCGAAGTCCCCGCCGCGACCAAAAAGGTTCCCAACGAGTACGGGGCGGACGCCATCCAGGTGCTCGAGGGCCTCGAGGCTGTTCGCAAGCGTCCCGGTATGTACATCGGCTCCACGGGTGAGCGCGGGCTGCATCACCTCGTGCAAGAGATCGTCGACAACTCCGTCGACGAGGCGCTGGCCGGGTACTGCGACACGATCCAGGTCACGATCCTCAGCGACGGCGCCGTGCGTGTGGTCGACAACGGCCGTGGCATCCCGGTCGACATGCACCGCACCGAGGGCAAGTCGACCGTCGAGGTCGTGCTGACCGTGCTGCACGCCGGCGGAAAGTTCGGCGGCGGCGGATACGCGGTCTCGGGCGGTCTGCACGGCGTGGGCTCATCCGTCGTGAATGCCCTCTCCACGCGCCTCGACGTCGAGGTGCGCCGCCAGGGGCACGTGTGGCGTCAATCGTTCCGCGACGGCGGCGTGCCGCTCGCTCCTCTCTCGAAAGACGAGGAGAGCGACGCGACGGGAACGACGATCACGTTCTGGCCGGATGCCACGATCTTCGACACCATCGACTTCGACTACGACACGCTACGCACGCGCTTCCAGCAGATGGCGTTCCTCAACAAGGGTCTGCGCATCGGCCTCCGCGACGAACGCGCCCAGTCCGTGGTCACCGAGGGTGAGCCGGGCGCAGAGGTCACCGAGGCCCGCCACGACACGTTCCTCTACGAGCGCGGTCTCGTCGACTATGTCGAGCACCTGAACCGTGTGCGCAAGGCCGACGTGGTCAACGACGAGATCATCGAGGTCGAGTCCGAGGACACCGATCGCAAGATCGCCCTCGAACTCGCGATGCAGTGGACGACGGCCTACACCGAGAACGTGTTCACCTATGCGAACACCATCAACACGCACGAGGGCGGAACGCACGAAGAGGGTTTCCGCGCCGCCCTGACGACGCTCGTGAACCGTTACGCCCGCGCGAACAACCTCCTCAAAGAGAAGGACGACAACCTCACCGGCGACGACATCCGCGAGGGTCTCACCGCGGTCATCTCGGTCAAGCTGTCGGAGCCGCAGTTCGAGGGGCAGACCAAGACCAAACTCGGCAACACCGAGGCGCGCGCGTACGTGCAGAAGGTCGTGGGCGACAAGCTCGGCGATTGGTTCGACCGCAATCCGGGTCAGGCCAAGAACATCATCCGCAAGGCGATCGACGCCGCGACCGCGCGCCTCGCCGCGCGCAAGGCGCGCGAGACCGCCCGTCGTAAGAGCGTGTTCGAGTCGGCCGCGATGCCCGACAAGCTGAAGGACTGCACCTCGAAGGATCCCTCGATCAGCGAGATCTTCCTCGTCGAGGGTGATTCCGCCGGTGGCTCCGCGGTGCAGGGTCGCGATCCGCACACGCAGGCGATCCTGGCGCTGCGCGGCAAGATCCTGAACGTCGAGCGCGCGCGTCTCGACCGCGCTCTGGGGAACAAGGAAGTCCAGGCGATGATCCAGGCCTTCGGCACGGGTATCGGCGAAGACTTCGACATGGCCAAGGCGCGGTACCACAAGATCGTGCTGATGGCCGATGCCGACGTCGACGGTCAGCACATCACGACGCTGCTGCTGACGCTGCTGTTCCGCTACATGCGCGGTCTCATCGAGGCCGGGTACGTCTACCTCGCTCAGCCGCCCCTGTACCGCCTGAAGTGGTCGAACCACCCCCACGAGTACGCGTACAGCGACCGCGAGCGCGACGCGATGCTCGTCGATGGTCAGGCCTCGGGTCGCCGGATCCCCAAGGACAACGGCATCCAGCGCTACAAGGGTCTCGGCGAGATGAACGACCACGAGCTGTGGGAGACCACGATGGACCCGCAGACGCGCACGCTGAAGCAGGTCACGATCGACGACGCCGCCGCGGCCGACGAGATCTTCTCGGTGCTCATGGGCGAAGACGTCGAGTCGCGACGCAGCTTCATCCAGCGCAACGCCAAAGACGTCCGCTTCCTCGACATCTGATCTCGCACGACGCATTCACGGAACTGAGAAGACATGGCTGACGACATCACGCCCGAATCCGACGACGTCCGCGGCGAGCCGGCGCACGACCACGGCAAGATCGACCAGGTCGACCTCCAGCTCGAGATGCAGCGGAGCTACCTCGACTACGCGATGAGCGTCATCGTCGGGCGTGCTCTGCCCGACGTGCGCGACGGTCTCAAGCCCGTGCACCGCCGCGTGATCTACGGCATGTACGACGGCGGCTTCCGCCCCGACAAGTCGTTCTCGAAGTGCGCCCGTGTCGTCGGCGAGGTGATGGGTCACTACCACCCGCACGGTGACGCCCCCATCTACGACGCCCTCGTGCGCCTCGTGCAGCCTTGGTCGCTGCGCTACCCCCTCGCTCTCGGACAGGGGAACTTCGGTTCGCCCGGCAATCAGGGCGCCGCAGCCCCGCGATACACCGAGACGAAGATGGCTCCCCTCGCGCTCGAGATGGTGCGCGACATCGAGGAAGAGACCGTCGACTTCCAGGACAACTACGACGGTCAGACCCAGGAGCCGACGGTCCTGCCCGCGCGCTTCCCGAACCTGCTCGTCAACGGCTCGGTCGGCATCGCGGTCGGCATGGCCACGAACATCCCCCCGCACAACCTGCGCGAGGTCTCGTCCGGTGCCCTCTGGGCCCTCGAGAACCCGGATGCCACGCGCGAGGAGCTGCTCGAAGCGCTCATGGAGCGCATTCCCGGCCCCGACTTCCCGACGCGCGCGCAGATCCTCGGCACCCGCGGCATCAAGGACGCGTACCGCACCGGCCGAGGCTCCATCACGATGCGGGCGGTCGTCAACATCGAGGAGATCCAGGGCCGCACGTGCCTCGTGATCACCGAGCTGCCGTACCAGGTGAATCCCGACAACGTCGCCGTCAAGATCGGCGACCTCGCCCGCGAGGGCAAGATCACCGGCGTCGCCGACATCCGCGACGAGAGCTCGGGCCGCACCGGTCAGCGTCTGGTCGTCGTGCTCAAGCGCGACGCCGTCGCCAAGGTCGTGCTGAACAACCTGTACAAGCACACGCAGCTGCAGGAGAACTTCGGCGCGAACATGCTCGCGATCGTCGACGGGGTGCCCCGCACGCTGTCTCTCGACGGTTTCATCAGCCTGTGGATCGACCACCAGGTCGAGGTCATCGTGCGGCGCACGCAGTACCGCCTCCGCAAGGCCGAAGAGCGCATGCACATCCTGCGCGGCTACCTGAAGGCGCTCGACGCGCTCGATGAGGTCATCGCGCTCATCCGTCGCTCGCCCACGGCCCAGGATGCCAACGAGGGACTGCAGAAGCTCCTCGACATCGACGACATCCAGGCGCAGGCCATTCTCGATATGCAGCTGCGTCGACTCGCGGCCCTCGAGCGCCAGAAGATCGTCGACGAGGCCACCGAGCTCGAGGCCCGTATCGCGGACTACAACGACATTCTCGCCACCCCCGCTCGCCAGCGCACCATCATCCGCGACGAGCTCACGGCCATCACCGACCGCTTCGGTGACGACCGTCGCACCGAGATCCTCCACGGATTCGACGGCGACGTGTCGATCGAGGACCTCATCGCCGAAGAAGAGATGGTGGTCACGGTCACCCGCGACGGCTACATCAAGCGCACGCGCAGCGACAACTACCGTTCGCAGCACCGCGGTGGCAAAGGCGTGAAGGGTGCGCAGCTGCGCGCCGACGACGTGGTCGAGCACTTCTTCGTCACCACGACGCACCACTGGCTGCTGTTCTTCACGAACAAGGGCCGGGTCTACCGCTCGAAGGCCTATGAGGTGCCCGAGGCGGGCCGCGATGCCAAGGGTCAGCACGTCGCGAACCTGCTCGCCCTCCAGCCCGACGAAGAGATCGCGCAGATTCTCGACATCCGCGACTACAGCGTCGCGACCTACCTCGTGCTCGCGACCCGGAACGGTCTCGTGAAGAAGACCCGTCTCGACGAGTACGACACCAACCGCCAGGGCGGGGTGATCGCGATCAAGCTCCGCGGACAGGTCGCCGAGGAGGGCGACGAGGCCGAGCAGGGCAGCGCCGACGAGCTTGTCAGCGCGATGCTGGTCGACGAGGGTGACGACATCCTCCTCATCAGCCGGCTCGGACAGTCGCTGCGCTTCTCCGCCACCGACAGCGCGCTGCGCCCGATGGGGCGGTCGACCTCGGGCGTGAAGGGCATGGACTTCCGCGAGGGGGACAGCCTGCTCTCGGCATCCGTCGCCAAGGACGACGAGTTCGTCTTCGTCGTGACCGAGGGCGGCTACGCCAAGCGCACCGCCGTCACCGAGTACCGGATGCAGAACCGAGGTGGTCTGGGCATCAAGGTGGCCCGCCTGACCGACGATCGCGGCGTTCTCGCGGGCGGAATGATGGTGTCGGAAGGCGATGAGGTCCTCGTGGTTCTTGCCAGTGGCAAGGTGGTACGCTCTGCCGTGGCCGAGGTACCCGCCAAGGGACGCGACACAATGGGTGTCGTGTTCGCACGAGCCGGAGGTGATGACAGGATCATCGCCATCGCTCGAAACGCAGAGCGGAACCTGACCGAGACGACGGAGACGACCACGGAGCCCGCCGCTTCCCCCGCGGACGAGGCCGACGCCTCCTCTTCCGAGACCCCCGAGGAAAGTACTGACGCATGAGCACGGTAGCCGACAAGCTCGCCAAGAAGTCGACTCACAAGACCCCCGCCAAGCAGGTCCGCCTGCGACTGGTGTACATCGACTTCTGGTCGGCGGTGAAGCTGTCGTTCCTTGCCGCGGTGGCCCTGGCCATCGTGACGGTCGTGTCGTACTTCCTGATCTACTTGGTGGTGTCGGCGACCTTGCTGACCAAGCTCGATGAGTTCTTCACCAGCTTCACCGACGGCGGCGCGACCCTCTCGCAGTACGTCGGTCTGCCCCAGGTCATGGCGTTCGCGGCGATCATCGCGATCCTCAACCTCGTCATCGTGACGGTGCTCGGCGCCGTGATGGCGGGTATCTACAACCTCGCGGTCAAGGTCACCGGCGGCCTGCTCGTCGGGTTCACCTCGAACTGACGTCGATTCGTCAAAACCTTGCAAGTCCGGTAAAGTCTTCGAGGTTGACATCACGTCAGCGAGACGGGGCTATAGCTCAGGCGGTTAGAGCGCTTCACTGATAATGAAGAGGTCCCAGGTTCAAGTCCTGGTAGCCCCACCCCTCCCTCGCGGGGCCTTAGCTCAGCTGGTAGAGCGCCTGCTTTGCAAGCAGGATGTCAGGAGTTCGAATCTCCTAGGCTCCACAATCGAGAAGGAAGAGCCGGTCCATCGGGACCGGCTCTTTTTCTTTTCCGCCGTCGCTCTCACGAGGCGCGTCGTCGCCGCCCTCTTCGGAGCAGAACGACGGATGCCGTGTACAGGACCGCCCCGCCGACCGCGAGCACCGTGTTCATCCCCTGCAGCGTCACGGCGAAGGGCGGGAGGAATGCGCAGAACCACGCGATCGCCAGGATGACCGATCCCGGTGCCGGCGGAAGGTCGCCCAGCGCCTCGAATCGGATCAGGATCAGCGAGAGCAATCCGAGCACGATCGCCGTCGCCAGGAAGACCAGGGGGCGCGTTGCCCACCACTGCGGGCTCGCGGGCGCGGGAGCTGCGCCGGGGATGAGCAGGGCGATCCCCGAGATGATGAGGATGACGGGCAGGTGCCACAGGTACACCGTCATCAGGCGGGATCCGATCGCGAACACCACCCCCTGCGCGAGGCGCGTGCGCATGAGCACGGTGAGCGCGGGCTTCGCCAGACGCAGCAGACACGCCTGAGCGAGACCAAACAGCACGAGGGGAAGAGTGGGCGGGTTGAGATTCGCCAGCATGTTGTCGGAGTAGGGCCCCCACACGACCACGGCGCCGACCACGAGGTAACAGGAGGTCGCGAGGGCCAGGAGAGATACAGCCGAGCGGCGATCGAACCACCCGTCGCGGTACCAGAATCCCAGCTGCTGGATGAGCGGCCAGACGAAGAGCAGGTTGAGGTAGCCCAGTTCCTCGATCCCGGACAGGAATCGCACGGCGTCGACCGCAACCACTGCGGCCAGAAGCATCACGAGAGTGCCGCGAGGGGCCCTCTCGTGCCAGCGAGCGGCGAGAGGTACGACCGCCTGGCACAGGAGGTACGCCGCCAGGAACCACAGCGGCATCCCGACGCCGACCACGGCGGCGTCGACCAGCGACGGATCCACTCCGATCGCGGCGGCGGCGACCAGGACGACAGCGACGAAGACGAACAGGGGCAGAGCCGGCTGCGCCAGCCGGAGCGTGCGAGAGCGGACGAACCCGCGCGCGTCACCTCCACGACTCCGCCATGTCGCCCATCCGGCCGCAGAAGCGAATCCGCCGACGACGAAGAACAACGGCATGATCTGGCCGAACCAGGTGGCGGCGTCGAACCAGGGCTGCATCTCCGCGGGCCGAGACGTGATGAGGGAGCCGTCGGGGCCCCACCCCACCCCCACCTGCAGCAGGTGAACGATGACGACGAAACACACCGCCGTGACGCGGGCGAGGTCCAGTGTGAGATCGCGGCGCGAGACGTCGGAGGTCGTCGGAGGAAGCTCTGTGCGCATGCCACCATCGTGGCGGGTGCCGGGCGCTTCCCGTCACCTCCGACACGCGGGTGAACACGCTCGCTAGAGTCTGGTCATGGACATGCGCGTGGCCGCGTACGCCGTCGTGACCGACGCCGACGACCGTGTGCTGCTCGCTCACTGGATCGACGGACGACGGGGAGCGTGGACCCTGCCCGGCGGCGGCCTCGAGGACGGTGAAGACCCCGCGCAGGCGGTACGCCGCGAGGTGCGCGAGGAGACGGGCTTCCGCGTCGTCGTCGACGAGCTGCTCGGCATCCACTCTCGAGTGATCCCCGCGCAGGCACGGCTCGCCGACGGGGCCACGGGTGCCCTACACGCATTGCGGATCGTCTACCGCGCCCGGGTCGTGGGCGGGCATCTGCGATTCGAGACCGACGGATCCACCGACCGAGCGGAGTGGTTCACCCTCGGGGCGACCCGTAAACTTCGTCGCGTTCAGCTGGTCGACGTCGCCCTGCGGATGGCCGGCCTCCTCGGCTCCTGAACGTCAGGCTCGCTCTGCCGTGATGTCGGCGACCGTTGCGTCGTACGCGGCGATGAGATCGTCCGCGTCGACGAACAGACTGTAGCCGTGCGCGCCGGCTCCCATGGCGATCCGCGTTCCGACGATGCGCTCGTCGGCGTACACGGGCCAGTCGGTGCTGCTCCCGATGGGGACGATGGTGCCTCGCTCGTAGCCGGTGGCGGAGAGGGCCAGCTCGGGCTCCGGGAGGCGCAGCTTGTTGACCCCGACCACCGCACGCAGCTTGGGCCAGGAGATGGCACGGTCACCGGGCACGAGAGCGAACAGGTACGTGTCGTCGGACCGCTTGACCACCAGCGTCTTCACAATGGATGCAGAGGGGATGCCGAGCAGCTCGGCCGCCTCGTCGAGGCTCGATGCGGAGGGACGCTCGCGGATATCGACGGAGAGGCCGCGCTCTCGCGCGGCCTCTCTGACTCTGATGGTGGGATCGCTCACGCGTCGGGTGCGCGCAGCGGGTCGTCCGCCACCCACAGCTCGTCGTCGGCACGCAGTGTCTGCCACGCGGCGTACGCGACGCCGGCAGCGGCGACCACGCCGAGGATGATGGCGATGACGCCACCGGCGCCGATGCCGTCGTGCTGCGAGGGAAGCTTCTTGGCGAGACGCTTAGACGCCTGCTTGCCGTACTTCTCGGCACGCTTGGCGTACTTGTGCGTGTCGAGCTCGAAGCCACGACCCTTCGCGAGACGGTCGCGGGTGTCGCCCGCGGCGTCCCACACCGACATCGCTCCGCCGACCACGGCACCGGCCGCGGGAACGACCTTGTGGCTGAGGAAGCGATTGCTGTACTTCACGCTCTTGTCGACGTACGGAGCGGCGTACTTGTTGTACCCGTCCTGCACGGCGGGGACGAGGTCTTCGCGGCTGAAGCGACCGAGCTGGTGGCCGGCTTCTCGAGCGACCTTCCCGCTCTCGCCCAGCAGCACCTGCTGCGACTCCCACACCTTCGCGGCGTGCTTCTGGAGCTTGCGCAGTTCCTTCTTGCTCTTGCGGCTGAGGCCCACGGCTCATCCTCCCTGTCGATGGGATGTACGTTCGTTCATCTTGCCAGAACGGGTCGCCGGCACCGCCGACCCTTGCAGATAACTCTGAGAGAATGTAGCCATGGCCAACCACACCGCCGTCGCGACCCTGCACACCAACCACGGCGACATCGTCGTCAACCTGTTCGGCGACCACGCTCCGCGCACCGTCCGCAACTTCGTCGGGCTCTCCGACGGAACCCAGGAGTGGACGAACCCGGCAACGGGTGCCAAGGGCGAGGGTCCCCTCTACAAGGACGTCATCTTCCACCGCATCATCCCCAACTTCATGATCCAGGGCGGAGACCCGCTCGGTCAGGGCATCGGTGGACCGGGATACAACTTCAACGACGAGATCAGCCCCGAGCTGGACTTCACCCAGCCCTACAAGCTCGCCATGGCCAACGCCGGTCTGCGCCGCAACGCCATCACCGGCCAGCCCGAGGGCACCAACGGCTCGCAGTTCTTCATCACGACCGACCCCACCCCGTGGCTCCAGGGCAAGCACACGATCTTCGGCGAGGTGGCCGACGATGACTCGAAGGCCGTCGTCGACAAGATCGCCTCTGTTCCCACCGCCGCGGGCGACCGTCCGATCGAGCCCGTCGTGCTCCAGTCGGTCGACATCGTCTCGGTCTGATCTTCCAGGCGGCGGCGGGTGTCCACGACTGACGAGTTCCGTCGCAACAGCGACAACTTCTGCTACCGGCATCCCGACCGGCAGAGCTTCGTGCTGTGCCAGCGGTGCATGCGCACCGTGTGTTCGGACTGCCGCACCCCCGCCGCCGTCGGTGTCATCTGCCCCGAGTGCATGGCGCAGCAGCGCGCCTCCCAGACCCCTGCTCAGAAGAAGGCGCAGCGCCGCTGGGCGTCGCGCCCCCTGTCGGTGGTCTCGTCGGGCAGACCTCAGATGACGCTCGGCATCATCGCCGTCACCGGACTCGTCTACATCATCGGTCTGATCCCCGGTGTGGGCGGCTTCGTCCGGAACGTGCTCGCGTTCAACAGTCTGTACGTGGTGCCGCAACTCGGCGTACTGGAGCCGTGGCGGCTGCTCACGGTCGCTCTCGTCCATAGCGGCTTCTTCCACGTCGGCCTGAACATGCTCGCGCTCTGGTTCATCGGTCGCAGCCTCGAGCCTCTGCTCGGGCGTGCGCGTTTCCTCTTGCTCTATCTGATCGGCGCGCTGGGCGGATCGGTGGCCGTCGCTCTGCTCGCCCCCGGCGTCTGGACGGTCGGGGCCTCGGGGGCGATCTTCGCGCTGTTCGGTGCGCTCCTGGTGATCGGGCGGCACATCGGCGCGGACATCCGCGTCATCGCCGTGCTGATCGCCATCAACTTCGCCTGGCCGTTCGTGATCGCGGCGATCGGTGCCATCGGATCGGGCGACTTCGCCGGATCGCTCGCGGCGGTGGGTATCTCGTGGCAGGCCCACCTCGGTGGTCTCATCACCGGAGCGGCTGTGGGGCTGGTGTACGCGCGCACCCGTGCCGCAACGCAGAAGCGCCTGCAGATCGGCCTGCTCGTCGGGCTCAGCGTGCTGCTGATCGCCCTGCTGGCGATCCCGGCTCTGTTCTACGTCTGAGAGTTATCCACAGCCCCATCCACAGGTGGGGATGAATTACATGTGTGTAACTCAGCGCCACTTCGTCGTCATGAGGAATCCGACGAAAGCGATTCCGAAGCCGATGACGAGGTTCCACGGGCCGATGCCCGGGATCGGGAACTGCGAGTTGCTGAGGTAGAACACCAGCACCCACACGAGACCGATGAGCATGAGGCCGATCATGATGGGCAAGAACCACACGGGGTTCGGAGCCGATCCGCCTTCGTTGCGCTCAGCGATCGGGTCTTCGCCTTTGCCAGTTCGTGCCATGCCGGACAGTCTAACGGTCAGGTACGCGTGATCCCGCGGAACTAGACTGCCCCCGTGCAGACCGTCGACCAGCCGCAGACCCGTCGGGGATCACGGCGCGGGCGTGCGCCGCGTCGACGGGTGACCGTGATCGGGGTGATCGGCGACCTGCTGGTCACCGCAGGCGTTCTCGTGCTCCTTTTCGTCGTGTGGCAACTCTGGATCGGTGACGCCATCATCGGTGCCCAGTTCAAAGACCAGGGCAAAGAGCTCAGCGAGCAGTGGAACGCCGATCCGCCGCCCCCCGTTCCCTCGGCCATCACGACGTCTCCGTCCCAGCCCGCGGCCCCGCCGACGGCGGACCCGCCCGCCCTCGAGCAGCCCGGCGACGCACAACGATTCGGTGTGGTGTACATCCCGCGTCTCGGACCCGATTACCACTTCACCGTGGCGGGCGGGGTCAGCTCGTCGCGCACGCTCGACCCGATCGGCTTGGGGCATTATCCCGACACCGCGATGCCCGGGCAGGTGGGCAACTTCGCCATCGCCGGCCATCGTGGCAGTCACGGAGCCCCATTCGCCGACCTCCCCTCGCTGCACATCGGTGACGCCATCGTCGTCGAGACCGAGGTCGGATGGTTCACCTACCGCTTCCGCAACATCGAGTACGTGCGCCCCGACGGGGTGAACGTCCTGCTGCCCACGCCGCAGCAGCCGCAGGTCGAGGCGACGGACCGACTGATCACGATGACCACCTGCAGCCCGCGCTACGGCTTCTCGGAGCGGGCTATCGGGTACGGCGTCTTCGAGTCCTTCACCCCGCGCACCGACGCCGGTCCGCCGACGTCCCTGACCTCTGGAGCATCCTGATGTACGGAGCCCTCTGGCGCGTCCTCCCCGGTCCGTGGTGGGTGCGCGTGTTGATCATCCTCGTGCTTGTCGCTGCCGTCCTGTACGGCCTCTTCTTCTACGTCTTCCCGTGGGTGAGCGACCTCGTCTATCCCCAGGAGGTCACGGTCGAGTGAGGCCCTGGCGCGTCGTCGTCGTCGACAATCGCGACAGCTTCGTCCACACCCTCGCGGGCTACCTCCGCGACCTCGGCGCCCAGACCGTTCTGTTCGACGCCGAGGAGCGCGCGCTGCCTCGGCGAGCCGTCCGCGAGGCGGATGCGATCCTCGTCTCACCGGGACCGGGACATCCCGACGACGCCGGACACTCCGTCGCTGTCGTTCACGCGGCCCTCGATGCCGGCATCCCCCTGCTCGGGGTCTGCCTCGGCCATCAGGTCATCGCGACCGCCTTCGGCGCGCGGGTGGGGCACGCGCCGGAACTGCTGCACGGGATCACGAGCGTGATCCGACACGACGGGGAGGGAGTCTTCGCCGATCTCCCCGGCCCCTTCGTCGCCACGAGATACCACTCCCTCGCGGTCGAACCGGATTCCCTCCCGGCCGAACTCGAGATCACGGCGCAGACGGACAGCGGTGTGGTGATGGGTATACGTCACAGGAAAGCACCGATCGAAGGTGTGCAGTTCCATCCCGAAAGCGTGCTCACCGAGGGGGGTCACCTGCTGCTCGGCCGCTGGCTCGAGAATTCCGGCTTGACCGGGGCCGCCGCGCGCGGCTCCCTCCTTCATCCCCGCGGGGTCAGGAGCCCGAGCACACCGTCAGCGTGATCTCGCTGTGCACGGGAACTTCGCCCGGGGCCAGAGACTGCGTCTTGACCGTCTGGGGCGTCGCCGCCTTGCATCCGGGATCCTGCTGCTTCGTGACCGTCAGTTGCTTCGAGTCGGACTCCAGCTCGCGTTGCGCAGCGTCGACCGTGTACCCGGTGTAGTCCACGATGACGACCTGACCGCTGGCCACCACGAGGTTGACCGTCGTGCCCTTGGCGACCTCGGAGCCGGATTCGACGCTCGACGAGATGATCGTGCCCGCGGCCAGTGCGGGGTTGTCCTGGCGTCGGATCGAACCGACCGACAGCCCGGCTTTCTGCAGCGACGTGCGCGCCTCACTCTCGGTGATCCCGTTGAGCGTCGGTACCGTCGCCGTGTCGGGACCGGTGGAGACGTAGACGGTGATCCGCTGTCCCGCGGTGACGTTCGTTCCCGCCTCGGGGACCGTGCTCACGACGTTTCCGGCGGCGATCTTCTCGTCGGACTCGTTCACACGGCTGGTGGTGAGCTGTTGCGCCTCGAGCGTTTCGACGGCACGGTCGTACGACATGTCGACCACATTCGGCACCGTGTAGGCACTGGTGGGGACGTCGTTGCTCGGTTGGATCTGCATGACCCAGATGAGCACCGCCACCAGAAGCACCGCGAGAACGGTGACGCCCGCCCAGATCCACGCCACGGGAGGACCGGGCTGAGTGCGGCGCATCGTCGTGTCGGTGCTGAGCTGACGCAACGAGCGGGCGGTCTCGGCCGCTTGACGTGGATTAGGCCCGTACAGCTCGTTCGACAGCGCCGACATCTGGCGTTTCGTCGGGCCCTTCCCGTCGATCGTCTCGTCGAGAGCTTCGCGGAAGCTCGCGGCGTCCTGCGGGCGCTGGAACGGATCTTTCGCCAGGGCGCGCAGCACGATGGCATCCAGAGCCCGAGGGACCGTTTCGACGATCTCACTGGGCGGGACCGGCGCCTCGCTGACGTGCTGGTAGGCCACGGCCACCGGCGTCTCGCCGCGGAACGGGGTGCGTCCCGTGAGGAGCTCGTAGAGCACGACGCCTGTCGAGTACAGGTCGGCGCGCGCGTCGACGGATTCGCCCTTGGCCTGCTCGGGCGAGAAGTAGGCCGCGGTCCCGACGATCGCGGTGGTCTCGGCGACCGTCGACGACGAGTCGGAGACCGCGCGGGCGATCCCGAAGTCCATGACCTTGACGCGACCGGAGTCGGTGATCATGACGTTGCCCGGCTTGATGTCCCGGTGGACGACGCCGGCGCGATGAGAGTATTCGAGAGCCTCGAGGATGCCGTCGACGTACCGCAGCGCGTCGTCGGTGGGGACGGGGCCGGCGGCGATGACGTCTTTGAGCAGGCGCCCGTGCACGAGCTCCATGACGATGTACGGCACGGGACGCTCGTGGCCGTCTGCGCCGGTCTCGACGTCTTCGCCCGCGTCGAACACCCGCACGATCGTCGGGTGCGCCATGCGCGAGGCCGCCTGCGCCTCGAGGCGGAAGCGCGTGCGGAACGCCGCATCCCCGGCCAGGTCGGCCTTCAGGACCTTGATCGCGACCGTGCGGCCGAGCGTCTGGTCGTACCCGCGATAGACGCTGGCCATGCCGCCGCGACCGATGAGGTCGTCGACGCGGTAGCGCCCGGAAAGGACGCGCGTCTCAGTGGTCACGGGTGGAGCTCCTGGCGTGGGGGGACGGGGGGATCAGGGCTTGACGGTCGGAACGGCCGCGGGGCTGGCCGAAGGCGATGCCGAGCTGCCGCCCGAGATCGTCGCCGAGGCCTCACCCGACGGACCGGCCGTCCGGTCACCGGCGCCCGAGCAGCTGACGGTGTACGTCACGCGCAGGGTCTGACCGGGGGCGTTGCTGACCGTCAGCTTCGCGTTCCGCGCGTCCGGCGCGAACGACGCGGTCGACTGACCGTTGGTGTCGAAGGTGCCGTTGGTCGCGGTGAAGTTGTACGACGTGACCGACCCGGTGCCCGAGGGGCAGGAGTACTGCTGCCACGAGACCTGGATGTCGCTCCCGGCCGTCACCGAGGTTCCGGGGAGGGTCGGGGTGCCGGGGGTGGAGAGGGGCGTCTCGTCGCCGTAGACCGTGACCTCGATGTTGGTGCCCTGCGGGTTGCGCCCGGTGGGGTCGACCACGTAGATCTTTCCCACCTGATCGGCGCTCGCTGCGGCGTTGCCGGTGGCGCAGGTGGCACCGAGGTTCGCGTCACGCAAGAGCTCGCGGGCCTCGTCGCAGGTCTTGCCGATGAGGTTCAGCGCGTCGACGTCGACGAGAGTGCTCGACGGGGACGCGCTCGGTGAGGGCGACGACGGCCGAGGTGCCGGGGTCGAGGACGAGGCCGAGGGGCTCGCCGGGACGGCATCCGGTTCACCCTGGTTCGACAGCAGCGTGACGAGCGTGCCGATCAGAACGAGCGCGAGCAGCGCGATGAGCGCGATCAACGGCCACGTCCAGGGGCTGCGCTTCTTCTTCTGCGGTGCGGGGTCTTCTTCTCGGTGCTCCTCGCTGAGAAGCGACGTCGCGGCTGCGGAGGCAGGCATGAGGCGTGTCGTGGCGGACGTCTGTCCGCCGGCCGTGAGCAGCTGCGTCGCGTCGTCGACGAGGGCCGCACCGCCCGCGATCGCCGGTACGGCGGCCGCCGCAGCGGCGAGGTCGCCCCGACGCAGGGCCGTGGCAGCGCGCGAGACGGCAGCGGAGGAGGCCGGTCGGTCATCGGGCTTCTTGGCGATCATCGCCATCACGAGGTTCTGCACCGACGGCGCGACGGTGGGCGGGAGCGGAGCGGGCTGCTCGTTGATCTGCGCCATCGCGATCGCGACCTGCGACTCGCCCGTGAAGGGGCGCTTTCCGGCGAGGCACTCGTAGGCGACGATTCCGAGCGAGTACGTGTCGGTGGCCGGCGACGCCGGGTGACCGGACGCCTGCTCGGGCGAGAGGTACTGCACCGTGCCCATGACCTGGCCGGTCGCGGTGAGCGGCACCTGATCGGCGATGCGCGCGATGCCGAAGTCGGTGATCTTCACGCGACCGTCGGGCGTGATCAGCAGGTTGCCCGGCTTGATGTCGCGGTGGACGAGGCCCGCCGCGTGCGCGGCCTGGAGGGCGGCGGCCGTCTGGGCGACGATGTCGAGAGTCTTGTCGGTCGAGAGAGAGCCGTCGCGCTCGAGGATCGTCGACAGGGCTTCGCCCGGGACGAGTTCCATCACGAGGAAGGCGCTGCCGTCTTCTTCGCCGTAGTCGAACACGCTGGCGATGCCTTCGTGGTTGACGAGGGCAGCGTGACGGGCCTCGGCACGGAAGCGCTCGAGGAAGCCCGGGTCGCCCATGTACTCGTCTTTGAGGATCTTGATCGCGACGGTACGTCCGATGACGTGATCCGTCGCCTCCCAGACCTCGCCCATACCGCCGATCGCGATCCGCGAATCGAGCTCGTAGCGTCCTCCGAAGGTCACACCTTGCGTCGGTCTCATTTACCCAGCACCGCCTCCATGACCTTCTTCGCTATCGGGGCGGCGATCTCGTTGCCGCTCCCGTTCTGCCCCTGGCCACCACCGTTTTCGACGACCACGGCGACGGCGACCTTGGGGTCTTCCGCCGGTGCGAAGCCGGTGAACCAGAGAGTGTAGGGACGGGAATCGTTCTCCGCCGTGCCGGTCTTACCCGCCACTGCGACCCCGTCTATTCTTGCATTCGATGCTGCGCCGTCCTGGACGTTCGCCGTCATCATGGTGACCATCTGCGAGGCGATCGATGGCTCGAGAGCCCGCCCGAATTCGCTGCTGCTCGCCTCGTCTTTGACCGACAGGTTCGGCTCGATCACGCGGTCGACCATGCGCGGGTTCATGACGACGCCGCCGTTCGCGATGCCAGCCGACACCATCGCCATCTGCAGGGGCGTGGCGCGCACGTCGCCCTGGCCGAAGCCGCTGAGCGCGGTCTGCGGGGCGTTCGGCGAGGTCGGGTAGGTGGAGGGGGTCGACTCAAGCGGCATGCTGAACGATTTGTTGAAGCCGTACTTCTCCGCCTCGGCGCGAATGGCGTCGTCGCCGAGCTCGACGGCGAGCTCGGCCATCGGGATGTTGCAGCTCAGGCGCAGCGCGGTCGCGATCGTGACGGTGTCGCCCCCGCCGCAGGTGCCGCCGCCGGCGTTGCTGACGACGTTCGTCGACTGCGGCAGGGTGTACGCGGCGAGGTTGGGGAACGCGGAATCGGGTGTGTAACGACCGGATGCCAGGGCGGCCGACGCCACGACGAGCTTGAAGGTCGAGCCCGGGGGGTTGAGGTTGCCCGCGATGGCGCGATTGTCCATCGGCTTCGACGGGTCGGCCACGAGCTGGTCGTATGCCGCGTTGACGGCGTCGGTGTCGTGCGAGGCGAGCGTGTTGGTGTCGTAGCTGGGCGTCGAGACCATCGCCAGGATGCGGCCGGTCGAGGGCTCGATCGCGACGACGGCACCCTGGAGGTCGCCCATGGCGTCCCAGGCGGCCTTCTGCACGGTCGGATCGAGCGAGAGCTCGACGTTCGATCCGCGCGGAGCCTGACCGGTGATGGCCCGGTCGATGCGCGAGAAGAACTGGTTCGAATCGGAGCCGCTGAGCACACTGTTCTCCGCCGACTCGATCTGGGTCTTGCTGTCGAGCACGGGGTTCATGTAGCCCGTCACGGGCGCCCACATCGCGGCATCCGTGTACTGACGCTGCCAGCTGTACACGTCGTCCGAGGGAACCGAGGAGGCGATCGCGGTGCCGCCGGCGATGATCGATCCCCGCTGGATCTGGTACGAGTCGTACAGCGCGCGGGTGTTGCCCGTGGTGTTGGTCAACGAACTGGCCTGGGCGACCTGGATGATGCTCGTCGAAGCGAACAGGGCCAGGAACATCGCCAGCATGACGATGCTGAGGCGTCGGAGCTCTTTGGTCACGGTGCCTCCTCCATGATCGGGGCGTCGACGGGAGCGGACGGGAGGGTCATCAGCCGATCACCACCCGGGGGCGGCTGCGCACCGCGTCGGAGATCCGCAGCAGGAACGCGACGATGATCCAGTTCGCGATCAGCGAGGATCCGCCGGCCGCGAGGAACGGTGTCGTGAGTCCGGTCAGCGGGATCACACGGGTGACGCCGCCGACCATGATGAACACCTGCAAGGCGATCGTGAACGAGAAACCCGTCGCGAGCAGCTTGCCGAAGTCGTCCTGACCGGCCAGACCGATGCGGATGCCGCGGCTGGTGAACACCATGTAGAGCGCGAGGATCGCGAACAGGCCCACCAGGCCCAGCTCCTCGCCGAGACTCGGCACGATGTAGTCGCTCTGGGAGAGGGGCGTGATGTAGGGCCGGCCCTGGCCGAGACCGGTGCCGAACAGTCCGCCGTGCGCGAGGCCGAAGATGCCCTGAACGAGCTGGTAGCTGCCCCCGTCGCGGTTGATGACCTCGGGGTCGAAGGCGCTCAGCCAGTTGGCGAAGCGGCCGTTGACGTAGGGGAGGACTTGGGATGCCAGGAGGGCACCGACTCCGACCAGGATCAGACCGATCAGCACCCAGCTCGTCTTGCCGGTCGCGACGTACAGCATCGCGACGAACATGCCGAAGATGAGCAGGCCCGTACCGAGGTCGCGCTGGAGCACGATGATGCCGAGCGAGACGAGCCAGATGATCAGCACCGGGCCGAGTTCGCGTGCGCGCGGCCAAGTCATGAAGAGGAAGCGCGTTCCGGTCGAGGTGAGGCTCTCCCGCGTGCGCACGAGGTACCCGGCGAAGAAGACGGCCAGACAGATCTTGGCGAGCTCTCCCGGCTGGAACGACACGAACCCGAGGGACACCCAGACGTCGGCGTTCTGGTCGGTACCGAGGCCCGGCACGAACGGCAGCAGGAGGAGCAAGATGCCGACGAGGCCGAAGAGGTAGGTGTACCGGAAGAGCACGCGGTAGTTGCGCAGGAAGATCAGCACGGCGAGGGCCGCGAGCATCGCGAGGGCCGCCCAGGCGATCTGGCGGTTGCCCGTGGCATCCCATCCGCTCGCTTTCTCGGCCAGGTCGATGCGGTAGATCATCGCGATACCGAGACCCGTGAGGACGGTGGCGATGGGCAGCACGAAGGGGTCGGCGTCTCGGGCGCGCAGGCGCAGCACCACGTGCATGACGAGCGCGAGAACGGCCGGGATCGCCGCGATGCTGAGGTAGCCGGTCTCGACGGTGTTGTTCACCCCGAGCTGGACGAGCACGACGGCTCCGCCGTAGACGACGATCGCGAACAGGAGCAGACCGAGCTCGCGATTGCGCTGCTTGGCGGGGACGCGGATCTTCTTGAGCGCGCGCATGACGGCCGTGTCGGTGGACACGGCGTCGCCCGGACGGGTGAGCTTCTGGTCGGTCATCCGCTTCCCTCCGCTGCGGGACGCAAGCGTTCGACGATCTTCTCCGCGTCGTTCAGTGACGGGGCGGAGATGGTGGCCTGAACGGTCTGCCGATCGAAGTCGGACAGCTGGTTCAGGGGGATGTTCGTATCTTGATAGACCGTCGACAGCGAGATCGGGCCGATGGACTGCTGGATGCCGCGGTAGATCACCACGGAGTCGCTGTCGGCGCCGACGTAGTAGAGCGTCTGGGTCCAGGTGTACCCGGCGAACAGGCCGAGGCCGATCGCGGCGAGCACCACGATCAACGCGGCGAGCCAGCCGAAGCGGCGACGGCGGGCGCGACGGCGGTCTTCTTCGATCAACTCCTCGAGGAACTCGGCCGCCGGCTCGAAGTGCGTGGGTTCGTTCGCGACCTGACGGGCGTGGTGGAGCCAGCCGGAGCGACCGGGACGCGCGGCGGGGACCACCACGCCGCTGGGGTTCGAGGCGGAGCCGACGATCGTCGGGGTTCCGATGAAGACCGGGTGCTGGCCACCGACGTCGACGAGGACGACGGTGACGTTGTCGGGTGCGCCGCCGTCGAGTGCCTGCTTGAGCAGAGCGTCGGCGGTACGGGCCGGGGGCATGCCGAGAGCGAGCGTCTTCGCGGTGTGCGCGTCGTCGACGACACCCGAGAGGCCGTCGGAGCAGAGCAGCCAGCGGTCGCCGTCCTGCGTCGGCATGATGAAGCTGTCGATCTCGGGGTCGGGATCCATGTCACCGAGCACCCGCATCAGGACCGAGCGACGGGGGTGGTACCGCGCCTCTTCGGGCGTGATGCGACCCGAGTCGACCAGGCGCTGCACGAAGGTGTGATCGGCGGTGATCTGGGTGAGAGTGTCGTCGCGATACAGGTAGATGCGCGAGTCGCCGATATGGCCGATGACGGCGTAGTCGTCGACCATGACCAGAGCGCTCACCGTGGTGCCCATACCGGCCAGCTCGGGGCGCCGCGCCACGGTGTCGATGAGCTCCGCGGCCGTGTCGGCGAGGGAATCGCGGATGGCGTGCTCGGCCTGGGCGGGCGACTCGAACGGCTGGTCGAGCTCGGTCAGACGGCCGATCGCCAGGCTCGAGGCGACGTCACCGCCCGCGTGACCGCCCATGCCGTCGGCGACCACGAAGAGGTTGGACCCGGCGTAGCCGGAATCCTGGTTGTTGGAGCGCACCTTGCCCGTGTGGGAGATGGCGGCGCTCGAGCCCTGGAAGACCATGGGGGAGGGTTACTTCCTCAACTCGAACGTCGTGGCGCCGACCTTGATGGGAGCACCGACCTTGACCTGGACCGGTGCCGCCACGCGGACGCCGTCGTGCGAGGTGCCGTTCGTGGAATCGAGGTCCTGCAGCATCCACTGCTCGCCCCACAGCACGAGACGCGCGTGGTGGCTCGAGGTGTAGTCGTCGCGGATGACGAGACCCGACTCACTGGAACGGCCGATCGTCAGCGGCTCGGTGCCCAGCGGCAGCTCGAGGCCGGCCTTGGGGCCGCTGGTGATGACGATACGTGAGACCGCGTCCGTGGTCGCGAGACCCCCGGCGGGTGCCGGGACGGGCGCCGCGGGGCGCTTGACCTGCGTGGTCACCGCGTCGGGCGAGGAGGTGGGCGCGGCCGCCGCCGGGGAAGCGGATGCCGAGGGCTCGGGGAGCTTGCGCACCTTCACGCCGAAGAGGTCGGCGCGCAGCGAGTACACGACGCCGAACACGAAGAACCACAGCAGGACGAGGAAGCCGCCCTGCAGAAGAAGGAGAGTCAACTGACTCATGAGAGGGGGCCCCGTTCCCGGACATCGAAGATGCTCGTGGCGTCGGACGCGGAAGAGCGTCGCGGCGGCTGCGCCTGGGCGACGACACGGAACACGATAGTGGTGCGGCCGATCGAGATCGTCGAGTCGGGCGGAAGAGCAGCCTCGGAGACCTTACGCCCGTTGAGTGTCGTGCCGTTGGTGGAACCGAGGTCGCGCACCATGGCGCGCTCGCCGTCCCACAGGATCTCGACGTGCTTACGGCTCGTCCCGGCATCGGGGATCGTGATGTCGGCGTCGCTGCCGCGGCCGATCACCGTGCGGGCGGAGGTCAGCGGGTGACGGGTGCCGTCGATGTCGACGACTCCGCGCCAGGCGACCTGGCCCTCGGTGGTCTGCGAGTCCACGCGCAGCGTGCCCGTGGACAGGGAGCCGTCGCGCTCGATCGAGATGGCGACGGGGCCGGCGAACGAGTAGCCCTGTGTGCGGGCGTGCTTCTTCACCAGGGTGTCGAGCTCGGTGACCAGGGTCGAACCGAGCGCGCTCATCTTCTCGTCGTCGGCGGGTGAGAGGCGCACCACGAAGGTGTTCGGCGCGAGGATGCGCTCACGCGTGACGACCACGGCCTTCTTGTCGAGCTCGCTCCGCAGAGCGGACGCGATCTCCACCGGCTGGATGCCACTGCGGAAGGTCTTCGCGAACGCACCGTTGACGGCGCGTTCGAGACCCTTCTCGAAACTGTCGAGTAGCCCCACGAGACTCCTTCAGGCAGGCAGACCAGTAGGCACATCGTAGTCAGCACGGCTGGGGAGGTCATGGACGCGGGCTTCGAGCACCGCGTTTCGTGACCTGGTGGCGGCCGTGATATTCTCGGGAAGTTGATCGCGTGGCATCCACGATGCCGCGCACGCGCGAGTGGCGGAATAGGTAGACGCGCTGGCTTCAGGTGCCAGTGCCCGCAAGGGCGTGGGGGTTCAAGTCCCCCCTCGCGCACACGACACTGAAGGGCCCCGGGTTTCTCCCGGGGCCCTTCGTCGTCGAATCAGGATCGGGTGGCGGCCCCCGAGCGAGGCGCCACGCCGTCTCGAGACATCACGGCGTGTTCACGGTCACCTCCGGCGAGTGAACGGCGGATGATCACGAGCCGATCGACCGGGCCGAGAAGTGTCGGACATCACGGGGTGGGTGCTCATCGTCGACGGAGCGATCTCGATCGACGAGGAACGCGAGGCCCCACGGCGTCGAACCTCTCGACGTGGATCCGTCGGTCGGGGAGGCCCTCGGCCCTCGCATCCCGGACGACCAGGTCGGTCCACTCCGCAGGACCGCACACGAAGAGGTCCGAGTCGAGCAGGTCGGGCAGAACGGACGAGATCGTCGCTCCGCGCGCAATCGCGTCGGCCGACATCCACGACACCACCTCGGCGGGTCGCCTCCCGATCATCTCGACGACGTCGCCGCCGCTGTTCTGGACCAGGGTCGTTGCCTCGTCCCAGAGGAAGGTCTTCGAGCGTTCTGTCGCGCGCAGGACGACGGTGGCCTCCCCCGGGCGCAGTCCGCTGTCCTCGAGCAGAGCCCGCACCGGGGTGATGCCGATGCCGGCCGAGACGATCGCGAGGCGCGGGGCGGTGCGCGCGGCATCCGTGAACATCCCGTAGGGGCCCGCGAAGGAGACCTTCGTTCCGGGCCGCAGTCGACGCAGACGCTCCGTTCCGGTGCCGAGCGTGCGCACGGTCAGGCGGGCATCCGTGTCGGTCGGCACGGCGGAGAACGAGATCGGATGCGCGTGCCACCACGTGCCGCGACTCCAGAAGCGCCAGATCGCGTACTGCCCACCGCGCACCCCGAGTCGTGACAGGTCGCGTCCGCGGAGATGGATCGTGAAGACGTCTGGACCGAGCGGGTCGACACGGGCGACGCGCAGCTCATGCTCCTGCGTGGCGAGTAGCGGCGCGGCGAACCGGAACCAGGCGATCGAGCCGAACGCCACGACGTAGAGGGAGATCCAGTAGAACGTCTGCGGCGTGCTGCCGGAGAGGACCTGCCCGGCCGAGAGCTGATGCGGCACCGCCACCAGAACGGCCGCGTAGCTGATGAGGTGGATCGCGTGCCAGGCCTCGTAGGCGAGGCGACGACGCACGATGACGAGAGAGGTCACGACGATGAGTACCAGGAGGCAGCTTCCGAGCAGCGCCAGGAGCATGTCGGCCCCGGAATACAGCGACAGCGTCTGATGCCAGAGCGACAGACCGTCGCGAAGGGAGTAGCCCACCGTGAGCAGGGCGCCGTGGCCCAGGACGAGGTACACCGCGGGCTTGCCGAGGCGGCGGTGCACCCTCATCGCGGCGTCCTGACCGAACGTCCGATCCACCCAGGGGACGCGGGCGGCGAGCACGAGCATGAGCAGGAGCAGGTCGGTGCCGACGAGGCCGGTCACGATCCCCGCGGCCGTCACCGCCCCGGCGAGATCGGTGAGCTGTGCCGGTCGCCCGGATCCCAGGAACAGCATCACGGCGGCGACGACCGAGACCCAGCAAGCGGCGATCAGGGCGATCTCGGCACGCTCTCGTCGGCGCACGGACCGGTCGCGGTCGCGTTGCGTCCTACCCGGAGGTGCCGAAGGCGGGGAACCATCCGGTCGGATCGTGCTGCTCACGGGGACGTCCTCCGGTCGGGTCGGGCGCGCCGGCCTTCGACCAGTCTCCCACCGCGCGTGCGGAGGGGCGCGGGATGGGGACGTTACGCCGCGCCGCGACCGCGCGCCATCCGCGCCTGCGTCGCCACCACCATGAGCACGGCGGCCACCCCGCCTGCCGCGAGGAGCGCGAGCGTGCCCGCGTCGTCGCCGGGGGCGGACGCCTGACCGAACTCGTCCTGCCATGGCCAGAGCGCGCGGAGGGAGCCGAGCATGAGCCCGGTCATCATCGCGAGCATGAGCGAGTGGAATCGACGCAGCATCACGCGCAGCAGATTCACGAAGAGACTGAGCCCCACGACAGCGCCGAGCGCGAAAGCCGCGATGTACGGCAGATCGCGCTCGTTGAGGGCGACGAGCGTGGTCTCGTACAGCCCGAACACCAGCAGCAGGAAGGCACCCGACAGCCCGGGCAGCACGAGCGCGCAGACCGCGACCGACGCGGCGAGGGCGACGATCACCAGCGGCGGCTCGGCCATCGTCGCCGTCGGCAGACCGGTCAGGACGAATGCGGCGAACGCTGCGACGAGTGCGATCAGTCCGAGGCGCCACGTCCACCCCCGGCCGAGCATGCGCACGGGAATGAGGAGGGATGCCGCGATCATGCCACCGAACACGGCTCGCGTCTCGGACGGATACGCCTTCACCAACGGCGCCAGAACCTGGGCCCCGACGATCACGGCGATGACCATTCCGACCAGCACGGGGGCGACGACGCTCCATCGCACGGCCCGGAAGTGTGCGGCGCTGCGCGCGAATCCTCGGCCGCGGACGACGTCGGTGCTCGCCACGATTCCGCGCACGACGTGGCTGGCGGCGTCGATGAGCGTGGCGTACACCCCCACGATGAGGGCGACAGTGCCGCCGCTGACCCCGGGGATGACTTCCACCACCCCGATGAGTGTGCCGCGCACGAGGTTTCCCAGGGGGCGCAGCGGCGAACGGCGGTCGGCAAAGGTGTCGGCCATTCGATCCACGCTAGGCGAGCCGGCCGGGGAACGCCATTCGCGCGGACGCGCGACCCCACCAGAAATGCGCGCCTTATGCAACCCACCCCGCAGAACTCGATCCTGAGAGGAAGCTGTATGTAACGAGAGTCCCGCCTCGAGCGGGCATCGGTTCACACTCGCGAAAGGAACACATCATGGGATTCTTCGGATTTCTCCTCCTCGGCCTCATCGCCGGCGCCATCGCCAAGCTGATCCTCCCCGGTAAGCAGGGTGGCGGCTGGCTCATCACGCTGGTGCTCGGCGTCGTCGGCGCTCTGCTCGGCGGCTTCCTGGGAACCGCGATCTTCGGTGTCGACCTCGGCGGTTTCTTCGAGCTGCGCACCTGGCTGCTCGCCATCGGCGGTTCGATCATCGTTCTGCTCATCTACGGCCTGATCGTGGGTCGTCGCGCCGCGCGCTGACCTCGCAACGAAAGGCCCGGGGCGATTGGACCGCGCCCCGGGCCTTTTCACGTCTTCCCTCGTCCACCCGCTTTACTGGGCGGGATGCCGAAACACCGCCGCCTCCCCTTCCTCCTCGCTCTCGCCGGGGGATCGGTGGGGGGCTGACCCGGAATTGACGCCTCAGGCCATCCGGGAGTTGTGGACGGCTACCGAGATCGCGTACGGCGCGAGGAAGGTCAGGGCGAAGAACGATCCCGCGAGTCCCGCAGCGATCCAGGGCTCCGTCTCGATGGAGCCCGCCGTCATGCCGACCCCGAACATCGCGAGGCCGGTGCCGGACGCGCGGGCAGCGACGGCGCGCGCCGGGGCCTTGCGCGGATTCGCCCACAGCGACAGGCGCTCGTCGGGGTAAGCACGCAGCGTCAGCCGGATCGACCAGAACCACAGGATCGCGCCGACGACGACGGGGATGCTCCATGCCCATTCGCCCGCCATCCTCACAGCCCAACACAGGCGGAGCGAGAGGTCAACGTCCGCTGCCCGCCGCGCGGGGCCGCCCCCCATCTCCGACCCCGCCCGCGCGCAGCGGCGGAGTCTTCTCGCGCCGTGGGATCAGTCCGGCGCTCATGGGACTCGGCCTCACTCCAGCGTCGGCGGCAGCACGTAGACCACGTCGTCGCCGTCGCGCTCGTGCTCGACGAAACCGATGCGGGCCAGGATCGCATGCGAGGGCTGATCGTCGGCGGAGACGCACGCGTAGAGGGGGCGCTCGGCCTCCTGCGAGGTGAGCAGCCGCAGCGCTTCGGTCGGGGCGTCCTCGTGCGCCGAGGGTGAGACGGCGAGCAGGATCTCGCGGTCACCGTTGACCTCGAGAGCCGCGGCCACCCCGACGACGGTGTCGTCCTCGACGATCGCGCGCGCGTCGACCTTCTCGTCGGCGGTCCATCGGTCGAAGGCGTCGCGGTCGTCGAACGTGGCGCGCGGCCACGCCGAGGTACTGGCCGACACCGCCTGGAAAGCGGCATCCTGATCGTCGTGTCGAAGCTCGCGCAACTCGATGTGGGGCATGACGTCACGCTAACCGGAGCTCGCCGGACGAGTCCCGACTCTTGTGCGCTCAGGCGAAACCGTGCAGGGCCAGGAAGGTCCAGGTGGCGCCGTTGGTGTCGCGACGCCCGATCTGGTCGTGGAGATGGCGGAAGAGCGTCGCGCGAGTGCTGTCGGTCACGCTCGTCCACCCCTCGAGGTTGCGGCGTAGAACAAGGTCGATCTGCACGAAGGTCTTCTGAAAGACGACATTGCGCGAAACGGCCACGAGGTGCGAGGCCAACGCCATGACCGCGAGAACGTAGTCGTTCGAAGAATCGGCGGAATGCATCTGTTCGACGATGCGTGCGGTTTCAGCGAGTTCTTCGTCGGTACAACGCGGGAGAGCGACGTGCATGACAGCCGCGATGGTGTGCGCGGCGTACTCGCGCATGTCGTTGCGGGCGCGGTCGGTGAGGGCCGCGACCCGGGTGTACCGGTTGGCCGCGACCTCGACGAGTCCGATGCGCTCCAACCTCTGGAGCGCTTCGCGCACGGGGGTACGGGAAATACCCATGAGCGTCGCCAATTCGACGTCGCGCAACCGATCGCCGGCTTGGAGCCGACCGTCGACGATTGCCTCGCCGAGGGCCCGGTAGGCCTCGTCGACGAGGGCGGAAGCGCGCCGACGACTATCCATCAGCCGGATTTTAGGGCCTCCGATTACCACAGCACATGGACAGAACTTGCTGATTCTTCGTTTTCGTGTCGCGCGCAGGCCTCCGCGCCGGTAAAGTGATCGCCGTCACGCCTCGCGTGACATATCCGGGGGGATCCGTCGACGCCCGGGCTTTGAGCCTTGCTCAGCCCGGGCGTCGTATGGGCTCAAGGGCGTACACCCCCTTCTTTCGCGCTCGCAACGTTTATGTCACGGACCCGTGCGCGACAAGACCTTGGCCGTTACCGTGGTGGCACAGACCGGCGCGCTCGGCGCCGGCTCAAGCGGAAAACGGCAGAACGAATGAGCACGCAGGGCACGGTCAAGTGGTTCAACTCCGAGAAGGGCTTCGGCTTCATCGCCCCCGATGACGGCAGCCAGGACGTCTTCGCGCACTACAGCGCGATCCAGTCGGGCGGCTACCGCTCGCTCGAGGAGAACCAGCGCGTCGAGTTCGAGGTCGCCCAGGGCCCCAAGGGCCTGCAGGCGGAGAACATCCGCCCCCTCTGATCCTCCATCCGGCCTCGGTCGGTCCGGCCCCGGTCGTGCGCGTTCCGCGTGTCGGCCGGGGCCTTCAGTGTTCGTGACGCACGAGGTCGACGCCCGCGGCGGCGAACTGCCCCAGCGTCGCGTGCGGAAGGAACGCCCGCGTCAGGGCGGCACCGATGCGCGTGAGATCGGCCTCGTCGCGGTAGAGCAGGTACATCGTCTCGTAGCGCGGGTGGAACTTCTGCTTGAACCGGTGCAGCGACGCGAAGCCGTAGACGGGCTCGAGCATCGCGGCCATGCGATCCTGCAGGTCGGCGATGGCGCCGGCATCCGCCGGATACTCGTGGGCCAGCGGGGCGCCGGACAGGGACATGACCTGGGCGCCCTCGGCCGAGAACTGGCGGGCGGACGCACCGATGAGGTACTCCATCACCGGCCCGAAGCCGCCGTCGCGGCGGCGCATCAGGTCGAGTGTCCATCCGCGGATCCCGCCCTCGCCGTAGATCGGCAGCCACGACAGGAATCCGTCGACGTCACCCTGCGGAGAGACCGCCAGAGCGATCCGTACCTCGGGGTCGGCCGCCTCGTGCAGCGTGCCGAGGGTGAAGCCCATCTCGGGCAGTCCCTTGTCGCCCACCCAGCTCTCGGAGATCGCACGCAGTTGCTGACGTACGCCCCACGTCTCGTCGGCGAGGGTCGAGAGGCGGAAGGTCATGCCCTCGCGCTCGCCGCGATTGAGCGACGTGCGCACGGCACCCCATGCCTTGCCGGTGAACTGGAGTCCGGGAAGGTCGACCACCGTGTCGTCGGCGACGACGATGCGACGCCAGCCGCTCGGCACCGCGTCGGCCGTGGCCTCGCCCGCACTGAAGAAGCACGGGGCGAGTCCGGCGGCTTCGGCGGCGTCGACGAAGGAGCGGACGGTCTGAGCGCGCGTGCCGACGGGACCGAGGGGATCTCCGAGAGCCAGAGCGACGCCGGAGCGACGCTGGTAGGCGACGATGCCCCGGCCGAAGCGCGCGTACGACATGCCGTCCCACGTCGTCATCCAGGACAGCGTGCCGCCGCCGGTCGCGTGCAGTTCATTCTTCACCTCGGCGACCGACGGAGCGGGGGAGTCGCCGAGCGCCGCGCGCGGACGGGCGCGGAAGGCCGCCCGCACGAGGAAGAAGTAGACGGATGCCACGAGCCACAGCGCCGAGGAGGCCAGGACGCTGGTGAAGTCGGCATCCAGATCCGCTTCGATCTGGGTGAGACCCTCCAGGAGGAGGACGCCGAAGAGCAGAAGAACCAACAGGAGGTTCAGCGCGCTGTAGAGCATCACCACGACCCAGGCCCATCGTCGACCGCGGCGGAGGGCTGTGGCGATCACGAGGACGACGAGCGTATTGACCGCGACGTCGACCCACGAGCCCGAGGCCGCCGCCGATGAACCGAAGGGGCCGGTCATCGGGGCGAGATAGCCCAAGATCTCGAACGCGCCCAGGGCGCACAGCACCACGAACGCGATGAGGCGCTGCTCGCGCACGCTCACGCGCTGCGGGCGCAGGGACCGGTCCACACCCAGCACGAGGGCGACGGCGAGGACGCGCTCGAGGTCGGGAAGCGAGCCGTAGTAGAGGAACGTGACCGCGAGGCCCGCGATCAGGACCGTCCACGCGCGCAGGCGCCACGGAGACGGCAGGAGGGCCAGCGCCGCCGCGAGGCACGCGAAGACGCCGCCCGAGGGGCCCACATCGAGGGCCATCGCCTGCTGCTGGGCCCACGGCCAGGGGAGCAGCGCAGCGACCCAGAGGAAGAGCGACGCGGCGAAGATCGAGAAGAGCTGGCCCACGGCGAAATACGCCGTCGCGACGCGGGTGCCGCGGCGGAGCTCGAGATACGCCATCCCGACGAGGGTCGGGATACCGAGCAGGTAGAGCCACGGCGCGCTGATCACGAACGTGCCGGTGATGAGCGTCCACCACCGACCGGCCTCGAGGGCGGGGAGACCGTACGCGAGCGAGTCGTAGGCAGTGGAGACCGTGAACGGCTGCCAGAGGGCGCCCGTCGCGACGCCGACGACGATCAGGATGCCGACCAGGATGAGCGTGGCAGGAAGGCGTCGAGCGAGCTGCGTCGCCCGTCGGAGCATCGTGTTCTCCCCCATGCCGCTCACGATAGGGCACGCGAGTTCCCGAGACGCAGACCGCGGTCGGTCGTCAGATCGGCCGTGCGACCGCGTGCCAGGCGGCTCGGGCATGGGCCAGGGCCTGTTCGGCATCGGTGGCCGCGCGTGCAGCGGCGAGCTGACGGCGGGCTCGCTCGAGCTGGAGGCGGTCGGCGATGGGAGCGTCGGAGTCGCGCGCGTCCGCCACGGCCAGGGCTGCTCGGGCGCAAGCGAGAGTACCGGGCAGGGCCGCGCGCGCGGCTTCGAGGCGTTGCCGCGGGGTCATCGCGTCACTCAGCGTCTGATCTCGCCGCTCCCGCACCCGGGCCACGATCGCGATGGCACGCCGGGGTCGCTGGGTGGCAACGGCCGCCGCGGCTTCGAGGTCTCGAGCGGCGGCGCGCAGGTGCTCGGCGGCGTCGGGTGCGGCCTCCGTCGGACGGAGGGTCGCCACCTCGGTCGCCGCCTCGATCTCGGCTCGTGCGGCCGTGACCTCGGCCGCCGCGTTCTCGGCGGCCTGCAGGGCGATGCGGTGCGCGTCTTCGACGGCGCGCACCTGGCGTTCGGCGCGGGCGAGTGCCGCGGTGGCGTCGAAGAGGTCGCGGCCGTCCGGCTCGGAGGCGGCGCGCTGGAGCGCGAGATCCGCGTCGCGGAGGGCATCGGATGCCGCTCGCCCGGCCGTCTCGGCATCGTCGCGGTCTTCGGGAGCGAAACGGTCGCGGAGGACGGCGAGGAGCTGCTCGGGGTCTCCGGTCGTCTCGAGCACCTCGTCGCGGCGTCGGCGTGCGGCGGCGAGGAGCTCGGGCCCGGTGCGGTGCGTGCGCGCCCACTCGTCGAGCTGCCTGCGGGTACGAGCGACGCGCTCCAACTGGCCGTCGAGCTGCGTGCCCAGCCGTCGCGCCTCGTCGCGCCGCCGCGCCGCGAGACCGGTGTCGTCCTGGAGGCGGGAGACCTCGGCGAACGCGCGGTCGCGCGCGCGGAGGGCAGCGGCGCGTGCGCGACGGAGCTCGGTCGGTTCGTCGATGACATCTACCGCGTCGGCCGCCCGGAACGCAAGATCGAGCTCGTTGACGGCGTCGTCGAGGCGGAGAAGGGCGTCGGCGGAGTCGCTCACGGATCGCGAGGCCGCGGCGCGGGCGCGCGGCGAACGGCGCGAGAGTCGCACCGCGATGGCGATCGCGGCGACGAGGAGCGCCACGCCCAGGAGAGCGATCGCCGCGGGGACGACCCAGCCGAGGTCAGACACCGACGGAGACGTCCGGACCCGACGAGTCGTCGATCAGCAGGAGAGCACGCAGTTCATCGACGTCGTCCACGGCGGCCTGGGCGCCGTCCGCCTCGTGGGGCCAGCTGAAGCCCCACCGGACGAAGATCACCGGCACCGCGGCATCCGCCCCTCCCTCGACGTCGTGGTGTCGATCACCGATGAGCACGGGGCGAGAGGTATCCGCTCCGGCGGCGTCGAGGCGACGCAGAGCCTCGCGCACCACGTCGGCCTTGGTGCTCAGGGTGCGCTCGTCGAGGGTGGCGCCGACCATGGCCTCGAGCGACGGCGCGAGGCCGAAGTGGTCCATGAGGGCGACCACCTGCACCTCGGGCTTGGAGCTCGCCGTCGACTGGGGGATGCCCGCCGCGTGCAGGTCGTGCACCAGCTGCTCGACGCCCGGGTACAGGCGCGCACTCACCGTGTAGCCCTCGCTCTTGTTCAGTCCGCGGTAGAACGTCACGGCGTCGGTGGCCTGTTCGGGTGTCATCCCCACGTTCACCTGGAACGACTCGAACATGGGCGGACCGATCCAGCGCGACAGTTCGCCACGCACCGGGGGCGTGCGCCCGAAGTGCTCGAGCGTGATCGTCAGCCGGCGGAGGATGCCCTCCGATGCGTCGACGAGGGTGCCGTCGACGTCCCACAAGACGCAGGAGAAGGGAGAGCGTGCAGACATGCGTCCACGCTACCGGCGCCGCCGGCGCGCGGCGCTCGCCGTGTCAGAAGAGCCGCGGGGCGCCGGACTGCACGCCCTTCATCTCGTCGTAGTCGAGCACGAGGCACCGGATGCCGCGGTCGGTGGCGAGAACGCGCGCCTGAGGCTTGATCTCTTGCGCGGCGTACACACCCGTGACCGGGGCGAGCAGGGGGTCGCGGTTCAACAGCTCGAGGTAGCGGGTGAGCTGCTCGACACCGTCGATGTCGCCGCGACGCTTGACCTCGATCGCGACGGTGCCGTGGCCGTCGTCGTTGCGCAGCAGCAGATCGACCGGACCGATCGCGGTGGGGTACTCACGGCGCACGAGCGTGAGGTTCTCACCCACCACCGACACCTGCTCGGCGAGCAGGCGCTGCAGGTCGGCCTCGACGCCGTCCTTGATGAGCCCGGGGTCGAGGCCCAGGTCGTGGGCGGTGTCGTGCATGACCTCGTGGATGCGCACCAGCAGTGCGTCGCCGCTCTTCGCGTGCGTCACGCGCCAGCGCTCGATGACGCCGTCTTCGATGTCGGCCTCGTCGGGCTGCTCGAGGGTGAGCGAGCACGGCGGGCTCATCCAGTTCAGCGGCGCGTGTTGGACGTCCCGATGGAACGCGACCGTACCGTCGGCCTTGACCATGATGAGTCGGGTCGCGAGGGGCAGATGTGTCTTCAGGCGACCGGTGTAGTCGACGGAGCAACGAGCAATGACGAGGCGCACGACTCCATTGTCGCAACTCGAGACGATGGTCACACCGCCGTGGAGAGAGACCGTGCCGTGGCTGCGGTGCGCCGCCGCCACGGGTAGGTCGTCCGACGGGTCGCGTCACCCCGAGTGTTCCGCACCTCTGTCGCGACGGCGAGATGCGCGTCGAGGCGGCCGGAGTCATCGACGCAGCAGCGGCCGCTGGGGCCGCGTCGCCTAATCGCGTCGCGCGGGCTCGGCGGCCCGCTCGTTCTCGACGGCGAGGGGCTTGGCTGCACCCGAGAAGAGACCGGATGCCACGATCAGCCCGACGACGATGAGCAGCGTGTTGAGCAGGCCGATGTGGTCGCCGATCCACCCGAGGATCGGCGGTCCGCACAGGAACGCCACGTAACCGATGGTCGCGGCGGCGGCGACACGGGAAGCGGCCTTGGCGGGGTCGTCGGCGGCGGCCGACATGCCGATCGGGAAGCCGAGCGAGGCACCGAGGCCCCACAGGGCCGCACCCACGAAGACGAGGGGCCCGTAGGGCGCGAGGATGAACAGCAACAGACCCGCGGCGGCGGTGCCGGCGAGCACGCGCAGCACCAGCACGCGGCCGAGGCGGTCGACGACCGGCCCCCCGGCGATGCGGCCGACGGTCATGGCGACCGAGAACACCGCGAGCACGGCCGGCCCCGCCTCTTCGGGGGCACCGTGGCCGTAGACCACGGCCGAGGGGAGCCAGTCGTTGGCGCTGCCCTCGGCGAACGCCATGCCCAGCATGATCACGCCGAGCGTGTAGGTGCGCGGCTCGCGCCAGGCCTGCAACGAGACGGCGAGACGCTCGCGCCAGTGGGCGCGCTCCTCGGCGGCGGGGGCGTCCATCGCGATCTCGGCCCGCGGCACGTTGGCCACCGAGACGAAGGCCACCACCATGATGACCACGCCCATCGCCACGCTGTGCGCGACCACGGGGATGCCGAGGCTGACGGCGACGAAGCCCAGACCTGCGCCGATGACGGTGCCGAAGCTGAAGAAGGCGTGCAGGAGCGGCATGATCGTGCGTCCGGTGGCCTTCTCGAGCGCCGCCCCCTCGACGTTCATCATCACGTCGACCGCGCCGTTGCCGAAGCCGAACAGCGCGAGTCCGACCAGGGCCACCGCGAAGAACTGCAGGGAGTCGGCGCCGAAGCCGATGATCATGAGGCCGATGCCCACGAGCAGGAGGGCGACGAGCATGCCGGTGCGCGCTCCGATGCGGGCCATGACGGCGGGCGCGATCGAGAGACCGATTATGGATGCCACGCCCATACCCAGCAGCAGGAGTCCGACGCCGGAGTTCTCGATGCCGAGCGACTCGCGGATCGCGGGTACCCGCGATGCCCACGTCGAGATGCTCAGTCCGCTCGCGAGGAAGATGGCGCAGATCGCGATGTGCCAGCGGATGAGCTGGGACCGGGTGAGCGTCGAGTGCATGCCGCCACTGTACCGAATCGATTCGACGTGTATCGAATCGATTCGGCGGAGCGCCCGTCGCCGGGTACGATCGGCCCGTGAGCACCCGTCGCGCCACCATCAGCGACGTCGCCCGAGAGGCCGGCGTCTCGGCGTCGACCGCCTCCGTCGTCTTCAGCGGCAAGACGCCCACCTCGCAGGCCACCCGGGAGCGCGTCCTGGCCGCCGCCGAGCGGCTGGGCTACACCGGTCCCGATCCCCGCGCGGCTTCCCTGCGTCGCGGTCGTTCCGGCATCGTCGGCGTGGTCTTCGATCAGCACCTCGGCACCGCCTTCCTCGACCCGGTCACCACGCACATGATGGACGGCCTGGCCGACGGTGTCTCCCGCCTCGGCGCGGCGCTGCTGCTCCTGCGCGACGACGGCGAGACGGTCAGCGAACCTTCGCTGCACACCGCGCCCATCGACGCCGCCGTGCTGATCGGCTGCAGCCCCCGCATGCGCGAGTCCCTCGAGATCGTGCGGGCTCGCGGCATCCCGGTCGTCGTGGTCGAAGGCGACGCGGGCGAGGGCGTTCCCCAGGTACTGCTCGACAACGCCGAGGCGCAACGCGCAGCCGCTCGTCACCTCGCCGCACTCGGACATCGCGACGTCGTGATCGTCACGCTTCCCACCGACACCGCCCGCCGCCGCGGCTGGATCGCCGGCGACGCGGTGGTGCGGGTCGATGTCACGGCCGATCGCCTCGCCGGAGCCCGCGAGGTGTTCCCCGCCGCTCCCGCTGTGGCGGCGGCCACCAGCTCGATCGACGAGGGCACCATCGCCGGGCGCGCCATCTTCGCCGACCCCGATCGCCGCCCGACGGCGGTGATCGCGCAGAGCGACCTGCTCGCTGCGGGCGTCATCCGCGCCGCCGAAGAAGCGGGATTGCACGTTCCGAACGATGTGAGCGTGACGGGTTTCGACGGCGTCGTCGTCGACGGGTTGGCCCCGCACGTGTTGACCACCCTGGTCCAACCCGCCACGGCGAAAGGGCGTGCCGCCGGAGAGGCGGTCGCGGCGATGCTCGAGGACTCCACACCCTCGGGGCTCGACCTGCGGTGCACCTTCCGCGAGGGAACGACCACCGCTCCGCCGCGTACCACATGAGTCGGCGGGGTGCTGGGACTCTCATGCTCCGCATAGAATAGTGAGGACACCCCGAGAGCCCGGGCACCCGCCCGTCGACCCCGAGGAGGCCCGACCGTGCTGATCTTCCTCGGCGCCTTCGCGGCCGTGCCCCTTCTTCTGCCGTGGCTCGTCTCACGCATCGGCGCCCGGGCGTTCTACATCGCCGCCGTGCTTCCGGCCCTGGCTTTCGCCCACGCGATCGTGCAGGCTCCCGCCGTCTTCGCAGGCGACATTCCCTTCGAGGAATACAGGTGGATCCCCGCCCTGAACGTGTCGCTGTCGATGCGCATGGACGTCCTCGGGTGGCTGCTGACCCTCGTGGTCACGGGTGTCGGTGCCCTCGTCATGCTCTACTGCCGCTGGTACTTCCGCGGCAAGACGCAGGGGGTCGGCCAGTTCTCGGCGGTCCTGCTCGGCTTCGCGGGCGCGATGTACGGCCTCGTGCTCACCGACGACCTGGTCGTGCTGGTCATGCTCTGGGAAGCCACGAGCGTGCTGTCGTACCTGCTCATCGGCTACTACCACAGCCGCTCCGCGAGTCGTCGAGCGGCGCTGCAGGCTCTGCTGGTCACGACCCTCGGCGGACTCGTCATGCTCATCGGCGTGGTGCTGCTGGTGGTGCAGTCGGGCACCTCCAGCCTGTCGGCGATCCTCGCCGACCCGCCCACCGGCCCGGTCGTCGACATCGCCGTGCTGCTGCTGCTCGTCGGAGCCCTGAGCAAGTCCGCGATCTTCCCGTTCCACTTCTGGCTCCCCGGCGCCATGGCCGCGCCCACCCCGGTCAGCGCATACCTCCACGCTGCGGCCATGGTGAAAGCCGGCATCTACCTGATCGCCCGCCTCGCCCCCGGCTTCGCCGACACCCCGTTCTGGCGACCGACTCTCATCACGCTCGGCGTGTTCACGATGCTGCTTGGCGGCTTCCAGGCGCTGCGCGAGCGCGACCTCAAGCGCATCCTCGCTTTCGGCACGGTGAGCCAGCTCGGCTTCCTCACCGTGATGCTCGGGTACGGAACGAGGGATGCCGCCCTTGCCGGCGTGGCCCTCCTCCTCAGTCACGCGCTGTTCACGTCGTGCCTCTTCCTCGTCGTCGGCGTGATCGACCGGCAGCTGAACACGCGAGACATCGGCCAGCTCTCCGGCCTCGGTCGCCAGGCGCCCGTCATGGCCACGGCGTCGTTCATCGCGATCTTCTCGATGGCGGGAGTGATCCCCACGCTCGGGTTCGTGGCGAAAGAGACGGCGCTGACCGCTCTGCTGCACGAAGCCGAGGGGGGCGAGGTGTGGGGGATCGTCGCCCTGATCGGCATCGTTCTGGGCTCGGCGCTCACGGCGGCGTACGGCATCCGCTTCCTCTGGGGTGCGTACTGGACGAAGCGCGACGTCGAGACGACCGAGTGGCCCGACCCTCCCATCGGCTTCCTGTCGGCTCCCGTGCTTCTGTCGGCGACCACGCTGGCCCTGGGGTTCCTCGCGCCGATCGTCGACCACTGGCTCGCTCCCTACGCCGACGGACTCCCCGAGGCGACGGCCGGGGTCGATTCGCCCGAGTATCCGTATCACCTCGCCCTCTGGCACGGGCTCGAGCCGGCGCTGTTCATCTCGCTCGGCACCCTGGCTCTGGGCGCGGGAGTGTTCTGGGTCGTGCGCAAGACCCAGCTCCACAAGCGTCCGCGCGTACTGCCCTTCACGGCCAACGACGCCTACAACGGCACCCTCCGCGCGATCGACCACACGTCGGAGTGGGTGACCGGCCGTTTCCAGCGCGGGTCGCTGCCGTTCTACGTCGGGACGATCTTCGTCGTTCTCGTCGTCGCCGAGGGCACTGCCCTCCTCGCATCGAACGAGTGGCGCGCTCAGCTCGATGCCTGGCAGTCGCCCGCGCAGCTCATCTCGGCGCCGATCATGATCGCGGCGGGTATCCTGGCCGTCCGTGCGCGCAAGCGTTACACGGGCGTCGCGCTCGTCTCGGTGACGGGGCTCGGCATGGTGGTGCTCTTCGCGACCAGCGGTGCCCCCGATCTCGCGCTCACCCAGGTGCTCATCGAAACCGTGACGCTCGTGGTGTTCGCTCTGGTCCTACGGCGTCTGCCCGCGCGGATGGGCGAGCAGAACGAGTCGGTCGCCCCGATCGCACGCGCTGTCCTGGGCGCCGGCGTCGGCCTCACGATGGCTCTCGTCGCGATCGTCGCCACCGGTGCGCGGCAGGATCTGCCGGTCTCGCTCGAATGGCCGCCGCTGGCCTACGAGATCGGCCACGGCCGCAACGTCGTGAACGTCGCGTTGGTCGACCTTCGCGGGTGGGACACGATGGGCGAGCTGTCGGTGCTCGTGCTCGCCGCCACCGGCGTCGCCTCGCTCGTGTTCATCACCAACCGCAGTGACAACCTCGCGCGCCGCTCGGGCACCGCCCGCAGCCGCGTGGGTCTGGGGCGACGTCGGCCCCTCATCGAGACCGACAGCGGTGTGCGCGCGCAGCGAGTCGGCGAGACCGGCGCCCCGCGGGCCTGGCTGATCTCGGGCTCGAAGGTACAGCCCGAGAACCGCTCGATCCTGCTCGAGATCATCATCCGGGTGCTCTTCCACTCGATCATGATCGTGTCGCTGTACCTGCTCTTCGCCGGTCACAACCTGCCCGGCGGCGGCTTCGCCGGCGGCCTGGTGGCCGGTATGGGCCTGGTGATGCGCTACATCGCCGGCGGTCGCTGGGAGCTGGGTGCCGCAGCGCCCACCGACGCCGGCCGCCTGCTCGGCGCGGGCATGGCGATCGCCGTGCTGTGCGCCCTGGTGCCGATGGTGTTCGGTTTCGCACCGCTGCAGAGCTTCACGTTCGAGGGAGAACTGCCGATCATCGGGCATTGGGAGTTCGTCACCAGCACGATCTTCGACGTCGGCGTCTACCTGGTCGTCATCGGGCTCGTGCTCGATGTGCTCCGCAGCCTCGGTGCCGAGGTCGACCGGCAGTCGCAGCATCCGGAAGATGCGGAGATGGCACCCTCATGACCATCTCCCTCGTTCTCGTCATCGTCATGGCCGTGCTCTTCGCGTGCGGCGTGTACGCCATGCTCGAGCGCAGCCTCACCCGCGTGCTCATCGGCTTCCTCCTGCTGGGCAACGCCGCGAATCTGCTGCTGCTCATCGTCATGGGCGCGCCCGGTCGGGCCCCGTTCTACGACGGGGGGCAGACGGATGCCGCGGACATGTCCGACGCTCTGCCCCAGGCCCTGACGCTCACCGCGATCGTCATCACCTTCGGTATCTCGGCGTTCCTCCTGGCTCTGATCTACCGGTCCTGGCAGCTCGGTCAGGCGGACACGGTCATCGACGACGCCGACGACGTGGCGCTGCGCTCTCGTACGGCCGACGAGCCCGAAGACGCGATGGACGAGGAAGCCCGCTCCGACGACGACGACGTCACCACCGACTTCGTCGGAGACGTCGCCTCGCCCATCCGCGTGCTGCATCAGGGCGATCTCTCGCAGCTGGTCGACGACGCTCCGGTCGACCGGGTCGCGGTGTCGCGTGAATCGGAGTCGCCGCTCGACGCCCCCCGCGACCCCCAGGACGGTGATCGCTCGTGAGCGCCCTCGTGCCCCTGCTCGTCGGCATTCCGCTCATCGGTGCCGCGATCAACCTCATCTTCGGACGACGCAAGAAGACGCAGATCGTCGTGTCGGTCGCCTCCCTCGCGGCCGTCCTCGTGCTGGGTGCGGTCCTGCTCGTCACCGTCGACACGAGCGGGCCCATCGCGGTGGCGATCGCCGCGTGGGACATCCCGTTCGGCATCGTGCTCTACGTCGACGTGCTCGCGGCCCTGCTGGTGGTCGTCACGAGCATCGTCCTCCTCGCGGTCCTGCTGTTCTCGATCGGCCAGGGCGCGGCCGACAACGACGAGGACACCCCGGTCTCGATCTTCTACCCGGCGTACCTGATCCTCGGCGCGGGCATCTTCAACGCCTTCATCGCCGGAGACCTGTTCAACCTGTACGTCGGTTTCGAGATCCTTCTCGTCGCCTCGTACGTGCTCATCACCCTGGGCGGCACCGAGTCGCGCATCCGCACCGGCGTCGTCTACATCGTCGTGTCGCTGGTGTCGTCGATCCTCTTCCTCGCCGCGATCGCGATGGTCTACGGCGCGCTCGGCACGGTCAACATGGTCCAGATCAGCGAGCGGATGTCGCTGCTGCCCCAGGACACGCAGACGATCCTGCACCTCATGCTGCTGCTCGCCTTCGCGATCAAGGCGGCGGTCTTCCCGCTGTCGTTCTGGCTGCCCGACTCGTACCCGACGGCTCCCGCGCCCGTCACGGCGGTGTTCGCGGGACTGCTCACCAAGGTCGGCGTCTACGCCATCATCCGCACCGAGACGCAGCTCTTCGTCGACAACGACTTCAATTTCCTTCTCATGATGGTCGCGCTGTCGACGATGATCGTCGGCATCCTGGGAGCCGTCGCGCAGGCCGAGCTCAAACGCATCCTGTCGTTCACCCTGGTGAGCCACATCGGGTACATGATCTTCGGCTTGGCGATCAACACGCCTCTCGCCGTGGGCGCGACGATCTACTACATCGTCCACCACATCATCGTGCAGACGACCCTGTTCCTCGCGGTCGGACTCATCGAGCGCCGGGCTGGCAGCACCTCGATCCTGAAGGTGAAGGGGCTCATGCGTGCGGCACCCCTGCTCGCGGTGCTGTACTTCATCCCCGCGATCAACCTGGGCGGCCTCCCGCCGTTCTCGGGCTTCATCGGCAAGTACGCGCTGTTCGACGCCGCGGCCCAGGTCGGCACGCCGGTCATGATCGTGCTCATCGTCGGCGGCATCGTCACCTCGATCCTGACGCTGTACGCGCTCATGCGCGCCTGGAACCTGTCGTTCTGGCGCGAAGACGACGACTCGGCCGAGACGACCGAGCGCATCGCCTACCTCGGCAACGCCCCCGCGGCGACCATTTCGACCGAGCGTCGCACGACGCCCAAGATCATGACGCTCGCCACCGTCGGTATGGTGGCGGTCACCGTGTCGCTGACCATCTTCGCCGGCCCCCTGCTCGACATGTGCCTCCGAGCCGGTGTCGACATCACCGACGGGGTCAGCCTCGTCCAGATCCAAGAACAGGCGGGCCAACGATGAGTCCCTCCCGCCGTTCGCAGGTCTCGCTGTTCCTCCACCAGTTGCCCTTCCTCGTGTGGTTGGTCGCGCTGTGGATGCTGCTCTGGGGGCAGTTCACCTGGCTCGCTTTCCTCACGGGGCTCGTCATGGCCGTCTTCGTCACACGCGTCTTCCGCCTCCCCCCGGTCGAACTCTCGGGCCGCATCAACCTCTGGTACGGCCTGGTCTTCGTCGTCACCTTCCTCGGCGCGGTGATCAAGGGCTCGCTCATCGTCGCGTGGCAGGTCCTGGACGTCCGACGTCAGCCCGGCGCGGCGATCATCGCCGTGCCTCTGCGCGTGGACGATGACGTGATCATGGCGCATACTGCGGTGACGGCATCCCTCATTCCCGGCTCTCTCATCGTCGACGTCGACCGCGACAACCGCACGCTGTTCCTCCACACCATCGGGGTGCGCAGCGACGCGGATGCCGAACATCAGCGCCGCGTCGTGCTCGGGTGGGAGGCCCGCATCACGCGTGCCGTCGGTTCGAAGGAAGAGCTCCAGGAGCTTCGGGCCAAGATCGCCGAGTCGGACGCCGACGCGCTCCACGGTGCCGAAACGCCGCCCGACGGGAGGACCCTGCTGTGAACATCCTCGTCGTGGTCATCCTCGTCGTCTTCGCCGTCGCCGCGGTGCTGGCGCTCATCCGCCTCGTGATCGGCCCGTCGATCCTCGACCGGGCGGTCGCGGCCGACGTGCTGCTCACCGAGGTGGTCTGCATCCTGGGCGCCGATATGGTGATCAATCACCACACGCGCTCGCTGCCGGCGATGCTCATCATCGCGGCGGTCGGCGTGTTCGGGTCGATCGCGGTCGCCCGCTTCGTCGCGCGGAAGGAGAACCCGCGATGACCCTCGAATCGGCGCTCGACACCGTCGCCCTCGTGCTCGTGCTGATCGGCGCCGTGCTCTGCCTCACGGCGACGATGGGACTGCTGCGCTGGCGCGACGTCCCCACGCGCCTGCACGCGGCGACGAAGCCGCAGGTTCTGGGCGTGCTGCTCATCGTCATCGCCGTCGCGCTGTCGTTGCGCACATGGGAGGTGGTCGCCTTCGGCATCCCGATCGTGCTCATCCAGTTCGCCACGGCGCCGCTGGCCGCGCACATGGTCGGGCGAGCGGCCTACCGCAACCGCACGACCGACGAAGAGGGCCTGTACATCGACGAGCTGCGGCACCGCACGGAGCAGCCCGGCTCGACCGGCGCGGAGACGCGGCCGGAGAGCTGAGCCGGCGCCGCGTCGCCGCTCGCGCCCCCGCCCCCGCTCGGCGCTGCCTCTGCCCGCTGCTGCGTCCGCTGGCCGTTGCGAGTGCTGGTCGCTGTGACTGCTGGCTACCGCGACTGCTGGCCGCTGGGAGTGCTGGCCGCTGCGTCCGCTGGCCGCCGCGACTGCTGCCTCCGCTGGCCGCTGCGACTGCTGAATGCTGCTGCTGCTGCTGCTGCTGCCGCTACCGCTGCTGCCGCTGCTGGCCGTTGCTGGCCGCCGCGACTGCTCACCGCCGCGACCGCTGGCCGTTGCGACCGCTCACCGCTGCGATAAACGCTCTCCCTAGCGAGACACGCCGTGAGGCAGCGTGTCTCGCTAGAAAGAGCGTTTATGGAGGGGCGGTCGGGTCAGCTGCCGGCTTCGCCGAGGTCATCCGGATCGGTCTTCCGGTGCTGCGGTTCGCGCGCTTCGCGTTTCTCTCGCCGCCCTTCGGCGAGGAAAGCCAGACGGTTGAGGCACTCGTGGTTGCGCGCGACGAGCAGAGGCTTCCACAGCAGCGACGGCAGCAGAGCCGCCGCTCCCGACACGGGCTCCTCGGCGATGGTGACGGCGGTGCCGAGTTCATGCGGCCGGGCGTCGATACGGATGACGCCGCGGCCCAGGATGCCGGCCTCGGGCCGCAACCGCATTCGGCGCGGAGGGTCCCACTCGACGATCTTGGTCTCGTCGTGGATCATGACGGGCCAGATGCCCAGGGAATGATGGATCTGCGACCCCTCCTGGGGCCATTGCTCGTCGACATCGCGCATGCGCGCCGCCCCCACCACCCAGATGGGATAGAGCCAACCGTCGGAGAGAACCGCGAACAGGTCGTCGGGCGTGCAGCGCATGAGGCGGGTGTTGCGGGCGGCCATGGCATCCCTCCGTTCGACATTTCTTACGGTAGATCGTGATCGTCGAGGGCGGCGCACCCCTTGACCGAACGCACGGGCGGGTCCGCTCGTCGGCAGGCTCGGGAACCTGAGAAGTGGGGAGGCGCAGAACAGTGAAGGAACCCGCCTCACGCTGGATGGGCGCGACCCAGGGCGCGCGATGAGGGGGCACAGACCCGTGCCGGTCGGAGCAGCCGCGCGTGATGTCGGACGCGAACCCCGGTCTCGCGGTACCGGCGCCAGCGGGCACGTCGAGTCACGTCCGGAGCCGTGCGCGATGACGCGCTGAGCGTGACGGCCCCTCTCGGAAGGGGCGGGTCAGGCTTCGAGCAATCTGCGGCAGCGTCTCTTCGTCGGCGCAGGCCGCGCCCCCGGACGGTGTTCGACGTGCGGCTGCCGGTGCGACCGAGGACCGCCCCCACTCGTCCCGGCCTGAACAGTGCTTGCGCCCGATCGTGAGCGGCCGCGGCGTGGATCACGCGTGCAGGCGCGGCGCCCCCGCACTCTCGCGCACGACGAGCTCGGGCGTCACGGCGGAGTCTTCGGGAGGACGCCCCTGCTCCATCCAGGTGCCGAGCAGCGCGAAAGTGCGTCGGCCGAGGTCGACGAAGTCCTGGCGGACGGTGGTGAGGGCTGGAGTCCACATGCGCGCGAACGGTTGGTCGTCGAAGCCGACGACGCTGACGTCTTCGGGGATGCGTCTACCGATCTCCTGGTAGGCGCGCGCGACACCGATGGCGAGTTCATCGTTGCCGCAGAGCACCGCTGTTACGGCATCGTCGTCGAGGAGAGTCTGGGCGACGTCGTATCCCGACGTGGGCGAATAGCTCGCCTGCAACAGGGGAGGGACGCGCGCGCCGGCTTCGTCCAGCGCCGCACGCCACCCCCACGCGCGACCCGTCCCGGGGCGGGTGGCGGGGATGGCGACGTGGTGCACGGTGTGATGCCCCTGGGCGAGCAGGTACTTCGTGGCTTCGTATCCTCCGACGTAGTCGTCGAGGAACGCGTGAGGAGTCTCGCCCGGTGGACGCCGGGCACCGGCGGCGGCGACGACGGGCACCGTCTTGGGCATGGCCGCCAGGGTTGCGACGCCCAGCTCGTCGAACTCGATCACGATCACCCCGGCAAGGGGCTGCGAGAGGGCGCCGTCGACGGCTGCCGAGATGGCCGCGGGGTCGTCGGACTCGACCACGGCGATCATGATGACGTAGCCGGCGGCCCGAGCGGCCTCCTCGATACCTTGCAGAGTGGCGGCGTACCCGTAGCGGATCGTGTTGCGCGCGAACACGGCGACCGTCGATCGACGTCCGCTGACCAGGGATTGCGCGGCGGCGTTCGGCCGATAGCCCAGCTCGGCCACCGCTGCCTCGACCTTTTCGCGGAGCCGATCGCTCACGCGGGTGCGTCCTGAGATCACGCGGGACACCGTGGAGAGACTGACTCCGGCTCTCTCGGCCACGTCGACGATCCCGGGGACATCTCGATCGAGTGGCATGACCCAAGTCTAGTGACCAACGTTTTCTTTGTTCGAAGAAAATCTCTGACCAACGTTTGCAGAGCGAGTGAACGCATGCTAGCTTGACCAACGTTTGCAGAACCCGACGAGGGGTTCTCCGGAAGGCGATGACGCAGTGACCACCCAAACGATGAACGAGATCAACGGCGACCTCGAGGCCCTCTGGCCATCGGCCGTGACCCTCCGGGCGGCCGGCGTCGCCGTCGTCCTCGGCCTGCCGCAAGACGCTCTCCCTTTCGTCATCCACTGGGGTGGTGACATCGGGGCGCAGGATGCCGACTCCCTCCGCGAGCTCGCCCTGCACGCACAGCCGCCACTGGCCACCAACGGTGTCGACGTGCCGGTGATCGTCGGAGTCGTGCCCGAGAACGCCGCGGGATGGACGGGTACCCCGGGTCTTCAGGGCCACCGTTCGGGACAGGCGTGGTCGACGCGGTTCGTTCCCGTCTCGGTGGACATCTCAGACGATGCGCCGTCGGGTGGATCGGTGAGCGTGCGGGCGGTCGACGTCGACGCCCAGCTCTCCCTCGGGCTCCTGCTCGAGCTGCTGCCGAGTGGACTCCTGCGCCTCTCGGCGACGTTGCGGAACGACGGCGTCGATTCCTACACGATCGACGCGCTGGATCTGGCGCTGCCGGTACCGACCCGCGCGGATGTCGTGTTCGACATGGCCGGGCGGTGGGCCAAAGAGAGGGTCGCCCAGTCGCGTCCGTTCACGGTTGGTACGCACCTTCGCGAGGGTCGACACGGACGCACGGGCGCCGATGCGGCCACGTTCCTGGCCGCGGGGACAGCCGATCTCGATTTCGGCCAGGGCGAGGTGTGGGGGCTTCACGTCGCGTTCAGTGGCAACCACCGTGTGCTCGCGGAACGCGCCTTCTCGGGGGAGCGGCTGATTCTCGGCGGCGAGCTCCTGCTGCCTGGCGAAATCCAGCTCGCTCCGGGTGAAACGTACGAGACCCCCGCCCTCTTCGCCGGATACGGTGCCGGACTGGATGCCGTCGCCGCGCGTTTCCACGCTCACCTGCGCTCGCGGCCCTCGCACCCGCGCTCCGCCCGCCCCGTGGTGATGAACGTGTGGGAGGCGGTCTACTTCGACCACGAACTGCCGCGGCTGCTCGAACTCGCCGACGCGGCCGAGCGCGTGGGAGTGGAACGCTTCGTGCTCGACGACGGATGGTTCGGCTCGCGCCGTGACGACACGTCGGGTCTGGGCGATTGGGTGATCGCAGAAGACGTCTGGGGCGGCGGACGGTTCCGCGCCCTCGTCGAGGGGGTCAAGCGACGCGGCATGCAATTCGGACTGTGGTTCGAGCCCGAGATGGTCAATGTGACCTCCGACCTCGCCACCGCCCACCCCGAGTGGCTCCTGCAGGTGCCCGGTCGTCTGCCCGTCGACTTCCGACACCAGCAGGTTCTCGATCTCTCGCACCCGGGTGCCTTCGCCCACGTCTTCGACCAGATCGTCTCGCTCGTGCGCGAGCACGGAATCGACTACATCAAGTGGGACCACAACCGCGACCTCATCGAGGCCGGGTCCACCCGGACCGGGCGAGCGGGCGTACACGAACAGACCCTCGCGACCTATCGCCTGCTCGACGCCATCCGCCGCGCCTGCCCGGGACTGGAGATCGAGTCGTGCTCCTCCGGAGGAGCACGCGTCGACCTCGGCATCCTGGAGCACACCGATCGCGTGTGGGCGTCGGACTGCATCGACGCCCGCGAACGGCAGCAGATCCAGCGCTGGACCGCGCAGCTGCTTCCGCCGGAGCTGGTCGGCAGCCACGTCGGCGCGGACAGGGCGCACACCACCCGCCGCCGCATCGACCTGGACTTCCGGGCGGCCACCGCGCTCTTCGGGCACTTCGGAATCGAGTGGGATCTCACCACGGTCTCGCCCGATGACCTGCAACGACTGACGGCGTGGGTCGCCTACTACAAGGGCGTCCGCGGCCTCATCCACTCCGGTACGACGGTGCGCCGCGAACTCGAGGGCGGCGACCTGTGGTTGCACGGCTCGGTCAGTCCCCACCGCGATCGCGCCCTCTACGCGGTCATCCTGCGGGAGCGGCACGTCACGTGGCCCGTGGGTCGAGTGCGTCTCCCGGGCTTGGATCCCGACCGCGAATACCGCGTCCGCGTGGGCGGACCGGGGCCGCTGCCGGCCTACGACCCGCGTATCCATCCGTCGTGGTACCGCAGCGGGATCAGTCTGTCCGGTGCCGTCCTCCAGGAGATCGGCGTACACGTCGCCGCCCTCGATCCCGACACCAGTGTCCTGCTCGACGTGGAGGTCGTCCGATGAGCGCCCCGACCCAGTCCCCGACGACCCGATCGCTGGACACTCGCGCGATCGTCGCTCCCCGTGCCGCGCGTCGTCGGCGCGGCGACGCGAAGATCGCCCTTCTGTTCATCGCCCCCGCCGCTCTCGGCTTCCTCGCCTTCTATCTCGTCCCCTCGCTGCGAGGCATTTGGTTCAGCTTCACCGACCAGAACCTCATCGGCGCCGGGAAGTTCGTGGGTGTCGAGAACTACACCCGCATGGTCGCGGATCCGCTCTTCTGGAACTCCCTCGGCGTCACCGTCGAATACGTCGTCATCAACATCGGCGTGCAGACGGTGCTCGCGGTGGGCATCGCCGTGCTGATGCACCGTCTCACCCGCTCGGCCGTCATCCGTGGCATCATCCTGCTGCCGTACCTTGTGGCCAACGTCGTGGTCGCGTTGGTCTGGTTCTGGATGATGGATTACTCCACGGGCATCATCAACGTCTTCCTCGACGCTCTCGGCGGCGACCGCATGGCCTTCTTCGGCAGCGAGGCCTTGGCCATCCCGACCATCGCGCTCATCAATGTGTGGCGCTACGTCGGCTACACAGCGCTCTTGGTCTTCGCCGGCCTGCAGACCATCCCGACACAACTCTATGAAGCCGCAGCTCTGGACGGTGCGTCCGAGGTGCGCATGTTCCGCTCGATCACGCTGCCGCTGCTGCGACCGGTGCTCGCCCTGGTCTTGGTGATCACCGTCGTCGGGTCGTTCCAGATCTTCGACACCGTCGCGGTCACGACCGAGGGCGGACCGATCAACTCGACCCGGGTCATTTACTACTACATCTACCAACAGGCCTTCGAGAAATTCCACCTCGGATACGCGTCGGCCATGTCGGTCTTCCTGCTGGTCGTGCTGGCCGTCGTCGCCTATTTCCAGCTCAAGATCATGCGCGCGAACTCGTCGGATCTGGCATAGGAGCCCCTCATGACCTCCGTCGCAACACCTCCCCGCGTCACCCGGTCCGAGCCCGCGCCCGTCGGCTCCCGCCGTGAAGTTCCCCGTCGCCGCCGCATCGGACTCGGGCGCCTCCTCGCCTGGGCCGCTCTCGTGGTGCTGCTGGTGGTGACGCTGTTCCCGTTCTATTGGATGCTGCGCACCGCGCTGTCGACCAACACCGCGTTGTACACGAACGCCGGCAGCCTTCTGCCGGTGGAGTTCAGCTGGGGCGGCTTCGCACGCGTCCTGGGTCTGTCGTCACCGGAGCAGGCGGCGGCAGAGGGGGGGACCACGGGGTCGATCGACTTCTGGCTGTACCTGCGCAACACCGTCATCGTCGCCACGGTGATCACGTTCGGCCAGGTGCTGTTCTCGTCGATGGCGGCCTACGCTTTCGCGCGGCTGGAGTGGAAGGGGCGCGACGCCGTCTTCTTTCTCTTCCTGACGGCGCTGATGATCCCGCCGATCTTCGTGCAACTGCCGAACTTCATCCTCATCCGCGATCTCGGCCTGCTCAACACCCTCGCCGGCATCATCCTGCCGTTCTTCTTCATGACGCCGTTCGCGATCTTCTTCATGCGCCAGTTCTTCCTCGGCATCAGTCGCGAAGTGGAGGAGTCGGCCAAGATCGACGGTGCAGGACACCTGCGCATCTTCTTCCGGATCGTGCTGCCGATGTCATCCACTCCGGTTTTCACCCTCGCCCTGCTGACCTACATCACGGCATGGGGCGAGTACTTCTGGCCTCTCCTGGTGGGGCGCGCGGACGACTCGCGCGTACTCACCGTCGCGCTCGGCATCTTCCGCTCGCAGACTCCGCAGACGGGCCCAGACTGGGCCGGCCTCATGGCCGGGACGCTGATCGCGGCCCTGCCGATCTTCCTCCTGTTCATCCTCTTCGGCCGGAAGCTCGTCGACAACCTCGGCTACTCCGGCATCAAGTGACCCCCCGCCCCTCATCTCCCGCCCGGCGACCCGAACGTCGGGCGGGGAGCCCCACCCGCACATCCCTTTCCTGAAAGGCAATCCCATGCGCACCATCTCACGCGCGCACCGCACCGTCGCGGTCGCCGCCGTCGCCGCGGCTGTTCCCGTCATCCTCGCCGGGTGCTCTTCCGCGGGCGGTACCGCGGCCACCGGCGGTGACTCGATCACCTACTGGCTGTGGGACAGCAATCAGCAGCCCGCTTACCAGCAGTGTGCGGAAGACTTTGAGAAGTCGTCGGGCATCTCCGTCAAGATCGAGCAATTCGGCTGGTCGGACTACTGGCAGGGTCTGACGACGGGCTTCGCCTCGGGCACCGCCCCGGACGTCTTCGCCGACCACCTGTCGTACTACCCCGAATTCGTCTCTCAGGGGCAGTTGCTCGACATCTCCGATCGCGTCGAGAAGGACGGTCTCGACCTCGGCATCTATCAGGAAGGCCTCGCCGACCTCTGGACCACGCCGGAGGGCGGTCGCTACGGCCTTCCGAAGGACTTCGACACCGTCGCGACGTTCTACAACGAGAAGATGGTGACGGATGCCGGTTACACGGCCGACCAGCTCTCCACACTCGCGTGGAACACCACCGACGGCGGCTCGTTCGAGAAGCTCGTCGCCCACCTCACGATCGACCAGAACGGCGTTCGAGGAGACGAGGCCGGTTTCGACAAGTCGAAGGTCGCCGTCTACGGACTCGCGCTCAGCGGTAACGGGCTGAACGCCAGCGGTCAGCAGACCTGGTCTCCCTATGCCCTCAGCAACGATTGGTACTACGGCAACAAGACGCCCTGGACGAGCTCCTGGAACTATGGCGACACGAAGTTCAGCGACACCCTCGCCTGGTACAAGGGGCTGATCGAGAAGGGCTTCATGCCCAGCGTCGACATCGCTCTGTCGGAGCAGGACCCGCTGAACGGCTACCTCGCCGGTCGCTACGCGCTCGTCACCGACGGCAGCTGGATGAACGGCTCATACCTCGGTCAGAACAAGATCGCCACGAAGGTCGCCCCCACCCCGGTCGGCCCGAGCGGTCAGCGCGCCAGCCTCTTCAACGGTCTCTCCGACGGCATCTGGGCCGGGAGCAAGAACCAGGATGCCGCGTGGCAGTGGGTGAAGTACCTCGGCTCGGCGGACTGCCAGGATGTCATCGGCAAGGCCGCCGTCGTCTTCCCCGCCGTCAAGACCTCGACCGCCAAGGCCGAGGCCGCCTTCGCGGCCAAGGGCTGGGATGTCACGGGATTCACCGAGCAGGTGACCGATGGCACCACCAAACTGCTCCCCATCGCCGACCACTGGTCGGACGTGAACGACACGATGAAGGCCGCGATCGAGTCCTACCTCAAGGGCGTGTCCGACGTGAGCGCGCTGAAGACCGCGAACGACCAGGTCAACGCCCTCTTCAAGTGACATGACTCTCGGGGTGCCCGTTCGTCGCCGGGCACCCCGAGAGCCGCGCTGCGGCACATGACCGCGCGACGCGTCCGACCTGGCATCCCCCATCCCCCTTGCAGCGCCCCCGCCCCACCGTACGAAGGAGTACACGTGATCCGCCCCCGCCAGAATCTCGATCGAGTGACCGCTTCCGCGGCGCTCGCCGCCCTGGTGATCTCCGGCCTCGCCGCCGGAGCAGCCGCACCCGCCAACGCCGCGACCGTCGATGTCATCGGCGTCGACTTCAGCCAGCCGACCGGCGCCGTCAAGGGAGGCGCGTCGGGGATGCTCTACGGCCTCTCCGATGACGGCGTGCCCACCGACCCGATCATCGCCGGCGCCAGCCCCAAGAACCTCACGCAGAAGGCACCGCACGGCGCGCAACACCCCAATGGTGATCCCCTCGAGGTCGAGGACGCGTTCTTCGAGAACGGGGGCCAGTACCTGATGACCAACATCCAGGACTATTACCCCGACTGGGCCTACAACGGCGGCAAGCGTCCGTCCGACTTCTCCACCTACCTCGACATCGTCCGCACGGTGGTCAAGAGCGTCGTCGACGAGTCCGACCACCCCGAGAAGTACGTCTTCACGCCGTTCAACGAGCCCGACGGGGGCAACTGGTACAGCGACTGGAACTCGATGAAGGACGTGTACCTCCAGGATTGGAAGGCCGTCTACCAGGCCATCAAGGAGGTCTACCCCGACGCGAAGATCGCCGGCAACGGCGATACCGGCTGGCAGCCCACGCGTACGCGCGACTTCCTCGCCTTCGCGAAGGCCAACGACGTGCTGCCCGACCTGTTCACGTGGCACGAGCTCGGTCGTGGAAGCCTGCAGTATTTCCGTCAGCACCTGGCGGAGTACCGACAGATCGAGAGCGACCTCGGTGTCTCACCGCGACCCGTCAATATCACCGAGTACGCCATGCGCCGCGACATGTCGGTTCCCGGGAACCTCGTCCAGTGGCTCGCGATGTTCGAGGACGAGAAGGTCGATGCACAGACGGCCTACTGGACCTACGCCGGAAACTTGAACGACAACATGGCCAAGACCAACGGCGCGAACGGCGCGTGGTGGCTGCTGAAATGGTACGGCGACCTCTCGGGCCAGACCGTTTCGGTCACGCCTCCCGCGTTGAACGCTCCCGACACCCTGCAGGGCATCGGCGCCGTGGACACCGCGAAGAAGCAGGCCACGGTGCTGTTCGGCGGGACGAACGACGCCACCCGCCTCGACGTGTCGGGACTTGATCCTGCCGTCTTCGGCACGACCGTCGACATCCAGGTCCGCAAGGCCGAATGGTCGGGTCAGGAGGGCGAGGCTCAGGCGCCGCCCGTGGTCGTCACGAAGAGGGTCGCGGTCGGCGGCACGATCGAGATCGATGTGCCGAGCGACAACCGGTTGGACGCTTACCAGGCTGTCATCACCCCCGCCTTGCCGGTCGCCCCGGTCTCCGACAGCACCTGGTCCGCGACGATCGAGGCCGAGAACACGACACTGCGCGACGTCGAGGTATACGAGAAGGACCCAGCCGCGGACTGGACATTCTCCGCATCCGGCGGTTTCGATGTCGGCTCGACGAACCAGGTCACCTCCTCGCTGACGTGGACCGTCGACGTGCCCACGACCGGCACGTACCGCTTCGGTGCGATCGCCGGTGTCAACGGCAGCAAGATCGGCCCGGGCTCGCACGCTCTGTTCGTCGACGGTCAGCAGGCCGCCACGATCGACTACGAGGCGGGCTTCGACTGGGGCTACCGCGGTCGCGGCGAAACCCTCGTCTCCCTCAGCCAGGGCCGTCATGAGCTCTCTGTGCGCATGAGCGCCGACGGCACGACGTTGCTCCCCGGCTCCGACATCTCGCTCGACCGCTTCGACCTGACGCGCATCGACGGACCCGAGACCACGAGCTATCCAGCCGTGCTCTCACGCACCGACGCGCCGCTGGACTACGGCAAGGGCGCGGCGATGTTGAGCGGCGACAAGAGCGCCACGTTCTTCGCCTCCGCGCGGGAGACGGGTTACTACGACGTCGCGGTGCGCTACTCCACGACCGGAGCCGCCGATCTCGGCCTGCGTCTGAACGACCGCACGATCACCGGGCTCGGCGCCGACGCGGCGGGCACCTGGACGTCGACGGCACGGGTGCACCTCGCCGAAGGCATCAGCGAGCTGCGTCTGGCGTCGTCCCAGGGGGCGGCCGTGCAGTCCGTCACAGTCACCCGGGCCACCGACGGCGACGCGGCGGGCGTGCAGGTCGAGGCGGAGGACTCCTCGCAGATCACCCTGCACGGTGCAGCCCGCCTCGAGACTCCGGGAGCGCCGACCAACGTCTCGGGCCAGCATCTGGGGTGGCTCGGCGGCGGAGCCGACAACTACGCAACCCTCACGCGTCCCCGCGGACTCGGCGCGGGGCAGTACGACCTGACGGTGCGGTATGCCAACGCCGACAAGAACACCGGACATGCGTACAACACCGACGTCATCACCCGCTTCCTCGACATCAGCGAGGACGGGGGCGCGACCACGCGCGGTGCGTTCCGCAACAACTACTCGTGGAACGGGTTCTGGACGCACACTGTTCCCATCGACCTGACCACGGCGGGCGGCGCATTGCGCCTGGGCAACACGACCGGCAACGCTCCGAACATCGATTGGCTCGTGTTGTCACCCCTGGTGACCAAGACCACCAATGCACCCGACGCGGTCCGGACGGCCGACGCCACGTCATCCCGTGGGGAGGGTGCGGGCAAGAACTGATTTCTCACGCTCACAACTGAGGACGGGTGGGGACGGCAAACCGTTCCCCACCCGTCCTCTCGTCGGGAGCACCCCGTTCCTCCTCGACAGGCCGGCTTATCGGTGCGCGCGCCGCGCCGGGTGCCCGCGTCAGCCGATCAGGCTCGGCTGCAGGTCGCGCAGGGTGCGGTGGTGCGTCATGCGGGTCACGCCGATCGCCGCGACCAGCACGCCGCCGACCATCCACGCACCCAGCACCAGCAGGTCCTGACCGACCCTCGAGACGTCTCCGCCGTACATGACCTGGCGCATGGCATCCACCACGTATCCCATGGGCAGCACGTGGTGCAGCGCCGCGAGGGGGCCGGGCAGGGTCTGCCACGGGAAGGTGCCACCGGCGGTGACGAGCTGGAGCACCATCAGCACGAGACCGAGGAACTGACCCACCGACCCGAGCCACACGTTCAGCGCGAGGACGATGGCCGCGTACGTCGCCGACGCGAAGATCAGGATGCCGAGAGCGGCCCACGGATTCGCGAACGAGAACTGCAGCGCGAACGCCAGGATCGTGAAGAGCCCCACCATCTGCAGGGCCCCCAGGCCCGCGGGCGTGAGCCACCCGGCGAGCGTGACGCGGAAGGGCGAACGCAGCGCCGTCACGGCGCGCTTGGACACCGGCTTGACGATGAGGAACAGTGCGTAGATGCCGATCCATCCGGCCAGCGCGGCGAAGAACGGGGCCAGCCCCGCACCGTAGTTCTGCGCCTTCGTGACCGAGCTCGTGCCCACGGCGACGGGGTCCGAGATGGCCGACGCCTGCGCCTGGCGCGTGGAGTCGTCGGAGTCGGGGATCTGCTGGACCCCCGCGCTGAGACCGTCGCGGAGCTGGGTGGCGCCGGTCGAGAGCTGCCCGATGCCGTCATCCAGCTGGGTCGCTCCGTCGCGCAGCTGCGCGGATCCGTCGCGGAGCTGGGAGGCACCGGATGCCGCGGTGGCGGCGCCCTCGGCGAGGGCCGATGCGCCATCGGCCGCGGTGGCGGCGCCGGTGGCCAGGGCGGCGCTTCCCGAGGCGACCTGGCGGGCGCCGTCGTCGAGCTGATCGATCTGCTTCACCGTGTCCTGGACGCGCGCGTTGGCGGTGGTGAGGCGCTCGCCCACGGGGTCGAGGCGCGAGAGGATCTCGTCGATGCGGGTCTGGTCGAGTCCGGCGTCGGCCAGGGCCTTCGCGATGTCCGTTCGGGCCTGCGGCAGCTGTGACGCCGCGTCGCCCGCGACCGAGCCCACCTGACGGGCCGCGGCGTCGAGACGGTCGACTCCACCGGCGACCTGCTGGGCGCCGTCGGCCACGCGGGCCGAGCCGTCGCGGAGTTGAGCGGTTCCGTCGCGCAGTTGGTTCGCGCCGGAGGACAGCTGGGCGTTGCCGTCGGCCAGTTTCGCCGCGCCATCAGCCAGGGTGGTCGACCCGGTCGAGAGCTGCGACGACCCGTTCTTCGCGGTCGCGAGACCGTCGACGAGCTGGGTCGCCCCGTCCGTGGCATCCACGAGCTTCACGCGGATGGTGTGCAGGGCATCGAGGAGCGAGCGACCCGCCTCATCGACGACCTTCTTCGCCACCGACTCCTGGATCTTCGCCACCGCCTGCGTGCCGATCGTCGAGGCGAGGTAGTTGTTCGCGTCGTTGGTGCGCAGCTCGATGTCGGCCTGGCGAGGAGAGCTGCTCGACAGCGTCGCCACGGCTTCGGAGAAGTCGGTCGGCAGGGTGACGATGAAGTCGAAGTCGCCCGCCTGCAGACCGGCGTCGGCCTGGTCGGACGAGACCCGGTGCCACTCGAAGGTGTCGCTGTCGAGCAGCTGCTCGGCGGCTTCATCGCCGAGGTTGCGGTGCTGACCGTTCACGTCCGCGCCCTGGTCGTCGACCACGAGAGCGACCGGCACGCTCGAAAGGTTGCCGTACGGGTCCTGGTTGGCCCAGAGGTACAGACCGCCGTACAGGATCGGCACGGCGAGCAGCGCGATCAACGCGATCACCGACATGCGCGTCGAGGTGAGGCGGCGCAGCTCCGCCGTGATCATCTGCGGGATCTTCATCGGGCGGCCTCCACCGTCTCGTCGAGGGCGTCGATCATGGTCTTCGAGGCGTGGCCCGCGACCACGAGCACGGCGTACCCGCGCTCGGCGAACTCCTCGGCGATACGCCACCAGGCGAGCGGTTCGCCGCCGTGGCGGTCTGGGGCGACCAGGACGAGCCCCTCGACGTCTTTGCGCAGGGCTGCGAGTTCGAGCAGCAGGCGCACCCGGGCTGCGGGCTCGACGTTGCCGATGGCCACGTTCGCGAGCGACTCGAGCCCGATGCCCTCGAGCCAGCGCGCGGCGGAGAACGGATTCGGGGCGTGGCCGGCGAACATCAGCTCCTCGGCGACGACCCCGGTGACGGTGACGTTCGACTCGGGTTCCGAGACCACGGGGGCATCGACGAGCGCGACCCGGCGGCGGATGCCCGAGGAGTCGGAGCGACCGTCGAGGGTCACGGTGCCGCTGTCGACCTTCATGCGACCGGATGCCACGAGGCCCAGCACCGTGGGGCGTTGCTCGGTCTCGGCGACGACCAGGGTCGCGCGGCCGGTCTCATACGAGGTCGACGTCTCCGGCAGGGCACTGTGCGCACGGCCCTTCGCGACGGCGTTCAGGACGATTCTCACTGCGCCTCCAGGTCGGGGTGCTGTTCCAGCAGGGCGCGCGCCTCGGTCCACGACAGACCCGCGATGCCCAGGACCGCGCACACCGCGATCGAGCGGGCCGTCGACGAGCCGGCATCCACTCGCGCGACGACCATGCGGCCGGTCTCTTCGAGCAGGCGGGCGAGGGTCGGCGCGGGAAGGTCCGTCCGCAGCTCTCCCGCTTCTTGCCCGCGGCGCACGATCTGGTCGATGCGGCGGCGGAGCGGGGCGAGAGCGTCGGAGGTCTCGGCGAGGTGCGCGTCGTCGAGGGCGAGCGCGGCGGCGGCCTGCACGTGGGCGGCTTCGCGCCAGAGCTCGGATGCCAGTCGGGCGAGCGCGACGCGGGAGTCGGCGTCGTCGACGCGATCGGCGATGGCGTTGAAGCGGGTCGCTCCGGCGGCGATGACCTCGCGCACGATGGCGTTGCGGTCGTCGAAGTGCCCGTACAGGGCGCGGCGCGAGAGGCCGGCGCGACGGGCGATCGTGTCGATCGAGGCGCGCGGGTCGTGGCCGATGGCGGCCGTGGCGGCGTCGAGGATGCCGGCGCGGTTCTCGACGGCGTCGCGGCGGGTGGGGATGGTCACGGGTCGAGTGTACTCTGAAAGTGCACATGTGTGTGCAACTTAGTTGGTGAGCTTCTGCGAGGATGGCGCGGTGCGTCGATCCCCCCTCCCTCTCCTGACCGTCTCCCTTCTCGCCACGGGACTCGCCGGGTGCACCGCCGATGCTCCGACTGATCTCCCGACGAAGAAGTTCACGAAATCGATGAGCGCGCTCCGCATCGACGCTCGCGAGACCAGCGATGATCTGGTCGCGGCATTCGGCGAGATCCGCTTCGATCAACCCGTCGACGTCGACGTCGAGCAGTGCGCGGGCGAGGAAGCGGGCATCGGTCGCTGGCACTGGAGTCGCGTCTTCGGCGCCACCGATCCCGTTTCGACGATCGCGGGCCTTCGGGACTCCTCCGCCGGTTCCGCCTCGGTGACGACGGGCGCGCCGGGGGACGTGGAGATGACGCCGGGCAGGAGCGTGACCGCCCAGCTGCCGTGGACGCTCATCCGCGACGACGCCGGGTCGTACCTCCTCCAAGCCCAGGAGGGGCCGGAGGGGATCGTCTCGATCACCGTCTTCAGCGCTTGCGGCGTCCTCTAATCAGAGCGAGGGGAACACACGAGAGCCCGCGGTGCCGAAGGGGCGCCGCGGGCTCTCGTCGAGGTGGTTTGGTCAGTCGGTGCCGGCGTCGAACGCGGCGGCTTCGCCAGCGGCATCCGTCGCCTCGGCCAGACGCTCGCCCGCCGCGTCGAGCGGGGCCGCCGGCTCGGTGATGCCCTGCGCGCCGCCCGCCGCGACATCACCCACGAGCTCGCCCGTGGGGCCGCCGAGCAGACCCATCGCGGCGTACTGCTCGAGACGCGCGCGCGAGTCGGCGATGTCGAGGTTGCGCATGGTGAGCTGCCCGATGCGGTCGACCGGACCGAAGGCGGCATCGCCGACGCGCTCCATCGACAGCTTCTCGGGCGAGTACGACATGCCGGATGCCACGGTGTCGAGGATCGTGTAGTCCTCGCCGCGGCGCAGGCGCACGGTGACCGAACCGGTGATGGTCGAACCGACCCACTTCTGGATCGACTCGCGCAGCATGAGCGACTGCGGCTCGAGCCAGCGGCCCTCGTACATGAGGCGACCGAGGCGACGACCCTGCTCGTGGTAGGTGGCGAGGGTGTCTTCGTTCAGGATGCTGTTGACCAGACGCTCGTAGGTCAGGAACAGCAACGCCATGCCGGGGGCTTCGTAGATGCCGCGCGACTTTGCCTCGATGATGCGGTTCTCGATCTGGTCGCTCATGCCCAGGCCGTGGCGGCCGCCGATGGTGTTCGCCTCGCGCACGAGCTCGACCGGGTCGGCGAAGCGCGTTCCGTTGATGGCGACGGGCCGACCGGCCTCGAACTCGACGGTGACGTCTTCGGTCTCGATCTCGACCGCGGGGTCCCAGAAGCGCACGCCCATGATGGGCTCGACGATCTCGAGCGAGACGTCGAGGTGCTCGAGGGTCTTGGCCTCGTGTGTGGCGCCCCAGATGTTGGCATCCGTCGAATAGGCCTTCTCGACGCTGTCGCGGTAGGGGAAGTCGTGAGCGACGAGCCACTCGCTCATCTCTTTGCGGCCGCCGAGCTCGGTGACGAAGTCGGCGTCGAGCCACGGCTTGTAGATGCGCAGGGCAGGGTTGGCGAGCAGGCCGTAGCGGTAGAACCGCTCGATGTCGTTGCCCTTGTAGGTGGAGCCGTCGCCCCAGATGTCGACACCGTCTTCTTTCATCGCGCGCACGAGCAGCGTGCCCGTGACGGCGCGACCGAGCGGCGTGGTGTTGAAGTACGTGCGTCCGCCCGAGCGGATGTGGAAGGCACCGCACGCAAGGGCGACGAAGCCCTCTTCGACCAGTGCCGTCTTGCAGTCGACGAGGCGCGAGACCTCGGCACCGTACTGCGTGGCGCGGCCGGGGATCGACGCGATGTCGTCTTCGTCGTACTGGCCGAGATCGCCGGTGTACGTGCAGGGGACGGCGCCCTTGTCGCGCATCCACGCGACGGCCACCGAGGTGTCGAGACCACCCGAGAAGGCGATGCCGACGCGCTCGCCGACGGGAAGGGACTGCAAGACCTTGGACATGCCCTCGATTCTAGAGCGGAGGGATGCCGTGCCCCGACGTGTGGCCGTGCGACGTGGTCGTCGGTCAGGTCATGGCGTCTCACCACGCGCCGCCGGTACGGTGTGACCGTGAAGACCCCCCGCGACCCGGGAGTGCGGTCCCGCACGGCCCGTGTCATCCTGACCTCTCTCGCCGTCCTCGCGGTCGGCTACACGGTTCTGGCTCAACTGCTCGCGATCGTCCCGGTGTCGTGGACCATGTGGCTCCTCCAGACGGAGGTGACGCAGTTCGTCGTTCTCGTGATCGGGCTGTTCCGCGACACGCTCGGCATCTGGAACCTCGTCGTCGCGGTCGTCGGTCTCGTCTGCGCGGTCCTCCTCTGGAGGCCGCGGCGCGGCATCCGGCACCTCCCGTTCTGGTTGACCGTCGGCGGGACCGCGGGCACGGTCGGTGTCGTCACCAGCACGGCGCTGCTGGTCGCCTCGATCGGCTCGCTCGGGGTCGGGGTGAGCCCGCTGCTTCCCGCGCTGCCGTTCACCGGTCTCGGCAGTGGCCCGAGCCGCACGGTCACGCTGGGCACGGCGGACACGACCACGCTCCAGGCCGATCTGTACCTGCCCTCGGGCACAGCCCCCCAGGCGGGGTGGCCCGTCGTGGTCTCGATCCACGGTGGCGGGTTCTCGACCGGCACCCGCGGGCCGAACGCGTACACGGGCTTTCTTCCCGAGCACGGTTACGCCGTCCTCGACGTCGACTACCGTCTCGCCTCGTCGACCTTTCACGCGTGGGACACGCAGGTCACCGACATCGGATGCTCTCTCGCCTGGATCGCCGACGACGGACGAGCAGAAGACCTCGATCCCGACCGCATCGCCACGCTGGGACTGTCGTCGGGCGGCAACCTCGCCGTCAACGCGGCGTACATGTCGGCGGACCGCACCCTCACGTCGAGTTGCTCCCCGTCGGGAACCCCGCTGCCCACCGTGCGCGCCGTGATCGCGGGGTACCCCGCGGTCGATCTGACGGGAATCGGGGATGCCACCGCGATCGCCCGCCAGGTCGAGCAGTGGTACATCGGAGGCACTCCCGCCCAGTACTCCGACCGCTACCGCTTCACCGACTCGGCGAACCACATCACGGCGGACTCCCCGCCCACCCTGATCTACCAGGGCACCCGCGACCACCTCGTGCTCGCCGATCGCACCCGCGGCTTCGTCGACCTGCTGACCGAACGCGGCATCGTGAACCGTTACGTCGAGTACCCGGGCATGGAGCACGGCGCCGGCGACACCAACGGCACACTGACCGCTGCCGCCGACGCGAGCCGGCAGCTCGCGCTCGACTGGCTGCAGCGCCACGACGGCTGACGAGGCCGCCGCGCGAGAGCATCGGCGCGCGACCGGCGGAGCACTCGAACAGTGCGGTCCGCGCCTCAGGTGCGGATGACCTCTACGCCTCCGCGCGCCGCTCGGGTCAGCGCCGTCGACTCGACGCGATCGGTGGTCACGATCGTGTCGAAGTCCCCGAGGGAGGCGATGCGGTAGGAACCGCTGCCGGGGAACTTCGACGTGTTCGCGACCAAGATGGAGCGGTCGGCGGCTTCGCGCATGCGGCCCTTGATGGTGGCCTCGTGGGTCAGATCGGTCACCACGGCGCCCTCGTTCTTCACTCCGGTGCTGCTGATGACCGCGATGTCGGCGTGCACGCGCCCCAGAGCCTGCTCGGTGAAGGGGCCGATGAGCGTTCGTGTCTTGCCGCCGACCATGCCGCCGAGGAGCACGAGGCTCGCCACGTCGTCGTCGCCCAGGGCGTCGAGCACGGCGAGGCTGTTGGTGATCACGGTCACCGGCCGACCGCGGAGGTGTCGAGCCAGACGCCGGGTGGTGATCCCGATGTCGAGCAGCACGACCTGACCGTCGACGATGAGGTCGGCGGTGGCTCGGGCGAGGGCTTCCTTCTCGCGCGTGTCGTCGTCGAGCTCCCCGTCCTGGCCCGATTCGGGCGTCCGGGCGATGGTCGCACCGCCGTGCACCCGCCGCAGATGCGCGCGCTGTTCGAGGCGCTCCAGATCTCGACGGATCGTCGTGCCGCTCACGCCGAGCAGACGCGACAGTTCGTCCACGGTGACGCTTCCGACGGCTTCGAGGCGTTCGACGATCGCCGCCTCGCGTTGATGGGTCAGCACGGCCGCTCCTTCAGGGGTCGAACTCAGGCTGGGGGTGCTCACTTTCGCTCAGATTAACGCTCATTGAACGGCTGCAGGCGCTCATTTGAAACATCCAGTCAGGGCTTCGCCGCAAATGAGCGCGCGAGTTAGCGTGACACCGTCGTCCTCGCGCCGCACGGGACGACGCACCCGAACCCCCTTCCTCTCACAGGAGAACCCCGTGAAAAGTCCTCGCCTGATCGCCTCCCTCGCCGCCGTCGCGGCCGTCGGGCTCGCCCTGGCCGGCTGCAGCCAGAGCGGCTCGAACGGCTCGTCGTCCGACGGGTCCGACAAGACCCTCACCGTCTTCCTCAGCGCCGACACCAACATCCAGGACCTCTGGCAGAAGACGCTCATCCCCGCGTTCGAGAAGGACAACCCCGGCTACACGGTCAAGGTCGACTTCGACCTGCACGGCGCACACGACCAGCAGACCGTGGCCAAGCTCACCGCAGCGACGGTGCAGCACCAGGACCCCGGCTACGACCTCGTCGACGCCGGCTTCGTGACCCAGGTCGCGGCATCCGGTCTACTCACCCCCGTGACCGCCGACCAGGTGCCCGCGCTCTCCGACGTACCCGCAGCTCTCGTGCAGGCCGGCGGCAACGGCGGCGTGCCCTACCGGGGGTCGAGCGTCGTGCTCGCCTACGACACCAAGACGGTCGCCACCCCGCCGAAGACCCTCGCCGACCTGCTCGCGTGGATCACGGCCAACCCCGGTCGCTTCACCTACTGCGCGCCCAGCACGGGCGGCAGCGGCGCCTCGTTCGTGACGACCGTGCTCGACCAGAGCATCTCGGCGGCCGACCGCACGAAGCTCGCCACCGAGGCCGCCCCCGACCTCGAGAGCGACTGGAGCACCGGGTTCGCCACCCTCGCCGGCCTGAACCCCTCGGTGTACCAGAAGGGCGTCTACCCCAACGGCAACAGCCAGGTGCTCGACCTGCTCTCGAGCGGGCAGATCTCGATGGCGCCCGTGTGGAGCGATCAGTTCGTGACCGGCGTGAAGAACGGCCAGATCCCCTCGAACATCGCCTACACCCAGATCTCGGACCCCTCGTTCACCGGCGGCGCCAGCTACCTCGGCATCCCCGCGGCGTCGCCGCGTCAGGCCGATGCCGAGAAGCTGCTCTCGTGGGTGCTCTCGCCCACGGCCCAGGCGCTCGTCGCCGACAGCATCTCGGGCTACCCGGTGATCTCGCTCGACAAGCTGCCGGCATCGGTGCAGTCCACGTTCAAGGACGCCGACATCGCGAACCTGCGCCCCGGCTACTTCTCGGCCAACGCGGCCGACATGAACAAGGCGTGGGCCCAGAAGGTCCCCGGCAAGTGATGACCGCCGCCACCGCACCGCGGGTGGCGCGCCCCGCCGTCCGTCGAGCCCACCCGGCTCGGCGGGCGGCGGCGGCCGGCTTCCTGCTCGCGCTCCCCCCGGTGCTCGTGATCGCCCTGTTCGTGGGCGTGCCGGTGGTGACGGCGCTCGCGTTCAGCGTCGGGTTCACCGGCGGCCTCAACACGGTCATCGCCGCGGTGGGGCAGAACGTCCACCGCGCCGACGGCGCCGTGCCCACGCTCGCCGCCTACGGCGACGTGTTCGGCGCCGACGACTTCTGGCAGAACCTCGGCCTGACGCTCGGCGTCACCCTGGCCAGCACCGCGATCGTGCTCGTGCTCGCCGCCGGCATCGGTCTCTTCCTGCGCCTGCGCGGCGGGTTCCTGGCGCGGCTGCTCTCGGCGGTCGCGATCGTGCCGCTGTTCATCCCCGTCGTCATCGCGTCGTGGGCGATCCTGACCTTCTACTCGGCCGACGGCTTCCTGACCAGCCTGTTCGCGGCGGTCGGCCTCGATGCGCCGGTGTGGGCGTTCACCCCGGTCGCCGTCGTCATCGGCTCGGCGTGGACGTCTCTGCCCTTCGCCGTGCTCATGATCACGTCGGGTCTGCAGTCGATCCCGGATGCCATGATCGAGGCGGCCCGCGACGCCGGTGCGGGAACGGTCCGCATCGTGCGGACCATCCTCGTGCCGATGAGCGCGGTGCCCATCGTCATCGCCGTGACGTTCACCGCGATCGGGGTGATCGGCTCGTACACCGTGCCGTACTTCACCGGCCCCAATGCGCCGACGATGCTCGGGGTGGCGCTGGCGAACTCGTTCACGTCGTACAACGAGCCGCAGCAGTCGATCGTCATGGCCTTCGTCGTGTTCGCCGCGGCATCCGGGATCGGCGCACTGTACGTGTGGGCCAACTTCCGCACCGCTCGTCGCGAGGGGAGGGCCTGATGCCCCGGGCGCTCGCCACGGCCCTGCGCACCTCGGCCGCCGTGCTGTTCGCCGTCGTCCTGCTGGTCTTCGTGCTGGGGCCGCTCGTCTGGCTCGGCGCCCACGCCTTCGCCGACACGTGGACCTATCCGCACCTGCTGCCGGACTCGTGGACGCTGCGCTGGTGGTCGACCGTGCTGACCGACCCGCAGCTCGCGTCGTCGATCCAGAGCTCCCTCGCCATCACCCCGATCGTGGTCGTGGTCGCGGCGGTCGTCTGCCTGCCGGCGGCCTACGCGTTCGCGCGATTCGAGTTCCCCGGGCGGCGAGTGTTCCTGATCGGTCTGTTCGCCACGAACGCGTTCCCCAAGATGGGGCTGTTCGCCACCCTCGCCTCGCTGTACTACGCGCTCGGGCTGATGAACACGGTGGCGGGCGTGGTGATCGTGCAGCTGCTCGGAACGATCGTCTTCATGACGTGGATTCCCGCGGCCGCCTTCGCCTCGGTGCCCCGCTCGCTCGAAGAGGCGGCGCGCGACGCGGGCGCGTCCCGCGTGCGCGTCTTCCTCACCATCACCCTGCGGCTGGCCCTCCCCGGCATCCTGGTGGGCTGCGTGATGGCCTTCCTCGCCGCCTTCGACGAAGCCCAGGGCACCTACCTGGTCGGCGCCCCCGACATCGTGACGATGCCCACCGAGATGTACTCCCTCGTCCTCAACTTCCCCAAGCAGGTCGCCGCGGTGTTCTCGATCCTGCTCGCCATTCCCTCGGTGGTGCTCCTGCTCGCCGTGCGCAAGCACGTCATGGGCGGTCAGCTCGCCGAAGGATTCCAGCTCAAATGAAGGAGCATGCTGTGACCATCGCGGCCGATCCGACCTCGCTCTCGCCGTCGCCGGCGGGTTCGTCCGACCCCTCCGCGGGGCTCCGCCTGCGCTCTCTGCGCAAGACCCTGGGCGGGCGGACCATCATCGACGACCTCGACCTCACCGTGCAGCCGGGCGAGCTCGTGTCCCTGCTCGGTCCCTCGGGATGCGGCAAGACGACGACTCTGCGCATGATCGCCGGCTTTCTCGCCCCCGACGCGGGCGGCATCGAGATGGCGGGCCGCGACGTGACCCGGCTCGGGCCCGACAAGAGGCCGAGCGCGATGGTGTTCCAGAACTACGCCCTCTGGCCGCACATGACCGTGGCCAAGAACGTGGCCTACCCGCTGCGTCTGCGTCGCCTCCCGCGCGCCGAGATCGCCGAGCGGGTCGACGCCGTGCTGCAGCTGGTGAACCTGCTGCACCACCGCGACTCGCGCCCGCCGCGCATCTCGGGCGGCGAGCAGCAGCGCGTCGCCCTGGCCCGCGCGCTCGTGCAGGAGCCCGAGGTGCTGCTGCTCGACGAGCCGCTCAGCAACCTCGACGCGAAGCTGCGGGTCAGGGTGCGCGAAGAGATCCGCGACCTGCAGCAGAGGCTCGGCATCACCACGGTCGTCGTGACGCACGACCAGGAGGAGGCCCTGTCGATCTCGGATCGCGTGGCCGTGATGAACGCGGGTCGCGTCGAGCAGTTCAGCGCTCCCGGCGAGCTCTACCGGCGGCCCGAGACAGAGTTCGTGGCGACGTTCATCGGCTCGATGAACCGCCTCGAGGGCGGGTTCGACGGGACGCGCCTCGTTCCGGGCGCCGATGTCGTCGGCATCCGCCCCGAAGACGTCGTCTTCACGCTCGATCCCCGGCCCGGTGCCGTGCCGGCGCGCGTGGAGCGGGTCGTTCCGCACGGGCACTTCCACCGGGTGCGCCTGCGCCGCGAGGACGCGACCCTCGACGCCTTCGTTCCGGGGGAGCCGCCCACGGTGGGGACCAGCGGATACGCCTCGATCGCCTCGGCCCTGGTGTATCGCGACGGCCGTCTCGTCGATGCGGTGTCACGATGACGGCACGCGTCTCGCGCGCCTGCGCCCACAGGGGGGACTCCGGCAGCCTGTGCGAGAACACCCTGCCGGCGATGCGCTCGGCGCTCGCCAAAGGCGCGGCCGTCGTCGAGATCGATGTGCGTCTCACCGCCGACGGCGACGTGGTCGTCCTGCACGACGCCACGTTGGATCGGCTCTGGGGCGACCCGCGCGAGATCGAGGACGTTCGTACCGTCGAGCTCGTCGCCTTCGGCGACGCCGATCACCGGCCGCCCCTCCTCGCCGAGGTTCTGCCGTTGTTCGCCGACACCGAGAGTCGTCTGGTGATCGACATGGATGCCGCCCGCCCGGCCGCCGCGGCCCACGCGGTCGTCGCGGCCTCGGGCGTCGTCGTCGACTGGTGCGGTCATCTCGAGGCCATGCGCGTCCTCCGTCAGCTGGACGCGGACGCGCGCATCTGGCTGCCGTGGGCGCACGAGCAGCCCCCGGTGTCACTCGACCTGGAGGAGTTGTCGCCGGTGCTGATCAACGCGCCGTTTGCCGTGGTCGACGATCGGTTCGTGAACGCCGTCCACGACCTGGGCCTGCCGGTCACCGCGTGGACGATCGACGACGAGAGCGACCTCGTCCGGGCGATCGAGCTCGGGATCGACACCATCACCACCAATCGCCTCGATCGATTGCAGGCGATGATCGCCACGCGATCGGCATCCGCAACGAAGGAGCAGAGCAGATGACCCCGACAGATCTATCCGCGGCCCGCGAACTGGCGGTGGACCTCGCGCGATGGGCGATCGACGAGACGCGCGCGTACCGGGTGACGGCGGTGCACGCCAAGGCGCATCCGGCCGACCTCGTCACCGAGCTCGATCGCGCGATCGAGAGGCGAGTGCGCGAGGTCGTGCTCGATCGCTTTCCCGACCACGCGTTCGTCGGGGAGGAGTACGGGGGCAGTGCGAGAACCGGTGTTCCGACCTGGTACCTGGATCCCGTCGATGGAACCACCAATCTCGCCAACGGCGTTCCCTGGACGGCCTTCTCGCTCGCGCTCGCCGTCGACGATCAGCCACTCGTCGGCGTCGTTGCGGAGCCCTGGCAGAACGCGGTGTTCGATGCGGTCGCCGGGCAGGGCGCTCGACGCGACGGCATCCCGTTGCACCTGCCGGAGCGCGCGGGGCTGCGCGGGGGAGTGGTCGGCACCGAGCTGGCGGGCCACGAGCCCTGGCCCGGGATGGACGGCGTCGCGCTCTCGCTCACGGCGGCGTTCTGCACGCTGCGCGTCATGGGCTCGGGAACGTTGACGCTCCTCGGGCCGGCCGCGGGCCGCGGGTGCGCCGCGCTGGTGCACCGGTTCAGCCCGATCGATCACCTCGCCGCGGTGCTCATCGCCCACGAGGCCGGGGCGGAGGTGCGCGATGAAGACGGTCGCCGATCGCTCTTCCCCCGCCGCGGCGGTGTGCTCGTGGCATCCGGGCTCGTCGCCGACGAGATGTCTGCGGTGTGGTCGCGGGCTCTCGCCCGGTCGGCGTCGGATGCTCGCGCCGCGATCAGCCGATCGTGACGCCGGTGATCGTGACCGGAGTCGCCGGAGCGCCGTCGGCCGCGCCGCCGGCCGTGCCCGCCGCGGCGACCTTCTTGACGACCTCGAGTCCCTCCGGCGACATGGTGCCGAAGACCGTGTAGTTCGGCTGCAGCTTCGTGTCGGCGTAGACGAGGAAGAACTGCGAACCGTTCGTGCCGGGGCCCGCGTTGGCCATCGCGACGGTGCCCGCGGGGTAGGTCTCACTGCCGTCGAGCTCGTCGTCGAAGCGGTAGCCGGGGCCGCCGCGGCCCGTGCCGGTCGGGTCGCCGCACTGCAGGACGAAGATGCCCTGCGTGGTGAGGCGATGGCACTCGGTGTTGGTGAAGTACTGCTGCTGCGCGAGAGAGACGAAGCTCTCGACCGTGCACGGGGTGCGCTCACCGTTCAGGGTGATCGGAATGGCGCCGGCGGAGGTCTCGAGGGTCGCTTCGATCTTTCCGGTGGGGCGCTCCGTGCCCGCGGCCGGCGGGGTGACGTCCGCGGACGGCTGGCCCGATGTCGGGTAGGAGCAGTCGCCCGAAGCGGCGCTCGAGCTTGAGGCACTCGCCGCGGGGGCGGGAGCGGACGTGGTGCCTCCGGCGCAGCCGGCGAGCAGAAGCAGGGCGGAGGCGGCGAGGGCCGCGGAGATCAGTCGAGTGCGCACGCCTCCAGGGTAGGGCGTCGACCTCGACCCGTCAGTGCAGGGGCTGCTTCTGGTGCGCCGGGTCGATCGGCATCCGGATGCCGCGTGCCCGACCGATCGCGACGACACCGAGGGCGAGGGCGATGATGGCCACGGCGATGACGACGATGTAGACCGCGACACTGCCCCACCCGCCGGTGTTCGGATCGAGGAAGGGGTAGGGGTACCAGAAGGGTGCGCCCGTCGTCGGGTTGGTGATGAGTGGCGCGCGCAGCAGCGTGTAGACGATCCAGGCGATGGGGAAGATCGCCGCCGCGAACGCCGCCGACCAGGGCAGTCGCCGTCGCGTGGGTCCGAGGACCACGTCGAGGAGGAGGAAGAGCGGTCCCCATACGTGCAGGATCTCGTTCGACCAGCCGACCGTCTCGGGCTGCAGGGGGATGCCGCGCAGCAGAAGGTTGTAGACGACGCCGGTGACGATCATGTAGGTCGACGCGAACGCGAGAGCGGTCGCCAGGGCGGGCGGATCGACGTCGATTCGACGACCGCGCGCGAAGAAACGGGCGCCGAGCCAGGCGAGCACGACCGCCGACGAGACGTTGGAGAGGATCGTGAAGAAGCTGAAGAAGTTGGCGACCACCGTCGTGACGTCCCGGCCCCGCGCGGCGGCCTCGGCCGTCGACGACACGAACTGTGCGCCCACCGCGACGAGGACGAGTACGGCCACCGCCACGCGCGCCGTGTTCCATCCGATAGCCCACCCGCGCGATCTCTGCATCGCTCCAGGCTAAGGAGGGCCCGGACGCAGGGGGAGGGGTTGCAGCGGCCCCCGTCCATGAGGTCACGCACCGGCGGTCCGTTCCCGGAAGCCCCCGACGGCGACGCGGAAGGCGTTGCCAATTCGTGATCGGAGAGCGTTGACGAAACATATGACGTATGTTCTATGCTAGCGTACGGTCACCCGACCTCGTCGAAGAAGACAGGAGCTTTCGCAATGCCGCAGCACTTCCCCGGCGCTCGCCGCCGCCTCGCCCTCGCCGGCGGTCTCGCCGTCGTCTCCGCTCTTGCGCTCAGCGCATGCAGCCCCGCCTCGAGCGGCAACGATTCCAGCAGCCCGTACGGCTTCACCGCCGCCGAGCAGGACCCCTCGAGCGCCATCACCGTGTGGGTAGACTCCTCGCGCGAACCCCTCGCCCAGGCTTTCGAGAAGGCCAACCCCGACGTCAAGCTCAACATCGAGACCTACGACGGCGGCTCCGGCGGATCCGGGTCGTTCCAGCAGAAGATCGCGCTGTTCGACCAGTCCGGGGAGGGCTGGCCCGACGTGGTGTTCTCGACGCAGCAGAACGACACCTCCTGGGCATCCAAAGAGAACAACGGCGTTCAGGCCTTCGCGGCGCCGCTGAACAAGGGCCTCATGGACCAGAGTTTCCTCGACGGTTTCACCACGGGCGCACTCGGACCCATGACCGTCGACGACACGGTCTACGGCCTGCGTAACGACCTCGCACCGGTGGTGTTCTGGTACAACAAGACGCTCTTCGACCAGTTCGGCTACACGATCCCCACCACGTGGGAGGACTACAAGACGCTCAGCGACAAGGTCGCCGCCGAGCACCCCGGCTACATCCTCGGCTCGGTGGGCGACTCCTTCCAGGCGCCCTACGTGTACTACTGGGGTGGTGAGGCGCCGATCTTCCAGGCGTCGGGCGACACGTTCACCTCGAACTTCTCCGACCCGAACTCCGAGAAGGTCACCGACCTCATCGACCACATGCTCGCCAACAAGACGCTCGTCACCGACAGCGTCTTCGGCGCGGACTTCGTCACCAAGTACAAGGACAAGCTGCTCGGCATCCCCGGTCCGGCCTGGTACTCCGGGGCGTTGTTCCAGAACGACAAGAGCCTGAACTACACCGCCGGAACGGTCGGCGTGGGCCAGGCGCTCAGCTGGTCTGACGGTGAGAAGGTCACCGGCAACGTCGGCGGCGGCGTCTGGTACGGCTCGAGCCACTCGAAGAACCTCGATGCCGTCAAGAAGTTCCTCACCTACGTGACCAGCTCCGACGACGCGGTCAAGCTCGCCTCCGGCCTGCCGGCCTACCAGTCGGCGGCGGACGCGTGGCTCAAGGAGCAGGCGGCCAGCAACTTCTACGTCGGCGACTTCCAGAAGAACATCTCCGGAGCCGCGTCGTCGGTCTGGCAGGGCTGGGGTTACCCGAGCTTCAGCATCGAGGCCGCGTTCTCGAAGGTCGTCCTTCCCGCTATCACGGCGGGCAAGACGGTCGCGAGCGTGACCGACGCGTGGAAGACCGAGATGGACAACCAGGCGCAGGTGCAGGGCTACACGGTCGCCAAGTAAGGGTCCGAATCTCTCCACGGGCTGGCCGCGGCTCGACACCGCCGCGGCCAGCCCTCTCCCGAAACGGAAGTGACCATGCTCTCCCTACGTCGAGCCCAATCGACGTTCGCCTACCTGATGATCGGTGGGTACGTCCTCCTGCTCTTGGCCTTCGGGGTCTTCCCGACCCTCTACGCCGCTTTCCTCGCCTTCACCCGGGACGGCGCGTTCGTGTGGTTCGAGAACTTCCAGCGCGTCGTCGCGGACTATCGCTTCCTTCCCGCGGTCGGCCACGTCGCCGCCTTCGTGGCGATCTGGCTCACGAGCCTCATCATCATCGTCGTGATCCTCGCGGTGATCGTCCACGCGATCCGCGTCCGGTGGCTCTCGTCGGCCGCACGGTTCATCTTCTACATCCCCGGCGCGCTCGCCGGCGCCTCGAGCGTGCTGCTCTGGCTCTTCATGCTCGACCCGACGGTCAGCCCGGTCAGCGGCTTCCTCCGGGCTCTGGGCTTCAATACGTTCGTCGACGTGGTCGGAAATGAGGGGAACCTCCCGATCGTCTTCACCGTCATCGCCTTCTGGGCGGGAGCAGGCGGCTGGATCGTCATCATGTACGGCGCCCTCAACAACATCAGCGTCGAGGTCATGGAGGCCGCGCGCATCGACGGCGCCGGTCCCATCGCCACGGCCTGGCACATTCAGATCCCGCTCCTTCGCAAGTGGATCTCGTACATGGCCGTGATGTCGCTCGCCGCCGGCACGCAGCTCTTCGTCGAGCCGCGCGTGCTGTCGCAGGCCAGCAAGGGCGTCGTCGGTCTCGATTACTCGCTGAACCAGGTGGCCTATCTCTACGCCTTCCGGCAGAACGATTTCAACGGGTCGGCCGCCATCTCGCTGCTCCTGCTCGTCGTCGCCGCCGGACTCGCCGCCTTCTTCGTCTTCCGAGGGGGACTCTTTGAACGCGACTAAGCGCACCGTGACCCCGGCCCGCTTCCTGGGCCCCTCCCTGGTCACCGTCGTCATCCTCTTCTTCGCGGTGGTCTTCGGCCTGCCGATCGTGTGGCTGCTGCTCGCGCCCACGAAGTCGTCGACGGAGTTGACGGGCCAGCCGCCCTTCAGCTTCGGCTCCTTCGCGACGATCGCCGACAACTGGGCACGACTCAGTGAGTTCCAGAACGGTGTCATCTGGCAGTGGACCGGAAACGCCGCGCTGTACACCGGCGTGGCTCTCGTGCTGACGCTCCTGGTGACCATCTCCGCCGGCTATGCCCTCGCCATGACGAAGTTCCGCGGACGCGGGGTGCTGCTGATCATCACCCTCGTCGTCATGCTGATCCCGAACACCGCTCTCGTTCTCCCGGTCTTCCTCGAGATGAGCGCGCTCAAGCTGGTCGGTACCCCCTGGGCGGTGATCCTGCCGTTCTCGTTCTTCCCGTTCGGGGTGTACCTGACGTACATCTACTTCACGACGAGCGTTTCGAAGGATCTGCTGAACGCGGCCCGGATCGACGGGGCCAGCGAGCTCCGCGTCTTCACCGCGGTAGCTCTGCCGCTGGCCACCCCCGTGATCGCGCTCGTGGGGTTCTTCAACCTGGTCGGCAACTGGAACAACTACTTCCTCCCCTTCGTCATGGAGCCCGGTCGAAAAGCCCCCATCCAGGTCGGTCTCGCGGAGTTGCTCTCCAACGTGCCGCTGTTCAACCCGACCTCCGCCGCGTCGGTCACTCTCGACCTGCCGGTCATGGCGTTGGCCACCCTCGTCTCGGTCGCCCCGATCCTGATCGTCTTCCTCTTCTCGCAGAGGTTCCTGGTCGAGGGCATGACGGCCGGCGGGACGAAGGAATAAGCCCGCTTCGCGGGACGAAAGAAGTACACGCATGAAGATCACCGGCTACCGGCTCATCAATACAACCCTCGATTGGGGTCGTCCCGTGGGCGACGTCAACGGCTTCATCGACTCCGGAGTCACGGCCCTCCCGATCGTCGTCGTCGAGACCGACGAGGGCATCGAGGGCATCGGAATGGGCATGCACGACGGCATCCCGCACCTGTTCGAGGCCGTCGAGGGCGAAGATCCCCGTGCGACCTCGGCTCTGTACGACCGCATGATCGCGCGCATGTTCAAGATCGGCCACGGCGGCGCCGTGTTCGGTGGCATCGGAGCGCTCGACAGCGCCTTCTGGGACATCAAGGCGAAGGCCGCCGGCCAGCCGCTCTGGCGACTTCTGGGCGGTCGCGACCGCTTCGTTCCCGGGTACGCCTCGGGCCTGGATATCGCCCTCGACTCCGACGGTCTGACCGCCTATTACGCCGACATGAGCGATCGTGGATTCACGGCCGCGAAGCTCAAGGGCGGACGCGATGTGCGGCTCGACGCCGATCGTCTCGCGCTCACCCGCGATCTCCTCGGCCGCGCGACCGACGAGCCGCTGGTCATGCTCGACGCGAACGAATCATGGAACCTGCCCCAGGCGGTGCGGTACATCCGCCACCTCGAGGAGACCGTCGAACTGTCCTGGATCGAAGAGCCGCTGCGTCGGTGGGACGCACAGGGACTCCGCCGGCTGCGCGACAGCATCGCCCCGGCGGTGGCGACCGGCGAGAACCTCACGGGACTGGAGCAGTACCGTCAGCTCTTCGACGCGCAGGCGGTCGACATCGTGCAGTCCTCGGCGGTGTGGGGCGTCACGCACGCCCTTCGCGTGGCGATCGCCTCGCACGCGAGGGATCTCCCGGTCAGCCCGATCGGCATGACGTCGAACTACGCCGTGGCGAACGTCGCGACGTCGCTGCCGAACCATCTCCTCACCGAGGTCACGACGCCTCGTGCCCCCGAGGGCGTCATCCTGGATTGCGAGATCGCCGACGGCGGACTCGTGCTCGGCGATCAGCCGGGTGGCGGTGTCGCTCTCGACACGGCGGTGCTCGACGGATCGACGGACTTCGTGTGGGGCGGTGCCGGCGGGCCGCATGTGCGCAGCAGCCGCGCAGGGCTGGAACTGGGCGTCCGGCTCCCGCCCCGGGAGCCATCGCCGGAGTAAAGTGCTCACCATGCCTTCCGCCCCCATCGACGCGCAGCTCGCGAATCCGAGAAGGGGCCAGATCGACCGCATCGGTGTGCGGGTGCTCGAAGAGCTCGTCGAGATGATCGTCACGGGCGCAGTGGCGGTCGGCGAATTCCTGCCCCCCGAGCAGGCGCTGTGCGACGAGTTCGGCGTGAGCCGCACCGTCATCCGCGAGTGCATCAAACGGATCCAAGAAAAGGGCCTGGTCGTCGTCGCCCAGGGGCGCGGCACCCAGGTGCGCCACTTCAACGACTGGAACGTGCTCGACCCCGATGTGTTCGACGCGTTGGTGCGCCATGACGAATCCCTGGGCGTGCTCGACGAGGTGAGCGTCGTCCGAGCGGCCCTCGAAGGCGTCATGGCCGGCGAAGTGGCGAGCACCGGTAGCCCCGAATCCCTGATCCTCATCCGCGGACATCTCGAGGACATGCGGCGCCTGCAGGACGACAACCCGGCCTTCCTCGAGGCCGACAAGGACTTCCATCTCGCCACCATGTCGGCCAGCCGCAACCGCATCGCGGCGACCATCGCGCGTTCGTTCTTCGTGCGACCCCGGCAGTCGCTGCGCTGGGAAGGGAACAACCCCGAAGACGCCGTCGAGCGCACGCTGGCGGAGCACGAGCGGGTGTTCGCCGCCATGGAGGCGGGAGACCCCACCGCCGCGCGCGTCGCCATGGAGGAGCACATCCTCGGTTCGTGGCGTCGACGCCGTCTCCCCGACGGCGACCACCACCTGCACCCCTGACGCGTCGCCCGCTGCGCCCCGTCCGCTCCGCGCGGGCGTGTCTCACCCGCTCGATAGGATGGGGTGTACCGCCGGAATCAGACGCGAGGAGCGCACATGCCCGGAATCGTGATCGTCGGCGTCCAGTGGGGCGACGAAGGCAAGGGCAAGGCCACCGATCTGCTCGGTGAACGAACCGACTGGGTGGTGAAGTTCAACGGCGGCAACAACGCCGGGCACACCGTCGTCATCGGCAACGAGAAGTACGCGCTGCACCTGCTGCCCAGCGGCATCCTGTCTCCGGGTGTCACCCCCGTCATCGGCAACGGTGTCGTCGTCGACCTCGAGGTGCTCTTCAACGAGCTCGAGGCTCTCAACGCGCGCGGTCTCGACACGAGCCGCCTCAAGATCAGTGCCAACGCGCACATCATCACGCAGTACCACCGCACCCTCGACAAGGTCACCGAGCGCTTCCTCGGCAAGCGCATGATCGGCACCACCGGCCGTGGAATCGGCCCGGCGTACGCCGACAAGATCAACCGCGTCGGCATCCGCGTGCAGGACCTCTTCGATGAGAACATCCTGCGGCAGAAGGTCGAGGGTGCCCTCGACCAGAAGAACCACCTGCTGGTGAAGATCTTCAACCGCCGCTCGATCACGGCCGACGAGATCGTCGAAGACCTGCTGTCGTACGCCGAGCGCGTGCGCCCCATGGTGGCCGACACGTCGCTGCTGCTGAACGACGCGCTCGAAGCGGGCGACGTCGTCGTCTTCGAGGGTGGCCAGGCCACCATGCTCGACGTCGACCACGGTACCTACCCCTTCGTCACCTCCTCCTCGGCGACCGCCGGCGGCGCGTCGACCGGCTCGGGAGTGGGCCCCAATCGGCTCGATCGGATCGTCGGCATCGTCAAGGCGTACACGACCCGCGTCGGCTCGGGTCCGTTCCCGACCGAGTTGTTCGACGAGAGCGGCGACTGGCTGCGCTCCCGTGGCTTCGAGTTCGGTACGACCACCGGTCGTCCCCGCCGAGTCGGGTGGTACGACGCCCCCATCACGCGGTACGCCACGCGCATCAACGGCATCACCGATCTGGTGCTGACCAAGCTCGACATCCTCGGCGGTCTCGAACAGATCCCCGTGTGCGTCGCCTATGACGTCGACGGCGAGCGGTTCGACGATCTGCCGGTGAACCAGACCGACTTCCACCATGCGAAGCCGATCCTCGAGTACTACCCCGGCTGGAGCGAAGACATCTCCACCGCCCGCACGTTCGACGACCTGCCGCAGAACGCGCAGGACTACGTGCTGGCGCTCGAGAAGATGAGCGGCACGCGCATCTCGGTCATCGGCGTGGGCCCGGCTCGCGACCAGGTGATCGTGCGACACGACCTCATCGACTGATGCGTTTCTGGGTCGGTGCCTACGCCCCGGACACCGGGTCGGCGGAGGGCATCGGCATCCTGCAAGCGGGGGAGCGCGACGCGCTCGGCGCCGGTGGCCCCCTCGGCATGGTCGCGACCGCGGCCGAGGTGCCCGGATCGCCGTCGTGGGTGGCCGCCCATCCCTCGAACGACGACATCCTGTATGCCGCCGTCGAGTTCGACGGCACGGTCCAAGCGTTTCGCCGATCGAGTGAGACGCGGCTGTCCCCCCTCGGCCCGCCCGTCGAGGCCGGCGGAGCGGTGTGCCACGTCGCTGTCTCGCCCGACGCCTCGTTCTTGATCGCGAGCTGTTGGGGCGACGGGCGAGTCGTCCGCATGGCGCTGGATGCGCAGGGGCGGCCGTCGCGTCCGATCGTCTCCGCCGAGGCCGCCGATCCCTACGGGGCATCCTCGGAGCAGGCCAGCGTGTCTACCGGCGCCCGGGTCTCGGGCGCGGTCGTCCCCGATCTCGCCGCCGCAGCGCGCGCGCTCCGCGAGGCCGCGGGCGAGGAGTACGCGCACCTCATCCCGGCGTATGACGACGTCCCCCTCACCGATGCGGAATCGGAAGAGGCTGCGGCTGGTGCACGCGTCTCGCGCGCCCATCAGGCGGTGTTCCTGGCCAACGGCCTCGTGGCCACGACAGACATGGGGTTCGACCTCGTGCGCTTCTGGAGCGCGAACGAGGGCGGCTTGATCCTGGTGCAGGAGGTCGCGCTTCCGAAGGGCAGCGGACCCCGCCACGGACTCTGGCATCCATCGGGCCACCTCTACGTCGTCACCGAGCTGAGCTGCGAGGTCTTCGTCTTGGCGCCCGACCGTGCGGGGCGCTGGCACGTGGTCTCGGGCCAACCGCTGCTCGGCACCCTTCCCACCGACACGGCGGCGGAGCTCTCGATGAGCCGCGACGGGACGACGCTGTACGCGGGCGTCCGCGGCAGCGACACCGTGGGCGTGTTGTCCGTTCGCGGGCACGGCGAAGAGGTGCAGTTGCTCGCCCTCGCCGAGACGGGCACGCACTGGCCGCGCCACCACCTCGTCGTCGACGACACCCTCCTCGTGGCGGGTCAGCTGGCGCACGAGATCGTGTCGCTGTCGCTCGACACCCGCACCGGTGTTCCGGGCCGGGTTCGCCACCGCACCCCGTCGCCGTCGCCGACGCGCCTGCTGCCGATGCGCTGAGCGACTGCGTGCGGCCCGCCCCGCGGCGGTCTGCGCGGGATACGGCGTTCACGAGCGTGGCGTCTTCGAGGACCGTCACCGCCGGCGAGGGTCCGGCGGCGGCGCCCATCACGGGGGTCGAGCACGCATAAACGCGATCCGCGCTCGTAAACGCGAGGACAGCGCGTTTATGGGTGCAAAAGGCGTTTATGCGTGGGGGAGCGGGCGTCGCCGGGCGTCGCCGCTCGCCATCCAGGTCGCACCGGGTATCGCGTCCGCGGACACCCATAAACGCGATCCGCGCTCGTAAACGCGGGGGACAGCGTGTTTATGGGCGCGGAGAGCGTTTATGCGTGGGGGTGCGGCGCTGCGCCGCTCTACTTTTTGGCGTCCTGCCGCGGGATGACGATCTGCTTGACGATCAGCAGCACGGAGGCGGTCACGGGGATCGCCACGAGCGCTCCGAGCAAGCCGAGCAGCGTGCCGCCGACGAGTGCGCCGATGACGACCAGAGCACCCGGGATCGAGATGGTGCGGTTCATCACCCGGGGGGTGAGAACATATGCCTCGATCTGCATGTACACCAGGTAGACGATGGCGAAGATGAGGCCCGCGGTCGGGCTGACGATGAGGGTGAACACGGTGGCCGTCGCCCAGAACAGCACCGAGCCGACCAGCGGGATCAGCGTGATGCCGAACGCCATAGCGGCGAGCAGCGCCGCGAAGGGCTGACCGAGGATGGTCAGCACGATGAAGCCGAAGACGGCATTGCACAGCGCCAGCACGACCATCCCGGCGAGGTAGCCACCGACGGAGTCGGTGATCTGACCCGTCATATCGGCGACCGTTTCCCGGCTCCGGGCGGGAGTGAGGCGTACGAGCGAGTTCTTCATCTTGGGCAGGGATGCCAGGAAGTACAGGCTCAGCACCAGCACGATGATCGCGCCCGAGACGAAGGCGCCGATGTTCACGCCGACCTGCAGGAGTCCGCCGCCGATCGCGGCGATGTTGGCGGGGTTCGTGGCGAAGCCCTGCACCTCTTTGAGGACGTCACCGAGGCTGTCGCCGAAGTTGCTCTCGACCCACCGCACGGCGTCGCTGTCGATCAGGTCGTTCACGAAGGTCGGGATGTCGCCGACGAACTGCTCGACCTGCCGGACGACCGGCGGGATGAGCAACCACAGAGCCCCGGCCAGGATGACGGCGAGCCCGCCGAACACGATCACGATCGACCAGGCCCGTGCCAGTCCACGGCGCACCAGGAAGCGCACCAGGGGATCGAGGGCGAGAGCCACGAAGAGGGCGATCGCGATGTAGACGAGCACGGTCGAGAGGCTCGAGAGCGCGAGTCCGAGAAGGATCGCGGTCAGCCCACCGAGGGTCAGGAAGAACCCGGCCGCGTAGGGGCGGGAGACGGCCGACCAGACCGGCTTGTCGCGCGAGGTGGTGGCCCCGGCATCTGCGCCTTCGGCGGTGGGGTCGGGGCGCGTGGATCGGCTCATGCTCACACTGTAGGACTCGCTGAGAGTCGTCCTCGCAGGCTGGCGCCGAACGGTAGGGTCGGAGCGATTGAGGAGGACACATGACCGAGGCCGATCCTTCGACGATTCTGCAGGGGCTGCGCGGAAGTATCGACAACATCGACGCCGCCCTGATCTTCCTGCTGGCGGAGCGCTTCCGCTGCACGAAGCAAGTCGGGGTGCTGAAAGCGAAGCACGGGATGCCGGCATCCGACCCCTCCCGCGAAGAGCAGCAGATCGCCCGGCTCATGCAGTTGGCCGAACAGGCCGACCTCGACCCCGCCTTCGCCGAGAAGTGGTTCAACTTCGTCGTGGCGGAGGTCATCCGTCACCACCGGTCGGCGGCCGCAGAGCCCGCCGCCGACTGACGCGCGGCCTCGAACCGCGCACCGTCGCGGTCGTTGCGACACGCCCGGGCTGACAACTGACGCGTGGCCGCGGGAAGCGGCGACGGTGCCTCGTCCACGCGCGCACGCGTGCCACACGGCATGCGGGATCGCAAGGCCGCGAGCGATTTGCCAGGGAATCCGTCAGCGTGAAACGTTTGTAGAGGCCCGATCACGGGCCGCCCACCCGACCAGTCCGCGGTCGCCGGTGACGACTCGGGGGAGTCGGCCCGGTGAGCGTACGGTCGGCGGCCTGAGCGCCGGATCCGATATCCGACGCTGACGTGCTCCACCCCCGGAGAGCGCCGACGGCTGCCACCCGGGCGTGACCGCTGCGGCCACCCGAGGCCGCTGAGGTGCACACAGTGACCCATCCGCCTGCCTCTGCGGCGCCCGCTTCCACGGCGCCCGCTCTCGCCGCCAAGAATCTCTTCAAGGTCTTCGGCCGCGCCCCTCAGGCCGCCGTCGACAAGCTCCGCTCCGGCGCCCGCCGCGAAGACGTGGCCGACGACGGGACCGCCGCCGTCATCGACGCCAGCTTCGAGGTACAGCCGGGCGAGATCTTCGTCATCATGGGCCTCTCCGGTTCCGGCAAGTCCACGATCATCCGCATGCTGAACGGCCTGCACGAGGCCACCGCCGGAACCGTCGAGGTGAAGGGCGATGCCCTCACCGGCGTCGGCGCCTCGCGCCTGCGGTCGCTCCGGCGCGATCGCCTCGCGATGGTCTTCCAGCACTTCGCGCTCCTGCCGCACCGCACGGTCGCGGCGAATGTCGCGTACCCCCTCGAGCTCCGCGGCGTCGGCAAGACCGAGCGCCTCGCCAAGGCGAACGAGATCCTCGCGCTCGTCGGCCTCGAGGGCTGGGGCGACAAGCTCCCCTCCGCACTCTCGGGCGGAATGCAGCAGCGCGTGGGCATCGCCCGCGCACTCGCCGCCGACACCGACATCCTGCTGATGGACGAGGCGTTCAGCGCCCTCGACCCCCTCATCCGTCGAGAGATGCAGGAGCAGCTGCTCGAGCTGCAGCGGACGCTGAAGAAGACCATCGTCTTCATCACCCACGACCTCAACGAGGCGATGTTCCTCGGCGACCGCATCGCCGTCATGTGCGACGGCCGCATCGTGCAGATCGGTACGCCCGAAGACATCCTCACCGACCCGGCGAACGATTACGTCGAGCAGTTCGTGCAGGACGTCGACCGTGCCCGCGTGCTCACCGCCGGCAACGTCATGGAGCGCCCGCGTCCGCGCGTCGACGCCTCCGCCGGACCCCGCACGGCGCTGCGCCAGATGCGCGACGCCTACATGTCGGCCGTCTACGTCACCGATCGCGACCGCAAGCCGCTCGGCATCATCACCGACCGCGACGCCATAAAGCTCGTCCGCGCCGGCGAGAACTCGCTGCTCGGCAAGCTCAAGCCGCTCCCGCAGAGCGTCGGCGTCGACGACGTGCTGATGAACCTGTTCGTGCCGTCGGTCGAATCACCCCTTCCTCTCGCCGTCCTCGACGCCGACGGTCGCCTCGCCGGAGTCATCCCGCGCGTGACCCTGCTCGCCGCTCTCGGCCCCGGTCCCACCGCCACCGAGGAGCTCACCGTGCTGCCCCAGCCCCTTCCCTCCGCCGAGATCGACGCGGCGCTCGACGGGACCCCCGCCGACGCCGGGGTCACGGCATCCGAGACCGAGGGGGTGCGCTGATGAACGGTTTCCGTATCCCGGTCGGCTCCTGGGTGGATGCCGGCGTGGACTGGGTCCGCGACAACCTCTCGGGCCTGTTCGACGTCGTCGCCCTGGTCGTGCGCTTCCTCGTCGGCGGGCTCAGCGACGTACTGCTCGCCGCTCCCATCGTCGTGGTCATCGTCATCGCGGCCGCCCTCGCGTGGCTGCTGCGCTCGTGGAAGCTTGCCCTGGGAACAGTGATCGGTTTCGCCCTCATCCTCGCGATGGGCCAGTGGGTCACCGCGATGCAGACGCTCGCGCTCGTGCTCGTGGCCACCATCGTGGCGGTGGCCATCTCGGTGCCGCTGGGGATCTGGTCGGCACGCAACGCCACCGTCCGCGCGGTGCTCAAGCCGATCCTCGACTTCATGCAGACGATGCCCGCCTTCGTCTACCTGATCCCGGCGATCACGTTCTTCAGCATCGGCGTGGTGCCCGGTGTCGTCTCGACCGTCATCTTCGCGCTGCCCCCGGGCGTGCGACTGACCGAGCTCGGCATCCGCGGGGTCGACTCCGAGACCGTCGAGGCGGGACACGCGTTCGGGGCCACCCCCGGGCAGATCCTCCGCGGCATCCAGCTCCCGCTCGCGATGCCCACGATCATGGCGGGCGTCAACCAGGTCATCATGCTCGCGCTGTCGATGGCGGTCGTGGCCGGCATCGTCGGGGCCGACGGCCTGGGTAAAGAGGTCGTGCAGTCGATCTCGACGGTCAACCTGCCCAAGGGCGTCGAGGCGGGCCTGAGCGTCGTCGTCCTCGCCGTGTACCTCGACCGGCTCACTGCTGCCCTCGGCAACCGGGCCGACAACCGCGGTTCGTTGCTGGGCGTGCTGGCTCGGCGCCGGGCCGTGCGTTCCGCCGCGGCCGTCGCCGCCGGAGCCACTGCGGCGTCGCATGTCGACACCACCTCGGCGGATGTCGCGAGCGAGGCCGAGCGTGAGAAGGCCTCACCGCGTCGCGCGCCGGTGTCGTCGGGGCGCTGAGTCCCGGCATCCCTCCCTCGTTCTCCGGCGCGAGGGGTCGATTTCCGTCGCACAGGCGAGCTCTCGGCGACAGCGAACGACCCCTCACCCGGGGAAGCACCCACGGAATCACATACGAAACGGAAGAGAACACAGCAATGAACAAGCGACACCTCACCTCCGCCCTCGCCCTCGGCGCCGCGGGCGCCCTGCTGCTCGGCGGCTGCGCGAGCGGCAACATGGCCGAAGGCGGCTCGGGCGACGGCGGCGAGAAGGGCACGATCACCCTCGGCTTCCTGCCCTCGTGGACCGACGGGCTCAGCACCGCGTACCTGCTCGAAGACCAGCTCGGCAAGCTCGGCTACAAGGTCGAGATGCAGACCCTCACCGAGGCGGGTCCGCTCTACACCGGTCTCGCCCAGGGCGACGTCGACATCTACCCCTCGGCTTGGCCCGAGCTGACCCACAAGTCGTACATGGACCGCTACGGCGACAAGATCGAAGACCTGGGCGCGTACTACGACAACGCCAAGCTGACCATCGCGGTGCCCAGCTACGTCGACATCGACTCGATCGACCAGCTCAAGGGCAACGCCGCGCGCTTCGATGGCCGCATCTACGGCATCGAGCCGGGTGCCGGCCTCACCACCCAGACGCAGGAGACCATGCTCCCCGGCTACGGCCTCGACGGCGAGTTCGAGCTGGTGACCTCCTCGACCGCCGCGATGCTCACCGAGCTCGACAACGCGATCGCGGCGAAGAAGGACATCGCCGTGACGCTGTGGCGTCCGTTCTGGGCCAATGACGCCTATGACGTCAAAGACCTCGAAGACCCGCAGGGCCTCATGGGCGACCCCGAGGCCCTCCACTTCCTCGGCACCTCGGGCTTCGAAGAGAAGTACCCGGATGCCGCTGAGTTGATCAAGGGCATCCAGCTCGACGACGAGCAGTACGGCTCGCTCGAAGACCTCGTGGTCAACGAGTACGGCGAGGGCCGCGAGGCCGAGGCCGTGGACGCCTGGCTCGAGAAGAACCCCTCGGCGTTCTCGACGCAGCGCGACTGACCTCTCACACGACGACGCCCCCTTCGCCCTCGCGGTGGAGGGGGCGTCGTCGTGGGGCACGGGCAGGCGGTGCCGCGAACCCGTGAGGAGTCGTCGGCGAGGCCCGTTGGCCGCGGGCTCACCCGATCGCGTGAGTTCTCGTGAAACGCGTGATGAAGCCGGGGTGGTCGGCGGGCATCGCCAGCACTGAGTCGGGGGTGCGTCCGGCGAGCTGGGGGAAGCCGGAGTCGGCGACGAGGCCGTCGTCGAGGACGTCGAGCTCGGCGGTGACCAGCGGCCAGGGCTCGTGCGCGTTGGCGGCCCAGATCGTGCGGCCGAGGTGCTGCTCGTGGAAGCCCCAGCGCGCGGTGAGAAAGCGCGACAGGGGCGTGTCGACCGTGTCGGTGCCGAGTGCGGCCCGCACCCGGGTTCCCGGATGCCGACCCCCGTGACGCCGTGACCGGAACTCGATGCGAGCCCCCTCGGTACGCACTCCCGTCCGGGCCCACCGATACGGCAGGCCGAACAGGGCGCGAGCGGCGAGGACGGGAGCGAGGTGCTCGGCCTCGAGCGTGCGGAAGACGACCCCGCGGCGACCCTCGTCGTCGACGGCGTACGTGCGCACGTTGATCTCGGTGAAGGTGCCCAACAGCGGTACCGGTGGCAGCGGCAGGAACCGGAACTCGCTCAGCACGAACGGCACGAGGCCCACCCAGGCGGAGCCGTCGTGCACGTCGGGGCGGGTCCCCGGTGGGAGGAGCCGCGCCACCTCGCCCGGATCGACGCGCCAGTGCACGAAGACGGCACGGCTCCAGCGCTGCGCGATGACGGCGCGTCCGGGCAGGTCAGGGGCGTGGCGCTCGGTGATCACCGGGCCATTGTGGCCCCGTCGCCTCGGCGCGGAGGGACACTGGACAGATGGTCCCGTCATCTGGTGCAGACCCTCGGCTCGTGGCATCCATCCGCGAACTGCTCGCGGCGCGCGACGCCGGCAAGACGATCTGCCCGTCCGAGGCCGCGCGCGCGGTCGGCGGCGAGGACTGGCGCGAGCTCATGCAGCCGGCACGCGACGCCGCGCATTCGCTGGTCGAGCGGGGAGAGGTCGAGGTCACGCAGAAGGGCGAGGTGGTCGACGTGACCACCGCCCGGGGGCCGGTACGGATTCGTCGCGTGCGCTGAGACGGCTGCTGTGGCCGCTGCAGAATCGGAGATTCGTACCGGAATCGGATGCCAGCGACCTTGGCATCCGATTCTGCGGCAATTTTCCGATTCTGCGGTGCGGTGCGGTGCGGTGCGGTGCGGCGGGGCGGGTGCTCGCTGAGGCGCCCGTGTTCGGCAGCTCGAGGCGGGGCCGAGTCGGGAGATGGACCCGGTGGTGGGGCGCTCCACCCATCGCAGAATCGGAGATTCGCACCGGAATCGGATGCCACGGGGTCTCGGAATCCGATTCTGGTTCGGTGTTCCGATTCTGCGGGTGGTGCGGGTGGTCGCGCGCGGGTGTCACTGAGGGCGCGGGTTTCTCAGATCGCGACGCGTTCGTGAGGTGGTGAGGTTGCCGCGGGCGCATCGTCCGTCGTGAAATCGGAGATTGTCACCGGAATCGGATGCCAGAGGGCGCGGCATCCGATTCTGCTGCGGTGTTCCGACTTCGGGGCGCATCGGCCCCGGAGGCGGGCACGGTCAGGCGGCGGAGTCGGGCGCGGTCTCGGCCGGGGGCGCGGATGCCGGGGGCGCGGTCGCTGCCCGCGGGAGTTCGAGAGCCACCTTCTTCTCGAGCACGTCGACGGCCTCGTCCGACAGCAGGATCAGCCCGTCGAGCTCCTCACGGACGCGTTTGTACGCGAGCTGGCGTTCGCTCGGTGTGGCGGCCTGGTCGGTCGCGACGGTGAGCAGCTGCTTGGCGGTGTCGAGGCGTTTGCGCTCGTCGGGGGTGAAGGCGGCGTCTTTGACACGTCGGGCGTCGCGCTCGGCGACGTCGAAGGCGACCTCGTAGTCGGTGACGGCGTCGCGATACTCTCGCAGCCGTTCGGGAGTGAGCGTCTCGCCGTCGTCGGGGCGAAGGTTGTCGGCGGCCTTCTTCGCCCGCAGGAAAGCGGCGGTGAGCGGCTGGCGTCCGTCGCTCATCGCGGGATAGGTGATGAGCTTCGACGCGTCGAGTTCGTACTCGAGCCAGCGGTGGGTGACGGCGTCCTGTGCCGCGACGACGCGCTGCTGTCCGTCGGTGGGGGCCGCAAGGGGGGTGGCGCTGGCGGCGGTCGCGCCGCCCTGTGCGCGGATCAGCTCGAGTTGTTCGCGGTGGCGTCGCCGCGCGGTGACCTCGCGGTGCTTCACCCGTGCGTTGATGGCGCCCATCGTCATTCCGAAGAGGGGGAAGACGAGCCACCAATAGCTGCCGGCGAAGGTCCAGAAGTGATCCACGGCGTCATGCTACGCCGCTCTCCCCAGCGGTTCTCACAAAGGCGATGTCGGCGGCCGATCGCGTGCGGGAGGCGGCCACACCGAGCCGTTCCGCGGCCGCGAATCACCGGCATCCGGGGTCTTCTTCTGGGCTCGTCTGGCGCCTCGCTCGCTCCAGCTGCGAGCGGCCGCTCGGCCCATCGACTCCATCGAGCGGGCGAGGGCGCGCTGAGCCGTCTCGGCCAGGTCGGATGCCACACGCGTCCACGCGTCGTCGCTCTGGGTGTTCGGCTGCTCGCGGTCGCCGCGACGGGCCGCCCGCTCGGCGCGGTCGAAGGCGTGGGCGGTGCGGCGCACGGCGTCGCGATAGGCGAGGAAGTCGGCCGGCTCGAGCCGCGTCTGCACCGAGGCCGGACGCAGCCACTGCGCCTTCTCGTGCGCGCGCAGGAAATCCGCCAGCAGGGGCGAGCGGGAGTCGCTCATCTGCGGGAAGTCGATGGCGAGGCCGGGGTCGGTCTCGTAGGCCATCCACCGGGCGAGGATCGCATCGTGCTCGGCCAGCAGACGGGCGACGGGAAGCGGTGCGCTGCCCGAGCGGATCGCCGGGAGCATGGCCTTTGCGGCTTTGACTCCCGCGCGGCGGGCACGTACCTCGGCCATCGCGGCACGCAGATCTCGTTGTGCATCGGTCAGGCGGCCGCGCGCGGCGGATACCGCGTCGGACGACACCCGGGATGCCGCCCGCTCGGCCTGGGCGCGGACTACCTCGGCGTCGGCGACCTTGACGTCGGCGCGTCCGCGGGTGACGGCGGTGCGCGCGACCTGGAGGTCGAGCACGGCGGCGTCGAGTTCGAGGCGGCGTGCGGCGGCTTTGCCGAGGGGACGCGTTGACCAGGCGCGGACGGCTCGACCGGTCGTGGTCGTCGCACCGGCGGGAAGCGCATGCTGGCGCGAACGGCGCACGCCGAGCCAGCCGACGGTGCCCGCACCGGCCGCTGCCGGGCCGATCCACCACCAGTCGACCAGAAGGGCCATCAGCGGTTCCACGGTCCCCATGCTATGCCGGGCCTCCGACAGCAGGCTGGGCGTCGGGCCGGAATCCGCAGCCGTGGGCCGGGTGCGCCGGCGCCGGGGGCGCCTGTTGCCGCCCCGGCGACAGAAGGCGACCCCGACTGCCGGGGACCGAGGGACTCAGCCGAGGATCAGCGAGATCACCGTGGCACCGCCGCCGGTGAGCACGAGGGCGCCGATCACGACCCACGCGGTGATCTTGACGCGCTTCTGACGCTTGTCGCTGAACACGGTCATGTCGTCGTCGTCATCGGTCATCGCGCGTCTCCTCTCGGCGGTGCGGTGCGGTGCGGTCCGGTGCCCCGGGTCTGAGGCCTCAGGCCGCCGGCTCCGAGACGGTGGGTCCGAAGACCGCGGGGAGCGTCTCGGTCGACAGGCGACGCAGCTCCGAGACGGCGACGGTGAAGACGTCCTGGATCTCGAGGGCGGCCTCGGTGCCGGGCTCGACGTCGGTCACGCCGATGCGCAGCACCGGGTAGCCGCGGCCGTCGCACAATCCGCGGAACTTCACGTCCTCTTCGCGCGGAACGCTCACCAGCACGCGGCCGGTTGACTCGCTGAACAGGGCGGCCGTGGCATCCACGCCGTCGCGCTCCATGAGCTCGGTCAGCCAGACGCGAGCGCCGACGCCGAAGCGCAGGACGCCCTCGGCGAGGGCCTGAGCGAGACCGCCCGATGACAGGTCGTGCGCGCTCGAGACGAGCGACTGCGAGCCCGCGGCCTGCAGCAGCTCGGCGAGCTTGCGCTCCTGGGCGAGGTCGACCTTCGGCGGGCGACCGCCGAGGTGGTCGTGGATCGTGCCGGCCCACTGCGAACCGTCGAGCTCGTCGGCGGTGATGCCGAGCAGGTAGAGGTTCTCGCCGGCATCCTGCCATCCGCTCGGGATGCGCGCGGCGACGTCGTCGATGATGCCCAGGACGCCCACGACGGGGGTCGGGTGGATCGGCTGGTCGCCGGTCTGGTTGTAGAACGAGACGTTTCCGCCCGTGACCGGGATGCCGAGCTCGAGGCAGCCATCGCTCAGACCCTCGACGGCCTGGCTGAACTGCCACATGACCTCGGGGTTCTCGGGGCTGCCGAAGTTGAGGCAGTCGGTGACGGCGGTGGGCACCGCACCCGTGACGGCGACGTTGCGGTATGCCTCGGCCAGGGCGAGCTTCGCACCGTTGTAGGGGTCGAGCTGGTTGTAGCGGCCGTTGCAGTCGGTCGCGATCGCGAAGCCGAGGCCGGTCTCTTCGTCGACGCGGATCATGCCGGCGTCGTCGGGGAAGCTCAGCGCGGTGTTGCCGAGCACGTAGTAGTCGTACTGGTTCGTGATCCACGAGGTGTCGGCGAGGTTGGGGCTCGCGACGAGGGTCGTGAACTGCTCGCGGAGGGTGTCCGCATCCGTCGCTCGGGGCAGCGTCACGGCGGAGTCGGCCTGCAGCGCGTCGATCCACGTCGGGTAGGCGACCGGGCGCTCGTAGACGGGGCCGTCGACCGCGACGGTCGAGGGGTCGACGTCGACGATGCGCTCGCCGTACCAGTCGATGACGAGGCGGCCGTCGCCGGTGACCTCGCCCAGCACGCTCGTCTCGACGTCCCACTTGCCGACGACGGCGAGGAAGGCGTCGAGCTTCTCGGGCGCGACGATCGCCATCATGCGCTCCTGGCTCTCGCTCATGAGGATCTCCTCGGGCGTGAGTGAGGGGTCGCGCAGCAGCACCTTCGAGAGCTCGACTCTCATGCCGCTGTCGCCGTTGGCGGCGAGCTCGCTCGTGGCGCACGAGATGCCCGCGGCACCGAGGTCTTGGATCGCCTCGACCAGATCGTCCTTGTACAGCTCGAGGCAGCACTCGATCAGCACCTTCTCGGCGAACGGGTCGCCCACCTGCACCGCGGGGCGCTTGGTGGGTCCGCCGTCGGCGAAGGTGTCGGATGCCAGGATGCTGGCGCCGCCGATGCCGTCACCGCCCGTGCGGGCACCGAACAGCACGACCTTGTTGCCGACGCCCGTGGCATTGGCGAGCTTGATGTCTTCGTGACGCATGACGCCGACCGCGAGGGCGTTGACGAGCGGGTTGCCCTGGTAGACCGCGTCGAACACGGTCTCGCCGCCGATGTTCGGCAGGCCCAGGCAGTTGCCGTAGAACGAGATGCCGCTGGTGACGCCGTGCACGACGCGCGGGGTGTCGGGGTGGTCGATCGCGCCGAAACGCAGCTGGTCCATGACCGCCACGGGTCGTGCGCCCATCGAGATGATGTCGCGCACGATGCCGCCGACGCCCGTGGCCGCACCCTGGAAGGGTTCGATGTAGCTGGGGTGGTTGTGCGACTCGACCTTGAAGGTGACCGCCCAGCCGTCGCCCACGTCGACGACGCCGGCGTTCTGGCCCATTCCGACCATGAGGCGGGTCTTCATCTCGTCGCTGACCTTCTGGCCGAACTGGCGCAGGTAGATCTTGCTCGACTTGTACGAGCAGTGCTCGCTCCACATGACGGAGTACATCGCGAGCTCGCCGCTGGTGGGGCGGCGACCGAGGATCTCGCGGATCTGGGCGTACTCGTCGCTCTTGAGGCCGAGGGCGCCGTACGGCTGCTCTTTCTCGGGCGTGGCGATCGCGTTCTCGACGGTATCGGCGAGAGCCGTGCGGGCGGCGGAGGGGTTCGGGGTGGTCACGCGGCTGAGCTCCAAGATCGCAGGGGCCGGACGCCAGTCAGTCTAGTTGGGTGGTCCGACGCGGCAGGGCGGTGGGTCGTCGGGAAACGGCCCGTGACATGCCGGCGCTAGCGTGACCTGCATCTACGAAGACTTCGGACGCTGACGGGCCCACGGCCTCGCGCGACCGATCAGCCTGTACGGCTGCGGGAGGGGGGTGCGCGCGCGCCGTCGTCGCGCACCCCCCTCCGCCTCGTAGCGGCATCCCGTCTCGGGCCGAGCGTGTCCGGCCGTCGTCGTCGGGCGGCGGCCGGACACGCTCGCGGCTCTGCGGTCACCGCTCGACCGCGGGCGCGGGATGATGGGGACGGGCCGGGGCTCTGCCTCCCCGTCCCGGAACGGTACAGCATGCGCGTGGTCATCGCCCCCGACAAGTTCAAGGGCACGCTGACCGCGCGTGAGGCGGCGGATGCCATGGCCCTCGCCGTGCGCGACAGGTGGTCCGGCGCCGAGATCGCGATCGTGCCGATGGCCGACGGCGGAGACGGTACCCTCGACGCCCTCGGCGGGGCGAACGTCTACGACGAGGTGACCGGACCGCTCGGCGAACCCGTGCGCGCCGCCTGGCGGCTCGACGGTCGAGCCGCCGTGATCGAGGCGGCGGCGGCATCCGGGCTTCTCCTGGCCGGGGGAGCGGACGCGAACGATCCCTGGGCCGCCACCACCCGTGGCGTCGGCGAGCTCATCGCGCGCGCTCTCGAGGCGGGATCGACACGGGTGGTCGTGGGCAGCGGGGGTGTCGCCTCCACCGACGGCGGGCGCGGCGCGATCGAGGCGTTGAACGCTCACGTGCCCTTCGCTCCCGGGCGGGTGACGGTGCTCACGGACACGACGACGACGTTCGCTCACGCGGCGACGGTCTTCGCTCCGCAGAAGGGCGCGGCCCCCGAGCTCGTCGCCCGCCTGACGGAGCGACTGAGGACGGATGCCGAGGAGTGGGCGGCGCGCTTCGGTGCCGACGTCGCCGATGTTCCCCGGTCGGGGGCGGCGGGCGGTCTCTCGGGCGCTCTGCTCGCCGCCGGTGCCGAGGTCGTGGACGGTGCGGCGTACGTCGCGCACGCGCTCGGGCTGACCGAGGCGCTCGCGGTCTCCGACCTCGCCCTCACCGGCGAGGGCGCCTTCGACGCGACGAGTACCGCGGGCAAGGGCCCGGGACACGTCCTCGCCCTCGCCGCCCGTCTCCGCGTCCCCGCGGTCGTCATCGCGGGGGTCGTCACCGCGGATGCCGTCGGCTCGCGCGTCTTCTCCATGAGCGAGGTCCTCGGCGCCGAGCGCGCTCTCGGCGACGCCGCCGACGCGCTCCGCGTCACGACGACGCAAGCCCTCTGGCAGCTCGACCTCTGAGCCGCCGCGATGAGACGACGTCGGCGTCGGCGTCGGGTGGACGCGCAGCGCCTGCACCGTCGCTCGGGTCCGACGCCGGGAGTCCGATCTTCTCCCGAGGTCCGTGAACCGACGAGGGGCGATCGCGGGGATCGGATGAACGCAGGATCGGATGCCGCGGAATCACTCGTCCGATTTCGGCGCGATTCTCCGACTCTGTCGTGCGAACCCCGCGTCAGCCTCCGGTCTTCGCGATCCGCACCCGGATGTCCTTCATCAGCGGCTGATCGCTCTGGCGGCTGTAGTCGTCGGGGCCGAGCAGCACGTTCAGCTCGGGGAAATAGCCGGCGGCGCTACCACGCGGGGTGTCGTACTCCAGCGCGCGGAACGCGGTGACGCTGCGCACCGACCCGTCGCGCGAGGTGGCGACGATGTCGACGAGGTCGCCCTCGGCGATGCCGCGCTCCTTCATGTCGCGCCGGTTCATGAACACCAGCTCGCGGATGTTGCGGACGCCCCGGTAGCGGTCGTCGGCCGAGTAGATCGTGGTGTTCCACTGATCGTGCGAGCGCATGGTCTGCAGTACCAGCACGTCGGCCTCTGCGGGGATGACGTCGGGCAGCTCGGCATCCGAGAACTCCGCCTTGCCGGACGGCGTCTGGAAGTCGCGCTCACGGGCGGGTTGGGGGATACGGAAGCCGTACTGCTGGCGCACGAGCTCGTTGAAGCGCTCGAACCCGGGCAGCGCCTTGGCCATCGTGTCGCGGATGCGGTCGTAGTCGCCGACGTACCACTCCCATGGCGTGCCCGAGTCGGGCATGGTCGCCCGCGCGATGCGCGCGATGATCTCGGGCTCGCTGAGCAGGTGGGGCGACGCGGGCTTGCGGGAGCCGAGTGAGAGCATGACGGAGCTCATGGCGTCCTCGGTCGAGATCGACTGCGGGCCGGACTCCTGCTCGTCGCGCTCGGTGCGGCCGAGGCAGGGGAGGATGAGCGCCTTCTTGCCGTGCGTGAGGTGACTGCGGTTGAGTTTGGTGCTCACGTGCGCGGTCAGCTCGCACCGGCTCATGCCCTCGGCGGTGAGCGCGGTGTCGGGGGCGGCGCGCACGAAGTTGCCCCCCATGCCGAGGAAGACCTTCAGATCGCCGCGGTGCAGGGCCGCCACCGTGTGCACGGTGTCGAGACCGGGCTCGCGGGGCGAGGTGATGCCGCAGACCTCGTCGAGCTTCGCGAGCCAGTCCTCGGTGGGCTTGTGGTTGATGCCGCACGTGCGGTTGCCCTGGACGTTGCTGTGACCGCGCACGGGAGAGGGACCCGTGCCCTTGCGGCCGACGTTGCCGCGCAGCAGCAGCAGGTTGACGATCTCGCGCACGGTGTCGACGCCGTGCTGGTGCTGGCTCACGCCCAGGCACCAGCTGATGACGCACGCCTTCGAGGCGAGGTAGACGGCGGCGGCTGCGCGGATCTCGGCCTCGGTGAGACCCGCCTGCTCGACCAGTTCGTCCCAGGTCGTGGCCTCGACGAGCGCGCGGTAAGCGTCGAGCCCGCTCGTGTACCGGTCGAGGAACGCCTGATCGAGGGCGCTCGGGTCGGTCTCGGACGCCTCGAAGACGACCTTGGCCATACCGCGGATCAGCGCGAGGTCGCCGCCCGGGCGCACCTGCAGGTTCATCGTGCTGGTCGGAGTCGAGTGGAAGGTCGCCATGTCGACGATCTCGTGCGGAACGATCGTGCGGGTGCCGGCGACCTCGCGCAGAGGGTTGACGTGCACGATCTGCGCCCCGCGGTCGATGGCCTCGGCGAGGCTCGTCAACATGCGCGGCGCGTTCGAGGCGGCGTTCACCCCGAGGATGAACAGCGCGTCGGCGTTCTCCCAGTCCTCGAGGTCGGCGGTGCCCTTGCCCGTGGCGAGGGATGCCGTGAGCCCGCGGCCGGAGCCCTCATGACACATGTTCGAGCAGTCGGGGAGATTGTTCGTCCCGAGTTCGCGCGCGAACAGCTGGTAGAGGAAGGACGCCTCGTTGCTCAGGCGACCCGAGGTGTAGAACGCGGCCTGGTCGGGGGAGTCCATCGCCGTGAGCTCGTGGGCGATCAGGCGGAAGGCGTCGTTCCACGAGATCGGCACGTAGTGATCGGTCTCGGCGTCGTAGACCATGGGGCCGACGAGGCGACCCGCGTCCTCGAGCTCGAAATCGCTCCACTGGGACAGCTCGCTGACGGAGTGCTCGGCGAAGAACTCCTTGCCGACGCGCTTGTGGGTCATCTCCCACGTGACGTGCTTGATGCCGTTCTCGCAGATGTCGAGGGTCACGCCCTTGTCGTCGGGCCACGCGCACCCGGGGCAGTCGAAGCCGCTCTTGGGGTGGTTCATCGTGAACATCGCCTTGGTGCCGGCGACCGGTTGGCGCTGCTCGAGCAGCACCTTGCCGACGGTCAGAGCGGCGCCCCAGCCGGCGGCCGGGTGCTCGTAGGGCCCGGTGCTCGACCACTCGCCGTCGACCCGTGGGCCGAGGCCTCCCTGGCGCGGTTCCTCGGTCATCAGTCCGAACGATTCACCCATGTTCACCCTCCGTGGATTCCGGCGTCGAGTCGATGGCATCCACACACCGCCCGCCTCTCGTCAGCGTACGCTCGTCATCTTTTCGGCGGAGGGGGTTGTGGATGCCGGGGCCTCGGGGACACGGACACGGTCGGCGCGCGTGTAGAGGTTCATACTGTTGCCGCGCACGAAGGCGGCGAGGGTCAGCCCGGCGCGCTCGGCGAGTTCGATCGCGAGAGACGACGGCGCCGAGACGGCGGAGAGCATCGGGATGCCGGCCATGACGGCTTTCTGCACGAGCTCGAAGCTGACGCGGCCCGAGACCTGCAGCACCGTGTCGCGGAGGGGGAGTCGGTCGTTCAACAGGGCCCAGCCCACGACCTTGTCGACGGCGTTGTGTCGCCCGACGTCTTCGCGGGCGACGAGCAGCTCGCCGGTCGCGGCGTCGAACAGGGCGGCGCCGTGCAGGCCGCCGGTCTTGTCGAACGTCTTCTGCTGCTCGCGGAGGCGATCGGGGAACGCCGCGACCTCGTGCGGCGACACCGAGAGGGGATCGGTGGAGACGTCGTACGTCGACACCTTCTCGACCGCCTCGATCGAGGCCGTGCCGCACACCCCGCACGAGCTCGTCGTATAGAACGAGCGCGCGATGTCGGGGGAAGGAAGAGCCATGCCCGGGGCCAGGGTGAGGTCGAGCACGTTGTAGGTGTTGCCGTCGGCGCCGCCGGTACCCGGCCCGCCGCAGTGGATCGCACGGGCGAAGTCCTCACCGCGGCTGATCACGCCCTCGGACACGAGGAAACCCGCCGCGAGCTCGACGTCGTGACCGGGCGTGCGCATCGTGACGGCCAACGGCGAGCCCGCGACGCGGATCTCGAGCGGTTCTTCGACCGCGACGGCATCCGGCCGCTGGCGGTTCGCGCCGTCGAGAGTGATGCGCGTCACTCGACGCGAGGCGGTGAGGCGGCCCATGTCAGGGCCGCGCCGAGGAGCAGAAGGGGGTCATGGGTCGAGCGTACGCCGGGCCTCCGACGTCGCGGGCGGGCGATCGAGGCGCGATGTCGACCGGATTCTCCGGACGGGGATGCCGGGCCGACCACGTCGTCGGGACGCGTCCCGCCGCGGAATCTCGTGGGAGATGGCCATCCGCATTCCCGCGGAGACAGATTCGCCGGACTTTTTCACGTCCGGCGTGACGATTCCTGCCCCCGGTACGTCTGAGTCATGTAGGCCGAAGCGCCCACCCCGGACACCCGGGTCCAGACATTCGAAAGGCACGGACATGGCTGAGAACGCCCCCACCACCCCCGCTGCGCAGAACGTCCCCCAGTCGGCGTCGCGCGTGAACCGTCCGCTCAACGGCCGCGGCCAGGACGCTCCCGTCGAGGGCAAGACCTCGATCGCCGAGGGCGTCGTCGCCAAGGTCGCCGGCATCGCGACCCGTGAGGTCGCCGGTGTGTACGCCCTGGGTGGCGGCGGAGCCCGCGCGCTCGGCGCCATCCGTGACGCGATCAACGCCACCGACCTGACGCAGGGCGTCAAGGTCGAGGTGGGCGAGACGCAGGCCGCCGCCGACATCACGATCGTCGTCGAGTACGGCGCCCCGATCCAGGAGGTCGCCGACCAGGTGCGCTCGCGCGTCGCCGGTGCCATCACCCGCCTCGTCGGCCTCGAGGTCGTCGAAGTCAACGTCGACGTGAACGACGTCCACATCCCGGGCGACGACAACAACGACGACGACAGCAACGAAAAGCGCGTCCAGTGAGCGCCTCCACCAAGGGCGCTCTCGCCGGCCTGGTACTGGCCCTCAGCGCTCTGATCTTCGGCTTCTGGGGCTTCATCCTCGTCGCCCTCTTCATGGCGATCGGCGTGGTCGTCGCTCGCATCACGGCGGGTGAACTCGACTTCGGCAACATCGTCAACGCCTTCAAGGGTCGGAGCACATCGTGACCACCGTCACCGCTTTCCCCGGGGTCGGCAACCGCACCACGGTTGCCGGCCCCGGCCTCCCCGCCGGTCGGGTGTCCATCTCCGACCGCGTACTGCAGAAGACGGCCGAGCGGGCCGCCGCCGACATCGTCGGTGTGGATGCCAAGAGCGTCCGCGTCGAGATCGTCTCGGCCCGCGACACCGCGGCGGTGCGCGTGACGACCCCGTTCCCCGTCCCCCGCCTCGACGACACCGAGGCCGTGCGCGCCGCGACTCCCGTGCTGGAGGCCGCGCGCGTCGCGCAGACCGAGCTGCGTTCGCGTCTGACCCACTTGTTCGGCCGCGAGATCTCGCGCGTCGACCTCACCATCTCGGGCGCTACCGCCCCTCAGCGAAAGCGAGTGCTGTGATGACTGACACCGTGCTCCGCACCGTCGTGCGTCGCGAGACCCACTCGCCCCGCACCGTGGCGATGCTCGTCGTGGTCGTGCTGCTGCTGCTCGTCCTCGCGTACGCCGCGGTCGAGATCATCCTCGACCTTGCCGGGGCCCAGCCCCTGCTGGCTTCCCCGGGTGAGGCGCTGAACGCCGTGGTCGCGGCGCCCACCGCTCTCATGCCGGCCGCCTTCATCGGCGGCGGGGTCGTCCTGGCCATCGTCGGACTCATCGTGCTCGTTCTGGCTCTCAAGCCCGGCCGCCTCTCGCGCCACGAGATGTCGTGGGGGGAGCGTGCCGTCGTCGTGGACAACGGCGTCGTGGCATCCGCCCTCGCTCAGCACCTCAGCAACGAATCGGGCATCGCGCGGGACGACATCGTCGTCGGCGTCGCCCACCGCTCCGTCGACGTGACGGTGCGGCCCCCGGTCGGCATCCCGGTCGACGAGGCGCAGCTGCGCCGCATCGTCGACGAGGAAGTCACCTCGTACAAGCTCTCGCCCGCCGTGCGCACCCACCTGCGCGTGCAGCGTCCCGACACCAAGGAGTCCTGATGAACGCGACGCGACGCGGTCTGAACCGCTTCCTGCTCTTCCTGGTCGCCCTGGTGCTGCTGGGCCTGGGCGCTCTCGCCCTCGTCGTGGGGCTCCTCCCGGGCGGTACCGGCACATGGGGCTCCGTCATGGGCGGCTTCCAGGGCTGGCTCGAGTCGCTGGGTCGTGAGTCCGCCGGCTGGGGCGCCGTCGCTGCGATCGTGGTGCTGGCCGTCATCCTCATCCTGATCGCCTCGGCCGCCGTGCGCGGTCGTCGTCAGGCCCCGCTGCAGTCCACCGGCAGTGCGAACGACGAGGGACGCATCACCGTCACCGACGGCTTCGCCTCCGAGGCACTGAAGAACGCGCTGGGCGAGCGTGACGAGATCCTCTCGTCTCGCATCACCGCCGGTGAGGTCGGAAAGCAGTCCGTGCTGCACGTGGCGGTCACCCCGCGTCAGAACACCTCGCCCCGTGAGGTCGCCGAGCACGTCGACACGCTGGTGACGAACCTTGCCGCGCTCACGGGCCAGAACCTGCGCGCCTACATCTCGATCCACTCGGGTCTGCGCGCGAAACTCGCGCGCGACAACACCCGCGTTCACTGACACCCACGAGGAGACGTGATGTCCATCACCGATGCGACCATCGACCCGCCCGACCTCGACGCGGCGGCGACGCTCGCGGCGACCGCCGCCGGTTCCGTTCCTGGCGTCCACGCTCTCGGCAGCTTGATCGGACGGGCGTCGGACGCCGTCCGTGAACGCGTCGGCCTGGCGAGCACCGCACCCGGCGTCAAGATCGACACCGACCGTGCCGGCTCGGTCACTGCGACCATCTCGCTGGTCGTCGATTATCCCCACAAGCTGCGCGAGGTGGCGGGCGACGTGCGCACCGCGGTGGTCTCGGCTCTCGAGCCGCTCGGCCGCGGCACGATCGAGGTCGACGTCGTCGTGACCGGCGTCTTCGGTCCCTTCGACCGTGATGTGGTCGCCGAAGCCGAGGAGAAAGCGGATGCCGTCGCCGCCCGCGCGTCAGACGTGGCCGATGAGGTGAAGGCCAAAGCGCAGGACGTCGCGGATCGCACGTCGACCGCCGTCGATGATGCGCGCGAGAGGTCGAAGGATCTCGCGGCCAGTGCCTCGGAGACCGTCGATGCCGCCGTCGCCAAGACGAAGGACGTCGCCGCCGGGGCCGCGGCCGCCGTGGACGAGACCGTCCGCCAAGCGCGTGAGCGTGTGACCACGGCCGACGCGGAGTCGGACATCGATGCCGCGGATCGCCTGACCGACGGCCTCGAGCCCGAGCGCCCGCGTGCCTCCGACGAAGATCGGGGCGACGATCGTGCCGACGTGAGCGACGTCGTCGCCGAGGCGCTCGAGGATGCGGCGATCGACATCGCGATCGCCGCCGACGAGGTGCGCGCCGACGAGAAGACCCCGGCGGTCGACGACGTGCAGTCGGTTGTTGAGGAGGAGCGCCCCCGCGGCTGACGACACCGATGCGGAAGGGCGACCCGGCTTCGGCCGAGTCGCCCTTCCTGCTGCATCAGTCGATGGTCGTCAGAACGACCACTGCTGATTCCACGCGCCCGTGCAGGTGTCGATGACCTGCTGTGTCCCGGAGCTCGTCGATCCGTTCGGGTCGGTCAGGCAAAGTCCCGAGCTCGGGTTGTAGACCGTTTTGTCGTCACGCAGAACCCACCACTGGTAGCCCAGATCGTTGCAGGACCAGAGTTGCACCACGCTGCCGGGACTGCTGCCCTTCACGTCGAGGCACTTCCCGTTCGAGCGGAATGTTCCGTCGGACCAAGAGCTCCATGTCTGATTCGACGACGAGTCGCAGGTCTGGAGCTCAACGGGGGTGTAGTTGGCACTGGAGCCGCCTCGGAGCCCCAAGCACATGGCCAGCGAACCCGGACCGCCGAACGTGACCGAACCCAGCTGTGTCGCTGTCGTCGACGCCTGTTTGCTCACGGCTCCCGATACCCACGACTGCACGGCGTACGTCACCGAGTAGGTGAGGGTACCCGAAGGAGCGCAGCGCGCGATCTTGTTCGCTGTCGTGCCACTGGCGCACGTGAGCTTGTTCGCACCGTCGTCGATCGTGATGTTCGTCGCGGTACGGACCGGTGATGTGTAAGACGTGGTCGATGTGTTGCCGTTTCCGATGGTGGAGACACCGTTCACGAGGTTGGCTCCCCATCCCCACAGAGCGCCGCTCGACGTCACGCCGTACGTCTGAGAGCCGCCGTCGACGACGTCTGCGAAGTTCGGGATGTCGCTTCCCGACGCGATGACGGCGGAGCTGCTCGAGGTCGTGCTTCCGTTGCCGAGCGGCCCGGATGCGTTCAGGCCGGCGCTGGACAGGGTGCCGTCGGCGGCCACCGCGCTGACATGCGATCCGCCGACTGACACCTTGATGAACTCCTGCGAGCCCAGCCCTTTGAAGGACACCGTGTCGCTGGTCGAGCCGTTGCCGAGCTGCCCGTCGGTATTCCTCCCCCAGCCCCACACCGAGTTGTTGTTGAGCAGAGCCGCGACGGTCGTCCCGTTGGATGACAGCTGCGTGGCGTACAGACCCGTGCGGAAGGTCACCTGCACGAAGTCGGCCGACGCGGAGTCCGTGGATCCGGTCCCCAGCTGGCCGTAGTTGTTCGATCCGCGACACCAGACGGAGCCGTCGGATGCCAGTACGCAGAACCCCTTCGTGATCTGGACGATCTTGCGCCCGCCCGAAGAACTGGCTCTCCCGAACAGGCTCATGCCCCGCTGCGGCCAGCTGCCGAGCGAGCCCGTCGCGGTCGCCGCGGCTGGCGTCGTCTTCGGCCGATAGGAGAGCGCATGGAAGATGCCGGCGCCCCGCCCACTCGACTCAGCGGTAGCGCGAGGGCAGGGCAAAAGCGATCTCGAGCGGAACGGACGTCACGGCGTATTCGACCTTCTGGCGCGAGAGGCGGCGGTGCTCTCGAGGGAGAGCGCTTCAGCGCGGGTCGAGCGCGCGGAGGTACCGTCTCGTCATCCAGGCCTGCACCGCGCGACCCAGCGGGGCGCCGATGCGCGTGAACCAGCGTCCGGGCGCCGAGAACGCGGCGATGGCGAAGACGACCTCCCCCGTCGGGGCGAGCGTCAGGGTGAATCGTTCTTCCCCGCGCTCCGGGTGCCCCGGGAGGGTGCCGTAGGCGAAACCGGCGACGGTATTGGTGCGGTCGGCCCACACGACGAGGCAGGGAATGCGGACGCTCAGGATGCCGACCCCCAACCGCATCGTCACGCGTGTGCCCTCGCGCATCGGCGTCTCGGACGCCTCGACCCGGGCTCCCGCGCGCCGTTGCGCCTCACCGGCGAGAAGGGCATCGGCGGCCGTCGCGAAGACCTCCGGACCGCGCCCGATCACCCGTCGAACGCGCACGTGGTGATACCCGGGCGGCATCCGACCGGCGGTCGCGCCGACCTCGTCGTATGTCAGCTCGTCCATGCGCCCACGGTAGAGGGGTGAGAGGTGGCGCGGTCCGGGGTTGTGCCGACGGAATGTCGGAGGAGGCTGCGAAGATGGCTGCATGATCGAGTTCCGAGACGCGCGCCGGGCCGACATCGACGCGATGGTCGACGTGCAGAACGCGATCCATCGCGCGGGACTGCGATCGTCGCAGTCCGACGCGGCGTTCGTCGAGGAGCGGTACTTCGACCCCGAGCACTCGATCGCCTGCACCGTGGCGGACCGCGACGGCGTGGTGGTCGGCTTCCAGTCCCTGAAGCGCGCCTGGCCCGGCAACCCCTACGGGGTCGACGAGGGCTGGGGCATCATCGGCACGCACATCGACCCCGAGGTAGGGCGTAGCGGGATCGGCCGCAGCCTCTTCGCGAGGACCCTCGCGGCGGCGGAGGCCGCGGGCCTGCGCCACATCGACGCGACCATCGGCGCCGACAACGCGCCCGCCCTGGCGTACTACGCCGCGATGGGGTTCGCGCCCTATCGCGACGGCGTTGAAGCGATCCCGCACCGCCTCGACCTCTGACCCGCGCCTACGCTGAGGGCATGCCCTTCTCCCCCCGCGGATGGACCGTGTGATCGACGTCGCCGAGCACCTCGCCGCCGTTCTCGAGCAGGTCGTTCCGCTCGCCCCCGAAGCCCGGGCGGTGGCCGCTGCCCGCGGTCGAGTGCTGCGGCATCCCGTGTTCGCGAATGTCGACGTCCCGGGCTTCGACAGCTCGGCGATGGACGGGTTCGCCGTGCGCGACCTCGGCGCACCCGCCACTCTGCGCGTGGTCGCCGATCTGCCCGCGGGCACCGACCTCGATCCGGGGGTGGATGCCGGCGAAGCCGCGCGCATCATGACGGGGGCGCCCGTGCCGACCGACGCGACGGCGATCGTCCCGTTCGAAGACACCGAGGGCGGGCTCGCCGGCGGGCTCGACGCGGTCACGGTGCTCATCGCTCCCCGCGGGCCCGGGGCGCACATCCGGCATCGCGGCTCGGACGTGCGGGAGGGTGAACTCGTCGTCCCCGAGGGTGTGCGTCTGACCGCCGCCCGGCTCGGCGCGATCGCGGCCGCCGGGGTGGGAACGGTCTCGGTGTCGCGCGCGTCGCGGGTGGCGGTGGTGTCGACGGGCTCGGAACTGCAGCCCGCGGGCCACCCGCTCCGCCGCGGTCAGATCCCCGAATCGAACAGCGTGCTGCTGGCCGGTCTGGCCGAGGAGTCCGGGGCCGAGATCGTGCTGCGCGCGAGCGTCGGCGACGAGGGCGACGGACCACGTCGGGCCATCGCTGCCGCCGAAGCAGCAGGGGCCGACATCGTGGTGTTCTCGGGAGGGGTGAGCGCGGGTGCGTACGAGGTCGTGAAGAACACCCTCGGCGACCTCATGCGTTTCGACCGGGTGCGCATGCAGCCGGGTAAGCCGCAGGGCTTCGGCCGCACCCCCGCCGGCACGCTGCTGTTCGGTCTGCCCGGCAATCCCGTGAGCGCCGCGGTCTCGTTTGAGTTATTCGTGCGTCCGGCCGTCCGTGCTCTCGAGGGCGACGCCGACCTGGGGCGCGAGACGTTGCGCGTCGCGCTTTCCGAGGGGCGCCGGGCCCGGCCGGGCCGCGTGCAGTACGTGCCGGTGCGCCTCGACCGCTCCGACCCCGCCCGATGGGTTGCGACTCCCACCTCCCACGGAACGCGCGGACTCGGTGACGCCGACGGTCTCGCCGTCATCCCGCCGAGCGAGAGAGACGTCGCGGCCGGGGAGCTCGTCACGGTCACGCGATGGTGAGCGTCGATGCCATCCTCTTGGCCGGGGGGAGGGCCTCACGACTGGGCGGGGCGACGAAGCCGCTCGTGCGCGTGGGTGGGCAGACGCTGCTGCGTACGGCGGTGGACGCGGTCCGAGCCGCCGGTGCTCGACGCGTCGTCGTCGTCGCCCCCGTTCTCGACGATGCGCTCGAGGTGACCTGGACGCGAGAAGAGCCGCCCTTCGGCGGCCCGGTCGCCGCGATCATCGCCGCCCTCGGCCACGTGGATGCCACGGAGGTCTTCGTCGTCGCCTGCGATCTTCCGACCGCTGGTCCGGCGGTGGCGCTTCTGGGCGATCCGGTCCCCGACGCTGCGGACGGGGTGTGCCTCGACGACGGTCGACGCCAGTGGCTCATCGGCCGTTACCGGGCCGCGGCGCTGCGGGCTGCGGCATCCGGTGTCTTCGAGGGTGGGCGCGACGCGTCCATGCGGGCGCTCCTGGGCGGGCTGAGGGTGGAGCCGGTGCCGGCCGACCCCGCGTTGACGCGCGATATCGACACCTGGGAAGACCTGCGAGAGGTGGCATCGGAAGGGCCTTCGGCGACCTGACGAGAGGGGTCGTCAGCTCGCTCCGTGTGCGAAGGCGGCGTCGATGAGTGTCGATGCGGCCGCGCGCGCGGTGCCCGCGGCCTCGGGCGTCCCGGCGATCGCGGCGGTGGTCTGGGCGCCCTCGGCGAGGATGGCGAGCTGGGGAGCGAGGAAGGCCGGAGCCCCCGCCGCCTCGACGAGCTTCGCGACGTATCGCTGGAAATCGGCCTTGTGTGCGCGCACCGCGCGGGCGACGCCGGGGTTGGCGGCTCCCAATTCGCCGAAGGCGTTGATGAAGCCGCAGCCTCGGAAGTCCGCCTCGTCGAACCAGTGCGCGAGGTAGTCGTAGACCGCCAGCAGCCGTTCGCGAGGGTCGTCGATGCGCTCGACGGCGTCGGTCACCCCGTCGGTCCACGTGCCGTGGCGCTTGTCGAGGACCGCGACGATCAGGTCGTCTTTTGCGGGGAACTCCTTGTAGAGGGCTCGGAGCGAAACGCCGGCGGTGTCTCGCACGGCATCCATCCCCACCTGACCGATGCCCCGCCCGTAATAGAGGGCGTCGGCGGCATCGACGATGCGGTCGCGGGTCTCGGTCATGTCCTCAGTCTAGTTGACGCGAGAACGATCGTTCTCTATGGTGAGGAGCGAAGGTGAGAACGATCGTTCTCACCCGTCGCTTCGCAGAACCGTCGTCAAGAAGGAGCCCCGACCATGTCCGGAAACCCGCACGAGATCGCCCTCGAACCCGCCGCGCAGCAGTTCGTGGATGCCACCAGCGAACCGCCCTTCCTCTACCAGCTGCCGCCGGCCGAGGGGCGCGCCGCCGTCGACGGCGTTCAGGACGATCCCATCTTCAAGCCCGAGATCGACGAGGAATGGATCGAGGTCGCGGGTGGTCCGAGCGGCTCGGTGAAGGTCCGCATCGTCCGCCCGCGGGGTGCGAGCGGTGTGCTGCCCGTCGTGATCTACATCCACGGCGCAGGGTGGGTCTTCGGCGACGCGCACACGCACGACCGTCTCGTGCGCGACCTCGCGGTGGGAACCGGAGCCGCGGTCGTCTTCCCCGAATACGACCGCTCACCCGAGGTGCGGTACCCCCACGCGATCGAGCAGGTGTGGGCGACCGCCCAGTGGATCGTCGCCGAAGGGGCATCGAAGGGCCTCGACGCCTCACGCGTCGCGGTTGCGGGCGACTCGGTGGGCGGCAACATGTCGGCCGCCCTCACCCTGCTCGCCAAGGAGCGCGGCGGTGTCGACCTCGCCGCGCAGGTGCTGTTCTACCCGGTGACCGACGCGGCCTTCGATACCGAGTCGTACCACCGCTTCGCGGAGGGCTACTTCCTGTCGCGCGACGGCATGAAGTGGTTCTGGGACCAGTACACGACCAGCGAAGACGACCGCGCCCAGATCACGGCGTCGCCGCTGCGCGCCACGCTCGATCAGCTCGCGGGACTCCCGCAAGCGCTCGTCATCACGGCCGAGGCCGACGTGCTCCGCGACGAGGGCGAGGCCTACGCCGCGAAGCTCCGTCAGGCGGGCGTGCCCACCACCGCCGTCCGCTACCAGGGCATCGTGCACGACTTCGTGATGGTGAACGCGCTCCACGACACGTACGCGGCGCAGGCGGCGGTCGCTCAGGCCGTCGCCTTCCTGTCGAAGGCGCTCGCGGCGTAATGCCGGCCGGCCCGGGCTGTGCTGTGGAGCATGGTCCGGGCGGACGGTCGTCAGGACGCGTTCGGTAAACGGCGAACCCGCGTGGTCGAGAGCGGCGTGTGTAGCGGTCTCGGTGACTCGTCCTCGGATGCCACCTCCTTCGGGCCGAGTCGTGGGACGATCTCCCCACGGCCCGAGGAGGAACCATGACCGAGTCCCGCACGCTGCCCCCCGAAGCGCTGAACGACTGGAGCGCCGCTCTCGCGGAGCGCTTCGGTCTGGCGGAGGGCGACATCCCCATCTCTCTGATCCTCGACCTCGCGCGCGACGTCGCCAACGGTGTCGCCCGGCCCGCGGCCCCACTCAGCGCCTTCGTCGCCGGTCTCGTCGCCGGTCGGGCGGGCGGCTCACCCGCCGACACTGAGGCCGCCGTGGCGGCGGTGGTGCAGATGGCGCGCGAGTGGGAGAACCGCTGATCGGGCGCCCGTATCGCTGATCGGGCGTCGTCGGCCGCGGCACCGAGCGGCGCTCACGGGGATCGCTCGGGACCCGGCGAGCGTCGCTGGCCGGTGTCACTCGAAGAGGCCCGAGGTGGGCGCGCAGCCCGTCGTGCTCGCGACCGCGGCCGCAAGAAGAGCGATCGCCAGATATCGACGCATCATCTATCGACTTTCGTTCGGTGGGGGAAACGGGCTGAGGCGAGCGGTCACGGCCCCACATACTCCCCGCGAGGACGCAGCCGCATGGCCTGCTCGGCGTACTCCGCGGCGATGTGCGCGATCCACCCGACAACCCGCCCGAGCACGAAGATCGTGCCCGCCGCGTCCTCGGGGAGGCGGGCCCCGGATGCCAGTGCCGCCAGCGCCAGGTCCACGTTGGGCCGCAACCCCGCACGGTCGGCGACGACGTCGGACAGCCGCCGCACGGCATCCATCGTCCCTTCCCCGTCGGGCAGTGCGACCAGGAGCGGAAACAGGGCCGCGGCCCGATCGTCGCCCCCGGCGTAGAGCGGATGACCGAAGCCGGGGATGCCGTTGCCCTCGTGCAGCGCATCGACCAGCGCCCGCTCGGGTTCTTGCCCGCGTCGCACGCGCGTGAGCAGGCGGGCGGTGCGGGTCGCCGCGGAGATGTGCAGGGGCGAGTCGGCCGCGCCGAGCGCGGCGCTGACGGCGGCGTATCCGTCGGCGCGGGCCGAGGCCGCGACCCGCGCGGCGAAGGTCGACACCGCGAGATCGTGGTCGATCAGCAGGACGAGCGCGGCGTTGACGGCGGCGATGGTCGCCGGGTCGGTCGGCGCGTTCCAGACGCTGACCAACGACCGCGCGATGTCGGCGTCGGGGCGGCCGCCGAGCGCGACGGGAAGACCGGTGAGGAGCGTCCACCCGATGCGGTGGGCCGACGCGGTCGACGCGTCGTAGCGCAGCGGATCGTCGGCGGCGAAGCCGGTCAGGGCGGCGCGCAGGCGGTCCATCGACCCCGCGTGCAGAGGGAGGGCCTCGACCATCGCGCGGGCGCTGCCGATCGCCGGGTCGGGAGCGTCCACGCGCTCCTCGTCCCACAGCCAGGCCACGACCTCGGCGAACGGACGATCCATCAGGTCGCGGGCGCGTCGGCCCCGGTACAGCAGTTCGTCGTCCTCGATGTCGGCGACGTCGGTCTGTACGACACCGAGGGGCATACCGGTCGTCGGATGGGTCGGCATCCGAGTGGCCGTCCGGCGACGACCGGCGGCGAAGGCTTCGACCTCGAGCGCATCGAAGGTGGAGCCGTGGGACTCGCGCTCGCGGCGAAGGAGTCCGCGCGAGACGTAGGCGTAGACGGTCTCCGGCTTCACACCGAGCCGAGCGGCCACCTGTGCGGCGGAAAGGCGGGGGAGGGGAGCGCTCATCTTGATCCGATCAACGTTGACGCTGTCGTCGTCATGTTCGCACACTGAGCGCATGAGCGACCTGATCGATGTGCCCCGCGGACTGAACGGCGTCGTCGCGGCCGAGACGACCATCAGCGATGTCGACGGCGACGCCGGCGTCTACCACTACCGGGGCTCCTCCGCGGTGGAGCTGGCGCGCACGCGTTCCTTCGAGGACGTCTGGCAGCTACTGGTGGTGGGGGAACTCCCGGATGCCACGACCCGAGCCACCTTCGCCGCGCGCGTCTCGGCCGCACAGGCCGACCCCGCCCTGCCCGGGCTGATCGCCGCGGTCACGGCCCGCACCGATCAGCCGCTCGCGGCACTTCGCGCGGTGTGGACGCTCGCGGCATCCGCCCGCTCGTCCGCGGCGCTGTACGACCTCGATTCCGATGCGCGGCTCGACGAGGCGATCGCCTTCGCCGCCCTGGCCCCGCTCGCTCTCGCGCCCGGGGCGGCGGGCGGTCGCGGCGTGGTGGCCGACTACCTCGAGCGCGTGACCGGGACGGCTCCCGACGACGCCCACGTCCGCGCACTGTCGGCCTACCTGGTCGCGGCGATGGACCACGGCTTCAACGCCTCGACCTTCACGGCCCGGGTCATCGCGTCGACGGGGGCCGACATGGCATCCTGTCTCTCCGGCGCGCTCGGCGCGCTCTCGGGGCCGCTGCACGGCGGAGCCCCGGCCCGCGCCCTCGACAGTCTCGACCGCGCGGACGACGACCCCGCCGCCTGGATCGCGGGAGAGCTCGATGCGGGACGCAGACTGATGGGCTTCGGGCACGCGGTGTACCGCACGGCCGATCCGCGCTCCGAGCTGCTGCGCGAGGTCGCGCGCGGCCTCGGCGGCGACCGCGTGACCCAGGCGCTGGCCTTCCAAGAAGAGGCCGAGCGTCAGCTCGCACAGCGCCGGCCCGAGCGCCCGCTGCACGCCAACGTCGAGTTCTACGCCGCGGTGGTGATGGAGCAGTGCGGTATCCCGCGCGCGATGTTCACCCCCACCTTCGCCCTCGCCCGCACGATCGGATGGACCGCGCACGTGCTCGAGCAAGCGCGGGACCCGAAGATCATCCGACCGGCGGCGCGGTATGTGGGGCGGGTACTCGTCGGCTGAGGCGAGTCGGGTGCGGGTGCACAGATGAGGGCTTCTCCGCCGATTCATCGCCTCCTCAGGACAACATCCTCAGAGTCCGTTCGGTACAGGTTCGCTCGCGTTCTCGGGTTCGTCACCCGGGGTTGGGACGGTCGCCTTCGGCTCACCCGCCCACTCGAACGGGTGCCGCCGCCCACCCCCATCTCCGACCCCTGAGGATGACAGTGACTACCCGTTCCCGCCGCGTGACATCCGCGCGCTTGCTCTCCGCCGCCCTGGCCGTCGCCGCGACCCTCGGCTCCCTCGGCTTCGGTGCGACCGCCGCCCAGGCGGCGACCAACCCGCAGCTGCAGCCTGCCCTGACCGCACAGGATCACGCCATCACCGATGTGCCCGGCCTCGTCAACGGCCGCGAGCTCGGGTCCTTCGTCGGTGCCGGCGCGCAGATCGTCGATGCTCCGCGTCTGCTTCGCACGGAGTCGCTCGACAAGGTCACCTCTGCCGGCGCCCAGACCCTCGCGAGCAAGTACCACGTCGACCTCGTCATCGACCTGCGCACCCCCGCGCAGGTGTCGGCGAAGCCCGACGTCACGGTCCCCGGCGCCCAGTACGTGAACATCTCGATGTTCGGCAGCGACGGGAACTACAGCGATGACACGGCGATGTACCACGACCTCGTCGACAAGGGATATGTCAGCCCCTCGTCGCCCGGCGTCATGATCGGCGCCTACGCCCAGATCCTTCGGCTGATGTCGGCCCACACCACCGGGACCGTCCTCATCCACTGCTCGCACGGCATGGACCGCACCGGTACCGTGATGGACCTGCTGTACCGCATCCTGGGGGTCGGCAGCTCCGACATCCTCCACGACTATCTGCTGTCGAACACGCAGCTCGGCGTCACCTGGGCCACTCCCGCGCTGCTGCAGGGCACGTTCGAGGCGGACGTCGCGAAGAAGTACGGCGGCCTCGACGCCTACATCTCTCAGACCATCGGCGTGACACCGACCGAGGCCACCGCTCTGCGCTCCCGCTTCCTCGTCTCGAATGACGCAACCGCCTCGAGCATCAGCGTCGGGGGTGTCGGTGTTCCCCTGGACACCGCCGCCGACACCGGTGGCGCGGTCGTGACCGCCCCGATCGCGACGCTCTCGGCATCCGACGTGCGGGTGACGACCTCGAGCGCTGCGGCTACCTCGGCGGTCACCGTGTCGGGCCAGACGGCCACCGTCACGGTGACGGCCGAAGACGGCACCACGATGAAGACCTACACGATCACCGTCGCTCTCCCCACCATCGCGCTCGCGCAGGGAACGAACATCGCGGCAGGCTCGACGGTGCACGTGACCGGCGCGGGCTTCGTCGCCGGGGCAGGCTACGACGTGGTCGTGCACTCCACGCCCACGGTCATCGGCCACCTCACTGCCGCCGGCGACGGGTCGATCACCGCTGACGTGATGCTGCCGGCATCGCTGGCGACGGGGGCGCACACGCTGTTCTTGGCGGATGCCAACGGCAACGCCGTGAGCGCTCCCCTGTCCGTGACGGTGCCCGCGGCCACCGCTACCGCCGCGAGCACCGGCTCCTCCGGTCCCTCGGTGGCAACCGGGGGGACGGTGATCGCACAGCCCGCGCCATGGCCGTGGATCGCCCTGGGCGGCCTCGGTCTGGTGCTGCTGGCCCTCGTCGGCGTGACGCGCCGCGCGCGCTCGCGCTTCGGACGCTGAATGAACCGGTTTCTCCGGTCTCTGCGGCGGTGGCGGCGGGGAGACATCCTCGCCGCCACCGCGGTGGCCGCCGCCCTGGGGCTGATCGTGACCGCGGGCATCGCGCTCGGCCCGTTCTTCGCGCCTCCCCCGGCTTCGGCGGGTGACGGTGGCCCCTCGGCGGCGCAGCACGATCTCGCGGGCAATCCCGTGCAGCTCGACGGGCCCGACCCGGTGCCGAGCGCATCCGCGACGCCAGAGGGCGTCGGCAGATTCACCGCACCGTCGGTGGGACTCGACGTCCCGCTCGGAGCCATGAACGTCGTCGATGGCGTCCTGCAGCCGCCCGGCTTCACCTCGGCGTACTGGGTGCGCAACCTCGGGGTCTCGCCCGACCGGGCGGACGCGGGCACCGTGTTCGTCGTGATGCACTCCCTGCGCGGGGGCGGCGTCGGCCCGGGCAACGCGCTCATCGACGTGGACGCAGCCCGGGCGCGGATCGCGGTCGGGGCCGACATCTCGGTCGCCGACGTGCACTATCGCGTCGATCGAACGCAGGTCGTGGACAAGACCGCCATCGGGAGCGAGGCCGACGTGTGGGCGAACACCGCGGGCAGGCTTGTCGTCGTCACCTGCCTCCAGCGATCCGACGGTCTCCCCTCGACCGAGAATCTCGTGATCGAGGCCCGGAGAGTCACCTGAACCGAGCAAGGGGCGCCGGAGCCGCCTCTCGGCGGTCTCGCCCGTCGGGAGCGAACGCGGCGGACAGGATCGCGGGCCTCTCGCGAGCACCCGCGCGGAGGCCCGGACGAATGGTCGGATGCCGCGGACGATCGGTCGGGCGAGGGCGGCGGCGCTGAACGAGCATCGGAACATGACCACGACCGCTCCCGTTCCGACCTCGCTCTCCGCCCCACCCTCGATGCGGTACGGCGGCCTCATCGTCGTGATGCTGCTCAGCTTCTTGCTCGTCACGGCGGAGTTCCTCCCGAACGGCGTCCTCACCGAGATGGCCGCCTCACTCGGCATCACCCCGGGCCAAGCCGGCCAGACCGTCACGGTCACGGCCCTGGCCGGTCTGCTCGTCGCCCCGACGGTGGGCCTGCTGTTGCCCCGGCTCGACCGTCGCACGCTGCTCGTCCTGGCGGCGGCCGCGGCCGCGCTCTCGAGCCTCGTGGTCGCGATCGTGCCGAGCCTGGTCGCCATCCTCATCGCCCGGTTCCTGCTGGGGGCAGCGATCAGCTCGTTCTGGTCGATGTCGATCACTGTGGCGGCACGCCTGTCGAGCCCCGAACGCATCGGCCGCGCCGTCATGTTCGGCTCCGCGGGGCTGTCGCTGGCCACCGTGGCGGGCGTCCCCCTCGGTGTCGCGCTGAGCGAGGCGCTCGACTGGCGGCTCGCGTTCCTGCTCGTGGCTGTGGCGACCGCGACGGTCGGCATCGCGGTGCGCGTCGTGCTGCCGCCCGTCCCGGCGGCAGCCGCGTCGAGCCTCGGCATCCTGGTCGACACCCTCCGTCGCCGGGGTGTGGCGGGTGGCATGGTCGGTCACGTGCTCGTCGTCCTCGGCCACTTCCTCGCCTACACCTACGTGCGTCTGTCGCTCGAGCGCATCCCCGACGTGGAAGCGGGCACCATCGTGCTGCTGCTGGCCCTGTTCGGGGTCGGCGGGTTCGTGGGGAACATCCTCGTCGGGATCATCGTCGACCGCGCCTTCGCGCGTCTGGCCGTCGTCGGTCCGCTGGTCATCGCGCTCGCCGTGGCCACCGTGGTCCTGCTCCCCTCGGCGGTGGGGGCGGTTGCGGCCGCCGTCCTGGTCTGGGGCTTCTTCTTCTCGTCGTGGCTGATCATCGTGAACACCTGGGTCGGGCACCGCATGCCCGACCGCCTCGAGGCGGGCGGCAGCCTCATCGTCACCGGCTTCCAGCTCGCGATCACCATCGCGGCCGGCCTCGGCGGCCTGCTCGTGGACGCCGCGGGAGTCGTGACGGTGGACGCCATCGGCATCCTGCTGCTCGTGATCGGCGCCGTGCTGTTCGGCCTCTCCCTGCGCCGGCGTTCCCTCGCGGGCTGACGACCACGACCCCGTCGCTACCGATGGAGCGGCGGGGTCTCAGGCGGTGAGCGACCGACGAGCGCTGCGCCACTCCGACGGGGCGACCCCGGCATGACGCCGGAACGCGCGGCGGAATCCCTCGTCGGAGGCGTAGCCCAGAGCCCGCGAGGTCTCCGAGACGGGGGTCCCCGCGTCGAGAAGGTCTTCCGCGCGGCGCATCCGCACCGCCGTCACGTACGACGCGGGTGAGGTGCCGAACACCTCGCGGAACCGTGCGGCGAATACCGAGCGCGACATCGCGCCGAGCGCCGCGAGCTGATCGATCGTCCACTCGCGACCGGGGTCGTCATCGACGGCGGCCGCCACGCGGGCGAGGAACGGGTCGGCGGTGCGCGGCGGCCATGACGCGTCCTGCTCGGACGCCGCCCACGCGCGCAGCGCCGACAGCAGAACGGTCGTCACCATGAGCTTGCAGATGGTCTCGTCGCCGTGGCGGTCGAGGGCGGCCCCCGGTGCGGGGACGCCGAGATGGGCGGCGAGACCGGCCGCAGCGGGCTCGGCGCGGGCGAAGCCGCTGACGAACACCACCGGCGGCAGGGCGCGGGTGTGCACGGTCGCGACGACCTCGAGGGGGACGACGGTCACCTCGGCGCCGGACTGCGACGCCAGCTCGAGTGGGTGGCATCCGAGCGAGATGAACGCGTCTCCCGTGAGCAGGGTGCGCCCGCCCTCGACCGTCGTCGCCGCGCCGGACGGTGCGTTGACCGAGCATCCCGCTCGCGCGGCGCTGACACCGGTGAGTTCGCCCGAGCGGACGTACACGATCGCCGCTTCCCCGCGTGACAGCGTCACCCTCTCGCCCGCCGATAACGACGGTCGCCAGGCGTGTCCGGGGTGGACGTCGATGTTCGACAGAGCGCTCTCGAGCGCGGCGCGTGACGTCATGAGAGCGGAAACCCCGCTCGTCTCGGCGCTATTCCGCGCCGCGTCAGCCCAAGAGCTCGAGGCCGCTGAACAGTCCGATCGTCACGGAGAGCAGACCCGCCGCCACCCCCGCGATGAACCCCGCCGCGGCGAGCTCGCGCGCCATGCGGGCGTTCAGGCTCACGATGCCGCAGACGAACGAGATCACGGCGAGCACCCACATGCCGATCTGGATCCACATGAGGTTGTCGACGTCGGCGATGGCGCTCGCCGTCGCGACGAAGAGGTACCAGGCGATGACGATGACGCCGGTCACGATCGCGACGACGGACGCGATCCTCAGGTCGCCTTTCGGTGTGGGAGGAGCGGGCGGCTCGTCGCGCGGCGGGATGTCGACGGCCGGTTCCAGCGAATCGGGGAGGTCGTCGTCTGCCATGTCTCGATCCTCCCAGGTCGCGAGGCCTTTCGGCGAGGTCTTGACGGGCCTCGCCGCGGGCGACCGCGCCTAGGCTCGAGGAGATGAGAACCGTCGGAGTCGACCTCGCCGCCGGAGCCCCCGGCACGGCCCTCGCCGAGATGCACTGGGCCGATGGCGCGGCCCGCCTCACGCGGCTCGAGATCGGGATCCAGGATGCCGACATCGTGGCATCCGTCGCTTCTGGCGACGCGTGGCTCGGGGTGGACTGCCCGCTCGGCTGGCCCGACGCGTTCGTCGACTTCGTGCAGGCGCACCACGCCGAGGCGGACCCCGCGCTCGGCCCGGTCGACGGAGGGGCGGAGTGGCGCCGCTCGCTCGTCTATCGCCACACCGACCACGTCGTGCGCGAACGCATCGGGCGCTGGCCGCTGAGCGTCTCGACCGACCGACTGGGCGTGACGGCGCTGCGCGGCGCGGGACTGCTGCGGCGGTTGGCCGAGGCCGGATTCCCGGTCGATCGCGCGGCCGAAGGGCGCCTGTTCGAGGTGTATCCCGGCGGTTCGCTGCGCCTCTGGGGCTTCGACACGAGCGGGTATCGAGTGGATGCCACCCGCCGGGCGCTCCTGTTCGACGCCCTGACCGAGCGGGCACCGTGGCTCGACGTCGGCGGGTTCGCTCCCCTGGCGATCGCGAAGGCCGACGCCTTCGACGCCGTCATCGCCGCTCTGGCCACTCGCGCTGGAGCCCTCGGATCGTTCGAGCGCCCGGCATCCGGAATGCTCCCCATCGTTCGGCGCGAGGGGTGGGTCGTGCTGCCGGACGGGGCCCTCGAGACGCTGGCGGCGACATAGGCTGGCGCCATGTGGGGCGATCGCGGGGCGAAAGCGGCGGAGAAGCGCGTGCAGCGCTTCCTCGAGGATTACGACATGCAATGGCGGCGTGTAGCGCCCGTCTTCGCGGATCGTTCCACGCGGCGGGACGCGTTCTCGCAGTGGCGAGAACTCGTCGTCCCGCTGACACGTGATCACGTGGTGGGGGAGCACGTCCGCTTGGACTCCTCGTTCGGTACGCCGCCGGGCTACGGGGTCGCGGTGGAACGGATCGTGCGTTCCGAGGTCGAGGGCGATCGCGCGTTCGTCCTGACCGAGATGATCGACTCGCCGACGCGTCAGAAGCACGAGTACGTTCTCGAGCGCGAAGGGCGCGGGTGGAAGATCAGCTCCATCGAACAGCACTTCGACGACCCCCGCACCCCCTTCGCCGATGCGGCACAGGCCCGGGCGCTCGCCGCCGACGCGGCACCGGACGCCTCTCTCGACGAGGTGCCCGACGAACAGCGAACCCTCGACGAGGTGCGCAACTTCACCGAGCGCTCGGTCGTGCACCGGCGCAGCGGAGAGGAGTCGGAGGTACGCGTCTCGCCCGCGGGAACCCTGGTGACGACGTCGGGTGTGCTCGCCGTGCTCGACTTCGGATACGACAACGACGACGCGCGACCCCTGGCCCGCAGCGTGGCACCGGGGGCGTACCCGGTCGAAAGAGTGACCGGTTTCGGCCGCAACGCCGCCCTGCGGGTGCGTTTCAGCGATCGGATGCCGGTGACCTGGCATCCCGCCGATCTGCCGACCGGGCCGGGGCACTTCTTCGGCGTCGACGCGGGTTCGGCGTGCATCGTCGACCTCGCCGCGTACACGACCATGAGCCGGCGGGCCAAGGCCGCGGCCTTCACCGAGTACATGTACGCGCCGTCGCCGAGCGTGCAGGAGATCGCCCTCGGTCCATCCGACGTGGGCATCGTCGCGGAGTCCGGGTACGGCGACGGTCAGTACCCGGTGTACTGGGGGCTCGACGAGACGGGCGCGGTCGCCCAGCTCGTCGTCGACTTCCTGGTGCTCGTCACCGCGGACGAAGAGGGGAACCTGCGGCACCTGTGAGGCGACCGGCCGCGTGATGGTGCGGCCGGCCTCTCGCGGTCGTCTCGCAGGGGCCGTTGCGTTGCTCAGATCGAACTGCGCTGCTGACTCAGAGCGGCAGCCGGAGCCGCCGCGATGAGCGCGGCGATGAGGAGCAGGGCGCCGGTATCGCCGTGAACGGTGAGCATCGCAAGACCCGACAGGCCAAGGACGAACACGGACGCCCACAGAAGGAACACCGCCACGGCACTCGTCCAGACCGGCTGCCCGAACGGCCTCTGATTCAGATCGGTTCGCACGGTGCCTCGCCTTCGGGTCGCTCGCAGATGAGGAGGTGTCACACATCGACGCGGCGCCTTCGTTGAACGCGGCTCGATACGGGGCCAGCATAACCGGGGCCAGGTCCCCCGAATGGGGGACATTGTGCGGCGAGTCGCGGAGCGGTATAGGCGAGCCGTGATGCCGTTCCGCCCGGCCCGTCGGCTAGTTCCGGGCATGCTGCCCACTACGAAAGTTGGAAGCGCCTTACTCGGACGTAGCGGTGCTGTCGAAGTATTCCTGCACATCGGCTCTGTCGCCTTCGCTGAGGGAATGCCCGACGTACTCGATCACGATCCAGTTCGACCGGTAGGAGCTAGACGACGTGGCGGCGAACGCTACCGCATCGTCAATGCTGCTGAACTTCCGGTACGACGCATACGTCGCGCTGTAGCCCTGAACGCACCCAGCAACGTCACTGCAGAGCTTCTCGGTCGCCTCCTCGTAGCCGTTCAGCGCGCGAAATTGCGAGCTGGAGTGAGCGAAGTCGCCGAGGTCAATGTCTTGTCGTGTGTCCCGGGTTGTCATCATGACGAGGAGAACGGCCAGCATCGCGGTGATCGCTACGCCAGCAGTCACACCCGTAGCAATCAGCGCGGCGCGCTGTGACCTGACTCGATTCACGGCCAGTTGCACTTGTAGGGGAAGGCGCCGCCGTCGATACGCCAGTTCAGTCTGTTCGCCCTATAGCCCTCGAGATCCCATGAAGGTCCGCCAAATTCTCTTGCGCGGCAATGCCGGTTTCGGCCGCGGTGCTTGTGACCGACTGAAGCGTGTCCAATGTCGGGGGCGGGTCTCCGTCATCGGCGTTCGCGGCAGTCGGTAGCAAGGCAAGCATCATCGTGATGGTCGCAGTTGCCGCACGGCAGGTCCAGTGTTTGCTGATCAAAGTTCCCCCCGGAACGTTCGAGCCTCACCGGTCCCCCCGGCACTGCGAACGTAGCGTTCGACGAGTTCTTTTCGCAAAACGAACATTTCTGCGTTTCGGGGGAGAGGGTCCGGCCGGCGGCCGGCGACCTCGAACAAGTGCTTGGTGTCGTGGGCTGGTCAGATCTCGCGGAGTCTTGCTCGCCCCGGAGAACGGTGCGGCGGCTCGATAGCCCCTGATTGTTCGGCGAGGATGGCGGCTCAAAACGCTCTGCCCATTCGTGCGCGTCGCCGCGTAATGGCCGGCGGTGATCGCGGGCCAGGCGCCCTTCGGTGCATCCGGCCCGTGCAGACCGAAAATCGACAACTCACCGTCGGGTGAAATGGTGAGTCAACCGCGCGCCGCACCTCCCGCACCGGCTCCAAAGCCCCCCTCACGGATTGCACCTATCGCACGTGGCCGGGTCGGCCTCACGCTGGGGTCGCCGGCGCTCGCGCTGCTCGTCGCACGCGGGGCAGCCGTCGACGTCGATGCGCACCTGCGAGGTGGCGTTGCCGCACGCGCCACAGCGGAGTCCGCGCACGACGCCCACCGGGCCGAAGCCCGGGCACCCGCACCCCGGACACAGCTGCCTCATCCGGGCCGCGAGCAGCCACGAGAGCCGGCGCAGCACCCTCCGCCGGGTCGGGTTCATATGGGCGCGCAGGTCGGGCTCGAGCTCGACGGGGCCGCGGAGGAGCAGGGCGTCGATGATCGCGGCATCCTGGATCCCCTTCTGCATCCCGGTGTCGGTGCGCGCGACGACGGCCTGGTGCGGGAAGCCCGCGCGGGCGAGGTAGCGCCGTGCTTCGCTCTCGGTGCGGACGGTCCGCGCGGGTGCGACGTGCGTGTACTGGCGGATGCCGTGGCGCACGCGGATGCCGCGTTCGAGGTCGACGAAGACGGCGAGCTCCTCGTGCACCATGGGGCCGAAGCCCCCGAGCGCGGGGGCGTACGATGCCTCGGTCGCCAGCCCCGTCGAGGTGCCGAGCTCGAGGGCCGCTCCGCGGGCCTTGGCCGTGGCCGCTTGCTCGGGAGTGCCCGCCCTCGGCACGTCTCGGGTGAACGTGCCGAGGGAGTCTGTATCGAGCTGTGTCGTCGGCATGACGCCCGCGACGAGCCACCGGGAGAAGGCCGGGGCGAATGCGTCCGCCTTGCCATGCCGGGTGCCCACGGCAATCGTCTCGCCGGCGTACGCCGACGCTGGGGGGCTCGTCGCTGCGCGCATCAGGCGAAGTAGTCCGGGCGGCTGACCGAGGTCGGCGAGACGAACATCACGCCCGACGCGTGATCCAGGACGGGACGGATGCCGGCGATGATCGCGTCCGCCTTCTCGGGAGCCACGACGGTGACGAGCAGCGTCAGGGTGTCGTGGTCGTTGAAGAGCAGACGGCCGCCGCGGGGGCCGTGGTGGCCCACGCCGGCCACGCCGGTGATCGCGGTGTAGCCGCGGGCGCCCAACGATTGCATGAGGGCGGACACCTCGGCGACGTCGTCGCTCGCGACGACCACCTCGATCTTGGTCATCGGGGTCAGTTCGGACAGGCTCATCAGTGGATCTCCTTCGTGGTGGTCTCTGCGGGGGCGGCGGGGACGCCCGATGGGGTGGGAATGTCGAGGTCGTCGGCCTGCCAGCCGTAGCGGCCCCACCGCATCCAGCGGGCGCTGTCGTGCTCGCGGACGCGGAGGGTGATCCAGCGGTTGGTCACCAGGGTGCGGACGGCCTCGGAGGCGTCGATGATGTCGTTGACCCGCGCGAGCGGGGCTTCGACGAACACCTGGAGCCGGATCGGCTCGTGCCGGGCCGCCCGGCCGACGCCCACCGATTGCCAGGGCAGGCCGAGGCGCAGGTCGCCGCCGTAGCCCGCGAGCACGCCAACCGTGCCGACGACGTTGTGCAGGGGCTTCGGCCCGGCGCCGAAGCGGTCGGGGGCGACGGTCGAGGCCGCGTACTGGGCGTTGATCCACTGCGCCACGATCATCGGCGCGGTCAGGATGGTTTCGAGACCCGAGCCGTCGGGGTCGGCGGCGGCGTCGTAGCTGTGCAGGAAGGCGCGGCGACCGAGGTCGGTGTCTGCTGTGATCGAGCGCGGACCCACGATGAACGAGGCGTTACCGACCAGGCCCCACTCGGCGTACGCCTCCGCCCAGTCCGCCGACCGGCGCGCGGTGTCGCGGATCGCGCCGTGGCGGCCGCCCGCTCCGGGCAGACTCGGGCCGCGTTCGGCCGTGTTCCCGGCGCGGGCGGACTCGAGCCGCCGGGTCAGCTCGAGCACGGCGGTCTCGTGCGTGGCCGGGATGGCCCAGGGCTCGAGCAGGGTGACTTCGTCGGTGACGGTGTCCATCTGCGCCGCGACGAAGAGCGTGTCGGCGGGGATCGAGATGCCGCGGGCGGCGAGGGCGTCGCGCGTCTCGGGGTCGTTGAAGATCATGGCCGCCGCCCGCGCGTTCGGTTCGCCCTCGTGCCCGCCGCACGCCCCGCACTGCAGCGACGAGGCGAAGGGGTTGTTGGTCACGGAGGCACCGTGTCCGGTCAGTAGCACGATGGGCGCGAAGTGGTCGACGAGTCCCATCATCCGCAGCGCCGTCTCGGCGTAGAGCACGCGCTCTTCGAGTGTGAAGACGACGTTCGCGTCGACGTGCGTCGAGGGCTTCGCGGGGCGCATCCGCGACACCAGTGCGCGCCAGCCCTCCGGAGCGAGCGTCCGGGCCGCGCTCGCGGCGCCCAGGACCCACCCGGCAGTCTCTGCGAACGCATAAGGCGCGACGGCGGATTCTTTCAGGGCGTCGATCGTGGCATCCCGTTCCACGCCGGCCGCGCGTTGCCGCTTCCAGCGTGCGATCGCGTCGCGCTGCACGGACGACTCGGTGATCGCGACGCGAGGCGTGAGCAGCACCGGGCACGACGCGACCTCGGCGGACCCGTCGGCGGGCCGGAACGAGATGGGAGCGGCGAAGAAGCCCGCGAAGCCGAGGGTCTCGACCCCGCCCGCGGCCTCGAGGTGCCGCCGGAAGCTCTCCGACCGCGTGTCGATGCAGAAAACCGCCTGCGCGAGCGGCCGCTGGACCGGTGCGCTCGGGCGGAGCACCGGGGCGGTCGCCGGGGCGAGCTCGCGCGCGACGCCCCTCTCCAAGGCCTCCTGCCAGACGGCGAGCCGCGCCGGGGGGTCGATGAGCGAAAGGACGGGCCGTAGAGCACCGCGCGCCTCGCCGTCGGTGGCGTCGACGCCGAGGGCGAGAGCGACGGCGCCGATGCGGGCGGTGTCGTCGGTCGGAACTTCTTCGTTCGCAGCCCGCGCGGGAAGGGCGGTGTCGGCGGGCAGGAGCAACCGCTCGAGCGTCGCGCGGATCGCGACGAGCGAGGTGAGGTCGACACCCGTCGTGCCGGCGTGCCGGACGAGCGCCGCCCACCCCGGCAGTGCGAGCACGTGCGCAGACAGGAAGGACTCCGCGGCGGTCTCGTCGAGCTGCCACCGGGCGAGCGCTTCGCCGACAGCCGCGGCCGGGTCGTCGGGAGAGTTCCGGATGCCGCTGCGCACCCGCCGCGACAGGGTCGGGTCGAGTGCGGCCAGGCGCCGCCACGCCGTCCACATGTTCTCGCCGTTCGCCCGCGACCAGGGTGCCGAGCCCAGCGAGGCGGCGGCCCATCGCGCGGTGAGGTCGTCGACCCGCGCGTGGACCCGCGGCGAAAGCCGTGCGGCCGGTGTCGGCTGCGGGGAGGCAGCTGTCATCGGGGGAGCGACGAGCAGGTCATGCCCGAGCACCTCGCCGACCGTGGTGGCGAGGCCGCCGATGCGAAGGATGCGGGAGGAGCCCGCCTCGGGCACGGTGAACCGCAGAGCCGCGTGCAGGTCGGAGGACGAGATTCGCCCCCGCGCGTGCAGGTCACGGAACCGTTGCTCCGAAAGGGACAGCAGGATGCCGTGGTCTCGCGCGATCCGCCCGATCGCCTCTTCCCAATCGAGGTTCTCGTAGCCGGCGACGGGGTTGCGGGCGATGAAGGTCTCGAGGGGGAAGTGCGCAGAGATACTGCGCCCGGCGGCGGCGATCCAGCCCCGGATGACGGCGGGCGAGGGAAGGGAGGCGAGGGCGGTCATCAGAATCTCCGGTACTCGAGGGGGCCGTCGGCGGGCGCCGGGGTCCAGGGCGTGTCGATGCGGGGTGCGGCCGGGGGCAGGGGTGGTCGGCCCCACGCGAAGGCGAAGGCGAAGAGGCGGTCAGCCAGCGGACCGGAGCTTCGCGCGACGAGGCCCGAGGCGGCGGCGATCGCGAAGACCGCGATGGCGAGTACTGCGGGTGCGGGTGCGGCGGCGATGACGGGGGTGAGCGCTTCGGCGGCGGGGAAGACCACCGCCAGGTAGGCGGCGGTCAGCGCGGCGAGAGCACCGACGAGAGCCGCACGGGTGGCGGCCGGCGCCGAGCTCGCACCGATCCGAGCCCCGGCGATCACCGCGGTGGCCCAGGCGAAGAGGAGGAGCACTGCCGCGCTGTGAGTGATCGCACCGGATGCCGCCAGCGCCGCCGCCCCGGTCAGGAGCACGACTGCGCCGCCGACGATGGCGCCGCCGCGGGACGGCACCGGGACCGCGATCGCTCGGCCCTTCAGCGCGTGCTCGACCGCGGAGCCGGCGCCGAGGAACAGGCTCGCCTTGTAGAGCGCGTGACCGATCGCGTGGACCAGGGCCACTCCGAAGGCCCCGAGCCCGCAGGCCAAGAGCAGGAACCCCATCTGCGCGGCGGTGGACTGCACGAGGCGGCCCTTCACGTCGGGGCGCGTGAGCATGGCGAGGGTCGCCACGATCATCGTGATCGCGCCGGCGACGGCCACCACCCAGGGCCCCACGGCGGAGGGCACAGCGGCATAGCGCAGCAGGAGCAGCGCGCCCGCGTTCACGAAGCCCGCGTGCAGGAGCGCCGAGACCGGGGTTGTCGTCGCCGCGGTCGCGGGAAGCCAGCCGTGCAGGGGGAAGGAGCCCGCGCGGGCCACGGCCGCGACCGCCACGAGCACACTCACCACTGCCGCCGAGGTGACGTCGAGGCTCCCGAGCGCGGCGAGCGAGACCGAGCCGGTGGACGCCACCGCCACGATGACCGCTGCCCAGAGGGCCGCGTCTCCGAGCAGCAGGGCGACCGTGCTTCGCGACACCGCGATCCGGGTTTGCGGCCCGGCACCGCCGGTCGAGATGAGGGCGATCATGCTGACCGTGCCGAGGGTCCACCCGGCCGCGAGCAGCACGACGTCGTTCGCGGCGATGGCGGTGGTCGACCCGACGGCCGCGAGAGACGACAGGGCGAAGAAGCTGCGCGAACGGGGGTCGCCGCGCAGGTTGCGGCTGGCGTAGGCCTGCACGATCACGGTGAGGGCGACGACCAGCAGCGCGAGGGCGGAACCGGCGATGTCGTCGTCCGTGGCGAGGGCCGACGCGAGGCTCACGGTGGCGACGATCGCGGCGACGGCTGCGGGCCAGGCGGCGAGTGAGCCCGGGGTGTGCCGACGCGCGACTTCCGGGAGGAGGGCGGCGACGACCGCGGCGAGCAGCGCGGCGATCGTGAGCGGGGCGAGAAGCGACATGCGCAGCACGTTACATGTAAAAAATTACCGGTGTCAAAAAACAGGTAATGATTAACCGGTGCTTTGATTCCGGTACCGCGGGTCAGTATGCTGTGGCGATGACGACATGGACGTTTCTGACCAACCACGCCCATGTGTTCATCTACGTCGCCCGCGACCCCGGTGCCCGCGTGCGTGAGATCGCGGATGCCGTCGGCATCACGGAGCGCACCGCGCACGGCATCCTGGCCGACCTCGTCGACGCCGGGTATCTGAAGCGCGAGAAGGAGGGTCGACGCAATCGGTACGAGTGCGTCGAAGACCTCCCGCTGCGCCACCCGATCGAGAGCGATCACCCCGTGGGGGCGTTGCTGCAGGCGTTGCGGGGCTGAGCGCCTCCTGTACGAGTGGCTCCGCGGCGCTAACGTGCAATCAAATGGTTGAACATAAGAGCGCCGCCGACATCGACCGCGTCTTCCACGCCCTGGCCGATGCGACGCGCCGCGACATCGTGCGGCGCACCCTCGTCTCCGAACAGTCGGTGACGCAGCTCGCCGCAGCGTACGCGATGTCGTTCGCCGCCGTGTCGAAGCACGTCGCCGTGCTCGCCGAGGCGCGACTCATCACCAAGCGTGCGGAGGGGAGGGTGCGACTCGTGTCCGCCGACCCCACCGCGCTCGCCCGGGTGCAGGAACTGCTGCGCTCGTACGAAGACCTCTGGCGCGGCCGCGTCGACCGACTCGAAGCGATCCTGCTCGAAGACGCCGGGGTGCCGGCATCCGTTCCGCCCTCCGAACCCACCGAGATCTGAACCGACGAAGGAGTCGTCATGCCCGTCACATCTGTCGAGAGCGACGCTGCAGCGCTCACCATGACCCTGATCGCCGACTTCGCGGTCGGCGTCGAGAGGCTCTGGGCGGTGTTCACCGATCCGCGTCAGCTCGAGCGGTTCTGGGGTCCTCCCGGGTGGCCCGCGACCTTCGCATCGTTCGACTGCGCGGTGGGTGGCCGGGCGCGCTACGCCATGGCCAGCGCCACCGGCGAGGTCGCGCGAGGGAGCTGGGAGTTCCTCGCCATCGATGCGCCGCGGGGCTTCGAGGTGATCGACTCCTTCGTCGACGAGAACGGCGACCCCATCGACGGCATGCCCGCCATGCGCATGACCTTCTCGTTCGACGAGACCGCGACCGGGTCGCGGCTGACGAACGTCACGTACTTCGACTCCGAAGAGGCGCTCGAGCAGCTCACTGCGATGGGCGCGGTCGAGGGCTCGACGCTCGCGATGAACCAGCTCGACGCCGTGGTGCAGGATCTGCGCGCATTCGCTCAGGGCAAGGGCACACAGCTCGAGATCCTCGACGACCGGCACGTGCGCATCACGCGTCTGATCGACGGGCCGCGTGAGCTCGTCTGGCGCGCGCACGTCGACCCCGACCTGATGCGACAGTGGATGCTCGGCCCCGACGGCTGGCGCATGACGCACCGCGAGGTCGACCGGCGAGAGGGCGGCACGTACCGGATCGCGTGGGAGCCCGAGCCCGGCGCCGAGGGAGAGCCCTTCGGCTTCGACGGCGAGATCCTGCTCCTCGACGAGCCCCGCCGCATGGTGCAGACGGAGCACATGACCGGCACCGATTACCCCGCGACGATCAATGACTTGTCGCTGTACGAAGAGGACGGCGCGACCCTGGTGACCCTGCTGATCGAGTATCCGGATGCCGAGACCCGCGACGCCGTGCTGGCCACGGGCATGGTGGACGGGATGGAGCAGAGCTTTCAGCGGATGGAGCGGGTCGTCCTCGGGTGATCGGCGCGCGACTCTTGCAGATCGGCGGGTGGCCCCGAGAGAGGCCCTAGTGGTGCGGGGGTGAGTCTCCCGCGCACGGAAGCTCGCAGAACCGCGCGGATCTCGCAGGATCCAGGAGGAAGGCTGCGAGGAAGGGCCGGCTCTGCGCGCTCCGGTGCGGGTGATCAGCTCGTGATGTACCCGTTCGGGTTCAGCACGTACTTGCGCGGGGCGCCCTTGTCGAAGTCGGCGTAGCCCTGTGGGGCGTCGTCGAGGCTGATGGGCGTGGCGTTGACGGCTTTCGCGATCTGTACCTTGTCGTGCAGGATCGCCATCATCAGCTGCCGGTTGTACTTCATCACCGGGCACTGACCGGTCGTGAACGACAGCGACTTCGCCCAGCCGAGGCCGAGTCGCAGCGACAGCGAACCGACCTTCGCGGCCTCGTCGACCCCGCCCGGGTCGCCGGTCACGTACAGGCCCGGGATGCCGACCCCGCCGCCCGCCGCGGTCACGGTGAACAGCGAGTTGAGCACCGTCGCCGGGGCCTCGTGGCCCGCGTCGGACCCGTGACCGCGTGCCTCGAAGCCGACCGCGTCGACCGCGGCATCCACTTCGGGGACTCCGAGGATCTGCTCGATCTGTTCTCCGGGGTCGCCCTTCGACACGTCGACGCTCTCGAACCCGAGCGAGCGCACCTGCGCCAGGCGCTCCGGGTTGAGGTCGCCGACGAGCACCGCGGCCGCGCCCAGCAGCTGCGCGCCGACGGCGGCGGCGATGCCCACCGGTCCCGCACCGGCGATGTACACCGTCGATCCGGGGCGGACGCCCGCGGTGTACGCGCCGTGGAAGCCCGTGGGGAAGATGTCGGACAGCATCGTGAGGTCGAGGATCTTCTCCAGCGCCTGCTCGCGGTCGGGGAACACCAGCAGGTTCCAGTCGGCGTAGGGCACGAGCACGTACTCGGCCTGACCGCCGACCCAGCCGCCCATGTCGACGTAGCCGTAGGCGCTGCCGGGGCGGTCGGGGTTCACGTTCAGGCAGATGCCGGTCTTGCCCTCCTTGCAGTTGCGGCAGCGGCCGCACGCGATGTTGAAGGGGACCGAGACGATGTCGCCGACCTTGACGAACTCGACGTCGGGTCCGACCTCGATCACCTCACCGGTGATCTCGTGACCGAGCACGAGGCCGGCCGGAGCCGTGGTGCGCCCGCGCACCATGTGCTGGTCGGAGCCGCAGATGTTGGTGGAGACGGTGCGCAGGATTGCACCGTGCGGGACCTTGCGGCCCACATTCGCCGGGTTGACGCCCGGTCCGTCCTTCAGTTCGAACTCGGGGTAGGGAGTGTCGATGACTTCCACGACACCGGGCTCTTTGTACGCCACTGCCTTGTTGCCGGACATCTTCGTCCTCTCCGGCCGGGTCGTCCCGGCCTGATCGTGTCCCGCGGTGCGGGGGCCGCGGCCCCGTCCGACGCGGCACTACCGGGTTCGGCGGTGAGAGACGCGAAGGATGCCCTCAGCCAAGACGTGGACGCCGGACGCGTCAAGGGATGGCGCGAGAAGCCGCCCGGTGCATCATGCGGCCGATGGTCGTTCGGTCAGGACGAGGGTGCCGCCCGCCGGACGGCCTCGCGGATGCGCTCCTCGACCTCGTCCGTCACCTCGACCACGGCGAACGAGACCGGCCACATCGGACCGTCGTCGAGCTGAGCGCTGTCGTCGAAGCTGACCGTTCCATATCGCGTCTTGAACTTCGAGGCCGGCTGGTAGAACACCACGACCTTCCCGTTCTTGGCATAGGCGGGGAAGCCGTAGAAGGTCTTGGGGTTCAGGTGCCCCGCCTCTTCGAGCACGATCACGTGCAGGCGCTCCGCGACCGCGCGGTCGACGCCCTCCAGCTTCTCGATCGCCTCGAGGCAGGCTTCGTTCTCCTTCTGCAGCTTCGCCAGGCCCTTCAGGCCCTTCATCGCCCTCAGCTCCTCGGCGCGCTGCTTCATCGCCGCGCGTTCTTCTTCGCTGAATCCGGTGGCCATGGCATCCGCCTTCGTTGAGGTCTGACCGAAAGAGTAGCGCGCGTCAGGCCCGCGTATCCTCCGGGATTCGCGCAACCTCAGCTCGGATCAGTGGATGCCGGCTGACTTTGCGTGGATCGCTGAGGTGATGCCGCTCGCGGCGCCGCGCTCAGGCCTGCCGCAGCCCCTCTTCCAGCGCGACCCACGCGAGCATCGCGCACTTCACGCGCGCCGTGAACTTCGAAACACCCGAGAGGGCGGCGGCGTCGGCGAAGGTCTCCTCGTCGAGGGGAATCTTGCCGCGGGAGCGCAGCGACTCCCGGAACGACGCGATCAGCGCTTCGGCGTCGGCGCGCGGCATCCCTTCGTCTCCGCCGTCTTCCTGCAGCAGGGCGACGAGCATCGAGGCCGAGGCTTGCGAGATCGAGCAGCCGGCGCCCTCCCACGTGACTGAGGTGATGCGGTCGTCGTCGACCGACACGCGCAGAGTGATCTCGTCGCCGCAGATCGGGTTGCGCTGGTGCACGGTCGCGCTGTGAGCCCCGGGATCGGCGAGGCCGAAGCCGCGCCGGTTCTTCGCGTGGTCGAGGATGAGCTCCTGGTACAGGGACTCGAGGCCGCTCACGCGCCCACCCCGAAGAAGCCGCGCACGCCTGAGACGGCGTCGAGGAGGGTGTCGATCTCGTCCTCCGTGGTGTGGATCGCGGCACTCGCGCGGACCGACGCCGTCATGCCGAAGCGGCGGTGCAGCGGCTGCGCGCAGTGATGGCCGACGCGGACGGCGACCCCGCGCGAGTCGAGGAACTGACCCACGTCGTGCGCGTGCACCCCCTCGACCTCGAAGGCCTGCAGGGCGATCCGCTCCGCGGCATCCGTGTCTCCGAGAAGACGGATGCCGTCGATCGAGCGGAGGCCCTCGCGCAGGCGGGTCTCGAGTCTCGCTTCGTGGGCGTGGGCGGCGTCGAGGTCGTGCTCGCCAAGCCATCGGACCGCGGCGGCGAGGGCGACCGCCTGCGACACCGGCTGTGTTCCCGCCTCGAAGCGCTGCGGCGCGGGCAGGTACTCGGCCTTGTCGAGGGTGACGGTCGTGATCATCGACCCGCCGGTGGTGAAGGGCGGAAGGCCGTCGAGCACCTCGTCGCGACCCCAGAGCGCCCCGATGCCATACGGTCCGTAGATCTTGTGCCCCGAGAACACCGCGAGATCGACCCCGGATGCCGGCAGGTCGAGGCGCAGGTGAGGGGCCGACTGGCACGCGTCGAGCACCGTCAGTGCGCCGACGCCGCGGGCCAGGGTGACGAGCTTCGCGACGGGGTTCACGATGCCGAGCACGTTCGACACGTGCGGGAAGGCGACGACCTTCGTGCGCGCACCGATGAGGTCGGCAGCGGCGTGCAGGTCGAGCATGCCGTCGTCGAGCACGGGGATGTGGCGCAGACGCGCCCCCGTGCGGGCGGCCAGCTCTTGCCAGGGGATGAGGTTGGCGTGGTGCTCGGCCTCGGTGACGACGATCTCATCGCCCTCGCGCAGACGCCCGGCGTACCCCAGCGAGCCGGCCACGAGGTTGAGGCCCGCGGTGGCGCCGCTCGTCCAGACGAGTTGCTCGGGCTCGGCGCCCACGAACTCGGCGACGGAGACGCGCGCGTCTTCGAACAGCTCGGTGGCCTCGGCTGCGAGGGTGTGTGCTCCGCGGTGCACGGCGGAATTGGCCGTCTCGAGGAAGGCGCGCTCGGCGTCGAGAACGGCGCGCGGCTTCTGGCTCGTCGCGCCCGAGTCGAGGTAGACGAGGGGGCGACCGTCGATCTCGGTCTCGAGGATCGGGAAATCGGCGCGTACGGCGTCGACGTCGAAGGGGAGGGTCACCCCTCCAGGCTACGTCGCGTTGTGGGGCGGGGTGCCGCGCGGCGAAGAAAAGGAGAAAGTACTTGCCAAAGTGGAAAGTAGTTGCGATGATCGAACTAACGAAAGGATCGCCATGGACCACACGCCCGCGATGACCGCGTCGGAAGCCCAACTGCTGCTCGATCGCGCCGACCGCCTCAGCCACGCCGCACACAACGCAACGCGGTGGCCGTACATCAGCTTCATCCTCGCGCTCGGGGTGGCGACCTCGATGGGCACCTTCGCGATGGCCGTCACGACCGGAGATACGTTCGGCCTCGCCTACGTGAGCTTGCTGGCCGTCGTATTCGCCCTCATCATCTTCTTCGTCGTCAGCATCCAAGGCCGCGCCGCCTTCGCCCGCGGCCGCCGCTGGACCGCCTACATCGCGAGCTGGTTCGCGTCGTACGCGCTCGCCCTGGCAGTCGTCATCTGGGCGCACGGCGACGTGCTGCTCGCGGCGCTGGCCTCGGGCCTCGTGCTCGTCGTCTCGCTGGTCTGCGCGGCGCGCGAGGCTCGGTCGTGACCACGTCGACCCCGCATCCCCGGCACCGGCTCGACGAGCTGCTGCAGAACTCCGTGCGGTTCTCGATCCTCGCGGCCCTCGACCGGGCGACCACATTGAGCTTCAAGGAGGTTCGGGATGCCGTCGAGGTCACCGACTCCGCGCTGAGCAAGCAGGTCTCGACGCTCGAGGGCGCCGGCTACATCGCTGTGGGGAAGTCGTTCGCGGGCAAGATGCCCCGCACCTCGCTCACCCTGACGAAGGAGGGGCGAGCGGCGTGGAGGAGCCACCTCGACACGCTGCGCGAGATCGCGGGGACGTCGGTCTGAGCCGTTCGATCGTTCGACACCGCGTCTCCCCGTCTCCTCATGGACGAGTCGATGAGACGCGGTGTCGTGCGCGAAGAGTGAGGAAGCCGGACCGGCCCGTTCGGAAACCGTGAGCACCGGCTGATCCCGCTCGCCGCGCGCGTAGACCGGATGCCATGACCCTCACGGCCCTGCTCCCCACCCTTCGATCCAGCATCCCGGCGCCCTTCGACGCCGCACTCTGGCCGGCGGGCTCGACCCCCACGCTCGACGACGTCACCGTGCGGGCCGTGTCGGTCGGTCGTTTCGCCGACATCTGCGGCACGCCCTGCGTCTGCACGGGCCCCGCGGTGATCCCGGCGTCGGGCGGGGTGGCATCCGCGACCCTCTCGACGACCGTGGTGATCGCGACCGTGACGGATGCCGCACCCGATACGCTGCGCCTCGATGCCTGCGTCGCCGGGCTCGAGGCCGTCTGGCGCGAGGCGCGGCTCATCGGCCGCGTGTCCCGCGCGTACGACGAGCCGTTCGCCGTCGTCGACGCGCACGGCGAGGAACCGTGCGGCGCGGTCGTGCTGCCCGGGGACGTCTGCGTGGGCGATCGCATCGCCTTTCCCTGCCCCGGATGCCACACCGTCGGCGAGGTCCGCTGATGCTGCTGCACTCGATCGTCTTCGCCTCCCGCTGCGCCCGGGTACAGGCGGAATTCCTTGCCGCGGAGGCCGAGGACGAGGCGGCCGACGTGCGTGACTCCTGAGTGTCAGGCCCGGCTCCGGCGGCAGCCGGCTCGGGCCCCGGTGCCGGCGCGTCTTTCCGACCGGGGGGTAAGCCGCCGCGGCGCGAATCTCAGGAGATTCGCGCGCTCGCGGCGGTCGTCCGGCCCGGGCCCGCTCAGACGACGAGCCGGTACCCCATCCCCTGCTCGGTGAGCAGGTGCGCGGGCGCCGACGGGTCGACCTCGAGCTTCTTTCGCAGTTGCGACATGTACAGCCGCAGATATCCCGAGTCGGCGACCTGTTCGCTCGCCCAGATCTCCTTCAGCAGCGTCTGTCGCGTCACGAGAGAACCGGGGTTGCGGGCGAGGAACTCGAGCATGCGCCACTCGGTCGGGGTGAGATGCACCCGGGTGCCGCCGCGCAGCACGGCTTTCGCCGACAGGTCGACCTCGACGTCGCCGAAGCGCACCACGGCGTCCCCCGCCGACGGCACCGAGCGTCGCGCGTGCACACGCAGGCGCGCCAGCAGCTCGTCGATCTGGAACGGCTTGGTGACGAAGTCGTCTGCCCCGGCGTCGAGCGCCTCGACCTTGTCAGCCGAGCCCGTGCGGCCCGAGACGACGATGATCGGGGCCGTCGTCCACCCGCGCAGGGCGTGGATCACCTGCACCCCGTCGAGGTGCGGCATCCCGAGGTCGAGAAGGACGATGTCGGGGTGCGATTGCGCGGCGAGGGTGACCGCCGCGGCACCGTCGGCCGCCGCCACCACGTCGTAGCCGTGCGCGGCGAGCGTGATGCGAAGGGCCCGCACCAACTGCGGGTCGTCGTCGGCGATGAGTACCTTCACGGCATCCTCCTCGAGATTCCGGATGCCATGGCCTCCGCATCGGCCACGGGCAGCGCCACGACCATGGTGAGGCCGCCGCCGGGGGTGTCCTCCGGGGTGAGCGTGCCGCCCATGCCCTCGGCGAAGCCGCGCGAGAGCGCGAGGCCCAGCCCCAGGCCCGCGGTGTTGTCGGTGTCGCCCAGGCGCTGGAAGGGCGAGAACATGTCCTCGCGGCGGTCGGCGGCGATGCCGGGGCCGTGGTCGATCACGCGGATCTCGGCGGTGCCGCCGAGGCGGCTCGTCGCGATGCGGACGCGTTCGCCGTCGGGCGAGTAGCGCTGGGCGTTGGCGAGCACGTTCACCAGAACGCGCTGCAGCAGCACGGGGTCGGCGCGCAGCATCGGCAGGTCGGGATCGAGCGCGAGCTCGACGTCGTCGGGGCCGAGGTCGAGCTCGTCGAGGGCGGAGAGCACGACGCCCGCGGCATCCGTCGCCGTCAGAGACACGGCGAGCACGCCGGCCTGCACGCGGCTCACGTCGAGCAGGTCGGTGACCAGCACGGACAGGGTCGCAAGGCTTTCGTCGGCGGTTTCGAGCAACACCCGGCGGTCGTCGTCGGAGAGCTGGTCGCCGGCGGCGCGCAGGCCGCCGAGCGAGGCGACGGCGGCGGCGAGCGGACGGCGGAGGTCATGGCTGACGGCCGACAGCAGGGCGGTGCGCACCTGGTCGGTCTCGGCGAGTGCCCCGGCCTCGGCCGCGGTCTCGGCCAGATCGGTGCGCTCGAGGGCGGCGGCGAGCTGCGCCACGACCACGTCGAGCAGGCGCCGTTCCGAGGCATCGAGGTCGCCGCCGTGCAGCTCGAGGGTCGCGCGGCCGTCGCCCACGGGCACGATGACCGCGCGATCGTCGCGCACCGGCTCCCCGTCGGTGGCGAGCACCGTGCCGTCGGTCGCGATCAGGCGGACACCGGCGAGGCCGAACGCCTCGCGTGCGCGGCTGATGAGCGCGGGCACGGCGCTCTCTCCCCGCAGCACGCTGCCGGCGATCGTGGCGAGCATCTCGGACTCCGCCGCGGCTCGTCGGGCCGCCCGCGCGCGGCGGGCGGCCTGGTCGACGACGACGCTGACGAGCACGGCGATGACGACGTAGAGCGTCAGCGACAGCGCGTGCGCAGGGTCGCTGATGGTGATCGTGTAGATGGGGGCGATGAACAGGAAGTCGAGCGTGACGCCCGACAGCACGGCCGCGAACACCGCCGGCCAGATGCCGCCCACGAGCGCGACGACCACGACCAGCAGCTGATAGGCCAGCACGTCGGCGGTGATCGACTCGTCGGAACCGGTCGCGATCATGAGCAGCGACAGAAGGGGCCCGCCGACCAGAGCCGTCACGAAGCCGAGGATGCGCCGCTTCGCGCTCAGCGCCGGGCCCGCGAGCCGGGGGAGCGTGAACCGGCCCCCCGCACGCGCGTGGTTGACGATGTGCACGTCGATGTCGCCTGAGGCGCGGATCACGGTCGCCCCGATGCCCGGTCCGGTCAGGGCCGCGCCGAGACGCCCGCGACGGCTCACCCCGATGACCAGCTGAGAGGCGTTGACCGATCGCGCGAAATCGACCAGGGCGGTGGCCACGTCATCGCCGACGACCTGGTGATACGTGCCGCCGAGGGTCTCGACGAGGGCGCGCTGTTCGGCGAGGGCGCCGGGGGCGCTCGCGCGCAGGCCGTCCTGCGTCGACACGTGCACGGCGAGCAGCTCGCCGCCGGCGGAGCGTGCCGCGATCCGGGCGCCGCGGCGCAGCAGCGTCTCGCCCTCGGGGCCCCCGGTGAGGGCCACCACGACGCGTTCGCGCGCTTGCCACGAGCCCTCGATGCCGTGCTCGGTGCGGTACCGCTGCAGGGCGGAGTCGACCTCGTCGGCGAGCCACAGCAGGGCGAGTTCGCGCAGCGCCGTGAGGTTGCCGAGACGGAAGTAGTTCGACAGGGCGGCGTCGATCCGCTCGGCCGGGTACACCGAGCCCGCCGCGAGGCGATCGCGCAGGGACTGCGGTGCCAGGTCGACGACCTCGATCTGATCGGCCGCCCGGACCACGGCATCCGGGACCGTCTCGCGCTGCACCACGCCGGTGATCTTCTCGACGACGTCGTTGAGCGATTCGATGTGCTGCACGTTCACGGTCGTGATCACGTCGATGCCCGCGTCGAGCAGCTCCTCGACGTCGGTCCAGCGCTTGTCGTTGCGAGAGCCGGGGACGTTGGTGTGCGCCAGCTCGTCGACGAGCGCGATTCTCGGGAGCCGTTCGAGCACGGCATCCAGGTCCATCTCGTCGAGCGCGACGCCGCGGTGCGCCACGGCCCGGCGCGGAACCACCTCGAGGCCTTCGGCTTGAGCGGCGGTGGCGGCACGGCCGTGCGTCTCGACGATCGCGATGACGACGTCGTGGCCCTCCGAGCGCAGCCGGCGCCCCTCCTCGAGCATCTCGTACGTCTTGCCGACGCCGGGGGCCATGCCCAGCAGCACGCGCAGGCGCCCGCGCTTCACGAGGCGTCCCCCGTGCGCGTTCCGTCGAGTGTCCAGAACTCGCCGCGCCCGCGAACGGCCAGCGGCATGTTCTGGACACTCGACCGGCGTTCCCGCACACGGCGCCGCCGCCGCACGGAGGGTGCGACGGCGGCGACGGGCGACAGGGTCATGACAGTGATTCTCGTCTCTCAGCGGGCGTCGAGCGCGCGGTTGAGCTCCACGACGTTCACGCGCGGGTCGCCGAGGTACCCGAGATCGCGGGGCAGCGTGTGCTCGGCGACGAGCGCGGAGACCTCGGATGACGGGATGCCGCGGGCTTGCGCGATGCGCGCGACCTGGCGTTCGGCGTTCTCGACCGAGATGTCGGGGTCGAGGCCCGAGCCCGAGGCGGTCACCGCGTCGGCGGGGATCGAGCCCGGGCCGTTCAGCGACTCGAACGTGGTCCGACCGTCCTGGATGGACGAGATCAGGTCGCTGTTCTCGGGGCCCAGGTTCGAGCCGGTCGAGGCCGAGGAGTCGTAGCTCGCAGCAGACGGTCGCGACTGGAAGTACTGCGGGAGCGCGTTGCCGTCGGCATCCTGGAACGACTGCCCGATCAGCTGCGAGCCGGTGACGGTCCCGTCGGCGGTCTTGATGAGCGATCCGTTCGCCTGGAACGGCAGGGCGACCTGTCCGACCGCGGTGATCAGCAGCATGTAGGCGACCCCGAGGAGGAGGGTGAAGACGACCATCGCGCGGACGGCGACGGCGGTGGTACGCAGGGTGGTGCGCATGACGGGGCCTTTCAGAAACCGGGGAGCAGGCTCACGACGAGGTCGATGAGCTTGATGCCGATGAAGGGGACGATGACGCCGCCGAGCCCGTAGACGAGCAGGTTGCGGCTGAGGATGCTCGACGCGCTCGCGGCGCGGTATTTCACGCCCCGCAGCGCGAGGGGGATGAGCACGATGATCACGATCGCGTTGAAGATGATCGCGCTCGTGACGGCGGATGCCGGGGAGTGCAGACCCATGATGTTCAGCGCCGCGAGGCCCGGGAACACGCCCATGAACATCGCCGGGATGATCGCGAAGTACTTCGCGATGTCGTTGGCGAGCGAGAACGTGGTCAGCGCTCCGCGGGTGATGAGCAGCTGCTTGCCGATGCGGACGATGTCGATGAGCTTGGTCGGGTCGGAATCGAGGTCGACCATGTTGCCGGCCTCTTTCGCGGCCGAGGTGCCCGTGTTCATCGCGACACCCACGTCGGCCTGCGCCAGGGCGGGAGCGTCGTTCGTGCCGTCGCCGGTCATCGCGACGAGGTTGCCGCCCTCCTGCTCGCGCTGGATGAGGGCGAGCTTGTCCTCGGGCGTCGCCTCGGCGAGGAAGTCGTCGACCCCGGCCTCGGCGGCGATCGCCTTCGCGGTGAGCGGGTTGTCGCCCGTGATCATCACGGTGCGGATCCCCATCGCGCGCAGCTCCTGGAAGCGCTCGCGCAGACCGTCCTTGACGACGTCTTTGAGGTGGACGACGCCGAGCACGCGGCCGCGCCCGTGCGAAACTCCTGACGATTCGGGGGCCAGGGTCGCCACGACCAGGGGAGTTCCGCCGGATTCAGCGATCTCGTTCGTGAATTTCAGGAGTTCGGCACGGGTGGCGTCGGACACCGTCGCGCGCTGGCCGTCGAGCCAGGCCACCACGGCGGAGGCGGCGCCCTTTCGCACCTGCGTGCCGTCGGCCAGGTCGAGCCCGCTCATGCGGGTCTGAGCGGTGAAGGGCACGGGCTCCGCACCCCGGGGCATCTCGGCGACGATCCCCTGGGCCGCCGCGAGCTCGACCACCGAGACGCCCTCGGGAGTCGGGTCGGCCTGCGACGACAGCGAGGCGTACTCGGCGAGCTCGGGGCCCCCGACGCCCTGCACCGGAACGAAGGCCGAGGCGCGGCGGTTCCCGTAGGTGATCGTTCCGGTCTTGTCGAGCAGCAGGGTGGTGACGTCGCCCGCCGCCTCGACCGCGCGGCCCGACATCGCCAGGACGTTGCGCTGCACGAGGCGGTCCATGCCGGCAATGCCGATCGCGCTGAGGAGCGCCCCGATCGTGGTCGGGATGAGGCAGACCAGCAGCGCCACGAGCACGGGGATCGAGACGGGGGATGCCGCGTACGAGGCGATCGGGTTCAGCACCAGAACCACGACGACGAACACGATCGACAGGCTCGCGAGCAGGATGTTCAGCGCGATCTCGTTGGGCGTGCGCTGGCGCGACGCGCCCTCGACGAGCGCGATCATGCGGTCGACGAAGGTCTCGCCGGGCTTCGACGTGATCTTCACCACGATGCGGTCGCTGAGCACGCGCGTGCCGCCGGTGACGGCGCTGCGATCACCGCCCGACTCGCGGACGACCGGGGCCGACTCTCCCGTGATCGCCGACTCGTCGACGGTCGCGATGCCCGAGACGATGTCGCCGTCGCCGGGGATGAGTTCCCCGGTCTCGACCAGCACGATGTCGCCGACGCGGAGGTCGCCCGAGGGGACGTCTTCGGTGGCGGTACCGGATGCCGAGGGGTCGGTGGGGGAGTACGAGACCACGCGGCGGGCCGAGGTCGTCGTGCGGGTCTTGCGCAGGGTCGCGGCCTGCGCCTTGCCGCGGCCCTCGGCCACGGACTCGGCGATGTTCGCGAAGAACACCGTGAGCCACAGCCAGACCGCGATTCCCCAGGTGAAGCCGAAGGGGAGGCCGGTGTCGTCGCCGCCGAGGAACGGCTCGGCGATCGCGATGAGCGTCGTCAGGGCCGCACCGACCCAGACGAGGAACATCACGGGGTTGCGCCACTGGGCGGCGGGGTTGAGCTTCTTGGCCGCGCCCGGGAGGGCGGCGACGACCTGAGCGGCGCTGAACGCGCGGCGCGGGGCGGCCGGCGCCTCGTCGGCAGCGGGGACCGGCGCGTGGGTGAGGGTGGACATCAGCGGGTAAGTCCTTCAGCGAGGGGTCCGAGGGTGAGGACCGGGAAGTAGGTGAGGGCCGTGACGATCACGACGACGCCGGCGAGCAGACCCGCGAACTGCGGGCGGTGCGTCGGCAGGGTTCCGGCGGTGGAGGGCACGGCATCCTGGGCCGCGAGAGAACCCGCCAGGGCCAGCACGAACACGATCGGCAGGAACCGGCCGAGGAGCATCGCCACCCCCAGTGCCGTGTTGAACCACGGGGTGTTGGCCGTGAGACCGGCGAACGCGGAGCCGTTGTTGTTCGCCGCCGAGGTGAAGGCGTAGAGCACTTCGCTCAGGCCGTGCACGCCCGGATTGAGGATCGAGGTGGTCTCGACGTCGTCCCGGATGCCGGGAATCCCGAAGCTCAGCGCGGTTCCGGCGAGCACGAGCGTGGGTGTGACGAGGATGTACAGGCTCGCGAGCTTGATCTCTTTCGGCCCGATCTTCTTGCCCAGGTACTCGGGGGTGCGCCCGATCAGCAGGCCGCCGACGAACACCGCGATCACGGCGAGGATGAGCATGCCGTACAGGCCCGATCCGACACCGCCGGGGGCGATCTCACCGAGCATCATGTTGATCATCGGCATCATGCCGCCGAGCGCCGTGTAGCTGTCGTGCATCGAGTTGACCGCACCGGTCGAGGTCAGCGTGCTGGTCGTGCCGAAGAGCGTCGAACCGAAGATGCCGAAGCGCACCTCTTTGCCCTCCATGGCGCCGCCGGCGAGCATCGGGGCCGTCCCGTTCCCGGCCATCTCGGCCCAGGTGAGAAGAGCCGCGGATGCCACGAAGATCGCGCCCATGACGCCGAGGATCGTGTAGCCCTGGCGGTCGTCGTTCACGATCCGGCCGAAGGCACGGGGGAGCGAGAACGGGATCACCAGCATGAGGAAGATCTCGAAGAGGTTCGTCCAGGGGGTGGGGTTCTCGAACGGGTGGGCGGAGTTCGTGTTGAAGATCCCGCCGCCGTTGGTGCCGAGGAGCTTGATCGCCTCCTGCGAGGCGACCGGTCCGCCGGGGATCGACTGGGCCGCGCCCGCCACCGTCGTGGCATCGGTGAAGCCCGAGAGGTTCTGGATGACGCCACCGGCGAGCAGCACGACCGCCGCGACGATCGAGAACGGCAGCAGAAGGCGGTAGGTGCCGCGCACCAGGTCGACCCAGAAGTTGCCGATCACACCGCTGCGGCGGTAGGCGAACCCGCGCACGAGAGCGACCGCGATGGCGATGCCGACGGCCGCGCTGACGAAGTTCTGCACGGTGAGGGCGGCGAACTGCACGGTGTAGCCGAGCGTGGTCTCTCCGCCGTAGGACTGCCAGTTGGTGTTCGTGACGAAGGAGACGGCCGTGTTGAACGACAACGCCTCGCCCGGGGCGTCGAAGCCGAGAGAGAGCGGCAGCACGGCCTGCAGGCGCATGATCGCGTACACGAAGACGACCCCGACGAACGAGAACAGCAGCACCGAGCGCAGGTAGGCCTGCCAGGTCTGGGCGCTGCGGGGGTCGACGCCGATCAGGCGGTAGGTGCCCCGCTCGACGGCGAGGTCGCGCTGACCGGTGTAGATGCGGGCGATGTAGTCGCCGAGGGGGCGGTAGGCCAGGCCCAGGGCGACGAGAAGAGTGAGGCTGGTCAGGACGATCGACCAGATGGTTCCGCTATCCATGGGTCAGAACTTCTCCGGTCGGACGAGGGCGACCACGAGGTACACGACGGCGGCGACCGCGAGGACCGCGGCGAGGATCGAGAAGAAGATCACGGGCGCTCGCCCCCTCGTCCGGTGGTGCGGGACGTCGAGGGGCGGGCCTCGGGGCCCAGCTTCTCGACCCCCTTCGCGACGAGGGCGATCAGCGCGAAGAGCGCGACGATCGCGGCGAGGAAGACGGCATCGAGCACGACGACTCCAGATTCGGGTGTGTCCGCGGCGGACCGCGGGCGCCGCGGGGCGGCACGTGTGTCGATACAACTCCTCGAGGTCACGGCATCCCGGCGCCCTAACGCTTTCCCTACGGGTCGCCGACGGACACATACGGAGTGCTTACGGGGCGCTCTGCTCGATCGCCGCCGCCGCCGAGACGGCAACTCGCTGACATCCCGCTTGCAGGCTGACGCCGACGTGTCGGCCAGATGCAGTCTCGAGACCATCGGCGTCGGTGCCGACCGCGCATGATGGAGGCATGCTTTCCTCCGACGGATCCGACGTGCGCGTCAGCGCGGGGCTGGTGATCCCGGCGGCGGAGCTGTCGTGGCGGTTCTCGCGTTCCTCGGGCCCGGGCGGTCAGGGAGTGAACACCGCCGACTCGAGGGTCGAGTTGATGTGGGATGCCGCGGCCTCGACCGTTCTGTCGCGGGTGCAGCGTGAGCGGCTCATCGAGCGGCTCGGCGACCGGCTCGTCGGCGGGGTGCTGACGATCGCGGCATCCGAGCATCGGGCGCAGCTGCGCAATCGCGATGCCGCGCGGGCACGGCTCGCCGCTCTGGTGGCCGAGGCCGTGGCGCCTCCCGCCCCGCCGCGCCGCGCGACGAAGCCCACCCGCGGATCGAGGGAGCGCCGCCTCCAGGCCAAGCAGCGCCGTACCGACGTGAAGAGGATGCGCCAGCGTCCGACCGACTGACCCCCCGCCCTCCCTCCCTCCCCGCCCTACGCCCCGCCCCCGCGCCCCCGCGCCCCCGCGCCCGACGTTGAGTGTCCAAAACACCCGGACGCTTTTGAAAACCGTCCGGGTGTTTTGGACACTCAACAGGGGTGGAGGGGGGAGCGAGGCCGCGGGGTAGAGGGGGGAGCGAGGCCGCGGGGAGGGGGGAGTGCGGCGTGGGCGTCAGGTCGGCGCGCCGCCCTCGGCGCGGCGGCGGCGCACCTGCTCCTCGAGGTCGGCCAGGCGCATCTCGCGCTCGAGATCGGCGATCTGCTGTTCGGTGGTGCGGTTCTCGCGCGGGGCCGGAGGGGGAGTGTGCTGAGCGTCCTTCTGCCAACGCCGCGGGTCGCCGAACGACATCGGCGTCGATCGCGCCTCGTACTCCCGGCCGAGGGCGAACCACAGGATCGAACCGATCAGCGGCAGCAGCACGATGAAGAAGATCCACGCGAACTTCGGCAGGTGCTTCACCTGATCCTCGCGACGGGTGATGGCGTCGATCAGGGCGACCACCATGACGGTGAGGGTCAACAGGGCGAGTACCGGCATGGCATCCACCATGGCGAAGACTTCCGGCGGCGTCTACCGTCGTTTCGTGAGCGGGCCGAACTCCGGAGGTTGCGCGCGCGCGGCGTCTGCGGGGTGGTCGATCCCCGCGTCTCGCCCGAGCTCGGCTCGCCGCCGGGCGGTGACGACGCCGAACGCCCCCGCCGGGGGCAGGGGCGTTCGAGAGGGACTCAGGATGCCGAGCCGGGCGGGGTCTTCTTCGGGCGGTGAGCCGTGACCTCGGCCACCGGCTGACCGCCGCGTTGCTGGCCCGGGAGGGGCCGCGAGCGGCGTCCGTAGATGACCTCGGACGAGTCGAGCAGCCACGGCACGAGCGTGATCGAGACGCCGTGCACCAGCATGAGCTGGTGCGCGAGGCGGCGCGAGCGGCGGTTGTGCAGGATCGACTCCCACCAGTGGCCGACGATGAACTGCGGCAGGTACACCGTGACCACGGCCGAGCCGTTGTTCTCGCGGTACTTCTTGATGAAGGTCGACACCGGCGAGGTGTACGTGCGGTACGGGGAGTCGATGATCACCAGGGGGATGGGCATGTCGTGCTCGGCCCACTCCTTCTGCAGCTTGGCCGCGTCTTCGTCGGTGATGGCGACGTGCACCGCGAGCGTCTTCTGGTGGTTGGCGGCCAGGGCGTAGTCGATCGCCTTCATCACGGGCTTCTGCAGCCGGTTCACCAGCACGATCGCCACGTCTCCCGACGAGCCGAAGTGCACGGTCTCGTCCATGCGGATCTCGTGCTCGACGTCGCGGTAGTAGCGGTTCACGCCGATCATCAGCACCGCGAGGATCGGGATCGCGATGAACACCAGCCATGCGCCGTGCGTGAACTTCGTGATCGTGACGATCAGCAGCACCAGCACGGTCATGGCCGCACCGACGGAGTTGATCCACAGGCCCGAGACGGCGGAGCGACGCTCGATCGCGGCGGACTGCTGCTTCGCCGCCTCGGGAGTGAGCTCCTTCAACCCTCGCAGCACGCGACGCCAGTGTTTGACCATGCCGATCTGGCCGAGCGAGAACGAGACGAAGACACCGATGATGTAGAGCTGGATCAGCGTCGTGAGGTTGGCCTGGTAGACGATGAGCACGCCGATGGCGACGATGCCCAGGATGATCATGCCGTTGGAGTAGACCAGGCGGTCACCGCGGGTGTTGAGGGCCTTGGGGGCGTATCCGTCGCGCGCGAGCACCGCGCCGAGCAGCGGGAAGCCGTTGAAGGCGGTGTTGGCGGCGAGCAGCAGCACGCACGCCGTGGCGGCTTGGATGATGAAGAACGGGATGCTGTTCATGCCGAAGGTCGCGGCGGCGACCTGGGCCATGAGGCTCGGTTGCGGGTTGTTCGCACAGTCGAAGCCGATGAGGTGGCAGGGGTTCTCGGCGTAGTGCACGCCCGAGATGAGTGCGAGGATCGTCAGGCCCGCGAACAGCACGATGGCGATGCCGCCCATCAGGGTCAGCGTCGTCTGGGCGTTGCGGATCTTCGGCATGCGGAAGGCGGGCACGCCGTTCGACACGGCCTCGACGCCGGTCAAGGCGGAGCAGCCGCTCGAGAACGCGCGCAGCACCAACAGGATCAGCGCCGCTTGCGTCAACGATTCCGCCTGCACGCCGTAGTCCGCGCTCGACGCGTGCGGCGCGTCTCCGAGCAGTGTGCGCGCGAGGCCCACGACGATCATCACGCCGACCGACCCGATGAACAGGTAGGTCGGGATGGCGAAGACGCTCGACGCCTCGCGCACTCCGCGCAGGTTCACGATCACGATGAGGATGACGAAACCGACGGCGATCTCGACGCGGAACGGATTCAACTCCGGCAGGGCCGAGATGATGTTGTCGACTCCGGATGCCACCGACACGGCGACCGTGAGCACGTAGTCGACCAGGAGCGCCGCGGCCACGATCACGCCCGGCACCTCGCCCAGGTTCTTGCTCGCCACCTCGTAGTCGCCGCCGCCCGAGGGGTAGGCCTTGATGAGCTGCCGGTAGCTCAACACGACCACGACGAGCAGCGTCACCACGGCGACGGCGACCCATGGACTCAGGGTCAGCAGGGCCGTTCCGCCGATGAGCAGGATCATCAGCAGCTCCTGTGGCGCATAGGCCACGGAGGACAGCGCGTCGGAGGCGAAGATCGGCAGCGCCATCTTCTTCGGGAGGAGCTGCTCGTCGAGTTTCTCGGAGGTGAGGGGCTCGCCGATCAGGATGCGTTTCGCGATCGGCGTCTCTTCGCCGTCAACGCGACTTTCGTCAGTCACGGCGCGCGACACTACGCGCACTGGAGGCCATGCGCAATCTGACGCGCACGCTGTTCAATGCATGGTCGCCAGACCGTGACCTAGCGGCGCATTCTCGCAATGCGAGAAACGCTCACTTCGCGGCCCTATTCCCTATGAATTCCGCGACCGCGTCAGCGCCCTCATGATCGTGCGCGGTCACCGTGACGACGGCGTCGCCGGCGAAGACGACGAGTTGCCCGTGGGCACCGTGCAGGCGCCAGGCGTCGCCCGGTCCGTCCCATCCCGCGAGGGCGTAGCGGTGGTACCCGGCGCCGGGGCTGCCGGTGTCGATCCACCCCGAGTGCATGGCATCCACGATCCCCTCCGAGACCACCCGATGGCCGTCGATGACGCCGCGGTCGCGGATGAGCAGACCGAGACGCGCGAGTTCGGCGGTGCGCAGCTCGAGGCCCTCGCCGCCGAGGACGCGACCGTTCGGGCAGCGGCGCCACGACACATCGGTCCACCCCAGCGGGGCGAAGAGCCGTGGGCGCAGGAAGTCCTCGATGTCGCCGGTCCGCTGCGACAACGCGGCCAGCGCCGTGTAGGTGCTGGCGTTCGAGTACTGGAACACCCGGCCGCTCGAGGGGCGGGACAGGAACTCCGCGGCGAGATCGGGCCAGTCGGTCATCATCGTCTCGGACCAGGGCAGATCGATGCCGCTCGACATCGAGAGCAGCTCTCGCAGAGTGACAGGCGTTGCGGCGGGAAGCATCGAGCGAACCGGGTCGTCGAGCGACACGAGCCCCTCGTCGGCGGCGATTCCGGCGGCCAGCACCGCGACGGCCTTCGCGACGGAGTGGATCTCTTCCCGCACATCCGGCGTCCACCGGTGCATCGCGACGTCGTCGCCCACGCGCACGTGCACGCCGTGCGCGGCGAAGCCGGTGTCGTCGATATGAGCGACGAGCGCGTCGCGGAGGTCGGCGGCGCGGGTCATGCGCCCAGGCTACGGGCCCGAGTGATTCTGCCTAGGCTCTCGGGGTGGACAACATCGTGGGCTCGGGCGTACTCGCTGTCGTCGCGGGCGCCGTGGTCGCGATCCTCGCCTTCGTACCGTTCGTCGCGGTCGGCTATCGGCGTCGCGGTCGGCTCACGGTATGGCGCTCGCTCCTGTGGGCGGGGGCGGCCGTGTACTTCTGGGCGATCTGGACGTACACGCTCATCCCCCTGCCCGACTCCGAGGTCTACCGCTGCGCGGGCGTGAACCTGCACCCCTTCGCGTTCGTCGACGAGGTCCGCGCGGCCGTCGCCGCCTCGGGCCGGTACCTGACCGACCCCGTCGTTCTGCAGGTGGCGCTGAACGTGCTGCTGTTCGCCCCGCTCGGCTTCTTCTTACGGGTGCTCGGGGGTCGCGGCATCCTGATCGCGGGTCTCGTCGGCTTCGCGACCTCGGGGATCATCGAGACGACGCAGCTGACGGGCGTCTGGGGTCTGTTCCCCTGCGCCTACCGCGTCTTCGATGTCGACGATCTCATCTCGAACACCAGCGGCGCTCTGATCGGGTCGCTCCTCGCGTTCGTCGTCCCGGCGCAGCACCGGGGTGTGGAGAGAGCTGCGGATGCCGACACCCCGCGCCCCGTGACGCGTCGCCGGCGTCTGCTGGGACTTGTGTGCGACGTCGTGGGCGTGTGGCTCGTCGGCTTCGCCGTCGCCGTGGTGGTGCAGGCCGTGCTCGTGCTGCTCGTCGGTGTGAGGTCGTCGTTCTCGACCGACGACCTCTCGTCCTTCGCGGGGACGATCGCTTCGGCGGGGCTCTGGCTCGGGGTGGCGCTGGTGACCGGTCGTTCGATCGGCGACCTCGCCACGCGCGTGCGCTTCACGAACGGCGTCCTGCCCGCGTGGGTGGCGCGGCCCTTGCGATTCGCGACCGGGGCCGGGTCGTACGCGATCCTCGCCGGGCTGCCGGCACCGTGGTCGCTCCTCGCCGTTCTCCTGGCGCTGACGACCGCGGCGCTCCTGCTCGTGTGGCCCGATGGTCGTGGGCTCACGGGGTGCATCGGGCGCCGCCGCCTGGTCGACGACCGCGCGGGAGTGGTCAGTCCGACGGTGGATCGAGGCTCGCGCGTCTAGGGCGCCGTCAGCCCGCGCGGAACTCCTCGGCCAGCACGCCCATCAGCACCTCGTCATGGAAACGCCCGCCGTGGAACGCCACCGCGCGCCGCACGCCCTCACGGACGAATCCGGCCTTCTCGTAAGCCCGGATGGCACGGTCGTTGAAGGCCCAGACGCGCAGCTCGACCTTGTGCACCCCGAGCTCGTCGAACCCGTACCGCAGCAGGGTGCGAGTGGCATCCGGGCCGTATCCGCGTCCGACCGCGTCGGGGCCGAGGATGATCGCGAACGTCGCGATGCGCGCGGGCAGGGCGGCTCCCCACAGCGTCGCGTGACCGATGAGCCGACCGGTCTCGTCATCGATGCTGAAGCCCGCGCCGCCCGGGGAGTCGTTGCGGCTCCACGCCTGGAACATCTCGCGGACGGATGCCGTGGGGCGCAGGCTCACGCTGTTCTGTTGCAGCACGGCGCTGTCGCTGCGCTGCCACCAGTCGACGAGCGGGTCGAGGTCGGCGTCGGTCAGCGCGCGTAACCGCACGCGCTCGCCGCGCAGGATGTCGGAGCCGTACGCCAGGGCGGAGTCGGTGTCGTGGATCGCGTCATCGGCCATGGCCCGACGTTACCGAAGGGGTCCGACACGGGACCACCAGGCCTCGGCCTTGTGCCCACGGGCGGGGCCGTCGACCGATATCCGGCGCGTCGAATGAACGCCCCGCGGTTGTGCTCGCGCCCCCCGGGATCGTATGCGCGGTCCCGCGGGTGTCTCGACGGCGGAACACTCCTCGTCACCCTCCGCGGGCCCGCCACCTAGGCTGGACCCGGAGGATTCGATGTCGTCGAGAGCAGGGCGCGCGCAGCGGACGGGGCGCGGCATGGCCGCAGCCGCGGTCGCGACGTTCGTGGCGACCCTCTCGCACTCGGCCGTATCGGCCGAGCGACCGCCTCTCGGAAACATCGTGCTGGCCCTGTGCCTGGCCGCTCCCGTGTGCGTCCTGCTCGCGGGGCGTGCGATGTCCTGGGTGCGCCTGTCGCTCGCGGTCGTGCTGAGCCAAGCGCTTTTCCACGCGTTGCTCGTGCTCGACCTCCAGGGCGGATTCGTCCCGGCCGGTCACCACGCCGCGGCATCCGTCCTCAGCGCCACCGGAGCGCACAGCGCGTCGGCACACGCCTCGGAGTCCCCCTGGATGTGGGCTGCGCACGCCGTCGCCGCTCTCGTGACGGTCGTCGCCCTCGGTCGGGGGGAGCGCGCGGTACAGGTCATCGCGCGGTTCTTCGTCGCGGTGCTGTCGGCGCTACGACCCTTCCGGGGGCTTCCCCCGCGGCCGGATGCCGTCGTCTCGGCGCCCGCGCCGGTGCTGCTGACCACGACGATGACGGTGCTGTCGTCGATGAGGCACCGGGGTCCGCCGCTCGCGGCCTGATCCCCACCCCTCATCCTTCGCGCGTGAAAAACGCCGATTCGGCGTGCGCACCTCTCAGAAAGCAGCACCATGTCTCGAAAGACCACTCTCCGCCGTGCCCTCGCCGGCCTCGCCGCCGGTGCGGCCCTGGCGATCGCCGTTCCGCTCGCGGCTTCGGCCCACGTCACCGTGAACCCCAACACGGCCACCCCGGGCAGCTACGCCACGGTCAACTTCCGCGTTCCCACCGAGTCCGAGACGGCCTCCACCGTCAAGCTCGAGGTCACTCTGCCCACCGACACCCCGCTGACCTCGGTGCTCGTCGAGCCCGTCCCGGGGTGGACCGCCACCGTCGAGAAGGGGGCGCTGCCCGCTCCCGTCGAGGTCGACGGCAACACCGTCTCGGACGGCCCGCTCAAGATCGTCTGGCAGGCCGACCCCGGCGTGGGTATCGGACAGGACCAGTTCCAGATCTTCTCGGCGGTGCTCGGGCCCATCCCCGACACCGGGCATCTCGTGCTCCCCGCCGTGCAGACCTACTCCGACGGCTCGGTCGTCGACTGGACGAACACCCCCGAGCAGGTCGCGGCTGACGACACGCTCGAGCCCGCCCCGGTGCTCTACATCAACGACACCCCGCCCGCGAGCGGGCACGGCGGACACAGCGGCCACGGCAGCGCTTCGGCCGCGCCGACGATGGACGACCACTCGATGGAGGCCTCGTCCCAGACCGGCGACTCCTCGGGTCTGTCGCTGGGCCTCAGCATCGCGGCTCTCGTGATCGCGGTCGTCGGCGCCCTGCTCGGCGCCTTCGCGGTGTCGCGTCGCCCGAAGCGCAGCTGAGTATGGTCACCCGGAACGCTCTGCGCCGGGCCCTGGTCGGGGCGGTGGTCGTCGCTGCGGCGATGACCGCCGCCCTCGGCGGGGCGACGGCTGCCTCGGCCCACGACAGTCTCGTCTCGTCGACGCCCGCGGAGGGCGAGAGCGTCTCGTCGCTGTCGGAGGTCACACTCGGTTTCAGCGCCAACCTGCTCGGTTACGACGGCGGCAACATCGTCATCGTGGTCGGCCCCGACGGCAAGCACTACGAGAGCGAGTGCGTGGCTCTCGCCGGCCCCACCCTGACCCTCCCGGTCGCCCTGGGGGCACCCGGCGCGTACACGGTGGAGTGGCGCGCGGTCTCGTCCGACGGACACCCCGTCTCGGGCGAGATCCCGTTCACGTACACCGGCGAGAACACCTCGGCCGGAGCGGATTCCTCGCCGTGCGCGAGCGCCCAGGGCGCGGCTCCCGCCGAGACCCCGGTGGCAGCGCCCTCGACCTCGGGCGGCGTGTCCGGCCTGACGGTGGGCCTGCTGATCGGAGGCGGAGCGATCGTGCTGGTCGGTGTGATCGTCGTCGTGATCCTCAGCCGTCGCCCGCGCGAGGACCAGGAGCCGTCCGACAAGGAGTGATTCCGGATGCCACGACCCGGCGCCTCCGCCCCACCCTCCGTTTCGCGGAGTCCGGGCCGGGCGCGCCGGGTTTCGGCATCCGGAGGCGGGGTGTGGACCGCCGAGTCCGCGGGACGACCGCTGCTCGCGCCGCGCGACGGGCTTACAGGCTCCCGCCGGGCACCGAGAACGTGTCGCAGGCGTTGACGCCGCCCTGGCGGCCTTCGTCGAACCAGCGCGTGCGCTGCTCGCTCGAGCCGTGCGTGAAGCTGTCGGGGTTGGAGATCTGGCCCGCTTCGGTCTGGATGTGGTCATCGCCGACGGCCGAAGCGGCGGACAGGGCGTCGAGGATCTGCTGGTCGGTGGGCGGCTGCAGGTACGGGGTGCCGTTCTCGTCCACCTGCTCGCTCGCCGCGGCAACCCAGGCGCCCGCGTAGCAATCGGCCTGCAGCTCAGTGCGCACGCCGTTGCTGTCGGCGCCCGTGCCGTTGTTCGGGTGCTGCTGCATCACGCCGGTGAGGCTCTGCACGTGGTGGCCGTACTCGTGGGCGAGCACGTAGAGCTGAGCGAGGGGCCCCGCTGTGGTGTCGTACTGCTCTCGCAGGATCGAGAAGAAGGTCGGATCGACGAACACCGTCTCGTCCGGCGGGCAGTAGAACGGACCGGTCGCGTTCGAGGCGGTACCGCACGAGCTCCCCGTCTGTCCGTCGACGATGACCAACTGCGGTTTGCGGTACCCGTCGAGGCGCTCGGCCCAGAACTGGTCGATGTCGAGCGAGGCCGCAGCGAGACGACAGGAGTCGTTTTCGTTTGCATCCTGACCCGTCTCGCAGCTCGCGATCCGCTCGCCGCCGCTGCCGGGGGCCGCAGCGCCCCCGCCCGAGCCGAGCAGGCCCGTCAGGTCGGTGCCGGTGAACATCGAGATGAGCAGCACGACCACCGCGCCGAGGCCCACGGCCCCGCCGCCCACGGCCGCCACGGTTCCGCCCCGGCGCTTGGCCGAGTTGCCGCCCACGCGGGCATTGTCGTTGAACGTCACGGCCGTCAGGCTACGCGCGGGGTCGGCGTGCTTGGAGGGGCTGGACTTCCAGCGAGCGAATCGTCGAGCCGCGTGCCCGAAAGCCCGTGTAAGTCCGTGTAAGTCCGTGTAAGTCCGTTTTGGCCCGTTTCGCTCCATATCATACAGTTCGAAGAGTCATCCGTGAGCGCGCGAGGCGCGGAGCCAGGCGCAGGTCTTGCCCCTCTGGCCGACAGCGATTCCGCGCGAGCGCCATTCCCACGAACCAGAAAGGCCCCATGCGTTACAACCCATCACGGCCCCGTCTCCTTGGCGCAGTAGCAGCCGTGCTGCTGGTGATCGGCGGACCCGCCGCTGCCGCATCGGCTGCCCCCAACTCGTCGCATTGGCCTGACCAGATCTCGATCCCCGACGCCTACGGGATGGCATTCAGTCAGGACGGTTCGACGCTGTACGTCGCGCAGCGCGAGGTTGGTGTGGCCGCGGCGTCGTCGTCGGGCGATGTTTACCAGATCATCAAATCGTCGGACGACTTCATGGCCGTCGCCACCGAGGCGAATGGCGACCTTCTCCTCACCCTCGACAGCGACCCCAACATTTACCGCGTCAACATGACGGAGCTAAACCGAAATCCCGAGGCGGGCAAGGGCCCCATGTGGAAATTGCTGCTGGCCGACGTCGTCTATACCTCCACTTCCAGCTCCTCTCTCAACTCGCTTGCGGCGGCGCCCGACGGCACGATCTATTACTCGACATCTCAGGACAACCAGATCAACGTCCTCCGCGACGGCGTTTCGACGCCCTTGCTCACCTCATCGGCAGGCTCGCCGTTCAACGGCTTCTCGCTGCTCTCCGACGGCGGGTTGGGCGCGCTGGACCGAGAAGGAGTCATCTACGAGGTCTCTGCGGCGCAACTCGCCTCGGGCTCGGTTGAGCCCTCCGCCCTCAAGATCCTCACGACGGGTGTGAGCGACTACGGCTTCGCCGCTTTCGACGGCGACACGTTCTACGACGTCTCAGGCACGAAACGGACCTTCCAGGGCGCCCCTGCCGACGTCCCCGATGCGCCGACCAGACTCACGGCGACGACGGGTGATGGCGAGGTCACGCTGCGCTGGAAGGCCCCCGAGAACGACGGCGGCGCGGACGTGACCGAGTACACGGTCCTCGCTTACAACCGCAGCGATGACGAATTCGAGCGTGTCGCGTCGACGACGACTACCACCGCGAGGGTAACGGGGCTCAAGAACGGAACCCCTACCCAGTTCGTCGTCAGAGCCTCGAACAGAGTCGGTAAGAGCGACTTCTCCCGCAGCCTCACCGCAACCCCGTTCGCGCTGGACGTGGTTTACACGACCGGCGGGGCGACCCTCGCATCGGACGGCACGGTCGAAGCGGGGTACTCCGTGACCGCGACCGGGAGCGCCCTGCCGCCCGGCGCAGCCCTGAGTCTCGTGCTGCACTCCACTCCGGTCACCCTCGCCACCGGGGTGGTCGGCAGCGGCGGCACGTTCACGCTCACCGGCACCGTCCCCTCGGACACGGTCGCGGGAGCACACACTCTCATCCTGACGGTCGCGCCCGCGGGAGATGACGCCCGCTCGGTGGAACAGCCCATCACCGTCATCAACGCGACCCAGACTCCCTCGCAAACGGTGAACCCGTCCCAGGGCACGTCGTCGGCAACACCGGGTACGCCACCCTCCGCTGTCAGCCCGGCGAGTGCCGCGGGGCGCCTCGCGGCCACGGGAACGGATGACCCGGAGCCCGCGCTTGCCGCCGCTGCGTTCCTTGTCGCCCTGGGCATCGCGTTCTCCGTCCTCGGCCGCGTGCGCGAGCGCCGCGCCTGAGGGTCGGCGACAGAAAAAACGCCCACCGCGAGACGGCACCCCCCGGGGGGTGCCGTCTCGTCGTCTCTCACCTACCTTCGGAGCGGGCCGGCGAAGCCGG
>NZ_BJML01000004.1 GCF_006539145.1 Microbacterium testaceum | reverse complement strand
GGGGGGCTGGGGCTGAGGCTGGGCTGCGACAGGGCTGGGGGGGCTGGGGCTGGGGCAGGGCAGGGGCAAGGGGCGGGCAGGGATGGAACTGGGGCAGGGCTGCGACAGGGCTGGGGGGGCTGGGGGGCTGGGGCTGGGGCTGAAGGCGGGGCTGCGCTGTGGCGCGGGCCGAGGGGAGTGTGAGGGCGCCCGGGAGAAACCGCTCACGGGGCTGTGCCGGGCGCCGGGAGGCGAAACAATATCCGGACCATTGCGCGACGGGCGTCATGGTCGGGGCAGCAAGGTGGCGCTGCGGCCGATGCCGGGCCCGGCGCCGCGGCACACGCCCCGGGGCGCGTCACGGGTGTCACGCATCGTGACGGCGCGGCATCCCGTTTCGTCACGAACGTCATTGCGGCTCGGTCACTAGAACGGCGGCGGATCCGTGCGGTACCTCCCACCCAGGGGTGAAATCCAGGCGGTGCCACCGTCTGCTCCACGATCGATGTCCCACCGGCTCTCATGACGCAGGCGATGGTGGTGTCGGCATTTCGGGTCGAGGTTGTCGTCGTCCGTCGTACCGCCGTCGGCCCACGCGATGAGGTGGTCGATGTCGCAGTCCCGCGCCGCGCGGCCGCAGCCGGGGAAGACACAGGTGGGCGAGGTGACGCCGAGCCATCGCCGGAGGACGACGGGTACACGGTACGTCTTGCGGTCGAGCATGAGCGGGGTGCCGGTGACGGGGTGGGTGAGAAGCCGGATCCACGAGGTCGCGGTCCCGGCCAGGCGCCGGGCCGTGTCGAGGTCGATCGGTCCGTACCCCTCGAGCGTGGCTGGCTGGGTGTCGCGGCCGAGAAGCGTCAGCGCGGGGATTGTGACGACGACGGTTGCCGGGGGAGTCGAGCGGAACGTGCGCGGGGAGTCGGGCTCGTGAGGCGCGCCGGGCCCATCGCCGGGTGCTTTCGACGCGTCTCCGGGCGAGGGAACGGTTGCCTGGGACCCCGACGGAACGGCTGCTGTCTGGGCGGGGCCCTCGGTCATCGTCACCAGGTCGGCGAAGGCATCGGCACGCAGCTGCGCGAGCGTCCGCTCTTCGTCGGTCGCAGCGCGCAAATGCCGGGCTGCCTGATCGAGACGCGACATCACGGCGCGGGCGCGGTCGGCGGGCAGCAGGGCGTGCAGCGACGCCATGCCGTCGAGTTCGGCTCGCATCCACACGCCGCGGTCGTGTGCGGCCCGGCGGTGGCGCGCCTCGATCGACTCGGCGTGGACACGCTCGCGAATGGCGCGGGCGGTGACGGCGAACTTCGCCGGGGGCAGAGCCAATGCCTGCGGGCACGCTTCGTCGTCGAAGCGGTGGAAGGCGTCGGCATCGCCGGCGGGAAGAGTCGAGGCCAGACGGGCTGCGTCGACGGCGTGCTTCTCGGACAGGCGTCCCTCGGCGAAGGCCTTCCAGAGCTGCGGGCACCCGTCGGACAGCGTCCGCGCGTGGGCGGCCCTCGTGCGCACGGTCTGTTCGGAGAGGTGCAGGCGCACCGCGATCTCGGCGACGGCGGCACGTTCGGCGAGATCGATGCGGTCGCGTCGGACGGCGCCGGGCGTGCGGCCTCGGGCGTCGTGCCAGGCGCGATCGAGAGTGGGGTCAGGCCCGACCCACGGCGTCGGATCGAAGGCGGCGTCGTCGAGGATCGCCAGAATCAGGCGGTACTCGTCGGCGGTCGCCCGCTGCCGATCGGTGACGACGCATTCGAGATGTCCCAGGCGGGCGTCGAGGTCGGCGACCGATGCAGCTTCGCCGCCGAGCAGGTCGGTGATGTCGTCCCACTCCCAGGCTTCGTCGCCAGCGACGGCATCTGATCGGTTGGGCAGGTGCAGCGGTACGCCCCGCGGAGGAGCGGAAGGCGCGGAGTCCTTGGACGGGAGGTCGTCGTCGGTCCACCATTCGACATCGCCACCCTCGCGAAAAGCCGCCCATTCGGCTTCGCGCTCGAGCTCGTCGTCGCTCGGCCAGGGCGCCCCGTCGCACTCCCGGAACACCGGCGTCGACCGGTCTTCGGAGTGTGCGGTGCGGGTCATGGCAGAACGTTATCGCCGACCTCCGACATTGGCCCCCGCAGGGCAGGCGCACGGTGAATCGCCCTGTTGCACGTGTTGAGCGAGCGAGTTCGGCGACGTCGACGAGCGATTCGTGGGCAGGGGAAATGTCCTGGGATGCCGGTGTGCCAGGGCGGACGCCGTGCGATGGCGCAACGAGGGCCCGAGCTCATTTCGAGGGAGGAGAGGGATCTGCCGATGGAAATTTGCTGGCGGGGATGCCGGAGCCTGCGGGAGGGGTCAGGTGAGGGGATGGTCCCGATACTGCGCGCCCCGCGCAGAACGCGCGTCCCGCATTGGTCGGCGTCCAGACGCGCGACCCGGCTCCGCGGACCCCAACGCGAGTGCGCAGGGCCCTGGCGCCGAAAAGTGATCGCCCTCGGTTCTCGGGCGGAAACTCTTATCGTGGCCGCGTTCGCAGGTCGCGTGGCGGCGGCTCCAAATCACCACCTGGCACCGCGCCCGCTGACACGGACGTTGACGAGCTGCCGGCCGCTCGGAGAGATGACGCCCTGCGCAGGTGGCTAGGGCAGACGACGCTCCGCACCCGGTAACACGCAGGGTGATGCGGGCACCCGACGTCCCCCGCTCCCGGCGGCGCGCAGGGCGGTTTAATCAGATGTGCCCCTCCCGGCGGCGCGCAGGGCGGGGTGGTCAGGTGTGCTCCTCCCGGCGGCGCGCAGGGCGGGGTGGTCAGGTGTGCTCCTCCCGGCGGCGCGCAGAGCGAGATGGTTAGATAACTCTTCCGCTCCCGGCGATGCTCCGGGTGGTCTGGCCGAACGACGCCCCCATCTCGGCCCATCCGGCGGGCTGTCCAGCCGAGAAGACGCCCCCACCCCCGGCAACCCGGGAGCAGGGGCGTCCTCGCCGAAGCGGTCAGACCGAATCCTCACCTCGCGCAACTCGCCGACGGCGCACCGCGACCACCGACAGCACCGCGCCGCCGATCAGCGCGGCCGCGGCCCACACCGCCGCCGTGATCGGCGCTTCCGAGCCGGTCGCCCCGAGCTGTCCGGGGGCGCGCGGCGCGGCCGGAGCCGATGCCGACGGCGAAGCCGAGGGTGACGCAGCCGCCACCGCGGCCACCGGTCCGAAGGGGGCGCTCGTCCGCGTCTGGTCGAGGTAGCCGGCGCGACCGCCCGTGACGGTGACCGTCACCGTACGCCCCTCGGCGGTGGGCGGGATCGTGAAGGTCGAGGTCGTGGCATCCGGGATCGAGATCCCGTCGACGGCCCAGGAGTACGTGAACGAGGTGCCGTCGGTCCAACCGGCGGTGGTGGCCGTGAGCGTCGAGCCCACCGCGGTGTCGCCGGTGATGACCGGTGCCTGCGCATCGACCGGGTACTCCCGCACCGCGAGAGTGCTCGCGCACGATGCGCACGTTCCGCCGAGGCTCGGTGCGGCCTCGGTGGTCAGGGCGCCGCCCGAGGCCTCGTCGAAGACCGTCGCCGCGAACGTCGTCGCGGCGGTCTGGCCGGGATCCGTCGCGGGGATGGTCCAGACCAGGTCGTCGCCGGTCAGGGCGACACCGTCGGGCAGGGTGGCCGAGTCGATCGAGGCCCGATTCAGGATGCCGCCGACATCGAGCGTCGCGGTCGCAGAGGCGAAGGGAACCAGCCCGGTGTTCTCGGCCGTGAGCGTGTAGCTCGCGGTGGCGGCGCGCTCGAGCGGTGCGGTCGCGGACGACGTCAGCGAGAGCGTGAACTGATCGGGCCACGCGGGCTTGTCGGCATCCAGGATCCAGTCCTGATAGAACGCTCGCAGGTCGCGGCCGGAGAGTTCTTCGGCGAGCGCGAGAAGGTCGGCCCCCGTCTTGCTCGTTCCGGCGTTGCGTGTCTGCCACTGCCGCACGACGTCGAAGAACGCGTCGTCGCCGATCGCCACGCGCAGAGCCGCCCAGAACTGCGCCGAACGGTCATAGGTCTGGTAGCCGTACAGGGAGGCGGAGTCGGTCTGGGCGCCCGGGGCGATGCTCCAGGCGCCGTCGCCGGCCGGTGTGCCGCTCCACGCGTCGAACTGCTGCTCGCGTGAGGGGGTGCCTGCTCCGAACCCGTCGCTGCCGGCGTAGAAGCTCTCGGACCAGGTGGCCATGCCCTCGGCGACCCAGATGTCGGTCCAGGTCGTCGGGGAGACGTTGTTCCCGTACCACTGGTGGGCGAGTTCGTGCACGAGGGTGCTGAAGCCGATCCGCGTGGGGAAGAACGAGCGGTCCTGCGTCTCGAGCGCGTAGTTGATCCCGCGCGGGACGCGGTCGACGACGACGCCAGCGCTGCGCCCCGGGTACGGACCGTAGATCGACTCGAGGTTGCGGATGATCGGGCCGAGTTGATCCACGGCGCTGGTCACGGTCGCCTTGTTCGCGGTCGTGGAGGTCGAATCGACGAACGACCACGCCGGGATCGTGCTGCCGTCGCTGAGCGTCACGGTCGATTCGATGACGTCGTAGCGGCCGATCGAGATGATGAGCAGTTCGGATGCCATCTGCTCGGTCTGCTGCCACGCCCACGTCGTGCGGGTGGCGTCGGCCGACGGCGTCGTGGAGAGCAGCTCGCCGTTGCTGACCGCGGCGGCCGGAGCGGACCCCTGACCCGCCGTGTCGCTCAGGGTCGTGGGGACATCGAGGGAGATCGAGTAGGTCGCGTTGTCGCCCGGGGTGTTGTTGTGCGGGAATCCGGTCATGTTGCCGACCGGTTGACCGAGCATGGTCGACCCGTCGGTCGTGGCGTTCCAGCCCTCGTACGATCCGTCGGCGTCGACGTGGGCCTGCGGGACCCCGTGGTACGCGACCGTCACGCGGAACTCGCCGCTGACCGGGGAGGCGGGGGTGACGATGAGCTTGTGGCGGATCGCGCCGGCATCGCTGTCGCGCTGCCAGGCGGCGGGGGTGCCGTCGACGGTGACGGAGTCGACCACGAGTCCCTCGAAGTCGAGCGAGAAGCTGCGCAGTGGCTCGGCGGCACGGGCGGTCATGGTCGAGGTCGCGACCACGGAGCCCGCTACGACGGATCCGGTCTGTACCGCGTCGGGAGTCCATGCGAGGTCGATGTCGTAGTCGAGGGCGTCGTAGCCGCCGTTGCCGACGTTGGGGAACATCGCGTCTCCCGCGGTGCGTGCTCCGTCGACGGGGTCGGCCGCGACCGCCGGTGCGACGGCTGACGAGATCAGTCCGGCCACGAGCGCCGCGGCGCCGAGGGCCAGGAGGGGGCGACGGAGGGCGTGCGCGGGTGGGGATGATTTCTTGCGCATTGAGACGGTCGTCCGTTCAGAAGATGCAGCAGCGTCGCTTGTAAGAACGCCGCCGGAGGGGTCATCGCCACCGTATCGGCGGCACATTTCGGCGGCGTGTCGATCGAAGGCAGCCCGCGTCACAGGGGACGCATAGCGGGAGGGACGCCGGGATGCCCGGGCACCCACGCTTACCGGGTGGTCGGGTGTGGGTGCGGGTGCTGGTGCACGGGGCGCGCGGCAAGAGGGATGCCGGAGTTTTCGGCGGACATCGGCCGGACTTGGTCGATCAAGGCGGCCGCGGCTTCTTGTCGATGACGATCGGATCGATGACAGAGGAGGGCGAGCCAACCGGGGTAATCCCGTGAAGCATCGCTTTATTTCTTGAGAATCGAGAAGCTAAACGGCGCGTTGCAGATGACAACCGGGATGCTAACGGCAAGAACACTCTCACCGCAGAGCCGTTTCCGGGTATTCAGGTCCGTCCTCAAACGACCGCCGCGAGCGGATGACTGGACACGCCTTTGTCGACCGCTTCGATCAGATTTCTACAAACATTCCGTGCCCGTTCGAGATCTTGCTCTGTCAGTTGTATCTGTGTACCAACAATAGCGATGCCCGCCGCCGTGATCTTAGCGCGTGCGGAGTCACCCTTCTTCTGTTGGGTGCGGGTCAGGCTACCAAGACCGTGAGCAATGGCATTGCGAGCTTCCAGAAGTCGGTCAATCTCAGCCCAAATGCCCTTCACGTCAAACCAGTTCTTGTAGGTCTCTTGGATGAGCTTCCACGTGCTCACAGCGTTGGTAGAGGCTTTAACCCAAACGAGCTCACGGATCTGATTCGAGCCTGGGTCCATGTGCTCCTCCGCAAGATCGAGCAATCGATCCACGCAGAAAGCCTCAGTCACAGATATGAAACGTACGAGCGTTGACTGCCGCTGTATCTGCTCGACGTCGCCGCTCGTGTTTCTCAGGCGGGAGGCCTGGAAAGTGGGGGCTGTCATATTCCATAACCTGTGATGGCCCAGTGCGCGGTTCAAAAGTCCAACTGCGGCCTCTGCCCGTTCACTCGAAACTGACGAGCTCACGAAGTGACTGCCTGCAGTATCAGCCGCTCCAAGCGGTCCTCAGCCACTTCTCGTGCTAGATCGGCGTCGTCAACGGCAATAGCCCAAAAGACGAGCGACCGCCACTCTGGCCCGACTCGGTCCAAGGCCGGCGTCACTATTTCGCTGGAAATTCGCCCCAGTCGACCGAGGGCGGCAGCCGAAGTCGCTGCGAGTGAGGCCTCTGACTCTCGGACGCATTTCTCGAGCCAGTCGTAGTGAGAATGGTGGTTCCTGGCCGCTCGAATGGTGCCCGCTGCCTCAGCAATCCATACCTTCTGCCAGGTGCTGAAGCTTCGCTCCACCACCAATTCATCAAGGGTTCGCCGGATTGCTGTTCGCGCGGACGGGCCGGTGTTTCCGAGTTCTATGATGTATTCGCAAATCTGCGGCGATAGCGCGGGCTCAGACCTCAGTAGCAGGGAGAGCTCGCGCAACGGCTCACGGAAACCGCTGCGGCCAAGAATTGGCAATGCCCGGGCGAGCAAGCTCTCGGTGATCGCTGCGTCCCTCGTCGGCTGTGTTTCCTCGAGGCGACGTTCCGCGTCCCACACTTGCCAGGCGCGCTTAGCAGCTATTACTTGCTGCGGCTCGACATCGGCTGGGCTGCTGACATCGGTGGTTTCGAGAACGTCTTCCTCTGCAACCGCCCTGGGCGAGGCTGCGGAGAGTGTCCTGGCAGTCTCCGTGTCCGCTGTCGTTTCGTCGGTGTATCCCTCCGCGAACAGCAGGCGAGCTACATTGTCGGCATCGCCATCTGTATCGAAGAGTCGCTCCTCAGCGATGGTAAACGCGTCAAGTGACGCTTGGTAATTGCCCCGCGTATACGTAAACGTCTTGCTCTCGTTCAGGGTCAACCCGAGCGATCGTACTTCACGTGCGCAGCTTTCCAAAGCTCTCCTTGCTTGCGAGAGGGATGGTGTAGCTATCCGAAAGTCGTCCGAGAAAGTGACGACGTCGAAACCGGCCCGTAAAAGCTTCCTTCGCACAACGTCGATGTACACGTCGCCGAGAATATCGCTAGATTTGTGCACTTGCGGGAGACCCATCTTGCGCCCCATCACACGCTCAAGAAGGGACATGAGGGCATCGATGGCAGGCGCTTCCCCAGTTTGCGCTTCGAGTTCACTTCCGAGCAGGCCATGGTCGACGTATTCATAGTATGAAGTCACATCGGTCTTGCTTACGTACCGGGCCCCCTCTACAGATAGAGGCCACTTGCGAAAGTCTTCATTTGGCATCCGATTGACGATGTTCTTTGGCATAGCGGTCGCTATGAGTGAAACTAGTGCGCGGAAAAGTACCCTGTCGGGCAGGCCCATCTCGCTAATGGGTCGGCGTCCCCGACGGTTCTTGTCTACGAAGATTAAATCTGCTGCAGAACCGATCTCGTCTTTCTGGAATTTATTTCGCAGTAGGTGTTTCACCTGAGCCGCCTTGGCTGCGAGAGCAAGGCGGTCCGGCCTTCTTGGCATGAGTCGATTCGACATCGAAAGTTCCAAATTCACCGCGGATTGCAGGTCGAGCCGGTCGAGCAGATCGTCGCTTAAGGGCATGGGCTCAGACTGTACTAGTCTCGCCGCGATTTGCGAGCACCTTGTACCGATGGACTTCGGAATTGCGCAAGCATTCGGACGCGGCATGTGCTGCGTCCGACCCCCCTCGTAGACTCGACGCATGCCGAACCCCTACGCCGAACGACTCGCCCAGATCCCCGTCGTGCGGCGCGAGGCCGGTGTTCTCGGGGGGACGACGGCGTACTGGGTCTACGGCGACGACGACGCCGAGACGACGATCGTCGCGGTGCACGGCTTCCGCGGTGAGCACCACGGGCTCGATCCGGTGGTCGCGCATCTTCCCGGCATCCGCGTCATCTCTCCCGACCTCCCGGGATTCGGCGAGACCGCGCCGTTGGTCGGCCGCCCCCATGATCTCGACACCTACGCCGCGTGGCTGCGCGCGTTCGTCGAAGAGGTCGCTCCGGATGCCATCGTGCTCGGCCACTCGTTCGGTTCGATCGTGTCGTCCGCGGCGGTGGCGGGCGGGCTGTCGACGCCGAAACTCGTCCTCGTGAATCCGATCGGAGCGCCCGCGCTCGAGGGGCCGCGCGGGATCCTCACCCGCCTCGCCGTGTTCTATTACCTGGCGGGGGCCAAGCTGCCGCGTGCCCTCGGCGACGCACTGCTGCGCAACGGCCTCATCGTGCGCGTCATGAGCAACGCCATGGCCAAGACCCGCGACCCCGACCTGCGCCGTTTCGTGCACGAGCAGCACGACGAGTACTTCTCACGCTTCGCCGACCGCGACGTGCTGCACGAGGCCTTCGTCACGAGCGTCTCGCACGACGTGCGCGAGTTCGCCCCGCGCATCGCGCAGCCCACCCTGCTCATCGCGGCCGAGAAGGACGACATCACGCCCATCGAGGCCGAGCGCCACCTGGCGACCCTGTTCCCGGACGCGCGGCTCGTCGAGATCCCCGAGGTCGGGCACCTGATCCACTACGAGACGCCGGAGGCCGCGGCATCCGCGATCCGGGAGTTCGTGCAGTAGGCCTGCTCGATCAGGATCAGGACGGCCTCATGCCGGAGCGTCCGCCCTGCGTTTGCGGTACGCGTTGACGTTCATGCGGTTGCCGCAGTTGCCGGCGTCGCAGTAGCGCTTCGAACCGTTCTTCGAGAAGTCGACGTAGACGCCGTTGCAATCGTCGGCGTCGCACACGCGCACGCGGTCGTACTCGTCGGCGCGGATGACGTCGACGAACGCGAGGGCCGTCTCGACGAGGATGCGGGTCGCGAGAGGATCCGCGGGGTCGCTCGCGTGGATGTGCCAGTCGAGGCCGTCGTGACGCACGAGCTGGGGGAGCGCCCGCCCGTCGGCGAGCATCGCGTTGACCAGGGGGACGGCCCCGTCGCGATCCGCACTCCACAGCGCGAGCAGCCGGGGCCGGATGCCGCGCACGGCGGTCAGCTCGCGAGCGTCGCGCGTGCGCGAGCCGGTGTAGCCGTGGGTCTCGGTGAAGGCCTCGAGAGTGGAAGCGTCGACGAGGGTGTCGACCCCGCTGACCTCCGTGTGGGGCAGGGTGTTGACGAGCTCGACGGCGGCGCGCAGCACGAGTTCTGTGTCACGAATGAAGACCACGTTGACTCCTGACAGGTCGAGGCCGTACTGTCACGAGTGTAAACCCCCTTCACTCGTGACAGCAGGCCCGCATGACCACGTCTTCCGTGACCCTCCCGCCTCCCACCCACCGCGGTTCCACCGCCGTCACCGGGCTCGCGATCGCCGTCGCCTCGGCCCTGGCGTTCTCGTCGAGCGGTCCCTTCGTCAAACCCCTGCTCGACGGCGGCTGGTCGCTCGGCGCGGTGCTGCTCGTGCGGATGGGCCTCGCGGCGCTCCTGCTCTCACCCGCGCTCGTGCGCGCGATTCGCCGCCAGCGCGGGTTCGTGCGCCGGCACGGCTTGCTGATCGTGTCGTTCGGACTCACCGCCGTCGCCGGCTGCCAGCTCTTCTACTTCGCGGCGATGCAGCGGATGCCCGTGGCCGTCGCCCTGCTCATCCAGTACATCGCGCCGGTGCTCATCGTCATCGCCGTGTGGGTGCGCACCCGCCGCTCGCCGTCGAAGGCCGTGCTGATCGGCTCCGTCGTCGCCATGGCGGGTCTGGTGCTCGTCGTCGACATCAGCGGAGCGCGCTTCGACCTGCTCGGCACGATCTTCGCGCTCTGCGCCGCGGTGTGCGCCGCGGCGTACTTCGTCATCGCCGGGCGCGCGGGCGACGACCTCCCACCCCTCGCCCTGGCCGCCGGCGGCCTGCTCACCGGAACGCTGCTCATGGGGGTGCTGGTGCTCACCGGCGCGCTGCCTTTCGCCGCCCCCTCGATCACCGTGTCGCTCGCGGGGCTCGAGCTCCCCGGCATCCTGCCCCTGCTCTGGGTGGGAGCCGTGGCGACCACCGTCGGCTACGCGCTCGGAGTCATCGCCGTACCGCTGATCGGTTCGCGGCTCGCGTCGTTCGTGGGCCTCAGCGAGGTGCTGTTCGCGCTCGGGTTCGCGTGGCTGCTGCTGGGCGAGACGCCCGCGCCGATCCAGTTCGTCGGGGGCGCGCTGATCCTCGTGGGTGTGGTTCTGGTGCGGATGGATGCCGGCAGCCCGACCGAGCAGAAGGCGGAGACGGCGAGTATCCCGGTGGTGCCGGCGCCGTAGGTCGGGGCCCCGCGGGAGGGTGCTAGATCTCCTCGCGCGCCAGCTGCATCAGCGGGCCGACGCGATAGCCGATGACCTCGCCCATGACGAGCGAGGTCTCGGTGCGTTCGACACCCTCGATCGCGAGGATGCGGGCGTCGGTGTCGAACAGGTGTTGGGTGTCGCGGCACGCGACCCGCACGAGCAGGTCGACCTGTCCGCTGAGGCCGTGCGCCTGCAGCACCTCGGGCACCTTGGCGAGCTCGGCACGGATGGCCGGCAGCTCGGTCTGGCGCACCGTCACCTGAAGGAACGCCTCGATCGGGAAGCCGAGGGCCTCCGCCGACAGGGTGCGTTCGTACGAGAGGAAGACGCCCCCGCGTTCCAGGCGGCTCATGCGCGCCTGGACGGTGTTGCGGGAGAGTCCGAGTTTCTCGGCGAGCGCGACGACGGTGGCGCGCGGGTCGGCGGACAGGGCGCGGAGCAGGTCGAGGTCGACCGCGTCGAGCTTGCTCATGGTGCGAAACATTAGCAGCGCGAAGGTCGGTCGCGGTGGGCACGATGCTCAATATGACGACGAGGTCTTGAGCGGGGTGCATTCCGCGCGTACGGTCGGCCCCGTCGGCGGTGCTGCCGGCACCCGTACGCCCCGGCTCTCACGAGGAGCCCCGGCCGCACTGGAGGGATGACGATGACGTACACCCAGACGCGAGGCACTTCCCCGGGGAGCGCCGACGAGCACGACGGCGTCGACGACGTGCTCCGCCTTCTCGAGCCCGACGGCTCGCGGATCGCCGATGACACCCTCGACCCGTGGGTCGCCGACGTGTCGCCGCACGAGCTGCGAGCCCTGCACCGCGACATGGTCCTGACCCGTCGTCTCGACGCCGAGGGTGTCGCCCTGCAGCGCCAGGGCCAGCTCGCGCTGTGGGCTCCGTGCCGCGGCCAGGAGGCTACCCAGGTGGGTACGGCGCACGCCCTCGCCCCCGGCGACTTCGTCTTTCCCAGCTACCGCGAGCACGGCGTCCTGCTGGGCCGAGGGGCGCAGCCCGCCGACTACGTGCTCGCGTGGCGCGGTGAGGAGCACTCGGCCTACGACCACACGACCATCAATGCCGCTCCGCCCCAGATCATCATCGGAGCGCAGTCCCTGCACGCCACCGGGTGGGCGATGGGTGCTCAGCGCGACGGCTCCACCGACGTCGCCGTCGCCTACTACGGAGACGGGGCCACCAGCCAGGGAGACGTGAACGAGGCGATGGTCTTCGCCTCGTCGTTCCGCGCGCCCGTGGTGTTCGTCTGCTCGAACAACCAGTGGGCGATCAGCGAACCCGTCACCGTCCAGGCGAAGTACCCGATCGCGGGCCGGGCGCCGGGGTTCGGCATCCCGAGCCTGCGGATCGACGGCAACGACGCCCTCGCCTGCGTCGCCGCGATGCGGTGGGCGCTGGATCGCGCTCGCCGCGGTGAGGGGCCCTCGTTCCTCGAGGCCGTGACCTACCGCATGGGCCCGCACACCACCAGCGACGACCCCACCCGGTACCGGGACGCCGCCGAGGTCGAGGAATGGGCGCAGCGCGACCCCATCGCGCGCCTGGAGGCGTATCTGCGCGCCGAAGGGATGCTCGACGATTCCGGGATGGCCGAGGTCGATCGAGCCGCCGACGCGCTCGCCGCCGAAGTGCGCGCGGCGTGCATCGGAGCGACGACCCGCGCACCCGAGACGATGTTCGACCACGTATACGCGGAACCGCACAGTGGGCTCGCGCAACAGAAAGCGGAGTACGTCGAGTACCTCGCGGGGTTCGAGAAATGAGCGCCGTCACGCGTGGTTCCGGGATCGACGCGGGCCTCACCCGGGCGCACGAGAACGACGAGAAGGAGGTCTCGCGATGAGCACTCTCACCCTCGGCTCCGCGATCAACGCGGGCCTCTCCCGCGCCCTCGAAGGAGACGACAGAGTCCTCCTCATGGGCGAGGACATCGGCAAGCTCGGCGGTGTCTTCCGCGTGACCGACGGTCTGCAGCAGCGGTTCGGAGCCCAGCGCGTCGTCGACACCCCGCTCGCCGAGGCCGGCATCGTCGGCACCGCGGTCGGCCTCGCCCTGCGCGGCTACCGGCCCGTCGTCGAGATCCAGTTCGACGGGTTCGTCTACCCGGCCTTCGACCAGATCGTCTGCCAGGTCGCGAAACTGCACTACCGCAGCAACGGGCGGATCCGGATGCCGCTCGTCATCCGCATCCCGTGGGCCGGGGGCGTGGGCGCGGCCGAGCACCACTCCGAGTCGCCCGAGGCGTACTTCGTGCACACCGCGGGGCTGCGCGTGGTCGCGGCGTCGAACCCGCAGGACGCGTACGTCATGCTGCAGCAGGCGATCGCCTCCGACGACCCGGTCGTCTTCTTCGAGCCGAAGCGCCTGTACCACTCCAAGGGCGAGGTCGATCTGGATGCCGACCTGGCCGACGCCCCGCCGATGCACCTCGCCCGCGTCGCCCGAGAGGGTACCGACGCGACGATCGTCACCTATGGCGCTCAGGTGCGTACGGCTCTCGACGCCGCGCTCGCCGCGGAGGACGAGGGCGTCTCGCTCGAGGTCATCGACCTGCGTTCGCTCTCGCCGATCGACATGAACACGGTTGCGGCATCCGTCCGCAAGACCGGGCGTGTCGTGGTCACGCACGAGGCCGCACGCGAGGCGGGGGTCGGGGCGGAACTCGTTGCGAGCATCACCGAGCAGTGCTTCCCCTACCTCGAGACACCGCCGCAGCGCGTGACCGGGCACGACATCCCGTATCCGCCCGCGAAGCTCGAGAAGCACCACGTGCCGGATCTGGATCGGATCCTGCACGCGGTGGATCGCGTGCTCGAGCGGAACACCGGATCGGAGGTCGTGCGATGATCACCGAATTCCGGCTTCCCGACCTGGGTGAGGGGCTCCCCGAGGCCGAGATCGTGCAGTGGCACGTGTCGGAGGGCGACACCGTCACCCTCAACCAGACGATCGCCGAGGTCGAGACGGCCAAGGCGATCGTCGAGATCCCCTCGCCCTACGCGGGCACCGTGCAGGGGCTGCACGCGGCGGCCGGAGACGTCGTCGAGGTCGGCTCGCCCCTCGTGTCGTTCGCGGTGGAGGGGGCGGATGCCGGCACCGCTGCGCCCGCGGGACACGCGCCGGCCGAGAGTCGGGCGGCCGAGTCCGCGGAAACGGCGATCGGCGCGGCCGACCGTCCCGCGCAGTCGAGAGCCGACGTGCCGCCGCCGCACCTCGCAGAACGGCGTGTCGCGGACGATCTCCGCACGACGGCACCGGAGGCGGGGGCGTCCGGGCGCGCGACGCCGAACCTCGTCGGCTACGGCGCCGCGCCGACCTCGGGCAGTCGCCCGCGTCGCCGTGCGCGCGGGGCCGCACCCGTCACGCTCGACACCGACCACGCCGTGCGCGAGGCAGCCCCGCACGACATCGTGCGCACGGGCCCCATCGACCTTCCGGTCGAGCGTCCGCGGTCCACGCCGCCGGTGCGCAAACTCGCGAAAGATCACGGCATCGACCTCGTCCTGGTCGCGGCAGCCCATCCCGGCGAGACGATCACGCGCGCGCACGTCGAGGAGTACATCGCCCGTGTCACGGCTGCACACCCGGCCCCCTCGGCCGCGCCCGCGAGCGTCCCCGCCCCGCCGACCGGCGACCGCATCACGCGCACCCCGATCCGCGGGGTGCGCAAGCACACGGCGGCGGCGATGGTGCAGAGCGCGTTCACCGCTCCGCACGCGACGACCTTCCTCACGCTGGACGTGACCGCGACGACCGAGCTGCTGGCATCCCTCAAGATCGACCGCGCCCTCGACGGACACAGGATCGGGCTGCTGGCGATCGTCGCGAAGGCCGTGTGCCTCGCCCTCGGGCGCACTCCCGCGCTCAACGCGAAGTGGGACGAGGCGGCCGGCGAGATCGTCGAGCACCACTACGTGAACCTCGGGATCGCCGCCGCCACCGATCGAGGTCTCGTGGTTCCCGTCATCGCCGACGCCGACGCCCTCGACCTCGTCGACCTCGCCGACGCGATCGCCGACCTCGCCGCCACCGCTCGCGCCGGGCGCACCGCCCCCGCCGCGATGACCGGTGGCACGTTCTCGATCACCAACGTGGGCGTGTTCGGAGTGGATGCCGGCACCCCCATCCTCAATCCGGGAGAGGCCGGGATCCTCGCCGTCGGAGCCCTGCGGCGCACACCGTGGGAGCATCACGGCGAGATCGCGCTACGCGACGTGCTCACGCTCAGCCTCTCGTTCGACCACCGACTGGTCGACGGGGCCGAGGCGGCGCGCTTCCTCACCGACGTCGCCGGAGTGCTGCGCGAGCCCGGGCGCGCGATGCTGCTGCGCTGAGTCGTCGGTGCGGGCTTCGGCCCGGACCCGCGGACCGGGTGCCGGGGGAGTGGTCGCCCTCGGCACCTCCCGCGTGCGCGGGTTGCACGTGTCTTCGTTGAGTGTCCAGGACACCCGGGCGGGGTGCCGGGGGTGTCCGGGTTTCGTGGACGCTCGAGCTGGCGCGCGGGGTGGGGTGCCGAGAGTGGGGCGGGTGCGTTGAGTGTCCACAACACCCGGGCAGGGTGCCGGGGGCGTCCGGGTTTTGTGGACACTCGAGCTCGGCAGGCGGGGTGAGATGCCCCGGCGGGAACGGGCGTGTCGTGTGTCCAAGGCACGCCGTGAGCCCCGCGCTGCGTCCGGCGTGTCGTGCACGCTCGCGTGGGGTGTGGGCGGGTGCTTGTTGGTTGAGTGTCCACAACACCCGGGCGGGGTGCCGAGGGTGTCCGGGTTTCGTGGACACTCGAGCTCGGTGGAGGTCGGCGTCCGGAGGCAGAGCGGATGCCGTGGCTCAGGCCGTCAGCGCTGCCAGGGCCATGCGGATGAGGGTGAGGCGGACACGGGGCGCGGGCACGCCCCGCACGCTGTGCGGCGTCGAGTTGATCAGGCCGAAGCACGCGAGGGCGCGCACGCGGCGCTCGGCCGGAGATTCGGCATCCCCGTCTCTCGCGGCGAGAGCCGCCGTCCACACCGACACGTAGGCGTTCTGCAGGTCGCGTACCGCGCGGCGGTCGTCGGGGGAGAGGCGGTCGAGGTCGCGGTCCTGCACGCGGATCACGTCGGCCTCGGCGAGCGCGAACGCGACGTGGAAGTCGACGAGCGCGCGCAGGACGGTGTCCGGATCGTCCGTGGTGTGGACGTCCGTGTCGGTGCGGGGGATCTCGCCCGCCGCGGACGGGGCGTCGGCACGGCGCCGCGCGGGACCGTCGCCCGGCGCCGCGGGAGCGTCCCCGAGCGCGGGAGCGTCCCCGACCGCGGGAGCGTCCCCGAGCGCGGGAGCGTCCCCGAGCGCGGGAGCGCCCCCGACCGCGGGACCGCCCCCGACCGCGCGACCGCCCTGCAGCAACCGCGCGCTGACGTCGACGAGGATCGCGCCGAGCAGCGCCTGCTTGCTCGAGACGTGCCGGTACACGGCGGGGCCGCTCACCCCCGCCGCTTCGCCGATGTCGCCGAGGGTCACGCCGTCGAAGCCGCGCTCGGCGAACAGGCGCGCCGCGGCGGCGAGCAGGGCCGCGCGGCGATCGGCCTTGGCGCGGTCGCGCGCGGTGCCGACGGGGACACGCACAGCCGCCCCGTGAGTCCGTGCCTCGCCCGCGACGGCCGTGGGCTTCTCGTTCGCTCTTGTCATCGGCATCCGCTCGGGCTAGCCTGGCATTTCAGTTAGTCAACATTAACTGAAACCCCATCCCGCGGGAACGACCCCGACGGGAACGACGGTGCCGTCGACGATGCGGCGCCGAGACGGAGCCGCCATGAGCACAGCACCGGTCACCGCGACAGCGTCCGACGCGGCACCGCCTGTCGCGCAGAAGCCCGCGGCCTCCGAGACAGGAGCGGTCGGACGCGCGACGGAAACCCCCGCCGCCGCGCCGACCCAGCGCGACCTCGTCAGCGAGCTCCGCGCCACTCTGGCCCGCGCCGCGCGCGGCGGGTCGGACGCCGCCCGCGATCGCCACACGGGCCGCGGCAAGCTTCTCGCACGAGACCGGATCGACCGGCTCCTCGACGAGGGGAGTCCCTTTCTCGAGATCGCCCCGCTCGCCGCCCACGGGCTCTACGACGGTGGAGCGCCCGGCGCCGGCGTCGTCGCGGGGATCGGTCTCGTCCACGGGCGTCATGTGATGGTGCTCGCCAACGACGCGACCGTGAAGGGCGGCGCCTACTTCCCCCTCACGGTCAAGAAGCACCTGCGCGCGCAGGACATCGCGCGCGAGAACCGCCTGCCCTGCGTCTACCTCGTCGACTCGGGCGGCGCCTTCCTTCCCCTGCAGGACGAGGTGTTCCCCGACCGCGACCATTTCGGCCGCATCTTCCGCAACCAGGCGCAGCTGTCGGCACTCGGCATCCCGCAGATCGCCGCCGTCATGGGCTCGTGCACCGCCGGTGGCGCCTACGTCCCGGCAATGAGCGACGAGAGCGTGATCGTGCGGAATCAGGGCACGGTCTTCCTCGGCGGACCACCCCTGGTCAAGGCCGCGATCGGCGAGGACGTCACCGCCGAACAGCTCGGCGGCGGCGATCTGCACGCCCGTCGCTCGGGGGTGGTCGACCACCTCGCGGACGACGACGAGCACGCTCTCGAGATCGTGCGCGACATCGTGCGAACCCTGCCGCCAACCGCGGCGCCGGTCTGGTCGGTCGAGACCGTGAAAGACCCCGCACGCGACCCCGAGGACCTGTACGACATCGTCCCCGCCGACATCTCGCAGCCGGTCGACATGCGCGCGATCATCGATACCCTCGTCGACGCGGACTCCCTGCACGAGTTCAAAGCGCTCTACGGCGAGAGCGTCATCACCACCTTCGCGCGCCTGCACGGACACCCCCTCGCCATCATCGCGAACGACGGCGTGCTCTTCAGCGAATCCGCCCTCAAGGCCGCGCACTTCATCGAGCTCGCCGACCAGCGCGGCATCCCCCTGCTCTTCCTGCAGAACATCACCGGGTTCATGGTGGGGAGGGATGCCGAGGCCGGCGGCATCGCGAAAGACGGCGCCAAGATGGTCACCGCCGTCGCCACCACCCGCGTCCCCAAGCTCACCGTGCTCGTCGGCGGCTCGTACGGCGCCGGCAACTACGCCATGTGCGGGCGCGCCTACGACCCGCGGTTCCTGTGGACCTGGCCCTCGAGCCGTATCTCGGTCATGGGCGGGGCGCAGGCCGCATCCGTCCTCTCCACCGTCACCCGCGAGCAGCGCGCCGCGCGCGGAGAGGAGTGGACGGATGCCGACGACGAGGCGTTCCAGAAACCCATCCGCGAACGCTACGAGGAGCAGGGCAGTCCGTACTACGCCACCGCTCGACTCTGGGACGACGGCGTGATCGACCCCGTCGACACCCGCACGATGCTCGGGCTCGCGCTCGACGTCGTCAGCCGCGTGCCGCTCGCCGACCGGGGCTTCGGCCTCTTCCGGATGTGATCGGGGATGACGGCGATGCCTGACCGCCCCGTCCGCGACATCGTCGCGCCGCGCGTCGATCCGCCCCGCATGTTCTCGTCCGTCCTCGTCGCCAATCGCGGTGAGATCGCGCGCCGGGTGTTCCGCACGCTCCGCCGTCTCGGCGTCCGTTCGATCGCCGTCCATACCGACGCGGATGCCGATGCGCCCCACGCCCGTGAAGCCGACCACGCCCTGCGCGTGCCGTCGTATCTCGACGTCGACGCGGTGGTCGCCGCCGCGGTGTCGTCGGGGGCGCATGCCGTGCACCCGGGGTACGGCTTCCTCAGCGAGAACGCCGGCTTCGCCCGCGCGTGCGCCGCGGCCGGGATCGTCTTCGTCGGCCCCGGGGTCGAGGCGCTCGAGGTGATGGGCGACAAGATCCGCGCGAAGGAGCACGTCGCCGCCCACGGGGTGCCGACGGTCCCGGGGTTCTCCGCCGAGGGGTTGAGCGACGACCAGATCGCCGTCGAGGCGGATCGCGCGGGATACCCGCTGCTGGTGAAGCCCTCCGCGGGCGGAGGCGGCAAGGGCATGACCGTGGCCACCGGCCCCGACGATCTCGCCGACGCGCTCGCCACCGCCCGCCGCGTGGCCGCCGCGGCCTTCGGCGACGACACCCTGTTGCTCGAGCGTCTGCTGGAACGCCCGCGGCATATCGAGGTGCAGGTGCTCGCCGACGCGCACGGCACGACGCTCTCGCTCGGCGAGCGCGAATGCACGCTGCAGCGACGGCACCAGAAAGTGATCGAGGAGGCCCCCTCGCCCGTCGTCGACGCAAAGACCCGCCGACGGCTGGGGGAGGCCGCCGTCGCCGCCGCCCGCAGCGTCGGATACCTCGGCGCGGGCACCGTCGAATTCCTCGTCGCGGGCGACCGCCTCGACGAACCCTTCTTCATCGAGATGAACACGCGCCTGCAGGTCGAGCATCCCGTGACCGAGATGGTCACCGGTATCGACCTCGTCGAGCAGCAGCTGCGGGTGGCCGCGGGCTTCGCGCTCGACCTGCCCGAGGTTCGTCTCGACGGGCACGCGATCGAAGCGCGCGTGTACGCCGAGACGCCCTCGCGCGGCTACCTCCCCGCGACGGGGACCGTGAGCCTCTGGCATCCGGGATCCGCCCGCGTCGACAGTGCCGTCGAGACCGGCAGCGTCATCGGCTCTCTGTACGACCCGATGATCGCCAAGGTGATCGCGCACGGCCCCGACCGCGAGACGGCGATCGCCCGCCTCGACTCCGCTCTCGCCGAGACCGTCGTGCTCGGCGTCGACACGAACATCGCCGACCTCCGGGCGTTGCTGGCCGACCCGGCCGTGCGCGCGGGGGATCTGGATACGGGGTTGCTGGACCGCAGGGGCACGCCCCACGCCGTCAAGCCGACGCCGGATGCGCTCGCTGCCGTGGCGAAGAGAGTCGTGGATGCCGGCTCCCCGGCCGACGGCTCCGTCTGGGGCCGCGTCGGCGCGTGGCGTGCCGGGGCAGCGGCGCCCGGTCGGAGCGTGTTCCTCGAAGACGACGCCGGAGTCGTGCGCGCGGTCGGGCCGGCCGAGGTCGAGGCCCTCGTGACCGGTGGCCCGGGGGAGTTCTGGGTGCATGCCGACGGCGGAGCGCATCGCCTGCGTCCGGTCTCGCGTCGAGCGGCCGCCGAGCGTCGCCGGGCCGCGGTCGGCCGCGCGCCGGGAACCCTCGATCCCGATCTGGTCGCTCCGCTGCCGGGCACGGTCGTGGCGGTGCACGTCGCGGACGGAGACACGGTCGAGACGGGGGCCCGGCTCGTCACGATCGAGGCGATGAAGATGGAGCACACCGTCACCGCGCCCCACGCCGGCGTCGTTCGACTCCGCACCGCGGCGGGAGCGCAGGTCGCCCGCGATGCGGTGGTCGCCTCGGTGACCCCCGCGCCCTCCGAGCCGCACGATCTCGCCGGGATCCCGGCATCCGACCCCATCCCTTCCCACAAGGAGACCCTCCCGTGAGCATCGACAGTCAGCAGGCCTTCACCGACGACGAACGCGAACTGAGCGCGATGGTGCGCGAGTTCGCCGACGAGGTCATCGCGCCGCGCTCGTACGAAGCCGACCGCGCGCACGAGCTGCCCCTCGATCTCGTCGAGCAGATGGGGGAGCTCGGGCTCTTCGGCCTGCCGTTCCCCGAGGAGGTCGGCGGGCAGGGCGGCGATTACGCGAGTCTGTGCGTCGCGATCGAGGGCGTCGCGCGCGTCGACCAGTCGATGGCGATCACCCTCGAGGCGGGGGTGGGCCTGGGCGCCATGCCCATCTACCGCTACGGCACCGATGCGCAGAAGGCCGAGTACCTGCCCGACCTCGTGGCGGGTCGCGCTCTCGCCGGATTCGGACTCACCGAGGCCGAGGCGGGCAGCGATGCGGGCGCCACCCGCACCACCGCGCGACTCGAGGGGGGCGAGTGGGTGATCGACGGGTCGAAGCAGTTCATCACCAACTCCGGCACCGACATCACCCGGTTCGTCACCGTCACCGCCGTGACCGGCCGCACGAACGAGCGCCCCGAGATCTCGACGATCATCGTGCCCAACGGCACACCCGGCTTCACCGTCGGCCCCGCCTACGACAAGGTCGGCTGGAACGCCTCCGACACGCACCCCCTCACGTTCGACGGCGTGCGGGTGCCCGAGGCGAACCTGCTCGGTCAGCGCGGGCACGGGTTCAAGAACTTCCTCCGCACGCTCGACGAGGGCCGCGTCGCGATCGCCGCCCTCGCCACGGGAGCCGCAGAGGGATGCCTCGAAGCGGCCGTCGACTACGCCCGCAGTCGCACGGTGTTCGGGGAACGCCTGTCCACCCGGCAGAACATGCAGTTCCTGCTCGCCCGCATGCACGCCCGCGTGCACACCGCCCGCCTGGCGTGGGTGCACGCCGCGCGCCTGTGCGACGCCGGCAAGCCCTTCACGGTCGACGCCGCCGTCGCCAAGATGACGGCGAGCGATGCCGCCATGGCCAACGCGCGCGACGCGACACAGGTGTTCGGCGGCAACGGCTTCATCAACGAGTACCCCGTGGCCCGTCACTACCGCGACTCGAAGATCCTCGAGATCGGCGAGGGCACCACCGAGGTGCAGCTCATGGTGATCTCGCGCGCGCTGGGGCTCACGGGTACCGTTGCCGCATGATCGAGCAGCGCGGCCTGTACCTGGAGGAGTTCGTCGTCGGTGAGAGGTACGCGCATCGCCCCGGCCGCACCGTGACGGATGCCGACAACGTCGTGTTCACGACCCTCACGATGAACGCACAGGCACTGCACCTGGATGCCGCGTACGCCGCGACCCAGCCCTTCGGTCGGCCCCTCGTCAACTCGATGTGGACGCTGTCGACCCTCGTCGGCCTCTCCGTCGCGCAGCTGACGCAGGGCACGCTCGTCGCGCAACTGGGGCTCACCGACGTGAGCTTCCCCGCGCCGCTGTTCGTCGGTGACACCCTCACCGCCGAGACCGAGATCGTGTCGGTGCGTTCTTCGGCATCCCGTCCGGGTCAAGGCGTCGTGGTCATGGCTCATACCGGGTGCTCGCAGAACGGCGAGGTCGTGGCGACCGCCACGCGGACGGTGCTGGTGTGGGCGCTGGAGGGGCGGGCGTGAGCGAGGTGACCCGCGCGTTCACCCTCGGCCCCGCGTTGTTGTTCGTCCCCGCCGACCGGCCCGAACGGCTGTCGAAAGCCCTCGAGCGGGCGGATGCCGCGATCCTCGACCTCGAAGACGCCGTGTCCGCGGACGCCAAGTCCTCGGCCCGCGACGCGATGATCGCCGCCGACCCCGACCCCGAGCGCGTGATCGTGCGGGTGAACGGGCCGCGGACGCCGGACTTCGCGCACGACCTGGCCGCCCTCGCGCACACCCGGGTGCGACGCGTGATGGTCGCCAAGGCCGAGGACCCGGCATCCCTCGGTCTGCTCGAGCGGTTCGAGGTGATCGCCCTGTGCGAGACGGCACGGGGGATCGTCCACGCCGAGCAGCTCGCGGCGCTCCCGCAGGTCGTGGCTCTCATGTGGGGCGCGGAGGATCTGGTCGCAAGCCTGGGCGGCACCTCGAGCCGCCGCGACGACGGGGGCTACCGCGACGTCGCGCGCCTGGCGCGGGCGCGCGTGCTGCTGGCGGCGGGGGCTTTCGGCAAGCGGGCCATCGACGCCGTGCACGTCGACATCGCCGACCTGGAGGGGCTCTCCGCGGAGGCTCGGGATGCCGCGGCATCCGGTTTCGCCGCCACGGCGTGCATCCACCCGGGGCAGGTCGCGACGATCCGCGAGGCGTACGCCCCGAGCGCGCACCTCGTCGCCTGGGCGCGGGGAGTGCTCGACGCGGCGGAGGGGGAGCGGGGCGTGTTCCGTTACGAGGGACGCATGATCGACGAGCCGATCCTGCGGCACGCACGGTCGGTGGTGGCACGCGCGACGTCGTGAGGAGACCCCTCAGGTTCTCGCGCGACGCCCGGTGTGTGCGGAGACGGGGATCTCAGCTCGCGACGCCGGCGTAGGCCAGCATCTCCCAGCGGTCGCCTTCGAGGCGGAACGTCGTCGCCGAGCAGTTCGGCAGGCGCTCGCCCTCGCGCGGGAACTCCCCGTCGGTGGCGAACATGATGACCTCGCGGATGAGTGCGCCGTGGGCGACGGCGATCACGTCGACGCCCACGGGAGCGGATGCCACGGCCTCGGCGATCGCGGCGAGAGCGCGCTCGCGCACCACCGGCCAGGTCTCCGCGCCGGGGACGTCGGCCGCGTGCCACGGGCCGTAGGTCTCGTAGAAGGTCGGCGCGTCCATCCCCTCGGCGTCGCCGTACGAGCGCTCCTGCAATCCGGGCAAGCGGCGCGACACGGTGGTGCCGAGGGCCGCCGCGATGATGTCGGCGGTCTCGGCAGCGCGACCGAGATCGCTCGACACGACGATGACGTCGCGCCCCGCGTACTCAGCCGCGAGGGTCTCGGCGATACCGCGCGCCTGCACACGACCGGTGTCGTTCAGGGGGATGTCGGTGGAGCCCTGGATCCGCCCCTCGTAGTTCCACGCGGTCTCGCCATGTCGCACCAGAGTCAGGATCGTCACCGTTCGAGCCTAACCCGGGGGTGGGGTGCGCACCCCGCCGCCTGTACCCACCGCCCGCCCCTCGTGCCGCGCGCGCAGGCTCCGGGCGTCCGAGCGGTCCGATGGACGGCGGAACCGCCCCGACTCGCGGGGCCCCCGGCGCGGTCGGGGCGCGCGCCGGGGGCCGGTCCGGGGGCGGGGGCTACCGAACGACCGCGGCGGTATCGAGCGCGTCGACCACGACGCGGGTGAAGCCCCGCGGATCGGCGAGGTGCGCGAAGTGATCGGCGCCCTCGATGTCGGTGATGCCCGCGCCGGGGATGATGTTCGCCAGATCGTGAGCGGACTGGTACAGGAACGACGTGGTCGCCGTGCCCGCGATGAGGTGGGTCGGGTCGTCGATCTCGGCGTAGGGCGCGAGGTCGCTGCCGAGGGCGTCGATCTCGGCGAGCTCGCGCACCCACGTGGGGGTCAGGGGCACGCTGGCGCCCCACAGCGGTGTCTCGCGGACGAACGGGATCGCCTCGGCGGGCACGCGCACGAAGTTCACGAGCGCGTACTCGAGGGCGGCGTCGAGGTCACCGGCATCCACGAGTTCTCGGTAACCGGCGAGTCGGTCGCCCGCGACGGGGCCCTGCACGGCGAGCGGAGGCTCGTAGGCGAGGAGAGTGCCGCCGCCGAGGCCGTGCTCGCGCGCGTAGGCGAGGGTGGCGAGGGCGCCGAACGAGTGGCCCAGGAGGTGTGCTCCGGGGCCGGCGACCTCCCTCATCGCGGCGATGTCGGCGACCTCGTGGGCGAGGGAGTAGTCACCGGCATCCCCGGTGCCGCCGCGGCCGCGTCGGTCGTACACGTAGAGCGTGACGTGCTCGGCGAGCGCTTCGCTGACGGGGATCCACTGCTCCTTCGTCGCGATGCTCCCGTGCGTCACCACGAGCGCGGGCCCCCGGCCGCGGCGGAAGTACGAGATGGGAGTGCCATCGGACGAAGTGGTCGCGTGGTGCTCGAGTTCGGACATGCTCTGCCTCCTTGCAGATCGGCGTCGATGCTCTCACCGGGGCCGTGGCGCCGTGCCGCGGCATCCCGTGGCGACATGGTGTAACAGATTCGCGTCTTGCGCAAGGGAAATGTCTCGCCTCGTCGAAACGTGTGACAAAAGTGCGTTGCGCAACGACGCAAAGTAATGCAACCTGGAACCACGCCGACGTCGAGGAGGACCGATGAGCGAGACCATCACCCCGGTCGAGAACGCGATGCAGCCCGAGGACACCCCCGAACTGCGCGCCCTGTACCGAGGATTCGACGAGCAACACCTCATTCCCCTGTGGACGCAGCTCGACGACCTCATGCCGCAGACCCCGCAGCCCAAGGCCCTGCCGTGGGTCTGGCGGTGGAGCGCCCTGCAGCCCCTGGCCGAGCGCGCCGGCGATCTCGTGCCCGTCGGGCGCGGCGGAGAGCGCCGTGCGATCGGTCTGGCCAACCCCGGAATGGGCGGACGCGCCTACATCTCGCCGACGCTGTGGGCGGCGATCCAGCAACTCGGCCCCCGCGAAACGGCACCCGAGCACCGGCACTCGCAGAACGCCTTCCGCTTCGTGACCTCCGGCGAGGGCGTCTGGACCGTCGTCAACGGCGATCCGGTGCGGATGAGCCGCGGCGACTTCCTGCTCACCCCGGGCTGGCACTTCCACGGGCACCACAACGAGACCGACGAGTCGATGACGTGGATCGACGGCCTCGACATCCCCTTCGCGTACCAGATGGACTCGGGGTTCTTCGAGTTCGGTTCCGAGAGGGTCACCGACGAGGCGACCCCCAACTACTCCCGCTCGGAACGCCTGTGGGCGCATCCGGGCCTCTTGCCGCTGGCCGGCCTGCGTCGTACCGTGTCGAGCCCGATCGGCGCTTACCGCTGGGAGCACACCGACGCCGCCCTGACCGACCAGCTGTTGCTCGAGAACGAGGGGATGCCGGCCACCGTCGGCCCCGGTCACGCCGCCGTGCGCTTCGCGAACCCCACCACCGGGGGAGACGTCATGCCCACCATCCGCGCGCAGTTTCACCGCCTGCGCGAGGGGGCTTCGACGCCGGTGCGACAGGAGGTCGGCTCCAACGTCTACCAGGTGTTCGACGGCACCGGACGGGTCCTGCTGGGCGACACCGAGCACACCGTCGAGCACGGCGACATCTTCGTCGTGCCCAGCTGGTGCCGCTTCCGCCTTCAGGCCGAAACGCGCCTCGACCTGTTCCACTTCAGCGACACCCCGATCTTCGAGGGGCTGGGACTGTACCGCGAATTCGAAGAGGAGACCGACCGATGACCCCGCGCAGAAACCTTTCCGATTCACACCGGGCGAACGGCCCGCGACGGGGGGAGGCGGCGATGACGCTCCGCACAACTCTCCCGGCCGTCGGTGCGATCGCTCCGTATACCGGAGTCGTCGAGGGGAATCGTCCATGAAGCTCTGCACCATCCTGTGGAACGGTGACACCGCCGCCGCCCGTGTCGAGGGCGATCGCGCTGTCGTGCTGGAGGGGTTCGCCGACGTCGGCGCCGTGCTGCGCGCCGGGGCTCCATCGGCGGTGGCGTCGCTGGAGGGGGCGGTCATCGCGCTGGATGCCGTGCGCTACGCGCCCGTGATCGTGGCACCGAGCAAGATCGTGTGCGTCGGTCTGAACTACCGCGCCCACATCCTGGAGATGAAGCGCGAGCTGCCCGAGTATCCGGTGCTGTTCGCGAAGTTCGCCGACACCCTCGCCGCGGCCGGTGAAGAGATCGCCCTGCCGCCGGAGAGCCCCGAGATCGACTGGGAGGGCGAGCTCGCGGTCGTCATCGGCGCCACCGTGCGCCGTGCGTCGGACGAGGAGGCCGAAGACGCGATCGCCGGCTACACCATCGCGAACGACGTCTCGATGCGCGATTGGCAATTCCGCACCCGCGAATGGCTGCAGGGCAAGACATGGGAGCGCTCGACGCCGCTCGGGCCGGTGCTCGCCACCCCCGAGGAGATTCCCTCCGACGCCCGGATGACCACGACCGTCGACGGCGTGCGGAAGCAGGTCGGCGACATCCACGACCTGGTCCACGGCCCCGTCGACCTCGTGCGGTACGTCTCGACCATCACGACCCTGCGCCCCGGTGACGTCATCCTCACCGGAACCCCCGGCGGCGTCGGGCACGCCCGCGAACCCCGCGAGTATCTGGCATCCGGAAGCGTGGTCGAGGTCGCGATCGACGGGATCGGGACGTTGACCAACCGATTCGTCCCGGAAGAGCCGTGAGCGGCGCCCCGCTGAGCCCCGAGCAGCTCGCCCTGCGCGAGCGGCAGGGGGCGGGCGCGCGCTACGACGCCGACGCCGCCCCGCACGCGCACCTCGATCTCGCGCGCCGGGGCACCGCGTACTTCGCCCGGCGGCTCATGCAGCTCGACGACGCCGACCTCGACGCGCCGAGCCTGCTGCCCGGATGGACGCGTCGTCACCTCGTGGCGCATGTCGGCTACAACGCCCGTGCCGTCGCCCGACTCGTCGAATGGGCGCGGACGGGCGTGGAGAACCGCATGTACGCCTTCGACACGCAGCGGTGGGACGAGATCGTGCTCGGCGCGACCCTGCCGACCCGCGCGCTGCGCCACCTCGTCGACCACGCCGCCGTGCACCTCGACGTCGAGTGGCGTGATCTCACCGACGCGCAGTGGGATGCCGAGGTCGTCACCGCGCAGGGACGCACGGTGCCCGCGCGCGAGACGGCGTGGATGCGCGCCAAGGAAGTGTGGGTGCACACGGTCGACCTCGACAATGGCGGCTCGTTCCTCGACTTCCCGCCCGAGATGGTCGACGGCATCATCGCCGACGTGCTGCGCGCCTGGACGCGCCGCAGCGAGCCCGGCGCGGTGGTGCTGCGGGCCACCGACCGAGACGCCGCACCGGGGGAGTACGGCGAGGGCGGCCCCGTGGTCGAGGGCGCCGCGGCCGATCTCGCGCGTTGGCTCGCCGGCCGCGGTGCGCGGCGACTGCGGGTCGTGGGCGGTGGAAAGCTGCCGGCGATCGCGCGCTGGTTCTGAGGGCGCGCCGTCGCGACCGCTCGCGGACGTGCTCCGTGTCGGGCGACGCGACTCGCAGGCGGATGTCACCCGAGCGGAACTGCGGGACGGCGCGCGCGGGGCCCACGGCGCGCGCGGGGCCCACGCCGAACTCTGTGACCTGCGCCCGGGCGTCGCCCGTGACGTCCTCGATGACGAAGCTGCCGCCGTTGGCCCCGGGTGTCCCCGGATCGTGCGGACCTTCGTGTTCTCGAGATCGCCGTGCTCGATCTCGGACACCTGAGGTCGTCCGACGCTGATGCGCTCCGCTACCGAGCCGGGGTGAGTCGACGTCTCACGGGGCCCCGTGCAGACCCCACGGGGTCTCACGCGTGGAGAATTTCACCCGCCTGGAACCGGCGGCAGCTCGACCACCTCGCCGAGCGGGGTGTACCGCGGGCCGGCGAGACGGCCGATCGGCCGCAGCAGCTCGGTGTCGATGCTGGCCGCACCGGTCGAGCCGAGCCGCACGACGTCGTCGCGGATCGACCAGGCGACCACCGTGCCGACGACGAACTCGCCGCCCGTCGGGCTGAATGCGGTCGTGGAGTGGTAACGGCACTCCATGCGCACGGGGGCGTCGGCCAGGCCCGGGATGCCGATGATGCGCGACTCCGCGAGTGCGAGACCCAGGCGGTCGGCCTCGCCGACCTCCGGCGGCATCCATTCCGAACTCGCGTGCAGCGCTTCGAGCATCGCCTCGTCGGCGATGTTCACCACGAACTCGCCCTGATCCTCGATGTTGCGCACGGTGTCCTTGCGGCCGTTCGCGCGCTTGTTGACAGTGAAGCCCAGCATCGCGGGATGCTGGCTCACCCAGGTGAACGAACTGAACGGGGCGAGGTTCACGGGCTCCCGCCCGCTCGTCACCCACGCGATCGGGCGCGGCACGACCGATCCGACCAGCAGGCGGTACGTGTCGGCGGGGGAGAGCCCCGCGGCGTCGATGAACATCGAACGCTCCTTCCGGATCAGGATGCGGTGAGCTCGGCGGACCGCTCGGCGACGAGACGTTCGCGCAGGGCCTTTTTGTCGATCTTGCCGACCTTCGTCAAGGGCAGCTCGGTCACCGTCACGAGGTGGTCGGGGCGTTTGAACGCCGCGACGCCACAGGCGTCGAAGTGCGCCCTCACCGCGCCGAGATCGAGGTCGTGCCCGTCGGACAGCACGGCGAACAGGCACACCGTCTCACCCAGGGTGTCGTGCGGCATGGCCACCGCCGCGGCGAGGCGCACCCCCGCCAGGGCGTAAGCGAGGTTCTCGACCTCTTCGGCCGAGATGTTCTCGCCGCCGCGGTTGATCATGTCTTTACTGCGTCCCTCGACGACGAGGTTCCCGTCGGGACGCCGGCGCACGATGTCGCCGGTGATGTAGTAGCCGTCGGGGGTGAAGGAGCGCGCGTTCGTCTCCGGAGCGTCGAAGTACCCGCGCGGCGTGTAGGGGCCTCGGGTGAGCAGCACGCCGGGTGCGCCCGGGGCGACGTCGAGCCCGCTCGTCTCGTCGACCACGCGGAGCTCGTCGAGGGGCGACACGGGACGCCCCTGCGTACCGACGACGACCTCGACCGGATCGTCGAGCCGCGTGACGTTGATGAGCCCCTCGGCCATGCCGAACACCTGCTGCAGCGTGCCCGGCAGCCCCCGCACGACGCGCTCGGCCAGTTCGTCGGCGAGGCGCGCTCCGCCCACCTGCAGCACGCGCAGGCTCCCGAGTGCGTCGAACCCCACGGCGCCGGCGTGATCGAGCCACGAGGCGACCACCGCGGGCACCGCGGCGGTGTGGGTGACCCCGTGCCGCTCGATGGCCGCGAATGCGCGCTCGGGCCGCGGAGAACCCAACGGCACGACAGTGCCGCCGGCGAGCAGGGTGCCCAGGATGCCGGGGCACGCGAGCGGGAAGTTGTGTCCCATGGGCAGCGTCGCGAGGTATACCGTGTCGCGATCGACCGCCGAGGGCGGCGAGGTCAGGACGATGTTGCAGAGGTAGTCGTCGTGCGTGCGGGCGATGAGCTTGGGAAGGCCCGTCGTGCCGCCCGAGAGCAGGAACACGGCGACGTCGGTGGCATCCGGCCTCGGCAGCGCCCGACCGCGGATCGAGTCGTCGGACGGTGCGCACAGGGCCCTGAGGCTGACGGCGTCGGGAGCGTCGTCATCGTCGCTCAGCACGATCAGGTGCCGCACGGTCGGGCTCGACGCCCGCAGAGCGCGGCCGAGCGCCAAGTGATCGAAGTCGCGCAGGATGTCGGGAGTGACGAGCGCGACGGCCTCGGATGCCGAGACCAGGTGTCGCAACTCGTGCTCGCGGTGGGCGGGCAGTGCCATGACCGGCACGATCCCGGCCCGCAGGCACGCGACCGTCAGAACGACGAACGTCCAGTGGTTCGGCAGCTGCACGACGACGCGATCGTCGGGGACGAGGCCCAGATCGATCAGGCGCGCCGCGCACGCCTCGACCCGGTCGTGCAGCTCGGTGTAGGTCAGGGAGACCTCGTCGTCGACGAGAGCGACCCGGTCGGCGTGCACGTGTGCGGCTTCGGCGAACGCGTCACCGAGCGTGCGGCCCTGCCACAGCCCCTCGGCGCGGTACCGCGCGGCGACGTCGGCGGGCCAGGGCGTCGTCCCCTCGCGCGTCTTCATCGCAGCACCGCATCCGCGCGGCCCGAGAGCACCAGGGTCATGGCGCGATCCTCGTCGCATTCGGGCTCGTCGATGATCGCCGCCACGCCGTGTCGCAGGCGAGCGGCCTCGGCGGTGAGCTGGCGATCGAGCGCGCTGCCGCCCGTGACGAGCACGGCCGAGGCGTCGGCGTGACCGGCGAGGGCCTCGCGCACGGCGTCGTCGGGACGGATGCCGTCGCCCGCCGCGACCGTCACGACCGGGGGCAGCTGGTCGCGGTCGAGTACACGTCTGTCGAGGAGCCCCGTCACCGCCGACTCGAGGGGCGGGGCGCCGTGCCTGTTCTGCCACTGTCGCAGGGCACGGTCCACGGCATCCGGGTCGCGGCGCGCGATCTTGGCCGCGGGGAGGGCGCGCGAGAAGAAGTGGAAACCGAACTGCCAGGGCTCGAACGCGTGGAAGTACGTCCCGAAGTTCTCCCACCAGGACAGGCTCGGCCGCGCCGCGCCCTGAATGCGGGCGACCTGCGGCTGCCGCACGCCCTCGTACGCGAGGAACGCGGCCTCGACGTCGTCGGGGTGCGCCGCGAGAGCGTCGGCGAGGGCGATGGCGTCTTCGAGCGACATCTTCGTGCCGCTGCCGACCGAGAAGTGCGCGGTGTGCACGGCGTCACCGAGCAGAGCGACGTTGCCGCGGTGCCAGCTGCGCGCGCGGATGGTGCGGAAGTTGCCCCACCGGGAGTTGTTGCCGATGAGGTGTGCGCCGCCGATGAGGGGGGCGAAGATCTGCTCGAGCCGGTGCTGGCTGTGCTCGTCGCTCGGGCCCGGGGGAGTGGCGGGGGCGAAGGCGTCGAGACCGGCGGCGCGCCAGGTGTCTTCGTCGGTCTCGACGATGAAGGTCGACAGGCCGCCGCCGATCGGATAGGCGTGCGCCGCGAAAACGCCGGCGACGTCGTCGGGAAGACCCTCGGCGTGGGTGTGCAGGAACGTCAGGCCCTCGAAGGGGGCATCGGTGGCGAACCAGATGAACTTCGCCGCGGCCGTCTCGTACGTCACCCCCAGGGTGTCGTCGCCGATCGCGGCGCGCGTCTGCGAGTTCGCTCCGTCGGCGGCCACGATCACGTCGTAGTCGCCGAGTTCGTCGATGCATCGCGGGGCGGAGAAGTGCAGATGCGCCCCGGCGGCGACGGCCCGCTGCTGGAGGGCGGCGAGCAGATCTTTGCGCAGCACGGCGCCCATGCCGTTGCCGGCGAAGGTCATGGTCTCGCCCTTCGCGGTGACGCGGATGGCGTCCCACCGCACCCCCGACGCGTCGAGGGTCTCGCGCAGCGCCGAGTCGGCGGCATCCACTCCGCTCTGCGTCGCGTTCGAGAAGACGACGCCGAAGCCGAAGGCCTCGTCGGCGCGATTGCGCTCGAACAGGTCGACGTGAGCCCCGGGGATGTTCCGCGCGGCCAGGGCGGCGAAGAGCAGCCCGCCCGGGCCGCCTCCGATGATTGCGATACGCATGTCAGCCTCCTCGCTGAGAATGTCGAACCGTCACGACGCAACGAGTATGCAACATAAAAACGTTCGACGCCAGCACTTCGTTACATAATGGTCGGGTAACGTTCTCGCATGCGCCCCCGTTCTCTCGTCTTCACGCTCTTCGGGGACTACTTCCGTTACTGCGGCGACGGCGAGGCTCCGCTGCGCGGACTCAGCGACGTACTCCAGCTCTTCGAGGTCGAACCGGCCACCACCCGCGTGGTGATGTCGCGCCTGCGGGCCGAGGGGTGGTTCGAGACCCGCCGTGACGGTCGCCTGACCACCTACGTGCTCTCGCCCAAGGCCTGGCAGCTGCTCGACGAGGGACGCGAACGCATCTTCCGGCACGTATCCGGCGAGTGGGACGGCCAATGGACGCTCATCGCGACGCGCGCGAGCGACCGCTCGGCCCGCGACGAGGTGCGCAAACAGCTCACCTGGCTGGGCTTCGGGCAGCTGCAGCCCGCGATCTGGGTCGCACCCGGCGACCGCATGGCCGCGGCGCGCGATCTGATGGAGACAAACGGCGTGAGCTCCGACGTGTTCCTCAGCCGCAGCGGCGACCTCGACCACGACCGATCGATCGCCGCACGCGGGTGGGACCTCGACGCGCTGGACGCGCTGTACGGCAGGTTCGTGGCGCAGCACGACAGCCCGGTCGACGGCGGGACCCACGACGATGCCCTGGTGGCTCGCGTGCGCCTCACCGACGACTACCGCCGCTTCCCCTTCACCGATCCCGACCTGCCGGCCGACCTGCTGCCCGCGGGGTGGAACGCCCCCCGCGCCCACGAGGTCTTCGTGCGCCGCCACGACGAGCTGCGCCCCGGGGCGACCTCCGCGATCGAGCGTCTCACCGGCATGACCGTGCGCGGGGCGCACCGGGCGTTCCTCGACGGCGGAGCAGTGGGCTTCACGCGGGAGCGGTGACGGCGGTGGGCGCGGCACCGGATGGCGCGGGCCGCCTCTCCCGGCGGGCGCGTGCGGCTGCGGTGTCGTCGCGCGATCACAGCGTCGCCGTTCGCCGGGAGGTCGCTGCGCGAGAGGAGCCGAGCCTCAGAGCAGAGCCGGCAGCCGGTCGGCGAGGGCGCGCAGCACGTGCGTCGTGCCGCCGTCGATCTTGACCGCCGCTCGCTGGTCGGCGCGGGTCTCTCCGCGGTTGACGATGACCACCGGGAGGCGCCTGCGCCGCGCCCGCTCGACCAGTCGGATGCCGGAGTTGACCACGAGCGACGAACCGGCGATGACCAGAGCCTCGCTCGCATGGACCAGCTGCTCGGCCTCGCGGAACTTCTCGACCGGGATGTACTCGCCGAAGAACACGACGTCGGGCTTGAGCGTGCCCCCGCACACCGAGCACACCGGGACGACGAACCCGTCGGCCGACGCCGGGGTCACGTCACCGTCGGGGCCCAGCTCGACGTTCTCGGGCAGCGAGATCCACGGGTTATCGGCTTCGACGCGCTCCGCCAGATCGCGGCGGTCGAACACCTGCCCGCACTGCAGGCAGCCGACCCGGCGCATGGTGCCGTGCAGCTCGACCACCCGGCCGCTGCCCGCCCGCACGTGCAGACCGTCGACGTTCTGCGTGATGACGCCGTTCGCGACTCCCGCGGACTCGAGGTCGGCGAGGGCACGGTGGCCGTCGTTCGGCTGCGCGGCCGCGAACACCTTCCAGCCCAGGTGACTGCCCACCCAGTAGCGGCGACGGGCGTCGGCGCTCGAGAGGAACTGCTGCGCCGTCATCGGCGTGCGTGTGGGTGCCCCCTTGCCGCGGTAGTCGGGGATACCCGAGTCGGTCGACACGCCCGCCCCCGTCAGCACGGCGATCTTGCGACCCGCGAGGACGTCGACGGCGCGATCGATGGATGCCGAGAACCCGGCCTCCTCCGTCGTGTCGATCATGCGCACCTCCGTCCGTTCGAGTCTATGGCGGGGCGCCGACACCGGCTCGCGCCGCGAGCCCCCGCGACCGCGGCGCCGAGACGGGCCGCTCCCGTCATCACCCGCGAACGACGTCGCGCACCCGGCGCGGATCCTCGCTACGCCAGCAACCGCGTACCCGACGCGCCCGGCGTCGCACACCCCCGTCGTACGGAGAGCCACGGCGCCGATACTGGGGGGATGAGCTCCTTCCCCCGGCCCGCCATGCTCGACGTCACCTCTCTCCGCCGCGTGCGGCCGTGGGGCGGCGACCTCGTGGACATCGCCATCGACGAGGGACGCATCACCGCGATCACTCCCGCCGCCACCGAGCCGATCGGCATCCGCGAGTTCGACGGGCGCGGTCTGCTCGCCCTCCCGGGCATCGTGAACGCCCACGCGCACGTCGACAAATCCTGGTGGGGACTGCCCTGGCAGCCGTACGGCGGCGAGGGATCGACCGAGGGGCGCATCCGCCACGAGCGGGAACAGCGCGACGCGCTCGGCATCCCCTCCCTCGAGCGGTCCGCGTTCGTGCTGCGCGAGCTCGTGCGCCACGGCACCACGGCGATCCGCACGCACGTCGACGTCGATGACGGCGTGGGGCTGCGCGGGATCGAGGCGGTCGAAGAAGCTGCGGCGGCCTACGGGGGCGCTCTCGACGTGCAGATCGTCGCGTTCCCGCAGGACGGGGTGCTGCGTCGCCCCGGCGTGCTCGAGCTGCTGCGCGAGGCCGCGGGCCGTGAGAGCGTCACCGCGATCGGCGGTCTCGACCCCGCCTCGATCGACCGCGACCCCGTCGGCCAGATCGACGCCCTCACCGCGCTCGCCGCCGACACCGGCGTCGGCCTCGACATCCACCTGCACGACGCGGCCGAGCTCGGCGCGTTCCAGATCGAGCTGCTCGTGGAGCGCACACAGCGCCTCGGCCTGGGCGGCCGGGTGAACATCGCCCACGGGTTCGCCGTCGCCCAGCTCGAACCTGCTCGCCGCCGCGACCTGCTCGCGGCGATGGGCGAGGCCGGGGTCTCGATGACCACCGTCGCGCCTCTGCGCCTCGCTCAGCTGCCCCTCGCCGAACTCGACGCGGCCGGCGTCCGGTTGGGTCTCGGCACCGACGGCATCCGGGATCTGTGGAGTCCGTTCGGAACCGGCGACACGCTCGGTATCGCCTGGCAGTACGCCCGCGCCGGCGGCCTGGTGCACGACCATGACCTGCTCCGCGTCGTGCGGCTCGCGACCAGCGCGGGCGCGTGGGCCGTGGGCCGAGAGGTGCACGACCTCGTCGAGGGGGCGCGCGCCGACATCGTCCTGGTGGATGCCGAGAACCCCCTGGACGCGCTCGTCCGCCAGCCCGAGCGGTCCCTGGTGATCGCCGGAGGGCGCGCGCTGCACGTGGCGTGAGGGCCGGGGTCCGGCATCCCGTCGCGCCCCTGCGTTCCCACGCTCACGCGCCCGCCACCGCTCCCGCGGCCCGCCACCGCTCCGTGCTCTCGTTGAGTGTCCAAGAAACCCGGACGCTTTTTTGAAACGTCCGGGTGTTCTGGACACTCAACGCTCGGGGCGCCGCCGCGCCGGCCGCGTGGTCACGACACTCCGCGCGGGAGGACGGAGGAGCGGTGTGCTCGGACACTCGACCGGGGGACCGGGCCGCACCGGGCCGGAGTGTGCTGGCACGATGGGACGATGCCCGTCATTCCCCTCGAAACCGCCGACGACCCTCGTCTCGCCGACTATCGCGACCTCACCGACGTGTCGCTGCGGCGGGTGTCGGAGCCCGCGGGCGGGCTGTACATCGCCGAGTCGTCGAAGGTGCTCGACCGCGCACTCCGCGCGGGGCACCGACCCCGCTCGGTCCTCGTGCAGGAGAAGTTCCTCGCCGATGCCCTCGCACTGGTCGGGGACGACGCAGACGTCTACGTCGTCCCGGCCGAGATCGCCGAGCGGGTCACGGGATACACCGTGCACCGGGGCCTGTTGGCGTCGATGCATCGTCCGGCCCTGGCATCCGTCGAGGAGGTCGTCCGCGACGCGCGGCTCGTCGTCGTGCTCGAAGACATCGTCGACCACACCAACATCGGTGCGGCGTTCCGTTCGGCGGCGGCTCTCGGAGCGGATGCCGTGCTCGTCACGCCCCGGTGCGCCGACCCGCTCTATCGCCGCAGCGTTCGCGTGAGCATGGGAACGGTGTTCCAGGTGCCGTGGACGCGGCTGCCCGAGTGGTCGGAGGCCGCGCCGCTCTTGCACGAGGCCGGATTCCACCTCGCCGCGCTGGCCCTTTCGGACGACGCGGTGACACTCGATGCCTTCTCTGCTGCAGGGCACGAGCGCGTCGCCCTGCTGCTCGGGGCCGAGGGCGACGGCCTGAGCCGCGGCGCGCTGGCCGCCGCCGACACGGTCGTGACGATCCCGATGGCCGGGGGAGTGGACTCGCTCAACGTCGCCGCCGCGAGCGCGGTGGCGCTGTGGGAACTGGCGCGAGGTCGCCGGGGCTGACGCCCGGCGCACAGACTCACACGGAGTCGTGCGCGTAGATGTCGCGGTACAGCCGCAGAGCCGACGTCTCGAGGTCGTGCGCCGGGGCGTCCTCGAACCGGTCGCAGGCGAGCTCTTCGGGAAGGGCGAGCTCTCCGCACAGAGCGCGAGAGAGCGCGAGAGCGGCTCCGCCCGCATGCGTGACCCAGATCGCCTGCGCGATCCAGGCTCCCTCCGCGCCGGGCACCGGGCCGAGGAAGGGGAGGTTGTCGGGCGTCATGGCGAACACCCCGTTCACCCGTGCCGCCGGGGTGAATCGGGCGTCGGGATGGAGGCGGCTCTGCGCCGACGCGATCGGAGCATCGAACGCGGGGTCCCAGGCCAGGCCGGCGCCGCCGTCGAGAGCCGCGGGGGCCACGGGCGCGGGGCGGTGGTCGTAGCTGCCGATACCGAGGGTGTCGCCGTGCGCTCGCGCGTAGACGTGGTGCTCGGGCCACCTCACGAAGGGACCCGGGTCCACGCGGGGTGCTCTCGGTCGTGCGTACACGTACGGATGCGCGACGGGGAAGAGAGGCAGACGTCGTCCGAGCATGCCCGCGAGACCGGGGCCCCAGATTCCCGCCGCGAGAACGACCTGATCGGCGGTGAGGGTTCGTCCGTCGGCGGTGCGCACCGTCCATCCGCCGCCGCGCGGTCGCATATCGACCACCTCGGCGGGAGCGACGAACTGCGCGCCCGAGCTCTCGGCGACAGCTCGCAGCTGGGCTCTCAGCAGATGAGGCGTCGCGACTCCGTCGTCGTCGTACCGCGCGACCGCCACGACCTGCCGGTCGTCGACGAACGAGGGGAGACCTCGCGGCGCGTCGAGAGTCGCGCGGAGTCCCGCGCGCTGGGCGGAGCGGACACGTTCGGCGAGAGTCTCAGCACCTGCGCTGCTCGTCGCCAGCTCGAGGCCGCCGCTGGGGGCGAACGCGGGCAGCTCCCGGTAGACGTCGACCGACGCGCGCGCGAGTTCCGTGAGCACGGGCGCATCGTTGTAGACCCCGACAAAACCGGGGGCGAAGGCCGTCGACCCGCGTTGCTTTCCGCCATCACGGTCCAGCACCGTGACCGCGACACCGCGCCCGGCGAGAGCGCACGCGACCGAGACGCCGACGATGCCGGCCCCGACGATAACGACGTGCATGGGGTTCTCCTTGAGCTCTTTGGGGGAGGGAGGTGCTCGGGCGCTCCGACGTCACTCCGCCGGCTGAGGTCCGCCGAACGCCTGCTCGCGAATCCAGCGTTCCGACTCTGCCGCCGCACGCACGCGCGGGTCCGGATCATTCTCGAGCGCTTCGACCACGTCGGCGGGGAGGTCGCGCTCGCCGGCGAGATACCACCTGTCGACCACGGATCCTTCGCGCAGCACGCGCCGTGCGCGGTCGTCGTCGCGGGGGAGGCCCTCGGACGGGGTATCGACGCGACCGATCGAGAGCTGCAGGTGCGCCGGGAGTGTTCCGGGGCCCGCGGGGGTCTCGCCGGCGGTGAACAGGGTCACGGAGACATCCGTTCCTTCCCACACGAGCCAGTCGATGTCGTCCGAGCCCCAGCGTTCGTCGTCGACGGACCAGGTGGACCAGTCAGGCCCTTCGGAGTCGAAGGTCCACCGGTGCGGCTCGGCCTTCATCGCCGCGGCGACGGCCAGGGCGGCCTCGCGCACCGACCGTTCCGACCCGTCGAGGAATACCGAGACGCTCGGCGCCCATGCGGACGACAGCACATCCCACCCGTCGGCGCCGAAGCGCCCGCTCTCGACCTCGGGGGTCCACCCCGCCTCGCTGAGTCCCGCGGCGAGGTGTTCGGCGTCGCGCAGCAGTGTGACGGCATCGGTGGCGCTCAACAGCGCGGTCACTGGGTCGGGCAGCGGAGTCACGCCCGTCAGACCTGAGTGTCGCGGGAGGCAGCGGCATCCGGCCCCGGGGCGAGGGTGACGACGGGCAGCGGCTCGGGCCGCTTCGCCTGGATGTGATCGCCCGACGACTGGTGCCGCAGGCGCCGCAGCACCCAGGGCACGAGGTACTCGCGCGCCCACACGAAGTCTTTCTCGCGCGCGGCGCGCCAGGTCGTGATCGCCTGGGTTTCGGCCTTCATCGGCTCGAGGTCGTTCGGCACGTTGAGCGCGCGCAGCACCATACGGGCGACCTCGTGGTGGCCGAGGGAGTTGTAGTGCAGCCGGTCGTCGTCGAAGAAGCGCATGTCCTGCACCTCTTTCAGGCCCCATTGGTCGGCGACGACGCAGTCGTAGCGATCGGCGATCGAGCGGATGTTCTCGTTATAGATCGCGACCTTTCCACGGATGCCGCGGAACACCGGCGTGAACTCGGTGTCGATCGCCGTGAAGACGACGATGGTGGCCCCGCTCGCGCGCAGACGTGCGACGGCGTTCTCGAACTGCCGCGACACGGCATCGGGATCGCTGCCCGGGCGGATGACGTCGTTTCCGCCCGCAGAGATGGTGATGAGGTCGGGTTTGAGCGCGAGCGCCGGCTCGATCTGATCGGCGACGATCTGCGCGATGAGCTTTCCGCGCACCGCGAGGTTGGCGTAGGCGAAATCGTCGACCTGCGCGCCGAGGACCTCGGCGACCCGGTCGGCCCACCCGCGATGACCGCCGTCGGGCAGCGGGTCGCCGATCCCCTCGGTGAACGAGTCGCCGAGGGCGACGTAGCGGCGCCACGGGTGCGGACCGGGGTTGTCGGGCGTGGGCGAGGTGCGGGGCGAGTGCGGATCGAGTGTCATCGAAACCTCCGGCTTCCACGGTACCCCCGGCCACCGACACGGCGAGTGAGCTGGGTGCGAGCGGCCGCGGCATCCGTATTGGGGGCGGCGTAAACGCGATCCGCGCGCAGAAACGCCTGCTGCTCGGGTTTCTGGACGCGGATCCCGGTTTCGGGTACACCGTCGTCTGCGAAGCTCCGAAGCGCCGCGGCGAATGCCGCACCCGCTCGCACCACGCCGTCACCGCCGCACCCTGAGACGTGTTGGCTTCGACGCTTCACGACGTCGAGCCGCGGGGCGAACGGCCTGCTCAACGATCACCGGGTTGGCGTCTGAGCTCAATGGTTCCCAGCACTCCTCCCACTGCCACGACGCTCCCGGCGGCGACGAGCGCTCCGGATTGACCGGAAAGCGCCAAGCCAGCTGCACCGGCAGCGAATCCGATGCTCTGACCGGCGAAGGCCAGGGTGAGGCCCGTCTTCCGGTGGGCGGCGGCGCCGGAGTCGAACACGTGCGATCGCAGTCCCAGAAGAGCGGCCGTAGGGAGCCCCACGAGCAGCAACCCCGCGAGGGCCGTCAGCCACTGCGGTTCCCACGTGAGCAGGACGGCGCCGGCGAGGAAGAGGGCGACGAGCAGGGGGAGTCGTCGTGCCGGATGCCAGCGCTGGAGCCAGACGATGTCCAGCCACGCTCCGACGGCGCTCGATGCGCCCAGAACCAGGAATGCGAGCCACGCGTCCTGCACCTCGAGGTCCAGTTGGAGCGAAAGGCCCACCGCTCCCGCCTCGACGGCGCCGAGCAGCATGCCGACTCCCACGCTGAAGACGGTCCAGGTGAACCATCGGAACGACGGTCGCGGTGTCGCGCACACCGCGTCCTCGGGAGCATGCGCGTCGGACGGCGTCGACGCTGAGTCCATCGTCTGAAACTGCACACCGATGACTGCCGCGAGCGCGAGTGCCGAGACAGCCACTGGCGCGCCGACAGCTCCCGCGCCGAGGGCGACGGCGACGAATACCGGCGCGAGGAAGACGAGCACGTCCTGGGCCAGAGCGTCGAGTGTCGATGCTCGAGCCTGTTCCCGCGCTGGCACGGCCGCGGACAGGGTGGAGCGGATGAGCCCCGCTGATCCAGCCATGCTCACGCCGGCGACAGCCGAGATCGCCATCCAGACGCCGAAGGGACGGTCCAGGCTGAACGCCAGTGCCAACCAACTCGCAGAGCACAGAAGGAGCTGGATGGTCAGCAGCCTCCGCGTCGAGAGGAGGCGTTGAGCGACGATGCTCACGGGCGTGCCGGCCAGCATCCCGACGACACTCGCCGCCGCGAGGAGTCCGCCCCGGTCCGGGTTCTGGAGCACGAGAGCCGCAATGGCACTGAATGCGACAGCAGACATGAGAACGGGAGACCTCACGAGCGAGGCAACCCCGAGCCACCCCCAGAAGGAACGACCCATATTGCCGGGATGATTGCGCATCGCGTTAACGTAACGCATGCGATCGAATCAATGCGTTACATTGTTGAGGTGGATGACGTCACCCTGCAGGGCTCCGATCGCACTCTGTTGCTCGCACTGCTCGACACCCGGCCGGAGCCGGGTTTCTCCGACGAACTGACGACCGTCGGGCAATTGCACGCTCTGTCTCCGAACGGCTGGTCCGCCGACCTGACGACTGTCATCGCCGTTCGTGACGACCTCGTGCGCATCTTGCTTGGTCCACGAGAGGGTGCATCCGAGGCCCTGAGTGACCTTGGCCGCAGGCTGGGGCTGACGCTCGCATTCGGTGCCAACGGTGGAGTGAGCCTGAGATTGATCGAGGCCGGATCGTCTGCTCCGTTGCTCGAACCGGTCGTCGCCGCAGCTATCGAGCTGTGGTCCGCCGGAGACCTCGACAAACTCCGAGTGTGCCGCTCGTCGACGTGCATCGTTCCGTTCGTAGATACCTCTCCGCGAGGACACCGGGAGTTCTGCAGTCCCCGGTGCGCCACGCGAGAGCGCGTGCATCGACACCGCGCCGCGGCTCGTCGGTAGACGCTCGTCTCGGACGGCTGCGCGTGGCCGACCACGACAACAGGTGCGCGGACGACACCGAGGAGCGTGGACGACCGGTCTTCTGTCGCCGCGAATCACGCGTGAAGCTCACACAACACCGCGATCCGCACGCAGAAACACGCTCTGCCCGCGTTGCTCGGCGCGGATCGCGTTTATGGCCGGTGGCGCGCCGTATCGGCCTTCTGCCCGGGCGTGGCGGCCTCCGAGGTCGCCTATCGTGGATGTTCGCGCTCGCGAAGGATGGAGGTTCGATGCTGGAAGAAGAAGCCCGCCCCTCGGCCCTCCCGCACACGAGCCCGGCCGCCGAAGCGGCGACTCCGCGCATCGCCTCTCCCGGCCCGGTCGCGAGCCCCGGCCCGGTCGCGAGCCCCGGTCCGGTCGCGTCCCCCGGTCCGGTCGCGAGCCCCGGCCCGATTGCGAGCCCTGGGCCCGCCGCCCGCACGGCCCTGCCGGTCCCGGCATCCACCCCCGCGGCCCCCGAAACCGCCTCGGAAGGCGGCGCGGAACCCGTCGCCGAGCCGTCCCACGCCACCGCGCCCGTCGCCGACGAGCCCGCGCCCGGGGCGATTCCCGACCCGGCCCTCGACGGGGTCGAGCCGCACTTCGGCTCCTTCGCCGCCGAGCACCTCTCGCCGTCGTTCCCGCAGCGCGCGCCGTGGGGAACGGCCCAGCGCTTGCGCGCCTGGCAGGCCGAGGCGCTCGACCTCTACTTCGGTCTCGACGGACCCGACGGCGAGGGAAAGGGACCGCGCGACTTCCTCGCCGCGGCCACCCCTGGCGCCGGTAAGACCACCTTTGCCCTCCGCCTCGCGTCCGAGCTCATGCGTCGCCGCGTCGTCGACCGCATCGTCGTCGTGGCCCCCACCGAGCACCTCAAGACCCAGTGGGCCGAGGCGGCCGCGCGCGTCGGCATCCGTCTCGATCCGTTCTTCTCCAACCGGCATGCGACGCCCTCGCGGCAGTATCACGGCGTCGCGGTCACCTACGCCCAGGTTGCGGTCAAGGCCGAGGTGCACCAGCGTCTGACGATGGATGCCAGAACACTCGTCATCCTCGACGAAGTGCATCACGGTGGAGACGCGCTCAGCTGGGGCGACGCCCTGCGCGAGGCCTATAACCGCGCGACCCGGCGCCTGCTTCTGTCGGGGACGCCGTTCCGCAGCGACACCGCGCCCATTCCGTTCGTGGAGTACCACCCGAATGCGAAGGGCATCCGCCTCTCGCGCACCGACTACGCCTACGGCTACAAACGCGCCCTCGAGGACGGCGTCGTGCGTCCCGTCTTCTTCCTCGTCTACGCCGGACAGATGCGCTGGCGCACCAAAGCCGGCGAAGAGATGGAAGCCCAGCTCGGGCAGGACAACACCAAGGACATCACCTCGCAGGCCTGGCGCACCGCGCTCGACCCGAACGGCGACTGGATCCCCGCGGTCCTCCGCTCCGCCGACCGGCGCCTGACCGAGGTGCGCGAGACGGTCCCGGATGCCGGGGGCCTGGTCATCGCGACCGATCAGACCGCGGCGCGCGCGTACGCGGCCATCCTCGAAGACATCAGCGGCGAGAAGGTCACCGTCGTCCTCTCCGACGAGGCGGAGGCGTCGGGGCGCATCGAGACCTTCTCGAAGGGCACGAGCCGCTGGATGGTCGCGGTGCGCATGGTGTCCGAGGGGGTGGATGTTCCGCGCCTCGCCGTCGGCGTCTACGCCACGAGCGCCTCCACTCCGCTGTTCTTCGCCCAGGCCATCGGCCGTTTCGTCCGCGCGCGCCGTCGCGGTGAGACCGCGAGCGTGTTCCTCCCCAACGTTCCGCAGCTGCTCGCCCTCGCGGGCGAGATGGAGGCGCAACGCGAGCACGCCCTCGACCGCGACAGCGACGCGGAAGACCAGTGGAACGCCGAAGAAGACATGATGGATGCCGCCGAGCGCGAGGACAAGGCGTCCGACGCGCTCGAGCAGGAGTTCGAGTACCAGGCCCTCGGTTCGCTCGCGCATTTCGACCGCGTCATGTTCGACGGGCAGGAGTTCGGTCAGCTCGCGGTTCCGGGAACCATCGAGGAGGAGGAGTTCCTCGGCATCCCGGGCCTCCTCGAACCCGAGCAGGTGCACGAGGTGCTCATGTCGCGCGCCACGCGGCAATCGCGTCACCGCTCCACCCGTGAAGCGACCGAGAAGGAGAGCGGCGTCGAGTCGCCGTCCGTCGACGACGGAGGGCTTCCGGCTCCGCTCCACCGCACCCTGAAGGAGCAGCGCCAGCTGCTCAACACCATGGTCGGCCTGTACGCGCGCCAGAGCGGCGAGCCGCACGGCCTCGTGCACGCCGAGCTCCGGCGGATCTGCGGCGGCCCGGCGGTGTCGCACGCGACCGTCGCGCAGCTGCAGGCGCGCATCGACGTGCTGCGCAAGCGCGTGCATTCCTGAGGCGCGCAAGCCCCGGCCCCGCGTCGCCCGGCCCCGCCTCGGGGCCTGCGCCCGGCCCCGCGCCGGCCGGCCCGCTCGCAGCCGCTCGAGGCTGCCGCCCTCGCGAGAGGGCATCTCGCTGACATCCCGGTGACACGCTGCGACAGCGTCGTCAGCGATGTGCTGCGCGAAGCCCGACGAGAAGGCCCGACCGGTGTGCGGGAGCGATGCGCCGACGCGCTCCCACGACCCGCTTTCGCGGTGCCGAAATGCTGGCACCGAAGCCTCGGCATCCGCGGGATCACGCTCTTCGGAGGCCCGAAATGCTGTCAGTGTGGGCCGACGCGCCCGAGAGGGCGAACCCGCCTCACTACCGTTGGGGGCGACCCGAAGGAGCCCCCGTGACCCCCGCCACACCCACCGCCCGCGATCGCCACCGCTGGGCGCGCTATCTCGTCGACGAACGCGCGGAGGCGCGCGTGTACCGCGAGCTCGCGTCGCGTCGCACCGGCGAAGAGCGAGAGATCCTCCTCGCTCTCGCCGAGGCCGAGGGGCGCCACGAGCAGCACTGGATCGACCTGCTCGGCGAGCAGCCGCCGCGACTGCCGCAGCCCGGCATCGGGACACGTCTGCTGGCGTGGATGGCCCGCCGGTTCGGATCGATCTTCGTGCTGGCCCTGGCCCAGAACGCCGAGGCCCGCTCGCCCTACGCCGACGAACCCTATGCCACCCCCGCGATGGCGGCCGACGAGCGTGTGCACCACGAGGTCGTGCGCGGCCTCGCCGCCCGCGGGCGCCGTCGCCTCTCGGGGACTTTCCGCGCGGCCGTGTTCGGCGCGAACGACGGCCTCGTGTCGAACCTCGCCCTCGTCATGGGAGTCGGCGCCACCGGCGTCGCCCCGAGCTTCGTGCTGTTCAGCGGTATCGCAGGCCTGCTCGCGGGAGCCCTCTCGATGGGCGCCGGCGAGTTCGTCTCGGTGCGTTCGCAGCGCGAGCTGCTCGAAGCCACCGAAGAGAGCGACTTCGCCGACTCGGCCCTTCCCCATCTCGACCTGGATGCCAACGAGCTCGCGCTCGTCTACCGCACGCGCGGGATGGATGCCGATGCCGCCCTCGAACGGGCCCGCGAGGTCGTCACCGCGGCTCGGGCCGGCACCGCACCGGCAGCAGCAGCCCCGGGCGAGTCGTCTCACGACGTCGTCGGCAGCGCGTGGGGGGCGGCCCTGTCGAGTTTCCTATTCTTCGCCTCGGGCGCGATCATCCCGGTCCTGCCGTGGATCTTCGGGATGTCGGGCTTCGCGGCCGTCGCCCTGGCCCTCGGCCTGGTCGGCATCGCCTTGATCGGCACCGGGGCGATGGTCGGTCTGCTCTCGGGCGCTTCACCCCTCAAGCGCGGTCTGCGTCAGCTCGCGATCGGCTTCGGCGCCGCCGCGGTCACCTATGTGCTGGGTCTGCTGTTCGGGGTGTCGGCGGCCTGATCGGGCCCCGCGGCGCTCGCGTCCGCGGCGCGCAGAAACGCGATCGACGCGCAGAAACGCGGGGAGAGAGCGTTCATGGTCGCGGATCGCGTTTATGCGTGCGGGCGCGAGCCCCGCCCGTCGCCGCGCGCCGACCCGGCTCAGCCCCGTCCGGCAGCCGTGACCCGCGCCGCCTCGCGGCGTGCACCCGTGTTCTTGCGGCCCGCGCGCGACCCCGCGAGCTTCGCCGTGATGTGCTCGCGCACCGTCACCGGGTCGTACAGGGCCGGAGCCTCGTCCGAGACGAAGTGGGGCAGCGGGGCGATGACCGCGTCGGCGTTGCCGTCGTGGAAGAAGGCGGCGGATCGGCGCCGCTCGATCGTCCCGTCGACGACGGGTGGCTTCACCCGGTGCAGCGTCGACATCCAGCGGTCGTTGGTCAGGCGGGCGGCGACGTCGCCGAGATTGACGAGCAGCGCTCCGCGAGCGGGGGAGACGTCGTTCCACGAGCCGTCCTGTGCCAAGACCTGCAGGCCCGCGACCTGATCCGCCCACAGCACCGTCACGAGACCGAAATCGGTGTGCTCGCCCATGCCGGTGAGCTCGGCGCCGAGCTCGATCTCGCCGGGCGGCAGGGCGTAGTTGTTCATGCGCAGCACGTCGATCGAGTGGCCGGTGACGCCGTCGAAGAAGTCGTCGGGCACGCGAAGGGCCGACGCGAAGATCCGGGTCAGGGTATGCGCGACCCGGCGCGCTTCGTCGTAGTACTCGCGTACCGCCGGCTCGAAGGTCCGGGTTTCGAGGGGCCAGGTGTTCTCGGCGTAGTCCGCTTCTGTCGCGGTGCTGCCGGGGTACTCGGCGGCGGAGGTGCCCACGTTGAACGCCTCGAAGAAGTCGTTCATGCGCGTCACCGGGTCGACGCCGAGGCTGTAGCTGAGCGATTCGCTCTTCGGCGGGCTGTACCCGCGGTTCTCCGCCGCGGGCCGCACGTACGCCTTCTTCACCTCCAGCGGCAGGGCGAAGAACTCGTCGAGCCCCTCGGTCAGCTCCGCGATCACGGCATCGGGGATGCCGTGACCCACCACCTGCATGAAGCCCACCGTGCGGCACGCGTGGTCGACCGCGGCGACCACCGCTGCACGCGCGTCGGAGGACCCGGGGCCGACCCAGGCGGAGATGTCGATCGTCGGAACAGCGAAAGCGGGCATGCCCCGACGCTAAGCGGCGGATGTCACACGGGTGTTTCTGCGGAGTCACGGCAGGCGCGGGGCGCGCGCACCGGTGCACCGCGCGCTGGCGATGTCAGGGTCGCCGCCTCGGTGCCGGGTTCGCATATCCGGATCATCTCAGCCGGCGGTGACGTGACCGCGCCGCGCCGCGAGCGCCCGCGTACAGCAGTGCACCGATCGCCGTGGCGAAGAACCCGATCGGCAGGTCGGTGGTCACGGCGAGCGCGATCGATGCCCACACGGTGACGAGCGTGAGGACGATCGACAGCGACAGGCCCCGACCGGGCGTCCGCGCGAGCACCTGCGCGGCGGCCGGGGGGCCGATGAGCAGCGCGAACATCAGCAGCGCCCCCACCATCGGAACGCTCACCGTCGTCGCGGCGGCGATCACGAGCGCGAACACCAGGTCCACCCCCGTGATCGGTACTCCACGCGCGGCGGCGAGGGCGGGGGAGACGGATGCCAGAAGGAGAGGCCTCGCGATGAGCGCGACCAGCCCGAGGCACCCGAGCCCGAGCAGGCTCATCGTGACGAGCTGACCGGGCGAGACACCGAGGATCTGACCGAACAGCAGGGCGAACACCTGCGCCGAGTACTCGCGCGAGCGGCTGAGGAACAGCGCGCCGAGGGCGAGCATGGTCACGAGGGTCAGGGCCGTGACGACGTCGTGTCGAGCCCGGCGTCCCAGCAACACGATGCCCACCGCCCCGCCCGCGGCGAAGACCCCGAGGCCCACGAGCGGGTTCGCCCCGATCAGCACCGCCCCGGCCGCCCCGGCGAACGCGCCGTGCGGCACGGCGTGGGCGAAGAAGGCGTTGCCGCGCAGCACGACGAAGAAGCCGACGACGCCCGCGACCACCGCCACGATGGTCCCTCCCGCCCATGCGGTCATCAAGTATGCAGCGAACATCACGCCACGGCCGTTCGGTGGACGAGGGGACGGAGGGCGTCGACGGCGCGCGCGCCCATGTAGGTGAGGAACACCGCCGCGACGATCGTGAAGCTCACGGGCCAGCTGTTGCCGCCGAACCAGTCGTAGCTCGCGAACGACACCAGGCAGCCGACCCCGACCTGACCCACAGCGATGACCGCGGCCAGCGCGGCAGCGGTCCCCAGTCGCCGTGTGAACAGCAGGGCGGTCGCCGCCGGTCCGATGAGCAGCGCCGTCGAGAGGATCGCTCCGATCGACAGCGACGACAGTTGCACGGACAGAGCGAGCGCGATCAGGAACAGCGTGCTCGCCCCACGCGTCGGCACCCCGCGCGCGGCGGCGAGATCGCGATCGAGCGTCTCGAGACTCACCCACCGCCAGACCGCGGCGACGATCGCGAGGGTGGCGGCCCCCAGGGCGACGATGACCGGCACGAGCCGTGAGTCGACCGAGAACAGTGAGCCGAACAGCACCGAGATCGCCGCGTTGCTCGAACCGCCGATCAGGGTGTCGAGCGTCAGGAACAGAGCGGTCAGCCCCATCCCCGCGCCGAAGACGACCCCCGTGGCGACATCGCGTCCCTCGAGGCGACGTGTCCCGATCGCCTCCATGGCCACGGCGGACACCACCCCCGCCAGAACGAACCCCCACAGCTGGCTGACCCCGAGAAGGAACGCGCCCGAGCCCCCGACCGCCCCGAGGTCGGCGAGCGCGTGCCCCGCGAACGACTGTCCGCGCGTGATGGTGAACACCCCGACGATGCCCGACACCACCGCGACCACCGTGCCCACCACGAGGGCCGTCTGCACCGTCGGGCTGACGAAGAACGCCGAGAGCACGGCGCTCACGCGTTCGTCACCCCCTCGTCGGCGACGACGAAGGTGCGTCCCGCCGCCTCGATCACCCGCATCGGACGGCGGTACAGCTCACTCAGCACGTCGTCTCGCACCACCTCCGCCGGCGTTCCCACCGCCGCTCGACCGCCCGCGAGGTACGCGACACGGTCGAGCACGGGCAGCAGCAGGGTGAGATCGTGTGCGGTGACCACGATCGCCACGCCGCTCTGCCGGCGCAGCTCGTCGAGCAGCACGACGACGTCGCGCGCGCTCACCGGGTCGAGACTCGCGAGCGGCTCGTCCAGCAGCAGCAGGGCGGGGCGGCTCACGATCGCGTGTGCCAACAGCACGCGCTGCTGCTGCCCGCCCGAGAGCTCGCCCACGCGCGCATCGGCGAACCCCGTCGCCCCCACGCGGGCGAGAGCCTCGTCGACGACGCCGCGCAGCCGCCCCCGCCCGAGCGGAATCCCGAGCCGCGCTCCGTCGAGACCGAGCATCACGACATCTCGGGCGCGCAGCGGCGCGTGCGGGTCGAGGCTGATCTTCTGCGGTACGTATCCGATGCCCGCGCGCCGGTCCGGGCGGTGTACCCGACCGGAGTGCGGACGCAGGATGCCGAGCAGCACCCGCAGCAGCGTGGTCTTGCCCGCGCCGTTCGCCCCGATCAACCCGACGATCGCACCCGGCGGAACGTCGAGATCGACATCTTCGAGCACGGGAGCACCGCCGAGACGCACCGCGATCCCGCGTGCCCGGAGGACGACGTCGGGATCGCGGTGCGGAAAATCCTCGCTCACAGGTGCTCGGTCGAGGTGCCCTGGGTGACAGCCGTCTCGAGCGCCTTCACCTCGGCCAGCATCCAGTCCTGGTAGTGGTAGTTCGCCGGCATCGTCTCGTACACGCCGACCACCGGGATGCCGTTGTCCTTCGCCAGCTGCAGGTACTTGTCGGTCGTGTCGTCGGTGACCTGCTGGTTGTACAGGAACACCTTCACCTGCTTGCCGGTGAACAGGGCGTCCTGCGTCGCGGTGTCCTGGGCCGAGGGGTCTGTGTCGTTCATGATGGCCGCCTGCAGGTTCCACGGCGTCTTGACGTCGGCATCCGCCGCCTGCAGCATGAAGTCCGCGACGGGCTCGGTCACGGCCACCGGTGTCTTCGGGTGGTCTTTCGCGAAGGACGAGAGAGCGTCGGTCCAGTCGCTCAGAGAGGCCGTGAAGGTCGCCAGGTTCGTGCGGAACGCGTCGGCGCTCGCCGGGTCGAGTTCGCTGAGCTTGTCGGCGACGGCGCTCGCGACGGCGGGCATCGTCTTCGGGTCGTACCAGAGGTGCGGGTTGTCGGTGCTGTCGGGAAGGCCCAAGACGTCCTGGGCGACGATGACCGAGCGGTTCGCGTCGGGGGAGGCCTTCTCGAGATCGGTCATGAAGTCGTCGTATCCGAGACCGTTCTGCACCACGAGCTGGGCGCCGGCGATCTCCTTCGCCACGCTCGCACTCGCCTCGAAGGTGTGGGGGTCGGTGTTGGGATCGCTCATGATCGCCGAGACATCGACACGGTCGCCGCCGATCTGCTGCACGACGTCGGCGTACTCGTTCTCTCCGGCGACGACGGTGATCTTCGGGCTGGAGTCGGTGGCCGCGGCGGGAGCGGCGGACGACGCCCCGGTCGAGCATCCGGCGAGGATGAGGGTGAGGAGAGAAACGCAGGCGGTGGCGGCGACGACGGTGCGCGCAGTCTTCATGGAGGTCGGTATCCCTTCGGCGATCGGCTCTCTGCGAATGAGAACCGTTATCGGCAAGGAAGATAGGGACGCGGCCTATGTCGGCAGACAGTGGGGGCTATCGGTTGGCTGTACGGCTGCCGACGCAGACAACGAAGAAGGCCCCGGACGAATCCGGGGCCTTCTTCATTCTGTGCGCGAGGGGGGACTTGAACCCCCACGCCCGTTAAAGGGCACTAGCACCTCAAGCTAGCGCGTCTACCTATTCCGCCACCCGCGCATCTGGGTGTTTTGCTGCTTTCGCAACGAAGAACGACATTACCACGCTCCAGAGGCCGCCTCGAATCGTCGTCGCCGCCCGGGCGCGTCCCGGGGCGACACGAGGCGGGGGAACGCACTCGCCCCCGGTACCGTAGAGCGCATGCCCGAGCTCGACACCGATATCCCCGAGGTCGCCCGCGTCGCCCGCGACCTCATCCGGTTCGACACCTCGAACTACGGCGGGGGGCGAGCCGAGGGCGAGCGCGAAGCGGCCGAGTACGTCGGTGCATACCTCGAAGCCCTCGGCCTCGAAGTCGAGTACTACGAGCCCATCGAGCGTCGCACGAACGTCTGCGCCCGCATCCCCGGACGCAACCCCGACAAGCCCGCCCTGATCCTGCACGGCCACCTCGACGTGGTGCCGGCCGTCGCCGCCGACTGGAGCGTCGACCCCTTCGCGGGCGAGATCCGCGACGGCGTGCTCTGGGGTCGCGGGGCCGTCGACATGAAGGACATGGATGCCATGATCCTCACCGCCGTCGCCGACGTGCTGCGCGCGGGGGAGCAGCCCGAGCGCGACATCATCGTGACGTTCTTCGCCGACGAGGAGAACGGCGGAGTGGAGGGCTCGGCGCTCGTGGTCGAGAACCGCCCCGAGTGGTTCGCCGGCGCCACCGAGGCCATCAGCGAGGTCGGCGGGTACTCCATTTCCGTGGGCGACCGCCGCGCGTACCTGCTGCAGGTGGGCGAGAAGGCCCTCGTCTGGATCAAGCTCGTCGCGCGCGGTCGCGCGGGCCACGGCAGCGGCCTGCACCCCGACAACGCCGTGACGAGGCTCGCCGAGGCCGTCGCGGCCCTCGGCCGCACCGAGTGGCCGATCCGCCTCACCGACACCACCAGGCAGTTGCTCGAGGGCCTGGCCGAGATCACCGGCGACGACGCGGGCGACCCCGACGCTCTCGCCCTGCGCACCGGCGCGGCATCCAGCTTCATCCGTTCCACCCTGCGCACGACGACGAATCCGACCGGCCTCACCGCCGGCTACAAGCACAACGTCATTCCCGACCGCGCCGAAGCGCTCATCGACGTGCGCGTGCTCCCCGGCACCGAAGACGCGGCTCTCGCCGACATCCGCCGGATCGTCGGACCCGACGTCGAGATCGAGATCGTCCACCAGGACATCGGCCTCGAGGTGCCCTTCTCGGGAGACCTCGTCGACGCGATGATCGCACAGCTCGGTCGGCACGATCCCGGCGTGCCGGTCGTGCCGTATCTCATGGGCGGCGGCACCGACAACAAGGCCCTCGCCGGCCTCGGCATCGCCGGTTACGGATTCGCACCGCTGCGCCTTCCCGCCGATCTCGACTTCACCGGGATGTTCCACGGGGTCGACGAGCGCGTCCCCGTCGACGCGCTCCAGTTCGGTCAGCGAGTCCTCGCCGACCTCATCCGCACGTACTGAAGGACCGCATGCATATCTTCGAGGTCATCGTCCTCGGGCTCGTCCAGGGCCTCACCGAGTTCCTCCCCATCTCCTCGAGTGCCCACCTGCGCATCGTGGGGGAGTTCCTCCCGTCGAAGACCGACCCCGGCGCGACGTTCACCGCCATCACCCAGATCGGCACCGAGCTCGCGGTGCTCATCTACTTCCGCAAGAAGATCGTCCGGGTCATCTCACGATGGTTCGGCTCGCTCACCGGCAAGGTGCCCCGCACCGACCCCGACGCCCGCATGGGCTGGTTGGTCATCATCGGCACGCTGCCGATCGCGCTGCTCGGCGTGCTGTTGCAGAGTCTCATCCGCGACAACTTCCGGAGCCTGTGGATCACCGCGGTGGTGCTCATCGTCTTCGGCATCCTGCTCGGTCTCGCCGACCACTACGGAAAGCGTCGTCGCGAGCTCGACGACCTGACCTACCCGCACGGTATCGCGTTCGGTGTCGCGCAGGCCCTCGCTCTCGTCCCCGGCGTCTCTCGCTCGGGGGCGACCACGACCCTCGGCCGAGCCCTCGGGTACACGCGCACGGCGGCCGCGGAATACTCGTTCCTCCTCGCCGTCCCCGCGGTCTTCGCGAGCGGGTTCTTCGAGCTGTACAAGAGCTTCGACGAGGGCACCGGCCCGTACAACCTCGGTGAGACGGCGCTGGCGACCCTCATCGCGTTCGTCGTCGGCTACGTCGTGATCGCCTTCCTCATGCAGTACCTCAAGCGCGGCAGCTTCCTGCCGTTCGTGATCTACCGCGTGGCCCTGGGGGTGCTGATCATGGTGCTGCTCACGTTCGGCGTGCTGCCGGCGTACTCCGCCATCACCGGTTGATCCCGGATGCCGCGAAGGCGTCGTCCCGTTCGGGGCGGCGCCTTCGTCGTGCAGACGAGGGTCCCGGCGGTGCGGCCAGACTCCGCCCCGACCCGGGGTGGTGGCGCTCAGGCAGAGAGAGGTACGCGAGCCCGTCGAAGGGACCGGGGGAGGCGTCGGCGAGTCCTCGTCAGCGCCGGGGCGGGTCGTCGCGACCGGGCTTGGTGGGGCCGTCGCCGCCACGGCGGAGATAGCGCTCGAACTCCTGGGCGATCGCGTCTCCCGAGGCTTCGGGAGAGTCCCACGTGTCGCGGGTCTGCTCGAGCTGGCGGATGTACTCGCTCATCTCGTCGTCGTCGGCCGCGGCCGCATCGATCGAGGCCTCCCACAGGCGCGACTCGTTCTCGAGGTCTCCGCGCGGCACGGCGATCCCCGTGACGGACTCGAGTTTCTCGAGCAGGGCGAGGGTGGCCTTGGGGGAGGGCGTGTGCCCGGCGACGTAGTGCGGCACGCTCGCCCACAGGCTCGCGGTCGGGATCCCCACCGTCTCCGACACATGGCCGATGGCGCTCAGGATGCCGACCGGCCCCTCGTACAGGCTCCGCTCGAGCCCCAGCGACTGGCGTACGGCCTCGTTATCGCTGCCGGCGAACACCGAGATGGGCCGCGTATGCGGCACGTCGGACATCATCGAGCCCAGCGCCACGAAGCCCGAGACGTCCTCGCGCAGGGCGACGTCGATGAACTCGGCCGCGAACGCCTGCCAGGCGCGCGCGGGCTCGACCCCCACGAGCAGCCAGATCTCGGCCTCGTCGGATCGCTCGACGGGACGCAGCAGCGTGGCTTCGGGCCAGCTGAGGGTGCGGCGCCCCTCGGCATCCAGTCCGACCTGGGGGCGCGTGTACTGGTAGTCGAAGTACAGTTCGGGGTCGACCGTGTGGACGACCTCGTACTCCACGTCGGCCCGCAGCATCGCTGCGGCCGCCGACGCGGCTTCTCCGGCATCGTTCCATCCGTCGAACGCGGCGACGATGATCCGGCGACCCAGTGCGTCCACGCAACCTCCTCTGCCCCGTCGGGGCTGGCTTCCAGAATAGGCGCACCCGCGCGCACCGAGCCGGTCCCGGCCCGCGCGGGCCTCGCGTCGAACGGGGCGAAAGCGGCGCCCTCAATAGGATGGAGCGATGACTTCCCCCGCTCCCGCCGCCGTCCTCTGGGACATGGACGGCACGCTGGTCGACACCGAGCCGTACTGGATGGCCGCGGAGACCCCGCTCGTAGAGCGCTTCGGCGGCTCGTGGTCGCACGAGCAGGCGCTCGGCATGGTCGGGCTCGCCCTGGAGGATTCCGCGCGCTTGTTGCAGAACGCGGGAGTGCCCTGGGGCGTCGACGAGATCATCTCCTACCTCACCGACGAGGTGCAGCGTCAGCTCGCCGTCACGGGCGTGCCGTTCCGCCCGGGTGCCCGTGAGCTGCTCGCCGACCTCCGCGCCCACGGGGTCAAGACCGCCCTCGTGACGATGTCGATGCGCCGCATGGCGCTGTCGGTGGTCGAGCTCATCGACTTCCCGGCCTTCGACCTCGTGGTCGCCGGCGACGACGTCGAGCGCCCGAAGCCTTACCCCGATCCCTACCTGCAGGCCGCCGCCGCACTCGGCGTCGACATCCGCGACACCGTGGCGATCGAGGACTCCCCGAACGGACTGCGCTCGGCGATCGCCAGCGGCGCCGTCGCGCTGGGAGTGCCCCTCATGGTGCCGCTCGAGGGGGTCGGCGCGCACGAGCTCTGGCCGAGCCTCGAGGGTCGCGCGACCTCCGACCTGCGGGCGCTCCACACCGCGCACGCCCCGACACACCCCGAAGAGACACGAGTCACCCGATGAGCGAGACCCCCCACCTGAGCGGCCCCTTCCGGGTCGGCGATCGGGTGCAGCTGACCGGCCCCAAGGGGCGCATGCACACGATCACCCTGCGCGAAGAAGGCGAGCTGCACACCCACAACGGCGTGCTGAAGCACTCGCTCCTCGTCGGCGAGCCCGACGGCAGCGTGGTGACCAACAGCTCCGGCCACGACTACCTTGCCGTCCGCCCCCTGCTGCGCGACTTCGTCATGTCGATGCCGCGCGGTGCGGCGATCGTCTACCCGAAGGATGCCGCGCAGATCCTCGCGCAGGCCGATATCTTCCCCGGCGCCACCGTCGTCGAAGCCGGCGTCGGTTCGGGCGCGCTGTCGCTGTGGCTCCTGCGTGCGATCGGCCCGGCGGGGCGGCTGCTCTCGTTCGAGCGCCGCGAAGAGTTCGCCGAGGTCGCCCGCGCCAACGTCGAGACGTTCCACGGCGAGCTGCCCGCGACCTGGGAGGTCGTCGTCGGCGATCTCGTCGAGAGTCTCCCCGATGCCGTGGCCCCCGCCTCGGTCGACCGCATCGTGCTCGACATGCTCGCGCCGTGGGAGTGCATCGACGCCGCGGCCGACGCCCTGACCCCGGGCGGCGTGGTGCTCTGCTACATCGCCACCGCCACACAGCTCAGCCGTGTGGCCGAGTACATCCGCGCGACGGGACTGTTCACCGAGCCGGATGCCAGTGAGACCATGGTCCGCGGGTGGCACGTCGAGGGCCTCGCGGTGCGCCCCGACCACCGCATGGTGGCGCACACGGGCTTCCTCATCACCGCCCGCCGCCTGGCGCCCGGTGCCATTCCTCCCGAGGTGAAGCGTCGCGCGTCGAAGTCGAGCTACGGCGACGAAGACGTGGAACTGTGGACGCCCGGTGCGGTCGGCGACCGTCAGATCACCGACAAGAATCTCCGCAAGCGCGTGCGCGAGGCGCAGAAGTCGGCCGAGGGTGTTCGGCAGTCCGTCGCGGGCGCCTCGTCGGAGGACCCCGGTTCGACCGCCTAAACTGATCCGGTGCGTAGACTCCCCGCTCTCGTGGCCGTGACCGCCCTGGCCGGATTCGGCCTCGTCGGGTGCTCGGCATCCGCCGCTTCGTCGTGCCCGACGCCCACCGACAGTGCCATCGCCTCGGTGGTCGACGCGAGCGGTGACTTCGGCACCGCGCCCACCGTGTCGGTGCGCTCGCCCTTCGTTCCCGAAACGGCCGGGACGCAGACGCTCATCGAGGGCGACGGTCAGCGCATCACGAGCGACGACCAGCTCTCACTGGTCGATGTGACGGTGTTCGACGCCGCCACGGGCTCGCAGCTCGTCGCGACGACCTACGCTTCCGACGTGAAGTCGGCGACGCCCCTGCCGCGCCTGACACAGGCGATCCCCGCGATCGCGCCGCTGCTGCACTGCGTGGCCGAGGGCTCGCGCGTCGCGGTCGCCATCCCCGGCTCCGAGCTGGGCACCCAGGGTGCGCAGGCCCTCGGCGTCAACGAGGGCGACGGGGCGGTCTTCGTCTTCGACGTGCGCAAGGTCTTCCTCCCCGCCGCCGACGGCGCCGACCAGTACAACGCCGACTCGGGCATGCCCTCGGTCGTCCGCGCCCCCGACGGCACGCCCGGCGTGGTCATCCCCGCCGGCGACGCACCGACGCAGACGCGGTCGCAGACCATCAAGAAGGGCGACGGCGACGTGCTGACCGCCGACTCCTCGGTGGTCATCCACATCCAGGGTGTCGCCTGGGGCGCGACCACCACCTTCGCCTCGACGTGGAAGAACGGCGCGCCCGGACAGGCGACCGTGTCCCAGCTCCCGCCGGCCCTCGCCTCGGCGCTCGAGGGGCAGACCGTCGGGTCGCAGGTGCTTGTCGTCGTGCCCGCCGACCAGACCGCCCAGGACCAGCAGATCCTCAAGGCTCCCGCCAATTCGGCTCTCGTCTACGTCGTCGACGTCCTCGGGACGGTCAGCTGATCGGCATCCGCTGATCCGATCGGCGTCAGCGCGGTCGGCGAACGCACCGCTCTGCACCGGCTGGACGCTCGACGCCTAGGATGGGCGGGTGCCCGCCACCGTCTCCCGCAACGCTCCCGAGGAGCGTCTGGTGAACCTCGTCGTCGCCCTCATGGCGACCGAGCAGGGGCTGACGAAAGACACGATCCTGTCGTCGGTGGCCGGTTACCGGGAGCAGCTCGAAGCGGGCGCGTCGAAGGACGCGCTCGAGAAGATGTTCGAGCGCGACAAAGAGAGCCTGCGCGGTCTCGGCGTTCCGATCGAGACGATCGGCAATCGTGCGGATCCCGACGACCTCCGCGAGGCGCGCTACCGCGTGCCGACCGCCGAGTACGCCCTCCCGGAGGACATCACCTTCAGCCCCGCCGAGGTCGCGCTGCTGAACATCGCGGGCGGCGTGTGGGGGACCGAGTCGCTCTCGGCCGATGCGCGCAGCGGTCTGCGCAAGATCCGTGCCCTCGGCATCGCCGTCGACGAGCCGATCATCGGGTACTCCCCGCGCATCCGCGTGCGCGACGCTTCGTTCGCCGCTCTGCAACGGGCGATCGAGCAGAGCCGCGTCGTGACCTTCACCTATCTGCGCCCGGGTGAGGCGCGCCCGCGGGAGCGACGCGTGCAGCCTCTCGCGCTCGTGGAGTACGAGGCGCGGTGGCACGTCTACGGCTACGACCTCAATGTCGACGCCGACCGCACGTTCCTTCTCTCGCGGATCGTCGGCGAGGTGACGATCCTGCGCAAGAGCTTCCCCGCCGCGCTACGCGAGGGCGCGGGCGAACGAGCGCTCGACGGTCTGCGTGCCGTCGCCGCCCGTCAACGCGCTCTGCTCGAGGTGCACCCCGGCACGGAGGCCGCCCTGCGCCTGGACCGCCGCGCCGAACAGGCGCCCCAGGGGATCCGCGTGCCCTACGTGGATCTCCACGTCTTCGCCGACGAGCTCGCCTCGTACGGCCCCGAGGTGCGCGTGGTCGAGCCCGCCGACCTGCGCACCGAGGTGATCCGCCGACTCGAAGCGACGGTGGCCCTGCACGGGGGTGCTCCGTGAGCGACGATCGTCCTGTCGCCGCACTCGACCGCGCGGCGCTTCTGCTGCAACTGGTGCCCTACCTGCTGGGTAAGGGCGAGGTCTCGGTGACCGAGGCCGCCGCCGAGTTCGAGGTCGCTCCCGAACAGATGCGCGCGATGGTCGAGCGTCTGACGGTGATCGGCCTCCCGGGCGAACGGGGGTACTGGCAGCTTCCGCACGACCTCTTCGACATCGACTGGGATCTGCTCGATCGCGACGACGTGATCGCCATCACGAACACCGTGGGGTTGGAGCGGTCCCCGCGCCTGACCGCCCGCGAGGCGGCCGCTCTGCTGGCCGGACTCCAGCTGGCACGAAGCTTGCCGGGCTTCGGCGACAGCGAACTCGTCACGGGGCTTCTGTCGAAGCTCGCGCGGGGAGCAGCAGCCGCCCCGGCGGCGGTCATCGTCGCCCCCGGCCCCGTCGACGGCGTCCGCGACGTGGTCGACGAGGCTCTTCGCTCCCGCGTCGCGGTGACCTTCACCTATCGCGCCCCCGGCGCCGAGCCCATCACCCGCACGGTCGACCCGATCAAGGTGCACATCGCGAACGGCCAGTGGTACCTGCAGGGCTGGGATCATCTTCGTCAGGCCGTGCGTACTTTCCACCTCGACCGTGTGAGCGAGGCCCGTGTCACCGACATCCCGGCCGTACACGGCGCCGACCCGGTGCCCGAGCTGTTCGCGCCGGCCGACGACGAGGTCGTCGCGCGCTTCCGTTTTCCGCGCGAGGTGGCGCCCCTGCTGTCCGACTACCTCGAGCGCGCCGAGGTCGAGGAGGCCGACGGCGGCCGGGTCGTTGCCTCGCTCCGTCTGGCCGACGAGCAGAGCCTCAAGCGGCTCGCGGCGCGTCGCGGGGGAGAGGTCGAGCTGTTGGAGCCCGCGGGGGCGCGGCGCGCGGCCGCAGCCTGGGCGTCCGCGGGGCTCGCGCAGTACGCGCACGAATCCTGACCGATCCCGCAGGGTTCCCGCGCGTCGGAGCACAGCACCATCGCCCGGGTTAGACTGAAGAACCGCCCGAACGAGACGAGGAGTCGACATGTTCCAGGGTTTGACCGGATGGCACCTGCTGATCGTTCTCGCTGTCATCCTTCTTCTGTTCGGTGCCGCCAAGCTCCCCGCTCTCGCCAAGAGCATGGGTCAGTCGGCACGCGTCTTCAAGAGTGAGATGAAGGAGATGAAGCGCGACGACGAGGTCGCCGCCGCATCCGAAGCCCCGCGCGCCACCGACATCGGCACGACGCCGACCGTCGCCCCCGAGCCGCGCAGGTCGACCGACCCCACCGTCTAACCCGTGGCGACGGCAGGACCGCCGCGGATCGACGTGCCCGAAGGGCCGCGGCGCGACAAGCGCATGTCGATCGGCGCGCACCTGGTCGAGCTGCGCAAGCGGCTCATGATCGCGGCGCTCGCGCTCGTGGTCGGCATGGTGGTGGCCTTCATCATCACCGACCCGATCATCCACCTCATCACCGAGCCCATCCGCGTGATCGCGGAGCGGCGCGGCGACGACTTCTCGGCGCTGAACTTCACCTCGGTGACATCGGCGTTCGACCTGCGCATGCGCATCGCGTTCTCGATCGGCATCTTCCTGTCGGCGCCGGTGTGGCTCTGGCAGATCTGGGCGTTCATCATGCCCGGGCTCACGCGCAAAGAGATCCGTTACACGGTCGGGTTCGTGGCATCCGCGGTCCCGCTCTTCTTCGTGGGCTGCTGGGTGGGACTGCTGATCGTCCCGCACGTGATCGAGCTCATGTGGGGCTTCACCCCCGAGGGCGGCGTCAACTTCTACAACGCGGTCGACTACTACGACTTCGTTTTCAAGCTGATGATCGTCGTGGGCGTCGCCTTCGTGCTTCCGGTGTTCCTGGTCGCGCTGAACGTCGCCGGCATCATGAGCGGCAAGGCGATCCTCAAGGGCTGGCGCGTCGCCATCCTCATCGCGACCCTGTTCTCGGCGCTGGCTACCCCCGCGGCCGACATCATCAGCATGCTGATGCTGGCCGGCATCCTGACCGTCCTGTTCTTCGCTGCGGCCGGGGTGTCGCTGCTCTTCGACCGGCGCAAGGCCCGCCGCCTCGCCGCGGCCGAGATGCCGTCGGGGCCCATCGCGTGAGTTCCCCCAGTCCGGCCGAGCGTTTCGCTCGCGCCGCCGCCCGGTCCACGCACCCGCACACGGCGGACTTCGCCGAGATGCAGCGCTTCGAGCTCGACGACTTCCAGATCGCCGGATGCCACGCCCTCGAGGACGGCCGAAGTGTGCTGGTGGCCGCCCCCACCGGGGCCGGTAAGACGATCGTCGGCGAGTTCGCCATCCATCTCGCGATGCTCGAGCCCGGTGACAAGGCGTTCTATACGACCCCCATCAAAGCGCTGTCCAACCAGAAGTTCCACGAGCTGCAGGAGGTCTACGGCGACGACGAGGTGGGCCTGCTGACCGGAGACACGAACATCAACGCCTCGGCACGCATCGTCGTGATGACGACCGAGGTGCTGCGCAACATGCTCTACGCCGATTCGCCGGCCCTCCGCGGCCTGCGCTTCGTCGTGATGGACGAGGTGCACTACCTGGCCGACCGTTTCCGCGGGGCGGTGTGGGAGGAAGTCATCATCCACCTCCCGCCGTCGGTGAAGCTCGTGTCACTGTCGGCAACCGTCTCGAATGCCGAGGAGTTCGGCGATTGGCTCGACACCGTGCGCGGCGACACCGAGGTGATCGTGTCGGAGACCCGACCCGTGCCGCTCGAGCAGCACGTTCTGGTCCGGGGCGATCTGCTGCCCCTGTTCGACGATCGCGCGGGGGTCGCCACGGCCCAGGTGAATCAGGAGCTCCTGCGCATCCGCGGAGGCAACGCCGGCGGGTACGAGAACAACCGACGTGCCCAGGAGTATCGCTCCCAGCGTCACGCGGGCGGCCCGCGCCACGCGCACCAGCGCCGCGGCGGCCACAAGCCTCTGCGCGCCCAGCAGGGGCCGCGCATCGAGCGCATCGACCGCCCCGAGGTCGTCGAGCTGCTGCAGCGCAACCACCTGCTCCCCGCGATCTTCTTCATCTTCAGCCGTGCCGGATGCGATGCGGCGGTGCAGCAGCTGCGTCGCGCGAACGTGCGCCTGACCTCGGCCGAAGAGCGCGTCGAGATCCGCCAGATCGTCGACGAGCTGACCTTCACGCTCAAAGACGAAGATCTCGCCGTTCTGCACTTCTGGGAGTGGCGCGACAACCTCGAGCGCGGCATGGCGTCTCACCATGCGGGACTGCTCCCGGCATTCAAAGAGGTCGTCGAGGAACTCTTCCGCCGCAAGCTCGTGAAGGTCGTTTTCGCGACCGAGACCCTCGCCCTCGGCATCAACATGCCCGCGCGGACGGTCGTGCTCGAGAAGCTCGAGAAGTTCAACGGCGAGGCCCGCGTCGCGATCACGTCGGGGGAGTACACGCAGCTCACGGGTCGCGCCGGTCGCCGCGGCATCGACGTCGAGGGCCACGCCGTCGTGCAGTTCACCGAGGGACTCGACCCCCAATCGGTCGCCGCCCTCGCATCTCGGCGTACGTATCCGCTCAACTCGAGCTTCCGGCCCACGTACAACATGGCCGTCAACCTCATCGATCAGTTCGGCCGCGCCCGTGCCCGCGAGATCCTCGAGTCGTCGTTCGCGCAGTTCCAGGCCGATCGTTCGGTCGTCGGCCTCGCCCGCCAGGTGAAAGAGGCCGAGGAATCGCTCGCCGGCTACGAGAAGGCCATGACGTGCGACCGCGGCGACTTCCGCGAGTACTCCACGATCCGCCGCGAGCTGAGCGACCTCGAGAAGATCAATCGACGGGATGCCACGGCGCCCCGCCGCCTGCGCGACGAGCGACAGCAGCAGATCCAGTCGCTGCGCAAGCGGATGCAGCGGCATCCCTGCAATTCGTGCCCCGATCGCGAGTCGCACGCGCGCTGGGCGGAGCGGTACTGGAAGCTCAAGCGCACCACCGACAAGACCCGCCACCAGATCGATCAGCGCACGGGCACCGTCGCGCGCGTCTTCGACCGTGTGGTCGAGGTGCTCGCGACCCTCGAGTACGTGGCGATCGAGGACGACGGCGCCACCGTGCTGACGCCCGCCGGGCGCACGATGCGCCGCATCTACGGCGAGCGCGATCTGCTCGTGGCGGAGTCGCTGCGCCAGGGTCTGTGGGAGGGGCTGGACGGCCCCTCGCTCGCGGCCCTCGCGTGTTGCCTCGTGTACGAACCGCGGCGCGACGAGGCCGGCCCCGGGGAGCGCGGTCTGCCGCGCGGTGCCTTCCGGGTGGCCTTGGACGCCACGCAGACGTTGTGGCAAGAGCTCGACGACCTCGAACGCGACCACCGTCTGCCGGGCTCCGAGTCGCCCGCGTCGGGTCTCGCGCCGGCGATGCACGCGTGGGCGAAGGGTCTCCCGCTCGACAGCGTGCTGACGCTCGCCGACATGGCGGCGGGCGACTTCGTCCGCTGGGCGAAGCAGACGATCGACCTGCTCGACCAGATCTCGCTCGTGGCCGAGCCGAAGCTCGCCAAGACCGCTCGCACGGCGCTCGACGCGGTTCGCCGCGGCATCGTGGCGTATACCTCGGCATGAGCCGCTTCTCGGCGACCGCTGACGCGACGGCGACCCCGGCGCCGCTGCTGCGTCTGGCGTTCGCCGCCCCCCTGGCTGTGGTGGCGGGACTGCTGCTCGTCACGGCGTTCCCCGCGCTGGCGTGGTGGCCGATGGCGTTCCCCGCCGTCGCTCTGGCGCTCGTGACCCTCATCGGTCGACGGTTCTGGTCGGCCGTGCTGATCGGCTTCCTCTTCGGGGTGGCGTTCTTCTCGGTCAACCTCCTCTTCACCGCCCGCTACCTCGGACCCGTGCCCTGGGCGGCGTTGTTCGTGCTCGAGGCGCTGCTGACGGCCGTTCTGGCCGTCCCGATCGCGCTGGCGTACCGCTGGCTGCCGCGGGTCGCACCCGGGCGCGTGGGGCGCCTCGTGCTTCTTCCGGCGCTCGTGGCGGCCCTGTGGACCCTCCGGGAACAGATCGTGGGCTCCTGGCCCTACGGCGGCTTCCCCTGGGGACGCATCGGCGTCTCGCAGGTGAACGGGCCCTTCGCCGAGGTCGCGTCGTGGGTCGGCATGTCGGGATTGTCTTTCCTCGTGGTGCTCTTCTGCGCGATGGTGATCGAGTTCGTCCGCGCGGGGCGGCTGCGCCGCCCGGTCGCCGCTGTTCCGGCGGCGGCGGTGCTCGTGGTGCTCGCGGGGCTTCCGGCGTTCCCGACCACCGATGCGGGCTCGATCCGTGTGGGGGCGGTGCAGGGCAACGGCCCGGCGGGATACTTCGACCAGCGCACGCGCAACGCCGTGCTGAACGCGCAGCTCGCGGCATCCGCTCCGCTGTTCGGTCAGAAGATGGACGTGCTGCTGTGGCCCGAGGGGGGCGTCGACTCCGATCCCACCTCGAACCCCGCGACGGCGGCCGCGCTCTCCGAGCTCTCTCGACGCATGGACGCGCCCCTGCTCGTCTCGGCCGTCACCGAACGCGGCGCGGACCTCTTCAACTCGTCCCTTCTGTGGACGGCTTCCGGTCACGAGGGGGCGACGTACGACAAGCGGCACCCCGTGCCGTTCGGCGAGTACGTTCCCGACCGCTCGTTCTGGGAGCCCTTCGCGCCCGACTTGATCGGGCTCATCGGGCGCGAATACACGCCCGGCACGGCGCCGCCGTTGGTCGACCTGAACGGGGTCGGCGTGGGCCTCGCGATCTGCTTCGACGTGATCTACGACGATGTCGTGTGGGACGGCGCCGACGAGGGAGCCGAGGTCTACATGTTCCAGACCAACAACGCGGACTTCCGGGGCACCGACGAGAACCTTCAGCAACTCGCGTTCGCGCAGATGCGCGCGATCGAGACCGGCCGCGCGGTGGTCAACCTGTCGACCGTCGGCACGAGTCAGGTCATCGCCCCGGACGGCTCGACGCTCGACGCTCTGCCGCCCGACACCGCCGGTCACATGCTGACCGACGTGCCGCTGCGTACCGGGCTCACCCCCGCGGTCGTGATCGGACCGGCCGTGAAGATGGTGCTCGGGTGGGGTGGCCTCGCGGCGCTCCTCGCTGCCGGACTGATCGCCGGTGTGCGGGCGCGACGCACGAAGAAGACGCCGGCCCCCGAAGGGGCCGGCGTCTGAATCAGCGGGTCAGCGTCAGGCGCTGAGCTTCTCGTTCCCCGCGCCGCGACGAGCACGGACGAAGGCGAGGCGCTCTTCGAGGAGTTCCTCGAGTTCGGGGATGGTGCGACGCTCCAGGAGCATGTCCCAGTGCGTGCGGGCCGCCTTGTCGGCGCTGTGGTCGACGGTCGCCGTGCCGTCGCCGATGCGAAGAAGGGCCTCGGCGCCGCAGGTGCGGCACTCCCAGGCGTCGGGAACCTCGGCGTCGGCAGCGAAGGTCAGGACGGTGTCGCGTCCGCAGGTGCTGCAGGAATAGGTGTGTTGTGCACGGTCGTGGAACACGACGCCGTCTTCGCTCTGGAGGCTTTGGGCGCCGAGTCGGATGCCGCGGAGACTGCGGTCTGCCATTTTGTGGTCCTCTCGTCGGTCCCCATGTATAACGTTCGCACCTGTGCGCTTTATTCGAACTGCGCGCGTCCTGACGAGTTTCACAGTGGATGCTCAGACAGATGCTGTTCCCCGTCTGTTCACGAGCGCGAGGGCGACGTCCGCGCGGTCGGTGACCAGACCGTCGACACCGAGGTCGAGCAGGCGCGACATGTCGTCCTCGTCGTTCACCGTCCACACGTGTACTTCGACACCGGCCGCGTGCGCGTCGCGGATCAGTCCTCGAGAGACGACCCGGATCGGTCCCTGGCGCTCGGGGATCTGAAGGGCGTCGATGTCGTCGAGGATGCCGCGGACACGCCCTGTCCGGCGCAGGGCGCGAGCGGCCAGGAGCCGCGCGATCGTCCCGGATCCGGGGGAGGTGGCGGGTCGCGTCGTGGCGCCCGCCGCCCGGGTCGCGGCCAGAGTGTCGAGGCGTCGCTCGTCGGAAAAACTCGTGATGAGAACGCGCTCGGTGTGCGGGGCGACGAGCCGACCGACCTCGGCCGCCGCGGCCGCGGCCTTCACATCGAGGTTGAAGCGCACCTCGGGGAATGCCTCGAGCGCTTGGGCGAGCGTGACGAGACCCCCGCGCTCGGCCATCAGCTCCTCGATCTCGTGCAGGCGCACGTCGGCGATCGCCCGGGGGTCGCCGGCCACCCGCTGCAGGTCGTCGTCATGGAACAGCACGACCTCGCCGTCGGCGGTGAGGTGGCAGTCGGATTCGACGTAGTCGGCCCCGGCCGCGTGGGCCTCGGCGACCGCGGCGAACGAGTTCTCGACGACGCCCTGGGTGGCGGCATCCGGGGTCACCAGTCCGCGATGGGCGAGCACGCGCGGGGTGGAGCGGGACAGGTAGGGATGCCGTGTCATCAGGGGGCCGAGTCGCTCGAGCCGGGCGCGACGATGGGGGAGTCGTCGCCACCGGTCCGCGAGGCGAATGCTCCCGAGATGCCCTTGAGGGCCTCGGTGAACTCGCTCGGGATGATCCACAGCTTGCTGGAGGAGCTGTCGCTGATCTTCGGCAGCGTCTGCAGGTACTGGTAGGCGAGGAGCTTGTCGTCGGGGCGCCCCTCGTGGATGGCGGTGAACACCGAGTGGATCGCTTCGGCTTCGCCCTGCGCGCGCAGAACGGCCGCCTGCTTGTCTCCCTCGGCCTCGAGGATCGCGGCCTGGCGCCGACCCTCGGCCTCGAGGATCTGGGACTGCTTCGAGCCCTCGGCGGTCAGGATCGCGGCACGGCGATCGCGTTCGGCTCTCATCTGCTTCTCCATCGAGTCCTGGATCGAATGGGGAGGGTCGATCGCCTTGAGCTCGACACGTCCGACCCGGATGCCCCATTTTCCCGTGGCTTCGTCGAGGACGACGCGCAACTGGCCGTTGATGTTGTCGCGGCTCGTCAACGCCTGCTCGAGGTTCAGCCCGCCGACCACGTTGCGCAGCGTCGTCGTCGTCAACTGTTCGACCGCTCCGAGGTAGTTGGCGATCTCGTAGGTGGCGGCGCGCGCGTCGGTCACCTGGAAGTACACGACGGTGTCGATCGAGACGACGAGGTTGTCTTCGGTGATGACCGGCTGCGGAGGGAACGAGACCACCTGCTCGCGCATGTCGATGAGCGGACGCACCCGGTCGACCAGCGGGACGACGAGGTTCAGGCCGGGCGTGAGGGTCTTGTGGTACCGCCCGAGGCGCTCGACCACGCCCGCCCGCGCTTGCGGGATGATGCGGACGGCGCGGAAGAGGACGACGACCACGAAGACCACCACCGCCGCCGCGAGGATCCATCCGATCGTGACGGGGATGATGTTGTCGGCGTTCATGTCGCGACCTCCTTTTCGTGCGCGCGCGGAACGACGGCGCGGACGACGGCGGTGGCGCCGTCGATGCGGACGACCTCGACGCGCGTCGCGGGGTCGAGTCGGATGCCGGTGTCGCTGCGCGCGGTCCACACGTCGCCGTTGGTGAGTTTGACCTGCCCCGGGACAGAGGGCGACACCCGCGACAGCACGAGACCCTGGAGGCCGAGCAGGGCGTCGACACCGGACGGGCGTTCGTCGGCGCCGCGGTGCAGACGCCGGAGCAGCGGAGGCCGCAGGAAGGTCAGCAGGGCGACGGCGGCCAGTGCGGCCACGATCGCCTGCATCCACAGCGGCGCGCCAAGCAGGTCGGAGAGGAGCCCCGCGGCGCTGCCCCCCGAGAGCATGAGGAAGGTCAGTTCGCCCGTCAGCATCTCGATGACGACGAAGACGAGGATCAACACGATCCAGCCGATCCAGGCCCACGTGTCGGGAGTGGAGAGAACGTCCATTTCGTGCCTCCTGGCCCGAACGTAGCACCGGGTCGCGCCGCCGGGGTCGGTTCTCATCCAGCACACAGGCTGCCCGCCCCCGGGAGGTGCCGGGTCGGTCGGTAGGCTGGGGAGTCGATCTTTCGAATCGTCAGGAGAACTTCCGTGTCCCAGACCCTTCCGTCCGGCTCCCTGAGCGGCAAGACCGCTCTCGTCACCGGCTCGTCGCGCGGTATCGGCGCCGACACCGTCCGCTACTTCGCCGAGGCCGGCGCGAACGTCGTCATCAACTTCCGCAACAAGGCGCCGCGCGCCGAGAAGCTTGCCGCGCAGCTGCGCGAGCTCGGCGTCGAGGCTCTCGTCGTCGGTGCCGACCTCACCGATCCCGAATCGGTGAAGGCGATGTTCGACGAGGTCGAGCGCACCTTCGGCGGTCTCGACATCCTCGTGCTCAACGCCTCGGGCGGTATGGAGTCGGGCATGGCCGAGGACTACGCGCTGCTGCTCAACCGAGACGCGCAGGTCAACGTGCTCGAGACGGCCCTGCCCCTGCTCACGGCCGAGGCCCGCGTGGTCTTCGTCACCAGCCACCAGGCGCACTTCATCCGCACCACCCCGACCATGCCCGAGTACGAGCCGGTCGCCCTGTCCAAGCGCGCCGGCGAAGACGCTCTGCGCCAGAAGATCCCCGCCCTCGAGGAGCGCGGCATCGGCTTCACCGTCGTCTCGGGAGACATGATCGAGGGCACCATCACGGCCACCCTGCTCGAGCGCGCGAACCCCGGCGCGATCTCGGCCCGCCGCGAAGACGCCGGCAAGCTCTACAACGTCTCGGAGTTCGCGGCCGAGGTGGCCCGCGCCGCGGTCGACCCGGTGCCCGCCGACAACACCCGCCTCGTCGGAGACACGGGTTCGTTCGGAGGCGAGTGATCATGCGGCCGACCGACATCCAGACACTGATCGGGGTCGGTCGGCCCGCGATCGCTGCTACGGGGGCGTTCGCGGTCTTCGCGACCTCGCGCCCCGATCTCGCCGCCGACCGGCCGGTCGGTCAGCTGTGGCGGGTCGACGTGCCCGACGGCTCCCCGCGCCGCATCACGCGCGGGGTAGCGGACCGCGCGCCGCGGCTGTCGCCCGACGACAGCACCATCGCATTCCTCCGTTCCGATGAGAAGGGCCGCGCCCAGATCTTCGTCGTCGCCGCACAGGGCGGCGAACCCGTGCAGGTCACCGACCAGCCCGGGGGAGTGACAGACCTCGCATGGTCGCCTGACGGCTCGCGCCTCGGCTTCACCGCGCGCGTTCCCGAACCCGGGCGGTACGGCACCGTGGAGGGCCGGGATGCCGCAGCCGAACCGCCGCGCCGGATCACCGGCATCCGCTGGCATGCGAACGGTCTCGGCTATCTCGATCGACCCGCGCACGTGTTCGTCGTGGACGCGCCCGCCACCGATGCGGAACCGTTCTACGAGCCGGCCCCCGGACTCGACGCACCCGAGAAGACGGTCGTCGCCGCTGCGTCCACCGCGCTGACGCACGGGGAGACGAGCTGGAGCGGCGTGGTCTGGACGAACGACGGCGCCGAACTGCTCAGCGTGCCCGACGTGATCGAGACGGCGCGCCGCGACCTGCGCGATCGGATCGTCGCGATCGCGGTCGACAGCGGCGAACAGCGCGAGATCCTGGGCCGCGCAGAGAACCTCTCCGTAGCGAGCGTCGACGTCGCCCCCGACGGCACCGTCTTCCTGCTCGCGAACGACGTGGGCGACGAGGGCACCGACTTCGTCGCTCCCGGCGTCGCGCTCTTCGCGCTCGACGCCGACGGCCCCCGTCTGCTCACCGATCCCGAGTCGATCGACCTCGGCGAGGTTGGCAGCCACCTCTCGTTCGACGGCGACGACGTCCTCGTGCAGGACCGCACCCGCGGGCGTCTGAGGCTGCTGCGGGTGTCGCGCGGCGGGCGGGTCGATCAGGTGCTGGGTGGCGACCTCGAGGTCTCGGGGCACGCGGTCGCGCGGGGGCGGGTCGTGGCATCCGTGGCGTCTCCCGAGTCTTCCGGCGAGCTCGTGACGATCGACGGGCCCGAGGTGCGGGCGCTCACCGCGTTCGGCGGAGCCGCGCGCGAGACGGGCATCGCGGTGCCGGTCGAACACGAGATCGCCGGCCGTGACGGCTATCCGGTACACGGGTGGGTCGCGGTGCCCGAGGGGGAGGGGCCGTTCCCGGTCATCCTGCAGATCCACGGCGGGCCTTACGCCTCCTACGGCGTGCACCTGTTCGACGAGACGCAGGTCCTCGTCGACGCCGGCTACGCCGTGGTCTACAGCAATCCGCGGGGGAGCGCGGGGTACGGCCGTGCGCACGGGCGGTCGATCCGTCGCCGCATGGGGACGCTCGACTTCTTCGACGTCATGGACTTCTTCGACGGCGTGGTCGGGGCCGACCCGCGGCTCGACGCGCAGCGGATCGGCGTGATGGGCGGCTCCTACGGCGGCTACATGACCGCCTGGATCATCGCGCACGACCACCGCTTCGCCGGAGCGATCGTCGAGCGCGGATTCCTCGATCCCGCCGCCTTCCCGGGATCGAGCGACATCGGCTCGTTCTTCGGCGACGAGTACGTCGGCACCGACCCGGCGCTCGTGGCCGCCCAGAGCCCCATGGCCGTCGTCGATCGGGTCGCCACGCCCACGCTCGTGCTGCACTCCGAGCTCGATTACCGCTGCCCGCTCGATCAGGCGACCCGGTATTACGCGGCCCTGAAGCGCAACGGCGTCGACGCCGAGATGCTCGTCTTCCCCGGCGAGGATCACGAGCTCACGCGTTCCGGCCGCCCGCAGCACCGCGTGCAACGCTTCGAGGCGGTCCTCGACTGGTGGAGCCGGTACCTGCCCGTGCGGTGACAGAAGAAGGGGCCCGGATGCCGTGGCATCCGGGCCCCTTCTTCTATCGGCGTCAGACGGCCTTGCCGAACTGGATCGCGCGCACGATCTGGAAGGCGCCGAGGATGACCAGTGAGATGCCGATCAGCAGGAACAGCGTCACCGCGCCCAGCAGCGGCGAGAACAGCAGAACGATTCCGGCGACGATGCTGACGATCGCGAAGAAGACCGTCCACGCGCGCGCCTTCGAGGCGTGACCGGCGGTCGTGAGCGAGACGACGCCCTCGATGATCCACAGGATGCCGACCAGGGTGCCGATGAAGACACCGAACCACGCGGTCGTGGCCGAGAGGTTCGCGAACGAGAAGATGCCCGCGACGATGAAGAGCACGCCGAGGACGAGGTAGCCGATGCGGGCCCAGCCGGAGCGCCAGAACAGGCCGATGCCGATGTTCACCAGGCCCGCGATGATCACGTAGACCGAGATGATGCCGACGGCGACCTCGGCGGTGCGGCCGGGCCAGATGAGGATGAGAAGACCGATGACGAGCGAGAGCGCTCCGCTGACACCGAGCGCGGTGCGCACGGCCCCGACGGCGGGACTGGTCGTGGAGGGCGACATGGCGAGCCTTTCTGTGTAAAAGCTGAGAACAACTCTCACCTTAGACCCGAGGGTTGTCGAGCGCGACGTGTGCTACGCGGGGGAGTGCTCGAGCAGAAGCGCCACCGTGAACAGCACCGGCAGGCAGCCGAGGGTCGAGATGAAGACGACGTCGCGCGACAGGATCTCGCCGACGCCGTAACGCTGCGCGAAGTTGAAGACGTTCTGGGCCGTCGGCAGAGCCGCGAGCACGACGACGATGAACACCTGATCGGCGGGCAGGGCGAAGAGCGTCGCGACCAGCCACGCCAGCGCCGGCATCGCCACCAGCTTGAGAGTCGAGGCGGTGACGACGTCGACGCGGCGTCCCGGCTCGGTCAACACACGCTGGCCGTACAACGACATGCCGTACGACATCAGCAGCACCGGCACGCAGGCTCCCGCGATGAGGTGCAGCGGGTCGAAGACGATGGGCGGCAGGTCGACATCGAGGAGGGCCACGAGGACACCCAGAGCGGAACCGATGAGCATCGGGTTCTTCGCCGTCTGCAAGAGGATGCGCCCGATGTTGCGGGATCCCGAGGTCGCGGCATCCAGGATCGACAGCGCGATGGGCATGAGCACCAGCAACTGGAACAGGATCACCGGAGCCGAGTACGCCGCGTTCCCGAGCATGTACAGCGAGATCGGGATGCCGATGTTGTTGCTGTTCACCTGGCCCGCCAACAGAGCGCCGATCACCGTCTCGCCGACACGGCGACGCAGGACCAGGGCCGAGAAGAGGGCGTAGACGCCGATGATGACCGCGGCGGTGATCATCGACACCGGGAGCAGTGCCGAGAACAGGGTTGCGACGTCGGCCTTCGCGAGCACCGTGAACAGGAGGAAAGGCGAGAGGACGAAGAACGTCAGGCGGCTGAGAACGTGTCGTGCGTGCGGACCGAGCAGGTCGATGCGGGCGATGATGTAGCCCACGACGACGGCGAGACCGACGACGGCGAACCCGGTGAAGACGCCGCTCATGCGCCGGGCTTCCGATCGAGGGCGCACAGGGGAGTCATCGGTTCGAGCGTAGCGGGGGTCTTGGCCCGGCTCGTGACGGCGTGATGGGATGAGGTGCATGTACTCGGATTTCGCACCCTTCTACGACGTCGTCCAAGGGGGCGCGGCCGAGGCCTTCGCCGGATGGATCGAGCGGCATGCGGGGGAGTCGGGACCCTCGCGCCGTTCGGTGCTCGAGCTTGGCTGTGGCACCGGAGCCGTGCTCGAACGGCTGCCCGCGAACTGGACCAAGGTCGGCGTCGACGTCTCGCCCGAGATGCTCGAGATCGCCCGGATCAAGAGAATGGATGCCGAGTTCCTCACCGCGGACATCCGTTCGCTGTCGCTGGGCCGAACGTTCGATGTGGTCGCCTGCGTCTACGACACGATCAACCACCTGCCCGGCAGCGATTGGCCCTCGGTCTTCGCCACAGCCGCGGCGCACCTCGCGGATGGCGGGGTCTTCCTGTTCGACATGAACACCCTCGGCCGCTTGCGGGGGGACGCCGGCGAGGAGCACACCACCGAGGCCGACGGGACGATGGTGTCGATGCGGATCCGTGATGTCGGTGACGATCGTTACGACTGGCATGTGCGGATCGAACGTGCGGGCACCGTCGTCGAGGACACGATCTCGGAGTATGCCATAGCGCTGTCCGAGGTGGGCGCGATGCTGGAGGACTCCGGATTCACGCGAGTCGAGGTGAGCGGCGGGCGCGATCAGCCGGTCGGCGACGACGCGCGGCGGCTGTTCTTCGTCTGTCGGCGCTGAGGCGCAAGGCCCGGCTGCCTCCTGAGCCGAGGGTCTAGTCTCCCCAGCGACACGATTCCTCACCTCCGGGAGCACCGCATGACGACGTATTCCGCAGACCTCGCCGGCATCCTCGACCGCGAACCCCTCCCGGCATCCGGGATCGACTCCGGCGAGGTCGAGTACCACGTCGACGGGGTCGACTACCGCGGTTACCTCGCTCGTCCGGCAGGGGAGGGGCGGTTCCCGGGAGTCCTCGTCGTGCACGACTGGCTCGGGGTGACCGACTACGTCCGGATGCGCTGCGACATGCTCGCCCGGCTCGGCTACGCGGCCTTCGCCGCGGACGTGTACGGCGCCGACGTGCGGCCCGCGCCGGAAGAGGCCGCGGGCGTCGCCGGTGGCTTCTACCAGGACCGGCCGCTGTGGCGGAAGCGCATGACCGAGGCGTTCGACCACCTGGTTTCGCAGCCGTCGGTCGACTCGCAGCGCACCGCGGCGATCGGCTACTGCTTCGGCGGTTCGTCCGTGCTGGAGCTCGCGCGCACGGGCGCCGCGGTCGATGCGGTGGTGAGTTTCCACGGCGGGTTGCTGACCGGACCGGCGGGCGAGGCGGAACGAATCACCGCCAAGCTGCTCGTCCTCCACGGTGCCGCCGACCCCGTCGTTCCCGACGACGCCCTGCTCGCCTTTGAGAACGACCTGCGCACCGCGCCGTCGGTGGACTGGCAGGTGGTCTCGTACGCCAACGCCCTGCACGCGTTCACGCTTCCGGATGCCGACGCCCCCGAGCACGGAGCGCAGTTCCAGGCCGTCGCGGAGCGCCGGAGCTGGACGGCGATGAAGGCGTTCCTGGCGGAGGTTCTCGGCTGAAGGGCCGGCCGACGCACGCATGAACGCGATCCGCGCACATGAACGCGCTGTGCTCGTGTTTGTGCGCGCGGGAAGCGTTGATGGATGCCGTCGTCGCGCTATGGGGTCGGTGCAGGGTCGAGGTCGATCAGCGGGCTCCGCTGAGGCATGAGCCGCGCCGTCGGGCCCTGATCCCGACGCATAAACGCTCCCAGCGACCAAAAACACGCTGTGCTCGCGTTTCTGGTCGCTCGGAGCGTTTATGCGTCGTCGCGGGACGGCCGGTGGCGCGATGCGTGTGCGCCGATAATGCACATTATGTCAGTTCGGGTTGTTACCGCACCGTGTTTACGAGGCGCGATACGCCTCCTCAACTGGGTTATCCTCCTCAACCGGCGGCTCTTTGAGCATGTCGCGCAACGACCTCAGCCGTTCAAGAACTTCATCGTAGCCAAGTACGGTTATGTTAGTGAGACCAGCGCGATAGCGGAGGAAAGACTCTCGCTGTTCGTCGTTTAGCGTGGATATTCTCCCGGTAATCAGGCCGCCGCGTATGTCGTTCCATGGGTCGATTCCTTCTGAGGGCCGTAGGCGCGACGCCAGACTTTGCGGGACCGAGGCCAACTGCGATTGAAGCTGCGCCAGCGGCCCGACGAATTCAGCATGTGGCGCAAATACCGCCGAGCCCGTCCCCGCACCTCGATAAGCATTCGCACTCATCAAAGCGGCTGCGGGCGTCTTGATCTCCACGACCACCGCGGTACCCGTAATCGTGTTCGTGCAGAGGAAGTCCGTGATGCGGGACCCTCGACCCTCGATGTCAGCCGCCTGAACGAACGCATGCTGCAGCTTCACCACAATCGGGGTTGAAAAGAGCAACTGCAAGGCAAAGCGGTTGACGTTGAAAAAGTCCTGCCAGTGCCCCTCATCCCGACTATGACCACCGTCGAGATCGGCCGCAAACCGTTCGATGAGGGTATCTAGCGACGCCAGCTCAATGTCTTCGCGGAGCTGCACCAAACGCGCTGGCGATTCACGGCCGATCGTCGGAGCTGCCGACGTTACCTCGTCTGCGAGGAGATCCCGGTCCGAGGCGCTCACAACATGGCCCGTCTGGACCTCTTCAGTTAGCGCACGGATGATGGGGTGACGTGTGTACTTCGGCGTCATCGGGCTCAGATCGAACAAGCTGGCCACGGCGTTGTGCGTATCGGTCTGGATCACACGAGTCACGGCAGTCCGGCCGCGGCCGCGACTGCGTTCGACCGCGAGACGGTACTCCTCAAACCGGCTCAGTGCCACTTGGAAGACATCCCCGGCACTATCAAGACCCTCGTCGTCGCCGCCCACAAAACGCAGAGTCGAGCAACCTGAGCGGTCCTCAATCTCGTCCAGCAGCCCTCTATAGTCCCGCGAGATGCCCAATCCCCACGCGTAGATAGAACTGAAGCCTTTCGGCAGCCCTGTCTCGTATAGCAGGCCAAACTGGCCATGCTCTCCTGAGTGACTGGACGGGTCCCAGTTAGGGTTCTCAATCTGCAGCTCAGTTATTTTGCGAAATTGCTTCTCGTAGCTCCCCGACCTCAGGGCGCGCGGGCGGAACCTAAGGCGTCCGTTTGCTTTCTCGTAACGCAGTACCTCAAAGCTCTGCAAACCGCTCGCACGCGGCTGAAACTTCATTATGACGTCGTCACCGACCACCTTGTGGACCAACGTCCCCATTCGGTCGTCAACGTCAAAATCAGACCCTGACCACTCATCGACCTCATCGTCGGTGTCGACATCGACACCCGGTATCTCTTCTGACACGTGGCCTCCCCCTGCAAGCGGACCTGAGATTTGACGTTACTGGGTGAGCTCAGCTATCTCATCTTCTTCGGTTACGGCCAGCTCGCGGCGCTCGATGAGACTTCGGACGTCCACGTGTTGAGACACAGATGTTGCGGCAAGAACTTGCTCAATCATGCGTGTCATGAACTGCTCGGGTCGTACGTCCTTCGGGACCCGGTCGAGTTCGACTTTGACGGTCGGATCTGTGTTGGACCAGCTGACGAGGGCGAGGCCGGTGGCGGTGTATCCGTTGGCGCCGCCGAGCTCTCTGTGTACGGCGATCACACGGCGTGGTGACTACGCCTACCCCTCATGACCGGGACAGCGACTGCACCTGTTCTCGCCGTGCGGCAGTCAGATGTACCAGACCTGGAACATCCACTGCCGTCCGCTTTGGTATTGGCAGGGTGTGTGCGCTTGGATCTGGCGGCCGGTGGAGCGCAGGCGGTTCATTGTGGAGCTCTTCACGGACTCGCACCGTGCCTTGGTGGCGTAGTTCGTGTAGTTCTCTCGCATTTCGGTGGCGGCCGAGGCTGCCGGAGCAATAGCCATCCCGCCCCCGATCATGCCCAGTGTGAGCAGCCCTGCAGCGAGCTTGGTCCTGACATTCATGGTTCCCCCAACCAATGAGAAGTGGATAGTGAGCGTCATCGTATTCAAGCCACCCTCTTCCGCGCGAGGGTCTGTACCCCTAGGAAGGGGCGGGCGATGCTTAGCGGCCAGATTTTCCCTCCGCCTGTTCTCGTGCTGCGGAGCCGCCTTCAGCGCGAACGTTCGCGTCGCGGTGGACGGCAAGCGCGCCCCTCCCGCGGTGCGCTCGGCGCAGCGGGCGTTTCGCTTACCAGGTGTTGAGATTTTGCCGGGAGCGCGGGCGGGGTGGAGGATTTGCGTATGGCGATTAGACACATTGAGCAGACGATCGACGACCTCGATGGCTCAGTTCTTGAAGAAGGAGAGGGCACGCGGATTGTCTTTTCCCTTGAGGGGCGGACGTACGAGATTGATTTGTCGGCCTCGAATGCGGAAAAGTTCCGCAGCGCTTTCGCACCGTACGTTGACGCCGCACGGAGCGTCCGCTCAGCCGGCACCGGCCGCGCTCGGCGTTCTTCGCCGTCGAAGAGCGATGTGGATCTGTCGGCGGTACGCGAGTGGGCTCGAGCGAACGGTCACACGGTGAGCGACCGTGGCCGTGTCGCCGCTCCGATCGTCGAGGCCTGGAAGGACGCCACTTCCTAAAAGAAGGGCCTCCGCCCCGCGTGGAACGCCCCGGCCTTTATCTAGCGGCCGACGAATGGGGAGAGAACGGGGACGAGGTTAGCGTTCAAGGGGCGGCGATTGCTCAGGCACGTTCTGCGACTGCTTTGCCCGTTCGGCAGCGGTTTCCTGCCGCTGCGTACGACTGCCCCGGCGGGCAGTGAATGCGGCGTCTTTGCGTGCCTCTTCTTCGGCGGTTCCGGGGCACGGGGCGGTGGGCTTACTGCTGGGGGCGGAGCTTGCCGCTAGGCGGGAGTGCCGGGCGATGGCGGCTTGCTCTTGGGCGCGCGCGGTGTCGAGGCCGGCGTGAGATCCGGCCGCCGTAGCGGCGCGCGCCCAGGCGGCCTTCTGCTCCGCGGTGGGTGCCGGTGCGGGCGCTGCTCGGTGCCGGGCCTGAAACTGCGCGCGGGTGACTTCCGCGTCGCGTTGGGCGGCGTTGCGGCGGAACACTGACGCAGCCTCCGCGGCTGCCTCGGCGTGCGTCACGGCGGCGTAGTCGCTGGCCCATTGCTGCTCGCCTGTGGCGACGGCTTCTCCCGCAGTAGCTTCTTCGAGTGCTACCCGAATGGTGGTGGCGTCTGTAGCGGCTCTTTCGGCGGCAGCCAGGGCGGCGGGGTACTCCGCCGCCGGCACGTCCGGGTAAAGCTCCTGCCACCGTTTTGTCGCGGCTTCCCAGGCGCGCATCTCGGATTGGTACACGCGTTCTTCCGCGGCCATTCGAGCGGCACGCGTCTGCGGGTCGTGGTCATGTTCGGGCAAGGTGATTCCCTCTACGTCGCGTTGTGCGGCGTCGCGGGCAGCTTCGGTGCCGCGGTCGCCGGCCTCCCGGCCCATTGCCGCGGTGAATACATCGCGGGCTTCGACGTGGCTTTCCGCGACGACGTGCAGGACGTTGTGCTCGCGGCCGCGGGTGGCGGCGACGTAGACGGCCTGGGCCGATGAGGCGTCGGTGATGACGCCATGGCCGTAGGCGACCGTGGCTCCCTGCACGCCGTACTCCGTCGACGCGTACGCCAGGTGTGTGTTCTGCTCGACGCACTCGCGGGGCAACCGCGCCTGTTTGGCCCCTTCGCTGACGCTCACGGAACCGTCGCGGTGCACCCGGTCGACGGTCCACGTGTCGCGGTTGGCCACGCCGAGCTCCGAGCTGTTGCGGCGGGTCATGAGCCGGTCGCCCACCCGGAGGGTGAGAGCGTCACTGCCGGCGACCTCGACACCGGGTGTGCGGGTTCTGCCGGCGTCTGCGTGCGCGGCCTGGACGAGTGCGTTCAACTCGGCCGCCTGGTCGTTGGTGGCCACGGCCACCGCGACCGACGCCCCCGCGGCCGCGCGACGTGACACGTCGGCGATGATCGCCTCCCACGCCTTCTCGGGCGTCTCGTGCACGACCAGGTTGCCGCGCTCCTGCAACTGATCGAACAAGGCCCGCGGCTCGACGCGATCGCGCATCCGCAACGTGAGGTCGGCGTAGCCGGCTTCCCGGAACCGGTGCAGCTCGGTGAGGTCGAGGGGACGCGGGTGCGCGGCCACGGCCATATCGAGCACTCCCCCGCGCCCGATCGCCGGCAGCTGCGCACGGTCCCCGATCATGGCCAGCGGAGCGGCGTTCTCGTTCGCGACAGTGACCAGCGCGTGCGCCAAGTCCTGATCGATCATGCCGGCCTCGTCGACGACGACGCGTGTATCCGCGTCCACGCGGTACTCCGCGCCGGGCCCGTCGTAGATCGCGCCTGTAGCGGGGTCGACCTCGCCCACGGCGAGGCGCGTCCAGCGGCCGTCGTCGTCCCACCGGAAGCCGTGTTCGTGCACGAGCTTGTGCACGCTGGACGCTTGCGCGCCGATCGACGAGGCGGCCTCGTTCGCTGCTCGGAGGGTCGGGGCGAGCACCACGAAGCGGAGTCCTTCGGCCTGGCCAAGATCGCGCGCCGCGGCGAGCATCGTCGTCTTGCCGGAACCGGCGGCACCCTCGATCACGATCAGCGGTGCCCGAGTGGCGAGGGCCCGCGCCGCGGTCGACTGCTCCGCGTTCAGCCCCGCCAGAGCCGGCGCCTCGATGTCGATGGTCAGACCGGATGCCATGGCCCGATCGGTGAGCCTCGCGCGCAACTCTTCCTCGATGCGCTGCACACGTTCGCTGGTCAAGTGGCGCACCCACCCGGGCACTTGTCCGGGCACGTCCATGTGCAGCTGCGGCAGGTTCGCGGCGACCTGCGCCGCAACGGTGCGGGCGAACACGGTGACTTCCTCGGGCGTGGCGCGGACGGAGGTTTGCCCGACGAGAACGCCGACGTGGCCTTCTAGGTCTGCGACCGACCACGCCGACGATTTCGAGCCCGCGACCATCACGACATGCTCAGCGATCGCGGCGCGGTCCAGCTGGTCGAGGGTGACCGCTGCGGGGCGCGCGACAGGTGCAAAAGCGTCGACCTGTAGGCCTTCCTCGCGCAGTTCGCGCACCCACTTCTGCTCGGCGTTCTCTGTCGCCTGACGCTTACGCGGTCGCTCGAACGCCCATGCTTTCTGGTCCCATTCGCGAAGGGCTGTGGCGTCGGGTTCCTGCCCCGGGTGGGCGGTGCGCCATTCACGCTCGAAGCGGGCGCGGTTGGCCTCGATCTGGTTGGCGCGCTTGGACATGACGCGCGCATGTTCGTCGAGGTTGGTGACGCGTCCGGTGGCCGCGTCGAACGTGAAACCTGCATCCGCAAGCGCTGCGTGCAGTCGCGCATCGGAGTTGATCGTGGCCTCTCCGACGCCGCGCAGTGCGCCCTGCTGCTTCAACGTCGCGGCGGTGTGTAGCCCGCGCCATTGGCCCTCCGCGAACACGCGCGTCCCCCACTGCATATGCACGTGGCGGTGCGGGTCGCCTGCGCGGGAAGACCGGTGCACGACGGCGACGGATTCGATGCGCTCCACCGGCACCAGGCGCTGCTCTCCGCGCGGCCCGACACGGGTCACGGAGTTCTGTGCCATGTACCGGTTCATGGCCTCGCCAGCGGCGGCCTGAGCGTCATCCAGCGCCGCGGAAACGGCAGGGTCAAGGGCCGCGGCGACGGACAGGCTCTTGTCGCAGTTGATGGTCATCTCCACGAACCGCGGCGAAGCCGGGTTGACGACGACTTCCCCGCTGCGGTTGATGCGTGTCTCTTCGCGGGGTGTGCCGCGGAGCAAGCCGGACTTGGGGTCCTTCCAGTCGACCCACGCTTGATACGTCGGACCGTCAAGCGTGGCGGTAGCTGTCTCCACGCCCTGCCCGTCCCACGCCGCCCAGGCCGCAACAGCCCCGGCGTCAGCGAGGTAGTACTCGTCAGCGTGCGAATGGTCCGATTCGAGGTAGGCGCGCGCGGCAGCCTCGCCGCCGCGATCAAGCGCGAGGATGAGGCACGCGCCGCGCTCGACGAGGCGCACGCCGCCGTCGCCGCCGCACGTCGCACCGCTCTCGCCCGCGGGTGGGAGGAACGCGAACTGAAAAAGCTCGGGCTGGCCTCGGCCACGCGCCCGAGCCGTGGGCGTAAGGCGAAGCCCGCCGCACCCACGAACACAGAGACGAGCGAGGAATCCCGCGGTGAAGATCACGCGTAACGTCGCGGTCCTCGCGCTCAGCACGGGACTCGTGGTGAGCCTCGCCGGGTGCACCCTCTTTGGGGGCGAGTCGACCGGCTCGGACAACGCCGCGGCGACGAGCACCGCGCAGCCTGCGCCCGGTCAGAGTGCGCCGACGACGGCGAGCACTCCGCGTACGGATGCGGCGGCCGTCGCCGCGGTCGAAGCGATGACCGCCTACGTGCAGCACCACGATGACGAGGCCGCCTGGTGGAGCGGCCTGAGCCCCTACCTCTCCCCCGAAGCGAAGTTCGTTATTGAGGGAACCGACCCGGCGCAGATTCCGGCGACACGGATCACCGGTGACGCGATCGCGACGCCCGCGTCGGCGTCATCGGTGAGCGTGCTCATTCCCACCGACGCCGGTCAGTACCGGCTCGATATGACCACGCGCGGGGACGACGGCACCGCGGGTGTCTGGGTGGTGTCCGGCTTCACTGCGCCCGAAGGCACCCGATGAAAGGGGGCCTCGTTACTGGGGGCGCGGTCGCCGGTGTGTTCGCCCTGATCGTGGGCCTGGTGCTCGGGTTGACCATGAGTGCGAACGCGTGTGGTCCCAGCGTCGCAGCCAGCGCCTCCGCCACGTCCGGCAGTGTCGCCGGGTACAGCGGTGACCAGCTGCAAAACGCAGCGACGATCATGAACGTCGCGACACAGCGCAAGCTCTCCACGCAAGCTCAGGTCGTCGCCGTGACGACGGCCATTGGGGAGTCGTCGCTGCACAACATCGGGTACGGCGATTGGGAGACGAACGGGGTCACCAACCCCGACGGCTCCCCCACGACGTCCATTGGTCTGTTCCAGCAACAAGACTCCTGGGGCACACGCGAACAGCGCCTCGACCCCGCCACCGCAGCCGGCCTGTTCTATGACCGTCTCGTCGCCGATCCCGGGTGGGAGACGATGACCGTCACCCTCGCCGCGCACAAGGTGCAGCGCAACGCTAACCCCGACCACTACGCGAAGTACGAACCCGCCGCTCGAGAAATCATCACCGCGCTCACCGGCAGCGACCCCGGAGCCCCCGCCGCGTCTTGCGCGGGCGGCGCATACCCTCCTGCAAACGGACAAGAACCCGGCCCCTGGGGCGGATTCGAAAACGGTCGCATACCTACGAACCTTCTGACCCCGATCCCCTGGGCGTCGAGCTACACGCTCCGCTCCGACGCGACGGCCGCGCTCATCGCCATGAACAGCGCATACCGGCAGACCTTCGGGCGTGACCTGTTCATCAACGACGGGTACCGCGACTACGCCGGCCAGGTCGAAGCGCAACGCATCTACGGCGGCAACGCCGCGACGCCCGGTCAGTCGAACCACGGGTGGGCCATGGCGATCGACATTGGCGAACCCATCAGCGGAGCCGCGATCGGATACGACAGCGCCACGTACCTCTGGCTCACCCTCAACGCCGGCCGCTACGGGTGGGCGCATCCCGACTGGGCGCAGCCGGGAGGGCGCGGACCGCATGAAGCGTGGCACTGGGAGTACTACGGCACAGCGCCGGCCGCGCCGGCCGCGCTCTCGTCGACGACCTCCACGGACTGGGACCTGGCCGCATGACTCCCCCGAGGCGAGGGCGCTAGTGGGCCGCGCAGCTGAGCCGAACCACGTTCCCGGTAGCCCTGCGTCCGGGGCGCTGTGGGCCGAGGTCGAGTGGGTGCCTGCAGGCGAGCGCCGACGACTCAAAATCGTCATGGCGGGCACACTCGGGCTCATGATCGTGGGTATCGCTGTGCATCTCACAGGGATGGTCCTGGCGCGAACGGGTGCCGGTGTTCCGCTCATGCTGGTTGGCATTGCACTTGTCGCTTTGGCCTTGCCGGTCGCGGTGTTCGTCAACTCATACCGGGGCATCACCCCGGGCACACCCGGGCCCCCGCAACTCTTCCACCTCTCCCCCATCAAGTGGGAGCCGCAAGACATCGTGACCCTCGAAGCCTCCCGCAGTCGCGGCCGACAGTTCTTCGTCGACCACGGCAAGCTCCGCCGGCAGTACAAGCGGATGGTCTTCTTCTTCCCGCAGCGGCCGACGTCGAAACACATGGGGCAACAAAGCCTCAAGAGCAAGAAGGGACAGCTGTACTTGTACGAGCTAGAGCCACTGACACCCCTCGGCCCGCAGTATCAACGCGGCGCGGCGCTGGGCATCCCACACGACGTCACTGTCCGCGTGCTGAACCGACAGCCCCTCCCCCTCACAGCCCGTTCCCGACTTAGGAGACGTGGGCGTTAGGGGTCGCCGCCCGACGACCCCTAACGGTTAGGCGTTGGAGCGTCGGAAGCTCCAAGACACCCACGCCGTGATCAGGCATCCCAGCCCGCTGCCGAGTCCGAGGGCCGCGACCAGGAGAACCGTGGTGGTGTTCCAGGTCAGGATGCTGAGAAGGGCTGTGATCGCGAGAAGGATCGTGCCGGCGATGATGCAGCTGAGTTCGAAGTGCTTGGACATGGTGTGAGTCTCCTTGGTGGTGGTCGGTGCAAAAGCAGCGAGAACGAAGCGGAGTGACCCGTCGTAGCGGTAAGCGGACTGAGGAGCGCAGCGACGAGGGGGCATTAAGGAGCGGAGACGGGGCACGCAGCGCCGGAGCGTAGTTATCGTCGCGCAGCACCGAACCACCGCCAAGGAGACGACCCCGATGACCAACGACGGGCGACCCGCACCGTCACCGTCTGCCGCTCTTTCGGGGCCCGGTGTCCGTCGCACGTGCGTACGCATGTCGACTCAGAACAGAGTGGGGTGCCCGGGGTCGACACCGCTGAGCACCCCGTGAATGGCCGCAGCGTCCCACCCGCGTTCGAGCACCGCAGTGCGCAGTGCGCGGGAGCGGCGGGCCCTCTCCGCTCGAGGTAGATCCCGAAAGCGCAGCGTGGCGCTCGGGCGGGGTTGGCGGCCGCGACGGGCGCGGTCCTGCATGTTGTCAGACGTATCCCCCGGGCGAAGGTGCGAGGCCTCTGGGTCGACGTCAGCGTGCACACAGAGCGGCACATCACACCGGTGCAGGATCAGGACGTCCGGTGTGAGCTCGCGCCCGGTGAGGGCCGTGTAGGCATACCGCTGTGGGCGGACGATCTTCTGTTTCCCGTCGACGCCGGCCGTCCAGAACCGGCCGTAGCCGTCGTCCGCGATCGCGCCCGTCCATAGCCAGCAGTCCCCCGCCGCCGGCCCTTTGAGCACGAACTGCCAGAACCGCTCCGCCTCGGTCCGCGTGGTGGCTCGACGTCGACGAGGCGTCGCCGGGATATCGGTCATGGCTAGCCGTCTGCGGCTGTGTCAGGCGATGGGTGCCGGCGCCGGTGCCGCTCGGCCGCGCGATACACGCTCGCCCGCGAGATCCGGAACGACTGGGCGATGTCGGAAGGCGACTCGTCGCCCTCGTCGAGCATCCGCGCGATCGCCGCATCCGCCTTCGGGGAGATCGACGGTTGACGGCCTTTGAGCTTTGCCCGCACCGCCGGCCGCGCCATGGCCTCCTGAGTGCGGAGACTGATCCACCCACCCTCGGCCTCCGCGATCGCGGCGAGGAAGGACAGGAAGAGTTTCGACCACGGGTCGCGCGGGTCGTAGACCGTGTGCCCCATCTGAAAGATGACCCCGCGGTCGGTGAGTTCGCGCACCAGGCGCAACGTGTCTTCGAGGTTGCGGGCGAAACGATCCATCTTCGGGACGACAAGGGTGTCACCCTCGCGCACCGCGGCGAGGGCCTGGCGCAGCCCCGCCCGAGAGGCGTTCTTGCCGGTGAAGCCGGCGTCGGTGTAGATCCGCTCGGCGTCGACGCCGGCACCGATCAGAAACGCATGCTGAGCCTCGACGTCCTGCGCCGTCGTCGACACCCGCGAGTACCCGACCTTCATACGACCGCCGTTCGCATAGACACCCTTCAATGAGACTGCTTGCTGACACCCTATGTGAGACGGTCGGCCATTGGGAACGACAGGCCCGGATCGTTCGCGCCGGGTGTCTCACCAACCGATCCCCATCCGGACAGGCTTCGCGATGAATTGGAGACCCATACGGTTGGTCCCGGTGTTCAGGGTGGTGGCGAGTACCACCACCAACATCCCCCGCCGAAGCGAGTCTCTGTGGGGGCGGTTTGCACGTGGCACAAGACGCGCCCCCAGCGCATTAGCTGGGGGCGCGTCTGTGTAGGAGGTTTCGGAGAATGCGTCAGTCCGATGACCAGGTGTGGTCAAGGGTGCGTTGAGCTTGTTCCCGCCCGGAACTGGACCAGGCGTGACCGGAGAAGTCGATGACTATTCGGTCCGAGGCATACCCGTCTTCGAGTGAAGCCGCGAATGCTTCGGCCTGGTCGCGATCGGCGAATCGATAGAACTGGGCCCGGTCGCTCCGAGCGGCCTCCACGCAACCGTTCGTTTGGGGGCAGCTCGCCTCGGTGGTATCCCGTAACCCTTCGAATGCGTACCCAGCGGCAGAACCGCTGGCCCCCAGCTCCTGGAAGTAGCTGATGGTGAGATTGCGCTTGGGATCCACAATGTCCTGCGCGATCCGGTAGCCAAACCATCCGGTCGCCGCAATGGCCGCCAGGGCAACTGCTGCGACGACGAGCCGCGTCCGACGACGCGGTGGCGTCACCAGTTGCACTTGTGCCGCTGGGGGTTGTCGCTGAGCCAGTTGGCCTTCGGTGCGCGCCAACCCTCGAGGTTCCATGCCGTGCCTCCTGTGTACGGGGTGTACGCGCCGACCCGGTGGCAGTCGTACTGATGGCGATAGGTTGCCTTGGTGTTGAGGACGTTGGCTCCACGGGCCACAGCCTCATCCCACCCGTTCTTCTGGAGAATCTGCTGTCCCTTGGCCCATCCGGTAGAGGGGTCCCCCGACATCTGTCCGAGCTGGATGGCTCGACCCCACGATGACAGAACGAGATCTACCTGGTCTTTGTGAGGTTGGTACGTGGTGACTCGATCGAAAATGTTCCGCCCGGCATACGGGTCGGCCACGATCGGGTACGCGTAGCTACCGGACGAGTGATCCACCACCTGAGTCAGGGTATGACCATGAACTTCGAAGTGGGTGGGGACCTCCTGACCGTTTGCGTCGACAGCCCAGGGTGACTCAACACCGAGCAGGAACTCGGAATCTGCACCGATTGCCCATGCTGAACCGTTTGCGCCGAGGCTCAGTTCTGCGCCAGACGGCAAGGTGAGCTCGTAGTCGAATCGCGTTGGAGCCGAAGCGTCCGATACGACGGTGGAGAACTGCAGGTCCGCGCTGCTCTTCAATGCGACGGCGACCGAGAACTGCTCATCGTCATAGCCCACCACGCCCGGCTGAACCGACTGGGCGTCCTCCGCTGCAGAAGAGGTAGGCAAACCGATGGTGATGTCGCCGTAGGTGACGCCGTCCGCTGGGTTCAGAGGGATGGACACCTCCGAAGCGTTAATCGTCGCCTCAGCAACGACCGCGCTGTCCGGCTTGTAGCTGAGGGCGACGTTGTCTTCCAACACTGGCTGGATGACATCGCTCTCAACCGTCGACGTGATGGAGAGGGCATCTTTTAGATCGGTCTCGGGAGCGGTCTGAGCGGGCAACGCCGCGGCGGATAGCGGTGTGACGAGCGCACCGACGGCCAGAGCAATAGCGACACTTTTTGTCTTCACGCTCTCAACGTCGCAGAGCCAGACGAGACCAGTCCAGAGAAACTTCATATCATTATCGCAACGGACGCCAAGAAAATTTGAGGTAGATCAAGTACCTTCCCGCAAACTCGTGGCCACGTAACGACATGCGCAGTAGCTCGTCGCTCGCTTTCGGGGGGATGCGTGTCAGCGCCACGTGTTCGCTGAGTCGGTGTTCCTACCTCGTTCTACCGGGACACCGCGGCGCGTGCTGGTGTGTGTCCGCAGGAGAATCCCCTACCGGACACTCACTCGTCCCGCCACACGCGGGCGAGGTCCGAGCGCAGGATTGCGCGGACTCGTTGGCGTGTGAGTCCGATAACGTCGCGTCGCCGGCCCGTCCGATCATGAACGATCAGTTTCGAGCGATTGCGGGAACCTACAAAGAGAACCACGTGCCCGGCCAGGTGCGTTGCCTACCTCGACCGATAGATTGAAAGCGTGACAACAGCTCGCGCCCGTCTCCTCCGACTTCGATGGGCGAGCGGCTTGCTGATCACCCAGGGAGCGCTGATGGAGCTATCCGTTGCCATCGGCGTTGTAGCACTGCTGGCGCTGGGCGTCTCTCAGGGCTCGATCACCGATCGGGTCGACATCTTCGCGCTGCCGTACCTGAACGAGCACCTGTACCTGATGATGGCGATGAGCGGCGTGTTCGGAGTGCTTCGCATCACCGGCGCCATAGCTATGGCCCGAAACCGCATGTGGGGATTGGTGCTCTCTCTCTTCAACTGCGGCGTCACCCTGGTGCTGATGATCTTCCTCTTGCCCCCCGGTCTAGTAGACGGCATCCTCACCGGCACGGCTCTGGTGCTGATCCTCTCCGGCTGGCTACAGCTCCGCCCCATTGTCGACCGCGCTGAACTCACCGAGCAGACGGGCCGAAACTCCGACCCGAAACTACTCGTCCCGTAACTGAGTTTCGATACGGGCCGGTTTCTGGTGGCTCGACTTTCGCCTGCTGCGCAGCGAGCCAGAAACGCTCGTTTGTGGTGCGGTTCACACGCCGGGAAGGAGAAGGGCGGTACGGGTCGCGACGTTGGCCAACTGACGGTCGAAGGTCGCGAGGTACACATCGAACTGCTCGGCCGTGGCGAGCACGCACGTATCGGGCATCTTCAACCCCCACTGCGCGCGGAGCCGAGCCAGGGCTAGCGGCTCGTCGTGTCCGAGGTCCGCAACCTCGACGCCGATCCCTCGAAGATCCCGCCAGACCTGATCCTCCACGCCGCGCTTCGCCGGCCCCACCAGCACCTCAGCGGCGGTCAGCGGGTGGACGAGGTAACCGGAGGGGTTCTGCTCCAGGATCGCCACGGCGGCCTCGTGGTGGGCGTCTGCGCTGTCGAGGAAGCCGATCAGCACACCGGCGTCGAGGACGATCACTCGGACCACCCCTCGCGCAGCTCGTCGAGGTAGCCCGGTTCGTACAGCCCCGCGTGCTTGCCCGCGACCTCCCGGATGCGCGCGACGCGTCGCTCCGCGGCGAACTCATCGCTGGCCTCGATCGTCTTCGCGCCCAGCTCCAACAGATTCAGGAGCAGGGAGCTCTCACGGTCCTCGCGGGGCCAGTGCATGCGAGCGACTTCAAGCGCGTGCTGCACCTGGGGGGTGTGCGTGATGTTGGTGCGGGGGTTCTTGGTCGGCATGCTCAAGTGTAACACCTGCCGTCAGGTGTTACACCTTGGTGGCGTTGCCACAGGCTCATGGGAGACGCACGCCTAGTTCGTCGCGCTCGGTCTGGCCACAGCGACATCCGCAGCCTCCGCGATTTTCCTTGGCGTCACTGACGCGCCCAAAAGGAAAAAAGCGGACTTATTTGCCTTCGCTTCGCGAAGCTCGTTCTGAGTGACAGGCGACGCACACCCTGAACGACAGCAACCAAGAACGCCCCCGGAAAACCCCGGGGGCGTTCTTGTTCCCCAACTCGCTCTGGGCAGTCTGGAAGCACTCGTCACCGGGCGGATCTTGACGCGCATTACTGACGGATCACGAGACCTGGCTGTGGATAACGATCGGCCTCAATGCTTCATGTTGCGTACGCTGCACGGTCATGGATGAACTGAGCTTCGCGTGGGTTCGCTGTCCGAACTGTCTGGGCTCCTGCGACCCGGTGGCCACGGCGAGATCCGAGTTCTGGCGTTGCCGAGCGTGCGGGCAACCCGCGATCGCCCGGCAACGTTGAAGTCGACGCCGGGTTGCAGAGAGGGCTCCCGCCCGGGTCATCTAGCTTGCACATATAGAACACATGTTCGATACTTTCGCCATGCGTGAAGACGGTCCTCGCTGGCATCCCCAGCTTCTCGCACGCGAGACCTCACCCGCGCATTGGGTGATGTTGAACGCGCGCGATCAGGTGGCCGGGACGATCGAGCTGCGCCGCACAGATGACGGGCCGCGCTACCGGGTCGAGGCAGCCGGCGGCGAAGTACTCGGCTGGGCGACGACGCTCAAAACGGCCACGGAGCGGCTGCACCGCGTCATCATCTCGGCGAGCGTGCCCGGTGGCAGGATAAACGGTTCGTGACCGTCTACAAGGCGTGAGGGGCCGCGCGTGGTGCAAGTGTGGTCGCCCATGTCACAGCTGCAGCGCACCCCCGAGCCGGGGGTGTGGTTCATCTTCGACAAAAGCAAGCGAATCGCGATCGTCCGCGTCGTCGAGGTGCACGGCTGCAGACTGCTGCGCTCGGTGACGTTCGATGCTGACCCGGCACGGCGTCAGCTCATCGGCTACTTCCCCGAGGACGCAATGCGCCTGGCGGTGGAGTGCACCTGGTCGGAGTACGTGCGGGCCACGGGCCCGTCGACGAGCAACCGGAAGTGAAGCTGTCCATTGCATGGTGTTCGCTTCGAGCGTGAGGTGACACGCCGCCGCCGCGGAAGGGACCCACACTCGGAAGAGCATGGTCTGCGTTGATGCGGGAATAAGAGGCCACACGGTGCAAAACGCAGGGTTTCTAGAGGCATCGATATCGATCGGGGACGACCAAGCGACTCCGTCGTTTGTGCTAACGGCAAGCGTTACCTGCTGGACTCTTGACAAGGTGCTGGAGAACTCGACACCCAGGGTCCAATCGATGACTTGGTCGCCTACGTTGTGGACTTCAATGGCGAATGCGTATGCGGCTGTCTCGTCGTCGAATCGCGGCGAGGTAAGCGGGGACGTAGCGCAGGCAGAGGAGCGGCTCTTGGTCAACTGTCCAAGAAGGATGAGGCTGCGCGCGCAAGGTCGCTCGATCGGGAGAGTGGGCGCCGTGGTGGCCGCAGCAGTTCCGATGACCTCTAGGGCCAGAAACGCCGCAGCCGATATGGATGCGCGCGTTTCCGGGGGCGTGAGATGAAGAGTGCTCATACCCCCTCCGTAGTGTGTTGCAGGCGACAGGCTCGCCTTATCGAACAGATTTCTCAGCCAGGCAAGCAACCGCTCGGGTGTTGTAGCGGAGCTTCTCTGGCATTTTGAGATGTTGGCGGTCCTCAGCTGTCAGGCAGGCCATTGCCTTAGTGCGGGTCTCGAACCGACGCGCGGATCTCGGCCAAACACGACACAGAGGGTTGATAACAACTTGAGCGGACCGAATCGGGTCGCAAAGGGTTTTAGACACCCTAGCACCTACGCGGCCTTACGCAACCCTCCACAAGTACTCAGTTGGCCTCGCTCGCTGGCCCAGAGGGTCCGGTACGCCGCAGGTCCGACCCCCAGGGCGAGGTATGCATCAGCCGGAGCAGTCATAGCGGAGTCGTCCGGCCCGAAGGATTCGCACCGCCACCGGCGCGCCGGACGGTTCAGGCGAGGAGCTTTCGGTGAGTCAGCGGCGCGAATAATAGAGTCCCGCACCGTGGTCCGTGTGCGCTTTTGGGGGCGCTACGAGCGGAGCTATGCTCACCCCGTGTTGCCATCAGACGTCCGACAAACGCTGACTACGCCTGCAAATGTGCCAGTGATTGCCTTCTCGGGGGCGCGTCAGATCGAACGAAGCATCGTGCGCGTCGACTACGTGACGGACGAGCACGCAGCGCGCAAGCTTCTACCAGAGCCGCTAGAACTCCCTCTGATTCCGCGGGCGAGCGTGTTTTTCACCCAGTTTTTCCAGTCGCATGGCGATATCCCTCTCCTGGAGGTCAGTCAGTCAATCGAAGCCATCAGCCCTGACGGCTCGGTGGGGGACTACATTCAGTCCGTCTACACAGACAACGTGGCCTCGATCATCCATAACCGCGATGCGTACATACAGCCCATCCTGTACGGGGTCGGATCGCTTACGCACCGTGACGGAGCGACCAACTTTTCGCTGACAGTCGGCCAAACCGTCGTGGTTCGAGGAAGCGCTGGATACCGGAGTGAGCCCATGCTCGATCAGGACGCGGTCGAGTTCCTACAGCGGCCCAAGTTTTATTTGAAGGTGCTCGGGCGGCCCGCGCTAGGAGAACCAGCGAAACCGACGCTGTTCAAGCTGCGGAACTCCAACGTCGACGTAAGCGAGGCGTATGTCGACGTAAGCGAGGCGTATGTCGACGTAAGCGAGGCGTATAAGGTCCCGGCGACGCTCACCCTTGATGGGCACATCATGGCACCCTTCGACCAGTTGCCGGTTCTGCACATCGACTCGTGCCATACGTTTGCGACCACCTGGTCTCTCGGTGAACTGGAAGTCATTCACCGATACTGAGCAAACAACGCACGGGGTGCAAACAAGGGGCGTCAGCGACGCACATACACATGGTTCCGCTTGGCCCTGCGCACATGTGAGCGCATGAAACCAGACGCCCGACAAGCCGCCGGGTTGGCATCATTTCGACCCTGACACACAATCTGTGGGTCGCGTCGGAGCTAAACCCGAGCTGACTACCGACCTCTGCGGGTATGAATCACCCCTGCGTATGCACCAGCCGATGCCCAGCCGAAGGCCTCGAACGCGCGGAGCCGTGTTCGGCGATCTTCCGATCAGGCGCAGCGTGCATCGGCCCCTAACTCGTTGCTGCGGCGAGCCCCGAGGGGCGCCGCTCGGCGACGTTCGACGAACGGGCGATGTGCTCCACCACTTCATCTCGCACGATGACCCATTTTGACCCGATGTGGTAAGCCGGCAGCTCCCCGGACTGCAAGTACTCGTAAACGGTCTTGCTGTTGAGGCCGAGCACGTCCGCAAGATCCCTCGCAGACAGGATCGGCGGATATTCAGCGAAGAGGTGCTCGAGGTGGCTGTGCATGGCGCTCCTGGGGTAACGGACTCGTCACAGCTTACGGCCGTTCACCAAGAAACGGCCTGGTCCGGCGAGATTTTGCGCCAAACGTCCCGGATCGGAACTGGAGTTTCGACGAGAAAAAACTTGTTATAGACCTACGAGGTGAGCTAGCGTCCAAAAGGGTCCGTTTCGGGCCATTGCAAACCGAAGGACTCCCATTGGACTGTCTCGTACCGGTCACGCCCTCGCCGGCTCTGCCTGCAATTTCCTCTTCGGGCGGGTCAAAACTTGCCGCGACTGGATCTCACTTAGACACGACCGTCGTCTGTGTGATCGCTCTCGCTCTCCTCATCTGCGGCGCGCTCATGCTCATCCGCGCCCGCCGTCGCCGTCGCCGCAGCCAGGTTTTGGGGACTCACTCAGCAGCCGCCCCAGGAATGGGCGTGGCGTTGTCGAGTGTGCTCGGCCTGGTACTGCTCCTCGGCGCCGCCATCCCAACACCCGCTGCACACGCCGACACCCCTCAGCAGTGCAACGCCATCACCGTGTCTGACGTCCAGATCGACTCATCCGCGCTCGTCGACGGAGCACTCCAGTTGCTCCCTGGTACTGACCCGGTCACAATCCGTGCGTCCCTAGGAAACGCAACGAACGTGCCCATTACACTCACCGCGCTCGCGCAAGCCGACACAGCAGTCGCCTTGACGCAGCAAATCCTGTGGAAGACGGATAGCTCGAGCGGGACCTCTGTCGAGACCCCGCTCAGCGACTCAGAGACGCATCCGCTGGGCACCCTTCAGCCGGGGGAGAGCACGACAGTGACGTTCACCCTCACGCTTCCCGCGTCAGTCGGGAATGAATATCAGGGACAGACAGTGTTGCTCAGCCTCTCTGTTCGAGCTGTTCAGCAGGGCTTCTAAAAAGAACCGCTCATGTCATGTTTCCGCCTCTCCCGACACCTTGGCCACCACAGGCCCAGCACATACGCTCCCCGCTTCGTGCTCGCCCCGGCGTAAGGCGCACCGTTTTCTTGACTTCTATATCCGACCAGTTGCACCCACTCAGACGCCCAACATGGGTGCCTGGTAAGTCACCGCACCAGAAAGTAGAACTAATGTCCACAACAAAAGCCGCCTTCTCTAAGAAGAAGGTCCTCGTCGCGTCCATCGCCCTGCTCACCATGGGCCTGGGGGGCACTGTCGCCACCGGTGCGTACTTCACCGCCGACAAGACCGTCGCCAGCAACACCCTCGCCGCCGGCACCGTTGCGATCGGAAACATCGGCGACGACGCATCCTCCACCGCCCCGCTGACTTTCAGCAACGTCCTCCCGGTCGCGGACTCGGACGTTGCCGCCAAGGCGAAGACGTTCAACATCAACGTCCGCAACAACGGAACGGCGGCCATCGACTGGAAGGCGGCTGTCAGCTCGACCTCGAGCGACTTCGCAAAGCAGGTCAACGTCCAGTACAGCACCGACGGTGGTACGACCTGGTCCAACAAGACAACCGCCGACGCCCTCTCAAGCGTCTCCATCCCGAGCTCGTCTTCGCTCGCTGCCAGCGGAACCGCGGTCATTAAGTTCCGCGCATGGCTTCCCGCCAGCACCGACAACTCCGCGCAGAACAAAACCCTGACGTTCACGCTTTCGGTGAACGCAATCCAGGCTGGCGCTCAGTTCCCTGCCTAAGTCGGCCGCCGCGGGGGGCGCCAGCTGTCTGCTGGCGCCCCCGCTCTCCACCCACGCCACATAGAAACCTCGCACCCTCCTAGCCGAGCTCACCCCGCACCGTGCGGCGTGCCCGGACTACGCCATCTGGCTTTTGACGTTTTCAAGACCCGCAGGAGCTGATATGCCCCCCACCCGCTCAACCAGCAACCGAGTTTGGTCATCACAGGGTCAATCACGTCACCTTTCTGCACTCCTTCTTGTCGGCGTTCTCCTTACAGGAATTGTCGCGACGCCGACCTCGACCGGGGCCTGGTTCACCGCAGCTAAGAGCGTTCCAAGTAACTCCCTGACTGCGGCTCAGCTTCAGCCCGTCAACGGCCTTAGCGCGGTCAAGACCTCAGCCGGCGTCAACTTGTCATGGACGAGCGCTCTGCAACAGCCCTGGGCATCGAGTAACTCTGTCGGCGTCGAGCCGACGTACACAGTGACACGCACACTGAACGGGCAGTCCAGCCCCCTTGGTTCCACAACGAACCTGTCCATCACAGACCCATACAGCAAAGGCGTCTCCATCACCCCCGTCACGTACGACGCGGGGAGCACATTCGCGGGATACGTCAAAAACGACGGATCCGTCATGCTTTGGGGATATGACGAGAATGGGGCCCTTGGAAACGGCCAGAACTACAACCCCACCCCGCAAAAAGCTTCGATTCCGGACAATAACCCCATCATCAGCATCGCGTTCGCATCCTCAACGGCTGTTGCCCTGAGTTCGAACGGCTCCGTATGGATGTGGGGATATGGTGCACTGGGATGCGGCGGAATATCACGGACACCCGTGCAGGCGACGATGCCAAACGACGTCTCGCCCATCGCCGTGTCGCTAGCCGGTGACTGCGCCCTCCTCGTACTGGACAAATCTGGGACCGTCTGGGCCCGATCCGGGTCTTCTGGGCAAACCAGTTTTAGCAGTATCCCCCTCCCCGGCGGTCTCACAGTTAAGCAGCTGACAAAGTCCCGCACAGTCCTGGCTACAGACGGAACCGTGTGGGGGTGGGGCCCCAACAGCTCCGGCCGCCTCGGTAACGGCACACGCACTGACAGCGACACTCCCGTCAAAGCACAAAACATCTCCGTACCAATAGCTCGGCTCGCGGCAGACGCCAGCAACGTCGTCGCCCTCGCGGACAGATCCCCCACCTACTATGCATGGGGTGATAACCGATGGGGACAGGTCGGAAACGGATATAGCAATTTTGGCAACGAAGGGCTTTATGTCACAACGCCCGCCGCGGTGACCAAATCGGGAATATATTGGGTCGAGGTTCAAGTCTCGAATTACGTAGCAACCCTCCGCGCGGATGACTACTCGGTCTGGGCAATGGGCTCGGACCGAAACGAACGGCTCGGCACAGACGACAACGTCTCCGACTACTCGAACCAACCCCAAAAGATGCCTACCCCAAGCGGCGTCACTCCGTGGAGAATTTTCATGGGGGAGTCTGAGAGCTACTATTTCGACAGAAGTTCCAGCGATCTTTACGGGTGGGGTTTAGTCGCCGAGGGAGGCCGGGCGTACTTTGGAAACAACGACTCCTCGACGCAGTACTACAAGACGCCAAAACGCGTTCAAATCAACGCTATTAGCGCTCCGCCGGACACTCGCGTCTTTTGCAAATCGGGCGAGAACGTGAACAGCGACGGGTATTGCGAGCCAACTCAAAACCCTGAGTATTCCGTTTCGTACAAGTACCAATCATGGCTCTCAGGCCCAGCTACGGTCAGTCCTCAGAATTGAGGATGGGTGAAGAATTCGGACGGAGACAAGGTGATCAGAGTTCGCGCTGAGCGAGGTCTCAACTCGCCGCGGCCGACCAGACGCGGCGTTCTCGCTACCGCTATTCGCGGTAACCGGTACACACCCCAACGTTCTCGTCGCCTCGCAATGACAACCCTCGCGATTACCCTCGCAGTGGGGGTGTTCGCGGCTCCGGTCTCGACAGGGGCGTGGTTCACGGACGGTCGCAAAGTCGTGAGTAATTCCATGAGCTCCGCAAGCCTTCAAGCCGTCGCCGGACTGACAGCCAAGACCGCCTCCAACGGGGTCACGGTTTCGTGGACGAGCGCACTCCAACAGCCTTGGGCCACGTCGAACAACGTCTCAGCAGAACCTCCATACACCATCACCAAAACAGTCGATGGGAAAACCACCACACTCTCAACAAGCACCACTACCACGACTTACACCGATGCTTACCCTCTTGCCCAGTCAGGGAAAGCGCGCAACTTTGATGTAGGGAGTAAATGGGCTGGCTACGTCAAGTCGGACGGCAGCGTGTGGACGTGGGGATTCAACACGTACGGCGTCGGCAACGGAAATCAAGTGGCAAATACACCACAACAGGTTCTGTTCCAAACCAGCCCGCAGATTACCACCATCAGCATGTATGACAGCACGGCGGTCGCAACGGCGACGGATGGTTCCTTCTACGCATGGGGATTCAACGTTAATGGCGGATGTGACAGGAACGGCGCGGACAGCCCCCGACAGCTCCGCCTGCCCTCGAACAAGAGCGTAAAAGACGCAATTGCTGCAGGGACGTGCACCATCATTGCTGTAGACACGGACGGAAAAATCTGGCAACGAGGGGGATCTTCTGACAGTGGAACCTTTTCGCCGAGCAGCACCAGCTTTGCGCAGATCACTCTGCCCGGAGGGAGATCTGTTAAACAGTTGACAAAAGCCGAAACGGTCCTTGCCACAGATGGAACAGTGTGGTCATGGGGGACGAACAAATCCGGTCAGCTCGGCGACGGGACGACGACGAACAGCACTACTCCTGTACAGGCGCAGACGCCAGTAAAAATCAGCCAGATTTCCGCGGATACCAACTCCGTGGTTGCCATTGGCGAGGACGGCCTGATCTACGGCTGGGGTGATAACTCCACTGGACAGCTAGCACCCTCGGGCAGCAGCAGCAGCGTAATTACCACCCCAACCACTGTAAGAGTTCCTCAAGGCCATCAATGGGCGGATGCGCAAACACAATCTGGGACAACAACAATCATATCGTCGGACGACAAAAGCATGTGGAGCGTCGGCAAAGGTTCGTCGGGGAAGCTCGGAAACGGGACAAACCCGAATGTTTCGACAGACTTCGTGCGTGTGAACAATTCCTCGTCTCCAGCACCGCGAGACATCTTCGTAGGAACGGCGCAGAGCTACTACGTGGATTCGTCCGACAATCTTTGGGGATGGGGCACTGCGTCCGACAGGACATACACATTCTTCGGCATCAATGATAGTACGGGAAATGTATTCTACTTGAGTCCGAAACGCCTTCAGGATTCGCTGAGCTTCAAGCGGGGGGGCGGTCTTGGCGGATGCAGTTCAGGAACGCTTAATAGTGAGAACTACTGCGTACCTACGGGAACTGCCGTGTACACAGTTAGCTATGCATTCAGATCGTGGGTTTCTTCGACAGCCCAAGCGACGGCGCAATAACGCTTTAAGGCTGAACGTTCTTCGCAATCCAGCAACACGCGAAATTGATCTCATTCCTAAGCTGGGAGCAGGGTTTCTCCCCCACGAATCCCACCACTGCTCCCATCGCCGCCGCGCACAGCGGCTAGCTGAGGGGAGGCGCAACCCCTATCAGCCTCCCCTCAGCATCCATTCCGCGACCAACGAATTTAGGAAATACAATGTCAAAGCCAATCCCTTCTCGACGACGCGCACGTATACGGTCGAGCATTGCGGCGGCCGCTCTGGCATCAGTCGTCGTAACCGGATTGTTGGCCCCAACTTCCGCCACGGGTGCGTGGTTCATGGCATCGAAGGAAGTCAGCGGGAACACGGTTGCCTCAGCAACTCTGGGCGCTCCGACCAACCTAGCCATCGCGCCGGACAGCACGAGCGGGAACGTCGTGTCGTGGTCATCTGCTACGTCGCAGACCTGGGCCCAGGCAAACGGCATATCCAACGGCATCACTTACAGCGTGCAGCGCACTCTGCCCAGTCAGCCCCCGACGACCGTGTATACCGGCACGGGTCAGTCATACACAGACCCCTCCTCCGCGCCCACGGCTACGCAATTCGTTCAAGTTTCGGCAGGCTACAATCACGTCCTCGCCCTTGCGCAGGATGGAACGGTGTGGGCCTGGGGAACAGGGGATCATGGACAGCTCGGTACTGGCGGCACCTACGATTCGACGCTTCCCGTCTACGTCCCCCTGAGCGCCAAGGCCAAACAAGTAGAAGCTACCTCAGGGGGCTCCTCGCTAGTACTCCTCGAGGATGGGTCTGTTTGGGCTTGGGGGCGTAATACCTTCGGGCAGCTGGGCGACGGATCGACGACAGAACGCTATTCCCCGGTACAAGTGATTTTCCCTGCGGGGGTCACAATTGGCGCGCTTGGGGATCTATCGAACGCCCTCTACGCAAGCTACGCGATCACCCCGACTGGTACCTTGTACTCGTGGGGTAACAATAGTCGGTATCAATTGGGCCTCGGTGATACGGTCAACAGGGTCTACCCAAACGCCGTTCCCGATGTCACCGTCAAAGCCGTATCGGCCGGGTGGGACCATGCCGCGGCGCTGAGCACCGGAGGAGATATCCTGACCTGGGGCGATGGTTCGAAACGTCAGCTAGGTCGGAACTCTTCGGTGAAGAGCAAACCATCGGCGGTTTCTTTCCAAAGCCAAGTAGGCGCGAACGGATTCAAGCAAGTCTCGTCCGGAGTGAATTTCGTCATTGCACAGGATTATGACGGACGAGTTTGGACGTGGGGGTCAATGCAAGATAATGTCTCACCTGTTCGAACTCTTCCGGAAGTGATTGTTTCCGGTGGATTCAATTACATCGACGCAGGAGGGTATAGCGCCTGCGCACAAAGGACCGATTCGCAAGTACTGTGTTGGGGTTCGAACGACGTGGGACTATTGATGGACGGAACAACGACATCGAGCGCTACACCGGTCACCGCCACGTCTGCCACCTCCAAAAGTCTCACGTCGCTCAGCATCTCCAACTCGCAAGCGTTGGGCATCGTTCAACCATCCCAGGTCTCCGGAACAAACATATGGGCCTGGGGAAACGGCCCCCGCGGTAGCGGGGATGGGTCCACTCTTGGCTCTCCGTCACAAGTTCGTGGCCCCGGCAGTTGTCCTTCCGGCATGGCGCTCAAGAACGGATATTGTGCCCCACCACCCGGAACGCGATATTCCGTGAGTTACACATACGCCGGGTGGCAGTCGGGCGCGGCCGAGGCCACCGCGGACAAGTAGCTTTCGCTCAGACGCTAGCGCCCCCGGACGAAGTGGGCGGCTGGTGGGCGGAGGATCGGCTGGGGCTTGTGAGACCGCAGATCAACGCGCACCCCCGTCCCACGTTGCTACGCGAGGTTCTTGATGAGCGTCACGGGTCGCGGTCAGCTGCAGGCGCTGCGACGGACTGTGGCGCGAACGATACGCTTCTCCCGATTTGGTCCATTTGGTCCCGTTCTGGCCCGATCTGTGAGGAAGGGCGGGCCGCGAATGTGTCGACCCACTGCACGACGAGGCGACGGCCCAGCGGCGGCGAAGCTGCGCAACCGCTCAGCGGACGACTGAAGGAGTTGAAATGCGACCGCCCACCCATCGGCGATTCGGACTGTTCACGGCCCGGAAGCTTCTCGCGACGACGCTGATCGTCGTGGCCGTGGCTGGTGTCATCTTCCCCACCTCCGCCACGGGCGCCTGGTTCACTGACGCGAAGTCGGTGCCGGGCAATTCCCTGACGTCGGCAACGCTCGACGCGCCCCCGAATTTCCGCAACACCTGGAGCTCGTCCTCTGGGAACACGCTCTCTTGGGACAGCGCGACGTCGCAAGCCTGGGCGACGGCGAACAACGTCACGTCGGGCATCACCTACCGCGTCACCCGTCATGTGGGCTCCTACCCCGCAAAAGATCTCTACACGGGGTCTGACACCTCTTTCACCGATCCGAATCCGCGAGGGCGCAACTTGCGCTATTCGCAAGTTTCGGCGGGGCAGAAACACACGCTGGCGATCGATGAGAACGGGTACATCTGGGCGTGGGGATACAACGGCAAGGGCGCTTTCGGTGACGGAACGACGACGTCGACCGACACCCCCCAGAAGACGGTCCTCCCGACGGGGCGCACTGCCATACAGATAGCAACCGGCAACATGTGGTCCGCTGCCCTGCTGGACGATGGAACGGTCTGGACGTGGGGATACAACGTCGGCAATCTCGGTATCGGCAACACCGACAACCAGGTGCTCCCCCAGCTCGTGGAGTTCCCGAACGGCGTCCGGATCACGTCCCTCGGCCAAATCTTGGGCGACTCCCAGACGATGTTCGTCATCGATCAGAACGGTGCGGTTTGGGATTGGGGTATGAACGACCGTGGGCAGCTCGGCGACGGCAGTACCAACAACACAACGAGGCCGCATGTCATCCCGGACCTCCGCGTCCGCTACCTGTCATCGATGGGCGCACATGTCATCGCGGAGGGAACGGACGGCAGTGTGTGGTCGTGGGGTGACGGGAGCGACGGTCAGGTGGGCGACCACAGGTATCAACAACGTCTTACGCCCTACCGAGTTGCCATGCCATCGGCCGCGGGCCGCGTCGAGCAGGTCTCGTCCGGCGGCACCTACTCCGTCGTCCTGGATTCGAATGGGGCCATCTGGATGTGGGGTTCGATAAAGGTCGGCGCATCGTCACAGTTGGATCCGACGGCCATTTCTACGCCTCGCCTTCCGAGTGGCGTGCAGGCCGCGCAGGTGGCTACGGGCCCCGATATGCCTACCGCGAACCCCTCCTACTTCATTCCGAGCGTGCTCATCGGCCTTTCGAACGGCGCCATGCTCCAGTACGACATCGACGACGACAACGGCGTACTCCGCTACAACCTGGTGCTCGATGGCCATTTCATCACGGAACTCTCCGTCGGTGGTGCGGAACGCGTTGCTCGAACGACGGATCAATCCACCAGCGGACTGAACTTCTGGACCATCTCCAGTTCGGGCAAGCAGTCGGATGCAGGGGTCGTCTGGTCGCCCGTGATCTGTCCGTACATGACACGGAAAGCCTCGGACGGCTCCTGTGTCTGGGATGGGCAGCTGAGCTACTCCGTCGATTATCAGTACGGGCCCTGGCGTTCTGACTGCAGCGGTCTCGTCCTATAGGGCAAGCTGCACCGGAGGCAAGCGCCCACGGGCTTCGGCAGGTGAGCGAAGCCGGCTGAGACGCCCTGCGGCGTTGCTGTGCTCGATGCTGGATGTGGGCGAACGGTGTCAGAGGCCGAGAACGGCCAGCGCGACGGTCACCGTGATGTCGTCGGCCGGCGCGTAGGACTCGCTGCCCGAATCATCGTGTCGACCATCGTGCAGCTCGATCGACACACCGGGGACGTACACGTTCGAGTATCCCGGGCTGTCGGCGGCGCCGTCCGTGGTCCACCGGATGCCGAGACCACCGACGCCGTCGAGGCGGGGGTCGTCGATGGGGGTCGCGGTGAGGTGGAGCATCTTGCCCTGCATCGCCAGCGCATCGCGGGTCGGGATGTCGTCGGCGGCGCTCACGGTCACGCTAGCGAAGGGTCCGTCGTCAGGTGCCGACCACTGGCAGAGGACTCCATCATCGGCGATGCTTTCGCCGACGAGCGTCATCCCGCTCACGAAGGACGGGATCACGCCGGTCACCTGCTCGCAGCTCGTGATGTGCGGGAAGGGTCTGGTTGAGTCCGTCGCTGCGTCGTCGGAGGTGCCCGTGTCATCGGTCGACGCGGCGTGATCCGGGGCGAGGCTGTCCCCCGTGTCGTCCACGGCGGTCGCGCACCCGGCGAGGAGGGACGTTGCGATCACACAGGTGACGAGGCCGGCCGTCGCTCGGCCGATCGGGTGATGGCGGAAGGGGGTCAGGTCGAGCGTCATCGCAGTCCTCAGAGCAGGAAGTGGTGTTATCGGTCGATAACACTACGGCAGGCTCTTCGCCATCCGCACGGCGTGTTCATTAAAATTCGATGAGTGATTGCCGCCCCGCACAAAGCCCCCCGCAGCCTTCCGGTCCCAGCGAATACCGGCCATCTTTTGCGTGCCGAAGGCGGCCACGTCGACAGCCCCCGGCCCTGACGGAGATCGACGAGATGCGTCCTTCACGCGTGCACATCCTGGGTGCGAGCGGTAGCGGAACGACAACCCTCGGTCACGCGCTGGCCGCACGATGGGCGGTGCCGCATGCCGACGCGGACGACTACTTCTGGATACCGACCACTCCCCCGTTCCTGCGCAAAAGGGACGAGGCGCAGAGGGTGGCGTTGATGCGCGAGATGTTCGTGTCCCGTCCCGCGTGGGTGTTGTCAGGGTCGATGCTCGGGTGGGGTGAGTCGGTCGTCGCCGAGTGCGACGCGATCGTCTTCGTCACGTTGGACCCGGCGGAACGCCTGCGCCGGCTGGAAGAGCGCGAGATCGTCCGTCGCGCAGGCCGACCTCACGACGACGACGCGTGGCGCGTCTTCAAGACGTGGGCGGAGGGATACGACGACCCCACCTTCGACGGCCGTAACCGTGTCGAGCACGACAGGTGGCTCGCGGCGATCGGCAAGCCGGTGCTCCATCTCGATAGCCGGTCGACGGTGGAGGAGTTGACGGATGCCGTGTGCGGGTGGGAACCCGCTGGCGCGACGTCCTAGCGTTTCGTCTGGTCGACGTCGACGAGCCACCCTCTGCGCACGCGCACCCGCTGTTCACCGGGCTCGGGCCCGTCGGGGCCGTCAACGGAGACCGGACCATGCGACTCGTGCCGCTCACCCGGAACCGCATCGGTGGGAATCAGCTCGACCGCGTGCGGCACGGGCTTGGACACACGCATCCATCGTGATGGGCGCAACCCGAGGAAGACCGCGCCTCCGCGGTCGCCGAGTGAGGACGGCGGGAGGCCCACGTCCACGGGTTCACGTCATCCCGCGGTGCACCGTACCCGGGACGACGGGACTCGAACGGGTCACGGTGTCTTGCAGGACGATCTGGATGACCGTGACGCGGCCTTGGACGCGATCGTTCGTGGTGGCCTGGGGATGCCGCCGCTCGAAGGCGCCGACCGTCGCGGCAAGCTCGGCGCCGAGGTCTCGGACGAACTCGTCGGAAGGCGTCCGTCTATGAACCACGAAGTCCACTTCGTCACTCAGGGTGAACGGGTCACCGCAACAGTCCCACTCCGTCGAATCCAGCCAGACGCGCGTCATACCGTCCACGCTCAGGGCGCGGGTGTCGCTCAGTCGCTCCGCACCCACCCTGCCGTCACGCCCAGCACGCGCGAACCGTCCAGGTCGCCCAGCGAGAGACCTGCGAACTGGGTCGCAGCGTCCGAGGTCTGCCAGCGGAAGCGCGGCGCCGACGTGGTGGCCGCCTCGACGACGGTCTTCGCGGCATCTGCCGCCGACTGCGCCGACGCGAATGACGTGGCCGCGCGATCGAGGTACGCCTGCTGCAACTCCGCGTACGGGCCGGGGGCCGCGCGGTGCACCGAGTCGACGAACGACGAGGCGACGGCAGCCGGTTCGACGATCGATACGTCGACACCGAACGGCGCGACGACGGGGGCGAGCGACTGCATGAGCCCCTCGACGGCGAACTTCGCAGCGCAGTACGCGTCCGAGAACGGCTGTCCGACCGCTCCCCCGACGCTCGTCACGGTGACGATGCGGCCGCTCCCCCGCTCGCGCATCCCGGGAAGGACCAGACGGGTGAGACGCGCGACGGAGAGGTAATTCGTCTCGAGCTGCTCCTGCAGCTGGTCGTCGCTCACCTGCTCGAGTGTGCCGACGGCGCCGCGTCCGGCGTTGTTCACGAGGATGTCCACGGGTCCGGCGGCATCGATCAGGGCGCGTGAGGCCACGGCATCCGTCACATCCAACGCCCGGATGTCGAGTTCGACGCCCGCCTCGGATGCCGCGGAATGCAGGGCGTCGGCACGCCCGGTGTCGCGGACCGTGGCGATGACCGCCACCCCCTGATGCGCGAGCTGGATGGCGGTGTGCAGGCCGATGCCGCTGGTGGTGCCGGTGACGAGTGCGAGAGTCATGGTTTCATCATGCGCCTCGGATCCCATGTGTGCGGTGTGCGGGGGTTGTCCGGAGGACGATGCCAGGGTGATCGCGTGGAGGTGACGAAACGACGGGTGCCTCAGATCGTCGTGACAACGGCGTCGTGCGCCTCACGGTGAGCATCGACGGGTTGTTGCCGCTCGGCAGGTGAGGGGAATGAGCGGATGCCAAGACCCGGCGTTCTGGGCACGAGGTGACTCAGCCGCGCGGCATGAGCTCCACCCACCCGCCGCCGAACTTCGCCTGGCGGCCGTCGCCGGAGGAGGTGCCGGTGAGGCGGCGGCGCACCCACGGGGCCACGTGCTCGCGGTAGTACGCCGAGCCCTTCAGCCGCTGCGTCTCGGGAATCTCTTGCAGGTGCCACCACTCCGCGGGCGGGGTGAGGCCGACCGACTCGATCACGCGGGCCGCGACCCGGTGGTGGCCGCGGGCGTTCATATGGAGACGGTCGACCGACCAGAACTCGCCGCCGGCCAGGTCGCGGTCGAACCAGTTGTAGGCCGTGATCACGTCAGGTCGGGCCTCGAGACGCTTCTCGACGGCGTGCGAGAGGCGATCCCCGCGGGCTTCGATGACCTTGCCGAGCGGAAGTCCCGCCGTGGGGTTCGCGCCCGAGAGCACGATGAGCTGCACGCCCTCTTCATCGCAGCGGCGCACGACGTGGTCGAAGAGGTCGACGATCCGGTCGATGCCGGTCCGCGGGCGCAGCATGTCGTTGCCGCCGCCGTTGAACGACAGGTGCGTCGGCTTCAAGGCCAGCGCCGGCTCGAGCTGCTGCGCGACGATCGGCTCGATCAGCCTGCCGCGGATCGCGAGGTTCGCGTACTCGATCGGCTCGCCCGCGGCATCCGCCCATCCCTGCGCGGCCAGGTCGGCCCACCCCCGGACGGTTCCGTCGGGCAATTCGTCGCCGACGCCTTCGGTGAACGAGTCGCCGATCGCGACGTAGCGGACGGATGCCATGGCTCGAGCCTACGCCGGAGCGCGGTGGGAGCCGGTCGCGGTGAGTCCCGGGTTCGGCTCGCGGCGCGGGGCGGCCCGCGCGCTGCTGTCAAAGGTGGTGCGAGGGCACCGACATCGCGGGGTGCAGGACGCATTCCCTCGTTCGGGGCGAAACTCTCCCGCCCTGAACGACGGATCCCGGCGCAGACGCCTGAGGCGCCACGGGAGGCGTTACGCCAGTGCCCGCCCGCGCTGCTCCCGCAGGAACAGCGCCGCGACCACGGCCACGGCGAAGAACGCGGCGAACACGACGAACAGCAGCGGCGCTCCCCCGACGCCGAGCAGAGGCGGCACGGCGAGAGGGGCGAGGATCGACGCGATGCGTCCGACGCCCGCGGCCCAGCCGGATCCGGTCGCCCGCAGCGGCGTCGGGTACGTCTCGGGCGTCGCGGCGTACAGAGCTCCCCATGCGCCGAGGTTGAAGAACGACAGCGCCATACCCGCGGCGATCACCGCTACTTCACCGGTTGCCGTACCGAAGAGCACCGCGGCCACCGCGGAACCGGCGAGGAAGGCCGCCAGCGTCGCGCGCCGCCCCCAGACTTCGATGAGCCAGGCGGCGACGGCATAGCCGGGCAGCTGCGCCAGCGTGATGACGAGGGTGAAGCCGAACGAACGCACGAGGTCGTACCCCTGGGCGACGAGGATGGTCGGGATCCAGATGAACGCCCCGTAGTACGAGAAGTTCACGCAGAACCACAGCACCCACAGCGCCGCCGTGCGCGCCCGCAGCGCCGGGGACCAGAGGGCCCTCACGCGGGGACGGGGGGCGGGAGCGGATGCCGGGACTCCCTCGGTCGACGCCTCGAGGGCGATCCGACCGGCCGCGGCCTCGAGATCCCGCACGATGACGATCGCCTCGGAATTGCGTCCGCGAGAAGCCAGCCAGCGCGGCGACTCGGGCAGACCCCACCGCACGATGAGCGCGTACACCGCGGGGATCGCGCCGAGCGCGAATGCCCAGCGCCAGCCATCGGCGGACGACGGCACGACGAGATAGCCGATGAGGGCGGCGGCGGTCCACCCGACGGCCCAGAACGCCTCGAGGAAGACGATGAGCCGACCCCGCATGCGGGCGGGTGCGAACTCGCTGACGTAGGTCGAAGCCACCGGAAGTTCGGCCCCGAGGCCGAGACCGACCACGAAGCGGAGCACGAGCAGCGCGGCCAGACCGCCCACCAGCGCACTCGCCCCGGTGGCCACGCCGTACACCAGCAGAGTCAGGGCGAAGACGTGACGCCGACCGAACCGGTCGGCCAACAGTCCGCCGACGCTCGCCCCGATCGCCATGCCGGCGAAGCCCGCCGACGCGATCCACGACGCCTGCGTCGGCGCCAGTTGCCACTGCACGCTGAGGGCCGCGATGACGAACGAGATGAGCCCCACGTCCATGGCATCCAGGGCCCAGCCCAGACCCGACCCGCCCAGGATCCGGCCGTGACGACGGGTGAACGGCAGCGCGTCGAGGCGTTCGGACACCCGGATGGTGTCGGTCGTCGTGGTCACCGGATGCCGGGAGCGTCGACCGACGCCGGGGTGTCGGCGAGCATCTCCTCGACGAGGGGACGCACCTTCGTGCCGTACAGCTCGATGCTCGACAGGAGCCGGTCGTGCGAGATCGACCCGCTCGCGATCTTCATCTGGAAGCGGGAGTTGCCGAGCGCGCGGACGGTCGCGGCGATCTTGCGAGCGACGGTCTCGGGCGACCCGACGTACATCGACCCCTCGGGTCCGACGTCGTGCTGGAAGCGCATGCGGTTGTACTCGGGCCAGCCCCGCTCGCGGCCGATGGTGTTGTTGAGTTCGGCGACGCCTTCGAAAGCCTCGTCCCACGCCTGCTCGTCGGTCTCGGCGACGTGGCCGGGAGAGTGCACCGAGATCGGCATCTGCGGCTTGCCGAGCTCGGCCAGCGAACGTCGGTACAGGTCGGCGTAGGGGCGGAATCGGGCCGCCGAGCCGCCGATGATCGCGAGCACGAGACCGTAGCCGTAGCGAGCCGTCCGGACGACCGACTCGGGAGAGCCGCCGACGCCGACCCAGGCGGTCAGGCCCTTCTCGGTCTTCGGGTAGACATCGGCATCCTGCAGCGCGGCGCGCGTGCGGCCCGACCAGGTGACGGGCTTCTCGGTCAGTAGGTGCGAGAACAGCTCGAGCTTCTCCTCGAACAGCTGCTCGTAGTCGGCGAGGTCGTAGCCGAAGAGGGGAAACGACTCGATGAAGGAGCCGCGGCCGAGGATGACCTCGGCACGTCCGTTCGAGATGGCATCCAGCGTCGCGAAACGCTCGTACACCCGCACCGGGTCGTCGCTCGAGAGGACGGTCACCGCGGTTCCGAGGTGGATGTCTTTCGTGCGCGCGGCGGCGGCGGCCAGGACGATCTCGGGGCTGGTGACCGCGAAGTCCTTGCGATGATGCTCGCCCACCCCGAAGAACGACAGGCCGACTTCGTCGGCGAGGACCGCCTGGTCGACGACGTTGCGGATGGTCTGCGCATCGGACAGCAGCGACCCGTCGGGCGCGCGCGAGATGTCTCCGAAGGTGTCGAGGCCGAGCTCGAGGGGACGGGCGTCCATGGGATCTCCTTGCATTCGGATGAATGAACTTTACGCGACGGCGGAGTATTCCCCGCATCGTCGAGGGGCGCCCGTTCAGCGGACGCCCCTCGGGGAGATCAGGCGGATGCCAGGGCTGCGCGAAGGGTGTCGAGACCCACGCCGCCGATGTCGAGCGCACGCGTGTGGAACTGCTTCATCGAGAAGTCGGCACCGCGGCGCTCCTGCTCTTCGTCGCGCACCTGCTCCCAGATGCGCTGACCGACCTTGTACGACGGCGCCTGTCCGGGCCAACCGAGGTAGCGGTTCACCTCGAAGCGCACGAACTCCTCGCTCATGTTGACGTTCTTCAGCATGAACGCCAGCGCGTAGTCGTGGTCCCACACGCCGGTGCCGTCCAGGCGCGGCTTCTGCAGGTGCACGCCGATATCGAGCACCACGCGGGCGGCGCGCATGCGCTGACCGTCGAGCATGCCGAGGCGGTCGGCGGGGTCGTCGAGGTAGCCCAGCTGCTCCATGAGGCGCTCGGCGTACAGCGCCCAGCCCTCGGCGTGGCCGCTCGTGCCCGCGAGCAGACGCCGCCACGAGTTGAGCTGGGCGCGGTTGTACACGGCCTGTGCGATCTGCAGGTGGTGGCCCGGAACGCCCTCGTGGTACACCGTCGTCAGTTCACGCCAGGTGTCGAACGTGTCGACACCCTCGGGCACCGACCACCACATGCGCCCCGGCCGCGAGAAGTCGTCGGTCGGACCGGTGTAGTAGATACCGCCCTCGTTCGTGGGAGCGATCATGCACTCGAGATTTCGGATGGGGGCGGCGATGTCGAAGTGCGTGCGGCCGAGTTCTTCGACGGCCCTGTCGCTCGTGCGCTGCATCCACTCCTGCAGGGCCTTCGTCCCGCGGAGCTTGCGCGACTCGTCCTTCTCGAGGAACGCGACCGCTTCCTCGACGCTCGCGCCCGGAAGGATCTCGTTCGCGATGGCCTCCTGTTCGGCGACCATGCGCGCGAGTTCTTCGACGCCCCACTCGTACGTCTCGTCGAGGTCGATCTCGGCACCGAGGAAATGGCGCGAGTGCAACGCGTACAGCTCGCGGCCGACCGCGTCGGACTCACCGGCAGCGGGAGCGAGCTCCGACGACAGGAACGACGCGAGCGAGTCGTACGCGACCCGCGCGGCGTTGGCGTTGGTGGAGAGGTCACGAGCGAGGGATGCCGGCAGCTGACCCTCGTCGGGAGCAGCCTCGCTCACGAACTCGGCGAAGAACCCCGTGTCCGAGGTGTAGCGGGCGATCTGCGTGACGACCTCCGTCACCTGGCGGCGGGCGGGAACGACGCCCTCGCTGATGCCTCGACGGAGGGTCGAGATATAGCCGTCGATGGCACGGGGCAGGTCCTTCAGTCGCGCCGAGATGGTCGACCAGTCGTCGGCGGTCGCCGTCGGCATGAGGTCGAAGGTCGAGCGGATGTCCTGCGCGGGAGACGCGATGACGTTCAGGTCGCGCAGATGCGTCTTCGCCTCGTGCTGCTCGATCATCAGGTCGAGCTCCCGGACCAGGTCCATCTTGGTGACGGTGTCGATCGCGTCGACCGTGTCGGCGCCGTCGAGAGCCGTCCTCGCCGCGCGGGCGTCGGCGATGAGGGCCTCGGCACCCTCGGGGCTGTAGTCGCCGAAGCGTCCGTTGTGCTCGAAACGCCCGATGTAGGTCGCGAGCGTCGGCTCTCGCTCGGCCAGGGTGTCGACCCACGCGTCCGCGATCGTGTCGATCGGCGTGGGGGTGCGTTGTGCGTCAGTCATCCTCCGAGCCTAGGGAAGCCGCGACCCGCGCGCACGCATCGCTGGCCTGAAGCGGTTCAGAGGGGGCTCACGGGGGGAGAGCTCGGCAGCGGAGGAGCCCGAGGCTCGTGCGGGTCCTCACCTTCCGGATTTTCCTCCCTCGGCACGTGGGCCCGGGGCGTTGCGCGCGGCACGTTCGCGGCCTCGGGCGACACCCCGTCGACCGTGGCGGCGAACGGATCGGCGCTTAGTGTCCCGCCTCGTCCCAGTCGCCTCCGCGCCCGATCTGCACGTCGAGCGGAACCGACAGGTCGGCGGCGTCGGCCATGCGCGCGCGCACGATCTGCTCGACGGCATCCCACTCCCCCGCCGCCACCTCGACGACGAGTTCGTCGTGGATCTGCAGCAGCACGCGCGAACGCAGGCCCGCGGACGCGAGTTCGTTGCGGATGCGGAAAAGCGCGACCTTCATGATGTCGGCGGCGCTGCCCTGGATGGGGGCGTTGAGAGCTGCGCGCTCGGCGTTCTCGCGCAGCACGCGGTTCATGCTCGTGAGGTCGGGGAACGGCCGGCGCCGGCCGAAGATCGTCTCGGTGTAGCCGTCTTGACGAGCCTGCTCGACCGATCCGCGCAGATAGTCGCGCACGGCGCCGAACCGGGCGAAGTACTCGAGCATGAGCTTCTTGGCCTCGGACTGCTCGATGCGCAGCTGCTTCGAGAGGCCGAACGCCGACAGACCGTAGACCAGTCCGTAGGACATCGCCTTGACCTTCGTGCGCATGGCCGGTGTGACGTCGGCCGGCTCGACGCCGAAGACACGCGCCCCCACGAAGCGGTGCAGGTCTTCGCCCGAGTTGAAGGCCTCGATAAGCCCCGGGTCCCCCGACAGGTGCGCCATGATGCGCATCTCGATCTGCGAGTAGTCGGCGGTGAGCAGCGTCTCGTAGCCCTCGCCGACCTCGAATGCCGCGCGGATGCGACGGCTCTCCTCGGTGCGGATCGGAATGTTCTGCAGGTTCGGGTCGGTACTGGAGAGGCGCCCGGTCTGGCTGCCGGTCTGCACGTATGTCGTGTGAATGCGGCCGTCGGCGCCCGTCGCGGTGTCGAGGGCGTCGATGATCTGCTTCAGCTTCGTCGCCTCGCGGTGGCGCAGCAGGAGATCGAGGAAGGGGTGGGCTGCGCTCTCTTGCAGGTCGGCGAGGGCGGCGGCATCCGTCGTGTACCCGCTCTTGGTCTTGCGCGTCTTCGGGAGCTGCAGCTCATCGAACAGCACCTCTTGCAGCTGCTTGGGCGAGCCCAGGTTGACCTCGTGGCCGATGGCGGCGTACGCATCGCGTGCGAGCGCGTCGGCGCGCGCCCCGAGCTCGGCCGAGAAGCCCGCGAGCTTCTCGTGCGAGACGGCGACGCCGGCGAGCTCCATGTCGGCGAGGGCCGTGAGGGTGGGCAGTTCGATGTCGTCGAGCACGCTCGCGACCGTCTCGGGCATGTCGGCGCGCTGCGCCTCGGCGACGCGGCGGGTGAACCACGACAGCTGGCTCGGGGTCGCGCCCTCGGTCTCGGGTACCAACTGAGTCGGGTCGGCCACCGGCAGCTTCTCGTCGAGCATGCGCTCGACGAGGTCGCCCAGCGTCTTGTCGGGGAAGCTCGGGCGCACGAGCCACCCGGCGAGGATCACGTCGAACGCCACACCGCCCACGGTTATACCCTCGCGCGCGAGAGCCTTGATCTGGGGCTTGGCGTCGGCGAAGACCTTGGGGGCGTCGGATGCCAGCCACCCTGCCAGCGCGTCGTGCACGGCCGGCGTCCACTCGGCCTCGACCGCGGCGTCGGCCGAGGCGAGTCCGACCGCGGTGGGCACGCCACCGGCCAGCGTGACGGTGACCCCGATCTCGCCGGTCGCATCGGCGGCCCACGCCGCGAGAGCTGCTGCGTCGAGCTGCGACGGTGTCGGGGCCGTGGCGGTGGGGCGCTGTTCTTCGACGATGCCCGCATCTGCGCCGAGAGCGTCGAATACGCGAGGCAGCAGGGTGCGGAACTCGAGACGCGCGAAGATGTCGCGCACAGCCTGTGCATCGAGCGGGTGCATCTTGAGGTCGCCGGGGCCGACCGGCAGCTCGACGTCGCGCAGCAAGCGGTTGAGCGCGCGGTTGCGGCGCACACCGTCGATGTGCTCGCGCAGGTTACCGCCCACGACGCCGGTGATCTTGTCGGCGTTCTCGAGAAGGGCGTCGAGCGAGCCCCACTGCGTCAGCCATTTGACGGCGGTCTTCTCTCCCACCTTGGGCACGCCCGGCAGGTTGTCGCTGGTCTCGCCGACGAGGGCCGCGATCTCGGGGTACTGGGCGGGCGGAAGGCCGTACTTCTCGATGACGGCGGCGGTGTCATAGCGCTTGAGCTGCGAGACTCCCTGCACGTTCGGGTAGAGCAGCGTGACGTCGTCGGTGACGAGCTGGATCGTGTCTCGGTCGCCCGAGCACACCAGCACCTCGAAGCCCTGCTGCTCGCCCTGCGTGGCGAGAGTCGCCAGGATGTCGTCGGCCTCGAAATCCTCTTTCGCGAGCACCGGCACGCCCATGGCGCGCAGACAATCCTGGAGAAGAGGGATCTGGCCCTTGAACTCGGCCGGCGACTCGCTGCGGTTCGCCTTGTACTCGGCGTACTCGCGCGTGCGGAACGACTGTCGCGACGTGTCGAAAGCGACCGCGAGGTGCGTCGGCTTCTCGGCCTTCACGAGGTTCACGAACATCGACAGGAACCCGTAGATACCGTTGGTGTGCTGGCCGTCCTTCGTCGAGAAGTTGTCGACCGGCAGGGCGTAGAACGCCCGGTACGCCAGCGAATGGCCGTCGACGACGAGGAGAGTAGGCTTTTCGGCATCCGTCACCCCTCCAGCGTAACGAGAACCACGGACACTCCCCCGGCCCCGGCCCGATCGAAGGCGATGATGACCTCCACGACTCCCGACACGACCTCCGGCCTCGACTGGGCGAAGGAGCGCGGAATGGGCGCCCTGGCCGAGAAGATGGGCATCGAGTGGGTCGAGTTCTCGGTCGAGCGCAGCGTGGCCACCATGCCGGTAGAGGGCAACACGCAGCCTGTCGGTCTGATGCACGGCGGTGCCTACGTCGTCCTGGGCGAGTCGCTCGGATCGATGGCGGCCAACCTCTACGCCGGGTCGGGCAAGCTCGCCGTGGGCATCGACATCAATGCCACGCACACGCGCTCCGCGACCTCGGGCGTCGTGACGGGCGTCTGCACGCCGATCCACCTCGGCCGTTCGCTGACCGTGCATGAGATCGTCGTGTCCGACGAACAGGGCCGCCGCTGCTCGACGATCCGCATCACCAACATGATCAAGGACGCCTCGCGCTCCTGACACGCCGAGGGACCCGGGCTTCGGCAAACCCGCGGAGCCGCGCGATGGCCCGCGGCCGCCGAGGTGCGGCGCCACCCGATCGCACCGCAACCGGGTGCACAGAGACGAAAAATGGATGCCACCGCAGTGGCATCCATTTCACGAGAAGTCCCGCTCAGCCCTTCTTGGGGGCCAGCTGCTCGATGATCGCCTTCGCGACGTCCTGCATGGTGAGGCGGCGATCCATCGACGCCTTCTGGATCCAGCGGAAGGCCTCGGGCTCGGACAGGCCCATCTTCTCGTTGAGCAGGCCCTTGGCGCGGTCGACGAGCTTGCGGGTCTCGAAGCGCTCGACCATGTCGGCGACCTCGGCCTCGAGCGTGATGATCTGTTCGTAGCGCGCGAGGGCGATCTCGATCGCCGGAAGCAGGTCGTTCGGGGTGAAGGGTTTCACGACATACGCCAGGGCGCCGGCTTCGCTGGCGCGCTCGACGAGCTCTTTCTGGCTGAACGCGGTGAGCAGCACGACGGGAGCGATGTGGTTCTTGCTGAGCTTCTCGGCAGCGCTGATGCCGTCGAGCTGCGGCATCTTGACGTCCATGATCACCAGATCAGGGCGCAGCTCGGTGGCGAGCTGAACGGCAGTCTCGCCGTCACCGGCCTCGCCCACCACGTCGAAACCGTTGTCGCGGAGGATCTCGACGATGTCGAGGCGGATGAGCGACTCGTCTTCCGCGACGACGACACGGCGGGGGGCTGCCGGAGCGTTGGCCGGAACGGCTTCTTGATCAGTCACGGAACCATCCTAGGCCGGGAACGGTTCTGTGTCGGTCCGCATGCTGGATCTCCGGCTCTGACAGTGTGGGTTGGACACAGCAGCCGGTGCTCTGTGGCGTTGCGCCGGGGGAAGCAGGTCTCGTGTCGCGGGTGGTGAAGAACAGAAGTTCCGCCGTTTGGCAGCGACTGGAATTGATCGACGGTCTCGTCCAGCGGTTCGATGTCGAGTCGTCTCCTGTGCTGGCCCCCGGGTCGATCGAGCTTCGACGGTTCACCACCTTCGCGGGAATGCATGGAGCAGGCAAGAGCTATCTCCTTGCGGCAATCGGGGATGGCCTGCCGGGCTGGCAGACCACGCTCGGCTTGCCGATAGAGAACGACGGCAGTGACGCTCGACTCAGCGGCTCGTATCGTCTCCATCTCGAGCATCCCGCAGTTCACGAGATCGCGTACTCGCGCCCGCTCCACTGGGAGCAGCGTCGCAGCGAAGATGAACGCCACGAACCACTTGTCGTGACACGTCTGACGGCATACGTCGCAGAGAGTGAGCGCGCCATGGCCGCTCAGGAAACCGTCTTCTTGCGGCGCTTCAGAATGATCGAGCGGGATGAGCTCACCCGGAGCGAGATCGACATCGTCGGTCTCATCACGGGGCACGTTTACGAACGCGTCGTATACGGAGTACTCGGCGAAGGGCGTGACATGTTCCCATTCGTTGAAGCGATGCGTGACGGACGAGTGGTGAACTCCTGGTCGATGAGCGCGTCGGAGTATTGGGTGCACTTCGTTCTCCAGCATCTACGCGGCGCAGACGCGAACGAGCTCGTCTTGATCGACGAGCCTGAGACGTCGCTCGCGCTGCCCGGCCATCGACCGTTCATCGACGAGATCGCTCGGCTCACCCTTTCCACAGGATGCCAAACTCTGATCGCAACGCATTCGGAGACCATGCTGGAACGTGTCCCGCCCGCATTGATCCGTCATGTCGGTGCCTCGGAGGACGGAAGCGTCGTCACTCCCATCACCAACGCTGCATCACTCCTCAGTTCGCTCGGGCGGTCACCGAGGCCGGTTGCATGTCTCCTCTTCGTGGAGGACGACTTGGCAATGCAGATCCTTCACGAAATCCTTCGCATCTTCGCGGCGGACGAGCTCGACAGGTTCGACGTCGTCGGCAGTGCCGGGAAGGACGAGGCTATCCGCGCCGCCAAGTTGGTCGCTCGATCGCGACGGTTGAGTGCGATGGCTGTGCTCGACGGTGATCAACGAGAGTGCGGAGCCGCCGACGGCGTTTCGTTCCTGCCCGGCACTCAAGAACCTGAGTTGATGCTTGTGAACGCGCTGAGGAGCGACGTCGATGAGTCCTCGAACGCTCTCCGCGTGGACCCCGTCGATCTGCGCGTGGCGCTCGACGCTGTCCGGTTCTCCACGCACCAGCGAGTGTTCGTCGCGATAGCCGAATCGCTGAATGGCGTCAGCGCTGAAGAGCTACGCTCACACGCGATTCGGCTCTGGCTGTCGGACTCTGCTGTGCTCGCCGAAGCGAGGGCGTTGGCGGAGCGGCTACTCGGGCGCATTTCTCACGCCAGATCGTTCGTCTCTCGCTGACCGGCTCCTTCACTGCGCGAGGAGCCGACACGAGACTCGGTCAAACAGGAGTACCGGTGGTGGGACTCGAACCCACACGTCTTTCGACAGAGCATTTTGAGTGCCCCGCGTCTGCCATTCCGCCACACCGGCAGGTGTTGCTTTCCAACCTACCGGCGGTGACGCCGGGGTGGGAACGTGAAGACGCGCGCCGGGCGAACCCGGCGCGCGTCACCGAGGGTCAGACCTCTTTGTACACCGGGGCCGCACCGTGCACGGCATCGCCGACACGGTGTACGCGCAGGTCGTTCGTCGAGCCGGCGATTCCGGGAGGGGAACCCGAGATCACGACGACCTTGTCCCCCACCTCGGCCAGCTTGTTCGAGAGCAGGTACTCGTCGACCTGCAGGAACATCTTGTCGGTGTGCGACACGTGCTCCACGAGGGTGGAGCGCACGCCCCACGTCAGTGCCAGGCGGCGGCGGATGCCGGGCTCGGGCGTGAACGCGATCATGGGGATGGTCGAGCGCAGGCGCGACATACGACGTGCCGAGTCGCCCGACTCGGTGAAGACGCACAGGAACTTCGCCTCGACGAAGTCGGCGACCTCGACGGCGGCCAGGGTGATGGCTCCACCCTGCGTGCGCGGCTTGTTGGTCAGGGGCGCGATGCGCTCCAGACCGTGTTCCTCGGTCGAGGCGACGATCCGGGCCATGGTCTCGACGACCACGACCGGGTAGTCGCCGACGCTCGTCTCGCCCGAGAGCATGACCGCGTCCGCGCCGTCGAGGACGGCGTTGGCGACGTCGGAGGTCTCTGCACGCGTGGGCACCGGGCTGGTGATCATCGACTCGAGCATCTGCGTCGCCACGATGACCGGCTTCGCCATGCGGCGGGCCAGCTCGACGGCGCGCTTCTGCACGATCGGAACAGCCTCGAGGGGCAGCTCGACGCCGAGGTCGCCACGGGCGACCATGATGCCGTCGAATGCGTCGATGATCTCCTCGAGGTTGTCGACCGCCTGCGGCTTTTCGATCTTGGCGATGACGGGGACGTAGCGTCCCTCTTCGGCCATGATCTCGTGCACGCGCTCGATGTCTTTGGCATCGCGGACGAACGAGAGGGCGATGAGGTCGGCGCCGGCGTTGAGACCCCAGCGGAGGTCCGCCTCGTCCTTCTCGCTGAGCGCGGGGACGTTGACGGCCACACCGGGCAGGTTGATGCCCTTATTGTTGGACACCGGCCCGCCGACGATGACCTTGGTGGTGACGACGGTGCCGTCGGTCTCGACGACCTCGACGCGGACCTTGCCATCGTCGATGAGCAGGAAGTCGCCGGGGCGGACGTCCTGGGGCAGGCCCTTGAACGTGGTGCCGACGATCTCCTTGGTGCCCAGGATGTCTTCGACGGTGATCTTGAAGATGTCGCCGGGAAGCAGGTCGTGAGGGCCGTTCTCGAACTTGCCGAGGCGGATCTTCGGGCCCTGCAGGTCGACGAGGGCCGCGACCGGTCGGCCGGCGTCCTCTGCCGCCTTGCGCACGTTGGCGAAGTTGGCGTCATGCACGGAGTAATCTCCGTGGCTCAAGTTGAGGCGGGCGACGTCCACCCCGGCGTCGATGATGGCGCGAACCATCTCATACGACGACGTGGCGGGCCCGAGTGTTGCGACGATCTTGGCGCGTCTCATCCGTTTTCAAGCTCCGTGAGGATTTCGGGAAGTGGCCGATCGGCCCTTACCAGCTTAGGCGGGCAGGAGGCCGATGGCGACATCGGTCGGGCGCACCGGCGCGGGCAGCACCGTCTCGCCCATGAGGAACGTGTCGACCTCGGCGGCGGCCGCGCGGCCTTCGGCGATGGCCCACACGATGAGGGACTGTCCGCGACCGGCATCTCCGGCGACGAACACGCCCGGGGTGGTGGTGGCGTAGGTCGCGTCACGTTCCACGTTGCCGCGGTTCGTGAACTGCGTGCCGAGCTGGCTCTCGAGGTGCTCGCGCTCCGGGCCGGTGAAGCCCATCGCGATGAGCACCAGGTCGGCCGGGATCTCGCGCTCGGTGCCGCTCTTGGGGACGCGTCGTCCGTCGACGTACTCGGTCTCGGCGACGCGCAGAGCACGCACCTCGCCCGCGGCATTGCCGAGGAACTCCACGGTGGAAGCGAGGAACGTCCGCTCCCCGCCCTCTTCGTGAGCGGATGCCATCTCGAACAGGTTCGGCATCATCGGCCAGGGCTGCTCGGCCGGTCGTTCGGACGGCGGCTGCTTGCCGATCGCGAGGTTGGTCACGCTCAGCGCGCCCTGACGGTGCGCGGTGCCGATGCAGTCGGCTCCGGTGTCGCCGCCTCCGATGACGACGACGTGCTTGCCCGCGGCGCTGATCTGGTGCGGCACCTGGTCGCCCGCGACGGCCTTGTTGCCCTCGACGAGATACTCCATGGCGTAGTGCACGCCGTCGAGGTCGCGGCCCGGGATCGCGAGGTCGCGCGGAACGGTGGAGCCGGTGGCCACCACGACGGCGTCGTACCGGGCCCGCAGGTCGCTCCACGAGACGTCCTTGCCGATCTCGACGCCGGCGCGGAAGCGCGTGCCCTCCGCCTGCATCTGGCGAAGGCGCAGCTCGAGGTGGCGCTTCTCCATCTTGAAGTCGGGGATGCCGTAGCGCAGCAGGCCGCCGATGCGGTCGTCGCGCTCGAACACCGCGACCGTGTGGCCGGCGCGCGTGAGCTGCTGGGCGGCGGCGAGGCCGGCGGGGCCGGAGCCCACGACGGCGACCGTCTTGCCGGTCAGTCGCTCCGGCGGCTCGGGCTCGACCCAGCCGTTGCCGAACGCCTCGTCGATGATCGAGACCTCGACCTGCTTGATCGTCACGGCCGGCTGGTTGATGCCGAGCACGCACGAGCTCTCGCAGGGGGCGGGGCAGAGGCGCCCGGTGAACTCCGGGAAGTTGTTCGTCGCGTGGAGGCGCTCGATGGCTGCGCGGCCCTCACCTCGCCACGTCAGGTCGTTCCACTCGGGGATGAGGTTCCCGAGTGGACAGCCCTTGTGGCAGAACGGGATGCCGCAGTCCATGCACCGACCGGCCTGGCGCTTGATGACGGCCGAATCCCCCGGCTCGTACACCTCTTTCCAGTCCATGATGCGCACCGGCACCGGCCGGCGCGGCGGGAGCTCGCGCTCCGTCGTCTTGAGAAAGCCCTTCGGGTCAGCCACCCGTCACCTCCAGAATGCGCTTCCAGACGACGTCGCCGTCGGGGTCGAGCCCCTCGGTGACCGCCTCCTGGCGGGTCTGCAGCACAGCGGCGTAGTCGCGCGGCAGCACCCGGACGAAGTTGTCCACCTCGGCCTCGAAGTCGTCGAGCAGACGTCGGGCCAGCGTGGAATCGGTCTCTGCGACGTGCTTCTCGAGCAGGTCGCGGAGGATCTCGGCATCCCCCGATCCGAGGGAACCGAGTTCGAGCTCACCGGATGCCATGGCCTCGCGGTTCACCAGGTCACGGTCGAGCTTGTAGACGTAGGCCTGACCGCCCGACATTCCTGCGCCGAGGTTACGACCGGTGGCGCCGAGGATCACGGCGAGGCCGCCGGTCATGTACTCGAGCGCGTGGTCGCCCACGCCCTCGACGACCGCGGTGGCACCCGAGTTGCGCACGAGGAAGCGCTCCCCCACCACACCGTTCAGGAACATCTGCCCCTGCGTGGCGCCGTAGCCGATGACGTTCCCGGCGATGACGTTCTGGGACGCCTCGAACGTCGAGCCGCGCGGCGGGCGGACGACGATCGTTCCGCCCGACAGGCCCTTGCCGACGTAGTCGTTCGAGTCGCCCTCGAGCCGCAGCGTGATACCGGCGGGCATGAACGCGCCGAACGATTGTCCGGCCGAACCCGTCAGGCGCACGTCGATCGAGTTCTCCGGCAGACCGTGCTCGCCCCGCGCCTTGGTGACGTGGTGTCCGAGCATGGTCCCCACCGCGCGGGCGGTGTTGCGGATCGGCAGGTCGATCGTGAGCTGACCGCCGCTGGCGATGACGTCCTGCGCGCGCTCGATGAGCTGCACGTCGAAGTGGTCGTCGAGCTCGTGGTCCTGGTTGCGGGCGTGGCGGCGCGGTTCGTCCTCGGCGAAACGGGGCCCCTCGAGGATCGGCGCGAGGTTGAGGCCCCGTGCCTTCCAGTGCTGGATCGCCTCATTGGCATCCAGCAGCTCCGAACGACCCACGATCTCGTCGATCGAGCGGTAGCCCATCGCGGCGAGGTACTCGCGTACCTCCTGGGCGATGAACTCCATGAAGTTGACGATGTACTCCGCTTTGCCGGTGAAGCGTTCGCGCAGCACCGGGTTCTGCGTCGCGACACCCACGGGGCAGGTGTCGAGGTGGCACACGCGCATCATGATGCAGCCCGACACGACGAGTGGGGCGGTGGCGAAGCCGAACTCCTCGGCGCCGAGCAGCGCGCCGATGATGACGTCGCGCCCGGTCTTCATCTGCCCGTCGACCTGCACGACAACGCGGTCGCGCATGCCGTTGAGCATGAGGGTCTGCTGCGTCTCGGCCAGGCCCAGCTCCCACGGGGTGCCCGCGTGCTTGAGCGAGTTCATCGGGCTCGCGCCCGTGCCGCCGTCCTGGCCCGAGACCAGGATGACGTCGCTCAGCGCCTTGGCGACTCCCGCCGCGACCGCACCGATACCCGACTGGCTGACGAGCTTCGTGTGGATGCGAGCCGAGGGGTTGGCGCGCTTGAGGTCGAAGATAAGCTGCTTGAGGTCTTCGATCGAGTAGATGTCGTGGTGCGGCGGCGGCGAGATGAGCCCGACGCCGGCGGTCGCGTGACGCGTGCGCGCCACCCACGGGTACACCTTGGTCGGCGGCAGCTGACCTCCCTCGCCGGGCTTGGCGCCCTGCGCGAGCTTGATCTGGATGTCGTCGGCCTTGGTGAGGTACAGGCTCGTCACTCCGAAGCGACCGGATGCCACCTGCTTGATGGCACTGCGGCGCTCGGGGTCGAGCAGCCGGTCGACGTCTTCTCCGCCCTCGCCGGTGTTCGACTTGCCGCCGATGCGGTTCATCGCGACGGCGAGCACCTCGTGCGCCTCTTTGGAGATCGAGCCGTAGCTCATGGCACCGGTCGAGAAGCGCTTGACGATCGCCGAGACGGGCTCGACCTCGTCGATCGGCACCGCGGGACGCGTGCCGGTGCGCAGGCCGAAGAGGCCGCGGAGCGTCTTGAGCTCGTGTGCCTGGTCGTCGATCAGCTGCGTGTATTCGCGGAAGATGTCGTACCGGCGCTCGCGCGTGGCGTGCTGCAGGCGGAAGACCGTGTCGGGGTTGAACAGGTGCGGGGCCCCGTCACGGCGCCACTGGTACTCGCCACCGGTCCACAACCGCTCATGCGCACGCGCCGCCGCGTCCTGCGGGTAGGCGTACTCGTGGCGCGCGGCGTTCTCGGCCGCGATGACGTCGAGGCCCACCCCGCCGAGCTTGGTCTCGGTGCCGGTGAAGTAGGCGTCGATGAAGTCGCGCGACAGGCCCACGGCCTCGAACACCTGGGCGCCCGCGTACGACGACACCGTCGAGATGCCCATCTTCGACATGATCTTCAGCACGCCCTTGCCGAGCGCGTAGATCAGGTTCTTGACGGCCTTCTCGGGCGTGACGTTCGTGATGAAGCCGGCGCGCACGAGATACTCGACGGTCTCCATCGCGAGGTACGGGTTGACCGCCGACGCGCCGTAGCCGATGAGGGTCGCCACGTGGTGCACCTCGCGCACGTCGCCGGCCTCCACGACGAGACCCACCTTCATCCGCGTCTCTTTGCGGATGAGGTGGTGGTGGACGGCTGCCAGCATGAGCAGCGACGGGATCGGCGCCAGGTCTTTGTTCGAGTCGCGGTCGCTGAGCACGATGAACTCGGCGCCGTCCTCGATGGCCTGGTCGACCTCGGTGCACATCTGCGAGAGGCGCTTCTGCAGGCCCTTGTGCCCCGCCTCGACGCGGTAGAGACCGCGGATCGTCACCGAGGAGCGACCCGGCAGAGCCGTGTCGATGTGCTGGATCTTGGCGAGCTCGTCGTTGTCGATCACGGGGAAGTCGAGCGTCACCGTGCGGGTGTGCTCGGGCCCCCAATCGAGGAGGTTGCGCTCGGGACCGAGACCCAGTGACAGCGAGGTCACGACCTCTTCGCGGATCGAGTCCAGCGGCGGGTTGGTGACCTGCGCGAACTGCTGCGAGAAGTAGTCGAACAGCAGGCGTGGCCGATCGCTGAGCACGGCGACGGGAGCATCGCTGCCCATCGCGCCGAGGGGCTCGGCACCGGCCTGACCCATCGGGGTCAGCAGGATTCGCACCTCTTCTTCGGTGTAGCCGAAGGTGCGCTGACGACGCGTGATCGAGGCGATGGGGTGAACGATGTGCTCGCGCTCGGGCAGCTCGCTGAGCTTGACCCGGCCCTTGTCGACCCACTCGCCCCACGGGTGCAGCGCTGCGAGTTCGGACTTGATCTCTTCGTCCTCGACGATGCGCCGCTGGGCCGTGTCGACGAGGAACATACGACCGGGCTGCAGGCGTCCGCGACGCTTGATGCGCTCGGGGGCGAAGTCGAGCACGCCGGTCTCGGAACCGATGACGACGAGACCGTCGGTCGTCTCAGTCCATCGACCCGGGCGCAGGCCGTTGCGGTCGAGGGTCGCGCCGACCAGCGTGCCGTCGGTGAAGATGAGCGCGGCGGGTCCGTCCCAGGGCTCCATCTGCATGGAGTGGAAGTCGTAGAAGGCGCGCAGCGCGGGGTCGATCGTCGCCTGCTTCTCGTACGCCTCGGGGACCATCATCATGATCGCGTGGGGCAGGCTGCGGCCGGTGAGGGTCAGCAGCTCGAGGACCTCGTCGAAGGACGCCGAGTCGCTGGCACCCTCGGTGCAGATGGGCAGCAGCGGACGGACGTCGCCGATCAGCTCGGATTCGAGCTGCGACTGGCGCGCGCGCATCCAGTTGCGGTTGCCCTTGACGGTGTTGATCTCGCCGTTGTGCGCGAGCATTCGCAGCGGCTGCGCGAGCGGCCACGACGGGAACGTGTTCGTCGAGTAGCGCGAGTGAACGACGGCGAGCTCGGACGCGAAGCGCTCGTCCTGCAGGTCGGGGTAGAACGGCTCGAGCTGGAGTGTCGTGACCATGCCCTTGTAGCCGAGCGTGCGACTCGACAGCGACACGAAATACGCCTCGAGCTCGTGGCGGGCGCGCTTGCGCAGGCGGTAGACGCGGCGATCGAGCTCGATGCCCGAGAGTGCCGGTCGATCGCCCGTCGCGGGACGCGAGACGAACAATTGCTCGAAGGCGGGCCGTGCCTCGTACGCGAGCTTGCCGAGGTTCTCGGGCTCGACCGGCACCTCGCGCCAGCCGAGCACCTCGAGGTTCTCGTGGCGTGCGATCTCTTCGATCCCCGCCTTCATCGCGGCCCGCTCGTCGTGGCCGAGCGGCAGGAACACCATGCCGGCCGCGTACTCCCCCACCGGCGGCAGGTCGAAGTCGACCACCGCGCGCAGGAACGCGTCGGGCATCTGGGTCAGGATGCCGGCACCGTCGCCGGTGCCCGCGTCGGAACCGATGGCTCCGCGGTGCTCGAGGTTGCGCAGCGCCGTCAGCGCCAGATCGATGATGTCGTGACCGGCTTCGCCGCGGAGAGTGGCGACCATGGCGAGGCCACAGGCGTCTTTCTCGAACGACGGGTCGTACATTCCCTGACGGGCGGGGAATGCGCCTCCGACGGTGTCGGAACGCAGGCTGGAAGCCATATCAACCGTCCTCACGTTGATGCTTCGAATGGGACGACGTCGGCCCAGGAAATTAGTTCGTGGCGGGGCTGCTTGTGGCGCTGGTGCCGACGGTGTCGCTCGTCGCGGGCGGCTCGCTCACGTCGACGAAGTCAGAGGGGTCGCCTGAGTCTACAGCCCCCGGAGCCTTCGACTCGCGACCCGGCGCGTACGGCGACGGCTCGTAGCCGTGGTGGCGACGCGACTGGACGACGAAGATGACGATGCCGAGGATCACGCCGAAGATGGCAGCCCACACGTTCGTGCGCAGGCCCAGGATGATGTCGCTCGGGTCGACGCGGATCGATTCCCAGACGATGCGGCCCGCGGAGTACCAGACGAGGTAGATCGCGAACTGCTTCCCCCACTGCAGCGTGAAGCGCTTGCCGACGTACAGGATCACCGCGGCGCCGAGCAGGTTCCAGATGACCTCGTAGAGGAAAGTCGGCTGGAAAAGGGTGCCCGATGGCAGTCCGACCGGGATGGCGGGGTTTCCCGAGGCGATCTCGAGGCCCCACGGAAGGTCGGTGGGCTGACCGAAGAGCTCCTGGTTGAACCAGTTGCCGAAACGCCCCATCGCCTGGGCGATGATGAGGCCCGGAGCCAGGGCGTCGGCGAAGGTCCAGAAGCGGATGCCGGTCCAACGGCATCCGAGGATGGCGCCGATCGCGCCACCGATCAGGGCGCCGTAGATGGCGATGCCGCCCTCCCAGATGGCCCACACGGAGCCCGGCTGGGTGATGTTCCAGGGGTTCGAGCCCGGCCCGAAGTAGAAACCGGCGTGCGTGGCCACGTGGTAGATGCGCGCCACGACGATCGCGAGCGGGACCGCCAGCAGGCAGATGTCGATGACGACCCACTTCTCGGCACCTCGACGCGTCAGGCGCGCGTTCGTCAGGAAGATCGCGACGATGATGCCCGCGACGATGCACAGGGCATAGAAGTGGATACGAAGCGGGCCGAGGTCGACGTACGAGATGGTCGGGCTCGGGATGCTGGCGAGCACGCCGGAGGCGGCGCTCGAGAGGGCGAACGTCATGGGATCGAGTCTAGGCGCGCTGCGCAGTGCCCGCAGACAGCTCGCGCGCGAGGTCCGAGAGGCCCTCGACGCCGCCGTCGCGAAGCGCCTTGACCAGCGCGGTACCCACGATCGCCCCGTCGGCGTACTCGACGACACCGGCGACCTGCTCGGCGTTCGAGATGCCGATGCCGACGCACGCGTGCTCGGCCCCGAACGACCGCAGGCGCTCCACGAGACCCCGAGCCGCGGCATCCAGCTGCGCCCGTTCCCCCGTGATGCCCATGGTCGACACCGTGTACACGAAGCCCGTGGACGCCTGGACGATCATCTGCAGTCGCTCGTCCGACGAGGTCGGGGCGGCGAGGAAGACGCGGTCGAGGCCCGTGCGCTCGCTCGCGGCGATCCAGACGGCGCCGGCGTCGGGAGTGATGTCGGGCGTGATGAGTCCCGCTCCCCCGGCCGCCACGAGCTCGTCGGCGTACCGGTCGACGCCGTACTGCTCGACGAGGTTCCAATACGTCATGACGAGGATCGGCACGTGGGTGCGCGCGGTGACCTCGCGGATGATGGTGAACAGATCGGCCATGCGGAACCCGTTGGACAGCGCGGTCTGCGTTGCCTCCTGGATGACCAGACCGTCCATCACCGGATCGCTGTAGGGCGGCCCGAGTTCGATGACGTCGGCACCGGCTTCGGCCAGCGCGACGGCCGCCTCGATGCTCGTGGCGACGTCGGGGAAGCCCGCGGGCAGGTACCCGACGAAAGCGCCGCGTCCCTCCGCCCGGGCGGCCTCGATGGCCGCGGAGACACGCGAGGTCACAGCTCGACTCCTGCGCCGCTGGCGGCGTCGGCAGCCGGGGCCACGTCGACGGGCGAGCCGGGAGCGGATGCCACGGTCGCTGCCGCACGTGTCTGCGGGGCGCCCTCGGGGCCTTCGGGCGCGTGCTCCGCGTCGTACAGGTCGAAGTAGCGCGCCGCGGTGTCCATGTCCTTGTCGCCGCGACCCGAGAGGTTGATGGCGATCACGGCATCCGGACCCAGCTCGCGACCGATGCGCAGGGCTCCGGCGAGGGCGTGGGCCGACTCGATGGCGGGGATGATGCCCTCGGTTCGGGACAGCAGGCGGAGGGCCTGCATCGCCTCGTCGTCGGTGGCGGGGATGTACTGAGCCCGACCGATGTCGGCGAGCCACGCGTGCTCGGGACCGACACCGGGGTAGTCAAGACCGGCCGAGATCGAATGCGACTCCGTGGTCTGACCGTCTTCGTCTTGCAGCACATACGTGCGGGCGCCGTGGAGGACCCCCGGGCGACCGCGTTCGATCGACGCGGCGTGCTGAGGCGTGTCGACGCCGTCGCCGGCCGCCTCGACGCCGTAGAGCGCGACGCCCTCGTCGTCGAGGAACGCCTCGAACATGCCGATCGCGTTCGAGCCGCCGCCGACGCACGCGAAGACTGCATCGGGAAGGCGACCCAGGCGCTGGAGGAACTCGGCGCGGGTCTCTTCGCCGATGATCTTCTGGAAGTCGCGGACCATCGCCGGGAAGGGGTGGGGGCCTGCGGCCGTGCCGAAGATGTAGTTGGTCGTCTCGACCGAGGCGACCCAGTCGCGATAGGCCTCGTTGATCGCGTCCTTCAGCGTGCGCGAACCGGTGGTCACCGGAATCACCTCGGCGCCGAGAAGGCGCATGCGCGCGACGTTGAGGGCCTGACGTTCGGTGTCGACCTCGCCCATGTAGACGACGCACTCGAGGCCGAACAGGGCCGCGGCGGTCGCGGTGGCGACGCCGTGCTGGCCCGCGCCGGTCTCGGCGATCACGCGCGTCTTGCCGAGGCGCTTGGTGAGCAGCGCCTGACCGAGGACGTTGTTGATCTTGTGCGAGCCGGTGTGATTGAGGTCTTCGCGCTTGAGGAAGACGCGCGCTCCCCCGGCGTGCTCGGCGAAACGCGGCACCTCCGTGAGCACCGAGGGTCGTCCCGCGTAGTCGTGCAGGAGCGCGCTCAGCTCGGCGTGGAACTCCGGGTCGGCCATGGCCGACTCGTAGACCTCGGTGAGCTCGTCGATCGCCGCGATCAGCGACTCGGGCATGTAGCGGCCGCCGAAGTCGCCGAAGAACGGCCCCTTCTGGTCGCGCAGGTCGGGGGTGGGAGCGGTGGTCATGTCGTCTCCTGGAGGAACGCACGGAGCGTGGCGACGGGGTCGCCGGTCACGAGGGCTTCGCCCACGAGGACCACGTCCGCGCCCGCGGCGCGGTAGTGCGCGACGTCGGCGGGCGCGAGCACGGCGGACTCCGCGATCTTGATCGCATCGGCCGGGAACCGCTCGGCGAGAGAGCCGAAGAGATCGCGATCGAGCTCGAAGGTCGAGAGGTTGCGGGCGTTGACACCGATGAGCTTCGCCCCCAGCTGTGAGGCGCGCTCGAGTTCTTCCGCCGAGTGCGTCTCGACGAGGGCGGTCATGCCGAGGTCGGTGACGAGACCGTACAGCTCGGTGAGCGTCTTCTGATCGAGGGCCGCCACGATGAGCAGCACGAGGTCGGCACCGGAGGCGCGGGCTTCGAGCACCTGGTACGGGGTGGCGATGAAGTCCTTGCGCAGCACCGGCACGCTCACCGCCGAGCGGACGGCCTCGAGGTCGGCGAGGCTCCCTTTGAACTTGCGCCGCTCCGTGAGCACCGAGATCGCCGACGCTCCGCCTTCTTCGTACAGGCGGGCCTGACGTGCGGGGTCGGGGATCGCCGCGAGGTCGCCGCGAGACGGGCTCGCGCGCTTGACCTCCGCGATGATCTTCACGCGCTCGGCGGGGGCGAGCATCGCCAGGGCGTCTCGCGCGGGCGTCTGCGCGAGGGCATCGCGCTCCACCGCGGCGAGGGGCCGCGACTGAGCACGTTCCTCGGCGTCTTCTACCGCCCCGGCCGTGAGATCGGCCAGTGCCATCAGTGGGCCTTCGGGTTGGACTTCGCGCCGTTCGCGCCGTAACCGGCCTTGGTCATGGCCCAGCCGACGATCGCGCCGACAAGGAGCAGACCCACCGAGGCCCACACCAGGACGGGCATGTCGAGCCAGAAGAACAGCGTGCCGAGCGTGAACGCGACGAGCATGATGATCACGGCCGTCCAGGCGGCGGGCGAGTGTCCGTGGCCGGGGTCGCCGATGGGGTTGCTCATGGGGCTCCTTACAGTCGCGCGCGAGCGCGGGGGAAAGCGTCGGATCAGTCTACCGAAGCGAGGGTGCGGTCCCGGCGCGGTCGTCTCGATGTCGCGAGTTCTGGAGTGTCGGCCGTGCCGACCGCCGTGATGACCTGCGGTCACCGGTTGCTGCACTCGCGAACGCCCTCGGCGAGCGTGTACCGGGGCAGCGCCCGTTCATCGGGGGATCTTCGCCGGGCGGGCGATGCGCCCACCGCGCTCAGGCGGTGGGGTCGTCGCCGCGCGAGAGATCGTCCCAGGAGTCGATCGCGTCGTGCGGTCGACCGGTGTCGCCTCCCGTCTCGTCCGCGGTCCGGTACTTGCGGCTCGCGCCGGAGGCCCACCGGCGCGCGGTGACGAGGGTGAAGACGGATGCCGAGAGCAGGACGATCTGAGCGACCAACGTCACGGCGGGCCACGGCGTCAGCGCGAGATCGCGCACGAGGGAGGCCACGGCATCCGTTCCCGAGATGCCCGTCGCGTCGGTGACGGTCGCCGCGGTCGCCGAGACCGGGGTCGCGAGGAGGATCTGCGCGGTGCCGATACCGACGAAGGCGGCGATCAGCAGACCGAGAGCGCCGAAGACGTGACGCAGCACCGGCCCGACGATCGAGAGGGCGGCGCCGAGAGCGAGCGCGGCCAGACTCAACGGGGTGAGCACCGGGAGCGCCTCGGCACCCGGTACGGCCAGGGTCTGCTGGGCGCCGTCGTCGAGGGTGACGTCGATCCAGGTCTGCGTCGAGGCGATCACACCGATCGCTCCGGCCAGCAGCATCGCCAGCACCGCCGTCGAACGGGCGCGACGCATCAGCTCTCCCCCACGACCGGATGCAGGTCGTCGGCGTCGAAGCACGTGTGATCGCCCGTGTGGCACGCGGCGCCGATCTGGTCGACCTCGATGAGCAGGGTGTCGCCGTCGCAGTCGAGGCGCGCGCCCTTGACGAGCTGGATGTGGCCCGAGGTGTCGCCCTTGCGCCAGTACTCCCCGCGCGAGCGCGACCAGAATGTCACACGGCCGGTCGTGAGCGTGCGGTTCAGGGCCTCGGCATCCATCCACCCGACCATCAGCACCTCGCGCGAGTCGAACTGCTGGATCACCGCGGCCACAAGGCCGTCGGCGTCGTACTTCACGCGGTCGACGCTCATCGGCGCACCTCGATCCCTTCGGCCGCCATGGCGTCCTTCACCTGTCCGACGCTCAGCTGGCCGGAGTGGAACACGGATGCCGCCAGCACGGCGTCCGCGCCGGCCTGGATCGCCGGGGCGAAGTGCTCGAGCGCGCCCGCACCCCCCGAGGCGATGACCGGCACGGCGGCGACCTGGCGCATGAGACGGACCAGCTCGAGATCGAAGCCCTGCTTCGTGCCGTCGGCGTCGATGGAGTTGACCAGCAGTTCCCCCGCTCCGCGCTCGACGGCCTCGCGCGCCCATTCGAGGGCGTCGAGGGTCGTCTCGGTGCGGCCGCCGTGGGTGGTCACCACGAAACCGGAGGGAGTGGATGCCGAACGCTTCACGTCGAGCGAGAGCACGATGACCTGTGCGCCGAAGCGGTCGGCGATCTCGCCGATGAGGTCGGGGCGCGCGATCGCGGCCGAGTTCACGCCGATCTTGTCGGCGCCGACCGCGAGCAGGCGGGCGACATCGTCGTCGGAGCGCACTCCCCCGCCGACCGTCAGCGGGATGAAGACCTGCTCGGCCGTGCGGCGGACGACGTCGTACGTCGTCGAGCGCTCGTCGACCGTGGCGGTGACATCGAGGAACGTGACCTCGTCGGCGCCCTGGTCGAAGTAGAGCTTCGCGAGCTCGACCGGGTCGCCCATGTCGCGAAGGTCGAGGAAGTTGACGCCCTTCACGACGCGGCCGCCCGCGACGTCGAGGCACGGGATCACGCGACGCGCGAGGGTCATCAGAGCCTCGCGGCGAGGATCTCGGTGACGAGGATCGCGCGTGCGCCGATCGCGTAGAGCTCGTCCATGACGCGGTTGACGTCGCGGCGCGGGCTCATGACGCGCACGGCGACCCATTCGGGGTCGCGCAGCGGCGAGATCGTCGGCGACTCCAGGCCCGGGGCCACGGCGATCGCCTGGTCGACGAGGTCCGCGGGCAGGTCGTAGTCGACCAGCACGTACTTGCGCGCCGCCAGGACACCGCGCAGGCGCCGCAGGAGCGTCTCGGTTCCCTCGACCTCGTTCGGGCCCGAGATCAGGACGGCGTCGCTCTCGAGCAGCACCGGCCCGAAGATCTCGAGCCCCGCCTGACGCAGCGTCGTGCCGGTCGAGACGACGTCGGCCACGGCATCCGCCACTCCGAGCTGGACGGCGGACTCGACGGCTCCATCGAGCGGGACGATGTCGACGGCGATGCCGCGCTCGTCGAGGAACGCATCGACCAGACCCGGATAGGCGGTCGCTACGCGCAGGCCCTGGAGGTCCTGCACGTCGGTGAAGCGGCCGGGGCGGCCGGCGAAGCGGAACGTGGAGCCGGCGAAGCCGAGCGACTCGACCTCTCGGGCGCCGGGCATGCGGGCGTCGAGCAGCAGGTCGCGGCCGGTGATGCCGACATCGAGCGCGCCCGAGCCGACGTAGGTCGCGATGTCCCGCGGACGGAGGTAGAAGAACTCGACCTCGTTGACGGGGTCGACGGTGTACAGGTCTTTCGAGTCGCGTCGTCCGGTGTATCCGGCCTCCGAGAGCATCTCGGCGGCGGTCTCGGCGAGCGACCCCTTGTTCGGCACGGCGATGCGCAGCATGTCGGGGGCTTTCGTTTCGAAGGGAGCTGGGGGTCGAGAGCGCGGCTCAGAGATGTCGGTAGACGTCCTCGAGCGACAGGCCCTTCGCGAGCATGAGCGTCTGCAGGTGGTAGAGCAGCTGCGAGATCTCTTCGGCCGCGGCGGCGTCGGACTCGTACTCGGCGGCCATCCACACTTCGGCTGCCTCTTCGACGATCTTCTTGCCGATCGCGTGCACGCCGGCGTCGAGCTGCGCGACGGTGCCGGATCCCTCGGGTCGCTCGACGGCCTTGGCGCTGAGTTCCGCGAACAGGTCGTCGAAGGTCTTCACCTGTCCAGGGTATCGGGTCGGCGGGGGTGGGGCTGCCCGCGGAGCCCCCGGGTCCCGGCATCCGGCGCTCTCACGCATAAACGCTCTGCGCGCGCATAAACGCTCTGCGCGCGCGTAAACACGGGGAGAGCGCGTTTATGCGCGTGGATCGCGTTTATGCGTGCGGGTTGTTCGGGGTGCGTGTGCGTCCGGTGCGGGTGCGCGGTGCGGGTGGTGCGCGCGCGGGGTCCGCGGGGCCGGGTGCCGGATGCGGGTGGTGCGGGTGCCGGCTGGTGCGCGGAGGGACACGCACGACGCCGGATGTAGCCGGAGCGGGTTCTCGGGCACGCATAAACGCTATTCGCGCGCGTAAACGCGGGGAGAGCGCGTTTATGCGCGTGGATCGCGTTTATGCGGGGGGTGCAGCCGCGGCCGGAGACGGCGGGGCGACCGAGCGGCCCCGACCGTCAGTGGCGGTGGCGGGCGGCCGAGGCGCGCAGGGACTGGATCGCGCGGTCGGGGTCGTCGGCGCCGAAGACCGCGGAGCCGGCGACGAAGGTGTCCGCCCCGGCTTCGGCGGCCTGCGCGATCGTCGACTCGCCGATACCGCCGTCGACCTGCAGCCAGACGCTCGAGCCTCGCCGTTTCGCCTCGTCGGCGAGCGTGCGGAGCTTGGGCATGGTCTCGGGCATGAAGGACTGGCCCCCGAATCCGGGCTCGACCGTCATGACGAGGATCTGGTCGAACTCGTTGAGCGAGTCGAAGAGATTCTCGACGGGCGTCCCGGGCTTGACCGCCACTCCGGCTCGGGCGCCGATCGAGCGCAGCTGCCGGGCGAGGGCGACGGGCGACGCCGCGGCCTCGAGATGGAAGGTGACGGATGCCGCACCCAGCTCGGCGTACGCCGGAGCCCAGCGGTCGGGGTCGTCGATCATCAGGTGCACATCCAGCGGCACGGGGCTCGTCTCTTGAATGCGTCCGACCATCTGCGGGCCGAAGGTCAGATTCGGCACGAAATGGTTGTCCATCACGTCGACGTGCACGAAGTCGGCGCCCGCGATGCGTGCGAGCTCGGCTTCCATGTTCACGAAGTCGGCGGCGAGGATACTCGGGTTGATGCGCGGGGCGTCGGTAGGCACCCGACCATTATGGGCGTGCGGGTCGTCGCCCTCGCGTCGCGCGTCGGAGAGGTCTGCCCCTTCCGGCGGTGGCGCGAAGAATCGCGGCGACCGCGCGGGCGGAGACTCGGCCTCAGCGCTTGCGGAGCAGAGCGATCGACATCGCGTCGGTCCCGTGCCGGTGGGGCCACAGCTGCGCACGCAACGATCCGTCGGCCTGATCGGGCAGATCGATCTCGTCGCGCGCGATCTCGCGGACGACGGCGCGGGCGTCGAGCTCTTCGGCGGCGTCGCCCAACGCACGCTTGACTTCGGCCAGAACGCCCGACGTCTCGGCCAGGTGCGGGGAGCAGGTGACGTAGGCGACCACTCCGCCGGGCTTCAGCGCCTCGAACGCGGCGAGCACGAGTTCCTGCTGCAGGGCGGTGAGGTCGGGCACATCGGCCGGGGTCTTCCGCCACCGGGCCTCGGGGCGGCGACGCAGCGCGCCGATCCCCGTGCACGGGGCGTCGACGAGGACGCGGTCGTACCTCCCCGGCATTCGGGCCGCGCGCTCGCGCCCGTCCTCTTCGCTGACGTCGACGTCGAGGGGAACGGATGCCACGGCCTGGCGCACCAACCCCGCCCGGGCCGGGGAGATCTCGTTGGCGTCGAGGTGTGCGCCGTGCGCGAGGGCTTCGGCCGCGAGCAGCGCGGTCTTGCCCCCCGGGCCCGCGCACAGGTCGAGCCAGCGCTCGTCCTCTCGCACCGGTAGGGCGCGGCTGAGGGCGAGGGCCGCGAGCTGAGAGCCCTCGTCCTGCACACGGATACGACCCTGCGACGAACGGATGAGACCCTCGGGGTCTCCCCCGCGCGTGGTGAAAGCGGTCGGAGCGAATCTCGCCGCTGTGGCGTCTTCGGGTACCTCGGCGAGGCCCGGGAGGGCGATCATCGCGACGCGCGGGGCGACGTTATCGGCCTCGAGCAGCCCCTCGAGTTCGTCGGCGCGGCCCTCGGCGGTCAGGGCACGACGCAGCGCCCGCACGATCCACACGGGGTGCGAGGTGGTCAGCCCGATGCGCTCGTCGTCGCTGCGGGCGCCGGTGGCGATGCGCTGCATCCACTCGCCGGGGTTGTCGCGCGAGACGCGACGCAGCACCGCGTTCGCGAAGCCCGCAGCACCCTTCCCGCCGCCGTGGCGACGAGCGAGCTCGACGGACTCGTTCACGGCGGCGTGGGACGCCACGCGGGTCGACAGCAACTGGTGCACGCCGAGGCGCACGGCGTCGAGCACGGCGGGATCGATCCGGTCGATCGAGCGGTCGGCCGCGGTCGCGATGATCGCGTCGTATGTGCCGCGGCGACGAAGAGTGCCGTACGTCAACTCGGTCGCGAGCCCCGCGTCCTTGGCATCCAGCCGCTGTCGCGCGATGGCGTGCGGCAGGAGGAGATTGGCGTAGGCCTCGTCCTCCGACACCGCCCGCAACACGTCGAAGGCGACGGCACGTGCTCCCTGCACGTTCATGCGCCCAGCACCGGCTCGCTCGACCGCAGGCCGCGGAACCAGTCGCCGGCCGGCATCGCGCCCTTGCCGGCCGGCTGGACCGTCTCGAGCCGCAGGGGCGTGGTTCCCGTGCCCACGAGCACGTCTTTTGCGGACGCCGTGACTCGGCCGGGCGGGAGCGGCGGAGCGTCCGCGGGGGCGGCGCGCAGCACCTTCAACCGGGCGCCGTCGAGCGTGGTGTGCGCGCCGGGCTCGGGGGTGACCCCGGCGATCTGGTGCAGGAGGCTCTCGGCATCCCGGGTCAGATCGAGGGCGCCGTCGTCGAGCGTGAGCTTGGGGGCGAGGGTGGGTTCGCCCTGCTGCGGAGCGGCGACTGCGGTGCCGTCGGCGATGCCGTCGACGACGCGCGCGAGAAGCGGAGCGCCGATCTCGGCGAGGGCGTCGAGCAGATCGGCCGAGGTCGCCCCGGCGGGGATGTCGTAGCGCTCCTCGGCGAACACGTCTCCGGCGTCGAGCGCGGCGACCAGCTGAAAGACGCTCGCTCCCGTGACCGCGTCGCCGGCCATGAGTGCGCGCTGCACGGGGGCAGCGCCGCGCCAGCGCGGGAGCAGGGAGAAATGCAGGTTGATCCACCCGTGCGCGGGCGTCGAGAGCAGCGGCTCACGGACGAGACCGCCGTAGGCCACGATCACACCGAGCTCCGGCTCGAGGGCCGCGATCCGGGAGGTGACCTCGGCGTCGAGCCGGTCGGCCTTGATGAGCGGGATGTCGAGTTCTTCGGCGGCCCGCGCGACCGGCGAGGGGGTGAGAACGCGCTTGCGTCCGAGCGGAGCGTCGCTGCGGGTGACGACGGCCGCGATCTCGTGTGTGCCGGATGCCAGGGCACGCAGAGAGGGGACGGCGACGGCGGGGGTGCCGGCGAAGACGAGGCGCATGGGTCTCCTCAGACTCTCGGGAGCGGACGGACGGGGTGGCACGGCGCTCAGAGGTCGGGCTCGGGGATGTCGAGGCGGACTCTGAGCGTACTGCGCGGTTGGGGGCCGCGATCTTTGCGCGACTTACGAGCGCGCAGGGCATCGGTGATGACACCTGCCCGCAGTGCCTCTGCCACCGCCCGGCCGTGTGCGTAGTCGAAGCGCACCAGGGCGCGCGACGAGGAGGAATGGGGGTCGGTGGACGTGTCGACCGGACCCAGGACCGCGAGGGCGTCGAGGTCGGGGACGCTCTCCCGCAGGGATTCCAGCAGCACGTCGACGCTCCGGGCGTGTCCGTCGACGCTCGCGACCCGCACCGCCGGGGGCATGCGCAGCGGCGCGCGATCGATGAGTTCGGCGCGAGCATAGGCGGACTGCGTCCAGGTGGCGAGGGCTCGTGCGACGGGGCCGGCGACTCCGACGAGGTGCACGGGGGCTCCCGGAGCGGCCAGAGCGGCGGCGTTCGACCACCACCGGAGGCAGTGCTCGCCGATGCGCAGGGCCTCGTTCTGCAGCATGCGGTCGCCGTCGAGCAGGATCACGGCACGATAGCCGCCCCGGGCGAGGGGTTCGGCGCCGCGCGTGGCGATGACGAGGGCGGGGGCGGCGTCGACCTCGGTGACGGGGTGGGCGCCGTCGGCGACGATCACCCGGGTGTTCGGGAAGGCGCGGCCGAGCTCGTCGGCGGTGCGCTCGCTGCCCGACGACGCCATGCGCAGTTTCGTCGAGCCGCAGTGTCCGCACGCCCAGGCGTGGGCGCTGCGGCCGCACCAGGCGCAAACCGGCGTCGCTCCGGGACGAGCCGCGCGCAGGGGGCCGGCGCAGTGCGGGCAGCGCGCGGGGCGGCGGCAGTCAGCGCAGACGAGGGAGGGGGCATAGCCGGGACGGGCGACCTGCACGAGCACCGGACCGTGCTGCAGAGCCTCTCGTGCGGCGGCGAATGCCGACGACGGCACCCTCGACTGCCGCTGCTCGCCTTCGCGCGTGGCGCTGAGGACCACGCGCGGGCTCGGGCGCCGCGTCTGGGGGATCTCCCGGACGTAGCCGACCTCGACGAGGCGCTGCACGTCGGTGGTCCGGGTGTGGCCGGCAAAGAGCAGCGCCGAACCCTCGATCTCCTGACGCACCAGGGCCGCGTCGCGCGCGTGCACTCCGGGGGCGAGGGGTTCGGACAGGAGCGTGTCCCCGTCGTCCCAGACCGCGACGAGACCGGTGTCGTGAGCGGGGGCGTAGACCGCTGAGCGACGGCCGACGACGATGCAGGGCACGGGCGCGAGGGTACGGAGGTACTGCGCGTAACGCGCGGGCCCGGACTGGTCGGAGTCGTCGCGCACGATGGCATCCGCACTCACGATCTCGCCCAGCGCCGCCAGGAGCTGAGCTTGATCACGATAGTCGGGGACGACGAGCACGGCACTGCGCCCCCGGGCGAGCGTCTGCACGGCGGCGGCGGCGAGGAGATCCGCCCACGCCCCGCGCGGCAGCTCCGCGTGCGGGTGCGGAGGGGCGTCGATCGCGATCCTCTCGCCGGCGTCGAGGGCGGCGGCGAGCCCCGCGTAGGGGGCGAGGAGCGCGACGGCGCGTTCGTGTGCGGCGGGAACGACCTCGGGGGCGGTGGGCGCGGGGGCTGCGGCCCAGGCCTTCTCGGCGCGGACCATGCGTTTGGGCACCGCGAGACGCAGGATGTCGCTGATCGATCCTGCTGCGCGATCGGCTACACGCCGCGCCAGTGTGTACAGGCGCTCGGGCAGGACGGGCATCGGCGACACGACCGCCTCGACCGACGAGAGCGGTCGCTCCGAGCCGTCGTCGGCGACGACCTCGATGACGAAGGCGTCCATCATGCGACCGGCCGAGCGAAGGGGCACCTTCACCCGGACCCCCGGGGCGATATCGGCGACCAGCGGGTGCGGGACGGCGTAGTCGAACAGCCGGTCGAGCTGCGGGACGGGCGATTCGAGTTGCACGCGCGCCACGCGACGCTCGCTCATGAGCTCACTTCCCGGGTGCGGCGGCGGTCGTCGGTGCCGGGGCGTACTCCCCCACGCACTCTCAGAGTCCGGCGGCGGTACGCAGCTCGTCGACGCGGTCGGTGCGCTCCCACGTGAAGTCGGGCAGCTCACGGCCGAAGTGGCCGTACGTCGCGGTCTGGGCGTAGATCGGGCGCAGCAGGTCGAGCTGGTCGACGATCGCGGCGGGACGCAGATCGAAGACCTCGCGGATCGCGCGCACGATGGCCTCGTCGGCCACGTGACCGGTGCCGAACGACTCCACGTACAGCCCCACGGGGTTGGCCTTGCCGATCGCGTAGGCGATCTGCACCTCGAGACGGTCGGCGAGGCCCGCGGCGACCGCGTTCTTCGCGACCCAGCGCATGGCGTACGCGGCCGAACGGTCGACCTTCGACGGGTCCTTGCCGCTGAAGGCGCCGCCGCCGTGACGTGAGGCGCCGCCGTAGGTGTCGATGATGATCTTGCGACCCGTGAGACCCGCGTCTCCCTTCGGCCCGCCGATGACGAACGGACCGGCGGGGTTGATGTAGTACTTCACGTCGGGCAGCTCGAGGCCCGTCTCGGCCAGCACCGGGTCGATGACGGCGGCCTGCACCTCGGCGCGCAGATCTTCTTGAGAGATGTCGGGGTGGTGCTGCGTCGACAGCACGACGGAGTCCACCGTGCGCGGCACGAGGCCGTCGTAGCCGAGGGTCACCTGCGTCTTGCCGTCGGGGCGGAGGAACGGCAGCGACCCGTCTTTGCGCACGGATGCCAGACGCTCCGCGATCCGGTGGGCGGTCCAGGCGGCCATGGGCATGAGCTGGGGCGTCTCGTTGGTGGCGAACCCGAACATGATGCCCTGGTCGCCGGCCCCCTGGAGGTCGCGCGGATCGACGGAGCCGCGCTCACGCTGCTCGAACGCCTTGTTGACGCCCGCGGCGATATCGGAGGACTGCGCCCCGATCGACACCGAGACGCCGCACGATTCACCGTCGAAGCCGGTGTCGCTCGAGGTGTACCCGATGCGGTTGACCACATCGCGCACGATCGCGGGGATCTCGACGTAGGCGCTGGTCGACACCTCTCCCGCGACGTGCACGAGCCCCGTGGTGACGAGGGTCTCGACGGCCACGCGACCGGTGGGGTCCTCGGTGAGGATGGCGTCGAGGATGCTGTCGGAGATCTGGTCGCAGATCTTGTCGGGGTGACCCTCGGTGACGGACTCGGACGTGAACAGGCGCAGGTCGGTCAAAACGACTCCGGAGAAGTGTGGGGCGGGGATGGGCACAAGTATGCCCCGGGTGGCGCAGAGCCGCCCGGGGCATCGTCACATCTGTGAACAGATCACGAGAGTGTGCAGGCTGTGGATTACTCCGCTGCGCGCAGACGCAGCTTGTCTTCGTGGATCTCGTGCAGCGCGATCGTGAGGGGCTTGTCTTCGACGGTGGAGTCGACCAGCGGTCCCACGTTGTCGAAGAGGTTTCCCTCGTGCAGGTCGGAGTAGTAGTCGTTGATCTGACGCGCGCGCTTGGACGCGTAGATGACGAGCTGATACTTCGAGTCGACCTTGTCGAGCAGAGCGTCGATGGGCGGGTCGATGATGCCCTTGTCACGTCCGGCCATGGGGAACCTCCTGGTTCGGCGGGATGGGGTGGATGCGGCGCTCGGGGCGCCGAAGCATCTGATCATTCTAGCCGACGCCGGCCCGGCCTGTGCCGAGGTGTGTCGGGTGGGTCTCGTCGTCTCGGTTCGAGGCGTATTCGGCGCATCGGGGCGTACGTGTCACGCCCCGAGCGCCAGAACCCGCCCCCGACGACGAGACGCGGAGCTCACTGCTGCGCCGCGGCGAGAGCGACGACCTCGGCGGCGGCCGAGGCGACGTTCTCGTTCACGACGCGGTAGTCGAACTCGTTCTGCGCCGCCAGTTCCACACGGGCTGTGCGCAGGCGCCGGGCGCGCTCCTCGGCATCCTCGGTCCCGCGCCCGACGAGACGCTGGACGAGTTCGTCCCAACTCGGCGGGAGCAGGAAGACGAGGGTCGCCGAAGGATCGGCCGCGCGCACCTGGCGGGCACCCTGCAGGTCGATCTCGAGAAGCGCCGTGCCGCCCTCGGCGAGGACACGCTCGATGGGCGCGCGCGGAGTGCCGTAGCGGTTCTTGTTGTGAACCACGGCCCACTCCAACAGCTCCCCCTCGGCGATCAGACGGTCGAACTCGGCGTCGTCGACGAAGTAGTAGTGCTCCCCCTCGACCTCGCCCGGGCGGGGCGCGCGAGTGGTGGCAGAGACCGAGAGGTGGATCTGGGGGTAGTTCGCCTTGACATGCGCAGCGACCGTGCCCTTGCCCACCGCGGTCGGGCCGGCGAGCACGACGAGGCGACTGCGGCCCTCGCGCGGGGCGCGCTCGGGCCAACGCGTGTCGAGGTACTCCCGCAGGGCATTCCGTTGCCGCGTGCCGAGCCCGCCGAGGCGCTTGACCGGCGAGATCGAGAGCGACGCGAGGATGCGATCGCGTTTGCTCTCGCCGATCGCGGGGATCGCCGTCAGGAACTCGGTCACGCGCATCGCGCCGGCCGCGGAGAGCGGGTCGGCGAGCCCCCGGCGCAGCAGCTCCTGCGGCGAGATGACGCGGGTCGACACGTCGCGCTTGAGCGCGGCGCGCTCGCGACGGGCCTCGACCGCGCGGCGCGAGGCGGCGGCGCGATCGACCTCGGGTGGACGACGGGTTTCAGCCATGCAGGGACTCCCGGTAGAGCGCGGCGCGCTCATCGATGCGGGCGGCGAGACGGTCGGGTCCGACCGCGAGGATGCTCCGGCTCTCGTTGGCCACGACGGCCTTGGCGACGTAGCCGAAGAGGCGGCGCAGATCGGCCGGGGCCGCTCCCTGCGCCCCGAAACCGGGGGCGAGGATGGGCATCCCCGCCAGGGCCACGTCTCCGAGACCGAAGGCGGAACGATCCACCGTGGCTCCGACGACGACGCCCACGGGGCCGAGGGCCCCGGGCGCGCCGATGTTGGCCTGGTTGACATCGTGCGCGACGCGCGCGGCGACGTGCTCGTGGTCGCCCACGGCCTGCGCGTCGTCGACGATCGCGCTCTGCAGGGCGCGGGATTCGGGATTGCTCGTCGCGGTCAGCACGAACGCGCCCTTGCCGTGGTGCACCGCGAGCGACAGCGTGTCGCGCAACGAGTCGGCGCCCATGTAGGGCGACAGGGTCACGGCATCCGCTTCGAGGGGAGCGCCGGGCTCGAGCCACGCGTGGGCATAGCCTTCCATGGTCGTACCGATGTCACCCCGCTTCGCGTCGGCGATCACGAGGAGTCCCGCGTCGCGGGCCGCCGCCATCACGTCCTCCAGCGCGGCGAAACCGCGCGAACCGTAGCGCTCGTAGAACGCCACCTGGGGCTTGACCACGCCGACCCGGCCGCGGGCGGCCTCGACCACCCGCAGCCCGAAGGCGCGCGCGCCCTCGGCGGTGGCATCCAGCCCCCACGCCGACAGCAGCGCGGCGTGGGGGTCGATGCCGACGCACAGGGCGCCGTGCAGGTCGAGGGCGGCGCTGAGGCGCTGTCCGAACGTGTCGCTCACAGACGCCCCGCGCGATCCACGGCGTACTCCTGGAGGCTGCGCACTCCGAAGCCGTCCTTCATCGCGCCGAGGGCGCTCACGGCGGCGCCGAGCACGGCCATCGTCGTGAACAGGGCCTTGTCGGCCGCCACGGCGGCCGCGCGGATCTCGTAACCGTCGGCTCGGGCGGTGCCGCCGGAAGGCGTATTGACGATCATGTCGATCTCGCCGGCGTTGATCAGGTCGACCACGTTGCGCTGACCGGAGCCCTGCGTTTCGGAGTACTTCTCGACGACCTTCACGCGGATGCCGTTGCGGGCCAGGATCTCCGCCGTTCCCTCGGTCGCGACGAGCTCGAAGCCGAGCTCCTGCAGCCGGTGGGCGGGCAGGATGACTGCGCGCTTGTCGGCGTCGGCGACCGAGATGAAGACGGTGCCGGAGGTCGGCATCCCGCCGTAGGCGGCTTCCTGCGACTTCGCGAACGCCGTCGGGAAGTCACGGTCGATGCCCATGACCTCACCGGTCGAGCGCATCTCGGGCCCGAGCACCGAGTCGACGGTGTGACCGTCGGCGGTGCGGAACCGCTTGAACGGCAGCACGGCCTCTTTGACCGCGACGGGAGCGTCGAGCGGCACGCGCGAGCCGTCCTGCTCGGGCAGCAGACCCTCGGCGATGAGCTCGGCGACGGTGTTGCCGGCCATGATGCGGCTGGCGGCCTTCGCGAGAGGGATGCCGAGAGCCTTCGACACGAACGGCACGGTGCGACTCGCGCGCGGGTTCGCCTCGATGACGTAGAGGACCCCCGCCGAGATCGCGAACTGCACGTTCAGCAGACCGCGGACACCGACGCCCTTCGCGATCGCGAGGGTCGCTTCGCGGACGCGGTCGACCTCTGTGCGACCGAGCGAGACCGGCGGCAGCGTGCACGAGGAGTCGCCGGAGTGGATGCCGGCTTCCTCGAGGTGCTCCATGACACCGCCGACATACAGGTCGGTGCCGTCGAACAGCGCGTCGACGTCGAGCTCGATCGCGTCGTCGAGGAAGCGGTCGACGAGGAGCGGGAGACCCGGGCCGATGATCGCCTGATCGGCGACCCGGACGAAGTAGTCGCGCAGGGCCTCCGTCGAGTAGACGATCTCCATGCCGCGACCGCCGAGCACGAAGCTCGGGCGCACCAGCACGGGGTAGCCGATCTCCTCGGCCACGGTCACGGCGCCCTCGACGTCGATCGCGGTGCCGTTGCGCGGGGCCACGAGACCGGCGTCGTCGAGCAGGCGCGAGAACAGTTCGCGCTCCTCGGCGAGGTCGATCGCCTCGGGGCTGGTGCCGAGGATGGTGTAGCCCGCAGCCTCGATGCCCTTGGCCAGGCCCAGCGGCGTCTGACCGCCGAGCTGGCACACGACGCCGAGGATGGTCCCCGACTGCGATTCGGCGTGCAGCACCTCGAGCACGTCCTCGAGCGTCAGCGGCTCGAAGTACAGACGGTCGGAGGTGTCGTAGTCGGTCGACACGGTCTCGGGGTTGCAGTTGACCATGACCGTCTCGTACCCGGCGTCCGACAGCGCGAACGAGGCGTGAACGCACGAGTAGTCGAACTCGACGCCCTGACCGATGCGGTTGGGGCCCGAGCCGATGATGACGACCTTGGTGCGCTCGGAGGGCGTGACCTCGGTCTCGGCGTCGTACGAGGAGTAGTGGTACGGCGTGAGAGCCGGGAACTCCCCCGCGCACGTGTCGACGGTCTTGTAGACCGGGCGCACGTCGAGTGCGTAACGGATCTCGCGCACCTCGGCTTCGTCGAGCCCGCGGATCTGCGCGATCTGGGCGTCGCTGAAACCGTGCTCCTTCGCGACGCGGAGGGTGTCGGCATCCAGTTCCGAAGCCTCGCCGATGAAGGCGGCGACCTCGTTGATGAGCACCATCTGGTCGATGAACCACGGGTCGATGGCCGTGGCGTCGAAGGCCTGCTCGGCCGTCGCGCCCTTGCGCAGCGCCTGCTGCAGCACGACGATGCGCCCGTCGGTCGGGGTCTTCGCGATCTCGAGGAGTTGCTCCACCGAGCGCGACTCCTCGCCCCAGTGGAAGCTCGAGCCGCGCTTCTCGAGCGAACGGAGGGCTTTCTGCAAGGCGGTGGTGTAGTTGCGGCCGATCGCCATGGCCTCGCCCACCGACTTCATGGTGGTGGTGAGGGTGGTGTCGGCGGCGGGGAACTTCTCGAAGTTGAAGCGCGGCACCTTCACCACGACGTAGTCGAGCGTGGGCTCGAAGCTGGCCGGGGTCACCTTGGTGATGTCGTTGGGGATCTCGTCGAGGCGGTAGCCGATCGCGAGCTTCGCGGCGATCTTGGCGATCGGGAAGCCCGTGGCCTTCGATGCCAGCGCCGACGAGCGCGACACGCGCGGGTTCATCTCGATGACGATGATGCGGCCGCTCGCCGGGTCGACCGCGAACTGGATGTTGCAGCCACCGGTGTCGACGCCGACCGCGCGGATGATGTCGATGCCGATGTCGCGCAGTCGCTGGTACTCGCGATCGGTCAGCGTGAGGGCGGGAGCCACGGTGATCGAGTCGCCGGTGTGCACGCCGACCGGGTCGACGTTCTCGATCGAGCAGACGACCACCGTGTTGTCGGCGGTGTCGCGCATGAGCTCGAGCTCGTATTCCTTCCATCCGAGGATCGACTCCTCGAGCAGCACCTCGCTCGTGGGCGAGTCGTGCAGGCCCGCGCCGCCGATGCGGCGGAGGTCGGCCTCGTCGTACGCGAAGCCCGAGCCGAGACCGCCCATGGTGAAGGAGGGACGCACCACCAGGGGGTAGCCGAGCTTCTCGGCACCCGCGAGCAGCTCGTCCATGGAATGGCAGATGACGGATGCCGCGACATCGGCGCCCGCCTCGATGACGAGCTCCTTGAAGATCTGGCGGTCCTCGCCTCTGTTGATCGCGTCGAAGTCCGCGCCGATGAGCTCGACGTCGTACTTCTCGAGGATGCCGCGCTTGTGCAGCTGGATCGCCGCGTTCAACGCGGTCTGACCGCCGAGCGTGGGGAGCACGGCATCCGGCTTCTCTTTGGCGATGATCGATTCGATGACCTCGGGGGTGATCGGCTCGATGTAGGTCGCGTCGGCGAAGTCGGGGTCGGTCATGATCGTCGCCGGGTTGGAGTTGACGAGGATGACGCGCACCCCCTCTTCGCGGAGCACTCGGCACGCCTGGGTGCCGGAGTAGTCGAACTCGCAGGCCTGACCGATGACGATCGGGCCGGAGCCGATGACGAGGACGGAGTTGATGTCGTCGCGCTTAGGCATTGGTCTTGGTCTCCTGGTTCGCGATCACCATGTCGCGGAAGCGGTCGAACAGGTAGTTTGCGTCGTGCGGGCCGGAGGCGGCCTCGGGGTGGTACTGGACGCTGAACGCGGGGATGTCGAGGGCGCGCAGACCCTCCACGACGTTGTCGTTGAGGCCGATGTGGCTCACCTCGACGCGGCCGAAGCCGTTCGGGCTGTCGATGACCTGGTCGAGCGGGGCGTCGACGGCGAAGCCGTGGTTCTGCGAGGTGATCTCGACGCGGCCGGTGGTCTTGTCGAGCACGGGCTGGTTGATGCCGCGGTGTCCGAACGGCAGCTTGTAGGTGCCGAAGCCGAGGGCGCGGCCGAGCAGCTGGTTGCCGAAGCAGATGCCGAAGAACGGTAGTCCGTCGCTCAGCACCTCGCGCAGCAGCTCGACGTGCCGGTCGGATGCCGCGGGGTCACCGGGGCCGTTCGAGTAGAACGCCGCGACCGGCTCGATCGCGCGGATCTGCTCGATCGTGGCGGACTGCGGGAACACGTGCACGTCGAACCCGCGGGCGGCCAGGTTCACGACCGTGGAGCGCTTCACTCCGAGATCGAGTACGGCGAGGTTGCCGAGGCGCTCGGCCGTGGCCGGGGTGACCTCGACCTCGCTCACCGAGACCTCGGCGGAGAGGTTACGGCCCGCCATGCTCGGGGCCTCGCGCACACGTCGCAGCTGCTCCTCGGCATCCAGGCTCGCCGCCTCGCCCGAGAAGACGCCGCCGCGCATGCTGCCCGAGGAGCGGATGCGGCGGGTGACGGCGCGGGTGTCGATGCCCGAGATGCCGACGATCCCGTCCTCGACGAGCGCGTCGTCGAGCGAGCGGTCGGCACGCCAGTTCGACACCATGCGCGAGGGATCGCGCACGACGTAGCCGGCGACCCAGATGCGCCGCGACTCGGGGTCTTCGTCGTTCACCCCGGTGTTGCCGATGTGGGGGGCGGTCTGCAGCACGATCTGGCCCGCGTACGAGGGGTCGGTGATCGTCTCCTGGTAGCCGGTCATGCCGGTGGCGAAGACGACCTCGCCGAGGGTCTCGCCGCGCGCGCCGTAGGCACGGCCGGTGTAGCGGGTGCCGTCTTCGAGCACGAGGACGGCGGGGTCTCGCGTGAGGCGCGAGGAAGGGATCAGGGCGGTCATGCGTCGCTTCCTGTCGTGGGGATGAGGGGACGAATGGCGTCGGCGAGGGCTTTCGCCGAGGCATCCTGGGGTCGGAGGTAGGTGTCGACGATCGTGTCGTCGTCGATGCGCCAGCTGACGCGCGTCAGGCCGTCGCGCTCGACAACGCGGTCGATGGCGACCGTGGCTTGAGCTGCGTCGATGAGGCGGTCGCGGGTGAGCGCGATGCGGGGCTGGCCCTGCAGGTCGAGGGCGACGCCGGCGGTCGTGACGGTGACGTCGACGCGGGAGCGGAAGCCGAGGCCCCTGATCGCGAGGCGCTCGAGCGGCTCGTCGTGTCGGGTCGTGGCGACGTAGAGCCCCGAGAACACCGCCGTCTCGACGGCGTTGGCGGGCAGCTCCCCCACCGGGGCGGAGTAGCGCGCATCGCGCCGCGTTCGTCGCACCCAGGCCCACGCGAGCAGGGCCAGCAGCACGACGGCCACGCCGATCATGACGAGGAGGGCGCCCTCACGGCTCACGAGAGCGCTCCGGGGGCGTCGAGCACGGCACCGTCGACGACGGTCGGGATGCCGCCCCGCACGGTCCAGCGCACGTCTCCGGGCAGATCCCGGCCCAGGTAGGGCGAGTTGGTGCTGCGACCCGCGAGGTCGCCGACACCGAAGGGGCGGGAGGGCCGCGGGTCGTACAGTGTGAAAGTGGCGGGCTGTCCCGCGGCCACCGGGGTGCCGTGGCCGTCGAGGCGACCGATGCGCGCGGGGGTCGCCGACATCACGCGGGCCACGTCGGCCCAGCTCATCAGACCCGTCTCGACCATGGCGTGGTGGACGACCCGCAGAGCGCTCTCGAGGCCGACCATGCCGTTGGCCGCCGCCGCCCACTCGCAGGCCTTCACCTCGGTGGGGTGCGGAGCGTGGTCGGTGGCCACGATGTCGATCGTGCCGTCGGCCAGGCCCTCGCGCACGGCGAGGACGTCTTCTTCTCGGCGCAGTGGCGGGTTGACCTTGAAACGGGCGTCGTAGTCGCGCACGAGCTCGTCGGTCAGCAGCAGGTGGTGCGGGGTGACCTCTGCGGTCACGTTGACGCCGCGCTTCTTGGCCCAGCGGATGATGTCGACCGAACCCGCGGTGCTGAGGTGGCAGACGTGCAGCCGCGAACCGACGTGCTCGGCCAGCAGGACGTCGCGAGCGATGATCGATTCCTCGGCGACGGCGGGCCAGCCGGCGAGACCGAGCTCGGCCGAGACGGCACCCTCGTTCATCTGGGCGCCCTCGGTCAGACGCGGATCCTGTGCGTGCTGCGCGATGACGCCGTCGAAGGCCTTCACGTATTCCAGCGCTCGCCGCATGATCAGCGGGTCGAAGACGCAGAAGCCGTCGTCGCTGAAGACGCGGACGCGGGCGCGCGAGTCGGCCATCGCGCCCAGCTCGGCGAGCCGCTCGCCCTTCTGCCCCACGGTCACGGCGCCGATCGGCTGCACGTGCACGTAGCCGGCGGCCTCGCCGAGGGCGAGTTCCTGCTCGACCACGCCCGCCGTGTCGGCGACGGGCGACGTGTTGGGCATGGCGAAGACGGTGGTGAAGCCACCGGCCGCGGCGGCACGGGACCCGGTGAGGATCGTCTCGGATGCCTCGTACCCGGGCTCGCGCAGGTGCACGTGCAGGTCGACCAGGCCGGGGAGGGCGACGAGCCCGTCGGCGTCGACGACCGTGGCGCCCGCGTGCGACAGAGCGGAACCGGTCTCGGCGATGACCCCGTCGCGGACGAGGAGGTCGGTGGCATCCTGACCCTCGATGCGCGCGCCGCGCACCAGAAGCGTCTGGGGAGTGGCGTGGCTCATCGGAGGTCCTCTTTCTCGGTGTGGGGCCGCTCGCCTGCCAGCAGCAGGTACAGAACGGCCATCCGCACGGAGACACCGTTCGTGACCTGCTCGAGCACCGTCGAGCGAGGTGAATCGGCGGCTTCGGCGGAGATCTCCAGACCCCGGTTCATGGGACCGGGATGCAGCACAATGCTACCGTCCGGCAGAGCCGCCAAGCGCCGGGCGTCGAGACCGTAGCGGCGGGAATACTCCCGTTCAGTCGGGAAATACGCAGCAGACATGCGCTCGAGCTGGATGCGGAGCATCATGAGCGCGTCCGGCCCCGCCGCGATCGCGTGATCGAGGTCGTAGTCGATCTCGACGGGCCACCCGCTGACGTCCTGCGGAACCAGCGTCGGCGGCGCGACCAGCGTGACGTGGGCGCCCAGGGTGTGCAGCAGCCAGACGTTCGAGCGAGCGACGCGCGAGTGCAGCACGTCGCCGACGACCGTCACCCGGATGCCGCTGAGGTCGCGGCCGCGGCTGTCGTCGCCGAACAGGCGCTTGCGGATCGTGAAGGCGTCGAGCAGGGCCTGGGTCGGGTGCTCGTGCGTTCCGTCGCCCGCGTTGACGACGCCCGCGCTGATCCAGCCGGAGGTCGCGAGGGTCCGCGGGGCACCGGACGCCCCGTGCCGGATGACCACGGCATCCGCCCCCATCGCCTGGAGGGTCTGCGCGGTGTCTTGGAGCGATTCGCCCTTGCTGACGCTCGAACCCTTCGCCGAGAAGTTGATCACGTCGGCGGAGAGCCGCTTGGCGGCGGCCTCGAACGAGATGCGTGTGCGCGTGGAGTCCTCGAAGAAGAGGTTGACCACGGTCTTGCCGCGCAGGGTCGGGAGCTTCTTGACCTCGCGGCGCTGCGTGTCGGCCATGTCTTCGGCGACGTCGAGGATCTCGAGGGCGTCCGCCCGCGAGAGGTGCTGGGTGTCGAGGAGATGCCTCATGACTCGATCGTCACCTCCTCGATGCCGTCGATCTCGGCGAGACGCACGTTGACGCGCTCGTCACGGGCGCTGGGGAGGTTCTTCCCGACGAAGTCGGGGCGGATCGGCAGCTCGCGGTGACCGCGGTCGATGAGCGTCGCCAGGCGCACGGCGGCCGGGCGGCCGATGTCCTGCAGGGCGTCGAGGGCGGCGCGGATGCTGCGACCCGAGAACAGGACGTCGTCGATCAAGACGACGGTCTTGCCGTCGATGCCCCCGGCGGGGATCTCGGTCTTGCGCGGAGCACGCGTCGGGTTGCGGTGCAGATCGTCGCGGTACATCGTCACGTCGAGAGAGCCGACGGGGACGGCAGTACCACCGAACTCGCTGACGAGAGGGCCGATGCGATTCACGAGGGTGACGCCGCGGGTCGGGATCCCGAGGAGGACGAGTCCTTCCGGTCCTTTGTTGGACTCCAGGATCTCGTGCGATATGCGCGTCAAAGCGCGGGCGATATCGGCATCGTGCATGACGGTGCGCGTATTCATCCGCCGCTCCCTTCTCCGCCTCACGGGACGGGGTTAAAGGTTGCTGTGGTTCTTCGTCGAGTCTAGCGGGTCGGGTGGGACGACCGTCGAGTCGATCCGGGCGGGTGGCGCGGCGGTCGCGGGGAGCGGGGCGGCGGCGGGGAGCGGATCGGCGTGGCGGATCCGCGGGAGAGCGGCGCGGGCGGTCACGGCCGTGCGGTGCGTGTGGCCCCGGCAGCGCCCGGGGCGGGAAGAGATTCAGCGGGGAGAGGACGGATGCCGCGTGTGCGGTCCTCCCCTCCCGGAGTCTCCTCCCGCGGGCGACATCGCGAGCGGCAGCCTCAGCCCGCGGCGACCTCGGCGGCGGCCCGCTCGGCCGCGGCGCGCTCTCCGCTGGGCGTAGAGCGGATCGGGTGCCCGGTCGTGGTCAGGCAACGACCGCTGGCCAGGTCCCACTTCCAGTCGTGCAGCGAGCACGTGAGCACGCCGTTCTCGATCTTGCCGGTTTTGGTGAGGTCCGCGCGCAGGTGCGGGCAGCGACGCTGAACGGTCCAGCCGTCGATCTCGGCATCCTCGGTCTGGTCCGACTGTTCGGCGTACCAGTTCTCGACGTACTCGATGCGGTCGCGCGACAGGCACTTCAGGAACGTCGTGAGGAACTCGTTGAACTTGCCCGAACGACCCACCTCGAACTGCATCGACAGGAAGATCGAGTTCGACCAGTCGATCTCGTGGTCGCGGATGTTCGTCGACACGAGGTCGGCGGGGATCGTGTACCAGTAGATGCACTCCTCGCCCGCGTACTCGCGGACCTTCGCCTTGGGGAAGTCCACGACCATGTCGAGCTCGCCGATGCGGAAGCGCACCATGCCGCCGACACCGTTGCGGATGGTGCGCGCGCGGCGCAGCAGCGGCTCCCACCACTCCTTGATCGCCGCGAGCATCTCGGCCGGCGGCAGGACCTCCGCGCGGGTGGCCTCTTCGGCCTGTACCTCTGCCTGGCGGCTGTCGCGCTGCTCGGCCAGGTAGTTCCACTTGTCACCGAAGACACGCTCGATCTCGGCATCCGTGTACAGCGTCTGGGTGACGGTGACGTCCGACCCCTGCACCTCGACCTCGGTCCCCGGGAGGAACAGGTAGCCCTTCTGGTCGGGGCGCTGCTCCTTCATGTGCGCGAGGAACTCCCGTTGGTCGGTGAAGATCGAGTCGTTCTCGAGGCCCGTGCCGTTGTAGCGGAACAGCTCTTCGCGCAGGAACATCGGCGGACCGGCCATCGGGAAAACGTGCTCGGCGTCCACCTTGTCGATGTAGTACATCGCGCGCTTGTTCTGCGCGTCGCGCTTGAGCTGCGCGAAGTTCTGCTTCGCGTCCTGGGGCAGGTCGTAGACCATGGGCCACCAGATCGCGCCCGAGACCTGGGTGAAGTACGCGTCGGGCTTGCCGAAGTCGAACAGCTTCTCGAGATCGAGGGGATGCGAGTCGTTCTGGTTCAGCACCGACGCGGTTCCGTCGTCGAGCGACAACGACGAGTCGCCGATCGGCCCGTCCGAGGGGGCGCGCAGGGGCGTGACCATGAGCCTCAGGTCACCGAACTGCAGGGGCACGCCGGCCTCGGTGCGCACGAGGTTCGTGTAGCCGAGTGCGACGAGGTCCTGCTCGAGATCATCGGTCGGGTACTCGGGGAGCAGAACCGTGATGTCTTTCGACACGTAGCGCTCGAGCAGGGCCGGATCGAAGTGATCGCGGTGACGGTGCGAGATGTACAGGAAGTCCGCTTTGCCGAAACGCTCCCAGTCCAGGGCGCGGTTGTCGGGGAACGGGAACCACGAGCCGAAGAAGCTCGGACCGAGGACAGGATCGCAGATGATGCTGCCGCCCCGCGTCTCGATGAACATTCCCGCGTGGCCGAGGCCGGTGATCTTCATGTCGCTCCTGTGTCGTTGGCGGAACTTCACGAGTCTACGCGGGGACGGCTGCGAGAGCCCGGGGAGCACGGGGTGTCGGGAGAGCTCCGTCAAGCCGCCCCCGCGCACACCGCCCGCGAGTACCGTGCCCCCCGGACCGACGAAAGGACCCCCATGCCCCTGTTGATGATCGACACGATCCGTGGCCAGTACGACGAGACCGAACTGCGACGCCTGATGGATGCCGTGCAGGACGCCGTCGTCGACGCGTTCGGTGTTCCCGACACCGACCGGTATCAGATCCTCACCCAGCACGAGCCGTTCGAACTCGTGGCCCTCGACACGGGGCTCGGGATCCAGCGCAGCGCCCGTCTCGTGATCGTGCGCGTGACGTCGAAGGAGCGCCCGCAGGATGCCAAGGTCGCCCTGTACCGCGCACTCGCGCGCACGTTGCATGAGCGCCTCGGCATCCAGGGGAACGACCTCGTCGTGAGCATCACCGAGAACGGCGACGCCGACTGGTCTTTCGGTCAGGGGGAGGCGCAGTTCCTCACGGGAGCACTCTGACGACACCGCGGGCCGGCCTCGTCGCTCGGGCGGACCCCTCTTCACCCCCTACGGCCCGAGCAGCCCCCGGATGTCGTCCGCGTCGAGAGACGCGGCGAACGCGTCCTCGTCGTCGATCACCGCGTCGAACAACGCCGCCTTCCGGTGCTGCAGAGCCCGGACCTTCTCTTCGACCGTGCCGGCGGCGATGAGGCGGTACACGAACACGCTCTGGGTCTGCCCGATACGGTGCGCGCGATCGATCGCCTGATTCTCGGCCGCGGGGTTCCACCACGGGTCGAGGACGAACACGTACTCGGCCTCGGTGAGGGTCAGACCGAAACCGCCGGCCTTGAGGCTGATGAGGAACACCGGAGCGTCTCCCCCGCGGAATCCCTCGACGACCTCGCCCCGTCGGGCGGTCGACCCGTCGAGGTGCGCGTAGTCGAGCCCGGCCGCGCGGAGCCGCTCGGCGGCGAGATCGAGGAACGACGTGAACTGACTGAACACGAGGGCCCGGTGCCCCTCGGCCGCCACCTCGACCAGACGCTCGAGCAGCACATCGAGCTTGGCCGACCCGAGGTGCGCATCGCGCTCGTCGACGAGCCCGGGGGCGAGGGCGAGCATGCGCAGCAGCGTCAGCGAGCGGAACACGATGAACCGCTGCCGGTCGAGGTCGTCGAGCAGACCCAGCACCTTCTGCCGCTCGCGCTGCAGCACGCGATCGTAGAGCTCCTGGTGGGCGGGCCCGAGGGGCACGGCGATCTCCTGCTCCTGCTTGGGAGGGAGATCGGATGCCACGATGTCTTTCGTGCGTCGGAGCAGGAACGGTCGTACCCGTCGACGCAGGCGTTCCAGGGTCTTCTCGCGATGCGCGCTCGCCGCGGCCGCCGACAGCGCGGTCGGTGCGTCGGAGGGGAGCTGCTCGATTGCGCGCGTGTAGTCCTCGCGGAACTGCCGGATCGAGGGGAACAGCCCCGGAGCCGTGAGCGCCAGCAGAGCCCACAGATCGTCGAGGCCGTTCTCGATCGGCGTCCCGGTCGCCGCGAACACCGCGTCGGTGGTCAGCGCCGCGATCGCGCGATGGATCCGCGTCGCGGGGTTCTTCACGAACTGCGCCTCGTCGAGAACGACGCCCGCCCAGTGCGGAGCGCCGAACTCCTCGGCATCCGCCCGCACGACCCCGTACGGGGCGACCACGATGTCGACGCCCGCAGCGATCCTGCCGATCGGATGCGCGCGGCGCACCGAGGTGGACTCGACGACGGCGACTCGCAGATCGGGGGCGAAGCGCGCGGCCTCGTCGCGCCAGGTGGGGAGCACCGATGTCGGGGCGACCACGAGCCAGGGGCGGGTCTCGCCGAGAGCGCGGGTGTGGGCGATGAGCGCGAGCAACTGCAGGGTCTTTCCCAGCCCCATGTCATCGGCCAGGATGCCCCCCAGTCGGTGCGCGTGCAGCAGCGCGAGCCATGACAGGCCCTCGCGCTGGTACGGGCGAAGGTCGGCCAGGAATCCGGCGGGCGGGGTCACCGGGGGCACCTCCGCGACATCGAGCAGGGCCCGGGCCAACCCCCGCCACTCGACCGCCGCCTCGGACTGATCGGCGAGGTCCTCGAACTCCGCCCACAGCGCGAGATGGGTCCGCGGGAGGCGGGGACCGGTCTCCCACTCGTCGAGGGTCGCGGCTTCGTCCAGCAACTCGCGCAGACGCTGCAGCGCCGGGTGAGCCAGCGAGAACCAGGCGCCGTCCGAGAGCTTGACGCGTGTGCGTCCGCGCGACAGAGCCGAGAACAGCATCCCGAACGGGATCATGCGGCCCTCGATGGTCACGACGATCCCCAGGTCGAACCAATCGCGGTCGAGGGACTCCACCGCCGTGATCCGCAGGGACGGGTCGCCCCGCAGCTCGCGGAAGGGCGGTGCGGTGCCGGTCGTGCGCACCCGCACCTCGTCGAGCACGTCGACGGCGGGAAGCACCCGCGACACGAAGACCGCCGCATCGGCGTCGCGCAGGGTCGCGCTCGCCGCGATCGGCAGATCGGATGCCGTCATCCACGCCGTCTCGAACCGCACGCCGATCTGCGCCTCGGCGCGCACGTCGCGATCGGCGTGGACGTCGTCCGAGCCGTAGGCGACCCGGACGCCGCCCGGGTAGACCCAGTCCAGGCGGAACGCCACGTCGTCGTCGGCGTAGGTGACGCCCACCTCGAGCGTGGGACGGGCGGGAGGGGGCGCGGGAACCCCCGCACCCACCGACAGGGGCGCGCGACGCGCGAGACGCGGATACACCTCGGCGACGAATTCCGCGGCGTCGCCCGACGGCACCTCCACCGGAGGGGCACCGATGAGCGAGGGCAGCGGAGCGGGCAGGTCGACCGCCGCGAGCACGATCGGCACCGGATCGACGTCGATCGCGAACGCGAACAGCCCCGAGCCGCCGATGGCGCGGGCGTTCGCGGCATCCCTCGCCTGTCCGTCGATCTCGAGGGCCGCCGACACCCGCAGCGCTCCCCCGCCGACGGCGTCGAGGGCGACCCGCGCCGACGCCTCGCGCGCGAGGCTCACCTGCTGCTGCGCGGTCAGGGGAACGAGAGGGATGCCGAGTCCCTCGGCCGCCGCGAGGTGCGGCCAGAGCAAGGGAGAGTCGACGGCATCGAGCGCGACGGTGTCGCCCGAGGGTGCGAAAGGTCCCACCGTGCGCAGGGCCTGCGCGAGGGCGTGGAGCTCGGCGAACCACCGGACCTGCACGGGGTCGAAGCGCCCCGAGGACCGACGCACGGCGTCCCACGAGGCGTCTCCGCGGATCCAGGCGTCGCGAGCGCCGCGCACGAGAGGGCGCGCGACCAGTTGCAGGTCGTCCTGCCGCTTCGCCAGCGACCGCGCCGTGACCGGCACCACCGCGCGCGCCTCCCACCGTGACGGGTCGTACGCCTCGCGCTGGCGCAGCTCGACGCCGAGGGCGAGGGGCTCGAACACGGCCGTCTCACCCGCGGGGGCGAGGTCGCGCCACGAGGTCACGACACCATCCTGGCCGGGGGCTCCGACATCGCGGCATCCGCGAAACGACGCGACGCGACCGCCGACGAGAGGTCGGGGCCGCGTCGGAACACGTCGCGAGGAGTCAGGACGAACGCGCGATCCGCGCCAGCACGCCGTGCACGAACGATCCCGAGTCATCGGTCGAGAACTCCTTGGCGAGCTCCACGGCCTCATCGATCGCGACGGCCGTGGGCACCTCGTCGTTGTAGAGGATCTCCCACGTGCCCATGCGCAACAGCGCGCGGTCCACGACGGGCATGCGCTGAAGCGACCAGTCCTTCGCGAACGTGGTGATCTGTTCGTCGATCGCGTCGCGGTTGTCGATCACGCCGTCGACGATGTCGCGGGCGTACAGCCACGAGGCCTCGCGAGCGGGCTCGTTCGCCGCGCGCTTGGCTTCGGTGGCCAGCATGATCGCCAGCTCTTCGCCGCGGACGTCCGCCTGGAAGAGGATGTCGAGGGCGCGCTTGCGCGCTTTCGTACGGGCGCTCACTGTCAGCTGATGCGGCCGAGGTACTCGCCGGTGCGAGTGTCGACCTTGATCTTGGTGCCGGTCTCGAGGAACAGGGGAACCTGCATCTCGTAGCCGGTCTCGACCGTGGCGGGCTTGGTGCCGGCCGACGAGCGGTCGCCCTGCAGGCCGGGCTCGGTGTACGTCACCTCGAGGATGACGGACGGCGGCATCTCGACGTAGAGCGGGTTGCCGTTGTTGAGGGCGATCTGCACCTGCTGGTTCTCGAGCAGGAAGTTGGCGGCGTCGCCGACGGTGGCGGCACCGACCGTGATCTGGTCGTAGTCGGCGACGTCCATGAAGACGAAACCGTCGCCGTCGTTGTACAGGTACGTGAAGTCGCGGCGGTCGACGTTCTCGGTCTCGATCTTGGCGCCGGCGTTGAAGGTCTTGTCGACGACCTTGCCGCTCATGACGTTCTTCAGCTTCGTGCGGACGAACGCGCCGCCCTTTCCGGGCTTGACGTGCTGGAACTCCACGACGCTCCAGAGCTGACCGTCGATGTTCAGGACGACGCCGTTCTTGATGTCTGCAGTGGATGCCATGAGTGCCGATATTCCGTTTCGTGAGTCGAAGTGGGCGAGAGCCCGACGTCAGAGTCTACGTGATCCCTGCCGTCAGCCGTCGGCCCGACCCACGACCACGTCGATGAGCAGGTCGACGGCGCGCGCGTAGCCGGGCACCCCTTCGCCGATGACGTGCACGACGGCGACGTCTTCGATGTAGGAGAAGTGACGGAAGCTTTCGCGCTCCGTGATGTTCGAGATGTGCACCTCGGCGACGGGGAGGGAGACGGATGCCAGCGCATCCCGCAGCGCGACCGAGGTGTGCGTCAGCCCTCCGGCGTTGATGACGATCCCGGCGCAGTCGAGTCGTGCGGCGTGGATCGCGTCGATCAGCACGCCCTCGTGATTGCTCTGGATCGCGCGAACCTCGTGCCCGTGCCTCTCGGCGGCCTCGGTCGTCACGCGTTCGACGTCGGCGAGGGTGTCGCGGCCGTAGATCTCGGGCTGGCGGGTCCCGAGCAGGTTGAGGTTCGGGCCGTTGACGAGCAGCAGTCGGCGGGGGGTGGTCATGCCAGGCACGCTATCAGCGCCGCCCCTGGGCGCTGAGTCGCACGGGGGCCGTGCCCGCGCCGTAGCCCGCGTAGTCGTCCACGCGCTCGACGAACTCGAGGAAGACCTCGCCGATCGTGCGCGTGTAGAAGTGCAGGTACTCCCCCGCGTGGTCGCGGTCGTACCCCAGGTGCAGCTCGCGTAACTCGTCGACAGCGGCATCCGTCATCTCGAAACGCGCCGCGAGGTCGTCGTAGTAGTTACGGGGCATCGCCAGCGGGACGAAGCCCCGCTCACGGGCGGATCGGGCGAGGGCCCGTACATCGCTGCACGCGAACGCGACGTGCTGGGGCAGAGCAGCGCCGGCGCGCTCCCCGGCCAGGATCGGAGGGGCGACGTTGAGGGGAAGGCGGACGCCGCCGCCGGGGGCGCCGAGAACGCGGCTGGCGACGAGACCCTGCGGCCCCGGCACCTCTGTACTGCTGTCCACCCGCAGGGCGAAGCCGGCGGTGTAGAACAGCGTTGCTTCCTCGATGGCCTGCCAGGGCTGCGACAGACTCACGTGGTCGACGCCCACCACGGCACTGGCGCGCTCGGGCTCGCCATGCTCGAACTCGGCGACCCAGGCGGGTTCGCCCTCGTCGGCGGCCTGCGCCCAGTAGACCTCGGTGCCGTCCGGGGCGACGGCGCCGTCGAGGCGTTCCTCGCTCGCGTAGGTGCGGCGGTAGGCGCGAGGGACGTGCAGCTCGTCCATGCGCAGGTCCACGGCCTCGGCGTCGTCGACCTCGAGGCCCACCGCAGCCAGCCGCGGCTCCCAGCCGCGGGCGTGCTGCTCGTTGAGGACGAGGCGGGCGTTGCCGGCGGTCCACAGCGTCACCGGCTTCGTGCGGTGGCGTCCGCGCGAGGTGAACCCGAGCTGACCGAGCAGCTCCTCGACGGCCGAGGTGTCCTCCGCCTTGATCTCGACGAAGTCGACTCCCGAAGGGGCCGCCGAATCGGGGAGCATCGCCAGATCGTCGCGGCCCACGGCATCCGGGAGTACTCTCGAGACGGCGTCTTCGAGCCAGCGCAACGAACGGCGCGCGTGGCGGGCCGTCCGGCGCGCGTCGGTCTGTCGGAACGTGTCGTTGAACACCTCGAGCGACCACGGACCGGTGTACCCGGTCGAGACGATTCGCGCGGTGAAATCGACGAGGTCGAAGTCGCCCTCGCCCGGGAACAGGCGGTGGTGCCGACTCCACGAGAGCACGTCCATGCTGAGCCGCGGGGCATCGGCGAGCTGGACGAAGAAGATCTTCTCCGAGGGGATGTCGGCGATCGCGGAGGTGTCATGCCCGCGCGAGAGGATGTGGAAGGAGTCCAGACACACCCCCACCGCGGGGTGGTCGGCGAGCTCGACGATGCGCCACGCGCGGCGGTAGTCGTCGACGAAGCGCCCCCAGGCCAACGCCTCGAAGGCGATCCGGATGCCGTAGTCCCGGGCGAGATCGCCGAGTCGCCGCAACTGCGCGGCCGAGACGGCGTCGTCGTCGATCGTCGCGGTCGCGACGTTGCTGCAGCACAGCACGAGGTCGATTCCGAGGCGGTTCATGAGGCGGAACTTCGCCTCCGCGCGGCGCAGGACCGCGGCGAAGGCCGGCTCGTCGACGCCTTCGACGTCGCGCATCGGCTGGTACAGGTCGAGAGCGAGCCCCAGCCTGCCGGCGAGGGCGGCGATCTCCTCGGGGCTCTCGGGCGCGGCGAGCAGGTCGGGCTCGAAGATCTCGACGCCGTCGAAGCCGGCGTCGGCGCACGCGTGGAGCTTGTCGGCCAGGGTGCCGCTGATGCAGACGGTCGCCATCGAGGTCCTCATGGCGGCCGAATGTACCAGTTAGTACAAACGGGGTCCACTCCCCTCTCCAGTAGGTTGGGGTCATGGCCGAGGCACGTCGAGACGCCGAACGCACCCGCTCCGAGCTGCTGGCCGTGGCGACCGAGGTGTTCGCCGAAGACGGCTACTCGGGTGCCCGCGTCGATGAGATCGCGGCCCGCACGCGCACCACCAAGCGCATGATCTACTACTACTTCGGCAGCAAGGACGGTCTGTATCGGGCCGTGCTCGAACAGGCCTACCGCGGCATCCGCGAGGCTGAGCGCGCGATCGACGTCGATCACGCCGACCCGGTGGATGCCATCCGCGCCCTCGCCGAGCTCACCTACGACCACCACGTCGGCCACGATGCTTTCATCCGCCTCGTCGCTATCGAGAACATCCACCGCGGGGCCTTCATTCGCCAGATCGAGGGGCTGCGGACCCTGTCGCAGCCCGCGAAGGGGCTGCTCGACGACATCCTCGAGCGCGGGCGCGCGGCGGGGATCTTCCGGACCGACGTCGACGCGATCGACGTGCACCTCGTCATCAGCTCGTACTGCGTGTTCCAGGTCGCTAATCAGTACACCTTCGGGCACCTCTTCGATGTCGACCTCGCCTCGCCCCACCGGCGGACGCACCTGCGCGCGGTCATCGGCGACGTCGTGGTCGGGTGGCTGACGGCGCCGTCGCGCTGAGGCGGTCCGGGTCTCTCGCCCCGGGCGCCGACCGCGGCCGGCAGCTACGGCGCCGGAATCGATCGTTGACACCGTCGGCGAGGCATGATTTCCTCTGAACGTACCGGTTAGTACATAACCGCCTCGCGGACACGAAGGAGTCCCGTGAACGACGCGCACCCGTATCTCGTCGGCCTCATCGGCACGGGGGTCCTGCCCTCGCTGACGCCGCCGATGCACATGGCTGAGGCTCGCGCCCTCGGAATCACGTACGTGTATCGCCCTCTCGACCTCACCGCCCTGGGGATCGCCCCCGACCGCATCGGCGACCTCCTCGCCTGGGCCGAGCGACTCGGGTACGACGCCGTCAACGTCACGCACCCCTGTAAGCAGAGCGTGCTCGCCCACCTCGACCGTGTCGATCCGGTCGCCGCCGCTCTCGGCGCCGTCAACACGGTCTTGTTCACACCCGCCGGCCGTGTGGGCTACAACACCGACACGACGGGCTTCGCCGCAGCCTTCGGTGACGGACTCCCCGGTGCCGGTACCCGACACGTCGTCCAGCTCGGCGCCGGAGGGGCTGGCTCGGCAGTCGCCGACGCCCTGTTGCGTCTCGGAACCACGCGCTTGAGCATCGTCGACCTCGACCCGATTCGCGCGACGGCTCTCGCGGACGACCTGGGCCGGCGTCATCCGCTCGCCGCCGTCGATACGGCCTCTGCGGCCGATCTGCCCGCGGTGCTCGCCGACGCGGACGGGCTCGTGCACTGCACCCCGGTCGGCATGGCCGAACACCCGGGCCTCCCCCTCGACGCCGACCTGTTGCGCCCCGAGCTGTGGGTCGCCGACATCGTGTACCGCCCGCTCGACACCGAACTTCTCGTCACCGCGCGCGAGCGCGGGTGCCGCACCCTGAGCGGCGGACGCATGGCGGTCCACCAGGCCGTCGCCGCCTTCGCCCTCATCACCGGGACGCGACCCGATCCCGACCGTATGACCGCTCACTTCCTCGACCTCGTCGCCGCCGACTCCCCCGTCGATCCGGCCCTCGCCCGCTAAGGAGCACTCGTCCATGACCACCACCGCAACGACGCGGAAGACTCCCGTGAGGGCGGCCACGGCCAGCTTCATGGGAAGCGCCGTGGAGTACTACGACTTCTTCCTGTTCGGCTCCGCCGCCGCCCTCATCTTCCCGACGGTGTTCTTCCCCTCGGGCGACCAGGCGGCGCTGGTGATGTCGTTCGCGACCTTCGGGTTCGCCTACATCGCCCGCCCGTTCGGCGCGATCATCCTCGGCCACTTCGGCGACCGCATCGGACGCCAGAGGGTGCTGATGTTCACCCTGCTGCTGATGGGGCTGTCGACCTTCGTCATCGGCTGTCTCCCCGGGTTCGCGCAGATCGGCTGGTTCGCCCCCGTGCTGCTGGTGCTCTGCCGTCTCGCCCAGGGTCTCTCCGCCGCCGGCGAGCAAGCGGGAGCGTCGTCTCTCACCCTCGAGCACGCTCCGGATTCGCGGCGTTCGTTCTTCACCTCGTGGACGCTGACGGGCACCCAGGGCGGCCAGATCCTCGCGGCGTTGATCTTCATCCCGGTGGTCGCCCTGCCCGATGACATCAAGTTCTCGTGGGGCTGGCGCGTGCCGTTCTGGCTGAGCGCCGTCGTCGTGATCGTGGCGTTCTTCATCCGACGGAGCCTGCACGAGACGCCCGAGTTCGAGCAGGCCAAGGCCGACGGTCAGATCGCCCGCATGCCGCTGGTGCCGCTGCTGAAGAATCACTGGCGCGACGTGCTGCGAGTGATCTGCTGCGCATTCATCGCCGCGGTGTCGACCGTCTTCGGCACCCTCGCGATCGCCTACGGCAAGGAGGAGGGGCTCGACGCGAGCGTCACGCTGTGGCTCGTCGTCGTGGCCAACGTGGTCGCACTGTTCACGCAGCCGCTGTTCGGCACCCTCGCCGACCGCATCGGCCGCAAGCCCGTCTTCATCTACGGGGCGCTGTCGTCGGCGGCCTTCATGCCGTTCTACATGCTGTCGATGGGCGCCGGGAACAACCTGGTCACCTTCGGTCTCGCGATCCTCACGTTCTCGTGCGGATACGCCGCGGCCAACGCCGTGTGGCCCTCGTTCTACGGCGAGATGTTCAGCGTCCGGGTCCGCTTCTCGGGCATGGCGATCGGCACCCAGCTCGGCTTCCTCATGGCCGGCTTCGCTCCGAGCATCGTCGCCGCCCTCGGCGGCGGATCAGCCGGCGGCTGGGTCGTCATCAGCCTCTTCACCGCCGTCATCGCCGTGATCGCCTCGGTGAGTGCCCTTACCGCCCGCGAGACGAAGGACGTCCCGACCGATCAGCTCGGGCTCGCCGCTGAGCGCCGCGTCGCCTCGACGGTCTGACCGACACGCGCACGCCCCGTCTTCTCCGGAGGGCGGGGCGTGCGCGTGTGATCTCGAAAGGCCGCGCTCGACGTCGGATTCGAGACGGAATCAGGACCGGATGCCACCGCCTCGGCAGTCGCGCGCCTCATGGATCCGGAGATTCGCAAGGGGTTCGAAGACGGGGCGGGGTGGCCCGATCACAGGGCGGTAATCCGACGTGCGCGCGGTCGTCCGCGCAGCGGAATGCGCGTCAGAGCGTGCGAAGCGACCGACTCATGGCGAGTTCGGCGCCGATGGGACCGGTGAAGGTCTCGCCCGTCGGAGCGAAGCCCGCGCGCCGGTACACGGCCTGGGCACGGGCATTGTCGACGTGCACGTCGAGAGACAGGGTCTCGAAGCCCTGGCCGGCGCTCCAGTGCGCGGCGGCGTCGAGGAGAGCGTCGATCGCCCCGCTCCCCCGCGCCTCGGGGGCGACGTAGACGCCGACGACGTCGGCGCGCCCCGCACCCAGCCGCCGCCCCGTGTGGTCGACATCTCCCACACGGCGCACCAGCACGGTCACCGATCCGACCCACGCGTCGCCGTCCTCGGCCACGAACATCGCCGCGGCCGATCCCGTGGCGCCGCCCGCCGCACGCTCGTCCCAGAAGGCCGGATCGCGATCCTGCTCCTCCTCGTAGCTAGTGAGGAAGGCGATGGATGCCACCGGGTCGCTGACCGCACGCAGTCGCAGTTCGCGCACGCGGCCGCCCTCATCCGCGCGCACGCGGCGCACGGCGATGCTCACGCACCGACCTCCTGGTATGCCGCGAACAGCAGCGATTCATCGGGCGCCTGCAACACGGTGGGACGCGCGAGATCGTCGAGCACGATGAAGCGCAGCATGCTGCCGCGGCTCTTCTTGTCGCGCTGCATCGTCGCCTTGAGGGTCTGGAACGCCCCGGCCCGGTACGTCGTCGGAAGCCCGAGCGACTCCAGCACCGTGCGGTGGCGCTGAGCGACGTCATCCGAGAGCCGACCGGCGAGGCGCGACAGCTCGGCCGCGAACACCATGCCGACCGAGATCGCCGCGCCGTGACGCCAGCGATACCGCTCGGCGTGCTCGATCGCGTGTCCGAGGGTGTGCCCGTAGTTCAGCACTTCCCTCAACCCCGCCTCGCGCAGGTCTTCGCCGACCACGCGCGCCTTCATGTCGATCGCGAGTTCGACGCAGCGACGGAAGCCGTCCCCGCGGGGATTCACGATCCCCTCGGGATCGGCCTCGATCAGATCGAGGATCTCCGGATGCCAGATGAAGCCCGCCTTGACCACCTCGGCGAAGCCGGCGGTCGCTTCGTTCTTCGACAGCGTATCGAGCAGGTCGAGATCGCACACCACGGCGACCGGCGGCCAGAATGCACCGACGAGGTTCTTGCCCTCGGCGGTGTTGATGCCGGTCTTGCCGCCCACCGCGGCGTCCACCATTCCCAGCACGGTTGTCGGAACCTGCACGAGAGCGACGCCGCGGAGCCACGTCGCGGCGACGAAACCGGCCAGATCGGTCACCGCTCCCCCGCCGAAGCCGACGACGACGTCGGTGCGGGTGAAGTCCGCCTGGCCCATGACCTGCCAGCAGAACGCCGCCACCTCGACGCGCTTTCCGGCCTCGGCGTCCGGGATCTCGGCCAGCAGCACCTGACGATCGCCCATGAGCTGGGCGCGAAGCTCCTCGGCCTGCTTCGCGAGCGTCGGCGGGTGGACCACCAGCACCTTCTGCGCGCCCGCGGGCAGCGCCTCGCCGAGCGAGGACAGAAGGCCCCGTCCGATCGTGATGTCGTAGCCGGGCTCGCCGGCGACGCTGATGGTGGTGGTGTCGGTCATGCCGTCTCTCCGGCCGGCACACGGCGTGCCCAGGCCACGATGTCGTCGACGACTCGCGCGAGCGGGCCCGACGAGGTGTCGAATGCGATGTCGGCGGTCTGCTCGTAGACGGGCCGCCGTTCTTCGAAGATGCGCTGCCACCGTGCGGCGGGGTCTTCTCCGCCGAGCAACGGCCGTTCATCGCCGTGGATCCGGGATGCCACGACGTGCGGCGCCACGGTCAGCAGCACGACGCGGTGCGCGCGCAGACGTTCGCGCGTCAGCGGGTCGAGGACCGCTCCCCCGCCGAGCGCGACCACGCCGCCGCGACCCAGGGCCTCGACGACCGCCTCGCGCTCGAGGGCGCGGAAGTGCGGCTCTCCGTGGGCGACGAACAGCGCCGGGATCGGGCCGTGGTCGCGCACGACGAGCTTGTCGGTATCGGTGAAGGGCGTGCCCAGCGCTCGCGCCACGCGGCGCCCGACGCTGGTCTTGCCCGCGCCCATCGGACCGATGAGCACGACGGCAGGGCCGGCGGGGGGCTGCTCAGGCGAGGTCATGCGCGAGGAGCGCCGCGTCGGACGCGTCGGTCGTGCGCAGCGTCTCGGGCAGGTTCGCGAGATAGGTCTCGACGTTGCGGCGGGTCTCGACGATGTTGTCGCCGCCGAACTTCTCGAGCACGGCGTCGGCGAGGGTGATCGCGACCATGGCCTCGGCCACGACACCGGCTGCCGGAACCGCACAGACATCGGAGCGCTGGTGGTGTGCCGCCGCGGTGTCGCCGGTCGCCACATCGACCGTACGGAGGGCCTTGGGGATCGTCGCGATCGGCTTCATGCCGGCGCGCACGCGGAGCACGGTCCCCGTGGACATGCCGCCCTCGGTGCCGCCCGCCCGGTCGGACGACCGTGTGATCCCGTCGCCCGTGGCGAACAGCTCGTCGTGGGCCTGCGATCCACGGCGGGTGGTGGTGAGGAAGCCGTCGCCGACCTCGACGCCCTTGATGGCCTGGATGCTCATGAGTGCCTGAGCGAGCCTGGCATCCAGGCGACGATCCCACTGAACGTGGGAGCCCAGCCCCGGCGGAAGGCCGTAGGCGAGGACCTCGACGACGCCGCCGAGGGTGTCACCGGACTTCTTCGCATCGTCGACCTCGTCCACCATGGCGGCGCTCGTCTCGGCGTGGAAGCAGCGCAGCGGATCGGCGTCGAGACGGTCGACGTCGTCGGGCGTGGGGAATTCCGCGTCGTCGGGGACGCGGACGGGACCGATCGAGAGGGTGTGGCTGACGAGCCGGATGCCGAGCTCGTTGAGGAACGAACGGGCGACGGCACCCAGGGCCACGCGCGCGGCCGTCTCGCGGGCCGATGCGCGCTCGAGGATCGGGCGCGCCTCGTCGAAGCCGTACTTCTGCATGCCGACGAGGTCGGCGTGACCGGGGCGCGGCCGGGTCAGGGCGGCGCCGCGCCCGCGGGAGCGGTCGGAGAGCTCGACGGGCTCAGGGCTCATGACCTCGGTCCACTTCGGCCACTCGGTGTTGCCGATGCGCAGCGCGATGGGGCTGCCGATCGTGAAGCCGTGCACGATGCCCGTGGACAGCGACAGTTCGTCCTCTTCGAACTTCATGCGCGAACCGCGGCCGTATCCCAGGCGACGGCGCGCCAGTTCGGCGCGGATCTGCGCCGAAGAGATGGGGACACCGGCCGGCATCCCTTCCATGAGGGCGATCAGCTCGGGGCCGTGGGACTCGCCGGCGGTGAGAACGCGAAGCATGGTCCTAGTCTCCCATGAGCGCGGTGCGCATTGCGGCCAGCACCTCGGCCTCGTGCTCCAGGGCGATCGCGGGGTCCCCTCCGACGAACACGCGCACCTGCAGCAGAGCCTGGTGCAGCAGCATCGAGAGACCGTCGTGCGCCTCGCCGCCCGCGCGTTCCCAGGCCTGAGCGAGCGGGGTCGGCCAGCCCCCGTAGACGACGTCGACGAGCGGGCCGGAGACGGATGCCAGCTGGTCGGCGACGCGGCCGAGGTCGGTGCCTCCCGGCAGCGCTGCGATCGTGGCGTCCACCGCTGCGAACTCGGGGTCGTCGAGGGCGACGACGCGAACGACGCCTCCCAGAGCATCGGCGAGGGCGACGAGGGGCGCGGCGGCCTCGGGCCGCCGGGCGCGTACCTCGATGAGCCCGGCTCCCGCACGGGCGGCGGCGACCACCGCGGAGGTCGCCGTCGCCCCGGCGCCGAGCACGCGGACCGCCTCGGGCTCGCGCACGCCGATCTCGTCGAGGGCGCGCGCCAAGCCGCCCACGTCGGTGTTGAAGCCTCGGGGCCCGCGTTCGGTCAGCAGGAAGGTGTTGACGGCGCCCGTGAGGCGCGCATCGTCATCGAGCGAGACGGCGGAGCGGGCGGCGGCATGCTTCAACGGCATGGTGAGCGAGAGACCGCGCCAGTCGGCATCCAGCCCCTCCACCGCGTCGGCGAAGCGCGCCTCGTCGACCTGCCGACGCCCGTACTCCCAGTCGAGGCCGAGCACGCCGTAGGCCGCCGCGTGCAGTCGGGGTGATCGCGAGTGCGCGATCGGGTCGCCCCAGACGGCGAGGCGGCGGCCGGTCAGCATCCGCCGTTCGGATTCTCGCGGCACCACTGCTGGAACTGCGCGACAGCCTTCTCTTGATCGGCGTAGGTGGTCGAGAACACGGTTTCGCCGGTCGACAGATTCACCGTCGTGAAGTAGTACCAGGGGCCGTCGACGGGGTGCATCGCGGCGTCGATCGCGAGGTCTCCGGCGTTGGCGATCGGCCCGACCGGAAGTCCCGGATACTTGTAGGTGTTGTACGGGTTGTCGCTGTTCAAGGCGTTCGCGCTCGACGACGAGGCTCCAGCATCGAGTTCGTTCGCTCCGTACTGCGCGGTGGAATCCATCTGCAGCAGTCCGTGCGTCTCGGTGTTGTCGGGCTGCAGACGGTTCTCGATGACACGCGAGACCTTGTAGAAGTCTTCGCTGCTGCGGGCCTCGCGCTCGATGATCGAGGCGATCGTGAGGATTCGCTCCCGATCGTTCGGGGCGACGCCGGCTTTGTCCAGCGACTCGATCGTGCGCTTGACCATACGATCGATCACCTGCGAGGCGGTGACGCCGTCGTCGAAGTCATAGGTCGCGGGGAAGATCCAGCCCTCGAGGGTCGGGGCCGACACCCCGTAGGTCGCGGGGGTCGCGACCGCGGCGTCGAGGTCGGCTCGCGCGATGCCGGTCTGCTCCGAGATGATGTCGAGCGACTGCTTCAGGGTCAGTCCCTCGCGCAGCTGCACGGAGTTGTCGAGACGGTTGGCGGGGTCCCGGAGCGCGGCGATCACGGCCTCGGAGGTCATCTGCTGCTGGAGCTTGTAGACGCCGGGCTGGAACGTGAACCCCACGGCGTTGTCGACCATGTACTTGTAGAGCGAGTTGGACGCTTTTGTGACGCCCGCCTCGAAGAGCTTCGGCGAGACGGACTGGCCCGTGTCACCCGACACGATCGTGACGCGTGCCTCACCGGTCGCCTGGCCGGCCTGGTAGTCGAGGGACTCGCCATTGCCGAGGAATGCCTGGATCCGTTCGCCGTAGGTGTTCCACAGGGCGAACCCGCCGCCGGCGACACCGCCGACGAGGATCAGCACGATCGCGAGGGCGATCCAACGACCGACATGACGCCGCCGTTTCGGGGGCTTCTGCGGTGCCCAGCCGATCTGCTGCGTGGTGGTCTCGCCGGTGAAGAGCTCTTCGAGGGATCCGGATGCCGCGGCTCCCGGCGCGGCGGAGGCGGCAGCCGCCGCGCCGGGACCGACGAGGGCGGGTTCGCGGTCGCGAGCCGGCTCGGTGCGGCGCGACGAGGAGGGAGCGTGAGGCGTCTCGGCGGAGCGGGGAGCGTCCGCGCGGCGGGCGGCGGCCTGCCAGGCGGCGGACTGCGTGTCGCGGGCGGGCTGCGCGGCGGCGCCGGAGGGCGTGTTCTGCGCGGATGTCGTGCGAGGCGCCTGATCTCGCACAGCGCGCGAGGCACGGCCCGCGACTGCCGGCCCCGTTGCCGCCGTGGAGGCCGCGGCAGAAGCACCGTTGCGGCGCGGCCCCGGCGCCGCCTCGTCGCGGCCGCCCGCGGCAGCGGTGTCGCGTGTCGTCTGCGATGACGGGTGATCGGCGCGTCGCGCGGGTTCGTGCTCTTCCGCTCGAGCTGCCGACTGCTCGGCTGCGGAACGAGGGGCGGGCGTCGAACCGCTGCGCGGGGCGTCCGTCGGCTCGGCGGGGAAGGCTCGCGGCCGCTCGGAGGAAGCGGCCGGGTCGAGAGGCGGCTGCGCGTCCGCGACTCGGGGTGCCGGCGCGGGTTCGGCTCCGCGCTCGGCAGGCACGGATGGCGCGACTTCGGCGGCCTGCTCCGGCGAGATCGTCGGCGTGGCCTCGGTCGCCGCTCGCCGGGCTTCACGAGCCGCGCGGCGCGACGGCGGGGCGTTCTCTCCCGAGGCGGCGGCGCGGCGGGAGGAGCGTGCTCCGGTGCGCGGGTCGGGCAGGCGACCGTAGAGATCCGCGAACGGATCGTTCTCGGGAGGCTGGTTCTCGGGCATGTCAGGCGGGCTCCTGTCCCGGTGTTACGGCGGGTCCGGCCGGCTCACCGGACTGTCGCTCCACGTCGAGTGCCTGCTGCAGAAGCACCACAGCGGCGACTTGGTCCACAATGCTACGAGAATCACGCTGGGAACGTCCTGCTTCGCGCAGAACACTCTGCGCCGAGACGGTGCTCAGGCGCTCGTCGACCAGACGGACGGTCATCGGGAGAGCCGCCGCCAATGCCGCGGCGAAGGCCCGGGCGTCGGTGGTCGACGGCGTGTCTTCGCCACGCAGGTTCAGCGGCAGCCCCACCACGATCTCGAATGCCTCGTACTCGGCCGCCAGAGCCGCGATGCGACGAATCGGCTCGCCCTTTCGAGGCACCGTCTCGACGGGAACGGCGAGCACCCCGTCCGGGTCTGACCGAGCCACGCCGACGCGCGCGCGCCCGACGTCGATCCCGAATCGGATGCCGCGACGAAACGACGTCACGCGATCGTCGTCCGCACGTCCGAGACGATTCCCTCGAGCGCCTGCGGCAGGGCCGCGGCATCCGTTCCGCCGCCCTGGGCGACGTCGGGACGACCTCCGCCACCGCCGCCGAGCACACCGGCCGCCGCCTTGGCGAGGGCGCCCGCGGCGAGCCCCCGTTCGCGCGCGGAGTCGTTGGTGACGACGACCACCGTGGCGCGGCCGCCGGTGGTGCTCGCGAGAGCGACGACCGCGGGGTCGCTGCCCAGGCGGTCGCGCACCTGCAGCGCGAGCGAGCGCACGTCGTCTGCCGAGGCGCCCTCCCCGAGGCTCTGTGCGACCACCCGCACGGTACCGACGGCGACGGCCGACTCCACCAGCTGGGGCAGGCGACCGGTGAGGGCCTGCGCCTCGAACGCCGCGATCTTCTTCTCGGCGGCCTTGAGGCTCGCGGCCAACTCGGCGATGCGGGTGGGCAGCTGCTCGCGCGGCGTCTTCAGGCTCGAGCTGAGCTGAGAGACGATCGCGCGCTCGGCGGCGAGGTCACGGAAGGCGTCGAGGCCCACGAGGGCTTCCACGCGGCGGTTCGACGCGCCGACCGACTGCTCGCCCACGAGGTTGACCAGGCCGATCTCGGCGCTGCGAGACACGTGCGTGCCACCGCACAGCTCACGCGACCAGGGACCGCCGATGTCGACCATGCGCACGGTGTCGCCGTACTTCTCGCCGAACAGCGCCATGGCGCCCGCGGCTTTCGCCTCGTCGAGCGACATCACGCGCGTGGTGACCTCGAGGTTGTCGCGCACCGCGTTGTTGGCGATGTCCTCGATCTCGGTGCGGGTCTCGGGCGACAGCGCCGAGCCCCAGCTGAAGTCGAAGCGCATGTAACCCGCGCGATTGAGCGAACCGGTCTGCGTCGCCGTCTTGCCGAGCGTGTCGCGGATCGCCGCATGAACGAGGTGAGTGGCGGTGTGGGCCTGCTGTGCGGCGTGGCGGTTGAGCGCGTCCACCACGGTGGTCGCGGGGGCACCGACCGACACCTCGCCGGTCGTCACTTCGACGGTGTGGCTCACGAGTCCCGGGACCGGGCGCTGCACGTCGAGCACCTCGAGCTCGTACCCGGGGCCGACGATGACGCCCTTGTCGGCGACCTGTCCTCCCGACTCGGCGTACAGGGCGGTCTCGGCGAGGATCACCTCGGCGATCTGGCCCTCGGCCGCGCGGTCGATTCCGACCCCCTGGATCAGGATGCCGAGAACCCGGGACTCCGTCTGCATCTCGGTGTAGCCGGTGAAGACGGTCTCGCCGTGGGCGCGGAACTCGCGGTAGGCGCTCTGGTCGGCGATCGTGCCCTTGCGGGCGCGTGCGTCGGCCTTGGCACGTGTGCGCTGCTCGAGCATGAGCTGGTCGAAGGCGCCGCGGTCGACGGACAGCCCGGCCTCTTCGGCGATCTCGAGCGTGAGGTCGATCGGGAAGCCGTAGGTGTCGTGCAGCAGGAACGCCTCGGAGCCCGACAGCGTGGTGCCGCCGCCGTTCTTGGCCTCGACGACCGACTGGTCGAGGATCGCGGATCCCGCCGCGAGCGTGCGGAGGAACGTCTGCTCCTCGGCGATCGCGTAGGCCGAGAGGCGCGCGTAATCGGCCTCGACCTCGGGGTAGGACTCTTTCATCGCGTCGCGTGAGGCGGCGAACAGCTCGGGGAACGTGGGGCCGTCGACGCCGAGCAGGCGCATCGACCGGATCGCGCGACGCATGATGCGGCGCAGGATGTAGCCGCGGCCCTCGTTCGAGGGGGTGACGCCATCGGCGAGCAGCATGAGGGATGAGCGCACGTGGTCGGCGACGATGCGCAGGCGCACGTCGTCGTCGTGCGACTCCTGGCCGTACGACTTGCCCGCCAGCTTGGCGGCCAGATCCAGCACGGGGCGCACCTGGTCGGTCTCGTACATGTTGTCGACGCCCTGCTTGATGAACGCGATGCGCTCCAGGCCCATGCCGGTGTCGATGTTCTTCGCGGGCAGCTCCCCGACGATGTCGAAGTCGTACTTCGAGCGCACGTTGGTGATCTCATACTGCATGAACACGAGGTTCCAGATCTCGACGTAGCGGTCGTCGTCGGTGGCGGGGCCTCCGTCGATGCCGTACTCGGGACCGCGGTCGAAGAAGATTTCCGAGCAGGGACCGGCGGGGCCGGGCAGACCGGTCGACCAGTAGTTCGTGTCCTTGCCCAGGCGCTGGATGCGCTCGTCGGGCAGAGAGCTGAGCTCGAGCCAGAGGTCGCGGGCTTCGTCGTCTTCCTCGTAGACCGTGACCCAGAGGTCCTTCGGATCGAACGCGAGGCCGCCCTCCGACTCGGGGGCCGTCAGCAGCTCCCAGGCGAAGCGGATCGCGTCTTCCTTGAAGTAGTCGCCGAACGACCAGTTGCCGAGCATCTGGAAGAAGGTGCCGTGACGCGGGGTCTTGCCGACTTCTTCGATGTCGTTGGTGCGGATGCACTTCTGCACGTCGGCAGCGCGCGGATAGGGCGGCGGAACGACCCCGCTCAGATACGGGATGAAGGGCACCATGCCCGCCACGGTGAACAGCAGGGCCGGGTCGTCGGTGACGAGCGAGGCCGAGGGGACGATCGTGTGGTTCTTCTTCTCGAAGAAGTCGAGGAAGCGCTGGGCGATCTCGGCGGTTTTCATGGCGGGTCTTTCCGTACGCATGCGGATCCGCCCCACGGGTGGGGGCGGGAGGCCGGAGGGGGTCAGTCGGAGGGGGAAACGGCCTTCTCGGCGGCGCGGGCGGCGTCGTCGACGGCGTCGGCGGACTTCTCGACCGCCGAGGACGCGACGCTCTTCGCGTCGTCGATGATCTCGGAGAGGCGGGTCTCCTGCGCGTGGTAGGCGTCGCTCATGCGGTCGGTGAACTCGCCGATGCGGGAGTCGAGCTGCGCGAGCACCTCCTGCCCGCGGGGGTCCTTGTTGACGAGGTGGGCGGCGACGAAACCGCCGACGATGCCCAACGCGAACCAGACGAGGCTTCTCACGATCACCACTTCTTCCTCGATACGACGCCGCGGTCGCGGCATTCTCCCATCGTAGGCGAGGGGCCCCGTGGAGCGCGCGTCCGCCGACGTGGCGCCCCGGTCACGTCGCATCGCTGCCGCACCTCGGCCGGTCCCTTCCGGTGCGGGGCGTGCCGAGTCCATCCGCGCGGAAGCGCTCCGCGAGTACCAGAAAGGGCGCCGGGAGAACCCGACGCCCTTCTGTGCTCGCTGAGGTCAGCGGGCGGCGTAGTACTCGACGACGAGCTGCACGTCACACGTGACGGGCACCTCGGCGCGCTTCGGGCGACGGACGAGCTTCGCCTGCAGCGTCGAGAGGTCGACCTCGAGGTAGCCCGGAACGGGGGGCAGCACTTCGGCGTGCCCACCGGCGGCGGCGACCTGGAAGGGCTCGAGACCCTCGCTCTTGGTCTTGACGTGGATCAGCTGACCCGGCTTCACGCGGAACGACGGGCGGTCCACGAGCTGGCCATCGACCATGATGTGGCGGTGCACGACGAGCTGGCGAGCCTGCGCGGTGGTGCGGGCGAAGCCCGAACGAACGACGAGGGCGTCCAGACGCATCTCGAGCAGCTCGACCAGGTTCTCACCGGTCAGGCCGTCGGTGCGGCGGGCCTCGTTGAACGCGATGCGCAGCTGCTTCTCGCGGATGCCGTACTGCTCGCGCAGACGCTGCTTCTCGCGGAGGCGAACGGCGTAGTCGCTGTCGGCCTTGCGCTTGGTGCGACCGTGCTCACCCGGAGCGTAGGGACGCTTCTCGAGGTAGCGGGCGGCCTTGGGGGTGAGCGCGACGCCGAGGGCGCGCGACAGACGCACCTTGCGGCGGTCCTGAGACTTCGTGGTCACGAAGTTCTCCTTCCGATGACGCGGCCGCGCCTTTCGCGGCTCGCGGGCGTATCGCCCCCTTCCGCCCGATCCGGAGCGCACGCCGGGGCGCACCGGAAGGTGATCACAGGAAGGAGGGGATGCCCGAAAACCCTGTTTCGAGCCGGTTCATGCTATCAGAGCCGCCCGCACGGTCGTCGAGCGCCTACGCCCCGTCGAGGATGCGACGGATTTTCTCCAGGCGCGCGGAGACGTCGCGTTCGGTGCCGTGGTTCGTGGGCTCGTAGTAACGTCTGCCCGCGAGTTCGTCGGGAAGGTACTGCTGCGTCACGATCCCGATCTCGCTGTCGTGGGCGTACTTGTATCCCTTGCCGTGCCCCAGCCGCTTGGCGCCCGGGTAGTGCGCGTCGCGGAGGTGCATCGGCACACGCCCGAAACCGCCGGCGCGCACGTCGGCGATCGCGGCGTTGATGGCGTTGTAGGCGGCATTCGACTTGGCGGTGGTGGCGAGGTAGATCGTGGCCTCGGCGAGGGGGATGCGTCCCTCGGGCATGCCGATGAACGCGACGGCGTCGGCCGCGGCGACAGCGATCTGCAGGGCCTGGGGGTCGGCCATCCCGATGTCCTCGGCGGCGGAGATCACCAGGCGCCGAGCGATGAAACGGGGGTCCTCCCCCGCCTCGATCATGCGCGCGAGGTAGTGGATCGCGGCATCCGGATCCGAACCGCGCACCGACTTGATGAAGGCGCTGATCACGTCGTAGTGCTCGTCGCCCTGGCGGTCGTAGCGCAGCAGCGCACGATCGACGGCCTGGGCGATGTGGTCGGCGGTGATCACGGGGAGCTCTCCCCCGTCGCCGGCGAACGGGCCCGGGTCCTGCTCGTCGTCGTCGTCCGAGTCGGGCGACGTGGCACCGTCGTCCCCCGCGACCGATGCCGCCGCCTCGAGAGCGGTCAGAGCTCGACGGGCGTCGCCGGACGCCAGGCGCACCAGGGCGGCGCGCGCTTCGTCTTCGAGCACGACCCGGCCGGCCAGACCGCGCGGATCGGTCACGGCACGATCCACCAGGGCCCCGAGGTCGTCGTCGCCGAGCGGGCGAAGGGTGAGCAGGAGCGAGCGCGACAGCAGCGGCGAGATGACCGAGAACGAGGGATTCTCGGTGGTCGCGGCGATCAGGACGACCCACCCGTTCTCGACGCCCGGCAGCAGGGCGTCCTGCTGGGCCTTGGTGAAGCGGTGGATCTCGTCGAGGAAGAGGATGGTCGACTGCCCGTAGAGGTCGCGCTGGGTGAGCGCTTCTTGCATGACCTCGCGCACGTCTTTCACGCCCGCGGTGATCGCCGATAGCTCGACGAAACGGCGCCCCGACGACCGCGCGATCGCCTGGGCGAGCGTCGTCTTCCCGGTACCCGGCGGGCCCCACAGAATGACTGAGGCCGCGGTGACGGATGCCGAGGAGTCGGTGGTGGCGAGGGTGACCAGTGGTGACCCCGGTCGCAGCAGATGCCCTTGACCGGCGACCTCGTCGAGGCTCACCGGGCGCATGCGCACGGCGAGCGGCGTCTGGCCCTGGAAGAGGGCGGAGGAAGAGGTCACCCCTCCAGGCTAACCGCGGCCTCCGACACCGCGTCCGCGAGAGCGAAACCAGCGCAGGGGGCGGCCTTTTGTAGGATCGACGTGCCCGGACGGGCGGAGGAGGTCGATGTGGCGACGCGCGGGAAAGACCGGCAGACGCGGGAGCAGCGCGCGCGTGCTCGCGCGTATCAGGCACGGCTCGAGCTCCACGCCCGTCAGGGGCGGCGTCGCACGCGCGACAATCTGATCGGCGTCATCGTCGGTCTCCTCGTGATCGCCGGAGCGGTGGGGGCGCAGACCGCCTACTTCGTCGCGGGCCCCGGTGCGCCGACGCCGGCCCCCTCTCCGACGGAGAATCCCACGACACCGGTCCCCACGGAGATCCCCGCGCCCCTTCCGTCGCCCTCGTCCACTCCCTGACCGCCCACACGGGGCCGTCGTCGCGGCCGGGCGGTGATGCGCGCGCCTCGATCCTGTGTCGGAGGGGCCGCGCGTACTAGGCTCGGAGAGTCCTTCTCCCCCAGGCGGTTCTGCCGCGATGAGGTGCTACCCGTGACTTCCGTCCCCACTCCCGAGACCTCCGACCCGCACGACGACGCGAGCGCCGTCGAGGTCGATCCCGCCGCCACGACCCCGGTCGAGGCGGAGACCGACGCTCCCGCAGCCGAGGGCGCGTTCCCCGATGAGGCCGCCGCTTCCGCCGAGGAGCACGAGGCTCCCGCCGCCGCTGCCCTCGCCGACGAGGCGCCGCGTCCAGACGAGTCGGCGGATGCCGCTGAGCCGGCGCCCGTCGACGAGGCCGGCGCCGACGAGGCTTCGGACGCTGAGCCCGCGGGAGACCATGCGGCCGCCGAGGTCGAGGCCGCCGCCGACGAGGCGGAGGCGCCCGGCGCCCAGCCCGCCGTCGTGCAGCCCGTCCTCCCGCGGCCCGGCGCGCGCATTCCCGGCCCGCCTCCGGGCAAGACCGCTTCCGCCGCGCCCGCTCAGCCGTGGGGCCGCGTCGACGACGAGGGAACCGTCTCGGTCCGCGAGGGCGACGACTGGCGTGTCGTGGGCCAGTACCCCGACGGCACGCCCGCCGAGGCGCTCGCCTACTACCAGAGAAAGTTCTCGGATCTCGCCAGCGAGGTCACGCTGCTGGAGACCCGCCACCGTCGCGGTGGTGCCTCGGCATCCGACCTCCGCTCGACGGCGAAGACGCTCCGCGGCAAGCTCGACGGCGCCGCCGCGGTGGGCGACCTTGCTGCCCTCATCGCTCGCGTGGATGCCCTCACCTCCGAGCTCGCCGAGGCGAGCGAGAGCGAGGCCGTCGCCGCCAAGCAGGCCACCGAAGAAGCTGTGCGCGAACGCACGGCGATCGTCGAAGAGGCCGAGGCCCTCGCCGCCCGTGATCCCCAGACGGTGCAGTGGAAGCAGATGACCGCCGACATGACGGCGCTGTTCGAGCGGTGGCAGGCCCACCAGCAGAACGGTCCCCGACTGTCGAAGTCGACGGCGCAGCAGCTGTGGCGCCGTTTCCGCGACGCCCGCGCCACGGTCGATCGTCACCGCCGCGAATTCTTCTCCTCGCTGGACGAGACCCACAAGTCCGCCCGTGAGGCGAAGACGCGTCTCGTCGAGCGCGCCGAAGCCCTCGCGCCTCGTGGCGAAGACGGCATCGGAGCGTACCGCGACCTTCTCGACGCCTGGAAGGCTTCGGGCCGCGCAGGGCGCAAGGTCGACGACGCACTCTGGGCACGCTTCAAGGCCGCCGGTGACGCGCTCTACGGTGCGCGTATCGAGCGCGAGTCGGCCGACGCTGAGGCCTCGAAAGAGAAGATCGAGCAGAAGCGTGCGCTCCTCGAGAAGGCCGCGCCGATCGTCGACGAGAAGAACCTCGCGACCGCCCGCCAGAAGCTGACCGCGATCCAGCGCGAGTGGGACGAGATCGGCCGCATCTTCCCGCGCGACAAGGAGCGCGTCCTCGACGACGAGCTGCGCAAGATCGAGCAGAGCGTGCGCACGCGCGAGGATGCCGACTGGAAGCGCAACGACCCCGAGCAGAAGGCGCGCGCGAACGACATGACGCGTCAGCTGACCGACGCGATCGACAAGCTCGAGGCCGAGCTCGCCGACGCCGAGTCGCGTGGTGACAAGCGCGCCGCGGCCCAGGCGTCGGAGGCCCTCGAAGCGCGCCGCACCTGGCTGCGCGCCCTTGGCGGCTGATCAGTTCTCCACAGGTAGACGGTTTCGGCCGTCACGGGCGACACTGCCCCGCCACACTGGCGGGATGGTGTCGCCCTTTCTGTTCTTCCCCGGCGAGCGTCTCGCTCTGAGCGAGCTCAGTGCCGCGTGCCTCGACGGGCTCCTCGTGCCGCTCGGTGAGGGGTTCATGCCCGCCGACGCGGTCGAGACGGCGTGGATGCGCGCCCGAAGCCTCGTCCCGCTGCTGGGGGCTCGATGGGCAGGGGTACGGCTCACCGCGGCATGGGTGCACGGGGGGATGCCGACCGAGCCGACGCGGCACCACCTTCAGCGGGTGGCGAAGACACGGACGCGCGCGCACCACGTGACCCGCGCGGTCTTCCACGACGTGCGCCTGCCGCCGGCCGACACGGTGTCGCTCGCCGGCATCCACTTCAGCACGCCGGGGCGAAGCCTTGCCGACCTCGCCCGCTCCCAGGACGAGCAGCAGCGCGCCGTGGCGCTCGCGTGGGCGAGGTCCGACCCGCGTACGCGGAGGGAAGCGCAGGCCTGGCTCGATCGGCATCCGACATTCCCTCACGGCAGGCGTGGGACCGCGCTCCTCGCGAGCGTGACCGCCGACGGCGACCGCGAAGCCTACGACGAGGTGACGCGGTAGACGTCGTAGACGGCGTCGATGCGGCGCACGGCGTTGAGTACGCGGTCGAGGTGCACGGTGTCGCCCATCTCGAACACGAACTTGCTGAGGGCGAGCCGATCGTTCGTGGTCGACACGGTGGCCGAGAGGATGTTGACGTGGTGCTCGCTGAGCACGCGGGTCACATCGCTCAGGAGCCCCGAGCGGTCGAGGGCCTCGACCTGGATCTGCACGAGGAAGACGCTCTTGGTCGTGGGCGCCCACTCCACGTCGATCAGACGGTCGGGTTCTTCTTTCAGCGCCTTCACGTTGGTGCAGTCGCCTCGGTGCACCGAGACGCCGCTCCCGCGCGTCACGAAGCCGACGATCTCGTCGCCCGGCACCGGCGTACAGCACTTCGCGAGCTTGACGAGGATGTCGGGGGCACCGCGCACGAGCACACCCGAATCGCCACCGCGCGGGGCGCGGCTGCGACCGACGGGGATGTCGATGGGCCCGGTGTTCGTCTCTTCGACGTTGACGAGCGCGGTGACCTTCTCGATCACCGATTGGGTGGAGACGTGACCCTCGCCGACGGCGGCGTAGAGGGCGGAGACGTCCTCGTAGTGGAAGAGCCGGGCGACCTCGGTGAAGGAGTCCTGGTTCATCAGGCGCTGGAGCGGCAGGTTCTGCCGGCGCATAGCGCGGGCGATCGAATCCTTGCCCTGTTCGATGGCCTCTTCGCGGCGTTCCTTCGTGAACCACCCGCGGATCTTGTTGCGCGCACGAGTGCTCTTGACGAAGCCGAGCCAGTCCTGGCTCGGGCCGGCATCGGGGTTCTTGGAGGTGAAGACTTCGACGACGTCGCCGCTCTGCAGCGTCGACTCGAGCGGCACCAGGCGACCGTTGACCTTGGCCCCCATTGTGCGGTGGCCGATCTCGGTGTGCACGGCGTAGGCGAAGTCGACCGGGGTGGCGCCCGTCGGAAGCCCGACCACACGACCCTTGGGCGTGAAGACGTAGACCTCTTTTGCGCCGATCTCGAAACGCAGCGAGTCGAGGAACTCCCCCGGGTCGGCGGTCTCGGCCTGCCAGTCCGAGATGTGCGCGATCCACGCCATATCGGCGTCGACGGCCTTGGCGTCGGCCTTGCCGCCCGCCATCCGCTCCTTGTACTTCCAGTGCGCGGCGACGCCGAATTCCGCCTGCTGGTGCATCTCGTGCGTGCGGATCTGGATCTCGACCGTGCGACCGCCCGGTCCGATGACCGTGGTGTGCAGCGACTGGTAAAGGTTGAACTTCGGCGTGGCGATGTAGTCCTTGAATCGCCCCGGCAGCGGCGTCCACCGCGCGTGTATGGCACCGAGCACGGCATAGCAGTCGCGCACGGTGCCGACGAGGATCCGGATGCCGATGAGGTCGTAGATGTCGTCGAACTCGCGACCCCGCACGACCATCTTCTGATAGACGGAGTACAGCTGCTTGGGTCGGCCCATCACCCGGCCGCGGACGCGCAGCTCACGCAGGTCGGCGTCGACGGCGTCGATGACGTTCTGGACGTACTGCTCGCGCTGAGGCGTACGTTGCTTGACCAGGCTGTCGATCTCGGCGTACAGCTTGGGGTGCATCACCGCGAAGGAGAGGTCTTCGAGCTCGCTCTTGATCGCCTGGATGCCGAGGCGGTGCGCGAGCGGCGCGTAGATCTCGAGCGTCTCGGTCGCCTTCTTCGCGGCCTTGTGCGGGGGCACGAAACCCCAGGTCCGGGCGTTGTGCAGGCGGTCGGCGAGCTTGATGAGCAGGACACGGATGTCTTTCGACATCGCCACGATCATCTTGCGCACGGTTTCGGCCTGCGCGCTGTCGCCGTACTTGACCTTGTCGAGCTTGGTCACGCCGTCGACGAGCATCGCGACCTCGTCGCCGAAGTCGGCGGCGAGCTCGTCGAGGGGGTATCCCGTGTCTTCGACGGTGTCGTGCAGCAGGGCCGCCGCGATGGCCTTCGGCCCCAGCCCGAGCTCGGCGAGGATTTGCGCGACGGCCAGCGGGTGCGTGATGTAGGGCTCGCCGCTCTGACGCTTCTGCCCGTCGTGCGCCTTGTCTGCGACGGCGTAGGCCCGCTCGATGATCGCGAGGTCGCCCTTGGGATGGTGCGTGCGCACCGTGCGCAGCAGCTTGTCGACGTCGTCACGACGGGCCGCGCGCGAGAAGATACGCGGAACGAGACGTCGCAAGGAGGACGGCGGCGGCGCGGAAGAAGTGATCTCTGCCATGTCACACCCCTTCCTTACGGCCAGTCGATCAAGTCTATGCCTCGCGGCAGGGGTCCACGGCGGGGTCCGCCGGCGGAACCCGAGGGGCGGGGCCCCGGCCTCAGGCCGGGACGCCCGCCTTCTCGCGGGCTGCCACGACGCGCGCGTCGCGCTGGGCGATCGGCTTCTCCTTCTCGCGCAGCAGGGCGTACATCGGCACAGCCACGAAGAGCGTCGAGTACGCGGCGACGATCGTGCCGACGAAGATCGACAGCGAGATGTCGCTGAGCGTGCGCGCACCGAGCGGTACACCGATGAAGAGGATCGCGCCGACGGGCAGGATCGCGACGACCGTCGTGTTGATGGATCGGATCAGCGTCTGATTGGCGGCGAGGTTCACCGACTCCGAGAACGTGCGACCGGAGATCTCCCCGTCCTCCCTGGTGTTCTCCCTCACCTTGTCGAAGACGACGGTGGTGTCGTACAGGGCGTAGGAGAGGATCGTCAGGAAGCCGATGACGGCGGCCGGCGAGATCTCGAAGCCGAAGACGGCGTAGACACCGACGGTGATGACGAGCACGTCGACGAGGCCGATGATCGCGGCGACCGACATCTTCCAGGTGCGGAAATAGAGCGCCAGGATCAAGAACGTCAGCGCGAGGAAGATCGACAGTCCCCACAGCGACTGACGAGTGACGTCGTTACCCCAGGTGGGGCCGATGAACGAGTTCGTGATCTCGGAGGCCGGCACGTCGTACGCCGTGGCCAGGGCGGACGAGACCGCCTGCGTCTGATCGTTGTCCAGCTGGTCGGTCTGCACCCGAACGGACTGGTCACTGATCGTGGTGACGCGGGTGGTGGCATCCGGGACGACCGAGGTCACGGCCTGCGTGGCCAGAGCCTGGTCGAACGTCGACGGGTTGGACACCGTGAACTGCGAGCCACCGGTGAACTCGATCGAGAACTGCACGGGCCGGAAGAGCGGCACGAGGGCCGCGCCGATCACCAGGACCGCGGCGATGATGAACCACAGGCGACGACGCTGCACGAAGGGGAAAGATGTCTTTCCCGAATAGAGGTCGTTGCCGAGCTGCGACATGGAGCGCATCAGTCGTCTCCCTCCTTCGTGGAGCGGCTATCGCCGCGGCTGGCGGCCGCCAGTTCGGCCTGCTTGCGTTCGGCGATCGTCTGCCGACGCTGCGCCTCGCCGCGGGACTTCTTCACCCGACCGGCGTCGACCACGGGAGCCCGGAACTGCGCGCGACCGCGGTACACGGCGCCGAGGGCGTTGGGGTCCATCCCTGAGAGGGGGTGACCCGAGCCGAAGAACCGGGTGCGAGCGAGCAACTGCATCACGGGGTGCGTGAACAGGATGAAGATCAGGATGTCGATCGCGGTCGTGAGGCCGAGCGTGAACGCGAAGCCCTTCACCGTGGCATCCGCGAGGATGTACAGCACGACGGCCGCGAGGATGTTGATCGACTTCGAGATGTAGATCGTGCGCTTCGCGCGCGACCAGCCGTCCTCGACCGCTGCGGTGATCGACTTGCCGTCGCGCAGTTCGTCTCGTATTCGTTCGAAGTAGACGATGAACGAGTCAGCCGTGAAGCCGATGGTGACGATCAAGCCGGCCACACCCGCGAGCGAGAGGCGGAAGCCCGCTCGCCACGCGAGGATGCACAGTGCCAGGTAGGTCAGCACCGCCATCACGCCGAGCGAAGCGATGATCACCGTACCGAGCGCCCGATAGACGATGAGCGAGTAGATCGCGACGAGACCCAAGCCGATGAGACCGGCGATGAAACCGACCTGCAACTGCTGCGAACCGAGCGTCGCCGACACGGTGTCGGAGCTCACGACCTGGAAGCTCAGCGGCAGGGCACCGTACTTCAGTTGATCGGCGAGGGCCTTCGACGACTCCTGCGTGAACGATCCCGTGATGCTGGGGCGGCCGTCGACGATGATGCCGTTCATCGACGGTGCCGACAGCACGGAGCCGTCGAGCACGAACGCGAACTGGTTCAGCGGCGGCTGCGCACCGTAGAGACGCTGGCTGATCTCGGCGAATTTCTGCGTGCCCTGGTCATTGAAGACGAGGTTCACGGCCCACTGGCCGGTGTTCTGCTCCTGGCCGTTGGTGGCGTTGGAGATGTCGGTGCCGTCGAGCTCGACGGGGCCGAGGATGTACTTCTGCCCGTCGTTCGTGCCGCACGTGATCATCGGCTGATCCGCGGGCGCCTGGGCGGGGTTGCTCGGCGGGTTCGCGCAGTCGTACGCGAGGAACTGCGCCTGCAGGGCAGGGGTGATGTACGCCGGGTCGCTCGCATTGGTCGGCGAAGCCGTGGGCGTCGACGGCAGGCTCGGGTCGGGCGTCGGGTAGGGCGTCGAGACGCCGTCCTGACCCACGAACGAGGTCGCCGGCGAACCGGTGAACAGCACCGGGCGCAACTGCAGCTGGGCCGAGCTCTGGATGCGCTGTCGCGTGGCCTCGTCGGCCTGTCCGGGGATCTGCACGACGATGTTGCGTCCACCCTCGGTGGCGACGTCGGCTTCGCCCACGCCCGAGGCATCGACGCGCTGGCGGATGATCGTGACGGCCTGTGCCAGCTGTTCGCTGTCGGGCGCGGCGCCGTCGGTGGTCTGGGCTTGCAGGATGATCTGCGTGCCGCCCTGGAGGTCGAGCGCGAGCTCGGGGGTCCAGGAACTGTCGTTATACACGTACACGCCCAGTGCGTTGATGCCGAAGAGCACGCCGGTGATGGCGAGCAATCCGGTCAAAACGCGCCAGGCGTGACGGACGGGAGTCGAGGGCGCCACGGAGTCGGCTTTCTGTGCGGCGGTGAACGGAAGGGCGGGAGGGGGCGATCAGACCGCGGGGCGGTCCTTGTCGTCGCGCTCGGCGTCGGCGGCGTGCTGGCGGGCGGCGCGCTGGTCGTCGCTGATCGAGGTGATGTCGCCGTCGGCGACACCGGCGACGTACTCGGCCTCGGTCTCCTCGGCTTCGATGTACTCGTCCTCGGTCACCGTGCCCGCGGCGGGGTCGACGATGCGGAGGATGGCCTGGCTGTGCACCTTGATGACGACACCGGGGGCGATCTCGACGTGCGCCGGCTTGTCGAGGTCTTCGCCGTCGTACTCGACGATGGTGCCGTAGAGGCCGCCCTGCAGCAGCACCTCGGCGCCGGGGACCGTCTCGCGGGCCTTCTGCTCGAGCTCGGCCTTCTGCTTCTTCATGCGACGGCGGGAGCTCAGGAACATGAAGACGAGCAGACCCGCGAACAGAATGAGCAGGAGGAAACTGGAGTCCATGGAGGCGGTGCACCTTTCAGATCAGGCGCGCCGTGCGGCACTGCCTAGCGGGGGTCGGGGAATCCCCCGCCGAGTATAGGTCATGAGCCCCGGCTGAACCGGAGCATGCCGTCGGGATGGGGCGCTCCGAGGTGGTCGTACGCCTCGGGAGTCGCCACCCGCCCGCGCGGGGTCCGTCCCATGAATCCGATGCGCACGAGGTACGGCTCGACGACCGATTCGATGGTCTCCGGCTCTTCTCCCACGGCCACGGCGAGGGTGCTGAGGCCTACCGGTCCCCCACGGAAGCGGCGCACGAGGGCGTCGAGGACGGCCCGGTCGAGGCGGTCGAGGCCGATGGCATCCACGTCGTAGAGATCGAGAGCGGCGCCGACCGTCCGCACGTCGGCGTGGCCCTCGTCGGTCCCGGTCGACGGACCGTTCACCACGAGATAGTCCCGGACGCGCCGGAGCAGGCGGTTGGCGATACGGGGCGTTCCTCGCGAGCGGCGGGCGATCTCGGAGCGCGCGGTGCCCGGGAGGCCGACATCGAGCATGGATGCCGAGCGCGAGACGACCCGCTCCAGCTCTTCGGGCTCGTAGTACTCGAGGTGGGCGGTGAAGCCGAAGCGGTCGCGCAGCGGGTTCGGCAGCAGGCCCGCGCGTGTCGTGGCGCCCACGAGCGTGAAGGGAGCGAGGTCGAGGGGGATGCTGGTCGCGCCCGCGCCCTTGCCGACCATGATGTCGATGCGGAAGTCCTCCATCGCGAGGTACAACATCTCTTCCGCCGAGCGCGCCATGCGGTGGATCTCGTCGATGAAGAGCACCTCCCCCGGCGTGAGCGACGACAGCAGGGCGGCGAGGTCGCCCGCGTGCTGGATCGCGGGACCGCTCGACAGGCGGAGCGGGCGACCGCTCTCGTGCGCCACGATCATCGCGAGGGTGGTCTTGCCGAGCCCCGGAGGACCCGAGAGCAGGATGTGGTCGGGGGAACGCTGCTGGATCCGCGCTGCGTCCAGCAGCAGCTGCAGCTGGCCGCGCACCTTCTGCTGGCCGACGAACTCTGCGAGCGAGGTGGGCCGCAGGGCGCCCTCGATGGCGAGTTCGACCTCGTCGTCGGGCGTGCCGGCGTCTCGGACGTCAGCCACTCACGCTCTCCTTGCGGGCGGGGCCCAGCAGGGCGAGCGTGAGTCGGAGGAGCGCTTGGACCGAGGCGCGGTCGGCCTCGGAGGCGGTTTCGGCGACGGATGCCACGGCCTCGGCCGCCGTCCGTTCCGTCCAGCCCAGGCCCACGAGTGCCTGCGTCACCTGCACGGGAACCTGGCCGTGCGGCGAGACGGCGGCCGGGGCGGCGGCCGGGGCGACCTGCAGCTTGCCGGCGAGCTGGACGACGATGAGTTTGGCGGTCTTAGGGCCGATGCCCGAGACGCGGCGGAACGGGGCGTCGTCGTCGTCGGCCACGGCTTGGGCGATCTGCGGCACGGTGAGCGACGACAAGACGCCGAGGGCGGACTTCGGGCCGACGCCGGTGACGCTGATCAGCTGGGTGAACACGGTGAGCTCCTCGCGGGCTTCGAAGCCGTAGAGCGACAACGCGTCCTCGCGCACGATGAGGTTCGTGTGCAGGTGGACGTCGTCGCCGACATGCACCGTCCGCGCGAATTGCGCGGTCACGGCGACGGAGAAGCCCACACCTCCCACCACGATGACCAGCGAGTCGTCGGCGACGTGAGCCGCCGTACCGTGCAGCGAGGAGATCATCCAGACAGCCTACGCGCCCGTTCGTACATGTGTTCGAGCGACACGCGTCGGCGGAGTGCGCTTCTTCTCGGCATCCCTCCAGGCCTTCTGGGCGGGTGTCAGGGCGCCGTCTCCCGAGGAGGCGGCCGCTCCCCCGCGCCAGGCGTGGCACAGCGCAATCGCGAGGGCGTCGGCGGCATCCGCGGGCTGAGGGAGGGTGTCAAGCCGCAGGACCCGGGCGACCATCGTCTGCACCTGCAGTTTGTCGGCGGAGCCGTACCCGGTGATCGCGGCTTTCACCTCGCTGGGGGTGTGGGTCGCGGCGGTCAGCCCGTGCTCGGCTGCCAGCATCAGGGCGATGCCGCTGGCCTGAGCGGTGCCCATCACCGAGTGGAGGTTGTTCTGGGCGAAGACGCGCTCGACGGCGACGACGTCCGGCTGGTGTGCGACCAGCACCTCGCGGATGCCGGCGGCGATCGCCGCGAGACGCTTCTCGATCGGGTCCGTCGGCGCGGAGCGGGCGACGCCCACGTGCACGAGCGAGGCCGTGCGGTTCGGTGAGACGTCGACGACGCCGAGGCCGCAACGGGTCAGGCCGGGGTCGATGCCGAGGACGCGGAGGGAACGAGACACGGCCCCCACGCTAAGCGCAGAGGCCGTGTCGAGACGAAGGGCGCGCCCTTACTCGTCGTTCTCGAGTTCGGCCTGAACGTCGGCGCTCATGTCGAAGTTCGTGTAGACGTTCTGCACGTCGTCGCTGTCTTCGAGGGCGTCGATCAGGCGGAACACCTTGCGGGCGGTGTCGGCGTCGACCTCCACCTTGAGCGAGGGGACGAACTCGACGTCGGCGGAGTCGTACTCGATGCCGGCATCCTGCAGCGCGCTGCGCACCGACACGAGGTCGGAGGCCTCGGTGATGACACCGAAGCCTTCGCCGTGCGGCTCGACCTCTTCGGCTCCGGCCTCGAGGACCGCGAGCATGACGTCGTCTTCGGTCGTGCCCTCGGAGGGGACCACGATGACGCCCTTGCGGCTGAAGTTGTAGGCGACGCTGCCCGGGTCGGCGAGCGTGCCGCCGTTACGGCTGAGGGCGGTGCGCACCTCGGCCGCGGCGCGGTTCTTGTTGTCGGTCAGACACTCGATAAGGAAGGCCACACCGTTGGGTCCGTAGCCCTCGTACATGATCGAGGAGTACTCGACGGCCTCGCCGCCGATGCCGGCACCGCGCTTGATGGCGCGGTCGATGTTGTCTTTGGGGACCGAGGTCTTCTTGGCCTTGAGCACGGCGTCGAAGAGGGTGGGGTTGCCCTGGAGGTCGGCTCCACCGAGCTTCGCCGCGACCTCGATGTTCTTGATGAGCTTGGCCCACGACTTGGCGCGACGGGAGTCGATGACCGCCTTCTTGTGCTTGGTCGTGGCCCATTTGGAGTGTCCGGACATGCTGCAACTTTATCCTGGCTTCCACGAGGGCGTTGGCGTGCAGGCGAGCTCGGTCTCTTGCGGCCCCGCCCAGGTCCAGGAACGAGACGAACTCACCCGCTGCGCACCTGGATCACACTCCCGTCCGGCGCACCGCGACCGCGCGTCGCGATCGACGGACGCGAGCAGCTCCACCGCGGGTGCGGAGTCAGTGCGCGCGCATCCCGCGTCGGTTCGACACGTGGTCCAGGAACCGGCGATGGAACCGCGTCTCCCCCGTCGATTCGGGGTGGAACGCGGTACCCAGCAGGGCGCCCTGCTCGATCGCGACGACGCGCCCATCGGGAAGGGATGCCAGGGGCTCGGCATCCGGTCCCCACTCGACGACCGCGGGCGCACGGATGAAGACGGCGTGTACCGGCGGATCACCGAGGGCGGGGACGTCGAGGTCGGTCTCGAACGAGGCGGTCTGGCTGCCGAAGACGTTGCGGGCGACGCGCGCGTCGATGCCCCCGAAGGTCCGCTGGCCGGTGATGGCGCCGTCGATGCGATCGGCGAGCAGGATGAGTCCCGCGCACGTGCCGTACATCGGCATGCCGTCGGCGATCGCCTCTCGGATCGGGTCGAAGAGATCGAAGGCGCGCGCGAGTTTGTCGATGACGCTCGACTCGCCGCCGGGGAGGACGAGGCCCTCCACGGCGGCGAGCTCCTCGGGTCGGCGCACCGGGTAGGCGTCGGCGCCGAGGGCGGTCAGGACCGCGAGGTGCTCCCGCACGTCTCCCTGGAGTGCGAGAACGCCGACGCGGGGATTACCAGCCACGCTCGGCGAGGCGGTGCGGCGCGGGGAGGTCGGCCACGTTGATGCCGACCATCGCCTCGCCGAGTCCGCGCGAGGCCTCTGCCACGATCTTGGGGTCGTCGTGGAAGGTGGTGGCCTTCACGATCGCGGCGGCGCGCTGGGCGGGGTTGCCCGACTTGAAGATGCCCGAGCCGACGAACACGCCGTCGGCGCCGAGCTGCATCATCATCGCGGCGTCGGCGGGAGTGGCCACTCCCCCGGCGGTGAACAGCACGACGGGGAGCTCGCCGGTCTCCGCGATCTCGGCGACGAGGTCGTAAGGCGCCTGCAGTTCCTTGGCCGCGACGTAGAGCTCGTCCTTGGTCTTCGCGCGCAGGGCGTTGATCTCGCTGCGGATGGTGCGGATGTGCTTGGTGGCCTCGGACACATCGCCGGTGCCGGCCTCGCCCTTGGAGCGGATCATCGCGGCTCCCTCGGTGATGCGGCGCAGCGCCTCACCGAGGTTGGTCGCGCCGCACACGAACGGCACGGTGAAGTTCCACTTGTCGATGTGGTTGACGTAGTCGGCGGGCGAGAGCACCTCGGACTCGTCGATGTAGTCGACGCCGAGCTCCTGCAGGATCTGCGCTTCGACGAAGTGGCCGATGCGGGCCTTGGCCATGACGGGGATCGAGACCGAGGCGATGATGTCGTCGATCAGGTCGGGATCGCTCATGCGGGCGACTCCGCCCTGGGCGCGGATGTCGGCGGGCACGCGCTCGAGCGCCATGACGGCGACGGCGCCGGCGTCTTCGGCGATGCGGGCCTGCTCGGCGGTGACGACGTCCATGATCACGCCGCCCTTGAGCATCTCGGCGAGACCGCGCTTGACGCGGGAGGTTCCGGTGTCGGTCATGTCCACTCCGTTCGGCGCCCGGGGGCGCGAGTTCCGCGCTTCGGGGCGCGATCATTTGGCTTAGGCCAAAACGTAGCATGGCTCAGGACATAGGCTGATCGAGACCGAGGGGGCCTATGACCATCGATATGACCGGCCGATCGGCATCCGGTATCGCCGCCGACCTGCGCGAACGCATCGAGCGGGGGGAACTCACACCGGGCACGCTCCTGCCCTCCGTCCGGGCTGTGGCCGCCGATCTCGGCGTCAACCGCAACACGGTCGTCGCGGCCTACCGCCAGCTCGCCCAGGCGGGGCTCGTCGAAGCCCGTGGACGCAGCGGCACGCGCGTGGCCGACCGCACCGCCGTCGCACAGGAGGGCTATGCACCCGACACCGTGCTGCGCGACGTGGGCACCGGCAACCCCGACCCGACGCTCATCCCCGACCCCACGGCCGCCCTGGCGCGCTCGACTCGGCCCGTCCTCTACGGCGAGCCGGTCATCGACCCGGGCCTCGAAGCGTGGGCCCGCGGGTGGATGGCTGACCAGCTCCCCCACGACGACCTACTGATCACCGTCACGAGCGGCGCGAGCGACGCGATCGAGCGTCTGCTCGCCCAGGCCCTGCAGCGTGACGACGCCGTCGCGTTGGAAGACCCCTGCTTCTTGTCGGCTCTGCACACGGTCCGCACGGGCGGGTATCGCGCCGTTCCGGTGGCGGTGGATGCCGAGGGCATGACCGTCGACGGACTGCGCGACGCCCTGGAGGCCGGCGTTCGCGCCGTGATCTGCACGCCCCGCGCGCACAACCCCACGGGGGCGAGCCTCAGCGCCGAGCGTGCCGCAGCCCTGCGCGAGGTGCTCGCGGAGCATCCCTTCGTGCTCGTCATCGAGGACGACCACTTCTCGCTGTTGTCGCGTGCGCCCCTGCACTCGGTCATCGGCCCCGCGCAGCGTCGGTGGGCGCGCATCCGCTCGATGTCGAAGTTCCTCGGACCCGACACGTGCCTCGCCGTCACGGCATCCGACCCCGACACGGCCGATGGGCTCGCCGTGCGCCTCACGCCCGGAACGACGTGGGTGAGCCACATCCTGCAGCGCATGACGCTCGCCCTGGTCACCGACGACGCCGTCCGCGCCGACATCGAGGCCGCCGCCGAGCACTACGCCGGGCGCAACGCGGCGTTCGCCGCGGCACTCACCGAACGCGGACTCCCCGTCTCCCCGGGCGACGGACTCAACCTGTGGGTGCCGCTCCCGGTCCCCGCGGCGTCGGCGCGCGAGGAACTCATGCGCCGGGGCTGGCTGGTGAGGGAGGGGGACCCGTTCTTCCTCTCCCCCGACCACGCGGGCGCGTTCCTGCGCCTGACGGTGCACGACCTCGACGATGCCTCGACCACCACCCTCGCCGACGACCTCGCCGCCGCCGCGGGCGCGCTCCGTCCCGGCATCCGAGGTGGGAGGATCGAGGCATGAAGGTTCTCTCGATCCAGTCGGCCGTGGCGTTCGGGCACGTCGGCAACTCCGCCGCCGTCTTCCCCCTCCAGCGCATCGGGGTCGAGGTTCTCCCCGTCTACACGGTCAACTTCTCGAACCACACCGGTTACGGCGCCTGGCGCGGACCTCTCATCTCCCCCGCCGATGTCGCCGACGTGCTCGCCGGCATCGAGGACCGTGGCGTGTTCCCCGAGATCGACGTGGTGCTCTCGGGCTACCAGGGCGGTGAGGGGATCGCCGACGTCATCATCGATGCCGTCGCGCGCGTCAAGAAGGCGAATCCGGATGCCGTCTACGCCTGCGACCCCGTCATGGGCAACGCGAAGTCGGGGTGTTTCGTGGCCCCTGCGATCCCCGAACTTCTCCGCGAGCGCGTCGTACCTGTCGCCGACATCCTCACGCCCAACCAGTTCGAGCTCGGGTTCCTCACCGGCACGCAGCCCGACACCATCGACTCGACCCTCGCCTCGGCCGACATCGTGCGTGAGCGCGGCCCGCGGACGATTCTCGTCACGAGCGTCGAACGCCCCGATCGTGAACCCGACACCATCGAGATGATGGTCGTCGACGACGCCGGCGCATGGATCGTGCAGACACCGCTGATTCCGATGAAGGCCAATGGCTCGGGAGATGTGACGGCGGCACTCTTCACCGCCCACTACCGTCGGAGCGGCGACGCGGCCGATGCCCTGGCGCGCACGGCATCCAGCGTCTTCGATCTGCTCTCGAACACCTTCGAGTCGGGCTCGCGCGAACTGCGTCTCGTCGAATCCCAGGAGGCCTACGCGAACCCTCGTCTGCAGTTCTCCGTGCGCCAGGTGCGCTGACGCGGCTCGCTCGTTCGCGACGGGTCAGCCGCCGTACACCTCTTTGTACGCCGCGACCCAGGCGTCACCGTCGGCAGGGCACATGAAGGTCGCGCCGAACACCATGACGCTCGCAATCGGCTTCTCGGCCTGCGTACGCGCGGCACCTTGCAGGTCGCTCGGGATGAGTTGGGCGAACAGCGGCGACGTCGCGACGTGCGTGTTCAGAGTCGTGGCGTCGACCCGATGACGGTTGAGGATAGCCGTTTCGCAGGCATCCCCGGCCAGGGCGAGGGCGAGGTTCTCGTCGGTGGACGTCCACGTCGAGCCCTGCTGCTCGACGTACGCCCGCTGCTCGGCGATGAACTCCTTCTGAGCCGGGGTCACGGCGACCAGGGGTGAACCGTCCATGGGGAGCTGCTGCTCTCGGAAGTACTCCTCACGTTCTGCGAAGACGTCGGATACATCGTCGGGAGCGACCGACGTCGATTCCCCGGGCGCCGGAGTCTGCGCGTCGTCGGGGACCGAGGTCGGCAGTCCCGCGGCGCCGTCGGGCCCGAGCGGGCTCGGCAGCGGGATGCAGGCGGTCGTGGCCAGGAGGACGGCGGCGAGAGTGAGAGAGAGAACCAGAGGGCGAGTCCGAGTGTTCATAGGCTCACGCTACCGAGGGCGCCGCGCACGCGGAGGGGGCTTGTGGATAACCCGGTTCACGCATCCCAGGCGTCGGCGACCGCGCGGCGCACGTCACCGAGCAGCTGCGGCAGCGCCTTCGTCTTCGCGATGATCGGGAAGAAGTTCGCGTCCGACGCCCAGCGGGGCACGATGTGCTGGTGCAGGTGGCCGTCGACGCCGGCTCCGGCGATCGCGCCCTGGTTCATGCCCAGGTTGAAGCCGTCGCAGTTCGACACCGCCCGCAGCACCCGCATGCCGCGCTGTGTGAGCGCGCCGATCTCGGCGACCTCTTCGTCGGTGGCCTGGTCGTATGTCGCGATGTGGCGGTACGGACACACCAGCAGGTGCCCGGAGTTGTACGGGAACAGGTTCAGCAGCACGTACGCGGTCTTTCCTCGCGCGACGATCAGCCCGTCCTCGTCGGACTTCTCGGGAGCCGCGCAGAACGGGCAGTTCTGCTCCATGGGCTCCCGGCCCGCCGAGATGTACGCCATGCGATGCGGCGTCCACAGGCGCTGGAACTCATCGGGCACGCCCGGCAGTGTCATCGCGTCGACGAGCTCGGCGTCGGTCGTCACCGATCCGGACCCGTCCGCGGTGGGAGTCGGGCCGGTCACCGGCGACGAGCCCGCCGCGGCGGCATCCGGATCGGTGGTCACGCGAGGTCCTCGGCGGTGTTGACGAGCGTGCGGGCCGAGATCGCCCCGGTGATGCGGGCGACAGCCTCATCGACGGGGATGCCGTTGAGCTGGGTGCCGTCGCGGAAGCGGAACGAGACCGTGCCGCCCGCGCGGTCCTGCTCCCCCGCGATCAGCATGAGCGGCACCTTCTGCGTGGTGTGCGTGCGGATCTTCTTCTGCATGCGGTCGTCGCTGTGGTCGGCCTCGGCGCGGACGCCGCGGGTCTTGAGATCTGTCACGATGCCCTGAAGGTAATCGCCGTACTCCGCCGCGACCGGCACGGCCACGACCTGCACGGGCGCGAGCCACACCGGGAAGGCTCCGGCGTAGTGCTCGAGCAGGATCGCGAAGAAGCGCTCGACGGAGCCGAAGAGAGCGCGGTGGATCATGACGGGTCGGTGCTTCTCACCGTCGGGGCCGGTGTACTCGAGCTCGAAGCGCTCGGGCTGGTTGAAGTCGAGCTGAATGGTCGACATCTGCCACGTGCGGCCGATCGCGTCACGCGCCTGCACCGAGATCTTGGGGCCGTAGAACGCGGCCCCGCCCGGGTCGGGTACGAGGTCGAGTCCGGACGCCTCGGCGACCTCGCGCAGGGTCTCCGTGGCTTCGGTCCACAGCGTGTCGTCGCCGATGAACTTCGGGTTGCCGTCCTCTTTGGTCGACAGCTCGAGGTAGAAGTCGTTGAGACCGTAGTCGCGGAGGGTCTGCAGCACGAAGTCGAGGCTGTGGGTCAGCTCGCCCTTCACCTGATCGGCCGTGACGTAGATGTGCGTGTCGTCCTGGGTCATACCGCGCACGCGCGTGAGGCCCGAGAGGGTTCCGCTCTTCTCGTAGCGGTAGACCGATCCGAACTCGCTCAGACGCAGCGGCAGTTCGCGATAGCTGCGACCACGCGAGCGGAAGATCAGGTTGTGGAACGGGCAGTTCATGGGCTTCAGGTAGTACTCCTGGCCCTCGCGCGAGACGTGCCCGTCGGCGTCGACGACTTCGTCGAGCACCATCGGGGGGTACATGCCGTCGGCATACCACTGCAGGTGACCGCTCGTCATGAAAAGGTCGCCCTTGGTGATGTGAGGGGTGTTCACGACCTCGTAGCCGCTGGCGAGCAGGCGCTCACGCATGTAGCGCTCGATCTCGTAGCGGATGATTCCGCCCTTGGGGTGGAAGACCGCCAGGCCCGGGCCGATCTCGTCGGGGAACGAGAACAGGTCGAGTTCTTTGCCGAGCTTGCGGTGGTCGCGCTTGGCGGCCTCTTCGAGACGGTGCTGGTAGGCGCGCAGCTCGTCTTTCGTGGGCCACGCGGTGCCGTAGATGCGCTGCAGCTGCGGGTTCTTCTCGCTACCGCGCCAGTAGGCGCCCGCGATGCGGGTGAGGTCCCAGCCGTTGCCGATCACCCGGGTGCCCGGAACATGGGGTCCGCGGCAGAGGTCCTTCCACGCGGTCTCGCCGTCTCGCGTGACGTTGTCGTAGATCGTCAGTTCTCCGGCGCCGACCTCGACGGACGCGCCCTCGGCGGCTTCGGCCGACCCGCCCTTGAGGCCGATCAGCTCGAGCTTGAACGGCTCGTCGGCCAGCTCGGCGCGGGCCTCGTCGTCGGTGACGACGCGACGCACGAACCGCTGGTTCTCGCGGACGATGCGCTCCATCTCTTTCTTGATGACTTTGAGGTCGTCGGGGGTGAAGGGCTCGTCGACCTGGAAGTCGTAGTAGAAACCGTCGGTGACGGGCGGACCGATGCCGAGGTTGGCCTGGGGCTTGACACGCTGCACGGCCTGGGCGAGCACGTGCGCGGTGGAGTGGCGCAGGATCGACAGACCGTCGGCGCTGTCGATCGTGACCGGCTCCACCTGGTCGTCGGCCGTCACGGTCGTGGCCAGGTCTTTCAGCTCCCCGTTGACGCGCAGAGCGACGACCGAACGGTCGGGGAAGAGGGCGAAGCCATCGGCGGGGAAATCAGTCACAGAACATCTCCTGAAGGGGTCGTTTCCAGGCTACCCGGCGGGCGTGGTCTCGACCGCACGCGACGTGCCCCATAGTGGAGCGGTGACTTTGGCCATCATCGGCGGCGTGCTCTGGGTCCTCGGGATCATCGCGCTGCTCACCGGCGTCTTCCCCGCCGACGCCGCTCTCGCCGTCGCCGACCGCGTCTGGCCCATCCTGCTGTTCGTCGTGGCGGTGACGATCGTCGCCGAGCTGGCATCCAAAGCGGGGCTCTTCGACGTCGTGGCCGCCCGCCTGGCCACGCTCGCTCGTGGGCGAACCGCGTTGCTGTGGGTGCTCGTGGTGGCGCTGGCGACAGTGGCGACGGCGTTTCTCTCGCTCGACACGACCGCGGTGCTGCTCACTCCCGTGGTGGTGTCGATGGCCGTGGCTCGCCGGCTCGATCCGCTCCCGTTCGCGTTCGTCACCGTCGTGCTCGCCAACACCGCCTCGCTGGTGCTTCCGGTGTCGAACCTCACCAACCTGCTGGCATCCGAGGCGCTCGGGGGCGGTCACGACCCCGTCGCCTTCCTCACGCTGCTGGGCCCGTCGGCGCTCATCGCCATCGCGGTGTCGGTCATCGTGCTCACGCTCGTGTTCCTGCGGCGCCTGCCCAAGACGTACCCGAATGCGGCCTCCCCCGAGATCTCGGACCGCCTCCTGCTGCGTGTCGCGGCGGTCGTGACCTTCGCCCTGCTACCCCTGCTGGTCGTCGGACTCGAACCCTGGATGCCGGCCACAGCCGCCGCCGTCGTCCTCGTCGCCGCGTTCGCCTGGCGCGCGCCGCGGGCCCTCGGCATCCGTCTCGTGCCCTGGTCGTTGCTGGTCTTCGCGGGCGGCCTGTTCCTGGCCGTCGGGGCCCTCGAAGCCCTCGGGATCGGACGGATCACCGCGGTGCTCGCCGGTTCCGGTGACGACCTGGTGTCGCTCTGGCAGCTGGCGGGCGTCGGCGCCCTCGCGGCGAACGGCATCAACAACCTGCCCGCCTACCTCGCGCTCGAGTCGGCGGCCGGCTCCCCCGCGCGCCTCGCCGCGCTGCTGATCGGAGTGAATGCGGGGCCGATCGTGACGCCGTGGGCGTCGCTGGCGACCCTGCTGTGGCACGACCGCCTGGTCGCCGCGGGCATCGAGGTGCGGTGGAGCCGGTTCGTCCTGCTCGGTGCGGTGATCGCGCCGTTGATCCTGTTCCTCGGGGTGCTGCCGCTCGTCTGGTGAGCTTTCAGTCGTCGTACGTTCGCGACCAGGCCTTGTGGGGCTCGATGAACCACACAGCCAGTCCCGTGCGCAGGCCGTAGTCTTCGCCGGTGTACAGCCGAGAGATCCGGTCGACGTACGGCAGGGCCGCGTCGCCGTCGATCCGCTCCACGGCCACTCCCCGCACGAACGCCATCGAGTAGTTGTTGTCGGTCGCCGTGACCGAGATGGCGACGCGCGGATCGCGCTGGAGGTTCCGGTCCTTCAGGGTGTCGACCTCGGTGAACAGCATGAGGCGTTCGCCGTCCACGCCGACCCAGAGCGGGATCGAGTGCGGAGACCCGTCGCGCATCAGCGTCGCGAGGTGCGCGACGGCGTCGGTCTCGAAGTACGGCTTGGTGGTGGTCCAGTCGCTCATACGCGATGCAACCGCAGAGGTGCCGGCATCCATTCCCTCCTCAGTCGCGGGGGGATCGGGGAGCCTGGTCGTTCGGAACCTCGCTGAAGATCATCTCTTCGCCTCGGGTGCTCTCGCGACGGACGAACTCGTCGGGCTCGGTCACGACGTAGAGTCCGCGGCCGGAGTTGGCGTTGTGCGTCAGCGCGTGCAACCACGCCGTGCTGAGCTGCGGGGTTCGGCTGCCGTGGAACTTGAACACCAGGGACACGTGCGGATGGATGTAGACCGTCGTGCGTCCCCCGCCGGTGCTGATGTCGTCTTTCCACGTGAACGGGAAACTCTCACCGCGGCGGACCTTGGCCATGATGACGGCCTGCAGATGCGCGAGCAGCCGGTCTTCGAAATCGACCTTGATGTTGCCGTCGTAAATGAACTTGCCCATATCTCGCTCCCGTCACCGCCGCCTGCGGTCCGGCGCCTCTCGGCGAGAAGGGGAACGCGGGGCCCGGGGCGGCAACCGCTGTCTGTCTGCACGCTCTCGTGAAACCCCCTTGCGCGCAAACCTCCTCGCCGAGGACTGCGGTTTCGGGACATCAGTGCGCGCACAGGGGACGAGCGGATGCCGTGGATCAGGCGCTGCGCGCGATGCGGATGATGACGCGGTCACCGGGCTTGCGCTGAATCCGCCGCACGAGTGCCTCGACGCCGAGGATCGCGCGGTACTGAAAGCCGTACTTGCGCTTGAGAGCGGCGTCTGCGCGGGCGTCGTCGGAGGCGGGTCCGGCGATGCGTCCCTCGGCCTCGACCCGGATGGCATCCGGTTCCACTGTGCCCATGCGGCTGCAGGGCTGCAGCGTGACGCGGGAGTCGTTGCGCAGGCGCTTGACCTTGCCCGTCGAGCGCTCGCTCGTGACGACCAGTTCGTCTCCGTCGCGCGCGATCCAGACGGGAACGGACACGAGGGCACCGTTGCGGCGATACGTGCCGAGAGAAACGAACGGCGAGGCGGCGATCTCTCGCCATTGGGCGTCGGGGACGGTCATGCTGTCACCGTAATGCGTGGGGGTGTCCGTGGCGGTGGGTTGCGCATCGGGCCCGCCCCGGTCTCCGTACAGGTCGAGGACATCGGGAACGGATGCCATGTTCCCGATGCGTCCGTGCGCGAAGTCGCCCCAGAGGGCGCGGATGCTCCTTCCGACGGCGGCGAGCTCGTCGGCTCGTGCTCCCTCGTACGGAGGGAGGTGTGCGCCTATCGCCTCGGTACCGAACACGAACGGCACCTCGATCGCGTGGGACGCACGGTAGATGTCGTTCGCGCGCCAGCGGAAGACGTACCGCAGCACCGTCCCCCCGGCGCGGCGGTAGTCGCGGGCGAGGCGGCGGGCCGGGCGAGCGTAGACGATGACGTTCATGGCCGTATCGAGGGCGGTCGACACGAGCGCGTACAACGTCGGGAAGGAGCGTAGGCCGTCGAGGACCGAGATGACGGGCAGGAAGAGTCGGGTCTCTTCGGCGGTCACGCCGATGAGCAGAGGGATGCCGGCAGCCCGCTCGAGCCACCGCTCGGTGATCTCGCTCTCGGAGGGGAGCGGGTCGTGACCCGGCTGCGGCGCGAACGGCATGAGAGAGAAGCGTCCGAAGCCGCGGGAGGCCCGCATCGCGTCCCCCTGGAGGCGCGCGAGCTCGCTCACCGGAGTGGTCGGCGTCAGCCCCGCGGATGCCGCGCTCATCGCCGCCGTGAGCGCGGCGCGACCGCCCATGGTGCCCATGGGTGCGCTCTGCACGATGGCGCGCGAGAACAGACCGCGGGCCCGATCGATGGCCATGAGGTGCAGGATCGCGTCCGCTCCGGCGGACTGCCCGAATGCCGTCACACGGGCGGGGTCTCCGCCGAAGGCGGCGATGTTGCGCTGCACCCATTCGAGGGCAGCGAGCTGATCGAGCAGGCCGAGGTTCGCCGGCCGCCCCGCGCCGTCGCCGAGATAACCGAGAACGCCGAGGCGGTACGTGACCGTCACGACGATGACGCGCTGTTCGTGAGCGAGGACGGCGGGGTCGTACACCGGGAGGTCGCCCGCGCCGCTGGTGTACCCGCCCCCGTGGATCCACACCATGACGGGGAGCGGGGCGTCGCGTTCGTGTCGATCCGCCGGCACGGTGACGGAAAGGTGCTGGCAGTCTTCGCGGAGCGGGAGTCCACCCGTCTGATCGCCGAGCGCGTCGATCAGCGGTGTCGGGGCTTGGGGCGACGCCGGCGAGGGCTCGAGCGCCTCGAGAACGTCGTTCGCGGCTCTGTCCTCGAGTGCCTCCGGCCGCCCGAAGCGCTCCGCGCGCGCATAGGGGATGCCGCGCGCCCGCAGCACCGAGCCATCACGGCACCCGCGGATCGGACCTGACGGGGTGGAGAAGAGGGGGGATTCACTGGTCACGGAGGCCTCGCTTCCTGCGCCGTCGGGGACGGTGGCGAACTCCTTCGGCGGCGGCCGAGGGGCGTGTGGTCACGATACTGAGCGTCGGCCATGCGCCCGCTGTGCGTGCTGCGCCTGAAGCGCAGGCTGAGCGCAAGATCAGCGCAAGGACACCGCAAGAATCCATCGGACGTGTCCCCCAAACGGTGGACACGTCGTAGTGTCGTCTTGTCCCCGCCGCCAGGCACTCCGCAGCCCCCCTTTCTGGCGGCGGGGGCGACCACTCTCCCGGACGACTCCCCGCCTGACCGGCTCGGGAAAGCGTCGATCGGCGCAGCGCCTGATCTCCGGGCGCGTGACACCGACGTGTCCGTCAGTGAGCCGTCGCGCGACAGTCGTCCGATCGTTCTCCGCCACGAGGGTCGCCGCGGCATACCGCCCGGCACGTGGCATTCATTCCGCCGGCCGGGTCGTGGGCTGCATCCGTAAACGACGAAACCCCCGGCGAACCGGGGGCTTCTCAGGTGGTGCGCGATACTGGGATCGAACCAGTGACCTCTTCCGTGTCAGGGAAGCGCGCTACCGCTGCGCCAATCGCGCCTATACAGGCTGTTCTATTGTGAGGCGAGGTGGCGACGGGATTCGAACCCGTGTAAACGGCTTTGCAGGCCGGTGCCTAGCCGCTCGGCCACGCCACCGTGATGTGGTTCGACCCACGTGTCGTGATGCTCCGTCGGTTTCCCAGACGGAGATCCCTCCACTCGAGCGGATGACGAGACTCGAACTCGCGACCCCAACCTTGGCAAGGTTGTGCGCTACCAACTGCGCTACATCCGCATTTCGTTCCCGGGGCTTGCCCCGAGCACTCGTAAGACATTACCCGATCTGAGCGCGCGCGCAAAACCAGGCGCGCCCCGCGCGTGTCTGCCGACCCTGGTTCGAAGTACCTCTCGGTATCCGGTACGATCGATGAGTCCCGTTCGGGATGAGGGCGATTGGCGCAGTTGGTAGCGCGCTTCCTTCACACGGAAGAGGTCGTCGGTTCGAGTCCGGCATCGCCCACAGTTTCACCCCCGGTTCGCCGGGGGTTTTCTGTTTCTTCGCCGGTCTGCCTCCGGCGTCGCGTTTATCGCGCCACTTTCAGCAGTGAGTCGCCGGCGTCAGGACCGGACAAGAGCTGGTCGGCACCCCCTCGACCCCAACCCCGCACGACTGAGCTCTTCGATGCGTACGTCGTCGCCGCGGTTGCCCGCCTTCTCCCCACCCCTCCACCCGCAGCGCAACCGCCGGACCCGACACGCCGACTCGCCCCGCGACGATCCGCGCCGGCCCGAGCGGCTGTTCGATGTTCCTGCCGACCGGCGCCCTCCGTGGTAACGCCCCGGCACCCGGCCGTCGTGAGGCCGGACGCCGGGGCGTCGTCGAATCGCGGGTCAATCGTCTTCGATCACCACGCGAAGATCACGACGGCGCTGACCGAGCTTCTGTCGGCTTCCCGCCCCTGCTCCGTGCTGGGTGCCGGCGCCTGCCATCGGAGGGCGCAGACCGCCGGGCCCGGTACCCTGCGCGGACGACAGGGAGGTGGCGGCCATGGCCGCTCCCCCGGTGGTCCCGCCGATGAGCGCGCCAGTGTTTCCGCCGTGCGCACCGGCGAAGGTCTTGGCATCGAGCCCGGTCAGCCCACCGAGCGAGCCGCCCGCGCCGGCGGACCCGCCGAGGGAGGCCTGGCCGATGACCGCCCCATCGGGCGTGGGGGCCCCGGAGAGCGCCCCGGAGCCGCTGAGGTGGAAGTCCGCCGAGGCGTGCTCGCCCGAGACGGTGAAGGGGCGGTAGACGACCCCGTCGGCACGCTGACCCTTGACGGTGAGGTCGTGGGCGGCGCTGTTTCCGTAGCGGGTGGCATCTGACGCGTCGACGACGGCCCCCGAATCGATACGGATGGTCTGGGCGCTGCTCTGCAGGGCTGCCGCGGTCGTGGTCGACGTGCGGTCGAAGACACCGCGGAGCTGCTGCACGAGCCCGGTGAGGGCCTTGACCGATCCGAGCACGGCCCGCAGAGGGCGAACGACCTTGTTCACCATCTCGTTGACCTTCATCACGACGCGCGCGATGGCGTATCCCATGCCGAGACCGAACGAGGCGGCGACGACTGCCATGGCCTCGATCGCGGTGGCGACAACCTTGGAGATCGCCGACTTGACGACGCCCTGCATTTTGGTCACCAGGGTGGAGGCGGAGGTGAGTCCGCTCGCCGCGGCCTCGGCCCATTCACCAGCCGCGCCGAGGTGCTTCGCCGCGTCCGTGGCGAACCGCATGTACGCGGTGATGCTGCCGCCGGTCATGCCATCGAGGTCGCTCAAGCGGCGGGTGAGGTCGGCGCCTGCTTGGCGCATCGATGACCCGGCAGAGACCCACTGCGATGCGACGGAGGCGACGTTGGAGGCGCTGCCGGCGAGCTGATCGAGCCAGGTGCTGAGGGGCTTGAGGTGCTCCATGACCCACCCGAGACCACACGCGGTCAATGTGCCGATGGGATCGGTGAGCGCGGCGGCCGCATCGCCCAGGGTGTCGAGGAACGCCATTCCTCCGTCGAGCCAGTTGCCGCTCTTGACGGCCTCGGCGAGGGCGCGGCCCGACTCGATGACGCGGCTGCCGGAGAAGGTGGTGCCGGGGGCGACGACGGTACTCATCACACCCCCATCGCAGACTCGAGGGACCGGATGGTCGCGATGGTGTCGCTTTCAAACTGCTCCCATTGGTCGGCGGTCTGCCGCAACTCGCCGGCGGTGCGCATGAGCAGTGACTGGTCCTCGCCGAGGAGACCGGTGGCGGCTGCCGACAACGCGAGTCCCGGCGGAACGAGGAACGCGCACAAGAGCCCGAAGGCTTCGGGAAGCAGGTTGCCGCCGCGAAGGACGGAGAGCGCCGATCCGACGTCGCCCACGAGGGAATCGACGAATGCGGCGTGCTGTCGGAGTCGATCGAAGTCGACGGCGATGTCATCGGCCATGAAGAGTCCTCTCGGGTGAGGCGGGTTCGGTGTCGCGTAGTTGCGCGACGATGGGATCGTCGGCGCCGAGGAGCTCGCTCACCGCGCGGAGCGTGCTCTCGCGGGCATCGACCTCGGCTTGACGGATGGTCGAGAGGATCTCGGCGGACAGTCGCTGGGCGCCGCGTGCCAGGGCCGCCTCACTCAGCCGCAGATCGACGACCCGGCCGCCCGAGTCCACCTGGGCGATGACGTCGCGACCGCGGGAGCGACCGGTGCCGCGCACGGAAGCGACCGTCGCCTCGAAGACCGGCATCTGAGCGGCGCGCATCTCGGCACGACGAACGTCGGCTTCGACCTGAGCGAATGACTCTTCGGGATCCAACGGCACGGCAGAAATTTATCGACCTGGTTGTCGAGAACGAACGGTTCCCGGCAAGAAAACCCGGTAGATGAGAGGAATCTCACGTAGCTCTCACGAAGAGTTCCCCGTTCGGTGCGGCAATGAGCGCAGAGCGTCAGCCGCGCGACCAGCCGTAGCGCGCGGCGAGAGCGGCGGCGATCACGTCGAACCGCGCGCGGTCCAAGGCCGCTGCCTCCCGGCGCATCCCCGCGTCGTGGACGAGATAGAGCTGTTCGACGTCGATCCACGAGGGCCGACGCTGAGGGTCCCACTCCCCCGTCCCCAGCGACACGTACTGGCGGTCGCCGTCGTGCGGCTTACTGGTGAGTCTCACGGCGTAGGAGCGGGTGGCATCCGCTCGACCGAGGATGAGGACCGGCCGGTCCTTGCCCCGCCCGTCACGCTCCTCATACGGAACCCACGTCCAGACGATCTCGCCCCCGTCGGGGGCGTTGTCGCGTTTCGGCGCGTACGACAGGGTGAGGTGCCGCGGCGGATCGATCTCGACGGTCTCGCTCCCGCGAGGACCGGACGGACGCGCGGTCGGCGCGGCGGGAGCGGAATGACGAGCGGGCGGAGCCGTCGGCGTCGACCGAAACATGCCCAGTACGGCGGAAAGCAGACGAGAGGCGGTTCCCATTCCCCCACCCTAGGCACGACGAACGGGGCGCCACCGACGAATCGGTGACGCCCCGTTCGGGGTGAAGCGGGTGTCAGCCGCGAACGTCGGAGAGCACGTAGCCCTCTTCGCCGTGCACGACGGTGTCGATACCGGCGATCTCGTCTTCGTTCTTCACGCGGAAGCCGATGGTCTTCTCGATCGCGAAGCCGATGATGAAGGCGAGCACGAAGGAGTAGACCAGGACGGCGAGGGCGGCGATCGCCTGGACGATCAGCTGGTTGAACGAGCCGCTGTAGATGAGGCCGCTCGTGTTGGCGAAGATGCCCAGGTACAGCGTTCCGAGCAGACCACCGACGAGGTGGATGCCGACCACGTCGAGCGAGTCGTCGAAGCCGAGCTTGAACTTGAGCTCGATGGCGAGGGCGCAGACCGCGCCCGCGAGCAGGCCCAGCACGATGGCCCAGATCGGCGTCAGAGCGGCGCAGGCCGGGGTGATCGCGACGAGACCCGCGACGGCACCGGAGGCGGCGCCGACCGAGGTGGGCTTGCCGTCCTTGATCTTCTCGACGATCAGCCACGACAGGAGGGCTGCGGCGGGAGCGGCGATCGTGTTCACGAAGGCCAGGGCGGCGGTGTTGTCGGCGGCGAGCTCGGAACCGGCGTTGAAGCCGAACCAGCCGAACCACAGCAGGCCCGCACCGAGGAGGACGAACGGCGGGTTGTGAGGGACGTGGGCGCCCTTCTGGAAGCCGACGCGCTTACCGAGGACCAGAGCCAGCGCGAGGGCTGCGGCACCGGCGTTGATGTGCACGGCGGTACCGCCGGCGAAGTCGATCGCGCCGACGCCGAAGACGTCCTGCAGACCGTGGGTGATCCAGCCGCCGTAGCTGAAGGAGCCGTCTTCGGCCAGGCCGAAGTTGAAGACCCAGCTGGCGACAGGGAAGTAGACGACCGTGGCCCAGATGCCGGCGAAGATCATCCACGCGCCGAACTTGGCGCGGTCGGCGATCGCACCCGAGACGAGGGCGACGGTGATGATGGCGAAGGTGGCCTGGAAGGCGACGAAGGCGAGCGGCGGGTACGCGGCGCCCTCGGGGGTGGTGAGCACGTTGGCGAGGCCGAAGTCAGCGCCGTCGATGTGCCACGGGGCGTTGGTGACGCCGGCGTCGGTCGCGGGGAACGCGATCGCGTAGCCGTAGAGCACCCACAGGACGCCCATGAGCCCCATCGCGCCGAAGCTCATCATCATCATGCTGATGACGCTCTTGGCCTTGACGAGACCGCCGTAGAAGAACGCGAGTCCTGGCGTCATCAGCAGCACGAGGGCGGCTGCTATCAGGATGAATGCGGTGTTGCCTTGATCCATCTCGGAGGGAACCTCTCTGCAGGGACGCAGGTAAAGCGTCGGGTCCCCTCAGTGTCCACAGCCCCGGTTCCACGACCGTTCGCCCCGTGTTTCGTGGATGTTACAGCCGGGCCGCTCCGGTAAACATCGCGTTTCCTGCGCCCGCGAACCGGCGATGAACTCGCCTCAGGAGTGCGTGAGTGCGACGAGGCGCGAGACTGCGCGCAGGTATTTCTTGCGGTACCCGCCGCCCAGCATCTCGTCGCTGAACACGGTGTTGAGCGGGACGCCCGTGGCGCGGATCGGGATCTGCGCGTCGTATGCGCGATCGACGAAAGCAACCAGGCGCAGAGCCGCCGACTGGTCGTGCAGCACCTCTACCTCGCGCAGGCCGATCACGTCGACCCCGTCGATGAGGCGGATGAAGCGCGAGGGGTGCACGCGCGCGAGGTGGCCGACGAGGTCGAGGAAGGCGTCGTCGGACGCCACCGACCCGGAGGCCGCGGCATCCATCGCCTCTTGATACCCCTCGTCCGACAGGACCTTCGCTTCTCCGTCGATCGCGCGCTGACGGAAATCGGTGCCGTCGATGCGGATCGTGCGGAAACTGTCGGCCATCGACTGGATCTCGCGCAGGAAGTCCTGGGCCGCGAAGCGCCCCTCGCCCAGCGCGTTCGGCGGGGTGTTCGAGGTGGCGGCGAGCCGGGTTCCGGATGCCACCAGCTCGCCGAGCAGGCGCGTCATGACCATCGTGTCGCCCGGGTCGTCGAGCTCGAACTCGTCGATGCAGAGCAGGTCGGAGCCGCGGAACAACTCGACGGCCTTGGCGTAGCCGAGCACACCGACCAGCGCGGTGTACTCGATGAACGAGCCGAAGTATTTCCGGCGAGCCGGCATGGCGTGGTAGATCGCGGCCAGCAGGTGGGTCTTGCCGACGCCGAAGCCGCCGTCGAGGTAGACCCCCGGTTTCGCCGGTGCCACCTTCTCGGCACGGCGGAAGAAGCCGCCCTTCTTGGCCGGAGCCGCCTGCGCGCCGGCGAAGGCCTGGAGCAGCTCTTTTGCTTCCTGCTGCGAGGGGTAGGCGGCATCGGCGCGGTACGACTCGAAGGTCGCCCCGTCGAACTGCGGCGGCGGAACGAGGGCGCTGACCATGTCGGCGCCCGAGACGGCGGGCTCACGCTCGGTGAGGTGGATGAGGCCGGTCGTGGCGGGGGTCGAGGTCATGGCCGTCCTGTGTCCAAGTCTTACGGGGAGGGTGCGTGCTCCATGCCGCGGATCTAGGGTCGATGGTGCGGTGTCCACCCTATGCCGCGCCATCCATCGCCTTGACCGAGGAGTACCCGTGACCGTCGAGTTCGACACCACCTCCCCCAAGTTCGCCGACTACTCCGAGCCCGGCCGGCTCGTGACGGGTGAGTGGCTGGAAGAGCGTCTCGGTCGGGAGGGCCTCGTGATCGTGGAGTCCGACGAAGACGTCTTGCTCTACGAGACGGGCCACATCCCCGGCTCGGTGAAGGTCGACTGGCACACCGAGCTCAACGACCCCGTCGTGCGCGACTACGTCGACGGCGCGGGCTTCGCCGAACTGCTGAGCCGCAAGGGCATCTCGCGAGACGACACGGTGGTCATCTACGGCGATAAGAACAATTGGTGGGCCGCGTACGCCCTGTGGGTGTTCTCGCTGTTCGGGCATGAGGACGTACGTCTGCTCGACGGAGGCCGCGACAAGTGGATCTCCGAGGGGCGTCCGATCACCACCGATAAGACGGTCGTCGAGCCCACCGACTATCCCGTCGTCGAGCGCGACGATTCCGCGCTTCGCGCCTACAAAGACGATGTGCTCGCGCACCTCGGCAACCCGCTGATCGACGTCCGGTCCCCCGAGGAGTACTCGGGTGAGCGCACCACCGCTCCCGCGTACCCCGAAGAGGGCGCTCTCCGAGCCGGTCACATCCCGAGCGCTCAGAGCGTGCCGTGGGGCAAGGCCGTCGCCGACGACGGTGGTTTCAAGACGCGGGAGGAGCTCGACGCGATCTACCGCGACGGCGCGGGCCTGGCCGACGGTGACAAGATCGTGGCGTACTGCCGTATCGGTGAGCGCTCGAGCCACACGTGGTTCGTGCTCAAGCACCTTCTCGGCTTCGACGACGTGCGCAACTACGACGGCTCGTGGACCGAGTGGGGCAGCGCGGTGCGCGTGCCCATCGTCGCGGGTTCGGAGCCCGGCGAGGTCCCCTCGCACTGAGCCCGGTCGACGCGAGCGTGGGAGGATGACGGTGATGTCCGACAACGCCCTCCCCGCCCGCCTCGCCGAGATCCGCGACGAGTTCCTCGAGCTCGACGAGCCCGATCGCCTGCAGCTGCTGTTGGAGTACTCGCAGGAGCTGCCCGAGGTCCCGACGCAGTACGCCGATCACCCCGAGATGCGCGAGCGTGTCGTCGAGTGCCAGTCGCCGGTGTACATCATCGTCACGGTCGACGAGGCCGACCGGGTTGCCATGCACGCCACGGCCCCCGCCGAAGCGCCGACCACGCGCGGCTTCGCGAGCATTCTGTCGCAGGGTCTCACCGGTCTCACCGCCGATGAGGTGCTCGCGGTACCCGACGACTTCCCGCAGAGCATCGGCCTGACGCGCGCCGTGAGCCCGTTGCGCATCGCGGGCATGACCGGCATGCTCATGCGCGCCAAGCGCCAGGTGCGCGCGAAGCGCGACGCCTGATCCTGCCGTCTCGCCGGGATGCCGGCATCCGGAATCACTCCCGGGAGAGGCCCTGTCGGCGCACCCAGTCCCGGATCGCCGTGGTCCACCGCATCTCGTCGTAGTTCCACAGCTTGGTGTGGCGGGCGACCGTGAAGGTCTCCATCGTGACGAGGTCGGGACGCGCTCTCGCGAGCGCGTGCGAGGCGTCGGAGGGGACGAAGCCGTCGTCGTCGCTGTGCAGGATGAGCACCGGATGCCGGAGCTCGGCGGCCCGTGACACGGCGTCGAGGCGATCGAGAGGGATGGGTTCTCCGCTGCGCAGCGCGGTGGCTCCCCAGGTGGAGGCGAGCGTGCGCTCCGCCAGCGCGATCACGGGGCGCGGCAGGCGCATGGCCCGTCCCTGGAAGGTGAGCACCGTGCGCCAGTCCGCCACCGGGGAATCGAGCACGAGCCCGGCGATGACGTCGGTGTGGGGTGATTCCAGGGCGGCCTGAAGCGACAGCGCTCCGCCCATCGACCAGCCCATCAGCAGCACGTGACGCGCTCCCCGTCGGCGGGCGTAGCCGATCGCCGCGTCGACGTCGCGCCACTCCGTCGCGCCGAGGGCGTACGTCCCCGAGGGGCTGCGGGGAGCATCGCCGTCGTTGCGATACGACACCACCAGGCTCGAGATGCCGAGCGCGTGGAACACCGGAACGGCGCGAAGGGTCTCCGACCTCGTCGTTCCGCGACCGTGCACCTGCACCACCCAGACATCGGAGTCGCGCTCGGCGGGGAACTCCCACGCCGGGCAGGCGCCCACACCGGTGTCGATGTCGAGAGAGCGGAACGGGAGCAACAGGTCGTCGGGTTTGTCGAAGTACCACCCGCTGAAGGCCGCCTCGGGGGCGAGATCGCCGTCAGCGGGAACATGTGTGAGGAGCTTGCGGGTGACGGTCGTCCCGTCTTCGCCGACGATCGAGCCCAGTCGCAGATACTCCACTGATCCGACGGTGAAAAGGCCGTAACGCCCGGGCAGCGTCGTGTTCGGCGTGCGCTCGAGGGAGATGGTCTGTGCGGCCGCGTCGAGACGGACGATGCGCGTGTCGGGGCGGCGTCCGGCCGGCCGGACGACCGTTCGCGCCATGCGGAACGAGACGGCTCCCAGGGCCGTGGCGGAGGCGGCGAGGGCCACACCGAGGGCGGAGAGGGTGACCTGCAAACCGGTGGTCGTGCGCTGCGATGCGCGAGAATCCGCGGCGCGCCTGGGAGCGTTCATCGAGGCCTCACTCTAGTCTGTGGCCGTGAGTGACCAGCGCCCGGCGGAGGCCGACAGCCCCTTCGCGCGAGCCGTGGAAGAGCTGCGCGACACGGCATTCCGCGACGACCTGATCGTTCGTCAGATTCCGTCGCCGTCCGGCCTGGCCCCCTTTTCCCTGGCGCTGGCGGGAGACGTGCGGCCCGAGGAGCACGCCACCGATTCACCCTTCGGCACGGGGCGGTTCATCCTGCTGCACGACCCCGAGGAGCCGGAGCCCTGGGGAGGTGCCTGGCGCATCGTCTGCTTCGCGCAGGCCCCCCTCGAGCCGGAGATCGGCGTCGACCCGCTGCTGGCCGAAGTCGCGTGGTCGTGGCTGATCGACGCTCTGGACTCGCGCGGCGCCCAGCGCCACTCCGAATCGGGCACCGCCACCAAGACCCTCTCGACCGGCTTCGGGGCGCTGGCCTCACAGGGCGAGGGGTCGCAGATCGAACTTCGCGCGTCGTGGTCGCCGCGCGGTCCCTTCCGCCCGCACCTCGAGGCGTGGGCGGAGCTCGTGTGCATGCTCGCCGGCCTCCCCCCGGGGTCGGAGGGCGTCGCTGTTCTTGGAGCCCGGAGGCCCACGCGTGGTTGAGTACATCGTCATCGAGGACGCCGAAGGCTTCCTCGCCGCCTGCGAGACCCTGGCCGCGGGGAGCGGTCCCGCCGCGGTCGACGTCGAGCGCGCTTCGGGCTTCCGCTATTCGCAGCGCGCCTATCTCATCCAGGTCTTCCGCCGAGAAGCCGGGGTCTTCCTCTTCGATCCTTCGACGATCGAGGACTTCTCGCCCCTTCAGAACGCCATCGGCCAGGTCGAGTGGGTGTTCCACGCTGCCAGCCAGGACCTTCCGTCGCTGCGCGAGCGGGGACTCGAGCCTCCGCGCATCTTCGACACCGAGCTGGGCTCGCGTCTGCTGGGTCACGAACGCGTCGGCCTCGGCGCGGTCGTCGAACAGACTCTGGGCATCACTCTGGCCAAGGCCCACTCGGCCGCGGACTGGTCGACGCGCCCGCTGCCGGCATCCTGGCTCGAATACGCCGCCCTCGACGTCGAACACCTCATCGACGTCCGCGACGTGCTCGATGCCGAGCTGGCCGAGCAGGGCAAGACGGAGATCGCGCGTCAGGAGTTCCAAGCGGTGCTCGACCGCGAGCCCAAGCCGCCGCGCGACGACCCGTGGCGTCGACTCAGTGGCCTGCACAGCGTGCGCGGCCGCCGGTCGCTCGCCGTGGCACGGTCGCTGTGGCAGGCGCGCGAGGACTACGCCCGCGAGCAGGACGTGGCCCCGGGTCGACTCGTTCCCGATCGCGCCCTCGTCGCGGCCGTGATCGCGGATCCGGCGACCAAGCAGGCGCTCGCGGGCGTCAAAGAGTTCAACGGTCGCGCCAGCCGTACTCAGCTGGACCGCTGGTGGAACGCGATCGTCGCCGGTCGGGAGTCGACGGACCTGCCCGCCGACCGTGTTCCCAGCGACACCCTCCCTCCGCCGCGCGCGTGGGCGGACCGCAATCCCGAGGCCGATCGTCGTCTGAAGAAGGCCCGTCCGGCCGTCGAGGCGCGAGCGGAAGAGCTGCGGATGCCGACCGAGAACCTGCTCACGCCCGAGACCCTCCGTCGGCTGGCCTGGGCTCCGCCGTCCGAGGTCACGGCTGATTCGGTCGGGACGGCTCTCGCCGAGCTCGGAGCGCGGCCGTGGCAGATTGACCAGACCTCACAGGTGATCGCCGATAGCTTTGTAGCTTCCCTCAATGCCGACGAGGACGTGTCTGCCACGGATTCGTAGGTTCGGACAACCGATTCTTCCCACCGAATCGGTCTTCCTAGGCTGGGGTCATCCCAAACTTTGGAGGCAGAGTGGCCGAGATGACGGACGTCTTCTTCGTCGACGGAATGCGCACCCCCTTCGGGCGCGCCGGCGAGAAGGGCATGTACTGGAACACCCGCGCTGATGACCTGGTGGTCAAGGCGATCATCGGGTTGATGGAGCGCAACGGCGACGTGCCGAAGGATCGGATCGACGACGTGGCGATCGCCGCGACCTCGCAGACCGGTGACCAGGGGCTGACCCTCGGACGCACCGCGGCGATCCTTGCGGGTCTGCCGATGACCGTGCCCGGCCTCGCGGTCGAGCGCATGTGCGCGGGCGCCATGACGAGCGTCACCACCATGGGCGCCTCGATCGGCGTCGGAATGTACGACCTCGCCCTCGCCGGCGGTGTCGAGCACATGGGTCGTCACCCCATCGGCGGCAACGTCGACCCCAACCCGCGCTTCGTCGCCGAGAAGCTCGTCGACCCGGGCGCGTTGAACATGGGCGTGACGGCCGAGCGCATCCACGACCGGTTCCCGCACCTCACGAAGGAACGGGCCGACCGCTTCGGCGTGGCGAGCCAGCACAAGGTGCAGGCGGCCTACGACGCCGGCAAGATCCAGCCCGACCTCGTGTCGGTCGCGATCAAGGACGCCGACGGTGCCTGGGGGCTGGCGACCGAGGACGAGGGGCGCCGCCCCGAGACCACGCTAGAGGGCCTCGCGACGCTGAAGACACCGTTCCGTCCGCACGGTCGCGTCACCGCCGGCACGTCGTCGCCCCTGACCGACGGTGCAACGATCAGCCTGCTTGCGGGAAGCGATGCCGTGAAGGAGTTCGGCCTTGCGCCGAAGATGCGCATGGTGTCGTTCGCCTTTGCCGGCGTCGAGCCCGAGATCATGGGCATCGGCCCGATCCCCTCGACCGAGAAGGCCCTCAAGAAGGCCGGACTCACGATCGACGACATCGGCCTGTTCGAGCTGAACGAGGCGTTCGCCATCCAGGTGATCTCGCTCCTCGACCACTTCGGCATCGCCGACGACGATCCGCGCGTGAACCCGTGGGGCGGCGCCATCGCCCTGGGCCACCCGCTCGCGGCATCCGGAGTGCGTCTCATGATCCAGCTGGCCGCGCAGTTCGCCGAGCGTCCCGACGTGCGCTATGGCCTCACCGCCATGTGCGTGGGCCTCGGGCAGGGTGGCTCGGTCATCTGGGAGAACCCGTTCTTCGACGGAAAGAAGAAGCGCAAGTGACCGATTACACCTCGATCGACTTCACGCCCCTCGACGCCCTCACCGCCGACGAGGTGGTGACCCACTCCCCCGTTCGTGACGTGCGCCTGCCCTCGGGCAACGTGCTCGCGCTGATCACGCTCGACAACGGGCGCGACCACACGCGGCCGAACACCCTCGGGCCCGCGACGCTCGCCGAGCTCGGGCGCACGCTCGCGACGCTGAAGGAGCGCGCCGCGAAGGGCGAGATCCACGCCGTCGCGATCACCGGCAAGCAGTACATCCTCGCTGCGGGCGCCGACCTGTCCGACGTGGCGAAGCTCCCCTCGAAAGAGGTCGCGCGCCTCATCGCGCAGCGCGGACACCAGGTGATCGGCTCGTTGTCCGACCTGGGTGTGCCCACGTTCGCGTTCGTGAACGGCCTCGCGCTCGGCGGCGGTCTCGAGATCGCGCTGAACTCGACCTACCGCACCGTCGACGCCTCCGCCGCAGCCGTGGCGCTCCCCGAGGTGTTCCTCGGCATCATTCCGGGCTGGGGCGGCGCCTACCTGCTGCCGAACCTCATCGGCATCGAGAACGCGCTTGAGGTGGTCATCTCGAACCCCCTCAAACAGAACCGCATGCTCAAGCCGAAGCAGGCCTTCGACCTCGGGATCATGGATGCCATCTTCCCGGCGGCCTCGTACCTTGAGGACTCGCTCCGCTGGGCGGACGATGTGCTCACCGGTCGGGTCCGCGTCGAGCGCAAGAACGAGCCCGGCAAGCTCGAGCGTCTGACCAAGTGGCCCATCGCGATCAAGATGGCCCGCGGCATGCTCGAGTCGAAGATCGGCACCGTGCCCCGCTCCCCCTACGTCGCTCTCGACCTGCTCGACAAGGCGAAGAGCGGCACGAAGGCCGAGGGGTTCGCCCGCGAGGACGAGGCTCTCGCCGATCTCATCACCGGCGACCAGTTCGCGGCGTCCATGTACGCCTTCGACCTCGTGCAGAAGCGCGCGAAGCGTCCGGTCGGAGCCCCCGACAAGGCCCTCGCGAAGAGAGTCACGAAGGTCGGCGTCATCGGTGCCGGTCTCATGGCCTCGCAGTTCGCGCTGCTGTTCGTGCGCAAGCTGCGCGTGCCCGTGATCATCACCGACCTCGATCAGGGTCGGGTCGACAAGGGCGTGGCATCCATTCGTGAAGAGATCGGCAAGCTGGAGGCGAAGGGTCGTCTGGACGGCGACACCGCCAATCAGTTGCGCGCCCTCGTGCACGGCACCACCGACCGGTCGGAGTTCGCGGACTGCGACTTCGTGATCGAGGCCGTGTTCGAAGAGGTGGGCGTCAAGCAAGAGGTCTTCTCCGCCATCGAGAAGATCGTCGCCGCCGACGCGATCCTTGCCACCAACACCTCGTCGCTCTCGGTCGCCGAGATCGGTTCGGTGCTGCAGAACCCCGAGCGTCTGGTGGGCTTCCACTTCTTCAACCCCGTCGCTGTCATGCCGCTCATCGAGGTCGTGAAGACGGATGCCACCTCCGACGCGGCGCTGTCGACGGCCTTCGTGGTGGCCAAGGGTCTCGGCAAGAACGCCGTGCTCACCGCCGACGCCCCCGGGTTCGTCGTGAACCGTCTGCTGGCCAAGGTCATGGGTGAGGCGGCGCGAGCGGTGTACGAGGGGACACCGATCGCGGTGGTGGAGAAGGCGTTCGCGCCGCTCGGTCTTCCGATGGGACCGTTCCAGCTCATCGACCTGGTGGGATGGAAGGTCGCCGCGCACGTGCAAGACACGATGGCGCACGCCTTCCCCGACCGATTCTTCTCGTCGGAGAACTTCCACGAGCTCGCCGCCCTCCCCGAGGTCGTCGAGAAGGACAAGGGCGGTCGTGTGACGGGGTGGACCAAGGCGGCTCAGAAGGTGCTCGTCACGGGAAAGACGCCGGTGGCGCCCGAGACGATCCTCGCGCGCGTGCAGAACGGTCTCGCGCAGGAGATCCACATCATGCTCGACGAGGGCGTCGTGCCCGAGGTGCAGGACATCGACCTGTGCCTCATCCTCGGCGCCGGGTGGCCGTTCATCGACGGTGGCGCCTCGCCCTACCTCGACCGTGAGGGGGCATCCCAGCGGGCGTTCGGTGACACGTTCCATCACCCGCCCATCCGGGGCATCGGAGGCTGAGCCCTCGCGTGACGACAGCGGCGCCGTCCCTTCGGGGGCGGCGCCGCCGTCGTGGGCGGAGACACCGGGTCACGAGAACAGGACGGGCGACGAGAACAGGTGAGTGTCGTTCGTTCCGGCCTGTTCCGGGTCCATCCCCTGTTCTGGCGACGCGACGACCGGTGCGTCGCGGCAGGCCGGGGTTGCCACGGGAACACAGGGCAAGCGTCGAGAACAGGTTTCTCGCGCCCGGTTCAGCCTGTTCCTGCGGCATCCCCTGTCCTCGTGACGGGGCGCACACGACGAACGGGCCGGAATCCCCTCATCCCCCCCCCGTTCTCGACCGTGCCGCCGCGTCAGCGGCGCGACTTCTCCCACTCCTCGATCGTGGGGATCGAGCCGGTCGGAGTCTGGCGCGCCATGGGAACGCGGGTCCCGAGCACCTGCGCAACGACGTCGTGAGCGATCTTCGACGCGGTGAGGCCGGCGTCTTCGAGGATCTGCTCACGGGTGGCATGGTCGATGAACTCGTCGGGGATGCCGAGCTCATCGACGGCCGTGTCGACTCCGGCCTCGCGCAGCACCTGACGCACGCGCGTGCCGACGCCGCCCACGCGGATGCCGTCTTCGATGGTGATCACCAGGCGGTGCTCGCGTGCGAGCTCGATCACCGACGGCTGCACGGGGATCGCCCAGCGCGGGTCGATCACCGTTGCGCCGATACCCTGCGCCTCGAGACGCTCGGCGACCTCGAGGGCCAGGTGCACCATCGGGCCGATACCGACCAGCAGCACATCCTCGCTCGCTCCGCGGCTCAGGACGTCGACACCGTCGTGCAGGCGCTCGACGGCCTCGACGTCGGCGTTCACCTTGCCCTTGGGGTATCGAACGACCGTGGGGGCGTCCTCGACGGCCGTGGCCTCGCGGAACTCCTCGCGCAAACGTGCGGCGTCGCGCGGAGCGGCGATCCGGATGCCGGGAACGAGCTGCAGCATCGCCAGATCCCAGATGCCGTGATGACTCGGGCCATCGGGACCGGTGACTCCGGCGCGGTCGAGCACGAAGGTCACGCCGGCCTTGTGCAGGGCGACGTCCATCATGACCTGGTCGAACGCGCGATTCATGAACGTCGCGTAGATCGCGACGACAGGATGCAGCCCGCCGAAGGCGAGACCGGCGGCGGATGCCACGGCGTGCTGCTCGGCGATGCCCACGTCGTACACGCGCTCGGGGAAGCGCTCGGCGAACTGCTGGAGACCGGTGGGGCGCAGCATCGCCGCGGTCATGGCGATGATGTCGTCGCGCTCTCCACCGACCTTCGTCAGCTCCTCGGCGAAGACGTCGGTCCACTGCAGACCACCGCCCGCGCCGATGGCCTCGCCCGTGACGGGGTCGATCTTGCCCACGGCGTGGAACTGATCGGCCTCGTCGCTCATCGCGGGGGCGTAGCCGCTGCCCTTGTCGGTGATGGCGTGCACGATCACGGGGGCACCGTACGACTTGGCGAGCTCGAGCGTCTCGATGAGCGATTCGAAGTCATGCCCGTCGATGGGACCCAGGTACTTGATGTCGAGGTTGCTGTAGAGCGCCTCGTTGTTCGTGAAGCGCGACAGGAAGCCGTGGGTGCCGCCGCGCACGCCGCGGTAGACGGCCCGCGCGGCCGGACCCAGGCGACGGAAGAGCGTGTCGGAGCCGCGGTGCAGCGTGCGGTACGCGTCGTTGGTCCGCACGCGATTGAGGTAACGCGCCATCCCGCCGATGGTCGGCGCATACGATCGCCCGTTGTCGTTCACGACGATGACGAGATTGCGCTCGTTGTCGTCGCTGATGTTGTTGAGTGCTTCCCAGGTCATCCCGCCGGTGAGTGCGCCGTCGCCGACCACGGCGATGACGTGGCGGTCGCGGCGACCGGTGCGGCTGAAAGCCCGCGAGACGCCGTCGGCCCAGCTGAGGGAGCTCGAGGCGTGCGACGACTCGACGACATCGTGCTCGCTCTCGGCACGCTGCGGGTAGCCCGCCAGGCCTCCGCGGGAACGCAGGGCCGTGAAGTCCTGACGGCCGGTGAGCATCTTGTGCACGTACGACTGGTGTCCGGTATCGAAGATGATCGGGTCGGACGGGGAGTCGAAGACCTTGTGGAGAGCGATCGTCAGCTCGACGACGCCGAGGTTCGGGCCGAGGTGCCCGCCCGTGCGGGAGACCTTCTCGATGAGGAATGAGCGGACTTCCGCGGCCAGCTGCCGCAGTTGGTCGGGGGTCAGCCCATCGAGGTCACGGGGACCGTGAATGCCGGGTAGGAGAGCCATCAGACTCCTCTCGTGCGATGCGCGCGGGGTCCGCGCGTACGGGTCAATTCTAGTCTCCGGAGGGTGTACCGGCCCGGCAACGGCTTGCGCAGATCGCGCCAGCGTGGTCTAGGTCGAAAGCGAAGTGCCCCGGAAGCACGGGGCTTCCGGGGCACTTCCGTCGTGGGTCAGACCAGCGAACGCAGCACGTACTGCAGGATTCCGCCGTTGCGGTAGTAGTCGGCCTCACCGGGGGTGTCGATGCGGACCACGGCGTCGAACGACACGGTCTGCTTGCCCTCGGGCGAGAACTCGCTCGGCTCGGCGGTGACCTTCACCGTCTTGGGCGTGACGCCCTCGTTGAGCTGCTCGAGGCCCTCGATCGAGACGATCTCGGTGCCGTCGAGGCCCAGCGACTTCCAGCTCTCGCCGGCCGGGAACTGCAGCGGAACGACGCCCATACCGATGAGGTTCGAACGGTGGATGCGCTCGAAGCTCTCGGTGATGACGGCCTTGACGCCCAGCAGGTTCGTGCCCTTGGCCGCCCAGTCGCGCGAGGAGCCGGAGCCGTACTCCTTGCCGCCGAAGATCACCAGCGGGGTGCCCTGATCCTGGTAGTTCTGGCTCGCGTCGAAGATGTAGGACTGCGGGCCACCCTCCTGGGTGAAGTCACGCGTGTAGCCGCCCTCGACGACCGTGCCGCCGTTGACGGCCGCGGTGAGTTCGTTCTTCAGGCGGATGTTGGCGAAGGTGCCGCGGATCATGACTTCGTGGTTACCACGGCGCGATCCGTAGGAGTTGAAGTCCTTCTGGGCGACTCCGTGCTCCATCAGGTACTGCGCGGCAGGGGTGCCCGCCTTGATGTTGCCGGCCGGGCTGATGTGGTCGGTGGTGACCGAGTCGCCGAGCGTCGCCATCACGCGAGCGCCGGTGATGTCGCGCACCGCGTCGGGCTGCATGGTCATGCCGTCGAAATAGGGAGCCTTGCGCACGTAGGTGGAGTCGGCATCCCATTCGAAGACCGGACCGGTCGGGGTGGGGAGGTTCTTCCATCGCTCGTCGCCCTCGAACACGGTGGCGTACTGCTGGATGAACTGCTCGCGCGAGATCGACGCGTCGATGATCGTCTGCACCTGGTCGGGGGCGGGCCAGATGTCCTTGAGGAAGACGTCTTCGCCGTTCTGGTCCTTGCCGAGCGCGTCGGTCTCGAAGTCGAAGTTCATCGAACCGGCGAGGGCGTAGGCGACCACCAGCGGCGGCGAGGCCAGGTAGTTCATCTTCACGTCGGGGCTGATGCGTCCCTCGAAGTTGCGGTTTCCCGAGAGGACGGCCGTGACGGCGAGGTCGTTCTCGTTGATCGCCTCGGAGACCTCTTCGATCAGAGGGCCCGAGTTGCCGATGCAGATCGTGCAGCCGTAGCCGACCGTGTAGAAGTCGAGACCCTCGAGCGCCTTGTCGAGGCCGGACTTCTCGTAGTAGTCGGTGACGACTTTCGAGCCCGGGCCGAGCGTGGTCTTGACCCAGGGCTTGCGCTTGAGGCCCTTGTCGACGGCGTTCTTGGCGAGAAGGCCGGCCGCGATCATGACCGAGGGGTTCGAGGTGTTCGTGCACGATGTGATGGCTGCCAGAGTGACCGCGCCATTGTCGAGCAGGTACGACTGGCCCTCCGGCGTGGTGACGCGCACCGGGTTGGAGGCGTTCGCGGGGTGGCCCGACGAGACGAGCACCTCGGTCTCGGTGACGTGCTCGTGCTCTTCCCCGGGGACCGAACCGGGGTCGGACGCCGGGAACGTGCCGTCGACCTCGAGGTCGACGACGGAGTCCGAGGTCGCGCCGCCGGCGTAGTTGAGGATGTCCTTTTCGAACTGCGACTTCGCCTCGGACAGCAGGATGCGGTCCTGCGGACGCTTCGGGCCGGCGATGGAGGGGACGACCGTCGAGAGGTCGAGCTCCATGTACTCGCTGAAGACCAACTCACGGTCGGCGTCGTGCCAGAGCTTCTGCTCCTTGGCGTACGCCTCGACGAGGGCGACCGTCTGCTCGTCGCGACCGGTCAGGCGCAGGTACTCGAGCGTGACGTCGTCGATGGGGAACATCGCGGCGGTCGAGCCGAACTCGGGGCTCATGTTGCCGATGGTGGCGCGGTTGGCGAGCGGAACCGAGGCGACACCCTCGCCGTAGAACTCGACGAACTTGCCGACGACGCCGTGCTTGCGCAGCATGTCGGTGATCGTCAGAACGACGTCGGTCGCGGTCACGCCCGCGGGGATCTCGCCCGAGAGCTTGAAGCCGACGACGCGCGGGATGAGCATCGACACGGGCTGGCCGAGCATGGCCGCCTCGGCCTCGATGCCGCCGACGCCCCAACCGAGCACGCCGAGGCCGTTGACCATCGTGGTGTGCGAGTCGGTGCCGACGCAGGTGTCGGGGTACGCACGGAGCACACCGTCGACCGAGCGGTCGTAGATGACCTTCGCCAGGTGCTCGATGTTGACCTGGTGCACGATGCCGGTTCCCGGGGGGACGACCTTGAAATCGTCGAAGGCCGTCTGGCCCCAGCGGAGGAACTGGTACCGCTCGCCGTTGCGCTCGTACTCGATCTCGACGTTGCGCTCGAGAGCGTTCTCGCTGCCGAACAGGTCGGCGATGACCGAGTGGTCGATGACCATCTCGGCGGGCGAGAGCGGGTTGATCTTGTTGGGGTCCCCGCCGAGGGCGGTGACGGCCTCGCGCATGGTGGCGAGGTCGACGATGCACGGCACACCGGTGAAGTCCTGCATGACCACGCGGGCCGGAGTGAACTGGATCTCGGTGTCGGGGTCGGCCGTGGGGACCCACGAGCCGAGCGCCTCGATCTGCTCCTTGGTGACGTTGGCGCCGTCCTCGGTGCGCAGAAGGTTCTCGAGCAGCACCTTGAGGCTGAACGGGAGCTTCTCGTGACCGGCGACCGTGTCGATGCGGAAGATCTCGTAGTCGGTGCTGCCGACCGTCAGGGTGCTCTTGGCACCGAAGCTGTCAACCGTGGACACGATCGTCTCCTTCGTCGGCGAATGCGCAGGCGTCAGCCCGCATTTCTCCATCTTCCCCGCGGGGAGAGGCCGATTCCAGGAAGGTGGACCTAACCGCTCGAGGCGACGGATTTATCTTGATGTCAAGATAATATCAGGACTCGCGACGAGGGTGGAGAGCGCGGACGACGAGCCACGTCACCGCCAGCATCGGGGCGAACAGCGGTAGGCCCATGACGATCTTGAGCGTCCCCAACGCCGTCACATCTCCCGCGAAGTACAGCGGCAGCTGCACCGCGAGGCGGGCGGCGAACAGGGCCGCCCACGCGATCGAGAGCCAGGTGTAGGCGCGGCGCTTGCGACGGTCGCCGCGCCAGCGGGTGCCCTCGCCCAGCAGATATCCCGCCGCCAGACCGATCAGTGGCCAGCCGATGAGCGCCGACACGAGAAAAGCCGTTCCGTACGCCCCGTTGGTGAAGAACCCGAGCACGAAGTTGTCCTGCCCGCGTCCCGTCACGAGCGAGAGCACGGCTGCGCCGGCGGTCGCGAGAAGTCCGCCGATCGCCGCGCTGGGGGGCGACTTCGCGATCAGACGCGCGAGCGTGAAGACGACAGCGAGCCCGACCGAGACGCCGAGACTCACCCACAGGTTCCCCTGGCGTGTCTCGGGGTCGATCGTGACCGTGAACAGCACCACGAACGCGAGAGAAGGAAGAACGGATTCCAGGATGCCGCGCACCCCGCCCATCGCCGACCACACGGCCGCGCCGGTCGAGGTGTGCTTCGCCGGGTCGAGGCCCGCGCGGCGTGCGGCGTTTCCGAGAGCCGCGCTCACGCTCTCCGCCGCGGACGGCGGATCGAGGGGGACGCGGTCGTCTTCTCGCGCCGCGCGGGTGGGGTCGTCGCTCATGCCGTTCCGGGGCTCGACGGCATCCGGAGGGGGATGAGATCACGCGGAGGCATCGGGGACGACCCGCGCACCACGACGATCGAGCGGAAAAGATCCTCGACGGCCGCGGCGGCCTCGACGTCGTTCGTCGCCGCTCCCCCGACGACGCCGCGGAGGAACCAGCGGGGCCCGTCGACACCGACGAAACGAGCGAGGCGTTTGCTCGCACCGTCCGCACCGGCGACGGGAACCTCGGCGAGCAGTTCGGGGCCGAGCGGTCCCTCGCGCTCCTCGACACGGCCGCCCTGCTGCTTGACCTGCTGGCGGATCTGGTCGCGCGTCTCTTCCCACAGACCGCTCGAACGCGGAGCGGCGAACGGCTGCACCTGCAGAGTCGAATCGGCGTAGTCGAGGCCGACGGCCACGATGCGCTTGGTCTGCTCTTCGACCTCGAGGCGGAGGTTCAGACCCTCGCGCGGGAGGATCTTGATCGCGCCCAGGTCGATGTAGGGGCGGACGGGGTTGGCTTCGGCCTCGTCGAACGGTCCCGCGGTCTCGCGGTCCGCCGGGGCGCTCTTCGTCGCCTGCGCGGCTTCGGTGCCGGGATCGACGGCCTCGGTATCGGTGTTCTCGGGCGTGGTCTGCGACTCGTCGTCGGTCATCGGGTGCTCCCTTGCAGAGTCTGGTATCCGCTCGATCCGAAGCCGCCTTGACCGCGCACGCTGTCGGGCAACTCGTCCACGGGGACGAAGCGCACGGCGGGGACGGGCATCACGATGAGCTGGGCGATGCGGTCTCCGACCGCGATGTCGTAGGGCTGGTCGAGGTCGGTGTTGAGGAGGGCGACCTTGATCTCGCCGCGGTAGCCGGCGTCGATCGTCCCGGGCGAGTTCACGATCGTGATGCCGTGCTTGGCGGCGAGACCGCTCCGCGGAACGACGAATGCGGCGTACCCCTCGGGAAGCGCGATGCGTACCCCCGTCGAGACGAGAGCGCGGCGTCCGGGCTCGAGGCGAAGCGCCTCCGCGGCGGTCAGGTCGGCTCCGGCGTCGCCGGGGTGGGCGAAGACCGGAGGCTCGGATGCGACAATGAGGACGTCCACCGTTTCGGTCACCCCACGAGGGTAATGCAGAAGAGGGGGTGCGGCATCCGCACCGCAGCCGAGTACCGAGAGCGTCTGAGCCCGTCGCTGTGGGCACTGGTCGCCGCAGCCGTGTGCGGTCCCATGGCGGCGGTCGTCTTCTCGCCGCTGGACACGACTCTGGCCCTGTTCATCGGGCTTCTCGTGTCGGTGGGGATCGTGTCGGGTCTGCTGGCGATCGCGCCCGTCATCGAGATCCGCGACGGAGAGTTGCGCGCGGGACGCGCCCACATCCCGGTCGATCTTCTGGGCGTTCCTGCCGGCGTCGTCGCCGAGGAGGCCCGCACGGCCCGAGGGAGTGGTCTCGACCACCGGGCGTGGCACGTGATCCGGGGTGGGATCGATGGTGTGGTCACGGTTCCCGTGACCGATCCAGACGACCCGACCCCGTCGTGGGTGGTGTCCACCCGCACGCCGGATCGCCTGGTGGCGGCGATCCAGCGTGCTCAGGTCAGGCTGCGCACTCCAGGCAGATGAAGCCGGGGCCGCTCTCTTCCGCGATCTGGGAACGATGCTTCACGAGGAAGCAGTTCATGCAGGTGAACTCGTCTTCCTGAGCGGGAAGCACGACGACATCGAGCTCGATGTCGGAAAGGTCGGCGCCGGGCAGTTCGAAGCCCGAGGGGTTGTCGGCATCCTCGTTGTCGATCGACCCCGACGCCTTGTCGGGCACGCGCTCCTTGAGGGCCTCGATCGACTCGCTGTCGTCCTCGGTCTTGCGCGGTGCGTCGTAATCGGTTGCCATGCGTGCAGGTCTCTACTTCCGGATTTCGTGGTGCTGTGCCCCATCGGGTGCCCGATCGGGCGGCCATAGTTTGCATGACCCGTCCTCGATAAGCAAATGCTCCGGGAGGGGCGAGCGTGTCAGGCCTGACGGGAAACTCGCGGCGCGCCCGCGATATTCCCGTCTGCGGGCGACGCGCGTGACAGCATGAACGCTGACCGCAGATCGGAGGGGTGTTTCGTATGGAACAGCTCAAAGTCATCGGAACCGAAGATGACGTCCTCGTCGTGGCGACGCAGGCGGGCGAACGTTTCGCCCTCGCGCTCGATGAGGTGCTGCGCGCCGAGGCGCGCCGTGCGCGTCGGGACCGCGAGGACGACGACCGTGCCCCGCGCCCGAGCCCCCGAGAGATCCAGGCGCACATCCGCGCAGGCATGTCTGCTCGCGAGGTGGCGGCGCTTCTGAACGCCCGTGTCGAGGACGTCGAGCGTTTCGAGGGTCCCGTCCTCGCCGAGCGCGAACACGTCGTCGCGCAGGCCCTGGCCGTGCCGGTTCTGCTGGGCGGCACCCTCGAGCACGACTCCCCCATCACCTTCGGTGCGGCCGTGCGCGCGAAGCTGACCGAAGCAGGCGCCTCCGCCGAGCGCTGGACGAGCTGGAAAGAGAGTTCGGGCTGGTCCGTCAAGCTCGAGTTCACGGCCAACGGCATCGACCATGACGCGCGCTGGAGCTTCGACCCGCGTCGCAGCGTCCTCTCGCCGCAGAACTCCGATGCCATCCAGCTCTCGCGCCAGGGATCGCTGCCCGAGGGGCTGATCCCCCGCCTGCGCGCCCTCGACAACGTTTCCAAGGACGACTCGCGCTTCGACAGCGGAGCCTTCGGCCCTCGCCGCATCGACATCGACGACGAGCCGGGCGTGGAAGCGACCGGACCCGTCGCCACCGCCGTTCAAACGGCTGCGATCAAGCGCTCGCCGGACGCCCCCGTGACGTCGGCCGAGACCGCGGACCTTCTCGAGGCACTTCGCCGTCGCCGTGGCCAACGCGAGCCGCTGCCCGGCGCGTCCGAGACCGTGGAGCCCGAGCCGCGCCCCTCGAGCCCGCCGGTCGCCCTGTTCGACGCCGTCGAGCCGGGGTACGCCGACGAGGCCGACCAGACGCAGAACGAGTCGGAGCGCCCGCCGGCCGACAACGGCCGGCGCACGAAGGGTCGTCCCTCGATGCCGTCATGGGACGAGATCGTGTTCGGCGCCCGCTCCGACGAGAGTTGACGACGGCTCGTCCGGTCCGCGGAGTCGACCGGGACCGGTCGACCACCCTCATTCATCCCCGGTGGACGGATGCCGGCGCGCCGGCCATCGAATCCCCCTCAGGCGAAGGCGCCCAGACGCAGGAGCGGCACCGTGCGCTCCTCGTCCGTGAGTGAGCCGTGCTGGCCCACCATGCGCTGCGGGCGCTTGTCGGCCTCGCGGTCGTCGTAGTAGGCGAAGCGTCCGCGTGCGGCAACGAGCACGTCCCCGATGCGCGGGCGCACCTCGTCGTCGACGGCGCCGAACAGCCCGGCCGCGATTGCTTCGTCGCGCGTGAGCACCCAGGCTCTCGCGGCCTCGGTCTCGCGCCACAGCGCGGCCACGGCATCCGCTCGCCCCTCGTTCGTGTAGAGGTGGAGCATGCGGGGCTCACCGCCGATGAGGGCGACACCGTCGAGCAGCGGGTCGCCCTCGCGCAGCAGCACGTGCTTGTGCGCGGGGACGTCGACCATTCCATGGTCGGCCGTGATGACGATGCCCGTGCGCGGGTCGATGGTCTCGGCGAGGCGTCGGGCGGCGGCATCCACCCGCTCCAGGGCGTCGGTCCATCGGTCGGACTCCCACCCGTCGCGGTGCCCCGCGGTGTCGAGCTCGGGTGCGTAGAGATAGGTGAGGGATCCCGGATGCCGCGCAGCCAGATCGGCGGCGAGGTCCACGCGCTCGTCGAGGTCGTCGGACGAGACGAATTCCGCCCCGCGCAGCGTCGCCTCGGTGAAGCCGGTGCCGGTGTAGCTCGGGCGCGAGACGACGAAGCTGGGCAACCCGGCCTCGGCGCGCGCGGCGAAGTGGGGCGTGCGTCGTTGCCAGGTGAGGGGGTCGAGGCCGTCGGTCTCCCAGCCGTGCAGTTGATTCGATGCCACGTCGGTGTGCGGGATGCGGGTGCGGTAGCCCACGATTCCGTGGCTGCCGGGCTCCGCGCCGGTCAGGAGACTCGTGAGGGCAGCCGCCGTGGTCGAGGGGAAGACGGTACGGGCGACGTCTTTGCGGCCCCCCACGGTGCCGAGGAACCGCGCGTGCCCGCGTCGGGACGCCAGGTTGTGCGCTCCGAGCCCGTCCACGAGCAGCACGATCGCGCTGCGGGCCGGAGCGAACCATTCCGATTCACCCGTCAACGCGGCGATCGACTGGGTCACCACACCGGTGAGGCTCCGAGAGCGCGGCGGGTCCGCCGGTAGGCTGAAAGTCATCGGGCCCAGTCTTCCACAGGAGTCCCGATCCCCGTCGAGACGCGACGCCCGCCCGACCCGAGGCCGTATCCATGCCCGATTCCCGTTCCTCCTCGCCCGTGACCGAGCGCATCGAAGACGTCGATGTCTCGACTGAGATGCAGGGGTCGTTCCTCGAGTACGCCTACTCGGTCATCTACTCGCGTGCCCTTCCCGACGCCCGAGACGGGCTCAAGCCCGTGCAGCGCCGCATCCTCTACCAGATGGCCGAGATGGGCCTGCGCCCCGACCGCGGGCACGTCAAGAGCGCGCGCGTCGTGGGCGAGGTCATGGGAAAGCTCCACCCTCACGGCGACGCCCCGATCTACGACGCGCTCGTGCGCCTGGCGCAGTACTTCTCGCTGCGCGTTCCCCTGGTGGACGGGCACGGCAACTTCGGTTCGCTCGACGACGGTCCCGCCGCCCCTCGGTACACCGAGGCGCGCCTGGCGGCAGCGGCTCTGGCGCTCACCGAGAACCTCGACGAGGACGTCGTCGACTTCATCCCCAACTACGACGGCCAGTTCCAGCAGCCCGAGGTGCTCCCGGCGGCGTTCCCCAACCTCCTCGTCAACGGGGCGACGGGCATCGCGGTCGGTATGGCCACGAACATGGCGCCTCATAACCTCATCGAGGTCGTCGCGGCCGCCATCCACCTCCTGCAGCACCCCGACGCCACGGTCGAAGAGCTCATGGAGTTCGTCCCCGGTCCCGATCTGCCCTCGGGCGGCATCATCGTCGGCCTCGACGGCATCAAGGACGCTTACACGAACGGTCGCGGCACGTTCCGCACGCGGGCGAAGGCGTCGATCGAGTCCCTCGGACCACGGCGCACCGGCATCGTGATCACAGAGCTTCCCTACCTCGTCGGCCCCGAGCGCGTGATCGAGAAGATCAAAGACGCCGTGCAGGCGAAGAAGCTCACCGGCATCGCCGACGTCACCGACCTCACCGACCGCAACAACGGTCTGCGCCTGGTCATCGGTATCAAGACCGGGTTCGATCCCAAGGCCGTGCTCGAGCAGTTGTACCGACTGACCCCGCTCGAAGACTCCTTCGGTATCAACAACGTCGCCCTGGTCGACGGGCAGCCGCAGACGCTCGGTCTGCGCGAGATGCTGCGCGTCTACATCGATCACCGCATCCGCGTCGTCACGCGACGCAGCGAGTACCGTCTGGCGCGCAAGCGCGAACGTCTGCACCTGGTCGAGGGCCTGCTCATCGCGATCCTCGACATCGACGAGGTCATCCAGGTGATCCGCTCGTCCGACGACGGGGAGCAGGCGCGCACGAAGCTCCAGGAGGTCTTCGACCTCTCGCACCCTCAGGCGGAGTACATCCTCGAACTTCGCCTGCGTCGCTTGACCAAGTTCTCGCGCATCGAGCTCGAGGCAGAGCGCGACCAGTTGAACGCCGAGATCGCTCAGCTGGTCGAACTCCTCGGCAGCGAGACGCTGCTGCGCCAGCAGGTGGCGAGAGAACTGGATGCCGCGGCAGAGGCGTACGGCACGCCGCGGCGCACCATGCTGCTCAACGGCGGTCCCGTCCAGCCGCGCTCGGCGAAGGCCGCGGCCGCGGCGGACCTGCAGATCGCGGACGCGCCGTGCCGGGTGTACCTGTCGGCCACGGGCCGCATGGTGCGCGCCGAGCTCGTCGCCGACGCTCCCGCCGGTGGCGTGGTCGCGCCCGCGCGTCGGTCGAAGCACGACGCCATCCGCTCGTCCGTCGACACGACCACCCGCGGCGACATCGCAGCGGTCACGTCGGCCGGACGCCTCGTCCGCTTCTCCCCCGTCGACCTGCCCTCGGTTCCCGCCAACTCCGTGCAGGTCGCTGCCGGTACCAAGGTCGAGCAGTACCTCGCTCTCGGGAAGGGCGAGAAGGTCGTGGCTCTCGTGCCGCTGGTCGACTCCCCCACGATCGCCCTCGGCACCGAGCAGGGGGTCGTCAAGCGCGTCGCAGCGACCGAGTTGGGTACGAAGGACGAGATCGAGATCATCTCGCTCCGCGACGGTGACCGTGTGGTCGGCGCTGCCCCCGCCGGCGACAACGCCGAGCTCGTCTTCGTCGCGAGCGACGCGCAACTGCTGCGTTTCGAGGCCTCATCCGTGCGACCGCAGGGACGATCCGCGGGAGGTATGGCCGGTATCCGTCTTTCCGACGGCGCCCGGGTGATCTCGTTCGCCGTGGTCGGTGCCTCGGCGTTCGACGCCGTCGTGGTCACGGTCGCGGGTTCGTCGGATGCACTCCCGGGCACGGACGCGGGCAGCGCGAAGGTGTCGGCGTTCACCGAGTTCCCCGCGAAGGGCCGAGCCACCGGTGGTGTGCGTGCGCAGCGTCTGCTGCGCGGCGAAGACGCGCTCGTGCTCGCCTGGGTCGGCACGGAGCCGCGCGCGGTCGGCGCCGATGGTTCGGTGCGGGCGCTGCCTGAGTCGGGAGCGAAGCGCGACGCGTCGGGCCAGCCGCTCGAGGCCGTCATCGGTGCTGTCGGCACCGTCGTCCGCTGAACCTGCTGCTCCGTCGGGGGCGGCTCGGGTGCCGTCGTGCGGAGTCCATCGGCGGCGCGCTGGGCCGGGGGCCTCGCGCGCGACGCCGCCGGGGCTCGAGTCCGTACGGCGGTACGCGTCGAGGCGGACCCGGGCGGGGCGCCGGCGAAGAGGGCCTCAGACGTCGATGCGCTCGCGTGCGAGACGGTCGCTCGAGTCGATGATGAACTCACGGCGCGGGGCGACGTCGCTGCCCATGAGCAGGTCGAAGACGGATGCCGCGGCCTCCATGTCCGTCACGCGCACCCGGCGCAGCATGCGGCCGGCGCGATCCATGGTGGTGGTCGCCAGCTGGTCGGCATCCATTTCGCCGAGCCCCTTGTACCGCTGAACGGGTTCCTGCCAGCGCTTGTTGCCGCGCTTGAGCTTGGTGAGCAGCGTGTGGAGCTCCTGCTCGCTGTACGTGTAGATGGTCTCGTTCGGCTTCGTGCCCGGGTTCATGACGATCACGCGGTGCAGCGGCGGTACGGCCGCGAAGACCCGGCCCTCTTCTACGAGGGGACGCATGTACCGGAAGAACAGCGTGAGCAGCAACGTGCGAATGTGCGCGCCGTCGACGTCGGCGTCGCTCATCAGGATGATCTTGCCGTAGCGGGCGGCGTCGAGATCGAACGATCGGCCGGAGCCGGCGCCGATGACCTGGATGATCGAGGCGCACTCGGCGTTCGACAGCATGTCGCTGATCGAGGCCTTCTGCGTGTTGAGGATCTTGCCGCGGATGGGCAGGAGCGCCTGGAACTCGCTGTTTCGCGCGAGCTTGGCCGTGCCGAGAGCGGAGTCGCCCTCGACGATGAACAGTTCGGAGTCGTTGACGTCGTTCGATCGGCAGTCGACGAGCTTCGCGGGCAGTGACGACGACTCGAGGGCGTTCTTGCGACGCTGCGTCTCTTTGTGAGTGCGCGCCGAGATGCGCGCCTTCATCTCGGAGACGATCTTCTCGAGCAATTGCGCGGTCTGCGCTTTGTCGTCGCGCTTGGGAGAGGCGAAGCGGGCCGCGAGTTCTTTCTGGACGACGGATGCCACGATCTGCCGCACCGCGGGAGTTCCGAGGATCTCCTTCGTCTGGCCCTCGAACTGCGGCTCGGGCAGGCGCACGGTCATGACCGCGGTGAGACCGGCGAGCAAGTCGTCTTTCTCGATCTTGTCGTTACCGACCTTGAGTTTGCGGGCGTTCTGCTCGACCTGCGAGCGGAGCACCTTCATGAGGCCTTGCTCGAAGCCCTGCTGGTGCGTGCCGCCCTTGGGCGTGGCGATGATGTTGACGAACGAGCGGGTCGTGGTGTCGTACCCCGTGCCCCAGCGCACCGCGATGTCGACCTCGCACGCGCGTTCGACATCGGTCGGGATCATGGATCCGCCGGGCTGCAGCACGGGGACGGTCTCGGTGAAGGTGCCGGTGCCGGTGAGACGCCAGGTGTCGGTGACCGCGGCGTCGGGTGCCAGGAACTCCGCGAACTCCGAGATGCCGCCGTCGAAGCGGTAGCTCGTCTCGACGCGCTCCTCGCCCCGTTCGTCCTGCACGACGATCTCGAGACCGGGGACGAGGAACGCGGTCTGACGCACGCGTTGGACGAGCTCGTCGAGGCCGAAAGCGGCGTCTTTCGTGAAGATCTGGCGGTCGGCCCAGTAGCGGATGCGCGTTCCCGTGACACCGCGCGGAGCTTTGCCGACGACGCGCAGCTCGCTCTTGCGCTCGAACGGCGTGAATGTGGAGTCGGGGGCGTCGCCCGCGAAGATGCCGGGCTCGCCGCGGTGGAAGGACATCGCGTAGGTCTTGCCGCCGCGGTCGACCTCGACGTCGAGACGCTCGGAGAGGGCGTTGACCACCGAGGCGCCGACGCCGTGCAGGCCGCCCGACGCCGCGTACGAGCCGCCGCCGAACTTGCCGCCCGCGTGCAACTTGGTGAAGACGACCTCGACGCCGGTCAGTCCGGTGCGGGGCTCGACATCGACCGGGATGCCGCGAGCACGGTCGCGCACCTCGACACTGCCGTCGTCGTGCAGCACGATGTCGATGCGTGAGCCGTGACCGCCGAGGGCCTCGTCGACGGAGTTGTCGATGATCTCCCACAGGCAGTGCATGAGACCGCGGGAGTCGGTGGACCCGATGTACATGCCCGGGCGCTTGCGCACGGCTTCGAGGCCCTCGAGGACCTGCAGGTGATGGGCGGAGTACTCGGAGGTCACGATCTCCCAGCGTAATCGGAGGCGCCGACATCGCCTGCCAGACACACAGCGAGGTCGGGTCACCGTACGCGCACAGCGAAATGTGATCAAGCCGCGGCATAGGGGAAACATCCGCGTGGTTGTATATGGAGACTCGCCCACGACCACCTGAGGAGGGCACCCGACATGACCACCACGACTGCACCCGAAGCGTCAGCCGTCCTCGATCACCGCCTGACGGCGGCCGATCGCTGCGACTCCTGCGGCGCACAGGCGTACATCGCCGCGACGGTCAACGGCAGCGAGCTGCTGTTCTGCGCGCACCACGGCCGCAAGTACGAAGAGAAGCTCCGTAGCGTCGCCACCTCGTGGCACGACGAGACGGCGCGACTCAGCGCCGCCGAATAAGACCATTCCGTCAGAACGGGCCCCGTGCACCTCGTGCGTCGGGGCCCGTTCTTCGTATCAGGCGTGCGCGCTGACGTATACGCGAGGGACGGTGGGCGAGATACGCAGGGCGATCTCTTCGCCGATCGTGTCGACGAGTTCGGCGAGGTCGGTGACTCCGAAGAGCGCACCGGGGCCGAAGAGGGCGATCTCATCGCCGGGTGCGGCGTCGGCCCACGGGGCGAGCACCGTGTCCGTCGGGCCGATGGCCTCCACGCGCCGCGGCCCCTCGGGCGTCAGCACGTCGAAGCGCCCGGCCAGGGTGCTCGGCAGCCCGTGCAGGGCGCCGATGTCGAGGTGCACGCCCGCGAGATCCACCGCCGTCACGGTGGCGGAGAGCTGGCCAATCGGTTCGATCCCCAGCTCGCCCTCGCTCGGCCCGCCGGCGGGACGGATGCCGTACGAGAACGCCCCCACGCGTACGAGATCCTCCCGGAACTCCCCGCGGGCGAAACCGGCGGCACTCGCGGCGAGGTGCGAGAAGCGCGGGTCGAGTCCCGCGGCGCGCGCCGTCTCTCGTGCGGCGAGGAAGACCGCACGAGCGTCGTCGTCGTCGGCATCCGAGGCCTCCGAGATGTGCGACCAGATCCCCTCGAAGGCGGCGTGACCGTCGGCAACCAGCGCGGAGGTCTGCGCCAGGGCGGCCTCCCACCGCTCGGGGCGGATGCCGTTGCGATGCAGGCCGGTGTCGATCTTGAGGTGCACCCGGGCCGGGTGCTCGACGGGGAGCCCCGCGAGGTCGGCGAGCAGCGCTTCGTCGCCGATGCCGAGATCGAGATCGACGGCGACGCCGGCGGCCAGGTCGTCGCGTCCGCCGATGAGCCAGACGAAGATGCGCACGTCGGGCCCGGCGATGCGGCGCACCGCGGCCCCCGTGGCCACGTCGAAGGCGCCGATCCACCGGACGCCTTCCGCGACGGCGCGCCTCACGATCGGTTCCAACCCGTGAGCGTAGGCGTCGTCCTTGACGACGAGCATGGGGGCGGCGGGGGCGACCGCTTCGCGCACGCGGGCGAGGTTGCGGGCGAGAGCGTCGAGGTCGACGCGGTACACGGCGCTCATCCGGTCACTCTCCGATCGGCACGGACGCCCACCACGGCGACGATTTCTGCGGCGCTGAGGCCTGTGGCATCCGCCCACTCCTCCACCGAGGGGTGGCCATCGGCCGGGTCGCCGAAGTAGACGACCTCGGTCCCGCGCGGCACGGTCTGACCCTCGACGTCGACGACGCAGACGTCCATCGCGACGCGCCCGACGATGCGATGCCGCCGACCGCCGATCGAGACCGTCACCGTGTTGCCCAGCGACCGCACGACTCCCTGGGCATAGCCGCCCGTCACGAGGGCCACGGTGGTGTCGCGGGGCGCGCGGTGGGTGTAGCCGTACGAGACGCCCTCCCCGCGCAGAAGCGGCTTCGTGCCGAGGGCCCGACCGTGCAGCGACATCACGGGCCGTGCGTGGGAGCCCGGCAGACCGAACAGGACCGCGGCGTCGAGGGGTGCGGCATCCATCCCCAGATCCGAGAGCACGGATGCCACCCACTCGGCGCCGTGGCCCCACGCGTCGGCGGCGAAGACGTCGTCGGCACCGGAGCCGGTACCGGCCGCGAGGGCGAGAGGGGCGTTCCGGAGCAGGGCGGACTCGGAGATGCGGGCTACGGGCGACACTCCCCCGGCCGCGGGCAAGCGGGCAGAGAGCGTGGAGGACACCCCTTTAGACTAACGGGGTCCTCCTTCCCCGACCCCGGAGCCACATGCCTCAGCAGGGTTTCTCTCCCGTCACGCGCCTCCGCTACCTCGCCGGCCGCGCCCGCCGCATCGATGTCGGATCCGTCGTCGAACGAGCCAAAGAGGCCTCCGCCCAGCACGGCAAGGCCCTGCCGCTCGTCGTCGCCGACATGCTGTACCAGGCGGGTGTGAAGAACGTCGGCTTCCAGGACTACATCGACTACGACTTCGCGATCCTCACCCCCGCCGAGCGCGCCACCTACATGACGCACCCGGTGTCGAACCAGATCTCGCAGAAGTACGACCACCCCGACTACCGAGGCCTGTTCCAGGACAAGGTCGAGTTCGACCGGACGTTCAGCGAGTTCCTGCGCCGCGAGTGGATGGTGGTGGATGCCGGCAACGCCGACGACCTGCGCGCCTTCACCGAACGCCTCGGCACCATCGTCACGAAGGAGCCGGTCGGCCAGGCCGGAACGGGCGTGCACCGCTACCACGCGGCCGACGTCGAGGACTGGGGCTCGTTCCACCGCGGACTGCTTGAGCGTGGGGAGATCCTCGTCGAAGAGGTCATCCGCCAGCACGACGACCTCGCGGCCGTCTGCCCGGGTACCGTGAACACCACGCGCGTCACGGCGTTCTTCGACGGCGAGAAGACGCACATCCTGGCGATGGCCCAGAAGTTCGGCCGGGGGGCGGTCAGCGACCAGATGACCTTCGGCGGTTTCTACACGATGCTCGACGAGAACGGCCACGCCCTCGGCGCCGGCTACGACTCGCACGGGCACGTGCACGAGCTGCATCCCGACTCGGGCGTGCGCATCGCCGACTTCCAGCTGCCGATGATCGACGAGGTCACGGCGTTCGTCGACCAGGTCGCTCGTGTCGTACCGCAGGTGCAGTACGTGGGCTGGGACATCGTCGTGGGCCCCGAGGGCCCTGTGCTCGTCGAGGGCAACTGGGGCGCCGGCGTCTACGAGAACAAACCGAGCGTCACCGGCATCCGCACCGGACACAAGCCGCGGTATCAGGCGGCCATCGGGTTCTGATCCCGGATGCCGAGAGGCCCGTCCCCCGCGGGGGGGCGGGCCTCTCGGCATCCGGGGGCGTCGACGGACTCAGCTCCGTGCCTGCGGAGGGTCCTGAGTGTCTCGAAAGTTCGGGGTCGTGGCAGGGGTGCCGGGGGGACTGATGGCCTCAGCCATCGCACGGCGGCGGGAGCCGGCATCCCGATACCGAAAAGGCCCGCCCCGAGAACGGGACGGGCCTTTCACGCGGCTGTCAGCCGTGGCGCACGATGCCCAGCGGCGTGGACTCGTGCCCCTGGCCGAGCGGGTTGTCCTTGAGAATCGCGACGAGGCGCTTCTCGCCGGCCTTGTCCATCGTGGAGCCGAGGATGTTGCCGCCGAGGTCATTGATGTCGACGACGGCGACCTGCAGGTCGCCGCCGAGCAGTGACTTCAGACGAGCGGCGACCTCGCGGGGGCGCTCCGGGCCGAGGACGACGGCCTGATTGTACGGCGGGATCGTGCCCTTGGTGGGGCCGTCGATCGCGCGTGCCTTGTCGCCCGCGATGCGGTAGAAATCGCCCTTGCGTCCGAACGCTTTGGTCACGGCCGAGACGGCCGCGGCGAACAGGATGCGGGGCGTTCCGCACTCGCGCAGCGCCATCTCCATCGTCTCGGGCATGCCGAGGCCGATACCGTACGGCGTGCGCGTGACGTACTTCGACAGGAACAGCGCGAGCTTGCGGGGCGCGATCGTGTCGAGCTTGAACGACCGGCCCTGGGTGATCGCGACGATCTTCTCGGTGACGAACAGCAGGTCGCCCGGCTGCACGGCATCCTTCGCGTATTCGAGGATGAACGCGTCGAGGTCGTCGCCCGGCATGACGACCCGCGTGCGGATCGGGATGCGGGCGTACGACGTCCCCTCGACGGTGACGGTGAGCGCCTTGCCGGCGTTGGCCTCGCCGCTCATTCGAGGTAGTCCCGAAGCGACTGCGAACGGCTCGGGTGACGCAGCTTCGCCATGGTCTTGGACTCGATCTGACGGATGCGCTCGCGCGTCACGCCGAAGGTGTCGCCGATCTGGTCGAGGGTCTTGGGCTGACCGTCGCCGAGGCCGAAGCGCATGCGGATCACGCCCGCCTCGCGCTCGCTGAGCGAGTCGAGGAGCGACTCGAGCTGGCGCTGCAGCATGGTGAAGCCCACCGCGTCGGCCGGGACGACGGCCTCGGTGTCCTCGATGAGGTCGCCGAACTCGCTGTCGCCGTCTTCACCCAGGGGCGTGTGCAGCGAGATGGGCTCGCGGCCGTACTTCTGGACCTCGATGACCTTCTCGGGGGTCATGTCGAGCTCGCGGCTGAGCTCTTCGGGCGTGGGTTCGCGACCGAGGTCCTGCAGCATCTGGCGCTGGACGCGGGCGAGCTTGTTGATGACCTCGACCATGTGCACCGGGATGCGGATGGTGCGGGCCTGGTCGGCCATGGCGCGCGTGATCGCCTGACGGATCCACCAGGTGGCGTAGGTCGAGAACTTGAAGCCCTTGGTGTAGTCGAACTTCTCGACCGCACGGATCAGGCCCAGGTTGCCCTCCTGGATGAGGTCGAGGAACTGCATGCCGCGCCCGGTGTAGCGCTTGGCGAGCGAGACGACCAGGCGAAGGTTGGCGCCGAGCAGGTGGCTCTTGGCGCGCTGACCGTCACGGGCGACCCACTGCAGATCGAGACCCAGTTGGCTCGTCTTCTCGGCCGCGGTCATGTTCGACAGCTTCTCTTCGGCGAACAGACCCGCCTCGATGCGCATGGCGAGTTCGACTTCTTCGGCCGCGTTCAACAGCGGCACCTTGCCGATCTGCTTCAGGTAGTCCTTGACCGGGTCGGCGGTCGCGCCGGTGATCTGGGCGGAGTAGACGGGGACGTCGTCCTCGTCGCTCGACGAGATGACGATCGCGCCGGTGGGGAGGGCCTCGGCGGGCGCCGCCGGGGTCTCGTCCTCGTCGTCGTCGTCGGACTTCTTCGCGTCTGTCTTGGCCGCGTCATCGGAGTCGTCGCTGTCGTCGATCTCGACATCGCCCACTTCGACGTCTTCCTCGTCTTCTTCGAGGTCGTCGTCCTTCTTGGCCTTCGTCTTCGCCTTGGCGGGGGCCGCCTTGGCCTTGGCGGGGGCCTTCTTCGCGGGGGCCTTCTTGGCGGCCGTCGTCTTCGACGCCGTCACGGTCTCCTCGGAGTTCTCGAGTTCGGTGTCCTTCGCACTCCGGGAGCGGGTCTTGGTTGTCGTGTCTGCCACGTTTCGCCTTTCACCGGGAACGTACGCTGCACGGCCACCGGTCGTTCTCGGACACTAGTAAGACCCTTGTCAAGTCCCGAACCGAGGAGCGGGGGCTCCTGGTCCGGTTGACAACGGGTCAGGTTCTTCATTATCTCACATCCCCGGACCGGGACTTGACGTGGGCCGGGTTTATATGTGTAGACAACGTCCGCAAGGGCGGAGGCATTCCCGGATGCCGAGCCTTCGGCATCCCATCGACCTGGGCGGCGAGGCTGCGGTCAGCCGAGCTTGCCGCGGCGGTCGTCGTCGCCGGGGCGGGTGGCGAGGAAGCGCTCCAGCTCGGCGGCGAGCTCGTCGGCGCTGGGGAGGTCACCCGTGTGGATGATCGGCGTGGCCTGCGTCGAGCCGGCCATATAGGCGTCGTAGCGTTCCTCGAGGTTCTCAAGCATGCGGGTCAACTCGTCACTGCCCTCGACCTGCTCGGTGACCTTGCCGAGGAACTCGCGGTTCTCTTCGCGCAGGACCTCTCCCGCGAACACCAGGCCGGTGGCAACCGTGAGACTGTCGAGCGCCGCGAGGGTCGCCGCGGGATATTCGGTATCGCCGAGATAGTGCGGAACGAGGAGGGCGAAGCCGACGACCTTGGCTCCGGCTTCCGCGAAACGGTACTCGAGCAGGTGGCCCGCCGTGGAGGGAACCTGCGTGTGGGGGCGCCAGACCGAGTGCGCTTCGGCCAGGTCGGGGCGGGTGCCGCTCACGGTCGTTCCGATCGGACGCGTGTGAGGGACCGGCATGGGGATCGCGTGCACCCACGTGACCGACGACACCTGAAGACCCGCCGACAGCTCGAGGACGGTCTCGGCGAAGGCCTCCCACAAGAAGTCGGGCTCATAACCCGCAAGAAGAAGGAACGGTTGTCCGAGTGAGTCGTGCGCGAGCGAGAGCTCGAGGCGCGCTGGCCGGAAGTCGGTGAGGTGATCCTCGACGAACGTGATCGCGGGGCGACGTGCCCGGTAATCCAGCAGCGAATCATTGTCGAAGACGAAGAGGGCGTTGGGCTGCACGTCGTTGCGGAAGTACTCGACCAGGCGGGTCACCGCGCCACCGGCATCCGTGAACCCGGTGAGGGCGATCACGAGCGGCAGGCCCGACGGCACGGGCGGCGCCGCGGGGGCGCGGTCGTACAGCGGGGCAGAGGAACGCATACGTCCACTCTACGAGCGTGCCGGATGCGACGGCGGCGGTGCGTCCCGCTCCTAGCGAACACGCTCGAACCTAGGATGGATGCCATGCCGTTTCCCTCAGTGGCGTACACCCACGCCCCCGCTCTCGAGTCCGACGCCGATGCGATCCTGCTGATCGTCCCTACCGTTTCGGAGGGAGCACCGGATCCGGCGGGCTGGGACGGGCTCACGGCCGCGCTGTCTGCGGTCGGTTTCACGGGTGCCGCCGGATCATTCCAGCGCGTCCACGTGCCGGGAGTCTCGACCCCCGTCGCCGTGGTCGGTGCGGGCGCCGACCCCGCCGAGGCCCAGCTGCGGGATGCCGCGGGAGCGGGCCTGCGTCAGCTGACGGGCTTCGAGCACGTCGCGGTGCAGTCGCTCGCCCCTTCCGCGTGGCGGCCGCTCGCCGAGGGCGCTGCCCTGGGCGGTTATCGCTTCGCCGACTACAAGAAGAAGGCGTCGAAGGTGCGCGCCACCCGCGTGACCGTCGTCGCCGAGGATGCGCCCTCGGACGCCGACACCGCGGCGGTTTCCGCCGTCGCCGGGGCCGTCGCCCTGGTGAAAGACCTGGTCACCACCCCGGCCGAGTGGCTCGGCCCGGCCGACTTCGCTGAGGCGGCGGTCACGGCCGTCGAGGGTCTTCCCGTCGAGGTCGAGGTGCTCGACGAGGACGCCCTCCGCGAGGGCGGCTACGGCGGCATCCTCGGCGTGGGACAGGGTTCCGACCGCCCGCCGCGTATGGTGCGTCTCGACTACTCTCCCGCTGGTGCCGAGCGTCACGTCGCTCTGGTCGGCAAGGGCATCACGTTCGACACCGGCGGGCTCTCCCTGAAGCCGCCGGCATCGATGGTCGGGATGAAGTACGACATGTGCGGGGCTGCGACGGTGCTCGCGGTTCTGAAGGCCGCTGCCGAGATGCAGCTGCCCGTCCACGTCAGCGCGTGGCTCTGCATCGCCGACAACATGCCGTCGGGCCGCGCCACCCGCCCGGGTGACGTGCTGCGCACTCTCGACGGCACCACGGTCGAGGTGTTGAACACCGACGCCGAGGGTCGCCTCGTGCTCGCGGACGGTCTCGCTGCAGCGAGCCGCGAGAACCCCGACCTCATCGTCGACGTCGCGACCCTGACCGGAGCGATCACCGTCGCCCTCGGCAACCGTCACACGGGTGTCATGGGCGACGACGACGCCGTCGCCACCTACCTCGCCGCCTCGGCCCGCACCGCTGAGCTCGCGTGGCAGCTGCCGCTTCCCGACCACATGGTCGACGACCTGGACTCCCCCATCGCCGACCTGCAGAACGCCAAGATCGGTGACCCCGCCGGTGGCTCGCTGTTCGCCGGGCTCTTCCTGCGTCACTTCGTCGGCCGTGTCTCGGCGGACGCCGATGCTCCGCGCATCCCCTGGGTGCACCTCGACATCGCCGGAGTGGGCATGAACAAGTCCGCACCGTTCGGCTACACCGACAAGGGCGTGACGGGAGCAACGGTCCGCTCGCTCGTCGAGATGCTGGCCACGGACGGCGCACGGTGACCGAGTACACCGCCGACGTGGTCGTTCTCGGTGGCGGAAGCGGCGGCTACGCCGCGGCTCTCCGCCTCGCCGAGTTGGGCAAGGATGTGGTGCTCGTCGAGAAGGACAAGCTCGGCGGAACGTGCCTGCACCGCGGCTGCATCCCCACCAAAGCGCTGTTGCATGCCGGAGAGGTGGCCGACGCCGCTCGCGGTGCGTCCGACATCGGGGTACAGGTGACCCTCTCGGGAATCGATCCCGCGCGGGTGCGGTCCTATCGCGAGGGCATCGTCGCGAAGAAGTTCAAGGGTCTCGAAGGTCTGATCTCGGCTCGCGGCATCCGGGTGGTCGCCGGAGCGGGTGCACTCGAGGCCGGACCCGCGGTACGGGTCGGCGACGACGTCTACCGCGGCACCGATGTCATCCTCGCGACCGGTTCGTACAGCCGCAGCCTGCCCGATCTCGAGATCGGTGGACGCGTGCTGACGAGCGAGCAGGCCCTCGACCTCGATGTGATCCCCGAGCGGGTGGTCGTGCTCGGGGGCGGCGTCATCGGCGTCGAGTTCGCGAGCGTGTGGCGTTCATTCGGCGTGGACGTCACGATCGTCGAGGCGCTTTCGCATCTGCTGCCGGCGGAGGACGTGGCATCCAGCAAGGCTCTCGAGCGCGCTTTCCGCAAGCGCGGGATCGCCTTCCAGCTGGGTCGACGCTTCGCCTCCCTCACTCAGACCGCGGACTCCGCGACCGTGACCCTCGACGACGGGTCCGAACTCGTGGCCGACTACGTCCTGGTCGCCGTGGGTCGCGGTCCCGTGACGGCCGGCCTCGGTTACGAAGAAGCCGGTGTCGTGCTGGAGCGCGGCTTCGTCCAGACCGACGAGCGCCTGCGCACCGCGGCCGCCCACGTGTGGGCGGTCGGCGACATCGTGCCCGGCCTGCAGCTCGCGCACCGCGGATTCCAGCAGGGCATCTTCGTCGCGGAAGAGATCGCGGGGCTCTCCCCCGTCCTCGTCCCCGACGTCGACGTCCCCCGCGTCGCCTACTCCCACCCCGAGGTCGCGTCTGTCGGACTGACCGAAGCGCAGGCTGCGGATCGTTACGGATCCGATGCCGTAAAGGCGTACGAGTACAACCTGGCCGGGAACGGCCGCAGCGAGATCATCGGCACCTCGGGGATCGTCAAGATCGTCCGGCGCGTCGACGGGCCCGTCGTCGGTGCCCACCTGGTGGGCGATCGCGTCGGTGAGTTGATCTCGGAAGCTCAGCTCGCGGTGGGCTGGGAGGCCCACCCCGAGGACATCGCGCCGTTCGTCCACGCACACCCCACCCAGAGCGAGGCGCTCGGCGAGGCCTTCCTGGCCCTCGCCGGCAAGCCCCTGCACGCACTCTGACCACAACCGGTCACTAAGCTAGGTACCGCATCCGGTACGAAGGAGACATACCCATGAGCACTTCCGTCGTCCTCCCCGCTCTCGGCGAGAGCGTCACCGAGGGAACGGTCACCCGCTGGCTCAAGCAGGTCGGTGACACCGTCCAGGAGGACGAGGGTCTGCTGGAGATCTCGACCGACAAGGTCGACACCGAGATCCCCTCGCCCGTCTCGGGCGTGATCGAGGAGATCCTGGTCCAGGAAGACGAAACCGTCGAGGTCGGCGCGGTCCTCGCGAAGATCGGTGACGGCTCGGGTGCCGCGTCGTCCGACGACGCCCCCCAGGCCGCCCCGGTCGAGCAGGAGTCCGCGCCCGCGGAAGAGGCGGCTCCCGCCGAGTCCGCTCCGGTCGAGCAGGCCGCTCCCGCCGAGCAATCGGCTCCGGCCGCCGGTGGTGACTCGACCGAGGTGAAGCTTCCCGAGCTCGGTGAGAGCGTTACCGAGGGCACCGTCACCCGCTGGCTGAAGGCCGTGGGCGACGACGTCGCGGTCGACGAGCCCCTCCTCGAGATCTCGACCGACAAGGTCGACACCGAGATCCCGTCGCCGGTCGCCGGCACTCTGCAGGAGATCCTGGTGCAGGAGGACGAGACGGTCAACGTCGGTGCCGCCCTCGCGCGCATCGGCAGCGGTGCGGCCCCGGCTGCGCAGCCGGCGGAGCCCGCCCCGGCTCCCGCCGCTGAGGAGAAGCCCGCCGCTCCCGCCCCCGCTGCCGAGCAGAAGCCGGCCGAGCAGCCGGCCCCCGCCGCGGAAGAGAAGCCCGCCGCTCCCGCGCCCGCTGTCGAGAAGCCCGTCGAGCAGGCTCCCGCCGCGTCGTCGAACGACGACGTCACGTACGTGACGCCGCTCGTGCGCCGCCTGGCGCAGCAGCAGGGCGTCGATCTGGCCTCGGTCAAGGGCAGCGGTGTCGGCGGACGTATCCGCAAGGAAGATGTGCTCAAGGCCGCCGAGGCCGCGAAGGCGGCTCCGGCCGCGTCGTCGGCTCCCGCCGCCGCAGCTCCGGCTGCCCCCGCCCCCGTCGAGGTCTCGCCCCTGCGCGGCACCACGCAGAAGATGTCGCGTCTGCGCAAGGTCATCGCGGAGCGCGCCGTCGCATCGATGCAGGCGACCGCTCAGCTGACCACCGTCGTCGAGGTCGACGTGACGAAGCTCGCCGCGCTGCGCGATCGCATGAAGGGCGAGTTCCAGCAGAAGACGGGCGACAAGCTCTCGTTCCTGCCGTTCTTCGCCATCGCGGCCATCGAGGGCCTCAAGGCGTACCCGATCATCAACTCCACGGTCGAGGGCGACGAGATCGTGTACCCGGCTCACGAGAACGTCTCGATCGCGGTCGACACCGAGCGCGGCCTGCTGACGCCGGTGGTCAAGGACGCCGGCGACAAGAACATCGCCCAGCTCGCGCGCGAGATCGCCGACCTCGCTGCCCGCACGCGCGACAACAAGCTGAAGCCCGACGAGCTCGCCGGTGGCACCTTCACGCTGACCAACACCGGTTCGCGTGGCGCGCTGTTCGACACGCCCATCGTGTTCCTGCCCCAGTCGGCGATCCTCGGCCTCGGCGCCGTGGTGAAGAAGCCGGGGATCGTGTCGGTCGACGGGAAGGACGCCATCGCGGTGCGCTCGTACGTGTACCTCGCGCTGTCGTACGACCACCGCATCATCGACGGCGCCGACGCGGCCCGCTTCCTGGGCACCGTCAAGGCCCGTCTCGAGGCGGCGCAGTTCGAGGGCGACCTCGGGATCTGATCCCACCGAGCACCAGCTCATGATGGCTGGTCCGCGACCGTTCTGGCGGCGCGGACCAGCCATCTCTCGTTCTGCCGCACGAGAGTGACGTACTGCGTCGATCCTGCGGCGTCGACGCGTACGACGGTCACTCCCCCGAAGTCGTCGACCACCTCGATCTCCCCCGCGGCGGCATCCGCGAGGAGAGGCTCCCGCGGGAACACCGAATTCTCCTCGTAGGACGACGCGCAGGCCTCGTCGTCGCGGCATCCGGCGATGTCTGTGAAGAGCCTCCGCGCGATCTCTTCGACGTCATCGGAGAGCGGGCGTCTTTCGTCCACCGGCGGCGGGTCCGACAGCCACGGCGTGGAGGAGGTCGGTGCGGGATCCATCAGCACCTGTTCGGATGCGGTCGGCTCCGAGTTGTGCTCGGCCGGAATGAGAGAAAAACCGATGACCGCTATCACTGCGAGGCCCCCTCCGACGGTCGCGAGTCGAAGCATCCGGGACGTGCGCCAGCGCTCCCGGATGTCCTCGAGAGCGATGCGCGACGCCTCGGCCAGATCGGCGTCGACCAACTCGAGCACACGCGCCACCGCACCCTCGCGCTCGGGTGAAGGCGGTGCTGCGTCGACGGACGGGATGAGCGGGCCGAGGACGAGAGGCAGAGGTGCCGCGTGCGAGAAGAGGCGTCTTTCCACGGCATCCCAATCCCGGGGAGGGCGGGTCAGGACGCTCTCTCGTGCTCGACCGAGGATGTCGCGGGTGGGCGGGTCTGCGGCGATCTCGGCGAGGTGCGCGAGGCTCTCCGCCGTCGCGGCGACGCCGTCCGGTCCGGCCGGGTCGTCCACGGCCACGGGGCAGCCGGTCGCCGTCAGCCACCAGGTCGTTCCCTCTCGAGCGGCTGCTGCCTCGCGGCATCCGCGAAGGAGGCCGACGGCCGCGGTCACCGCCTCCCCCGCGGTGAGAGGGACGGTGCTGCGCGCGCGGCGCCGCAGGTATGCGTCGAACGGTTCGGCGAGAACGGATGCCGTTGAGCTGCTCATCCCGCGATGGTGGCGGAACCGCTCCGATCGCGTGTCGAGAAAAGTCGGATGCGGGGACCACCCGACGGAACAGTCCGCTGGGGAGGAAGGTCTCGCGGCAAAGATAGAATCATCTTCATGGCCGCTCGCACCACCACGCCCGAGAAGCGTCCGGGCTTCTTCTCGCAGCTGAAAACCCTGTACACCTTCACTCAGAAGGAGTACCGGTGGCTGCCGTTCCTGCTGGCCGGCATCGTACTGCTGGGCATCGCCCTCGGCGTGCTCGTCGGCTTCCTCATCCCGCCGCTGGCGGCGTGGAGTGTCATCCTCTGGGGCGTGACGGGTCTGCTGGCCGGCATCCTGGCCTCGATGATCACCATGACCCGTCTGTCGACGACGGCCATGTACAAGAAGATCGACGGTATGCCCGGGGCGACCGGTCACGTGCTGTCGTCGTCGCTCGGCCGTAACTGGCAGGCCTCTGAGGCCCCGATCGGCGTCAACCCCCGTACGCAGGAGGCCGTGTACCGCGCGATCGGTCGCGGAGGTGTCGTTCTCATCGGTGAGGGCAACCGCAGCCGACTGACGCGTCTGGTCGGCGAGGAGCGTTCCCGCGTGACGCGCGTCGCGGCCGGCGTCCCCGTCACCGTGCTCTACGTCGGTCATGGCGACGACGAGGTGCCGATCGCCAAGCTGGCCTCGACCATCAAGGCGCTGCCCAAGAAGGTCGATCGCTCCACGATGGCCGCCGTCATCAAGCGCGTGTCGTCGGTGTCGCAGGGGCTGTCGTCGCTGCCGATCCCGAAGGGCGTCGACCCGACGAAGATGCGCTCCCCGCGTCCCCGCTGACTCCGCGACAAAGGCCCCCGCTCAGGCGGGGGCCTTTGTCATCGGTGCCGACGGGTTCAGGTGCGGACGAGAACCGTGCCGACCACCTTGTCGTGCAGACCCCGCTGGTCGGCGTCCCAGACCACGGCGGGGATGATGAGCGCGAGCAGCACGGTGCGGACGATCGGGCGCCAGACGCCCACCCAGCCTCCGGATGCCAGCTCCAGCCGCATTCCCATGATCCGGTGCCCCGGGCTCCCGCCCAGGAGGGGGATGAAGAGGATCTGCACGGCGAAGAAGATGAGGTTCGTCGCGATCGGATTCGCGAACGGGACGCCCGTCACGGGGTCGGGGGCGGAGAAGAAGGCATATCCGATCAGGCCGGCGCTGGCGACGTCGATCAGCAGGGCCGCGATGCGGCGCCCCGGGCGGGCGATGGAGCCGCGACCCTCGCGGGGAAGGCCGAGCCGCTGGCCCGGATACTCGTTCTCGGCGGGGAGGCTCACGGCATCCAGCGTAATCGGCGCCACGTAACATCCCCGAAACATGCGAGATATGACCGGGACACCGGTTCTGGGTAGGGTCGAGGAGGCTGGCCGAGGCCGGCATGATCCCGAATGTTCTACCTCTGGAGTCTTCATGTTCAAAGATTCGTCCGAGGTGCTGAAGTTCATCCAGGACGAGGACGTCAAGTTCCTCGACATCCGTTTCACGGATCTTCCTGGTGTGCAGCAGCACTTCAACATCCCCGCCTCGACCGTCGACGAGGAGTTCTTCACCGTCGGACAGCTGTTCGATGGCTCGTCGATCCGCGGGTTCGCGAACATCCACGAGTCGGACATGCAGCTGATCCCCGACGTGACCACGGCGTACGTCGACCAGTTCCGCGAGGCCAAGACCCTCGTCATGATCTTCGACATCTACAACCCGCGCAACGGTGAGATCTACGGCAAGGACCCGCGCCAGGTCGCCAAGAAGGCCGAGAAGTATCTCGCCTCCACGGGCATCGCCGACACCGCGTTCTTCGCCCCCGAGGCCGAGTTCTACATCTTCGACGACGTGCGTTACGAAGTGAAGCAGAACTCGAGCTTCTACTCGGTCGACTCCGAGGAAGGCGCCTGGAACACCGGTCGCGAAGAAGAGGGCGGAAACCTCGCCAACAAGACCCCGTACAAGGGCGGCTACTTCCCCGTCTCCCCCGTCGACAAGACGGCGGACCTCCGCGACGACATCACGCTCAAGCTGATCGAGGCGGGCTTCGCTCTCGAGCGCTCGCACCACGAGGTCGGCACCGGTGGTCAGCAGGAGATCAACTACCGCTTCGACACGATGCTGCACGCGGCCGACGACATCCTGAAGTTCAAGTACATCGTCAAGAACACCTGCGAGCAGTGGGGCAAGGTCGCGACCTTCATGCCCAAGCCGCTCTTCGGCGACAACGGCTCGGGCATGCACACCCACCAGTCGCTGTGGAACGACGGCAAGCCGCTGTTCTACGACGAGACCGGATACGGCGGGCTCTCCGACATCGCCCGTTGGTACATCGGTGGCCTGCTGGCGCACGCGCCGGCCGTCCTCGCCTTCACCAACCCGACCCTCAACAGCTACCACCGTTTGGTGAAGGGCTTCGAGGCGCCGGTCAACCTGGTGTACTCGGCCGGTAACCGCTCCGCTGCCATCCGCATCCCGATCACGGGCACCAACCCCAAGGCCAAGCGCATCGAGTTCCGCGCGCCCGACGCCTCGGGCAACCCGTACCTCGCGTTCGCGGCTCAGCTCATGGCCGGTATCGACGGCATCAAGAACCGCATCGAGCCGCACGAGCCCGTCGACAAGGACCTCTACGAGCTCCCCGCCGAAGAGGCCAAGAACATCCCGCAGGTTCCGAACTCGCTGCTCGACTCGCTCGAGGCTCTGCGCGCCGACCACGAGTTCCTGCTCGCCGGTGGCGTCTTCACGCAGGAGCTGATCGACACCTGGATCGAGTACAAGATCGAGAACGAGATCCAGCCGATCGCCCAGCGCCCGCACCCCTTCGAGTACGAGCTGTACTTCGGGGTCTGATCGCCCGATCATCCACGTCGACGCCCGTTCCCGCCGTTTCGCGGGGGCGGGCGTCGTCGTTCGCCGGGATATGCCAGGAGTGGCGGCATCCCGTCTCAGTCTGCGCGCGCCGCGCGCTTCTGCTCCTGGAACAGGCGAATCGCCTCGTACCGTTCGGCGGAGCGGGCCTGACGCTTCGCCGCCTCGACCTCGCGCACCTTCGGCGGGGCATTCGTCACCAGGTCATCGAGCAGGTGCCGGACGGATGCCGAGATCTCAGCCACGGCACGATCGAAGACGTCCGTATTCGCCCGCGACGGCGACGTCGACCCCACGATCTTGCGTACGAACTGCAGCGCTGCGTCGTGGCACTCGGCATCCGTCGCCGGGGGCGTGAAGTTGTGCAGGGGAACGATGTTGCGGCACATGCCCGACAGGCTAGGCCGATCGACCGCTCACCGCGAGGGACGTCGCCTCGCCTCGCGGGGGACGTCGTGCCAGGTGCGGGCCAGGCGGACAGCCAGCGCGGCGCCATAGACGAGGCAGAGAGCGGCGAACGGTCCGCCGATCCAGACCATGACCCCGGCCGGGATGTGCCGCCGACCCGAGCCGAGGGCCTCTCCCCATTCGAGGGTGCCGGAGCCGAGCTCGGCGAGGATCGAGAGCACGTACCCGCCGAGCGCCGCTCCGAACACGATGGCGCCGATGACCAGGAGCAGCGCCCGCGTGCGTCCGCGCGCACGCAACTGGCGATCCAGCTCGCGCGTCCAGCGCCCTCCGGCCCGGCTCACGGGGCGGGGATCTCGACGAGGCGGAACCAGCGCCCGGTCGGGGCGAGGCGGGACAGCGCGGGGAGGAAGTGCGGGTCGCTCACGTGTCCGTCGAAATCGACGAGGGTCAGACCCCGGTGCGCGAGGATCGCCATCGCGCGGCGGATGCATCCCTCGACGAGGTGCTCGCCGCCCGGCTGATCGCGCGTCGTCGTCTCGGCGACGATGAGCGCCGGGTCCGTATCGACGAAAGTGAGAGCCAGAGCCAGGATGCCGCCCGAGTCGTCCACCGCGACGGCGGACGCATCGGCGTCGAGGTCGTCCCAGAGCCCCTCGACAAGAGCGTGTTCGAAACCGTCGCGTACCGGGCTCCAGTTCTCGTGCGTCCAGCGGTACATCGCGGCGAAGGCTGTCTCGACGTGGGACCGGTCGACTCCCGCGAGCGGTTGCACGTCGGCGTGGGGACGCAGCTCCCTCCGGAGATCGAGGGCCGCACGTGCGGGCGGCACGATCTGGATCGTGCGGGCACCGAGCGCGTCGGCGAAACGCATGGCTTCGTCGTCGACGTACCCACGGGCCATGAAGGGCAGATCGCGTGATCGCAGGGTCGACAGATGCCCCACCAGGGCGGTGCCGATGCCACTGCGGCGCCTCGCGGGATCCACGACGACCTCGAGCCAGAAACGGTCCTCGTGCACGCGTGACAACCAGATCGCTCCCGCGGCCACGACCACGTCGCCGTCGAGAGCCACAGCAGAGCGCGTCTCGTCGTTTCGCCAGCGGTCCCCATCGAGAGAGCGGCCGCCCCACCATGACGGCGAGGCCGCGAGGTCGTCGTCGGTCAGTGGTCGGAAGTGCACTCCCCCATCGAATCAGGTCGTCGGCTTCCCGGCATCCCCCCAGGTCAAGCGCCGCCGGGATGCCCGAGGGGCACGGGAGGATAGGACTATGCCGGAGTCTCCTTACGCGTCTCGTCCGTGGTCGTCCTCCTACGCCGAGGGTGTGCCCCTCGACATCGACGAGCCCTCGCAAACGCTTCCCGACATGCTGGCGGCATCGGTCGCCCAGTTCGGCAAGAAAACCGCGCTCGAGTTCTTCGGGGCGCCCACCACCTACCGTGAGCTCGGGGACCAGGTGTCCCGAGCCGCCGAGGGACTACGGCGCCTCGGTGTGCGGGCAGGTGACCGCGTCGCTCTCGTGCTGCCGAACTCCCCGCAGCACGTGGTCGCGTTCTACGCCGCGCTGCGACTCGGGGCGATCGTCATCGAGCACAACCCGATCTACACCCCGCGTGAGCTCCGCCACCAGTTCGAAGACCACGGAGCGCGGTTCGCGATCGTGTGGGACAAGCTGGCCGACACCGTCGCCGAGTTCCCCGCCGACCTCGCGCTCGAGAAGATCGTCAGCGTCGACATCACGGCCGCGCTCCCGCTCGCCAAGCGCCTGGCGCTGCGTCTGCCCATCGCGAAGGCGAAGGCCGCGCGTGAGCAGCTCACGAGCACCCCGCGCTCGAAGCGGCCGCTCGCGTGGGAGAAGCTGCTGACGCACGGCACGCTCTCGCGTAAGCACGCGGGGCCGGTTCTCGACGACATCGCACTGTTGCAATACACCAGCGGCACCACAGGTACGCCTAAGGGTGCGGTCCTCACGCACTCCAACCTCCGCGCGAACGCGATGCAGGGTCGCGCGTGGGTACCCGGCCTGCGCGACGGTGAAGAGACGTTCTACGGTGTGCTCCCGCTCTTCCACGCCTACGGACTCACGCTCTGCCTTACGTTCGCGATGAGCATCGGCGCGAAACTCGTGCTGTTTCCCAAGTACGACCTCGACCTGGTGTCGGCGGCGGCGAAGAAGAGTCCGCCGACGTTCCTTCCGGCGGTTCCCCCCATCTACGATCAGCTCGCGCGCGCGGCAGCGCGCGGCACCCTCGATCTGAGCAGCGTGCGGTTCGCGATCTCAGGCGCGATGAGTCTGCCTGTCGCCACCGTGGATCGCTGGGAGGCCGCCACCGGCGGATTGCTCGTCGAGGGCTACGGCATGACGGAGTCCTCGCCCGTGGCCCTCGGCAATCCGATCGGACCGTCGCGCCGACCCGGAACGGTGGGCGTGCCGTTCCCCAGCACCGACATCCGCGTCGTGGACCCCGACGACCCCACCGTCGACCGGCCCCAGGGCGAGGCCGGCGAGCTGTTGCTGCGTGGTCCGCAGGTCTTCCAGGGCTACTGGAACCGTCCGTCCGACACGGCGGAGACGCTGCTCGACGGCGGCTGGCTGCGGACGGGCGACATCGCCACGGTCTCGCCCGACGGATTCGTCACCATCGTCGACCGACTGAAAGAGATCATCATCACCGGCGGCTTCAACGTCTCGCCGAGCGAGGTCGAAGACGTGCTCACCTCGCACCCCGACATCGCGGGAGCGGCTGTGGTCGCTCTTCCGAAGTCCAGCGGCCAAGAAGACGTCGCCGCGGCGATCGTGCTGCGCGAGGGCGTGCACGTCGAGCCCGACGCCATCCGCGACTTCTGCAAGACGCGTCTCGCGGCCTACAAGGTTCCGCGCCGTGTCGTGGTGGTCGACGATCTCCCCCGTTCGCTCATCGGCAAGGTGCAGCGCCGTGAGGTTCGCGAACGCCTGATGTCCAAAACATGAGAGGAAGGGATGCCGCTGTCTCGCGGCATCCCTTCGCTTGCGGCCGTCAGCCGTAGAACAGCTTGTCGAAGACGCGGCGGGCGCGTCGGGTCACGCCGAAGTAGTCTTCCTCGACCTGCGTCGCGGAGCGCGGCGCATACTCCAGGATGCGGCCGATGCCGTCGAGTTTGGCGCGGTCGACGGGGAGGACGTTACTCGTCTGCCCCGAGAGCAGCGTGTTCGCGGACCGCAGGCGGCTCGCCAGGTGCCACGCGGCGGCGAGCTTGTCGGCTGCCTCGCCCTCGATGTGGCCCGCATCGATGGCGGCCTCGAGCGCTTCGAGGGTGGACGTCGTGCGCATCGCCGGGGTCGCGCGGGCATGCTGCAGCTGCAGCAATTGCACCAGCCACTCCACGTCGCTGATCGACCCCGGGCCGAGTTTGAGGTGTCGCGCAGGGTCGGCTCCCTGCGGCAGGCGCTCGTTCTCGACGCGCGCCTTGATGCGGCGGATCTCGCGCAGACCGTTCTGGTCGGCCGTGACCGGGTAACGCACCTCATCGGCCAGTTCGAGGAACGCTCCGATGAGTTTGACGCTGCCGGCCACGCCGCGTGCGCGAAGCAGCGCCTGAGCCTCCCACGACAGCGACCATCGCCGGTAGTACTCGGCGTAGGCGTCGAGTGAGCGGGCGAGAGGTCCGCTGCGCCCCTCGGGACGCAGCTCGGCGTCGAGGTCGAGCGGTAGACGGTGGTCTTCGGAGTGCTCGCGCAGGCCCGCGACGAGCTTGAGAGCGAGTTGACTCGCCCGCTGCGGGTCGATGCCGTTGGCGCGGTAGACGTACATGACATCGGCATCGGAACCGAAACCGAGCTCCCGGCCGCCGAAGCGCCCCATCGCGATGACCGCGAAGTCGAGGTCGTCGTCCTCGGGGGGTACGACGATCCGGCGCACGGCGCGCAGAGTGGCCTGGATCGTGACCTCGGTGATGGTCGTCAGGGCGTCGGAGAGCTCCTCCAAAGACACCGTGCCGAGCACCGCGGCCATCGCGACGCGCAGCATCTCGCGGCGACGCAGGGCACGCACCGAGCGCATCGCGTCGTCGATGTTCTGCCAGCGCGTCTGAATCGCTCGGGCCTCTTCTTCGAGGGCCTTGCCGGAGCGGGGACGCAGCAGGGCATCGTCGTCGAGCCAGGCGACCGACTCGGGGATCCACTCCATGAGCTCGCCGATGTACCGCGAACCGGACAGCACGCGCGTGAGGCTCTCGGCGGCACCCGCTGAGTCGCGCAGCATCCGCAGGAACCACGGGGTGTTGCCGAGCCGCTCGCTGATGCGACGGAAGACGAGCAGTCCGTAGTCGGGATCGACGCCATCGGCGAACCATCGGATCATGATCGGCATGAGATGCCGCTGGATCGTGGCCTTGCGACTCAGTCCGCTGGTCAGCGCCGCGATGTGTCGCAGGGCGCCGGCCGGGTCGCGGAAGCCGATCGCGGCCAACCGGTCGCGCGCTTGCTCGGTCGAGAGCGTCCGTTCCTCCTCGGGAAGGGCGGCGACGGCCGAGAGCAGCGGACGGTAGAACAGGCGCACGTGGATATCGCGCACCTCGCGCTTGATGCCCTCCCACACCGCCTGGACCCCGGATGCCGAGTCCGCGAGCCGGGACGCCCGTGCGAGCACCCTCAGGTCGTCGTCCTTCTCGGGGAGGAGAGCCGTCCTGCGCAGTCCGCGGAGCTGAAGGCGGTGCTCGAGCAGCCGAAGGAGGCGGTAGTCGCGACCGAAGGCCTCGGCCTCGCTCCGACCGATGTACCCCTCGGCGACCAGGGCATCGAGCGCCTCGAGCGTGCCGCGCTGACGGATGCGCTCGTCGGTGAGACCGTGCACGAGCTGGAGGAGCTGCACGGTGAACTCGACATCGCGAATACCGCCGGGGCCGAGCTTGAGCTGCCGGTTGACCTCGGCGGCGGGGATGTGGTCGGTGACGCGCTCGCGCATGCGCTGCACGCCCTCGACGAAGTTCTCACGTGCGGCGCTGTGCCAGACGAGCGGCTGGACCGCCGCGACGTACTCGGCGCCGAGCGTCGCATCACCCGCGATGGCGCGGGCCTTCAGCAGCGCCTGGAACTCCCAGCTCTTGGCCCACCGGGCGTAGTACTGCTCGTGGGAGGCGAGGCTGCGCACCAGGGCGCCCTGCTTGCCCTCGGGGCGCAGGTTCGGGTCGACCTCCCACAGGGGCGGCTCGATCTCGGGTCCCGAGATGCCGCGCATCGTCTGCACGGCGAGGCGCGTGCCGATGTCGATCGCCCTCGCCTCGGAGACCACCTCTTCGTCGGCGGAACCGCCGACGAAGATCACGTCGACGTCGCTGACGTAGTTCAGCTCGCGCGCACCGGTCTTGCCCATCGCGATGATCGCGAACCGGGTCGCCTCGACCTGGTCACGGGGAAAGGACCCCGGCCCCGGAGAGGAGACCCGCGCGCGAGCCACGCTCAGCGAGGCTTCGAGGGCAGCCCCCGCGAGGTCCGCCAGCGCGGAGGCCACGACGGGGATGGCCCCGGCCGGGTCGTCTTGGCCGAGGTCGTAGGCGGCTATCCGGGCCAGCAGACGGCGGTAGCGAACGCGCAAAGCGACCCAGGCGGCATCCGACGAATCCGCGGCGAAGCCCTCGACATCGCCGACGGATGCCAGAAGCTCGGCGCGCATGGAGGGCTCATCGGGCACCGTGAGCCCCGCCCCCGACAGATGAACGATCTCGTCGGGATGACGCAGATAGAACTCGGCGAAGCCGTCGGACGCGCCGACCAGATCCCAGAGGGCACGCCACGCGCCCGCGTCCGCGGCGGTCGCGCGAACAGCGTCGCGATCACGGCGGGCGACCTGCAGGATCGACAGGAGCGCGCGGTCGGGATCCGCGACGCGCTGCGCGAGCTGCATGGCATCCGCCCGCTCGACTCCCACCGACTCCTCGAGCTCACTGAGCAGGGTGTCTGCTTCGGTGAGCCGCGAGAAGCCGGTGCGAGCGAGGGCGGTGAGCGCGGTGGAGCGATCGCCCGACGTCATGGAACGACCGTCAGAGTGCTTCGAGGTTGCTCGCGAGCTCGAACGGCGTCACCTGGGCGCGGTACTGCTGCCATTCGCGACGCTTGTTGAGCAGCACGTACTTGAAGACCGTCTCGCCCAGCGTCTCGGCGACGAGCTCCGACTCCTCGAGGTACTCGAGGGCGTGGTCGAGGCTCGCGGGAAGCGGCGCGTAGCCGAGGGCACGGCGCTCGGTGTCGCTGAGCGACCACACGTTGTCCTCCGCCTCGGCGGGGAGCTCGTACTCCTGCTCGATGCCCTTGAGGCCGGCCGCGAGCATGAGCGCGTACGACAGGTAGGGGTTCGCGGCGGAGTCGAGGGCGCGGTACTCGACGCGGGTCGACTGGCCCTTGTTGGGCTTGTACAGCGGCACGCGCACGAGAGCGGAACGGTTGTTGTGGCCCCAGCAGATGAAGCTCGGTGCCTCGTCGCCGCCCCACAGGCGCTTGTACGAGTTGACGAACTGGTTCGTCACGGCCGAGATCTCGTTCGCGTGGCGCAGCAGCCCCGCGATGAAGTGGCGACCGACCTTCGAGAGCTGGTACTGCCCGCCCTCTTCGTAGAAGGCATTCATGTCGCCCTCGAAGAGCGAGAGGTGCGTGTGCATGCCGCTGCCGGGCTGCCCACTGATGGGTTTCGGCATGAACGTGGCATACACGCCCTGCTCGATCGCGACCTCCTTGACCACCGTGCGGAAGGTCATGATGTTGTCGGCCGTGGTGAGGGCGTCGGCGTACCGCAGGTCGATCTCGTTCTGGCCGGGGCCGCCCTCGTGGTGGCTGAATTCGACCGAGATGCCGAGGTCTTCGAGCATGCGCACCGAGCGGCGGCGGAAGTCGTGCGCCGTGCCGCCGGGGACGTTGTCGAAGTATCCGGCCGAGTCGACGGGCTGCGGGCGTCCGTCCGCGCCGAGCTGCGATGACTTCAGCAGGTAGAACTCGATCTCGGGGTGCGTGTAGAACGTGAACCCCGCGTCGGCCGCCTTCGCGAGCGTGCGCTTGAGAACGTGTCGCGGGTCGGCGACGGCGGGTTGGCCGTCGGGCGTCGTGATGTCGCAGAACATGCGCGCCGTCGGGTCGATCTCCCCGCGCCACGGAAGGATCTGGAAGGTCGTGGGATCGGGGTGCGCCAACAGGTCGGACTCGTACGAGCGCGTGAGACCCTCGATCGCGGAGCCGTCGAAGCCGAGCCCCTCGGCGAAGGCGCCCTCCACCTCGGCGGGGGCGATCGCCACCGATTTGAGCGTGCCGACCACGTCGGTGAACCAGAGGCGGACGAACTTGACGCCCCGTTCCTCGATCGTGCGCAAGACGAAATCGCGCTGCTTGTCCATCGTCATCCCTCGTTTCGGTGGGCGTTCAGCGGGTGGAGCCGGAGCCCCAGTCGTCGCGGGCCTCTTCTTCGGCCCACTGCTTCGACCGCTCCTTCATGAGCTGCGGCGCGTTGGCCGCTTCTTCTGCGGTGTCGAAGGGACCGGCGCGATCGACCGCGGGCGACTCGTACCCCTGCTCGACCTTCCCGGTCTCGAGGTTGTACCAGTACTTCTTGTCTTCGTCGCTCACGATCGCTCCTCACGTGGATCTCGCGTCTCGGCGCGAACCGCCGGTGCTCCCCCGATCCTACTGATCCCGACCGTGCGGCTGGATAGGCTGAGGGGTATGGCAACGAATGCGTCTCGTGCGGTCGGAGTGGACATCGGCGGAACCGGCATCAAAGCGGGAATCGTGGATCTGGATGCCGGGGAGCTCGTCAGCGACCGTGTCAAGGTCGCGACCCCCGCGGGTGCGGAGCCGGCCGACGTGCTGGCGGCGGTGCACCAGGTGCTCGAGACCCTCCAGGCCCCCGCGGATCTGCCGCTGGGCGTGGCCTTCCCGGCCATCGTGAAGGGCGGTCGCACCCTGTCGGCCGCGAACGTGTCGAAGTCGTGGATCGGCTTCGAGGCCGAGAAGTTCTTCGAGCACGGGCTCTCGCGCGACATCCACTTCGCCAACGACGCCGACGTCGCCGGCATCGCCGAGGTCCGCTACGGTGCGGCGAAGGGCGTCGACGGTCTCGTCATCCTCACCACGCTCGGCACCGGTATCGGGTCGGCCATGATCTACGACGGCGTGCTGGTGCCCAACAGCGAGCTCGGTCACCTGCAGCGCGCCGGCCACAAGAAAGACGCCGAGCACTTCGCGGCCTACTCCGCGATGGAGCGCGAAGAGCTGTCGTGGGAGAAGTGGGCGAAGCGTCTGCAGTGGTACTACGACTACGTCGAGTTCCTCTTCAGCCCCGACCTCATCGTCGTCGGCGGCGGCGTGTCGAAGCACTCCGAGAACTTCTTGCCCCTGCTGAAGCTGCGCGCTCCCATCGTTCCGGCGAAGCACCGCAACAACGCCGGCATCATCGGCGCGGCCTCGCTCGCGGTCCCGGTGCCGGAAGCCCTGCCCGCGGTCAAGTAGCGCTCACGCGGCGTTCTCGATCCGTCGGACGCTGACCGCGTTGCGCCACACGACGGGCGCCCAGTGCCCGCCCGCGCAGGGCACCTCGAGCATGACGACGCGGTCGTTGCCACCCGTCGCCCAGGCGGGCTCGCGGGTCGCGGCGCGGTTCGGCCAGGTCACCCATGCCCACACCGGGCGCTTCTGCGGATACCAGTCGATCGCTCGCGCCCCCCACGTCTCGGGTTGGAGCGTGCAGGGGGCGATGGATGCCAGCACCCGGGCGACCATCTCGTCGCTGACCCCTGTACCCATGCACCGGACCCCTTCCCCGGCCGTGCTCGAGTGTAAAACAGACATCCGACACCAGACATCGGTTCGACGAGCCGATGGTCTCGCGGTCGAACTCGGCCTCGACGGCCCTCCGGCGCGCGTGCCCCTCGCGCGACATCTCTCCGGGCCAGCTCTGCGGCGACGCCGCGATCGTCCGCCGATCGTCCCGGTGTGCGAATGGGCCGACCTGTACGCCGGGTTCTGTCCGGGGGTCGAAACCCCGTGGACGGTCATCTCTCTCGGCGACACGTTGCCGTGCCGCTCCAGCGGCCTACCCGGGGACTCGGCGAGCCGCGTCGTCATCCCCTGTCTGGCCTTGCTCCGGACGAGGTTTACCTCGCGGGTCGTGTCACCACGACCCCGGTGGTCTCTTACACCACCCTTTCACCCTTACCCCGCACCCCGAGGGGTCGAGGCGGTCTGCTCTCTGTGGCACTGTCTCGCGGATTGCTCCGGGTGGGCGTTACCCACCGTCCTGCCCTGTGGAGCCCGGACGTTCCTCGGCACGGGAGAACCCGTGACGCGACCGTCCAGCCGACCCATTCGCGTCAACCAGTCTACCGGCGCACTCTTTCGCTTTCAGCCCTTCTCGGCCGTCTCGCCGATCCGCAGATCGAGCGGGAAGTCGATGGGGAAGGTGCCGAACAACAGCCGCCCCGCCGAGGCCGCCGATTCACGCACGGCATCCGCGACGGCTTCGGCGTGCTCGAGCGGCGTGTGCACCACGATCTCGTCGTGGAGGAAGAACGCCAGGTGCGGAGAGCGTGCGAACACCGGACCCGATGCGGCCGCAGCGCGGGCGGCATCCACTTCGGGGAGCCTGGCGAGACGGGAGCGGAGGTCGGCCAGCCACGCCAGCGCCCACTCGGCCGCCGTGCCCTGCACAACATAATTGCGAGTGAACCTGCCCCGGTCTCGGGCGGAGCGGCGCGCGCGTGTCTCGTCGATTCCGGATGCCGCGGCGTCGCTCGCCCGTGACTGCAGGTCGCGCCACGAGTCGCCGGCCGTGGGAGACGTGCGGCCGAGCCAGGTGTGCACGACCCCGCCCTCCTCCCCCGTGCGCGCGGCGTCGTCGACGAGCTGCATCGCGCGCGGGAAGGTGCGCCGAAGGCGCGGCAGGAGCCGCCCACTCTCTCCCGTGGTGGCGCCGTACATCGCCCCCAGCATTGCGAGCTTCGCCTCGGCGCGGCTGCCGACGGCGCCGCGCTCGACGATGCCGGCGTACAGGTCGCGACCGGACGCCGCTTCGGCCAACGCCGTGTCGCGCGCCATTGCCGCGAGGACCCGGGGCTCGAGCTGGGCGACGTCGGCGGTTACGAGCGTCCACCCCGGGTCGGCGCGGACGGCGGTGCGAAGCGCCCGCGGAATTTGCAGCGCTCCCCCGCCGGATGATGCCCAACGGCCGGTGACGACGCCTGCGGCGACATAGACGGGGCGGAACCGGTCGGCGCGTACCCATTCGTCGAGCCACGCCCAGCCGTTCGCGGTGTAGAGCCGCATGAGCTTCTTGTACGAGATGAGGGGGTGCACCACCGGGTGATCGTGCTCGGCCAGTTCCCACCGGCTGGTGGACTGCACCAGCAGGCCAGCGCGGTGCAGCGAGCGCAGCAGCCGCGGCTGCGAGTCGAGCGAGGCGGCGGGGTCGCCCAGCGCCGCGCGGACCGTGGTGGCGGCCTGCTCGATGCGGGTGGGCAATCCTCCCCCGCGCCGCGCGCCGAGTTCTTCCTCGAGCAACGCTTCGTGCGCGGCGCGGCTCCAGGGGACGCCGGCGGCGTGCAGCTCTTCGGCGATGAGCGCCCCGGCCGATTCCGCCGCGCAGAGCAACCGCAGCGCCCCCGGATTCGTCGACGATCCGATCGCCGACACCTGTCGGCGGTACTCGGCGAGTGCCGCGTCGGCGCTCTCGGGAATCCCGGATGCCGACTCTCCCAGCTCGAAGAGCGTGTCACCGCCCGCGGGGGCCGAGGTGGCGGCATCCCAGGCCGTGGCGGCGCGCAGACCGTGGTCGTCGCGGACGGCGGCAGCGTCGCGGAGGATGGCGTGGACGAGACGCAGGTCCCACGCGCGAGCCACGCGCACCCCGGCCGTCAGGAGCCGGGAGTACACCGTCGTCGAATCTGCCCACACCCAGCGGACATCGCCACCCGCTTCGCGCAACGAGACCGCGGAGGCCAGTGCCTCAGCGTCGATCTCGACCGTGCGCGACGGCGCACCATCGGCATCCAGCTCGATCAGGGAGGCCCGCCCCGAGGGGGCGCTGCCGACCACGACCGTGTCAGACGGCACGGCCGTCTCGGGTCATCGAGACTCTTCTGTGCGGACCAGGATGGCGCCGCACTCGGGGCAGAACACGACCTCGTCGGTCTGGGCGCGGCGTACCGTGGCCAGGTCGCTCGGCGGAAGGACCATACGGCACGCCTCGCACGCGCCGGCGCGGAGGAGTCCCGCACCGTTTCCACGGGCTGCGAGACGCTCGTACAGGCCGAGCAGGTCGGTGGGAACGGACGCAGCGACGGCGTCGCGATCGCGGCGCGCACCCTCGAGACGCGTCGTCGCGTCAGACACGGTGGTCTTCGCGTCGGCACTCAGTTGTGCGCCCTGGGCGTTCGTCTCGGCGATCAGAGCCTCTTGTTCGGAGACCGCGGCATCCGCCGTCTCGAGGCGCTCCAAGAGCGCGATCTCCATGTCTTCGAGGTCGCTCTTGCGCCGCGTCAGCGAGGCGAGCTCGCTCTCGAAGCCCTGTGCCTGCTTGGGGTTCGACGACGCGGCGAGTCGTTCGGTGTCGCGCGCGATACGGGCGTCGACGACGGCGACATCGGACTCGAGACGCTTCAGCTCCGCGGTGATGTCGTCGCGCGCGTTGGCGCGGCTCGACAGCTCTTGCGTGAGCGTTGCCCGCTGCGCGAGGAGCTCGCGCACGCGCTCGGCCTGCGGCGGGTTGGCCGAGACCTTCTCGTCGCGACGGATACGGGCGTCGAGGTCGGCGAGGTCGAGCAGTTTGCGCTGGTCGGCGGGATCGGCATTCACAGGCTCCACGCTACCCCGGGGCTCCGACATCGGCGGTACGCGATCGCCGCGCGACCGGGCGGGGTCTGTGGTGCGCGGGGGCCGGAGCTGTCGATGGGCCAGATCACGGGGCCTCGGCGACGAGCCGCGGCCGTGAGAGGGCCAGATCACGCGACCTGGGCGAGGACGCACGACATGCCCTGTGCCCTCGCCCGGTTCACGTGACCTCGTGGCGGCAGTGGCGCGGGCCAGGAGCCGGGCGGACGCTAGACTCGATGCGTCCAGGGCCTTTAGCTCAGCTGGTAGAGCGCCACGTTTACACCGTGGATGTCGTCGGTTCGATCCCGGCAGGGCCCACCTAGAGAACACTGGGGAGTGCAAACCCCCCGGGCTCTCACGTTTATTGTCGCGTCTCCCGGTCGCCTTGCGCTCTTCGAACGCATGTTCGACACTGTTCGCATGGACGACTCTGGCCCCCGCTGGCACCCGACCATGCTCGCGCGGGAGCGTCAGCCCGCACGGTGGGAGTTCCTGGATGCATTGCGCCGAGTAGTCGGAACTATCGAACTCCGACACACGGAGGACGGCCCCCGCTACCGGGTCGAGTTCCGCGGGCAGCTTCTCGGGCGGGCCAGGTCTCTCCGGGTCGCGATGGAGCGCCTGCACCATGCTGTCGTCCAGGAAGGCGTCCTTGAGGAGGGGGGTAAATGGCCGGTAAAGCCCATATCGCGGACACGTGACACGCCGCGACACGCCGAGGGGAAGTTAATGCTCCTGTGCAAATGTTGGAGGGTATATATACCTCGTCGTCTGTGGACAACTTCGCGGTACGCGCCAGAGAACCGCGGAAATCAGCGCTCTTGTGGAGAGAGTGCTAACCGCGGATCTGTGGATAAAAGCGTGGACATTCTGTGTTGTACATGGGGAGGGACGTTGGAAAATCACACCGATGTAACTACTACCTTTTGCGGAGCCTTCGAATGTCCGTCCTCATATGTAGTATTGAGGTCCACGGTAAGTGAACACGGAAAAAGGCCCCCTGGTCAGTTGCAACCTGATCTGAGGGCCGGAAGTTTCAACTGCGAAGCGGAAACTTACTCCAAAGTACGCGTGCTCGTGGGCGCCCAGCAAATCCTTACGGGGCGTGTCGCTGAATCGCCTTTTGGAGGCACAAGATGGCTAAGGCCAACAACCAGGGGCTCCGGCCCGGGCAGAGCGCCCCTCGCTCAGGTCAGTACCAGCAGGTCGGTCCTCGCGGCGGAGGTGGTGCTGAACGCACCGTCGCGCGCGGCGAGCCGCTCCCGCCGACGCCGAAGCCGAACATGACGTATCGGCTC
>NZ_BJML01000003.1 GCF_006539145.1 Microbacterium testaceum | reverse complement strand
GGGCGGGGCCGCGGCATCCGGGGGCGAGGACTGCGGGGCCTGCTCCGGAGTCCACCCTCCGATGAGCGGCACGTAGGGGCCCTCGAAGTCCTTGCCGCGACGGACGGGGGCGGAGTTCTCGTCCGGACGCTGAGTGCGACGCTCCCCGTGCCAGCGGGCGGAGCCGAAGCCCAGGATGCTGGCCCAGACGACCGGGAAGAGCGCCCCCAGGACCGTGAGTCCGGCCCCGACGCCGAAGCCGGTGTTGATGCGGTGGATCGCGACGACGAACACGGCGATGAAGGCGAGGAGACCGAAGATCGGCACGAGATTGAGCAGGACCAGCCAGGGAGAGAAGCCACCGACCTTGAGCACGGTCGCCACGTTCAGGACCGGCACCCAGGCCTTCCAGCCCGGCTCTCCGATCTTGCGGAAAAGAGCCGAGAGGGCGAGCGCGAGCCAGACGTACAGCACGACGACGAGAGCGAACGACGTCGCCCCGAGAACCACCATGGTCGAATCGGTCATGTCGTATCGCGGTCCACCAGGGCGGTGGAGCGCTTCCCCCTCTCGTCGCGGTGCGGCGACCCCCGCCTCGAGGGGCGTGGGGCGAGGAACCGCAGGAACGATCTCAACGATACGGCCGCACGCAGGCGCCGCCAGAAGCCCCGCTGACGACTCAACGTACGGCGTTCTTCGTCGACGATGCGCCAGAAGTCCTCCACCTCGTCGGGGTCGACGTTCTCGGACGAGAAGACGGCGCGATCGGCTCCCGCCGCGAGGACGGTGCCGGACGGGGTGGCGAAGGCCTCGGCCACCTCACGTCGGGTGGGCGCGCGCGGTACGGTGCGTCCCGCGTCGATACCGGCGTCGACGTACTCGTCCCAGCCGCCGGCGATCGCCGAACGGGGATCCGCGTCACGACGACGTCCCCTCCGGCGCAGAGCCTTGGCCACGACGACGGCGAGGAAAGGGCCGAGAACGACGAGCAGGATCAGCAGCGAGATGCCCGCGATACGAAGGCTCGCCCACAACCAGGCGAGGTCGACCCCGTCGTCGGTGCGCGGTTCGTTGTCGGTCGAATTGTCCTCTTGCACGGGCTCGGGCGGGACGACCTCCTCGACCGTATCGGGGCGGACCTCGGTGACGTTCTCGGGATCCTGCTGCTGGGTGACCTCAAGGCTCGGCGACTGCTCCCATTGGGGGGTCACGTCGATGGGGGCCCAACGCCCGTCGGAACCCTGCACCTCGGTCCACGCCGTCAGATCGCTCGCACGGCACTCCCCCGCCTCGCACGTGGCGAGCTTCGGATCGGTCGACACCAACCGCGTCCCCACCACCACGCGGGCGGGGAAGCCGAGCTCGTGCGCGATCAGGGCCGTGGCGACGGCGAACTGCTCATCGTCTCCGACGGCCGCGACGAAGTTGCCCGAGGCCGCGGCACGCGGGTCGTCCTCTCGTTCGAGCAACCTCTCGAACATACGGTCTATGCGGGCCAGCGAGTGACCGGAGGCGCTGGGCTGCAGCTGGTATCCCTGCAGGGCGGCGGCCCACTTCGGGATCGGCCCGCCCTCCGGCGCCAAGCTGTGACTGAGATATCCGCGCTGGCGGAGCATCTGAACGAGGCTCTGCAGTGCGGCCCCGTCGTTGCCGGTGGCATGCTCCTGGACCCAGCGTCGAAGGTTGTCGCCGCCCGCGACACCGTCTCCCGCACCGGGCGGGGTCAGCGAGGCCAGATCGTCGGAGGCGGGTTCGACGGCGTCGATTCGGTAGCGATCCCCCGCGACGAGTCCGCCGTCGGCGGTCTGCACACCCGCCTCGGCATCCGAACTGTAATAGAAGCGGTCGGCGAGGATTCCACGTCGGTCCCCCTCGAACGTCGCCGAAGCGAGGCTGCCGGCCGTCGGCATCCAGATGCCCCCGAGATCGACGATCTCGACGTCGGCCTCAACGGGGCGGCCCTCCCCCGCATCTCGCGTCGACGGCAGGCGCACGAAGCCGGACCCTTCGTTGCCCGACGCGCGGAAGATCTCGCCATCGTAGGTGTCGAGGGTGGCGATCCGGATGCGGTCGGGTTCTGTCCCTGTGCCGCTGATGCGGAAGAGAACGTCGTCGGACCGCGCGTCCGAGAACATCGACCGGTACTGCGAGAGCGGGCTCACGGCCTCGGCGATCAGCCGCTCGGGTCCCGCGGCCGATCTGAGCACCTGGCGGTCGGCGTTCCGAGCCGCAGCGGGCACCACCGCGACGGTGACGGCCACAGCGACGAGAAGCATGCCCGCACCGAGCGCCAGACGACGTCGATCCGCCCGCGACCGCCCCGGTCCGACGGGAACGGTCGAGACCTCGCTCGCGCGACGGAGAGCGCGCCCGCGTTCGTCCTGCGCCCGCCACGCCAGCCAGAGCACCGCTGCGAGCAGAGCGCTGAGCCCGATCGCGGTCTCCACCGGCGCGGGAAGGTCGACCGGCCCCACCGACAGGGGCGCGCTCGTCGACGAGCGGCCGAAGAACAACCCGAAACCGGTCATGCCGAGACCGCTGACCACCGCGAACGGCGCCCAGCGGTCGCCTCGGATGGCGAGAGCGGACGTCAGAGCCGTGCCCACCAGGAAGACGACGAGCGCGGGGATCAGCAGGTTGCGGTACGCCCCGACCGGCAGATCGACGGTGACCAGGTCCTTCCACGCGACGATGACGCCGGCGAACGATTCGCCGAGGCCGCGGAGGACGTCGAGGGGCGACGTCAGACGGGAGGGGACGGCCAGCGGAACCGCGAGCACGGCGAACGCCCCCAGCAGCCCCGCGGCCAGGGTCCAGCCGCTCCACCGGCGCCACGAGACCACGCCGACGACGACACCGGCGACCACGGCCGCGACGATCACGAGCAGGAGGAAAGACCATGACGCGTAGATCGGCCACGCGGCGAGAGCGGCGAGGACGACAGAGACCACCGCGTAGGCGGCGGCGGCCGCGTAGCGCGGGAGATCCGTCGCGCGGCGGCGAGGTGCGGCGCGCGAGCTGCGGCGATCGCTCATGAGGTCGCTCCGCGGACGAGGAGACCGGAGAGGTCGTCGAGGGTTCCGATCGTCAATACCGTCAGACCGGCGATGTTCTGCATCCTCGGGTGGGCGCGCTCGTCGCAGATGACGGCGGCGACAGAGGTGTCGGCGGGGAAGGCGAGGGCCGCTTGACGGAGGCGGGTCAGGGGCACGGCCGCGCCGACGACCACGAAAGCGATGGACAGACGTTCGTTCGCCTCGGATGCCAGACGGCAGACGTCCTCGACGGGCATCGTGTTCTCGTGCCGGTCGATGGAGCTGAAGCCGTCGAGCATCGTGCGCGGTGCGGCGACAGGTATGTGACGGATCGCTCGGAGGCGCCCCTTCACGACGCGCGGGATCTCCGACCCGGTCACGATGTCGATGTCGCGGGCGTCGCGGACAGCGCGCAGGCCCAGGGAAGCCGCGGCTGAGACGGCGAGCTCGTACTCGTCGGCATCGGTGTATTCCTGAGTCGCCGCGGCCAGCACGACGGCCATGCGCGAGCGCCGCGATTCCTCGTATTGCCGGACCATGAGCCGGCCGGTCTTGGCCGTCGACTTCCAGTGCACCTGACGACGCGAGTCTCCCGGGGCGTACTCGCGGATCGCGTGGAAGGACATGTCCGCGTCGACGAGACGTCGCGTGGCGTTGCCCTCGAGGTCGCGCACCAGACCGGCGCTGGTGGAGGGCAGCCCCACGGTGCGCGGGTGGACGAACAGGTCGTGGACGTCGTCGAAGGCGTGCTCCCGCCGCAGAAGTCCCACGGGATCGCTGCGCACCGTGGTCACGGGGCCGACGCGGACGACGCCGCGCGGGAGCGGTGGGATCTCGAGGGGCTCGGTGGAGCGCTGGCCGGGACGGAGGAACGGCACCCCGAACTCCACGAGACCGCGACCCACGGGGATGTCGAGGCGACCGGGCAGAGCGGGTCTCGCGCTCTCATTGCGCACGACGATCTCGCCCGTCACACCGTTGCCCGCCGTCACGCGCTCGTGCTCGAGAGCCAGATCGACCTCGTACGCCCGAGCACCGAACAGGAAGGGCACGCTCATGAGCAGCAGCAGCAGGGCCGCGCAACCGGCGACCATCCATTCGACCCACCCGAACAGCACGCCGAAGAGCAGACCGATCGTCGCGGCGACCACGACCACCGCCCCCGCGGGGCGCACCGTTCTGCCGGCCCAGCGCACCGCTGCGGAGACCGCCTCGGTCGTGATCCGCCACCACTCGGCGACGCGGACCACCGCGCGCACCATGCGACGCTGCCGACGGACCGAGGTCGAGGTGACGGAGGTGCGCGAACCGGTCGCCATGGTTCCCGCGGAGGTCCGCGTGAGACGCGACTCGGTCAGATTCAGATCGGGCACGACTCACCCCCGGAGCGGGGTGCGGCTGCCGCGGGACGGACCACCGTCAGGCGCTCTCGCGCTGCGAGGGCGGCTGGGTGTCGAGCAGGACCTGGCCGATGACGGCCTCCTGGGTGACACCGTCGAACTCGGCCTCGGGATGCAGGATGAGGCGGTGCGCGAGCACGGCGACGGCCAGTGCCTTGACATCGTCGGGGGTCGCGTACGTCCGGCCCTGGGACGCCGCACGAGCGCGAGTGGCCCGCGTGAGGGCGAGAGCCCCGCGGATGCTCACGCCGAGGCGGACCTCGTCGGCCGTGCGGGTGGCATCCACGAGGCGGGCGATGTAGTCGAGGACGAGAGCATCGACGTACACGGATGCCGCGAGGTCGGCCATGCCGACGAGGGCCTGGGGCGTGATGATCGCGCGCAATTCTGCCGTGGCCACGGGCGCGCCGTCGAGGATGCGGACGGTCGCCGCGTGGTCGGGGTAGCCGAGCGAGGTGCGGAGCAGGAAGCGGTCGAGCTGGGCCTCGGGGAGGCGGTAGGTTCCGGCCTGTTCGACGGGGTTCTGCGTGGCCAGCACGAGGAAGGGCACACCAACCTCTCGCGAGACGCCGTCGATGGTGACCTTGCCCTCTTCCATGACCTCGAGCAGAGCCGACTGCGTCTTGGGGCTCGCGCGGTTGATCTCGTCGGCGAGGACGATGTTGGCGAAGATCGGGCCGGTGTGGAACTCGAAGGTCCCCGTCTTCTGGTCGTAGACGGTGATGCCGGTGATGTCGCCGGGGAGCAGGTCGGGGGTGAACTGGATGCGCGTGTTGGTTCCCTGGACGGACGACGCCACCGCGCGGGCGAGCGAGGTCTTGCCGGTACCCGGCACGTCTTCGAGCAGGACGTGTCCGTCGCTGAGCATGGCGGTGAGCACCAGCTCGACCACGTGCCGCTTGCCGAGGACCGCGCGCTCGACGTTGTCGGCGATCTGCGAGAAGGTCTGGGAGAACCAGGTGGCCTGCTCCTGGGTGATCGTCATGTCGAAATCCTTCGGTGGGCGAGGGCGGGAAAGGGGATGCCGGGAGGGCTCAGGACGAGGGGTTCGAGGTCGGTGTGCCGGGCTTGCACTGGTCGCCGAAGTCGTCGGATGCCGAGTCGAGGTTCCAGCCCTGGCTCGACCAGTCGACGGTGACGCGGATGCGATCGACGCGAGTGGTGCCCACCGGGACGGCCGTTGCGGCTGCGCCCTCGGCTCGCGGCAGCTGCTTGCCGTCCTTGTCGAAGTAGCGCGCGTTGTCGTAGTTGAAGGTGATCTTGGCCTTGTCGTTGCTCGACGAACCACTGGCGCTGAGCGTCTTGCCGCCCTCGCAGCTCGCGACCTTCCACGAGGCCTGCACCTGGTAGGGCGCGCTGCCGTTCGCGGGTTTCACGGGCGCGTACTCGGACTGCGTTCCCCAGAGCTGGTGCTGGAAGTAGACCTGGATCTCGGGATCGCGATCGTAGGTCTTGTTGCCGGGACCCCAGTTGACGAACTTCGTGTCGTTGTAGCGCGGAGGCGGATCGCCATCGTTGATGCGATCGATACTCCAGCGCGCGGTGTTGTCGTTCCCGACGTCGGCCTTCGACCCGACGCGGAAGGTGTACCCCTTCGGCGCCGCCTTGCTCTGCTGGGCATCGACCTGCTTGTCCAGACTCACCGAGCCGTACGAGCGGCCGTTGAACCACGACTCGGCGCACATGGTGAAGCTGTAGGTCTCGCCGTCGCCGAGGGCCGTGAACTGGCGCGTGTCGCCCCCGCTACGGGGAATGCAGGGCAGACCCTTCCGGACGATGTCGAAGCGCACCTCGGAATCCGATCCGTTCTGCTGCGCGGTCGCGCGCGCATCCACCGTCGAGGTGCCGTTGCCGTTCGACGTCGAAGTCAGCGTCAGGTCGGGGTTGGTCGGTGCACCGACGCCGTGCGCCGTGCCGGAGTAGACGTTTCCGGCCGTCGCGCCGCCGAGCCCCGGGGGCACGGTGAACCGCGAGATCGGTGTGACGGTGACCGCGGTCGACGCGTTGGAGCCCACGCGGAACCGGGCGACCTGCACGACGTCCTGGTTGCGTCCGACGCTCACCTGGATCTTGTCGCCCGCGGCGCTCGCGATCTCGAGCGTGCCGGTCTCGGCGCTGTCGACGCCCTTGATGACGAGGTCGGCAAGGTTCCCCTCTCCCCCGGTCTGCGTGGGCGTGAAGTCCATTCCCTGCGGAGCGTTCGGGGGCCGGTACGCCCATCCGGTGGTGCGCACGGCCATCTTCGATTCGCCCACGCTGTTCACCGCGTTCACGACGTACTCGCGCTGCTCGCCGTTGGGCGCCGAGATCGGCGGGCAGCTGCCGTCTGCGCCGCACTGGCCCACGACAGTACCGTTGTAGCGCACCGTGAAACCCGAGATGGCGGGGTAGGCGCGTCGCGCCTCGCCCGGGTCGACGCGCAGCGTGACGGAGCCGTCGGCATAGGCCGTCTGCCGCACACTTCCGGGCGGGCGGGGGAATCCGAGCAGATCGAGCACGACGCGGGCGTCGCGGGTCGAGGCCGTGGTGCGCCCCTGCGCGTCGCGGAGCGTGACGCTCGCGCTGCAGGTGGCACCGGGAGCATCGTCGCTCCACGAGGCGACGATGCTCGAGGTCGATGCCACGCCGAAGGTGACTCCCGCGCACGCCGCGGTCGGGCGCACGTCGACGACCTCGAGGGGAGTGCGCGGCAGCGGGTTCACCTCGCCGCTGGTTCCGATCACATCGATCGGGCAGCTGGTTCCGCTGGCCTGAGAGCACTGCCTCGAGGTTGTTCCGCCCTGGGGAAGGGTGGACGGGGCCGCGCCGACGCGCAACACGAGTCGAGCCGGCGCGACGGCGTTGTGGCTGGTGACCGAGATGATCGCGGCGTTTTCGGTACCCGGGACCGAGCGGTCGTTGCCGGTGACCGTGACGATGGAGCCGTCGACAGAAACGCTGAAGGCGGATCCGCCGTAGTCGAGGGCGTAGCGGATGCCGTTCCAGTCCTCGCGGCCGAGCTGCCAGCTGGTCATGTTGCGCAGGTCGAATGTGGCGGTCTCCCCGGGGCCGACCGTCAGCGCGGCGGGCTTGAGCTCGGGCTGGGGATCACGGGCGACGATGCCGATGGGCACGGAGACCACCGTCCACTCCTCGGTGCCCGCGATACGCACCGGCACCTGACACGCGTCGGTGTACGGGGACCCGGCCCCGGCGTCGTAGCGGACGGTCGTCCCGGACACGGAGCAGCGTCCTTCGGCACGGACACCCGTCGCGGACACGTCGGTCCCCACCTCGAGCGCGGCGCGGCGCGGGAGCGCGACGAGGTTGGCCATGTCGAAGTCGACCGAGGCCAGCTCGTCGACGCGCTGCGCGGCGCCCGGGCGCAGGGAGAGGCTGAGGTCGTCATCGCCGGGGACGCGCAGGAACGCATAGGTGGTCACGTCCGTGTCGCCCACACGGCCGGTGATGGCGAACGGGATGACACGACGAGTGGCCGGCAGGGCGCCCGAGATCTGACGGCCGCTGAGGGTGACGTCGGAGGGCTGACCCCACAGCGACACGTCGAGGTCGCCGACCTCGCCGCCGGACCAGGTGGCCTTACCCGCGAGCACGTCGACACCGGTCGTGAAGTCGTCGCGGTTCTCGACGGTCAGCACGGTGTCGGTGACGACCGGGTAGTCGGGGACGTTCTCGCGCACGACCTTGACGACGATGAGTCCTCGGCCGGTGTTTCCCGAGTCGGATGCCACGTCGTAGAGGAACGACATGGTTCCCGGCTGCTCGCCGGCCTCGATGACGACCCCGGTGTCGGACACCGAATCGATGAAGCCCTTCAGGCGCGCGTACTCGGGGTTGTCGCTCTCGTCGACCAGTTTTTCGGGCAGGTCGGGGCGCACACCGGTGAGGGTGAGACGTCCCTGCGTGGGGTCGATGTCGTTGGCCAACGGGCTGACGCGGATCGTGCGATCGACGCCGGCCTGCACCTGCACGTAGTCGGTGAAGGTGATCGGGCTGGGGTTCGCCTCGGCGTCCAGCACACCGATGCGAACGGTGCCTTCCCCCGTCGCGCCGGACGAATCGGACACGCGATAGCGGAACGAGACCTGACCGCGATCGCCGGGCACCGAGGAGTACAGGATGCTCGAGCCGTCCGCGGAGATGGATGCCGTGCCTCTGTTGGGCTGCGCGACGATCCGGTCGAGCGTGACGGCGTCGCCGTCGGGATCGACGCCGAAGCCGTGGAAGTCGATCGAGGTCGTGCCGCCACTGAGCACCCGGCCCTCGAGGGTGTCGGGCAGCGGCGCGCGGTTGGCCTCTCCGCCCAGGACGGTGATGTGCACCGTCGCTTCGTCCCAGAGCGCGGGGGTACCCGTCGTGTAGACGCGGTATGTGACTTCGTACGATCCCGGCGTCGTGGGGGCGAGGTAGCGGAGCACGCCCCCGGAGGTGAAGGCGAGGGCGTCACTCGCGGGTTGGGTCTGCACGCTCGAGGGGTCGAGGGTCGGGCGACCTCCCGCCGGTGAGATGTCGTTGTCGAGGACGGGGATGTCGATCTGGGCGCCGACGCGGACCGTGACGTTGTCGTCGACCGCGATCGGGGCGATCTCGGGAGCGGGCGGCAGAAGGTACACCGTCGCCTCACCGGTCACGCGAGAACCCTCGTCATTCGTCCCGTCGCTCACCGTGTAGGCGACGGTTCCGAGCAGCCCGGCCGAGCCGTCGGCCGTGCTCCCCGACACGCGCAGGTCGTTCTGACCCACGGTGTCCACCGTGAGCGACGCACCCTCTTGGGCCGTCGCCGCCACGTCGCTGAGCAGCAGCACGCGGCCGGTCGGGTTGGACACGGCGCTGAACACGTCGAGCGTGGCGTCTTCCTGGGGCCGCACGAACGCCACGACGGGAGAGGTCGCGAGCTGGGCGGGCGCGTCGGCGGGAAGCAGCGTGATCCGCGCGGTGCCCGTCGCGTCGCGGCCCCCGCCGTTCACGGTGAAGTCCACGCGGTACACGCCGGGCTGGTTCGCCGCGAAGTCGAAGGTCGTGCTGCCGCCGACCACGGTGGCCGTGGCCGCCGCATCGTCGAGGACCCGCACCGAGGTGAGGCTGACGTTTCCGGCCGTGCCGGTGACGTGCGGTCCGACGTCGACGGCGACGGAGGATCCGACGGTGTCGATCTTCGCGAACGACTGCACCGCGAGCGTGGGATCGGGTGCCACCCGGATCACGAGCGGCTTCGTCGTCTTCGCGCCCTCGGTATCGGCGACCGTGACGTCGAGCTGGATGTTCTGCTCGCCGCCGGAGCCGTCGTCGGCGTGCTGGTAGACCACGTCCCCGCCGGGGGTCGCGGCGACCGTACCGACGCCGCCGGGATTGTCGACCGAGAGCAGCAGCAGGGGGTCGCCGTCGGGGTCCACCCAGCCGGGCAGCACCGGGACGGTGATCGTGCCGCCGCGCGCGACCTCGGGGGTCGGCCACGGCTGAAGGCACTTGTCGACGCCGCACCAGACGGGCGCCGCATTGGTCTGCGCGGGCGAGACCGTGAGCGTGACGGTCGCCGGGGCGGAGTTCAGCCCGTCGGCAGCGGTGCCGTCGGTGACCGAGTACGAGAACGTCGCGCTACCCGTCGCTCCCGGAGCCACCCGAACGGCCAGGCGCTGGCCGGAATCGGTGACGGTGAGGCTGCCGAAACCCGGATCGAGGCCCGTGACGCTCTCGGCGATGATGCTGAGGACGTCCTCGTTGGGGTCGTGATCGTTCAGGAGCACCGGCAGTGTCGTGAGCCGTCCGGGTCGTACGCCGAAGGCGTCGGGCTCGGCGATCGGCGGCTTGGGGTCGAGCACCACGCTCAGTTTTTCTTCGCTCTGGACCGCCGTCTGCTCGGTGCGATCGTCGAGCGACCAGTTCTGACTCGAGGCGACGAGCGTCCCGTCGGGGACCGTCCAGACCCAGCCCGTGCGCGTCTCGTTGAGGATCACCGCGTGGTCGGTGGCCACGAAGACCGGTCGACGCTGGTCGGGCATGGTCGCCCCGCCGTAGTCGAGGTTCGTCTCGCCCTGGTCGGAGCGCCAGAGTGTTCCGCGCGCGTCTCCGGGGAGCAGCCACGCGGCGTAGGCGACTCCCTGATGCGAGAGGGGACGCGCAGGCTGACCGAGCACGTTGCCGCCTCCGCCCACCTCGCGCCGCGGCTCGGACCCATCGGCGGGGATGCTCCAGAGCGACTGGTCGTCGGCGACGTACACAGCACGTGCCTCGGCGTCGGCGTCGGCGACGACGAGCTGATCCGCCGCCTCGATCGTGACGGGGTCCTCCCCGCGCACCCACACGCGTCCGGCGTCGGCATCGACGAGGACCCAGGTGTCGCCTGCGGCGGAGAGCACGGGGGCGGCCACGTCCGCATCGAGGGCGTCGCGCCCGCGCAGCTCGTCGGCGTCGATGTCGTACCGGATGACGGAGCCGTCGGCGGAGGAGTACGCGAAGAGCATGCCGCGAGCATCGAGGGCAATGGCATCCGCGGTGTAAGAGGGAGCGTTCTTGTCCGTGGAGGTGCCGAAGGGGTCGAGCTCGGTCGGCTTCTGGCCCGCCTGGCTCAACCTGCTCGCGAAGAGCGTGCCCGTGTCGGTGCGATAGACGGCGTAGTCGCCCGCCGTGGCCACGGACGTCGTGCCCGGCGGTGTATCGGGAGCTGCCTCGAGCTGGTCGTCGGAGAGATCGACGGGCTGTGCCTCGTTGATGCGGGTGAGCTTGCTGAAGCTGTCGGTGAAGAGGTAGGCGCCGTCGCCGCTCTGGACGACCTGGCTGGGGTTGCCGGCCGTGCGCACCGTGTCGAGCTCGCCGACGGTGGTGTTGACGCGCGCGTAGCGCTGGCCGTCACCGGTCTGGAGCGCCCACACCGACGTGTCGACCTCGGGGGTCTGCTGGGCGTCGAGGCCGGGCCACACGATGCTCGCGGTGATGACCAGGGCACCCGCGGCCAGGGTGGAGGCCAGGCCCACGATGTTCCTCCGCCTCATCGGAGCACCCCCGTCGCGAACAGCGCCGCTACGACGACGGCTCCGGCGGTCACGAGTGTGGCGGATGCCAGAATCCACGGCAGCACCTTGGATCCGCTCGACACCGGCGTGGCGATGTCGGTGTCCTCGTCACGCACATAGCCCGCCATTCCGGACGTCCCGCGGAGCTTCCGCGCCCCGTCGCGCTCGATGCGCGACCGTGCGGGACCGCGCAGCGTGCCGTCGGCGAAATCGATCGATCGAGCGGCGGGCGCCCACTCGGCGGCGGGCACCTCGAGCGGCGTCGCCGGCATACCCGCCTCGATCTGCACCGCCTGCAGGGCCTCGCCGAACTCGCGTGCGCTGGCGTAGCGGTCGGCCGGATTGCGCGACATGGACTTCGCGAGCACCGCCTGCAGCGAGGCCGGCACGTCACTCCGGGAGATGTCGGTGTAGGTGGCGCGGGCGATGCGGCGGCGGAGCTGCTCGCGCGAGTTCTGCCCCTTCTCGCGCCGCTCGAACGGGCTCTGCCCGGCGAGCAGCGAGTAGATCGTGGCGCCCAGGCTCCACACCTCGCTCGACACCGTCCCCGCGGTCTGCTCGGCGATGACCTCGGGCGCGCTCCACGGGACAGACATGGCGAGCATCTCGTCGGCTCCCTGACGGACGAGCGAAGACGAGATCCCGAAGTCGGCCAGCACGGGCGCGCCGAACGTCGTCACGAGGATGTTGCTGGGCTTGACGTCTCGGTGGATGAGCCCGGCGTGGTGCGCGGATTCGAGGGCTCCCGACATACGGACGCCGATGGACAGCACCTCGGCTACGGGGATGCGCTCGACGCGGTACCTCTGCGCGAGAGAGCCCGGGCAGAACTCCATGACGATGTAGGGCCGCCCGTCGGCGGAGATTCCGGCCTGGTAGACGGTGACGATCGACGGGTGGGCGGACAGGTGCGCGAGGACGTCTGCCTCGGCGTTGAACATGCGCAGCAGGTCGGCGTCGCGCACATCGCTCGGGAGGACCTTGACCGCGACGTCGCGACGCGGCATGTCCTGCCCGTACAGGAAGACGTCGGCGAAGCCGCCCGACCCCAACGGCCGGATGTACGCGAGCCCGGGCAGGATGGGCGGCGAAGACGGCAGGCGCTGCGGCATCGAGCCCCCTCCCCCGTGCGTCTGTTCCGCGACTCGATAAGCGGACAACTCGTTGATGCTAACAAAAGCACAACGCGACGCCGTGCCGTTGTGCACAGAGCTTCAGGATGCCGGCGGCTCCGCGTCGCGCGGATCGAAGGGCGCATCGAGAGACCGAGTGAGATCGTCGAGCAGAGCGGCGATCTGCGGCTCCACGAATTCGGCCACCGCGGCCTGAATGCGCAGGCGGTGGCGCAGCAGGATCGTGCACACCTCGCGACCGATCATGTTCGCGTAATCGTCGGCGAGGCCGACCTCCTGTCGCAGTGCCGCCTTCGCGGCATCCGACAGAGGGGGAAGTGCGGGGAGGGCTGCGTCCTCCTCGGCGGCGAGGCCCGACAGCGTGAAGAGGAAGGGCGATCCGGGCTCGGGGTCGGGGTCCAACGGCATCCCGTCGAATTCGGGCTCGAGGCCCTCAGCGGGACGGTACGAACGCCGCCGGTTGCGCTCGGACTGGTGGTCGAGCTCGGCTTGGAGCATGGGGAGGTTGCGGGAGGTGTACTCGGCGACCGCGTGGTCGACGATGGTCTTCACGCGCGTAGACAGGCCGTGCTGCACCCCGTGCGGCACGTCAGACCCGAGGCCCGCGGCTGACAGCACCGGGGAACCGAAGCATCGACGGCATGGCGCGACGCGTCCTCGATGGTTCGCGGGCTCCCACCGGGGCAGCCAGCGGAGCCAGGCGTCCACCGCCTGACCGACCTGGCTCTCGAGCGACCGCTCCACGCCCCTACGCTAGCCCGACACGCCCGGGAACACGCGGATGCGCACGAATCCGCGCGTCACGATCGCGTCAGAGGTCGTCTTCATCGTCTTCCCACCGCCAGCGCGGGCCGCGCATCCGGGTGCGGACGAGCAGGATGCCGAAGAGTCCCGCGAGCAGCGCGGCGGCGGCGACGACGGGACCGGGGAACCCCAGCGCGACGCTGCTCGCCGCAGCGACGCCGCGGGCCGGGTCGGCGCCGCTGACGAGGGCGCCGACGACGATGCCGAGCACTTCACCCAGATAGGCGGCGATCGCGCAGGGGACGGAGAGGAGAAAGCCCGGCGGATCGGCGCGAAGACCCCACCGCAGGGTCGCGGCGAAGGCTCCCAGGGCGAAGAGCTGACCGGTCACGCCCGGGATCGCCCCCAGACCGCGGACGGGGATGACATCGGCGTCGACGAGGAGACTCACCACCCCGAGACCCCCGATCGAGAGGGCGATGAAGACCACGGCCGCGAAGACGACGGCGACCGGCGGGGAAACCCCCGCCGGTCGCTGCTCGTTCGTCATGGACTCCGGTTCAGCGCTGCGAGAGCTGAGGACCGGCCTCCAGAGTCCGCTCGTACTCGCGCTGGGCTTCGGCGTTGATCTCGCTGATGCGGCGACCGCGCGCGGCTACCCAGGATCCGAACCAGATGGTGAGCTCGCGACCCAGGATGAACGCCACGATGGCGAGGGGTGCGAGGACGTTGTCCTGCAGCAACTCGAACGATTGGCGGGCGGTGATCATCCAGAAGGGGGCGGCGAAGAGCACGCCGAGCAGATGCCCGGCCCACGCCACCACGCCGACGACCAGCCCCCACACGACCCAGTGCCCCCAGCGGCCGCGGTTGATGAGCGCGCCGAGGAACCAGAAGCCGAAGTAGAAGGCCACGGTCGGAACCCAGAGGCCCCAGGTGGTGAGGGCCGAGAGAGCCGCCTGACCGAGGTCCGCAGACTGGACGGAGCCGGTGATCAGCCCCAGACCCAGGGTGGCCGCGAGATAGAGAGCCGCGAAGACCAGGGCGGCGAGCAGGCCGATCGCTCCGGCCGCGCCGCGGTTGTTCCGCGGACGGGGAGCTTCGGGGGCCTGCACGAAGATCGGCTGCGCCCCGCCCACGACGCGCGTGGGTTCGTCGGCGACGGGAGCGGTCGCCGCCGCGGCGGCACCGGCTCCGGCTCCGGCGGGGTAGACGGTGGTGTGCGCGTCGTCGGAACGCGAGGTCTCGTCGTGGCGGACGTCATCGGGCGCCGGCTCGGCGGACGCGGCGTACGCGGCCCATCGGGCGTCTTCGTCGTCGAGATCGACCGAACCCGCGGATGCCGAGCTGCTCTGCGGCGCGACGGGGGACGCGTCGTGCACGACCGGCGCGGTGTGCTCGCTGCGCGGCGTCTGCGACGTCGCCGACTCGTGCTCGTGCGCCTCGCGCTCGTCCCACGCGGCCTCGGCGGCGGCGGGGTCGACCGCGTCACGACGAGCGGCCTCGGCGTCGGCGAGACCCTCGTGGGCTCGGCCGACGACATCCTGCGCTTCGTCCTTCGGCTCGACGACGGGGTCGCCGTACGAGTCCTTGGGTTCAGCGACGGGGTCGCCGTACGACTTGTTGTCGCTCATGGGGTCTCCTCACGCGGTGCTTGCGGCGCAAGGCTAACCCGGGTATCGCGCGGCATCGCGCAGGCGTGCCGTCGGATGTCCTTCTCGACCGTGTCGGTGGGGCGGCTTAGGGTGTTCCCATGCCCCGTCGCCTGCTCCGCCCGGCCGTCGGAGCGGTTTTCGCCGTCGCCGCTCTCGTCGCTCTGACGGCGTGCGCGCCCGTCGCCGAGGAAGCCGCCCCCGCCCCGTCGACGTCCGTCGTATCCGAGAGTCCGACCCCGATCCCCACGATCACGCAGACGGCGCCCGCGGTTCGGATCCCCGCCGACTGTCGCGCCATGCTCTCCGCCGACGTCCTGTCGCAACTGGGCACCACGCCCCTGAACGATCCCGCAGTCGGGGCGTCGGGCGTCCAGTCCGACGGGTCGCTGATCTGCATCTGGCGCGACCCTGCCGCCGACACCAGCGGTCTCGTCACCCACATCTCGCGCATGGACCGCGGCCCGGCCCTCGACATGCTCAACGGCCTGGTCGATACGCAGGGTTTCAGTTGCTACACCCCCGACGCCGGCACACGCTGCGAGAAGACCTGGATCAACCCGACCTACCCCGTCAACGACGGCCGCACGCTGTACTGGCGCGACGGCGTGCTCATCGACACGCAGTACTCCAACCTCGCGCCGACCGGCTATACCGCGAGCATCATCGCCGCCGTGTTCGGCGGCTGAGCGCACGTCGCTTCGGGCCGCGTCACTCGCCGAAGAAGGCGTGGGATGCCACGATCGCGGCGTAGTCGTCCGGCATCCAGCCCGAGAGCGTCGACGACACCCAGCGGTCCGCGCGGAGGTCGTGGATCTCGAGGAGGTCGCCCGCGGCTCGTTCGCAGTGCGTCGTGTCGGTCGCCGTGGAGCACGCGAAGCCCTGCGCCGTGAGCGTCGCGGCGACCGCCGCGGCACCGTCGGGAGAGACGGTCGAGACGGTGGTCTCGATGGATCGGCCGGCCTCCCCCCGCCAGTGACACGTGACCACGACCGCGGGGGCTGCCGCTGCCACGGCCTCGGGCGTCGACGCCGGCGGCGTATGGCGCTGCGACAGCAGCGCCTGCGGCGACCACACCAGCGAAGACCAGAGAGGCTGGGAGTACAGGTGTCGACAGTCCGAGGCGGGTGCGGGTGGCGCCGTCTCGGCGACCACGTGCCTGCCGGTCGCGGCTCGCAGCGTATCGCCGACGAAGCCGACCGCCATCGGCACGCCCGGAGCGGCGATCACCGCCAAGGCCGTCACGGCAGCCGCACACAGCAGACCCGCCGGCCAAGCCAGCCACAGACTGCGTCCCCCGATACGGGCCATCCGTTCCTCCACCACAACGGTAGGCGCAGCGACGCCTCGGACCCCTCACCCGACACGCCGCGAGCACGACGAAGGCCCCCGGCGCGAGCCGGGGGCCTTCGGGGATCGGGATGCCGCACCGGGGCGTGGCATCCCGTCGATCAGTTGTACGTACCGGGCGTGAAGTCGTCCGTCGAGAAGCTGTCGAAGTCGACGTAGCTCAGGTCGGCGTCGCTGTACGCGCCGTCCGAGGCGAAGATGCGGTTGGGGTACCGCTCGCTCTTCGCCTCTTCCGTCGCCTCGACCGTGACGTTGCGGTACTTCGCAAGTCCGGTTCCGGCGGGGATGAGCTTTCCGATGATGACGTTCTCCTTGAGGCCGACGAGCGGGTCGCTCTTGCCCTCCATGGCCGCCTGCGTCAGGACGCGGGTGGTCTCCTGGAACGACGCGGCCGACAGCCACGACTCCGTCGCGAGCGACGCCTTCGTGATACCCATCAGCTCGGGACGACCCGACGCGGGACGCTTGCCCTCGCCGACGGCCTCGCGGTTGATGGCCTGGTAGCGCTTGAAGTCCACCAGCTCACCCGGGAGCAGATCGGTGTCGGCGTGATCGACGACGGTGACCTTGCGGAGCATCTGTCGGACGATGACCTCGATGTGCTTGTCGTGGATCGGCACACCCTGCGAGCGGTACACGCCCTGGACGCCGTTGACGAGGTACTTCTGCACCTCGCGGGCACCCTGCACGCGCATGACCTCCTTGGGGTCGAGCGTTCCGACGAGGATCGGCTGACCGACCACGACGTGCTGCCCGTCCTCGACCAGGAGCGTCGCGCGCTTCAGGACGGGGTAGACCACCGGCTCGTCGCCGTTGTCGGGCGTGAGGATGACCTTCTTGGCCTTGTCGGTCTCGTCGATCGTGATGCGGCCATCGGCCTCGGCGATCGGCGACGCGCCCTTGGGGGTGCGGGCCTCGAACAGCTCCTGCACGCGGGGAAGACCCTGCGTGATGTCGTCTGCCGAAGCGGAACCACCGGTGTGGAAGGTACGCATCGTCAGCTGGGTACCGGGCTCACCGATCGACTGGGCCGCGATGATGCCGACGGCCTCGCCGATGTCGACGATCTTGCCGGTGGCGAGCGAACGGCCGTAGCACTTCGCGCAGACACCGACAGCCGAGTCGCACGTCAGGACCGAGCGGACCTTGATGGTCTCGACGCCACCGGCGACCAGCTTGTCGATGAGCACGTCGCCCACGTCGTCGCCGGCCTCGGCCAGCACGGTGCCCTGCGCGTCGACGACCGCCGTGGCGAGCGTACGAGCGAACACCGAGTTCTCGACGTTGGCGTCCTTGACCAGCGAACCGGTCGAGTCGGCGGCGGCGATCGGGAGCTCGAGGCCCTTCGACGTGCCGCAGTCCTCCTCGCGGATGATGACATCCTGCGAGACGTCGACCAGACGACGCGTCAGGTACCCCGAGTCGGCCGTACGGAGGGCCGTGTCGGCCAGACCCTTACGGGCACCGTGCGTCGCGATGAAGTACTCGGCGACCGACAGTCCCTCGCGGTACGAGGAGATGATCGGACGCGGGATGATCTCACCCTTGGGGTTGTTCACCAGGCCTCGCATACCCGCGATGTTGCGGATCTGCAGCCAGTTACCACGGGCGCCCGACGAGACCATGCGGTTGATGGTGTTGTCGGCGGGGAAGTTGTCCCGCATCGCCTTCTGGACCTCGTCGGTGGCCTCGGTCCAGATCTTGATGAGCTCCTGACGACGCTCGGCGTCGGTGGTGAGACCCTTCTCGTACTGGCCCTGCACCTTCGCGGCCTGCTTCTCGTAGCCGGCCACGATCTCCGCCTTGTTCGGCGGGGTGAGGATGTCACTCAGCGCCACGGTGACACCCGAACGGGTGGCCCAGTAGAAGCCGGCGTCCTTGATCCGGTCGAGCGATGCCGCGACCTCGACCTTGGGGTACTCCTCGGCCAGCTTGTTGACGATCTGCGACAGCTTGCCCTTGTCGGCCTGTTCGCGAACGAACGGGTAGCCCTTGGGGAGGGTGTCGTTGAAGATCGCCTGACCGAGCGAGGCGTCGACGAGACCGTGCTTGTCGTAGCCCTCGGGCGCCTGGCCCTCGAGGAACGTCAGGCCGGGGATGCGGATGCGCGCCTTGGCCTGCAGGTCGAGGGTGCCCTCGTCCTTGGCCAGGATCGCCTCGCCCACCGAACCGAATGCACGGCCCTCGCCCACGGCACCCTCCTTGAGGGTGGTGAGGTGGTGCAGACCGATGATCATGTCCTGCGAGGGCAGGGTGACCGGACGGCCGTCCGACGGCTTGAGGATGTTGTTCGAGGCGAGCATGAGCACGCGCGCCTCGGCCTGAGCCTCGACCGACAGGGGCAGGTGGACAGCCATCTGGTCACCGTCGAAGTCGGCGTTGAACGCCGCGCACACGAGCGGGTGCAGCTGGATGGCCTTGCCCTCGACGAGCTGGGGCTCGAACGCCTGGATGCCGAGACGGTGCAGGGTGGGTGCACGGTTCAGCAGCACGGGGCGCTCGCGGATGATCTCCTCGAGCACGTCCCAGACCTCGGGACGGTAGCGCTCGACGGCGCGCTTGGCGGCCTTGATGTTCTGCGAGTGACCGAGGTCGATCAGGCGCTTGATCACGAACGGCTTGAACAGCTCGAGAGCCATCTGCTTGGGCAGACCGCACTGGTGGAGCTTGAGCTGGGGTCCGACGATGATGACGGAACGGCCCGAGTAGTCGACGCGCTTTCCGAGCAGGTTCTGGCGGAAGCGACCCTGCTTTCCCTTGAGCATGTCGCTCAGGGACTTCAGGGCGCGGTTGCCGGTACCGGTGACGGGGCGACCACGGCGGCCGTTGTCGAACAGCGCGTCGACGGCCTCCTGCAGCATGCGCTTCTCGTTGTTGACGATGATCTCGGGGGCACCGAGGTCGATCAGGCGACGGAGGCGGTTGTTGCGGTTGATCACGCGACGGTAGAGGTCGTTCAGGTCGCTGGTCGCGAAGCGGCCACCGTCGAGCTGGACCATGGGACGAAGCTCCGGCGGGATCACCGGGACGACGTCGAGCACCATCGAGGCCGGGCTCATGCCGGTCTGCAGGAACGAGTTGACGACCTTGAGGCGCTTGATCGCGCGGATCTTGCGCTGACCCTTGCCCTCGGAGATCTGCAGGTGGAGGCTGTCGGCCTCGGCCTGCAGGTCGAAGGCCTCGAGACGACGCTTGATCGACTCGGCACCCATGTGGGCCTCGAAGTACTGACCGAAGCGGTCCTGGAGCTCGTGGAACACGTCGTCCTCGGGCTTCAGGGCGCCGACCTCGAGCGTGCGGAAGTCCTCCCACACGCGCTCGAGCTTGGCGATCTGCTCGTCGGCGTTCTTGCGCGCCGAGGTCATCTCCTTCTCGGCGGCGTCCTTGACCTTCTTCTTCTGGTCGGCCTTGGCGCCCTCCGCCTCGAGGGCGGCGAGCTCCTCCTCGAGCTTGGCGAGGCGAGCGGCGATGCGGGCATCGCGACGGTCGCCGAGCGTCTTCAGCTCGAGACGGATGTTGTTCTCCTGCGTGGCCAGGTCGCGGTGACGAGCATCCTCGTCGACCGAGATGACCATGTAGGCGGCGAAGTAGATGACCTTCTCGAGGTCCTTCGGCGCCATGTCCAGCAGGTAGCCGAGGCGCGAGGGCACGCCCTTGAAGTACCAGATGTGCGTGACGGGCGCGGCGAGCTCGATGTGGCCCATGCGCTCGCGACGGACCGAGGACTTGGTGACCTCGACGCCGCAGCGCTCGCAGACGATGCCCTTGAAGCGCACGCGCTTGTACTTGCCGCAGGCGCACTCCCAGTCGCGGGAGGGCCCGAAGATCTGCTCGCCGAAGAGGCCGTCCTTCTCGGGCTTCAGCGTGCGGTAGTTGATCGTCTCGGGCTTCTTGACCTCACCGAAGGACCAACGACGGATGTCGTCGGCGGTGGCCAGACCGATACGGATCTGATCGAAAGTGGTTGATTCGAGCACTGGTTCTCCTGTGTCGGAATTCTCTGAAATCTGAGCTGGGTCGCTGAGCTGGAAGCTCAGATCTCGTCGATCGACGAGGACTCGAAGCGGCTGGAGATGTTGATGCCGAGCTCTTCCGCGGCGCGGAAGGCGTCGTCATCCGTGTCGCGGAGATTCACCGCGGTGCCGTCGGCCGAGAGGACCTCGACGTTCAGGCAGAGCGACTGCATCTCCTTCATGAGCACCTTGAACGACTCGGGGATGCCGGGCTCCTGGATGTTCTCGCCCTTGACGATGGCCTCGTACACCTTGACGCGGCCGAGGATGTCGTCGGACTTGATCGTGAGGAGCTCCTGCAGCGCGTACGCGGCACCGTAGGCCTCGAGCGCCCACACTTCCATCTCGCCGAAGCGCTGACCACCGAACTGCGCCTTACCACCGAGCGGCTGCTGGGTGATCATCGAGTACGGCCCCGTCGAACGCGCGTGGATCTTGTCGTCGACGAGGTGGTGCAGCTTCAGGATGTACATGTAGCCGACCGAGATGGGCGCCGGGAACGGCTCGCCGGAGCGACCGTCGAACAGCAGCGTCTTACCCGTGGAGTCGACCAGACGGTCGCCGTCGCGGTTCGGGATCGTCGAGTCGAGCAGACCCGCGATCTCGGCCTCGAACGCGCCGTCGAACACCGGGGTGGCGACCTTCGTACCGGGGGCGGCCTCGCGGGCGACCTCGGGGAGGTTGGCGGCCCATTCGGGGGTGCCCTCGACCTTCCAGCCCTGCTGGGCGATCCAGCCGAGGTGGAGCTCCAGAACCTGACCGAAGTTCATTCGACCGGGGATACCGAGCGGGTTGAGGATGATGTCGACCGGCGTGCCGTCGGACAGGAAGGGCATGTCCTCGATCGGGAGGATCTTGGCGATGACACCCTTGTTGCCGTGGCGGCCGGCGAGCTTGTCGCCCTCGGTGATCTTGCGCTTCTGGGCGATGTAGACCACGACGCGACGGTTGACGCCCGAGCCGAGCTCGTCGTCGCCGTCTTCGGCGTTGAACTCCTTGACGGCGATGATCGTGCCCTGCTCGCCGTGGGGCACCTTCAGCGAGGTGTCGCGGACTTCGCGGCTCTTCTCGTTGAAGATCGCGCGGAGCAGGCGCTCCTCGGCGCTCAGCTCGGTCTCGCCCTTGGGCGTGACCTTGCCGACGAGGATGTCGCCGGGACGAACCTCGGCACCGATGCGGATGATGCCGCGGTCGTCGAGGTCCTTCAGCAGGTCGGGGCTGACGTTGGGGAGGTCACGGGTGATCTCCTCCTTGCCGAGCTTCGTGTCGCGCGCGTCGACCTCATACTCCTCGATGTGGATCGACGACAGCGTGTCGTCCTTCACGAGGTCCTGGCTGAGGATGATCGCGTCCTCGAAGTTGTGGCCTTCCCAGGTCATGAACGCCACGAGGAGGTTCTTGCCGAGGGCGAGCTCGCCGTTCTCGGTCGCGGGACCGTCGGCGATGACCTCGCCGGCCTCGATGCGCTCACCGGCCGAGACGACCACGCGCTGGTTGTACGAGGTGCCCTGGTTCGAACGGTCGAACTTGCGCAGGAAGTAGTCCTGCGTGCCGCCCTCGTCGAGCTGGATCGTCACGACGTCAGCCGAGACCTCCAGGACGACACCGGACTTCTCGGCGGTGACCACGTCACCGGCATCGATGGCCGCGAAGCCCTCCATACCGGTACCGACGACGGGCGACTCGCTGCGCACGAGCGGCACGGCCTGACGCTGCATGTTCGCACCCATGAGGGCGCGGTTGGCGTCGTCGTGCTCGAGGAACGGGATGAGCGAGGTCGCCACCGACACCATCTGGCGCGGCGAGACGTCCATGTAGCCGATCTCGTCGTTCGGGAACAGGTCGACCTCGCCACCCTGACCACGGCGGGCCAGGATGCGGTCTTCCACGAAGTGGCCGTCGGCCTGGAGGGCGACACCGGCCTGAGCGACGATGTGGTCGCTCTCTTCGCTGGCCGTGAGGTAGTCGATCTGGTCGGTCACGCGGCCGTCGACGACGCGACGGTACGGCGTCTCGATGAAGCCGAACGCGTTGATGCGGGCGAACGAGGCGAGCGAACCGATCAGGCCGATGTTCGGGCCTTCCGGCGTCTCGATCGGGCACATGCGGCCGTAGTGCGAGGGGTGGACGTCACGGACCTCGACGCCGGCGCGCTCACGCGACAGACCGCCGGGACCCAGAGCCGACAGACGGCGCTTGTGGGTCAGACCCGCGAGCGGGTTGTTCTGGTCCATGAACTGCGACAGCTGCGAGGTGCCGAAGAACTCCTTGATCGCGGCGACGACGGGGCGCACGTTGATCAGGGTCTGGGGCGTGATCGCCTCGATGTCCTGCGTGGTCATGCGCTCGCGGACGACGCGCTCCATACGGGACAGACCGGTGCGGACCTGGTTCTGGATCAGCTCGCCGACGGCACGGATGCGACGGTTGCCGAAGTTGTCGATGTCGTCGGTGTCGAGACGGATCTCGGCGGCTTTGCCGCCACGGACGCCGTCGAAGGTGACGTCGCCGCGGTGCAGGCGGACGAGGTACTTGATCGTGGCGACGATGTCGTCGACCGTCAGCACCGAGTCGCTCAGCGGCTTGTCGAGACCGAGCTTCTGGTTGATCTTGTAACGACCCACCTTGGCGAGGTCGTAGCGCTTCGAGTTGAAGTAGAAGTTGTCGAGCAGCGCACGGGCGGCCTCGGCGGCGACCTGCTCGCCCGGACGGAGCTTGCGGTAGATGTCGCGGAGGGCGTCTTCCTTCGTGAGGATCGTGTCCTTGGACAGCGTCTCTTCGATGGAGTCGAAGCCGGAGAACTCCGCGAGGATGTCCTCGCTCGTCAGGCCGAGGGCCTTGAGGAAGACGGTGACGGACTGCTTGCGCTTGCGGTCGATGCGCACGCCGACCTGATCACGCTTGTCGATCTCGAACTCGAGCCAGGCACCGCGCGAGGGGATGACGCGCGCCGACACGATGTCCTTGTCGGAGGTCTTGTCGGGCGTCTTGTCGAAGTAGACACCGGGCGAACGCACGAGCTGCGACACGACGACACGCTCGGTGCCGTTGATGATGAACGTGCCCTTGTTGGTCTGGAGCGGGAAGTCGCCCATGAAGACCGTCTGGGTCTTGATCTCACCGGTCTGGTGGTTCATGAACTCGGCCTCGACGTACAGCGGGGCGGCGTAGGTCTTGCCGCGCTCCTTGCACTCTTCGATCGAGTACTTCTCGGGCTCGAGGTAGGGGTTGGTGAACGAGAGCTGCATGGTCTCGCTCAGGTCCTCGATCGGCGAGATCTCCTCGAAGATCTCCTCGAGTCCGCTGATCTCGGGGACGTCGGTACGACCGGCGGCCTGAGCCTCGGCGACACGCGCCTTCCATGCGTCGTTACCGACGAGCCAGTCGAACGACTCGGTCTGCAGCGCGAGCAGATCGGGAACGGTCAGCTTGTCGGAGATCTTCGCGAACGAGAGGCGAGATGCGCCGCGTCCGCTCTTCGGGGTGGTGGTGGTGGATGCGTTGCTCGCAGCAGCCAAGGGAATAACCTCCAGAAGCCCGGGCGAGGGGCTCGTGATTCCTTGTCGTCAGGTGGAGTGCGTTCCTGCCCCGATAACCTGCACGTCGCACACCGCGGTGAAGCGGGGACGGACAGGCTCAGCCGACCACCATATGAGGGCAGGGGGAATCGAGGAGCGCAAAGTCCAAGCATACGTGGGAGGACTCGCCGTGTCCAGTCCGATTCTTGACGCGTTCTCGGACCTGCGGTATAACCGCGTGCGCTCGTTCGAGATTCCCCTCGGCGTCCCCGTCAGGCGCGCCGGAAGCGCACGGTATCGCCCGGCCGCGCCTGAGCGAGCGCCGAGGTCCCGGCCTCCGTCGCCACCGCGATCACCGGGTATCCGCCGGTCACGGGCCCGTCGGCGAGCAGCACGACCGGCCGGCCGTGCGGGGGAACCTGCAGCGCTCCGGGCGTCATTCCCTCGCTCGGCAGTTCCCCGGGGCGGATCCGTTCGAGGACGGGGCCGTCGAGACGGATGCCGACGCGGTCGAGGTCGGCCGAGACGGTCCAGGGCTCGGCGAAGAGCGTCGCCAGGGCGCGCGGGGCGAACCAGTCGGCGCGCGGGCCCTCGGCGAGAGCGACGTCGATCGTCGAGGGCGGAACGGTCCAGGGGAAGACGTCGACGGAGGGAATGGCGGATGCCGGCACCCCGGCCCGCACGAGGTCCCCGGTGCGCAGCGGGGCGGGGCCGAGACCCGCGAGCGAGTCGCGGGCGCGCGAGTCCATCACCGCGGCCCCCTCGACGCCGCCGCGGACGGCCAGGTAGCTGCGCAGACCCAGCCGCGCGACCCCGATGGACAGCTCGCTTCCGGCAGGGACGAGAAGGGGTGCGTAGAGATCGACCGGAACCTCGTCGACCCGCACCTCGAGGAACGCCCCGGTCACGCACACCCACGTGTCCGTCTCGGCGCGGGCATGCCAGCCGCCGAGCAGGATCTCGAGCCCCGCCGCCCCCTCGTCGTTGCCGACCAGCCGGTTGGCGGTGCGCAGCGCGACGCGGTCGAGTGCTCCCGAGCGGGCGACCCCGAGGGCGGCGCGGTGCGGGCGACCCAGGTCTTGCACGGTGGTCGCGGCGCCCGGGTCGAGAATCCGCAGCGCAGGGCGACCGCCGTCTCGGGCGAGGGTCGCCGGCGCCGGCGCCGGCGGAGAGTCGACGGCATCCCTCGTCGCGCTCCGGGGAGCAGCCGGCGCGTCCGGGGCCCTCGGCACCTCGACCCGCGATCGCTCGGGGACGAACCGCACGCGGGCTCGAGGGGGCAGCAGCACAGGGTGGGTGGCATCCGGATCGAAGAGAACCGCATCGGTCGAGGCGATCAGGCGCCAGCCACCCGGGGTCTCGCGGGGATACGCGCCCGTGAAGCCGGCGGCGAGCCCGACCGCGCCCGCGGGCACCCGCGTCCGCGGCTGGTCGAGTCGGGGCACGTCGAAGGGCCAGTGCGCGCTCACGAGGTAGGCGAACCCCGGCGCGAAGCCGGTGAAAGCGACCGACCATTCCGCCGCCGCGTGGCGCGAGACGAGATCGGCGGCGGGGATGCCGAGGAGTGCGGCCGTGTCGTCGAGATCGACGCCGTCGTAGCGCAGGGGGACTTCCACGAGCAGTCCGGGTTCCGGGTCGTCGGTGGGCCTCTCGGCCGCCGAGCGGATCCACGAGCGAACGGATGCTGCGGCGATCCGCGCAGGGTCGAAGCACACCAGAACGGTCCGGGCGGCGGGGACGAGATCGTCGATCCCACCGGGCGGGTCCGCGGCGAGCGCCGCGTGCAGGCGGACGACGGCAGCGAGGTCGGCGACCTCGGCGAGTACGGCCCGCTCCCCCATCGACCGCAGGACGACCGCCGCATCCGGCGGCGTCACCACGGTGCGCGCACCTCGATGCCCGCTCCGTCGAGTGCTGCGCGGACCGCGCGCGCCATGGCGACGGCGGTCGGGGTGTCTCCGTGCAGACACAACGAGGCGGCGTCGACGCACACGCGCGCTCCGTCGACGGTGTCGACCTCTCCGTCGCGGACGAGACGCAGGGCGCGGTCGGCCACCGCGTCGGGGTCGTGGACGAGGTCACCCGGCTGACCGCGTGGGACGAGAGTGCCCCGCGCGGTGTACCCGCGATCGAGGAACGCTTCCTGCACGAAGGGAAGATCCGCGGATGCCGCCGCCTCGGCGATCGCGCCGGTCAGACCGAGGAGAGGCAGAGCGCGTCCGAGCCAACTGGACTGATCCGCCACCGCTGACGCGACCGCCTCGGCCTGGCGGGGGTCGGCGGTGACCGCGTGGTAGAGCGCCCCGTGCGGTTTCACGTAGCGCAGATCGGCGCCGGCCGCGACGAGAGCGGACAGTTGAGCCGTCACGCTCGCGCGGAGCTCGCCGGGCTCGGGCGAGCGGGCGACGCGACCGAAGTTCTCGCGGTCGTCGTACGAGGGGTGGGCGCCGACGGCGACCCCGAAGCGGATCGCCCTCTCGACCGAGGCGCGCATCGAGGCGGCATCCCCCGCGTGCCCGCCGCAGGCCACGTTCGCGCTCGAGATCACCGCGAACATGGCGTCGTCGTCGGCCGTCGGCATCCCGTCGACGGTCTCGCCCAGGTCGGCGTTGAGATCCACCCGCATGCGGCCACGGTACCGCCGCCCGGAGGGCCTAGCGTGGGGGACATGGCCCGCATGCGCATCGAACCCGACGACGCCCCCACCGCGCGGTTGTCGGACGGCGCCCTCGCGCGCATCTCGCCCTCGGGGTTCGTCTCGGGGTGGGAGCTCGTGGTCGATGGCACGCCCCAGTCGCACGTCGACCTCGACGATCCGACGCACCTGCACTTCGAGTACGTGGCGCGCATGGGCGCCGTGATCGATCGTCTCCGGATGCCGGGACAGCCTCTCACCGCGGTCCACCTCGGCGCGGGCGCGCTCACCCTGCCGCGCTACGTCGAAGCGACCCGACCGGGCTCACGCCAGCAGGTCATCGAACTCGAACCGGCACTGTGGGATCTCGTGCGTGAGAACCTGCCACTGCCGCGCGGCGCCTCGGTGCGCGTGCGCATCGGCGACGCGCGGGCGGGGCTCTCCAAGCTGCCGGCGGGGCTCTCCGGCGCGGTCGATCTGCTCGTCAGCGACGTCTACTCCGGCGCCCAGACCCCGGCCCACCTGACGACCGTGGAGTTCTATCGGGAGGCGGCGGCGATGCTCGCGGCCGACGGCGTGCTGCTGGTCAACGTCTCGGACGGACCGGGGCTCGCCTTCGCCCGCCGTCAGGTCGCCACGATCCGCGAGGTGCTGCCCGAGGTCATCGTCCTCGCCGAGGTGCAGGTGCTCAAGGGGCGCCGATTCGGCAACCTCGTCGTCGCCGCGTCCGCCGCCCCGCTGCCGGTCGAGTGGCTCCCACGCCTCATGGCGGCCGGGCCCCACCCGGCGAAGGTCGCCCAGGGCGCCGAGATCGAGGAGTTCATGCGCGGGGCGAGGGCGGCCACCGACGCCGACGCGACCGCGTCGCCGAAGCCCTCGGCATCCCTCTTCGAGAGATGATCGCCGTGTCTTCACCCCACGACCGCGTGGCGCTGCGACGCTCGACGCCCGGGCGGCGCAGACTGGAAGTCCTGCCGGAACGAGAGGAGCGAAGGTGAGCTACATCCACGGGTACGACCCCGACACCTTGCGCGAGGTCACCGACTCCCGCGAGTGCGCGGAGCGTCTCGAGGAGATCGGCTCCCAGCGCAGCCTCCACGCCCTGCTCGAGCGGGTCTGGCTCCTCAAGGTGCTCGATCGCTTCGACGAGGCGCTCGCCGTCTCGGAGCAGTCGGTGCGCGTCGCCCGCATGGCCGGCACCCGTCGCGATCTGCTGCGCGCGCGGATTCTGCACGCCACGATCATGCAGTGCCGCGGGGCCTACGCCGCCGCTGAGCAAGAACTCACGATGTGCGCCGAGGAGGCCGAGGGTCAGGGCTGGGCGAGCATCGCCGCCTTCGCGCTCCAGCACCGCGGCAAAGTGCATTACGACGAGGGCGACTACGACGCCGCGCGCCGCGACTTCAAGCAGGCGCTGTTCCTGCGTCAGAACGCGGGTGCCACCGATGCCCAGCTCGAGTCGACCCTGCTCGCGATCGACGCCGCGGAACGTCGGCGCACGCGCGAGGTCGTCGCCAGCTGAGTGTCGGGGGTCCCTCCTAGGCTTCCGCTCATGTCCGACCTGCAGCGCGTACGCATCTGGGCCGAGGCGTTGATCGCCCTGCACCTCGATGAGTCGTGGACGTTCGCCTTCGACAACGCCAAGCGGCGCGCGGGCCTGTGCGACTACGGCCGCAAGCGCATCAGCGTCTCGCGCTACCTGTCTGCGCGCTACGACGACGACACCAACCATCAGACGCTCCTGCACGAGGTCGCGCACGCCGTCGCGGGGGCGGCGGCCGGTCACGGTCCGGTCTGGAAGCGCACGGCGCGCGAGCTCGGCTACGTCGGCGGCACGACCCACGCCGGGGAGACCGCGAACGAACTGGCCCCCTGGGTGGGCACGTGCCCGGCGGGGCACGTGGCGTACCGGCACCGTCGCGCCACCCGACCCACCTCGTGCGCGAAATGCGCGCCGTCGTTCGACCCGCGCTTCGCCCTGTCGTGGGTGCATCGCGACATCACCCGTGCGACGCGTCTGGCGGCATCGACGCCCCGATAGAGGGGCTCAGACGGTGACGATGGAGCCGTCGCGGACGATCGGGACGACGGATGCCGCATCGCGCGCGGCCGCCGACAGCACCGCCTCGCGTGCCCCGACGGCGGCGAGCGCGCGTCCGGTTCCGCTGGCCGTCAGCAGGTGCCGCGCGGCGCCCGCGAGAGCCCGGAACCCCTCGCCCGCCACCGCGGCATCGGGAGAGGCGTGGTCGATCCCCAGGTCGCCGAGAGCGGCGACCACGGCGCCCGCTCCGAGAAGATCCTCGACCGCGAAGCGGAGGCCGTCGGCATCGGGAGAACCGGCGGCGATGATCGAGATGCCGGTGCGCTCGCCGCGCGTGCGCTGCACCTCGAGGACGTGGGCGGCCACGGCGGCGGCGTTGCGCAGCCCGCCGACGACGACGTGAGCGCCCTCGCGACCGGCGGCGAGCGCGAGCTCCGCGGTCGGGTCACCCTCGAGGATCATGGTCTCGCCGCTCTCGGTCGCGTCCAGCGCGCGCAGCGACAGCCCCAGTGTCTGCACGACGATCACGACGGGGGCCGGGGCCAGGCGCTCCAGCCCCGAGCGACCCCAGTCCAGACGCACCTGGTAGTCGGACTGAGCGAGGGCGGGAGAAGACGGCATCCCTCGATCGTAAAACGCCCGGAACCGACGCCCCGCGTCAAGCCGTGCGCACGGATCATCGGGATCGGGCACGATCGACTCATGCGCATCCTGCTGAAGTTCGTCATCGACTGCGACCCGGATGCCGCCTGGCGCGCCCTGCACTCCCCGCGCGCGGTGGCGGAGCTGTACGGCCCCCTGCTCGAGGTCGAGGCCCTCGGCGAGATGCCGACCTCGTTCGCGTCGGGCGACGACGTGCCCGTGCAGATGAGCGTCGCGGGGCTGCTGCCGGTCGGGCGTCAGCTGATCTCGGTCGCCGACCGCGAGACGACCGACGAGCACGGGCGCGTGCGCGTCTTCCGCGACTGGGGCGTGCCCCTGACCGGGCCGCTCTCGGTCCTCGACGTGTGGGATCACCAGATGGCGGTGTCGGAGGCCCCCGGCGAGCCGGGACGCACACTCTGGCGCGAGCGCCTGACGATCGGCGGGGCCGCGGCTCCCGCGATGTGGCCAGCGCTCTGGGCGACCTGGCAGTGGCGGGCGCTGCGCATCAAGGCCCTCGCCCCCACGTGGGCGCACGACCCCGAAGCCGACGCCGACTGACCCGCGGCGCCTCAGGCGAGGCCGTGCCGGTAGGCGAAGACGACGAGCTGTACGCGATCGCGCAGGGCGAGTTTGGTCAGGATGCGACTGATGTGCGTCTTCACCGTGGCCTCGGACAGGAACTCGCGCTCGGCGATCTCGGCGTTGCTGAGTCCCGCGGCCGCGAGGGTGAAGATCTCCCGCTCGCGATCGGTGAGCGCGCCATAGGAGGGCGGCACCGGCTCCCCCGCGCCGCCGTCGGCGATGTGTGCGAAGAGCTCTCGCGTGGCTTCGGCGGCGATGACCGCGGAACCCGCGTGGACGGTGCGCACCGCCGACAGGAGGAATTCGGGCTCGGAGTCCTTCAGGAGGAAGCCGCTCGCCCCACCCTGGATGGCCCTGGCCGCAGCCTCGTCGAGGTCGAACGTCGTCAGCACCACCACGCGCGGAGCGTCGGGCTCGCGCAGGATCTCGGCGGTCGCCGCGAGCCCGTCCATGACCGGCATGCGCACATCCATGAGCACGAGGTCGGGGCGCGTGGCACGGACGACCTCGATGCCCTCGCGTCCGTCCGAGGCCTCCCCCACCACTTCGAGGTCGGGCTGGGAATCGATCACCATCCGGATGCCGGCGCGGAACAGGGCTTGATCGTCGACGAGGACGATGCGGACGGGGGCGGTCATGACGACGGCTCCTCTCGCGGGTCGGGGGTGGCTCGGCATCCACTCTGCTCGGTCCGACGCGCGCTCACAGCGGCGCGCCGATCGGAAGGGTGGCGCGGACGACGAATTCGCCGTACTCGGGTCCCGCCGTCAGGTGCCCCCCGACGAGCTGCGCGCGCTCGCGCATGCCGATGAGGCCGTGACCGCCGGGGGCGGTGCTGGGAAGAGCGGGGACGGATGCCGTGGCGCGGGCATTTCGCACCGAGACCACGACGCGGTCGGGCCACCAGGCCAGATGGACGCGCACGCGGGGGTCGACGCCGTGGCGCAGGGCGTTCGTCAGCGCCTCCTGCATGATGCGGTACACCGCGAGCTGGATGGCCGCGGGAGGCTCGCCGGGCGGCAACGGGTCGACCGCGACCTCGAGGTCGACGCCCGCCGCGCGCATGCGCTGGAACAGGACCTCGAGGTCGGCGAGGGTGGGCTGCGGCCCCTCGGCCTGGGAATGCCGGAGCTGCGTGAGGAGCAGCCGTACGTCGGCGAGGGCCGCGCGCGCGGTCGACGAGATCGTCGTGAGCGCCTCGGAGGTGGCCCGGGGATCGGATGCCGCGGCGTAGCGGGCGCCGTCGGCCTGCGCGATGACGACCGCCAGGGAGTGGGCCACGACGTCGTGCATGTCGCGGGCGATGCGCACGCGCTCCTGCTCGGCGATCGTCTCGGCCTCGGCGGCGCGCTGGGCGCGGCTGTTCGCCGACGCCCGCATGGCGGTGCGGACGAGGGCGCCCGAGACCCAGGCCAGCAGGAGGGCGAAGCCCGCGGCGAGGAACAGGGCAATGACCGCGAACCAGTCGTTGCCGTTCGGCGGCGCCTGCAACCCACGACCCACGAGGTAGATGGGCACCAGGGCCGCTCCGACGATCGCCGAGCCGAATCCGAACCAGAACACGCGACGCGTACCGTAGGCGGCCGTCGTGTACAGCACCGCGAAGATGGCGAGGTCGGAGGGAGACGGCTGCCGGCCGAAGCCCATCTGCACGAGGGCGGCCGCCCACGCGATCCAGAGGGCGAGACCCGGGTGCAGGCGCCGCAATCCCACGGCGCTCGCAAAGGCGAGGGCGACGAAGAACGCCGAGACGCCGTCGACCGGGGTGGCGCTCGCGACGAGCTCGATGGCGATCGACAGCAGGAAGAAGACCACCGCGATGCCGAGGTCGGTGACCAGCTGATAGCGGGTGAGCGGGCGGAGAGCGAACATCACGGCCACGCTACGCGGGAGACGGGGGCTCGGCATCCGTCCGAGGATGTATCCGGGTCAGTCGTCGTGCGCAGGCCGGACGGCGCCTCGAGGTGGGGGTCAGGCCGGGAAATCGGCCGGCTCGATCGGCCGCGCCTCGAAGAAGGTCTGAAGAACTACGGTCGTGCGGGTGTTCACCTGGGCCGCGGCGCGGATGTCACGGATGAGCTCCTCGAGGTCGCGCGGCGTCGGCACACGGACGAAGAGCATGTACGCCGCCTCGCCCGCGATGGAGTGGCAGGCTTCGATCGGCGTCAGGTGAGCGAGCAGTTCGGGAGCGTTGTCGGGCTGCGCCGGGTCGAGTGGCGTGATCTCGACGAATGCCGCGAGCGGCCGCCCCAATGCCTCGGCGTCGAGGATCGGGCGGTAGCCCTTCACGATTCCCCGGGCCTCGAGCCGGCGCAGCCGGGACTGGACGGCCGAGACCGAGAGGCCGACGCGCTCAGAGAGGTGGGACAGCGTGGCGCGCGCGTCGAGAGAGATCTCACGGACGATCGCCGCGTCGACGGAGTCCTCGAGGCGAGGGGCGCGGGAGGAAGCCTCTGTCATGGGCTCGACAGTACCAGCGGGCTCCGGAAGCACTCTGGCGTAATCCGTAAGATTTCCGTTAGTATCCATGTTCAGCAGGAAGATTTACACCTGATGAACGGAGGATGCCATGACCATCGCCACGCCCACCCGTGCCGCCGACGATCTGATCGCCGGTCACGGCGTCGAGACGGTGGAGCAGACCCCCGCGTGGGCCCAGCTCAAGAACGCCGCCGCCGCTCTCCAGGACCTGCAGATCAAGGACGGGTCCATCGAGGACACCGCCGCGGCCGCGCCGCTGATCGAGAACATAACGAGCGCGATCGAGGCCCTCGCGCCCCTCTTCCCGCACGATCAGGCTTACCTCGCGGCATCCGTCGTCGACTTCCGTCGCTGGCGCGACGACGGTCTCGGCGTTCCCGACTTCCTGGACTCCCTGGTCGCCTTCCAGCCGCAGGAGCATCGCGTCGACGGCATCCGGCATCTCGTGGTCTTCCCGATGTACACGCAGAACGGCTCGAGCAACCGGCACGTCGAGGCCGTGCTCGTCGAAGCGATCTGGCCGGAGTTCATCGCCCGACTGGAGACCGAGTACACCAACCGCCTGTTCGTCTCGCTGCGTCTGATCGACTTCACCTCGGGATACGACACCAACTCGGCCGTGCTGTTCCCCGAGACCGTCGCGATGCGCGAGATCCCCACCTTCACGTGGGGCGCGATCTTCCAGGACCGCGAGGCCGCGCGCTACCGCCGCGTCACCCGCGCCGCCGCGGAGATCACGAAGCTCGAGCTCCCCGCCGCCGCCGCGCGCCTACTCGACGATCAGGACCTCGCCGAGCGCACCTTCGTCATGTGGGACCTCATCCACGACCGCACGCACATGCGCGGCGACCTGCCGTTCGACCCGTTCATGATCAAACAGCGGATGCCGTTCTTCCTGTACTCGCTCGAGGAGCTGCGGTGCGATCTCACCGCGTTCCGCGAGTGCGTGTCGCTCCAAGCGCGCCTCGCCGCCCGCGACGACCTCGACGCCGCAGAGACGGCGATGCTCGAACACGCCGAGCTCGTGCAGTACGCCGTGATCTTCGACCGCATCTTCCGCTTCGCGATCACCGGCTCGCGCGTGCGCAACTACGACGGCCTCGGCGGACAGCTGCTGTTCGCGTGGCTGCATCAGCGCCGCGTGCTGCACTGGACCGACACGTCCCTCGCGTTCGACTGGGCCGACGTGCCCGCCGCGGTCATCGCCCTCGCCGACGCCATCGACGAGCTGTACTGGCGCTCGATCGATCGCCCCAAGGTCGCCCACTGGCTCGCCGCCTACGACCTCGTGAGCTCGGTCGTCACGGCCCACCCCGCCTCGGTGTGGGCCCGCGGGTTGTCAGACGAGGTGCTCGCGGGTCTGCCGAAGGGGTACACCGACGCGGTGCTCGACGACGAATTCCCGCTGTCGATGTTCTTCGAGGCGCTGGAGAAGAAGATGCGACCGGTGATCGCGTCGACCGAGGGCATCCGCGGGACCGACTGACGCCGGCGATGAGCGAGGTGATCACCGAATCCGCGGTCGAGCCGCAGAGACTCGTGCGCGGGAGGCTCGTCCTTCTCGCGGGCGGAACGAGTGCGGCCGGCCGGGCCTGCGCGCGCGCTCTGGTCGCGGCCGGGGGGCGAGTTGTCATCGTCGGCTCGGATGCCGGTCGTCTGCGGGATGCCGCCGACTCCGCGCCCGGGACTGCGATCGAGGAGTGCGACCTGACCGAACCGGCCGCCGTGTCGGCTCTGCGGGACCGCGTGCATTCCGCGCACGGGAACGTCGACGGCGTGGTCCACCTCGTCGGCGGCTGGCGCGGTGGAGGGGGGCTCGCCGGGCAGAGCGACGAGGACTTCGCCGCGCTGCTGAGGTCGTTCACGGCGCTGCGGAACGTCAGCCGCAGTTTCGACGACGACCTCCGCGCCTCGGATGCCGGGCGTCTCGCGATCGTCTCGTCGACCGCCGTCGCGCGACCCCTCGCCGGTGGCGCGAACTACGCCGCGGTGAAAGCCGCGAGCGAAGCGTGGACGCGAGCCGTCGCGCAGGGGTACGCGAAGTCCGCGCGCGATGCGGGGCGCGACCTGTCGGCCGCCGGCGTCATCTTCCGGGTGCGGAGCCTCGACGGCCTCGAGGAGGCGTTGGCATCCGCCGTCGTCGCTCTGTGGGACGACGACGCCGCGGACGTCAACGACGTCGTCATCGAGATCGGCGCGAGCGCTTAGACCGACCCCGCCTCGACGTCGACCTCGGACGTCCGGTACTGCCGGGAGAGCGTGCGATACGAGCGCGTGAGGAAAGCCAGCGCCGCCGCGATCACCATCACGACACCTGCGACGGCGAAGACCAGCGCGATGCCGCGGGATTCTCCTTCGCCGAGCAGCCAGCCCCACGTCGAGCGGCCGCTCTGGGCGTCCATGTACGGGATGACCACGAACTGCGCGATCGGCGCGATGAGGAACGAGGTCACCGGCGCCGCGGCCGATTCGAACGCGGCGGCGAAACCGAAGACGCGCCCCTGGGTCTCGAAGGGGACGACCTTCTGAATGACCGTCTGCTCGGCCGCCTCGACCGGAGGGATGAGGGCCATGTACACCCAGATGCCGAGTGCATAGAGCCACCACCACTCGCGGAGGGTGAACACCGCACCCAGCACCCCCATCGCGATGACGATCCAGAGCATGGTGCGGATGGGGTTCTTACCGAGTCCGAACTTCGCGACCAGGCCGCCGCCGATGATGAAGCCGGTCCCGGTGACCCCGAGGACGATGCCCCAGACCTTCACGTCGAACATCTCGAGACCGTAGGGGTCCATGAGCGCCATGTAGACGCCGCCGATGAGGTTGTTGAACGTCGAGAAGACGATCAGGGCGAAGAGGCCGGGGGCGCGGCGCACTGCTCGGATCGCCCCCCGGAGGTCGACGACGGGACCAGCACCCTCCCCGACCGCGGGGCGTTGCTCGGGGATGCGGATCGTCGACAGGTGCGCGAGGGCGAGCGCGGTCAGCACCAGGGCGATGGCCAGCGTCCACCCCATGCCCAGGAACCCGACCGACAGTCCGCTGAACACGCTCGTCACGACGAACGCGAGCCCCTGCACCGTGCCGACCAGACCATTCGCGTTGGCGTGACGCTCGACGGGAACGAGAAGCGTCACCGTCGTCGACAGGGCGATGTTGCGCAGGTTCTCGACCACGGCCCCGGCGAGGATGACGCCCGCGAAGAGCCAGAACCACGGTCCGCCGAGGTCGAGGAGCGCGGCCTCGGGGAACGCCAGCCAGAGCGCTCCGGCCAGCAGGAATGCCACGAGCGTCACGAAGCCGGAGACCACCATGACCCGGTGTTTGCGATGGCGGTCGACGAGCGAGCCGAACACCATCGCGAACACGGCGAGCAGCAGCATGTACGCACCGCCGACGATGCCGGTGGCGAGGACGGAGCGGGTCTCGAGGTAGACCCAGAACGTGAGGGCGAACCACAGGAAGCTCGTCGTCACGTTGGCCGCGGCCGTGTTGACGAGCACCGCCAGGAAGGTGCGGCGCCCGGCAGACGCGACCGCGGCGGGCTTGGCAGCGGGAACCGGGACCTCGGACATAGCGCCACGGTAGACCGGGGGTCCGACATCGGCCAGAGGCGGATCGGGTAGGCGGTGCCCGCGAGGCTCCGGGGCGATCCAGGTCGAGGGCGGGCGTCAGTCGATGAGGCTCCGGATGTCGGCCGCCGTCAGGCGGGTCGCTTCACCGAAGGCCTCTCCCTCGCCCCCGTCGAGCACACGTGAGAAGAGCTCGGCTTTCGTCTCGCGCAGGGTGACGACTTTCTCTTCGATGGTGTCGGCCGCGACGAGGCGGTACACGATCACGGGCCGGGTCTGTCCGATGCGGTGCGCGCGGTCGATCGCCTGGTCTTCGACCGCTGGATTCCACCACGGGTCGAGCAGCACCACGTAGTCGGCCTCGACCAGGTTGAGGCCGACCCCGCCGGCCTTCAGAGAGATGAAGAACGCGGGATCGTCGCCCTGGCGGAAGCGGTCGATCTCGGCCTGCCGGTGCGTGGTGGCGCCGTCGAGGTAGCAGGACGGCAGGCCCGCCTCGGTGCACCTGTCGCGAGCGGAGCGGAGGAAGCGCGTGAACTGGCTCAGGACGAGGACGCGGTGCCCCTCGGCGGCGGCCTCGGTCACGAGTTCTACCAGGGCGTCGAGTTTGGCGGAGGGAGCCTCCCCCTCATCGACGAGCGCGGGGTCGAGAGCGAGCTGGCGCAGCATCGTCAGGGAACGGAAGATCGCGAAGCGGTTCCCGTCTGCATCGTGGAGCAGACCGAGGAGCCGTTGGCGCTCGCGATGGAAGCGTCGGTCGTACAGCGTGCGATGGGTCGGATGCAGGGTCACCTCGACCACGGTCTCCTGCTTCGAGGGCAGCTCTGCGGCGACGAGCTCTTTCGTGCGCCGGAGCAGGAACGGCCGGATGCGTCGGCGGAGGAGGTCGAGACGCGCACCGTCCGAGTGCTTCTCGATGGGGGTTCGGTACATCGCGGTGAACGACTCGCGGGTACCCAGGAGGCCCGGGGCGACGAGCGAGATGAGAGCCCAGAGCTCGAGGAGATTGTTCTCCATCGGCGTGCCCGTGATGACGAGGGTGAAAGGCACCGACAGCGCCCGAGCAGCACGGTAGCCGCGCGACGAGGGGTTCTTGATCTGCTGGGCCTCGTCGAGCACGAGTCCCGACCATTCGACCTCGGCGTACTGCGCCTGCTCCAGGCGGAACAGGGCGTAACTGGTCACCACGACGTGTGCGCCGTCGGCCGCCTCGGCGACGGGGATCGAACGCCTCGACTGTGTGGAGGTGACAGTGACCACCCGGAGCCCCGGGGCGAAGGCGGCGCATTCGCGCGCCCAGTTGCCGACCACACTCGTCGGTGCCACGATCAGGAACGGCGCCATCCGGGGATCGGCCTCTCGGGCGACCTCCATCATCGCGATCGTCTGCACGGTCTTGCCGAGCCCCATGTCATCGGCGAGGACTCCCCCGAGACCCTGCGTGCGGAGGAAGTGCAGCCAATCCAGGCCCGCGCGCTGATAATCGCGCAGCGTGGCGCGCAGTCCCTCGGGGGACGGCACGGGGGCGATGGCAGCTTCGTCGGTGAGGCCGCGGACGCGAAGCCACCACTCGACCTCCTGCGCCGCGAGCAGCCCCAGGTCGGACAGGTCCTCCCAGAGGCCGACGTTGTAGCGGTTGAGCTTCAGCTCACCGTCAGGGCGGTCGGCGAGCGTTCGCGCCTCGTCGATGACGGTGCGCAATCGGTCGAAGGCGGGGGTGTCGAGCCGGACATAGGAGCCGTCTGGCAGGAAGAGGGCACGATCGCCGACGACGAGCGCGGTGTAGAGCTCGGAGAAGTCGACCTCGGTGTCGCCCACGGTGACACGCGCGTGCAGGTCGAACCAGTCGCTGCCATCGTCGTCGCCGGTACGCAGCTCGACGAAGGCCGGTTCGGCAGCCGCGCGGTAGGGCACGGCCTCGTCGGCCACGGTCACCCGGACGTTCTCGAGAGCCTGCAGGCGCGGCATCGCCTCGACGACGAAGATCGCCGCCTCCGCGGGAGCCCAGAGGCGCGGCGGAGTGGAGCCCGCGGGGAATGGCTGCGGGAGCTCGATGCGCAGCTCGGTCGCGATGGCCGCCACGGTCTCCCAGGTGAACACCTCGTGCGCCTCGTCGCGCCGCCCGTTGGTCGACGACCGATCCCACCGCACGGCGACGCAAGCGCGCCCGGCCCGGTGGTCGACGGAGAGCTCCAGGACGGGACGCGGCGGCGGCGGCAGGTCGATCGTGCCCTTCGGCGACACCACGGGCGCCTCGAGCTGCAGACGCGGCAGGTAGTCGCGGAGGAAGGTGTCGGACCCCCCGTCGATCGCGAGCGCGCCGGTACGCGCCAGCAGCCCGCGGACGGCACCGGTCACCGGGGTCGCGAGCCGCGCAAGGGTGAAGCGTTCGTCGTCACCGTCTCGGTCCGCCACGAAGGCCACCGCTACGGCGGGATCACCCACCACCCACGACGGCAGGGAGACGACTTCGTCGGCGAGCCCCTCGACGATCCCGCGGACGTGGAGGGCCGAGCCGCGGCGGTCGACGGCGACCGCGGCGGTCATCGCCCCCTCGAGGATCTGCACGGGGTGGTGCGCCCCAGAAGCCGCCACGAGCGGCACCCCCGCGGCGACGACGGCCTCGAGCTGCATCCAGAGCGAGTGCGGGGGGACGGCGGAGAGCGGCATCCACTCGTCGGAGAGGAAGGCTCCGTTACCGGAGCGACCGAGGCGACCCAGGCTGTCGAGCGCTGCACGTGCGCGCGGATCCGCGGACAGCAGAGGCAGCCCCGACCAGCCCGCGCGCCCCTTGATCCACGTGCCGCGCGTACCCCTCATGCCGGGCCGTGCCGTGAGCGTCAGGGCGGTGCTGCGGCCGTGGCCCCCGCCCCGGCGGATGGCGAGGAACAGGCACAGATCGACCGGGGGCTCGTCGTGGCCCCCCGCGGTGACCGTCAGCAATTCGTCGAGGGTGCGCTGCCACTCGGGACGCGGGGGGCGACCCGCCGAGATCACGCGGTCGAAGAGCAGCACCGCCGCCGCGCACGAGTGCTCGCACTCGGGACCGCGCCCGCAGGAGCACCAGCCCGAGACGCGCGTGAGATCGGCGGGCACGCGCAGTTCGAGGTGCTCGTACCCCGCCGAGCCGAACGACTGCGCCGACACGACGAGAACACCGTCGGACGTCGTGACGTCGCCGACCTCGACCGAGCCGTAGACGAGGAGCCGGTCGGCGCGCGCCATGGCCGCCGGAGAGAAGATCTCACCGGCGATGCTGAGCGCCTCGGGGTCCATGTGCACTCCGCCATTCTCCCCGCCCCCACCGACACCCGAGCGCCGGGCGGGGGCGGAAAGGGGACGAAGCGCGAAGATCCCTCGCGGGGGAGGAGGGGGCGCGTCCGGCGGTCGTTACGCTGGAACAGTGACCACCCTCCACGACTCCTCGGTGCGCGGATTCGCCTCCGACAACTACTCCGGAATCCACCCCGACGTGCTCGCCGCGATCGCCGCCGCCAACGACGGCCACCAGGTCGCCTACGGCGAGGACGTCTACACCGCCCGCCTGCAGGAGCTGTTCGTCTCGCTCCTCGGCGAGGGGGTCGAGGCCTACCCGGTGTTCAACGGCACGGGCGCCAACGTCGTGGGGCTGCAGTCGATGCTCCCCCGTTGGGGCGCCGTGATCTCGGCATCCACCGCTCACATCAACGTCGATGAGGGCGGAGCGCCCGAGCGGGTGGGTGGGATCAAACTGCTCACCGTTCCCACCGACGATGGGAAGCTCACCCCCGAACTCGTCGACCGCGAGGCCTGGGGCTGGGGGGATGAACACCGCGCACAGCCGCTGGTCGTCTCGATCACCCAGTCGACGGAACTCGGGACTCTCTACAGCGTCGAGGAGATCCGCGAGCTCGCGACCCACGCCCACGGACACGGCATGCGCCTGCACATGGACGGTGCGCGCATCGCCAACGCCGCCGCCGCCCTCGACGTGCCCTTGCGCGCCTTCACCCGCGATGCGGGCGTCGATGTCCTGAGCTTCGGCGGCACCAAGAACGGCGCCATGATCGGCGAGGCCATCGTCGTGCTCGATCCCGAGGCGTCCACCGGCCTGACCTACCTGCGCAAGCTCGACATGCAGCTGTCCAGCAAGATGCGCTTCGTCTCGGCACAGCTGGTCGCGTTGCTCGAGAACGACCTGTGGCTGCGCAACGCCCGGCACTCCAACGCCATGGCGCAGCGCCTGCGCGCCGGCATCGAGACCGGTCTCGCGGACGGGTCGATCCACGGCGTCGAGTTCACCCAGCCCACGCAGGCGAACGGCGTCTTCGCGACGCTGCCCGCCGGGGTCGCCGACCGGCTTCGACAGAGCTTCCGCTTCTACGACTGGGACGAGCTGCGCCGCGAGGTGCGATGGATGTGCTCGTTCGACACGACCGAGGCCGACATCGACGCGTTCGTCGCCGCGATCGCACGAGAGACGACCGCCTGACCCTGCGCGGGTCGAGAGGGCCGCGGCATCCGGATCGGGATGCCGCGGCCCTTCGTCGTCGTCAGGCTCCGGCGAGCCAGTCGCGGTACGCGTCGAACGTCGACTCACGACCGAGGAACGACTTCACAAGGTCGCGGGCGTCGCGCGTTCCGCCGGGCTCGAGGATCTCGCGCCGGTAGCGGGTGGCCGTCTCGACGTCGAACAGGTCGTCGCCGAACGCGGAGAGAAGATCGCGGGCGATCACGAGACTCCACTGATACGTGTAGTAGCACGCGCCGTACCCGGTGAGATGACCGAAACCGGCGTACGAGTGCGCCCCCTCGAGAGGGGCGATCGGGCTGGCGGCCCGGTAGTACCCGTCGACGGCGGTGGCGAGGTCGTCCGGCCGGTCCACGTGCAGACGATACGAGGTCGTCGCGTGGCCGAGCTGACGCGTGACCTCGAGGCCCCGGCCGAAGGCGTCGGCAGTGCGCATGCGGGCGACGAGATCGGCGGGGATCGGCTCCCCGGCGTCGTTCACGGCGAAGGACGCAAGCGCCTCGGCATCCCACGCCCACTCTTCGAGGAGCTGGCTCGGGGCCTCGACGAAGTCCCACTCGGTCGCGACGCCCGTCCAACGCGCCCACCTCTGGTGACCGCCGAGGATGTCGTGCACGAGGTGACCGAACTCGTGGAAGAAGGTCACGACCTCGTCGTGCTCCAAAAGTCCTCGCGAGAAGTTGCAGAGCAGCACGGACTCGGGCATCGACCGACCGGCGATGCCCGGGGCCAGCCCGAAGCACGCCGCGTGGTTGTACTTGCCGTCGCGCGGGTGCAGGTCGAGGTGGATGCGCCCGAGTCGATCGTCGCCGCGGACCACGTCGTAGGTGCGGACGTCATCGTGCCACGAGGGCGCGTCGACCGGGATGTACCGCACGTCGAGCAGGCGTCCGGTGGTGTTGAGCACGCCCTCGAGCACGCGATCGAAGCGGAAGTACGACCGGACGAGCTGCGCGTCGACGTCGTATTCTTCGCGCTTGAGGGCGCCGAGGACGTACCAGAAGTCGGCGATCGTCACCGCGTCGGCGTCGGGGTCGTCGCGACGCAGGCGCGCGAGCACGCGATCGTATTCGTCGGCCGCCGCCGGGGCGACCGCGTCGGCGACGCGGTCGAGGAACGCGCGCACGGCCGCGCTCGAACCGATCATGCGCGTCTCGGTCTCGTAATCGGCCCAGTCGCCGTAACCCAGGAGGGTGGCCCGCTCCGCGCGCACCGCGAGCAGCTCGGCGAGGACGGGCTCGTTCACCGGCCACGCGAGGTCGTTGTACACCCCCATGAGCTCGTGCCGGACCCCGCGATTCCGCGCGTATTCCCGAACCGGCATGAGGTCGGTGTACTCGGTCGTGAGGGTGACCATCCCCTCGGCGTCGGAGGGGTGTTCGGCGAGGAAATCCGCGGGCAGGCCGTCGAGCGACGCCGCGGGGACGCGCACCTCTCGCCGGCCCTCCCGGATATTGCGAGAGAAGACCAGCGAGAGCTCGGTGTCGCGATCGGTGAGTGCGCGGACGCGCTCGCGCTCGGCATCGGGGAGATTCACGCCGCCCCGACGGAAGTCGCGACGCACCTGCTCGAGGAAGCGCCGCTCATCGGGCGCGAGGCCCGACGGGTCGGCATCCGCGAAGACCTCCCACAGCCCTCGGTCGAGAACGCGCCGCGACTGCACCGCGTCGACGGCCTGCGCCTGCTTCTCGGCGGCGTCGCGCACCTCGGCATCCGGGTGCGATTCGCTGATCAGGTGCGAGGGAGCCGCGGCCTCGGCGAGCGCGATGTCGGCCTCGTTCCACAGGGCGAGGCGCTCCTGCAGAGACAGCTCGGGTTCGTCGACGAGTCGCGCGTCGATCGCCGCCACACGCTGGAGGCGTTCGGCGGGACGATCGGCCGCGAAGCTCTTCCACCCGTCGAGATCGTGCGGGAGGGACAGGGGTTCCGGGGAAGGATGCGCCATTCCTCGACCCTAGACAGGGCCACCGACAGCGGCAACGGTGCGGGGGATGAATCCGCTATCGACCCCGCGGGGAAGGAGCCTCAGCGCAGTGCACCCACCGAGGCCAGCGCTTGACGGATGAGCGTGCCGCGGCCGCCCTCCATCTCGTCGGAGAGGGCATCGGATGCCGCCTCCTCGGGAGACAGCCACGTGACCTCGAGCGCATCTTGACGCGGCTCGCAGGTACCGGTCACCGGGACCACGAAGGCGAGGGCGACGGCATGCTGCCGGTCGTCGTGGAAGGCGCTGACACCGGGAAGCGGGAAGTACTCCGCCACCGTGAACGGCGTCGGCGAGGGCGGCAGCAGCGGGAAGGCCATGGGGCCGAGGTCGTTCTCGAGGTGACGGAACAGCGCGTCGCGCACGGTCTCGCCGTAGCGGACCCGGCCCGAGACGAGCGTGCGGGTCATCTCGCCGAGGGGCGTGGCCCGGAGCAGGATGCCGACCTGGGTCACCGCGCCCATGCCGTCGGTGCGAACGGGCAGGGCTTCGACGTAGAGCATGGGAAGACGGCGTCGCGCCTCGGCGAGCTCGACCTCGCTGAGCCAGCCCGGGTTCGGGTTCGGACCCTTCTGCGCGCCGGAGAAAGACGCCGAGAGCGACTCGCGCTCGTCGCCGTTGTCGTCGGGTTCGGGATCGGGAGTGCGCACGGGCATGCTCCCTGTATATCAACCGTCCGCCCCGCGTGCCGCGTGTCCCGCGCGGACGGTCCACGTGCCGGTCGTGTTCTCCGCCGCTCGCGGGAGGAGATTCCGTCCTCGGAGGTCCTGCGCGGTCGCGAATCCTCCACTCCCGGTATTCCCTCCCCTCCGCCTCGCCGCGATGCCCCCTGCTCTCGGGAGGAAATCCGGTCTCGGGAGGATCCACGTGCGGCGGAGAACCCTCCGCTCCCGGAATCTCCTCCCCTCCCGCACTCGCACCCGCTCCCGCACCGCACCCGCACCGCACCCGGCGGAGAGCGCCGCGGTCCGATCCCGCCGCGATGTCGGAGGCCTTTGCAACAATGGCGATATGAGCCACCCCTCCCTCGATCCGTCCGTCGTGCGGTGGTCCGTGTCGCCTGCCGAGCGGGGCGACCGGCCGGTGCTGGTGCTGCTGCACGGCTACGGGTCAGACGAACACGACCTGTTCGGCCTGGTGCCGTATCTGCCCGATTCCTTCGTCGTCGCGAGCGTGCGGGCTCCGCTCGCGCCGCCGTGGCCCACTCCCGGCGCCTCGTGGTACCCGATCGAGGGACTCGACGGGCGCGACCCGGCGGCCGTCACGCTCGCCGCTCAGGCGGTTCTCGCCTGGGTGCAGGATGCCGTCGGCTCGGCGCGCGTGGGCCTGCTCGGGTTCTCTCAGGGCGGCGCTGTCGCGCTGCAGACCCTGCGCGTCGATCCCGACGCGGTGTCTTTCGCCGTCGTCCTCGCCGGCTACGCGGCGGGCGGCGAGCTCCCGGGCGATGCCGTTCTCGCTCAGCGCCGGCCACCGGTGTTCTGGGGCCGCGGCGCAGCCGACGACGTCATACCCGCACCGTTGGTCGACCTCACGTCGCAGTGGCTGCCCGGTCACAGCGAACTGAGCGGACGCGTGTACCCCGGGCTGACCCACTCCATCTCGCAAGACGAACTCGACGACGTTCGGGCGTTCCTCGACGCGCGTCTGGCCGACCAGGTCGGGGCCGCCGTCACCTGAGGCGGGGTACCGCAGGGGACGCCCGTCGACTATCGTGGTCACTCCCCCGCCCCCGAGAACGAGGTCTCCTCCGGTGAAGAACGTCGACGCTTCCGCGCCCCTGTCCGCGCGCTGACCCGTCGACCCGCCGTTTCCTCGGCCGCCCTCCGCTGACGCGGACGGGTCCGGTGTCCGCGCATCCCGCGCCATCGGAGTCCTCTCGTGTCCTCCCCTCGTTCCTCCCTCCTTTTCGACCGTGTCCGCCTGGTCTGGCCGGACGGCAGCGTCGCGCTCGACGACGTGTCGGGCTCGATCGGTGTCGGCCGCACGGGCCTTGTCGGCCGCAACGGCGCCGGCAAGTCGACGTTGCTGCGCGTCGCCGCCGGGCTGATCGCCCCCACGTCCGGGCAGGTGTCGACCTCCGGACCGGTTGCGATCCTGCCGCAACGCCTCGCCGTCGACCCCGCCCGTTCCGTCGCCTCCCTCCTCGGAGTGGAGGAGCCCCTCCGTGCGCTGCGCGCCATCGAGGCCGGCGACGTCGATCCGCGACATTTCGACGCCGTCGGCGACGACTGGGACGTCGAAGCGAGAGCGGAGGCACTGCTGGCCGACGCGGGCCTTCCGGCGCAAGCGCTCGATCGGACGGTCGGGCAGTTGTCGGGCGGCGAGGCCGCGCTCGCCGCGCTCCTCGGCCTGCGCTCCTCCCGTGCGGCCGTGACTCTGCTCGACGAGCCCACGAACGACCTCGACCGCGAGGCGCGTGCGCGCGTCGGCGAGCTCGTGCGCTCCTGGCCGGGCGCGCTCGTCGTCGTCAGCCACGACATCGGCCTTCTCGAGCTGATGGATGCCACCGCCGAGCTGTACGCCCACTCCCTGAGCGTCGTCGGCGGACCGTACAGCGCGTGGCGAGCGCATCGAGACGCGGAGCAGGAGGCCGCCCTGCGCGCCGAACGCGACGCCGCCCAGGCGTTCCGCCGCGAGCGGCGCGAGCGCATCCAGGCGCAGGACAAGCTCGCCACCCGCACCCGCGTCGCGCACAAGGCCGAGATCGAGAAACGCGTTCCCAAGATGTTCGCGGGGATGCGCGCGAACGCCGCACAGATCAGCGCGGGGCGTCTGCGCACGCAGATGCAGGGAAAGGAGGATTCAGCGCGCTCGGCCCTCACGGAGGCCTCCGCACGCGTTCGCGACGACGACGTGGTGCGCGTCGACCTGCCCGATCCGGACAACGCCGCCGCGCGTCGGGTCCTCGCGGTGGGGGACGGCGAGCGCGAGTGGATCGTCACGGGACGCGAACGCCTCGCCCTCGTCGGCCCCAACGGCGCCGGCAAGACAACACTGCTCGAGCGCCTCGTCCACGGCACCGATGACCCGGCATCCCTCCATGGCCGCGTGTACGTGGACCGGGTCGGCTACCTGCCCCAGCGCCTCGACGGCCTCGACGATGACGCGTCCGCGCTCGAGAACGTCCGGGCTGCGTCACCCGCCGCGCCTTCCGGAGAGGTGCGCGACCGCTTGGCACGGTTCCTCCTGCGGGGAGACACGGTGACGCGGGCGGTGTCGTCGCTGTCGGGGGGCGAGAGGTTCCGCGTGGCGTTGGCCCGACTGCTGCTGGCCGACCCGCCGCCCCAGCTGCTCGTGCTCGACGAACCGACGAACAACCTCGACCTCGACACCGTCGACGCGGTGGTCGCCGCGGTGCGCGCGTACCGGGGCGCTGTGGTGGTGGTCAGTCACGACGATGCGTTCCTGTCGCGACTCGATCTCGATCTGCGGCTCGAGCTGCGAGAGGGACGGCTGCGAGAGCTCCCCGAATGATCGCCCGATCTCTCGGCAGTCGGACCGGCCGACGGAAACCACGTACGACGAGGACGTTCCGCGGCGAGCGAACGTCAACCCCGACCCGATGTCGGAGGTCCGGGAGAGGATGTCGGCATGGCCGACGTGCTGGAGAGATTCGGTCCTGCGACGCAGGACTGGTTCCGTGGCGCCTTCTCGGCGCCCACCAACGCGCAGAAGGGGGCCTGGGAGTCCGTCTCGTCGGGCCGCAACGCCCTCGTGGTCGCCCCGACCGGTTCGGGCAAGACGCTGTCGGCGTTCCTCTTCGCGATCGACCGGGTGTTCCGCGAGAAGGGCCCCCAGGTCCCGGATGCCGCTCCCTCGCCGCGCGGCCGGCGTTCGGCGCCGAAAGCCCCCAAGGCGATCCCCACCGACACCCGCATCCTCTACATCTCTCCGCTGAAGGCTCTCGGCGTCGACGTGGAGCGCAACCTCCGCTCGCCCCTCGTCGGTATCGGTCAGTCCGCTCGCCGCCTCGGCATCGAAGTGCCCTCGGTGACCGTGGGAGTGCGCTCGGGAGACACGAGCTCGGGCGACCGCCGCAAGCTCGTAACGGCCCCGCCCGACATCCTCATCACGACGCCCGAGTCGCTGTACCTCATGCTCACGAGCCAGGCGGCCGAGACCCTGCGCGGCGTGCACACCGTCATCATCGACGAGGTGCACGCTGTCGCGGCGACCAAGCGCGGTGCTCACCTGGCGGTGAGCCTCGAGCGTCTCGACGCCCTGCTCGACAAGCCCGCACAGCGCATCGGCCTCTCGGCGACGGTCCGGCCGATCGACGAGGTGGCGCGGTTCCTGGGCGGCGCGCAGCCGGTCGACATCGTCGCTCCCAAGGCCACCAAGGCCTTCGACCTCTCCGTCGTGGTCCCGGTCGACGACATGCTCAATCCGCCTCCTCCACCGGGGTCTCCTGCCCCCGACGAGGCGGGTGACGGCGAATGGTTCTCCGACCGCCCCGAGAGCACCGAGGTGTCGGGCTCGGTGTGGCCGCACGTCGAAGAGGCGATCGTCGACCGCATCCTCGAGCGACGCTCGACCATCGTCTTCGCCAACTCGCGCCGCCTCGCCGAGCGCCTTACTGGTCGCCTGAACGAGATCTACGCCGAACGGCAGGGCATCGACGTCCCCGAACCCACGGTGCCCGCGGCCACGATGGCGCAGGCGGGTTCTTCTGAGGGTGTCGCCGCCATCCTTGCGAAGGCCCACCACGGCTCCGTGTCCAAGGAGCAGCGCGCTCAGGTCGAAGACGAGCTGAAGTCTGGCACCCTGCGCTGCGTCGTCGCCACGAGCAGCCTCGAGCTCGGTATCGACATGGGGTCCGTCGACCTGGTCATCCAGGTGGAGTCGCCGCCCAGCGCGGCATCCGGTCTGCAGCGCGTCGGCCGCGCCGGCCACCAGGTCGGCGAGGTCAGCCGAGCCGCGCTCTTCCCCAAGCACCGCAGTGACGTCCTGCACACCGCCGTCGTCACCGAGCGCATGTTGGCGGGGCGTATCGAGGCCATCTCGGTGCCGCAGAATCCCCTCGACATCCTCGCCCAGCAGACCGTCGCCGCCTCGGCCCTCGGGTCCATCGACGTCGAGGAGTGGTTCGAGACGGTCAAGCGCAGCGCGCCGTTCCGTTCGCTTCCGCGCTCCGCCTACGAGGCCACCCTCGACCTGCTGGCCGGTCGCTATCCCTCCGACGAGTTCGCCGAGCTGCGGCCGCGTCTGGTGTGGGATCGCGACGCGGGCACGCTGACCGGGCGGCCGGGCGCACAGCGTGTCGCGGTCACCAGCGGCGGCACCATCCCCGATCGCGGTCTGTTCGGTGTCTTCGTGGCGGGAGAATCGCAGAACGCCCGCGTCGGCGAGCTCGACGAAGAAATGGTGTACGAGTCCCGCGTCAACGACGTCTTCACTCTCGGTACCACCAGCTGGCGCATCGTCGAGATCACTCACGACCGTGTCAACGTGCTGCCCGCCTTCGGGCAGCCCGGCAAGCTGCCGTTCTGGCACGGCGACGGCATCGGACGCCCCGCCGAACTGGGCGAGGCCCTCGGCAAGTTCTCCCGCGACCTCGCCGCCGCCGACCGCGGCACGGCCGAGGAGCGCCTGCGCGAATCGGGGCTCGACGACAACGCCATCACCAACCTTCTCGCGTACCTCGCCGAGCAGCGCGAAGCGACGGGGACCCTCCCGACCGACCGCACCCTCACCGTCGAGCGCAGCCGCGACGAGGTCGGCGACTGGCGCATCATCCTGCACTCCCCGTACGGCATGCAGGTGCACTCGCCGTGGGCGCTCGCGGTCAACGCGCGCATCCGCGAACGTCTCGGTGTCGAGGGCGCGGCGGTCGCGAGCGACGACGGAATCATCGCTCGGGTTCCGGATGCGGCGGCGGAGCCGCCCGGAGCCGACCTCTTCGTCTTCGAACCCGACGAGCTCGAGCAGATCGTCACCGACGAGGTCGGCGGCTCCTCGCTGTTCGCTTCACGCTTCCGGGAATGCGCCGCGCGCGCCCTGCTCCTTCCCCGACTGAATCCCAACCGCCGCTCTCCGCTCTGGCAGCAGCGCCAGCGCTCGGCGCAACTGCTCGAGGTCGCCAAACGGCATCCGGCGTTCCCGATCATCCTCGAGACGCTCCGCGAGGTCCTCCAAGACGTCTACGACCTCCCCGCTCTTCTGCGCCTCACGCGGCAGATCGGAGAGCGCAAGATCCGCCTCGTCGAGATCACGACGTCGCAGCCGTCGCCGTACGCGCGGGATCTGCTGTTCGGTTACGTCGGCGCCTTCATGTACGAGGGCGACTCGCCGCTCGCCGAGCGTCGAGCGGCGGCGCTGTCGGTCGACCCTGCACTGCTCAGCGAGCTCTTGGGCAAGGTCGAGATGCGCGAGTTGCTCGACCCCGACGTCATCGCCCAGTTCGAGCGCGAAGCGCAGCGCCTGGATCCCGACCGCCGAGCCCGCGGCGTCGAGGGAGTGGCCGACCTGCTGCGCATCCTCGGACCCCTCGACGCGACCGAGGTGGCGGCGAGGCTCGACACCGACGGCGACGCGCTGGTCGACGCCGAGCAGCACCTCGCCGCCCTCGTCGATGACCGACGCGCGATTCGCGTGACCATCGCGGGTATCTCACGAACGGCCGGAATCGAAGACGCCGGTCGCCTGCGCGACGCTCTGGGCGCCGCTCTCCCCGTCGGGATCCCCCACGCGTTCCTCGAACCCTTCCCCGATCCCCTCGGCGATCTCGTCGCCCGCTTCGCCCGCACGCACGCGCCGTTCGCGACCGATGCCGTGGCAGAACGCCTGGGCGTCGGCGTGGCGGTCGCACGGCTCACGCTGCAGCGCCTGGAGTCTCAGGGGCGCCTCGCGAGCGGGTTCTTCCTTCCCGAGGCGTCGGGCGGCAGCCGCGGCGACGAGACGGAATGGTGCGACGTCGAGGTTCTCCGCCGTCTGCGCATGCGCTCACTGGCGGCCATCCGCGGCAGCGTCGAGCCGGTCCCTCCGGCCGCGTACGCGCGGTTCCTTCCCGTGTGGCAGCACGTGGGCCGTCCGCTCGAGGGCATCGACGGGGTGCTCGCCGTGATCGAGCAGCTCGCGGGCGTTCCCATTCCGGCGAGCGCGTGGGAATCGCTCGTCCTGCCGTCCCGGGTGCTCGACTACTCCCCGGCGCTGCTCGATGAACTCACCGCCACCGGAGAAGTGGTCTGGTCGGGCCATGGCACCCTTCCCGGTCGCGACGGATGGATCGCTCTGCACCCGGCCGAGGCGGCGCCGTTCACCCTGCAAGACCCCGAAGACACCGACGATCCCGCGCCCGATTCTCTCGAGGCGCGCATCATCGCCGCTCTCGAGGGCGGAGGCGCCTACTTCGCCACGCAGCTGAAACAGCTCGCCGGTGCCGAGAACGAGCAGTCCGTCAACGACGCCCTGTGGGCGCTGACCTGGGCGGGCCGGGTCACCAACGACACCTTCGCCCCGGTCCGCACCCTGCTGAGCGGCAGTGGCCAGTCGCACCGTGTCGCCCGTCGCGCACCTCGCGCTCGGATGTACCGCGGCGCCACCATGCCACGCTCTTCCTCGACACCGCGTCCGCCCTCCCTGGGCGGACGATGGTCGCTCCTCCCCGAGCGCGAACAGGACCCCGCCACCCGTGCGACGGCCACGGCGAGCCTCCTTCTCGACCGGTACGGCGTCGTCACGCGTGGCGCCGTGCAGTCAGAGGGCGTGCCGGGCGGCTTCGCCCAGGTGTACCGCATCCTCGCCGGCTTCGAAGAGGCCGGCCACTGCCGACGCGGGTACGTGATCGAGAAGCTCGGCGCCGCACAGTTCGCGGCCTCGGCGACCGTGGACCGGCTGCGCGAATTCGCGGCGGTCGCCGACCCGCCGCCCCTGCGCACGGTGACGCTCGCCGCCACCGACCCCGCCAACCCCTACGGCGCCGCGCTCGGCTGGCCCGCGATCGAGGGGGTCACTCATCGGCCGGGCCGCAAGGCCGGCGGACTCGTCGTGCTCGTCGACGGTGAACTCACGCTTTACCTCGAACGTGGCGGTCGCAGCGCACTCGCGTTCACCGACGACGAGGCGGTGCTGCAGGCGGCGGCGCGCCACCTCGCCGAGACCGCCAAGAAGAGGCGTCTCGAGACCCTCACCGTCGAGCAGGTCAACGGCGAGTTCGTCTACGGCACCGCGGTGGGCCGCGCTCTTCGCGAGGGCGGGTTCGTCGAATCGCCCAAGGGTCTGACGCTTCGCAAACTCACCGCCGGCGACACCCTGCGCGAGGCCGCCCGTGCCTGAAGGCGATACCGTCTACCGTGCCGCCGCGAAGCTGTCGGCGGCCCTCGCCGGCAAGGTGGTCACACGGTTCGACATCCGTGTGCCGGGGAGCGCCACCGCCGACCTGCGCGGCGAGACGGTGCACGAGGTCGCCGCCCGGGGCAAACACCTCCTGCACCGCATCGGCGGCTACACCCTGCACTCGCATCTGAAGATGGAGGGCCGGTGGGACGTCTACCGTCCGGGTGAACGCTGGCGGCGCCAGGCGTTCAAGGCGCGCGCGATCGTCGGCGTCGCGGGCGCCGACGCCGTCGGCTTCGATCTGGCCATGGTCGAGGTCCTGCGCACGAGCGACGAGCACACCGTGATCGGGCACCTGGGCCCCGACCTCCTCGCCGACGACTGGGACGAAGCCGAAGCCGTCCGCCGCGTCTCCGCCGACGAGAGAGCAGCGCACGTCGCGTTGCTCGACCAACGCAATGTCGCCGGCTTCGGCAACGTCTACGCGAACGAGCTGCTCTTCGTCCGAGGCATCGCTCCGACCACTCCCGCCACCGATATCGACGCTCAGGCGACCATCGCGCTCGGCGAGCGGATGATTCGCGCCAACCTTCCGCGCCCCGAACGCACCTTCACCGGTGACAGCCGGCCCGGGCGTCGGTTCTGGGTCTACGGGCGAGAGGGGGCCCCGTGCCGCCGCTGCGGGACACCCATCCGCGCGACGTCCCTCGGCGCTTCCGCCACGAGTGAGCGCAACGTCTACTGGTGCCCCACCTGCCAGCCCGGCTGACACGGCGTGCACGCGGCCGACGGAGGCCGGGGCTCTTGCGCGAACCGCTGCTCCGCGGGGGACCACGCGGGACACCGCAGAGGACGGACCCTCTTCGCGCCCCGTGTCAACCCGTCCGGCTCCTTCTTCCGAGCGTGCGAGAACAGGGGGACGACTCCACGTCGCACCCCGCGCGTCGCCCTTTCCTCGACATCGAGGAAACCGATCACGGTACCGGCGACGAAGAAGCATTCGAGGGAATGAACACCGTTCCCGACCCGTTGTGATACATGTCGGCTCAACCCGATGACCGACCGGAGGGGATCGTGGGAAAGAACTACATCGACATCGAAAACGACCACGGCGAGACGCTGCGTTACCGCAAGCACGTCAACGGTCGCGGACTCGTCGCGCACGGCGCGAAGGTCCACCCGTCGGCGCTGGTCGAGAACGGCGCCTACGTCGAGCCCGGCGTGCAGATCGCCGCGGGTGTTCGTGTCGGCCGCGGTGCCTGGATCGAATCAGACGCCGTGATCGGCCCGGAGGCGCACATCGAGCCGCACGCGCACATCTGCGCGGGGGCGGTCATCGGCGCCGGCGCTCACATCGGCGTCCGCACGCAGGTCGGCCACAACGCGCGCATCGCGATGGGCTCGCTCATCGGCGACGACGAGATCATCAATGACGGCGAGGCCGTGGCGACCGACCGTCGGGGACTGCGGCTGGCAGCCTGACGCGCGTTCGCCGCGGCATCCACGACCCGCACGACTCTTCGAAGCGTGCGGGTTTTCGCGTCGCCGCGCGGCGTCAGGCGAAGATCGCCAGAATCAGTCCGATCAAGGGCAGCGTGCCCTGGATGCTGGCCGGACGCAGGTACTTCGCCCCCGAGGTGATGAGCACGAGGGCAGCGGCGAGCATCGAGCCGAGCGAGAAGATCAACAGGGTGCGACCCGCGACGTCGCCGATGCCGTTCACCACCCAGAAGACGATGCCGACGATCGCGCCGACCGCGAGGAACAGGTTGTAGAAGCCCTGGTTGTACGCCATCGGGCGTGTGGCATCCGCCGTCTGCTGATCGGCGATCCCGAACACCTTCCATGTCTTCGGCTGTGTCCAACGCACGCTCTCGAGCACGAAGATGTATACGTGCAGGAGGGCCGCGAGTCCCGCGAAGACGAGTGCCAGGATGCCGATCATGCATCCCACGTTAGTGCCGCGGTTAGCCTGGAGCCATGGCGAAAGGCAGTGGGTCCCGCGGGCGCAGTGGCGCACCTCGGCGTGCGGGCGGTGCAAAGCCCGCCGCGTCGGGGCGGGCGCGCACGACGAAGCCGAAGCCTCCGGCGGAGCGAGCGGCCCCGCCACGCGAGGTGCCGCGCGACTTCGTGCTCGGGGCCATCCCCGGGGCGACCCCCGGAAAGTGGATCGGCCTGTGGCGCGAGCGGATGCCGCATGTCCCTCTCGAGTTGCGGGAGCTCGTCGTCGCGACCCAGCTCGAGGCGCTCGACGACGTCGATGCGGCTCTCGTTCGGCTGCCCGTCGAGGAGTCCGACGACGTGCACGTGATCCCCCTCTACGAGGAGGAGCCCGTCGTGGTGATGTCGGCCGACTCCCATCTGACGGCCGCGGACGAGCTCGAGCTCTCCGACCTGCGGGGCGAGGTCGTCATCGCCGCCGCCGACGACGTCTTCCACCTGTCGATACCGGATGCCGTCGCCCCGGCGTTCGCCACTCCGGCGGATACCGCCGAAGCCATCGCGACGGTGGCCGCGGGGGTCGGTGTCGTAATCGTGCCGATGTCGCTCGCGCGGGCTCACCAACGTCGCGACGTCGAGTACCGCGTCCTGCGGGACGGTCCGCGATCGACCGTTGCGCTCGCGTGGCTCCGCGATCGCACGACCCCCGATGTCGAGGTCTTCGTGGGTATCGTGCGCGGTCGCACCGCGCGATCCTCGCGCTGAGGGGGCCGGCGCACCCACGTTTCACTCCGTGTCACCCCCTGACCGCACGAGAAGGCGCCCGCGTAGAATTTCGGGATGACCGGTTCCCTGCTCTACGTCTGCGTCCGCCCGCAGCGTGAGGCGGCCGTGGCCGAATGGGCCTCGTTCCGCGACGGTCTGGGAGTGCGCGACGACGATCTCGTGCACCACGATCTCGTCCGCGAGCCGCTCCCCGCGGATCTGGACCGATACGCCGCGGTGGTCGTCGGCGGAAGCCCTTTCAACGTCACCGATCCCCACAAGAGCGATGAGCAGCGCCGCCTCGAGCGCGACCTCGAGCGTGTCGCCGGTGCGGCCATCGAGGGTCGTACGAACGCACTTTTCACGTGCTTCGGGATCGGGGTCGTCACGCGCCTTCTCGGCGGGCGGGTGAGTCTGCTGCATCCCGAGGGCACGGGACCCGCCGATATCGCGCTGACCGAGGCGGGGCGCGAAGATGAGCTGTTCGGCATCCTGGAACCCCGCTTCGAGGCGCTCACCGCTCATAAGGAGGGCACGGCGACCGTTCCCCCGGGCGCGACCCTGCTGGCCGAGAACGATGCGTGCCCCGTGCAGGCCTATCGCGCCGGATCCGGGCTGTGGGCCACGCAGTTTCATCCCGAGCCCACGACCGACGCGTTCGTCGCGCGCATGGTCGTCTACCGCGACGCGGGATACTTCGACGCCGACGCGTTCGACGAGGTCTCGGCGCACGTGCGCACCGCCTCCGTCGAGCAGCCCACACGCCTTCTGCGCTCCTTCGCCGCGCGCGCCGTCGCCGCCTGAGCCCGCCGCCCCGATGAGGAGCGCACTCGACGGCGCGCCGTCGACGGATGTTCGTCGCGCGATGTCAAGCCCAACCCCCGCATTTAGCTAGCTTTTCTAGTATTCCGGGTATGAACACAGCAGCTCAGCGGCGGGGCAGCGACCTCGCTCGTCAAATCGTCGTCCTCTCCGCGGTGTCGTTCATGCTCATCGCCGCCGTGATCGGCGCCGGCGCCTTCGGCAACTCCGCCGTGCAGGATCAGCAGGGCGGCGCGCTCAACACCGACGGCTCGTATCTCGCGCCCGCAGGTCCCGCCTTCTCGATCTGGTCGATCATCTACCTCGGCCTGATCTCATACGCGATCTGGCAGGCCCTCCCGAGCCAACGCACCAGCCCGCGCCAGCGTGCCCTCGGCTGGCTCGTCGCCCTGACGATGACCCTCAACGGTCTCTGGCTCGTGGCGGCCCGCTTCGGCACGCTGTTCCTCACGGTCGTGGTCATCGCGCTCCTGCTCGCCGCCCTCGGCTGGACCTTTCGCGTCGCCGTCTCGACCCGCGAGCCGCGCGGCGGCGTCGTCGACTCCGTCCTCATCGACGCCGTCACGGGCCTTCACCTCGGCTGGGTCACCCTCGCCACCGTCGCGAACACTGCCGCCTGGCTGACGACCATCGTGCCGAAGGAGTGGGAGAACGCCGCGGATGCCATCGGCATCGCCGTCCTCATCGTGGTGGCTCTCATCGGCCTGGCGATCGCGTGGCGGAGCTCGTGGCGCCTCACTCCCGCACTCGCCCTGGCCTGGGGTCTCAGCTGGCTGGCCGTCGAGCGTTTCACGGGCGAGCCCCAGAGCGCGCCGATCGGCGTCACCGCACTGATCGTCGCCGCGGTCGTGCTGCTGCCGCCGGTGATCGTCAACGTGCTGCGCCTCATCCGCCCGAGCGTCGACTGACCGCCTAGGCCCTCGGCATCCGTCCCGCAAGAGGGGCGGATGCCGAGGGTTCCGGGAGTTCAATCAGTGCGTGGACTCCCTCCCCTTCGCCCTGCTCGTCGTCGTCTTCGTCGCCGCCGCCGCCGTGGTGTGGGTGGCGGGAATCCACCTGTCCAGGGCCACCGACGTCCTCGACGCGCGCCTGCACCTGGGGAGCGCGCTGGGTGGTCTGATCGTGCTGGCCGTGGCGACCAATCTCCCCGAGATCGCCATCACCGTGTCGGCCGCGGTCTCGGGAAACCTCGAGGTGGCCGTCGGCAACATCCTCGGTGGAATCGCCCTGCAGACCGTGGTGCTCGTCATCCTCGACGCCTTCGGCAAGCGGGGGCGCGGGGTGAAGCCGCTCACTTACCGCGCGGCGTCGCTCACTCTCGTTCTCGAGGGACTGGTCGTGGTGGCCGTGCTGGCCGTGGTGATCGCCGGAAGCCAGCTGCCGGACGGACTCGAGGTGCTGCGGCTGACCCCCGACGTCGTCCTCATCGCCGCCCTGTGGGTCGTCGGGCTGATCCTGGTGCAGCGCGCCGGAAAGCACCTGCCCTGGAACGAGGACGGTCATGCTCCGAACGCGAGCCCGAAGCCGTCGAAGGCGGACAGCGGCACGAAGATGAGCACGACGACGGCGGCGATCATCTTCTCGGTCTCCGCTCTCGCGACGCTGGTGGCCGGTGTCGTCCTCGAACGCGCAGGAGATGCGGCGTCGTCGCAGATCGGCCTGTCCGGGGTGCTGTTCGGCGCCACCGTTCTCGCCCTCGCGACATCGCTCCCCGAGATCTCGACGGGTCTTCAGGCGATCAAGCAGGGCGACGACAACCTCGCGATCAGCGACATCTTCGGCGGCAACGCCTTCTTGCCCGTGCTGTTCCTGCTCGCAACCGTCATCTCGGGATCCGCGGTCCTCCCGCGGGCCGACGGCGCCGACATCTACCTGACGGCACTGGCAGTCCTGCTCACGCTCGTGTACGTGGTCGGGCTGATCTTCCGCCCGCAGCGACGGATCATCGGGATGGGCGTTGACTCGTTCGTCGTGCTCGTTCTCTACGCGCTCGGCATCGCGGGCCTGTTCGCCGTGTCCGGCTGACCCGGCGGCGGATTAGGAGCGGCCGAGGTCGATCTGCCGCTGGATCTGCTCACGAGCGCGGCCGAGTTCGCTGTCGGGACGGTGACGGGGAGTCCCCCACCCTCCGCCAGAGCGTCGGACCGCGGCGAGGATGACCACGGCGGCGGCGATCGCCACGAGACCAGTGGTGGACAGGGCAGCGACGAGTCCGGCATCCATGTTCCGCTCCTTCGTGAGGTACACCCCACGCTCGCATCCGCCGTCGGAGCCGTCAACCCCGCGCGGGAACGACAGACGGCCCCGCCCCGTGCGAGGGCGGGGCCGTCCGGCGCAGCGTCAGAGAGCGGGGCCGACGATGGCGCTCGCCCCGGCCGGCACCGTCACCTCGGAGCCGTCGAACACGACCCCCTCTGCCGTCGCCAGCAGCACGCGAGCGCCGGATGCCACCGACGTCGAGGACTCGACCTCCGAGAGGTTGACGATCACGACGAGGTCGCGACGCCGGAGTTCGTACACGCGCCCGCCCCGGGCTTCTCGTGCGTTCGCCGACAGGCCCTCCCGCGAGGGGTCGGTCAGCTCCGGCCGCTCGCGCCGCAGCTTCGCGAGCTCCCGGTACAGAGCGAGGAGTTGGGCGTGGTCGCCATCGCCGACCTCGTCCCAGTCGAGCTTCGAGTTCTCGAAGGTCGAAGGGTCCTGCGGGTCGGGGACGGTGGACTCGTCCCAGCCCATCTTCTCGAACTCGGCGATGCGCCCTTCCGCCGTGGCCTTGCCGAGCTCGGGCTCGGGGTGCGAGGTGAAGAACTGCCACGGGGTCGTGGCGCCCCACTCCTCGCCCATGAACAGCATCGGCGTGCCGGGCGCGGTCAGCGTGAGAACGGCGGCGGCGGCCAGTCGGTCGTAGCCGAGTGTCTGCGACAGACGATCGCCTGCGGCACGGTTGCCGATCTGGTCGTGGTCCTGGGCAAAGGTCACGAGACGCCAGTTCGGCACGTCCTCGGGGATGGGCTTCCCGTGCTCCTCCTCGCGGAAGGACGAGTACGTGCCGTCGTGGAAGAACCCGCCCTCACTGACCTTCCGGAAGGCATCGAGATCGGCGAAATCCTCGTAGTAGCCGATCGTCTCGCCGGTCAGGGCCACGTGCGCGGTGTGATGCCAGTCGTCCGACCACTGCGCGGTCAGGCCGTACCCCCCGGCCTCGCGCGGGAGGATCAGCTTCGGGTCGTTCATGTCGCTCTCGGCGATGGTGGTGAGCGGGATGCCGCGATGAGCCGACAGGGCGTCGGTGCGTTCGGCGATCTCCTGCAGCACGTGCGGGTCGCGGTGGTCGAGCAGCGCGTGCACGGCATCCAGGCGCAGGCCGTCGACGTGGTAGTCGCGCATCCACATCAGGGCGTTCTCGACGATGTAGGCGCGCACGGCGTCTTCGTCGAGGTTGACCGAGTCGCCCCACGTGTTGCGGCTGCCCTCGCGGAGGTATTCGCCGAACTCGGGCAGGTAGTTGCCCGAGGGACCGAGGTGGTTGTAGACGACGTCCTGGATGACGGCGAGACCGGCCGCATGCGCGGCGTCGACGAAACGCTGGTACGCCTCGGGCCCGCCGTAGGCCTCGTGCACGGTGTACCAGAGCACCCCGTCGTAGCCCCAGTTCCACGTGCCGTTGAAGCCGTTCACCGGCAGCAGCTCGACATGCGTCACACCCAGGTCGACGAGGTGGTCGAGGCGGCCGATCGCGGCATCCAGGGTGCCCTCGGGGGTGAAGGTGCCGAGGTGCAGCTCGTAGATCAGCCCGCCGGCGAGCTGCCTGCCCGTCCACGCGGCGTCGTTCCAGGCGTACACCGAGGGGTCGAACCAGGCCGACGCCTCGTGCACGCCGCCGGGCTGACGCCGCGAACGCGGGTCGGGGCGCAGGTCGTCGCCGTCGCCGAGCACGAAGCCGTACCGCTCGCCGTCGGCGAGGTCGACGGGCGCCGTCCACCAGCCGTCGGCGGCGCTTTCCATCTCGATGTCTTCGACGACCGTGTCGCCGCTGTCGTCCAGCCGGCGCACCCGCACCCGCGAGGCTTTCGGCGCCCAAACCTCGATGCTCATGGGGGTTTCCTTCCGCGTGAGGGGTCAAAAAGTGTCGCCCCGCGCCGCGTGAGGCGACAAGGAGTGGCCCCTCACGCGGCGGGAGACGGGGGTCAGAAGATCAGCAGGGCCACCGGGTAGACCGCGAGCAGGTCGGCCACCGGCACGGCGCCCCCCGCGAACGAGCGACCGGTCAGCACGTCGATGACAGGCGTGTCCGGCAGCAGCACCACCGTTTCGCGCCAGCCGCCCGCGGCCATCAGTCCGTGTGGCAGGCGCGTCGCGACCGCGAACACTCCGCCGCGGTCGAAGGCGACGACGTGGTCGGCAGCCGCACCGGCCGCCTCCAGCGGACGGTAGATCTCGAGCGGGTGCTCCCGACGAAGACGCAGGGCGCGCGAGGTCACGAGCAGCTTGGCCGCCCCCGTGGCATCCACCGCCGGAGGACGAGCCCCCGGAGCGTCGATCGACGCGAGAAGGCGACGACGCTCGGCGAAGTCCACCGCGCGACGGTTGTCGGGGTCGACGAGCGACTGCTCCCACAGCTCGGAGCCCTGGTAGACGTCGGGGACGCCCGGACCCATGATCTGCAGAAGCTTGGCCGAGAGGCCGTTCGACCAGCCCGCGGGCGAGATCTCGTCGACGAAGGCGCGTACGCGCTCGGCGGCGGGCCCGGTGGCCGCGTCGACGACCGCGTGCATGCGCTCCTCGAAGGCCTCGTCCTGCTCCCACCAGCCGGTGATCTCGCTCGCCTCGCGCGCCGCCTTCTCGGCGTACGCGTGCAGCCGCTCGCGGTAGACCTTCAGGCCCTCGGGCGTGGAGGCGGATGCCGGCCACGCCCCCACGATCGCCTGCCAGAGCAGCGCGTCGAAAGGACCATGACCGGTCGAGGCGATGCCGCGGAACTCCTCGAGTCGCGCGGCCCAGGTCTCCGGGATCTCGGCCAGCACCGCGATCCGGGCGCGCGTGTCCTCTCCGCGCTTGGTGTCGTGCGTCGACAACGTGGTCATGGCGGTGGGCCACGATGCGTGGCGCAGGGCCTGCGCGGTGTGGAAGCCCGCCACGTCGAGGGAGAACTCCCCCGGATCGCCGCCCACCTCGGTGAGCGAACCCAACCGCGTGTAACGGTAGAACGCCGTGTCCTCGACCCCCTTGGCCATCACGGGGCCGGTCGTCTGCTGGAAACGCCAGGCGACCTCGAGGCTCGTGTCGGCGAGCACCGGGACGAGCTTCTCGATCACGTCGCCCAGCTCGGGACGACGCACCTCGGCGTCGCCCGCGGCGGCGTCGAGGTGAGCGCGGCCGGCGGGGAGGTAGGAGCGGTACACCGGGAAGCACGCGAGGATCTCGGCCAGAGCGTCCTGCAGGACCTCGACCTCGAACTCTTCGCGCAGCACCGCGGGGAGCCCGCGCACGAGGCGGCGGATCTCCGAGACCTGGATGGAGTCGGCGATCTTGCGCTTCGTGTCGTGGATGAGATCGTGCCAGCCGGTGAGGGCGGGAAGGTCGCTGTCGGAGCGCAGCCGCGCGTCGAGAGCGTCAAGAGCGGACTCACCCGCGGGGTCGGTGAGGACGCGGTCGATCTCGGCGAGAGCGTCGTAGCCGGTCGTCCCCGCGGTCTTCCACCACGAGGGCAGCGCTTCACCGTGCTCGAGGATCTTCTCGCCGAGCACGTAGCCCACCTCGCCCTCGCCCGCCTCTTCGAGAGCGACGGCGAGCCGGTCAAGGTACCCGCCGGGGTCGACGAGCCCGTCGGGGTGATCCACGCGCAGGCCGTCGGCGAGGCCCTCGCGCACCCAGCGCAGGATCTCGGCGTGCGTGGCGTCGAACACCTCGGGCAGCTCGACGCGGACGCCCGCCAGGGTCGTCACGGCGAAGAAACGGCGGTAGTTGAGGTCGGCCGCCTCGTCCTGCCAGAACCGTAGCTCGAAGTTCTGCGCGTCGAGCAGAGCGGCGACGGCCTCGCTCGAGCCCGACGCCGCGGCATCCGTCCCTGTTCCCGGCGCGACGGGGAAGACGTGGTCGTAGTAGCGGATCAGCCCGTCGGGGGCGTCGTCGGCCGGTGTCGGGTCGTACGTGATCTCGCCGATCTCGTCGGCCAGGTCCGCGCCGAGGATCGGAACGCGCAGCCTGCCGTGACCGAACTCCCAATCGATGTCGAACGCCGCGGCGTGCGCCGAGGCGCGGCCCTGGCGCAAAACGTCCCACCACCACGCGTTCGCGCGCGGCTCCGAGACGCCCATGTGGTTGGGCACGATGTCGACGAGGATGCCGAGCTCCGCGGCGCGAGCGGCATCGACGAAGCGCGAGAGCCCCTCGGCGCCGCCGCGCGCGGGGTCGACGCGCGTGACATCGACCACGTCGTAGCCGTGGTCGGACCCGGGTGTGGCCTCGAGGATCGGCGAAAGATACGCCCACGAGACCCCGAGGTCACGGAGATACTCCGTGACCTCGGTGGCGTCGTCGAGGGTGAACGATTCGCGGATCTGCAGGCGATAGGTCGAGAGCGGAAGCCGCATGGGACTCAGAGCTCCGGCTTGGGTGCCTGGCCGGGCATGTCGTCGGTCCCGATCACCTGGATCTGCGCCGTGAGGGAGGCCGCGACCGAGTGGTCGATCTCCGGTTCGGGCAGGTGGTGCTCGCGCAGCACGATGAGCGACTTCGGCTCGAGCGGCAGCGTCTGCCCCGGGTCGAGCGGCTCGGTGTTCGCGCGCTCGCCCGCGGTGTCGACGTAGGCGTCCCACTTGGGGGCGTACTCGAAGTCGGGGAGGCGGAAGTCGACCCTGTCGTCGCCGGCGTTGAACAGCACGAGGAAGTGGTCGTCGCTGATCGACTCGCCGCGGCGGTCGCGCTCGCGGATGCCCTGACCGTTGAGGAAGACCCCCACCGCCAGACCGAAGCCGTTGTCCCAGTCCTCGGGCTGCATGAGCGAGCCGTCGGGACGCAGCCACACCACGTCGGGGATCGGCGCCCCTTCCTCCATCTTCACGGGGCGGCCGTCGAAGAACCGGCTGCGGCGGAAGGTCGGGTGCTGCTTGCGCAGGCGAGCCAGAGCCGCGGTGAACTCGACCAGGGGGGTGTCGATGCTCGACCAGTCCACCCACGTGATCTCGTTGTCCTGCGCGTAGCCGTTGTTGTTGCCGCCCTGCGTGCGGCCGAGCTCGTCGCCGTGCAGCAGCATCGGCACGCCCTGGCTGAGCAGCAGCGTCGCGATGAAGTTGCGCTGCTGCTGCGCTCGGCGCTTGAGCACCTCGGGGTCATCGGTGGGCCCCTCGATGCCCATGTTGCTCGACCGGTTGTGCGACTCGCCGTCGTTGTTGTCTTCGCCGTTGGCGTCGTTGTGCTTCTCGTTGTACGACACCAGGTCGCGAAGCGTGAATCCGTCGTGCGCGGTGACGAAGTTGATGGATGCCACGGGGAAGCGCCCCGAGTGCTCGTACAGGTCGGCCGAGCCGGTCAGGCGCGAAGCGAACTCGCCCAGAGCCTGCGGCTCACCGCGCCAGAAGTCGCGCACGGTGTCGCGGTACTTGCCGTTCCACTCGGTCCACTGGGGCGGGAAGTTGCCGACCTGGTAGCCGCCGGGACCGACGTCCCACGGCTCGGCGATGAGCTTGACCTGCGAGACGATCGGGTCCTGCTGCACCAGCTCGAAGAAGGCCGCCAGGCGGTCGACCTCGTAGAACTCGCGGGCGAGGGTCGAGGCGAGGTCGAAACGGAAGCCGTCCACGTGCATCTCGAGCACCCAGTAGCGCAGCGAGTCCATGATGAGCTGCAGCGTGTGGGGGTTGCCCACGTTCAAGCTGTTGCCTGTGCCGGTGTAGTCCGTGTAATAGCGCTTGTCATCGTCTTCGAGGCGGTAGTACGCCTCGTTGTCGATGCCGCGCATCGAGAGGGTCGGGCCCATGTGGTTGCCCTCGGCCGTGTGGTTGTAGACCACGTCGAGGATGACCTCGATACCCGCCGCGTGCAGAGCCTTGACCATGGCCTTGAACTCCTGCACCTGCTGACCGTGGTCGCCGGTCGAGGAGTAGGTGTTCTGCGGAGCGAGGAAGGCGATCGTGTTGTAGCCCCAGTAGTTCGACAACCCCTTCTCTTCGAGGGTGGAGTCGTTGACGAACTGGTGGACGGGCATGAGTTCGATGGCGGTGATGCCGAGCTTCTGCAGGTGCTCGATGACCGCGGGGTGGGCGATGCCGGCATAGGTGCCGCGCAGTTCCTCGGGGACGTCGGGGTGGAGCTGAGTGAGGCCGCGCACGTGCGCCTCGTAGATGAACGACTCGGCGTAGGGGATCTTGGGCTGCCGGTCGCCCGACCAGTCGAAGAACGGGTTGATCACCACGCCCTTCATCATGTGGGCGGCGGAATCCTCGTCATTGAACGAATCGGGGTCGCCGAACTCGTAGCTGAAGACGGGCTGCCCCCACTCGACCTGACCCTCGACGGCCTTGGCGTAGGGATCGAGGAGGAGTTTGGCGGGATTGAAGCGCTTGCCGTTGGCGGGGTCGTACTCGCCGTGCACGCGATAGCCGTACCGCTGTCCGGGCTGGACGTTGGGAAGGTACGCGTGCCAGACGAACGCATCGACGTCGATCAGCTCGAAGCACGTCTCCGTTCCGTCCTCCTCGAAGAGGCAGAGCTCGACCTTTTCCGCTCCTTCACTGAACAGGGCGAAGTTCGTCCCGTTACCGTCGTAAGTGGCCCCGAGGGGATAACTGGATCCTGGCCATACCTGCTGCACGTCGCTCACGATAGACCAGCGTCGTTTCCGGGTACTGCCGCGATCACGGCTGTTGACAGCCGCTCCACCCCCGACTATGCGCGCCGGTGTCTACGCCCGCTCCGGTGGATGCCGCAGAAGCTCGATGCGCTCATCGACGTACCGGCCCAACGGCATGAATGCTCCGGCCGCACTCCATCGGACGAGGAGCTCCCCGTCGCGAACGGCCACGGGTGTCGATGCGGCGCCGACCCCGGCGATGTCGATGGCCTGCCATCCGATGTGCACGGTCTCGCCCTCCGGCACGCCGCCCCTCGCCGCCGCGGCCGAGAGCTCCGCGCGGCGGCGCTGTGACTCCGCCGCGAATCCGCGTCGAACCTCCGGACGCGAGCGCACGATGTCGCCCGTCGCGAGAAGGGCGTCCTCGGTCAGCAGGAGGACGCCCAGGTGCCAGGCCGTTCCGCGCGACGGGATCCGAGCAGCCCTCGGGATGCCGAGGAGCCGTCGGCCCTCCTGCAGCTCGCCGAGCCTCTCGCGCGGAACGTCGGACAGGCGTGCGCGGGCGTGGTCGAGGATCGCGGAGAGAGAGGAGTCGCTCATCGGTCGGATCCTTCGTCACGCGCGACTTCGGCCCGCTCGACGGCCTCGACCGCCGTCCGCACGGCAGCGCGAGCGCGGGTCCGCTCGGTCGTGCGCCGGGTGAGCGCGGCGTCCGCTTCGGCAGCGCTCTTCTCCGCGCGCTCCAGGTCGGCGCGAAGACCCTCTGCACGCTCGCGGGCGCGGGTCGCGGACTCGCGCGCTGCGTCCACACGCCGATCGGCGGCGGCATACTCGCGGTCGGCGTCGGCCTTCACGCGCTGCGCCTCCCGTACGACCCGTTCCGCGTCCTTGCGCGCTCGACGGGAGGCGAGATCGTCGGGGGAAGGCGCGGCCTGCGGGATGCCGTCCGGGACGGAGCCGGCGACGGCCTCTCCGAGCGCCCCGTCCCGCAGCTCGGCGAGGTCGATCGCCGAGATGAGGCGTCCCGTCAGGACGGCGGCCGCGGCCGTGGCGTCGACCACCGCGGCGTTCACGGTCTTCTCGACGGCGTCCGACATCGCCCCGCTCAGCGGGACCCCCGCCGCGGCGGAGAGCTCCCCCGCCCGGCGGGCGAGGGCCGCGACCAGCTCCCGGCGCTGACGCCCCAGCCGCCCGAGCTCCGCGGCATCCAGATCGTCCTGCGCCTCACGTAGGGCGCGCGAGAGGTCGACGGCCTCGCCGAGTCGCCCGTCGCGCACGAGGAGGTTCACCGCCCAGGCTGCGACCGTGGGTTTGCGCAGCTTCGCGACTCGTCGCCCGACAGTTCTGCTCTCGGCCGCAGCGCGTTCGTTGCGGGCCGCGGTGAAGCGCGAGGGGGGCACGAGGAGGAGTTCGGCGGCGACCTCGTCCACGCGGGCGTCGTCGTCGCTCATCACCCCATTGTGTCGCCCGCGTCAGAGCGAGACCACTCCGGGGTGCGCGCCGCGGATCTCGCGGTGCAGCCGCTCCATGCGGGTATCGAGCTCGGCGGCGGTGTCCGCCGCGTCCTTGAGCTCGGCGAGCAGATCGTCGGGAACCAGACGGTCGTACTTGTAGTAGATCTTGTGTTCGAGACTCGCCCAGAAGTCCATGGCGATCGTGCGGAACTGCACCTCTACCGGCACGTCGACGCGACCGGTCGACAGGAAGACCGGCACCTCCACGATCACGTGCAGGCTCTTGTAGCCGTTCGCCTTCGGGTGGGCGATGTAGTCCTTGACGTCGCGCACGGTGATGTCGTCCTGACGCGTCAACAGGTTGGAGAGCCGGTACGCGTCGTCGATGAAACTGCACGTGACGCGGATGCCGGCGATGTCGGTGATGCCGGCGCGGATCGAATCGAAGTCGGTCTCGATGCCCTTGCGACGAACCTTGTCGACCAGGCTGTCCGGCGACTTCACGCGGCTCGAGACGTGCTCGATCGGGTTGTACGCGTGCATCTCCTGGAACTCTTCGCGCAGGATCGAGATCTTGGTCTCGACCTCGGCCAGCCCGAAGCGGTACTCCATGAGGAAGCGTTGGAACTCGTCGCGCATCGCCCTCAAAGCCGCGCTCGAGACGGTGATCTGCTGTTCTTCCAGCGGGTCCGGCATGGTCTCGACCGTAGCGAACCCGACTACGAGGCCGCTGGGAGCATCACGCTCGGGGTGGTTCGGCCGTCGCTCGGGGAACCAGCTCGCCGTCGATGACGTCGATTCCGATCAAGCCCTGGAACACGTCCGGAAGGTCGTCCGGGTCGTTCCACGATTCGGGATGCCGAGGACCGGGGGGATTGGTCACGGCGCCCTCCTTCCGTGAAATATGGCTACTGTGCCAGGCGCCGCCGCCACGCCCGGCGGTCTTGACACCTGGCATCTCGCCGCGTATCGGCGGCGGGGTCTGGCGTATCGTGGGCATCATGGGGACCATTCACTACGGTGGCAGCGGGACGACCGTCCACATCGAGGACCGCGCCCTGGCCCACCTCAAAGTCGTCATCTCGACGAAACTGCGCCGCGGCGAGAGCTTCACGCTGTCGTGGCGGCACCGCGACGACGAGGAGCGCGGACGCAGCACCCTCTGGCTGCACCCGGCGATTCCCCTGCGTTTCGTCTTCGACAACAGCGAACCGACCACGCTCAGCCGGGAGTGGATCGAGCGGTTGGCCGACTCCGCGAACTCCTCGGGCGGCATCATGCTCGTCCCCGAGGACATCTCTCCGACGGCCGAGGCCGAGAGAAGCTAGCGCTCAGCCCTCTTCGACGAGGGCGTCCTCGCTCGGCTCCGGCGTGATCGCCAGGCCGTTGGGGCCGGATGCCGCGAGCATCAGGTCTTCGACCCAGACGCGGTTGATACGAGGCTGACGGCTGCCGTAGAAGTGGAACTGGATCGGCACCGAGGGGTGCATCCAGAAACTGCGGCGACCGCTGCCGTCGCCGACCTCGACGTCGAACATGAACGACTCGGAGCGTCGAAGCTTGTTCATCACGACGATGCGCAGGTGCGCAAGAGTGCGGTCATCGATGTCGACCGCGTTGGCATCTTGCAGCCGGCCTAGGCAGGCGATCACCGCCGCGCTCTCTTCGGGGCTCATGTCGACGACAGCCGCCATCATGCGAGCGTGCATCGATCCGAGAGTCGCGCGCACTTCTTCATCGCTCGCGGCGGTCGCGACGATGAAAATGCTCCGCCGATCGGTGGGGTGCGGAACACGCGTGACGTGGCCGGTCTTCTCGAGACGGTCGACGATGGCCGTCGTCGAGGCCGTGGACACGCCCAGGTACCGAGTGAGCTCGCTCGGCGACACCTGGCGGTTCTGCCCGGCGGCCCGGATGAGGTAGCGCAGGACGAGCAGCTCGTTCTCGCCCATCGACATCGATTCGCGCGTACGCCGACGCATCGCGACTTCGGCAGCGCGGTAGACGCGGAAGGCCTGGAGGACCTCGACCGCACGGCGGCGACGATCCTCGTCACTCGCGCCGTACCAGTAGCTCGACTCGGGCCCTGTCTCCACCTGGGCATCCTACGCCACGGTCCGCGTCCAGCCCCCTGCCGGTTCGCGTGAGGGACGGGTACGATGGAGATCCAACGGTTACCTATTTGATCGGCATCGAAGACACTAGGGCATCGAGACACCTGAGGAGGAGAGATGAACGACGCGACGTCCGCCGACGACGTGGTCAAGGCTCTCAACGACCTCACCGACTCCGGTGTCGCCTCCGAGCGGCACGCGCTGTACTCCCTCGGCATCGGTCCCAACGACGCCAAGGTGCTGCGGTTCCTGCTGCAGCGCTCCCCCGACGACGAACCCGTGACGCCGAGGATCCTGGCGTCGATGCTGGGCATCTCGTCTGCGGCGACCACCGCGCTCATCGACAGACTCGCCGACGCCGGATGGGTCGAACGAGAGCCGTACCCGGGCGATCGCCGATCCATCGTGGTTCGTGAGACGATCAGCGCCGATTCGCCCGCACGACGCATCCTCTCGGTGCGAAGCGTCTCGGCCGCCGCGGCGGCTCAGCGCCTCGGTCCCGCGGAGCGACGCATCGTCGCCGACTTCCTCGACGACATCGCCCGCGGAGAACAGCAGGACATCGACGCGATCTCCGCAGACGCAGAGACGTCCCACACGTCCTGACGAGCAGGCGGTGGGACGCCTCGAGGGTCACTCGGTTGCGCGACCGGTCTCGTTCTGGAGGCGGTCGATCTGCTCCGAGGCCTCCGCCTTGGTCAGGTCGGCAGGGATCTCCTCGCCTGCCTCGCGCGCGAGCGTGTCGAGGTAACTGCGCTGCGGGGCGGTCATCGGCTCGTCACCGGTCACCCAGTCGGACGGATCCTTTTCGGCGGGGTTGTCGCCTTCGCGGACGGCACCCAAGGTCTCTTCTTCACGGGAGGTATCGCTCATGCTCGAAGGCTAAGCGGAGCCTGCGACACCGGCACCGGGATTGACAGGTCGTCCAGGCACGTACGGCATCCTGGGTCGATGCCCGAAACTTCGCGTCCCGCCGACGTCGACGTTGAGACGTATCGACAAGGCTCCTCCCGCACGCGCGTGACGCGCGTGTCGACGAACGCGGGCACCGGGCGGTCTTTCGTGCTCATCGCCGGCATCGGCGTCGCCTCGACGTACTTCGAGTTCCTCGCGCCCCTGCTCGCCGAGGAGGGCGAGGTGTACGCCCTCGATCTTCCGGGATTCGGCGGGGTGCCGGCATCCGGGCAGTCCCCCACCGCCGCCTTCTTCGCCGACCAGGTCGAAGGGGTGCTCGACCACTACCGACTCGACGATCCCGTGCTGATCGGGCACTCGATGGGGACGCAGGTGGTCACCGAGGTGCTGGCTCGGCGGCCCGGCCTCTCGCACGCGGTGCTGGTGAGCCCGGTCGTCGACGAGGCCGAGTCCACGGCTCTCGTACAGGGCGTCCGATTCGTCCAGTCGACCGCGCGGGAATCGATCCACATCGCGCTGCTCGCGGTGTCGGCCTACCTGCTGTGCGGGTTCCTCTATTTCTTCGAGGCGCTACCGCACATGCTGCGCTATCGCATCTCGGACCGCATCGGCGAGGGACGAGCGACGCTACTGCTCATCCGAGGCGAATACGACCGCCCCTCTCCCCGCCGCCTGCACTCGCGCCTCGTCGCCCGCGCCCGCACGGCTCGGCGATGGGAGATCGAGGGCGCCGCACACTGCGTCGTCAACAGTCACGCCGTCGGGGTCGCTCGCCTCGTGCGGCAGCACGTCGACGACGAACTCGCACCGAAGGGACGGATGCCGGCGGCCGAGGCCGCGGTACCCCCCGCCGCGCACGCCGACCTGAGTATGGTGCTGGGGGCCATCGCCAGTCGCCTTGCGGAGTGGATCAGCGCCGCCCGCCACGACGAAGACGGTGTCGAGCGCGCGAAGGCTCGCCACGCGCGCGTTCTGTGGGACGCGTATCGCCCCGGACGCTGAGCCCTAACCCGGCGACCCCGTGGGGGCAACCCCCGCGACGGCCCGGTCGGCGACGCCGAGCATGGGATGGTGTCGACTCGCCCGCGCGCCCCCCGCCCATGATCGCCCCCGCCGCCCTGGATCCTCGGCGATGGTGGTCCGACGCGATCACCGCCGACCGACTGCTGCTCGCGGCCAAGACCGCCGCAGCTGCAGCCCTGGCCTGGTATCTCGCCCCTCTCGTCCCCCTCGCGCAGAGCGAATACTCGTACTACGCACCGCTCGGCGTGCTCGTGAGCATGTACCCCACCGTCGCGCGCTCCGCCTCGAGCGGTGCGCAGGCCGTGGTCGGTCTCGCGCTCGGAATCGGCCTGGGTCTCGTCAGCCTCGCCGTCGTGGCTACGGGCCTGCCCCGCATCGTCGCCGTGGCGGCCGTCATCCTGATCGGCGTACTGCTCGCGGGCGTGCGCGCCCTCGGCGTCGGGCGGGACTGGGTGGCGATCGCGGGGCTGTTCGTGCTGCTGCTGGGCGGCGCCGACCCCGACGGGTACTCGGTGTCGTACCTCGTGACGATGGCCTTCGGCGTCGTGGTGGGGGTCGTGGTGAACCTGCTGGTCGTGCCACCGCTGCGGGTGGAGAAGGCCGATGGTCGGCTGAGTCAGCTCCGCGACGCCCTGGGCCAGGCGCTGCGGGCCATGTCGTCGTCGATCGCGGGTCGCGCCTTCGACCCGGAGGCCGCCGACCGGGCGACCGCAGCCCTCGAGGGCACCCTCGTCGAGGTCCGCGAAGAGGTCGACCTCGCCGACGAGAGCCGCCGCTACAACCCGCGCGGCCGCCGCGCGAAGACTCCGCGCGACCTCGGTCGGCGCCGTCTGGACGCCCTGACCGGCACGGCGGACGCGACCAGAGAACTGGCCGCTGCGTTGGCGCGACTCACCGCCGGCCCCGACGTCGACGCCCGCCTGCCTGCCGAGGCGCGACGCCTCCTCGCCGACGCGATCGACGCGGTCTCGCGACTGGTCACGACGCCCCCCGAGCCCGTGGCCACCACCGATCAGCTGCGCGAGGCGGAAGAGTCCCTGACCCGCTACACCGGGAGCCTGCGGTCACTCGACGCGCACGAGGAGCCCCTCGACGCGTGGGAGGCCGCGGTGAGCCTGCGCCGCGTGATCGCCGCGTGCGGACCGTTCTCGGACCCGGATGCCGACACGGCGGCGCGATGAAGGTGTCGGGGCCGTAGCGCCTCAGCCCGGCCGTCCGCCCACCGCGTCGAGAGCGCGATCCAGAGCCGCCGCCGTCGCATACCGCGCAGCGGCCGGAACCGCGGCGAGGAATCCGCCGACGAACGTGTCGCCCAGGCCGATCGTCGTGGGGTCGGCGGTATCGATGAGATACGCGGGCACGCCGACCGCCCGACCGCTTCGTCGGAGCGCAGCGACGACCGCGGTTCCCCCGGGGTGGCGACCGAGACCCGCCGTGACGTCGAGGTCGGCGGCGGTGCACGCGTCGCCGAGCCGGTAGCGCGTCGCGGCGGTGCGCACGGCGCTCTCGAGTCCAGCCGCGTGCCGGGCGGCCGAGGGACCGACGGCGAGCGCCCAGTACTTCGTGTGCACGATCAGCGCCCGCGCCGGGATGAGGTGGTGCGCCTCGGCGAGCGCCGCCCCGACGTCGTCGGGCGAGAGCAGGTCGACGGACCGCCCCAGGTACTCCTGGAGTTCGTCTTCGTTCATGCCGTACACGTCGACGCGCTCGAGCAGACGCCTGCGTACGTGCGCCGAGAACTCACGGCGGTAGAAGCCCGCGTCCTCGTAGTAGACGAGAGCGTCGGCGGGAAGGCGCTGCATGGCCGCGGCCAGGTCGTCGAGCCGGGCCTCGAGCAGGTCGGCATCCTGCATCGTGTTGAAGCCCGAGACGAGGAACGCCGCAGCCCCCTCGAGAGCGTCGCCGAGTCCGTCGGCGATCGCCATCTCGCGGTTGGGCGAGTCGTTGGCGAAGATGAGTCGGTTGGATGCCGGAGCGGTCACCGCCCCGTCGACGACCCGCACGGTCGCACCCTCGGGGTACTGCACGATCAGGTGCGGGTCGAGGGTGTCGCGGGTCGCCGACGAGACGATCCTCATCGACGCCGGGAGGAGCCGCCGAACGGTGTCGTCGATGCTGACGAGGTGCTGCACCGTGGGAACGCCGATGCGGTCGAGGGCGATCCCCGCCCGCACCCCCGTGCCGCCCAGGGTGACGGCCTTGTCGAAGTGCGCGGCGAAGCGTTCCACGATGTCCGAGGTCAGCACGAAGCGCTCGCCTCCCCCACCCGTGGCGAGGAAGGCGAGCACCGTCACGACGAGCGCGCGCTCGTCGATGATGGGCGTCGTGGTGGTCAACTCGTCGAGACGGATGCCGTGCTCCGCGGCCAGGGCCGCGAGCACCGCGGCATCCCACCGGATCTCGTAGTCGACGGTCCCGCCGAGTCCGAGGACGAGGTCTTGCCCCATGACGCTGGTCTCCGTTCCGCTCAGTACAGGTCGGCCTTGCCGGCTGCGCCGAACAGGTCGATCTTCTCGGCGGCCGTGACCTTCATCGCCGCGATGCACTCGGGCTGGATCGCATTGGGCTCGCGCAGACGACGGTCGGTGCCGAGCACCTCGCGCATGCGGTCGTGGTAGGCCACCTTGATGTCACTCGAGATGTTGATCTTGTTCACGCCCAGCTCGACCGCGCGGCTCAGCTCGCCGTCGGGGTTGCTCGACCCGCCGTGCAGCACGAGCGGGATGCCGACCGCCGCCTTGATCTGCTCGAGCAGGTCGTGGCGGAGCTCGGGGTTCTTCTCGGCGGGGTAGAGCCCGTGCGAGGTGCCGATGGCGATGGCGAGGCTGTCGACCCCGGTCTGCTCGACGAAGCGCACGGCGTCGTCGACGTTGGTGTAGATGATCTCGGCCGCGCCCGACTCTCCGTAGCTGTCGTTCGCGCCGATGGTGCCGAGCTCGCCCTCGACCTGCACGCCGACCGCGTGAGCGGCCTCGACGACCTTCCGCGTCAGGGCGACGTTCTGCTCGAAGGGCTCGAGCGAGGCGTCGATCATGACCGAGGTGAAGCCGGCCTGGATCGCCTGGACGATCTGCTCGTACGTTCCGCCGTGGTCCCAGTGGATGGCGACGGGAACGCTCGAGCGGTGCGCGCGGGCGTGCATCGCGGGGAGGAGGTCGGTGGTGATGTGCGAGACCTCGTCGGGGTGGATCGCGATGATGACCGGAGCGTTCTTCTCCTCGCTGATGTCCATGATCCCGGTGAACATCGCCCAATCGCTGATGTTGAAAGCCGGGATGGCGAAACGGTGGGCGTTCGCCACGTCGAGGATGGACTTGCCGGTGTAGAGCACGGATTTCTCCTTGTTCGGGGTTGGGTGTGCGGGAGTCAGCTCTTCACCGAGCCGGCCGTGAGGCCGCTGATGAAGAAGCGTTGGAAGAAGAGGAAGAGCAGCAGCACCGGGATCGAGCCGAGGATGCTCATCGCCATGATCTGGTTCCACTCGTAGGAGTGCTGGCCCATGAGCAGCTGGATGCCGATCGGCACGGTGCGCATGTCGATGGTGCGCGTGAGGGTGAGGGCGAAGAGGAACTCGTTCCACGCGATCATGAACGTGTAGATGCCCACCGAGACGATCCCGGGGATGGAGATGGGCACGAGCACCCGCCACAGGGCGGTGAAGGAGCCGGCGCCGTCGACCCGGACGGCCTCGTCGAGTTCCTTCGGCAGGGTGTTGAAGTACCCGGTCATCATGATGATCGCGTAGGGCAGCGTGAACACCATGTACGTGAAGATGAGGCCCGGATAGGTGTTGTAGAGGCCGAGCCCCACCATCAGACCGAAGTACGGGATCAGCAGCGTGATCGGCGGGACCGCCTGGACGCTGACGATGATGACGTTGACGACGCGCTTGCCGCGGAACTCGAATCGACTGAAGGCGTACGCCGCCTGGATCGCGACGAGCAGCGTCAGGATCGTCACGGCCCCCGCCACGACATAGCTGTTGATGAAGAAGCGCACCGTCTCGGGATTGGTGAAGATCGAGATGTACGCGTCGAACGAGAAGGTGTCGGTGATGAGGCGCGGGGGGAGCTCGAAGATCTGCGTGTTCGACTTGAACGAACTCGAGAGCATCCACAGCACGGGACCGGCGGCGAAGACCGCGCCGATCAACAGGCCGATGAGCACGCCGGTCTTGGCGAGCCGGCGGCGCGCGATCGCGCTGGTGGCGCGCGGGCGTGCGGTCGTGGTCGAGGCCATGGTCAGTCCCTCGCCTTCTGGTGGCGGACGTAGAGCACCGCGATGATCATCGACATCGCCAGGACCAGCACCGCCGAGGTGGAGGCCATCGAGAAGTCGTACTTCGCGAATGCGAGCTTGTAGGTGAAGGTGCTGAGCATCTCGGTGACGTCGATGGGACCGCCGCCCGTGGTCAGCCAGATGAGGGCGAACTGCTGCGAGGTCCAGATGAGGTCGAGCAGCAGCAGGCTCACGATGATGGGACGCAGCTGAGGGACGGTGACGTTCCAGAAGCGCTGCACGGGGCTGGCACCGTCAACGGTCGCGGCCTCGTAGAGGTCGCTCGGGATCCCCTGGAGACCGGCGAGCAGGCTCACCATGAAGAACGGGTAGCCGGCCCAGATATTGATGAAGGTGACCGTCCCCAGCGCCAGTTGCGGCGAGGCGAGCCACTCGATGTTCGTGTTGAGGAGGAAGTTGACGATGCCGTTCGGGGCGAGCAGCATGCGCCACAGCACGGCGATGACGGCGACCGTGAACAGCCACGGGAGCACGTAGAGCCCGCGGAAGATGGCCCGGGGGACCGCACCGATGAGCCGGCTGTTGAGCAGGAGGGCGAATGAGAGTCCGAGCACGAGGTGCGCGGCGACGCTCGTGAGGGTGAAGAAGAGGGTGTTGCCCGTCGCTTTCCAGAAGCCCGAATCGGTGAGGATCGCGACGTAGTTGTCGAGGCCCACGACCTCGGGGCTCTTGTTGAGGATGACGTTGTCCTGGAACGAGTACCCGATCACCATGACGATCGGGACGATCATCAGGACGAAGAGCAGGATCAGCGTCGGAGACAGGAACGCGTAGGCCTCGCCGGCCTTGCGCAGCTGCCGGGTGCGGCGGGAGGCGGGTCGTCCGGTGACGATCACCTCGGTATCGGGGGGTGTGAGAGTGCGCATGGTCATGATGTGCGGCTTTCGCTGAGCGGGATGCCGCACCGCGAGCGGTGGCGGTGCGGCATCCCGGTGCGGGGTCGGATCAGAACTCCGACGTCCATTCGTCCTGCGTCTTCGTGAGCGCGTCGCTCATCGACTGCTGGCCGTCGAGGGCCGACTGGAGCTGGGTGCCGAACTGGCGCATGAGCTCCTCGGCGACGGGGAGACCCGTGAACTCGTTCGCCGGGTAGCCCTTCTTGTAGATGTCGAACGCCGTCTTGAACAGCTCGTCGTCCGCGACGAATGTCGGCACGCTCTCGGTGTTGCCGGGGAACGCCTTCGCCATCGTCGACAGCTCGCTGTTGACGTCTTTGCCCATGAGGAACTGCACGAGTTTGAAGGCCGCGTCCTTGTGCTGAGAGTTCTCGGCCACACCGATGCCCCACGAGGCGTAGGGGATGCCGCGCTCACCGGTGAACCCGTCCTTCGCGGGGATCGCCGAGATCGAGAATTTCAGGTCGGGGTTCGACTGGCGGATCAGGTTGATGTGCGCGAGCGAGTCGATCATCATGCCGACGCGTCCGTTGGTGAACTCCTCGACCTTGTCCTGCTCCTTCATGGTGAAGGAGCCGGGGGCGATCACGCCGTCCTTCCAGAGCTGCTGGATGTAGTCGGTGGCCGAGGCGACGTCCGTGTTGGTCAGATCGGGCTGGCCGTCCTTCAGCATCGAACCGCCCGAGGCCCACACCCACGACATGACGTCGTTCTGCACGCCGTTGGGAGCCTCGAGCGAGAGCGGGAGCACCCAACCCGACACGTCTCCGCCGAGCGCCGTGATCTTCTTGGCCGCATCGGCGAACTCCGTGCGGGTCGAGGGCGGAGAGCTGACCCCGGCCTGCGAGAGGAGCCCGTCGTTGGTGAACATGGGGTAGACGAAATTGACCACGGGGATCATGTAGGTGCTGCCGTCGACCTTGATCTGGCTGGCGAGCTGGCTGTCGTCGTAGCCGGAGTCGCTCATCAGCTTCGACAGGTCGGCGATCACGCCCTGCTTGGCGAAGTCGCTGACCCACGCTCCGTCCAGACCGACGACGTCGGGCATGGTGCCGGAGGCCGCCCCGGCGAAGAGCTGCTCCTTGGTGGAGGCGTAGGGGCCGCTCACCAGATCGACCGTGATGCCGGGATTCTCCTTCTCGAACTCGTCCATGAGCCCGCGGAACTGTCCGTCGCCGAGTTCGGGCTCCCACCATTGGGCGAACTCGATCGTGACGTTCCCGTCGGAGGACGTGCCCGAGCTGTTCGACGAGCACCCCGCCATCGCCAGGAGGGTCGTGGCCGCTGCTGCGACACCGACGAGCTTGATGGCGTTCCGACGCCGGCGCCCGCTGTTGTCCATCGTTTCTCCTCGTTGAGATCTGCCGCATTTCGCGCTGTTCTGCGCTTTCTTGCGTCTTTCAGCATGAGTATGCGCTCATATGCCGGGGTTCGCAAGGCGTCGATGCAGATTCGTGATAAATGGCGCACGATTCGGCGGGAATCGCTGCATAGAGGACGGCATTCATGCTGTTCTCTGCCGTTTTTGCACAGATTCTGCGGAACGGTGTGCGGCGCTGTGCTAGAGATGACGGCATGGACGCATCCCCCGCCACGGTCAAGCGACGCCTCCCGGCGGGCCGCAAGGCCGAGCTCGCCGCCTACGTCGCCGAGTCGGGCCAGGTGACCGTCGTCGACCTCGCCTCGCATTTCGGCGTCTCGATCGACACGGTCCGCCGCGACCTCGATCAGTTGGATCGCGAAGGGATCGTCGTGCGCACCCACGGCGGTGCCGTGAGCGCGATGTCGGTCCCCGGCCGCGACCGCGGCCTCGACGTGCGCCTGCAGATGCAGATCTCCGAGAAAGAGCGCATCGCAGCGCTCGCGGTCGAGCTCATCGAAGACGGATCCGTGCTCATGCTCAACGCCGGCACCACGACGCTGGCGGTCGCCCGAGCCCTGCGCAATCACCGGAACCTCACGATCGCGACGAACAACCTGCGCATCCCCGCCGAGATCTCTCCCAGCGTCTTCCGCGATCTGTACATCTTCGGCGGCGCGGTCCGCACCATCACCCAGGCCACGACCGGCCCGGTGACCCTGGCGATGAACTCGCACACCCCCGAGGTCGACATCCGCTGCGACTACGCCCTCATCGCGGTCGGCGCGGTCGACGGCTCCGGCTTCTCGACCAGCAACCTCGGCGACGCGACCATGATGAGCGAGATGATCCAGCGCGCGGATCGCACCGCGATCCTGGCCGACTCCTCGAAGCTCGACCGACGCTTGTTCGCCCAGGTGGGCCCCCTCGAGAAGGCCGACTACCTCATCACCGACGCCGAGCCGTCACCCGAGCTGTCCGCCGCCCTCGCCGAAGCCGGCGTGACCGTCGTCACCCCCTGATCAGCGCGCTCACATGCGGGCGTACCGGGCCCGGGCGAAGCAGAAGAGCCCGTACACGACGAGCCCCGCGCCCACGAGCCACAGGACGACCTGCCCGAACGGCAGGCTCGCGAGCGAGCGCAGCGCCGAGTCGATACCGCCGGCCGCGTTCGGATCGTGCGAGAAGGCCGCGACGATGAAGAGGATCCCGGCGACGCCCACCGCGATCCCCTTGGCGACGTAACCGATCATCCCGAAGGTCCGGATGCCACGCCCCGCCGTCCCGCCCGGGCTCGACAGGTTCTTCATGAAGGCCTTCGTGACACCGCGCACGACGAAGGCGACGCCGATCACCGCCACCGCCAGACCGACGACGACCAGGAGCACGATGCCCCCGGGCATGGCGAGAAGCTGCGCGCTGAGAGTGCGCGACGACTGCGAGGAGTCCGAGTGTCCGCCCGAGACGATCGTGAAGCCGGTGACGGCGATCGCCCCGTACGCGACGGCCGTTCCCACGTATTTCGCGCGGTGCGCCCAGCGCGTCTTCTCGTCGGGGTCGCGCTCGGCGACGGCATCTGCGACCTGCCAGACGGCAAGCGCGACGAGCCCGACGACGACGACCCAGAGCAGTACCTTGCCCGCCGGAGCCTCGGCCACCTGTTGCAGGGCTCCACTCTGATCGGCGCTGTCGCCGCCGCTGCCGGTCGCAAGAGACACCGCGATCACCCCGATCAACAGGTGCAGAAGCCCGAGGACCACGTAGCCGACGCGTGCGGCGACACGGAAGGCGGTCGAATCCTGGGCTTTGTCGGCGGCGGCGGAGGCGCTGGTCATCCGGGAACCCTAGCGCTCAGCCGGACGCCGCCACCAGGCGTTGCGCGCGGCGCACACGCCACACCTCCACCAGCGCCCACACGAGGGTGGCCACCGCCACTCCCTCCAGAAAACCCGCTGTCACGTCGCTGAGCCAGTGCGCGTGCAGGTAGGTGCGGCTCCACATCATCAGCAGCACCCAGACGGCGCCTGCCGCCCAGATCCACCCGCGGCGGAGGATCAGCGCGAGTGTCACCGCGATCGTCGTCGCGACGGCGGTGTGGCCCGAGGGGAACGAGGTCGCCTGAGTCTCGGCCAGCGAATCCATCGGTCGGGCTCGTGCGATGACCGCGGCGAGGGGCGCGCCGATGAGCACGACCAGGGCGATGGATGCCGCGACGTTCAGCGCATCCCACGGGCGCTTGACCAGGATGAAGACGACGGCGGTCGTGATGCCGATGACGATCATTCCGATCGTGCCGCCCACGATGGCGGGAATCCACGCGACGATGACCGCGATTGGGTCGGCGAGCGCGGCCATCGCGTCGTCCCACCACTGGTCGAACGCCAGCGGCGCTCCCCCGTCGAGATCGACGGCCAGTCGCAGCGCCACGAAGAGCACGGTCGCGACGACGCCCACGACCAGGGCGACCGGACGGCGCGCGTCGGACCTCGGCCGGTCAGGGAGGATCGCGGGCTCGTCCGTGGTGGCATCCATCCCGGAATCGTCCCAGGTCGGGATTCTCTCGAGCCAGGACTTGCCCTGCGCCCGAATGCGGGTTCGGCGTCAGCGGGGCCGTGCGGAGGCGATCAGCATGTCGAGCCCGAGCTCGAAGGCGCGGGTGGCCACGGGGTCCTCCGGGTCCTCGTCGGCGAGGGTGTCGAAAGCCGCCGAGAAGCGCGGGAACGCCTCCTCCTGGCCCGTGGGGTCGAACACCACGGCGGGCCCCGACATGTCGAGGACGCTGCCGAGGATGAAGGACTCGAAGGCGGTCAGCAGCGGGATGACATCGCGCAGCGTCCACCCGGCGGCCTCGGCGGCCGCCGCGAAGTCCTCGTACTGCGCGAGGAGGACGGGGGCCGACGCGCGCTCCGTCATCAGCAGCGGAACGACACGGGCATGCCGGGCGAAGGCGCGACGGTACGAGCGTCCCCAGGCGCGGAGCGCGTCTTCCCAGGGCAGCTCCCGCAGCGGCTGCGAGTCGATGGGCGCCGACACGAGGGCGCGGACGTCCTCGACCATGGCCGCGCGGTTGGGGACATGGTTGTACAAAGACGCGGGGTTGACCCCGAGGCGTGCGGCGACGCGGCGGATGCTCGCCCCGTCGGGTCCGTGGCGGTCGACCAGGGCGAGGGCGGTTCGCGCGATCAGATCGCGGCTCAGGAGCGGCGTGTGCGGTCTGGCGATGGCGGCCTCCCCGGTCGATGGGAGCCTACGGGCGCGGGCTCCGAGTCCACTCTCGCACACGTAAAACAAACGGTGTATGTTTACCGCCATGACCACCGAGGCCCTCACCGTCGTCGACGCCGACATCGACAGCCTGCGCGCAGCACTCGACGCCGGCGACCTCACCAGCGTCGAGCTCGTGGCCCGCTACCTCAATCGCATCGCGGCCTACGACCGCTCCGGCATCCGCCTCAACAGCGTGCCCGTGCTCGACCCCCGCGCGTTCACCGCCGCACGCGCCTCCGACCTGCGCCGCGCGCGGGGTCGCACGCTCGGGCCCCTCGACGGCATCCCCTTCACCGCGAAGGACAGCTACCGCGTCGAGGGCCTGCCCGTGGCATCCGGGTCCCCCGCCTTCCGCGACCTGATCGCCGGCGACGACGCCTTCGCCATCGAGCGCCTGCGCGAAGCCGGCGCCGTGTTCCTGGGGCTCACGAACATGCCGCCCATGGCCGCCGGTGGCATGCAGCGCGGCGTCTACGGCCGCGCCGAATCGCCCTACAACGGCGACTACCTGGCATCCGCCTTCGGTTCTGGCTCCTCCAACGGATCGGGCACCGCCACCGCGGCCAGCTTCTGCGCGTTCGGGCTCGGCGAAGAGACGTGGTCGTCGGGCCGGGCTCCCGCCTCGCACAACGCCCTCGTGGCATACACGCCCTCGCGCGGCGTGATCTCGGTGCGCGGCAACTGGCCCCTCGTGCCGACGATGGACGTCGTGGTGCCGCACACGAGGTCGGTCGGCGACCTGCAGCACGTCCTCGACGCGGTGGTCGCCGACGACGCCGAGACCGAGGGCGACCTCTGGCGCACGCAGCCGTTCATCGACCTCCCGCTCCCGTCACAGGTGCGCCCCGAGTCGTTCGCCGCGCTCGAGCCGCTGCCGCTCGCGGGTCTGCGTCTCGCCGTGCCGCGCATCTACGTCAACGGCGACCCCGACAACGCCTCGCCCATCGTCACGCGCGACAGCGTGATGGCCTTGTGGAACGACCTGCGCGCCGACCTCGAGGCCGCCGGCGCCGAGGTCGTCGAGACGGACTTCCCCGCGGTCGACCGTTACGAGAAACTGCACGAAGGCGACGAGGACTTCGTCGACCGCGGATTCGTCACGCGCGCCTTCCTCGACGACGAGGTCGGCGATCTGGCGGTCTGGGCGATGGACACGTTCCTCCGCACCAACGGCGACGCGAAGCTGCCCCGTCTCGCCGATGCCGAAGCGGCCCTGATCTTCCCCCACCCGCCCGGAGCCCTTCCCGACCGCTACGGCGTCTGGCACTACGACATCGCGTACGACATCGGCGACTACGTCGCGCGCGCGCAGGAGTGGGAGCCCGACTGGCACGACGTGGCAAGCCTCGAGAACGGCCTCCGCGGGCTCGAGCACACGCGCCGCGTCGACGTCGAGGAGTGGATGGATGCCGAGGGCTTCGATGCCGTCATCTTCCCCACGCAGTCCGACGTCGGCCCCGCCGACGCCGACGTGAATCCCGCCTCGGCGGACCTCGCCTGGCGCAACGGCGTCTGGGTCTCGAACGGCAACCTCGTGCCGCGTCACCTCGGCATCCCCACCGTCACGGTTCCGATGGGCACCATGGCCGACACCCGGATGCCGGTGGGCCTGACCCTCGCCGGTCCCGCCTACAGCGACGCCCGCCTCGTGCAGCTGGCCCAGGCGATCACCGCGCTCGGCGAGCGCCGCACAACGCCCCCGCGCACCCCCGCCCTGCCGGATGAGGCGGTGTTCGCCGAGCCCCGCCCCGCGGCCGAGGGCTCCCTGTCGGTCACCGTCGACGAGGTCGTACACGACGGCGAGCGCGTCACCGTCTCAGCCACCGTCAGCGGAGGCATCGCGGTCGATCACGCCCTCTTCGTGGACGGCGCGCGCGTTCCCGCGCGACTCGAGAACGGCCGGGTGAGCGCCGAGGTCTCCCCCGAGCCGTCCGGCGAGCCCGTGAGCGAATGGGTCGCCCCCTACGGCCCCTTGGTCGTCGTCGTCGTGCGCGATGCCGGTGGGACCGTCGCCGGCGCCGTCGCCACGGTATCCGACTCTCCCCTGTGACACCCGAATCACCCGAGGAAGCCACCGTGACCGAGACCGCTCCGACCCCCGTCTTCGACTACTTCAGCCAGGTCGACCTGCCTACCCCGACGCTCTCCGACGACGAGGTGCGGCGGCTGTTCGCCGACGCGTTCGGCGTCGACATCGACCTGCGGGGACTCGGCAGTCAACAGGACCAGAACTTCCGCGTGTTCCGTCGCGGCTCTTCCGAGCCCCTGGGAGTGCTCAAGCTCAGCAATCCCGTGTTCAGCGAGGCCGAGATCGAGATGCAGGACGCCGCGGCGGCCCTCGTGGCCGAGCGCACCCCTCACCTGCGCATCCCCCGCATCGTCGAGGGACCGCACGGTGCGATGTCGACGTGGTGGGAGTCGAGCCAGGGGCGCATCCACGCGCGGGTGATCGAGAACATCGACGGACGCACGCTCATGGGCTCGGGCTACCTCTCCCCCGCGGTCGTCGAGCGGATGGGCTCCCTCTCGGGGGCCGTGAGCCTCTCGCTCGCCGATTTCACCCACCCCGCGAGCGGCCGGGTGCTGCAATGGGATCTCCGCCACGCCGGGCGCGTCATCGACACCCTCCTCCCCCTCGAACCGGATGCCGAGGTGCGAGACATCGTCCAGCGTGCCGCCGACGCGGCCCGCGCCGCCCTCGCCACCGTGCGGGACGCCCTCCCCGTCCAGGCCGGACACTTCGACGTCACCGACGACAACGTGCTGCGCGCCCCCGGCGAGACGGTGCCCGACGCGGTCATCGACTTCGGAGACGTGTGCGTGTCGTGGCGTGTGGGCGAGATCGCCGTGACCGTCTCGTCGATCCTGCATCACGACGACGCGACGCCCGAGAGCGCCCTGCCCGCCATCCGCGCCTTCGACCGGGTGCGCGACCTCACCGATGACGAGATCACGGCTCTCTGGCCGCTGGTCGTCCTCCGCGGGGCGGTCCTCGTGCTCAGCGGCCGGGCGCAGGTGCGCCTCGACGACGAGAACGCGTACGCCAGCGTCGCACTCGACCGCGAGTTCCGCATCCTCGAGCAGGCGGCATCCGTGCCACTGCCCGTGATCACCGCCGCGACGCGGGCCGCTCTCGGCCGCCCGGCGGCGAACCCCCGGGCGTGGGGTGCCGCCCCTCTGCTGCCCGAGGTACCGTTCGTCGAGCTCGACGCGACGACCGAGTCGCCCCTGAACGACGGCGGCGCCTGGCTCGACGCGGGAACGCTCGACAACGCCGCGCTCGACGCTCTCGATGCGGGAGCGGCGATGGTGACACTTCCGGCCTGGACTGCCCAGCTCACCGGGACGAGCGCCCCCTTCCCCTCGACCGCGGCGTCGCTGCCGACCGGGGTGACCGTGTGGCTCGCCGAGCCGACCCCGCTCGCCCCCGGCGACATCCGCCGCGAGGGGGAGGATCTGGTCTGGACCTCGGCCGACGAGACCGTGACGATCACGGGCGCTGCCGCGGCGGCATCCGGGGTCCTGCCCGCTCGCACCCGGTTGGTCTTGCGCCGCGCGATCGACGGAGCGATCCCGCCCGCGCGCACCACCCCCGCCCTCGCGGCCGCGTGGCGCGAGGTGGCCGGCGATCCCGGGGCCGCGATCGGCGTCCCCGCCGAAACTCCCGTCGACGACGACGTGCTCGCACGCCGCCACGAGGTGCTCGCCGAGGTGCAGGAGCACTACTACGCCGCTCCCCCGCGCATCGAGCGCGGGTGGCGCGAACACCTGATCGACGTGAACGGTCGCGTCTACCTCGACATGGTCAACAACGTCGCCTCGGTCGGCCACGCCCATCCGCGCGTGGTCGAGGCGGGCTCCCGGCAGATGCACCTGCTGAACACGAACTCGCGGTTCCATTACCGAGCGATCACCGACTACGCCGATCGGATCGCCGCGACCCTGCCCGAGGGCTTCGACACCGTGTTCTTCGTCAACTCCGGATCCGAGGCGACCGATCTCGCGATCCGCCTCGCGATGGCGGCGACCGGCCGCCCCGACATCGTCGCGATGCGCGAGGCGTACCACGGCTGGACCTACGCCAGCGATGCCGTATCGACCTCGATCGCCGACAACCCTCATGCGCTGAGCACGCGGCCCGACTGGGTGCACACCGTCGACGCGGCGAACTCCTACCGGGGGAAGCACCGGGGGGCGGATGCCGAGAAGTACGCGCCCGAAGCCGTCGCGGTCATCGACGAGCTCGCGGCATCCGGTCGCCCTCCGGCGGGCATGATCGCCGAGACCTACTTCGGCAACGCCGGCGGGGTGGCCCTGCCCGAGGGATACCTCGGCGCGGTCTACGCCGCGATCCGCCGCCACGGGGGTCTCGCGATCGCCGACGAGGTGCAGGTCGGCTACGGCCGCCTCGGTGAATGGTTCTGGGGCTTCCAGCAGCAGGGAGCCGTGCCCGACATCGTCGCGGTGGCGAAGTCCATCGGCGGCGGCCACCCGCTCGGCGCAGTGGTCACGCGGCGCGAGATCGCCGACCGCTATCGCACCGGCGGGTACTTCTTCTCGTCCACCGGGGGCTCGCCCGTGTCGTCGGTGATCGGCATGGCCGTGCTCGACGTGATCGAGCAGGAGGGTCTGCAAGAGAACGCGCGGGTCGTCGGCGCACACCTCAAGCGACGCCTCGAAGAGCTCGGGAAGAAGCACGACCTCATCGGCACCGTGCACGGCTCGGGACTGTATCTGGGCGTCGAGTTCGTGCGCGACCGCGAGACGCTCGAACCCGCGACCACCGAGACCGCGGCGATCTGCGATCGCTTGCTCGAACTCGGCGTGATCATGCAACCCACCGGCGATCACCAGAACGTGCTGAAGATCAAACCGCCCCTCGTCGTCACGCGCGCCTCGGTCGACGTCTTCGTCGATGCCCTCGATCGCGTCCTCACCACCGGTTACTGACCCACCCGACCCCGGAAGGAGCACGCCATGTGGCGCATGCCCGCAGAATCCGCCCCGCACGAGCGCACCTGGATGGCGTTCCCCCGCGAAGGCATCACCCTCGGAGTGGGCGCGGAATTCCGCGAGCAGGGTTACCGGGCCTGGACCGACGTCGCGCACGCCGTGCAACAGTTCGAGCCGGTGACGATGGTCGTCGACCCCACCGAGATGGCTCGGGCCCGACGCATGCTCTCCGCCGACATCGAGATCGTCGAAGCCCCGCTCGACGAGTTCTGGATGCGCGACGTGGGGCCCACCTTCGTCGTCGACCCCGACCGCCCGGGCGTCCTCGGCGCCGTCGATTGGATCTTCAACGGATGGGGCGCACCCGACTGGGCCGAATGGCAGAAGTCCGCCGGTATCGCCCGCGTCGTCGCCGAGCACGCGGGAGCCGAGCGCGTCGACTCTCTCCTCGTCGCCGAGGGCGGCGGGCTCCACGTCGACGGCACCGGCACGGTCCTTCTCACCGAGACCGTGCAGCTCGACCCCCGTCGCAACCCCTTCGCCGACCGCACCCGCGTCGAGGCCGAAATGGCCCGAACGATCGGAGCGACGGATGCCATCTGGCTCTCGCGCGGCCTGACCCGCGATTACGACGACCTCGGCACCAACGGGCACGTCGACATCGTCGCCACCTTCGCCTCGCCCGAGCACGTCCTCATCCACGAGCAGACGGACGCCTCCCACCCCGACTTCGAGGTGTCGCGCCTCGTACGGAGCGAGCTCGAGACCGCGTTCGCCGAGCGGGGCCGCAGCGTCGCCATCACCGGCATCCCCGCTCCTTCCGCTCTGCGTGATGACGAGGGGTGGCTCGACTGGAGTTACATCAACCACCTCGTCACCAACGACGGGGTCGTGTTGTGCGGCTTCGGCGACGACGCAGCCGACGCGCGGGCGCGCGAGATCATCGCCCAGGCCTACCCGGGTCGTCGCGTGATCACGGTCGACTCGCGCCCCATCTTCGACCGCGGGGGCGGCATCCACTGCATCACGCAGCAGCAGCCGCGGGTGTGATCCGCCCGAGCGCGCGTGCGCGGTTCTCAGCTGCGCGAAGAGCTATCGTGGCGCGCTCCGCGCAGCGGTGAGAGGGCGATGACCAGCGCGGCGAGGACGAACAGCCCCGCACCGATCCCGAGCGTCACCGGAAGGCCGAGCGAGGTCATGAGCACGCCCGCCAGCAATGCGCCGACGAAGAAGACACTGCGGTTCACGGTGCGGATGGTCGAGTTCATCCGACCCTGGATGCGATCCGGCGCGACGGACTGTCGGTAAGAGATGTCGTTCGTATCCTCGATCCCCATCGCGAGGCCGTAGACGAACTGCGCGGCCGCGACGACGGCGAGGATCACCCCGATGCCACTGTCGGGCCTGAGCGGGACGAAGGCCAGAACGGCCCAGGGCAGCACGACGAGAACGCGTCCGAGCAGGATCGCCCGGCCCGCTCCCAGCCGAACGCCGAGGCCCGGGGCGACCACCGCCCCCACGAAACCGCCGACTCCCCCGAGCGCCAGGGCAACCCCGTACGCCCACGCGGGCAGGGCGAGCTCGCGCAGCGCGAAGACGACGAATGCCGTCGCCACGATGCTGTTGCCGAGGAACCACACGTGGATCGAGATCGCGAGCGGACGCAGCCTCGGATGCCGATAGGTGTAGCGCATGCCCTGCGCGATCTCATGCCCCACGTGCCGGCCGGCGGCCCGCGGCGGAGCCTTCGCCTCGGACACCGAGATCCGCGACTGCAGCACCGCGGCGATCGCGGCGATGACGGCGTCGACCACGAACAGGATCGGCGCCCCGACGATCGCGAGAAGGGCACCGCCGATCGCCGGCCCCGCCGTCTGAGCCACGGTCTGGCTCTGGCCGAGCCGCGCATTCGCTGCCGGGAGCGACGATCTCGGCACGAGCCGCGGGAGCAGCGGCTGCGCTGCGGAGTCCCCGAACAGGGTGAGCACGCCGAGCGCGAGGGTGATCGCCGCCACCGACCAGAAATCGAGCACGCCCGTCAGCACGAGGATGGGGACGACGGCGAGCACCAGCGCCCGCCCGATCGTCGTGACCACCAGCGTCCGCTGCCGTCTTCCGCGGTCCATCCACGCGCCCACGACCAGGCCGAGGAACAGGTACGGAACGACGCTGAGGGCGTTCAGGATGCCGACCTGTGCCGGCGTCGCCGCGATCACCGTGACGATGAGCACCTGGAAGGCGACCCCGGCGATCGTCGACCCGAACGCGCGGAGCGTCGTCGCGGTCCAGAAGAACGCGAAAGCCGGATGGCGGAGGATCTCCCGCGGCTTCTTTGTCGGCGGCGCGTCCTCGTCCATCGGTCGAGCGTATCCAGGCCGGGGCGGACTCCTCCGTGGCCGGCTACTCGACGGCGGAATCCTCCGCGCGGACGCGGAACTGCTCGACGCTGCCTCGGTGTCCGCACCCGCCTCGGTCTTGCTGGCACTGCACGGGCTCGTCTCCGCGGAACCCGTCCCCGGGGCCGGTGAGGCGGGCGGAACACTGATCGGACGAGGCCTGCGGGGAGCCGATGACGTCGAGGTCGCCGTCGAGCACCACGTTCACGGTGAGCTGGACCGCGAAGGCGCTCACGTTCCCGCAGTGCGGGCAGCGGATGCCGGCGGGGCGCCCGGTCCTCGTGCCGGGAGCGCTCTCCGCGCCCGAGTCGGCGGCGGATTCGGCTGGCGGCTTTCGATACACCGTGAGCTCGTCCGCGCAGTCGTAGGCGAATCGGGTGATCTGCCCCGAGGGATGCCGCTCGGAGATGCGGCGCGTCCACGGGCTCTCGGCATCGATCCCGACGACCTCGGAATCCGTACCGACCACCACATCCCCCGTTCGGAGGTCGAACACCGGAAGAGTCACGACGGGGTAGGTGCGGTACTCGTGGGCGGCGGGGACGGTCATGCTGCAGCTCCGATCGGAACGGGGGCGTGGACGTCGCGGGTCAGCGGCTTCGCGCACCATCGGGGTGACGCGGAGGGTCCAGCCCTACTATCGGGTCGTCGGCACGGCTCCGTAACGAGCTGCCGTCGACGCGCTCCGGTTGCGTCCGCGCGAGGCACCGCGGGCGCCTGCCCGGGCGCGCGACGGGATCAGCGGTATCGGCGAGGTCCGCAGCGCAGCGACGCGGTCCGACGATCAGGGGGACGGCGCCAGGTGAGCGTCGGTCCGTTCCTGCAGGTAGGCGCACAGCTGACCCGCCGCTTCGACTTCGGCGCCGAGGGCGATGAGGTCGAGGGACGTGCCCGTGAGATCGCTGGGGCGCTCGGTGAGGGTGGCCACCCACCGCCCGCTTTCGTCGAGCTGGAGGTAGATGGCAGCGGGCGCGTGCCGCAGGTGGATGAGGACGATGAACGCGTCGCCGTTCTCGTCATCGTCCTGGGGAAGCACGAGCGGTTCGCCGAGCGCGGGAACGCCCCTGGCCACGAAGCGCGCGGCCCACTCGGCGATCGTCGCCTGCGTCGGGCGTTGAGGATCGGTCATACGCCGGCCGGACCAAGAGGGAGCCCACGGGCACCGCTGGCGTCGTCCATCACTCGTTCGATGAAGCGAAGGGGCGAGGGCATCCGGTTTTCGGTGTCGGAGATGCGTCGCTCTTGATAGACGAGCCGGTCCATCTGTTCTCCTGGCGGGGTGGTTCTCCGAAGGGTGGCCTGTCGCGTCCCGTCCCGGCGAGGAGGTCGCAGACCGCCTCTCGAGAATACCCTGACGGTGAACCCGCGGAACACGCCCCCCTGCGTGCCGCGGCGGTGGCGCGGCCCGCCCATCCCGTGGACACCACGATGAGACGTGTGGTGGCGCATCGAACCACTGGCGCGATTCGCCCCGCGGGCGACGGCTCGGATCGAGGTCGTCGGCGCGGGAGATGACGACCGAGATGGGGAGTCGTCCCGCACACCACGGCTGTCGCGTCACGCGCGTTCCCGCGGCGATGTCGACCCACGCGCGGGATCGCGCCGCGCCCACGTCTTCGTTCGAGACCTCACCGCCCGGATGGGGTGCATTGGGGGCAGGTCCGGACGGTGAAGCCGTCGTCAAAGCTATCACCCTTGTCCCCCATTTGGGGGACACGTGCGAGGGCGTCGCCGTTCCCACCGGTCGCTGTCCGCCGGCGGGCGCGGGAGGATGATCGGGTGATCGATGAGGTGGAATCGCTAAGGGACGCGGGGCTCCGGGCTGCGGTGCGGCAGCATCTGCGCCAATTACCCCCGGGAGCGGGTGCGGGGAGCGTGAGTGAGATCGTCGTCGATGAGGTGACGATGCTGGATGGCATCGAGCGCTTTCGCGCTCTCCGACACCTGGGACTGGACGGCACGGATGTCGTCGATCTCCGTCCACTCGCAGGCCTTGGGGCTCTGGAAGAGCTGTGGTTGAGCGATACACGCGTGGCTGACCTCCGCCCGCTATCGGGGCTGCGAGCGCTCACGGTTCTCGAACTCGGCGACACGCCGGTCGTGGACATCGAACCGCTCCGTCCACTCCGACGCCTCCAGAAGCTGTGGCTGAACGGGACGAAGGTCGCCGACCTCAGCCCGCTCCGGTCCCTCGAGGGTCTGGTCACCGTGGGCGTGGCCGGCACCCCCGTCGAGGATTACCGTCCACTGGAGGCATTGGACGGCCTACAGATCCTGGCGGTTTCGCGGTCGGCTTCCGGGCGCCTCGGGGCGCTGTCGCAACGTGATGATCTGGCCATCCATTTCGTCGACGAGTGACGGTCCGCTTCGAAGAAGCCCCCTCCCGAGAACAGCGTGCCCCCTCGGAGCCGCCATCTTCGCGTCTTCCCGGAGCACCGTGTGACGCACCAGCTTCGGGCGGATCGAGTCGCACGCCCGGACGTGCCGGTTGCAGCTCAGCGCACCGTGGTCGAATCGCGCCCTGAGAAGTGAAACGGTTACCGCCGCGTCACCGCTGGTCAGCCCTATGACGAAGCGAAAACTTCATGTCATTCTCCCCCTTCACACTATTGACACCCAATCTTGTCGAGGTGCTAGGGCGTGTCTCCCATAGGCTGCGTGGGTCGGCTCTGATGGGAGGATTGACGCTGTGAGATGTGTGTTGACCGCCGATCATGAGATTCCAGATCGGGCCCCACTCGTGATCGTTCCCGGCGACGCCGTTCAGATAGGAGACCGGGACACGGAATGGCCCGCTTTCGTGTTCGTGACAGCGGCCCAGGGCACGGGATGGGTGCCGGCGCGTCACCTCGATATCGACGGCTCGGTCGGCACTGTTCGTCTCGGATACGACACCACCGAGCTACCGGCCAGGTTGGGAGAAGACGTCGATGTCCTCGTGGATGACTCAGAAAGCGGCTGGTCCTGGTGCCGGAACGCTGACGGACGTGAAGGATGGATTCCTCACCGCGTACTCGCCGTAGCGTGATCAATCGTTATGAACGTAGCCAGGTCAGGACGGCGCAGAGAGCAATCCCAGCACGGTAAGTGATCGCGAGTTTGTCGAACCGTGTGGCGATGCCGCGCCATTGCTTGGCGAGGGCGAAGAACCGCTCGACGACGTTGCGACCCTTGTAGGCCTCGACATCGAGGCCGGTTGGTCTCCCGCCTTTGCTGCCTCGCCGTTTGCGGGCGGCAGCTTGGTCGCGTTTGTCGGGGATCACGGCCTTGATCCCGCGATGGCGCAGTTCATTGCGGATCACGCCGGTCGCGTACGCGCGGTCAGCGAGTACGGCATCCGGGCGGGTGCGTGGCCGGCCACGACCAAGTCGGGGAACGTGGATCTCCGCCAGCACCGCACCCAGCACCGCACCGTCATTGCGCTGCCCGCCGGTGACGATCATCGCAAGCGGTCGGCCATGTCCGTCAACGGCCTGATGGATCTTCGTGGTCTGCCCGCCGCGGGAGCGGCCGATGCCATGACCAGGCGGTTCAACCTCGTGCCAGGGCAGATTCTTGTGAGTCGATCCCGCCCCCTGTGTCTTGCTCGGGACGGGTCGTGTTCGTCGCGTGCTGGCGCGCACGCGCGATCGTCGCGTCGATCGACACCGCCCAGTCAATCTTCCCGGCAGAATCGGCCTCAGCGAGGATCCGTGTCAGCACGCGATCCCAGGTGCCATCGCCGGCATACCGGCGATGTCTCTTCCACACCGTCTGCCATGGGCCGAACTGTTCGCGCGGCAGATCACGCCACGGGATACCGGTCCGGAACCGGTAAGCGATACCCTCCACGACCCGCCGATCGTCACCGAATGGGTGACCACGCAGCCCCGTGTTCGAGGGTCTGATCAACAGATCCACCCTCATACATTTGATGCTTTTCAAAGCATGCATCGCAACAACTATCAAAATCAATCAGCTATTGCACACAATGACCTCCTGCGAAACACTCAGCATGTGTGGGGGCTCGCCTCGCTATGTCCGAAGAATAGGAAATCGCGATGAAGAAATTGACCAAGATCGTTGTCACAGCTGGCCTGGGGGTTGGCCTGCTGATGACGAGTGCGCAAGCAGCATCTGCCGCGCAGTTCTACGATGACATCAACTACGGCAAGTACCTCGAGACCCTCAGCAATGGCAACCTCACCTACTCCGACAAGGCGTCTTCGATCCGCAACACGGGGTGGGCCACCTACTGCGAGAACAACGGGTGCGCCGGCCGCACCGTCCGCCTCAACGGCAGCTACAACGATCTGCGCGCCGTGAACACCGGCCTGAACTTCGGCGAGACCTGGAGCGACCGCATCAGCGCCGTCAAGCCGTAAGCAACCGATGAAGCAGCTCTTCAAAGGGCTTGCTCTTGTGGGGTTGGGGTGCGTGATTGTCGCGTGCACCCCAACCCCACAGGGCGGGTCGCCCACCAGCCTGGAACGCGACACGACGGCTCAGGTAAGCCTGGACGAGCGCACCGGGCACATCGTCTTTCCGCTCTCTCAGTACGATCTGTCCGCGTCAGCATCCGACATCGGCGTACTCAATCAAGCCCTGTTCCTGCGCATCGAAACCTGCATGAACGCGCGTTCCATGCCGTTCCGCGCAGGCCGCGTCGACCCGGGTCCCCCACTGGATGACAGGAACTTCGGCGTCTGGTTCGAGCCCGGAGCTCAGACGTGGGGACTGATGCGGCCACCCGATCCTGTAGCCGAAACGTTCCAAGCAGACGAAGACGCCGGGGGTGAGAGATGGTCACAGGAGGTTGCTGCGTGCAACGCAGAGGCCGAGAGCGACCCCGATTCGGCCGACTTCGTTCCTACCCAGGACGCGATGTTCGACAGCTTGGCCCAGAAGCTCGGCACCACCGCGATGCGAGCGGCGACACGAACAGCGGAGTGGGGCGCGATCCGCGACAAGTGGTCAGAATGCCTGACGGCAAACGGTCTTACCGCGATGGATAGCGAGACCGATTGGATCTCCGTTGAGTCGCAGACCGCACTCGAGAACGGCGATCCCCCCGAACGAATCATTCAATTGTCGGGCATCGAGGCTCGCTGCAACAACGACCTACGCGTCACCCAGACGGCAGGAGATATTGTCGCTTCTTTCCAGGTTCCACTTATCTCAGCGAACCAAGTCACCCTGAATGATGAAAAAGCAGAAAAGGATCGGTACCTCGCGGCGGCAAAGAAATACATTGATCAGCAGAAGCACGGTTAGGTGGCATGAGTCTGCTCGGGACGCTCAATAAGAAGGTCTCCGCGCGCTGAGGCATCGACCCTCGACGACGCCGGACTGACGATGCGAAGGGACATGAAACCGTTCGGTCTTGCGCCGCACGAGCTCTGGTGCGGCAGTTTGACGTCGTGACAGCGACGTCCAGTGGCCATATGGCCGCGTGTGCGATGACGTTTGATGGTGGGGGCCTTCGCCAGCGGGCTTGACGTCGCCGTGGGTGTTCACGGCGGTGGGTGATCGTGGCGTTGGGACGTGCGTTACGGCGACGGTGGCGATCGTGTTGTGGTTGGTGCCGGTGACGCTGCCTGCACGGCACAGGTCGCAGGCCCTGCGCATGGTGCCGATGGGGCGGCTGGGAGCTGGTGTCGGCGGCGTATCGGAACGACCTCGAGAGAGCATCGAGCTGCGGCGCCGGTCGGTCATGTCGGGGGTCCTGCTTAGTCTGATTGTGTGAACATCCTTTTGCTCTCGTGGCACATCGGAGCCCTCTCAGCCTTCCTCGAAGAAGCGGTCGGAACCCCGCAACGTCCGCTCCGAATCGGGTACGTGGACGACGCACAAGCGCTCTTCGCCGACGCGCCCTTCGTCGCGGCCGAGCGTGACGCGCTCGCACGCCTCGGCCACGAGCTGAGTCGAATCACCGTGCGCGGCATGGGCTCGGACGAGCTCGATCGGGTGTTGTCCGACCTCGACGCTGTGTACGTGGCGAGCGGGAGCACTTTCGCTCTACTGGAGGCGCTACAGACGACGGGGAATGGGGAGGTCCTGACCGGTCACGTGCGAGCTGGCCTGCCGTACGTCGGCGTCAGCGCAGGGGCAATGGTCGCCGGTCCCGACTTAACCCCGGCGTCGCTCATGGATGACCCCGCCGATGGCCCCGCGTTGACGACGTTCGATGGTCTCGGTCTGGTCGATCAGGTTGTGATCCCGCACGCCGACGGGCTGTTGCCGCCCTATCCCCGGGAGCTGATCGAGCGCACGCTCGACACTTTCGGCACCGATTACACACTGCTCGCGCTTAGGGACGATCAAGCGTTTCTCGCTCAATCGGGGCGTGGGCGAGTAGTCGACTCTGCGCCTCTCCCGCGCAACTGACTCAGACACCCGACATCTCGACACCCCACCCTCGATCGCGATCGGAACAACCGCGCGAGAGCGGTGAGCTGCGGCGCTGGCGACGGAAAAGCGGAACCCCCGCCGCCCAGAGGGCAACGAGGGTTCGACAGGAGTGGACCGGAGACGTTCGAGAACTCAGGATCGACGTGGATATGGTGACACCCGTGAGCACGTCTCCTTCTCGGGTCACTAACTCGGTGGCTGCACTCGCACTCATGGCCGTCACCGCCCTGGGAGCAACCGGGTGCGTGGCGACATCCCGCCCGGCCGCAGACACCGCGTCGTCGCCAGCGCCTTCCCCGACCGACTCCCCCGCGCAGCCCACCAGTCCCCCGACGACCTCTGCCCATGCAGACGAGCGTCTGACCGCTCCCGTTTCCACTCGCATACCGGCGACCTGCGGGAACATCACGGATCCGTCATCCGATCTGACACTGGTCTCGCGGGTGTTGCCCGAGGGAGCAATCAAGCTCCCGCCAATGCCCGTGCTGGCGCGGGGGGCTGACTGCGTGTCCAGCCAGGGTTCCGACGACTCCTACGACTGGTCACCGGCGTCGGAAAAGGACTGGAACGATTTGGTCGCTCTGTACACGGCCAACGACAGCGCCTGGTTCACAGAGGACGGCCCGCGCGGGACCTACCTGACGTACAAGATCGACGGCCGCTACAGCCAGACGTTTCTCTTCACCGGTGATGCGGTCATCCTCGCACCCACCAAAGCCGCGACGGACGCCGTGATCGGCCCGCCACTCGCCTGACCCCGCGGCGAGAAGGACGAACCCCCGGTTGCGCGGAGGGCAACGAGGGTTCGGGAGGTGTGAGTCGGATCGAAAGGGAGTCGTCGGTGAGACGGTGACTATTCCGACGTTCTTCATGCGATCAGAGCGCAGTGCTCGGGAGTGTGAGTTCGAGGTGCAGGTTCATACCGGCGCGTCGAAACGGCGGTCGCACGTAGACACTCTGGAGATCGCCGGTAGCGCGAGTGAAGTGGGACGGGTTCGGGACGCGCTCGTGGAGCAGCAACCACGCCGCGCGGACCAGCTGCCCGTCGACCTCAGCCAGGGCGGTCACGCACCGCGTCTGTTCTTCGCGCCACCATCGCGAGAATCGCCGAGTGAAGCTGTTGTGCTCGTCCTTTGTCGGGCTCCTTCCCGGCTGATCCACTCGAATCTCAGATCAGCGAGCGCTTCCGCGTCGGAAAGGCCCGCCAGGCGCAGCTGGGCCGCCCCTTCTGATTGGTCGTCCATGCGTCGACATGAGGGGCAGTGTGAGGTGCGAAATCGCGTACGGCGTTCTCCGGGCCCGGGGGACACGGGTTGCCCGGGCGGACGCGAGAAGTACGACGACCGCTGAGGTCAGGCCGAAAAGCATGGCCGTACCGAACGCTGTCAAAGACGACAGCGTGATCCACGCGCCGCGTGAGCTGGTGGCCTCGTCCGGGTTACTCGCCAGAACGAATGCTGTGATGAGGACAACCGCCGCAACCGTGCCGGCGAACGGCAGAGACAAAAGGGCATCACGCCTCGACCTGGAGCGGACCCATCTCGCCACCGAGGTCGCGGCAATACCGACCGAGGTCACCATCGCGGCGAGACAAACAGCCGTGGCAATCCATCCAAAATCCGTGCGTAGGTCGCCGACGGGTTCGCATCCAATCACGAGCGGCGCGAACGTCCACTGGACACCTGCAAAACAGGGGAGGTTCCGGAACAGTCGGATCGCGGCCACGGAGGCGGCCGCCGGGATGCTGACGCCGACAAAGAGGCTGACCCAGCCGATCGCGAGGACATTCGCCTGGGTAAGCCGTCTACTCATGAGATCACCATCCGCCGTTGAAGTCCCAGAAGATGGGCGCGTCGCTACCGTAGTCGAGGGGTGTCCAGCAGAGGTCGGTCGCTTTCATGTTGCGCCAGTCCCCCAAAACAAGGCGGCTACTCGACGGGCGCGGTCCGGGAGAGTTTCCGCCGGTCACTCCCATGCAGTCGGCAAGGGCATCGACAGGAACCTCTCCACCAATCCCGCGACACCGGCTGCACCAGGGCACCAATTCCGGGACACCGCAGGCCTTATCTAACGGAGATGCGGAGGCGGCCGTCGACGATGGCGGGGCGGTTTTCTCGGTCCGGCTACCGCAAACGATTGATCCCCCAAGACGAAGGCCCCGAACCCCCGCGCTTCCGCGGGATTCGGGGCCTTCGTGGTGGCGGTGACGGTGGGATTTGAACCCACGGTAGGGGTGAACCTACACAACATTTCGAGTGTTGCACCTTCGGCCGCTCGGACACGTCACCGCCGAATAGCTTACGACACACTTCAGGATGCCGCGAATCGGCTGCCTGGTCGATGGCCGGATGGGATCGGGGAGGTGTCGCCGCAGTCCGGAGAAACGGCGTCGCTCTCCCGCGACACCGCCACGCGCGGTCGCCGGTGTCCGAAGACTCCGGAGTTCGGCACGCACCACTGCGACCGCACGGGAGCGCCGCAACCCGCCGGCCCCGCGCCCTCGCACGTCGCGCATGGCGCAGCCCTCGACCCCTGGCATCCGTTCGTCCACCGTCGAACGACCACGCTGGAAGCCGCCCTCCCCCGCTGCCAGGATCGAGCCATGAGCGTGATCGAGAACTCGAAGCTGACGGTCGTCGGGGCCGGGAGCGTGGGCGCGAGCGTCGCGTACGCCGCCCTGATCCGCGGGTCGGCGCGGCATGTCGCGCTCTACGACATCGCGGCCGAGAAGGTCGAGGCCGAGGTGCTCGATCTGGCCCACGGCACGCAGTTCACCGGTTCGAGCGATATCACGGGCGGAAGCGACGTCTCGGTGGCCGCGGGCTCGCACGTCGTCGTCATCACGGCGGGCGCGAAGCAGAACCCGGGCCAGACGCGCACCGAGCTCGCCGCGACCAACGCCGCGATCATCCGCGACATGATGCCGAAGCTGCTCGACGTCGCCCCGCACGCGATCTACGTGATCGTGACCAACCCGTGCGACGTGCTCACGGTCCTGGCTCAAGAGGCCACGGGCCTGCCCAGCCGCCGCATCTTCGCCTCGGGCACCGTGCTCGACACCTCGCGCCTGCGCTGGAAACTCGCGCAGCGCGCCGGGGTCGCCACCTCGAGCGTGCACGCCTGGATCGTCGGCGAGCACGGCGACACCGAGTTTCCGCTGTGGTCGACGGCCACGATCGGCTCCGTGCCGATCACCGAGTTCGATCTCCCCGACGGCACACGCTTCGATCGCGAGCAACTGGACGCGATCGCCGTCGACGTCCGCGACGCCGCGTACAAGGTCATCAAGGGCAAGGGCGCGACCAACTACGCGATCGGCCTGTCGAGCGCCCGGATCGTCGAGGCCATCCTGCGCGACGAGCACGCGATCCTGCCGGTCAGTACGGTGCTGCAGGGCTTCCACGGCGTCGACGGCATGGCCCTGTCGGTGCCCTCGATCGTCTCGGCGCGCGGAGCGGTTCCCCTCCCGGGCACGCCGTTCTCCGACGCCGAGCTGACGCTGCTGCGCCGCTCCGCCGACGCTCTGACAACCGTCGCGGGGTCGCTCCGCGACTGACCACCGGTCGACCCCGTGGGTTCAGCGCGGGCCCACCCGGCGTACGTGCGTCGATCGCCTCCGTCTCACGCATAAACGCGATCGAGTCGCATAAACGCGTTCTGCACGTGTTTATGCGCGTGGATCGCGTTTATGCGTGGCCTCGGGCTGCGCACCGGCGGGGCAGATCCCGGATGCCGGGACCCCGGCCGGACGTGCGACCACCGCATGCCGCGACCCGGCGCGGCGATGTCGGAGGCCCCGCGTAGCCTGAGCACATGGCATCCCGACGTCCCGCTGCAGCCCCTGCCCCGTACCGCTGCACCGAGTGCGGGTGGACGACGCTGAAGTGGGTCGGGCGCTGCGGCGAGTGCCAGTCGTGGGGCACGGTCGTCGAGGCCGCGGAACAGACCGGGATCGTGCGGTCGATCACGCCCGTCGCTCCCGGGGCCGCCCGCGCCGCGCGCCGGATCACCGAGATCGACACGCAAGACGCCCCACGCCGCACGAGCGGAGTGGGCGAGTTCGACCGGGTGCTGGGCGGCGGCATCGTGCCGGGCGCGGCAATCCTTCTGAGTGGGGAGCCGGGCGTCGGCAAGTCCACGCTGCTGCTCGAGGTCGCCGCCCAGAGCGCCCGCGCGGGTCGGCGCGTGCTCTACGCCAGCGGAGAGGAGTCTGCGGCGCAGGTACGGCTGCGCGCCGAGCGCACCGGGGCCCTGCACGACGAGCTCTTCCTCGCGGCCGAGACCGATCTCGCCACGATCCTCGGGCACATCGACCAGGTCGAGCCGGGACTGCTGATCGTCGACTCCGTGCAAACGGTGTCGTCGGCCCACAGCGACGGCGCGGCGGGTCAGCCCGCCCAGGTGCGCGAGGTGGCGTCCGCCCTCATCCGTGTGGCGAAAGAACGAGGCCTCCCCGTCATCCTCGTCGGCCACGTCACGAAAGACGGGTCGATCGCGGGGCCCCGCATCCTCGAGCACCTGGTCGACGTCGTCTGCCACTTCGAGGGCGACCGGCAGACCTCGCTCCGCTTCGTGCGAGCACTCAAGAACCGCTTCGGCCCCACCGACGAGGTCGGGTGCTTCGACATGACGGGCACGGGTATCGCCGAGGTCGCCGACCCGAGCGCGCTGTTCCTCGGCCACGGTGAGCCCGAACCCGGCACGTGCGTCACGATCGCGATGGAGGGGCGGCGCGCTCTGCCCGTCGAGATCCAGGCCCTCGCCGTGCGGCAGACGGCGCCCAACCCGCGCCGCATCGTCAACGGCGTCGATTCCTCGCGCGTCGCGATGGTGCTCGCCGTGCTCGAGAGCCGAATGGGCCTGACGCTCTCGGATCGCGACGTCTACGTTTCCACCGTCGGCGGGGTGCGCCTGGTCGAACCCGCGGCCGACCTCGCGATCGCGATCGCGGTGGCCAACGCGGTGAAGAACCGCAAGGTGTCGAAGCGCCTCGCGGCGATCGGCGAGCTCACCCTCACGGGCGAGATCCGCAACGTCACGCAGGCCGCTCAGCGCGCGTCAGAGGCGAAGCGGCTCGGCTATCACACCGTCCTCGACGCCTCGTCGCGAAAACTCGCGCAGGCCCTCAACGAGTTGCAGGTGCGCGGCCTGCCCCGCGACGACAGCGAACCCGGGTTCTGAGACGCACCCGGAGCATAAAGCGCCTCCAGCAGACCGATGCGGTGAGATCGAGCGGTCGCGAGTTCTCAGGAACCGGTGGCCCCACGGGACACCGCTCCCGTGCGATCGTCAACGGCCGGGAGGAGAAGACCGGCGGCGGCGGTGCGGCGACGTCATCCCGAGAACGGCGGGGATGACAAGTCCTGCGGCGCATACGGCACCGACGATCAGGTACTCCATGTCCCCGAGTCTTGCACGAGCCCTTCACCCGCGCGAGTTCCGCCTCTCACCCGCCCGGTCGCTCGCCCACACGCCCCCGCCCCATCCGACGCTCGAGTGTCCACAACACCCGGACGAAATTCAGAATGCTCCGGGTGTTCTGGACACTCAACGGGCAGTGCGACACCCCACCGCCCCCGCGCCGGGGGAAGACCCCGGGCGTCGGTCCCCGGGCGGCGGCCCCCGGGCGTCGGACCCAGGGCGTTGGAGCCCGGGCGCCGGCCCCCGGGCGCCGAACCCCGGGCACCGAACCAGCGGCGCCGAACCCGCGGCACCGAGGGAGAGCTCAGGCGTCCAGCGCGGCGATCAGGTCAGCCGGTGAAGCCTGGATCGGGTGCGGCCCCGCAATGTCGATGAACACCGTGGTGATGGCATCCCGATGCGTTCCGAGGAACGCGCGCAGCCACTGCGGCGACTGCAGGGCCACGTGCGGCGGCAGCGTCTCGGGCTTGTGCGCCGCATCACTGAACAGCAGCAGGGCGAGCTGGGCGGTGTTCGGATCGCGGTAGGTCCATACCTCGCCGACGCTGAGCGGGTCGTCGGCGTCGCCCGGCGTCATCAGCGGCACGACCGTCGGTCCGTGACGGAGAGCGAAGGCGATCGCCGCCATATCCTGCGTCTGCAGGGCGTCGGTCAAGGCGGTGTTCTTGAAGTCCACGTCGAGCTTCTTCCCCTTGCGCTTCTTGCCTGCCGCCATCCTCCGAGCCTATCCGCGCGGCGTCGCGCACGCCCGCGCTGCGCCGAACACGCCCGCGGCGCTTCCGACGGGAGGAGAATCGCCGACCGGAGGATCGAACGCCCGGGCTGCATCCTCCGCCCGCGGAAGCTCCTCCACCCGGCACCGCCGCGTCATCCCCGCGCTCCCCCGCGCCGCCTCCGTGACCTCGCGGCGCCCCACAACCTCCCACCGCACCTCCCGCGCCCCGCGCCGCCTCCCTGACCTCACGGCGCCCCGCGACCTCCCACCGCACCTCGCGCGCTGCGACCCGCGACCTCGAAGCTCCGAAGCCCCGAACCCCCACGAGTCCCTAGGCCAGGAATCCCCGCAGCAGCGCCTCCGACCCGGCGAGGTGGTCGCGCATCGCCGCGTGGGCGGCATCCGGTCTCCCGGCGAGGATCGCCGAGACCACCGCGGCATGCTGCGAGGTCGAGTGCTCGATGTTGCGCGGCAGCAGGGGGAACGTGTCGAGCCAGGCGTTCACGCGCGCGCGGTTGTCGGCGACGAGGGGAACGAGAGACGGGATGCCGGCGAACTCCGCGATCGTCAGGTGCAGGAGCGTGTCGAGTCGGCGGTAGTCCTCTCCCTCGGCGAGCGCGGCCGCTTCGTGCCGCGCCCACAGCACGTCCCGCTCCTCGGCCGACAGCGACCGCGCCGCCGCCGCCCACGCCGCCCCCGGTTCGAGGACGCCGCGTAGGGCGATGACGTCGGAGAGCTCGGCGGCCGAAACGACCGCCGGCGTCGAGGGCCGGGGCACGGGATCGACGACGAAGGTCCCGCCGTAGCGACCCCGCCGCGTCTCGAGCCACCCGGCATCCGACAGCTCTTTCAGCGCCTCGCGGACCGTGTCCCGACTCACCCCGTACAGCGCCGCGAGCTCGCGCTCCGCGGGGAGCGACTCCCCCGGCGCCACGAGGCCGAGCCGCACCGTCTGCACGATGCGCGCCGTGGTGTCCTCCAGCGCGTTGCCGCTGCGCACGGGGCGGTACACGGCCCGGCGCAGGTCGTCGAGCGGCGCGTCTGTCACACCCTCAGCCTGTCACGTCACCGGTTCACAGGGGCGTGACGTAAGCGTTGGTGATGCCCCCGTCGACCACGAACGCCGTCGCCGTGATGAAGGACGCGTCGTCGGATGCCAAGAACGCCACGCTCGCGGCCATCTCCTCCGGCTCCGCGAACCGACCCATCGGCACGTGCACCAATCGGCGCTGCGCGCGCTCGGGGTCCTTCGCGAACAGCTCCTGCAGCAGCGGAGTGTTCACCGGTCCCGGGCAGAGGGCATTGACGCGGATCCCCTGGCGCGCGAACTGCACGCCGAGCTCGCGGGTCATCGCGAGCACGCCACCCTTCGACGCGGTGTACGAGATCTGCGAGGTGGCCGAGCCCAGCAGGGCCACGAACGATGCGGTGTTGATGATCGACCCCTTTCCCGCGGGCACCATGTGTCGCAGGGCAGCGCGCGAGCAGAGGTACACGCTCTTGAGGTTGACGTCCTGCACTCGGTCCCAGGCGGGCAGCTCGGTCGTCTCGATCGAGTCGTCGTCGGCGGGCGAGATGCCGGCATTGTTGAAGGCGATGTCGACGCTGCCGAGGTCGGCGGCGACGCCGTCGAACAGGGCGTTCACGGACGCTTCGTCGGCGACGTTCACCTGCCGGAAGACGCCTCCCACCTCGGTGGCGGCAGCCGTACCGGTGGTCTCGTCGAGGTCGGCGATCACGACCCGGGCGCCCTCGGCGGCGAAGCGACGGGCGGTGGCGAGGCCGATGCCGCTGGCCCCTCCGGTGACGATGGCGACGCGATCGCGCAGACGCTGAGTGAGGTCGATGGTCATGGGCGGTGGTTCCTTTCGAGCTGACCCTTGTCCCGCTTATGGCTGGTTCGGAGCCGCTGAAGCAGCCATAAGCGGGACAAGGAGCGTCACAAGTGGGACAAGGGGTGAAGGGCAGGGGTCACTCGGTGGCGTAGAACACGTTCTTCACCTCGGTGAAGTGCTCGGCGGCATCCGGTCCCAGCTCCCGTCCGAGACCGGAGGCCTTCATGCCGCCGAAGGGGGTGGCGTAGCGCACCGACGAGTGCGAGTTCACCGACAGCACTCCGCTGCGCACTGCGCGCGAGATCCGGATGCCGCGGCCCAGGTTCTCGGTCCAGATCGACCCCGCGAGACCGTACGCGGTGTCGTTGGCGAGGCGGATGGCATCCGCTTCGTCGTCGAACGGCAGCACGGCGAGCACCGGGCCGAAGACTTCGTCGCGCGCGATGCGGTCTCCGGGCTGCGCGAGCACGACGGCGGGGGCGAACCAGAAGCCGTCGCCCTCGGGAGCCGAGCCGCGGAACGCGACGTCGACGCCGTCGAGGAAGCCCTGGACGCAAGAGCGATGGGATGCCGAGATGAGCGGTCCCATCTGGGTGTCCTCACTCGCGGGGTCGCCGACCTTCCAGGCGGCGACGGCCGGTTCGAGCATCTCGAGGAAGCGGTCGAAGACGCTCCGCTGCACCAGCAGACGGCTTCGCGCGCAGCAGTCCTGACCGGCGTTGTCGAACACCGAGCCGGGGACGCCCGCGGCGGCCTTCTCGAGATCGGCGTCGGCGAACACGATGTTCGCGCTCTTGCCGCCCAGTTCGAGCGTCACGGGCTTGAGCATCCGCGCGCAGCCCGCGGCGACCTCGGTGCCGACCTCGGTCGACCCGGTGAACACGACCTTGTGCACGTCGGGGTGCGAGACGAAGCGCTGGCCCACGACCGAGCCCGAGCCGACGACCACCTGGAACAACCCGTCCGGCAGCCCCGCCTCGAGAGCGAGTTCGCCCAGGCGGAGCGCGGTGAGCGGGGTCAGCTCGGCGGGCTTGAGCACGACGGCGTTGCCCGCGGCGAGCGCCGGGGCGAAGCCCCACGCCGCGATCGTCATGGGGAAGTTCCACGGCACGATGATCCCGACCACCCCGTAGGGCTCGTGGTAGGTCACATCGAGTCCGCCGGCGACCGGAATCTGCGACCCGATCAAGCGTTCCGGCGCCCCGGCGTAGTAGTTGAGCACTTGCGCGACGTGCTGCGCCTCCCAGCGGGCCGAGCCGATCGGGTGGCCCGAGTTCTTCACTTCGAGAGCCGCGAGCTCGTCGACGTGCGACTCGACGACCCGGGCGAACGCGCGCAGGGCGTCGGCGCGGGCGACAGGAGCCAGGGCTGCCCACGCGCGTTGCGCGCGCACGGCGCTCGCGACGGCGGCATCCACGTGCTCGACCTCGGCGCGTTCGAGCGTCGTGATCGGCGACCCTGTCGAGGGGTCGATGACGGTGAAGGTGCTCATGCGGGAACTCCCTGGCGCTCGGAGGTGGTGACCGGGCCTGCGGGCTCGGACGAGGGGGCGGCGGCACGCGACGCTCGGTACACCGCGGCGGCAGCGACCAGGCCCAGGAACAGTCGGCGATCCTCGGCGTTCTCTTCGGGATGCCACTGCACGGCGACCAGGTAGTCGTCGCCCTCTGTCTCGACGGCCTGCACAAGGCCGTCGTCGGTGCGAGCGGTCACGCGAAGCCCGTCGCCGACCCGGTCGACGCCCTGGTGGTGGTAGCTGTGGACCGTGAGCGGACCGGCGCCGACCAGACCCGCGAGCCGCGTGCCGGCATCCACCTCGACCGTGTTCTCGGCGAACACGCCCCCGCCGATGCGGTAGCGCTCCGTGCCGAGTGCTTCGGGCAGGTGCTGGTGCAGGGTGCCGCCCCTCGCGACGTTGATGAGCTGCAGCCCCCGGCAGATACCGAACACCGGGATGCCGCGCTCTCGCGCCCCCGCGAGGAGCGCGATCTCCCACGCGTCCCGGTCGGCGCGAGCGGGGTCGGTGAGCGGGTGGCGCTCCGCCCCGTACAGCTCGGGCTGCACGTCGAGGCCGCCCGTGAGGATCAGCCCGTCGAGCCCGTCGAGCACCGCCGCCGCGGCCTGCTCGGGACGCGGCTGGGGCGGCAGCAGCACGGCGCTCGCGCCCGAGGCCGTGACGGCATCGAAGTACTGCTGCGGCAGAAACGAGGCGCGGACATCCCACACGCCCTGCTTCGCGCGCTCCAGGTACGTGGTCAGCCCCACGACGGGGGTCCTGCTCGAATCAGAGGCGCTCGAAACCACGCACCCGCTCCCAATCGGTCACGGCGGCGTCGTAGGCCTCGACCTCGATGCGCGCCTGGTTGAGGTAGTGCTCGACGACCTCGTCGCCGAAGGCCGAGCGGGCGATCGCCGACTCCGAGAACAGCCGAGCGGCTTCCCGGAGGGTCGTCGGAAGGGTGTCGACACCGGCCGCGTACGCGTTGCCGCTGAGCGGGTCGGGCAGTTCGAGCTCGTTCTCGATGCCGTACAGGCCCCCCGCGATGATCGCCGAGATCGCGAGGTACGGGTTCACGTCTCCCCCGGGCACGCGGTTCTCGACGCGCAGCGACGAGCCGTGGCCGACGACGCGCAGGGCGCACGTGCGGTTGTCGACGCCCCAGGCCACCCCGGTGGGGGCGAACGACCCCTTCGCGTAGCGCTTGTAGGAGTTGATCGTGGGAGCGTACAGCAGCGTGAATTCGCGCAGGGTGGCCAGGATGCCGGCGATCCAGTGGCCCATCAGGGGACTGAATCCGTACTCCCCGTCGCCGGCCATCACCGCCGATCCGTCATCGCCGCGCACGGAGAGGTGGATGTGGCAGCTGTTGCCCTCACGCTCGTTGAATTTGGCCATGAAGGTCAGCGACTTGCCGTGCCGATCGGCGATCTCTTTCGCGCCGTTCTTGTACAGGGTGTGGTTGTCAGCCGTCTCGAGAGCCTCGGCGTAGCGGAACGCGATCTCCTGCTGACCGAAATTGCACTCGCCCTTCACGCCCTCGCAGTACATGCCGGCGCCGTCCATGCCGAGGCGGATGTCGCGCAGCAGCGGCTCGAGCCGGGTCGTCGCGAGCAGGTTGTAGTCGACGTTGTAGTCGGTCGAGGGGGTCAGCCCCGTGTAGCCCTTGGCCCACGCGTCGCGGAACGAGTCGTCGAAGACGATGAACTCCAACTCCGTTCCGGCGTAGGCGGTGAGTCCGCGCTCGGCGAGACGAGCGCGCTGCGCGGTCAGGATGCCGCGGGGCGACTGTGCGACGTGCGCACGATCTCCCCACGCGAGGTCGGCGAAGACGAGCGCGGTCCCGGGCTGCCAGGGGATCGTGCGCAGGGTGTCGAGGTCGGGCACGAGCAGCATGTCGCCGTAGCCCTTCTCCCAGCTCGACATGGCGTACCCGTCGACGGTGTTGAGGTCGACATCGACCGAGAGCAGGTAGTTGCACGCCTCCGCGCCGTGGCCGCGGACTTCGTCGCGCCAGAACCGCGCGGCGACGCGCTTGCCGACGAGCCGGCCCTGCGCGTCGGGGAAGGCGACGACGACCGTGTCGATCTCTCCCGCCTCGATCGCGGCATCCAGGTCTTCGCTGCTGAGATTGCCCGCCATGGTCTCCCTCTCGCGGTGGTCACGTCACCTCGTGCGAAGGACGTAACGAGGAACTTACACGCCAAAGGTAGACAGGTCGACCAATAGAAGGCCATGATTTCCCGCAAGGCGACCCCGAAGCCTGTCCGCATCCGTCTGGAGGCCACATGTCCACCTCGAGCAACTCCCGCAAAAAGGTCGCCGGAGCCACCTATACGGCCACCGACGCCTCGTACTTCGAGAAACGCACGCTGAAACGCTCGGCGGGTGTCTGGGGCCTGTGGGGTCTCGCCGTCGCCGCCGTCATCTCGGGCGACTTCTCGGGCTGGAACTTCGGCATCGGCTTCGCCGGATTCGGCGGCATGCTCATCGCCTTCGTCATCCTGGTGGTGATGTACTACGGCCTCACCTTCTCGATCGGAGAGATGGCCGCCGCCATGCCGCACACGGGCGGCGCCTACTCGTTCGCCCGGTCGGCGATGGGACCGTGGGGCGGCCTCGCGACGGGTCTCGCCGAGACCATCGAATACGTCGCGACCACCGCTGTCGTCGTCTACTTCTCGGGGCAGTATGCCGACTCGGCGCTCGAGCTGCTGACCGGCGTGAGCCTCCCCTCTTTCGTCTGGTGGATCATCCTCTACGCGCTGTTCATCGCTCTCAACGCCGCCGGCGCGAACATCTCCTTCGGGTTCGCGATCGTCGTCTCGATCATCTCGATCGGCATCATCGTCGTCTTCGGTGCGATGTCGCTCCTGACCGGCGCGTTCGACTGGGGATCGCTCTGGAACATCGCCCCCACGGACGGGAACACCGAGTTCCTGCCCTTCGGGGTCGGATCGATCCTGCTGGCGCTCCCGTTCGCGATGTGGTTCTTCCTCGGCATCGAGGAGCTCCCCCTCGCGGCAGAGGAGTCGCACGACCCCGCCCGCGACATCCCCCGCGCGGGGCTCTGGGCCCGCGGCACGCTCATCGTCACCGGTCTCATCGTGCTGTTCCTCAACACCGGCGTGCTGGGCGCCGACGCCACCGGCAGCTCGCTCGAACCCCTGCTCGACGGTTTCCGCGCGATGGTCGGAGACCAGGCCGCGGCCCTCCTGTCGCTCCTCGCGCTCGTCGGGCTCCTGGCCTCGCTGATGGGCATCATGTTCGCCTACGGCCGCAACATGTACTCGCTGTCGCGCGCCGGATACTACCCGCGCTGGTTGTCGCTCACGGGCGCACGCAAGACACCCTGGGTCGCCCTCTTGTTCGGCGCTGCGCTCGGCTTCGTCGCTCTCGTCGTGGTGCAGGCGGCCGGCGGCGACGCCAGCCCCGCGGGAGCGATCGTGCTCAACATCGCCGTCTGGGGCGCGGTGCTGGCCTACTTCCTGCAGATGGTGTCGTTCATCATCCTGCGACGGAAGTTCCCGAATGCGGTGCGCCCCTACAAGAGCCCGTGGGGATTGTTCGGGGCCTACTCGGCCGCCGTCATCGCCGCGATCGTCTTCTTCGGCCTTCTCTTCAACCCGACCTATCTGCTCGCGATCGTGGCGATCATCGTCGTCTACGCCGTGATCTTCGTCGCCTTCGCGGTCTACGGTCGCCATCGACTCGTCCTCTCCCCCGAAGAGGAATACGCCCTGTCCGGCGGCTTGCACGGCGACCCCCAGAAAGAGGGCTACGACGCCATGGAGGGCGAGGTGTTCGGGAAGAACGCCGGCGCCTGAATCCGGGAACGACGAGGGGTGGATGCCGACCGGCATCCACCCCTCGTGATGTTCAGCGCAGAATGAACGACGCCGTCCCCGACGACGGGATGCCGCCGATGGACACGCTCAGGTGATAGGTCGCTCCCCCACCGGGGGCGTACGGCCGTTCTCCCCCGCAGGAGTTCACCGAGGAGCGCGTGCGGTCCCAGGTCAACGGGGCGGAGCTCGTGACGACCTGACCGGCGGCCAGCGTCACCTCCATGTCGCTGGGCTCGGCCTGGCAGTCGGTCGACCGCCACCACACGTCCGACCCGCTCGTCACGGTGAACGACTGGGCGCTCGTGCCGACGTTCATCGTGCACGGGTTCGCGCTGGTGTTGGTGAGCTTGATCGACAGTTGCGGGTTCTCGCCCTGCCCGTATTCGCTCTTGTCCGACAGCGCCGCGACCGAGATGTCGGCCGCCGTGCACTCGACGGGCCCCGCGGGCGCGGTCGGAGTGGGCGAAGCGGACGGCGCGGCGGAGGGAGTCTCGGACGCCGCCGGCGCGGTCGTCGCCGCAGCAGCGGAGGGAGTGCTCGCGGCGGGATCGGAAGTCGTCTCGGCGGTGGGAGCGGCACGCCACGGGGGAGCCGCCACGAGCCACACGACGAGGCCGATCACCAGCAGAGCGAGAAGCCCTGCGGCGAGACGACGACGACGGTAGACCGCCGGGGACTGCCTCCGCCTACGGGGGGCATCGGTCATGGTTCCAGGGTAGGCGGCGCGGCTGTGCGCCCGCGCCACGGCACGCTCAGGAGCGCAGGCTCATAGGTGCTTCAGCATCCGCGTGTTGCCCAGGGTGTTCGGCTTGACGTGGGCGAGGTCGAGGAACTCCGCGACCCCCTCGTCGGGGCTGCGCACGAGCTGCGAGTAGACGTCGGGGTCCACCACCTGCTCGCCGATCTCGGCGAAGCCGCGGCGAGTGAAGAAGTCGACCTCGAACGTCAGGCAGAACAGCCGCGAGACGCCGAGTGCCCGCGCTCGCTCCTCGAGCGTCTCGACGATGGCGCGGCCGACGCCGTGGTGCAGCCACTCGTCGTGGACGATGAGCGTGCGGATCTCGCCCAGGTCCTCCCACATCACGTGCAGTGCGCCGCACCCGATGACCACACCATCGGCCTCGGCGACGACGAACTGCTGCACCGAGCCATAGAGGACCACCAGGTCTTTGCCCAGCAGAATGCGCTTCTGCACGAACGGTTCGAGGAGCTCGTGGATGCGTCGCACGTCGGCGGTTCCGGCGGGGCGGACGACGAACGGCGCGGGCGAAGTCATCTTCCCAGCGTACGCCGCTCGGCTCGGCATCCCTGCGGGGGCGTCAGGACCGTTCGACGCATAGTCGGGTCGAAGCCGCGGCAGACCACGTCCACAACCACGGGAGTAGCGTGATCCGTGGTGACGCGCGATCGTCACGAGCGGTCGCGCGATTCGTCCCCCTCTCCGATGAAAGGACTGCTTCGTGCCTACCGTTGCCGAAAACATCGTCTCCGTCCTTCGCCACCACGGCGTGCAGCGCGTCTACGGCCTTCCCGGCGACTCGCTCAACGGGTTCACCGACGCCATCCGCCGAGACGGCGACATCCGCTGGATGCACGTGCGACACGAGGAGGCCGCGGCCTTCGCCGCCTCGGCCGAGGCGGAGCTGACGGGAGAGCTGACCGTCTGCGCCGGAAGCTGCGGACCCGGCAACCTGCACCTCATCAACGGTCTCTATGACGCGAACCGCTCGAGGGTGCCGGTCCTCGCGATCGCCGCCCACATCCCGACCGCAGAGATCGGGTCGACGTACTTCCAAGAGACGCATCCGCAGGAGCTGTTCCGCGAGTGCTCGGTGTACGTCGAGTACGTCGCCGACCCCGTGCAGATGCCTCGGCTGCTCGAGATCGCGATGCGTGAAGCAATCGAGAAGCGCGGCGTCGCCGTACTCGTCATCCCGGGCGACGTACTGCTGGCAAAAGCCCGGAACGACCGCGTCGCGACGATCGCGCGCACGACTCCCCGCATCACCCCCTCCGACGACGAGCTGCGGCGCACCGCCGATGTGCTGAACGCGGCTGAGAAGGTGACGATCCTGGCCGGCGCGGGCGTCGCGGACGCGCACGACGAGGTGGTCGAGCTGGCTCGCCGCCTGCAGGCCCCGATCGTGCACGCCCTGCGCGGCAAGGAGCACATCGAGTGGGAGAACCCGTTCGACGTCGGAATGACCGGCCTGCTCGGATTCTCGTCGGGGTACCGGGCGATGGAGGATGCCGATGTCGTCCTCATGCTCGGAACGGACTTCCCGTACCAGCAGTTCTACCCGAGCCGTGCGAAGCACATCCAGGTCGATATCCGGGGCGAGCAGCTCGGACGCCGGCACCCGATCGACATCGGCCTGGTCGGCACCGTGCGCGACACCGCCCGCGCACTCCTTCCGCTGCTGAACGAGGGACGATCGACGCGGCACGCCGACGACGCGCGTTCGCACTACCGGACCACCCGGTCCAAGCTCGACGATCTCGCGGTGCCGAGCGCCGCCGGCAAGCCGCTGCACCCCCAGTTCGTCGCACGGACGCTCGACCGTCTCGCCGACGACGACGCGGTCTTCATCCCGGACGTGGGCTCTCCCGTGGTGTGGGCGTCGCGCTACCTCACCATGACGAGAGAACGCCGTCTCATCGGGTCGTTCGCGCACGGGACCATGGCGAACGCCCTATCGCATGCGATCGGCGCGCAAGCGGCCTTCCCCGACCGGCAGATCGTGGCTCTGGCCGGCGACGGCGGTCTGGCGATGCTGCTCGGCGAATTGATCACGATCGTCCAGAACGACCTCCCCGTGAAGACCGTCGTCTTCGACAACTCCTCGCTCAACTTCGTCGAGCTCGAGATGAAGGCCGCCGGCTTCGTCACCTACGGCACCGATCTGCGAAACCCCGACTTCGCGGCGGTCGCCGAGGCGATCGGCATCCGGTCGTTCCGCGTCGACGAGTCGACTGACCTCGAGACCTCGCTCGCCGCGGCTCTCGCTCACCCCGGTCCGGCCCTCGTGTCGGTGAAGACGGCTCGGCAGGAGCTGTCGATGCCCCCGTCCGTGACCCTCGAACAGGCCAAGGGCTTCACCCTCTACGCGATTCGGACGATCCTGTCCGGCCGGGGCGATGAGCTCATCGACCTCGCCGCGACCAACGCGCGCCAGCTGTTCTGACGCCGCTGGACCGAACAGAGGAGGGGCCCGGATGCCATGGCATCCGGGCCCCTCCTTCGTCGCGGTGTCAGCTGCCGGCGAGGGTGTCGGGGGTGGCGGCGATCTCGCCCGCCGTTCCGACGCCGATCGCGACCTTCTCGCCGCGCGGGCTGGTCTCGAACGAGAACTGACCGTTCTCGACGCCGACCTTCACGTGGTCGCCCGACTCGAGTTCGCCGTGCAGGATCTTCTCGCTGAGTCGGTCCTCGACCTCGCGCTGCATGGCGCGACGCAGGGGGCGCGCTCCGAGCGTCGGGTCGAACCCGATCTCGATGAGCTTGTCCTTCGCGTCGTCCGACAGCTCGACGGTCATGTCTCGGTCGAGCAGACGGTCGGCGAGGCGCTTGACGAACAGGCCGACGATCTGACGGAGCTCGTCCTTGTTCAGCTGCGGGAACACGATGACGTCGTCGACACGGTTGAGGAACTCGGGCTTGAAGTGACGCTTGAGCTCCTCGTCGACCTTGCCCTTCATCCGCTCGTACGAGGTCTGCGCGCTGCCCTCGACCTGGAAACCGACCGGACCACCGGCGATCGCCGACGAGCCGAGGTTCGTCGTCATGATGATCACGGTGTTCTTGAAGTCGATGACACGGCCCTGACCGTCGGTCAGACGACCCTCTTCGAGGATCTGCAGCAGCGAGTTGAAGATGTCGGGGTGGGCCTTCTCGATCTCGTCGAAGAGCACGACCGAGAACGGCTTGCGGCGCACCTTCTCGGTGAGCTGGCCGCCCTCTTCGAATCCGACGAACCCGGGAGGGGCACCGAACAGACGCGAGACGGTGTGCTTCTCGCCGAACTCCGACATGTCGAGCGAGATCAGCGCGCCCTCGTCGTCGAAGAGGAACTCGGCGAGCGCCTTGGCGAGCTCGGTCTTTCCGACGCCCGTGGGGCCGGCGAAGATGAACGAGCCCGAGGGACGCTTGGGGTCCTTGAGGCCCGCGCGCTGACGACGGATCGTGCGCGACAGAGCGGCGATCGCCTCTTCCTGTCCGATGACCCGCTGGTGCAGGGCCTTCTCCATGAACATGAGGCGGCTGGACTCTTCTTCGGTGAGCTTGAACACCGGGATGCCGGTCGCCTGGGCGAGCACCTCGGCGATCAGACCCTCGTCGACGACCGCGTGGGAGGCGACGTCACCCGAGCGCCACTGCTTCTCGAGACGCAGACGCTCCGCGAGGAGCGACTTCTCCTCGTCGCGCAGCGCGGCGGCCTTCTCGAAGTCCTGGTCTTCGGAGGCCTGCTCCTTCTGCTCCCGGACCTTGGCGATCTTCTCGTCGAACTCGCGCAGCTCCGGCGGGCTCGACAGGATCGACAGACGCAGTCGAGCGCCGGCCTCGTCGATCAGGTCGATGGCCTTGTCGGGGAGGAACCGGTCGCTGATGTAGCGATCGGCCAGGTTCGCCGCGGCGACGATCGCGCCATCGGTGATCTGCACCTTGTGGTGCGCCTCGTAGCGGTCGCGCAGCCCCTTCAGGATGTTGATCGCGTGGGGAAGGCTCGGCTCGGCCACCTGGATCGGCTGGAAGCGGCGCTCGAGAGCGGCGTCCTTCTCGAAGTGCTTGCGGTACTCGTCGAGCGTGGTGGCGCCGATCGTCTGCAGTTCGCCGCGCGCGAGGAGCGGCTTGAGGATGGATGCCGCGTCGATGGCGCCCTCGGCGGCACCGGCACCCACGAGGGTGTGGATCTCGTCGATGAAGACGATGATGTCGCCGCGCGTGCGGATCTCTTTGGTGACCTTCTTGAGGCGCTCCTCGAAGTCACCGCGGTAGCGGGAACCGGCGATGAGCGAGCCGAGATCGAGCGAGTAGACCTGCTTGTCCTTCAGGGTCTCGGGCACATCGCCCTTGACGATGGCCTGCGCGAGACCCTCGACGACGGCGGTCTTGCCGACGCCGGGCTCGCCGATGAGGACCGGGTTGTTCTTCGAACGGCGCGACAGGATCTGCATCACGCGCTCGATCTCCTTCTCGCGCCCGATGACGGGGTCGAGCTTGTTGTCGCGCGCGGCCTGCGTGAGGTTGCGTCCGAACTGGTCGAGAACGGCCGACCCGCCCTGGGCCGCGCCCTGGGTCTGCTCGCCGGCACCCGAGGCGACGCCCGCGGGCTCCTTGCCCTGGTAGCCCGAGAGCAACTGAATGACCTGCTGGCGCACCTTGTTCAGGTCGGCACCGAGCTTGACGAGGACCTGGGCGGCGACACCCTCGCCCTCGCGGATGAGACCGAGCAGGATGTGCTCGGTTCCGATGTAGTTGTGTCCGAGCTGCAGCGCTTCGCGCAACGACAGCTCGAGGACCTTCTTCGCACGCGGCGTGAACGGGATGTGGCCGGTCGGCTGCTGCTGCCCCTGGCCGATGATGTCCTGCACCTGCTCGCGGACGGCATCGAGCGAGATGCCCAGCGACTCGAGCGCCTTGGCAGCCACGCCCTCACCCTCGTGGATGAGGCCCAGAAGGATGTGCTCCGTGCCGATGTAGTTGTGGTTCAGCATCTTCGCCTCTTCTTGGGCGAGCACCACCACACGACGAGCACGATCGGTGAATCTTTCGAACATCCTCAGTCCCTCCAAAAATGGGCTGACAGGCACGCCTCCGCGCGCCGTACATCGAGAGTAACCAGCGGCCGGATGCCAGAGCCCCGTGTTCGCCGTGGGCATACCGCCACATCGCTCGCTCTTGCGGGACCCATCGATCATCGTTATGTTATCGACAACCGATAATAACGATCATCGATAAGGAGCGATCATGGCTTCCCCCCGCCCCACGTCCCGGGTCCTGTCCCGCGGCGATACCGCCGGCTTCGTCCTGTTCCTGATCGGCGGCGTCGCGATCGCCGTGGCGGCCGTCGTGCAGGCGATCACCGACATCGCTCGGGTTCTCCCGAATCGCGACATCACGCTCCTCGCCCCCTTCGCCGCGACCGATGCGCAGGCGCCGCTCGGCCCCGGCGGCTCGGCGGTGACGGTCCAGCTCGATTCCGCCTCGGTGACCGTCGCGTCTCTCCAGCCCGCCTCGCTCGCGGCGCTCGTCATCAGCCACGCGGTGTTCGCAGCGGCCATGGTGACGGTGGTGACGCTGCTGCTCGTCCTGTGCTTCGGCATCTTGCGGGGGCGCATCTTCTCCCGGGCGCACACGGCGCTCGTGACCGCAGCCGGCCTCGTCGCCATCGCGGGGATGTACTTCGTGCCCTTCTTCCACAACATGGCCGTCAACGGCGCACTCGCCCTGGTGTCCGCAGGGACCTACGACCGAGCGGTCGTCGGCACGGTCGACGTCTTCGCCATCTTCGCCGTCGCGTTCGTCGTCGCCCTCGCCGGCACCGTCTTCGCGGTCGGCGACCGTCTCCAGCGCGACACCGAGGGCCTCGTATGAGCCCGGCCGCCACGGATGACGAGCCCACCGGCATCCACTGTCGCCTCGACGAGCTTCTCGAGGCGCGGGGCATGACGCTGACGCGCCTCAGCGAACTCGTCGGGGTCTCGGTGGTGAACCTGTCGGTGCTGAAGAACGACCGCGCCCGAGCGATCCGCTATTCGACGTTGTCCGCCATCTGCCGCGTGCTGGAGTGCGAGGTGGGCGACCTGCTCGTCAGAGATCGCTGACGCCGGGTCCGGCCGTCGAGGTCATCGCGCGCCGAGCACGGGGATGGGCGAGCCCGCGTCGACACCACCACCGGAGAGCACGAGCGACACCGCGCCCGACCCGGCCTCGCGGCCGATGTCGGCGAGGGTCACCCGCGGCGCGATGTCCATCGTGCAGATCTGATCGGCCGGCGGTGTCGCGAACTGGACGGCGACATCGGAGCCCGCGGTGGTGACCGCCTCGACAGAGGGGACGCACGTGGAGCTGCCGTAGGTGACGATGGCGACGAGGGAGTCGTTCACCCAGCCTGCGGACGGGGAGAATTCACCCGTGGCGGCAGGCGCTGCCGCGAGCCCCGCGAGCCTGGCCTCCCCCTGCGCGACGCCCGTCACGGTGACGGCGAGATTCTGACCCGGGTCGACACCCGCGGGCAGAGCGACCAAGGTGGCCCGCGGCGCCATGTCGCGGGTGCACTCCTGCTGCGCAGACTCGGAGAGCTCCACCGCGAGGGTGGCGCCAGCGAGGTTCGGCTGGCCGCTCACGACCGGCGGGCACGAGGAACTGCCGTTCGTGACCACCGCGATCGAGCGGCCACCGTCGACCCACGCGGCCCCGACCTCGGCGGAGGGCGTCGAGGCGGTGGCATCCGGGCTCGAACCCGGCATCAGGGGCGCAGACGGGCCGGTGGCGCATCCGGCGAGAGCGCCGGCGGCGACGAGAGCGGCGCCGATCATTCCGAGCAGGGTCAAACGGTGTTGCGACATCAGAACCTCCGGGGGCGAGTTCTGCCCCATGATGTCGAAGAATCCTGGGTACCGGCGGCGAATGCCGCGGCGCGTCACTGGAGCGCGGAGGTGAGGCGGGCCAGGTTGTCGAGGATCGTCGAGCGCAGCGGTTGACGGCGCCACTCCTCGATCGTCAGCTGTCGACTCAGGGTGCGATACGCGCCCTCGATAGCGCGCATGTCGCGGACGAATTCCTCGCCGCGAACGAGGAGCGACACCTCGAGGTTCAGACCGAACGACCGCATGTCCATGTTGCTCGAGCCGATCACGGCGACCTCGTCGTCGATCGTGACGCTCTTGCTGTGAAGGATGTAGGGCTTGCGGTACATCCAGATCGTGACGCCGGCATGCAGCAGGGCCTCGTAGTAGCTGCGTTGCGCGTGGTACACCATCGCCTGGTCACCCTCTTCGGAGACGAAGAGCTCGACGTGCACGCCGCGCTGGCAGGCGGTCGTGATCGCGAGCAGCAGGGCCTCGTCGGGAACGAAGTAGGGGCTGACGATGATGATGCGCTCCTTGGCCGCGAAGAGCAGGCCGAGGAACAGCTTGAGGTTGTTCTGAAAATCGAACCCGGGCCCCGAGGGCACGACCTGGCAGTCGAGATCGCCCGGGCCGGAGGTGACGCTGAACAGGTCGATCTCGTCGCGGAGGGTCTCGTCGGTCTCGCTGTACCAGTCGGAGAGGAAGACCGCATTGATGCTCGCGACGACGGGTCCTTCGACGCGCACCATCAAGTCGACCCAGTGCAGACCGCGTCGGATGTTCTTGCGCAGGTTGTACGACGAGTCGGTGACGTTCTGCGATCCCATGTACGCGACGTCACCGTCGATCACGAGGAGCTTGCGGTGATTGCGGAGGTCGGGACGCTGGTAGCGACCGCGCAGCGGCTGCACGGGCAGCATCAGGTGCCAGTGGGCTCCCATCGCGTCGAGGCGACGAAGCGTCTGCTTGTAGAACGGCTTGCCACGGTTCGCCCAGTGATCGAGCAGCACGCGCACCACGACGCCGCGCTCCGCGGCTTCTTCGAGGGCACGGAAGAAGTTGTCTGTCGAGGCGTCGGTCTGCAGGATGTAGAACTCGACGTGGACGTAGCGCTGAGCCTGCCGGATGGCGTCGGCCATGGCATCCAGGCTCTGCTGATAATCGGCGATCAGAGTGGCGGCGTTGTCTCCGGCGATCGGCATGGCACCCAGGTTGCGGTTGAGCTGGACGAGCGCACGGAACCACTGAGGGGCGTTGGGGCGGAGGGTGCCGAACTCGAGCGAGGCGCTGGTGTCGTGGATGTACTCGTTGATCGCGGTCTGCTTGCGACGGCGCTTGCGCGGCAGCCGAGGGTTGCCGATCAGCAGGAAGAGGAAGACGCCGACGAACGGGATGAAGTAGATCGCGAGCAACCACGCCATCGCCGCGGTCGGCCGCCGGTTGCGCGGCACGATGATGATCGCGGCGATGCGCACCACCAGGTCGACGACGAAGAGCGTGATGACGAGCCAGCTCGCGTCGAACGTGGCGTTGAGCACGGGTCCTCCTGGACGGGTTGTGGACCCAGCGTAGCGACGGCCTCCGACAGAGACCGAAGGGGTGTCAGGCCGCGGGGCCCTCGCCCGTGCGCGCGACCGGGGGAAGACCGCGCTTGGCGCGCTCCTCCGCTTCGATGCGGGCGTAGGCCTTGCGCTCGGTGCGATCCATCCGGATGACGTTGCGGAGGATGAAGAAGAAGACCACCGACACCACGAGGGTCGGCAGAATCGCCCACAACATCGCGGTCCAGGTCTCGTCCATGATGTCGAGGATACCCGCGCTGACGGAGCGCGCGGTCTGAGGAGGTTCCTCCCCAGGTGACGGATTCCAGGATTCCTCCACGATCGAGCTATCGAGCCCCGCGGGAGGACGGTCCTGTTCGACACCCTCGACCCATGGCACCCACCGTCGTCTCCGTCACCTCGTCCGCATCGTTCCTCGCCCTCGTCCCGCGCCTGCTCGAATGCACCCCGAGCCGGAGTCTCGTGCTCGTGCCCTTCACCGAGTCCCGCTCACTCGGCGCGATGCGCGTCGATCTGCCCCCCGCCGCAGCGTCTGCCTCGGTCGAGAGCATCGCGTCCACGATCATCGGTATGGCCTGCAAAGTCGCGCGAACGGATGCCGTGGCTCTCGTCGTCTATACCGACGACGACGTCGCGGGCCCGGCAACCCTGCCGCACCGGGCGCTCGTCGACGCCGCCATCGCCCGGGCGGACATCTGCGGGCTCCGCGTGGTCGACGCCCTCGTCGTCGGCCCGGACGGGTGGGACAGCTACCTGTCCCCCTCGTCGTCGACACCGCATCCGCTCTCCGAGGTCACCGCGCCGCCGCAGGGCGAGCCCGGGTCCGGTCTCGTCGCCGATCAGTTCACCGCGGCCGAACTGCCGCGGATCGATTCCGCTCTCTCGCGAGGCGTGCTCGCCGCGCTCCGCAGAATCGAGCGCGTGCTCGACGGCGCGCACGATCGTCGCGCGCTCCCCCGGCGCGAACGTGCCGCCGCGGCCGATCCGGCCGCCGCAGCGGTGGCGGATCCGCCCGTCCTGCTCGAAGACGCGCTGGCGTCCGCGCCGGCTCAGTTGGACGCCGCGCAACTCGCCGCCGTCGCCTTCTGCCTCGACCGCCCCTCGCTGCGCGACGTGGCTCTCATGCAGTGGGCGGCCGACCTCGCCACCGGCGACGCCACTCTTCACGCCCAGACCGCGTATCGCCGCGGGACGCCGTTCCCCGAGGATCTCGCGCGGCCGATGTGGGGAGAAGGGGCTCGCCCCGACCCCGACCGTCTTCGCCGCGCGCTCGAACTCTGCCGGTTCGTGGCCGCGGCCCTCCCCCGTGAGCGTCGCCCCGGTGCACTGTCGGCGTGCGCCTGGCTCGCCTGGGCGACGGGACGCTCCTCCCACGCCGCCGTCTACGCCGAGACGGCCCTCGAGATCGACGCGGACCACGGCCTCAGCGCCATCGTCCTCGACATCATCGACGCCGGGCGTCTACCGGAGTGGGTGTTCGAGCGTCCTACTTCACCAGCGGGAACAGGATCGTCTCCCGAATACCCAGGCCGGTGATCGCCATGAGCAGACGGTCGATGCCCATGCCCATACCGCCCGTGGGGGGCATACCGTGCTCGAGGGCGCGGAGGAACTCCTCGTCGATCGGCATGGCTTCGACGTCGCCCCGAGCGGCGAGCTTGGCCTGCTCGGTGAAGCGGTGACGCTGGATCACGGGGTCGACGAGCTCGGAGTAGCCGGTCGCGAGCTCGAAGCCGCGCACGTAGAGGTCCCACTTCTCGACGACACCGGCGATCGAGCGGTGTTCGCGAACCAGGGGGCTGGTATCGACGGGGAAGTCCATGACGAAGGTCGGGCGCGTCAGACCGCCCTTGACGAAGTGCTCCCACAGCTCTTCGACCCACTTGCCATGGGTGTCCTGGGGCGGGGCGTCGACGCCGGCCTCGTCGCCGAGGGCTCGCAGCTCGTCCAGCGCAGTCTCGGGGGTGATGTGACGACCGGACGCGGCGGACAGCGAGTCGTACATCGAGATGCGGTCCCACTCGCCGCCCAGGTCGTACTCGGTGCCGTCAGCCCACGTGACCGTGGTCGAACCGGCCACGGCGACGGCGGCGTCCTGGATCAGGGTCTGGGTCAGATCGGCGATGCCGTTGTAATCGGTGTAGGCCTGGTACGCCTCGAGCATCGCGAACTCGGGGCTGTGCGTCGTATCGGCACCCTCGTTGCGAAAGTTGCGGTTGATCTCGTAGACCCGGTCGATACCGCCCACCACGGCGCGCTTGAGGTAGAGCTCGGGCGCGATGCGCAGGAACAGCTCGGTGTCGAAGGCGTTCGAGTGCGTCGTGAAGGGACGCGCGCTCGCACCGCCGTGCTGCACCTGCAGCATCGGGGTCTCGACCTCGACGAAACCGCGCTCGGTGAAGGTGCGGCGCAGGCTCGCATTCACCGTGGCGCGGGCCAGGACGGTCTCGCGAGCGCGGTCGCGCACGATCAGGTCGAGGAAGCGGCTGCGGACGCGGCTCTCCTCGCTGAGCTCCGTGTGGAGGTTCGGCAGGGGCAGCACGGCCTTGGCCGCGATCGTCCACTCGGAGACCATGATCGACAGCTCGCCGCGGCGGCTCGAGATGACCTCGCCCGAGACGAAGACGTGGTCTCCGAGGTCGACGAGCTCCTTCCATGCCTGCAGCGACTCCTCGCCCACGCTCGCGAGCGAGACCATGGCCTGGATGCGGCTGCCGTCGCCCGACTGCAGGGACGCGAAGCAGAGCTTGCCGGTGTTGCGGCTGAACACCACGCGACCGGCGACCCCGGCCGTCTCACCGGTCTCGGCGCCTGCTTCGAGCTCTCCGAAGCGCGCGCGCAGCTCGGGGATCGTCGTCGTGACGGGGACCGCGACCGGGTACGGACCGCCCGCGGAGTCGGAACGTTCCGCGAGCAGGCGCTCGCGCTTGGCCAGGCGCACCGCCTTCTGCTCGAAGACTTCGTCTTCGGTCGGTTCGGCGGCGTCGTTCGCGGGCGCGTCGGTCATCAGGAAGGCTCCTCGGGGTCTCCCCCAGTGTATTCGTCGTCCTCGACCGCCCCGGAGCCGCCACCCGAGCGGCGGTCGTCAGCGCAGCGAGATCTCGGCGTTGTCGATGAAGCGGTGGCCGCCCACGGTGGCGGCGATGAGCGCGAACGCGCGACCGCGGTGCCCGTCGTCCACCGGCAGGAAGGTCTCCGGATCGACCACGCTCAGGTATTCCAGCGTGATCCGCGGCTCCCCCATGAGCGCCGACTGGGCCGCCGCGATGCACGAGTCGACGCCGAGGTCGGAGTTGGATGCCGCCGCCTCCAGCGCGCGCGGAAGGGCCGCGGCCGCGCGACGATCGACGGCATCGAGCAGGGCCACGCGGCTCGACACGGGCAGACCGTCGTCGGTACGCACGGTCGGCACCGTCGCGATCTCGATCGGGAAATCGAGATCGCGCACCATCCGGCGCACGAGGAAGATGCGCTGGAGGTCGCGCTCCCCGTAGATCGCGACGTCGGGGCGCACGAGATGGTACAGCTTCGCCTCGACGGTGAGGACCCCGTCGAAGTAGAACGGACGAACACGACCCTCGTAGCGCAGGCCGATATCGCCCGCCGAGACACGCGTCGTGGCCGTACCCGCCGGCAAGAACTCCTCGACCGTGGGGGCGAAGACGGCGTCCACGCCGAGGTCCGCGAGCACCCGCGCATCGGATTCCGGCGAGCGAGGGTAGGCCGCCGTATCGTCGGCCGTGCGGAAGCGCAGCGGATTGACGAAGGTCGACACCACGACCACGTCGGCGAGGTCGCGGGCTTCGCGAATGAGATCGACGTGGCCGTCGTGCAGCGCGCCGAGGGTGGATACCAGGGCGACGCGCGGGCCGGCGTCCGATCGGTCTGCGCCTCGGATCTCGCCGAGTCGGGTGCGCAGATCCTCGAGGGTGCGGATCATCCGTCGATCGTAGCGGTGCCGCCGAGGTCGTCGCGGCGCCCGCCCTCGATGAGAGCCTGGTCGACGCTCGACCGGACGAGCGCCGACAGGTACGCGCCGGGATTCTCGATCCCGATGCGATCCAGCAGAGCGGACGACTGGCGCACGATCGAACGCGAGAACTCCGTCGCCGTCGCGATGGCCTCCGCATACGTCGCCCGATCGTCCTCGGCGACCACGATCGGTTCGCACCCGAGTTCGACGGCGAGCGCCTGCGCGATCGGCAGCACCGGGGCGGGGGCTGTGACGGCGGCATACGACTGCGCCAGTTGGCGCAGATCGATCGACGACACTCCCGTGAAGGCCATGGCGGGATGGATGGCCAGCGGAATGGCACCGCTCCGGGCGGCGGGATCCAGCACCCGCGCCCCGTACGCGGCGTCGGTGTGCAGCACCAGCTGGCCCGGCTGCCACGCGCCGACCTCGGCGAGACCCGAGACCAGACCCGGCAGCTGGTCGTGCGGCACGGCCACGACCACCAGCTCGCTGCGTCGGACGACTTCGTCGGAGGTCAGCACCGGGAGGCCCGGCAGGATCGCCTCGACGCGATCGTCGTCGGAACCCGACGTGATCCCCGTCAGGGCGTGCCCTGCTCCCGCCAAGGCCGCCGCGATGACCGGCCCGACGCGGCCGGCCCCGATCACCCCGACGCCGAGGCGTCCGTCACGTCCGGCGCTCATCCGGCCCACCGGTGGGTGCGGTCGATGGCCGCCGCATCGATTCCAGCTCGAGCCGTGCGCTCGAACAACCCCAGCGCGTCGTCACGGTCGAGGACACCGACAGATGTCTGCACGGTGCCCGCGATCACGTGGGCGATGAGGGTGGCGGTCCCCGTCGCGCGGGCGAGGGGTCCCTGGTGCAGGCCGATCGACTGCAGCCGCGCGAGGGGAATCAGGCTCAGCGAACGCCAGACCCACCCGCGGCGCAGGAGCAGCGCATCGGCCGTCAACAGCGCTCCGTTGCGGCGCCACGACAGCGGTCGCAGCCATCGAGCGCGTTTCGGGGTCGTCACGTAGGAATCGTCGTCCATCGGACCCAGGATGCCGTCGCGGAACACGAGAGTCCATTCGTCGGCCGACAGGCCGGGGGCGAAAATCCGCAGAACGCGTTCGACGTCGGCGCGCGTGCCGATCGGCAGCACCGCCGCCAGCTGATCGTTGCTCGTGTCGGTCGAGGACCGCCCCGAGAGGCGGTTGACCGAGATCGTCCACCATCCGAAGGGACGCCACATCAGGGGCTGCCGCACCTCGATCGCGTGCACGCGACCGGGCGGCACGACCTCCGACACGGTCGTGAACAGGCCGAAGGTCACACGCACGCCGTCGACGGTCGGAGCGATGGAGTACCGCAGGCCACGGGCGATCGACCGCACGTAGTACGCCCCGAACGCGAGGAACATCGGAACGACCGTGAACAGCAGCCACAGGGTCGACACCGACGCCGCGACGACGATTCCCACGACGAGGGCGATGAGGATGAGGCTCGATCCACTCAGAACACGGGATGCCACGAGCCGGCCGAACGGAATGCGGACGATGCTCTCCGGCTCGGCGTCGGAGAGATCCTCCCCGTCCACGATTCCCTGCAAGCCCGAGCCCACGGCCGCCGCCGCCTGTCGAGCGAAGGAAGCGCGGCCACCGGGTTCCGCTCGATCTTCGGCGAGACGCCGGCCCGACGCGAGACGGAGGATATCGCCGCGGATGGCCTCGGCATCCTTGCCAGAGAGGTACTCCAGCTTGACGTTGGCATCGAGTCCCGCGCCGACCACCTCCAGCTTCGCGAGCCCGAGGAGGCGGGCGACCATCGGACGTGTCAGGTTGACCCCCTGCACGCGGTCGAGCGGCGCGCGGCGGTGCGTGCGGAACAGCACGCCCGAGCGCACCTCGACGTCGTCCTCGCTGATGCGCAGGGTGTGGAACCGCCACGACAGCCGGAACAGCACCAGCAGCACGATGAGCACGACGAGAGCCGCAGCCGCCGCGATGAGGATCAGGTTGTTCGCGAGGAGGAAATCGACCGGGTCGGGGGGAAGCTCGCCCGGGGGCAGATCGGTGAACACCGGGAAGACCCACTCGACGAGACGCTCGCGCAGGTTCGCCACGATAAGGCCGACGATCACGACGAGCGTCAGTCCACCCCGCAGCAACGGCGTCAACGGATGGAGTCGATGCCATTCCCCGTCGCTGTAGGGCGAACGCACGACCGTCCGCTGCCGAGGCGGCGATCCGAGAGGCGGGCCCGCTGTGTCCGGATCGGTCACAGTCCGGTCCGGCGGGTCTCGGCGACGGCCACGAGAGTGTCGCGCAGCCGTTCGGCCGCCTCCTGGGTGAGACCGGGGATGGTCACACCCGTCGACGCCGCAGCGGTCACGAGCTTGAGCTGGGCGATGCCGAAGCCCCGGTCGAGGGGGCCGTGGGTGATGTCGACGAGCTGCATGCGGCCGTACGGGACCGCGACCACCCGCTGCCAGAGGATTCCTCGACGGAACACGAGGTCGTCGCGGCGCAGCTGGTAGCCGAAGGAGCGCGCCTGGCGGGGGGTGATGACGAGCCCGATCGCGGTGACCAGCAGGATGACCCCCGCGGGGATCCACAGCCACGAGAATCCCGTGAGCGCCTGCACGACGACGGCGGCCGCCAGCACCAGGACGAACACGGCCCCCTGCGAGATCAGCTGCACCCGCACGTATGCACGGGCCAGCTGATGCCACGTGCCCTCTCCGAGGGGCAGGCGGCGCTCCGAGCGCGGTTCGAGGATGCGATCGTACGTGCCCACGCCGAGGACGGCCTCGTCGGCCGCTGGATCGCCGTCGGCGGGTCGTCGGGCGTCGGCGGAGCGAGCGTCGGCCGGGCGGACGTCGGAGGGGTCCGTATCCGCACGAGGAGCACGAGATCGCTCGGCCGCGATCCCCTCCGAGACCCCCGCCTGCGTCTGCGGAACGTCAGATCCCCACGGGTCCTGCGGGGGTGTTCCCTGGGGCGTCGTCATCGTCGTCCTTCCGGATGGTGCAGAGCTGCTCGGCCACGAGTCCCGCGACGACGAGGATGACGGCGCAAACGAGTGTCGCGATGATCGATCCCATCGAGCCTATCGAGGGCACCACGGGGCGGGTCACCAGGAACGCGATCAACCCGGCCGCGAATCCGGCCGCGGCCGCGCCGAGAAGGGACGACGCTTTCGCCAGCATCGCGACGCGCACCGCCCGGAACGGATCGATCGGCCGGGTGTTCCGGCCCCGCGTCGCCCGGAACACCGGGATGGCGAGCACGACGATCACCGCGGCGAGCAGCGCGAGGATCGTGGGCAGACTCGCCGCGGGGACGAATGTCGACCGCCCCATCGCCGTGAGCGACGTGTCGAGCAGGAACCCGACGACGAGGCCGACGACGATGGCGATCGTGAGGATGCCGGCTCCTGTGCGCTTCATCGGACGCCTCCGCGCAGCTTCTCGAGCAGGTCGGCGACGCGTCCGCGGCCGGGGATCTCGGCATTCGGGTCCACGTCGAGCCACGGCGCGAGCACGAACTCCCGCTCGTGTGCGCGGGGGTGCGGAACGACGAGATCGTCGCGGTCGATGCGTTCGTCGCCGTAGGTGATCAGATCGAGATCGAGGGTGCGGTCGCCCCAGCGCTCGCGGCGCACTCGACCGTGCCGCGCCTCGATCCGGTGGAGCGACGCGAGCAGCTCCCCCGGCGACAGACGCGTCTCGAGGACCGCCACCGCGTTCAGGTACCGCGGGGCGTCGGCGTCTTCGCCCTGCAGCGTCACGGCCACCGTCTCGATCGAGGCGGACACGCGGACATCGGTGGTGAGAGTCAACCGCCGCAGTTCGTCGACCGCGGCGGCAAGGGTCTCGTGCCGCGACCCGAGGTTGGCCCCCAGCGCGACGACGGCGTGCACGGGCGCGGGCCGCGGAGCCGCGTCGATGCCGTGCGCCAACCGCACGCTCACGACCGCGACCTCGAGATGGTCACGGCCACGTCGCCGAAGGGCACCGTGATGGGCGCCTGCGGCTTGTGCACGGTGATCGTGACGGCATCCACCCGCTCGTCGGCGAGGACCGCGTCGGCCAACCGCTGGGCCAGCGTCTCGAGCAGGTCGACCGGGTCGCCCTCGACGATCTCGACGAGGCGCTCGGCGAGTTCGCCGTAGTGCACCGTGTCGACGACATCGTCGGTCTCCGCCGCCCGTCGCAGCGACAGGAAGAGGGTCGCGTCGACCACGAACTCCTGCCCGTCGCGCTTCTCGTCGGGGTAGACACCGTGGTGCCCCACGGCGCGCACCCCCGTCAGCGTGATCCGATCGGCATCCATCAGGCCTCCCAAGCGCGGGCAACGGCGAGCGCGTCGCGGGTGGTCGGTACATCGTGCACGCGCACGGCCCACGCGCCCGCACGAGCGCACAGAGCACTCGTGACGGCGGTCGCGAGATCGCGGCGGGCGAGGTCGGCGTCCTCGCCGAGCGCCTCCGCGAGGAACCTCTTCCGGCTCGTACCCACGAGCACACGGAGCCCGAGCCCCGCGATCTCGGGCAGCGCGCGCAGCGTCTGCCAGTTCTGCGCCCCGCGCTTACCGAAGCCGATACCGGGGTCGACGACCAATCGCGATCGGTCGATCCCCGCGGACAGAGCGGCCTCGACCCGCTCGGCGAGTTCGGAGGTGACTTCTCGCGCGACGTCCGCATAGTCGGCGCGCGCGTACATCTCGGTCGACGGCCCGCGCCAGTGCCCCAGGGCGAAATCCGCCTCGGTCTCAGCGACAGCGGCGAGCATGTCGGGGTCGGCGAGCCCACCCGACACGTCGTTCACGAGGCGCGCCCCGGCCCGCACCGCGGTGACCGCCGTGGCGGCGTTCATCGTGTCGATGCTCACGAACGAGCCTTCGGATGCCAGGGCCTCGACCACCGGCAGCACGCGCTGCTGCTCCACGCGCGGCGCGACCCGCTCGGCACCCGGCCGAGTCGATTCCCCGCCGACGTCGAGGATCTCGGCGCCCTGCTCGCGAAGGAGCCGGGCATGGGCGAGGGCGACGTCGGGATCGAGGTAGCGTCCGCCGTCGCTGAAGGAGTCGGGGGTGACGTTGACGATCCCCATGACGAGGGTCACGCGCGCGCCCCGATCAGCGCCACGAGCTCGGCCCGGGCGGCGGGGTCGCCGTACACCCCGCGAGCGGCGATCGTCACGGTCGAGGCGTCGAGTTGTCGACCCCCGCGCATCGTGACGCACTCGTGCACGGCATCCAGGACGACGAGCACGCCGCGCGCATCGAGCGCCGAGGCGATCGCGTCGGCGACCTGTTCTCCCAGACGCTCCTGCACCTGCGGGCGGGCGGCGAGGATGTCGATGACGCGCGGCAGCGCCCCGAGCCCGACCACTTCCTCACCCGGGAGGTAGGCGACGTGGGCGCGGCCGCGGAACGGCAGCAGGTGGTGCTCGCACATCGACCGGAAGGCGATGTCACGCAGCATCACGGCTCCCGAGGGGAGGGTGTCGGGCGCCGGCCCGCGCGACACCGAGATGGTGTGCTGCAGCGGGGCGCCGGCATCCTGATTCACTCCCCCGAAGAATTCGGCCCAGGAGTCGGCGACGCGCGTCGGAGTCTGGCGGAGCCCGGGGCGATCGGGGTCCTCCCCGATCGCCTCCAGGAGCTCTCGCACCAGGACGGCGACGCGTTCACGATCGACGGCCACGGATCCTCAGGCGGTAGCCGGGCGCGTCTGTCCGCTCGGACGGGGCTGCGCCTTCGTCGCGGCCTGCGATTCCGCCTCGGTGGATGCCGCGATGCCGGCGGGCTGCTGACGACGGGGCACCTCGATGGGCGGCTGGTTCGACACCGGCCGGTCCCCCGACGACAACCACTGCGGCCGCGGCGTCAGGCGCTTGACGTCGGTGAAGATCTCGGCCAACTCGTTGTGGTCGAGAGTCTCCTTCTCGAGCAGCGCCAGCGCCAGTCGATCGAGCACTTCGCGGTTGTCGTTGATGACCTGGTAGGCCTCGTTGTGCGCCTGCTCGATGAGCGCGCGCACCTGGGCGTCGACGCGCTCCGCGATGCGCTCGGAGAAGTCTCGGCCGTGACCCATGTCGCGGCCCATGAAGACCTCTCCCGACGAGCCGCCGAGCTTGACCGGGCCCACCTCGTTGGTCATGCCGTACTCGGTGACCATCTTGCGGGCAATGCTCGTGGCCTTCTCGATGTCGTTCGACGCGCCCGTGGTGGGGTCGTGGAAGACGATCTCCTCGGCCACACGGCCGCCCATCGCGTACGTGAGCTGGTCCTGCAGCTCGTTGCGGGTGACGGAGTACTTGTCGTCGAGGGGAAGCACCATCGTGTAGCCGAGGGCTTTGCCGCGGGGAAGGATGGTGACCTTGGTCACGGGGTCGGTGTGGTTCATCGCGGCGGCGGCCAGGGCGTGACCGCCCTCGTGGTACGCGGTGATGAGCTTCTCTTTGTCCTTCATCACGCGGGTACGGCGCTGGGGACCTGCGATCACGCGGTCGATGGCCTCGTCGAGGGCGCGATTGTCGATGAGCTGCGCGTTCGAGCGGGCGGTCAGCAGGGCGGCCTCGTTCAGCACGTTGGCGAGGTCGGCGCCGGTGAAGCCGGGCGTCTTCCGGGCCACGACCTCGAGGTCGACCGAATCGGAGAGGGGCTTGCCGCGACCGTGCACCTCGAGGATGCGCTGGCGGCCCTTCAGGTCGGGAGCGTCGACGCCGATCTGTCGGTCGAAGCGGCCCGGACGCAGCAGGGCGGGGTCGAGGATGTCGGGGCGGTTCGTCGCCGCGATGACGATGACGTTGACCTTGGGGTCGAAGCCGTCCATCTCGACGAGCATCTGGTTCAGCGTCTGCTCGCGCTCGTCGTGACCGCCGCCCATACCGGCACCACGGTGACGACCGACGGCGTCGATCTCGTCGATGAAGATGATGGCCGGAGAACTCTCCTTGGCCTGGTTGAAGAGGTCGCGGACGCGGCTCGCGCCGACACCGACGAACATCTCGACGAAGTCCGAGCCCGAGATCGAGTAGAACGGCACTCCGGCCTCGCCGGCGACGGCGCGGGCGAGAAGGGTCTTACCGGTTCCGGGAGGGCCGTACAGCAGCACACCCTTCGGAATGCGGGCGCCGACCTCCTCGAACTTCTTCGGATCCTTGAGAAACTCTTTGATCTCATCGAGCTCTTCGATCGCCTCGTCCGAACCCGCGACGTCCTGGAACGTGACGGTGGGAGTCTCTTTCGTCACGAGCTTGGCCCGCGACTTGCCGAACTGCATGACCTTGCTGCCACCGCCCTGAGCGCTGGAGAGCAGCCACCAGAACAGCAGACCGAGGAGCACGAGGGGCAGCATCAGCCCGAGGATGCTGTCGAACCAACCGGGCTTGGGCACCACGTCGTTGAAGCCGTCGGAGGGGTTCGCCGCATCGATCGCGCTGGCGACCTCGTTCGCGCGCGCCTGGCTGAAGTAGAACTGCACGTCGTTGGCGCCCTCGAAGGGCTGCGACAGCTTCAGGTCGACGCGCTGGTCGGGATCGTTCGTCACGACCTGGCTCACGGTGCCGCCCTTGAGCAGGTCCAGCCCCTCCTTGGTGGAGACCTGGCGGGCACCGCTCAAGTTGGAGATGAGGGAGAAACCGATGACGAGGAGCAGACCGACCAGCAGAACGTAGATGATCGGATTTCGCGTGATCTTCTTGAAATTCATGGTGGGCGAGCCCAGCCCTTTCGTGGTCCTCCGCAGAAACGCGGTCGCAACAGGCTAACGCCCACGGACTATGCCGGGCCTGTGCGTTCGTCATGGGCGTACAAGGCTCGGGATGCCGCCTCCCGGCGCCGTGGGAACGTCAGGAGTAGACGTGGGGCGCGAGCACGGCGACGTCGCGAAGATTGCGGTAGCGCTCGGCGTAGTCGAGTCCGTAGCCGATGACGAAGTCGTTGGGGATGTCGAAACCGACGTACCGGCAATCGACCTCGACCTTCATGGCTTCGGGTTTGCGCAGCAGTGCCAGCACCTCGACGGATTCGGCGCCGCGCGAGGCGAAGTTCTCGAGCAACCAGCTGAGGGTGAGGCCGGAGTCGATGATGTCCTCGACGATCAGCACGTGCTTGCCCGTGATGTCGGTGTCGAGGTCTTTGCGGATCTGCACCACACCGCTCGAGCGGGTGCTCGCGCCGTACGACGACACGGCCATCCAGTCCATCGACACGTGCACAGGGAGGTGGCGCGCGAAGTCGGCCATGACCATGACCGCGCCCTTCAACACGCCCACGAGGACGACCTCGCGGCCCTCGTAGTCGGCAGCCACCTGTGTCGCGAGTTCCGCGAGCTTCTCGTGGATCTGCTCCTCGGTGAGGAGGACTTCGCTGATGTCGTCGGAGATGTCGGCCGCGCGCATTGGGAAAGTCTACGTCGGCGGAATCAGGATGCCGTGCGCGCGACGACCTCGATACGCGCCCCGACGCGACGGGCGAGGCATCCGGGCAGGTCGATGGGCCCCTGCCCCTTCCAATCGGTCGCCAGCCGGGCGATCTCGAGGGTCTGCGCGCGCGACAGGGAGACGCCGAACTCGCTGTCGACGACGTAACGGACGATCCGGTTGCGCAGGGCCGCCGGGTTCGCCGCGAGCGCGGCGACCGAGATCGAGATCCCCGCCTCGGCGTGCTCGACGATGTCCTCGATGGTCTCGTCGATCATGTCCTGGAACGCTTCGGCGTCTTCCCGCAGCTGTTCTGCGGTGCGGGCGAGGGCCTCTGCCACCCCCGGTCCGAGCTCGGTCTCGAGCACCGGCATCACCCTGTTGCGCACGCGCACGCGCGAGTACGCGGGGTCGGCATTGTGCGGGTCGGTCCACGGGTCAAGACCCTGCGCGGCGCAGGCCGCGACGGTGGTGTGCCGGCGCACGGCGAGCAGGGGGCGCGCCCAGATCGGGCCCGTGGCATCCCGTCTCTCGGCGGGCATGCCCGCGAGGCTGAGCCCTCCGGAACCGCGCGCGAGACCGAGCAGGACGGTCTCGGCCTGGTCGTCGAGCGTATGTCCGAGCAGGACGACGTCGGCCCCGATCTCGACGGCCGCCGCCGCGAGACCCGCATACCGTGCTGCTCGAGCCGCCGCCTCGGGGCCGTCGGTCGAACCGACCTCGACGCGGACGACGCGGGCGCCGAGACCGAGAGCACGCGCCTTCTCGGCGGCGGCCGCCGCCACGGCATCCGATCCCTCCTGCAGCCCGTGATCGATCACGACGGCCTCGGCCCGGATGCCGGCACGCGCGGCTTCGAAGGCGGTCGCCGCCGCGAGGGCCAGGGAGTCCGGACCACCGGAGAGCGCCACCGCGACGGGGCCGTCGGCACGCTCCAAGGCGGCACGCACCGCCCTGCGCACCTCGGCGACGGACGGGTCGAGTCCCGGGCGGTGATCCATGCCTCCACGGTAGCGGCGACCCGACGCGGCACCGTGGTCGCTCCCGGCTAGGCTGGGCCGCGGAAATCCACAGATCTAAGGAGCACGAGTATGGGCGCGTACGACGCCGTCATCGAGATCCCCCGCGGCAGCCGCGTGAAGTACGAAGTCGACCACGGCACTGGCCGCGTCTACCTCGACCGCATCCTCTACACGGTGTTCGGCTACCCCGCCAACTACGGTTTCTTCGAGAACACCCTCGGCGAAGACGGCGACCCGCTCGACGTGCTCGTGCTGCTCGACCGCGACCTCCACCCCGGCATCCTCGCCAAGGTGCGCCCCGTCGGCGTGCTCAAGATGAGCGACGAGGCCGGCGGCGACGACAAGGTCGTGGCCGTCCTCGCGAAGGACCCGCGTTGGGACCACATCCAGGACGTCGCCGACATCGACGAGTGGACCAAGAAGGAGATCTCGCACTTCTTCGAGCACTACAAGGACCTCGAGCCCAACAAGTGGGTCAAGGTCGACGAGTGGGCGGATGCCGCCGAAGCCGAGCGCCTCGTGGCCGAGGCCTTCACGCGCTTCGACGAGCACGACGCGCAGACCAAGACGCAGGGCTCGGGCGAGGCTCCCAACACGCTCTGATCAGCTGCCCCCACGAGAAAACCCCCGGTCCTCGGACCGGGGGTTTTCTCGTGCGCCTGATCAGACGTCGACGCCGCGCCAGCGCAGCCAGGGCGCGGGGTCGGTGGTCCCGCCCCACGGCGGGTAGACCTCGAAGTGCAGGTGGCAGCCGAAGGAGTTGCCGGTCTGACCCGTCGCGGCGATCTGCTGACCGGCCTCGACGCGCTGACCGTACGAGACGTAGATGCCGCCGTTGACGATGTGGCCGTACCCGGTGCCCGAGCCGTCGTCGTGAGCGATGCGGATGTAGTTGCCGAAACCGCCGTTGACGCCGGCGTAGGTGACGCGACCGGCCGCTGCCGCGTAGATGGGCGACCAGCAGCTGGCGCCGAAGTCGAGGCCGAGGTGCCAGGTGCTCGCGCAGTAGCTCGAGTTGCACTGCCCCGAGCGGGGGCCGTACCCCGACGAGGTGTAGGCCGACGAGGGTCGAGCCCAGCCGGATCCGCCGACGCCGCCGCCGCCGCCGCCGCCTCCACCGCCGCCGCTGTTACCGCCGCCACCGCCACCGCCACCACCGCTGTTGTTGTTGTTGGCGGCTTCCTGCTCGCGTCGGGCACGCTCGGCGGCGTCTCGAGCTGCGGCCTCTTCACGGGCCTTGCGCTCGCGCTCTTCTCGCGCCTTGCGCTCGGCCTCTACACCGGCCTGGTAGTCGGCCACCGTCTTGGCCGTGGTGTCCTGAAGAGCCGCGAGCTGCGCCTCGAGAACGGCCTGATTGGCCTGCTGAGCGGCGAGGGCTTCCTGAGCGGCTTGGGCCGCCTGCTGCGCCGCGGCCATCTTGTCTTCGGCGATCTTCTGCAGGCGATCACGCTCGGCGCGCGCGTCGTTGGCCTGATTGCTGAGGTTCTTCGCGCTGTCGCGAGCGGCCACCGCGGCGGAGTACACCGACTTGTTGCGCTCGAGGAGCTTGTCCATCGTGCCGAGCTTGGCCAGCAGATCGTCGGCGGATGCCGCGGAGCCGGAGAAGAAGAGGTTGAGCGAGGTGTCGTCACCGCCCGAGCGGTACAGCTGGGCGGCGACCTTGCCGGCCTTGCTGGCGGCGTCCGTCGCCTTCGCGGCTTCGGCGTCGGCCTGCTGCTGGATGAGCTGGGCGCGGTAGTCGGCGTCCTGGTAGGCCTGCTGCGCGGCGTAGTACTCGTCGGAGCGCGCCTGCACCTCGGCCTGCGTGCGGGCGACCTCGGACTGCAGTCCCTGGATCAGCCCCTGGATGCGCGAGATCTCGCCGGCCTTCGCGGCCTCGTTCGCCTTGGCGGCCTGCACGTCGTCCCACGAGGGATAGTCGGCGGCCACGGCGGGGGAACTGAAGCCGGCCGTCGCCGCGCCGAAGGCTCCCAGAGCGACGGCACCGAGGGCGCCGTACTTCAGGGCGCTGCGCCTATCGAAGGTGGGCCACAAACGCCGCTGCTCGCTGGCCGTGGGGGCGCAGCCGCAGTCGTCGGTCTGATCAGGGGGTACGAGCGTCACGGGCTACCTCATCTCACCGGGTCGCAACTCGGCTAACAGTAGCAACACGAGTCACACGTACAACAGAGCGAGTTCCCGCTGTCGCGGCCTAGTTTGCGCCGTCGACACGCGCGGGCGCGGGACGCCACGCCCCGAATTGGCAATCTCGACGGTTGTGAAGTAGGCTCGGTCGTCGGCAAGCGAGGATGAAACTGCAAGGTTTCAGGCTCATTCGGCCCCATCGTTTAGCGGCCTAGGACGCCGCCCTTTCACGGCGGTAGCACGGGTTCGAATCCCGTTGGGGTCACTCTCCGGTGAAGTACAATTGAAAATGCATGGCCCTGTAGCGCAGTTGGTTAGCGTGCCGCCCTGTCACGGCGGAGGTCGCGGGTTCAAGTCCCGTCAGGGTCGCTCCATAGCGACGGGCCTTCTTTCGAGGAGGCCTTTCGTCTAGGAAGCGGCAGACATGTCGCTCGGCTCTGTAGCTCAGTTGGTAGAGCGCACGACTGAAAATCGTGAGGTCACGGGATCGACGCCCGTCGGAGCCACGGTCCCTCATGAGGCTTCTACTCATGGGGGACTTTTTCGTTCCCGGATGCCGCTCTGCGCCGGCCCCCCCCTAGCGCGGCGCTCCGCCGCCTCGCGGGCCAGCGTCGCGTGCTGCGCCGAAAACTGGCGGCGTGCCGAGGCTAGGCCGTTGCGTGCGACAACGCCCTGTTCCTGCAGCTCCCCCGTTCTCGCGACGACACCGCTCGCCCCGGCGATGGACGGCCGCATAGGGTTCACACAGTCATGAGTGGTTTCGGTCATCGTCGGACAACGCTACTATTAGTTGACTTTTAGCAAACACCTGGCGCCCGACTGAGCCACCCCGAGCCGTCCGCCAGGCCTTCTCCTGAAGAGGCCTCCGATGTCAGACATCACTCGAACCAGACGCGCCCATACGGCAGCGACCGACACGGTCATGACGCACCGCATGATCATGTTCGTGATCTTCGGCCTCATGGCCGGCATGTTCCTTTCCGCCCTCGACCAGACCGTCGTCGGCACCTCGATCCGCACGATCGGCGACGACCTGCAGGGCCTGAGCCTGCAGGCGTGGGTCACCACGGCCTATCTGATCGTGTCGACGATCTCGACGCCCATCTACGGCAAGCTCTCCGACATCTTCGGTCGGCGACCCCTCTTCCTCATCGCGATCCTGATCTTCATCATCGGTTCGGTGCTCGCGAGCTTCTCGACCTCGATGGTCGAGCTCGCGGCCTTCCGTGCCATCCAGGGCCTCGGCGCCGGCGGCCTGATGTCGATGCCGCTCGCGATCATGGGCGACATCCTCGCCCCGCGCGAACGCGCGAAGTACCAGGGCTACTTCCTCGCCGTCTTCGGCATCTCCAGTGTCATCGGCCCCCTCGTCGGCGGACTGTTCGCGGGCGCGAGTCAGATCCTGTTCATCACCGGATGGCGCTGGGTGTTCCTCATCAACGTGCCGATCGGCATCGTCGCGTTGGCGATCGTCTGGCGGTTCCTGCATATCCCGAAGCAGCCGCGTCACTCGGTGCGCATCGACTGGTGGGGCGCCACGACCGTCATCGTCGCCCTCGTCCCGCTCCTGCTCGTGGCCGAACAGGGCCGCGAATGGGGCTGGGGCTCGCCGATTGCGATCGCCTGCTACGTCGTCGGTGCTCTCGGCATCCTGGCCTTCGTCATCGCCGAGACCCTGATGAAGGACGACGCGCTCATCCCGCTCAAGCTCTTCCGCTCGCCGACCTTCTCGATGGCCACGATCATCGGTGTGCTCGTGGGCTTCGGCATGTTCGGCGCGATGCTGACGCTGCCGTTGTACCTGCAGCTCGTGCTCGGCTCCTCGCCCACGCAGAGCGGGTTCGAGATGCTGCCGATGATCCTCGGTCTCATGATCGCCTCGATCGCGAGCGGCCAGATCATCGCGCGCACCGGCCGCTACCGCATGTTCCCGATCCTGGGCACGGCGCTGATGTCGGTGGGCTTCTTCCTGCTGACCTTCTTGAAGTACGACAGCCCGTACTGGCACGTCGCGATCGCGATGCTCGTCATCGGCCTCGGCCTCGGGCAGCTCATGCAGACGCTCACGATCGCCAGCCAGAACTCGGTGGGTCTGCGCGACATGGGTGTGGCGACGAGCGGCTCGACGTTCTTCCGTCAGATCGGTGGAACGCTCGGCACCGCCGTGCTGCTGTCGCTGCTGTTCACGCTCATGCCGTCGAACATCACCGGCTCGTTCGCCGACCGCGCCACGCTCACCGACGCCCTCGACGCCGCTCTCGACCCGACGGTCGCCTCGGCTCCGGCGAACGAGAAGATCATGTCGAGCATCTACACCCCGATCGTGTCGAAGATCGTCGACGGTACGACGTCGCAGCTGCAGGCGGGTGTGCAGCAGGCTCAGGATGCCGCGACCCAGGCCGTCGCGCAGCAGGTCGCCGCCGGCCGCATCCCGGCGTCGGCGCAGGCTGCCGCCACCCAGGCCGCCGTCGCTCAGGCCGTCGCCGCCGCGACGACGCAGATCCAGCAGCAGGTGCCGGTCGCGCGCGTCAGCGCGGACGGCACGGTCACCCTGGACTTCTCGGATGCCACGCAGCGCGCGGCCTTCGTGGACACGGCGGCCACGACGATCGAGGATCAGTTCGCCGCCGGCGATGAGAACACGTCGGTCGGCGGCTCGACGCTCGACGACACCTCGTTCCTGGTCGGTGCCGACGCGCGCCTGACCAAGCCGTTCCTCGTCGGCTTCAACTCCTCGGCGACGACGGTCTACTGGACCGCGATGGGCGTCGTGCTGCTGGCCTTCGTGCTGTCGCTGTTCTTCCGCACCCCGCCGCTGCGGGCGAAGTCGGCCCTTCAGGAGGCCGCCGACGAGCGCCGCGGGAAGGACGAGGAAGACAAGCGCGCCGAAGAGGCCGCCGCTCAGACCGGAGCGCTTATCGCCCCGTAAGGGAGCAGCGAAGAAGGGCGGGTCGTCTGAAGACGCCCCGCCCTTCTTTCGTACCCGCGCGGCCCGCCGGCTCAGGCGGCTTCGCGTGCACGCAGGTCTTTGCGCAGGATCTTGCCCGACGTCGACTTGGGGATCACGTCGATGAACTCGACGCGGCGCACCTTCTTGTGCGGCGCGACCTCTCCCGCCACGAAAGCCATCACGTCGTCAGCGCCCAGGCCCGAGTCGGGAGCCGCCACGACGAACGCCTTGGGGATCTCCTCGCCGTCGTCGCCGCGCACGCCGATGACCGCGGCATCCTGGATCTTCGGGTGCGAGAGCAGCAGCGCCTCGAGCTCTGCGGGCGCGATCTGGTAGCCGTGGTACTTGATGAGCTCTTTCAAGCGGTCGACGATGGTGAAGTAGCCGTCGACGTGGTGCACGCCGATGTCGCCGGTGTGCAGGAACCCCTCGTCGTCGAGGGTCTCGGCGGTCGCGTCGGGGCGGTTCAGATACCCGAGCATCACGTTGGGCCCGCGCACCCAGATCTCCCCGGGGGCGGTGAAGCCGTCGTCGCCGTGCTCGTCGAGGTCGGCGCCGGTCTCGGGATCGACGAGCCGCGCGTCGCAGCCCGGGATGAGCACCCCCACCGAGCTGACGGGCATGTCGGAGCCCGCGGGGATCGCGTGCGAGACGGGGCTCAACTCGCTCATGCCGTAGCCCTGGTAGAAGCGGGCGCCGATCCGTCGACCGGCGGTCTCAGCCGTCTCGCCGTCGAGAGGGGCCGCCCCCGAGAACACGCTGTGGACGCGGGAGAGGTCGAACTGGTCGACTGCCGGATGCTTCGCGAGGGCGACGGCGATGGGCGGGGCGATGAAGAGGAAGGTGCAGCGGTGGTCCTGCACGGTGCGGAGGAATTCCACGAGATCGAACCGCGGCATCGTGACGAGCGTCGCGCGTTGACGAAGCGCCAGGTTCAGCAGCACCGTCATGCCGTAGATGTGGAAGAACGGCAGCACGGCGAGCACCCGGTCGTCGCGGCCGATCTCGATGACCGGCCGGCACTGGTGCACGTTGGCGACGAGGTTGCGGTGCGAGAGCATGACGCCCTTGGGCACGCCGGTCGTCCCCGACGAGTACGGCAGCACGGCGATGTGGGTCGCGGGGTCGAAGTCCACCTCGGGCGGGGTGCGCCCCTCGCCGAGCAGCGAGCGAAGGTCGGGGTGGCCCTCGGCGCCGTCGAGGACGATCACCCGGTCGTCCGGGATGCCGACGGCTCGCGCGGCCTGATGGGCCTGCGGCAGCAGCGGCGACACGGTCACGAGCCAGGTGGCCGCGGCATCCGTCAGCTGCTTCTCGATCTCGTTCGCCGTGTAGAGGGAGTTGATCGTGGTGATGATCGATCCCGCACGCAGGATGCCGTGGAACACGGTCGCGAAGGCGGGAACGTTGGGGCAGAGCATCGCGACCACCGTCTCGGTGTCGGCGCCCCGTGCGGCCAGGGCTCCGGCGAAGGCGTCGACCTGCGCGCGCAGGGCGCGGTACAAGGTCTCGGCCCCGGTGGCGGGGTCGATGAGCGCGACGCGATCGAGGTCGGACTCCGCGAGGGAACCGAAAAGATAGTCGTAGATGCTCTGGTCGGGGATCTCGATGCTCGGGTACGGGCTCTGGAACACGGTTCTCTCCCTCGAAAACTGCCGCGGCGACGGTGCCGTGGGCTCATCCTGGCATCCGTGGGACGCGGTGTCATCCCGGACGGGACCGGCTCTCGGCGGCCGCTCAGGTGACGGCGAGCGCCACACCTCCGGCCGCGCCGACGAGCACCACCGCCCACGCGGGAACACGGAACGCCGTGAGCAGGACGAAACCGACCACCGCGAGCACCACGGGCCCGGGGCCGGTCACCGCCGTCGTGAAGACGGGCGTGTAGAGAGCAGCCCCCAGGATGCCGACGACCGCCGCCCCCGCGCCGCGCATCGCCGCTCGCACGCGGGGCCGGTCGCGCACCGCATCCCAGAAAGGCAGCACGCCGACGAGCACGAGGAAGCCGGGCAGGAAGATCGCGAAGAGGGCGATCGCCGCACCGGTGAGGCCGCCGGGGCCCACGGACGACACCGCACCCAGATAAGCCGAGAAGGTGAAGAGCGGGCCGGGCACCGCTTGCGCTGCGCCGTAGCCGGCGAGGAACGCCGGGGCTGACACCCAGCCGGTGTCGACGACCCCGGCCTGCAGCAGCGGGAGCACGACGTGACCACCCCCGAAGACGAGGGCGCCGGAGCGGAAGAAGGCATCGACGAGCCCGGCCGTGTCCGACCCCGTGGCCGCAGCGAGGAGCGGGAGCCCCAGCAGCCCGACCGCGAACAGGACGAGGCACGTCACGGCGACAGCCCGGGGAATGCCGAAAGACGGCAGCGCGGGCGAGGACGCCGCGGGCGCGCCGCGCAGCAGGACGAGCCCGGACAGCAGACCGAGGGCGAGGGCACCGAGCTGCCCCGGCGCTCCGGGAAGCAGCAGCGCGAGGGCGAGACCCGCGACCGCGATGCCCGCACGCGGCGCATCGGGGGTGAGGGTGTGCGCCATGCCCCACACCGCCTGCGCGACGATCGCCACCGCCACGATCTGCAGCCCCGCGATCATGCCCCCGGCGACCGGTCCGCCGAGCAGCGCCGCTCCCCCGGCGAACGCGACGAGAAGGACGGCCGAGGGCAGGGTGAAGGCGACGAAAGCGGCCAGCGCTCCGAGAGCCCCGGCGCGATGAAGGCCCATCGCGAACCCCACCTGGCTCGACGCGGGGCCGGGGAGGAACTGGCAGAGCGCGACCAGGTCGGCGTAGGCGCGGTCGTCCATCCACTTCCGCCGCACGACGAGGTCGTCGCGGAAGTAGCCGAGGTGTGCGACCGGCCCACCGAACGAGGTGACGCCGAGGCGCAGGAACGCGAGGAACACCTCGCTCACTCGGCCGGATCGTCGCATTCGCTCATCCTGACCCCGCCGTGGAAACGGCGGGTGAATGGTCACACCGACGCAGACCCCAGGATCTCGTCGACCAGCCGCAGGGTGAGGCCGGTGAGACGCTGATCGTCCGAGATGTCGGCCCCGGCCACGGCGTCACGGAACCGTTCGACCTCGCCCACCATCGGGGTGGCCGACGCCTCGACCTCGATCCGCTCGACATCGCCCTCGCGCGGGGTCAGGGTCAAGCGTCGGGGCGCGTCGATCGCGTCGATGGACAGCGACGCCTCCTCCCCCTGGATCTCGCTCGGCAGGGCGGTGTCGGTGATCTTCGACCACGCGATGTCGGCGACGAAACCGTCGTAGGCGGCGAGCGCGCTCCCGAGCCCGTCCGTTCCCGAGGCGATTCCGACCCGGACGCCGTCGATCGAGCGCGGGGCGCCGAAGAGCCGCACCAGAGCGTGCAGTGGATACACCCCGAGGTCGCGGAGCGCGCTTCCGCCCAGGGCGGGATCGAAGATGTTCGTCTGCTCTCCCGCGAGCACGTGGTCGTAGCGCGCCGACCGCTTCTCGTACCGGAACGAGACGCGGCGGAGCGTTCCCAGGCGCGGCAGCAGCCGGCGAACCGCGCGCAGTCCCGGGTCGTACCCCGAGCGCATCGCTTCGAGCAGAACGACGCCGCGCTCGCGAGCGTGCGACACCGCGACCTCCCACTCCCCCGCCGACAGAACGGCGGGCTTTTCCACGAGCACCGGGATGCCGGCATCCACCGCTTCTCGCACCTGCTCCGCGTGCAGCGCGTTGGGACTGGCCAGGTAGACGGCATCGACATCGGGGGCTGCGAGGAGAGCCGTGAGGCCGACGGCGGTTCGGGGCGCCCCGATCGTGTCGGCGAAGGCTCTCGCGCGCGCTTCGTCGCGAGAGGCCACCCGCGAGACCTCGACACCCTCGACCGCGGCGACCGCCTCCGCGAAGCGCTCGGAGATGGAACTGGTCCCGACGATGCCGATGCGAATCATGCCTTCATCATCCCGCGAGCGCCGCGCCGGAAAGCACCGTCGTTCACGGAGGCGACCGTCCGCGTCGATAGGATCGCGCCGACTCACCCGTCCGAGCCCGAGGCACCATGAACACCACCCGAGCCGAGCACCGTCGCCGTGCCTCCCGCCGCCTTCGTCGAAAGCGCGTGATCAGCGCGGTCATCGCCGTCGCCCTGGTCGGAGCCGGCGTCTGCGCCGTCGCCCTGACCCTCGGCCCCGAAGCGCCCCCCGTCACCGACGAGGCCGTCGCGAGCGCGACACCTTCGGAGACCCCGACGCCGACGCCCACCCCCCTCACCCCCGCCGAGGCCCTGCTGGCCACCTCGACCGATCCGCAGTCGTGCGCGGTGTCGTTCGCGGGAGACGGGGTCGCGCTCGACCCGCAGCTGCAGACGCAGGGCGTGCGCTACCAGAACCTCCCGATCCCCCGCGCCGAGGGGCGCGTCTTCGCGGGGTGGTACGACGCGGCGGCCGACGCCGCCGCGATGACGCAGACGGCACGGCTGAACGGCGCCGACCTCGTGACATGCACCGATCGGCAGCGGACGCTCCACGCGGGGTGGACGACTCCCGAAGCCAACACGGCCGAGGCCGCCGGAATCCCGATCCTCATGTACCACCAGTTCACGCGGAACCCGAAGGGCGAAGACAACTGGTTGCGGCTGAACTACGCCTACATCGGCGACTTCGACGCGCAGATGGCGCACATCCAGCAGTCGAGGTTCTACCTGCCGACGTGGGACGAGCTGAGCGCCTTCATCGACGGGAAGCTCTACCTGCCGAAGCACTCGGTGATCATCACCGACGACGACGCCGACAGCACGTGGCTCGAGATGGCCGCCCCCATCGTCAACGACCGGAAGCTGCTCACCACCTCGTTCGTGATCACTTCGGCGCGCTCCGAGGGCCCGCCCAATCCCTTCGTGCTCCAGCGCTCGCACACCCACGACATGCACCGCGCCGGCGCCAACGGCAAGGGGCGGATGGTCAACGACGACGCCGACACGATCGCCGCCGACCTGAATCGGTCGGCGCAGGTCCTCGGCGCGAAGGAAGTCGTGGCCTACCCCTTCGGCCACTACAACGACACGACGAAGGAAGGGCTGCGTCGCGCTGGTTTCGAACTCGGTCGCACCATCGAGCACGGGTACGTGCGCATCGGTACCGATAAACTCGCACTGCCTGTCATCCGAATGAATTACGGAATGACGGTCGACGATCTCGTAAAAGAGATCGGTTGACCCTCGGATGACGGAGAGCGCCATCGGAAATGTCCCCGTCACGGGCGCTTTCCTAGGGCGCACCGAGGGAGGCATCCGTGATCTCCCAGGTAAGTACGCCAGACTTTCAGACTGGGCACGCGTCGGCCGGTCTGCGCTGTTCACTTCTGTCTCACCGAGAAAACGCGAGCATCTATGGACCTTTCCGTCATCGTTCCGACCTTCAACGAAGGTCCGAACGTCGCCGAGCTCGTCCGACGAACGACCCACGCGCTGCTCGGTCGCACCATCGAGGTCATCTTCGTCGACGACTCGACCGACGACACCCCCGACGTCATCCGAGCGGTCGCGGCAGCATCCGACATCCCCGTCCGCCTGATCCACCGTGACAACCCCGTGGGCGGCCTCGGCGGCGCGGTGGTCGAGGGTATCCGCGCGGCGGAGTCCGATTTCTGCGTCGTCATGGACGGCGACCTGCAGCACCCGCCCGAGGTCATCGCCGACATGCTCGCGCGCGCCGAGGTGGGCGACGCCGATGTCGTCGTCGCCTCGCGGTACGTCGCCGGGGGCACCTCCGACGGGCTCGCCAACGCGGTGCGCACCGCGGTATCGCGCGCGTCGACGCTGCTGACCAAGGCGATGTTCCCGCGCAAGCTCAACAACTGCACCGATCCGATGACGGGCTTCTTCCTCGTCGACCGCCGCACACTCGAGATCGAGACGCTGCAGCCGCGCGGTTTCAAGATCCTGCTCGAGATCCTGGCCCGCAAGCAGATGCGCGTCGTCGAGGTCCCCTTCTCGTTCGCGCCCCGCTTCGCCGGTGAGTCGAAGGCCTCGTTCAGTCAGGGCATGCGCTTCCTCGTGCAGCTCACCATGCTGCGTTTCGGCCGCATGTCGGCGTTCGCCGTCGTCGGCGGCCTCGGCGCCCTGGCCAACCTCGCGATCATGTGGGCCCTGCAGGCGTTCGGCGTGCAGTACCTGATCGCCGCCGTGATCGCCAGCATCGTGACGATCGTCGCGAACTTCATCGCGCTCGAGTACCTCGTGTTCGCCGACATGCGCGCGGAGTCGGGGCTCATGCGGCACCGCTTCATCAAGTCGTTCACCTTCAACGGCGTCGAGGCGATCATCCGCATCCCGGTGATCTGGGTCCTTGTCAGCCAGGCGCACATGCCCAGCGTCATCGCCGCGGCGCTCACGCTGATTGCCGCCTTCGTGGTGCGCTTCGTCTTCCACGCGCTGGTGGTCTACGCACCCAAGAAGAGCCGCGTCGGCAAGGCCGTGCGCGCCATCGAGCCCCTCGAAGACGAAGTCACGGCCTGACTCGCGGCGCCGCTCACCGCCCCGCGGCGTACGCTGGACGCATGTCCTCCGACGCACCCATCCGTATGTTCGGCGCCGACTGGTGCCGCGATTGCATCCGCACCAAGAAGCAGCTCGACGAGCTCGGCATCGACTACGAGTACATCGACCTCGTGGCCGACCCCTCTGCCGCCGACGTCGCGAAGGAGATCTCGGGACGCACCAGCATTCCCGTGGTCGTCTACCCCGACTCCAGCCACCACGTCGAGCCGTCGAACGCCGACGTCGAGAGCAAACTCCGCGAGCTGTCGTTGATCTGATCGCGTCGGCGTGACTCTCTCCGCCGCGTGGCCCGTGCGCCGCGCGCTCACCGCCGAGGCGGGGAGCGCGTTGCCCGCGTTCGTCGATCACCACGTGCACCTGCATCTGATCGACTCCGGGTCTCTTGCTCGGCGAGGGATCGCCGCCGTCGTCGACCTCGGCGGCGATCCCGCCGCTCTCGCTCGCCGGCCCGAGGGCCTCCCCCGCATCGCGTTCGCCGGCGCCTTCCTCACCGTCCCCGGCGGGTATCCCGACGGCCGCTCCTGGGCGCCACGGTCCGTCGTGCGGTTCGTGACCGACGCCTCACGGCATCCGGGGGTCCACGACGGAGCCCGGACAGCCGTCGACGAGCAGGCGGATGCCGGAGCCAAGGTCATCAAGGTCGCGCTCCATGCCGACGCCGGGCCCGTGCTCACCGACGAGGCTCTCGCGGCCGTGGTCGCCTCGGCCACCGAGCGGGGTCTTCCCGTCGTCGCGCACGCGCAGGGACCGGGTCAGGTGGACCGCGCGATCGCGGCCGGCGTCTCGGTGCTCGCGCACACGCCGTTCGACGCTCCCGTCTCGCGGCGAACGCTGGCTCGAGCCGTCGCTGCGGGACAGGCCTGGATCTCAACGCTCGACATCCACCGCGGCGCCGACCGCGAGCGGGCGATCGCCAACCTCCGCGCGTTCGCCGCGCGGGGTGGGCGCGTGCTCTACGGGACCGATCTGGGCAACGGCTCCCTCCCCCTCGGGGTGAATCGACGAGAGCTCCTCGCGCTGATTGAGGCAGGCGTGCGCGGCGACGCCCTCGTGGCCGCGCTCACCGACCCCTGGCCCCGCACGACCCCCCTCGACGCCGTATCGACCTTCGTCGCCGGCGACACCCCCACCGACGACGACGAGGTCGCGACGTGGCTGAGCCACGCGATCGTCGTCCCGACCGAGGAGCTGACCCGTGTCGACTGACCCCTCCCCCGACTTCGGCTCCGTGGACCGACTCGAACTCCCCCACCACTCGTTCGAGGCCGAGGCGCAGCAGCTCGACGCGGCCGACGCCCTGGCACCTCACCGCGACGCGTTCGTCGGCAGCGACAGCTCGCTGATCTACTTCGACGGCAACTCGCTGGGCCGACCGCCGCGCGCCACCGCCGAGCGCCTCGCGCGCTTCGTTACGGAGGAGTGGGGCGGCCGCCTCATCCGCGGGTGGGATGAAGCGTGGATGGAGCTGCCGTTCGTCATCGGCGATCGGATCGGGGCACTGGCGCTGGGCGCGGCATCCGGTCAGACGGTCATCGGCGACTCGACCACCGTGCTCTTGTACAAGATGCTGCGCGCGGCCCTCGACGCGCAGACGGCCCGTGACCCGGAGCGTGTCGAGATCGTCGTCGGACGCGACGACTTCCCCACCGATCGCTACCTCGTCGAAGGGATCGCCGCCGAGCGCGGAGCGCGCGTGGTCTGGATCGACGTCGATACGACACGGGGAGTGGATGCCGACCTGCTCCGCGCCGCCGTCGGTCCCCGCACCGCAGTGGTGCTGCTGAGCCACGTCTCGTACCGCTCGGGCTTCCTCGCCGACGGTGCCGAGCTCACCGCCGTCGCGCACCGCGCCGGCGCGCTCGTGCTCTGGGACCTCTGCCACTCGGCGGGTTCGGTTCCGGTCGAGCTCGACGCGTGGGGCGCCGATCTCGCCGTCGGCTGCACGTACAAGTACCTCAACGGCGGGCCCGGGTCCCCCGCCTTCGCGTACGTCGCCGCGCGTCACCACGCCGCACTCACCCAGCCGGTGCAGGGGTGGATGGGCGCCGCCGACGTCTTCTCGATGGGCCCGCAGTACCGGCCGGCCGAGGGCATGCGGCGCTTCCTCTCCGGCACACCGCCGGTGCTCGCCATGATCGCCATGCAGGACACTCTCGATCTCCTCGACGACGCCGGTATCGGCGCCGTGCGCGCGAAATCGGTCGCACTCACCGAGTTCGCGGTGCGGGTGGCCGACGGCATCCTGAGTCCGCTCGGCGTGCGCCTCGCGTCGCCGCGCGACGCGGCCGAACGCGGGGGGCACGTGACGCTCTCGCACCCGGCGATGCGGGCCGTGACGGCTCGCCTGTGGAAGGGCGACGTCATTCCCGACTACCGCGATCCGCACGGGCTGCGCATCGGTCTCTCGCCGCTGTCGACGAGCTTCTCCGAAACCCTGACCGGCATGCGAGCCGTGGCCGAGGCGGTGCGCGCCGAGAGCTGAGGTTCAGCGGGGTGCTGTCTCATCGATCGGGACCGCGGCGCACGGAGGGCTAGCCTCGAAGGATGATCGATCCCCTCCTCCTCGTCCTCTCCGGGGTGGTGGTCGTCGCTCTCGCCACGGTGATCGGGCCGCGCTTCAACGTCGCGGGCCCCCTCGTCCTTCTCGCGATCGGCGCGGGAGTGAGCCTGCTGCCGTTCGTCGCGCCCTTCTCGGTGAACCCGGAGGTCATCCTGGTCGGGGTGCTCCCGCCCCTGCTCTACTCGGCGGCGGTGCAGCTGCCCGCCATCGAGTTCCGCCGCGATTTCGCCCCCATCGCCGGACTCTCGGTGGTGCTCGTCGTGTTCAGCTCGCTCGTTCTCGGACTCTTCTTCTGGGCCGTCATCCCCGGTCTCGGTCTCGCCCTGTCCATCGCCCTGGGGGCCATCCTCAGTCCCACGGATGCCGTGGCCACCTCGATCGCCAAGCGCCTGGGCATCTCGCCGCGCGTGGTGACGATGCTCGAGGGCGAGAGCCTGCTGAACGACGCCACCGCGCTCGTCCTGCTGCGCACGGCCGTGGCGGCCGTGGCATCCGGTTTCGCGTTCGGCGACGCCCTCGCCGACTTCGCCTGGGCCGTCGTCATCGCGCTCGTGCTCGGCGCGGCGATCGGGTGGGTGAACCTGCGCGTGCGCGAACGCGTGTCGAACTCCGCCGCGAACACCGCGCTGAGCTTCACGATCCCGTTCCTGGCCTATCTGCCGACCGAGCACCTGGGCGGGTCGGGCCTGGTCGCGGCGGTGGTCGCGGGCATCGTCACGGGCCAGGGAGCCGCGCGGCGGTTCACGCCCGAGCAGCGCATCAGCGATCGCCTGAACTGGCGCACGGTCGAGTTGATCCTCGAAGGCGGCGTCTTCCTCGTCTTCGGTCTCGAGCTGAAGGACATCGTCGTCGCCAACCTCAGAGAGCACGAGGGCCTCTGGCACGGCACCTGGCTGGCGCTGTCGGCCCTGGGGATCGTGCTGCTCGTGCGCGCACTCTACGTGACGGGCCTGATCGGGCTCCAGGCCCGGCGCAGCCGCCGTCACCCCCGGCACCAGGATCGGATCGAGGGGGCGCAGCAGCGCCTCGACCGCTTCGAAGAGGCCTACCGCGAGGCACCGGAGCAGTTCGGCGAGCGCGGCGCCGACCCCGCACGGACCGAGCGCCGCATCGGATGGATGCGCTCGCGCATCGCACGTACGATGGCGGATCTCGACTACTACCGCGACTCCCCGTTGACCGCGCGCCACGGCACGGTGATCGTGTGGGCGGGTATGAGGGGCGTGGTCACTCTGGCCGCGGCGCAGACTCTCCCCGAGGACCCGAACATCCAGCGCCCCCTACTGATCTTCGTCGCCTTCCTCGTGGCGCTGTTCAGCCTCGTCGCGCAGGGGCTGACGCTATCGGCGGTGGTCCGGACCGTGGGTCTCAGCGGCGAGGGCGGCGAGGGGCCGTCGCGAGACGAGCAGCGCGCCCTGAGCGCGGAGCTCCGGGATGCCGCGATCTCGGCGGTGCAGTCGGGCGCGCTCGCCCGACAGAACGGCGAGCCCTTCCCCGCCGACCTGATCGAGCGGGCGGGCGCACGCCTCGTGCAGCCTCCGAACGAGGACGACGACGCGACCGCGCGAGTGCGGGATCTGCTCGAGCTCCGACTCGCCTCGATCGAGGCGATGCGCACGCGACTCGATGACCTGAGCCGCGACGGACGCTTCAGCACCGCGGCACTCCGGCACGCCCTCGCCGAGCTGGACGCCGACCAACTGAGCCTCGAACTACGCATCGACGATGGCGCCGACGGCTGAGGCGGAATACCGCGGCCCGCCTGACGGTTTCCATTCACGCGCATGCGGTCATCGCGAGAGCCGTGGTGACTCGACGGCGGGAGAGAAGTACCCATGAGCAGGTTCGATCGGAAAGTCGCCCTCGTCACCGGTGGCGGGAGCGGAATCGGAGCCGCCATCGCGCGGCAGCTCGGCGCAGAAGGCGCGTCGGTGGTCGTCACCGACATCAACCTGGATGCCGCGGAGCGCGTCGCCCAGGAAATCACCGTCGTGGGCGGGACCGCCTCGGCCTTCGCGCAGAACACCGCGAAATGGCAGGACTCCGAGTCGGCCGTCGAGTTCGCCAAGAAGACATACGGCGGACTGCACCTCGCCGTGAACAACGCCGGCATCGGTGCCGCTCCCCAGAACATCGGCGACTACGACGTCGAGGCCTGGGACCGCGTGCGCGCCGTCGACCTCGACGGTGTCTTCTACGGCTTGAAGTTCCAGCTTCCCGCGATCGTCGCTTCCGGAGGAGGGGCGATCGTCAACATGGCATCCGTGCTGGGTTCCGTGGGCATCGCGCAGAACGCAGCCTACGTCGCGAGCAAGCACGCCCTCGTGGGACTGACGAAGGTCGCGGCGCTGGAGTACACCGCCCAGGGCGTCCGCACGAACGCCGTCGGCCCGGGGTTCATCGACACCCCGCTGGTGCGCTCGAGCCTGTCGCCCGAGGCGTTGACCCACCTCGAGAGAGAGCACGCCACGGGCCGTCTCGGCACCGACGCCGAGGTGGCGGCGCTCACGCTGTTCCTCCTGAGCGACGACGCCTCGTTCATCTCCGGCAGCTACCACCTCGTGGACGGCGGCTACTCGGCTCACTGAGGCGGTCGCCTGCGGACCCGTCGTGCGCGTCGCGGCGGGCCCGCGGTGCGTCTGCCCGCGGCCACGTGCCACACGCTCGGCCGAACCCGTGTCCCACTTTGTGTCGCCTGGAGGCACGCTGAGCCGCACAATCCGGGACATACAGCGACAAGAACGGGACATGGCGTCTCGGGGCAGGGACGGGCCGATTCGCAGGGTCGTGCGGCAGAATGGACGCGGAGGTTTCCATGAGCGATCCGATCCCGACGATGCCGTCATCCGCGGATGCCGCCGGGACGAGTCCCGTGCCGCTCGCGCACGCAGCGGCGGAGTGCCCGAAGTGCTTCACCGAGCTGCAGAGCGACCGCGACTGGTGGCGTGCACGCCCCGCCGGTTCGCGGCTGGTCGGCCTCGTGGTCTCGCGCCCCGACATGGAGACCGTCAAGCAGCAGCGCGACGATCTCACCCGCTTCGGCGTGCCGATCGAGGGCTTCCGTCACCCCGCGCCCGAGACCCTCGAGGGATGGTCGAAGAGACTCGACCGGTTCTTCGGAACGCTGACGCGCGGTGACGTTCTCGTCGTCGCGAGCGTGCACGCTCTCGGCCTGACGCGCGAGGACGAGACGCGTGCCGTCGCGGACCTTCGTCGACGCGGCGTGATGGTCAAAGTCCTCTCTCACGGCGATCGCCACCTGCACGACGCGACCCTTCCGCCGCGCGGCTGAGGCCGCCGTCTCCGCCCGATGGGGTGGGCGGTGATCAGGAGGGATCGCTGACGCGCCCCGCGTCGAACGTCTGGCGCACCTCGGCGGTGTCGTAGACGATGTGCAGCGTCTCGATGCGTCCGTCGGGGGCGAGTTCAGCCACATCGACGACCGTGAACGGCGCGGGGGAACCGTCGGCCAGCACCCAGTCGAACCGGAACCAGAAGCTGAGGATCGGCGCGCCCGAAAGATCTCTCATCACGCTGCGCAGCGTGAGCTTCGACGATTGCGTGTCGGCGAAGAGGACGGGGTAGAAGTTCTCGGGTGCGAGCGTCCCGTACAGCGGCGAGTTCACTCGGGCCTGCGGCGCGAACAGCGCCAACACCGCCTCGAGGTCGGCGTTCTGCAGAGCGGCGAGATAGCGATCGACGAGTTCACCGGGAGTCATCTGGGGCGGTTCCTTTCTTCACAGCGTTCGCAGGTCCCGGCGATGACGTCACGACCCGACGTACCGCACAGGATGCTCGGCGGTCACCGTCGAGCCCGCCGCGACCAGGTCGGCCGGAGTACCCGCGAGAACGACCGTACCGCCGTCGCGGCCCGCACCGGGACCGGGGTCGATGATCCCGTCCGCGTGCGCCGACGGGACCCCGTGAACGAGGAGAGAAACGACGAGGCCCCCGCAGACGGATCTGCGGGGGCCTCGTGACGTGATCAGCCCTGGGCGCGACGATTCGTGCGGGGGCTGCGTGCTCCGACGACCATGCCGGTCGTCGGGGTTCCGGATGCCGAGCGGCCCGTGCCCTGCGAACGCGAGGCGCCCGCGCCGGCACGCTGTCCGCCGCCGGCGCCCTGGCCGCGGCCAGCTCCGGAGCGCTGGCCCTGGCCCCGGCCGCCCTGAGGCGCGTGACCGGCTGCGGCGGGAGCTTCGGCCGACGAACCGCCGGTGCCACGGCCCCGGCGACGACGACCGCCACCGGCGGACGCGGCATCGCCGCTCTGCGCGCGCTCGGCGCGCTTGCGCTGCGCGTTGGCGCCCTGCGAGCGTCCCCCGCCCTGCGGCTGCGCGACGATCGGCTCGGGCTTGACGTAGGGGGCGACCTCGCCGACAAGGGCCACGACCTCGGGAGAGGTCGGTGTCACCGCGGTGGGAGTGGCGGAGATTTTGGCCTTGCGCAGGATGTCGAGGGTGTCGCGACGCTGCTCGGGCAGCATGATCGTCACGACGTCGCCGGCGGTGCCGGCGCGGGCGGTCCGGCCCGAGCGGTGCAGGTACGCCTTGTGCTCCACGGGCGGATCGACGTGCACGACCAGCTCGACGCCGTCGACGTGCACGCCGCGGGCGGCGACATCGGTCGCGACGAGCACCTTGGCGCGGCCGTCACCGAAGGCCGCGAGGTTGCGGTCACGCTGCGGCTGCGAGAGGTTGCCGTGCAGATCGACCGAAGGGATGCCGGCGGCGGTGAGCGCCTTGGCGAGCTTCTTGGCCTGGTGCTTGGTGCGCATGAAGAGGATGCGACGCGCGGTGCCCGAGGCGAGCGTCTGGACGAGGTCCTTCTTCGCGTCGGCGTCGGCCGGGGCGAAGACGTGGTGGGTCATGGCCGCGACGTGCGAGTGCGCTTCGTCGACCGAGTGGAGGACCTCGTTGCGCAGGAAGCGCTTGACGAGCTTGTCCACGCCGTTGTCGAGCGTCGCCGAGAACAGCATGCGCTGCCCGTCGGCGGGCGTGCGGGCGAGCAGGCGGGTGACGCCGGGCAGGAAGCCGAGGTCGGCCATGTGGTCGGCCTCGTCGAGCACGGTGATCTCGACGTCGTCGAGGCTCGCGTACCCCTGGCCGATCAGGTCTTCGAGGCGGCCGGGGCACGCGACGAGGATGTCGACCCCGCCGTGGAACGCATCGACCTGGCGCTTCTGGTTCACGCCGCCGTAAACGGTGGTGGTGACCAGGCCGTACGCGGCCGCGAGAGGCTTGATGACCTCGTCGATCTGGTTGGCGAGCTCACGGGTGGGAGCGAGAACGAGCGCGCGGGGCTTGCGTCCGCGGCGACGGTCGTTCTTGCCGGCGAGACGCGCGACGAGCGGGAGCGAGAAGGCGAGGGTCTTGCCCGAGCCGGTCTTGCCGCGGCCGAGCACGTCGCGCCCGGCGAGGGTGTCGGGCAGGGTGTCGGCCTGAATGGGGAAGGCGTCGTTCTTACCCTGCGAGGCGAGAACGTCGACGAGGGGGGCGGGCACGCCGAGGTCGGCGAAAGTCTGGGACGTCATGAATACTCCAGCCGCGGCGCACGCGCGCACGGCGGTTCGGGATGCCGCGAAGCTGCGGCTGCAATGGGCGAAGGCACCGGGTGGCGCATCCGTTCGCCGTGAAGGTCAAAGGCCCGAGAAGAAGGGGCCGGTGCGTTCGACGACGCTGGGAGCCAATGGCTCCGCACCCCACTCTACCCGTGTGCGGCGGCCCACCGCACATCCGCCCCCGTCGAAGGGGTCACGAGCCAGCCGCGCGCCAGCACCCGGCGACGTGATCGTCGACCATGCCCGAGGACTGCATGAGCGCGTACATCGTGGTGGGACCGACGAACCGGAAACCGCGACGGCGCAGCTCTTTACTCATCGCGGTGGATTCCGGCGTCAGGGCGGGGACTTCGGCGAAGGTCGCGGGCGGTGCATGATCCACCGGCGCGAACGACCACAGCAGGGCGTCGAGCTCGCCCTCGCCCATCTCGGCGACCAGGGCGGCGTTGCCGATCACGGCCTCGATCTTGGCGCGGTTGCGGACGATGCCGGCATCCTGCATCAGGCGCTCGACGTCGTCGATGCCGAACCCGGCCACCGCCCGGGGCTCGAAGTCGAGGAAGACCTCGCGGAAACGCGGGCGCTTGCGCAGGATCGTGATCCAGGCGAGACCCGCCTGGAAGCCCTCGAGGCTCATCTTCTCGAACAGCCGACGGTCCCCGTGCAAGGCGGTGCCCCACTCTTCGTCGTGGTACCGCTGATACTCGGCGTCGGCACCGGCCCACGCGCAGCGAGCCGTGCCGTCATCATCGATCGAAAGGTCGCTCATGCCCCCAGGCTAGAGCGGAGCTCCGACATCGCTGCTCGCGCGTCGGAACGCGAAGCGGACGGCGGCGCCCCTCCTTCCGCCGCCCGCCTCGCGCGTCACCGGGCGGGCTTCTTCTCCGGGGTAGGAGCGGTGCCCGCGGCCTTCTGAGCGGCGTAGTACGCCGCGGCTTCGTTCTGACGATCGTCTTCGACACCCGACGCGATGGAGGCGCGGATGTGCTCGGGCCCGTATCCGAACGCGTCGACCAGGTCCTGCGCGTGCGGGCGGAGCCGCGCGCAGAGGCGGTCGATGTAGCTCGACACTGCTGCACCGCGCTGTGTCGAGAGGCGTCCGTTGATCAGGTACCACGCGAGGTGCTTCTCGATGAGCTGCAGACCGAACAGATCGCGCAGCCAGGTCAGCACCGTGAGCGTGTCGCGATCGTCGATGCGGTTGATGGCGTCGGTGAACGCCTCCCACTGCAACAGCTCGCCGTGGGCACGCGCGGCCTCGATCAGCTGCGCCTGATTCTCGTTGAACAACGCCGCCGCGTCTTCTCGGGAGAGCTTGGATGCCGGGCGCAGACGCCCGGCGATGTCGGCGATCATCTGCTGCACGCGACCGGCGAGCAGCTCATGCTGCTGCTCGGCTCGGAGGCCCTTCTCGACGGAGCGCGCCGTCGAGCCGAAATCGCTGACGGCCTGACCGAGCTGACGCATTCCGGCGCCGTGGAAGAGCTTCCCGGCGGTCTGTCCGACCGCGAAGGCGGCGAGCTGCTTGGCATCCTTGCCCTTGAACTGCTTGGCGTAGTCGGCGAGCAGTCGCTTGCCGACGAGCTGCAGCAGGATGTTGTTGTCCCCCTCGAAGGTGACATAGATGTCGAGGTCGGCGCGCAGGCCCACGAGACGGTTCTCGAAGAGGAAGCCCTGGCCGCCGCACGCTTCGCGCGACTCCTGCAGGGTGTCGAGGGCGTGCCAGGTCGACAGGGGCTTGAGCGCTGCGGCGAGGGTCTCGAGGTCTTCGCGGTCGGCATCCGTGTCGAGGCGGCCGCTGAAGACGCCGTCGAACTTCTGCAGGAATTCGTCGTGCGCGAAGATCTCGGCGTAGGTCGTCGCCAGACGAGGCAGGAGCCGACGCTGATGCTTGCCGTAGTCGAGCAGGGTGACCTCGGGGGTGCCGTTGCCCGAGTCGAACTGGCGGCGTTGGTTGCCGTAGGTGACGGCGATGATCAGGCCGATGGCCGAGGCCCACGCGGCGGCTCCATCGAGCGAGACACGACCCTGGACGAGCGTGCCGAGCATCGTGAAGAAGCGGCGGCCGGGGCTGGCGATGTCGCTGGAGTACGTGCCGTCGGCAGCCACGTCGCCGTAGCGGTTGAGGAGGTTCGTGCGGGGCACACGGACCTGGTCGAAGTGCAGCCGACCGTTGTCGATGCCGTTCAGACCGCCCTTGAGGCCGTCGTCCTCTCCGCCGATGCCGGGGAGGAAGTTCCCCTCGTCGTCACGCAGGGGCACGTAGAAGCAGTGCACACCGTGGTTCACGCCCTTCGTGATGAGCTGCGCGAACACGGTCGCCGCCTTGCCGTGCACGGCGGCGTTGCCGAGGTAGTCCTTCCACGCGCCGCGGAACGGCGTGTGGATGACGAACTCCTCGGTCTCGGGGTCGTAGGTCGCGGTCGTTCCGATGGCCGACACGTCGGAGCCGTGTCCGGTCTCGGTCATCGCGAAAGCGCCGGGGATCTCGAGGCTCATGATGCCGGGCAGCCACTTGTCGTGGTGCTCACGGGTGCCCAGCTGAAGAACGGCCGAGCCGAACAGGCCCCACTGCACGCCGGACTTGATCTGCAAGCTGGGGTCGGCCGCGACGAGTTCTTCGAAACCGGCGATGTTGGCGCCGTTGTTCTCTTCGCCCCCCAGGCGCTTGGGGAAGGCGCGGTGGACCGCCTTGTTCTGGACGAGCAGGTGGAGCTGGCTGAGGGTGCGCTCTCGGTGCGCGTCCATGCCCAGGCTGTCATCGCGCCACAGCGCGGGGTCCTTGATCATCTCCCGCGCCTGGCGGCGGGTGTCGCCCCAGGTGCCGAGCAGCAGGTCGGTGACACGCTCGGTGTCGATGCGGCCCTCCGCCGCTTCGGCGGCGGTGTGCGGCGCGGTGGGTGCGCCTCCGACAGGAGTACGCGTGCTCGTGGCGGGCGTGGTGGGACGGACGGCGGCGTCGGTCATCTTCGGCACCTTTCGACGTTGCAAAGGACGGTTCCTACGGTAGGTCTCCCACAACGTGGACCCAAACACCCTGTGACATGTCCACAACGACCCCGCGTCCCGTTTCGCCGGGTCGTTGTGGGTGGTCAACATTCCCGTGAGCGCGCTGAGCGCGGCGGACGCCGTGGGGTCGGCGCGTACCGCGCGCCCGGGCCGCGCGGTCACGCCCCAAGACTGCATCTCGCTGACGAGTCGGTGGCGAGGTGTCGCCGGTTTGTCGGCGAGATGCTGTTTCGCGATAGCTCGCGGCGGGAGCAGGCTCCGCACGAAGGCGCGCGATCGCGGCGGGGTCCGGACCTCCGGGCACGGGGCGTCCAGAGCACCCGGGCGCGGCGCCGTCAGTTCGCGGCGACCACGGTCAGGATGCCGTCACCGTATGCTTCGCGCTTTTTGGCGCCGATGCCGGTGATGCCGTCGAGGTCGCCGACGGAGCTCGGACGTGCGGCCGCGATCGCCCGCAGCGTGGCGTCGCCGAAGACGATGTACGCCGGGACCCCCTGCTCGCGGGCCTTCTCGGCCCGCCACGCGCGCAGCGCCTCGAAGAGGTCGCGGTCGCCGGGGGCCACGTCGTCGGCGCTGCTCTTGCGCGCGCGGCTCGAGCCGCCGCTGCTGCCGGTGCGGCCCAGGGCATCGCGACGCAGCGGCACCGGGGTCTCGCCGCGCAGGACGCCCGCGGACGCCTCGCTGAGGGCGAGGGTGCCGTAGTCGCCCTGCGCGACGATGATCCCGCGCGCCAGGAGCTGTCGGATCACACTCCGCCAGTCCTGGTCGGACAGGTCGGCCCCGAGCCCGTAGGTACTGAGCCGGTCGTGGCCCTGCTGGGCGATGCGCTCGGTCTTCGCGCCGCGGAGGATGTCGATCAGGTGACCGGCGCCGAAAGCCTGACCCCTCTCGCGCTGCAGGCGCACGATCGTGGACAGCAGCTTCTGCGCCGCGACGAGGCCGTCCCACGTGTCGGGCGGGGTGAGGCACGTGTCGCAGTTGCCGCACGGCTCGGATCGCTGCCCGAAGTAGTCGAGGAGGTTCTGCCGACGGCATCCGACCGTCTCGCACAGGGCCAGCATGGCGTCGAGGTGTTGCCCGAGCCGCATCTTGTAGGAGCGGTCGCCGGGCGACTGGTCGATCATGCGGCGCTGCTGCACGACGTCGCCGAGGCCGTAGGCCATCCACACGGTCGACGGGTCTCCGTCACGGCCGGCGCGGCCGGTCTCCTGGTAGTAGCCCTCGACGGACTTCGGCAGATCGATGTGCGCGACGAAGCGCACGTCGGGCTTGTCGATGCCCATACCGAAGGCGATCGTGGCGACCATGATGACGCCGTCGTCGCGAAGGAACCGCGACTGGTTCGCCGCGCGCACTGAGGCGTCGAGACCCGCGTGGTACGGCAGGGCGTCGAGGCCCTGCGAGCTGAGATAGGCCGCCGTCTGCTCGACGCTCTTTCGACTCAGGGCGTACACGATTCCCGCAGAGCCCTCGGGCTGCGATCGGATGAACTGCACGAGCTGCCGACGCGGGTCGACCTTGGCATCGATGCGGTACTGGATGTTCGGGCGGTCGAAGCTGGCGACGAACCCGCGGGCGTCGCGCAGACGCAGACGCTCGACGATCTCTTGGGCGGTGGCCGGGGTGGCTGTCGCCGTCAGTGCCATGCGCGGGACGTCGGGGAAGCGGTCGGCGAGGTCGCCGAGGGCGAGGTAGTCGGGCCGGAAGTCGTGACCCCACTGCGACACGCAGTGCGCTTCGTCGATGGCGATGACGCTGAGTCGACCGCGCGCGAGGAACGCGAGGGTCTGTGCGCCGTTCAGACGCTCGGGTGCGACGTACAGCAGGTCGAGCTCTCCGGCGAGATAGGCCTGCTCGACGGCCTGCCGTTCGGCGGGCGCCTGGGTCGAGTTGAGATAGCCCGCGCGCACGCCGTTGGCGATCAGGGCCTCGACCTGGTCGTGCATGAGCGCGATCAGCGGGCTGACCACCAGGCCGGTACCGGGTCGCACGAGCGCGGGCACCTGGTACGTGACGCTCTTGCCGCCGCCGGTCGGCATGAGCACGACGGCGTCGCCACCGCCGACGACGTGCTGCACGATCTCGGCCTGGTCGCCGCGGAACGCGTCGTAGCCGTAGACCTCGTGCAGGACTTCTCGCGGGTCGCGCCCCGTGAAGTCGCGGACGGCCGGGAGCTCTCGCGCCGTGCCGGTGACGGTCGCGGCGCGGGCGAACGGCGAAGACGGGTCGACGGGCGGCGGCGGCGCATCGACGTCTTCGGGAGGTGCGAACTGGTCGGGATCCCAGTCCACGCCGGCGTAGGGATCTTCGGGCAGGTCGTACGGCTCGGGCGGCGCGTCGGCGTACGACTCGGATGCGGCGCCGGGGTAAGTCACCCCTCAACGGTAACCCGGGCCACCGACACGCACACCGCCCCGGCATCCGTCGGGGGATGCCGGGGCGGGACACGTTCCTGGGGAGGAACGCCGGATCAGTGCGACGGCGGGGAGAACACCAGCTGCGAGGCGAGAAGACCCTGCTCACGGCTGACGATCTGGGCACGACCGGGAGCCGCGCGCTCGGGCTTCACGCGACCGATGAGCGCGCCCTCTTCGGGGTTTCCGCCGAGCAGGATGCCGGTGACACCCAGGTCGGTGAAGCGCTGGATGATCGGGTCGTACGCCGCGCGGCTCGCGCCACCCGACCGACGGGTCAGGATGACGTGCAGCCCCAGGTCGCCGGCCTGCGCCAGCAGGGGCTGCAGCACGGCGATCGGGTTCCCCTGGCTCGTGGCGACGAGGTCGTAGTCGTCGACGAGGATGAAGCCCTCGGCGCCCTTCCACCAGCTGCGCTCGCGCAGCTGCGTCGGCGTGACATCGGGCCCGGGGATACGCGTCGAGAAGTACTGCGACAGGTCGTTCATCCCACCCGTGGCCAGGTCGTGCGAGGTGAGGTACGCGCCGAGGTACTCGTCGGGGATCTCGCCGAGCAGAGCGCGGCGGTAGTCGACGACGAAGATCTTCGCCTCAGCGGGCGTGTACAGCCGCTGGATCTCTTTGGCCACACCCCGCAGGAACGACGACTTGCCCATCCCCGAGTCGCCGTAGACGAACAGGTGCGGTTCGACGCGGGGATCGATGCCGAAGGGCGACAGCTGAGCTTCCTCGATGCCGAGCAGCATGCGTCGGTCACCGGGCTCGGCGAGAGCGCGCACCTCGTCGAGCGAGATGTTCTCGGGCAGCAGTCGCAGCTTCGGGCCCGGCTCCCCGTGCCAGGCGTTCGCGATCCTGCCGATCATGTCGGCGACGCCGTCCGCGATGGTCGAGGGATCGTCCGACCCGTCGATCCGCGGAACCGACGTGAGCATCTGCAGCTTGGACACGGCGAGACCGCGGCCGGGCTGGCCGACCGGGACGTTGGCCGCCTGCTTGCGATCGACGTCGGAGTCTGTGGGGTCGCCCAGGCGGAGCTCGAGGCGCGTTTGGATGAGGTCCTTGAGGTTCGCACGGATCTCGAGCCACCGGTTCGCGGTGACGACGACGTGTACGCCGAAGCTGAGGCCTCGAGCGGCGATCGTCTGCACTCGCGCCTCGAGCGGCTCGAACTCCGACCGCAGGGTCGACCAGCCGTCGACGATGAGGAACACGTCGCCGAAGCCGTCGTCGAGACGCCCCTCGCGGCGTCGCGAGCGATAGGTCTCGATCGAGTCGACGGCATTGCGGCGGAAATACTGCTCGCGCGCATCGAGCACGGCCTCGACCTCGGCGATCGCACGGCGGACGGCCTCGGGCTCGGTGCGCGTGGCCACACCCGAGATGTGCGGGTGCTGCTGCATCGCGGTGAAGCCGCCGCCGCCGAAGTCGAGCACGAAGAACTGGAACTCCTGCGGGGTTCCCGTCAGCGCCAGAGCCGAGACCAGCGTCCGCGCGAGGGTCGACTTGCCGCTCAGGGGCGAACCGACGATCGCGACGTGACCGGCGGCACCGCCGAGCGACACCGTGAGGTGGTCGCGGCGCTGCTCGAGGGGGATGTCGACCACGCCGATCGGCACGGTCAGAGGGCCCGCTGCGCGCCAGCGACGCGAGACGAGTCCGAGCGCCGGGTCCTCGGCGAGGTCGGGCATGAGCTCGTCGAGCGGGGCGGGGTCGGCGAGCGGCGGCAGCCACACTTGGTGCGCTTCGGGGCCGCGGTCCTTCATGCGGTCGACGGCGATCTGGAAGGTGGAGCGCTTGTCGGTGGCCGGAGTCGCGATCGCCGCGGGAGTGGCATCCGTGTTCTCTTCGACCGGATCGACGTCGGGTTGAGCGAGAGCGGTGAAGACCTCGACGCGCGCGGGCCCGGTCGCTCCGGACTCCGGATCGTCCACACTCAACCGGGCATTGCCCTTTGGCCGACCCGACACGTACGCCGCGCGGAACTGCACGAGGTTCTCGGTGTCGCTCTTGAGGAAGCCGACTCCGGGCTCCTGCGGGAGCGTGTACGCGTCGGGCGTGCCGATGATCGTGCGCGACTCGGCGGCCGAGAAGGTGCGCAGACCGATCCGGTACGACAGGTACGTGTCGAGACCGCGCAGCTTGCCCTCTTCGAGACGCTGGGATGCCAGCAGCAGGTGCACGTGCAGCGATCGACCGACGCGACCGATGTTGAGGAAGCTGTCCACGAACTCGGGCTTGGCCGTCAGCAGCTCGGAGAACTCGTCGACGACGACGAGCAGAGCCGGGAGAGGAGCGAGATCCGATCGACCGCCGAGACGCGCGGTCTCGTACTCGCCGACGTTCGCGAAGTTGCCCGCGGCGCGCAGCAGCTCCTGGCGACGCACCACCTCGCCCTGGAGGGCGTCCTGGAAGCGGTCGACGAGAGCCAGCTCGCTGCCGAGGTTGGTGATGACCGCCGAGACGTGCGGCATCTCAGCCATACCGGCGAAGGTCGCACCACCCTTGAAGTCGACGAGCACGAAGTTGAGCTGTTCCGGAGAGTGCGTCATGGCGAGGGCCAGCACGAGCGTGCGCAGCACCTCGGACTTTCCCGAACCGGTCGCGCCGACCATCACGCCGTGCGGGCCCATGCCCTGCGACGCGGACTCCTTCAGGTCGAGGACGAGGGGCGTGCCCGAGGGCTCCTGGCCGATTGGCACGCGCAGGCGGTCGCGCTCGAGACGGCGCGTCCACGCCTGGTCGAAGTTCACGGTCCGGACGTCGGGCAGCCCCAGGAGCTCGGTGAGCTCCAGTTGGCCCTGCGTCGTCGGCGCATCGACGACGACCATGGGCGCCGGCCGCAGCGGCATGAGCCGTCGGGCGGTGGCCTCGGCCTCGGCGATGGTCATGGCATCCGGAAGGAAGGTCTGGGCCCGGCCCGCGCCGTCGATGAACTCCGCCGGGGCGACGACGGGCTTCGACTCGGCGCGACGCCCCCGCGCGACCACGGGCGCCTCGGCGAGCGCGACGCGCGCCACGTGCGGGTCGTCGAGTTCGTCCCACCGCGGGGGAAGGTCGATCACGGTCACGCCCTGCGCGCCCTCGAGACCGACGAGCGGACTGTTGGTGGGGGTCTCGACGCCGTCGACGATCAGCACCACGTGCGGGGTCACCCCGCCGCCCGGGGTGAAGCGCGGACGCGTGGAGAGCTGCGGGGGCAGCATGTCGACGAGTTCGTCGAGGGATGCCGAGATCATGCGCGCGGGCCCGAGTCGGTCCTGCACGCGCGACGACATCGCGTGCGGGAGCCACTTGGCCCAGTCCCACGCGGGCATCTGCGCGGGACCGGCGAGGATCGCGATGATGACGTCTTCGGGGTCGTGCAGGGTGGCCGCGGAGGCCACCAGCGAGCGCGCAAGACTGCGGACCGCGTCTTCGTCGGAGCCCACGAGCTCGATGCGCGAGTAGTCGCCGAGGGGAAAGCCCAGCGGAAGGTCGCGCTGCATCTCGTGGGTGAGCATGAAGCGGTGCGCGGCCGACGCGGCGACCGGGTCGAGCTGGGCCAGCGGCGGGAGCTCGGGCGCCTCGAGCGTGAGGCTGAGCGGCTGGTCGGTCACGCCGATGCGGGCGAGCAGGAACGTCTCGTCACCGGGCTGACGCTCCCACACGCGCGAGCGCTCTTCGGCGATGAAGGGCAGAGCGGCCGGAGCCGGCATGATCCATCCGCCGTGTCGGCGCTGTTTGCGAGCCGCGACGCGCACCGTGTCGCGAAGGTCGGACAGGTAGGCGAGGTACTCACGGCGGTTGCCGAGCACCTGCGCGTTGCGCTGCGCACGCTGACGCCATCCGTTGACCGCCACGAAGCCGAGGGACGACAGCAGGAACATGCCACCGATGAGAAAGCCCGTCGGCCCGCTGTTCGAGATGGTCACCATCACGATGGCGCCCACGCTGCCGAGCATCGGCAGGAGGGAGGTCAGGATGCCGCTGCCCCCCTCGTTCGGCACGAGTTCGGGTGGCGGCTGGAGCACGATCCGCCCGTTGGGCAAGGACGGCGGGGCGATGCGCGGACCCGTGCTCACACCGGACCTCCGATCAGACGACTCAGGGTGAAGACGCGTTCGCTGAGGCGCACGCGGGTGCCCTCCTCGAGCAGGGTGCGGGAACCGGGGCGCAGCACGTGGACGGTGCCGTCGTCGTCGATCAGCTCCGATCCGTTGGTGGATCCGGCGTCGGTGACCCACGCGGTCTCGCCGTCATGCTCGAGACGCAGGTGGGTCTTGGAGATGAGGCGATCGGGGTCGTCGACCGAGATGAGCACGTCGTTCGGTTGATCCGCGACGGGGGCGCGACCGAAGTTGACGGCTGCGGGAAGGTCGAACTGTTCGCGCTGACCGGTGTCGAAGACGACGAGCAGTTGCGCACGGCCAACGCCCGGGGTGCGCGCGGGAGCGGTCGGCGCCGGAGCCGAGGGTTCGGGTGCGACGGTCGCGGGGCGCTCCCCGGCGACACTGGGAGCCTCGATGGCGATGATGGGGGCGTCCCATGCCGGAGCGAGAGGCAGGGCCGCCGCCGAGGCGTCCATCCGCAGGGGTTCGCGCGAAGCACCGGTGCGTTGGACCGTGGGCTCGGACAGGACGCGGGGCTCATCGGCATCCGGAGCCTGCTTTCCGCGAGGAACCGCTAGCAGAACGGTTCCCGCGGCGCGATCGGCCCAGGAGCGCCGACGGCCCGACTTGTCGAATGCCGCCGAGGCGACGACGACCCACGCGCCGGCGAGGAGGACGACTCCTCCCATCACGACGAGCAGGCCACGGACGAATGCGCGTCCGGCCCCCGGGACGACGGGCGCTTCCACCCGCGCGGTGCGCAGACCGAAGAGCAGCGCACCGGGGGTGAGTCCGCGTCGCGCCTGCAGGATCCACAGACCGAGCAGGGCCTCGGCGGCGACCGCCGCCCCCAGCACGGGAGAGGCGAGAAGGGATGCCGCGACCGAGACGATGACCACGAGGGCCGCGTCGACACTGAAGGCTCCTACGCGCACCCCCACCGTCGCGGGCGCGCCGAACGGCGTCAGCTGCGTCATGTCGCCATCATCGCACGAGCGATCTCCACCGCTCCGGCCGCGAGCATGCCCGCCGGAAGAGACAACGCCGTGGCCAGCGCCTCGAAGATGTCGCCGGTGCGCGACCAGCCCAGAGAACGCAGTCCGCGACCCACCGGAACGACCAGCAGGGCGGATCCGAGACCGACCACCAGGAGGATGCCGGCGAAGACCACCAGCATGTCGGGCGACACCCTCGGCAGCAGCGCCATCAGGACGGCGACCACCACGGCGGCAGCCCCCAGGCGTTCCACCCACCGCAGGAACGGCACCGTGCTGCGGCGAGAGCTGAGGAGGAGGGCGAGAACGACCGTCGTCGCCAGAGCGATGCGCCCGCCGAGCACTACCGGATTGTCGGTGTCGAATGTCGGCAGCGCCGTGAACGCGCTGGCGGCCCCGGCGGCAATCAACAGAACCACCCCGATCGTGAGGCGGGCGGTGGATCGTTCGACCAGTGCGTCGGCGTCGTCGGCTTCGATCGTGCGGACCTCATCGGGGAGGTTCTGCCGGACCGTCCAGCGCGTGCTCTGGAAGCGGCCGTAGTCGATGAAGGTGCCGGGGGCCACGTCGACGAGGCTCGACTGCAGCACGCGCTGGGCGACCGGCACGAGGCCGAGCGTCACGGCCGCGGGCGCGGGCGGGTCGAGGTGCATCAGCAGCGACAACCCCCAGACGGCGGCGAGGACCGCCAGCACGATCGTCGCGGTACGGCTCTGCGCGCGCAGCGTCTCGGTGGCACCGAGCACCCCGATCACTCCCGCGACGACGGCCGCGGCGAGCAGACCCGTGAAGACGGCGACGAGGGGAGCGGCGGCGGGAAGCCCGGGGACCACGGCGACACCACCGCCGAAGGCCAGCGCGACGACGCCCACGACGGGGGCAAGGATCGCCGTGCGCGCTCGGGCGCGCAGGGCGAACACCGCGCCCGCGACGAGAGCGGCGACCAGGGCCAGCACGGCAACGGCCCCCCGCACAGAGGGGGGCAGGCCGTCACCGCCGACCAGACGAAGCAGAGCCAGGATGCCGCCCCCCGCCGCGAGCACCCACCACACGGCCGAGACTCGTGTGGCGTTCGGAGCCGCAGCGGCGCGGGCGACGGCGTCGGGCAACGAGGCGCCGGGGTCGACCAGGACGAGGATGACGCCGTCGTCGAGCGAGGTCATGGCGGTCGCCCGGTCGATCTCGCGGCCGGAGACCCCCACCACACGAGTGCCGCGGGCGGTGTCGGAACCGGCTGCGCGCAGCACGTCGTCGACGCGGGCGCGAAGAGGAACGACCAGGTCGAACCGCGATTCGCCATCGATGAGCGCCACACGACGCCCCTGCACCACCTCTGCGCTCAACGGTCCCCCTCGTTCTCGCGCTCCCCGGCCCACGGGCCGCAACCGCACCAGCGTATCCGTCCCGCACGGAGCCGTGTTCGCCTTTCCACGGTTCACCGGGGATAAAGATGAGAGTTTTGTCATCTTTCAAATTGCGCAAGAGGCTTGAACCGGGGGGATGCTTTACGTAAGTTCGAAGTCCGGTGGGGGGCTCCGGTTCCTCCATCGACGCCGTGTGCGGGTCATCTATCCCCGTGCGCGTATTCGATCCGCAACGCCCGGGCGCGCCCGGAGGAACATCGAGGAGACACAGTGGCAGATCTCATCGCAGCCCAGGAGGGTGCGCTTCGTCGAGGGGCCGAAGCGGTCAACACCGCGAAGTCGGGCATCGACGAGCAGGTGCGCAAGGTTCGCACCGAGCTCGACCAGGTGGCCGGTTTCTGGACCGGCGCCGCGGCCGGCTCGTACACGCAGCTCATGCAGCGTTGGAACGAAGAAACCACCAAGCTCAACAACGTGCTCGTCACGCTCGAGGACGCCCTCCGCGGCACCGAGCGCGACCAGGCCGCGTCGGAAGAGTCGCACCAGCAGACCATCGGCAACCTGGGCTCCCTGCTCGGCTGACCCCGCTCGACACGAAAGAAGGAACTCTCATGCAGTCCATGTCCGTTCGTCCCGAGCAGGTCATCGCGCTCTCGGGTCAGATCCGCAACGGTGCCTCCGGCATCCGCACCCGCCTCGACGAGCTCGAGTCGCAGGTCAACGCCCTCCGCTCCTCGTGGGATGGTGACGCCCAGACCGCGTACGACCAGGCTCAGGCCCAGTGGACCCAGTCCATCACCCGCCTGAACGAGCTCCTGCAGCAGATCGCCGGCAAGACCGACGAAATCGCCCAGGGCTACACCTCGACCGACAAGTCCGCCGCCGGCCGCTTCGTCTGAGTCGTCTCGAGCCGGCGGTCGCTGAGGCGGCCGCCGGCTCTTGCGGCCCGTTCGGGCCGCCGCAAGTTTTCCGCGCGGCAACATCGTCGCGTGCTCGCCGCACGCGCGTGAAGAAATGAGTGAAGTATGGGCTCCGTCATTCGGCTCGACAGCGAGTTCGTTCGCGCGAACGTGAGCAAAGTCGTTCAAACAAGCGACGAGCTCCCCGCAGCGACCATCATCGGCGTCGTCGACGGCAATGGAACCGAGCCTGCGGCCTCCCAGTTCACGCAGCTTCTCCGCACCCGTGCCGAGACACTCGGTGCACGCGTCGAAGAGGTGAGGCAATACATCGCGCAGAACGCAGCTGCCCTCTCGCAGGCCGTTCAGACGTTGGAGGAGCGGGACGAGATGAACGCGAGCGACGCACAACAGGTCACGGCGATCATCGACGCGGCATCGACGGCCCCTCCGGCGGGCGTCTCGCCGGGTGCCTCTGCCGGGGGGCAGGCCGGCGTGCGCGGCGCCCTTGGCCTGCAGTGAAGCGGCATCCGCTCCGAACGTTCGGAGCAGTTCTCCTCGTCGCCGGGTTCATATCTCTGAGCGCTGCGTCCCCGGCTTCGGCGGCGACGACCTCAGGGACGACCGGCCTCGACTTCTGGTGGGACAAGTACGGCGTTGATGCCGCACATTCGGAGGGCATCACCGGCCGCGGCGTGAAGGTGGCCGTGCTGGAAGAGCAGATCAACCCGTCCCTTCCGGTGTTTGAAGGGCAGAATTTGCGAATCTCGGACAAGCCGGTATGCAAGGACCACCCTTCAATGACGTCTACCAACCCCGACAAGGGCACACGTCACGGCACGACAATGACAGCTTTGCTCATCGGCAACGGCACAGGATCCGGGGGAGTTCGCGGGATCGCTCCCGACGCTGAGGTCACTTTCTATGGGTACGGCCCGGACGATCGCCCGTGCTACCCAGATTCAGCGACCGAGACGGATATGACCGCGTGGGGCTATGGCGTCAAGCTCGCGGTCGATGACGGCGCGAAGATCGTTTACACGGCGGTAGGTATGGAGCGGCACGAAGCGGACGCACCTGCTATCGCGTACGCCATCGCCCGGGGAGTGGCACTTGTTTCTGCGACGGCCAATCCCAGCGCCGCTGACTTGCTCGGCGCACCGATCACCGATGGCGGAGACTCGCTGAATGGGGTCGTCGCCGTATCTGCGATCGGACCGGACGGAGCCCTACAGACCAGCGCGGACGGATCACCCTGGATCATTCCACAAACGACCGTGGTTGCCGGGGGCGACCGGTTCCCAGAGATCGGGACCGAATCCGGGTGGGACGGATCAGCGACGGCCACCGGGTCGTCGAATGCATCTCCCATAGTCGCAGGCATGCTTGCGCTCGCGGCTCAGAAGTTTCCGGAGAGCACGGGAAATCAACTGATCCAGGCGATGCTCGCAACGACGAACGGCGAACGACACGAGCCCTCTCGGACGGAAGACGGTTTCGGCTACGGAGCGGCGTGGCTCCCGACCCTGCTCGCCGTCGACCCGACGACGTTCCCCGATGAGACACCTCTCATGAATAAGGGCGCAGGGTTTCCGACAGCCGATCAGATCGCGGCAGCTAGGACGAACGGATATGTGGCTCCGGATCGAGGCCGAAGCTTCGACCAATACGCCGATGACAGCCCGACCAGCGGTTTCGATTTCTCATCCCTCGTGATGTGGGCTGTCATCGGGATCGTGGCCCTTGTCCTCATCGCGGCGGTCATCACCGTGCTCATCATCGTCACTCAACGCCGTAAGGCGAGAAAGGGGACATCGCCGTGACCGGTACCTGGGAACAGCGTTTGACGAACTTCGCCGAGGGAGGCCAGCCGTGGGACGTTCCCACGCGAGGCTCACTCGTCAACGGCTTGAACGCATTGCGGGAGGTTCTGAACCGCGTCGCAAGCGACCCCGGCATCACAGGAGAGGCCGGATCTGCCGCTCAGGCGAGATTCAGTGCCGCTGCGAGACAGATCGCTCAGCAAGTCACCTACGTCGAGGACGAGCTCGCTCAGCGGCTTGATCAAGCCAACGACGTTCGATCACGCGCGCGAGATGCGCTCGACACACTCCCCTCCGGCTCGCTCTCCGGGGGTCAGGAAGCTGCGGTCCGTGGCGCTGCTACCGGCGCGACTCTCATGCTGGGACCGATCTCCTTCCTCGCGGGTGAGGGGGCCGTCGGGCTGATCAACGGCTATCTGTCCGATCAACGGGAGGCCGCCGCGCGCTCCGCTATGGAGGGTTTCTCCGACGAGATGGATGCCGTCCAGGTCAGCGACCCCCCACCACTCAACTTCACCTTCTCCGAAACTGACACCGTCGAGCCAACCGGAGGCGGTACCGGTGGGGGCGGGGGTGGAGGCGGCGGACGCTCCGGTGGACGCAGTTTCGAGCAGTACCCCGACTGGGACACGTCCCCAGTCGCGACCCCCGGTGGCAACGACGGCGGCAACTCGCAGCCCGAGTACAACGCGATGCCACAGCCGGGGGTCATCGGGCCACGACCTGACGGCCCGATCCACGGCAACACCCCCATCATCGACCTCGACACCATCAAGCCCGAGCCGACTCCGGACGGCTCGATCATCGGCACCCCGAACTTGCCCGGGGTCATTCCCTCGGCACCCGGAGGCGGTTCGCTCGGCGGTTCCGGCGGCGCGGGAGCGGGCATCGGCTCGGGTCTCGGCGCGGGCCTGATCGCAGGCGGTGGCGGCGCGGCCGCGCTCGGCAGCATCGCGCGTGGCGCGGGCGCCCCCGGAGGCAGCCTGTTCAGCGGTGCGGGCGGCACGGCAGCATCCGGCGCAGCCGGTCGCTCGGGCGGCCTGCTCGGCAAGACCGCCGCAGCCGGCTCCGGCCTCGGAACCCGCGGCGTCGGCGGAATGGGCGGTGCCGCCGGCGGCGGCGCACCCGCGGCATCGACGGCCAAGGGTGCCGGTATGCGCGCTGGCGGCGCGGGTGGCGGCGGCGCGGCTGGCGGCGGAGCCGCCGGTGGCGGAGCCCGCGGCGCAGGAGCCGGTGCCGGCAGCCGCGGCGTCGGCGGAATGGGCGGGCCCGGCTCGCGCTCCGACCGGCGCGACGAGGCATCGCGCGGCCTCGGTGGCCCCATCGCCCCCCGCATGGAGGACGATGAGGAGATCGGCCCCCGGTCCGAGAACGCACAAGCCGGCGGACGCGACGAGTGATCTCGTCCTTCGACACACTGAACGGTTCCGACAGGAGAACACGACATGTCTGACCGCATTTCCGCGGAAGAGGGAGCCCTTGCCCGGGGCTCCGAGGTGGTGAACGGCGCGCACGCCGACATCGCCGACAGCACCAGGCGGGTGCTCGCGGAACTCGACGAGCTGCGCGGCAACTGGTCGGGGGACGCGGCGAGCTCGTACGGCATCCTCGTCGAGGAGTGGACGGCGGGCGCGCGGAAGCTGAACGACGTGCTCATCACCCTCAGCGCCGCGCTGCAGGCCACGGCACGCGACCAGGAAGCCGTCGAAGAAGAACACCGCACGACCATCCACGGTCTCGGAACGATGCTGGGAGGCCAGTCGTGAGCGACTTCCGTGTCACGCCCGAGTCGCTGCACGCTGCGGCTGCTCGGCTCCGATCAGAGAGTGCGCGTATCGACGCGACCCTGGGCGGTCTCGACAGCGAGGTCGCTCGCCTGCGGGGACAGTGGGAGGGCGCCGCGCAGGCGGCGTACAACAACGCCCAGCAGCAGTGGAGCGCCACACTCGAGCAGATGCGCGACGTGCTCCAACGCATCTCGAACGCCACCGACTCGATCGCCGACGACTACGTCAGCGCCGATCGCGCGTCGGCGGCGCGTTTCCACTGACATCCGACCCCTGACCCACCGATAGGATTTCGGGGTCTGACCGCAGGGGGCTTCGGTCCGGAAAGAGGGGGCCGCAGATGGCTGACGTCATGAATGCGACACGAGCGCTGCTGCGGTTGTCGGTGCAGAGCGAGGGACGCAGGCTCGACATCGCGATTCCGGCGCAAGTGCCGGTGATCGAGTTCCTCCCGGGCTTCGCCCGGTCCCTCGGCGTGCTCGATCCGTCGATGACCTCGGCGGGATACGCGCTCCAGCGCTCGGACGGCACCAGCGTCGATCCGTCTCGCGGTGCCGCGGCGCAGGGCATCGTCGACGGCGAAGTGCTGACCCTCGTGCGCGGAGGTCTCGTCGCCCAGCCGCGCGTCTACGACGACATCGTCGAGGCCGTCATCGACGCCACCAGCCAGCAGAACCGTCCCTGGACCACCCGCGACAACGCGCGCACAGCCCTCGCGGTCAGCCTCGCGCTGCTCGGCGTGTGCGCCGTCCTCCTGCTCGCGGCCGGTCGCGCCCTCCCCTTCGGCGCTCTCGTCGCGGGCGGCGGAGCCGTCGTGCTGCTCGTCGTCTCCGCGGTCGTCTCACGACTCGGCCAGCGCGAGGCAGGCCAGGGCCTGGGGATGGCGGCATCCCTCTTCGCCGCCGTCGCCGGCTTCATCGCCATGCCCGCCTCTCTCGACATGTGGGGATTGCCGATGGCCGCCGCCGGCGGCGGAGCCTTCGTCGTCGCGGGTGTCTCGCTCGCCCTCACTCGGGAGCGGGCCGAGCTGCAGCTCGCGCCCCTCGTGGCCGGTGGAGCGTTGGGCGTCACCGGTACGCTCGCCGCATTCTTCCCCGCCCCCGCCGTCTGGACCCTCATGGTCGGCGTCGTCGCCACGCTCGCGGGGGCACTGCCCTGGCTGGCCATCGGCACCACGCGTCTTCGCGTGGTGTCGCCCCAGAGCGACGCCGAGATGTTCGCCGACCCGCAGCCGATCGACGCCGACGACGTGGCCGCCCGCGTGGCACAGGGCAAGCGCGTCCTGATGGGACTGCGCCTAGCCCTGGCCGCCGCCATCCTGGTGGCGACTCCTCTCGTCGCCGCGCAGAACGCCACCGGCGCTCTCGTGTGCGCCCTCGCGTTCGCGGGCATGATGTTCCCCTCGCGCCAGACCTTCGCCCGCTCCGGCGTGCTCACCGTCATGGCCACGGGCATCATCGGTCTCGTCGTGGCCGGGGTCGTGGCCTCGCTCGCCCAGCCGGGTCTGCGTGTGGGCATCCTCGTCGTCCTGGCCATCGCCACCGTCTGCGTCGTCACGGTCACGTTGCTCGCCCCCAAGACGCGCCTGCGGCTGATCCGCCTCGCCGACACGGCCGAGCTGCTCGTTTTGGCAGCGCTCCTGCCCCTCGCGGTCATCTCGTCCGGTCTGGCCTGACGCATGGCCACCAAGGGCGACCTGATCGAGGCGCAGAACTTCTCGCGCCGCCGCCTGCTCACCGCATTCGTCAGCGGCGCCCCCGGCGGTAAAGAGCTGCAGCCGAGCTCGCCGTTGCGCGCGGTCATCGCCGCCATCGCCCTCACCGTGATCGTGGTGCTCGTCGGCGTCTTCTACGGGCTCATCCGCCCCGGTCTGCCGACGGGCTGGGAGAACGGCAAGCTCGTCCTCGTGTCCGACACCGGTGCCCGCTTCGTCACCGTCGACGGTGTGCTGCACCCCGTGATCAACACGGCCAGCGCCCGTCTGCTGCTCCCGGCGAACGAGTACGGCGTGATCTCCACCGACTCCTCGACCCTCGGCGGTACCCCCGTCGGCGACACCCTCGGCATCACCGGCGCTCCCGACGAGCTGCCCCCCGTATCCGGGCTGATCAACACCGGCTGGAGCGCCTGCGTCTCCGACGACGCCGGTCTCGACGTCCGCATCTCCGCGGCCGCGGCCCCCACTCCCGCCACGGACCGCGCGGTCGTCGTGTCGGTCGACGGCATCCTCCACGTGGTGCAGGGCGGTCGGAGCTTCGCCGTCTCGAGCGAAGTCGCCGACGCCGTGCTGCGCGCCGCGGGGATCTCCTCGCTCTCCCCCGTGACCGTGCCGGCATCGTGGCTCGATCTGTTCACGGCCGGTACGGCGCTCACCCCGATCACACTGCAGAACTACGGGCAGCCCGTCACGAACACCTCGCTGCGCGTCGGCCAAGTCATCCGGCAGGCCGGCGCCGCCGAAGACGAGCGCTTCCTCGTGCAGACCGGCGGGGTGCTCGAGTCCCTCTCGCCCCTGGCGTGGCAGCTGTACCAACTGGGCAGCGGCGAAGCCCTCAAGGGCAAGGTGACCGAGGTGACCGCGGACGAGATCCGCAGCCTCCCCACCGCGACGCAGGGCCTCGGCGACGAGTGGCCCCGGGTCGGCTTCGAAACCGTCCCCTCGGGCCAGCGTCCCTGCGCCGTACTCACCGCCGGCGAAGGCCAGGCCACGACGACCCTGGCCACGCAACCGACCTCGACCGCCGTCACCACCGGCATCCGGGTCGATCCCAGCCACGGGGCTCTCGTGCGCGCCGGCGGACGAGGCGCCGACAACACGAGCATCCTGACACTGGTGGATGCCACGGGCACGGCGTTCCCGCTTCCGGGCGCAACCGACGACACCATCGCGCGGCTCGGCTACTCCACGAACGACGTGGGCTCGATCCCCGACGGGTGGACCGCCCTCCTGCGCACCGGCCCCTCCCTGAGCGAGAGCGCCGCGCAGCAGACGCCGGAGACGAAGTGACCCTTCGCTCCCGCGCCGCTCGCCTGGCAGCCCTCGCTGCCGCGGCGGGGGTGCTGCTGGTCGGCATCCCGTCACCCGCGTCCGCCGTCGGTCCCACGACCGGCGTGCTGGCGGCGACGACGCAGAGCCAGTGCACTGCCTCGACGCGCATCCCCGACGCGCCCACCGCGCTCGCGTCGCTGCAGAGCTCGTCGGCCTGGCCCCTCACTCGTGGGGCAGGCGTGACCGTCGCCGTCGTCGATTCGGGGGTCGCGGTGAACCCGCATCTCGAGGCCGCGGTGCTGCCCGGGGTCAACCTCGTCCCCGACGGTACCGATGCGTCGGGACGCACCGACAACTATGCGCACGGCACCGTGATCGCCGGTCAGATCGCCGCCCAGCTGATCTCCGGCTCGGGAATCCAGGGCCTGGCACCCGACGCGAAGATCCTGCCCGTGCGCGTCTACGCCGGTATCGAGAAGCAACTCGTCGAGGCGGGGTTCGGTCCGAACACCGAACGGTTGGCCGAGGGCATCCGCTACGCCGCCGACCGGGGTGCGCAGATCATCAATGTCTCGATCAGCACGAGCGAGAAGAACGCTTCCCTCGCGGATGCCGTGGCCTACGCGCAGCAACGCGGGAGCCTCGTCGTCGCCAGCTCGGGAAACCGCTCGAACAACGACTCCCCCGAGCAGGACGACAAGGACGGTGCGCGTTACCCCGCGGGCTTCTCCGGTGTCATCGGGGTCGCTGCCGTCGGGTCGGGCGGTGTCGTCACGAAGGCGAGCATCCACGGCCCCCACGTGAGCCTCTCCGCCCCCGGTCAGGCGGTCGCCTCGTCATGGCCCCTGGGCGGCGATTGCGTCGTCGGGGCCGACGAGCCCGCGACGAGCTGGGCCACGGCCTACGTGTCGGCCGCGGCGGCGCTCGTGGCATCCGCGCACCCCACCGAGACCCCCGCCCAGTGGGCGTACCGGCTCGAGGCGACCGCCGTCCGCGCGCAGCCCGACACGCGTTCCAACATCTCCGGATGGGGTGTCGTTCAGCCCTACGACGCGATCGTGATGGTTCCCGGGACGGGTCTGCGAGGTCCCAAGAGCCCCTTCGTCGCCGCCAGCCCCTCCGCCTCGCCCACCGCGACCCCCGAGGCGGTCTCGGTCGTCATCGGGCCGGGACCGGATGCCGCGGCCATCGCGACCGCGACGGGCGTCGGCGTGGCCGGGCTCATCGCGCTCGGCGCGATCGGTGCTCTCGCGATCTACGTCAGCCGTCGCCGCGAAGAGGCGACTCCACGGCGCGCCGCCCCCACGGGCCGCGGGCTCTACGGGCCCGAAGAGCAGGAATAGCCGGCGGCGGGAAGAGCCCACCGGCCGCGAGCACGGCCGGCACGAACCGGCCGCGAGCCCTCCGGGGCGCGAACCAGGAGGAACTCGACGGCATCAGTCCATCGCCGATCGACGTCAGACGGTCGCCGGGCGCAACTCGATGCTCGCGTCGCCGAGCCGGAAGCGCGAGGTCGCGATCGCGGACGCACCCGCCGGAACCCGCTCGGTGCGCCCGTCGTCGTGGATGAGGGTCACTCCGTTGGTCGAGTCGAGGTCGGTGATGCTCCAGCCGGTGACCGTCCACTCGAGTCGCGCGTGCTGCTTCGACATCGTCCGGGTGTCATCGACGACCGCGACGTACTGCACCGCGTCTTCCCCGTTCCCCGGCTTGCGGCCCAGAACCACCGTGCGACTGGTCAGCGACACGCGGCCTCCGTCGGGTAGGGCGAGGGTCCACTCGCCGCGCCGACGCGAGCGCGGGCGGGCGGTCTGCGTCAGCTCGTCGAGGGGAGCCGCAGCGGCGGCACCGTCAGGCTGAGGGGCGGCCGTGGTGTCCGTGGTCTCGGCCACGCGGTCGAAGCCGGTGTCGTCAGGCCCGGTAACCGGAGCCGACGACGTGGTCGCGGCCTGAGCGGCACCGGTCGGGAAGGGCGCCGCGGGAGCCGGCGGCACCGGAGCAGGTGCCGCCGCAGGTGCGGTCCCTGTGGTCGGAACCGACGCCGCCGGGTCCGGCGGAGGAGTCGCGACCCCCGCCGCCTCCGTGTCGAGGGCCGCGGCCGCGATGGGCATCGCCGGCGTCCGGGTCAGGGCCGGCTCCGCGTCGGCCGTCGGCGCCGGGGCAGGCGTCTGCGCGGCGACCCCCGGAACGATGTCCGAATCCGCGGCTTCCGCGTCTTCCGCCGCCACCGACCGACGCCTCGACGGATGGATCGACGTGTGCTCGAAGTCTTCGTCGATATCGACAGGTCCGGGCAGCACGGGCACCGCGACCGGCTCCGCCACGACGGCGGTCGACCGTCGCCGTCCGGCGGTCGCGACCTCGGCCGCGCTCGCGCCGGGGATGGTGGTGATCGGACCGGATGCCGTCTCACTCAGAACGATCGGACGCTCATCGGCGACATCGCCGGCAGGCGCGGCATCCGTTCGCGGGCGTGCCGAGAGGATCGTCGCCCACACGGGCGGGAAGATCACCGCGAGGGCGGTCGTACCGGCCCCGCGCCCCGCGGTCTGTCCGATGCGGTGAGCGGCGGTGGCCTTGAGCACGAGACCGTAGATGTTGACGCCGGGGACCACGAGCAGGACGGCGCGGACCGGGTCCAGCCGCCCCAGGCGGAACAGCTCGGCCTCGTTGACCAGCGGGATCCAGGCGCGCCAGGGCTCACCCCCGTGCGTGGCGAAGACGCGCGACAGCCCGATGGCGTACCAGACGTGCAGCGCGATCACCGGCACGAGGATCGCGCACGCGATCGCCGCGATGAGGCTCAGAACAAGCATGCGTCCCCCGTCAGCAGTCTGCTTCGACGCTACCGTGCGGTGCGGCGCCGCGTCAGCCGATTTCGCGCGTCAGTGCCGTCGGCGGAGCAGCCGCGACCGCGTCGACGTCCACGCGTCGTACGGAACAGCCGGCGCATCGCACGTACCGCACGCGCCCGTCGCTCGTGAGGTGCACCGACTCCGTCATCCACGCGTGTTCGTGGACGGATGCCGAGGGGGCCAGGGGAATCGTGCGCGAAGCGGTCATGGGTCCAGCGTGATGTAATGCCGTTATGCATCTCAACCCTTACGGGGAGTACGCGGTTCTCCTCGCCGCGTCGCTCGCGAACGACTGGCCCGCCGATCGAGACGGCATCGAGCGCCGCACGATCGAGATGGGCATGACGATGACCTTCCCCGTGGCATCCGACGATCACGAGCGCACCCGCGCCGTCATCGACGACTGGCTGCACGTCGTCGACGAGACCGATCCCGACGCGCGCGCGGCCCTGCTCAACGCCCAGATGGCGGCGGTGACCGCCTACCCGCGCCTCACCGACCACGACGGGGAAGGGTGGCACCTGCACTACCGCGACAGCGACGAGGCACTCCCGCGCGTGCTCGCCGCGGTGATCTCGGTCGGCACCTCGCTGCACCTCGTCACGCGCGGGATGAACCGCCTCGGCCGCTGCGCCGCCGAGCCCTGCGCGAACGTCGTCGTCGACGTGACACGCAACGGCCGCCAGCGCTACTGCTCGGTCCGCTGCGCCAACCGCGCCGCCGTGAGGCGGCACCGCGCTCGCGAGACCGCCTAGCAAACGGCATCCGGGATGCCGCGGGGATGGCGGAACACCCGCACCCCCACCTACGTTGCTGTGGGTACCGACGACAGGAGACCCCCATGGCCGACGAACTGACCGTAACCCGAAACGACGACGCCCGCCGCTACGAGATCCGCGTGGGCGACGAGCTCGGCGGCTTCCTCGAGTTCCGCGCGATCGACGACGACCGCACCGTGCTCCCCCACACCGAGATCGACCCGGCGTTCAAGGGTCGCGGCCTCGGGTCCGCCCTCGCCAGCGAAGCGCTCTCCGACCTGGCCCGACGCGGCGGCAGCGTCATCCCCTCGTGCCCCTTCGTCGCGCACTACCTGCGCGAGCACGACGTGCCCGGCCTGGTCGTCGAGTGGCCGAACGACGACGACGCTGCCGACTCGGCAGGACCCGGCGAACCCTCGTGACCCGGCTCGACGTTTCGCCTCCCGAGACCGAGGGACCGGTCGACTGCGACGGCCCGCGGGCGCTCGTGGTGGCGGCGCGAGAGGTGCCCCTGGGCGGCGTGCGCGGTATGGAGGTGCACCGCACCCTCCCCCACCGCGCGCTGCCGATGGTCGGCGCGTGGTGCTTCCTCGATCGCTTCGGGCCGCAGGACACCCTCATGCGCGTCGAGCCGCACCCGCACATCGGATTGCAGACGGTGACGTGGCCGATCATCGGCGAGGTCAGACACCGGGATGCCGTGGGTAGCGACGTCGTCGTGCGCCCGGGCGCCCTGAACCTCATGACGAGCGGCGCGGGCATCGCTCACTCCGAGTATTCGGTGGGCGAGGGGCCGATCCCGCTGGACGCCCTGCAGCTCTGGGTGGCGCTCCCCGATTCCCGTCGTCACGGCGCACCCGCGTTCGAGCGGCACGAAGACCTTCCCGTGCTCGATCTCGGCGACGGGGCCGACGCCGTCGTCGTGATGGGCCGACTCGGCGACGTCGCCTCGCCCGCGACCGTGCACACCCCCCTCGTCGGGGCCGAGCTGCGCCTGCCCGCGGGAGTCACCGTGCGCGTCCCCCTCCGCCCCGACTGGGAGTACGCGGTCTACGGAATGACGGGCACCGTCGAGGTGGTGACGGGGATGGATGCCGTCGACGCCGACGCGGCGAGACGCCCGGGATCTGCGCCGGAGGCGGGGCCCACGGCATCCGTCGATCACACTCGACTGCTGTACCTCGGAAAGGGGCGCGACCACCTCGAGCTGCGCAGCGACGACGGCGCGCGTATGTTCTTGGTGGGCGGGGAGCCGTTCGAGGCCGACATCGTCATGTGGTGGAACTTCGTGGGCCGCTCGCACGACGAGATCGTCGAAGCGCGCGAAGCCTGGGAGGGGCAGACGGCCCGTTTCGGTCCCGTGATCGACCACGGGCCCGAGCGCATCCCGGCCCCGCCGCTGCCGGCCGTGAAGCTCACGCCGCGTCGGCGCCGCGGCTGATCCATCACGCACAGCGGCGCCCGAGCCGAAGCCCGGGCGCCGCCGCGTCGATCGATGACTAGCGCAGCACGATGAACGCGCTGCTCGCGCGCGACGACTCGACCGTCGCGCTGCCGCCGTAGACCGCCTTCACGAGCTTGACCCCGCGCGTCTGCGGGTCGAGGGCGATGGTCGCCTTCCCGTCCTGCAGGGTCGCGACGTAGTCCTTGCCCGCCACGGTGACGGTCACGTCGCCCTGGGGCGCGGGACCGCTGAGCGGACGCACCTTGACGGTCAGCGTGTACGCGTCACCGGTACGACCGACCCAGGGGTCGACGGTGACCGTCGTGAACGAACCGACCACGACCGGCACCCCGACGCTGTCGGCGGTCGCCGTCAGTCCGTTGGCGGGCGAGGTCGCCGTGACCCGTACGGTGAGCACGCGGCCGAGGTCGGCGCGCTGCACGCGGTACGACGCCGAGGTGGCGCCGTTCACCGGCTCGCCGTCGCGCAGCCACTGGTACGTCGTGGTGACGTCGGCCGGGTTCCACGTGCCGGGGGTCGCCGTGAGGGTGCGCCCGAGCTTCGCGGTGCCCGAGATCGTCGGCGCGTCCACGATCGCCGGCGCGGCTTCGCCCGAGTCGACGGTCAGCACCGTCTGCACGTCGGAGTCGCCGTACCGTACGACGCCGAGGTACTGCGTTCGCGGAGCGAGCCCCTGCCACGACAGGTCGTACGAGACGGCCTCACCCTGCTGCACCGGAAGCGGATTCGGCGTGGCCGTCAGTTGTCCCTCACCGCCGGGGGTGACGTTGGCGTACGTCATGTCCCAGGTGAAGGGCCCCGTGAACGAGTAGATGTTCGCCTCGATCAGATACGTGCCGGGGGTGGGGTTCGGCAGCGTCACCCGCTCGTCGGCCGAGGCCGTCGCAGAGGTGAAGCGCTCGTAGTACCGCAGGTCGTCGGGGCTGACCACCCGCGAGACGAACAGGTCGAGATCGCTCAAGGTGTCATCCGACGAGTTCAGGTCGAAGCGCGAGAGGGTCGTCCCCTCCGGCACCTCGACGGTCCACCGCACGTATCCGTCGGCGTCACCGGAATCCTGGTTTCCGCTGTGGCCCTCGACGGGGTTGGCCGAATCGGTCAGCAACGTCTGAGCGGCAAGCCCCGACACCGTCAGAGGCAGCTCGCCGCCGACACCCGGGAGGATCTCGATCTTCGTCGAGCCCGCCAGGCCCGTTCCCGAGACCTCTGCCGGAGCCTCGGCGGTCGCGGGACGGATGGCGATGGGCGAGCGCACCTGCGTGCCCTCGCCGGTCCAGGTGAGGAAGCCGCTCGTCCACTGCTCGGCCGCGGCATCGGTGCGCGAGAAGGTCACCGTGAACGTCTTCTGCTCCCCGGCCGCACCGAACTCGAGCGTCGGCGGCTCGACCGTGGCATCCACTCCGGGCACATTCACCGAAGCCGAGAACGTTCCGGCCCGGGTCGAGGTGACCGTGCGGGTGACGGTCTGCGGCTTCGCGAGCGAGCCGATCGAGATCGACGCGAGATTGAGGTCGCTGCCGTCGATCGGGGCGACGCCGAAGTCCTCGAGGCCCTTGCCCTGGAGGAAGGCCGCCCAGTCCGCGGGACCGTTGAGGTACAGCAGGCCCGGATCGAAGTACTTCGTGGGGTCCACGTGCCCGGCGCCCTGCGCGAAGGGGTCCTGAGCGGGAGCTCCCTCGGCGTCGACGGTGTCGTACGCGGTGGTCATCATCGCGGACTTGACCTCGGCGGGCGTCGCGAGCGGCCGCTCACCCAGGTACAGCGCGCCGAGACCGGCGACGTGCGGCGACGACATCGAGGTGCCCGAGAGGAACTCGAAGGTCGGAGCGGCGCCGGGGGCGTTGGCAGCGGCGGCGAGGATCGCCACGCCGGGGGCCGACACGTCGGGCTTCAGGATGTCGCTGCCGTCGGCGAGCATGGGGCCGCGGCTCGAGAAGCCGGCGACCTGCGGCGTCGGCGTCGTCTGACCCGTCACGTTCTCGCCGACGAGGGTCGCCGTGGCATCGGCCGTGCCGCGCACGTAGGCGAGCAGGGCGTCGCGATACCGGGCGTCGATGTGCACGGTGGGCACCGAATGGAAGTCGTTGTCGACCGAGGCGGGAGTGACGTTGACGAGGATCATGCCCACGCCGCCGGCGTCCTTCACCGCCTGCGACTTCTCGATGCGCGCGTTCTGCCCTCGGTCGCACACGACGATCTTGCCGGCCGCCTTCGCGGCGTCGAGCGATCCGATGAGGCACAACGCGGCGCCCGCGGGATCGGCTCCGGATGCCGCGATATCGCCCGCGTAGACCACGGGAGCCGTCACGTCCTGGCCCTCGCGGACCGACACCGTGGCACCCGCGGCCTGGAAGCCGTCGGGCAGTTCCACGGTTCCCTCGTAGGTGGGGATCGTGGATGCCGCGACCGTCGTGTACCAGGGCGAGGCGTGGTCGGCGGTCGACGCGCCGGGGCCGGAGTTGCCGGCCGAGACCGACACGAAGACACCGGCCGCAGCGGCGTTGAAGAACGCCTGGTCCTCGAGGGAGAGCGTGGTGGTGGCCGCGCCTCCGCCGATCGAGTAGTTGATGACGTCGACGCCGTCGGACACCGCGGCGTTGATCGCGCCGAGCAGGTCGCTCAGGGCGCAGACGTCGTCCGTGGTGACGAGGGGGTCGGGACCCGCCCAGCAGGCCTTGTACGCAGCAACCTTGGCGGCCGGGGCGACACCCGAGATGGCGCCGAAGTCGATGCCCTCGACGCTCGCGTCGACTCCGTTGTTTCCCGCGGCCGTGCTGGCGGTGTGGGAGCCGTGCGCGTCGCCGTCGCGGGGCGAGCGGTAGTCCGCCTCGAAGGTGAAGCCCGTGGCGGCGGCACCCTGGTCGAAGTACCGGGCGCCGACGAGCTTGGTCGAGTAGTCCGAGAGCGACCACCCGTTGCCCTCTGCCACGCGGGTGGAGCGGAAGTCGGTGCCGTCGCCCTTGCGGAAGACGACGTCGTTGCCGTCGAGATAGGGCTCCGAGCCGGCCGTGGTGCCGAGCTGCTCGCCCGCGAAGGCGGGGTTCTCGGGCGCGATGCCGGTGTCGACGACACCGACGACGACGCCCTCGCCGGCCGAACCGATGCCACCGATCTTCTGCCAGACGCCGTCGTCACCCTCGAGGCCGAGGAACTCGGTCGAGGGGACGGCGACCGGGTGGCGGATCTCGTCGGGCACGACCTTCTGCACACCCTTGGTCGCGGCGAGCTTGGCGGCCTGGTTCGGGTCCATGCTCGCGCTGAAGCCGTTGACGGCGATCGTGTAGGTGGCATCGGGACGAACACCCGCCTCGTCGGCGACGTTCTGCTGCCGCTCCTCGAGGAAGGCGGAGTACTTCCGCGCCTGCGGGGAGTCGGCGTCGAGCCGCGCCTCGTCGGACTTCGTGGCGTCGAGGCCCGGCTCGCCGCCCTCGTACGTGGCGACGGGGGCCTCGTCGAGGACCACGATGTAACGGCCCGTCGCGGATTCGATGGGTGTGGGAGGCGTCACCCCCTCGCCCACGTCGGCAGCCTGAACGGCTGTGGCTCCGGCAACGGTGAACAGTCCGGCCAGGGAAATGGCCGCGACCGAACGCAGGGTTCGACCCATCGTGCGCTCCAAACGGGGGGATGAATTGAGCGATCTGCGCGGCAGCGGTGGCGCGCGTTGCACAAACATAACTCAGAGCGCTTTCATCACCAACGTTCAGTTTGGACGACATTCGAAGACGTCGGCATCCCGAGCCGTCCTTCCCGCGGGGCACGATCGCTCGCATCCGGTCTCTGAGAGTCGGGGTCCGTCACCCCTGTCACCCCGGTCAGCGGGTCGTCGGACCGGCACCGCGGGCGGGGGCCGCGACCCGACGACGCGTCAGTAGGTCGGCGCGGCAGGCAGTCCGAAGAACTCCTCGAGGGTCGTGAAGCCGCCCTCGTGGTAGGCGCGGGCGAGCTCGGGACCGATGTAGCGCAGATGCCACGCCTCGGGCTCGTAGCCGCTGACACTCTCGCGTCCCTCGGCGTAGCGGGTGATGAAGCCGTACTCCCAGGCGTGCTCGCGCACCCACGCGCCCTGCGGCGACCCGGCGACGTCGTCGAGCGTGCGGCAGGAGCCGTTGCAGGGGACGATGTCGACGGCCATCCCGGACTGGTGCTCGCTGAACCCCGGGCGCGCGCTCTCTCGATCAGCCTCGGCGACGCCCCCCACGGCGACTCGTCCCGCATAGGTGGACTTCTGCGTCGTGTACGAACGGTAGGCGCTGAGGTAGCCGATCTCGCCGACTCCGGCGTCGGAGGCGGCCTTCACGAGCGAGGTGAGGGCGGCCGCGGCGGGGGCGCGGACCGCGGAGTCCTCGAGGGCACGTACGTTCGCGGGCATGACGAGGTCGCCCGGCTGGTAGTCCACCGGGTCGTAGGGGCGCTGCTTGTTGACGACGAGCCACTCACGGTTCGGGTCCGAGAGCGAGACGCAGGGGGCGATCCCGGATGCCACGGCGGCACGGAACGCCTCACCGCCACCGGCCGCCGCGATGGTGGCGGCATCGTCACCCGACGCCAGGGCGGCGGTGAAGGCGGGGTCGTCGCAGGGAGTCGCTGTCGCGGCGACGGCGGCGAGCTGCGGAACGGGTATCCCGTCGTCGGCGACGGGCGGAGGGCCGGAGAGATGGTCGACGGCGTCGGGCGCCGGGCCGGGCACTCCGCCGGAGGCGGCGGCGCCGATCGCCACCGCGCACCCGGCGACGACGATCACGGCCGCGACCACCACGACCAGACGCCGCCGCAGCAGCACCGGGGAGAATCGACGGATGCCGCGCGGCCCGGGCGCGGCGGCATCGAACGCGCCGATCCGGCCACGACGCCGGCCGCGGGTCGGAGCCTGCTCGGCGGGGGCGCGCTCGTCGAACACGGCGGGGAGGGTGAGCGCCGCGGTCGCGAGCCTCTCGGCCTCGGCGCGCGCGGCGCGGCGTGGCGAAGTCTCGGGATCGTGGCTGGTCATCGACTCCATTCTCGCGCGCGCATTCTGAGCGGTCGACCCGGGTGACGGCGGGCTCGGCGAAAATCGTTCACGTTGACGATTCTCGTGGCCGCGGCGTTGCCATTTCCTAGAACATGTGTTCGACTATTCTCATGAGATGGCAGGGGCAGCAGCTGGGCGTCGACGACACAGCCGCGCTCCCGGGCATGGAACGAATGGACGGCCTCGTCCGCTCGGTGACGACCCCGGAGTTCGCCGGGATGACGTTCCACGAGGTGCTCTGCAAAAGCGCACTGAATCGCGTCCCTGGCGCCTCGGCCATGCCGTTCGACTGGACCGTGAATCCCTACCGAGGCTGCAGTCACGCGTGCTCGTACTGCCTCTCCCCGGACACCCTCATCTTGAAAGCGGACGGCCGACAGGTCCCCCTGTCGGATATTCGCGTCGGAGACGAGGTCATCGGCACCGAGAGGGGATCGCGATACCGCCACTACGTGCGAACAACCGTTCGCGCGAAGTGGACCACTCGCAAACGCCTCCATCGCGTCACCCTCGCGGATGGTACCGAGATCGAGGGCAGCGCAGACCACCGGTTCCTGACGGAGCGCGGCTGGAAGCACGTCACCGACTCCCCCGTCGCGGGCCGACAGCGCCCTCATCTCACCGTGTCGAACCGTCTGCAGGGTTTCGGAACGGGTGCCCACACCTCCGTGGAGGCGTCGGGTCCGGACTGGCGCCAAGGGTATCTGACCGGCATGGTGCGCGGTGACGCGATGATCTTTCACAAGACCTACGACGACGGGAATCGAGCCCGCGAGATCCACCGATTCCGCCTCGCCCTAGCCGATCGGGAGGCGCTCGATCTCGCAAAGGAGCTTCTCGAGCAGATCGGCATCGTCACGATGGTCCGCCCCTTCTCCGTGCCCGCGCATCGCCGACCCATGACGGCTCTTCACACGGCAAAAATGCACGATGTCGCGCGTCTCGAGGACTACATCGCGATACCGCGCTTTCGAAGCCGGGAGTGGATGGCGGGCTTCCTCGGGGGCATCTTCGACGCGGAGGGCTCGTGTTCGCGCGGGATCGTGCGAATAAGCAACGCGAACGAGGAACTTCTCTCGCTGACCGAAGAGGCTTTCGCCGCATTCCGCTTCGACGCTGTTCGCGAACCCGCTCGCCCGAACGGTGTGTCGAGTATCCGCCTTCGCGGAGGGCTCACCTCGAGACAGCGATTCTTCGATACCGCCCGACCGTCCATCACGCGCAAACTCGATGTCTGCGGGACAGCGGTCAAGACCAGCGCGGACCTGAGAGTCGTGAACGTCGAGGACATCGGCTACGACATCGACATGATCGACATCACGACGGACACCGAGGACTTCGTCGCGAACGGCGTCATCAGCCACAACTGCTTCGCTCGAAAAACTCACGAGTACCTCGACCTGGATTACGGGGCCGACTTCGACTCGCAGATCGTGGTGAAGGTGAACGTGGCCGACGTGCTACGCACCGAGTTGCGCCGGGGGTCGTGGGCGCGGGAGCCCGTGATGCTCGGGACGAACACCGATCCCTATCAGCGTGCGGAGGGTCGGTACCGCCTCATGCCGGACATTGTCGGGGCCCTCACCGACAACGGCACACCTTTCTCGATCCTCACCAAGGGCACGCTGCTTCGACGGGACCTCCCTCTCCTCGCCGAGGCCTCGCAGCAGGTGAAGGTCACGCTGGCGATGTCGATCGCCGTCTTCGACGACGCCCTCCAGCACTCGATCGAACCGGGCACTCCCAGTGCCGAAGCCCGGCTCGAAACCGTGCGCGCGGCGACCGCCGCGGGATTCCGGGTGACGGTGTTCCTCATGCCGATCATGCCGCACCTCACCGACTCGGTCTCCGCTCTCGACGACGCTCTGGCGCGCATTCGCGAGGCCGGTGCGGCGCGTGTCGTATACGGGGCACTACACCTGCGCCCCGGCGCGAAGCAGTGGTTCTTCGAGTGGCTCGAACGCGAGCACCCGAACCTCATGTCGTCGTACCGCGGGCTCTACCCGGGAGTCTCCACCTCGGCGCCGAAGGCCTATCGCACGTGGCTCGGCAAGCGCATGCGACCGCTGCTGCGCATGCACCGCCTCGACGGGTGGGACGAAGACGATCACCCGCGCGGCCGCCCGCAGCCGGGGTTGGCCGCCCGCACACCGCCTGTCAGCAGCCTCGGACCCGTTCACCGCACCGGGGTCCCGGCATCCGGTCGCCCCCGCGTCGCGCCTGCGAGCGAGCCGACCCTGTTCTGACCTGCCGATTCTCGCCGCGGGAAACGCGCAAAGCCCCCGTCGCGGAGGCGACGAGGGCTTTGCGGGAGGGATCTACGCGTCGACGTTCGACAGCTGACGGCCCGACAGCTCCTCGAGCACGTCGTCGCCGAGCGCGGTCTCTTCGAAGGGGGCCTGGATCTCGGCGCGATCGAGCAGCTCGGTCATACGACGGCGGCGCTGGCGCGTGATCAGGGTGACCACGGTGCCCGCACGACCCGCGCGACCGGTGCGACCCGAGCGATGGAGGTACGTCTTGTACTCGTCGGGGGCGTCGGCCTGGATGACCAGGTCGATGTCGTCGACGTGGATGCCGCGGGCGGCGACGTCGGTGGCGACGAGCACGTTGACGCGACCCGAGGTGAGCTTCTCGAGGTTGCGCGTGCGCTTCTGCTGATTCAGGTCGCCGTGTAGCGCCACGGCGGCGATGCCGGCGTCATCGAACTGCTCGGCGAGCATCTCGGCATAGGCGCGAGTGCGGGCGAAGACGAGCGTCTTGCCCTCGCGATCGACGAGCGAGTCGAGGATCTGCGCCTTGTCACGGTGCTCGATGACGAGGACACGGTGCTCGATGGTGCTCGAGTCCTGGTCCTCACCGGCGACCTCGTAGACGGCCGGCTCGACGAGGAACTCGTCGACGAGGGCCGCGACCTCGCGGTCGAGCGTGGCCGAGAAGAGAAGCTTCTGGCTGTCTTTTCTGGTCGCGCGGAGGATGCGCTGCACGGGCTCGAGGAAGCCGAGCTCGCACATGTGGTCGGCCTCGTCGAGGACGGCGACCTGCACCTGCGAGAGGTCGAGCTTGCCCTGATTCAGCAGATCTTCGATGCGGCCGGGGGTGCCGATGACGATATCGACGCCCTTCTTGAGCGCACCGACCTGGCGCGCCTGGGGCACGCCGCCGTAGATCTGGGTGGTGAACAGGCCGACGCTGCGCGCGAGCACCTGCACGGTGCGATCGATCTGCAGCGCGAGCTCGCGCGTCGGGGCCAGGATGATCGCCTTCGGAGCGCGAGCGAACTCGCGACGCTGGCCCGCCTGCGAGCGCAGGATGCTCTCGACGAGCGGCGCACCGAAGGCGATGGTCTTACCCGAGCCGGTGCGGCCGCGGGCGAGGACGTCGCGTCCCTCGAGGATCGGAGCGACCGTGGCCGCCTGGATCGGGAAGGGGCTCGCGGCACCGAGACCGGCGAGGGCGCGGACGAGGTTGTCGCCCAGACCGAGCTCGGCGAAACCGGCGCCGGTCACGGTCGCGGCATCCACGGCCTCGGCCTGCAGGCGCTCGTGCACCACGTCGACGCGCTGCTCGTGCTCGGCCGAGCGCTGCGGAGTGTTGTTCCAATCGCTGCGGCTCGGGCCGTCGTTGCGGCGCGGGCGGTCATCGAAGGAGCGCGCCGGACGGTCGCTGCGGTCGAACGAACGGGCGGGACGGTCACTGCGGTCGAAGGAGCGCGCCGGACGCTCACCGGCGTCACGACGGGGACGCTCGTCACGATCGAACGAACGCGCGGGACGGTCACTGCGGTCGAACGATCGCGCCGGACGGTCACCGGCATCACGACGCGGACGCTCGTCACGATCGAACGAACGCGCCGGACGATCGGTGCGGTCGAACGAACGGGCGGGACGGTCACTACGGTCGAACGAACGAACCGGACGCTCACCGGCATCACGACGCGGACGCTCGTCACGATCGAACGAACGCGCGGGGCGATCGGTGCGGTCGAACGAACGCGCGGGACGGTCACTGCGATCGAAGGAGCGCGCCGGACGGTCATTACGGTCGAACGAACGCGCAGGACGCTCACCGGCGTCACGACGGGGACGCTCGTCACGATCGAACGAACGCGCCGGACGCTCACCGGCATCACGACGCGGACGCTCGTCACGATCGAACGAACGCGCCGGACGATCGTTCCGATCGAACGAACGCGCGGGGCGGTCGTCGAACGAACGTGCGGGACGATCGTCGCGCGCCGAGGTGCGGATGTCGCGGGCCTGGGAACGGCCAGCACGGTCGGAGGCGTTCCAGCGACCCTTGCTGGGGGTGGTCTCCGTCTCGGGCCGGTAGCCGCGGTGGCTCGGGCTCTTGCTCCCGGGCTTCGCGGGTGCCTCGGCGCCGGGGCGGCGCTTGCGGTCCTGGAACGAGGTCTGAGCGCCGTAACGGGGCTCGAAGTTCTTGGCGGCGCGGCCGCCGGCGGGCTTCTTGTTCTTGGGCATGGGGAAACTTCCTGGGTTCTGTTTGCGCGAAACAGCGGCGCCGCTCGTGGCGGTGCGATACCCGGACTTCCGTCGGCCGGGGGCCATTCACTAGAGATGGTCGAGGCCGCGATCGCGTCCTGTCCATCGGCCCCTTGGACTCACAAACCCATCCGCGCATCACGCACGGTGTCCAGAGCCGACCGCACAACGCTACACGCCACGCCTGGGAATGGCATCCATGTCCACATTCGTGCCGGTCCACCGCCGCAAAGCCGCACGAAGTGGGACACCCCCACCCCCACCCCCGACACACCCCACGTACATGTCCCCAACAGTGCAGGTTCGACACCACAGAGCAGCACAAAGTGGGACATGCACGGCCCGACCCCGGCAGAGGAACCGTCGTGACGGAAGATGGACGCATGGCAGATACCGACGCCCACCCCATCACGGTGGCGATCGAGCGGCGCATCGACCCGACGCGCACCGCCGAAGCGACCTCCTGGATGCAGGCCGGCACCGATCTCGCGACCGCGTTCCCGGGCTTCCTCGGTTCGGGGTGGGTGCGCGCGGGAGAAGACAGCGACCTCTGGTACATGCTGTACCGCTTCCGCGACATCACGACCCTCGAGGAGTGGGAGAGTTCCACACAGCGCCAGTGGTGGCTCGACTCGGGCCGCCCCTTCGCACGAGAAGAGCGCAGTGAGCGACGCACCGGCATCGAGGGCTGGTTCGACGCCCCGCACGGCTCGATCCTCGAGGCGGCGACGGTGACGGAGGCCGGCACCCAACCGATCCAACAGCCGGTGCCGGCGGCTCCGCCGCGGTGGAAGCAGGCCGTGACGATCTGGGTCGGGTTCTTCCCGACGAACCTGGCGGCGTCGTGGCTGCTGGGGTTCGTTCCCGGGTTCGCCGAGATCCCCCTCGTGCTGCGCGTGCTCGCCACCACCCTCATGCTCACCCCCGTCATGACCTACGCGGTCCTCCCGTGGGTCACCCGCATGCTGCAGCCCTGGCTGCAGCGCCCGCGCCGATCGCGAAAGGCCACGTCATGACCGCCGACCCGACCGGATCCCGCTTCCACCTCCGCGGCGAACACTCCTCCGCCGAGATCGCCCAGGTGGGTGCCGCGCTTCGCGCGCTGACGGTCGACGGCGTCGACCTCGTGCCGCGCTACCCCGACGACCTGCCCACGCCCGCGGCATCCGGAGTCGTCCTCGTCCCGTGGCCGAACCGCATCCGCGACGGCAAGTACTCCTTCGACGGCGAAGACCTGCAGCTCGCGCTCAGCGAGCCGAAGTTCGGCAACGCCAGCCACGGACTGCTGCGATTCGGGACCTACCAGGCCCTCGAGCACAGTGACGAGCAGCTCGTGCTCGGTGCCGACGTTGTGCCGCAGACCGGCTACCCCTTCCACCTGCGCACGCGGGTCGTGTATGCCCTCCGCGCCGACGGTCTGCACGTGACCCACACCGTTGAGAACATCGGGGCGAAGGCCGCCCCCGTCGCCCTGGGCGTGCACCCCTACCTCCAGATCGGCGGCGTGCCGACGGAGGATCTGGTGGTGCGATCGACCGGCACGACCACGTTCGTTCTCGACGACCGCAACATCCCCGTCGACGAGGTGCCCGTCGACGCCGCCACCGACCTGCGCGAGGGTCGCCGTCTCGGCGATGCCTCACTCGACAACGGCTACCGCGGATTGGAGCGGGATGCCGACGGCCGGGCGCACCACACCCTCACCGCTCCCGACGGTCGGCGCGTGCAGCTGTGGCAGGACGACGGGTTCCGCTGGGCACAGGTGTTCACGACCGACCGCTACCCCGGGCAGTCCCTCGCGGTGGCGATCGAGCCGATGACGGCTCCGGCGAACGCTTTCGCGACCGGAACGGACCTGGAGCGACTCGAACCGGGCGCGAAAATGACCAGGGAATGGGGCATTTCCTACCGCGCGTGAGGCGGCCTTGTCCCCCAAATGGGGGACAAGAAATTGGCCATATGACCTGGGAATTTCCCAGACAAGCCCTTTCCTGAAAAGGCGGCGCGAACGATACCATGTGCCCTGACGGTTTCCGTCAAGGCCGGGGGAGGCAAAAGACCAAGCTTTCTCCTGGCTCATTGCCCGAATGAGCCGACGGGGGCCGAGGGTCCCGCGGTGTGGGGGGATCCTCGTTCCGTCCTGAGGAAAGATCCCCCACATGAGCACCGTGCTCCGCTCCGCTGTCCCCTTTTCGCTCCCGGTGCCGCGCCTGGGCACCCTCACGCGCCGCCTCGACGCGATCCCGACGTTGCACGTCGGCGGGGCGGCCCTGATCGTCCTGGTCAGCGGACTGCTGCTGTCGATCGCAACGACGAGCGACCCGCTGTGGTGGCAGCTGCACTTCAGCCAGCTGGGGATCTTCGGCGATCTGTCGAGCGCATTCTTCAACACGACCCTCAAAGTCAGCGGAATGATCGTCGTCGTCTTCGCCTTCCGTGTCCGGCGGGATGTGCGACGTGTGGGTCGCGGCCCCGTCCGTCGCGGCGCCGCGACAGTGGCTTTCATCTGCCTGAATGTCGTGGGCGTCAATCTTGCTCTCGTGGGCTGCATTCCCCTGAACACCGACAAAGACCTGCACGACAAGGTCGCGGGCTCGATGGTCCTGGGGTTCCTCGCCCTGCTGCTGAGCGCGCCGTTCCTCTTCCATCGCCTCGGCAAGCGGATGGCGATCGGCACGGGGATCGCGACAGTCTGGCTGATCGTCTCGATCACGCTGTTCGTCTCGGCGACCATCAACCTGGCGCTGTTCGAGACCATCTCGTGCGCGGCGATGTTCGCCTGGTCGGGCATGTTCACCCAGATCCTCGCGTCGGCGGCGACGGCCGCCACGTCGAAGCCGACATCACAGACTCCCGTCGCGGCGCACCACGCCTCCCGTCGACGCCGTCGCCTTCCGCTCGCCCGGCCGACGGCCACCCGTCGGCCCGTCCGCTCGGCGGCGCAGCACGCCCCGCGCGTCGCACCCGGTCATTCCGTCGAGGGCTCGTCGCTCCGCCCCGATGGCGCATCGACGCTCACCCCGACCGGTGACCGCCGACACCTCGGGATGAGCATCGCGAGAGGGACGGGACGCCGGGTGTCGGCATCCCGCCCGTTCCGCGTCAGTGCTTCTCGCGCAGCTCTCGGCGACTCAGCGGGTGCCCCTCCTCGGCCGTCGACTCGACGTGCTCTGCCGCTCGCACCGCCCGCCGCTCGCGGCGCCGCTCGCTCGCTCCCTCGATGAGGTTGTAGAGCGTCGGCAGCACGAGGAGCGTCAGCAGGGTCGACGACACGAGTCCGCCGATCACGACGACCGCGAGCGGCTGCGAGATGAAGCCGCCGTGGCCGGTGATTCCGAGCGCCATCGGCACGAGCGCGAAGATCGCCGCGAGAGCCGTCATGAGGATCGGTCGGAGCCGTCGCGCGCCGCCGACCACCGTGGCCTCGAAAACGCTCAGGCCACGGGCTCGGTACTGGTTCACGAGGTCGATGAGCACGATCGCGTTGGTCACGACGATGCCGACGAGCATCAGGGCGCCGATCATGCCGGCGACGCCGAGCGGCACGCCCGTGATGAGCAGCATGACGATCGCTCCCGTGGCCGCGAACGGCACCGACACCAGCAGCTCGAGCGGCTGGCGCAGCGACTTGAAGGTCGCCACCATCACGACATAGACGATGAGGATCGCCGCGAGCAGGGCGAGGCCGAGCTGGCTGAACGCATCTGCCTGGTCGGTGACCGAACCGCCCACCTTGGCGGTGGCCCCCTGGGGCAGGGCCGTGTCGGCGAGGGCCGCGCTGACGGTCGAGGAGGAACGGCCGAGGTCGTCGGTCGTGGGGGTCACGGTGATCGTGGCCGTCCGCAATCCCCGTGAGGTCGAGATCGACGGCGGAGTCTGGCTCTGCTCGACCGTGGCGATCTCGTCGAGGCGCACGGTACCGCGGGCGCTCGGGATCTCGAGGGCGCGCAGATCGTCGATCGTCTTCGGCGGGTTGGCCGTGGCGACGTAGACGGTCACGCCGCGCCCGTCGATCTCGACGGTGCCCGCCTGCCGCGGCTGCTGCGTTGCGGAGACGAGGGCGCCCACCGCACGCTCCGACAGCCCGCGCTCCGAGGCGGCGTCGCGGTCGACGCGCACGGAGATGAAGGGAAGGGATGCCGAGAGGCTGCTGGTGACCTGGCCGATGCCGTCTCTCCCCTGGAGCCCCGCCACCACGGCGTCGCTCGCCTGCTGCAGCGACTGCCCGTCGGCGGCGGTGACGTCGATGGTGATGCCGGCCGAGCCGAGTCCCCCGCCCGAGGCTGCGACCTGGATGTCGCCCGCATCGGGCAGCGCCTCCAGCGCGGTGCGCACGCGGTCGCGGAGCTCGACCTGGTCGACGCCCGATTCCGAGGTGATCGAGTAGGTGATGCCCGATCCTCCGCCCGAGAACGCGTCGCGCAGCGCGGAACCGCTCGACCCGATCGACGTCTGCACGGTCTGGACGCCGTCGGTGGCGAGCAGAGCGGCTTCGACCTTCTGGGCCGCCGCGTCCTCGGCATCCAGGCTCGGGGCGGAGCCGATCTTCTGCGTCACCGTGAAGGTGTTCTGGCCGGAGTCGCCGAGGAAGTCGGTCTTGAGCAGGGGGACGGACGCGAGCGTTCCGCCGAGCACGAGCACGGCCAGGGTGAGGGTGACCCACGAGTGCTTCAGCGTCCAGCGCAGGACCGGGACGTAGGCCTTCTGGAGGCGCGAGGGCGGCGCGGTCGGCGACTCGGGGTCGATCGGATTGCCCTCGGCATCGCGGATGACCTTCCCGGGCTTCAGGAACCACGACGCCAGCACGGGCACGATCGTGAGCGACACGAGCAGCGAGGCCGCCATGGCGATCGTCACGGTCAGCGAGAACGGTCGGAAGAGCTCTCCCGTCACGTCCCCGACGAACGCGATCGGGAGGAACACCGCGACGGAGGTGATGGTGGATGCCGTGATGGCGGCCGCCACCTCGCGCACGGCGCGCACGATCGTGGGGATCTTGTCGGCGTCACCGACGTAATGGCGCTTGATGTTCTCGATCACCACGATCGAGTCGTCGACGACGCGGCCGATCGCGATCGTGAGCGCGCCGAGGGTCAGGATGTTCAGCGAGTACCCGAAGGCCTGGAGCCCCACGAAGGTGATGAGGACGCTGGTGGGGATCGAGATCGCCGTCACGAGCGTCGAGCGCACCGACATGAGGAAGACGAGGATCACCACGACCGCGAAGACCAGACCGAGGAGCCCCTCCTGCGCGAGGGCCTCGATCGACTGCTGCACGAACGGCGCCTGGTCGAAGACGACGGTGAATTTCGCGCCCTGACCGAGCTGCGATTCGAGCCCCGGCAGCGCCGCGAGCACCCCGCGCGAGACGTCGACGGTGTTGGCCGCGGGGAGCTTGGTGACGGCGATGGTCAGGGCCGGCTGCCCGTCGACACGCGACAGCGTGGTCACGGGGTCGGGCTCGAGGGCGACCGTGGCGACATCGCTGATCTTCGTCTGCCCCGCCTGGAACTGAGCGGCGTCGATGGGCACGAGCGGCAGCGCGGAGATCTCGTCAACGCTGGTCAGCTTCGACCCGGTCTGCACGGTCAACGTCTGACCGCCCTCGGTGAGCGAACCGCCGGGGAAGAGCACGCCGTTGGCGTCGAGGGCGTCGGTGATCGCCTGCTGACTGAAGCCGCGCTCGGCGAGCTTGGCGGTGTCGGGGGTGATCGTCACGCGCTGGGCGGTGCCGCCCACGATCTGTGCGCCGTTGACCCCCGCGACGTCCTCGAGGTCGGGGACCACGCTCGTCTGGAGGATCGACTGCGTCGCCTCGGCGTCGGTGAATCCCGTGACGGCGAGCTGGATGACGGGGAAGTCGTCGATGCTGGCCGAGGCGACGGTGGTGTCGGCGGAGTCGGGCAGCTGGTCTTTGATGCGCGCGATCGCGGCGAGGATCTTCTGCTGCGCCCCCGCGAGGTCGGTGCCGTAGGTGAACTTGGCCGAGACGATCGAGGAGTTCGTCGTGCTCGTCGCGGTGGTGGATTCGAGCCCCTCCACGCCGCGGATCGCGTTCTCGATGGGCGTCGACACGTCGGTCTCGACGACTTCGGGCGAGGCGCCCGGGTAGGTCGTGACGACGGCGAGCTGCGGGAACTCGATCGAGGGGATGAGCTCCTGCTTGAGGCTGGTGAGCGCGAGCCCGCCGAAGATCGCCGCGACGATCGTGACGAGGGCGATGAGGGCGCGGTTCTTCAGGCTCAGGACGGCCAGGTACGACACGGGGGGACCCTCCGGGTAAGTCCGATACAGGAATGTATCGAAGCTCAGTATCCCATGCGCGCCCACCCCTCGGACCGCCCGGCGGGCGGCTGCCTCAGAGCGCCGATCCGAGCGACAGACCCAGTGCCGCCGCGACGACGGACCCGACGAACGACACCACCGCGTACGACACCGCCGCGCGGGAGCGCCCCTCTTCGGCGAGCAGCGCCGTGGTCACGGCCACCGCGCTGAAGGTCGTGTATCCGCCGAGCAGGCCCGTCCCGAGGATCCACCGCCATGACTCGTCGGCGGGAAGGGGGGTCAGGATGCCGAGCACCAGCGCCCCGGTGAGATTCACGACCAGGATGCCCCACGGGAACCGCTCCCCCGTGCGGCGCCGCACAGCCACATCGAGCAGATAGCGCAGCGCCGCCCCCACGCCGCCGGCGAGGGCCACGGCGAGGAAGACGAGCGGCATCACGCCGCCAATCTACCCCTCGCCGCGCGATCCCCTCACGCCTCGAGCGCCTCGACGCGACGACGCAGTTCGGATGCCTTCTCGGCGCCGATCTGCGCTTCGGCGAGCTTGAGCGCGGCGCTCGCGGTGAGCGTGCGGGCCACGAGGTAGGTGGGGCTCGCCTTGAGGTCGGGGATGACGTCGAGGATGATGCCCTCGGCATCGGGGTCGGTCATGAGCTTGCCGAGCTTGATCTTTGCCAGGTCGTAGCGAGCGGTCATCGGTCCTCCTTGAACGGGCGCGCCGTCGCGCCCTCGGCAGATTGTTGCACATATGTCCCGTTATGTCATCGATCGCTCGGGATCGCGCGAGAAAGCCCCCACGAGCGCGTAGGCCGCGCGCGCCTCGGGCGTCCAGAACGCCCCGACGTAGACGTGGAATCCCGCCCGAGCGGTCACCAGACGCACCGACGCCCGCTCGGCGCGCGCCCGTCGAGCGAAGGCGACGGCGTCGTCGAAGAAGATGTCGCGACCCCCCTGGAACACGAGGGTCGGCGGCAGCCCGGCGAGCTCCATCCGCGCGGGATTGAGCACCGGATCGTCGAGCCCCCGATCGCCCACCCACGCCTCCGCCCCGGCTCGAAGACCGGGAACGCGCAGCGAGGGATCCCGCGGCATCCGACGCGCGATCCCCGGGTCGGTGAGAGCGAGGTCGAGCCACGGCGAGAACAGCACGAGCGCGTCCGGTCGACGCGCGGCGCGCAGGGCGAGCCCCACCGCCACGGCCCCTCCGGCCGAGTCGCCCGCCACGAGGAGGCGGGAGGTCCCCGCCCGCGCGGCGAGACGTTCGTACTGGGCGTCGATCACGGCGAGGGTGTCGTCGGCCCGATGCTCGGGCGCCAGGGGGTAGCAGACCACCGTGATCGCCGCCCCGGTCGCCCGGGCGAGACGCTCGACGATCCACCAGTGCTCGGCGACGAGGGGATTCACCAGTCCCCCACCGGGCAGGTACATCAGCTCGAGGCCCGCGGTGCGCGCCGCCGGCTCGTAGCGGGAGACGGGCAGCCCGCCCTCACGCGAGACGACGACACGGCCCGAGCGTCGCAGGCGCGCCGGCGGATCGGCCGGACGGCGGCCCGGGTCGAGCGTCTCGAGGTAGTCGTCACGAGCCAGCGCGAGGCGGATCGGCCGCGCGCTCACCCACATCGCCGCGGTCGTGAGCGTCATCGACAGCGACACCGACTACTCCCCGCGCGCGTCGGCGGCCATGTCGGCGAGCGCGTTCGTCGTCACCAAGCGGACGACAGCCGGCAGGCCCGCGGCGATCTTGCGCCCCACGAGGGGGCCGAACACCAGCGCGAGAGGACCGGAGATCTCGACGGCGTGCGTCACCGACAGCCCGTTCGGCGTCTGGCGCATGCGGTGCGGGAACGACAGCACCGCCCCCGGCAAGCCGATCCGGAAGTTCATCGCGACCCCCGGCTGCAGCTCGGTGAAGGTGAAGCGCTGCGCGGGGGTTCCGTGGTTGACCACGCGGCCCGATGCACCGACGCGCGGGGGCACGGGGAAGGTGGCCTCGCGCAGATCGGGATCGTCGACGGCCCAGTCCTCGGGCGTGGTCCACCTCTTCCACACCGCGTCGGCGGTGGCGGTGGTGAGGTGCGTGTACTCGCGGCGCCAGGTCATCGGACGACTCCCGTCTGTTCGTGGTCGGTCGAGGAGGAGCTCAGGATGCCGCGGGCCTGGAGCGCCGCGCGCTCACCGGCGCGGACGGCGCCGTCCATGAATCCCGTCCAGCGATCGGCCGTCTCGGTCCCGGCCCAGAGGATCGACCCGACGGGGGCGGCCAGGGCACCGGCGTAGGGCACGACCGCTCCCGGCCCCGGGGCGGCCGTGGGGCCGCCGCCGACCCAGGGCTCGGCGCCCCAGCGCTGGTCGATAAAGCCGATGGCATCCAGTGCCCGGGGGCCGAACAGGTCAGCGAAGGACGACAGCGCCCGCGCTGCGCGCTCGGCGGGTGCCAGCTCGTCCCACTCGCGGGCGTAGACCCCGCCGATGAAGCCGAGGAGCACGCCGGGGGCGCCGGCGTGAGCGGGACCGGCGTCGAAGGTGATGAAGACCGGGCCGGTGTCGGAGAGCCCCTGCCCCGACAGGTCGTGGTCGCGCCAGAACGGCCGCTCGTACACGGCGTAGGCCTTCGACAGCACCCCCGCCGGCCAGCGCTGGGCCATCTGGGCGTGAGAGGGGGGAAGGGCCGGCGCGAAGTCGATCCTGCCGCGCAGCGCCGGTGGCACGGCGACGACGACGGCGCGAGCGGTCACCGTCTCGTCGGCCGTCGACACGCGCACCCCCTGGGCGGCGGTCTCGATGCGTCGCACCGGAGCGCTCACCCGCAGAGCAGCCCCGAGCGCGTCGGCGAGACGCACGGCGATCGCGTGCGAGCCCTCGACGAAGTGCTCCTCTTGCGCGCCGCCCTCGGTGTCGAGCATCGACGACAGTCCACCCGCCTGGTGGATGTAGTGCAGAGCGTGCAGGAACGAGATCTCGTCGGGCTCGCACCCCCACGTCGTCCGGCCGGCGATCGCGATGAGCTCTCGTGCCGCGGGAGAAGCGTGCGAGCGGCGCAGCCACGAGCCGAGGCTCTCGGCATCCAGGTTCGCGGCCTGCGGGGCGGCGGCGGGGTTCCCCCGGGGGACGGTGCGCGCCAGGCGGTCGAGAGTGAGCTGGATCCGTCCCACGTCGAGCAGGCTCGCGCCGACCGGAGGCACCGTGCCCCGGTAGCGCCGATGATCGCCGCGCCACCGGATGACGTTGCGACCCGCGGCGTAGGTCCGATAGCGCGAGACGCCCACTTCGTCGGCGAGCGCCAGGATGCGATCCTGGCCGGGGCCGACGAACGTGCCGCCGAGGTCGACGTGCACCCCCGCCACCTCCGCCGACGACACGCGTCCGCCCACGCGGGGCGCCGCTTCGAACACCGCCACCGTCGCGCCGAACTGGCGAAGCCGGTGAGCGGCGGTCAGGCCCGAGAGACCTGCGCCGACCACGACCACGTCGACGTCGGGGGCCGGGGCCCGGTCCGCAGAGGGCGGGGAGGCGGTCATAGGCTTACTCCGTTCCGAAGGCGACACCGACCACCCCGGTCGGCGAGGAGGACAGCGTGAGCGAGACGACGAGCCGGCCGATGCGGGCGCGCGGTCGCGCGCGTCGCGAGCTGCTGTTGGACGCCACGATCGCGATCATCGCCGAGGGGGGCATCGCGGCCGTCACGCACAGGTCGGTGGCCGCCGCGGCGGGGGTGCCGCACTCGTCGACGACGTACTTCTTCGACTCGCTCGACGACATGATCGGCGAGGCCGTCGCGCACGCGATGGCGGCCGAGCTCGAGCGGCTCGAGCAGTTCCGCTCCGTCCTCGTCTCGGGCGCGAACAGCCCCGGGGCGGCGATCGACGAGTTCGTCGAGATCGTGCGCAGCCAATCGCAGGACCACACGGTCGCGCAGTTCGAGATCTACCTCTTCGCCTCGCGTCATCCGGCCCTGCGTGTTCACGTCGAGAAGATCCTCGACGAGACGCGGGCGCTCGCGGCGGCCGTGCTGCAGACGAACGGCGTGACCGATCCGCACGCCGCCGCTGCGGTCGTCGCCCTGATCGACGGTTTCGCCCTGCATCGCATCGCCCGTTCCGAGGAGGTCCAGTTCCAGTCGCTGGCGCACGCCCTGCGTGCCGCCATCGTGGGGTTCGTGACCCTCGCCGCGACCTCTTCGCTGGGCGAGGGGGATCACTCCCCCGCTTAGTTGGCACAAACGTACAGGTTTCTTGCGCCCGTCGCCTCCTCGCGGAGTCGAATTCACATCTTTGTCACACAAAACGGTACGTGTGTGCAATAAAGTGACCCGATAGTCGATCCCATTGCCGTGATCGACAGAAGGGTTCCGCGATGCTCCGTCCCCGCCCCCAGGACCACCTGCTCCGCTGGGGCGCGCGCGCCCTCGGGTCGCTTCCGCCCACGGCCCTCCGCGCGGTGAACGGCCGCCCCGTCGTGATCGACGGCAACACCCTGCACCCCGCGGTGCAGACGTCTCTCCGCGTGATGAACGGCTCTCCCGGCGCCCACTTCGAGCGGCTCCCCCTCGACGAGGCCCGCGCGCACATCGAGATCGAGGCGTGGACGTTCGCCGGGACGACGAAGCTCGCGCAGAGGGACGACGTCGAGATCCCGACCCGTGCCGGGCGGGTTCCGGGACGCGTATACCGCGCCGACCTCGATCGCGCGGCATCCGGGATCATCGTGTACTTCCACGGCGGCGGCTGGGTGCTCGGATCGGTCGACAGCGCGGATGCCACGTGCCGCACCCTCGCGAAGACCTCGGGCATGACGGTGGTGTCGGTCGGCTACCGACTGGCCCCCGAAGCGCCGTTCCCGGCGGGGCTCCACGACAGCGTCGACGCCTTCCGGTGGGTCCGCGACAACGCCTCGCGGTTCGGCGCGACCGCTGACACGGTCGGTGTCGGCGGCGAGAGCGCGGGCGGCAACCTCTCGGCGGTCGTGGCGTCGGTCACCCGGGACGACGCCGAGGGCGCACCGGTGTTCCAGATCCTGTTCTGTCCCGTCACCGACCTCGCGCGCAAGCGTCGCTCCTACGAGCTGTTCGCCGACGGATTCTTCCTCACGGAGGCGCAGATGGACTGGTACGCCGCGCACTACCTGAGCGGCGGAGCAAGCGCCGATGATCCGCTGATCTCGCCCCTGCGGGCCGACGACCTCTCGGGCCTGGCCCCGGCGTACGTCGCGGTGTCGGGTTTCGACGTGCTCCGCGACGAGGGCGTCGCCTACGCCGAGCGCCTCGAGGCCGCCGGTGTCGCCACGCACCTCGTGACCCACGCCGGCCAGATCCACGGATTCTTCAACGCCTGCGGAGCGCTGCGCGACGCGCGCGATGCCGTGGCGGATGCCGGCCGGTGGGCCGTGACGACGCTCGCGGCGGCACGGACGGGCGGCACCCGGTGACCGCTGACGCGACGCCCGCCACCCTCACCGCCTACGCCGAACCCACCCGGCCCGTTCGCGCGGGCTGGATCGCGGCCTTCGCCGGGGTGTGGCTCGGACTGTGGATGGCGCAACTCGTCCCGGTGCAGGTGCTGCTGCCCCTGCAGATCGCCGCGCAGCACGCCTCGGACGATTGGCTCGTCTCGCTCGTCACCTACGGCCTGGTCAGCGCCGTGGCGGGGACGTTCGTGGTCATCGCCTACCCGATCGTGGGCGCGCTGAGCGACCGCACCCGATCGCGGTTCGGACGCCGTCGCCCCTGGATCTTCGGCGGTGTCGTGCTCGCGGCCGTCGGTCTCGCGCTGCTCGGCGTCCAGACCGAGACGCTCGGCACCGTGACGATGTGGACCGCGGTGATGATGGGCTTCTGCATGGCCTCTGCCGCCCTCACCGCCGTCATGGCCGACCGCGTGCCCGCGGGGCAGCGGGGCCTCGTGTCGGGCTGGATCTCGGCGCCGAACGCGATCGGCATCCTGCTGGGGATCGTGCTGGTCACCGCGGTGTTCACCACGACGGCTTCGGGCTACCTCGCGCTGGCCGTGTGCTGCGTAGGCCTGGCCGTGCCGTTCCTGCTCGTTCTGCGCGACGTTCCGCTGACGACGTCCGAGGCGGCGCTGTTGGGTCCGCTCACCGTCCGCACGATCCTCTCGTCGATCTGGGTCGACCCCCGGCGTCACCCCGACTTCGCGTGGACCGTCGCGAGCCGTGTGCTCATCAACCTCGGCAACGCGATCGCCACGACGATGCTGCTGTACTTCTTCACCTTCGCGCTGAGGGTGGCCGATCCGACCGGCTTCCTCGTCTTCACGACGGTGATCTACATGGTCGTGACGATTGTGGCATCCGTCGCCCTCGGCAAACTCAGCGACGTGGTTCAGCGCCGTCGCGTGTTCGTCCTCGCCTCGGGGGTCGCTCAAGCCGTCTCGGCCCTGCTCCTCGCCGTCGCCCCGGCCGAGTCGACCGCGGTGATCGGCGCCGTGCTGCTCGGGCTCGGTCAGGGGTGCTTCTTCGCCGTCGACCAGGCCCTGGCCACGCAGGTGCTGCCCTCGGCCGAGACGCGCGGCAAGGACGTCGGGATCATGAATATCGCCCTCGCCGGCCCGCAGGCGTTCGGTCCCCTGCTCGGGGCGGGGGCCGTGGTGCTGTTCGGCGGGTTCTCGGGGCTGTTCCTCGCGAGCGGGCTGGCGGGCCTGCTCGGCTCGGTCATCATCATGCGGGTGCGCTCGGTGCGGTGATCGTCGACGGATGCCGGGAGCCCGCGGCATCCGCGCCGTTCCGGCTCAGCCGTAGAGCAGCCGGATGATGCGCTCGACGAGACGGTCGACCTTCGCGGTGCGCCGCATCGTGGTCAACGTCAGCAGCGGGAAGCGCTGACGGGTCAGCGCCTTCGGGTACGCGAACTCACGCAGACCGTCCGCCCCGTGGATGCGCCCGAATCCGGAATCGCCCACCCCGCCGAAGGGGAGGGCGGGGACCGCGGCGAACGAGATGACCGAGTTGATCGCGATCATGCCTCCGCGCAGGCGCAGGGCGAGCTCGCTCCCCCGCCTCCGAGAGAACACCGAGCCCGACAGTCCGTACCGCACGGCGTTGGCCTTCTCGACGGCCTCGTCCATGGATGCCACGCGGTTGACGACCAGGGTCGGGCCGAAGGTCTCTTCGCGCACGGCGTCCGCCTCCTCGTCGACGTCGGTGAGGAGGACGGGTTGCAGGGTGACCCCGGGCGCCGGGGTCGATCCGACGCGCGCCGTCGCGCCCCGCGCGAGCGCGTCGGCGACGTGCGCCCGGACCACGTCGGCCTGGCGCGGCATGGTGAGCGGACCGAGCGTCGCGGCGTCGTCGGCGCCGGCGCGGAGCTCGCGCGTGCGCTCGGCGACGGCCTCGACGAAGCGGTCGTAGATCTTCGCGTGCGCGTAGACGCGCTCGATGCCGATGCAGGTCTGACCCGCGTTCGAGTACGCGCCCCAGACGGCCGCCTCGGCCGCGGCCGCGAGATCGGCGTCCTCGTCGACGAGGAGGGCGTCTTTGCCGCCCGCCTCGATCACGACCGGGGTGAGGCTCTCGGCGCACGCGGCCATGACGGCCTTGCCCGTCGCGGTCGATCCGGTGAAGGCCACCTTGTCGACACCCGCGCGACAGAGGGCGGCGCCGGTGGGCCCGAGACCGGTCACCACGGCGAAGACATCGGCCGACCCGCCCGCGCGCACGAAGGAGCGCTGCAGCCACACGCCCACGCCGGGGGTGTACTCGCTGGGCTTGAACACCACGGCGTTGCCCGCGGCGAGCGCGTACGCGATCGAGCCCATGGGCGTGAAGACCGGGTAGTTCCACGGGCCGATGACCCCGACCACGCCGTACGGGGTGTAGCCGACGCTCGCCGACTGGTTGAGCATCAGCACGCCCGCGCCCACGCGACGCCGACGCAGGACCGGGCGCGCGTGGGTCGCCGCCCAGGCCAGGTGGTCGAGGGCGAGCATGATCTCGAGCCGGGCGTCGCCACGGGGCTTGCCGGTCTCGGCGCGCACTACGGCGATGAGGTCGTCGAGGTGCGCCACGATGTCGCGCCGCCAGGCCTGCAGCGCGCGCCGCCGCCCCTCGAAACCGAGGGACCGCCACTCGCGCGCCGCGCGCCGCGCGCGGTCCACCGCCGACACCACCTCGGCGGGGCCCCGCACCGGGAAGGTGTCGACGACGCGCCCATCGAGAGGGCTCAGCGAGTCGAAGGTGTCGGTGGTCACGGCATCCATGTCACGCTCCGTGCTTCTGTCCGTACCCGGTCGAGACCGCGGCGGTGAGCACCGCGGCCTGCTGCTCGGGGCTGAGTTCGGCGGGCACCGCCACCGCTCGCGCGCGCAGGTAGATGTCGCACGCCCACTCGAGCAGGGCGGTGTTCGTCACCGCGTCGGCGAGGTCTCGGCCCGTGGTGACGGCGCCGTGGTGGGCGAGAATCGCGGCATTGGCTGCGGCGAGGGCGCCGCCCGTGGCCGCGGCGAGCTCGGCCGAGCCGAAGACCGAGAAGGGCACCACCTCGATCTCGCCCCCGAGGGCGAGCTGTTGGTAGTGCACGCAGGGCAGTCGGTCAGAGACGAGTGAGAGGGCGATCGCCGCGGGGGCGTGCGTGTGCACGACGGCCCCGACGGCCTCGTCGGCGTAGGCCGCGCGGTGCAGGTCGAGCTCGGAGCTCGGGGCGAGCGCCCCCTCGACGACTCTCTTCTCGCCGTCGACGATCACGACGTCGTCGGCGACCGCCTCGGCGAAGACCACTCCGGTCGCCGTGATCGCGATGCCCCCGTCCACGCGCACGCTGACGTTGCCCGCTGTCCCCTTGACCAGGCCCTGCGCGGCGAGAGAACGGCAGGCGTCCGCCACGGCTTCTCGCACACCGCTCGCGATCACAGCACTCCCGCCGAGAGCAGAGCATCGATGGATGCCGCGTCGTACGCGCCGTGATCGGTACCCACGCCGGCGACGACCTGTGCGGCGGTGGCCGATCCGAAGCGCGCGGCGTCGCGCGAGGACCACCCGCGGAGTTTGGCGAAGACGAAGCCGGCCGAGAAGGCGTCTCCGCCGCCGCTGGTGTCGACCGGTTCCGCGGGCACGATGGGGACGAACTCGAGGTCGCCGCCGTCGACCACCACGATGTCGTCGCCGCCGTTGGTGCACGCGACGACCGCTGCTCCCGCCGCGTGCAGGGCGCGGGCGGCGGCGGGCAGGTCGTCGGCGCCGGTCCAGCCCATGGCCTGCTCGGCGTTGGGGAGCACGTAGTCGGTGTGCGCGAGCAGGGGCTCGATGAGCGCGTAGAACGCGGGGTCGCCGCCGATGAGGAAGTCGAGCGACGTCGTCGCTCCGTGCCGACGGGCGTACTCCAGGATCTCGATGACGTTCTCGGGACCGAGCAGCTCGGGCGCTCCGACGTGGACGTGGTCGGCGGCGGCGAGCGCGTCCCAGGGCACGACGTCGGCGGCGAGCGCGTTGGCCCCGACCACGTGGAGCGCCGGTCGCGACCCGTCGGAGCGGATGGGGAGGACGGATGCCGAGGTCGGCAGTTCGTCGGTGCGCAGGTTCGACACGTCGATGCCGGCGTCGCCGAGCAGGCCGACCAGCACGCGTCCGGCGACGTCGTCGCCCACGGCCCCGCTCGTGACCACGCGCGCGCCGAGCTTGTTGAGCACGAGCGCGGTGCCGCCGGCGGGTCCCGCTGCGGACATCACGATCTCGTCGACGAGGAGCGAGCCCTGCCCCTCGGGGATCTCATCGACGGGCTGGACGATCGTGTCGAGCACGTGGGCTCCGAGCGTGACGATCGAGGGGGCGGCGTTCATCGTCGAACCTCCGGGTCGGGTGACCGGCGCGGCGAACCCACGACGGTAAGTGGCACATTTGTACCATTTTCTCGCCGGGTTCGACAAGCGTCAGCGCGAAGCCCGTCCGCCACGGCCGAGCAGCACGCCGCCCCAGGCCGCCGCCGTCCCGACGACGACCGTCGCCACCCCCCACCAGAGCAGGCCGAGGTCGGCCGACTCGACGGCGAGCGAGCTGTAGGTGGTGAACCCGCCCAGGATGCCGGTCCCGATGAACAGCTGCACGCGCTGCGCACGCGAGGATTCCGGCATCCGTGCTCTCCAGCCGTACAGGATGCCGATCGCGAACGCCCCGACGACGTTGATCAGCGGCACGAGGGCCGGGCCCAGGTCTTCGCCGAGCGCCAGGGTGAGACCGGCGCGTACGGCCGTACCGATCGCGCCGCCGACGGCGACGAGGCCCACATCCCGCCACATGCTCACCGCGCCACCCTACGCCCGCGGCCCGACGCACCTCAGCGGCGTCATCCGATGTCGGCCCACCGCCGCGGCGTCTTGGCCTCGAGCCACGCCACGAGGTCGGGGAAGTCGTCGTACACGCTCATCGCCTCGAACAATCGGCGACCCCGCGCGTCCGCGCCCCGAAGCCGACCGCCCGACAGCAGCGAGAGTTCCGCGATCTCGGATGCCGCAACCACCCGCGACCGGCGGAGTCCCGGGCGGACGACCAGGTGATCGTCGAAGCCGACGATGCGCGCGCGCCCGGCGGACAGCGCCCAGAGGAAGATGATCGCGCCGAGAACACCGAGGGTGCCCAGCCACACGGTCACCCCGACAGCGGCGAGCGGACCGCCCTCGATGATCTCCCCGATCGCGAGGACGACGGCGCCCGCCAGGAAGACGAGACCGGTGCCGCGCGCGATCAGATGCTGCGAGGGGGCGCGCTCGACGACGAAGAGAGGTCGAGGCACGCCGTCGCCCGTGGGGGGATCGCTGAGGGCGGGGAGCGGATGAGGAGCGGGGGCCGGCCGGTTCTCGGCCCGCCGACGGACGAGCAGATACCCCACCACGGCGAGCACGCCCACGACGCCCACGCCCGCGAGCCACGCCATGTTGAGCAGGAGGGCTGCGGGGATGGCCATCAGCGAGTACGTGAAGACGGCCAGCACCGCCGTCTCCCGCTGGCGGCGCTTCTTCCACGTCGCGCGCCAGTCGACCCGTGCGTTCCGTTTCGACATCGCCCGGGCTGCCGCGAGCAGCTGCGGGTCCTCGGCCGCGCGAGCGACCTCCTCGTCGGACCATTCGTGGCGTTGCCACCCGCGCGGCTCCGCCGTTTCCTGCATCGCCGCCCGGAGCAGGTTGCGGAACGCGTCGTCCTGCCGGAGCCCTCGCCGCAGCACTGAGGACGAGGCCGCGGTCGGTCGGAACAGCTCCTGCGCGCCGGGGACCAGCTCGTACAGGTCACGGGCCTCCGGAGTCAGCAGGGCGTAGAGGCGCGTGGGGGATGCGTCCGGGTCACCGACACCGGCCCTCCGGCGAGACCGGCGGGACGCGTCCGAGGGCGAGAGGTCGTCCGTCACGCGTCGATCCTCTCAGCCCGTCGTCGCGACCGCCCGCGCTCCCGGCCGCCTTGACAGACCGGGAGCGCGAGCGGAAGCTCCCGGCTCAGCCCGCCGCCGTGTTGTACGCGGCGATCTGCGACGCCGCCTTCGTCTCGGCATCCGACATGGTCGAGGTCACGTCGGCACCCTCGGCGACCTGGGTGAACGCCCCGATGACGGTCGATCGCAGCGAGGGGAAAGCGCCCGTGCGGCAGCCCGCCGCGGCGTTCGACGCCGGCGTGTTCGCGAGCTGGTCGACCATGGCCTTGACGTTCGGGTCGGCGAGCGAGGCCGCGCCGGCCGCGGTGGAGGCCGCCCCCGTGTTCGATGCGAGGTACCCGGTGGCATTCGCCCACGCCGCCTGCACCTCGGCCGAGTGCAGGAAGCTCACGAAGGCATAGGCCGCCCGCTGCTGCGCGTCGGAGTGTCCGTCACCCGAGATCCAGAGCGCGTTGCCGCCGATGACCACACCCGCGTCGTCGGACTCGGCGGTGGAAGGGAAGGCAGCGACCGTCGACGCGGTCTTCTTCGGATCGGCCGTCGTGTAGGCGCCCGTCGAGGTGAGCATGATGCCCACCTTGCCGCTCGCGAAGGCCGAGACCATCGCGCTGTTGTCGGTGCCGGGGTTGAGCATCGAGCCGTCCTGGAACAGCTTCTGCAGTCGCTGCATGAAGCCCACCTGCGTCGGCGAGGTGAGCTGCAGTCCGCTGACGCGGTCGGAGCCGCGACCGTTGTCGGGGGTGCAGAAGTCCACCCCGCCCGCGGCCGACATCTGCTCGATCATCCACGAGTCCGACATGTTCATCGTCAGGCCCGAGGCACCCGTCGCCGCGTGGATCCTCTCGGCCCACGAGGCCACCTCGGCGAGCGTGCGCGGCGGGGAGTCGGGGTTCAGCCCCGAGCGTGTCACGAGGTCGCGGTCGAGGTACATCACCGGCTGCGACACCGCGAACGGCATGGCGGCGAGCCCGCCCGCGCCGTCGCCGTAGTACGCGCTGACCGCCGGGGGGAAGCTGTCGAGAGAGAACGAGGTGTCGGTCGCGGTGAAGGTCGACAGGGGGACGGTCTTCTTCGAATCGGTCATGAAGCCCGTCGAGATGTCGTTCATCATCAGCACGTCGGGCGTCGTGCCCGACTGCACGGCGGCGGTGTACTTCGTCTGGGCGTCGGCGTACGACCCCTGGAACGAGGACTCGACGGTGATCTCGCCGTCGTGATCGCTGTTGAACTGCGACACGAGGGCGTCGAGCTCGGTGGCCGCCGGTCCGCTCATCTCGTGCCAGAACTGGAGGGTCACGGGGCCGGAGTCGGCTCCGGGGGAGGATCCGGATGCCGTGCACCCGGCGAGGGCGAGAAGGAGGACGGCTCCCGCGGCGGTCGCCGCGATCGTGGTGCGGGGGCGCAGAGACATGGGCTCGGGTTTCTTTCTGTCGGGTCTTATTTGAGAGCGCCGGCGGTGATCCCGCCGGCGAGGAAGCGCTGCGCGAGCAGCACGAGGACGAGAACCGGAAGGGTGACCATGGCCGCGCCGGCGAGTACGACGCCGACGTCGGCCGCCTCGGCACTGGAGAGCTGGGCGATACCGACCTGCACCGTGCGGTTCTCGGGCGAGTTGGTCACCAGCAACGGCCAGAAGAACCCGTTCCACGCGGCGGTCGCGCTCACGAGGGTCACCGAGATGAGCGTCGGCTGCACGATCGGCAGCAGCATCGACCGGATGAAGCGGACGTGCCCCGCACCGTCGAGGAGGGCGGCGTCGCGCAGCTCCCCCGGGAAGCTGAGGAACGCCTGCCGGAACAGGAAGATGCTCAGCGCCGAGGCGAGGAACGGCAGGAACACCGCCGGCAGGGTGTCGATCAGCCGCCACGACGAGATCGTCAGATAGTTCGCGATGAGGATCGTCTCGCCCGGCACCATCATGCTCGACAGGATCAGCAGGAAGAGGGCACGCGTGCCCCGCAGCCCGCAGAAGACGAGAGCGTAGGCGGTGGCGATGCCGATCGCGACCTGGAAGAAGGTCTGCACCAGCGTCACCACGACGCTGTTGAGGAACTGGTGTCCGAGCGGGATGACCTGGGTGGCGCGGATCACATTGTCGAGCGTCAGGTGGATGGGCAGAAGACCCTCGAGGCCCTCGTCGAGCCAGGCGGTCGGCGTGAGCGCGCCCTCGAAGACGTAGTAGAGCGGGAAGCACACCACGGTCACCGCCACGACGAGCCAGACGTAGAGAAGGGTGCTCCGCAGACGCGCGCGGACGGACAGCGGCCGCGCCATCAGTAGTTCACTCGCTTCTCGAGGATGCCGAACTGGACGAGCGAGAGGCCGAGCACGAGCAGGAACAGCACGACGCCCACTGCCGCGGCGATGCCGAAGTTGGCGCTCCCCGCCCCGAACGCCGCCTGATAGATCGTGTAGACCAGCGTCGTCGTCGAGTTCGCCGGGCCGCCGCCGGTGAGGATCTGGATCTGCCCGAACGTCGTGAGCGCCTCGACGGCACCGGTGACCACGATGAAGAACAGGGTCGGCGTGATCAGCGGCAGAGAGATCGACCAGAGCGTGCGGAGGGGACCCGCCCCGTCGAGGTGGGCCGCCTCGATCACGTCGGGATCGATCGCGCCGAAGGCCCCGAGCAGCAGCAGCACGGTGAATCCGAGAGATCCCCACACGGTGACGGCGATCACGCTCGGCATGGCCCACTGGGTGCTGGTCAGCCACGGCACCGGCGTGCCCCCGAAGCGCGCGATCACGGAGTTGACCAGCCCGCCGGCCGGAGCGAGCATCGCGGCGAAGGCGACCGAGGCCACCGAGACCGAGGCCACGAGGGGCGAGGTCAGCAGGGCGCGGAAGACGCGGATGCCGCGGAGCTTCGCCGTCAACGGGATGACGATGAGCAGCCCGACGACGATGCGACCGACCACGACCGCGACGCAGAACACGGCCGTCCGCCACAGCGTGTCGCCGAACTGGGGATCGGTGAAGATCGTCGCGAAGTTCTTCGTCCCCACGAACCCGGCGGCCTGGCCGAAGATGTCGGTTCCCTGGGTGCTGAGCCAGACGACCCGGCCGAGGGGAAAGAAGACGAAGACGGCGAAGACCGCGAGCGCCGGAACCATCAGAGCGGCACCCACGCGTCGGTCGGCGCGCCGCCAGGCCAGGGTCGAAGCCGGCCGACGACGGTCGGCGAGCGTCGGCCGGCGGTCGAGTGTCGAGAGCGACATCGGCTACCTTTCCGTCATAGGGAACGTTCCCTTTTTTGATGACGGACTCACTCTGCGACACCGCGAGAGACGAGGTCAAGGCGACCGGCGAGCGGTCGCCGAGCGTTCACGCGGCGTTCACGAGCACCTGAATCAATCCCCCTGACCCCCGAGGAGAACCATGACCACGCACCCCTCCCCCTCCCCCGACGACCTTCGCGCCCTGGCCGAGAGGGCCGCGAGATCCGCCGCGCCGGCACTGCTCGCCGCGTTCCGCTCCGACATGAGCGTGTCGTTCAAGCGCGACGTGCACGACGTCGTGACGATCCACGACAGAGCGGCCGAGGCCACCATCGCCGGGATCCTCCAGGACGGCGCACCCGGTTCGGTGATCCTGGGCGAAGAGACCGGCAGCTCGGGCGACGCACCCCTGCGATGGATCATCGACCCGATCGACGGCACCGCCAACTTCGCGCGCGGTCTCGCCTACTGGTGCATCTCGATCGCCGCCGAGCTCGACGGCGAGGTCGTCGCGGGCGTCGTGTTCGACCCCGTCGCAGACAACATGTTCTCGGCCGGCAGGGAGCACGCCCACGTGAACGGGGTCCCGATGCGATCGGCGTCCGGCCCCGCCGAACTCTCCACCCTGCTCACGAGCTTTCCCGGACAGCACGACGTCGACCTCCTGGGCGAGGGCGCCTTCGACCTGCTCGCCGAGATCACGCACACGTACCAGCACCACCACAGCACCGGCAGCGGGGCGCTGAACCTCGCGCACGTCGCGGCCGGATGGGCGGACGCCACGATGGGCTTCGATACCCACCCCTGGGACGTGGCCGCCGGAGCCCACATCCTCGAACGGGCCGGTGGCACGTACACGGGCTTCCGCTCCGGCGTCGAGGTCGCTCGCGCCCAGGAGAGCCTCGACTACGTCGCGGAGGGAGCGGGCGGAGAGCACGGAGTGCTCATTCGACGCCTGCGCGCCCTGTCCGGGCAGTGGATGCCGGCCGGGCAGTGAGAGCGTCCGGATGCCGCGACCGTGCGGCATCCGGACTCTTCGGATCGGGCTACGCGCCGGCGAGAGCCCAGGTGCGCACGTGCTCCCACGTCATCGTCTGCCACCAGCGTCCCGACCAGTCGGGGCTCGAGGTGCGGTACATCACCACCGTGCGTCCCGAGAAGCCACCGGGCACGGGGACGGCGAGCTCTCGGATGAACTCCCCCACCTCCTCGTAGAGATCGGGACGCACGTACAGGTCGTGCGAGGCGAGCGAGAGGTGCCCGCGGTAGAGCTCCGGGACGAAGTCGTTGGGCAGGGGATTGTTCATCGGGGAGCGGAACGGGGCGACCGTCGCCTCGATGTCACGGGCCAGGCCCACCAGGTCGTCGTTGACCGAGCCTTCGGGGTTCTCGCTCACGTCGTAGACGTAGCCCCGACCCTGCGCCCGGACGCCGGCATTGTGCACGGGAAAGGCCGCGCGGCCATCGAGCAGGTCGGTCAGCGCGCCGATGACCGCGGGCTCCGAGAACCCGAACGGCTGGCTGCCCACGAGGGTGGCGTGCGGCGGGAACGCGCCCGCGGAGAGCAAGCCGTACTGCGCGCGCAGCTGGTCGGTCACCGCGGTCACCGCGCGGCAGGTCTGCGCGTCGGGACGCAGATAGATGCCGTAGCGGAAGGGATCGCTGTCGTCTCGGGGCAGCTTGTGGGCGATGTGGTCGTTCATGCGGACTCTCCGTGATGCCGATAGGGAACGTTCCCTATTCTCCGCGGAACGGTCGCGCGACGGTCGACGTCACGGCATCCGGTGGGTGAACGGACGGTGACGACGTCAGAGGGCGGCGGCCGTACGCCCGGGAACCAGTTCTCCGTCGATCGCGTGGTGCGTCACCGTGGTCGCGAGTCCATCGATCTGATCGACGACCGCGTCGACCGACAGTCGGCCGATCGTCCGCAGCGGCTGGCGCCACGACGTCAGACCCAGCAGTGACGTCATGAACGGCGTGACGCCGTCGTAACCCGTCACCGACATCTCCGAGGGCACGGCGACCCCGCGCACGCGCAGCGCCTCGAGGGCCGCCACCGCCCACGCGTCGCTCGGCGCCATGAAGGCGGTGACCCCGCCGGCCCCGAGGACGCCCGCGACGATCGCGTCGGCCCCGTCGAAGCCCGGTCCGGCATCGTCACCGCTCAGAGTGACGACGTGGACGCCGCGCTCCCGCAGGCGCTCGGCCATCGCGTGCGTGCGCCGCGACTGGGTGATCGACGAGACCGGGGTGAAGGTCATCACCGCGACCCTGCGATGCCCGAGGTCGGCCACGTGATCGGCGAGGGCGCGGCCACCGCCCACCTCGTCGCAGTACACGCTGCTGATCGTCGGGTCCTCCTCCGGGCGCCCCGCGACGACCGCGGGGATACGCCGCGCGAAGGGCGTGATGTCCTCGACGGGGAGCGCGCCGCTGCAGACGATCAGTCCCTCCACCCGCAGCGCGACGAGTGTCTCGAGGGCGCGGCGCTCGTCGTCCACGGAAAAGGATCCCGCCCCGGTCGCGGTGACGACCCGGTACCCGCGAGCAGCCGCCTGCTCCTGGAACGCGGTCAGCAGGTGACCGTAGAACGGCGTCGCGGCGTCACGGACGAAGACGCCGAGGGTGTGGCTCCGGTGAGCCGACATCCCCCGCGCGTGCGCGTTGGCGACGTAACCGAGCTCCGTCGCCGCCCGCCGGACGCGGTCGACGGTGTGCGCGGCGACCCCGGACGCCCCGGAGAGCGCCCGCGAGACCACCGACTTCGACACCCCCGCGGCCGCGGCCACATCGTGGATGGTGGGGGCGGCTCCGGCCTGGCGGGGCGTGGCCGCACGGGCCGGTGGGCGACCGTCGTCGGGGGTCTCGTCTCGCACGTCTTCACGCTATCGGTCGGCCGGGCCGTTCGACCTCGCCGAGAAGCGGGTCACTCCCCCAGGATGAGCCGCCGGATCGCGGCATCCTTCGACCCGCCCAGTTCCATCGTGCGCCCCTTGCGGTACAGCGCGAAGACCCGAGGGTCGATGTAGCTCGCCTTCGCGACGGCCGGAGTGTTACCCAGCGCTTCGGCCGTGGCGCGGACCGCCGCGACCTCCGCCCTCTTGCGCTCGTTCTTCCCGCCCGTGGCACCCACCATGGCGAGCGACTCGGCCGCGAGGATCGTGCCGCGCAGCGTCCGGAAGTCCTTGGCACTGAAGGGCCCGCCCGTGAGCGAGCGCACATAGCCGTTCACGTCGCCGGGAGTGAGCGGAACGCGCCGGCGCCCGCGCGTGTAGCTCAGTAGCGCGGCACGCGAGCGCCCCCGGGCGAGCTCGTCGACGATGGATGCCAGCTCCGCATCGCGCAGCGAGAGCTCGGCGCGCTTGCCGCTCTTCGCGGGGAACGACAGGCGGATCAGGTCACCCTCGACCGTGGCATCCCGTCTCTGCAGGGTCGTGAGGCCCCGACTGCCGTTGGTGACGAAGTAACGGGCATTGCCGACGCGCGGAGCGACGAGGTCGAGGAAGCGGAACGACACCGCCAGCACTCGTTCGCGATCCGCTTCGGCCCGGCGGAGCGACTGCGTCACTCGCGATCGCGCTCGGGGCAGCGACTCGGCGAGCTGGAGCGCCCGGGCGAACTTGCCCCTGTCCCGACGCTTCGACCAGTCCGCGTGGTAGGTGTACTGGCGGCGTCCGGCTTCGTCCGTTCCGACGGCCTGGATGTGCGCGTTCGGCTCGCGTGCGATCCACACCTCGCGCCACGCGGGAGGGATGACCAGACCCCGGGCACGCTCGGCGTCGCGCTCGGGGACGGACGCACCCGTGTGATCGACGAAACGAAACCCCGAACCGGAGCGCACCCGGCGGTAACCGGGGTCTTCGTAGGGGCGGACGCGGACGAGTCGGGCCATCGCGTCAGTGGGTGCGGAGCATGTCGATGAGCTCCGCCTTCTTCTTGCCGGAGTATCCGGTCAGACCGAGCTCCTTCGCGCGACTCCTCAGCTCGGCGACAGTGCGGTCTTCGTAGTTCTCGGCGTGACCGCCCTTCTCTCCGACCTTCTCGCGCCCCTGAGCGGCGGCGGCGTTCGAGATGCGCGCGGCCTTCTCTTTCGAGTCGCCCTGCTTACGCAGTTCCTCGTACAGGTCGGGGTCTTTCAGACTGCGGGAACCTTGCCCTTGCGGCACGACCTTCTCCTTCCGTCGGGGAATCCCGACGCTACGACCGCGCATCGCGTCGAGGGAGGGATTGACAACGCTCGGTGGCGACCGGCGCTCGTCGCCCCCGCCGTCGCGTGAGCCATCGACGACACGGCGACACCGAGCCACGCGTGCGGTTCGGCCGTACGAACCCCACCTCCCGGGGTTGACGAACTCGCGATATATCGCGATACTCCCTCTAACGCGATATATCGCGATTGAGGAGAACCCGCCATGGAGAAATGGATCGTCCACCCCGGCGAGACGCGCGTCATCGACATCGATTCGCTGCGTGAGCTGAAGGTCGGCCTCGTCGGCGGACAGGTCGACGTCATCGCGCACGACGAGCCCGATGCCCGCATCGAGGTGCACGGCGTCACCGTCAAAGACCTGCGGATCGAGATGGTCGACGGCCGTCTCGAGATCGACCACCCACAGCTGCGGTGGGACAACTTTCTCGAGGTGTTCCGCAACTTCGGCTCGGGCGGCCCTAAGGCCGAGGTCAGTGTCGCCGTACCGCGCACGGTCGCCCTCACCCTCGGCGTCGTCAGCGCGAGCGCTCTCGTCTCGGGTCTGCGCACCGATGTGCGGCTCAACACCGTGTCGGGCGACATCATCGTCGACGGCCTCCGCGGCGACATCGACCTCAACGCCGTATCGGGGGATGTGCAGGTGCGCGAACTCGAAGGCGCCCTCAGCGCGAACAGCGTCTCGGGTGACGTCGCGGCCACCGGCCGCATCACGAAGGCATCGATCGACACCGTGTCGGGTGCCATGCTCGTCGACTCGACGGGCGCGACCCAGGCGATCTCGCTCAACTCCGTCAGCGGCACGGCGACGATCCGCCTCGACCGGTCGCTCCCCGCCAACTACGTCTCGCGATCGGTGAGCGGCCGCGTTCAGATCGACGGCCAGGTGCGCTCCGGCAAGGGACCCACCAATTACACCGGGTCGACGGGCGCCCTCGCGGGCTCGTTCGTCGACGTGCGCGCCAATACCGTCTCGGGCGAGATCACCGTGCTGCGCCGCGGCATCTCGGGCCTGCGTCCCGAGGAACTCGCCGGAGAGGAGGAGTGGTGATGAGCCCCGCCTTCTCGCACGGCGATCTGCGCCTGTACATCCTCAGCCTGCTCGAGGAGGCCCCGCGCCACGGGTACGACCTCATGCAGGCCCTCTCGGAGCGAACGGGCGGCACCTACTCCCCATCAGCCGGCACCATCTACCCGCGGCTCTCGAAGCTCGAGGACGAGGGGTTGGTCACCAAGACCGTCGACGGCCGCAAGACCGTCTACGAGATCACGGATGCCGGCCGCGCCGAAGTCGCGGCACGCACGAGCGACCTCGAGGGCATTCAGGCCGGGCTCGCCGACAGCGTGCGACTGATCGCCGATGAGGTGCGTGGCAGTGTGCGCGACGCCATGCGCAGCCTCCGCGCCGACCTCGCCGCTGCCTCTCGGGAGGAGCGCGAGCACGCCCAGGCGACTCCGGCGGACGACGCGCGGTCCCGCAGCCGCGAACAGCTCTCTCGCGCCGATGCCGCGATCAACGAGTTCCGCGGGCGCGTGCGCTCCGAACTGCGCTCGCACGTGGCGCGCGGCGGGGAGCTCGCGGCATCCGGAGTCGACGACATCGAGGCCGCGCTGCGCCACGCCACCGAAGCGGTCGCGCGGGCGATGCGCACCTAGAGCGTCACTCCCACGGCAGCTCCTCCTCGGCGCCGACCGGTTCTCCCTGCGGGACGACGAGAACCGGTCGGCGCTGCCGGTGGCTCAGGCGCGCGGCTACGGAGCCGGTGAGGAACTCGCGCAGGGATTCACCCAGGCCGCGCTTGCGCGTCCCGACGACGATGAGCGACGCGTCGATCTCGTCGGCGAGCTGAATCAGGGCCAGCGCCGGATCTCCGATGATCTGGCGTGCCGTCCACGTGACGGTGCTTCCGGCCAGAGCCTCGGCCGTCATGCGGCGCACCTCGTCGAGAGCGGCCTTCGCGGCGTCCCCCGCCACGTCGACGGTGGACGAGTGCACATAGCCGTCGGGATCCTCGAAGGCCACGAAACGGGTGGTGTCGACGTGAGCGACGACGAGCTCCGCGCGCGCGAGGGCTGCATAGTGGGCCGCCTCGCGCACGATCCTGGCGGACTGACCGGGCACGACGCCCGCGATCACCTTTCCGCGACCGGTACGCGGGCGGGGCTGATCGGACATGACGGCTCCTCTCGACGACGGCACTCCCGGCGGCCGCCGCTCGACGGCTCGGCCGGAAGGTGCCGTGATATCCTGGCTGTTACTCTTACCGGCTCGGTCCGGAACCGCAATACGCAGGGCCCGCAGTCGGCCCTCGACGTCGATCGTGAGGGGGTCTCGCATGGGGCGTGGCCGTCAGAAGGCGAAGAACACCAAGATCGCCCGTGAGCTGAAGTACGACACCTATTCGGTGAACTACTCCGCTCTCGAGCGCGAACTGGGTGCACCCGCTCCGGGTGAAGACGCGTACGTCGACAAGTGGGCCGACCAGTACAGCGACGAATACGACAACGAGAAGGCCTGACGCCTTCCCGCTCGTTTCCGTACCGCGCGAAACCGCGCATCACGGCCCTGTGGTCGCCACTCCCACGAGGGGGCGGCCTGTTCGTGGTGCAGATCGATCTGCAAACCGTTTTGTACCGCTTCATTCCATTTCGTGGGTTTGACACCCTCCTGTCGCTATGATGCGGAGGGTGCTCCGACTGCTCTGCAATCGGGGTGCTCTTCCCGTCGATGGCATCCACCCTTCCATCGGGTGCCGCCACTGCACAGAACAGGGACACTCCCATGTCGACGACTACACCTCGCACGCGTTCGCGACGTGAGCGCTCCGCCTCGATCCTCATCGCCGGTTTCCTGACGGCGCTCCTGACGCTCGGAGGAGCGGTTTCCGCCCAGGCCCGCCCCGACCCGGGGCTCGCTTCCAGCTCCGCAACGGTGACCCCCGGCGGCACGATCACGCTCACCGCCTCGGGATTCCCGGAGGGCGGCAGCCTGGAGTTCACCATCGACGACATCACCCCGCTGACGACGTATCCCGTCACGGGCAGCGCCGTGGAAGCGGACGGCAGCGGCCAATACAAAGGCACGGCACGTATCCCCGCCGGCCTTTCAACCGGCGCGCACAGAATTGCCGTCACGCACCCAGCAGACAACTCGGGGGCCTTCACTGAGATCACCGTCGTCGCCCCGCCCGCGTCGTCGGTAACGCCGACCACCCAGCCGCTGTCGGATTATCTGAAGAATGGTGTCACCGCGACCTTCGCCGGTTTCACACCGGGCGCCACGGTCGCTTTCGGCATCTCGACACCCGGTACGGGCGACCAGGCCGGTCCCGATGCCGTCGCCGACGCGACCGGCACCGTCACTCTTCACTACGTTCCCGAAGTCGGCACCAACTACGCCAACGCGGGCACCTACAACCTCAGCGCATCCACCGAAGCGGGCGCCATCCAGGCCGCGCCGGTCAGCTTCACAGTGACCGCGGATGCCACGACCCCGGCTCCCGTGCCCGTTGCGGGCCCGGCGACCCCGGTCAAGCGTGCCGCGACCTTCACCGGCTGATCGATAAGGCGTGTCCGACGCCGGGCCGGGACGTTCGTTCCGGCCCGGCGTTCCCGTTTCCACCCACCCTGAGGAGTTCCCGGTGCTCAGCCGCACGACCGCATCCGTCAGCGTCGGAGCCGTGGCGCTCCTGTCCAGCCTCCTGCTCGCCGGATGCTCTCCCGCCGCGACGCCGGACGCGGCCCCCTCCGCAATCGCCGAGACGCAGCCGACAGCCGATTCGACGCCGGCGGCGAGCACCCCGGCGGCGACCGCCACCTCGGCCACGGCGACGGGCGCGATACTCGACGTCTACGATGAGCCCGGCGGCAGCGTGACAGCCACCCTGCGGAACCCGCAGGAGTCCGGCGCGCCCCTGACGCTTCTCGTGGCCGCCACACGGGGAGACTGGCTGCAGGTGCACCTCGCTCAACGCCCCAACGGCAGCACGGGATGGGTCAAGGCCGATGCCGTTGTTCAGCACAGCCTTGAGTACAGCCTCGACGCCTCCACCGAGGACAACACCCTGACGCTGCTGAAGAATGGCCACCCGGTGAAGACTTTCCGCGCCGCCACCGGTACCGGCGGGACCCCGACCCCGCACGGCGCGTTCTTTCTCACCGAGCTGCTCCAGCCCACCAACGAGGGATACGGCCCCTACGCCTTCGGCCTGTCGGCGTTCTCCGACGTGCTCTCGAACTTCGGCGGCGGTCCCGGCCAGATCGGTCTGCACGGCACCGACGATGCCGACAGCATCGGCCGATCAGCCAGCCACGGCTGCATCCGGCTCTCCAACACCGACATCACCGAACTCGCGAGCCTCCTGCCGCTGGGCACCCCCATCACCATCCGATGACGACGGATCCCGCTGACCGGGGCGAACATTCTTCTACCAGCGGAGCCCCGTGCGGCGTTCCCACGCCTCTTCGACGCTCTCGCGGCGCCTCATGACGATCGCAGCCGGCACGACGAGCACCAGCGCGACGCCGATCAGCACGAGCCCCGCGGTCCATCCACCGGTGAGCTCGTGGGTCACCCCGATCGCCAGGGGCATGAGCGCGGCGAACCCGTACCCCACGCTCTGCACGAAGCCGCTGAGCGCGACTGTGGTCTCGTGCGAGCGGGTACGCAGCCCGAACAGCACCAGCGCCAGCGGGAACATCAGCGGCGGGGTGCCGACCAGCACCACCCACAGCACCGTCGCCGCCGACGGGGCCACCAGCAACCCGATGACCCCCACCAGCCCGCCCCCGACGGCAACCACGTAGAACGGGGTCGTGCGGCCCCGTCGAGACACGAGCAGGGGGACGAGGAGCGACACCGGCAGCCCCATGAACGAGAAGAGGGCGAGCAGTCCACCGGCTTCCGCGGCATCCACACCGGCGACGTCGATGAGCAGGGGCGGCATCCACGCGAACATGGCGTAGGCGACCGAGGAGTTGACGCCGAACGTGACGACGAGCGCCCACGTCTGCGGCACGCGCACGATCCGCGCCAGCACGTCGGCGCGCGGCTCGTCGACCGCATCGCGCCGCGACACTCGCGCCCGCAGGCTCAATGCGACCCACGGCGCGACAGCGGCGAGGGCCACGACGGCCCAGGTCACGAACGAACCGCGCCACCCCACCGCGTCGGCCAGGGGCACGGCCACGAGCGGGGGCGTGAAGGTGGCGACCGCCATCGCCGTGCTGTAGACGGTCGTCATGAGACCGATGCGCTCGGGGAAGTACTTCTTCACCACGGTCGGGATCAGGACGTTCGCCACGCCCACCGCGGCGAACACCCCCGCCGTCGCGCCCAGCAGCGACCACGCGTCGACCGCGGCCGCGCGGAGGCCGAGCATCGCCGCGGCGGTGACCGCAGCGATCAGCACGGAACGCTCGAGGCCGAGACGACGCTCGATCGCCGGGGTGACCATGCCGGCGAGCGCGAACGCCACCGGCGGTGCCATGCCGATCAGTCCCACGACGGCCGCGGGGAGGGGGAAGTCCTCGCCGATGCGCGTCAGCAGCGGAGAGAGCGACGCGACCGCGATCCGCAGCGTGAGCGCGAGCAGCACGATCGCCGCCGCGGCGAGCGCGATGGTTCCCGCCCGACGGCGGGTCAAGACTCCTGGCTGCCCTCGACCCAGGCGAGGTACTCGTCCGACACGGTGCCCGTGACGTAACGCCCGTCGAAGCAGCTCATGTCGAGGTCGACCAGGTCGGTGCCCTCCATGATGGCCGCCTTGAGGTCGTCGACCTCCTGGTACACGAGGTAGTCGCAGCCGAGCTCTTCCGCGATCTCGGGGATCGTACGGCCGTGCGCGACGAGCTCGTGACGCGAGGGCATGTTGATGCCGTACACGTGGGGATAGCGCACCGGCGGGGCGGCCGAGGCGAACGTGACGCTCTTGGCTCCGGCATCCCGAGCCATCTGGATGATCTCGCGGCTCGTCGTGCCGCGCACGATCGAATCGTCGACCAGCAGCACGTTCTTGCCCTGGAACTCGGTCGACATGGCGTTGAGCTTCTGACGCACGCTCTTCTTGCGCACCGCCTGTCCCGGCATGATGAACGTCCGGCCGACGTAGCGGTTCTTGTAGAAGCCCTCGCGGTACTCGATGCCCAGCTTGCGGGCCACCTGCATCGCGGCGGGACGGGCGGAGTCGGGGATCGGCATGACCACGTCGATGGCCCCCGCGGGCGTGTACTTCGCGACGGTGTCGGCCAGACGCTCGCCCATGCGCAGGCGCGTCTCGTACACCGAGACGCCGTTCATGACCGAGTCGGGACGGGCGAGGTAGACGTACTCGAACGAGCAGGGCGCAAGCACGGTGCTCTTCGCGCACTGCTGCGCGTGAAGCGTGCCGTCGAGGGTGATGAACACGGCCTCGCCCGGCTCGACGTCGCGCACGATCTCGAAGCCGGCGTTCTCGAGCACGAGCGACTCGGACGCCACGATGTACTCGTCGCGGGGCTCTCCCCCCGGCACCTCGGGCGCGGGACGCTTGCCGAGGATGAGCGGGCGGATGCCGAACGGGTCGCGGAACGCGAGCAGGCCATAGCCCGCGATGAGGGCGATCGACGCGTACGAGCCCTCGACCCGCTCGTGCACGCGGCCGACCGCGCGGAAGACCTGCGCGGGGTCGAGGTCGGGGCCGGTGATCTCGGACTGCAGCTCGGAGCCGAGGATGTTCACGAGCAGCTCGGTGTCGCTGCTGGTGTTGAGGTGGCGGCGGTCCTTGTGGAACAGCTCGGTCGTCAGCTCGCGCGTGTTCGTGAGGTTGCCGTTGTGCACGAGCACGATGCCGTAGGGCGCGTTGACGTAGAAGGGCTGCGCCTCTTCTTCGTTCGACGCGGTGCCCTTGGTGGCGTAGCGCACGTGGCCCAGACCGATGTCGCCGAGCAGGGCGCGCATGTCGCGCGTGCGGAAGGCCTCGCGCACCTGTCCGCGGGCCTTGTGGATGTGGAAGACGCCGCTGGACTCGGCCGTGGCCATGCCCGTGGAGTCCTGCCCTCGGTGCTGGAGGAGCAGGAGCGCGTCGTAGATCTCCTGATTGACCGGGCCCTGCCCGGCCATGCCGACGATGCCGCACATGGGGTGTCAGACCGCTCCGTTCGCCGGGTGCCCGGCATCCGCGTAGGTTCCGACCAGGCGCACGGCCCCTCCGTCGACGCCCTTCGCTCCCTGTTCGTACTCGCCCTCGGGGCGAGCGCCCTCGCGGACGACGCCGACCTGCCAGGTGGCGATGCCATCGGCCTGCAGCGCGGCGGTCGCGGCATCCGCGATCTCGGGCGAGACGACGGCGAGGAAGCCGATGCCGAGGTTCCACGTGCCCTCGGTCGCCGTGAGCTCGAGTCCACCCATGTCGGCGAGGACGCGGAACACCGGCGCGGGGCTCCACGTCGAACGGTCCACATCGACCCAGCTCTGCTGCGGGAGCACGCGCGCGAGGTTCGCGGCGATACCGCCGCCCGTCACGTGGCTGAGCGAGTGGATGCCACTGCCCACCGCCGCGTCGTCGAGCAGACGCAGCAGCGGCGAGGTGTACAGGCGCGTGGGCTCGAGCAGCGCTTCGCCCCACGTGCTACCGAGCTCCGCGGAGGCCGCGCCGTAGGCGATCCCCGCGCCGGTGATGATGTGGCGCACGAGCGAATAGCCGTTGGAGTGCAGGCCGCTCGAGGCGAGGGCCAGCACCACGTCTCCCGCGCGGACGCGGTCGGCACCGAGCACGCGATCGGCCTCGACGACACCGGTCGCCGCTCCCGCGACGTCGTAGTCGTCGATGCCGAGCAGACCCGGGTGCTCGGCGGTCTCGCCGCCGACGAGCGCGGTGCCGGTCATGGCGCAACCGCGCGCGATGCCCGCGACGATGTCGGCGATGCGCGGGGGCACGACCTTGCCGCACGCGATGTAGTCGGTCATGAAGAGGGGACGTGCACCGACCACGACGATGTCGTCGACGACCATGCCGACGAGGTCTTCACCGATGGTGTCGTGCTTGTCGATGGCCTGCGCGATCGCGACCTTCGTACCGACACCGTCGGTGCTGGTCGCGAGCAGGGGGCGCGCGTAGTCGCGGAGCGCGGAGGCGTCGAAGAGACCGGCGAAACCGCCCACCCCACCGAGCACCTCGGGCCCGTGCGTACGACGCACGGCCGACTTCATCAGTTCGACGGCGAGATCTCCGGCGGCGGTATCGACGCCTGCGGCGGAGTATGGGTTTTCGTGGGGAGCGGAAGCCACCGCAACAGACTACCCGGGGCGGACAGGCGCGGGCACCGCACCCCGCGTGACCCTTTCAGAACACAGGGAAGCGTCCCTGGGCGGGGGAACGGAGGAGATCGCCCCGCGGGAGGGCTTTCGAGGCCGAATCTTTCCTCCCTGCGCGGAATCTCCTCCCCTCGCGCACGCCTCGCGCGGGCGTGGCGGTTGCCGGCCGACCCCGAGGGCTTCGGTTACGGAAGGAGATTCCGTGACGGGAGGAACTCGAGACGCGCACCCGCCCTCCCTTCGCGGGTTCTCCTCCCGACGCCCCGCCCGCGGCACGTCAGCGAGCTCGATGCAGCCCCTGCGCGATGGCGTGGACGACGAGCTGCTGCACGGAGGGCCAGTCCTCGACCACCTGCCGGTAGCCGACGCGGATGACGTGATAGCCGTTGAGCATCAGCCGAGCGTCGTGCCGGATGTCGGCCTCTCTCTGTGCGCCCACGTGGTGAGCACCGTCGACCTGAACCACAAGTCGTTCTCCGATCAGCAGATCGACGCGATGACCGAGGATCCACGCTTGCGGCGTGAGGCGCTCCCCCAGCCATCGCAGCCGGACGATGAGGAAGGTCTCCAGACCCGAGTCGGCGAGAGGAGTGGCGAGGTCCGGGAGCGCCCTGCCTCGGCCTGTCAGCCGGTACCGCCGCATCTCGTCCAGCGTCACGAGCTTCTTGTTCAGCGCCGAGTCCCAGACGGCGAGGGCCTGCTCCGTCGGCAGGCATTTGCTGACGACGCCCAGGATGTTGACGACACCATCGACGAGATCCTCGGGATGCCGCGGCATCAGCGGCGTGCACCGGTGCACGCGAGTGCCCTCTGCCACCGTGATGCGACCCGCGTGGGGAGGGGCGGCGACATGCACCTCCTCGTGTTCCAGCACCCACAGCCCCAGCCGGTGGGCGGCCGTGCTGCACGTCAGCACCACACCGCTGCGTGCCGCCGCGACGAGGAACGCGTCGGCTTCGGGCAGCGCGAGCCACCTGCGACGGATACGGAGAACGGCGCCCGCGCGAACGGCCGCCCCGACGGTACCGGCGGAGAAACCCTCCCGTTGCACACGGGCGGAGGCCGCCACCCCGCCGAGAGCACGAAGGCGAGTGACGAGCCCATCGAGGCGGAGCGCGGAATCGACCATCGCGCCATCGTGCCCGGTTGACGGCGTGCGATCGGCGGATCGCGCGACGCGCTGTGGACAACGGGGATGTGGAGGAAGTACGAGCACGCGCACCGGGGCTGACGACGGGAGGAGATTCAGCGACGGGAGGACGGACCGGGCGCCTGGCATCCTCCCGTCCGGAGTTCTCCTCCCGCGACCTCCCGCGGCGCGCGCACCCGGCCACCCGCGACGCACCCCCGGCCCGACGCAAGACCCACCCCTACGTCACTCCCGCTCCCTACAATGGCGCCATGACGGGCGGTCAGCCGGAGTGGGTGATCCGCGAGGACGCGGCGCAATCGGTGCTCGTCGCGCTCTACCTGCGCCAGGTCCTCGGCATCCGGTCTCCCGACGAGCTCCCCGCCCTGCGGCGCGTGCCGCCCCCGTGGGTGGATGAGCGGACGGATGCCGCGCACGCGCAGCTCGAACGCGAGTGGCGCGAGTACTGGGCGATGACGGTGGAGCCCCAGGCGCACCCCTCGCCCGTGCCCCTCGAACTGATCGACGGTTTCGAGACGCTCGTCACCCTGCCGGTCGACGGCTCGGAGACCCTGCGCGCAGCCATCGGCGCGCACGCCGACGACGCCGTCGATTTCGCGCGGCTCGCGAACGATCGCTATACGCGCGAGACCACCGCCCGGCCCGGGGTCTCGTACCGCGCGTATGCGAGCGCGATCGCCGCGCACGAGCGGGCCGTGGGGCGACGCGCTCACTCGTTCGAGCTGAACGTGCAGGTGCTTCCGCTGGCTCAGCGAGGCGTGTGGTGGATCGGCTCGCTCACCGTGGCGGTGACCGACGGCCTGCGCGGCGACGTCGCGGCCTTCGACACCGCGATCCACCCGATCATCGCCGAACTGGCCTGATCGACGAGCTGCGCGTCAGATGCCGTGCTGCTCGTGCTCGACGGTGACCTGGCGAGTACGACCGCCGACGGTGCGCTCGAAGATCAGGGCGACGATCGCCCCCACCGCGACGCCCAGCACCACGAAGATCAGGGCCGTGAACCCGAAGACCTGCATCTGCGAGTAGACGACCTGCGTGTACGGGCTGATGTCGGAACCGTCGATGAAGACGGTGAGCAGAAGGGCGATCAGGATGCCGGCGAACGCCCCGGCTCCCAGGAACACGCCGTACTTCGGGGCGCGACGAACCGTCAGCGTCTGTCGCTCGTCGCTTGAGGAAGACGGTCGTTCGGGGGCGGGCTGCTCGGCCATACGACCATTGTCCCACCGCTGGCGGATCGGCGGGGCGGGAATGCGCGGGCGTCGAGATACCGGATCAGCCGGCGGGCGGAGCGGTGGACCGGCGGACGATGAGCTCGGAGGGGAGCACGGTGTCGGCGATCGGCGCCGACCCGGCCATGGACTGCAGCAGCAGGTCGACGGCGAGCGCTCCGGAGCGGGCGATGGGCATGCGCACCGTCGTCAGGCTGGGCGTGACCGCACCGGCGAGGTCGATGTCGTCGATCCCGACGATGCTGACGTCGTCGGGGCACGCGCGCCCGAGCTCGGCCATCCCGGCCTCGAGGCCCAGAGCCACGAGGTCGTTGTACGCGATCACGGCGGTGGCCCCGGTCGCGACGGCAGCCGCCGAGGCCGCTCGACCACCCTGGATCGACGCGGCGTTGTGGCTGAGGCGCGAGAGCCGGATGCCGAAGCGCCGGCAGGCCCGCTCGACGGCACCGGCGCGCTGCTCGTCCGCCCACGAGCCGTGCGGGCCCGAGGCGTAGGCGATGTGGGAGTGACCGAGCGCGGAGAGATGCTCGACAGCCTGGACGGGTCCGCGCTCCGCGTCCATGACGACGCAGACCGCTCCGTCGAGCACGCGGTTGACGACGACGTGCGGAGTGTCGCCGACGAGTGCGAGAACGTCGCGCTCGGGAAGGCGCGGTGAGCAGAGGAGGACTCCGTCGGTGCGCGCGGCGAGTTCGATGCTCTCGCGCTCGCGGTGGAGATCCTCGTCGGCGTCGAACAGCACGATGCGGTGACGACCGTGCCACGCCTGCGCCTGGATGGCCTTGAGCAGCGTCGCGTATACGGGGTTGGCGGCATCCGGGACGATCACCGCGATCGTGCGGGTGGCGACGGTCGCCTGCGGCGCCGTGTACCCCAGCTCGACGGCGGCGCGGCGAACGCGGTCGAGGGTGGCGGGGGCCAGGCGGTCGGGCTCGCCGAACGCGCGCGACGCGGTCGCGATCGAGACGCCCGCGTGCTTGGCCACCTCGGTGAGATTCGCCGCCATGTTCACCCCTGTCCGTGACGTTCCATCATCGCGCATCCGTAGATGTAAACACTTGACAAGTTTGTACAACGCTTGAAAACTGCTTACATGCTGATCATCGACGATCTCCCCCGGTCGACCACCGCCGCGCCGTCGGGAACCCGCTCATGAGCGCACGGCTGCAGCGCGGCACCGCGAACGCGACCGTCACCCCGGGCGGAGCCGGCATCCTGCACCTGGGCCTCGGAAGCTTCCACCGCGCCCACCAAGCGGTCTACACCGCGGCCGCCCTGCGTGCCGAAGGCGGGGACTGGGGCATCGTCGGGGTCGCCTCGCGCTCGCACCGTGTCGTCGACGCTCTGCACGCCCAAGACCACCTGTACGCCGTCGCCACGATCTCACCCGAGGGCACGTCGCTGGTCGTCCCCGGCGTGCACACCGACTCGTACGTCGCCGCCGACGAGCCGGCCCGGGTCGTGGACGACCTCGCCGATCCGCGGATCCGCATCGCGACGCTGACCGTCACCGAGAACGGCTACAGCTACTCCAACGCCACCCAGCACCTCGACGTCACCGACCCGATCGTGGCGAGCGATCTGCGCGGGGGCGACCCGCGCTCGACCATCGGGCAGCTCGCTCGCGGGCTCCAGCGCCGCGCCGCCGCGGGCGGTGCGCCGATCTCGATCCTCAGCTGCGACAACCTGCTCTCGAACGGATCGCACACCGAGAAGCTCGTGCGCGACTTCGTGCGGGAGCTTCCGGATGCCGAGGGCGCCGACGTCCTCGCCTACCTCGACCGGGCCGTGACCTTCCCCTCGAGCATGGTCGACCGCATCGTCCCCTCGACGACGCCGGAGCTCACCGAGCGCGTCACCGCCCTGCTGGGCGCGCGCGACGACATCCCCGTGCCCGCCGAGCCGTTCACGATGTGGGCGATCGAAGACCGCTTCGCCGGGGGACGTCCCGCCTGGGAGGCCGGCGGCGCCGTCTTCACCGACGAGGTGGGCGCCTTCGAGCAGCTGAAGGTGCGGCTGCTCAACGGCACGCACTCCCTCATCGCGTACCTGGGTGCGTTGCGCGGGGCAGCGACCATCCCGGATGCCATCTCTTTGCCCGACGTGGAGTCCGCCGCAGCGGCCATCCTGCGCCAGGAGTACGAGCCCTCGGTGACGGCACCGGCGGGCGTCGACATCGCACAGTACAAACGCGACCTGTTCTCGCGCTGGGGCAACAGCGCCCTCGGACACCGCACCAGCCAGGTGGGTTCGGATGGTTCGGTCAAGCTCGGACAGCGCATCCCCGGACCTGTGCTCCACGCGCTCGAGAACGGCGTCTTCCCCCACCTCATCGCCCTCACCGTGGCGGCCTACCTCGCCTGCGTCGCCCCTCCCGCGGGATTCGACCCGGGCCCGCACGCGGCCGCGATGACCGACCCGGCGCGCGAACGGCTGACCGCCGTCGCCACCCGCGATGGACGCGGCCTCGCCGCTCGGGCGATCGTCGACCTGCAGCTCTTCGGCGAAGAGCTCTCCCACCGCACCGCCTTCGTCGAGCGTGTCGGCGACCTCCTCGACACGATCGTCACGCGCGGCGTCGACCGCGCCATCGCCGACAGCCTGTCGGCATCCGACGCTCTGGCACCGACCACCCACTGACCACCCGGCGCCCCTCGGGCGCTTCGACACGAAGGAGACGCGATGAAGCTTCTCGCGATCCACGCCGCGGAGGACATCCGCTGGGAAGACCGACCGGACCCCGAACCCGGCGAGGGTCAAGTGCGCCTCCGCGTGCGCTATGTCGGAATCTGCGGATCCGACCTGCACTATTACTTCCACGGCAAGAACGGCGAGTACGCCGTCCGGGAACCCTTGACCCCCGGACACGAGCTCTCGGCGGTCGTCGATCTCGACCCCTCGGGACGACTCGCCCCCGGGACGCCCGTGACGGTCCACCCCGCGCGTTTCGGCCCGTCGACGCCCGGCCTCGAAAAGCGTCCGCACCTGCGCGCGGGCGGCGACTACCTGGGCAGTGCCGCAGGGTTCCCCCACCGCCAGGGCGGGGCCGCCGAGCTCCTCGTCGTCGAAGAGCACATGATCCGGGTGCTCCCCGAGGGACTGCCGCTCCAGCGCGCCGCGCTCGCCGAGCCCCTCGCGGTCGCCCTCCACGCGGTGGGCCTCGCGGGAGACCTCACCGGAAAACGCGCCCTCGTCATCGGCGCCGGTCCCATCGGGCTACTCACGATCGCGGCCGCCGTCCACGCGGGAGCCTCGGTCGTCGGTGCGAGCGACGTGCGGCCCGAGCCCCTGGAGCGTGCGCGCGAGCTCGGCGCGACCGAGACCTTCCTCGTGGGCACCGACGCGATCGATCCCGAGTCCTTCGACGTGGTCTTCGAGTGCTCCGGTGTCGGCGTGGCCCTGACCCAGGCCGTCCGTGCCGCCCGCCGAGCGGGCACCGTCGTCCAGGTCGGCATGCTCCCCGACGCCGAGATCGGCGTGAACCTCGCGCCGATGCTCGGCAAAGAGCTGACCCTGCGCGGCGCGTTCCGCTTCTCGACCGAGATCGACGACGCGATCGCCCTGCTGGCCTCCAGCACCGCCCTCGACGCGGTCGTCTCGCACGTCGTCCCCGCCTCCGACGCCGTGAGCGCGCTCGCCACGGCGCGGGACTCCTCGGCATCCGCCAAGGTCCTTCTCTCCCTCTGACACCCGACACATCATCACTACGAAGGAGTAATCCGATGAGCAGCTCTTCCGCCCCCGGCGTCGACGCCTCGACGCCGCCGCCCGTCGCCAAACGATCCGTCGGCGACCTCGCCCGCGCCGCGGTGTCGGGCTGGCTCGGCACCGCGCTGGAGTTCATGGACTTCCAGCTCTACTCGCTGGCCGCCGCCCTCGTCTTCAGCCAGATCTTCTTCGCCGGCGGCGACGCGGCCATGGCGGTCGTGCTGGCGATGGCGACCTACGGCGTGGGATACGTGGCCCGCCCGGTCGGTGCGTTCTTCTTCGCCCGTATCGGCGACAAGATCGGCCGCAAGCAGGTGCTGTTCTACACGATCCTGCTGATGGGCGCGGCGACCACGCTCATCGGCGTGCTGCCCACGTACGAGCAGGTCGGCATCCTCGCCCCGATCCTGCTGGTGGTCCTCCGCCTCGCGCAGGGCTTCGGCGCGGGAGCGGAGATCTCGGGCGCGGGCGTCATGCTCGCCGAATACGCGCCCGACAACCGTCGCGGAATCGTCGCCTCGCTCGTCGCGCTCGGCACCAACTGCGGAACGCTCTTCGCCTCGGGCATCTGGGCGATCCTGCTCGCCGTGATGATGGAGAGCGACGTCATCGCGTGGGGCTGGCGCATCCCCTTCATCGGCAGCGCCGTCATCATGCTCTTCGCCCTGTGGGTGCGTTTCAACCTCAAGGAGAGCCCCGTCTTCGAGGAGCGCACCGACGTCGTCGACGGAAAGGCGCTCTCGCGCGCCGAGCTGCACAAGGTCGCCACCGAGACGAACGACATCCGCACCCTCGAGTCGTTGCAGAAGAAGCCGCTGAAGGCCGTCCTCGTGTCGTTCCTGCTGCGCTTCGGTCAGGCCGGAAACTCCGGCATCGTGCAGACCTACCTCATCTCGTTCATCACGATCACCCTCGCGATCTCGAAAGAGGTCGGTCCCGAGATCGTCATCGTCTCGTCGCTGATCGGGTTCATCACGATCCCCCTCGTCGGTTTCCTCGGCGACAGGTTCGGCCGTCGCCGGATGTACATCGTGATGTCGGCGCTGTCGCTGCTGCTCATCGTTCCGACCCTGCTGCTGATCAACTCGCGCGAAGTGGGAGCGATCTTCGTCGGATACGCACTCATCCACAACATCTCGGTGCTGGGGCTGGCCTCGATGGAGAACATCTCGATCCCCGAGATCTTCGGCGCACGCAACCGCTACACGCTCACCGCCGTCGTCCGCGAGATCGCGGCCATCGTCGCCACGGGTATCGGTCCGGTCGTCGCCGCCGCGTGGGTGGCCGCGGCCACCGGCAGCATCGTGCCGGTCATGGTGCTCATGGGCGTCTTCACCGCCTCGGCACTGGTCGCCGCGATCGTCGCCCCCGAGTGGACCGGGCGCGATCTGCGCGATCCCCGTCCCGCGATGTGAACCCGCGGGGCGCTTCGCCCCGCACCCCGGGCGGGCTCGTGACGGCGAGTCCGCCCGGCATCCCGCTTCGTCGGTGAGTGCGATCCGCCATCGTGCGTGGCCCCGGGGTCACCCGAGACGCCCCGGGGCCACTTCGATCGCCCCACCCGGCCACGCGACGCACCCCCGCCCCGCCTCCCGCTTCGACAAGAAAGACCCCGTATGAGCATCGCCTCCGTCGACGTCATCGTCACCAGCCCCGGCCGCAACTTCGTCACCCTCAAGGTCACCACCAGCGACGGCATCGTCGGCTGGGGCGACGCCACGCTCAACGGCCGCGAGCTGTCCGTGGCGTCGTACCTCTCCGACCACCTCGCCTCGATGCTCATCGGGCGCGACGAGGACCGCATCGAAGACACCTGGCAGTACCTCTACCGGGGCGCGTACTGGCGCCGTGGGCCCGTGACGATGGCCGCGATCGCCGCCGTCGACATGGCCCTGTGGGACATCAAGGCGAAGAAGGCCGGGATGCCGCTGTACCAGCTGCTCGGCGGAGCCAGTCGCGACGGCGTGCGGGTCTACGCGCACGCCTCGGGCACCGACTTCGCGGCCCTCTCCAACGCGATCACCGGGTATCGCGAACTCGGCTTCACCGCCGTCCGCGTGCAGACCGGCGTCCCCGGCCTGGGGCAGATCTACGGTGTCTCGGCCGCCGGTCCGGGTGTGCGCTACGACTACGAACCGGCCAAGCGCTCGGGCGACCGCCCGGCCGAGGAGCAGTGGGACACCCGCCAGTACCTCACCCACATGCCCGGCGTTTTCGCGCAGATCCGGGAGGAGTTCGGCACCGACCTGCGCCTCTTGCACGACGGCCACCACCGCATGACCCCCATCGAGGCCGCGCGCTTCGCGAAGGACATCGAGCCCTACGACCTGTTCTGGCTCGAAGACGCCACCCCGGGCGAGGACCAGGCGGCGCTACGACTCATCCGACAGCACTCCACCACCCCGCTCGCGATCGGCGAGGTCTTCAATACCGTGTACGACTATCAGACGCTCATCACCGAACGCCTGATCGACTACGTGCGCTCCGCCGTGACCCACACCGGCGGTATCACGGCGATGAAGAAGATCCTCGACTTCGCCGCCATCTACGGCATCCGCTCCGGCATCCACGGTCCGACCGACATCTCGCCCGTCGGCATGGCCGCGGCGCTCCACCTCGACCTGGCGATCCACAACTTCGGCATCCAGGAGTACATGCCGCACAACGAGCAGACGCTCGAGGTGTTCCAGACGTCGTTCACCTTCGACCGGGGCTTCCTGCACCCGGGCGATCAGCCCGGCCTCGGCGTCGAGCTCGACGAAGAGGCCGCGAGCGCCTTCGAGTACACGAAGGCGTACCTGCCCGTGAACCGCCTGCTCGATGGGACCGTCCATGACTGGTGAGCTGCCCTTGCGCACCCTCTCGTCGAAGCTCGTCGTGGTCGCGCGGGCGTCGGCCGCCGCGGACTACGGGGCGGTGCTCGACGCCCTCGCCGAGGGCGGCATTCGCAGCGTCGAGGTGACGCTGACGACCCCGGGTACCTTCGACGCCTTCGCCTCGCTTCGCGCCGCGTTCGGCGACACGCTCGACCTCGGCATCGGCACCGTCACGACCCTCGGCCAGCTCGAGCGCGCGATCGAGGTGGGCGCCGACTACGTCGTGACGCCGATCACCTCCTCCGCGCTCGTGGAGCGGGCGGTGGATGCCGGCATACCGATCATCCCCGGCGGTCTCACCCCGACCGAGCTGTTCGCGTCCTGGTCGGCGGGCGCCTCGGCCGTGAAGGTGTTCCCGGCCGGTCAGGTCGGCCCCGGCTACCTGAAAGACCTGCGCGGGCCGTTCCCCGACATCGCCGTCGTCCCCTCGGGAGGAGTGGATGCCGACTCCGCGGCCGCCTGGCTCGCGGCGGGGGCCGTGGCGGTCAGCGTGGGCGGGCCCCTGCTCGGTGACGCCTTCCGTGGCGGCGACCTGGGCGCGCTGCGCGACCGGGCCGAGCGGTTCGTCGCGGTGTGCGCGGGTTCCGAACGCCCCGAGGGACAGTCCGCGTGACCCGCGTCGTCACGCTCGGCGAGACGATGGCGCTCGCCCGCACCACCGAGATCGGCTCGCTTCGCCACGCCGCGGGGCTCGCCCTGGGCATCGGCGGGGCGGAGAGCAACGTCGCCGTCGGCCTGCGCCGGCTGGGGGTCGACGTCTCGTGGCTGGGCCGCGTCGGCGACGATCCCCTGGGCGAGCGCATCGCGCGGGAGCTGCGCGCCGAGGGCCTCGACGTGCGCGCGATCGTCGACGGCGGAGCGCCGACGGGCCTCATGCTCAAGGAGCGTCCGTCGGCGGCATCCACCGCCGTGCACTACTACCGCCGCGGTTCGGCCGGCTCACGCCTCTCGCCGAGCGATGTCCCCCCGGAGTGGATCGAAGAAGCGGACCTGCTGCACGTGACCGGCATCACACCACTGCTCTCCGACACCGCACGCGCTATGGTGCTCACGGCCGTCGAGCGCGCCAACGGCGCCGGCATCACGGTGAGCTTCGACGTGAACTACCGCTCGGCCCTCGCGAGCCCCGCCGTCGCGGGCCCCATCCTGCGCGAGATCGCCGAGCGCGCGACCATCGTGTTCGGCGGGCTCGAGGAGTTCGCGCTGATGACCCCGGATGCCGCGGAGTCGCTCCTCGATGCGGGAGTGGCGCACGTGGTGGTCAAGCGCGGTCCCGACGGTGCGGCCGTCGTCACCGCCGACGGCTCCACCGAAGCCCCGGGTTTCGCCATCGACCCGTTGGACACCGTCGGTGCGGGCGACGCCTTCGTCTCGGGGTACCTCAGTGCCCACCTCGACGGTCTGGACATCGCCGCGGCGCTCGTCCGCGCCAACGCGTGCGGGGCCATGGCCTGTCTCGTGCCGGGCGACTGGGAGGCTGCCCCCACCCGACGCGACCTGGAGCGGTTCCTGGCCGGCGGCGGGGATCCCGTCCGGCGCTGACGCGGGGCGCGGGGGCGGGGCGGCGGGGGCGCGGCCGGCGAGGTCACGTGATCTCGTCGAGATCGCGGCACATGGCGTGTGCTGTGGCCGAGATCACGTGATCTGGCTGAGCGCCCGGCGGCACCCCCGCCTACGGCCGCAGCGGCAGCAGCGCGCTGAGGTCGGCGCGGACGCCCGAGGCGACGATGCGGCCGGCGGTCACGGCATCCGCCCAGTGCTCCTCGCCCGTGGCGACGGCGATCCAGGTCGCGGCGTCGGTCTCGACCACGTTCGGAGGCGTCCCGCGCGTGTGCCTCGGGCCCTCGATCACCTGGACCGCGCCGAACGGCGGCACGCGCATCTCGACCGAGTTGCCGGGGGCCTTCTCGACCAGCAGTTGCAGCAGATACCGCACGGCTGTGGCGGTCGCGGGGCGCGGGGCGTCTCCGGCGGCGACGGCGGCGAGGGCGGCGCGGCCGTCTCCGGTCTCGATACGGCGGGGAGGCATGGCATCCACGCTACCCGCGGGTCGACGCGGGGTCGGCGTCTCGCTGCTCGCGAAGGACCTCAGCGATCGCGCACCCTCCTCGGCATCCCGCCGCAGTGAACGGGGGTCGTGCAGTCGGCTGAGGATGCGCGCTTGCGCGCGGCGGCGCGAAAGGCGCGACCCCCGCGCTCGGTAGGCTGGCCGCGTGAGAATCCTGGTCCTCGGTTCGGGCGCGCGCGAGCACGCCATCATCCTCGCCCTGCGCTCCGAAGAAGAGTCGCACGCGATCTTCGCCGCCCCCGGCAACGCGGGCATCGCTCGCGAAGCGCACCTGGTCGACCTCGACCCGATGGATCCCACCGCGGTCCTGACCTTCGCGAAGAGCGAGGCCATCGACCTCGTCGTCGTCGGCCCCGAGGCACCCCTGGTCGCCGGAGTCGCCGACCCGCTGCGCGCCCACGGCATCCCGGTGTTCGGCCCGGGCAAGGCCGCAGCCCAGCTCGAGGGCTCGAAGACGTACGCCAAGCGGATCATGGATGCCGCGGGCGTCCCCACCGGCGGATCGGTGCGCGCGCACGACGTCGCCACCGTCGAGGCCGCCCTCGACCGGTTCGGCGCCCCCCATGTCGTCAAGGCCGACGGCCTGGCAGCGGGCAAGGGCGTCATCGTGACCTCCGACCGCGCTGCGGCTCTCGCCCACGCCGAGAGCTACCTGCCCAGCGGCGCGGTGCTGATCGAGGAGTTCCTCTCGGGCCCCGAGGTCTCGCTGTTCTTCCTCAGCGACGGCGACCACGTCGCCCCGCTCAGCCCGGCCCAGGACTTCAAGCGTCTGCGCGACGGCGACGAGGGCCCCAACACCGGCGGCATGGGCGCGTACTCCCCGCTTCCGTGGCTGACGGAGCGCTTCGGCGGAGAGGACGAGTTCGTCGCGCAGGTCACCCGCGACATCGCCGAGCCCGTCATCCGGCAGATGGATGCCGAGGGCACCCCGTTCATCGGGCTGCTCTACGCCGGGCTCATCCTCACCGAGCAGGGCGTGAAGGTCATCGAGTTCAACGCCCGCTTCGGCGACCCCGAGACCCAGGTGGTGCTCCCCCGCCTCATCGATCCCCTGTCCCGCCTTCTGCTGGCGGCGGCTTCGGGCACGCTCGAGGATCAGCCGCGTCCCGCCTTCGCCGAGGCGACCGCGGTCACCGTCGTGCTCGCGAGCGAGGGCTATCCCGAGGCCCCCCTCACCGGTCGTGTGCTGACCGGGATCGACGAGGCCGAAGAGGTCGACGGCGTCCACGTCGCCCACGCCGCCACGGCACGACGTGACGGCGACCTCGTCGCGACGGGTGGGCGTGTGCTCAGCGTCGTCGCCACCGGCTCCACGTTCGGCGAGGCGCGCGAGGCGGCCTACGCCGGACTCGAGCGCATCGGCCTCGAGGGCGGGCAGTACCGCACCGACATCGCCGCGCGGGTGGCGCAGGCCTGAGCTTCGCCCCGCGCTGCGGGAGCGGAGGAGATCACGGGAGCGGAGGGACGAGTCCGCGGCATCCATCCTCCGTTCCCCGGATCTCCTCCCGCCAGCGGTGAAGATCACCCCGTAGCCTCGAGCGATGAGTTCGACCGCGTACGACGCCCGCGCCGACGAATACATCGCGGCCCTCGGATCGATGGATGCCGTGCACCCGGTCGACCGCAGCATCGTCGACGCCTGGGCCGCCTCGGTCACGGGCCCGCTGCTCGACGCCGGATGCGGACCGGGGCACTGGACGGCGCACCTCGCCGGGCAGGGCCTCGACGTGCGGGGTGTCGACCTCTCCCCGCGGTTCGTCGCGCACGCGCGGGCGGTGCATGCCGGTATCCGGTTCGATGTCGACACGATCGACGGCCTGGAAGCCGCCGACGGGGAGTTCGGCGGGATCCTGTCGTGGTTCTCGACGATCCACCACGAACCCGCGCGCGTCGACGTGCCGCTGCGGGAGTTCGCGCGAACGCTGATTCCGGGCGGCCGACTGCTGCTCGGTTTCTTCGTCGGCGCGGGGGTCGAAGCATTCGACCACGCCGTCGTCCGGGCGTACCGCTGGCCCGCGGCGGAGCTGGGGCGCAGAGCGGATGCCGCGGGCTTCGACGTCATCGAGACGCACACGCGCGAGACGCGCGGAGGCCGGCCGGTGGGGGCTCTGCTCTGCGAGCGGCGGGCGTGATCATCGCCCGCCTCGCGACGGCGCGCGTCGAGGATGCGCCCGCCGTCGCCGCGTTCCAGACCCTCGCGTGGCAGCAGACCTATCGCGGGCTGATCGACGACGCTCTGCTCGACGTCCCGGCCAGCAGTCGCGTCGACCGGTGGACAGAACGAATCCGTTCCGGGTCTCGGACCGTGACGATCGCCTGGGCGGCGAGCGCGATCGTCGGAGTGGCGAGTACCTCCGTCGAGGATTCACCGCGCGCTGGGTTACCGCCGCGCGAACTGCACACGCTCTACCTGCGCCGCGACGCGCAGGGCGCGGGGCTGGGATCGCGCCTCCTGCACGCCGCGATCGGTGACGATGCCGCCCATCTTCTGGTCTTCGAGGTCAACCGACGTGCGCGACGGTTCTACGCGCATCACGGCTTCGCGCCCGTGGGCGGGACGCTCCTCGACCCCGGCACCGGGCTCACGGAGCGGCGGTGGGTTCGGCCGGGTCGAGTGATTGCCGCGCCCGGGCAGGCATGAGGGCCACGCGCCGACCCCGCGGCTCGGCATGCGGGGCGATGCACGACGCTCAGCCGTCGCCCTCTCTCGGCACGAGACACGCGAGGCCGGCGCCCCTGGGGGTGCACCGGCCTCGCGTTCGTGATCAGCGGGTCAGGAGCGACGTGCGCGGCGTCGGGAGATGACGACGGCGACGAGACCGGCGACGAGTAATCCGCCGGCGAGGTTCAGCGCCATCGTCGGATCGGTACCGGTGACGGCGAGCCCGCCGGGAGTGTCGGCGCGAATGCCCGGGGGCGGGGTCGCGCTGCCGGTCGGCGGGGTGGAGGCCGACGGCGAGGGGCTCGGCGCGGGAGCGGGCTGGCCGACGACGAGGTTCACGTTCTGCGTCGCGTCGGGTGCGGTGCCGTTCGACGCGGTGATGACCACCGCGTAATCGCCGGGCGTCGTGGGCTTCCCCGAAATGACTCCGGTGCCGCTGTCGAAGACGAGGCCGTCGGGCAACCCGGTCACGGTGACGGTCGGCGCGGGGTTTCCCGTGGCGGTGATGGTCGAGGTGTAGCCCTCACCGACGATGGCGTTGCCCGGCGGCGGCGACGTGATGGTCGGAGCGGTCGTCTCCGACACCGTGCCCGGAGGAGGGCAGCCGGTGGAGGCGGTGATCGTGTTGTCGTCGAGTGTCACCGCACCGCTCTGAGCGATGAGGCGGCCCTGGACGGTCGCGCCGGTGGTCGCCGTGACGGACAGCTGGGCGACGACGGTGCCCTGGAACTGCGCGGCGGTGCCGACGGAGGCCGAACTGCCCACCTGCCAGAACACGTTGCACGAGCTCGCACCACCGGTGATCGTGATGCGACTGCCCGAGCCGATCGTGAGAGTGGATGCCGCTTGGAAGACCCACACCGAGTTCGCGTCCCCGGCGAGGGTCAGAGCGCCCGCATCGGCCAGGGCGAGAGCGCCGCCGGAGTACACGCCGGGCGACAGAGACAGCCCGTTGAGCTCCTCGAGGCCGGTGCGAGTCGGCGTCAGTGAGGCGGCGGTGCCGTATGCCGTGAGAGCGTCCTGCTGCGCCTGCGCCGCCGCGGCATCGGTCTGGTGGACGGTGCCGTTCACGACGCCGTCCGGCAAACCGCCGAAGCCGGTGATGGACGTTCCCGGGGAGAGCCCCAGGTCACCGTTGACGAGCGTGGGGCCGGTATTGGTGACGGCGCTGGCCCCGAGCACGCCGTAGGTGCTGGCGGTGCCGAGATCGACCGGGCCGTCGATCACGGTCGCCGCCGAGGCGGGGGACATCGCTGCGGCCCCCATGACCGCGGCGAGACCGACACCCGTGACGACGAGGGTAAGAGGTCGGAGAAAACGGGACGTGGCCATGAGAGGCCCCTGTCTGATGACGAAGAGCCACAGGGCGAACGTCGACGACATGCACATGATCTCCGGTCTTCGAAGTATGCGCCTCTCAGGTTCGTCATAGGCGAATGCGCAGACATTGGCGACCGATTGCCAGTTTGACTCTCGCACGCGGGATCAGGGACAGGAGCACGGGTCGGGCCCCCTGCGCGCCACGATCGGCGACGACGCGGCGCATTTCCTCGCCTTCGGGGTCGACGAGCGCGCACAGCGGTTCTCCGAGCGTCACGGCTTCCCGCCCGTGGGCGGGACACTCCTCGTCCCCGGTACCGGGCTCAGACGCGCGGCGGATGCCGCTCGCTTCGACGACGTCGAGACGCACATCCGCGCGGCGCGAGTCGAGAGGCCCATCGGGCGTCGGAGTGGAGCGGTGGGCGCGACGGTGGCGACGTTCTCGAGCCCCGCGGTCCTGCGCCCGCTTGACGATCCCGCGTAACGAATCCGTCGGTCGACCCGTCTCCACAGTGTTCCGCCTCGCGGATCCCCGAGCCGCCCGGCCGGCGCGCCCCCCATTTCCGCGTCGGCCGGGTGTCGCGACATAGGCTTCGAACGGCGATGCTCACGCACCGCGAACCTTCGTGAGGTGATCGAATGCGGCGCGAGAACGCACGCGAACGTCTCGCTGCGGCGCTGTTGCCCGAAGAGGTGCCCCTGCTCACGGTCGAAGCCGAGTCGTCGCCTCCGGCCCGCGGAGGGCTGCTCGCGGTCACTCCCACCCGCGTCGTCTTCGCCTCGACGACCGACACTTGGACGGTGGAGCTGCGCCGGGTGACGAATGTCTTCCTCGAGCAGGAGTACTCCCGCGGCCTCATTCGCATCGAGTCGGCTCAGCCGCGGTTCTTCGGCGCCGAGGCGTCCGACGCGCAACGGGTCGTCGCGGCGATCCGGGCCGGGCGTCCGTAGGACACTTCTGCACCGCCGTCCGCCTCGCACGTGGAACGGAGGACACTCGCGCTGCGGAGGATGGAGTCCGCGGCATCCCTCCTCCGCTCGCCGAATCTCCTCCCGCGCGCACCCGGACACGGCGAATGCCGCCGCCCCTCGGCAGGGACGGCGGCATTCGGCGGGTTACTCGCCCGCGGCAGCCGGAGCGGCCTGGGCCGGAGCCGCGTCGCGCGGAGCACCGTGCGGGCGGATCACCGACGGACGGCGCATGAACAGCACCGCCACGAGGCCGAGCCCGATCACGATGATGGGCAGCGCGAGCGACTGCCCCATCGCCTGAGAGAAGCCGGTGACGACCTGCGGAGGAAGCGCTCCGCCGCCGAAACTCGCAGATGCGTCCGCGGCACCCGGCAGATTCGCCTCGAGGCGCGCCTGCATGAAGGCGGCGATGGATGCCGAGCCGATGACCGATCCGACGGTGCGGGTCGTGTTGTAGATGCCGGCGCCGGCGCCCGCCTGGCGCGGCGGGAGGTTGCGCGTGGCAGTCGTCGCGAGCGGGCCCCACATGCCGGCGTTTCCGATGCCCATGAACACCGAGGGGATGAGGAACATCCAGATCGGCGCGTCGTTCAGGATCAGCGCGACGTAGAGGCCGAGCGATCCGCCCACCAGCAGCAGACCGGGCACGAGCAGGAAGCGCGGGTCGGTGCGGTCGAGCAACTTGCCCGCGAAGGGAGCGAGCACGCCCGACAGGATCGCCAGCGGCACGAGCAGCAGCGCCGACTCGGTCGGCGTCAGGCCGCGGGCGAGCTGCAGGTAGAACATCTGCGGCAGCGCCATGCTCGTCACGGTGAAGCCGACGGCCGCGATCGCCAGGTTCGCGATCGAGAAGTTGCGGTCGCGGAAGAGGTCGAGGGGAACGAGCGGCTCCCCCGTGCTGCGCGCCTGCGTCCAGACGAACACCGCCATGACGACGACGCCCGCGGCGACCATCGCCCAGATCCACGCGGCCCAGGAGTAGTGCTCGCCCTCCTGCAGACCGAACACGATGAGGAACAGACCGACGGCGCTCAGCACGACGCCGAGGATGTCGAACTTGTGCGCGGTGCGCGGCAGCTGCGGCACGAGGATGACGGCGGCGACGAAGCCGATGATGCCGACGGGGATGTTGATGAAGAAGATCCACTCCCAGCCGAGGCCGTCCACCAGCAGGCCACCGGCGAGGGGGCCGACCAGCGTGGCGACACCGGCGGTGGCACCCCACAGACCCATCGCCGCGCCGCGGTTCTGCGGCGGGAAGGTGCGGGTGATGACGGCCATGGTCTGCGGCGTCATCATCGCCGCCCCCAGGCCCTGCACGGCCCGGGCGGCGATCAGCACCTCGAGCGAGGGCGCGAGGCCGCAGGCCAGCGAGGCGAGGGTGAACAGCGCCAGACCGATGAGGTAGATGTTCTTGGGGCCGAAGCGGTCACCGAGGCGACCGGTGATCAGAAGCGGCACGGCGTACGTCAGCAGGTAGGCGCTGGTGACCCACACGACGTTGTCGAGGTTGTTGGTGTTCGGGTCGAGGGCTGCCTTGATGGCGGGGTTCGCGACCGAGACGATCGTGGTGTCGACGAGGATCATGAAGAACCCGATGACCAGCGCCCAGAGGGCGGGCCAGGGGCTGCGTTCGTGGGTCTGGTGGGACCCGGTACGGGTGGATGCCGCGGAGGCGGCGCGAGAGTCGGTCATGCTGTGGTCTCCTTTGAGACGCGGTGCTTCTTCTTGATGTGTTCGGGGATCTCAGCGATGCCCCAGGGGAGGGAGCGATCGGCGAGGCGCGCACGCAGGGAGTCCTGCCACGCGAGTTCGGCGTCGAGCAGAGCGGATTGACGCCGCAGCTCGACGAGGAATTGTTCGGGGGTCTCGCGCTCGGCCGCGACGCTGAGACCGTCGTGATGTTCCTCGACGGAGGCGACGAGCCGGGCGCGGCGCGCGTCGAGCAGACCGATGACCTCGGCGCGCCCGAGGTTGTGGGCTTCGGAGAGGGCGACCCGGAATTCGCCCGGTCTGTCGATTCGCGGGAGTTCGGCGCGCACCCATTCTTCGACGGCCCGATGGCCGGCATCCAGGATCGTGTAGGTGGTGCGCTCGGGACGGTTGCCGTCGCGATCGACGCCGACCTCCGCGAGGAGACCGTCGCGTTCGAGGCGCGCGACCGTGTGATAGATCGTGCCCTTCTGCAGGGGCACGAGACGGTCGTCCCGGCGTTCCTTCAGCAGGCGCACGAGCTCGTACGTGTGCATGTCAGCCTCGCGGAGCGTGGCCAGGATCATGACGGCGACGGGGGTGAGATGGCTGGCCTCCGGCATCCGTCCTCCTCATGGTCCGTTTCGACTAGTCCACGTGGACTATACGCTCATTCCTCGCCCCGCGCCAACGCGCGAAGATGAACGTCGCGTGTCGAGCACACACCGTTGGCACGCGAATCGTCGCGGCGCGTCGTGCACACTCGACGCGAGCACGCCGCGCCCGATTCGGGGCGCGGCGTGCTTCGCAGCGGTGAGGGATGCCGGGGGTCAGGCCTTCGTGGAGTCGCTTCCGACCGATTCGGGGCTGCTTTCCGCATCGGCGAGAGCCACCTCGCGCGCCTCGGCCTGTGCCGCCACCGCACGACGCTGACGCCACCGCACGGGGATGCCGAAGATTCCGCGCTGGTTCGGTTCTTCGACCTCGAGGCCGTAGTGCTCACCGATCGAATCACGCAACTGAGCGCGCTCGGCCTTGTCGTAGGCCTTCATCTCGCGTCGGAACGCGACGACCGTGGCCCAACAGATCGCCAGCAGCACGACGCTGAAGGGCAGAGCGATGCTGATCGCCGCGGTCTGCAGCGCCTGCAGCCCGCCCGCGATCAGGAGAGCGAATGCGATCACCGCGGTGGCCAGGGCGAAGAACACGCGCACCCACTTCTTGGGCTCCTCCTCGCCGCCGGTGGCGATCATGCTCATCACCAGCGCGCCCGAGTCCGCGGAGGTCACGAAGAACACCGCGATCAGGATGAGGAAGCCGACGATCAGGACCCCGGAGGCCGGGACGTTCTCGAGCATCTGGAACAACGCGGTCGACACGTCCACCGACCCGTCGGGCCCGGTGTACGACGCGGTGCCCGTCAGCTCGCCGTAGATCGCGGTGCCGCCGAGGACGGTGAACCACAGGATGCCGACGAGCGTCGGCACGAGGATCACGCCGACCACGAACTCCCGCACGGTACGACCGCGCGAGATGCGCGCGATGAAGATCCCGACGAAGGGCGCCCACGAGATCCACCAGCCCCAGTAGAACGCCGTCCACGCGCCCTGCCAGGCGACGCCGTCGTCACCCGCATACGCGCTGACCGTGAAGGACAAGCCCACGAAGCTCTGGATGTAATTGCCGATCGATTGCACCACGTCGCGCAGCAGGAACTCCGTCGGGCCGGCGAACAGCAGGAACAGCATGAGCACGCCCGCGAGCACGAGGTTGATGTTCGACAGCCACTTCATGCCCTTGCCCACGCCCGAGAGCAGCGAGAAGAGCACGAACCCGGTGATGATGCCGATGATGATGGCCTGGCTAATGATGGTGGGCGGCACGACGCCGAGAAAGTCGAGGCCCGCGCTGATCTGGATGACGCCCAGCCCGAGCGAGGTGGCGACACCGAAGAGCGTGCCCACGAGGGCGGCGACGTCGATCGCGTTGCCCCACCCGCCCTGAACCAGGCGCGCACCGAGGATCGGCTCGAGAGCCCAGCGGATCGTGCGGGGGCGGCGACGGCGGTGGAAGGCATACGCGAGCGCGAGACCGAGCACGACGTAGATCGACCACGCGTGCACGCCCCAGTGCAGGAAGGTCTGCGACATCGCCTGCTGCGCGAGTTCGGCGGGAGTGCCCTCCACGCCGGGGCGGGGAGAGACGAAGTGGCTGAGCGGCTCGCTCACCCCGTAGAAGACGAGGCCGATACCCATGCCGGCGGCGAACAGGAGAGAGAACCACGAGATGGTCGAGAACTCGGGTTCGTCGTCGTCCTGGCCCAACTTGATCGTGCCGAACCGACTGAAGCCCATGGTGAGGGCGAAGACGACGAAGAACGCGGCGATCAGCACGTAATACCAGTTGAACGTGGACACGATGGTCGTCTGCACCGCGGTGAAGGTCGCTTCGGCCGCGGACGGGAAGATCAGCGCGAAAGCGATGAAGGCCAGGGCGATGCCGGCTGCGGGCCAGAACACCCACCCGCGGATGGTCGTATGCCGGCTACCGGCGTGCGGGTCGATTCTCACCGCGGTATCGGGGGCTGCCTCGGTCATTCCACCGAGCGTAGTCAGGAGGGTGGCCGCGTCCGGGGGGCAGGCGCGCGAGCGAGCGTTGTGACACAATCCGCGCCGATGCGCGTGCCCCGCACCCGCAATAATGAGCGGGTGACCACCGCTCCCCCGCTCGAGCTCCCCGGCTTCCGCCACATCTACTCCGGCAAGGTCCGCGACCTGTACGTGCCGACCGACACCGCCGAGGGCGAGGCCCCCGCGCACCTCCTCGTCGTCGCCAGCGACCGCGTGAGCGCCTTCGACCAGGTGCTGTCTCCCGGCATCCCCGACAAAGGGGAACTGCTCACGACGCTGAGCCTGTGGTGGTTCGATCAGCTCGCGGGCGCCGACGGGGGCCGCTCGATCCCGAACCACCTCGCCGCCGACCACGCTCTGGTGGGCGACGAGGCCGTCGCCCTCATCCCGGATGCCGTGCAGGGGCGCTCGATGCTCGTCCGGTCCCTCGACATGCAACCGATCGAGTGCGTCGTGCGCGGCTACCTCACCGGCTCGGGCTGGGCGGAGTACCGGGCCGAGGGCACGGTGTGCGGCATCCCTCTCCCCGAGGGCCTGAACGACGGCGACCGTCTGCCGGAGCCGCTCTACACTCCCGCGTTCAAGGCGCCGATGGGCGAGCACGACGAGAACATCACCTTCGAACGCTCGGTCGAGCTCGTCGGGGCCGAGACGGCTTCGGCCCTGCGCGATCTCTCGCTCGAGATCTACCGACGCGCATCCGAGACAGCCGAGGCCCGCGGACTGATCCTCGCCGACACGAAGTTCGAGTTCGGCTATGACGCCGACGGCGTGCTGACCCTGGCCGACGAGGTGCTCACCTCGGACTCGTCCCGCTACTGGGATGCCGAGGCCTGGCGCACCGGCTCCACTCCCGCCGAGCGCATGGCCAGCTTCGACAAGCAGATCGTGCGCAACTGGCTGGCGGCCAACTGGGACAAGCAGGGCGAGCCGCCCGCGCTTCCCGCCGAGATCGTCGAGCGCACGCGCGACCGCTACGCGGAGTTGCTGCGCCTGCTCACGTCCTGACCTCACCCGCCGCGATGCCACCGACATCACGTGGCGTCGGCGGAACCACCCCGCGAGATCACGTGATCTCGCCAGAACGACCATCGAGATCACGCGACCTCGTCGAGAGCACACGCCACGGGGTGTGAGCTCGGCGAGAACACGTGACCTCGGCATCCACCCCCACCTGAGGAGACACATGTTCCGCTGGAAGCTGCACGGCAACGGGCGCACCGTCGAACCCGGGGCCGTCGTCGCCCCCGGCGAGCGCCTGAACTGGGGGGCGACGATCGCGATCGGGCTCCAGCACGTGATCGCGATGTTCGGCGCCACCTTCCTGGTGCCGGTGCTCACCGGGTTCCCGGTGTCGACGACGCTGCTGTTCTCGGGTGTCGGCACGTTGCTGTTCCTGCTCATCACGAAGAACCGCCTCCCCAGCTACCTGGGCTCCTCTTTCGCGTTCATCGCGCCGATCACGGCAGCGACGACCACCGCGGGCACCGGCTCAGCGCTCGCCGGCATCGTGGCCGTCGGCGTGCTGCTCGCCGTGATCGGCTTCATCGTGCAGTTCGTCGGCCTCGGCTGGGTCGACAAGGTCATGCCGCCGGTCGTCGCCGGCGCGATCGTGGCACTGATCGGTTTCAACCTCGCCCCGGTCGCGTGGTCGAACTTCAAGGTGCAGCCCCTACCCGGCACGATCACGCTCGTCGCCGTCATCTTGTTCAGCGTGCTTTTCCGCGGCTTCCTCGGGCGCATCTCGATCTTCCTCGGCGTGATCGTCGGCTACGTCGCCACGGTGCTCATCCAGGCGGGCACCGGCGAGACGCTCATCGACTTCGGCGCCGTCGAGGCCGCTCCCTGGGTGGGCCTGCCGACCTTCGAGATCGCCGACTTCACGACGCCCGCGACCTGGTCGGTCATCGCGATGTTCCTCCCCGTGGTGCTCGTGCTCGTGGCCGAGAACGTCGGTCACGTGCGGGGCGTGGCGGCGATGACGGATGCCACGGCAAACCGCTCCACCGGCCGCGCCCTCATCGCCGACGGTGTCGCCACCACCCTCGCCGGCACCTTCGGCGGTTCGGGAACCACCACCTACGGCGAGAACATCGGCGTCATGGCCGCGACCCGCGTCTACTCGACCGCCGTCTACTGGGTCGCCGGTCTCACCGCGATCGTGCTGAGCCTGTCGCCCAAGGTCGGCGCGGTGTTCAACACCATTCCGGCGGGAGTGCTCGGCGGTGTCACGACCGCGCTCTACGGGCTGATCGGCATCATCGGCATCAAGATCTGGGTCGACAACCGCGTCGACTTCTCGCGTCCGGTCAACCAGTACACCGGCGCCGTGGCCCTGGTGCTCGCCATCGCCGGCTTCACCATGCAGTGGGGCGACTTCCAGCTCGGTCCGATCGTGCTGGGTTCCGTCGCGGCGCTGGTGATCTACCACCTCGGCAACGCCATCGCCCGCGCGCGCAAGACCGGCGCCGACGACGGCGGCCCGATCCCCGCCGTGGGTCCGCTGGGCGGCGACCCGAGCTGAGTCGCCGGGGCTGCCCTATAGGACCGCGCCGTCGTGCGGAGTTCGAGGTCGACACTCCGATTCGGGGGGGGGCTCCGCCGCGGCGCGCCGCGGTCGGAATCCGCACGACGGCCCGCGCTGCGCGACCGGGGGAGGACGAAGCCCAGCACACACGGCGGCACCCGACAAGAGGGGATGCCATGACGGGGCAGCTCGGTAGCGTCGGACGACCGGCGGTGCACCGCAAACCGCCTCGCCACCGATGACGAGAGAGGCACGCTCATGGCATCCGAAATCTCCGACCCGTCGCAGGCCGCTGCCGACGAGGACTCCTTCGAAGGCGCTGACGTCGAGGTCTCGCCCACCGCCGGCTCGGGCTCCGACGGAGAGGCCAAGCCCGGCGGGCTCGGGGCCGATGGCACCATCCCCGACGACCCGAAGGGCGTCGCCGCCGGTCACTCCGACACGGCCTCGCACTTCAACCCCGAAGAGGACGAGGAGTCCGCCTGAAACCCGGCCCGGGGTCGGGCCGACTAAACTGAGAGAGGCGTGTCGGGAAGTCTGGTCGACGATCTGTCGATCGACCCTCCAGGAAGCCTCATGAGCCACGACACCACCCGCGCGCCCCAGTGGCCCGGATACGCCGAAGTCCACCGCGTCACGACGCTTCTGCGCCGCGAATCCGTCGGCGGCATGCTGCTGGTCGTGGCCGCGATCGGCGCGGTCGTGTGGGCCAACTCCCCCGCGTCCGAGGCGTACTTCGCGCTGCGCGACCTCCGTTTCGGCTACGCGCCATGGCACCTCGAGTTGAGCGTCGGGTCGTGGGCGGCGGACGGCCTGCTGGCGGTCTTCTTCTTCCTGGTCGGCCTCGAGCTCAAGCGTGAGATCGTCGTCGGGAGCCTCCGCCGGCTGGGGACCGCGATCGTGCCGGTGACGGCCGCCTTCGCGGGGGTCGCCGTGCCCGCCCTCCTCTACGCCGCGATCGTGCACGCGCAGCCGAGCCTGCTGGCGGGCTGGGCCATTCCCACCGCGACCGACATCGCTTTCGCGGTGGCGGTGCTGGCGCTGGTCGGCTCGCATCTGCCCGGTCCCCTGCGCATCTTCCTGTTGACGCTCGCGGTCGTCGACGACCTGATCGCGATCGCGATCATCGCCGTCTTCTACACCAGCGACATCGCGCTGGTGCCGCTGGCGGTCTTCGCCGTGCTCGTCGTCGTCTACGGCGTCATCGCCCACCGTGGCCGCGCGTGGTTCGCCCGCACATCCTGGGGCGCCTGGGTCGTGCTGCTGCCGATCGGCTTCGCCGCGTGGGCGTTCCTGCACGCCTCGGGGGTGCACGCGACGATCGCCGGAGTCGCGCTCGCCTTCACGATCCCGGTCGCCGCCTCGCGCCGTCAGCCCGAGGTGCGGGGCATGGACCTCGCCGAGCAGTTCGAGCACCGCTTCCGTCCCCTGTCGGCGGGCATTGCCGTGCCGTTGTTCGCCTTCTTCGCGGCGGGGGTCTCGGTCGGCGGCGGCGAGGGACTGCTCCGCGCTGTGACGGACCCCGTCACCCTCGGCGTCGTAGCCGGTCTCGTGCTCGGCAAGCCCCTCGGCATCCTGCTCGGTGTCCGCCTGCTCACTCTCGTGACGAAGGTCCGGCTCGACCCCGCTCTGAAGTGGATCGACCTGGCCGGGGTGGGCCTGCTCGCCGGGATCGGCTTCACCGTCTCGCTGTTGATCGCCGAGCTGAGCTTCCCCGACGGCTCGCCCCACACCGACGACGCGAAGATCGCGATCATGGTCGCCTCGCTTCTGGCATCCATCCTCGCCTCGTCCGTGCTCCTCTTGCGCAACCGGCGCTACAAGCAGTTGGCTCTCGCCGAGAAGGTGGATGCCGACGGCGACGACGTACCCGACGTGTACCAGCAGCCGTGACCCGAGGCCGGCTGAGCCGCGAGCGTCGTGGGAACGGGCTGCATAGGAGTGCTTTCGCGCTGAGGTGCTGAGGGGAGGTTCCGGTCGGGGTACCTCCCCTCAGCGGGCCGCCTGGGTGCGGCGGCGGGGGGGAGCAGGGGTGGGTTTCGGGGGAGAAACCCTGCTCCCGGCTCGGGGGAGCCGGCGTGCAGGTGCTGCATCGCCTGGCTCGCTTTCACTACTGTGGACGGCGCCTTCGGTAGAGGATTGTGGCGACGACGCCCGCGGCAAGCAGTCCGGCTCCGAGCAAGGGTGCGGCCAGGCTTGCGATGCTGCCGGTTGTCGCCAGCGTGCCGGCGGCTGATGGAGTCGCGTCGCTGCGGATCTGCTGCTCGGGCGTATTCGCAACCTGAGGCGCCGCGGAAACGGTGACCGTGATGGGGTCGGTGTTGGCGTCGGGTTCAGTGCCATTGGACGCGGTGATGGCGAAAGTGCTCGTGCCCGCGGTCGTGGGTGTTCCTGATACCCATCCGTCACTGCTCAACATGAGGCCGTCCGGAAGCGCTCCTTGCGTGATAGAGAAGTGCGGCTCCGGGTATCCGCTCGCGGCGAACCGGTAGGAATAGGGCGTCCCTGCCGTAGCCGCTGGTGGTGGTGTCGATGCGGTGAAGACGGGGGCACCGGGTGCCGGCTGAGTAGTGATCGTAATGGGGCCGGTCGTCGCCCTGGGATCCACCCCGTTGTATGCGGTCACGGTGAACGTGCTGGTGCCGACGGTGGTGGGGTATCCCCTCAGGCTCCCGTCGAACTCGTCGAGCTCGAGTCCGTCCGGAAGGGATCCTTGTGACACCGTGAACAGCGGCGCGGGGTGTCCGGACGCAGCGAACTTAAAGGCGTACTTGGTGCCGACGGTGGCGATCTCGTCGGGGTTCGAGGCAGTGAAGCTCGGGGCCACCAGTCCGGCGTTCACGCCGATGGTGATCGAGTCGGTGGTGACGTTGGGTTCGACACCGTTGGACGCGGTGACGCGGAACGAGCTCAAACCAGATTTTGTCGGTGTGCCCGACAAGACGCCATCCGAACTCAACATGAGCCCGTCCGGGAGCGACCCTTCAGATACTTCGAATGTCGGTGCCGGGAAGCCTGATGCGGCGAAGGCGTATGAGTAGGGAGTTCCAACCGTTGCTGTCTCGCTTGGAGTGGAGGCGGTGAACGTCGGCGCACGCTCGACGGTGAGAACAGAGACGCTTTGGCTCGTGTTGTTGACCACGTAAAGCGTGCTGTCGTCGGGGCTCAGAGCGAGGGCCACCGGCCGGTCGCCAGTCGAAATGGTCCGCACAACCGACCGGGTCTGTCGCGAGATCACGGAGACGGAATCGTCGTTGGCGTTCGCGATGTAGCCCCATTGGCTGTCGGCGCTCGTTGTCACGGCCATGGGCGTCCGCCCTACCCGGATGGTGTCCAGCACGGTGTTGTCGCTGAGATCAATAGCGGACACCGTGCCTACTCCATTCGTGACAAGCGCCAGATCCCCGTCTGGCGTTACCGCCACGTCCGTCGGAAAGATCCCCACAGGGACGGTCGCCAGAACCTGCCTCTCGTCGACCGATACGACCGAGACAGTGTTGTCGTCTCCGCTCGTCGTGAGGACCCGTTTGCCGTCGGGCGTGGTTGCAAGGGACGTCGGAGAGCCTCCGACCGCAGCCAGCGTCGTTGCACCGGTGGAAAGGTAGGCCCTCAACACGTTGCCAGAAGTTGCGTAAGCAGCCTCCCCATCAGGACTCAGCGCGATACCAGCGCTGGACTCGCCAAGCAGCCATTCACGAACAAGATTCCGCCCCACTGTGGAGAACTTTTGGATCGCCGATCGAGTCGCCGTGAACAAGTATTCGCCGTCAGGTGTCACGGCCAGGTCGGTCAGAGCGGCGCCCGCCTCGATGCTGCCCTCGATAGATCTTGTTGCGGTGGAAACGATTGTCACCGCACCGGTGTCGTAATTCCCTACGTACAGCGTCCCGCCGTCGGGGCTCACGACGATCGACGTGGGCTCGCCGCCCACCGCGATATCCTTCTCAGCCGCCGTTGCGGCGCCGGGCCAAAGGGACACCGCACCGAAGACGGAAACGATGAGGGCGACAGCGAAGGCGCGATATCTGGCCTGCATAATGTTGGCGCTCCTGTTGTGTGGTCTTTACTCAGCATTCAATGAAGGGGAGGTACGAATGCATCTCGAGGTCGGCGAGCCGCCGTGCGAGGGAACGTGGGCGCCAGCGTGCTGCCGGCGCCCACGCGCGAGGGTCAGGACGAGAACGGAGCGCCAGCCTGGATGGCGTTCACAACGGTCGAGAACGTAAGAGTTTTACCCTGGGCTGTGTTGTCGGTGGCGGCGGGCAGCCACGCACGGAACTTGATCACCGCGGTTCCGCCAGCAGCGAGCGAGGAGGTGCCCGGGATGGAGACGTTTCGGAGGTCGTCAGCAGTCCATGTCTTCGACCAGGTCGAGCCATTGTCGGTGCTGTACTCGACGTTGACCTGCTTGGCGAAGTCGCTCGAGGTGGAAGCCATCTGGACCTTCCAGTCAACGGCCGCCGTTCCGTTGTTGCGGACGTTGATGTTGAACATCTTGGCCTTGGTCGCGACGTCCGAGGACGCAACCGGGAGCACGTTGGTGAACGACAGCGCCGCTGTGGAGGACGCGTCGTCGCCGATGTTCCCGATCACGACGGTGCCGGACGCCAGGGTGTTGCTGGAAACGGTCTTGTCGGCGGTGAAGTACGCGCCGGTGGCAACCGTGCCGCCCAGGCCCATAGTGAGCAGGGCGAGGGAGGCGACGAGGACCTTCTTCTTCGAGAAGGAGCGCTTGGTGGTGGACATGGGATCTGCTTTCTTTAGTGGTGAGTCGTGCTTCGGGTCGGAAAGGGAGGCTGAGGGGCTCGACGAGTGCGAACGAAGGTGGCGTAGCGGCTCGACGAGAAGGTGGGGGCGCAGCCCGCAGATGCGGGCGCGCGAGGTGCGGGTGTTAGAAGCCCTGCTGGACGGCCTGGACGAGCAGGCTGAGGGGGACTGTTTGGCCCTGGTACTCATTCCCGACCGAGGCGGGCAAGTTCACCGCGAACGTCACCGTGGTGCTCTCACCCGGAGCCAAGGTCCCGAGGGAGTGCGAGTCGGAGTCACCCAAGCTGGACTCGACGGCCGAACCACTCGAGCTCTCGCTCTTCCACACGATCTGTGTCGCGAGGGGGACGGCGTTATCGGTGCGAGCGATCGCGGTGAGGGTCACGGCCACGGTGGTGGAGTTCGTCACGGACGCGCGAACGACGGCAGGCTGACCGCCGGGTACGAGCTGGATCACTCCGCCGGCGAGCACGGTCGCGTCGATCTGCACATCAGATACCGAGATGACATCGCACTGTTCCGGAGCGGCATGCGCGGCCTGTGACGGGGAGAAGGCCCCCAAGAGCAAGATCACGCCCAGCACACTCGACAGAGCGAGCCCCACGCCAGGCGCGGCCGCCGTGGAAGAGGGCAGCGCTTCACGGCGACGCCGACGCGACCGGGCCAAAGCCATGACGCCACCCGCGAGAAGGACGAGCGCGATGGCGCAGGCGAGTATGACGTCCATGGGAGAGCCTGTTGCCGCAAGTCCGGACCCTCCCGAGGCCGTGATCGCGGGCGCTGCCGGGGAGGGCACGACCGGAACAGAACAATCCACAGAAGATCCTTTGGTATGAAACGGGTTGAAATGGACTCAGGTGGACCATAGCCGACGTCAACAGCCCCTAACAACTCTATTCCGCCTCGAGCTCTACACCCGATGTAGTGCGCTTCACGCAAAATCGCGCCGGATCAGGCTGTTATTGGGCATGCTGCCCCTAAACTGTGACGAGTCTGTTACCCCCCGGGAGCGCCATGCCTAAGCACCTCGAGCACCTGTTCGCTGGATATCCGCCGATCCTTTCCGCCAGAGACGTCGCCGAGGTGCTCGGGTTGAACAGCAAGACCGTCTATGAGTACTTGCAGTCCGGCGAGCTGCCCGCGTACCACATCGGCTCGAAGTGGGTCATCGTGCGAGACGAGGTGGTCGAGTACATATCGAGCACCTCGAACGTGGCTGACCGGAGCACCCCTGAGGTGGCGACGCCCTCGAGCTGAACAGGATCGACGCTCGACTCCGTTCGCACGGGACGCTGAGGCGGCAGCGTCCGCGCAACGAGGGGAGCCAGCTGTAACGTCGCCGCGCGTTGCGAAGCCTGCCGCGCAGGCTCCCCGGGAAGTCAGTAACGGTGCAGGACTTCCGTTTCGCCGATCGACCACGTGGTTTCGAATGTGTGGCACGAGTCGATGTGACGTACGGGCAGCTGATCGAAGGGGGCCATGATGTGGCCGTCGAGGGTAAGCCGCGACGGCAGCCGGTAGGCTTCGCTGACCTCGAGCTTTGCGCTGCGCAACATGAAGAGAGTGGGCTTCGCCGGCTCGCCCAATGCCGGCCGCCCGAGCACCTTCAGGAAGAATTTGGGGCGCTGCAGGAACTCGACGGCGTCGTCGGCGAACATCGGCTCGCTTCGGTAGCCCGCACTCCCGTGAACGACGACGGTATCGTTCACGGCCAAAGAGAAGTTGCTCGCTCCGTCTCGGTGCACGATCGACCCCACGCCGTACAGCACGGGCTGCAGGTAGGCCTCACGGTTGTGGATGATCGAGGTCACGTTGTCCGTGTAGACCGCCTGGATGTAGTCCCCCACGACGCCTGCCGAGCTGACCGCTTCGATCGACTGCGTCACTTCGAGGAGGGGAACATCCCCGTGCGAGTTGAAGAACTGCGTGAAGAACACGCTGGCGCGCGGAATCAGAGGCAGATGCAGGGGCTCCGGAAGGAGCTTGCGCGCGGCGTGCTCATCGGTCACATAATCGACGCGAAGAATGCTCCGGCGAATATTCGGCGCACCTAAGTGAGCGATGAACGGCACATTGGCAGGCGTGGTCAGCAGCTGCAGGACCTCGGAAGCTAGCACGCGAAGATTCTAAGGATCTGAACAACTTGCTCATAACGCCCCCGCCGTGCGGGCCCCGCCGCTAATATCCGGCGGCAATCAGCGCTCCCGGCACGCAGGGGACGACCGCTCGTCGACCAGAAGACACGTGAACGTCATGGGCGTTGCGGACGGACCTGGTTCGACTCTCGCACTCTACGGACGAGGGTGCCGCGCGCACTTCGCGGGGCGCTCCCTAAACAGACGGGACGATCGAGGCGATTCCTGCTATGGTGCGTTAGATCCGATACGCACCGTTTTGATCCGTTATGTGTTCTTACGAGAGTGAGCCTGCGCCAGGAGGAGGCCCGGTCAGGTGCCGGAACCGTCGTCCGCGTGTCAGCCGACGAGTACTCGAGCTGCCGAGCGGCACCCACCCACACCAAGAAGGAGCGGCGGCATGAGCATCGTCCGGCCGAACCCTCAGGGACCGCACACGGCCACGTCTGCTGTCGTTCTTCTCACGCTCGGCGTCGACCACGCTGCGCCGTCCTCGTCCGCCGTGACCCCCACCCCTGACTCGTGCACGCACGACACGATCCGTCTCGGACACACGGACGGCGGCCGCATCGCCGCGCACACCACCTCTTCGCTCACCGCTCCGGCATTCGATGCGCAGGCGGACGTGTACGCATTCGCCATCAATGCGCACAATACGAGCGGCGAGGCGGTCGACTGGATACTCGGTATTGAACTGCGCAGCAGTGCATCGGATGCGCGCGAAGTAACACTCGCCGCCAGCACGACCGACGGTGCCACGTGGTCGACACCGCTGACCATCGACACGTCCGGTAACCCCGCGTTCTGCGCCGTCTCGCCCCTCCTGCCCTCAGCGACCCAAACAGTGCACTTCCGCGTCCGAGTCCCCCGCCCCGCCGACATCACGCACCTCTGCCTCGAGGCATCGACCGCTCAGTCCTCCTCGCGCCCCGAACGTCCGCAACCGCGCGCGCGCCTGCTATCGCGCGTGTGACGCGCTCCACCCCACCGGCCATCACCCGATACTCACCTGGAGGCACAATGCGCATCCTCTCCTTCCTCCGTTGGAGCATCGTAGGCGCGTTGCTCGCCCTCCTCATCGCCCCCGCCGCCATCACTCTGGCCACCGGGACCCGGCTCGTCGTCGTCGATGGGAAGTCCATGGCGCCCACCTACGAGTTCGGCGACCTTGTTCTCATCGGCGACCCCCACCCCGACGACTTTCAACCCGGCCACGTCGTCACCGTCGGACGCCCCGACGGAAGCATGTATACGCACCGCATCCAAGAGATCACCGACGGTAAGGCCCTCCTGAAGGGCGACGGCAACACCGCGGCGGACCCCGACACGATCTCCTACGACCAGCTCGTAGGCGCCGTCCGCGGCCACATCGGCGGCCCGCTCGCCGCCGTTCTCGCCTACGTCCAAACCACCCCCGCGCGTATCAGCCTTGCCGTCCTCGTTCTCGCCCTTCTCCTGCTTCCCCTCGAACGTCGGCCCGCCGACGCCAAGGACGGCGAGGACGGCGAGGACGGGGGTCGGAAAGACAGCGATACCGACCCCGCGGACCAGAAGGACCCCCCGGCCACCTCGGCGGAGGACACGGACCGGGTGCTCGAGGACGTTTTCGGGCTCGCCGGAGACCGGCATCCCCACACCGAAAAGCCCTCCCTCCTCGCCCCCCAAGAACAGAACGGTCCCAGACAGCGGCGGTCCTCGCAGTGGTGACGAACGAACATCGACCCGTGGCCACTCCTCACGCCCCGATCCTCACGGACCGGGATCTTCACATCTCGCAGAAAGATCAACCGGTCACCTCATGACTCTTCTCGACAAGCGTTCAGAACCCACAAGCCCTTCGAATTTCTCTGCCTGCGCCACCGCTGTCGTCGTCGACGATGATCCGCACGTCCGGTCCGTGCTCACGCGAATCCTCGAGAGCGCCGGATACGCGACCGACGCCTTCGACAACGGCGCCGAAGGCGCTCGCGCGGCGCTGGCCATCCGCCCCGACCTGGTCACGATGGACCTGACCCTTCCCGGCATGGACGGCATCGAAGCCATTCGACGCATACGATCCGCCGGATCCAGCGCGCACATCATCGTCATCTCCGGCCTGCACGACGACGCCGACAAGGTCTCGGCCTTCGACGCCGGCGCGGACGACTACGTCACCAAACCCTTCCGCTCCCGAGAACTTCGAGCCCGCATCGACGCCGTCACTCGGCGCCTCAACCGCTGACTCGTATCCCCGCCCCGACGCCACCGAGCTCCACCGGAAAGAGGGCACGACCCGTCCAGGCTGGTGTCGAATCCCGCGGCACCCTTTGTGGCATCCCCGGTTCTGGTGACACCGCAAAACTCCGCCCCGCCCGACGCGTCAGCGCCCCGCGGCCTCTCGCGGCCGGCGCAACGAGGCGGCCATCTCCGCCGCCGAACGCAGTGTGAGCCCGGGGATGTAGCAGCGGACGAGGGCGATCGCGATGGCCGGGATCTGCGTGGCATCCGGGTAGATCATCCACAGGGGCGCGAAGTCGGGCTGGAACTTCTTCTTGAAGTTCGCCAGCGACCGGAAACCGTACGCCGGCTCGAGGAGCGCGCTGATGACGTCGAGGCCGCGGTCCAAGGCGCTGCGATCGGCGTCGTCCCCGGTGGAGTGCCGCGCCAGGGGCGAACCCGACAGGCTCATCACCGTCATGCCGTCCTCACGGAGCCGCTCGACGGCCTGACCGATGAGGAACTCCATGACCCCGGGCATCGCGTCGTCGCGCCGACGCATGACGTCGAGGGCGTACCCGGCGATCGTGCCGTCGCGATGGATCGGTATCCAGCTCGTGAAAGCCGTGATGCGTCCCGATCCGTCGCGCGCCACGAGAAGGCGCACCTCCGGGTCGTCGAGCTGGTCGGTCGAGCCGAGGGTGAAACCCATCTCCGGGATCGTCTTGTCCGAGACCCAGGCCTCCGAGATGTCGCGGATCTGGCCGCGATCGAAGAACGACAGCTCGCTCCACCGGGCCCAACGCGAGGTCAGTCCCTCTCGCGCCGCGCGGTTGGTGGCCGTCCGGACGTCCTGTCGCTTCTTGCCGGCGGGAGTCCAGCTGCGCGGGTCGAGGAAGGCCTCCTCGGCGACCTGCAGCGACGACCAGCCCAGCGGGGCGAGCCGCTCGCGCTCGGCGTCATCGACGCTGTAGAACACCGGCGTCCAGCCCTGCTCCTCGCAGAACGCGGCGAACTCCGCGCCGACGGAGGCGTCGTCCCGGTCGGGGCCGAAGGCACCGCCGAGCGTCACCGCGAAACCGCCGCGCACCCGGTAGGCGATCGCCGCCTCCGCGTCGGCGGCGAACCAGTAGACGTTCCCCTCCCACAGGGTCATGTGCCCGAGGGTGTCCCCCGATCCCGCTGCGAGCAGAGCCCGCGCGCGCTCGCGATCGGGTGCGGTCTCGGCGGCGCCGGAGCGGACCACGAAGCGCACGGCGGCGACCACGACGCTCAACCAGAACAGCAGCGGCGGCAGGTACCACGCCGCCTGTGCGGCTCCGGTCATCGGGACGAAGACGAGGGCCTCGGGCGGCAGAAGCGACGGCGGGACGAGACGCAGGGGCAGAGTGGCGAGCACGGTGGTCACGTTCGGCCACGGTCGGAACTCGGCGGACGTCATCAGGATGCCGACCAGCGCCAGCGCCAGCGAGCCCAGGGCCGCGACGACGACCGTGCGCACGAAGATCCGGCGCACCCCGGGGATCGATCGGATCTGCGCGGCGGCGCGGAAACGCACGAGAAGCACGGCGACCATCAGGGGAAGGGCGGCACCGACGACCATGCCCACGACCGTCTGCCAGACGTCGGCGACGTCGTACGCGGCACGCACCGTCGCGAGCTGCTCGAGCGTGTCGGTCTCGCTCAGCAGCAGCAGGATGCTCATCGCCGCGAAGGTGAGGACGTTCACCCCCACGGCCAGGTGCAGGGCGCCGCGGCGCCCGCGCAGCACGCCCCAGGCGGCGATCAGCAGCACCAGCTGCGGGAGCGCGGCGATCCACCCCGAGGCGGGCTGGAGCTCGGCGTAGACCGAGGCGGAGGGCGGGCAGGGAGCGTTGGTCGAACCGATCGCGCAGACGACGCCGTCGGCCACGTTCAGCGGGTCGTACGACAGCCAGCTGTAGACCGACAGCACTCCCGCCCCCGAGCCCCAGAGGGTGGCCACGACCGGCCCGATGGCTGTGATGGCGGTGAGCGCGGCCAGCAGCACGCGCTTCTCGCGCAGGGAGCTGCGGGGAATGCCGACGGCCCGCGTCCCCCCGAGCACGAGGCCGGCCGCCATGCCGACGGGCAGGGCGATGAGCGTGTAGAGGTCGGACGCCGAGGCGGCGTAGAGGAACATCGTCACCGCGAGGACGACGCCGCCGATGCGGATGCGACGGCGCCACAGCGGCGAGGCGAAGCAGCTCGCGGCGATAGCGACGCACAGCAGAGCCGCGATGGGCGGCGCCCCCGTGTCGGGGGTGACGTTCAGCGAGACCTCGGGGATGACGTTGTCCTCGAACAGGCCGATGCCCTCGCCGATCGCGCAGACGACGAGACCGCCGCCCACGAACGCCGCGAGCATACGTCGCGTGCCCAAGAGCCCCTCCGCCAGACCGCACGTCACCAGCGTCAGCAGCACCGTGACCGCGAGCACGAGCGGGTCGTCGACCCGTACCAGGGCGAGCAGCATGTCGCGCAGGTCGAACAGACCGGCCTCGAACGTGCTCTGCGTCGCGATCGTGATGGAGCTGACCACGAGGATCGCCAGCGTCACCCCGAGCGTGCCGGTACGACGGCGCACGAGCCCCGGGATGTCCCACCGCGCAGCGCGACGCTTCGGCTGCGGCGCCGGCGTCACCTCGGTCGCCGCCTGCACCGTGTCCATCACCGCGACCATCGGTCCTCCCCGAGCGTGCGTGCTCATGCCGACCACCGGCATCCCGTCCATGTTCGCGAGAGACCTCCGCACGGCGCATCAGCCGGTCGGCCCCGTCCACGGGCCGATCGGGTGGTCCGACCGGTCAGGCAGCGGTCACTCGCGCGGGCCAGAACCGGCGCACCAGCAGCGGCCCCGCGATGCCGTGCAGCACGACGCTGCCGAGCACGACCATGCAGGTCGCCGCCAGCACGAGGAACCCCTCCTCCCCCGGCAGGGCGTTCGCGGCGATGAGACCGAAGACGATGGATGCCGCGCCCCGGGGTCCCATCGCGGCGACGAAGAACCGTTCCTTGCGGGTCGTCTCGGTGCCGATCAGGGCGAGAAGAACGGGGAGGAACCGCCCCACCGTCAGGGCCACGAGAGCGAGGACGATCGCAGGCCACCAGTCGTAGGTCTCGCTGAGCAGCACGATCGAGGCGAAGCCGAAGGCCAGCCACAGCAGCAGATTGAGCAGCCACGAGAGATCGTCGAGCAGGGAGATCTCGGCGGAGGGGATGCCGCTCGCGCCGCGCACGAGACGCACGGCGACGCCCGCGACGAACACGGCGACGAACCCGTTGCCCTGCAGGGCGACCGCGAGACCGAACACGATGAGCGGCGTCGCGACGAAGGCGATGCGCATGCTCTGCGCCTCGGTCCATCCCCGCCCGTCGGCGAAGCGCATCGCTCCCCCGATCGCGGCCCCGGTGGCAGCGCCGACCAGGATCGCGATGAGCCCCGCGGGGGCGGCCACCGCGAACGCCCGTCCGGCGTCGCTCGTCGTCCCCGCCGAGGCGAAGGCGACCGCGCCGAGCAGGAGCGGCGAGACCAGGCCGTCGTTGTACCCGCTCTCGACGTTGAGCCACCGCCGCACCCGTGCGGGGACGCGGTCGTCGCGCACGATCGAGGTCTCGGGCGAGAAGTCGGCGGGCACCGAGATGCAGGCGATCGCGAGGATCACCGCGACCGACAACCCCAACGGCAGGATCAGACCGACCGCCAGCACGAGGATCAGCGACAGCGGCAGGCCGATCCCGAGCAGCCGCGCCGGCACCCCGGTGAAGTGCGAGCCGAACGAGCCCCGCACCTCCAGCGCATCGACGAAGAGCAGGTACGCCAGCACGATCTCCGCGAAGAAGAGCATGGCCTTCGACTCGAGGAACAGCTCGCCCTGCACGGGCAGCAGTGCGCCGCCGAGCAGACCGAGCGCGGTCATCACGATCGGCCCGTTGACCGTGACCTTGCGGAACACGCGGCTCCACAGCGCCCAGACGAGCAAGGAGAGGCCGACGATGAGCAGGGGAACGGACACGGTGGGAGCTCCTGGGTCGAGAACGGGACGGGAGCCAGTCTGTTCGACGGGCATACCCCGACCCCGGGGCTGAACGGGTACCGATCGCGTCCGGTCGGGTAGATCGGCGTCGCCCCCCTGCCTCGACGGCGCCCGGAGTCCCTAGCCTGGTCGCATGGCATCCTTCGCCTCCCCGATCATCCGTGTCGCCGTCATCGACGACGAAGCGCTCATCCGCTCCGGCTTCTCGCACATCCTCAGCGCCGCCGACGACATCGAGGTCGTGGCGACCGCCGACGGGGTCCAGGCGATGGAGGTCCTCGCCGAGGCGCGCCCCGACGTGGTGCTCCTCGATATCCGGATGCCGGGACGCAACGGCCTCGAGGTGCTGCGCGACATCCGCCGGGCGGGGTGGGACACGACGGTGGCGATCCTGACGACCTTCGACTCCGACGATCACATCGCGTCGGCCCTCGATGCGGGCGCAGCGGGATTCCTCGTGAAAGACACCGACCCGCGTCAGCTGCCCCAGCTCGTGCGCACCCTCCACGGCGGCGGGGTGGTGTTCTCACCCACCGTCAGCCGCGCGGTGGTGGCCGGGTACCTGCGCCCGGAGCCGGCGGCCGACACCGACCTGGTGGACGCGCTCAGCTCGCGCGAGCGCGAGATCCTCGTGCAGCTGGGGCGAGGACTTTCGAACATCCAGATCGGTGCCGCGATGTTCCTGAGCCCGGCCACCGTCAAAGCGCACATCAGTACGATCCTCGGCAAGCTCGGCGTCGAGGGGCGCGTGCAGGCGGCCCTGGTCGCGGAGCGCGCGGGTCTGCTGCGCGACCAGGACGCGCGATGAAACGCCGCGATGTGCTGATCGATCTGGGGCTCGTCGCGGTCGCCGCGCTCGACGGCGTGCTGGGGTTGTACACGACCGACCTGCTCGAACTGGTGCTGACGCTCGTCGGGGCCGCGGGACTGCTGCTGCGCCGGAGGATCCCCCTGCTGTCGCTCGCGCTGGCGCTTCCTGCTCTGTTCCTCACCGGCGGGCCGATCGCGTCGGTGATCGCCCTGTACACCGTCGCGAGTGCGGCGACAGGGATGGTCTGGCTCGTCGTCGCGACCGCCGTCACCTTCCTGGGCCTCGGTCTGTCGTGGGACACCTTCACCTCGGTCAACGACCACGTGCTCGCCATCGTCTACGCGACGATGACCTCGGGAGGCGCGGTGGCGCTCGGCCGCCTCCGGCGCAATCAGAGCAGGCTGTCGGCGAGCCTCGACGAACTGCGCCTCGCCCGCGCCGACGAGAACCGCCGCGTCGCGCGCGAGGCCGTCGCGGCGGAGCGCGCCCACCTCGCGCGGGAGATGCACGACGTCGTCTCCCACCAGGTGAGCCTCATCACCGTGCAGGCGGGAGCTCTGATGGTCCGCGCCGACGATCCCGAGGTCGTCGAGACGGCCGACACGATCCGCACCCTCGCCTCCACGACTCTCGCCGAGCTGCGCCAGATGCTCCTCGTCCTCCGCGCCGACGGACCGGAAGCCGCACCCCTCGGCCCGCAGCCGACCCTGCGACACCTCGACGAGATCCTGCACCCGGCAGACCTCGAGGTCGATGCCCGCATTGACCTGCGCGAGGGGCTCCCGCCCGCGACCCAGCGCGCGGTCTACCGCACGATCCAGGAGGGGCTCACGAACGTGCGCAAGCACGCCCCCGGATCGCACGTCACCGTGACCGCGACGAGCACCGATACCGGCGGCGTGCAGGTGATCCTGCGCAACGCCGCCTCCCCGGCCCCGCGCCCCGATCCCGCACCGACGGCGCGCCTCGGTCACCTCGGACTCTCGGAACGCGCACACATGCTCGGCGGAACGTTCCGCGCCGGCCCTCTCGCCGACGGCGGCTACGAGATCGACCTGCGGCTGCCGGCCGGTCCCTGACCAGCCTCACGCCGAGTCGCGCTCCACGACCTCGATCGGCAGGATCGTCGCGTGGGCGGCGGGACGCCCGGCGAGGATGTCGAGAAGAACGGATGCCATGTGCCGGCCCTGCGTCAGCGACGGTTGCCGGACCGTCGTCAGCGACGGCGTGAGGGCGGTGGACACCGCCGAGTCGTCGAAGCCCATGACGGCGACGTCGCGCCCCGGCTCGAGGCCCTTGTCGCGGAGCACCGTATAGACGCCGCGGGCCATGAGGTCGCTCGCAACGAAGACGGCCTCGGGGGTGACCCCGCTCGAGAGGATGCGGTTCATCGCGAGAGCGCCGCCCATCTCGGTGAAGTCCCCGTTCTCGACGGCCGCGGGCTCCAGCCCCGCCTCGGCCATGGCGTTGCGGAAGCCGTGAAGGCGGTCGATGCCCGCGGGCATGTCGGACGGCCCCGACACCGTGGCGACGCGTCGGTGACCTCGGGCGAGCAGGTAGGCGGTGGCGACGCGGCCGCCCTCGACGTTGTCGACGTCGACGTAGTAGTCGTCCGCGCGGACGCGTGCGGGTCGTCCGCCGTAGACCACGGGCACGACATCAGCGACCCGATCGAGAAAGGTGTCGCTCGTGTGGTGCGAGGCGACGATCGCCCCGTCGACGCTCCCGCCTCGGAGGTATCCGAGCGCCTTGGCGCTCGCGTCGTCGCTCGCAATGAGCATGTTCATGATGTAGTCGGACTCGCCGATGACCTCGCCGATGCCCGCGACGATCGAGGCGAAGAACGGGTCACCGAAGAAGCGATCGGTCTGTTCGGGGATCACCAGGGCGATCGCTCGGGTCTGACGACTGGCGAGAGAGCGTGCCGCGCGGTTGGGGACGTACTGCAACTCGTCGATGGCGCGGCGCACGGCCTCGAGGGCGGAGGGCGAGACGGCGGTGGAGCCGTTGACGACGCGGGACACCGTCGATCGCGAGACTCCGGCACGCGCCGCGACCTCTTCGATCGTGGCGGCACCCCGAACGGATGTGAGATCCATCGCTCCCCTCCTTCGGGACGGCGGCATCGCACCGCGCTTCGGGTGGCCAGGCGCGTTGTGCGCTGTTGCGAGCGTACTGCGGGGAGGGCGCCGACCGCATCGGCATCCGGATCAGATCCCCGCGACGTCCGCCCGTCGACGACCTCCGCACCCCACCCTCACCGGACGACGAAGGCCCGACCGCACATCGCATGCGATCGGGCCTTCGCTGTCGACCTCAGTGGGCGACGACCGGCTCCAGCGCGCGATCCGCGATGACCCGGGCGTAGGCGAGCCCCGAGTCCTTGATCGTGCGTTCCTGCGTGGCGTAGTCGACGTAGACGATGCCGAAGCGCTTCTCGTAGCCCCAGGCCCACTCGAAGTTGTCCATCAGCGACCAGTAGAAGTAGCCGCGCACATCGACGCCCTTGTCGACGGCATCCAGGACCGCTCCGAGGTGCGCTTCGACGAACTCCACGCGTTCGCCGTCGTGCACGCGCGACTCATCGCCGACGGTGCTCAGTTCGTCGTCGTACGAGGCGCCGTTCTCGGTGACGTAGAGGGCGACCTCGGCCTCAGCCGAGTAGTCCTCGCTGACGCGCTCGAGCAGACGCGTGAGCCCCTCGGGCTGCACCTCCCAGTGCATGTTCGTCCGGCGCAGGCCACGGTCGTGCCAGTACAGGTTCTCGTGCGCGGGGAACGGTTTGCCGACGGGCCGCACCGTGGGGGCGTCACCCGCGGGAGGCTCGATCTCGGGCGGCGTGCCGCCGACGAACTCGCCGTGGTAGTAGTTCACGCCCAGCGAGTCGATCGGCGTCGAGATGATGTCGAGGTCGCCGGGCCGCACGGCCTCCTGCCAGCGGGACACGGCCTCGGCATCCGTCTCGCGGAAGTCCGCGATGATGTCGGCCGGGTACTCGCCGCGGAACACCGGGTCGAGGAACCACCGGTTGAACTGCCCGTCGACGCGGCGCGCGGCGTCGAGATCGGCGGGGTTCGTCGGGTCGACGGCATCCGCCACCGTGAGGTTGAGCGTGAGCCCGAGGTTCAGCGAGGAATCGCGCGCACGGAGCTCGCGAACGGTCTGACCGTGTCCCAGCAGCAGGTGGTGTGCGGCGAGCATGCCCTCGGCCTGGGAGTAGTGCCCGGGTGCGTGGATGCCCGCGGTGTAGCTGAGGAACGACGAGCACCACGGCTCGTTGAGCGTGGTCCACACGTTGACGCGGTCGCCGAGCGCGTCGTGCATGTCGAGCGCGTACTCGGTGAACTTCTCGCTCGTCGAGCGCACGGTCCAGCCGCCGGTGTCCTGCAGCGCCTGCGGGAGGTCCCAGTGATACAGGGTGAGCCAGGGCAGGATTCCGGCATCCAGCAGCTCGTCGACGAGGCGCTTGTAGAAGTCGACGCCCTTCGCGTTGAGGGCACCGCCGTCGGGGCGGACGCGCGACCACGACGTCGAGAAGCGGTAGGTCTGCAGTCCGAGCTTCTTCATGAGGTGCACGTCGTCGGCATAGCGGTGGTAGTGGTCGCACGCGACATCGCCGTTGTCGGCGTTGATCACGGCGTCGGGCACGCGGCTGAACGCGTCCCAGATCGAGGCCGTGCGACCGTCTTCGAAGGCCGCCCCCTCGATCTGATAGGCCGCGGTGGCGGCACCGAAGAGGAAGCCGTCGGGGAACGAGCGGGTGTGGGACATGGTTCGGGTTCCTTCCGTGGGCGCGAGGGTCATCCCTTGACCGCCCCTTGCATGATGCCACTGACCAGCTGCTTGCCCGCGAAGACGAACAGCAGCAGCAGCGGGATCGTCGACAGCAGCACGCCCGCGAGGACGATCGAGTAGTCGACGAAGTAGTTGGACTGCAGGAGCGACAGGGCCACCGGCAGCGTAGGGTTCTGGCGATCGAGCACGATGAACGGCCAGAAGAAGTTGTTCCACGCGCTCACGAAGGTGAACAGACCGAGCATCGCGGCGGCGGGGCGAGCGGCGGGAACGCCCACGGTGAGGAACGTGCGGAACGAGCTCGCACCGTCGACGCGCGCGGCTTCGATCAGCTCGTCCGGCACGGACTGCCGCAGGTACTGCGTCATCCAGAAGACACCGAAGGCGCTCGTCAGAGCCGGGATGATGATGGCACCGAGCTGCCCCGTCCACCCGAGCTCGCTGAAGAGGATGTACAGCGGCACGACGCCGAGCTGCGTCGGCACGGCCATGGTCGCCACCACGAAGACGAGCAGCCACGGCCCACCGCGGAACGTCAGCTTCGCGAACGCCCAGCCCGCGAGGGTCGAGAAGAAGACCACGGATGCCGCGATCAAGCCGGAACTGATGATCGAGTTCACGAGCGCCGGCCAGAAGTTGACCGCGGGGTCGCCGATGACGGACGCCGCATTGGCGAAGAAGTTGCCGCCGGGGATCCATGACCGGTTGGCGTCGCGGATGGTCGAGGAGTCGCCCGAACCGATCAGCAGCGACCAGTAGAAGGGGAACAGGCTCGCCAGCAGCACCGCGCCGAGGGCGGCGTAGACGACCCAGCCGGGGCGGGAGCCGCGTACGGGGCGCGAGCGGCGGCGGACGGGACCGGGTACGTCGGGCTCGACGACCGGGAGGGGGGTGGCGCCTACGGCGGTCATCGGCTGGTCTCCTGTCGTGCGGCGCCGCCTCGGGGCGCGTCGGTGTCCCGCGCGGTCGCCGGGGTCTCGGCATCCGCCCTCAGTCGAGCCTTCGCCGCTCGCGCCTGCGCGCGGGCATCTCGGCGAAAGCGCGCGTTGCCGCGGCCACCGTCGTCGCGCACGAGCGAGCGCGTGATGAAAAGGTTGATCGCGCCGATGGCGAGGATGAGCAGGAAGAGGATCCACGCGAGTGCCGCGGCGCGGCCGAAGTTCCACTCGCCCCAGCCGACGTTGTACAACCAGAGGGTCACGGTGAGCCACTGGTTGTCTGCGCCGCCCGTGCCGTACTGGTCGTACATGCGCGGCTCGTCGAAGATCTGCAGACCCCCGATCGTGGCGGTGATGATCACGAAGACGAGGGTCGGTTTGAGGCTCGGCAGCGTGATCGAGAAGAACTGGCGGATCTTGCCGGCGCCGTCGACGGTCGCGGCCTCGTAGTACTCGCGCGGGATGGCCTGCATCGCCGCGAGCAGGATGAGGGTGTTGTAGCCGGTCCAGCGGAAGTTGACCATCGTCGCGATCGCGATGTGGCTCGCGAAGGCGTCGGAGTGCCACGGCACGGCCGGGATGCCGAGGTTCTGCAGGGTGGTGTTCACGACGCCGTACTGGTCGCCGAACATGTTGCTGAAGATGAGGGCGACGGCGACAGGGGCCATCACGTAGGGCACCAGCACGCTCATGCGCCAGAACGTCTTGGCGCGGATGTTCTGGTCGAGCATGGCGGCGATGAAGATCGCGAGGATGAGCTGCGGGACGCTCGAGAGCAGGAAGATGCTGAAGGTGTTGCGCAGGGCGATCCAGAACTTGGGCTGCGAGAGCACCCACGCGTACTGGTCGAAGCCGATGAACTCGCCCGAGTTGCGAACGAGATCCCAGTCCATGAACGAGATCACCGCCGTGTAGGCGATGGGGAACAGACCCGTGATCGCGAACAGGATGAAGAACGGCGAGATGTAGAGGTACGGCGAGAGCTTCAGGTCCCACGCGCTGCGGCGCCGACCGAAGCCGAGGCGCCGCGGCTGGCGCTCCCCGACCGGGGGCTGCGCCGGCCGCGTGGGCCGTTCGAGTGTGCTGGTCACGATGATGTCTCCTCCTCGAGACGAGCGGGACGGATGCCGGGGCCCGCGGAACAGTGCCCCGGCATCCGCTCGCTGCGGATCAGGACAGGGCGTCGACCTCGGTCGCCCACTGCTTCCAGGAGGTCGCGGCGTCCTGCGTTCCGTCTTCCACTCGCGTGAGCGCCTTCTGCATGGCGTCGTTGATCTGGAAGTAGAACGTCCCCTTGTACGGCGAGACCTTCACGGCCTGCGCGCGCTCGGAGAGCATCTCGCCCACGGGGGCGTTGTTGAAGTACGCGTTCGTGTTGCTGAGCAGCGCGTCCGCCTTGAGGGCATCGGTCTGGCTCGGGAAGGTGCCCGCGTTCTCGAACGCCGTGACCTGGGTCTCGGGGTCGGTCAGCCAGTCGGCGAGCTCCTGAGCGGCCTCGACGTTCTTGCCGTTGCCGGGCACGGTCAGGTAGGAGCCGCCCCAGTTACCGGCGCCGCCGGGGAAGACGTTGGCGATGTCCCATCCCTTCACCTCGGGGGCGTTGCCCTCGATGACGCCGAGCATCCAGCCCGGGCAGAGCATCGTGGCGAAGGCGCCGTTCGAGAGCCCCGCGAACCAGTCGTCCGACCACTGGCCGAGGTGCGCCGACTGCGTGGCGCTGGCCTTCAGCACCTGGTCGTAGATCTTCTTGACGTCGGGGTTGCTCGTGGCGGTGATCTCGCCGTTGTCGGGGTTCTCGTACGCGGCCTCGACCTGGTTGATCGCGCCCTGGTAGGTGCCGCCGGCCGAGTCGAAGAAGGCCTTGCCGGTCGCGGCGACGTAGGTGTCGCCCGCGGCGAAATAGGTCGACCAGTCGCCCTGGAGCATCGTGGCGACCTCGGCCCGGTCGGTGGGAAGACCCGCCGCGGCGAAGAGGTCGGAGCGGTAGCAGACGCCCTCGGGCCCGATGTCGGTGCCGTAGCCGACGAGCTTGCCCTCCGGGCTGGTGGCGGCCTCGACCTTGTAGTCGAGCCAGCGGCTCTTCAGGTCGTCGGGCACGGGGGCCAGCAGGTCGGCGTACTCCATGACCTCGGGCAGCCAGTCGACCTCGATGGCTTCGATGTCGGCGAGGCCGGTCTTGCCCAGCTTCTGGAAGTAGTTCTCGCGGGCCTCGTTGCTGGTCGCGGCCTTGTTGTGCACGATCTTCACGTTCGGGTGGGCGTCCATGTACTCCTGCAGGAGCGCGTCGGTGTACCCGAAGTCGTTGAAGGTGGCGACGGTGAGGGTCACCTCGCCGTCGCCGCCCGAGGCGGAGCCCCCGGCACCGGAGCAGCCGGCGAGGACGAGGGCGGAAGTCGATGCGACGGCGGCGACGAGAGCCACCCGGCGCAGGGCACGAGTTTTCACAGATCACTCCTTTGTGGTGGGTGCTGACCGGCGCTCTGGAGAGCTCCCTGCGACATCGCGTGGGAGCGCTCTCACCGATCGGGGACGACGCTATGGGATCGCTCCCATGCGGTCAAGAGGACGCTGTGAGATCGTTATGAAGTCCTGCTCGCTCGGCCCGGTCGGCCGTAGCGGGCGCCGTCGACGGCTCGCGTAGACTGGCCTTCACAACGCCACCCGACTCTTGGAGCTGCAGTGCCCACCATCGTCGTCGACGTCATGCCCAAGGCCGAGCTCCTCGACCCGCAGGGAAAGGCCGTCGCCGGCGCCCTGTCGCGTCTGGGCGAGCACCGCTTCTCGGACGTGCGCATCGGCAAGCGTTTCGAACTCACCGTCGAGGGCGAGGTCGACGAGGCCACGCTCGCGCGAGCCCGTGAGCTCGCCGACGAGATGCTCTCGAACGCCGTCATCGAAGACGTCGTGAACATCGAGGTCGTCGAGTGACCGCTCGCATCGGGGTCATCACGTTCCCCGGCTCCCTCGACGACCGCGACGCGCAGCGCGCGATCCGCCTCGCGGGCGGCGAGCCCGTCGCCCTGTGGCACGGCGAGCACGACCTGAAGGGCGTCGACGCCCTCGTACTGCCCGGTGGCTTCAGCTACGGCGACTACCTGCGCGCCGGAGCGATCGCCGCGTTCGCGCCGATCATGGCCGAGGTCAAAGACGCGGCCGGCAAGGGCATGCCCGTGCTCGGCATCTGCAACGGCTTCCAGATGCTGGTCGAGGCGCACCTGCTGCCCGGCGGTCTGATCCGCAACGCCCACCAGCAGTTCATCCGCCGTGACCAGCGCCTGCGCGTCGAGAACGCCTCGACCGCCTGGACCAGCGACTTCGCCGAGGGCGACGAGATCGTCATCCCGCTGAAGAACGCCGACGGCGGATACATCGCGGATGCCGAGACCCTGGCGCGCGTGAACGGCGAGGGCCTCGTGACCTTCCGGTACGTCGGAGTGAACCCCAACGGCTCGCTCGACGACATCGCCGGCCTGACCAACGAGCGCGGCAACGTCGTGGGCCTCATGCCGCACCCCGAGCACGCGGTCGAGCCGGGCTTCGGCCCGGGCACCGCGGCGGCGATGCGCTCGGGCGTCGACGGTCTGGGCTTCTTCACGTCGGCCATCGCCGCCGTCGTGGGCGCCGCCGCCTGACCCCGCCCGCGGTTTCGTTCGGGGCGTTCGCGACTCCCCTGCCCCACCGGGGCGATCGTCCCGGTATCCATCGGGGAAGATAAGTCCGTGCGCGTACCCGATCCCGATCCGATCATCGAGGGCATCCTTGCCCTGTGGAGCAGCGAGGCAGCGGCGCTGCCCTCCGAACCGCGCCTCGCCGAGATGCTCGGCGCGAGCCGCAACTCGGTGCGCGAAGCGCTGGTGCGCCTCGAAGAGCGCGGATACGTGCACCGCACGCAGGGCGCGCGCACCACTCCGAACCGTCGCCTCGCGGGGGTGGGCCGACGGATCGACCAGCAGTTCGACCACTCCCTCTCGATCCGCTCCGCCGGTTATGAGCCGTCGCTCGAGCTCGTGTCGTCCGATCGCCTCGAGCTGACCCCCGGCTCGCACCGCTTCGACGACCTGCCCGACGGCACCTCGGTCCTGCGCACCGTGAAGATGTGGCGCGCCGACGGAGCGCCCTACGCCCTGGCGGAAGACCTCGTCCCCCTGCAGCGCGACGCCACGCTCGACGCGCACCGCCCCGTCTTCGATCTCGCCGAAGCCGCCAACGGCGTACGAGTCGCGTGGGAGACCGTGTGGATGGAGGCGATCGGGCTGGATGCCGAGAGGTCACGGCTTCTGTCGAGCTCGCCGGGCACGCCGGTCATCGAGATGACCTACTGCGGATACGGTGCCGACGACGCGATCGGGTACTGGTCGCGAGAGGTGCAGCTGCCCGCGCCGGAGGGACTGCGCAACGCCCTGATCCGCCGGGTGCGGTCGTGAGCGTTTCGCGGGCGTAACAGCGCGGTGAACATGTCGGACAAGTTGAATCGTTGCTTGTTGGACAAGTGTACGGTCGGATTACCCGACGAAAGCGAGCCGCCATGTCCGACACCCTCACCATCCATCGCCTCACCGCCGAGATCGTGACCCCCGCGTCGTTCGACCCCTTCGGTGTCGTCCTGACGCCGATGGCAGACGGCACTCCTTTCACCGCGGAGGAAGCCGTGCTCGACGTGTCGAACGGCATCCCGCGCTTCTATCTGATGCACCTCGACGACAAGACGCCGGAGTTCGTGCGCGTGACCCGCCACCTCGAGACCACCCAGACGCTCATGTCCGTCGGCGACGTCGAGTGGACGATCGCCGTCGCCGCTCCCGGTATCGAGGCCCCGGCGCTCGACGATCTCCGCGCCTTCCGCATCCCGCCGCGAACGGCCATCACGATGCGCAAGGGCACCTGGCACGCGGGCCCCTTCTTCGCCGAGCCGAGCATGGACTTCGTCAACCTCGAGCTCGACGACACCAACGTCACCGACCACCACAACCACCGCTTCGACGACACCCTCGGCGTTCGCGTCGTGATCGACGGGGAGTGAGCGTGCTCACCCCGCTCCCCGATTCCGACGCCCGCCTCGCGGCCCTCGAACGCGAGGCCGCGCATCAGAGCGCCCTCAGCGCGGGCGACGGACGCTCGTGGGTCGGTGCGCGGGACGGCATCCGTCCCGTGGTGATCGTGGGCGCGGGGCAAGCCGGACTCGTTCTGGCCCGCGGCCTCCGACGCCGCGGGATCGACGACGTCGTGGTGATCGACGCCGCCCCCGCCGATGCGGCCGGCCCCTGGACCACCTACGCGCGCATGCACACGCTGCGCACTCCGAAAGACATCGCGTGGCCCACCTGGGGCACTCCCGCCGTGAGCCCGCGGGCCTGGTTCGAGGCCGTGTACGGCATCGACGCGTGGGACGCGATCGAGTACTTCCCCACGATCGCGTGGCAGGGCTTCCTGCGGTGGTATCGAGAGGTCTCCGCCCTGACGGTAGTGCCCTCCACCCGCGTGCGGTCGCTCGCACCGACCACGGCGGACGGCCCGATCCAGATGCACCTCGACGGGCCCGACGGCGAGTGGATGCTGCCCGCACAGCACGTCGTGCTCGCCACGGGCATCGAGGGGGCCGGTGGTCGACACATCCCCGCCCTCCTGCGCGAGCTTCCCGCCGAGCGCGTACATCACACGCACGACGCCATCGACTTCGAGGCGCTCGCGGGGCTGCGCATCGGCATCCTGGGCGCGGGCACGGGAGCGTTCGACAACGCCGCGACCGCTCTCGAGCACGGAGCGGCGAGTGTCGACGTGCACATGCGTCGACCGGCGATGCCGCAGGTGAGCCCCTACCGCTGGATGGAGTTCGCCGGCCTCATCGAGAACTACGGCTCGTTCACCGACCAGCAGAAGTGGGCCTTCAACGTGCACCTGTCGGAGGTCGACCAACCGGCCACGCAGAACGCCCTCTGGCGCGCCCACGCCTTCGACTCCTTCCGCTTCCTCACCTCGTCGCCGTGGCAGAGCGTGGAGTGGACGGGCAGCGAGATCGCCGTGACGACGCCGCACGGCATCCATCACTACGACGTCGTGCTGGCGGCGACCGGGATCGTCTCGGAGCTCGCGCGGCGCCCCGAGCTGGCGAACGTCGCCGCGGATGCCGTCCTGTGGAGCGACCGGCTCGACCCCGCGTCCACGGCGCAGAACCCCGGTCTCGCGGCATTCCCGTATCTCGATGACGACTTCGGTCTCGTCAGCCGGAGCACGCCGGAGGCCTCGGCCCTCTCTCGGATCCACATGTTCAACCACGGCGCACGCCTGAGCCAGGGCATGCTCAGCCACCAGATCCCCGGCCTCGTCGGCGGGGCCACGAAGCTCGCCGCCGCCCTGTCGCGGCGGTTGTTCGAGCGCGACGCCGACGCTCTGCTGCGCGAGTACCTGGCATACGACGTACCGGTCGGTGTGCACATCGGGCGCCGGGCGCAACCTCCCACGCCCACCGAGACGGCGGGGGTAGCGTCTCTGCGGTGACGACCTCGACCCCCCTCCTCGTGTCCGTGCCCACCGACGAACTCCGCGCCGACCTGAACGAGCTGCCCGACGGCGTCGAGGTGGTGGTCTGGGATATGACGGGACCGGCACCGCACGACCGATTCGACATGGTCGTGCCCCCGTACATGTCGATGGACAACGTCATCGAGCGCCTCTCCGAGATCGAGGTCGGACTCGTCCAGGGCCAGTCGATCGGGTACGACAACGTCGAGGGGCGCTTGCCCGAGGGGATCGTGTTCGCGAACGCTTCGAGCGTGCACGAGACGGCCACCTCCGAGCTCGCCGTCGCCCTGGCGTTGGCGGCCCAGCGACGGCTGCCCGAGGTCGTGCGCGCGCAGGACCGCGGCGAGTGGACCGGCGGCGGGGCTCCCGGCCTGGCCGACGCTCGGGTGACCCTGCTCGGCTTCGGCGGGGTCGGTCGTGCGATCGCCGCACGCCTGAAGCCCTTCGAGGTGGAGCTGCGCGCCGTCGCCTCGCACGGTCGTCTGCAAGACGAGGTCGAGGTGTTCCCCCTCGGCAAGCTGTACGAGGTGCTCGCCGAGACCGACATCGTCATCGCGTCCCTCCCGGGCGGTGACGCGACCCGCCACGTCATCGACGACCGCGCCCTCTCGGCCCTGCCCGACGGAGCGCTCGTCGTGAACGTCGGCCGCGGCCCGCTCATCGACACCGATGCCCTCGTCGATCACGTCCGCCGCGGCCGGATCCGCGCCGCCCTCGACGTCACCGACCCCGAACCTCTCCCCCAGGGCCACCCGCTGTGGAGCCTCGACGGCGTGCTCATCGCGCCGCACGTCGGAGGGGCGACGGATGCCATGCGCCCCCGCATCGCACGCTTGGTGCGTCAGCAGATCGAACGCCTGCACCGCGGCGAGGAGCCGCTGAATGTGGTGATCGGGGGCTGACCGCCTCCTCGTCGCTGAAACGTCGTCGACGTCCCGTCGCCGCGCGCAGCGTGCGACCGCGCGCAGCGTGCGACCGCGCGCAGCGTGCGACCGCACGCAGCGTGCGCCCGCGCCACCAGCGTCGAGTGTCCAAGAAACCCGGACGCCGCAGAAATTCGTCCGGGTGTTTTGGACACTCACGGGAGGACGCGGGCATTCGGACGCTGCGGCCCGCAACGCGCGCTGCGTGCGGGGGAGCGGGGTCAGCCGCGGAAGCCGGCGGGGTTGGCCAACAGGTCGCTGAAGGCCAGTTCCGCGGGGCCCACGAGCATCAGGCGCGAGCGCAGGTGGGCGCGTTCGAGACGGATCGTGCGGCCCTCGGCGCCCAGCGGATGCACGCGCACGGCGTCGGCGAGACGCTCGCGGCTGACCGACAGCAGCGCTCCGAGATACCCCGAGAGCACGACCGTCTCAGGGGCGAAGGCGTTGACGAAGTTCGTCAGGGCAAGCGAGAGCATCTCGACCTGGCGCGTCACCTCGGTCATCACGCGGGGATTGCGGGCGACGCCGAGCTCGACATCGAGTTCGTCCTCGTCGAGCTTGCGGCGCCCCAGCAGCGGTTCGATCAGGTCGAGGCTGACCTCGGCCTCGAGGCACCCGCGGCGTCCGCACACGCACGGGCGTCCGCGCGGGTCGACGACGGTGTGGCCGAGCTCTCCGGCGTAACCCGACGTCCCGCGCAGCAGGGTGCCGTCGATGATGAGACCGCCGCCGATGCTGTGCATCGCGCCGCCGAGGTAGAGCAGGTTGCCGACACCCACGCCCACGCCGAACCGCGACTCCGCGAGGGCGCCGATGCTGGCGTCGTTGCCGGCGGCCACCGGCATCCCGAGTTCGTCGCTCAGACGCGCCGCGACGGGATCGCGCTTCCACCCGAGGGTGGGCGAGACGAGGACGGAACCGTTGGCGTTGACGAGTCCGGGGACCGCCAGCCCGGCCCCGACCACGCGGTAGTGGCGGTCGATGTCGGCGCGCATCGCCTCGACCGACGAGGCGACGATCTGGACGAACCGTTTCGGCGCCGGCGCAGTGGCGGTGTCGTGACGCAGACGGGCGTGCACCACCCCGCCGAGGCCGACCAGGGCCACGGTCACCGCGTGCGGTTCGGCGCGGACGCTCAGGGCGGCGACGTGGTCTTCGGGTTCGAGGTCGAGAGTCGGTCGACCGACCTTGCCGGTGCGCTCCCCGCTGGGCGCCTCGCGGACGAGGCCGAGCTCGGTCAATTCCATGACGAGACCCGTGACCGTGGAGCGGTTGAGGCCGGTCGTGGCGCCCAATTGGGCGCGTGAGAGCGCTCCCCGGGAGTGGAGGAGCGACAGGACGGACGAGAGGTTCTGCTGACGGATCAGGTCGTTCGTCGTACGGCCAGCCGGCGGCGCGAGCGGGGTTGCGGGCTCGAACACGGCAGGGGTCATGAGAGGCGCACCTCCCCCATCATCCCATCGAGGGGACCGGAGTGTTCACGCGGCCGACGCACAGCGACGCGACGCGGCCGACGGCCGGAGCGGCCGGGATGGGGAGCCGGCCGGGTGACCGGGCTCCCCATCCGGTCACGCACCGCCGTTGCGCCGCTTGTTGAAGATGTCGAACGCGACGGCGAGGAGCAGCACGATGCCCTTGATGGCCATCTGCCACGCGGCGTCGACGCTGAGGATCGACAGACCCATGTTCAGCACACCCATGACCAGACCACCGACGACCGCGCCGACGACCGTTCCGATACCGCCCTGGACGGCCGCACCACCGATGAACACCGCAGCGATCGCATCGAGCTCGTAGTTCTGACCGGCCGAGGCCACCGCACCACCGGCACGCGCAGTGCTGACGACGGCGGCGAGACCCGCGAGGGCACCCATGTTGACGAAGATGAAGAAGTTGACCCACTTCGTCTTGACACCGCTCATCACGGCCGCGAAGAGGTTGCCGCCCATGGCGTAGATGTGGCGACCGAACGTGGTGCGGTTGAGCACGAACGTGTACGCCAGCACAAGGACCGCCAGGATGATCAGCACGATGGGGGTGCCGTTGTAGGCGGCGATCGTGAAGGCGGTGGCCATGATCGCGACGACTGCGACGACGTTCTTCGCCCAGAACGACCAGGCGACCTCGCGCGGCAGCTCGAGGCGGCGGAGCGTGGCGCGGGTGCGCAGCTGCTGCACGACGAGCAGCACGCTGGCGATGGCGCCGAGCGCAAGGGTCAGCGCGTCCCAGTTGCCGAGGTAGCCGAGGAACGGCGGCAGCCATCCGGCTCCGATCGCCGTGAAGCCGTCGGGGAGGCCGCTGATGGTGCCGCCGGTGAGCAGCACGAGCGTGAGACCGCGGAACAGCAGCATGCCCGCCAGGGTGACGATGAACGCGGGGATGCCCACGAACGCGACCCAGAAGCCCTGCCACGCACCGACGACAGCGCCGACGACGAGCGAGAGCAGGACGGCGACGAACCAGGGCAGACCCCATTGGTTCATCGCGATCGCCGCGATCGCGCCCACCATGGCCACGACCGATCCGACCGACAGGTCGATATGGCCGGCGATGATGACCATCACCATGCCGATCGCGAGGATCAGCACGTAGGCGTTCTGCTGGATGAGGTTGTTGACGTTTCCGGGCATCAGCAGGCGACCGCCGGTGAGCACCTGGAAGAGCACGATGATGATGACGAGAGCGGCGAGGATGCCGAACTGTCGGAAGTTGATGCGCGACAGGATGCCGCGACGTCGCGGTCCCGGCTGCGTCGGTGCCTCGACCGTCTGGGTGGATGCGGTGGCCATTGCTGTCAGTTCCTTCCGGCGGTCATGTGCCGCATGAGGTTCTCCTGCGTGGCGTCGTCGCGGCTGACCTCGGCCGTGATGCGCCCCTCGGAGATCGTGTAGATGCGGTCGGAGAGGCCGATGACCTCGGGCAGCTCCGACGAGATGACGATGACGGCCTTCCCCTGGGCCGCGAGTTCGTTGATGATGCCGTAGATCTCGTACTTGGCCCCGACGTCGATGCCGCGGGTGGGCTCGTCGAGGATCAGCACGTCGGGTCCGGTGAACATCCACTTCGACAGCACGACCTTCTGCTGGTTGCCGCCCGAGAGGCGTCCCGTGATCGCGGCGACGCTGGGCGCCTTGATGTTCATCTTGTAGCGGTACGAATCGGCGACCTTGTACTCGCGGTACCGGTCGACCACACCGAGGCGGGCGAGGCGGGCGAGAGCGGAGGCCGAGACGTTGACCTGGATGTCGCCGATGAGGTTGAGACCGTATTTCTTGCGGTCCTCGGTGGCGTAGGCGATGCCGTGCTTGATCGCAGCATCCACCGTGCGGACGTCGATCTGCTGCCCGTTCTTGTACACCTCGCCGGAGATGCCGGTGCCGTACATGCGCCCGAAGATGCTCATCGCGAGTTCGGTGCGACCGGCGCCCATGAGGCCCGCGAAACCGACGATCTCCCCGGCGCGCACCATGAAGGAGGCGTCGTCGATGACCACGCGCTCGGTGTCGACGGGGTGGTGGACGGTCCAGTTCTCGACGCGGAAGAGCTCTTCGCCGATGTCGGGCTCGCGCGGCGGGAAGAGGCTGTTCAGATCGCGGCCGACCATGGCGCGGATGATCCGGCCCTCGTCGGTGTCGGCGTCGGAGCGGTGCATCGTCTCGATCGTGCGGCCGTCGCGGATGATGGTGATGCGATCCGAGATGCGCAGCACCTCTTTGAGCTTGTGGCTGATGATGATGCAGGTGATGCCCTGCGTGCGCAGCTGGTCGATCAGATCGAGCAGGTGGGCGGAGTCGTCGTCGTTCAAGGCGGCGGTGGGCTCGTCGAGGATGAGGAGCTTCACCTCTTTCGCGAGGGCCTTGGCGATCTCGACGAGCTGCTGCTTGCCGACGCCGAGCTCGAAGATCTTCGTCGCGGGGTTCTCGCGCAGCCCCACCCGCTTGAGCAGCTCGGCCGCCGCGGAGTTGGTCGCGTTCCAGTCGATGACGCCACGACGCGACTTCTCGTTGCCGAGGAAGATGTTCTCGGCGATCGAGAGGTACGGGCTGAGCGCCAACTCCTGGTGGATGATGACGATGCCGGCGGCCTCGCTGTCGTTGATGGAGCGAAAGGCCATCTGCTCGCCCTCGAGGGTGATGCCGCCCTCGAAGCTGCCGGCGGGATAGACCCCGCTGAGCACCTTCATCAGCGTCGACTTTCCGGCGCCGTTCTCACCGCAGATGGCGTGGACCTCGCCGCGGTAGACGTCGATCGACACATCGGCCAGGGCGGGAACCCCGTTGAACGACTTCGAGATCCCCGACATACGCAGGATCGGTTCGGTCATGGTGTGTGCTTGTCCCTCCGCCGCCGGTGGGGCGGCATTTCGGCTCCGCCGCCCGGGGGCGGCACGGGGAGCGGCGGGGCGGGCGAACCCGCCCCGCCGCCGGGTGG
>NZ_BJML01000002.1 GCF_006539145.1 Microbacterium testaceum | reverse complement strand
GAGCGGGAGCGCGTGCCGCACAGTGGGCGGGAACGCGTGCCGCGCGGTGAGCGGGAGTGGATGCCGTGCGACGCGCGAGAGCGCATGCCCTGCGGTGAGCGGGAGCGCGTGCCGCGCGGTGGGCGGGGGCGCGTGCCGCGCGGTGAGCGGGAGCGGATGCCGCGCGACGAGCGGGAGCTCATGCCCTGCGGCGGGCGGGCGTTGGCGAGGGGCCGCGGACGGTCGGCGCGCAGCCGCGGAGCGGGAACGGCGACCGAGAAGGCGCATGAACGCAATCCCCACGCATAAACGCGATCCGCACGTGAAAACGCGAGGAGCGCGCGTTTACGGGTGCGGATCGCGTTTATGCGTGAGGGGGGCGGGAGCGGATGCCGCCACGCGGACCGAACGCGGGCGTCAGGCGCTGCAGGACAGGCGCGACTGGATGTCGCGCATCGCGTCGAGCTCGGCGGACTGGCCGGTCACGATCGCGCCGGCGACCTCTTTCACGCGTGCGTCGGAGCCGAGTTCGATAACGGCTTGGGCCATGGGGATCGCACCCTCGTGGTGACGGATCATCAGCCGGAGGAACACGCAGTCCGCGGGCTGCCCCTGGGCACTGCGCAGCTCGTCGAGCTGGGCGTCGGTGGCCATGCCCATCTCGGCGAGCAGCTGCTCCTGTGTGAGCGCCGCGGTATCGCCATGGCTGTGCTCGCCCGACTTCTCCATCCACGTCATGAGCGGCTGGCTCGAGGACTGGGGGAGGCCCCACTGCACGAGCCACCCGTACATCTCGCCGCGCTGGCCCGACTGGGCGGTGGCGATGTCGTACGAGAGGGTGCGGAGCTCGTCGTCGTCGGTCTTTCGGTAGATCTCCATCGCCATGAGCACCGCCTGCGTGTGGTGCACCTGCATGTCTCGGGCGAAGCCGGCCTCCGCCGAGTTCTCGCCGGGGTGCGCGGGCGCCGCCGTCGCGCCGAACGCGGTGAAGCGCCCGACCGCGAACGCGACGGCGATCACCGCCACGGCGACGAGAGCGACGACGACCCAGCGGACCGCGGGACGCGCGACCGGGGCGTCCTCGCTCATCAGGCCTTGCCCGGACCGTCGATGGCGCCCGAGCACGCGGCGTTGGGCTCGGGGACGTTCTGGCTGCGCCAGAACTCCGTGAAGAACTCCTTGATGCGGGGGTCGGTGGGGTCGTCGACCTTGAGCTGGTGGTTCCACCCGCTGACGGCGACGGGGTTGTCCATGTTCGGGTACGGCGACAGGATCGCGTAGCTCGAGGGCAAGACCGCCTTGAGGGCGTCGACGCCGGCCTCGTCGACGCGAGCGGGGTCGTACGTGACCCAGATGGCACCGTGCTCCATCGAGTGCACGGCGTTCTCGTTCTGCTGGGGCTCGGTGTACACGCCGCAGTTCAACCAGTAGGGGTTGTGCGGGCCGCCGGCGGGCGGGTTCTGCTCATAGGTCACGGCACCCTGCACGTGGTCGGAGCGGTTCTCGAAGGTCTGCACACCGCTGATCTCACGGCCCGTGCTGTTGCCGGCCTGGTAGCTCGTGGGGGGAGCGGGGGCGAAGGCGAAGGATGCCACCACGAGACCGATCACCGCGACCGCGGCCGTGGAACCCACGACCCACCACACGAGCTTGCCGCGCTTGCGCTTCGCGACCTGCTTCTGGTACTCGGCGAGCTTCTCTTGGCGCTTCTGCTCGCGCTGCTGCTTGACGGTGAGATCGATCTGCGCCTGCTTGGCGGGGTTGCCGCTGGCTCGCTTGTCGGAGGGGGAGGTCATGCGCTGTGTTCTGTCTCTCTTCGCGGCGGGACACATCGGCAGCCGCCGACGCCCCCAGCCTATGCGGGTGAATGGGCCGATGGCCTGGGAGGAAACCGCGAGCCCGGGATGGTGGGGTACGGGTGGCCACGATAGTATGACGATGTCGAATCGATTCGAGGTTCGACGATCCCCCTTATTTCTCAGCCCGATTCCGTCGGGCTGTCCGTGTTGCGAAACGAAACCAGACGCGTGCTCGATACTGCCTCCCACCCCGTCATCCCCTCGTCGTCCCGCCCCGCGCCGACGAACACCGGCGCGATCCGCGCGATCGGCACGAACCCCGCCACGGCGCCGATCGTGCTGCACCCGGGTGATGCCATTCCGGCATCGCGTCGATTCCTGTACATCCTCGTGCTCGGCGCGCTCACGGCTTTGGGTCCGTTCACCATCGACCTGTACCTGCCGGCGTTCCCCGTGCTCGAGGCCGATTTCCAGACGACCGCGGCCGCGATCCAGCTGACCCTCACGGGCACGATGATCGGATTCGCGCTGGGACAGCTCATCGTGGGTCCGCTCAGCGACAAGGTCGGGCGTCGGCTTCCCCTCCTCTCGGTCACGGCTCTGCACGTGGCCGCGAGCATCTTCGCCGCCTCGGCGCCGACGCTCGAGACCCTGTCGATCGCGCGCGTGCTGATGGGCGCGGGTGCCGCCGCCGGCGGCGTCGTGGCCGCCGCCATCATCCGCGACCTGTTCGGCGGTCGCCGGCTCGTCGTGATGCTCTCGCGCATGGCGATGGTGTCGGGCGTCGCGCCCGTGCTCGCGCCCCTCGCGGGCTCCGCCCTTCTGCTGGTGATGAACTGGCGCGGCATCTTCGTCGTCCTCGCCGTGTACGGCGCCGTCATGCTCGTCTCGGCGATCCTGTTCGTGCCCGAGACCCTCCCGCCCGCTCGCCGCGGCGGCCCCGGTGCCACGACCGTCTGGCAGCGCTATGCGAGCGTGTTCCGCGACCGCGTCTTCATCGGCGTGCTCATCATCGGCGCGATGACCTTCAGCGGACTGTTCTCGTACCTCTCGGCATCGTCGTTCCTCTTCCAGGTGACCTATCAGTTCAGCGCGCAGGGCTACGGCGTGCTGTTCGCGGCCAACTCGATCGGTGTCGTCGTCGGTGTGCAGGTGGCGTCGCGCCTCGCCGCCCGGTTCGGTCCGCAGTGGGTGCTGGCTGTATCGACGGCGGTGCTCGTCCTGGCCGGGGGCGCCATCGTGCTGACCGACCAGCTGGGCCTCGGGCTGTGGGGAACCATCGTGCCGCTGTTCTTCTTCATGACCGCGTGCGGCTTCACGTTCCCCTGCGCTCAGGTGCTCGCCCTCGATCGCCACGGAAAGGCTGCGGGAACAGCACAGTCGATCATCGGGGCGGCGAACTTCGGCGTGGCCGGGATCATCTCGCCGCTGGTCGGCCTGCTCGCCACCGGTTCGGGCATCACCGCCACGACCATGGCCTCGGTCATGCTCGGCTGCGCCGTCATCGGCGTGCTGTCGCTGTGGCTGCTCGTGCGCCCGCGCACGGTTGAGCGCCTCGCGCCCTGATCGGACCGCGTCGACCGGTCGGCGGCGCACACAGTAGCAGGTCGGTCCCGGGGGTTCGCTCCCGGGACCGACCCATTCCTCCGTCGCCGACGAGACGGCATCATGAGGCGATGGATGCCTCCGCGATCGACGATGTGCTCGACACGCGCCCTCAGCGCTTCCGTGCCACGGTGGGTGTGGTGCTGATCGCCCTGGCGTGCGGCCTCGGGGCGTGGGTGTTCTTTCGCGGGCCGAGCCCGTTCGCGATCGACGTGTGGTGGAATCAGCTGTTCGCGTCGGCGCCGTCGCAGCCGCTCCTGGTCTTCGCGATCGCGATGGACACGGTCGGGGGGCATCTCACCGCCGTCCTGATCGTGCCGGTTCTGGGTGCCCTGGCGCTCTTCCTCTCTCGTCGGCGATGGTCGGCGCTGTACTTCGTCACCGCCTCGGTGGGCAGCGCCCTTCTCGTGCAGGTCGTCAAGCACACGTTCGGCCGAGCGCGACCGCAGGACATCCTCATCGTGAGCGACTACGGTTCGTTCCCCTCGGGGCATACGGCCAACGCGGCCACCATCGCGGTGGTCGCCGCGGTCCTGTTCCCGCACCTGTGGGTGAGGATCGTCGGGGTGGCCTGGGTGGTCCTCATGGCGTTCAGCCGTACCTACCTGCACGCGCACTGGCTCTCGGACACCGCGGGTGGGGCGCTCATCGGCGCCGGAGCCGCACTGATCCTGGCCGCGGCTTTCTCGCGCCTGCGCGCCCGCGACGAAGACCGACTGGCCATCCGTTCCGCACGCAAGACGGATGCCGCAGCGGCGACCGAGTCGTAGGCTGTCGCGCATGAGCGAGCCCGGCGCCGTGCCCTCCGTTTCGTCCGACGATCCCTCGGCGGCCGACGCCGAGCTCGCGCGTCTTCGTGCCGAAGCCGCGGCGGCCGAGGCCGAACTCCGGCTGGCGCGCGCCCGGGCCGATCTCGCCGCGGCGGAGGCGGCGGCCGCGACCGCACGCGCGCGAGCGGCGGGCCAGGCGTCGTCCGACCCGGCGCCGGCCGCACCGCCGGAGGAGCGGGCTGCGGCGACGCCGCCGTCAGCGGATGCTGCGACGCTGCCGGCCGACGAGGACGACGCAGTGCCCGCGGCGGGCACATCCGCCCCGGCCTCTTCCGCCCCGGCCCCTTCCGCCGTCGCCCCGCTCTCCGCCGCGCAGGTCGACACGATCGCCGCCGGGTACGCCGCCACCGGGCCCGCCCTCGACCTCGGCGTGCTCGTGAACGGCGAGCCGGTGGCATCCGTCCCCGTGCGCATCCCCCTCTCGATGACCAACCGCCACGGTCTGGTGGCCGGCGCGACGGGGACGGGAAAGACGCGCACGCTGCAGCTGCTCGCCGAGCAGTTGTCGGAGAACGGGGTGCCGGTGTTCGCCGCCGACATCAAGGGCGACCTGTCGGGACTGGCCGCCCAGGGCGTCTCGAGCGAGAAACTGCTCGCGCGCACCGCCGCCCTCGGACAGGACTGGTCGGCGCGCTCGTTCCCCACGGAGTTCTTCGCCCTGGGCGATAACGCGGGCTCGGGCATCCCGGTGCGAGCCACGGTCTCGGGTTTCGGCCCGCTGCTGCTCAGTCGCGTGCTCGGACTCAACCCGACGCAGGAGTCGAGCCTCGGTCTCGTGTTCCACTACGCCGACGAGAAGGGGCTGGCACTCGTCGACCTCTCCGACCTGCGCGCGGTGCTGACCTTCCTCACGAGCGCCGAGGGCAAGGCGGAGCTGAAGGGTATCGGTGGGCTGTCCGCGGCGACGGCGGGGGTCATCCTGCGCGAGCTGGTGGCCTTCGCGGCGGTCGGCGCCGACACCTTCTTCGGTGAGCCCGAGCTCGACGTCTCGGTGTTCCTTCGGACGGATGCCACGGGCGCGGGCATCGTGAGCCTGCTGGAGGTGCCCGACGTCGCGGCGCGGCCCCAGCTGTACTCGACGTTCCTCATGTATCTGCTCGCGGAGCTGTATGAGGCGCTGCCCGAGGTGGGCGATCTGGACAAGCCCAAGCTCGTGTTCTTCTTCGACGAGGCGCACCTGCTGTTCCGCGATGCGTCGAAGGCGTTCCTCGAGGCGATCACGCAGACCGTGCGGCTGATCCGCTCGAAGGGCGTCGGGGTCTTCTTCGTCACGCAGACGCCGAAGGACGTTCCCGGCGACGTGCTCGCGCAACTCGGCTCGCGGGTACAGCACGCCCTGCGCGCCTTCACGCCCGACGATGCCGCGGCGCTGCGCGCGTCCGTCCGCACGTACCCGGACTCGGGATACGACCTCGAGCGCGTGCTGCAGGAACTCGGGACGGGCGAGGCGATCATCACGGTGATGAGCGAACGCGGGGCCCCGACGCCCGTCGCGTGGACGCGCATCTTCGCCCCGCGCGCCTCGATGTCGCCCATCCCCGCCGAGGCCCTGGCGGCGGCGGTGTCGGCATCCCCCCTCTTCTCCACCTACGGCACCTCGATCGACCGCGAGTCGGCGCGCGAGATCCTCGGCACCCGCATGCAGGCGGCGGCCGAGGCCGAGGCTGCGGCCGAGCGCGCGAAGAAGGACGCCGCCGACGCCGCCGAGTACGCGAAGCAGAAGGCCGCGATCGACAAGGCGAACGCCGAGGCGCAGAAGAAGGCGCAACGCGAGTACGACCGCATCTTGACGTCGACGGCTGCCCCGCGCAGCCGCACGAGCGCGCCCGCCGCGGGCCTCGACGGTCTGCTCGGGCGTGGGGCGACGAAGAGCATCGTGAACGGCGTCATCCGCGGGCTGTTCGGCAACGGCCGACGCCGCTGAACCCCAGACGACGAAGAACGGGACGGGATGCCGATCACCCGGCATCCCGTCCCGTCGCCGTCGTCGGCGGTTACGGCCGGTTCAGCTCGAGGGGCATGGTGGACGTGTCGATCAGCGGATCGTCGTCCTGTCGGGCGACGAGCGCTTGTGCCTCGGCCGGGGTCTCCACCGTGGGGACGGAACCGAGCAGAGGGCGCTTGGCCGTCTCCGGCATGGCCAGGAGCGCGACCAACCCCATCGCGGCGAAGAACATGATGTAGAACGCCGGCATGAGCGTGTTGCCCGTCCAGCCGATCAGCGCCTGGCTGAACAACGGGGTCGTGCCTCCGAACAACGACACCGACACGTTGTACGCGATCGCCATCGCCCCGAAGCGCGAGGCGGTGGGGAAGAGCGCCGGCAGAGTGGATGCCGCGATGCTCGCGTAGAAGGCCACCGGCACCGCCGCGAGCACCAGGGCGATCATGACCGCCCACAGCTCACCGATCTGCATGATCAGGAAGGCCGGAACCAGCAGGACCAGCGCGGACGCGGCGGCCGCCACGTAGATGGGTTTGCGGCCCACCCGGTCGCTGAGCCTGCCGAAGATCGGCAGCATGGCCGACATCAGCAGAAGAACGGGGATGGTGGCGACGGCCGAGCCCACGTTCGAGATACCGACTTCCTTCTCGAGGTAGACCGGCATGTAGCTGGTGAGGGCGTATCCCGCGGTGTTGGTCGCCGCGACGAGGGCAATAGCGATGAGCAGGGACTTCCAGTGGTGGCGCACGATCCCGGCGAGGCCCTGGCGGGACATCGGGTCGTCCTTGTCGATCTCGGCCTCGGCCTCGGCCGCGTGCGTCTGCTCGAAGGAGGGGGTCTCGGGGATCTTCAGACGGAACCAGATCGCGACGATGCCGAGGGGGATGGCGAGCAGGAACGGGATGCGCCAGCCGTACTCGGTCATCGCGTCGGGGCCCGAGACGTTCGTCACGACGGCCGTGGTGATGGCCACCGCTCCGGCACCGGCGGCGAACCCGACGTAGGAGCCCACGTCGAGCCACGACGACCAGAAGCCGCGCCGCTTGTCGGGGGAGAACTCCGAGACGTAGGTGGTCGCTCCGGCGTACTCCCCGCCGGTGGAGAAGCCCTGGATCATCTTCAGCAGGTAGAGCGGGATGATCGCCCAGAGGCCGATCTGCGCCGAGGTGGGAAGGATGCCGATGAGCGCGGTGGCCGAGGCCATCATCGCCATCGTCAGGAAGAGCACCTTCTGCCGGCCGATCCGGTCGCCGAGGGGGCCGAGGACGAAGCCGCCGAAGGGGCGGACGAGGAAGGAGATCGCGAAGCCGAGCAGCGTGACGAGCAGACCCCACGGGTCGGGCAGGTCGGAGGCGAAGACGGCGGTGAGCGTGACGGCGAGGTAGCCGTAGATGCCGAAGTCGAACCACTCCATGAAGTTGCCGACGACGGTGCCGCCGATGGCGGTGCGCACGCGATTCTTGTCGACGACGATGACGTCGTCGACTTCGAGCCGGGGGGCTTCGGATGCCGAGGGGGATTTCTCGTTCATCCTTCTAGCGTTACCCCGATCCGTGTTTCGTTTCCAGTCCGGGGCGTGCGCGGGGCGGTCGTGCTATCGAGGCGTCTCGGACGATCGTCAAGCCCCCGGCGATGTCGGACGTCCGGCGTACCGTGTCGGGCATGACCGAGCTCTCCGCCCCTACCGGCCGCGAACCCGCGCTCGTCGCCCAGCCCCGCTCCGACGGGACGGCACCGAGAGCTCTGGTGCTCGGCGCCACCGGCTATCTGGGCGGCAGGCTCGTTCCCCGCCTGCTGTCGGCGGGGTACCGCGTGCGCGTGCTCGCCCGCGATCCTCGACGGGTCGAGGCCTTCCCCTGGGGCGACGAGATCGAGACCGCCACGGGCGACGCGACCGACGCCGCGGCCGTCCGTGCAGCGGTCGAGGGCGTCGACGTGCTCTATTACCTCATCCATTCGATGGGCAGCGCCCGCGATTTCGAGGCCACCGACCGCGTAGCCGCGCAGACCGTCGCCGACGCGGCGTCCGCGGCATCCGTCTCGCGCATCGTCTACCTCGGCGGCCTGCACCCCGATGACGCCACGCTCTCGGCGCACCTGCGATCGCGCGTCGAAGTGGGACAGATCCTCTTGCACAGCGGTGTGCCGACCCTCGTGCTGCAGGCCGGCGTCGTCATCGGGTCGGGCTCGGCGTCGTTCGAGATGGTGCGCCATCTCACCGACGTATTGCCGTACATGCCCGCGCCCAAATGGGTGCGAAACCACATCCAGCCGATCGCCGTGCGCGACGTGCTGCACTACCTGCTCGGCGCCGCACGCGTGGCCCCCAACGTCAACCGGGCGGTAGACATCGGCGGGCCCGACGTGCTGCGCTACGGCCAGATGATGAACGGCTACGCGATGGAGGCGGGTCTGCCGCAGCGCGCGATCGCGTCTCTGCCCGTCCTGACGCCGCGCCTCGCCTCGCACTGGGTCAACCTCGTGACCCCGATCCCGAAGGCGATCGCCCGGCCGCTCGTGGAGTCGCTGCAGAACGACTGCGTCGTGAAGGATCGCGCGATCGACGACCTCGTGCCGCGCCCCGAGGGTGGACTCATGCCCTACCGGGAGGCCGTCCGCCGCGCGCTCGGGCGCGTGAACGACGACGCGATCGAGACCAGCTGGCAAGACGCCGAGGTGTCGGGTGCCCCGAGCGATCCGCTGCCGAGCGACCCGGAGTGGTCGGGTCGGCTGGTGTACACCGACATCCGCTCGATGACCACGAAGGCGAGCGCCGCCCAGTTGTGGTCGGTGATCGAGGGGATCGGCGGAGAGAACGGCTGGTACTCCTCACCGCTGCTCTGGGCGATCCGCGGCTGGATGGACCGTCTCGTCGGTGGCGTGGGGTTGGCCCGCGGCCGTCGCAGTCGGTCGGTGGTCACCGTCGGCGATGCCCTGGACTTCTGGCGCGTCGAGGCGATCGAGCCCGGTCACCTGCTGCGCCTGCGCGCCGAGATGAAGGTCCCGGGCGGAGCCTGGCTCGAACTGCGCGCGACGCCCGAGGGTGAAGGGGCGCGCTTCGACCAGCGGGCGCTGTTCTTCCCGACGGGACTCGCGGGACGCCTCTACTGGTTGGCCGTGCTGCCCTTCCACGGGCTGATCTTCAGCGGCATGGCCCGGCGCATCACCGCCGCCGCCGAGCACGTGCAACGCGACGACCTCGAGCCGAAGGCGAAGGCCGGACGCATCGCCCCCGAGATCGCCGAGGTCGAGACGACCGCGGCGCCCTCGGCATAGGCCTTTCGCTTGCGGAAACCGGGCCCACGCCACCGCGCGCGCCCGTAGGCTGAGCCGCGTGCCCCACCACGCTCGCGTCCTGACCGTGTCCGATCGCTCGGCCGCGGGCCTCCGTGAAGACCGCGGCGGCCCCTTGGCAGTGTCGTTGCTGCGTGAGGCGGGATTCGACTGCGCCGACCCCGTCATCGTCGCCGACGGGGCAGACAGCGTCGAGACTGCTCTGCGCGCCCTCGTCGCCGAGGGGACGGGGCTCATCGTCACGACCGGCGGCACGGGCATCGCCCCCACCGACCGCACGCCCGAGGGCACGACGCGCGTGATCGACCGCGAGATCCCCGGTATCGCCGAGGAACTGCGGCGTCGTGGGCTCGCCGACACCCCGATGGCCGTCATCTCCCGCGGCCTCGCGGGCATCGTCGACCCCGGCACCCTCATCGTCAACCTCCCCGGGTCGACACGGGCCGTGGCATCCGGGATCACCGTCATCGCCGAGCTCGCACCGCACGTGCTCGATCAGCTCTCCGGAGGAGACCACTCATGAGCGCCGTCCGCATCGCCCGTCTGTCCGAGACCCCGCTCGACCTCGACGCGCACCTCGATGCCGTCGAGGAGTCGTCGTCGGGAGCCGTGACCACCTTCGTCGGACGCGTGCGCGACATCGACCCCGATGCCTCGGGCGCGGTCGTGGCGCTCGAGTACAGCGCGCACCCCGATGCCGAGCAGACCCTGCACCGCATCGCCGAGACCGCCGCGGCGGGGACCGATGCGATCGTCGCCGTCAGCCACCGCGTCGGCCGGTTGGGCGTCGGAGAGGCCGCGGTCGTGATCGCCGTGGCATCCGGTCACCGCGCCGAGGCATTCGAGGTCTGCCGCACCGTGATCGAGACGATCAAGACCGACCTGCCGGTGTGGAAGCGTCAGGTCGAGGCCGACGGCACCACGGAGTGGAAGGGCCTCGGGGGCTGACGCCTTCTCGCGCCCGCAACGGATTCGGGGGAGTGCAGCGGATGCGGATGCCGTGGCGCGGTGTGTCCGAATCCCGTGCACGGATCCGAATCCGGTGCATCGGCTGCGTCCCGGGGCTCAGCCGCCGGCGAAGGGCGGGAGCACGTCGACGTGCGTGACGCCCGCGAGCGGGGCGTCGTCGTCGCGGCGCGTGCCGTCGACGAGCACGGCGCAGCGATCCAGGATCTCGCCCAGAGCGGGGTGGTCGGCGACGACCGCGGCGCGCAGCGCCGTCAGGGACTGTTCGACGCGATCCTCGGCATCCGTTCCCGCCGCCTCGGCCGCGGCGGCGAAGTAGCGCACGCGCACGCTCACGCGCGTTCCCCCTCGGTCGCCGGCACCTCGCCGGGAGCGGTCGCCGACGGGCCGACCCCGGGTTCGCCCGGGCGCAGCCAGTCGCCCGACTTCCCGCCGGTCTTCGACACGATGCGCACGTTCTCGATCAAGGTGCCCTTGTCCAGCCCCTTCACCATGTCGACGATCGCGAGCGCCGCGACCGTGACGCTCGTGAGCGCCTCCATCTCGACGCCGGTACGGTCGGCGGTGCCGACGGTGGCTTCGATCTCGACGCCCTCGTCGGTGACCTCGAGGTCGACCGAGGCGCGGTGCACGCCGATGACGTGCGCGAGGGGGAGCAGGGCGGGGGTGGATTTCGCGGCCTGGATGCCGGCGATCCGCGCGACCGCGAGCACATCGCCCTTGGGCGCGGTGCCGTTGCGCAGGGCGGCGACCACCTCGGGCGCACACCGGACGAATCCGCGCGCGGTGGCGGTGCGAACGGTGGGCTGCTTGAGCGTGACGTCGACCATGCGGGCGCGGCCCGCGGCATCCAGGTGGGTGAAGCTCATGGAATCAGCATGACATCGAGCGGGTCGCCCACCGACACGGTGGACACCTCCGCGGGAACGATGGCGAAGGCCTCGGCGCGCGCGAGAGAGGCGGCGAGGTGCGAGCCCGAGCCGCCGGCCGTCGCGGGGCGGACCGTGCCCGCGACGAGGTCGATCGCGGCGGGAAGGTACTGGCGTCGGCCGGGCGGGGTCGTCCAGGTCTCGGATGCCGTGAGCCGGGCGAGACGCCGATCGATCACCGTGCGGCCCTGCAGCGCCAGGAGCGCGGGGCGCACGAACACCTCGAACGAGACCGCGACGCTCACGGGATTGCCGGGGAGGCCGAAGACGAGGCGGCCGTCGTCGAGGACGCCGAAGGCCTGCGGCTTGCCGGGCTGCATGGCGACCTTCTCGAACGCGATGCGGTCCGACAGCGCCTGGCGCACCGGTTCGTAGGCCCCGGCGCTGACGCCTCCCGTGAAGACGACGACGTCGGCGTCGAGAGCGCGGGCGAGGAAGGAGTGGATCGCCTCGGCTTCGTCGGGGAGCGAGGCGATGACCGTCACGTCGGCGTCGGCGCCCGTGACGAGAGCCGCGAGGAGTGTCGAGTTGGAGTCGGGGGTCTGGCCGCGCCCCGGCGCGGTGCCGGGGGCGACGAGCTCGCTGCCGGTGGAGACGACGGCGACACGGGGGCGGCGGTGCACGACGAGCTCGGCGACGCCGGCGGCCGCGGCGGCGGACAGCGCGAGGGCGCCGAGCCTCTCGCCGGCCGAGAGCACGACATCGCCCGCACGGGTGTCACCGCCCCGGCGGCGGATGAACGCACCCGCGGCGGCGGGGGCGCGACGGACGTCGATGGTGCCGAGCGAGTCCGCGAGACCACCGGTGGTGTCCTCGAAGGGGACGATCGCGTCGGCCGCGGTCGGGACGGGCGCGCCCGTCATGATGCGCACCGCCTCGCCGGCGCCGAACGACGGATCTGCCGACGACCCGGCCGGCAGGTCGCCGACCACGCGGAGGGTCGCCGGGTTCTCGGCATCCGCCCCCTCGACGTCGGCGACGTGCACCGCGAAACCGTCCATCGACGAGTTGTCGAAGCCGGGCAGGTCGTGGGCGGCGAGAACCGGTTCGGCGAGCGTGCGACCGGCCGCGTCGGCGAGGCGGACGGTCTCGGGGGCGAGGCGTGAGACGGCGGCGAGCACGCGGGCGCGGTGCTCCTCCACGGTGAGCAGCGGGGTCATCGGGGCCTCCGGGGTCAAGGGGAAACGGCGGGGCGCGCCGCGGGGGTGAGCGGGATCGCATCCTGTCGCGCGCGCAGGACATCGATCACGACGAGTCGGCCGAGCAGCGGTTCGCCCGCCCCGGTGACGAGCTTGATCGCCTCGGTCGCGAGAAGCCCGCCGACCTGCACGCAGAGCGAGCCGAGAACGCCGACCTGGGCGCACGTCGGCGGTTCGCCCGCGGACCCGGGCGGGAAGAGATCGCCGAGCACGACGGGGGCGTGGCCCTCGGGCGGATTCGACCAGAACACCGTGACCTGCGCCGCCCACTCCTGCACGGCTCCCCAGACGAGCGGGATGCCGAGGGTTTCGGCGGCCGCGGCGACGGCCTCGCGCGTCTCGAAGGTGTCGCTCCCGTCGATGACGAGGTCGGCACCGTGCAGCAGATCGCGGGCGTTGTCGGAGGTCAGTCGTACCGAGCGTTCCTGCACGACGGTGAGGGGTGAGAGATCGTGCACGGCGCGGGCGGCCGAGGCAGTCTTGGCGGTGCCGATGTCGGCGACGCGGTGCGCAAGCTGGCGCTGCAGGTTGGTGCGCTCGACGGTGTCGTCGTCGATCACGATGAGCTCGCCCACCCCCGCGGCCGCGAGCGAGAGCAGCACCGGCGAACCCAGACCGCCCGCGCCGACCACGGCGATGCGTGCGGCGGCGAGGCGACGCTGTCCCTCCTCGCCGATCCCGGCGAGCACGGCATGACGGGCGGTGCGGATGAGTTCTTCGGGGGCGAGGGATGCCACCGGCTCGACGAGCGGCCTCATCCGCCGATCGCGCTCATCGTGCGCTCGGGCTGAACGAAGTCGGGGCGCGCCAGTCCCACGCGGTCGGAACCGTGGGCGCGCGGCTTGGCCCACATGGCATCCCGCCAGACCTGTGCGATGCCGTCGTCGTCGGCGCCCGCGCGGAGGGTGGAGAGCAGGTCGGTCTCTTCGTGCGAGAAGAGGCAGGACCGCACCTTGCCGTCGGCCGTCACGCGGGTGCGCGTGCAGGCGGCGCAGAAGGGTTCGGTGACGGAGGAGATGATGCCGACGTGTCCGGCGACCGCGGTCTCTCCGGGGCGTCGCACCTCCCATCGCTCCGCGGGGGCAGCGCCGCGACCGCGAGGGTCGGGCGCGAGGGCGAACGCCGTTTCGATCTCGGCGCGGATGTCGCTCGCCGCGATGACGTTCGTCGCCGTCCACGACCGGTCGCCGTCGAGGGGCATGTCCTCGATGAAGCGCATCTCGAAGCCGTTCGTGACAGCCCAGTCGACGAGGGGGACGACCTCGGTGTCGTTGACCCCGCGCAGGAGCACCGCGTTGATCTTGATCGGGCCGAGGCCCGCCGCGCGCGCGGCCTGGAGGCCGGCGAGCACCTTGTCGAGGTGGGGGCGGCGGGTCAGCTCGGCGAAGGTCTCGGGGTGCAGGGTGTCGAGCGAGACGTTGAGGCGGTTCAGCCCCGCGTCTTTCAGCGCCTGCGCCCGGCGATCGAGGCCCACGGCGTTGGTGGTCATCGAGATCGGAAGGTCGGGGTTGTCCTCCCGGATGCCGGCGATGATGAACTCGAGGTCTTTGCGGACGAGGGGCTCTCCGCCGGTGAGGCGCAGTTCCTCGGCGCCGAGGGATCGCACCGCCACGCGGACGATGCGCCGGATCTCGTCGGTCGACATCAGCTGCGACTGCGGGAGCCACGGCATCCCGTCGGCCGGCATGCAGTACGTGCAGCGCAGGTTGCATTTGTCGATCACCGAGACGCGCAGGTCGGTCGCGACACGGCCGAAGCGGTCGAGCAGACCGCCCTCGCGGGGAGCGCCCGTCTCGGTGAGCACGGTCGCGCCGGAGGCCGAGACGGCCGGTGCTCCCGTCGCGGGGAGCACGGTGGCGCCAGGCGCGCGGGTCACGGTGGCGCCGAGTGCGACGGCCACGGGCCCCCGTGTCGTGCTCGCGTGCTCGGCATCCATGGGTCGAGCCTAGGTCAGCACGGGGAGGGTGAGGGCGGCGTGGGTGCGCGGGGGAGGAGATTCGGTGGAGGGAGGACGATTTCGGCCCGGGGATCCTTCCGTCGGCGCGCTTCCTCCCGGCTCCCGTCGCGCGGGCGGGGGTACCTTCGGGGGATGCCGAACACCTTCCGCATCGCACAAGCCGCACGCCTGCTCGGTGTCAGTGACGACACCGTGCGTCGGTGGATCGATCAGGGCGCGCTGCCCACCACCGGGACCTCGCCGACCGAGATTCCCGGGGCGGCGCTGGCCGAGCGGGCCGTTGCGCTCGCCGACGAGCCCGACGATCCCACCGGCATCGCCTCGAGCGCGCGCAATCGATTCGTCGGGATCGTCACGCGCGTGCGGATCGACGGGGTGATGGCCCAGGTCGACCTGCAGTGCGGCCCGCACCGGGTGGTGTCGCTGATGTCGGCCGAGGCGGCAGAGGAGCTCGCGCTCGAGCCGGGCTCTCTGGCGGTGGCCTCGATGAAGGCGACGGTCGTCACCGTCGAGGCGCCGCGCGGCTGAGACACGGGGATTCGACGCGACGACGTCGAGCCAGCCGGGCCAGGGATAGGCGACCGCCTCACCCCGCGAAGCGCGGCCCGATCGCGTCGACCGTGAGCTCCCACAGTCGGCGAGCGTCGGCGGCGTCGGAGAACGGCGACCAGAGCGGCGAGGGACGCGCCGGGCCACCGATCAGGCGCGAGGGGCCGAAGAACGTCCCCTGTGCGGGGGTGGCGGTCGCCGCGAGCACGGCGGGTTCGGCGGCGGATGCCACGGAGCCGGTGATGTGCAGGCGGGAGAGCACCCGGATGACCCGGCGCGCGCCCAGTTCGCGCGTGCGGCCGACGCCGGGCTGAGCCGCCAACAGGTTGGTGGGCGAGACTCCGGGGTGCGCGAGCGTGCTGGTGACGTTCCACCCCTCGGCGCGGCCGCGGCGCCGCAGCTCTTCGGCGAACAGGCCGACCGCGATCTTCGACTGCACGTACGAGGCCATGGCGTCGTACGGTGTCGCGTCGACGGCGCCCTCGTCGAAACGGCCTCGGCGCGCGGCGATGCTCGTCTGGTGCACGACGCGCGCGCGGCCCTCCCGGAGGAGCGGCAGGAGGCCGAGGGTGAGGGCCGCGTGACCGAGGTGGTTCGTGCCCCACTGCAGCTCGAAGCCGTCGGCGGTCTCCTGTCGCGTCGGCGGGGTCATGACGCCGGCGTTGTTGACCAGCAGGTGCACGGGCCGGCCCTCGGACCGCAGTGCCTCGACGAGGGCGTGCACCGAGTCCAGGTCCGCCAGGTCGAGGGCGCGGGTCGAGGCCACGGCATCCGGAACCTCCCGACGGAGGGCGTCGAGCGCACGACGGCCCTTCTCGGGGGAACGGACGGGCAGGACGACCTCGGCGCCGAGGCCGGCGAGACGGGTCGCGATGACCGTCCCGATGCCGTCGCTGGCACCGGTGACGAGGGCCAGGCGGCCGCGGAGCGGGGAAGAGGTGGGGGACATGATCGGGTCCTTTCGCGTCGATACGTCGATGCTTCCGTCCGCGCACCGAGGGGGCCAGTGCGCGCTCACCCGCTGATCGGCGATCCACCCCTCAGCGGACCGAGGGCGATCCGATCACGGCGAGCAGGCGCAGCTTCTCGGCACTCTCGCTCCCGGGCTGCGCGGTGTAGACGAGCAGCCGGTGGGACTGGTCCGGGTCGAGCAGGGTCTGGCACGACAGGTCGAGGTGGCCCACCTCGGGGTGATGGAATCTCTTGACCTCGGGCGGCCGGGCGCCGACTTCGTGCGCGTCCCAGAGGGTGGCGAACTCGGGGCTGCGGGCGCGGAGGTCGTCGGCCAGTTCGGCGGCGCGAGACTGCGTGCCCCGCGCGGCGACCATCTCGCGCAGGCCCGCGGCGTACACGCGCGACAGGTTGGCGGCCTCGTCGGGCGGGTAGGCGGCCCGGGAGGCGGGGTCGGTGAACCAGCGGTAGCCGATGCTCCGCGCCGGCCCCGTCCGCAGCGCGGCGTCGCCGAGGAGGGCGATGCCCAGACGGCTCTGGCGCAGCGTCTCGCCGAGCTCGGTGACGATCTCGGCGGGAGTGTCGTCGAGGCGATCGAGGATGCGGAGCATGCCGGGACTGACGTGCTCGGTCCCCGAGTGACGAGACGGTGGCCGGTGCCCCGCGAGACGGAAGAGGTGATCGCGCTCGGCGAGGCTCAGGTGCAGGCCCTGCGCGAGAGCGGTGAGCATCTGCTCCGAGGGGGTCGGACCGGTGCCGCGCTCGAGGCGCGCGTAGTAATCGGTGGACATGTGGCTGAGCAGGGCCACCTCTTCGCGGCGGAGGCCCGCCGTGCGCCGACGCGCGCCGCGCGCGAGACCGACGTCCTCGGGTTGCAGGGCCTCGCGTCGGCGCTGGAGGAAGTCGCCCAGGCTCGGCAGGTCGCTCACGGTGTTCCTCGCATCCCCCGTTCCTATCGCCTCGGTCGCCGGCGTGCCAGGACTCGCCGGTCCACCCCTCGTCGCCACCTGCGCGAGACGGCTCGTCGTCGTCTCTCATCGCCGAGCTGACTTTCGGGTAGAAACGGACATATCGAATCTTCAAGTCCGCAGATGCGGAATACTGAAGGGACAGCGGGCCGCCGGCCGCGCCGAAAGGACCCTCATGCGCCGCCCCCTCCGCCTGCTCGCCGTCGTCGGCACCGCCGTCCTGCTCGCCGGATGTGCGAGCGCGGCGCCCGCGCCCGCGGCATCCGAGGACTCGCTCTCGGGGACCGTCGAGGTGTACGCCGCGGCCTCGCTGCAGCGCTCGTTCGACGAGATCGCCTCCGCCTTCGAGGCCGCCCACCCCGGTGTCACGGTCAGCGCGGTCTACGACGGATCGAGCACCCTGGCGACGCAGATCGGCGAGGGCGCTCCGGCCGACGTCTTCGCCTCGGCCGACGAGAAGAACATGTCCAAGGTGGCGGCGGAGGCCCCTGATCCCCGGCTGTTCGCCGGGAACACGCTCGTCATCGCCGTGCCGACGGGAAACCCGGGCGGCGTGGCGACCCTCGCGGACCTTGCCCGCGTGACGACGGTGCTGTGCGCCCCCGAGGTGCCGTGCGGCGCCGCCTCGGCGACCCTCCTGTCGAACGCCGGCGTGCGTGTGACGCCCGCCAGCTCCGAGCAGAACGTCACCGCGGTGTTGACCAAGGTGGCCGCCGGCGAGGCCGACGCCGGTCTCGTCTACGCGACCGACGTCAATGGCCGGGACGACGTCGAGACCATCGTTCCCGCCGGTGCGGATGCGGTCGTCAACCGCTATCCGATCGCCGCCCTGACCGATGCGCCGAACCCCGACGCCGCCGCCGCGTTCGTGGCCTTCGTCCTCGGTGAGGACGGGCAGCGGGTGCTCGCGGACGCCGGGTTCCGCGCACCGTGAGAGAGGCGGGATACGTCCCCCGCTGGCTGATCGTGCCGGCGGTGGCCGGCCTGCTCTTCCTCCTCGTCCCGCTCACCGCACTGGTGGCGCGCGTGGAGTGGGCGACGCTGTGGAGCGACGTGACCTCCGAGGCCGCGCTCTCGGCCCTGGCGCTGTCGCTCGGCACCGGGGCCGTGGCCACCGTGGGGTGCGCGGTGATCGGCATCCCTCTCGCCCTCCTGATCGCGCGCAGTCCCGCCCGCACGGCGGCCGCTCTGCGGGCGCTGGTGACCGTGCCGCTCGTGCTACCGCCGATGGTCGGCGGTGTCGCCCTGTTGTACCTCTTCGGGCGCAACGGCTGGTTCGGCTTCCTCGGCCTGCCGTTCACGACCCCCGCCGTCGTGCTGGCGCAGGTGTTCGTCGCTCTGCCTTTCCTCGTGCTCGCGGTCGAGGGGGCGCTGCGCAGCACCGGCGTCGAGTTCGAGAGGGCCGCGGCCTCTCTCGGGGCCTCGCGCGCGACGATCCTGCGGCGCATCACGCTCCCGCTGGCAGCCCCCGGCATCGTCGCCGGGGTCGTGCTGTGCTTCGCCCGCGCGATCGGGGAGTTCGGGGCGACCGCGCTGTTCGCCGGCAACCGCCCGGGGGTGACGCAGACGATGCCGCTGGCGATCTACACCGCCTTCAACGGTGCGGGCGTCTCGCAGGGCACCGCGGTGGCCCTGTCGTTGCTGCTGCTCCTCACCGCCGTCGCGGTGCTGCTTCTCGTACGCGGATGGCGGCCGGGGGTGGGCAGATGACGATCCCGGATGCCGCGGAACTCCGCGCCCACATCGCGGTACGCCGCCGTGACTTCATCGTCGACATCGCGCTCGACGTCGCCCCGGGGGAGACCGTCGCCGTGATGGGGCGCAGCGGTGCCGGGAAATCCACCCTGCTCGGCGCCCTGGCCGGGCTCACCCCGCTCGACGAGGGCGAGATCTCCGTCGACGGCCGGGTGCTCGACCGTGCGCCGCGGGTGCGCACGGCCCCGATGGAGCGCGGCATCGTGCTGCTCGGTCAGGAGGCCCGGCTCTTCCCGCACCTCACCGTGCGCGAGAACGTCGCCTTCGGTCCGCGATCGGCCGGGGTCCCGGCATCCGCCGCTCGCAGCGGAGCCGACGACTGGCTCGCCCGCGTGGGTCTCCCGGGGATGGGCGACCGTCGACCCGCGCAGTTGTCGGGCGGGGAGCAGCAGCGCGTGGCCGTCGCGAGAGCGCTCGCGGCCGAGCCCCGGGTCGTGCTGCTCGATGAACCCCTCGTGGCCCTCGACGCGGTCACGGCGTCGGAGATCCGGGCCATGCTCAGCGAGCGCCTCGCCGGGGTGACGACCGTGGCCGTCACCCACGACGCGATCGACGCTGCGGCCCTCGCCGATCGACTCGTCATCGTGGAGCGCGGGCGGGTCACGCAGGAAGGGCCCGTGCGCGACGTGCTCTCGGCCCCCGCGACCGACGTCGCGGCGCGGATCGCGGGACTCGAGCGTCTCGAGGGTGTGGCGCGGGGCGGGGCGTTCGTGCGGGGTGAGCTGCGCCTCGAGTCGACGGATGCCGTGTCCCGCGGCCTCGCCGCGGTCGACGGGATCCCGCTCGTGGCGGTGTATCGCGCGGTGGATGCGCGACTCGGCGAGGGGGCGCCGGCGACGGTGATCCATCTCGAGTCGACGCCGACGGGGGTGCGGGTCGTGACGAACGCGGGTGTGGTCGAGGTGGCTCCGAGCGTCGCCGCCGGCGTGAGCGTGGGGATGCCGGTGCGGATCGGTGTTCCCGCCGACGCCGTTCGCTTCTCGCGCCCGAGCGTCGACGCCGCGTAGCCTCCTCCGGGCGCGTCGCGTCAGCGGGTGCCGCCGTATGCCGCGGGAACGAGGTCTTTCCGGGCCTCACCCGTGCGCACGAGGTCGACGATCGCTTCGGCGACCACCCGCGGGTCGTCGAAGGACGCCCCCGCCGTCATCGCTTCGGCGTCGGAGCGTCCGGCCTTGATCGAGGTGAGGAATTCCGTCTCCGTGGCGAAGGGGATGACGGTCGACACGGTGACACCCGTTCCCGCCAGTTCGTTGCGAGCGACCGCGGACAGCCGCTCCAGGGCGATCTTGGACGCGACGTAGCCCCCGGTGCCGGGCACGTCGGCGAACGTGGTGCCCGAGCTGACGTTGACGACGGCTCCGCTCCCGTTCGCTCTCATCGAGGGGAGGACCGCCTGCATCATGGCGAGGGGTGCGACGAGGTTGAGCTCGAGCACGTCCCGGAAGTCGCTCACCGACACCTGCTCGACCGTGGCCTGGAGTCCCTGTCCGGCGTTGTTCACGAGCACGTCGATACGGCCGAAGCGATCGAGCGCGGCCGTGGCGAGCGTGGAGATGTCGGTCTGGCTCGTGACGTCGCAGCGGACGGCGATCGCGTCGCCCAGTTCGAGGGCGAGGGCGCGGATGCGTTCTTCACGGCGGGCGGCGAGGACCACGCGTGCCCCGGCGGCGGCGAACGCTCTCGCTGTCGCGGCGCCGATTCCCGACGAGGCGCCGGTCACGACGACGACGCTGTTCTGGATCTGCATGGGACCTCCCGTCCGGTTCACCGAAGCGATGAACACGAATAACGATACTCCAGAGTAGCGTTATTGCGGGTGGCTGTCGTACCCTCGACGGATGGACACTCCCGCGCCGCCGAGCCAGAAGAAGCGGGGTCGGCCCCGCGACCTCACCCGCGACGGCATGGTGCTGGCGGCCACGCTCGACCTGCTGGCGGAACGGGCCTACGAACAGGTCAGCCTGGACGAGGTCGCCGCGCGCACCGGCCGAGCAAAAACCACTCTCTACCGGCGCTGGGGAACGAAGGACGATCTCGTGCTCGCCGCCGTCCGGTCGATGGGGTACCCGCCCGAGATCGATGAGCTCCCCGACCGAGGATCGCTGCGCGACGACCTGATCGCCGTCATCGACTCGCCCTGGTTGGGGGGAGCATCCCGTCGTCTCACGCTCTTCGCCGGGCTCTCCGCCGCGTCGCATCGGTCGGCGACGCTGCGCGATATGGTCGCGACGCAGGTGACTCAGCCGTATGTCGAGGTGTACCGCCGGCTCCTGATCCGGGCGGTGGAGAGGGGACTTCTGTCGACGTCGGTCGTGGATCGCGTCGCCTCTCTCGCCGCGGTCATCCCGGCGATGAGCGGCTTGTCCTTCGCTCAGACGCCCGCCGGCCCGAGACGCGACGACTTCGTCTCCATCGTCGACGACGTGCTGTTGCCGGCGTGCGGGGCGGCCCCCTGATTCAGCCCGCCGCCACCCGTCCGTTCTCGAGCCGCACCGCGCGGTCGACGAGCCCCTCGGGAACCTCGACGTGCGAGACCAGGACCACGGCGCGATCGCGGTCGACCGCGCCGAGCAGATCACGCAGAAGGGCATCGGATGCCGCGGGGTCGACGCCCGCGGTGGGCTCGTCGAGCACGAGCACCGGGAAGTCGCGCAGGATCGCCCGGGCGAGAGCGAGGCGTTGCGCCTGGCCGCCCGAGACGAGTCCGCCCCGATCGCCCACGGCTGCCTCGAGGCCGCCGCGCTCTCGCGCCCAGTCGGCGAGCCCGACGCGATCGAGCACCGCCCACAGCTCCTCGTCGGTCGCGCTCTCGCGCGCGAACAGCAGGTTCTGGCGCACCGACTCGTCGAACAGGTACGGCACCTGTTCGATCAGGCCGACGGTGCGGCGCAGGTCGTCTCCCGAGATCTCGCGGGCCTCGCGTCCCCCGATCCGGTACGACCCCTCGTAGTCGAGCAAGCGCGTCAGCACGTGCGCGAGCGTGGTCTTTCCCGCCCCGCTCGGGCCTGTCACGAGGACGCGCTCGCCCGGGCCGACGCGGAGGTCGACGTCGTCGAGGCGGCCGGCGTCTGCGTCGGTGTCGCTGCGCGCCGGCCAGTGCGCCCGGATGCCGCTGAGCTCGATCCCCGCGCCGAGGGCGGGTGCCTCGTCGGTCGGGGCCGGTTCGTCGTGGGGGAGTCCGTCGGGGACGGCCTCGGGTACGGCCTCGGCGATGCGCTCCGCCGCCGCCCGCACCTGCCGCCACGAGGCGAGGGCGAGGGGCACCGGCCCGAAGACCTCGAACACCGCCATCGGCAGCAGCACGACGACCGCGAGTCCCGGGCCCGACAGCGAGCCGCCGGTGACCGCGGGGGTGGCGACGAGCAGCGCGACGAGAGAAGCGACCCCCGCCAGCACCGACACCGCGCCCGAGGTGAGCCCCTGGGCTCCGCCGCGGCGCACGGCGGCCCGACGCAGGGCGGCATCGGCGCGGTGGACGCGTTCGGCCGCGGCATCCACTGCTCCGTACGCGGTCAGCACGTCGAGATTGGTGAGAAGGTCGTGCACCGCGTCGGCGACGCCGGCGCGCAGAGGCGCGATCGAGCGCTCGGCGCGAGCACCCGCGGCCCACCCCACGGCGACGGCGAGGCCGAAGGCGGCCACGAGGCATCCCAGCAGGACGAGAGCCGCGGGCCACGAGACGAACGCGGTGAAGATCACGGCGGCGAGCGAGGTCAGCGCGGCCGTCGTGAGCGGCAGCACGACGCGCAGGGGGAGGTTCTGCAGCTCATCGACGTCGTCGACGACGCTCGAGAGCAGCCCCCCGCGACGCGAGCGGGCGAGGCCGTCGGGAGCGAGCGGCACGAGCTCGCGCACGAGGTCGGAGCGGACCCCCGCGAGCCGGTGCAGGGCGGCATCGTGGCTCGTGAGGCGCTCGAGGTAGCGGAAGACCCCGCGCGACAGCGCGAACGCGCGCACCCCGACCACGGCCACCGACAGGTACATCACGAGCGGTTGCTCGGCGGCCCGCGCGATGAGCCAGGCGCTCGCCGCGAGCAGCGCGATCGAGCTCGCCGCCGTGCCGAAACCCGACAGCACCGCGGGCGCGAAGCGCCGGCGCGAGGGCATCGCCGATCGCAGGATGCCGCGGACGCGGGCGTTCACGAGCGCACCTCGGAACAAAGGGGGCTGCGCGTCGCACGGGCAGCGGTCTCCTCGACGGGCTCCGGAGCCTCGGGCGTCGGTTCCGGGACGTCGACGGCCGGTTCGGGGGACGGGGTCCGCGGGTCGAGGAGCGGGGAGGCCAGTTCGACCACGCGGTCGGCGATCGCCCGGGCGGAGCGGCGATGCGAGACGAGCAGCACCCCGCGACCGGCGTCGGCCTCGCGGCGCAGGGTCGTCCACAGGTGCGCCTCGGTGTCGGCATCCAGAGCACTGCTGGGCTCGTCGAGCACGAGAACGGGCGTGCCGCCGACCCGCGCGCGGTACAGCGCCCGCGCGACGGCGACGCGCTGCGCCTGCCCGCCCGAGAGCCCCGCTCCACCGGCACCGAGGGGGGTGGCCGGGTCGACGTCGGCCGCTCCCGCGTCAGCCAGGGCCGCCACGATCCGGGCCGGGTCGGCGGTCGAGCCGAGCGAGACGTTCTCGGCGACGCTGCCCGAGACGAGCGCCGGCCGCTGTCCCGCCCACGCCACCGAGGCGCGGGCGTGCGGCACGGCGACGCCGTCGACGCGCACCTCGCCGTCGTGCTCCGCCCATCCGAGCAGGGCGGCGACCAGCGACGACTTGCCCACTCCGCTGGGGCCGGTCACGAGCACCACCTCGCCGGGCCACACCGACAGCGACACCGTCGGAAGAGCGTGCCCCTCGCGGTGCACCCGGACCCTGTCGAGCGCGATGGTCGAGCCGAGCGCCGGGGTGCCGGCATCCGGGATCCGCTCTTCGCGCGTCTCGACCGCGCGCGCGGCGTCGAGGGCGTCGAAGATCTCGTCGGTGGCAGCGACCCCCTCGGAGGCCGCGTGGAACTGCACACCGACCTGTCGCAGCGGCAGGTACGCCTCGGGCGCCAGCAGCAGCACGAAGAGGCCGATCAGCAGCGTGAGGTCGCCCGAGAGCAGGCGGAAGCCGATGGTGACGGCGACGATCGCCACCGAGATGGAGGCGAGGAACTCCAGCGCGAATCCCGAGAGGAACGACACCCGCAGCACCGTCATCGTCTCGCGCGTGTAGTCGCGCGTGATGGTGTCGATCGAGCGCGCCGCCCGATGCTGACGCCCGAACGCCTTCAGCGTTCCGAGTCCCTCGACGGTATCGGCGAAGCGCGCGGCGAGGCGTCCGAGGGTGCGGAACTGCCGCTCCTGGACGCCGCGGGTCGCGAGGCCGATCAGCACCATGAACAGCGGGATCAGGGGGATCGTCAGCACGACGATCAGGCCCGACAGCGGGTCGGTGAGTGCGATGGCGCCGATGAGGATGGGCATGGTGATCGCGGTGGCCACGAGCTGCGGCAGGTAGCGACCGAAGTACGCGTCGAGCGCCTCGAGGCCGTGACCCGCCGTGAGCGACAACGACGCGGAATTACGCCGGGCGAGCCAGCCCGGACCGAGGCGGCTCACCGCGCCGATGAGCGCTGCCCGCAGCTGCAGCGACGCTGCCGCCGCGCCGTGCGCCGACGCGCGCTCCGAGGCCGCGATCAGCACCCCCCGGAGGAGCACGAGGGATGCCGCGACCCCGACGTCTCCCCACAACTCGCCGACCGGCCGGCCCTGGATCACGCCGACCAGCGCGGCGCTGAGTGCCCACGCGAACCCGACGACGACCCCCGTCTGCGCGAGCACGATCGCCGCGGTCACGGCGAAGAAGGCGCGAGAGGCGGTGGCGTAGCGGAGCAGCCGCGGGTCGACGGGTTTCATGGGTCAGTGGGCGACGAGCGCGGCCTTCTCGATGCGGGCGCGGGTCACGCGTTTGCGGAACACCCAGTAGGTCCAGCCCTGGTAGGCGAGGATCAGCGGGAGGAAGATGAGCGCCGCCCAGCTCATGATGGTCAGCGTGTACTCGGTGCTCGAGGCGTTGTCGATGGTGAGGCTCGAGCCCGCCCCGAGCGTGGAGGGCATGACGTTCGGGAACAGCGCGAAGAACAGCGCGGCGACCGCGGCGACGATGGTCACCGCTCCCAGGGTGAAGGCGGTGCCTTCGCGGTCGCGGGCGTTCGAGACCCACGAGCCGATCAGCGTCAGCGCGGCGACGCCGGAGAGGGCGACCACGCCGAGGAACAGCGGAGCGTCCGCGGCGTTCGCGATCGTCCAGATGAGGAAGAGCGCGGCCAGGGCGATCGTGACGAGGCCCGCGCGGCCCGCGAGGCGTCGAGCGTCGGCGCGCACCTGGCCGTCGGTCTTCAGCGCCACGAAGTACACGCCGTGCAGGAAGAACAGGCTCAGGGTCGTGAGCCCGCCGAGGATGCCATAGGGGTTCAGCAGCGTCAGCACGGTGCCGACGTACTCGTGATCGGCATTCAGGGGCACGCCCTGCACGATGTTCGCGAACGCGACGCCCCAGAGGAAGGCGGGGGCGGCGGATCCCGCGACGATCATGCGGTCGAAGGTCCGCTTCCACTTCAGGGAGTCGCGCTGGTGGCGGTACTCGAACGAGACGCCGCGGGCGATGAGGGCCAGCAGGATCGCGAGCAGCGGGAGGTAGAAGCCGCTGAACAGCGTCGCGTACCACTCGGGGAACGACGCGAACAGGGCCGCGCCGGCGACGATGACCCAGGTCTCGTTGAGGTCCCAGACGGGGCCGATCGTGTTGATGATCTGGCGGCGCGCGATGTCGTCCTTGCCGAGGAAGGGGAGCGACATGCCGACGCCGAAATCGAAGCCGTCGAGCACGAAGTAGCCGACGAAGAGGAAGGCGACGATCCAGAACCAGAGGTGTGCGAGGTCCATGAGGGGCTCCTAGTAGACCGTGGTCGGGGTGTTCTCGATGGAGTCGTCGTGCTCGGCATCCGGATCGGGCAGGGGCTCGGGGCCCTTCTGCGCGAACTTCACGATGAGACCGAACTCCACGACGGCGAGGGTGGCGTAGACGAGGGTGAAGGCGATCAGCGAGATCAGCACGCTCCAGCCGGGCACGCTGGGCGAGACGCCGTCCTGCGTGAGCATGAGCCCGAAGACGATCCACGGCTGCCGGCCCATCTCGGTGAAGAGCCAGCCGACGAGGCTCGCGAGCATCGGCAGCGGAGCGGCCCAGATCGCCACGCGCCACATCCACGGGGCGACCGGGCGGGTCGCCTTCTTTCGGGTCACCCAGAGGCCGACGACACTGACGAGCGCCGCGATGCCGCCGAGGGCGATCATCCAGCGGAACGCCCAGTAGGTGACCCAGAGGACGGGGGCGAAGTTGCCGTCGACCTGGTCGGCGAACTGCGGGAACATCTGCTGGCTGTAGAGGGTGTTGAGGTCGTTGATGCCCTCGACGCAGCCGTCGAGGGAGTGCGTGGACAGGATGCTGAGCAGGAAGGGTACGCGGATGGAGAACAGCTCGCTCGTTCCATCGGGCGTGCCGAGTGTGAAGATCGAGAACGACGCGTCCTGGCCGCAGACGGTGTTGAACGTCGCCTCGGCCGCCGCCATCTTCATCGGCTGCGTGGCCACCATGATCAGGCTCAGCTGGTCGCCCACGATTGCGACGAGCACAAAAGACACCAGCGTCGACCACAGACCGAAACGGAGCGTCTTGCGCATCATGTCGGTGTTGCGACCGCGCGCCATGTGCCAGGCCGAGACGGCGACGACGACCATCGCGGCGAACATCCAGCCCGCGAAGATCGTGTGCGGGAAGGCGGCGAGGGCGACGGGGTTCGTGAGCATCGCCCAGAAGTCCACGAGTTCGGCGCGGTGGCCGTCGGCCGACATCTGGTATCCGACCGGGTTCTGCATGAAGGCGTTGGCGGCGATGATGAAGTACGCCGACAGGGTGGCGCCGATGCCGGCCATCCAGATGCTCGCCAGGTGCGCGAGGCGGGGGAGCTTGTCCCACCCGAAGATCCAGAGGCCGATGAAGGTCGCCTCGAGGAAGAACGCGAGCAGTCCCTCGAAGGCGAGAGGTGCGCCGAAGACGTCGCCGACGAAGCGGGAGTAGGCCGACCAGTTCATGCCGAACTGGAACTCCTGCACGATTCCGGTGACCACGCCCATGGCGAAGTTGATGAGGAAGATCTTCCCGAAGAACCGGGTGATGTGAAGCCATCGCACGTCTCCGGTGCGGTACCAGACGGTCTGGAAGATCGCCACGATGAGCGACATCCCGAGCGTCAGGGGCACGAAGAGGAAGTGGTACAGCGTCGTCAACCCGAACTGCCAGCGGGCGAGGGCGAGAGGGTCGAGCCACTCCATCAGGAGCCTCCGATCGAACCGGACTGTGTGGTCAGACCACATGCTACGCCGGGGCCTTCCGGCGCGTCGGGCGATCCCTCGGCGTCGAACGATATACTCGGCAAGTCATTTCTCCGTCGCCAGGAGGCGCCCGTGTCCGTCCGTCTGAGCCTGCTCGCGATCCTCGATCGCGGCACCTGCTACGGCTCCCAGCTGCGGGCCGAGTACGAGCGCCGCACGGGCGCGCGGGTGAACGTCGGCCAGGTGTACACGACCCTCGAGCGCCTCGAGCGCGACGGGCTGGTGCAGGGCGCCGGCCTCGACGACGAAGCGCGCGTGCTGTGGGAGGTGACCGCCGACGGTCGCGCCGAGCTGCGTGCGTGGCTCTCGGGGGCATCCCTGGTCGAGGGGCGCGACGACGTGGCCCTCAAGATCGCGCTCGCCGTGACGCTGCCGGGAGCGGATGTGCCCGGCATCCTGTCGGTCCAGCGCGAAGCGGTCCGTGCGGCGCTCGCCGAGGTGCAGGCGGAGCGGACGGATGCCGTTCCCGCGGCCATCGTGCTCACCGCTCGCCGGGTGCGACTCGAGGCCGACCTGCGGTGGCTCGACGAGGTCGAGACGCTCACGGCGGGGGTGGAGCCGTTCGACCTGTCGGACGAGCGTCCGCGCCGCGGTCGCCCCGCGCGCAGTGCCGTCTGACCTCGCCGTAGCTTCGATGCGCCGTCTCGTCAAGGGCCGCGAGATTCACGGGTGAACGGCGCAGGCTGAGAGCACCCCGGAGGAGCCAAGGAGTCTCGCATGGTCATGGAAGCACCCCTCAGCCGCCCGGGATCATCGAAGGCTGCGGCCCGCGCCGCGGCGAAAGCGGCCCCGTCCTCCGCTCCGCCCGTCCTCACCGAGATCCCGTGGACACGCGTCGATCTCGACCTGTACGAGGTCGCCCGCGACGGGTACATCGTCGGGTACGTCGAGGTCGTCGGCGCCGTCTTCGTGGCCCTGGGCGGAGCGCGCTACGACCGCGCGGTCGAGGTGTCTCAGCACCTCACCTTCCACGCCGCCGTCGACGTCCTGGTGCGCCGCGCCTTTTGAACCCGACTCGGTGATCGGCGTCGGGTGAGGCTCGCCCGCGCGATGCTCGGACGTGCGGGGTCAGCGCACGCGCGTATACCCGGCCTCGTCGATGGCTGCGGTGAGCGCGTCGTCGTCGGCCGTGCCCGCGATACGCACGAGCGAAGCGTCGCCGACACGGAGCTCGACGTCGACGACCTCCACGCCGTCGAGCGCGTTGAGCTCTTCGGTGACCGCGCGCACGCAGTGCGCACAGGTCATCCCCTCGACGCGGATCACGTCGGTCGTCGCCGCGTCCGCGCGGACGGCAGGGGCGGATGCCGCGGCTCCGTGGCCGCACCCGCACCCGTCGCCGCACCCGCCGCCGGCGGTCGAGGTCGAGGTGAGGCCGAGGTCGATGCGCTGTTCGGTCATACGTGTCTCCTTACGAGCGGACCAGGCGAGCGATCGCCTGGTTGGCTTCTCTGAGCTTCTCTTCGGCGACGGGGCCGCCCTGTGCGGCCGCCTCGGCGACGCAGTGCGAGAGGTGGTCGTCGAGCAGCGAGAGGGCGACGTTCTCGAGTGCCTTGGTCACCGCGGAGACCTGGGTGAGGATGTCGATGCAGTACTGGTCGTCGTCGACCATGCGCGCGATGCCGCGCACCTGCCCCTCGGCGCGGCGCAGGCGCTTGAGGAGGTCGTCCTTGTGGCCCTCGTATCCGTGCATGGCTCCACGATACCCCCATGGGGTATACATAGCACCGTCCTTCGTCCTGTCAACCCCCTCGGAATCTTCGGCTGACGAGCGGATGGTGGGGAAACCAGGAGGTCGACATGTTCTCTCGTCGCACCGGTGGTGGTCAGCGATGACCGCCGATCCCTTCCCCACCGGCCCCCACCGCCCCGTGCGCATCCCGCACCTGCCCCCGTTGCGCTCGCGGCGGCGACAATCGAAGGATGACGCGAACACTGGCAGCGCTTCCGGGCGCCGCCCGGAGGCTGTGTCTCAGCCGAAGAAACGGCGAGATCTGCACCCGTGAGGACGGCCACCGCGGCCTTCACCACCGCACCGGCGGACGGCTGCTCTGGAGCGACCTGCAAGCCGACCCGCCCGAGTGCGTCGCGGGTGGGACCCCCGCCGAACCCGCCCCCACCCTCGGCGACGGATTCCCCGGCGGCCGCGCACTCTGCCCGATCTGCTGGGCGTTCGTGAACCGCGACGACGGCGGCCTGCTCGAGCCCCACGATTCGTGGCGAGGGGACGACTCGCGCGCCGAGGCCGACCGCCGTCGCGAGTGGTTCAACGCGTACGGGTGGTGACGAGCGCCGCTCGACCGTCGACGACCTCGACGGTCTCGTCGAGTGCGTCTGCGTGCACGAGGTCGTGCGTCACGAGCAGCGTCGCCGTTTCGCGTTCCCGCGTGAGTCGTGACAGCAGAGCCATGATCTCCCCGCCCCGGGTGCTGTCGAGAGCGCTCGTCGGCTCGTCGACCAGCAGTACCCGCGGCTCGTGCACGAGAGCACGGGCGATCGCCACCCGCTGACGTTGACCGCCGGAGAGCTGGGCGGGCCGCCGATCCGCCAGGGCGCCGAGACCGACGGCCTCGAGCAGCTCGTCGACCCGCGAACGAACGAGCCCGCGCCGTTCGCGCCGGCCGGGGCCGCCGAGCTCGGCCATGACCCGCAGCTGCTCGCGAGCGGTGAGGGCCGGAAGCAATTGCGGCTGCTGGAACACGATGCCGATGCTCTGACGCCGCAGCGCCGTCGCCGCCGCGGCGCCGAGCCGGGTGGCATCCGTCCCCGCGACGATCACCCGCCCGGAGTCGGGTCGCACGAGGGTGGCGGCCAGGGCCAGGAGGCTCGATTTGCCCGAACCCGAGGGGCCGGTGATGCCGGTCACGAGGCCCGGTCGTCCCTCCAGCGTGACATGGTCGACGGCGGTGACGCGGGCGTCTCCGTCGGGGTAGGTCAGGGTGACGTCGTCGAGAAGGATCATCGGGTGCTCCCGAGGGCGGTGAGGGGGTCGGACGAGATGACGGTGCGGAGAGAGACGGCCGCACCGAGAAGGCCGAGCGCGATCAAACCCGCTGCGGGAGCGAGAGTCGTCAGCGGGCTCAGAACGAAGGGCAGCGCGCCACCCGCGAGGACGCCGAGCAGGGCGGTCAGGCCGATGCCGACCCCTACCCCTCCCACGAGAAGCACGAGGGCCTGGCCGAGAGCGTCGCGCACGAGAGCGGGCGTGCTCGCCCCGAGGGCCTTGAGCACGGCGATGTCGGCCGAGCGCTGCATGCTCCACACGGTGAAGAACGCGCCGACCACGAGCGCCGAGACGCCGAACAGCATCGCGATCATCAACGCGAGCGAGCCGATCTCGGAGCGGAACGTCGACAGCGCGGTGAGACTCGCCAGGGGAGTGGATGCCGTGGTGCCGGTGTCGGCGGCGACGGAGTCCCACGCGGGGGAGCCGGTGACGGCGAGCACCGTCGGCTGCCCCGTCCCACCCAGACGCTGGTCGAGGGCCGTCCAGGCGGCCTTGCTGAGCGTGACGACGGGCGTATGGCTGTACCAGTCGTCGCCACCGATCGCGGCCACACGGTACGACGAGCCCGCGACGGACACGTCGTCGCCCACCACCGCGTCCAGGGCCTTCGCGGCCCCCGCCGACAGGTCGACCTCGTCGTCGCGGCGCGGGGCGGCGAAGGCCGTTCCCGCGTCGAGGCCGAAGAGGGCGACGGCCGTCGCGGCGCCCGGTCCCTCGACCCGTGTCTGCAAGATGCCGACGGGGGTGACCGTCTCGACGCCCGGGGCCGCGCGCCACGCGGCGACGGTGTCGGCCGCGATGGCGGAATCCGCGAAGGTCGCACTCGCGCCCTCGACCGGGTGCAGCACGAGCCGGTCTGCGGGCAGGGCGATCACGGCCGAGACGTTCTGCACGGCCAGACCGCCCGTGAGACCCGACAGGAACCCGACGAGCAGGGTGACGAGGGCGACGACCGCCCCGATGAGGGCGAATCGCCCGCGGGCGAACCGCAGATCGCGCCATGCGACGTACACGTCGCCTCCTTTCGCCGACGACTCTCGCCGGCACCGTTCCACCCTCGCCCGGACCGCCCCGGCCGTCATCGGCGGGGTGGGCGAACCTCTCCTCCACCTTTCGGATGATCCGCCGAGGTCCCGGCATCCGTAGCCTGGATCGGGAAATGACCCATCGTCCCCTCGCCCCCGTCTTCGCGGGGCTGCGCGCGGGCTTGCACGCCCTCTTCGGCGGCCTGCTCGCTCTCGTCGTCGCGCGCGTGCTGCTGACGGACGGGTCGGTGCTCGCCCTCGTGCTCGCGGGAGCGCTGGGCGCGGTGTACCTCGCGGGCCTCTGGATCGCCCGCGCGGGGCGATCGCGGCGCGGCGTGGTGTGGGTGGCGGCGCTCACGGTGGTGTGGGCGGCACTGGTGTGGCTCGTCCCCGAGGCGGCGTACCTCGTCTTCCCGCTGTTCTTCCTGTATCTGCACGTGCTGCCCGGGGTCGCCGGTCCCGTGGCGGTCGTCGGCGCGACCGCTCTCACGATCGCCGCGTTCGCCGTCCACGGGGGCCTCACCGTCGGCGGCGTCGTCGGGCCTGTCGTCGGTGCGGGTGTGGCGCTGCTCATCGGCCTGGGCTACGGAGCCCTCGAGCGACGGGCGGCGGAGCGTGAAGCCCTCATGGCCGAGCTCCTCGCCACGCGCGATCGGCTCGCGGCCGCCGAGCGCGAGCAGGGCACCCTCGCCGAGCGGGCGCGACTGGCGCGGGAGCTGCACGACACCGTGGCGCAAGGGCTCTCCAGCATCCAGATGCTCCTCCACGCCGCGGAGCGGGCGGACGCCGACGGCCCCGGTATCGACCACGTTCGACTCGCTCGTCAGACCGCGGCCGACGGTCTCGCCGAGACTCGCCGGTTCATCCGCGAACTCTCGCCGCCGAGCCTCGATCGTGGCCTGGGGTCCGCCCTCGAGCGTCTGGCCGCCGGGTGGGGGACCCGCGAGGGCATCGACGTCGAGGTCGAGGTGGATGCCGCGGTCTCGCTGCCCATGGACGCGCAGACCGCCCTGCTGCGCATCGCCCAGGGCGCCCTCGCGAACGTCGCCCAGCACGCCGGGGCGCGGCGCGTGAGTATGCGGCTCGTGCCGCAGTCGAGCGGTGCGCGTCTGACGATCTCCGACGACGGCGCCGGGTTCGATGCGAGCGGCGCCGAGGCCGCGGCAGCCGGAACCGACTCCTTCGGGCTGCGGGCCATGCGCGAGCGCGTCGACCAGCTCGACGGCGTGCTCGAGGTCGACAGCGCGCCCGGCGTCGGTTCGACCATCACGGTGGTGCTGCCGGGAGCGACGTCGTGATCCGCGTGCTCATCGCCGACGACCACCCGGTCGTACGGGCCGGCGTCCGCGCCCTGCTCGACGCCGAGCACGACATCGCGGTCATCGGCGAGGCCGCCACCGCAGACGAAGCCGTCGCGCTCGCCGAATCGCTCGCTCCGGAGCTCGTCCTGATGGACCTGCAGTTCGGCGAGCGGGCCGCCGGCGCCGAGGCCACCCGGCGGGTGCGCGCCCTGGCCGCGCCGCCGTACGTGCTCGTGCTGACGAACTACGACACCGACGGCGACATCCTCGGCGCCGTCGAGGCGGGCGCCAGCGGTTATCTGCTGAAGGACGCCCCGCCCCACGAACTGCTCGCGGGCGTCCGCGCCGCCGCCGCGGGGCAGAGCGCCCTGGCTCCGGCCATCGCGGGGCGCCTGCTGGCCCGCCTGCGCGAGCCCCGGGTGACGCTCTCGGCGCGCGAGATCGAGGTGGTGCGACTCGTCGCCCGCGGGGCGACGAACGCCGAGGTCGCCGCGCGCCTGCACGTCACCGACGCGACGGTGAAATCCCACCTCGCGCACGTGTTCTCCAAGCTCGGCGTCTCGTCGCGCACCGCCGCCGTCTCGGCCGCGCGGAGTCTCGGCATCCTGCGCTGAACGCGCGGGCCACGGGCGCGCCCCGTACGATGGCTGCATGATCCGGGTGCACGTCGTCGGGGTCGCACTGGATCCGGCGCAGCAGCACGTCATCCTGCTGAAGCCCGTCGACACCACGACGGACGGCGACCGGGTGCTTCCCGTCTGGATCGGGCCGCAGGAGGCCATGTCGATCCTCGTCGCGATCGAACGCACCGGCTCGCCGCGTCCTCTCGCGCACGACCTCATGACCGCGATGCTCGGTGAACTGTCGGCCTCCGTGGATCGCGTCGAGATCACCCACCTCGACGAGGGGACCTTCCACGCGCGGGTGGTCGTGAACACCCCGGCGGGGCCGCGGACCTTCGACTCCCGTCCCTCCGATGCCATCGCCCTCGCGGCACGCGCCGATGCTCCGATCCTCGTGGCGGACGCCGTGTTCGACGAGGCCGCGGTGCCCGACGAGACCGTGGAGCTCGACGGTGGGGGCGCCGACGATGACCGTGTCGAGGAATTCCGACGGTTCCTCGACGACGTCGATCCCGAGGATTTCCAGGGCTAGCACCGATCCTTCGTGCCCTCGTACGCTCCTAGACTCGCGGAGGGGCCGCGTGCGGCGGCCGTGATCCACGACGAACGGGGAACCAATGCAACTCGCCATGGTCGGACTCGGACGAATGGGCGCCAACATCGTCCGCAGGCTCATGAGGGACGGTCACGACTGCGTCGTGTTCGACGTGAACCAGGATGCCGTGGCATCCCTGGTCGCGGAGGGGGCCACCGGGGCGACGAGCATCGCCGATCTCGCCTCGAAACTGCAGAAGCCCCGCGCCGTATGGCTCATGATCCCCGCCGGTCTCACCGGCACGGTCGTCGACGAGGTCGCCGCCGTCCTCGAGCCGGGCGACATCATCATCGACGGCGGCAACTCGAACTACCGCGACGACGTGCGCCGGGCGAAGAAGCTCGACGAGAGCGGCATCCACTACGTCGACGTGGGCACGAGCGGCGGCGTCTTCGGTCTCGAGCGCGGCTACTGCCTCATGGTGGGCGGCCACGACGAGGCCGTCGCGCACCTCGAGCCGGTCCTGCGCACCGTCGCCCCCGGGCCGGGAGAGGTCGAGCGCACGCCCGGCCGCACCGGCGACTACACGACCGAGGAACGCGGCTATCTGCACTGCGGCCCCTCCGGCTCGGGTCACTTCGTGAAGATGGTCCACAACGGCATCGAGTACGGCATCATGGCGGCTCTCGCCGAGGGGCTGAACGTGCTCAACAACGCCGACGCGGGACTGCACCAGGGGGAGCACTCCGCCGAGGTCGCTCCCCTCGAGGAGCCCGAGTTCTACCAGTTCGACATCGACACGGCCCGCGTCACCGAGCTCTGGCGCCGCGGCTCGGTCATCTCGTCGTGGCTGCTCGACCTCACCGCGGCGGCTCTCGCGCAGAACCCGACGCTCGATGGTCTGGCCGGTCGCGTGTCCGACTCGGGCGAGGGGCGCTGGACCGTCAAGGCCGCCGTCGACACGGGCGTGCCGGTGCCCGTGCTGGCCGCGTCGCTGTTCGAGCGGTTCGCCTCGCGCGGCGAGGACCACTTCGCCAACCAGGTGCTCTCGGCGATGCGTCTGCAGTTCGGCGGGCACCAGGAACTGCCGGCGGGCGATGTGCTCGAGGCAGGTCAGAAGAAGGCCGAGAGCGGTCGCGACTGACCCCTACGACGACGCCCCCACCGCCGGTCATCGGGCCGGCGGCGGGGGCGTCGTCGTTCGTCCGCGGCGCCCCGGGGGAGACTAGAGGGATGAGCAGTACCGATTCCCCGTCGCCCGCTGATCGCTACGTCGTCGCCACCGACGGCGCCTGCAAGGGCAACCCCGGGCCTGCCGGGTGGGCCTGGGTCGGCGAAGACGGACACTGGGCGGCCGGATCGATCCCCGAGGGCACGAACAACATCGGCGAGCTGCTCGGGCTCCTGCACGCCATCACCGACCATGCCGACGTGCGCGAGCTCGTGGTGCAGGCCGATTCGAAGTACGCCATCGACACCTACTCGAAGTGGATGGACGGCCATCGCCGCCGCGGCTGGGTCACGAGCGCGAAGAAGCCGGTCGCCAACCAGGGCATCCTCGAAGCCCTCATCGCCGCGCGCGACGCGCGGCGGGCGGCGGGCCTGCCCGACGTCGAACTCGAGCACGTGCGCGGGCACTCCGGGCACGTGCTCAACTCGTGGGCCGACGAGCGCGCCGTGCGCGCGTCGCAGCACGCCGCGAAGGGCGAGGAGCTCATCTGGACCTCGCTTCGCGGTCTCGACACGCTCGAGGTGTCGTCGGCGCCTCCGCGTTCTGCGGCTGACCGCAACGGGCGCTAAACGGCCAGCACCTCCGCCTCCTCGTCGAGGGTGAGACCCGCGCGCCGGGGGCGGTCGAGCCCGCGTCGGCGCTCATCGTCGAGGGCGCGGTGCATGGTCTGGGCGAGGGGGCGTCGCCGACCCCCGGATGCCACGAACGCGGCGTCGCTCCGGCGGGCGAAGCCGCCGGCGCTCTCCGGCAGCCACAGGGGCAGCGACCGGGGCCCCGCCCAGTACGCGACGCCCCGCGCGGTCAGGGTCTCGTCGTCGATGGCGACCGTCTCGCTCGGAACGGCCGCCGCGTCGCGCGCTGCCGCCAGCACCGCGGCGAGCGGCAGTTCTTCGCCGACCGCGTTGATCGGGCCCGTGACACCCGTGCGTCCGGCGTGCGCGATCCACGCGGCGAGATCGTCCACGTCGATCGCCTGGGCGTGGCGACCGCTGGTCTCCGGCGCGAGCACGCGACCGCCGCGGGCGAAGCGCGCCGGCCAGTAGCCGAAGCGGTCGCTGGGGTCGCCCGGCCCCACGATCAGCCCCGCCCGGGCGAGGAGTGCCCGGTCGCCCAGCCGCGCCGAGGTGAGCCGTTCGGCGTGCACCTTGGCATCCGCGTACTGCTCGAGGTCGCTCGGCTCGACGAGCTCCGCCGACTCGTCGGCGAAGGGGATGTCCGAGCGGGCATACACCGAGACGCTCGAGATCAGGCTCCAGTGCGCTGCGCGGTCGGCGAGGGCGTCGAGGGCGGATGCCACGAACCCCGCGTCCCACGAGAGCTCGACCACCTCGTCCCAGTCGCGCTGCACGCGCGCGTAGGAGTCGGGGGCGTTGCGGTCGGCGCGGATCAGTCGTGCGCCCGGTGCCGTCTCGCCGGATTCGCCGCGGGCGAGGCAGGTGACCTCGGCCCCCTGCGCGAGGGCCTGCGCCGCGACGGCGCGTCCGAGCCATCCGGTTCCACCGAGGATGAGGAGCTGTCGCATGCGGGCCAGCAAACCATCTTCGGCGGCGCCAGGTCGACGGGGTTCGCGGACGGCGGACGAGGACCCGTGGTCGCTCCTCGTCGTTGTCCACAGGTGAAGGGATCATGGCATTTTCGGCATGAACTTTCCGCTAGCTTCTCCGCCACGGCATACGTCCCCGCCAGGGGACCCGACGAAGGGGTGGGAAAGATGACGGATGGACACGCTCAGCAGATGCTCGGTCGCCCGACCGGAGCGTTCGTGGGGGCCTCGTGGGTGGCGCTCGGGCTGGGGGCCTCGGTGTACTTCATCGGCCTGTACAACGCACAGATGACGCTCGCCGAGAAGGGGTTCTACCTCGCGGTCTTTCTGCTCGGTCTCTTCGCCGCCATCTCGGTGCAGAAGGCCGTCCGCGACCGTGCGGAAGACATCCCCGTGACCGGCGCCTACCTCGGCGTCGCCTGGGGCATGCTTCTCGTCGCGCTCGCCCTCATGGCGGTCGGCCTCTGGAACGCCGAGCTGCTGCTGTCCGAGAAGGGCTTCTACGGCATCGGCTTCGCGATGAGCCTCTTCGCCGTTGTCGCGGTGCAGAAGAACGTGCGTGACCTCGCGGCGTTCCGGAACCTCCACCCCGACGGTGCGCCGGCGGAGTACACCGCCTTCCCGGCGAACGGGTGACGCCTTAGTCGACCGGCGTCCCCTGGTGGAACAGGCACCGCGGCGTGGGGTCGCATCGCCAGAGGGACGACCGGCGGCTGACGCGGTTCTCGAAGCGCAGCAGATAGGTCAAGAGGACCGTGTCAGGTCCGACGAGCCGACTCTCTCGTTCTTCGACGAGGGGCGAGGAGTCGGTTCCCGGTTCATCCCCCAGGGCGGCGACGATCCCGTCTCGCGTCCACCGACGGCCGGACTGGCCGACCTCGACGAACTCGGGGTCGAGCAACCGGTTCAGCTCGCGAGGGTTCGAGCGCACCGCCGGATGCAGAAGCGTCTCTTCGGCCGCCCAGGCCGTGGCGATGAGGGCGTCGGCATCCAAGGCCCTTCCGTGGATGACGTAGAAGCGCTGGATCCCGGCGGTCTCGCGTCCCCACGTGCTCGCGGCGACGCGGCGCTGGTGCGCGTCGAAAGCCGCTTCATCGACGAAGCGCTCCGACACGCTCCAGACGCCGTCGGTGTCGGTGGGGTCGACGTCGAAAGAGAGGCATCCCGGTTCCGCACGTGTCAGAGCGATGTGCTCGGCGAGATGGGCGCGCACGCGCTGCGCCTCGGCGGCGTCGGCGCAGCGCAACTCGCCGCGGAGCGTCACCTCGGGTCCACGCGGCACGGGCGTCGTGGAGCCACTCGCCCAGTCGCGGCGCAGAACGCTGTAGGCGACGGATGCCAGGGGGTCGCCGCCCTCGACGGGCCAGCCGTCGCGGTAGTGCGCCTCGAGCACCCAGCCGCATCGTTCGAAAACACGCCGCATGGCGACGTTGTCGTCGCGGGTCTGCCCCTCGAATCGGATGACGCCGCGGTGGTGCGAGAAGACGAGGTGGGTCGCGGCCGACAACGCCGCCGAGCCGAAGCCTCGACCGCGGGCGCCGTCGGCGAGGCGCAGATCGACCGTCACGGTGGCGTCTTGCAGGTCCTCCAGCCGGATCACACCGACGCGGCCGTCCCTCTCGTCGTCGATCCAGAAGGTCTCGACGTCGTCGCCGTCCCAGGAGCCCGCGCGGATGTCGTTCTCGACCTGCGCGACCGTCGGACGCACGCGCACGTGGAACGGGAAGGTGTTCGAGGTGAGGAACGCCGTCAGCGCGGCGCGATCGTCTGCACCCGAGAGATCGACACGCGTCAGAGAGATGCCCACGTGTCCACCGTAGACACGAACGCCCCGCGGCGGCGGATCGAGGCGCGGGTACCCTGGAAAGCCGTCCCTGCCCGTCGTCATGGGCGGGTCCGGTTCCCCGCGTTCAGCCCCCCTCCCAGGAGCATCCCATCGCCGTCTCGCCCTCTCCGACACGGATCCGCGCCCTCCGCACCGCGTCCCTCGCCACCGCCGGTATCGGTGCCGCGATCACCATGGGTGCCCTGGGGCCATGGTTCACCCCCGTCATCCTCCTCGTCGCGACGGCGGGAGCGCTGCTGGTCATCTGGCGCACCAGCGCGGGTGCCATCGGCGCGCGGGCGATCGTGCCGGTGCTTGCTGTCGTCGTCGTGCTGACGATCGCGGCGTTGCTCGGGGTCATCGGCATCCTGCCCTCCGCGTGGGTGTGGGCCGCTCTCGGCGCCTACGCGGTGGCGTGGGGCGAGTACCTCGTGTCGCAGACCATCGCCCGCTCGCGGGGACTGACGGAGTACCGGTGATTCCCGTCGCGTTCCGTCTCGTCGCGGCCGTGGCAAATGCCCACGAGCGCGGCTGGCAGGGCATCCGCATCAACGCGAACCTCTACGCGACGGGGCACTGGCGGTGTCGCGTGTTCGTTCCCGAACCGGGCGAGACGCACGACAGTCCTCTCGAGCGTGAGAGCAACGTGGTGCTGAGGTACTCCAGCGCGGGCGGAGAGGACGTCTTTCAGGACGGGCGCACCGACTGGACGACCGAGACCCTGGCCGGCCGCTTCATCGAGCTCGCACGGCCCCACGCCGCGGCATCCGAACCGGATCCGGGGTACGCGACCTGGCTCGCCGAGCTGCGCCGTCGAACCGCAGGCGGAGCGTTCTGGATGGCCGAGGACTCGATGAGCCGTCAAGCCCTGTGGCGCGAGCGGGGTCTCGTCTGCCTCTGGTACGCCGATCCCGGAGCGAAGCGGGCGGATGCCACGGGCGCCGTCGATCAGAACGGGTGGACGCTCGACGGCACGATGCGGGTCCCGCCCGCGCGCTGAGCAGCGCGGCTTGGGTCACCGCAGCTCGAGGCAGACGAGTCCCGGCCGGTCGTCCCACGACGGGACGACCTCGAAACCCGCGGCGCGGTACATCCGCACCGCGGGCTCACGCCATTCCCAGACCGACAGACGCACCGGTCGCACGGCTCCGTTGAGCGCAGCCGTGAGCAACGCGGTTCCGACGCCTCGCCCCCGGGCGCGCGGATCGGTCCACACACGCGAGAGTTCTGTGCCTTCGGGCACGGTCGATGAGACGACGAGACCGACATCTGCGCCGTCGACGGTGGCGAAGAGGGCGTGCCGGCCCGTGAATGCCGCCGCCGGGTCGTCGATCTCCCGCGCGTACCGCTCGGGAAACGTGTCGGCGGCGAGCCCGCGCTCGCCCTTCTCCGCCTCCGTCTGTCGCAGGTACGCCCCGACGAGGGCGCTGACGGCCGCGGCGTCTCGCGGGAAGACGGCTTCGCGGACGGTGACGCTCACCCTCTCACCGTACGACTCTCCGCGAAACGCCGAACGGATCCGAATGCCGAGTCGATCGGCATCCGGATCCGTTCGGGGAGTTGCTCAGACCGTCGCGAGGGTCGACTGCCATCCAAGGGCGGGTGCGACGTGCTTCGCGAAGTTCTCGACCAGGCGGAGGTTGAACTCCACCCCCATCTGAGACGGGATCGTGAGCATGAGCGTGTCGGCGCTCATCACGGCGGCGTCGTTCTGCAGCTGCTCGACGAGCTTGTCGGGGGTGGCCGCGTACGTCTTGCCGAAGGTCGAGCGCATGCCGTCGATCACGCCGATCTGGTCGCTGCCGGCCGAGCCGCCGAAGTACATCTCGTCTTCCGCGGTGACGATGGGGAAGATGCTGCGGCTGACCGAGGTGCGCGGTTCGCCCTCGTGGCCGGCCTCGCGCCACGCGGCGCGGAACGCATCGAGCTGCTGCGCCTGCAGGAGGTCGAAGGGCGTGCCGTCGGCCTCGGTGAGCAGCGTCGACGACATGAGGTTAACGCCGATCCGCCCGGCCCACTCCGCGGTGGCCGTGGTGCCGGCGCCCCACCAGATGCGCTTGCGAAGCCCCGGGGAGTGCGGCTCGATGCGCTGCAGGCCGGTGCCGCCGCCGAAGGGGCTCATCGGATCGCGCTCGGCGAGACCCTCGCCGTCGATCGCGCGGAGGAACAGGTCGAAGTGCTCGCGGGCGATGTCGCCGCCGCGCGGATCCTCGGACCCGGTGTAGCCGAAGGCCTCGTAGCCGCGGACGACCGTCTCGGGTGACCCGCGGCTCACGCCCAGGGCGAGGCGGTTGGCGCTGATGAGGTCGACGGATGCCGCCTCCTCGGCGAGCATGAGGGGGTTCTCGTATCGCATGTCGATGACGCCGGTGCCGACCTCGATGCGCGAGGTGCGCGCGGCGATGGCGGCGAGCAGGGGCATGGGGGCCGCCTGCTGGCGTGCGAAGTGGTGCACGCGGAACGAGACGCCGTTGACCCCGAGGTCGTCCATGCCCTGGGCGAGGTCGATCGCCTGGAGCATCGAGTCGCCGGCGCTGAGCTGGCGACCGCCGCCGAGGGGGCCGTAATGGCCGAAGGAGAGTGTGCCGAAGGAGCGCATGACGTGTGTAACGCCGCGGTCGGTGATCTATTCCCACGCATATACCGGGAGTCGGCCCCGGCCCCCGGGAGGTGTGGAACCATTCTGGATATGGACGACGATGTGCGTGAGGAGTTGCGTCTGTTGCGGGCGCGGGCCTACGGCCCCGAGGCCGACATCGCCGACGACCCGGTCGCCGTCTCGCGTCTTCGAGACCTCGAAGAGCTCGAGCGCGAGGACCGGCTCCCCACGGCTCCGCGAACGCCGCCCGCCCCGCCGGCGGGTTCGAGCGCCGCGGTCGCGTCCGCGCAGCACGACGAGGAGGACGAGGAGGACGAGGAGGAGATCCGCCGCGAGCGCCCTCCCCTCGTGCACTCGAAGCGCCGCCTCTGGGCATGGGCGGTCTCGCTGGCCGTGGTCGCCGCCCTCGCCAGCGCGGCAACCGCGATGAGCGTGTCGTTCGTGCCCGTGACCGCGACGGCGGGAGCACCCCAGGTCGACACACTCGTGCCCGACCCGGACTCCTCGGCTCCCGCCGTGTTCGGTGAGCGCACGGGCGCGGAACGCGGCTACGAGAACTACTACGGGGTTGCGGCGTTCACGGGGCGGGCTGCCACCGACGCGACCGACAACCGCAACCCCTGTCTCTACCTGCTCGACGCCGACGAGGTGGACGCCGACGACACGCGCGGCTTCCGCGGCAACTTCGTCTACGGCGGCTGCGGAGCCGGGGTGTTCCCCGCCACCGTGCAGTTCGTCGTCGCCGACGGCATGCCCGCCGCCTTCGTCCAGCGCTTCCCGGTCGGCACGAGCGTGCAGTTCGTCTTCGACGGCGAGAACGTGGGCGTCTTCAGCGACAGGGGCTGAGCCCGCCCGGTGAATGAGAGGGTGGGGGAGTGACCCCCCTTCTCGAGAACGTCCCCGTCGGCGCCGATCCGGATGCCGTGTACCTGGGCTTCGTCGAGTGGGCGGCCTCGCGAGGGCTCACGCTGTACCCCGCGCAAGACGAAGCAGTGATCGAGATCGTGTCGGGCGCGAACGTGATCCTGTCCACCCCGACCGGCACGGGCAAGTCGCTCGTCGCGGTGGCCGCGCATGCGGCATCCCTCGCCCGGGGCGGCCGCACCTATTACACGGCGCCGATCAAGGCCCTGGTGAGCGAGAAGTTCTTCGCCCTGGTCGACATCTTCGGCGCCGAGAACGTCGGCATGGTCACGGGGGACTCCTCGGTGAATTCCGATGCCCCGATCATCTGCTGTACCGCCGAGATCCTGGCGAACCTGGCCCTCCGCCAGGGTGCCGACGCCGACGTCGACCAGGTCGTGATGGACGAGTTCCACTACTACGGCGAGGCCGACCGCGGCTGGGCATGGCAGGTGCCACTGCTGTTGCTCACGCGCGCGCAGTTCATCCTCATGTCGGCCACTCTCGGCGACGTCGAGAACATCGCCGACGACCTGACGCGCCGCACCGGCCGCAACACCGCACGGGTGACGGGCGTCGAACGACCGGTACCCCTTCACTTCGAGTACGCCCGGACGCCCGTGCACGAGACGGTGCAGGAACTGCTCGACACCCGGCAAGCGCCGATCTACGTCGTGCACTTCTCTCAGGCCGCCGCGATGGAACGGGCGCAGGCGCTGTCGTCGATCCGCATCATCGGGCGCGAGCAGCGCGACGAGATCGCCGAGGCGATCGGCGGCTTCCGCTTCACGACCGGCTTCGGCAAGACCCTCTCGCGCTACGTGCGCGCGGGGATCGGCGTGCACCACGCCGGCATGCTGCCGCGGTACCGGCGGCTCGTCGAGACTCTCGCGCAGCGCGGGCTGCTGCGGGTGATCTGCGGCACCGACACCCTCGGCGTCGGCATCAACGTACCGATTCGCACCGTGCTGATGACGGCGCTGACGAAGTACGACGGCACGCGCATGCGCCAGCTCTCGGCGCGCGAGTTCCACCAGATCGCCGGTCGCGCCGGCCGCGCAGGCTATGACACCGCGGGAACGGTCGTCGTCATGGCCCCCGACCACGAGATCGAGAACGCCGCTCAGATCCTCAAGGCCGGCGACGACCTCAAGAAGCAGAAGAAGATCGTGCGCAAGAAGGCGCCGCAGGGCTTCGTCAACTGGACCGAGCAGAGCTACGACCGCCTGGTCGCGGCCGAACCCGAGCCGCTCGTCCCGCAGATGAAGCTCTCGGCCGCCATGCTCATCAACGTCATCGCGCGCGGCGGAGACGTCTTCTCGAACGTCCGCTCCCTCGTCTTCGACAACCACGAGCCTCGCTCCCGCCAGTACGAGCTCGCCCGCCGGGCCATCGCGATCTTCCGCACCCTCGTTCAGGCGGGGGTCGTCGAGGCCGGAGCCGACGGCATCCGTCTCACGGTCGATCTGCAGCCGAACTTCGCCCTCAACCAGCCGCTGTCTCCGTTCGCGCTCGCCGCGATCGAGATGCTCGACCCCGAGGTCGAACTCGGAAGGGGCCCGGATGCCGCGCCCCCGGCGTCATCGGTCGGCACGGGCCATTACGCGCTCGACGTCGTCAGCGTCATCGAGGCGACGCTCGACGACCCGCGCCCGATCCTGTCGCAGCAGCAGTTCCGCGCTCGCGGCGAAGCGGTCGCGGCGATGAAGCGCGAGGGCATCGAGTACGACGAGCGCATGGAGCTGCTCGAGCAGATCACCTGGCCCAAGCCGCTGGACGAGCTGCTCGCGCAGGCCTACGAAGTGTTCGCCTCCAGCCAGCCGTGGATCCGCGACTTCGAGCTGTCGCCCAAGTCCGTCGTGCGCGACATGTTCGAGCGGGCGTGCTCGTTCGGCGAGTATGTGTCGCTGTACCAGCTCGCCCGCAGCGAAGGTCTGGTGCTGCGCTACCTCAGCGACGCGTATCGCGCGATCCGCCAGACGGTGCCGGTCGATGCGCAGACACCCGATCTGCTCGACCTCATCGCCTGGCTCGGCGAGGTGGTGCGTCAAGTCGACTCGAGCCTGGTCGACGAGTGGGAGCAGCTCATCAATCCCGCAGACGACCCGGACGCCCCGGTGGTGCCGCCCGCGCCGCCGTCGATCCTCACCAATCCTCGTGCCTTCGTCGTGCTCGTGCGCAATGAGATGTTCCGGCGTGTGCAGCTGGCGGCGCTGCAGCGCGACGACGAGCTGGTCGAGCTCGACCCCGACGTCGACTGGCCGGGGGTGCTCGACGACTACTTCGAGGAGCACGACACGATCGGCACCGGCGGCGCGGCGCGTTCGTCTTCCCTCGTCGTCATCGACGAGTCCTCGGCCGCCGAGGGCGTCTGGCGGGTCGAGCAGATCCTCGACGACCCCGCCGGCGACCACGACTGGCGAATCCGCGCGGAGGTCGACCTCGCCGCCTCCGAGGAGGAGGGCACCGCGATCGTGCGCGTGACCGAGGTGCTGCGGCTCTGATCGCTCCTCCCGGGGGCGGCCCGGGTGAAGTTCTCCACTGTCCGACATCATCCCCGCGGGGCGGGAGCACGGTGCTCTACAGTCATTGCATCCCACCCCGAAAGGATTGCCCGATGGAGACTCTTCCTCTGCTCTCGACGGCGGTCGGTCTGGTCGTGACGCTCTCCGTCACCATCCTGAGCGGGATGAAGTGGATGCTCGGCCGTGTCGAGCACCGGACCGATGCCCGCTTCGCGGAAATGGACGCGCGCTTCGAGCGGATGGACGCGCGGTTCGACCGGATGGAAACCCGCACCGATGAGCGCTTCGCGGAGCTCGGAGCGTCTCTCATGGAGGTCAAGCTCGGTCTCGCCCGCCTCGAAGGCCCGCACCCGCCGTTCCTCATCGCCCGCGGCTGAGCCGTCGCGCGGACCTGAGCCGTGGCGCGGACGGAACCACCGCACGAACGACGGATGCCGAGGCCCTGAGGCCCCGGCATCCGGTGTGTTCTGCGGTGATTACGACTTACGGGCGACGCGGTTCTCGGCGCTGACCATCCACGACAGCTGCTCGAGGCGCTCGAGCACGCCGTGCAGGATATCGGCGCTGGTCGGGTCTTCGTCGTCGACGTCGTCGTGCACGTCGCGGACGGTGCCGACCGTCGCGTCGAGGCGCTCGGTGATCAGGTCGATGACCTCGGCCGTGTCGACCTCGCCCTGGGGGAACTCCGGCAGGGTCGTGGTCTCGGCGATCGTGTCGCTGCGTCCGTCGGGCAGCGCGTGCAGGGCACGCATACGCTCGGCGATCTCGTCGCTGAACTCACGGGCGGCGTCGATGATCTCGTCGAGCTGCAGGTGCGTGTCGCGGAAGTTCTTGCCCACGACGTTCCAGTGGGCCTGCTTGCCCTGGATCGACAGCTCGATCAGGTCGACGAGGACGGCCTGCAGGCTGTCGGTCAGCTTCTCCGAGGCCTGGAAGCCCCTCTCGGCGTTCTGCTCGTCGGTGGTCTCGGGACCGCTGCCGCCGCGGGCCGGGCGACGACGGTTCTTGGTGGGGGCGTCCTTGGTGGTGGTGGACATGCGCGTTCCTTTCACTCACGGTCGATAGCGACGTTAGGCGGGACGCTCGAGCGCTCGACGGGGGTTGCGACTGCGGCGGAGGAGGGGTAATCAGACCCCGTCCGTAGCCGTTCCCGCTCGATCCGACAACCCCGGTCTGAGCGGAGGGCCTCGTTTCTAGCGTGAGGGAGTGCCCACGCCTCCCGCCCCGTCTCGTCCGCTGCGCGATTACGCTGCGATCGGAGACGGGCGCACCGTCGCCCTCATCGGTCTCGACGGCTCGGTCGACTGGTTGCCGCTGCCGAACATCCACTCGCGTCCCGTCTTCGCGCGACTCGTCGACGAGACCGCCGGTGGATGCATCGAGCTGGCACCGGTGGGCGAGTACGAAGTGACGCGACGCTACATCCCGCGCACCAATGTGCTCGAGACGACCTTCACCACGAAGACGGGTGTCGCCACGATGACGGATGCCATGGTGACCGGTATCGCCGGACGCCTGCCGTGGGCGGAGCTCGCTCGCCGCGTGGATGGGGTGAAGGGAGAGGTCGAGTTCGCCTGGTGCGTGCAGCCCGGCACGATGCTGCGCTCGGCGGCCCCCTGGACCGAGCGCATCGACGGCTTCTCGATCATGCGCATCGGCCACGTCTCGCTCGCCGTCACGGGCCACGAGCACGGACTGCACGGCGATCCGGATGCCGGGAACGAGAGCATCGACGGACGGTTCACCGCCACCAAGGGGTCGCGGCACCTGCTCGTGATCGCCGCGACCGAGGGGGAACCGCTGCGCATCCCCGACGCCCTGAACGTCGATCGCGGCATCGACCGCACCATCGGCGGCTGGCAGATGTGGTCGGACGAATTCTCGTACGACGGCCCGTGGGCCGACGACGTCCAGCGCAGCGCCCTGGCCCTCAAACTCCTGCTGTTCAGCCCCACCGGGGCGATCGCGGCCGCGGCGACGACGTCGCTGCCCGAGAACCCGCGGGGCGGAAAGAACTGGGACTACCGCTTCGCCTGGGTGCGCGACCTCGCCTACACCGCCCACGCGTGGGTCGGCTTCGGCCTTCGCGAAGAGACGCACGCGGCGATCTCATGGCTCTTGCGCACGATCCGCAAGAACGGGCCCGAGGTGCAGGTGATGTACACGCTCGACGGCGACGCCGAGATCGGACTCGAGAAGCACGAGGTGCCGGGCTGGAACGGCAACCGACCGGTCGTCACGGGCAACCCCGCGCAGGGGCAGCTGCAGCTCGGCGTGTACGGCGATCTCATCGCCCTGTGCCGCACGTATGTCGAGGCGGGGAACCGCCTCGACATCCAGACCGGGCGCCTGCTCGCAGACGTCGCCGATCGCACCTGCGATCTCTGGCGCCGCGAGGACTCGGGGATGTGGGAACTGCCCGAATTGCGCCATTACACCTCCTCGAAGATGGGGTGCTGGAAAGCCCTCGACGACGCGCAGTGGTTGGCCGGCGGCGGGCACATCCCCGACAACAGCGACCGCTGGCGGGCCGAGCGCGACCGCATCCACGCGTGGGTCGACGAGCGCTGCTGGTCGGAGAAGCTTCAGGCGTACACGATCGCCCCGGGCAGCGATGACCTCGACGCGTCCGTCCTCTTGCACGCCCCCACCGGCTTCGACCGCGGAGAGCGCATGTCGAAGACCCTGGATGCCATCACCGAACGACTCACGACCGAGAATCACCTGGTGTACCGCTACACCGGTATGGACCAGGAGGAGCAGACTTTCGTCGCCTGCGCTTTCTGGCGGGCCACCGCTCTGGCCTGCGTCGGCCGCCATGGCGAGGCCGTCGAAGCGATGGACGCGCTCGTCGCCCAAGGCAACGACGTGGGCATCTACTCCGAGATGATCGCCGAGGCCGACGGGGCGTTCTGGGGCAACCTGCCGCAGGCGCTGAGCCACCTCGCCCTCATCAACGCTGCCCTCGTCATCCGCGAACTCGTCGACGACGCCGAGCTCGGCGACCGCTGAACCCCGTCGGGGCACCCCGCCTCGGCATCCATCCCTCCTGAAAGGACGCGCCATGAGCACGCAGTACACGTTCACCGACCCGACCACGCTCTACGCCGACATCGAACCGCAGGCGCAGGATCAGCCCGAACCCGGCCTCGACGCCAAGATGACCCCGAAGGCCGCCCTCGGCGAGGACACCTACGTCGGCAGCGACCGGTTGAAGGGACGCAGGGCGCTCATCACCGGCGCCGACTCGGGTATCGGGGCGGCCACCGCGATCGCCTTCGCCCGTGAGGGTGCCTCGGTCGCCATGTCGTACCTCCCCGAGGAGAAGGTGGATGCCGACCGCATCGCCGGGATCCTCCGCGAGGCGGGCGCGACCGTCGTGCAGATCCCGGGCGACCTGCGCGAGCGCGAGTACGCCACGACCCTCGTCAAGGAGGCGGTCGAGGGGCTCGGCGGGCTCGACATCGTCGTCAACAACGGCGGCAAGCAGATCTTCAACGAAGACATCACCACGCTGTCGGACGAGCAGTTCGACGACACCTTCAAGACCAACGTCTACGCGATGTTCTGGATCTGCAAAGAGGCCGTGCCGCACCTTCAGCCCGGGTCGACGATCATCAACACCACGTCGATCCAGGCGTACTCGCCGGCTCCCATCCTCGTCGACTACGCCTCGACGAAGTCGACGATCAACACCTTCACCAAGGCGCTCGGCCAGCAGCTCGCGCCGAAGGGTATCCGCGTGAACGCGGTCGCCCCGGGCCCGATCTGGACGCCCCTGCAGGTCACCGACGGACAGCCGAACGAGAAGGTCGACGAGTTCGGGGAGGAGACCCCGCTGGGACGCATGGGTCAGCCCGCCGAACTCGCACCGGCGTACGTCTATCTCGCGTCGGCGGAGTCGAGCTACGTCATCGGCGAGACGCTCAACGTCAACGGCGGGATGCCGACGCCGTAAGCGCGCGCCGCAGAGGGGCCGTCGTCCGGATTCGGACGGCGGCCCCTCGTGGTTCATCGTCATGAGGACGGGAAGGAACACGAGAACAGCGCGGTTTCCCGTGAGCCGGCCTGTTCCGGGCGCATCCCCCGTTCTCGTGCCGCGGGCCAGGGATCAGATGAGCGGCTTGCGGTAGAAGATCTCGCCGTCTTCGGTCTCTTCGGAACGGTGGTAGCCCTCGCGCTCGTACAGGCGTTGGTTGGCTTCGCTCAGGGCGCCGGTGAACAGTTCCGCCTCGGTGGCTCCGGCTTCTCGGCCACGCTCTTCGACCGCGGCCAGCAGCAGTGTGCCCAGGCCTTCGCCCTGCTGGTCGGGCGCGATGGCGAGACGACCGATGAGCAGGAGTTCGCCGTCGAGGCGGGCGCGCACCGCGCCGACCAGGCGGTGCCCTGCGACGGCGACGCAGCCCAGGTTCTCGACGAGCTCCGCGCGCAGCTCCTCGAGGGTCTGCGTGAGCGGGGGCATATCGGGGTCTCCGTAGATGAGCGCTTCGCTCGCGAACGCGGCGCGTTGGATCGTGAGCACTTCGCCCGCGTCGTCGGTGTCGATGGGGCGGATGGTGGGCGAGTCGGTCATCGGGATCCTCTCGGGGGCTGATGAAGCGTTCGGTTACCTATCATGGGCGGAGGCGTCCCGCCTTTCCGGCGGTCGACCCCCCTCTCTATGAACGATTTCTTCGACACCAGCGTGCGCACGAGCGACGCCGCCGAGACGCAGGCCTGGCTGCAAGCGCAGTATGGGCACGTCGTGGTGCAAGCGGATCGAGGCACCTTCGCGGAGCACGCCGTCGGCGACGCCTCCTTCTCGATGCGGCGGCTGACCTGGCGATGCCGGGCCGAGGTGATCTATGAGGCGGATCGGTTCTTTTTCGCCACCTCGACACCGGGATACGCGTGGACCATCGGGTCCGAGACCGGGGAGTACAGCGTCGAGCCGGGTCTCGTGCAGCCGGGGCACGAGCTGATCGGCCGTCCGGACGACACCGACCTGCACCTGATCGCTTTCGACACCGACTGGTTGATCGAGACGGCGCGAGCGATCTACGGCGACGACGACCTCTCCGTGCGCTTCGCTGGAACGGGCCCCGTCTCGCGTCGGCTTCGCGACTATTGGCTCGCGACGGTGCGCTGGTCGCTCACGCAGGCGCCCCTGATGACCGAGCCCCTCGTGCGCGCCCACGTGCGTCGCACCCTCGCGATCGCCACGCTCGAAGCCTTCCCTCTCGCGGGAGACCCGCGCGAGCGTCGAGCCTCGGCCATCGAGCAGGCGTCGATCTACACCTCGGCGACGTCGTGGATGGACGACCACGCCTCGCTGCCGGTCACCGTCGACGACGTCGCGCGCGCCGTCGGCAGCTCTGTCGCCGGCCTCCGCCGGTCGTTCGCCGCGAACGGTCAGCTCAGCGCGACGCCCGAGGAGTATCTGTCGACGGCGCGGGTGAGCGCCGCCCATGCCGACCTCGTCGGCGCCGACCCCACCTCCGTCACCCTCCGCGACGTCGCGGCTCGGTGGGGGTTCACCGACACCGCGGCTTTCGTCGAGGCCTACCGCGCGGCCTATCGCGTGGATCCCCGTCGCACGCTCGAACGCTGACGGCTCAGCGATCGCGGTCGGTGTACTCGCCGGGGTCGTCGAGGTTCTCGCGCGACTCGTGTCCGCCGGGCTGCTCCACGTCGGTGTAGGCGCCCGCCTCATCGGCGCGGGGGCGCGATTCGCTGCCGTCGGCGTGCTCGGTGTCGACGTATTCGCCGGGAAGGTCGGAGCTCCCGCGGTCGGCGGTACCGTCCGGCAGCTGCACGTCGGTGTACTCGCCTTCACCTGGTCCGGTGCCGTGTCCTGAGTCATGTCCGTTGACGTCGCGCTCGGCCATGTGCGCCTCCTGAGTTCGATGGTGTCACCGACGTTAGACCCCGGATGCCGAGCCCGCGGCGGTCTTGACACGCGCACTGCCGCGGGCCGCTCGCGGTGTCAAGGCCGAGCGCCGAGCGGCGGTGCAGGCGCTCAGTGGAGGGATGCCCGCTCTCGCCATCATCCTCGTCATCGTGGGCCTCGTGCTCCTGTTCCTCGGCATCTTCGTCGAGGCCGTGAAGTTCCTGCTGTGGATCGGCGTGATCATCCTCATCATCGGGATCATCGCCGCGCTCCTGCGATTCATCCGCCGTCAGGTCTGACCCCCGATCCCGCCGTGCGGGATCGTTCCATGCCGCCCCCGCCCGACGCTTGCGACGGTGCGGGGCGGCGTGCGTTCCGACACTCAGCGCGAGATGAGGTCGCGCGCGCGAGCGGGACGCACCGCGACGACGGCGTCGAGGGCTGGGCCGATCTCGGGATAGCGGAACGAGAATCCCGCCTCCGTCAGCACGCGCGGAACGGCCCACCGGCTCTTCAGCACGAGTTCGGGCTCGTTGCGCAGCACCGCCATGGCCGGGTCGAGCATCCACCGGTAGGCGGGCAGGCCGAAGGGGGCGCGCGCAACGCGGCGCAGTTCGCGCATGAGCGTGCGGTTATCGGTGACGCCGGGAGCCGAGAGGTTGACCGGTCCGGCGATCTCGTCGTGATCGCGGACGAAGCGGACGGATGCCACGACATCGTCGATGTGGATCCAGCTGAAGCGCTGCCTTCCCGATGTCTGGCGCCAGCTCGACCACACGGGACCCGTCGGACGGGGTCCGATCCCGCGGTACCGGCGGTGCGGGAACCACCAGCTGTCGATCTGGGGTCCGCCGAGACCGAGTCGCGCGAGGGCGAGCAGGATGCGGGTCGCCGGTCCGTCGCCGAAGACGATCGCCATCCGCAGGGCCACTCGGCGCGTGGCGGGGAGCTCTCCGGCGAACAGGGCGCGTTCCCAGTTGGTCGCGACGTCGACCGAAAAGCCTTCGCCCGTGATGCCGTCCCGCTCGTCGTTACCGTGCTCGGTCTCGTGCCGGTAGATGGTCGCGGTCGACGCGTTCATCCAGACGCGCGGAGGGCGCTCCGCGTTCGCGACGGCCTCGCGTAGCGCCCGGGTGGTGGCGACGCGCGAGCGCAGAATCTCGTCGCGATGCGCATCGTTGTACCGACACGACACGATCTTCCCCGCCAGATTGATGAGCACGTCGGCTCCGTCGACGAGCCGAGCGATTGCGCCAGGGTCTGTCCACACTGCGTCCCCGGCGCGCCCGACCGTCGCCACCTCGTAACCGTCCGCACGGAAGGCGTCCGTCAGCGCGCGGCCGATGAAGCCGCTCGCGCCGGCGATCACGACACGGGGTGGGGTCACGGCATCCTCCTGGCCTGGGTGGGTTTCAGCCTAGGGGCGGGCTTTCGCCGCGGCGTCGCCGTCCGACCGGCAGGACGAGATGGTGACCGCCGACGCCCGCTGGATCCCGCTGCCGACCGCGGTGGCGCGCGACGCTCTCGTCGACCAGCCGGATCAGGTCCGCGTCTCGCGCGGAACGCCCACTTCTCGGCCGCTGACACCCGTCCGGTCCGAGCGTCGTCGCCTGGCACAATGAGTCCCATGCGACGACAGGCTCGGGCGACACGCGTAGCGCGCGGTACCGCCGCGGCATCCGTCGCCACCTTCGTCGCTCTGCTCTCGCACGTCAGCGGGGGAGGAGAGGTTCCCGGCCTGTTCGGTGTCGCCGTGCCGCTCGCTCTGTCGTTCGTCGTGTGCACGGTGTTGGCCGGGCGCCGCCTGTCGACCTGGCGCCTCGCGGTGGCCGTTGCGGTGAGCCAAGTGCTGTTCCACGCGCTGTTCGTGCTCGGCAGCTACGACCTGGCCGCCGCGGCGCACGTTCACGGCTCCGCCCTCCCGGTGCTCACGGGCACCGCGCTTGCGCCGGTGAGCCCGCATGCCGCGATGTGGCTCGGCCACGCCGTCGCCGCTGTCGCCACCACCCTGGCCCTGCACCGGGGCGAGCGGACGCTCGCCGCCCTGCGGATCCTCGCGGAGCGCAGCGTCGTGTGGCTCCGCGCGCGGGTGCGCGTCGTGCTGACCCTTCCCGCGGCGCCGTCCGTGCGGCGAACCGTGCCCGTCGTCGTCGTCGCGGTGCGTCCGCACTCGGCCTTCATGGTGTCGTCCGCGCACCGGCGCGGGCCTCCTCTCGCGGCATCCTGAGTCTCGCTCCGCCCGCCTCTCGCGGCGGCGGAGCGATCGACCGCTGTGCCGTGCACCTCGCCGGATCAGCGCGATCGTCGACGTGTCTTCGGGCGCGTCCCCACCCTTCCGGCCCACGCCGTCGCCCCTGAGGAGGGGCCGCCGTGGGCGACGGCGTCCGCCCTGCGCGGCGTCCTGTCACGAGCGCATCCTGCGTTCGGAAAGAGACCTCGATGTTCCCTGCTGCTCCCCTCACGCCGATTCCGGCCCCGCCGTCGATCGGAGCCCGCGCATGACCGCCGTGGGCGCTGACCCGAAGGCCACCCCGTCCGCTCCCGCTGCCGCGGACAGGGCGTCCTCTCGCGGGTGGTTCACCGCGCTGCTACGGCGCCTGCACTTCTTCGCGGGGCTGTTGGTGGGGCCGTTCATCCTCGTCGCCGCGGTGAGCGGCGCGCTGTATGCGATCACCCCGACCCTCGAGAGCACCCTGTACGCGCACGAGCTCACCGCGTCTTCGACGGCGCCGGCGGTACCGCTGGCCGAACAGGTATCGGCCGCGGAGCAGTACGTCGGCGGCGGGGCGACTCCCGTCGCCGTGCGTCCAGCACCTCAGGCCGGGGCGACCACGCGCGTGATGTTCGCCGACGAAACCTTGCCCGAGAGCACGACGAGGGCGATCTTCGTCGATCCCGCCACCACCGAGATCCGCGGCGACCTCCCGGCCTACGGCACGAGCGGTGCGCTGCCGTTGCGGCACTGGATCAGCGACCTGCACCGCTCGCTGCACCTCGGAGACGTCGGCCGCTGGTACAGCGAGCTCGCGGCGTCGTGGCTGGGGATCGTGGCTCTGGCCGGACTGGGACTCTGGATCGGACGGTTCGTGCGCAGCCGCCGGGGTCGCCGCGATCTGCTGCGACCCAACCGGCGGCACACGGGTTACCGGCGTCTGTCGGGCTGGCATTCGGCCGTGGGCATCTGGGTCGTGGCCGGGGCGCTGTTCCTGTCGGCCACGGGCATCACGTGGTCGACCTTCGCGGGCGCGAACGTGGCCGAGCTTCGCACCCTCGTGGGCGAGGGGACTCCCGCCCTCACGACCACCCTCGACGCGGCGTCCGCGGCCGGAGGCGAGCACGCGCACCACGGCGGCACGCATTCGTCGGGTGCGCCGTCCGCGGATCCGGCGACCTTCGACGTGGTGTGGGCCGTGGCCCGAGACGTGAACGTGAACTCCGGCGACCTCGAGATTCGTCCTCCCGCCTCGGCGGGCACGGCCTGGGTCGTGCAGGAGATCCACCGGAGTTTCCCGACGGAGGTGGATGCCGTGGCCATCGACGGATCCACCCTGCGGGTGACCGACCGGGTCGACTTCGCCGACTACCCGCTGCTGGCCAAGCTCTCGCGCTGGGGCGTCGATCTGCACATGGGCACGATGTTCGGCCTCGCGAACCAGCTCGTGCTGTTCGCTCTCGCGATCGGCATCGCCGGCCTCGTCGTGCTGGGGTATGCGATGTGGTGGAAGCGGCGACCGGCCGGAAGAGTCGCCGCGGCGCCCGCGCACGGCGTGCTGCGACACGCGCCGTGGTGGGGAACCGGGGCGGTACTCGTCGCGGCCGTCGCGATCGGACTGGTGCTGCCGCTGGTCGGGTACACACTCGCGGTGTTCGTGCTGGTCGACGTGGTGCTCGGGTGGCGTGCTCGCCGCGCCCGGAGATCCCTCTCGAGAGGGAGGTGACGACGAGGCGGCGTGCGTAGCGTGGGAATCTCTCTCCCCCCCCGGAAGGATTCTCGTGACTCTCGCCCGTCGCCTCGCCGCCGCCCTCTCCTTCGTCGCCGTCGCGGCGCTCACCGCCTGCGCGAGCGCCGCGCCGGGTACGCCCGCGAGCGCGGCGGCATCCGTCGACATACCGGACACCCCCGTCGGGGAACGCGTGTCGTGGATCATCGACCGGCTGGAGGCCGATGCCGACACCACACCGGGGGAGTGGGCGCGCGTCCTGCACGAGAGCTTCCTCGCGCAGGTGCCCGCGGAGCAGGTCGCCGAGCTCGTCAATCGCCAGCTGCGTCCGGCCGCTCCCTTCACGGTCACGGCGTACCAGGGCACCGAGACCCAGGCCGTGGCGACCCTGGCGGGAGCCCTGGGCGACCCGTTCGACCTCTCTCTCACGATCGACGGTGCGAGCCGCATCACCGGGATGGTGTTCGGACCCGTGGCGGAACCGTGGTCTCCCTCGGCCTCTCTCGGCGAGGTCGAGCAGCGCCTCGCCGACCTCCCGGGCGAGGTCAGCGCCCTCGTGCTCCGCGGTGACGAGGAGGCGCTCGCCGTCGATGCGAACCGGCTGGCCCCTCTCGCCTCGGCCTTCAAGCTGTACGTGCTTCTGGCGGTGGCGGATGCCGTGGCCTCCGGCGACCTGTCGTGGGACGAGAAGCTCGTCCTCCGTGACATCGACCGGAGCCTGCCATCGGGTGAGCTGCAGACCGCGCCCACCGGGACCGAGGTCTCGGTGCGAGACGCCGCCTCCGCGATGATCCGCATCAGCGACAACACCGCGACCGACCTGCTGATCACGAGGCTCGGGCGCGAGCGCGTGGAGGCGGCGGTGGAGCGGTCGGGTCACAGCGACCCGGCCGTGCTCTCGCCCTTCTTCTCGACCAAGGAGCTGTTCACCCTCGGGTGGGGCGATGCCTCGCTGCGCGCCGAGTGGAAGTCCGCAGACGACGCGGGCAAGCGCGCACTGCTCGACCGGATCGACGCGGCGCCCCTCGCCGTCGAGGTGGCCGACGTCGCGACCCCCGTGTGGCAGGACGGATTCGACTGGTTCGCCAGTGCGAACGACATCGCCGCCGTCCACCGCGCGCTGCAGCAGACGCAGGATGCCGAGGTGCTCGGCATCCTGAGCGAGAACCCCGGGCAGGGGCTCGACCTGGGGACGTGGCCGTACGCCGCGTTCAAGGGCGGGTCGAGCCTGGGAGTGCTGACGGGCAGCTGGTTCGCGCGCGACGACGCGAGCGAGGCGACGGTCGTGTGGCTCATGGCGGACGACGACGCACAGGCGGTCACCGGCGCGATGAGCGACTTCTTCCACCTGGCTCAGGACGCCCTGCGCCTCGCCCACTGAGACGACGATCCGCGCATCCCGGGCGAGAGCCCCGGGCATGCGCGGATCGTCGCGACGCGCGTCAGGCGTCGTCGGGGTCGGGCAGGCTCTGCGCGATCCTGCTCGAGGCGGCCGAGTCGCGGCCGACGCCCGGCTGGAACTTCGCGATGGGGTCGTCGCCGTCGACGTGCGGCTCGCCGCCGTCATCGGAGCGCGACGGCGACGCGGGGGTGCGGATCGCCTCGTCCTGTGCGTCGTCGCGGGGCTCGTGGTCGGGACGGCTCGTGTCCTCGGCGTGGCGCGAGGTCGATCCGACCTCCCCGCGAGCGTCGTCGGTGCCGCGCTCGCCCGCGCCGTCGGCGCCGCGTGTGCCGACGCCGGCGAGGTCGTTCTGGCTCGAGATCCCCTGGAGGCGTGCCTCGTCGTCGGGGTCGATACGGGCGGTGCCCACGGCACCGGAGTCCGCACCGGCGCCGCCGGCGGGCACGTCGGCGGCGAGGCCGTCGGATTCGGGGACGAGGTTCTCTTCGTCGGCTCCGGGGAGCCGGTCGGCGGGGGAGTCCATGGTGTTCCTTCCGTGGGTGTGCCGCCACGCTAGGCGCGCCGCGCCCGCGATCGGACGGGGTTGACGCGGCCCGCGATGTCGGACGGTCTGGTTAGGCTCGACTCACGCTTCGAAAGGAAACCGCAATGCAGCAGCGCCCTCTCTCCCGAACCGGCCGTCGGGTCTCGGCCGTCGGTCTCGGCACCTGGCAGCTCGGCGCCGACTGGGGCGACGTCAGCGAAGACGACGCGCGCGCCGTCCTGGCGGCCTCGGCAGACGCCGGCGTCACCCTCTTCGACACCGCCGACGTCTACGGAGACGGTCGGTCGGAGCAGATCGTCGGGTCGTTCCTGAAGGAGCGGGGTGCCGACGACATCACCGTGGCGACCAAGATGGGTCGCCGCGAAGACCAGGTTCCCGAGAACTACGTCATCGAGAACTTCCGCGGCTGGCTCGACCGTTCGCGGCGCCTGCTCGACACCGAGACGCTCGACCTGGTGCAGCTGCACTGCCCGCCGTCGGCGGTCATCGACGACGACGCGACGTGGGACGCTCTCGACCAGCTCGTGTCGGAGGGCGTGATCGCCGCCTACGGTGCCTCGGTCGAGACCATGGATCAGGCCCTGTCGGCCCTGACCCGGCCGAACCTCACCAACCTGCAGATCATCTTCAACCCGTTCCGCCTCAAGCCGCTCGACGAGGTGCTGCCCCTCGCGGCCGAGAAGAACGTCGCGGTGTTCGCACGGGTGCCGCTCGCCAGCGGTCTGCTCTCGGGGAAGTACACGCGCTCGACGACCTTCGACGCGAACGACCACCGCACCTACAACCGCAACGGCGAGGCCTTCGACAAGGGCGAGACGTTCTCGGGTGTGCCCTTCGACGAGGGCGTGGCCGCGGCCGACGAGCTGAAGGCGGCGCTTCCCGAGGGCGTGACGTTGCCGGCCGCGACTCTCGCGTGGATCGCCTCGCGCGAGGGCGTCACCTCGGTGATCCCGGGTGCGCGCTCGATCGACCAGGCGGCGGCCAACGCCCAGGCGGCGGAACTGCTCGACGGAGGTTTCGACCTCGGGGCCTTCGACACCCTGGTGCGCGAGGTCTACGACCGTCGCCTCCGGGCGGAGATCCACCCGCAGTGGTGACCCGCACATGACGAAAGCCGGGCCCGTCCCTCACGGACGGACCCGGCTTCTCTCATCGCGCGACGTCAGCTGACGTCGCCGCGCCAGGCGCCGGACTCGGCACCGCGCGACTCGATGTACTTCTTGAAGTTTTCGAGGTCCTTCTTGACCGAGTGGTCGTCCGCGCCGAACGCCGCGCCGAGCTTCTCGAGGACGCCGGTGGGCGCCCAGTCGATCTGGACCGTGACGCGCGTCTCATCGTCCGAGAGACGGTGGAAGGTCACGACTCCGGCGTGGTTCTCGTCGCCGCCCACGCTGTTCCACGCGACGCGCTCGTCGGGGTGCTGTTCGGTGATCTCGGCGTCGAACTCGCGCTCGGCACCGGCGATCTTCACCTTCCAGTGCGTCAGGGTGTCGCTCTTCTGCGTGATGGACTCCACGAAGCTCATGAAGTGCGGGAACTCCTCGAACTGCGTCCACTGGTTGTACGCGACGCGGACGGGAACGTTGACGTCGATGGTTTCGATGACCTGTGCCATGGTGTCCTCTTCTCGGTGATTTCCGGGGCTGATCTCAGTCTTCGACCGATGCCGCCGACCCGACCCCGGGGTTGAGGGATCCGCGTTCGTGCCCTATACGCGCAGGCGTGTGGTCTGGACCCATGGCGTGAGGGGGGTCGGAGGCAGCGCCCGCGTCATGCCCGCCCGCGCAGGATGAGGTGCCAGTACACCCACGGGAGGACGCGACGATCGGCGATCCACGACAGGCGGCGCTCGCGATACAGCGAGCGCCAGAACGGCACGGTCGGCTTCAGCCGACCCTTCCGGTCGAACTCGGCGAAGACGACCGTGCCGCGCGAGACGGTGAACGGCACGACGCTGTAGCCGTCGTACGTCGCCGAGGGCGCACGCCCCGCGAGCGCGGCCCTCATGTTCCTGACGAGCACTTTGGCCTGCGGGCGGATCGCCCCGCCCGAGCGCCGCGTCGCGACGGTGGCGGCATCGCCGATGGCCCAGACCTCCGGGTGGCGGGTGTGCTGCAGGGTCTCGGGATCGACATCGACGAAGCCGTGCGGATCATCGGATGCCGCGAGGCCGCTGCCCGCGATCCATTCCGGTGCTCGCTGCGGAGGCACAGCGTGCAGCACGTCGTACGCCAACGTCTCTTCCGCATCGCCGCGACCGATCACGAGCGTGCGGGAGTCGGCATCCACTCGTCGAACGTCCCGGCTGTAACGCACCTCGATGTCGTATGCGTCGAGTGTGGGGCGGAGTTCGTCGTCGACGGCCGGGATGCCGAAGGGCACGGGATCCGGGCACACGAACACCACGCGGAGGTCGTCGCGCACCCCGATCGCCCGCCACCAGTCGCACGCGAGGTACATCGGTTTCTGGGCGGCCGCTCCGCACGAGGCAGGCTCGGGCGGTTGGGTGAAGACGACCGTGCCCGAGCGGAGGTTACGGAGCACCGGCGACGCTTTCGCGGCGAGCTCGTAGTCGTAGTTCGAGATGCCGCTGGGGGCGGCCATCGCTTCGGGCAGACCCGGGATCTGCTCCCACGCCATGCGCATGCCCGCGCTGACCACGAGCTGGTCGTAGTCGAGGTGTCCGCCTGAGACGAGGTGGACGCGGCGGGCCTCGGCATCCACGGTGAACACTTCGTCGCGCAGCCATCGCACTCCCGCAGGGATGACGTCGGCCTGATTCCGTGCGGCCTCCGAGGCGCGCGCGGTGCCGCCGGCGATGTGCGACTGGAGGGGGGCGAAGACGTGGATCGTGCGCGGTTCGATGACGGTGATGTCGCCGAGGCGCAGCCGGTGCAGGCGCCCGGCGACGGACAGGCCGGCGTTTCCGCCGCCGATCACGACGATGCGCGGGGAGTCGGTCATGGGAATCCTCTCGTTTCCCTCACGGTGCGGCCTCGCGCGGTGCCCGACCAGTGCCTTGACACCACCGGTCCCGCGGACGACGCCTCACGTGGACGACCGGGGGCCCCTCGTCGACCGGGGGCGTCCGGGACGACTTCGCTCGCGGTGCTCGTACGAAAGCGGGGACGCACGTGTCAAGGCCCGGGGCTCGAGGCGGAGCGCCCCGTTGGATGAGAAGACCGCCGTTCCCGGCGGTGACGCGCGTGCCACGAAAGGACCCCTCATGAGCGACGCTTCGATCGACCCGACCCCCGACGCGACGAACCCGGCCGCCGACGCGGGCATCGCCGCCGTGCAGCCCCTTCGCGACGGCGACACGTCCATCGAGCCCGACCCCGCGCTCGACCCCGCCCAGGCGGAGTGGGACGCCACGAACGCCCTCGACGAGGGGGCGGACCCGGCCGATATCAACCCGGCGACCGCCACGGGTGCCGATCCGGCCGAGATTCCCGCGGACGACAGCGACATCCCGCTCGAGGACATCCATCCCGAATCCACCGGGACCGACTCGCAGGGAGAGGACCCGGGCGTGGTCGAACTCGGCGAAGAGGGCCAGGGCGACCTCGCCCCCGAAGACCTCTGACCCCTCCGCCATGCCCCGGGCCCGATCGCGGCGCCCGGGGCATGGTGCCGCGGGCGCCGCGCCGATGGTCCCGAAGCGGAGGCAGAGCGCGGCCGCGCGGCCGGGCCGCGCTCGCGGCTCGTGCCCTACTGCTCGATGGGCTGAGGGGTGCTCTCGTGCGCCTCGATGACGCCGTCGCCGTCGTCGGTCGAGACGGCGATGCGGCGCGGCTTCGCCTTCTCGCTGACCGGAATCGTCACGGAGAGCACGCCGTTGCGGTACGACGCGCTGATGCCGTCGGTGTCGATGCCCTGGCCGAGATTGAGCTGGCGGACGAACGAGGCCGTCTCGCGCTCGCGGGTGATCCACTTCACCCCCTCGCCCGAGCCCAGGGTGCGCTCGGCGCGGATCGTCAGCAGCTGACCGTCGACGTCGATGTCGACCGAGCCGGGGTCGACGCCGGGCAGGTCGGCGGCCAGGACGTAGTGGTCGCCGTCGCGATAGAGGTCCATCGGCATCCGTCGCGGACCACCGCCGCGGCGGGCGTCGAGGAGCGTCGACGCGAGGCGGTCGAGGTCTCTGAAGGGGTCGTAGGTGGCCATGGTCGTTCTCCTTTTCGATCGTCCGGGATCTGGCATCCCGAGGTTCTGAAGTTGAGCCGAAGCGACTCAACTGCGACGAGATTAGCACTCGGGTGGACAGAGTGCCAAGAGGCGAACGCGCGGCCGATCCCGCCCTCGGCGCGGTAGCGTCGGGGGGTGACGGATGCCGCGGTCGAGCCGCCCCTCGTGCGCTCGCTCTGGGGTGCCACCCACCCGGGCCCGACCCTCGTGGTCACCGTCCTCGCGCTGGCCCTTGGCATCGCGGCGGGCGTCGAGCCGTGGCGCTTGGCGGTGCTCGTCGTCGCCGTCTTCGCTGGTCAGGTCTCCGTCGGGCTCTCGAACGACGCGATCGACGGCGCGCGCGACGCGGCGGTCGGTCGTACCGACAAGCCGATCGCCGGGGGAGCGGTGACGCCGGAGCGCGCGCTCGGGGTGGCCGTGGCATCCGCGATCCTCGCCATCGCCCTGTCGCTGCCCCTCGGACCGGCTCTCGTGGCCGCCCATGCCGTCGCGCTCGCATCCGCCTGGGCGTACAACGCGGGTCTCAAATCGACGCCGCTGTCGATCGTGCCCTTCGTCGTGAGCTTCGGGTTCTTCCCCTCGTTCGCGACCCTGAGTCTCTCGCCGCCCGCGCTCGCCGCGTGGTGGGCATCTCTCGCGGGGGCGGCCCTCGGAGCCGCCGTCCACCTGACGAATGTCGTGCGCGACCTCGACGACGACCGGCGCACCGGGGTGCGCGGACTTCCGCACCGTCTGGGAGCGCGGGCGTCTACGGTGATCGCCGCGTGCGGGATCGTCGTCGGAGCGGTCGCCGTGTTCGCCGGCACGGATGCCACGATCGCCGGCGTCGTCTTCCTCGCCGCGGTCGCAGCGGTCGCGGTCGGCGCCGTGGCGCTGGTGTTCGTGCGGCCGCCCGGGCGGGCGGTGTTCCGATTGACCATGTTGGCGGCGCTGCTCCTCGCCGCGCAGCTGGTCGTCGCCTGAGCTCGCCTACTGCGGCCGCACCCGCAGATGCGTCACGCCCCCGTCGACCTCGAGCGCGGTGCCGGTCGTCGAGCCCGCGCTCGGACTCGCGAGATACATGATCGCGCCGGCGACTTCGGCGGGCGTGACCATCCGCCCCGTCGCCTGGCGGGCGTCGAGAGTGGCGCGCTCGGCCACGGGGTCGGGGAAGTCTTGCAGCATCCGCTCGACGAAGGGCGTCGAGACGGTGCCGGGGCTCACGCAATTCACCCGCACGCCCTCGCGCACATGGTCGGTGGCCATCGCGTAGGTGAGCGAGAGGATCGCACCCTTCGAGGCGTTGTAGACGGCGCGCCGGGGCAGACCGTTCATGGCCCCGATCGAGCACACGTTGACGATCGACGCGTGCTCCGAGTGCGTGAGGTACGGCAGCGCTGCGGCGCAGGCACGGGCCGTGCCGCGCACGTTGATGTCGAGCACGCGGTCCCAGTCGGCCTCGGTCGCCTCCTCGACGGTTCCGACGCAGCTCACGCCGGCGCTGTTCACCAAGACGTCGACCCCGCCGAATCTTTCTGCGACGGCCGCCATCGCGGCATCCACCGACTCCCGGTCGGTCACGTCGGCGTGGAAGCCGGCCAGATCGTCGTCGAGACCGTCGGTGACGAGATCGAGAACGGCGACGTGCGCCCCGCGGGCGGCGAAGGCCGTCGCGGTCGCGAGCCCGATGCCCGATGCTCCGCCGGTGACGACCACGGCCAGCCCGCGGAACTCCCCGGTGCTCATGCCTGCACCATCGTCTGACGAGCGCGGCCGAGGCCGTCGATCTCGAGCTCCACGACGTCGCCGGCGCGAAGGTACGGCGTGTCGGGCATCCCGAGGGCGACCCCCGCGGGCGTTCCCGTGTTCACCAGGTCGCCGGGACGCAGCACCATGAACTGCGAGAGGTACCAGATGACGTGCGCGACGGAGAAGATCTGCGACGCCGTCGAGCCGTTCTGCCGCTCGACGCCGTTCACCCACAGCCGGAGGCCCAGTGCTTGCGGGTCGGCGACGTCGGTCGCCGGCACCAGGTCGGGCCCGAGCGGGTTGAACGTCTCGCAGCTCTTGCCCTTGTCCCACTGCCCGCCGCGCTCGAGCTGGAACTCCCGCTCCGATACATCGTGCGACACGACGTACCCCGCCACGTACGCGAGAGCGTCGTCGGGGGAGGAGAGATAGCGCGCGGTGGTGCCGATCACGACACCGAGCTCGATCTCCCAGTCCGTCTTCGTCGACGTGCGCGGGATGAGCACGTCGTCGAAGGGACCGACGATCGTCGAGGGGTCCTTCATGAACACGACCGGCTCGGCGGGGACGCTCGCCCCCGTCTCGGCGGCGTGGTCGTGGTAGTTCAGCCCCACGCAGACGATCTTCCCCGGGGGAGCGATCGGTGCGCCCACGCGGAGCCCCTCGGCGCCCGGGAGATGTGCCAGCTCGCCGCGCTCGACGGCGGCGCGAGCGCGGACGAGTCCGTCGGCGGAGAGGAACGCCCCGTCGATGTCGGCGGTCAGGGACCGCAGGTCGTAGACGACGCCGTCGTGGCGCAGGGCAGGGATCTCGGCGCCGGGGGCACCGAGTCGGGCGAAGGTCATGCGGTTCTCCTCGAGCGGATCATCGGGCGACGGGGTCGGCGGACTCGGCGCCGTGGAGTTCGGATCGGCGGATGCCGCCCTGCCAGTCGCCGGGGTGCAGACAGGCGTAGGCGCCGGCTCTCGCCGCCGTGTTCAGGCGGGTGGTGGCGTCGCTGCCGGCGAAGCGTTCGGACAGGTAGCCGGCGGCGAACGCATCTCCGGCGCCGACCGTGTCGACGGCGGTGATGGGCAGAGCGGCCACACGGCGCCGTTCCCCGTCGATGAATGCCACGGCTCCCTCGCTTCCCCGAGTCACGATGGCCTCGGCCGGCCCCGCGTCCGCCAGCGCGCGGGCGAGGTCCTCCGGGGCGGGGTGGGGATGCAGCATCCGCGCTTCGTCGTCGCTGGCGAAGACGATGTCGGCGCGGGCGACGACGTACGCGTACGCTTCGACGGCCTCGGCGTGCCCCCAGAGGCGGCTGCGGTGATTGACCGCGAACGAGACGAGGGCGCCGACGGATCGCGCGCGATCCACCGCGACGATCACTGCTTCGCGCGCCGACTCCGACAGGGCGAGGGTGACGCCGGTGACGTGCAGGATATCGCCGGCGCCCAGCGGCAGCTCGTCGAGGTCGGCTGCGGCGAGGCGGCTGCCCGCGCTCCCGCGCCGGTAGTAATCGACGGTGGTGGCACCGGCTCGCGGCGTCGACTTGAGCATGAGTCCGGTGGGCGCTCCGCCGTCGATGCGCGCGAGAACGTCGACACCCTCGGAGCGGAGGTCTCCGACGACCCGGCGGCCCAGCGCGTCATCGCCCACGCGACCGAGCCAGGTGACGGGTACGCCGAGCCGCGCCAGCCCGATCGCGGTGTTCCCCTCGGCTCCGCCGGTCGCGACGCGCGCCTGCGATTGATGCTCCCAGCCGCCCACGCCGTCGCCGAGGATCAGTCCCATGCTCTCGCCGAGCGTGACCACGCGGTTCATCGGGCGGCCCGGACGTCGTCGCGGATACGGGCGCAGTCGGCGGCCGCGGTGCGGATCGTGTCGAAGTCGCCGCGCGCGATCACGTCGCGCGGCACCATCCAACTGCCGCTCGCCGCGAGCACCCACGAACGTCGGAGGTAGTCGCCGAGGCTGCCCGGATCGACGCCGCCGCTGGGCACGAACCTCATGTCGGGGAACGGCCCGTGCAACGCGTCGAGGTAGCCGGCACCGCCGAGATGCCCGGCAGGGAAGATCTTCACGTCGCGGAAGCCATCGGCCAAGGCCCGCTGGACCTCGGTGGGCGTCGCGACACCCGGGACGACCTCGACCCCGCCGGCACGCAGACGGTCGGCGACCGCGGGGTCGTAGCCCGGCGTGACGGCGAAGCTCGCGCCCGCGTCGATGGCGGCATCCGCCTGCTCGACGGTGAGGACGGTGCCCGCGCCCGCCAGAAATCCGTCGATATCCGCGGTCGCGGCGATCGCGGCGAGACCGGCGGGGGTACGCAACGTGAACTCCGCGCAGCCGATGCCCCCGTCGCGCAGGGCGAGGGCCACATCGCGCGCACGATCGGCGTCGTCGAGCACCACGACGGGAACGATACCGACGGCGCTGATGCGTTCGGTAAGCGCAGACCGAGATCGCGTCATCGCCCGAGCCATCCTCCGTCGACCGGCAGGGTGATGCCCGACACGTAGTCCGACGCGCGGGAGGCGAGGAACACGGTCGCCCCGGCGAGGTCGGATGCGTCGCCCCACCGTCCCGCGGGGATGCGCTCGAGGATGGCCGTCGAGCGCGCCGCGTCGGCGCGCAGGGCCTCGGTGTTGTCGGTGGCGATGTACCCCGGCGCGATCGCGTTGACGTTGACGCCCTTCGACGCCCACTCGTTGGCGAGCGCTTTCGTCAGCCCGGCGATACCGGACTTGGCCGCGGTGTATCCCGGCACGTTGATGCCGCCTTGGAAACTGAGGAGCGAGGCGGTGAAGATGATCTTCCCGCGGCCGCGCGCGAGCATCTGCCGGGCGACCGCCTGGGTGAGCCGGAACGGGCTGCTCAGGTTGATCTGCAGCACCCGGTCCCACGCGTCGAGCTCGTGGACGGCAGCGGGAGCACGCTCGATGGTGCCGGCGTTGTTGACGAGGACGTCGATGTGGCGCTCCGACAGGTCTGCGGCGAGGTCGTCGACCGCGGACGGATCGCCGAAGTCGCAGGCGATCCCGGTGAACGAGCGTCCGACCGCCGTGACGGCCCGTTCGATCTCGCTGCCCGACGCCGTCTGCGAGGCGCTGACGCCGATGATGTCGGCACCGGCCTCGGCGAGACCGAGGGCCATCGCGAAGCCGATGCCGCGTCGTGCTCCGGTGACGACGGCCGTGGTGCCCTCGAGCGAGAAGAGGCCGCTCATGCCTGGCCTTCCACGTCGACGAGGATCTTCATCGCGCGGCCGGCCTCGAGGCCGGCGAAGGCTTCGGCCGTGGCGCTGAGGGGCACGATGCGGGTGATCAGCAGATCGGTGGGGATGACCCCGTCGGCGACGAGCTCGACGGCGGTCTCGAAGTCGGTCCGCTGGTAGACGCGGGCGCCGAGCAGACGCAGTTCGCGCCAGAACATCCGCTGCAGGTCGATCTCGCGTGGGGTGGGGTGGATGGCGACGACCACGATGGTGCCGCGCACCTTGGCCAGGCCGGTGGCTCCGCGCACGGCGGCGGCCGCTCCCGAGACCTCGAAGACGACGTCGGCTCCGGCGCCGTCGGTCCACTCCTCGACGACAGCGACCTGATCCCGCTCTCGAGGGTCGAGGGTCGAGAAGCCGAGTTGCTCGATCTGGGCGCGGCGCTTCTCGTCGAGTTCGATCACGAGGACCTCGGCGCCGACATGGCGCGCGACGCAGGCGATGAGAACGCCGATCGGGCCCCCTCCGATGACCACGGCCTTGTCTCCGGCGGCGAGCTCAGCGCGTCGCACGTCGTGCACGGCGACGGCGACCGGCTCGACGAGCGCGGCGTGGTCGAGAGCGATGCCCGCGGGCAGGCGCACGAGCGTCTCGACCGGCACGTTCCACAGGCCCTGCAGCGATCCGGGGGAGTCGATCCCGATGAAGTCGAGGTTCTGACAGATGTGCTCGTTGCCCGCGCGGCAGGCGGGGCACGTGCCGTCCCACGACAGCGGCATGACGGTCACGCCGTCGCCGACGGCCCACCCGTCGACGCCCTCGCCGAGGGCGGCGATCGAGCCGCTCATCTCGTGCCCGAAGACGAGCGGCATCTGCACGCGAGCGTCCATCGAGCCGTGCAGGATGTGCAGGTCCGTTCCGCACAGGCCTGTATACGCCACGCGAATCTGGACCTGGCCGGGGCCGGGAGGGGTGGCATCCGCCTCTCGGACATCGATTGTGCGATCGCCCACGTAGGCCGCTGTCAGCATTGACTCTCCTCGATTGGATGGCTGTTCCCTCCATCATGCCCGACGATAGGTAATATGTCGTACAAGAGGAGGAATCGCGTCGTTGCGATCCATGCAGAAGCACCCTCCGAACGCTGAGACTGATGGGATGCTGCAGGCTCCCCCTGTCGATGCGTTCTTCGATCGTCAGGGGGATGCCCGGCGACCTGTCCACGATGAAGGAGGCGCCATGCGCACTCGTACACTGCGGCACGGACTACCGCTCACCGAGATCGGCCTGGGAACGGCTCAACTCGGCAATCTCTTCCGCGAGACCACGGAGGTCGAGGCGGATGAATCGGTCGAGACCGCCTGGGAGGGCGGCATCCGCTATTTCGACACCGCCCCGCACTACGGCCTGGGGCTGTCGGAGCGACGTCTGGGCGAGCGCCTCGCCGATCGGCCTCGCGGCGAGTACGTCATCTCCACGAAGGTCGGACGGGTGCTCGAGGCGAGTCCGGCTACCGCGCATCTGCGCGACGACGACGGGTTCGACGTGCCGCGCGATGTCGTGCGACGGTGGGATTTCAGCCGTGACGGCGTTCTGCGCTCCGTCGAGGACTCGCTGCGGCGCACGGGCCTCGATCGCTTCGACATCCTGTACCTCCACGACCCCGACGATCACTTCGAGCAGGCGTCCACCGAGGGCATCGGTGCCCTCATCGAACTCCGCGATCAGGGTGTGGTTTCGGCGGTGGGTGCGGGAATGAACGCCGACGCGCCTCTCGCCGAGCTCATCCGTCGCGCCGACGTCGACGTGGTCATGTGCGCGGGGCGGTACACGTTGCTCGACGACTCCGCCGCCGCCGACCTGCTTCCGCTCGCTCGGGAACGCGGCGTGGGGGTCGTCGCCGCCGGTGTGTTCAATTCCGGCCTTCTGGGTGCCCCGCGTCCGCCCGCGGACGCGACGTATGACTACCGGCCCGCGTCGCCCGAGATCCTCGCGCGGGCGAACGCGATCGCCGACGTCGCCGAGCGCTACGGAGTGACCCTCCCCGACCTGGCGGTGGCCTTCGCCCTGCGGCATCCCGCCGTCGTATCGGTCGTGCTCGGCGCGCGCGGACGCCGACAGGTCGCCCAGAATCTCGACCGAGCCGCCACCCCCATCCCCGACGACCTCTGGGATGAACTCGCCGCGACCGGACTCGTCGCCTCTCGTCACGCATGACCACGGTCACGACGCGCGAGCCGCGCTGTCCGACCTCGCTCGCCGTGGACGGGCCGGATGCCGTGGACGAGCACGGCGACCACTTCGCGTCGAAGGGCGCATCACCGAGGCGACCCCGTGCCTGAGGAGGCCCGCATGACCTTTCCCGTGATCGACGCCCACCAGCACGTCTGGGACCCGTCGCGTGCCGAGTACGACTGGCTGACGTCGGATGCCGCCCCGATCGACACCGTCATGACCTTCGCCGACGTCGCTCCCGAGTTGCGCGCGGCCGGTGTCGACTTCACCGTCCAGGTGCAGTCGGCGGACAACGCCGAAGACACCGAGCTGATGAAGGAGTCGGCGGCCCACCATCCCGAGGTGGCCGGCATCGTCGGATACGCCCCGCTCGACGATCCGGGGCGGACCGCCCGCACGCTGGCGTCGTGGGAGGGCGACCCGCTCATGGTCGGCGTGCGCACGCTCATCCACGCCCAGGACGACCCGGACTGGCTGTTGCGGCCCGATGTCGACGCGTCGCTGGGGATGTTGGAAGAGCGCGGTCTTCCCTTCGATGTCGTCGCGGTGCTCCCGCGGCATGTCGAGATCGTTCCGCTCGTCGCGGCACGCCATCCACGCCTGCGGATGGTGATCGACCATCTCGCCAAGCCGCCGATCGGTGTCGGCGACGGCGCGGAGTGGGGCCGCCTGATGGCCGCCGCCGCCGACTGCGAGAACGTCTACGCCAAGGTGAGCGGTCTGTACTCCGCGACCGGTGACAGTTCGGCCTGGACGACCGATCAGATCCGACCGTTCGTCGACCGTGCGCTCGAGATGTTCGGTGCGCAGCGCCTGATGTACGGGGGAGACTGGCCGATCTCCGTGCTCGCCGGGGGATACTCCCGGGTGTGGCAGGGCCTTCGCCCCCTGTTCGACGAGCTCGACGCCGAGGCGCGAGAACACGTCCTCGGTCGCACGGCCGCGGAGTTCTACCGGCTCGACACCCGGCGGCTCGGCCTCACGCGCTGACTCCCGCGCGATGCGCGGACCCGGCCGTACGAACGAATCACACGATGTATCCGTGGACTCCCGGGTCTGCGGATCGACCACGAAAACCCCAGGAGAACGAATGAGAAGGTTCGCGTCCGTCATCGGCGTCTCACCCGAGAACCGCGCGGAATACGAGCGCTACCACGCGGCCGTCTGGCCCGGGGTGCTCCAGCAGATCACGCGGAGCAACATCCGCAATTACTCGATCTACCGCTACGGTGAACTGCTGTTCGCGTATTACGAGTACGTCGGCGACGACTACGAAGCCGACATGGCCGCCATGGCGGCCGACCCCGAGACTCAGCGCTGGTGGTCGGTGCAGGAGCCGCTCCAGAGTCCCGTGCCCGATCGGCGCGAGGGCGAGTGGTGGCACGAGCTGCCCGAGATCTTCCACCTCGACTGAGGTTCACGAGCGGGCGGCCCGGTCCCCCTGCATCGCGTAGGCGCGAGTGAAAGCGGCACCGCCCGGTCCCCGCAGGACCGCGCGCAGCGTCGCGGTCTTCGCCGCGTGTGCCGCGGGGCCGAGTGCCCGCCCCAGGAAGGTGTTGAGCGTGGCCAATCGCGCGGCGTGCCGCGCCGAGGCGAGACGGTCGCGTTCCCACCGCCACACCCCCTCCGGTTCCTCGGTCCGCAGCCATCGCGACAGCAGCGGTGAGAGGGTCAATGCGTCGAGCAACCCGAGGTTCATCCCCTGCCCGCCGATGGGGCTGACCTCGTGGGCGGCGTCGCCGACGACGATCACGCGCCCGCGCCGCAGGGCGGGCGCGACGGCGCGGCGCACACGGAACGTCGTCGCCTCGGGGATGTCGACCTCGAGCCCGGCGCGCTCGACGACGGCGCGGCGGAGAAAGGACGTGGCATCCGGAGCCTGCTCGATTCCCGCCCAGGCCACGAGGCGGCGCCGACCGTTCGGAAGGGGGAACGACTCGAGCACGCCCGCTCGCTCGAGATGCACGCGGGCGACCGGTCCGCCCGGGGCGACGACGTCCGCCATCGCGTACCGGTCGGGATACTCGTGCGCGCGGACGGCCCCGGGGCGGTAGACGAGATCGCGCCCCGCCCACCCCGAGGCGACCACGACGAGCCGTGCGCTCGTCTCGTGCTCGCCGTCTTCGCCGATCGTCCGCGCTCGCACCGCGGTCCCGTCGTCGGTGAGGGAGGTGACGACGACGCCGCGTCGGACGGGAGGGGCGAGCCGGATGAGGATCTCGGCCGTGTCTGCCTGCGGGAGGGCGGCGACGTACGGGTGGCGCGCGCGGAGCCGGTCGAAACGGATCTGCGCCAGGACCTTCCCGTCGGCGCGGGCCTCGCCGCGCTCGATGCGGACGGCCCGCGACAGAAGCTCGTCGGTCGCGCCGGAGGCCTCGAGGAGGGCCAGAGCGGGGGAGTGGATGCCGATGGCCCGGGTTCCACCGCCGATCGCGGTGCGCTTCTCGACGATGTCGACGTCGACGCCGCGGGCGCGGAGGTCTGCCGCGAGGGCGAGACCGACGGGACCCGCTCCGACGACGAGGACCTCACGCACGGCCGGCCTCCCCGCGGGCGACGGCCAGAACGCGGAAGGGTGCGGGCGTCTCCACACGCCAGGGGGACCCGAGGGCTGCGGCGAGCTCGGGAGCGCGGTAGCTGCGACGGATCGAGCGGAGGCCGTCGACGCGGAGGAACGTGCCCGCCGAGAGCGGCGAGATGCCGACGGCGTACAGCCCGAAGGCCAGGCGGCCGCGCGCGATGTCGGCGTGCAGGACGCTGCCCGTCGACAGGGCGAGGGAGTCGGAGGTGAAGCCTCGGAGTGCCGCAGCGTCCAGGTGGTGCAGAACGTGGTTCGACACGACGATGTCGAAGCTGTCCCCGGCCGCGATCAGGGCCCGTGAGTCCTGTGCGACGAACCGCACCCCCGGCCGGGCGCGCTCGCGGGCGGCGGCGATCGCGCGCGGGTCGGGGTCGGCCCCGACGCAGTCGAGCTCGAAGCCGTCGCGCGCGGCCAGATCCGCCAGTCTCACGAGCACGTCCCCTCCGCCGCACCCCAGATCGAGCACGCGCGCGGGCCGGCCGAGGGCGCGCAGCTCGGGCCGCACGCGCGAGCGGTACACGTGCCCCCAGGCGGAGACCAGCCGGTTCACGAGATCGAAGCGACGGTAGGTCGCGGCCAGCGTACGGGGGTCGCAGTCGGGATCGTCCATGAGCTCGGTCAGCGCGGTGTCGCGCTGCGCCAACCCGGTCACGCCGTCGGGCGGCGCAGCGTCAGACGCGCCGCCTCCACCGTGAGGCCCGGGCCGAAGGCGAGGGCGGCCACGCGGTGGCCGTCGCCGCGAGAGGTGTCGGCGAGCAGGTCGCGCAGGATGAACAGCAGCGTGGCACTCGACATGTTGCCGTGCTGGCGCAACACCTCTCTCGAGGGTGCGAGCGCTGCGGCATCCAGGGAGAGGGCGCTCTCGACCCGGTCGAGGATGCTGCGCCCTCCGGGGTGGACCGCCCACGCGTCGATCTCGTCGATGTCACCGATCACGTCGGCGGCTATCGCGGATATCTCGCGGCCGATGATGCGCGGAACCTCGGGGGTGAGCGTCATCTGGAAACCGGAGTCGCCCACCGTCCAGGCCATGTCCTCTTCGCCCTCGTCGATCAGGCGCGTGGCGAAGCCCTCGAGGTCGAGACCCTCGTGTGTGGAATCTCCGGATGCCACGACGGCCGCCCCCGCCCCGTCGGCGAACACCGAGGCGGCGACGATCTGGTCGGGGTGGGAAGAGGTCTGCCAGTGCAGCGAGCACAGTTCGGTGCACGCGACGAGCACGACCGCATCCGGGTCGTCGCTCACGATGCGGGCCGCCAGGCGCAGCGCCGGGATCGCCGCCGCGCACCCGATGAAGCCGAGGTGATACCGCTCGACCGTCGCAGAGAGACCGAGGTCGCGCACCAGGTGGTAGTCGGGTCCGGGTGCGAACATACCGGTGCACGAGACGGTCACGACGTGCGTGAGGGCATCCGGGCTCCGTCCCGAACCGGCGATGGCGGCGCGAGAGGCTTCGGCGAACAGCGGCGGAGCGGTGCGGCGGTACTCGTCGTTGCGCGCACCGGTCGGGGGCATGAGAAGAGTGTCGCCGTCGCGAACCTCGAGCTCGTCTCCGGTTCCGCCGGCGAGTTGGGGAAGGACGACGTGCCGGGTGTCGATGGCTGCGGCGTCGAAGGCCGCCCCCACGAGGCGCTGGGCCTTGCGGTCGAATCCGGGCTGAGCGGCGAACAGGTCACGGAGGGTCGACTGGGCGACACGAGTGTCGGGCAGGGCCGTGCCGATCGAGAGGATGCGGGCGGTCATGCCTCACTGTAGGCACGCTCGCGTCTCCCTCGTCGGGGATAGCGCCGTGTCGGCACGCCGTCTATGGTGGGGCGGGGTCAGGCCGCGAGCGCGCGCGACACGAGCAGGCCCTCGACCGCTGCGCGGTAGTCGGCGATCATGCGACCGCGGTCCATCCGCGTTCGGGCGGACAGGGCGGCTGCGCGCAATGCCGGGCCGAGGGCGAGGGCGTCTCCCCAGGCTTCGACGATCGCGCCGACTTCGCGTGCCGTCACCAGGCCGAAGCCCTCGACGAGGCGCGCGGCGTCTCCGACGTCGGTCGTCACCGGAACGGCTCCGGATGCCGCTCCCTCGACGAGGCAGAGGGGAGAGGCTTCGCCGAAGGCGCTGGTCAGGGCGATGACGTCGGCGATGCGGTACAGCTCGGGCATGTCTTCCCGAAGACCGAGGGCGTGCAGGTCCACGCCTTCGTCGACGCCGCTGTCGGCGAGCAATGAGACGAAGGCCGGGTTCGTGCGGGTCATGCCCGATCCGCACACGACGTAGTGCGTCCCCGGCGCCGAGCGCGCGTGCGCCGAGACGGCGCGGAGGAACAGCCCCGGGTCTTTCATGGCGTCGAAACGTGCGGCCAGCAGCACCACGGGAGCAGAATCGGGGATGCCGAGACCCGCGCGGATCCGTCGCCGCTCGGCGCGCGTGCCGGGCCGGAAGCGACGGGTGTCGATGCCGTTGTCGATGACCCAAGCCTCACCGGCCGAGACACCGGCGCGCGCGTAGGCGCGGGAGGTCGATTCCGCGCAGGAGATCGTCGCCGTGACCGCCCCCGTCGCGGCCGCCTCGACCAGCCAGCCGAGGGCGGGTCCGGAGTGGCCGGGGTCGGAGCGGTGCAGGCAGGCGGCGATCGCCCGGTCGGGCAGCAGGCCCGCGCGCTCCAGAGCGACGACGAGGCTCAGGGGCTGCTCCTTGAGCGAGAGGATGACGTCGGCCTCGTCGAAGAGCCGCGCGGCGTGTTCGAGCTCGCTCCTCGTGAAGTCCTCGGGAGCGAGGGGACGGTCGCCCGCGATGCGCTCGAACGTGTCGATGCGCACCCCGCGGTCTTTCAGGCGACGGAATCGGGTGTCGTCGTGCGCGAACTGCAGGGAGGCGTCCCGCCGCGCGGCTGACGTCAGCGACAGCACGCGGTGCTCCTGCGTTCCATCGGCCACGAGCCCCGTGACGACGTCGGAATGAAGGATTCGCGCCCCTCCGGCGAAGAAGCCTTCATAGAGCGAGAGCACGCGCACGGGTCGGGTCATCGAGGTCGCTTTCCAGGCCGGGATCCACCACCGCGGGTGCGGTCGTCCCATGCTGAGGCCTCGACCCTGCGCGGTGGGTTACACCGCAGAGACCATCGTGTGAACGCCCGGGCACGAGCCGACGCGCCGACTTCCGGGGGAGAAGCCGACGCGCCGGGGAACGGGGCGGTGGGATCAGGCGCGGGGCGCGACCGTGATCTCTTCACCTGCCGAGTCCGGGCGCGACCACGGCCACCGTTTCGCCATCCGTGGCGCGGGGGACTCCTCGACGAAACGCGGCCCGATGCCGTTGCCCATGGCGGCGGTCATGGCGATGCTCCACACCGAGCCCGTCTGTCGTGCGCTCTGCTGTCCGTAGATCATGGCCTTCTCCTCATTCCCGTCTCCCGACGGGGTCGGCCGTCTCCCGACGGCGTGTGCTTCCGTCATAGACCTCGGAAGCGGGGCTGGAGACCGGCTTGACAGGGGTCTCGACGTGCCTGTCGCCCGTTGCGCCCGGCCGCGTGGGCGGTCGGACACGTCGGGACGATCGATGCGCGCTCCACGGCGCATGGCCGAAGTGGGTACGATCATGGGTCGTGCACCCGTCCAGCGAAACGTCGTCTTCCCCGTCACCGGGGTCGGAGCTCGGTCGTGCCCTCCTCGCCTACGGCGAAGCGCGCCGGGTGGCCGCCGCGGAGGCGCGCCGAGAGCTGTCGCTGAACGAGCTCGATGCCCGCGCCCTGCTCTTCGTCGCGGACAATCCCGGGGCCCGGCCCTCGCACGTCCGCGACCATCTCGGCATCACCTCGGCCGGCGTCACCACCCTGATCGACCGCCTGGTGCAGCGTGGGGCCGTGCGCCGCGACCTCGACGACGAGGACCGTCGCGTGAACCACATCACGGCGATCATCGACCTCGACAGTCCGCCCTGGTCTCAGCTCCGCGCCTTCGACGCCGCCGTGGAAGAGGCGGTGTCGGACGTGGATCCCGCCGAAGCTCATCGGCTGGCCCGACTCCTCGATCGCATCACCGCTCGCGCCGTCCGCTGAGCTCGCGGTACCGGACGGCCGCCGTATTCGGGGTCAGACGTTCGCGAGGAACGCCTCGGAACGCGCCTGCAGGAACGAGCACAAGGCGGACAGCGTCGCGAGTTCGCCCGACAGGGCCATGACGCGACCGGCAGCCAGGGGGGCGGCGTCTTCGCGGGGCTCGAACGTCACGGCCCACTCCGTGGAATGCAGCTCGGGGCCGGGTGCGATGAAGAATGTCGTCGAGACGCTCTTGAGCCGGGCGGCGATGAGACCCGCGTCGTCACCGTCGTCGTTGTCCTGGGGGATCACGCGCAGCATGTCGGCATTGTCGTAGCCCAGGGCTCGGAAGTCGTCGACCCAGGCCTGAAGTGTGGTCGTGGTCCGAAACGGCATGAAGCTCCCCTCCCCGGGTGGGTGCCGGGCGGCAGCCTCTCCCATTATGGTCCGCAGTCGGCGCCCCGGAGCGGGGTCACGAGCTCCGCGCCGAGGCACCTGACGACCACCGCGCCGGGGAACGGGGAGCGGCCGGCTTGCAACACGGGGTTGCTCGGGAATGGTGGCGCGCTGAGATGCATCCGGTCAATGTGGACTACGTCCACTTTTCGCATTGCGGATGTCTCCTCGCGCCTGTAGGCCGAATGCGCCGAAATGCGCATTGTGATTCCTATGAGCGATAGCGTGGATGCCGGATGGGGGGGCATCCACGACGCCGCAGTCTCCTGAACTGAGTGCGTGAGAGCGTTCCCATAGTGGCACCCGCCACGAAGCGCAATGGTCTTGCCGCATACTCTCGGACTCTTTAGGAAAAAGGCGTGGAGCACACGAACATCGAAACCCGCGACGCCGAGACGGTGGAGCACCTGTGGCAGACCGTCGTTCCCGGAGCGCGCATCTCGCGCGCTGATGTGATTCAGCCGGCTCTCGCCTGGCACGCGGCATCCGAGCCCGGCTTCGGTTTCTGCGACTACACGATCGGTTCGACGATGCTCGTCGAATCCGACCCCCTCGACCAGGTCGTGGTCGGGCGTATCGCGGGCCCGCGGGTCTCGGGAACGTACCGTCGCGAGCGCATCGACACCGCCGTGCCGTTCATGGTCGTCGACCGCCCTCTCGAGATCGCCTTCACCGGCCGCATCGCCGGCACCGCCGTCTCGTTCGCGCGCTCCGACTTCGACGAGGCCGCGCGGCGTCTGTCGGGCGACGACACTCTGCGCGTCCGACCGACCGGTTACGCCCCGGTGAGCGAGCAGCGCCTGCGCTACTGGTCGCGCACCTGGGAGTACGCCCGCGACGTGCTCCTGCGGTCGCCTGAACGGACCCCCCTCATCGAGCAGCAGGCGCGGACGCTCCTGCTCGAGGCTTCGCTCCTGGCCTTCCCGACGACCTTCACCGAGGCCCTCGCCGCCGGTCGCCCGTCACGGCCCCTCCCCGCCCCGGTGCGCCGAGCCAAGGCGTACGTCGAGGCCCACGCGGCGGAGCCCGTGGTGCTGTCCGACATCGCTCAGGCCGCTCGGCTGTCGCCGCGCGGGCTGCAGTACGCGTTCCGTGCCGCCACCGGGCGCACCCCGATGCAGTACCTCCGCCGTGTGCGGCTGGACGCCGCGCGCGGCGAGCTGCGCAGCGCCGATCCGTCCGTGGAGACGGTGGCCGCGATCGCCGCTCGGTGGGGCTTTTCGAACCTCGGTCGCTTCGCGGCGATGTACCGCGGAGAGTTCGGCGAGACGCCGTCGGCGACGCTGCGGTCGTGACCCCCGCGCGGTCAGTGCCCCGCGCCGAGCCCTCCGCTCAGGCGCGCGTGCAGTCGGGCCGCGGTGTCGTTCATGCCCTCGATCTCGACCGTCGTGCCGAGGTGGGCGTATTTCGTCTCCACCGCGTCGAGCGCCGCCACCGTGGACGCGTCCCAGACGTGTGAACGCGACAGGTCGATGACGACCCGCTGGGGGTCATCGTGGTACGCGAACCTGGTGGTCAGATCGTTGCTCGAGGCGAAGAACAGCTCGCCCTCCACGGTGTAGCGCGCGGTCTCGCCCTCCACGGACCGCGTCACGGCCGTGACGCTCGCGACCCGTCGGGCGAAGAGCACCGCCGCGGCCACCACGCCCACGCCGACGCCGATCGCGAGGTTGTGCGTCCAGACCGTGATCGCGACCGTGAGGACCATCACGATCGTCTCGCTCAGCGGCATCCGCCGCAGAGTGGACGGGCGGATGCTGTGCCAGTCGAACGTGGCGATCGAGACCACGATCATCACGGCCACGAGCACCGCCATGGGGATGACCGCCACCACGTCGCCGAAGACGAGCACGAGCACGAGGAGGAAGACGCCCGCGAGGAAGGTGGAGATCCGCGTGCGCGCACCCGACGCCTTGACGTTGATCATCGTCTGACCGATCATCGCGCAGCCGCCCATCCCGCCGAACAGCCCCGAGAGGACGTTCGCAACGCCCTGGCCGAGCGATTCGCGCGTCTTCGACGACGGGGTGTCGGTGATGTCGTCGACGAGGGTCGCGGTCATGAGCGATTCGAGCAGGCCGACGACGGCCATGGCGACGGCGAACGGCAGGATGATGGCGAGCGTCTCACCGGTGAGCGGCACGTTCGGGATCAGCAGGGCGGGCAGGCTCTCGGGCAGGGCGCCCTGGTCGCCGACGGTGGGTACCGAGATGCCGAAGACGACCGCGGCACCGGTGAGCAGCACGATCGCGACCAGCGGGGCGGGCACGATCCTGGTGAGACGCGGGAGCAGATACATGATGGCCAGTCCCGCCGCGGCGATCGGGTAGACCGCCCAGGGCACGCCGATGAGCTGCGGCACCTGGGCGATGAAGATGAGGATCGCGAGGGCGTTGACGAACCCCACCATGACGCTGCGCGGGATGAAGCGCATGAGCTTCGCGACTCCGAGGAGGCCGAGGATCACCTGCAGGATGCCGCCCAGGACCACGGTCGCGAGCAGGTATTCGGCCCCGTGCTCGCGGGCGACCGGGGCGATCACGAGCGCGATCGCTCCGGTCGCCGCCGTGATCATGGCCGGGCGGCCGCCGAGGAACGCGATGGCCACGGCCATCACGAACGACGAGAACAATCCGAGGCGCGGGTCGACCCCCGCGATGATCGAGAAGGCGATCGCTTCGGGGATGAGGGCGATAGCGACCACGAGTCCGGCCAAGACCTCGCGGGTCAGGAGGCGGGGGGATCGTAGCGTCTGCAGGACGGTGGGATCGGTGTGCGGGCGCGCAACGGAAGTTGTCATGGGCAGGCTCCGGGGTGGGGGAGGAGGGACCCGCGTCGACGCGGGGGAGAATAGGGGGGTCGCGATCGCGACATCGAAGACTCTACCGTAACGAGAGGGTTGCGGGATGGGGGATACATGACCGACGCGCGACCGATGCAGATCGGTGAGCTCGCCGAGCGGACCGGGCTGTCCATCCGCACGCTTCGCCATTACGACGAGATCGGGCTCCTCCGGCCCTCCGCGCGGAGCGAGGGAGGGTTCCGGCTGTACACGGCCGACGACGAGTCGCGCCTGCTCCTCATTCGCCGCATGAAACCGCTCGGTTACTCCCTCGAGCAGATGGGAGAGCTGCTCGAGGTGGTCGACGGGCTCGCCGAGGCGCCGGGCGACTCCGCTCTCGCGGCCCGTCTCGCCGATATCCGCGACGAGGCGCACCGCCGCCGCGAAGACCTGCGTCGCCAGCTCGACGCCGCCGACGAGTTCGTCCGCCAGTTAGAGTCCCGATGACCGCGCACGACACCACGCTCGAGGGGTACGGCATCCGTCTGACTCCGGCGGAGCCGCGCGACGCGACGGAGGCCTGGGCGCTGACCGATGCGGAGCTCTGGAGCCGGATGACGACCCCGTGGGCGGACTCGGTCGAGGCCTACGCCGCTCGTGTCGAGCAGCAGCGTGCCACGCCGGGCCTGTACGCCTTCACCGTGCGGGAGGCCGAGACGGGGGAGGTCCGCGGGGCGACGACGTTCTACGAATACGTTCCCGCGCAGGGGCGGGTCGAGATCGGGACGACCTGGTACGGCCGCGCCTTCCAGGGCGGGCGGACCAATCCCGCCGCAAAGCTGTTGCTGCTGACGCACGCGTTCGACGAATGGCGCGTGAACCGGGTCGCGCTGCGCTGCGACGCGCGGAACGAGCGCAGCGCGCGAGCGATCGAGCGCCTCGGCGCGACGCGCGAAGGACGGCTGCGGCAGCACCGCATCGCGCCCGACGGCAGCGTGGCGGACACGCTGTACTTCTCGATCCTCCGGGAAGAGTGGCCGGCCGTGCGGGCGGGTCTTGAGGGGCGTTTGCGCGACTGACGGCGCCCTCGGGAGGAGGTTCGCGCGGCGGAGGACGTCGGCGCGCGCGGGCTTGCTCCCGAGGCGCATTCTCCTCCGCTCGCGGGACGAGCGGCGGGATCAGCCGGCGGCCGCCTCGGCTGCTCGGCGGCGCGCGAACGCGCGCGACTCGCTGAACAGCTCCAGGTCGATCTGCACGTGCCGCCGCGCGAGCTCGGCGGCTTCGTCGGGGGCGGCGTGGACGATCGCGTGGACGATCGCGTCGTGCTCCCGCGCGGCACGCGTCTCCATGCGGCGATGGCTCTCTCGGTCGCCCCACGGGTGCGCGGGGGCCGAGAGGGACAGGCGGCGTTCGTGCGCGAGCAGGATGTCGCGCAGCGCGGTGTTGTGGGCCGCCTCGATGATGGCGAGGTGCAACAGACTGTCGGCGCGCTGCTTGTGGTCGCCCGACTCGGCGGAATGGAAGTCGTCGAGGCGGCCGCGCAGGGCGGTGATGTCGGCGTCGGTGCGCCGCTCCGCCGCCAGGCGTGCGAGCGAAGAGTGCAGCATCGAGCTCGCGGTGCACGCGTCGACCAGGTCGCTCCAACGCTCCTCGAACCAGCGGTCCACGCCGACGACGATCGACGCGGGCCATTCCTCGGCCACGAACGTGCCGCCCCCGCGCCCGCGACGGCGCTCGATCAGACCCTTCGTGGACAGGTCGTCCAGGGCCGCGCGCACCGTCGTCCGACCGACGCCCAGCAGGGGCGAGAGCTCGCGCTCGGCGGGGAGCCGTGTGCCCGGGAGGAACTCGCCCACCGCCACGGCGGTGATGAGTCGCTCGGTCACGCGTTCCACCAGGGACGCGTCGTCGGTGTCGGCCATGGGCTCCCGTCGTTTCTTCCATGTTAATTCCGCAGAAAAGGTTTGCCAACGCACCTTTAAGGGGTCCACGATGACTCCATGCAACACGAGACCACCGTTCCCTTCCGCGACGGCTTCACCTGGGCGCGCCTTACCGAACCCGCCGAGCCCACCGGTCGGGCCCCCCTGTTCGTCCTCCACGGCGGACCCGGAATGGCCCACGACTACGTGTCGAATCTCGACGCCCTCGCCGACCTGACCGGGCGCACCGTCGTGCACTACGACCAGATCGGCTGCGGCAAAAGCTCGCACCATCCCGACGCCCCGGCGTCGCAATGGGTGCCGCAGCTCTTCGTCGACGAGTTCCACAACCTGCAGCGCGCGCTGGGCTTCGACGAGTACCACGTGCTCGGGCAGTCCTGGGGCGGCATGCTCGGCGCCGAGATCGCCGTCCGCCAGCCCGCGGGGCTGCGGAGCCTCGAAATCTGCAACTCCCCGGCATCCATGGCTCTCTGGCTCGCCGGCGCGGCCCGGCTCCGTTCCGAGCTGCCCGCGGAAGCCCGCGAGGCGCTCGACCGCCACGAAGCCGCCGGCACCCTCGACGACCCCGAGTACGCGGAGGCCACCCGCGTGTTCTATGAGCGGCACGTCTGTCGCGTGACGCCCATGCCGCAGGACTTCGTCGACAGCGAGCAGCAGATGCTCGCAGACCCGACCGTCTACTTCACCATGAACGGCCCGAACGAGTTCCACGTCGTCGGCACCGGTCGCGACTGGTCGATCATCGACCGCCTTCCCCTGATCGCGGCACCCACCCTCGTGGTCGCCGGCGAGTTCGACGAGGCCACTCCCGAGACGTGGGAGCCCTTCGTCGAGCACATCCCCGGCGCCCGTTCGCACGTCTTCGCCGGGGCGAGCCACTGCACCCACCTCGAGATGCCCGAGGCCTTCCGCGCGGTCATCGCCGACTTCCTCGCACCCCTCCCCTGACACCCGCCCCGCCCCACCCGAACCAGGAGACCCGATGTCGCACCCCGCCCCCGAGGCCCAGCAGTCGCTGGAGTCGTTCGGCTACACGCAGGAGCTCAAGCGCTCCATGTCCACCCTCGACCTCGTGGTCTACGGTCTCGTCTTCATGGTGCCCATCGCCCCGTGGGCGATCTTCGGCGTCGTGTTCAACGCCGCGAGCGGCATGGTGCCGCTGGTCTACCTCACCGGCGTGATCGCCATGATCTTCACCGCCCTCGCGTACGCGCAGATGTCGAAGGCGTTCCCGATCGCGGGCTCCGTGTTCTCGTACGTCGGGCGCGGTCTGCACCCCACCGTGGGCTTCTTCGCCGGCTGGGCGATCCTGCTCGACTACCTGCTCGTGCCGACCCTGCTGTACGTCTTCGCCGCGTCGTCGATGGCGGGCATCTTCCCCGACGTCCCGCAGTGGATCTGGGCCGTGGCCTTCGTCATCATCAACACCGTCATCAACGTGCTCGGCATCGGTTCGATCAAGATCGCCAACCGCGTCATGCTCACCATCCAGCTCGCCTTCGTGGTGATCTTCGTCGTGATCGCGATGGTCGCCCTGTCGTCCGGCACGATTCCGGGTGCGCAATTCACGATGGCTCCGCTCTGGGATGCCGAGAAGGTCAATCCAGCGCTGATCGCCACCGCCCTCTCGATCGCGGTGCTGAGCTTCCTCGGCTTCGACGGCATCTCGACCATGGCCGAGGAGTCCACGGGGGATCGTAAGTCGGGCGGCCGCGCCATGATCATCGCTCTGCTCGTCGTCGCGGTGCTCTTCATCGCGCAGACGTGGTTCGCCAGCGCCCTGGCCGCCGGCACCATCGCCTTCGGCGACGACGAGGTCAACAACGCCTTCTTCCTGCTCGTGGCCAAGGCCGCGGGCAGCGGGTGGGCGACCGCGTTCCTCGCGGTCAACGTCATCGCGGTGGGGATCGCCAATGCGGTCGCGGCTCAAGCGGCGACCTCGCGTCTGCTCTACTCGATGAGCCGCGACCGGCGCCTGCCCGCCTTCCTGTCGAAGGTCACCTCGCGCCAGGTGCCGATGGCGGCGATCCTTCTGGTGAGTGCGATCTCGCTCGTGCTGGTGCTGTTCTTCGTCGGCCAGATCGCGGTGATCTCGTCGCTCGTGAACTTCGGCGCCCTGCTCGGATTCATGCTGCTGCACGTGTCGGTCGCGGCGTACTACCTCGGCAAGAAGAAGTCGAAGAACTACCTGCTGCACCTCGTCGTGCCGCTCGTCGGGTTCCTCATCATCGGATACGTGCTGCTCAACGCCGACATGACCGCCAAGATCGGCGGCATCCTGTGGCTGGTCGTCGGCGGGATCGTCTACCTGATCTTCGCCCGCAAGAACGGCGGAGCCGCAGGTCCCCTGCCCGAGCACGCCACGGCCACCGCCGGAGAAGGCGGCGGCGAAGTGGCTCCGCGATGAGCGCCGAGCACTGGCTCGGCCGGGAGCACGGTCGTCCCGGGTACGACGCGGCGGTGGCCCCGGCGCTGCGCGTGCGGCCCGGGACCGGCGAGACCATCGCGTTCGAAACCGACGACGCGGTCTACGCCGAGCTCCACGATCACGGCGATCTCGGCGCCCTCACGGCCCCGATCAATCCGGTCACCGGCCCCGTGTACGTCGAGGGTGCGAAGCCGGGCGATGCCCTCGTCGTCCACGTGCACGAGATCCGCCTCGGGGAGTACGGGTGGTCGCAGAGCCTCCCCGGCGCCGGGGCGCTGCAGCACCGCATGCCCGATCGGGTCGTCAGCCGGCGCATCCCCATCGACGCGGGGGGCGTGCACCTCACCGAGAGGCACGTGGTGCCCCCGCGCCCGATGATCGGGTGCATCGGCACGGCGCCCGCCAGGGGGCGGAACTCCACCGTCATGCCCACGACGGCGCTCGGCGGCAACATGGATCTCACCGACGTCGCTCCCGGCGCCACGGTGTACCTGCCGGTCGAGGTCGAGGGGGCGCTGCTGTCGATCGGGGACATCCATGCCGTCATGGCGAGAGGCGAATCGTCGTTCGTCGCGATCGAGGCGGCGGGCGTCGCCGTGGTCTCGATCGATCTGCTGCCGGATGCCGCTCTGCGGGCGCCCCGCATCGAGACCGACGAGGAGTGGATCTTCGTCGGCCTGGGCGACCCGGTGCAGGAGAGCATCCGGCGCGGCTACGAAGACGTGTTCGACGAGCTCGTCGACGCACGCGGGTGGGACCCGATGGACGCGTACGCGGTCATGAGCGCGCTCGTGCACAGCGAACTGGGCGGCCCGACGGGCTCGGAGGCACCTGACCCTCTGCATCCGTTCCGGGCCGTGGGGGCGGTGACCGTGCACAGGTTGCCGAAAAGCGTGCTCTGACATACTGCGCCGGTGACTCGTGCTTTCGACCGCGTCGGGAGGGGTGCCGCCCGTGGCTGACCTGGACTTCGTGCTGCGGCTGCTGTTGGCCGCCGGCTGCGGCGTGCTCATCGGTTTGGAGCGGCAGTATCGCTCCCGCACGGCGGGCCTTCGCACGCAGGCGCTCGTGGCGATGGGAGCCGCCGCCTTCGTCCTCTTCGGCAGCGAGCTGGGGGTGGGTCAGGGCTCGCTGCAGATCGCGGCCTACGTCGTCTCCGGCGTCGGTTTCCTCGGCGGTGGGGTGATCCTCCGGCAGGGCCTGTCCGTGCAGGGGCTCAACACCGCCGCGACCCTGTGGTGCTCGGCGGCCGTCGGGTGCCTGGCCGCGGGAGGGCTGGTCGTGCCGGCGCTCGCGATGACGGCGCTGGTGCTCCTGGTACACCTGCTTCTGCGCCCGCTCGGGCGCCTCGTCGACCGCGCCCCCGACGCGAACGCCGAGACCATCGGGGCGTTCGTGCTCACGGTGCGCGCGCTCGAGGAGCGCGAGCAAGAAGTACGCGAGCTGCTCTCCGACACCCTGGAGTCACCCGATGTCCTGGTGCTCGCGATGTCGAGCCACGACGACGACGGCTCCGAGGACGAGCCGGCGGGCGTCGTCCTCGAGGCCGAGCTGCTCATCGAGGGAGACGCGCCCGAGTTCCTGGATGCCGCGACCACGCGGCTCTCCCGCGACACCGGCGTGCGCGCGATGTCGTGGAGGGCGGAGGACAGTCCGATCACCGTGCAGACCCGGCGGCGATTCGGGCGGGGCTGAGCGCCGTGTAAGATCGTCCCTTGGAAGTGTGTCCGAGCGGCCTAAGGAGCATGGCTGGAATCCATGTAGGCGGGGTAACTCGCCTCGCAGGTTCAAATCCTGTCACTTCCGCCACACGAAGAGCGTCACCCGGAAGGGTGGCGCTCTTCGCTTCTCCGGCCGTGACTACCGCGACACGCTCTCGCGCTCGACCGCGCCGACGGTGCCGGGTCGCGTGACGAGCGAGCGAGGGTACGCCCGCGCGAGGAACCGGCGCAGCGGTGCAGTTCTCTCATCGAGAGCCGCACGCACGCCCGTGACGGCGGCGACGAGACCGGGTCCCCGAGCGGGGTCGAAGCTGTCGCCCGCGTAGCTCACCCGTTCGACGGCCTCGCGGAGAAGACCGACGTCGTCGGACGGTGCGCCATGCTCCTCGACGAGCAGCACCGCGAAGGCGCGCGGAGACAGCGCGGACGAGACCGGGATGCCGAGATCCACCGCGTCCTCGAGCATCGCGGTCCACGCGGCCACCGGGTCGCCCGCGCGCGCGGCGGCGAGGCGTCGGCGACGCCGCACGATCCGGGCGACGGCCGGGACCCCGGCGAGCACCAGCAGCACGAGGATCCCGAGGACCGGGGCGACCCACGCGGTGCTCTGCCGCGCGGCGACTGAACCACCGCCGGTGGTCTGCGCCCCGGGGTCGTTCTCGGCGGCCTCCGACGGCGCCGACGAGGGCTGATCGGCCGGGGCCTCGGCATCCTGGCTCGGGGTGTTCGGGGTGGTCGTGTTGTTCCCGGAGGAGCCCGAAGCGAAGTTCGTGGGGACGCCGAGGCTGTTCGTCGGCTCGAAGGGCACCCATCCGATGCCCTCGAAGTACACCTCGGGCCACGAATGCAACTGACTCGAGCTGACCGAGTACTCGGTGCCGCCCTGCTGGGGGATGCTCGAGGCCGTGCCGGGAAGGTACCCGATGACGATGCGCGCGGGGATGCCGAGAGTGCGTGCCATGACGGCGAAGGCCGAGGCATAGTGCACGCAGTATCCGGCGCGCACCTGCAGGAACTGCGCCACCGCGTCGAGACCGGCTCCGTCGAAGCCGGAATCGACGGGAGCGTCGAGCGAGTAACGGAATTGACTGCTGCGGAACCAGTTCTGCAGGGCGACGAGCTTGTCATAGGGCGTCTGCGCGTTCGCGGTCACCTCGCGGGCGGTGTCGCCGATGACGGCGGGCACCTCGGCGGGGAGCGCGGTCAGCGCGGGGTCGAGGTCCGTCCCGCCCACGGTCTTCGAGCGGATCTGCTCGAGGGTCGGGCGGGGGACGCTCGCCTGCACCTCGTAGACCTGCTCGCGGGTGGACCCGGCGCGGGTGACCACCGTGCGGTTCTGCGGCATGCCCAACCAGTCGCCGTCCAGACCCGTGACCGTCGAGGCGGGGTAGGGCACCGGCAGCCACGGGCTGTCGAGCTGATCGACGGTGATCGTGGTCGTCCAGTCGGCGAGGGTGATATCGCCGTCCACGCTGACGCGGTCGAACACCGTGCCGTCGGAGGGGAGGGGGACCGTGTCGAAGGTATCGGGCTGCCAGACGGCGCCGTCGAAGCGGGACAGAGTGACCGCGCGCAGGTAGGGGGCCGTCGGGCCCGTGGTGCGCACCTTGAGCACCTCGACGTCGCGCGGCTGACGAAGGTCGTTGCCGAGCTCGAGGTTGGGGTTGATGGTCGTCCCCAGCCCGCCGGTGCCGCCGCTGGCAAACCTCAGGCCCGGCTGGGGGAGCAGAGGAGTGGCGACCACGGCGACGATCACAGCCACGGCCGCGACCCCCAGGGCGGTGGCCGATACCCCGAAGAGACGGCGGCCCTGCGCGGGGCGAGCGCGATCGTCGCGGCGTGCGGACGCCGCGGCACGTGCCCGTGTGTCGACCCGCAGCAGGAAGAGCAGAGCAGCCGCCAGCAGCACGAAGCTCGCGACGTCGACGTCGGAGGGGATCGCGATCGTGGGGATGAGCGAGACGGCGACCAGGCCCACTCCGGCGAGCAACGGCATCCGCGCCGTCAGGACCACGTGATCCAGCACGATGGCGAGCGCACCGATCGCGGCGACCAGGAGGAACGCCAAGCCCTCATCCGGCGGGACGGGGGCGACGCCGTCGCGGATCTCCGCCGAGGCCTGGGCGACGAGGCCGGGGACCGAGGCGAAAGTCGAGGGGGTGGGGATGATGCCGAGCAGGGCCGTGGAGCGGCCGAAGATCGCCGTGAGCAGCACGATCCACACGGTCACCTCGGCGAGGCTCGCCACCAGGGCGGGCAGCCGCGACAGGCGGACGATCAGTCCCGCGCCGAGCGCACCTCCTCCCACGAGAAAGGCTCCCGCGACCCACGCCCCCGGGGCGATCACCGAGAACACCGGAAGCATCGCGGCGGCGATCGCGGAGAACAGACCGATCGTCAGCAGGGTCGCGTCGCGGCGGCGGCGGGGCGTGCGCAGCACGTTGAGATCAGCGGCCGACACGGGCGTACCCCTGTTCCATCGCGTCGTCCCAGGCGAGGGCGACGTCCGTTCCCGGACGCAGGTGAGCCGCGCGCCAGCCGGCGACACGAACGGCGTCGAGCTCCGCGTGCTCGGCCACCACGATCAGGACGGGAAGGGCCGAATGCGTGCCCATCTCGCCGAGGGCCGCGCGGTCTTCGGGCTGCAGGTCTCCCGTGATCACGACGACGGGACCCAGCAGAGCGGAGGCGGTCGCCGGAACGACGCGGTGGGAGGCGTCGTCGACGCGGGCTCGCAGGCTCGCGAAACCCGCGGCGGCCGCTCGGGCTTCGACGTCGTCGCCGCCTTCGACCGGGTCGGCGAGAAGAGTTCCGTCGCTGTCGACGACGTCGACCGTGTAGCCCTCGTGCACGAGGTGGGCGACGGCCGAGACGCACGCGGTCACGGCCGTCTCGAAAGCCGGGTCGCCGCCGGGGGCATGAGCGGCCAGCGGCGACCACCGCGAGAGCGCGCGGTCGATCACGACGGTGGCGGCCGGCGAGGACTCCTGCTCCTCTTGACGCACCATGAGGGTGTCGCGGTGGGCGGTGGCGCGCCAATGGATGCGCCGCATCGAGTCGCCGGGCGCGTACGGTCGCGCGACGAGGTTGTCGGCCCCCTGACCGAGCTGCAGGGCCGCGGTCTGGCGCGTGCCGCCCGCTTCGCCGGAGGAGGAGGGCAGCGGCGCCAGGTCGACGATCGCCGGGGCAACCGTCACCGGCGTCGTCCGGCCCAGGGCGATCCGGCGGCGCACCAGGCCGAAAGGATCGGTGGTCGTCACCTCGAGCGGACCGATCGAATGGATGCCGCGCGCCGCGCCGATCACGTCGTACCGCACCTCGATCGTCCCCGTGGTGCCCGAAATCGTCGACGCGAGGGAGGCCGACGTCCCGTGGGCGCGTCCGGTCAGTCCCGTCGGCAGCGTGTCGTTCCATCGCGCGGGGCCCGCGGGGAGGGCGCTCGAGAGTCCGGCGCGCACCACGACCGTCGCCGAGCCCCCGACCTCGGGCGTTTCGGGCGTCACGACGCGCGAGACCGCACCCCTGCCGCGCGTCAGCAGCAGCGCGATCGCCGAAACCGCCAGCAGGGCCACGAGAAGGGTGGCGAAGTACAGCAGTTCCGGGATGCCGGCGCGTTGCGCGATCGCGAACCCCGCCACGGCGAGGAGCACGGCCCCCGTGCCCCGCAGGGTGAAGGGCCACAGGCGCGTCACGCCGGTGCTCACGGCCGGGGAGCGAGGGGAACGCGCACGCTGGACGCGATGCGCTCGAGCGCGTCGGCGACCACCGCAGCCCCGGCCCGACCGCCCGCGGCCGAACGGTTCGCGATGAGGCGGTGGGCGAAGACCGGCGACAGCAGGGCGGTGATGTCGTCGGGGATGACGTACGCGCGCCCGTCGAGGGCGGCGCGCACCTTGGCGGCGCGCACGAGCTGCAGGGTCGCGCGCGGGCTCGCCCCCAGACGGATGTCGGGGTGGCTGCGGGTGGCCTGCGCGAGGGCGACGACGTACTCCTCGAGAGCGGGGGCCACGTGCACACCGCGTGCCCAGGCGATCAGCGCGGTCACCTGACGCGCGGTCACGACCGGCGTCAGGGCGTCGAGAGGGTTCACCGCGTCGCGCTGGCGCAGCATGAGCGCCTCGGCCGCGGCATCCGGATACCCCATCGAGATCCGCAGCAGGAAGCGGTCGCGCTGCGCCTCGGGGAGCACGTACGTGCCCTCCATCTCGAACGGGTTCTGCGTCGCGACGACGAGGAACGGGGAGGGGAGCACGTGCGTGCGGCCGTCGACCGTCACCTGGCGCTCCTCCATGGCCTCGAGCAACGACGACTGCGTCTTGGGGGAGGAGCGGTTGATCTCGTCGGCGATGACGATGTGGGCGAACACCGCGCCGGGGGTGAACTCGAACTGCCGCTGCACGGGGTTGAACACCGACACGCCGGTGATGTCGCCCGGCAGCAGATCGGGGGTGAACTGGATGCGACGCACGTCGGCGTCGACCGTGGCGGCCAGAGCCCGCGCGAGCATCGTCTTGCCGACGCCCGGGACGTCTTCGATGAGCAGGTGGCCTTCGGCGAGAAGGGCGATCAGGGCGCTGCGCACCGCGTCGGGTTTGCCGTCGATGACCCGCGACACCGACGACAGGATCTCCCCGGTCAGACGGGCGAAAGACGCCGCATCGAGAGGGGCGTCGACCCCGGGCCGGGCGGGGCCGGTGGCGGTGTCGGCGCGGCGCAGCCGCGTGGTCGCCTCGGGCGTGACCGTCTCGTCCATGGCATCCCTCGTGTCGCGGAGGCGGGAGCGTCCTCGCCAACGTGACCCGATCGTAACCCGCGCCACGGTGGCGGGGGTCGGAAAGCCGCGGGTGCACAGGCGTCACTCGGGGAGAGGGGGGTCGCCCCTAGGATCGGGGAGCGTTGGTCCACCCGAGGAGCCCGCGCATGTCGCACACCACCCCGTCCCTGCCCGCCGCCGCCCACGTGCTCGCTGTCGACATCGGCGGGACCAAGGTCGACGCGGCCCTGGTCTCGACCTCCGGCGAGGTGATCCGTTCGAGCGTGACCCGACGCCCCACCGGTCGCGGGAACGACCGCGACACGATCGCCCGGAACGTCCGTCAGGCCGCCGAAACCGCGCTCGCCGCCGTTCCGGAGGCGAGGGTCACCGCGATCGGCGTGGGCAGTGCGGGTCCGGTGGACCTGCCCTCGCGCTCGGTGTCTCCCCTGAACCTTCCGCTGGCGGCGGGACTGCGCATCGACGAGGTGCTGGGCGGGCTCGTCGACGGCCCCATCCATCTCGCGCTCGACGGCACCTGCATCGCCCTCGCCGAACACTGGCGGGGAGCCCTGGTCGGCTGCGACGACGCGATGGCGATCGTCGTGTCGACCGGTGTGGGCGGGGGCCTCGTGCTCGGAGGTCGCCCCGTCAGCGGCGCCAGCGGCAACGCGGGTCATCTGGGACAGACCTTCGTGCGCACCCTCGAAGGCGACGACGTCGTCGCGGCCACCCTCGAAGCCGTGGCCGCGGGGCCCGGCACGGTCGCCTGGGCGAAGAAGCAGGGGTGGGAGGGCGAGACCGGTCTCGATCTCGCGGCCTCGCACGCGTCGGGGGATGCCGTGGCCATCGCCGCCGTGAGCCGTTCGGCGACCGCGGTGGGCCAGGCCATCGCCGCGGCAGCCACCCTGTGCGATCTCGAGGCGGTGGCCATCGCCGGCGGCTTCTCGCAGGTCGCCCCCGACTACGTCGACCAGGTGCGCGCGGCCGCCCAGGCCGCCTCGCTGCACGCCTACGCCCGGCGCTGCCGCATCGTCGGCTCGGGACTCGACGGAGACGGTCCCCTGCTCGGGGCGGCGGCGCTCGCGTTGCAGTCCTGACCGACCGCGCGAGAGGAGCGCGCCGATGGGCGGGCATAATCTGGACGAGAGGGCCCGCGCCGCGGACCGGCGAACGAGGGCGGGGATCATGCGTACCGGATCCAACCTGCCCGCCGTCGGGGAGTACAACCAGACCCTCGTGCTCGACCACATCCGCCGTTCGCCCGAGGGGCTGAGCCGCGTCGAGCTGTCGGCGCGCACGGGCCTCAGCGCCCAAACGCTCAGCAACGTCACCCGGCGGCTCGCCGACGAGGGGCTGATCGTGGAGGCGGGCAAGGTCATCTCGGGACCCGGGAAGCCCCGCACGCTGCTCAAACTCGCGCCGCGCTCGCGATTCGCGGTCGGAGTGCACCTCGACCCGGTGGTCGACACGATCGTGGTGGTCGACATGGCCGGCGAGGTCATCGCGCATGACGAGATCGGCCGCCCGGCCCTGTCGACGCCCGCGGGGCTGGTGGATGCCGTGGGCGCCGCGGTCGACGCGATCGTCGAGCGCGCCGGCATCCCCCGCGAGCTCGTCCTCGGGGTCGGTGTGGCCGCTCCGGGGCCCTTCGACGCGCGCGGCGGGCGCCTTCTCGATCCGCCCCTGCTGCCGGAGTGGCACAACGTCAACGTGCGAGAAGACCTCGGCGCCGTCACGGGCCTGCCCGTGATCGTCGAGAAGGACGTGACGGCCGCCATGGTGGGCGAGATGTGGTTCGACCGTTCCGACGCTCTCGGCGACGCGATGTTCCTGTACTACGGCGCGGGTGTCGGCGTGGGGCTCGCGATCGCGGGTGCTCCGGTGCGCGGACGCACCGGCAACGCCGGCGGCATCGCGCACGTGATCGTCGATCCCGATGGTCCGCCCTGCGCGTGCGGCGCTCGCGGGTGCCTCGGGGTGTCGATCGAGCCGCGCGTGCTGCTGGCCGAGGCCGGGTACGCCCCGGCGGCGGCCGGTGACACGCGCCCCGACCTGGACCGGCTCGTGCGCGACGCGCGCGAGGGCGAGGAGGGTCCGGCCGCGGTGCTGCGGCGGGCGGGGGAGCGGATCGCGCGCGCGCTGGTCGTGACCAACAACCTGATCGACGTCGACGAGGTCGTCCTCGGCGGCCCCGTGTGGGAGCGCCTCGCGGAGGTGCTGGGCGACGTCGTCGCCGAGCGCGTCGCCGTCGACGCGGCCTCGACCGCGACGCGCGAGATCGTCGTGCGTCGCTCACGGGTCGGAGCCGACGTCGCGGCCGTGGGGGCCGCCTGCCTCATGCTCGACGGCGCCTTCGCGGCGCGGCCGGCGCGCATGATGATCGCCCTCTGAGCCCGTCCCCCTTCCGCCGACGCCGGGCGTTTCCCGATCGTTACGAGCGTGGCGACTCTGGGACTTGCCGAGTTAGTCCATTTGATTTATAAAAGGTTCTGGCGACGTGGTGTCTCCACCCGAGCAAGGGAGCTTTCATGAAGAAACTGACGATGGTGACCGGTCTTCTGACCGCCACCGCCCTGACCGCGGCCCTGGCCGGTTGTTCCGCGGGCAGCGGCGACGCCGGTGACGCGAAGACCATCCGCGTCGCGTACCAGACCACGGCGACCTTCAACCAGATGCAGACGCTGATGGAGACGGCGAAGTCGCAGTACGAGGCCGCACACCCCGGCATGACCGTCGAGCTCGTGCCGATCCAGGCCGAGGGCGCCGACTACTACACGAAGCTCGCGCTGATGAACAAGTCGGCCAGCACCGCCCCCGACGTCCAGTACGAAGACACCTTCAAGATCCAGTCCGACGCCGCGGCGGGGTACCTGTTGCCCCTCGACGACTACCTCGCGAAGTGGAGCGACTGGTCGCAGTTCGCCGACGGCGCCAAGCAGGCCGGCCTCGGCCCCGACGGCAAGACCTACGGCGTCTCGCTCGGAACCGACACCCGCGGCCTCTGGTACAACAAGGAGATCTTCGCCAAGGCGGGCATCTCCGTCCCGTGGCAGCCCAAGACCTGGGCCGACGTCCTCTCGGCGGCCAAGAAGGTCAAGGCGGCCGACCCCGACGTCATCCCGATGAACGTGTACTCGGGCAAGACGGCCGGTGAAGCGGCATCCATGCAGGGGCTCGAAATGCTCCTCTACGGCACCGAGGACACCCTTTACGACACCTCCTCGAAGAAGTGGGTCGTCGGCAGCCAGGGCTTCAAGGACTCGCTGACCTTCGTCTCCGACGTCTACCAGGGCGGCCTCGGACCCTCGCTCCAGCAGGCGCTCGACCCCAACATCTTCACCAGCGTGACCGCCGACTGGCTGCCGAAGGGCAAGCTCGCGATCGCCCTCGATGGCTCGTGGCAGTCGGCCGCGTGGGTCGACGGCGGAACCGCCCCGTGGCCCGCGTGGAGCGACACGCTCGGTATCGCCGCGATGCCCACCCAGAACGGCCAGGCACCCGGCACCACGAGCATGTCGGGCGGGTGGACGCTCGCCATCGGCAAGAACACCAAGAACGCCGACGCGGCCTGGGACTTCCTCTCCACCGCGGTGAACAAGGACAACGCCACGTCCTACGACATCAACAACAGCCAGATCGCCGTCCGTGCCGATGTGGCGCAGTCCACCGAATACCTCGACGCCAACCCGAGCTTCAAGACCTTCTCGAGCTTCGTCGCAACGACGCACTTCCGACCGGCCACCGAGGACTACGACAAGATCTCGAACCAGATCCAGGTCGCCATGGAAGCGGTCATGACCGGGCAGTCCAGCGTCGACGACGCCGCCGCAGCCTACGACCAGGCCGTCATCGGCATCGTCGGCGAAGACAACACCCAGCAGGGCTGATCGTGACCGCCCTGGCTCAGACCGGGGCGACCGGAACCGACCGGAGGTCGCGCGCCACCACGCGCGGCCTCCGGTCCTCGGCCCGGGCGCTCCCGCTCCTTCCCGCAGCGCTGCTGCTCGCGGTGTTCCTGCTCGGACCGATCCTGGTGTCGCTGTGGGGCTCGCTCACCAACGCGACCCTGTCGGGCTCGACCGCCGTCGCGAGCCAGTTCATCGGCTTCGACAACTACACCCAGCTCTTCAAGGCCCCCGACTTTCCCGTGGCGGTCGTCAACACGATCGTGTTCGTGTTCTTCTCCGCCGTGATCGGTCAGAACATCCTGGGCCTGGCCCTCGCTCTCATGATGCGCTCGGGCAATCGCGTCGTCACCGCGGTGGTCGGCACGATCGTCGTCACCGCGTGGGTCCTGCCCGAGATCGTCGCGGCATTCGCCGCGTACGCGTTCTTCCGCGACAACGGGACCCTGAACGTGATCCTCGGGATCTTCGGTCTCGACCCCGTCAGCTGGCTCTTCACGATGCCGGTGCTCATGGTCGTCTTCGCCAACATCTGGCGCGGGACGGCGTTCTCGATGATGGTCTATTCGGCGGCCCTCGCCGACGTGCCGCCCGAGATCACCGAGGCGGCCGAGGTCGACGGAGCGAGCGGCATCAAGCGCCTCTTCCTCATCACGATCCCCATGATCCGTTCGACCATCGGAACCAACTCGATGATCGTGACGCTGCAGACCCTGTCGGTCTTCACACTGATCTTCGTCATGACCGGCGGTGGCCCCGGCAACAAGAGCACGACGCTGCCGATCCTCGCCTACCAGCAGGGCCTCAAGTTCGGCGAGCTCGGCTACGGCACCGCGATCGCCACGATCATGCTGCTCATCGGTGCGATCTTCTCGTTCTTCTACGTCCGCGCGCTGCGCGAGGAGGTCTCGTCATGACCACCGCCACCCTGCCCGAGGTGACCGGCGCCCGCTCGCGCTCCGCACGCCGCGCTCCCGGGCGCAAGAAGGCGTCGCTGTCGTCGCCGCGCACCCGCGCCCTGCGCGTCGTCGCCAACACGCTGCTCATCGTGGTCGGCGTGCTGTTCGTGGTGCCGCTCGTGTGGCTCGTCACGGCCTCGCTCGACGCGCAGCCGACGCTGGCCATCAAGATGCCCGAGGTCGTCACCCTCGACAACTTCGCGGCCGTGATGAAGCCGGATCTGCTGTTCCAGCCCCTGTGGAACAGCGTGCTGCTGGCGGGAGGCACCTCGATCGCAACGGTCGTGCTCGCCTCGCTCGCCGCCTATCCGCTCTCGCGGTACAAGATGCGCGTCGGCAAGCCCTTCCTCTACGCGGTGCTGTTCGGCACATGCCTGCCGATCACGGCGATCATGGTGCCGGTCTACAGCCTGTTCGTGCAGCTGAACCTCATCGACTCGATCGGGGGCACGATCCTCTTCCTCACCGCGAGCGCTCTGCCGATTGCGATCTGGATGATGAAGAACTTCATGGACGGCGTGCCCGTCGAGCTCGAGCACGCGGCCTGGATGGACGGCGCGGGGTCGATGCGCACGCTCGTGCAGATCGTGCTCCCGCTCATGCGCCCCGGCATCGCGGTCGTGTTCATCTTCACCTTCATCCAGGCGTGGGGCAATTTCTTCGTCCCCTTCGTGCTGCTGCTCAGTCCCGACTACCAGCCGGCCGCCGTCAGCATCTTCAACTTCTTCGGGTCGTTCGGAGCCGTGGCCTACGGCCAGCTCGCGGCCTACTCGATCGTCTACTCCCTCCCGGTCCTCGGCCTGTACGTCCTCGTGCAGCGCGGACTCGGCGGCCCGTCGGCCCTCGCCGGCGCGGTCAAGGGCTGACCCGTCCCCCCAGACAAGGAACCCACGTCATGCACGACCGCACCGCGCTCATCGAGATGCGCATCGAACGCTTCGTCCGCGAGCGTCTCGCCCCCGCCGTCTACCGCGCCCGTCAGCCCCTCGACATCCAGGCATGGGAGGCGCCGGGCGAGCCCGTGACCTTCGCCGAGGCTCGGGATGCCGAGTACCGCCCCTTCGCGATCGGAACGCCGTGGGGTCGAGCGTGGGGGACGACCTGGTTCGCCGTCTCCGGCGAGATCCCCGCTGCGTGGCGCGACGCGCACGGTTCCCTGCCGGAGGGCACCGTCGCCGAGCTCGTGATCGATCTCGGCTTCACAGCCGGACAGAGCGGCTTCCAGTGCGAAGCGCTCGTCTGGAACCGCGAGGGCGCCCCCATCAAGGGCGTCTCGCCGTTCAACAACGCCAGCCCGGCCGCGGTCGACCCCGACGGTCGCGTCGACGTGCTCGTCGAGGCCGCCTCGAACCCCGACGTGGGCAGCCTCTTCACCTTCGAGCCGACGCACCTGGGTGACCTCGCCACCGCGGGCGACGCTCCTCTCTATACGCTCCGCGACATGTCGATCGGCCTCCGCGATCTCGCGGTGTGGGAGCTCCTGCAGGACTTCCGCCTGCTCCACGGCCTCATCGCCGAGCTCGACGCCACCTCCGCGCGCCGAGCAACACTCGTCGAGGCGATGGATGCCGCGATCGACGCGGTCGATCCCGAGGACGTCGCGGGCACGGCGCAGGCCGGTCGCGACGTGCTCGCTCCGCTGATGGCGGCGCCCGCGGCATCCAGTGCCCACGTCCTGCACGCCGTCGGGCACGCGCACATCGACTCGGCGTGGCTGTGGCCCGTACGTGAGACGGCGCGCAAGGTGTCGCGCACGTTCAGCAACGTCCTCTCGCTGATGGACGAAGATCCGGAGTTCGTGTTCGCGTCGTCGTCGGCGCAGCAGTTCGCGTGGATGAAGGAGCACTACCCGGCGCTCTGGGACCGGCTGAAAGCGCGTGTCGCCGAGGGACGCTTCGTGCCGGTGGGCGGTATGTGGGTCGAATCCGACACAAACATGGTCGGCGGCGAGGCGATGGCCCGGCAGTTCGTCGAGGGCAAGACGTTCTTCCTCGAGGAGTTCGGCATCGACACCGAAGAGGTGTGGCTGCCCGACTCGTTCGGCTACAGCGGTGCCCTTCCGCAGATCATGAGAGCCGCGGGCGCGCGCTGGTTCCTCACGCAGAAGATCTCGTGGAACGAGACCAACCGCATCCCGCACCACACCTTCCGCTGGGAGGGCATCGACGGGTCGCGCATCTTCACGCACTTCCCGCCGGTCGACAAGTACAACTCCGAGGTCACCGCGGCCGACCTGGCCCACGCCGAGCGCAACTTCGCCGACAAGGGTCGCGCGCGCACCTCGCTGCTGCCGTACGGCTTCGGTGACGGCGGCGGCGGACCCACGCGCGAGATGACCGCGACGATCGCCCGCACGCACTCGCTCGAGGGCGCGCCGGTGGTGAAGCACTCCACCCCGCGGGAGTTCTTCGAGACCGCCGAGGCCGAGTACGCCGACCCGGCCGTGTGGGCGGGGGAGCTGTACCTCGAGTTCCACCGCGGCACGTACACCAGCCAGCTGCGCACGAAGCAGGGCAACCGCCGCAGCGAGCACCTGCTGCGCGAGGCCGAGCTGTGGGCGGCCACCGCGACCGTCCGCACGGGCGCCGCCTACCCGGCTGAGACGTTCCAGCGCCTGTGGCGCCTGGTGCTGCTGCAGCAGTTCCACGACATCCTGCCCGGCACGTCGATCGCCTGGGTGCACCGGGATGCCGAGCGCAATTACGCCGCGATCGCGGCGGAGCTCGAGCAGATCATCGCCGACAGCCTCCGGGCGCTCGTGGGCACGGGCGACCGCGCGGTCGTGGCGAATGCCGCCCCGCACCGCCGTTCCGGTGCTCCCGCTCTCGCGATCGCCCCGGCGAGCCCCGACGGCGACGTGACCCCGAGCGCCGAGGGCGACGGCTTCGTGCTCGACAACGGCGTCGTGCGCGCGGTCGTCGACGGACGCGGTCTGATCACCTCGCTGGTGGAGGTGGACAGCGGCCGCGAGGTGGTTCCGGCCGGTCGCACCGCGGGCCTGTTCGAGGTGTTCCGCGACACGCCCACCCAATGGGACGCGTGGGACATCGACGAGACTTACCGGCGCCACGTCACGCCCCTCGACTCCGCCGAGGCCGTCCGCCTCGACGGACGCGCGATCGTCGTCGAGCGCCGCACGGGGGCGTCCACGATCGTCACGCGCATCGCTCTCGCGAACGGCTCGCGCACCGTGCGTCTCTCCCTCGACGTGGACTGGCACGAGCAGCAGAAGCTGTTGAAGCTCGGCGTCCCGGTCGACGTCCACACCGACCGCGCGGCGTCCGAGATCCAGTTCGGGCATATCGTCCGACCCACTCACACGAACACGTCGTGGGACGCGGCTCGCTTCGAGACCGCCGCGCACCGCTGGGTGCGGGTCGCCGAGCCGCGCTTCGGCGTGGCGGTGACCAACGACTCCACCTACGGTCACGACATCACGCGTCACGAGCGCGAGGCGGGCGGCACGTTCTCACTCGTGCGGCTGTCGATCATCCGGTCGGCGAAGTTCCCCGACCCCGGCCAGGATCAGGGCGCGCACCACCTCGAGGTGGGGATCGTCGTGGGCGCCGAGGTCGTCGACGCCGTCACCGAGGGATACCGCACCAACCTGCCGGAGCGGACGGTGACGGATGCCGCCGAGACCTCGATCGCGCCTCTCGTCGCGGTCGACCAGCCCGGTGTCGTCGTCGAGGCGGTCAAGCTCGCGCAGGACGGATCGGGCGATGTGATCGTGCGCCTGTACGAGGCTCTGGGCGAGCGCATGCACGCGCGTCTCGACGCCGGCTTCGAGGTCGTGGGCGTCGTCGAGACCGATCTGCTCGAGCGCGAGGTCGACGCCGCGGCGGTGTCGAGTGCTGCCGGTGGTGCGGTCGAGCTCGATCTGCGCCCGTTCCAGCTGGTGACGCTGCGTCTGAAGCGCTGAGGCCCGCTGCGCGTCGTCGCTGCGGGCCTCCGGGACGAGATCCCGGGGGCGGAGGACGGATGCGAGGGGTTTGTCCTCCTGTCCCGGGTTTTCCTCCGCGGCGCGGTGCGGCCATGCGGTGGGGCTGCGCGGTGGGGCGCGGGGGTCCGGGCGCGGGTTGGTGCGGGGCCGGGCGCGAGGTTGTCGAGCCCGCGGGAGGAGATTCCGGGGGCGGAGGATGGATGCCGAGGGATTGGTCCTCCCGTCCCCGGGTTTTCCTCCGCCGTGCGGCGGGGCTGGGCGGCGGGCTCGCGCGGCGGGCCGCCGAGCCCGTGGGATCAGACGCCGGGACGACCTTACGCCGGGAGAAGCCCGAGGTCGGTGAGCAAGAGGTCGCGGACCTCGTGAGGCGCAACCGGACCCGCGGGCAGCGAGTCGCGACCGCCGAACCGGCCGAGCGCCAGGAACGAGCGCCGCTCGAGCGCCGACCCGCCGCCGTGGCCGCCCGCATCGACGTGCCCGTGATCGGTGGTGACGGCGACGAGCCAGTCCTCGCCGTGCGTCTCGGCGCGGTCTTCGACGACGTCCAGGATGCCGCCGAGCAGCGCATCGACGCGCACGATCGCGGCCGTGTACTCGGGCGCGGTCCCGCCGTGCCGGTGGCCGGCCTCATCGACCTCGCCGAGGTAGACGAACGACACGTCGGGACCCGTCTCGCGCAGATGCGCACGTGCGGCGGCCGCGATCTCGGCATCCATCGGGTCATATCCTCTCGACTCCCCATCGCGCAGGACGACGTGGTGCAGGCCTGCGCGTTCCCTCTCGGGCGCGGGCGCGATGATCGGTCCCGGGCCGTCGGGGTCGATCAGCGGGGGCCAGTCGGCGGCCGCGAAGGTCGAGCAGCTCGGGCGCGCGTCGACGGCCCGGGAAAGGAGGTCTCGACAACGGCGCAGACGATGACCCTGGAAGTGGTTGTCGACGACGCCGTGCTCGGCGAGCCGCATGCCCGTGAGCAGCGACGACCAGCCGGGGCCCGAGATGGTCGGGACCTCCATGGTCATCGGCAGCACGACTCCCGCGCGCCCGAAAGCCGCGAGTCGAGCAGCCGGGGCGGGAGAGCGCAGCGCATCGTCGACGCGCAGGCCGTCGATGCCGATCAGCAGCAGCTTGCGCGCCGCGGTCATCAGTGGGGAAGCTCGCTCGCGGAGTGCAGCAGAGCCGGGATGTCGGCGACTCCGCCCACGAGGTGCGTGTGGCGCGACCGTCCCAGATCGGCGGCGGATCCCGCACCGGTGAGAACCCCGACGACGAACCGCGCCCCGGCGGCGGTGCCGGCGGCCAGATCATTGGGGGTGTCTCCGGCGACCAGCACCTCGTCGACCGACCGGATGCCGGTGAGCTCCATCGTGCGGAACACGAGGTACGGAGCGGGCCGCGACGCGGTCACGAGCTCCGACGTGGCGAGAGCGTCGATGTCGGTGCCGACCTCCCATCCGACCTTCGCCAGGAGCCCCTCGGCCACCGGGCGGGTGTAACCGGTCTGCAGAGCGACCTTCACCCCGGCCGCGCGCAGCGACACCATCGCCTCGCGCACCCCGGGAAACAGCGTCGGGGTCGCCGCGGCGTACGCCGCGTCGAGCTGAGCGGCGAAACCGGCATACACCGCGTCGGTGCGGGCAGGGTCGCCGCCGAGCTCGGTGAGGAGGCCGCGGATGGCCTCGGTCTTGTCGGTGCCCGTCCAGGGAGCCAGAACCTCGGCCGGAACCGGAGCGCCGAGCTCGTCACCGACGCAGCGTGCGAGCAGGTCGTAGACGACCCCGCCCTCGTCGATCGTGGTGCCGGCCATGTCGAGGGAGAGGAGGGAGACGGTCATCGGGAGCCTTCCGTGGTCGTTCGGCGCACCGCCGACGGGGCCGGGGCGGTGCGAGTGCGGGAGTTGTGGACGATCAGGGACGCACGATCGGGGCGGTAGCGGTCGTCGGCCACCTCGATCACCTCGCCCGCGGCGCTGCGGGTGAGACGGTGGACGCGCAGCAGCGGCGTGCCGACGGCGACGTCGAGCGCGGCGGCATCCTGGTCGTTCGCGGCGACCGCGTTGATCGTGTGCTCGCCGTGCTCGAGTGAGACGCCTCGGTCGAGCAGCGCGGTGAAGACCGATCCGGCGTCGGGGTCGAAGTCGAAGATCAGACGCCCCACGTGCTCGACGAACGTCGAGCGCTCGATCATCACCGGTTCGTCGTCGATCGATCGCACGCGCACCAGGTCGACCGCACGGGTGTCGCCGCCGACGCCGAGGGCGGCTGCCACCGAGGCCGGCGGTCGGCGCAGCGCCAGCTCGATCGTGCGCTGGCCCGGCACCCGGCCCATCGCCGTGACCCAGGCCGAGAACGAGAAGAAGTCGTCGATGGCGTGAGCGAAGGGCGCACGCATGACCGTCGGCACACGCCCCTGCCCGGTGCTGATCAGCCCCTCGGTGGCGAGAGCGGCAAGCGCCTGCCGCACGGGACCACGTGAGGCCCCGAACTCGACGCTCAGCTCGGCTGTGGTCGGCAGCGCCGCGCCGACGGGGAGCGCACCCGAGAGGATGCGATCGCGCAGCGTCGTGCGGACGGTCTCATGCAACGACATGAAGCGATCTTGTCATGACAAGCGGACGGGGAAGCGGCGACATAGGTTGTGTTCGCTCGCCGTTCACCGATCCTGGCGCGCATATATAAGAGGAGGGGCGGCGGTGAACATTGCATGACAAGTCGCGATACCGGTCGAACTCCGGTGCGATGAGAGCCGAGACTCGACCCCATGCACTCCCACTCGAGTCCGGCTCCGCTGCGCGCCGACGTCGTCGTCGTCGGCGCGGGCATCGTCGGTCTGGCCCACGCCTGGCACGCCGTGCGCGCGGGGCTCTCGGTCGTCGTCGTGGACCGCGACGACCGCGCCGTCGGCGCGAGCGTGCGCAACTTCGGGCACATCTGCACCACCGCGCAATCGGGCCGCGCGCGCGAGTACGCCGTCGTGGCGCGAGAGACCTGGCTGCGTGCCGGTGCGGAAGCGGGGCTCGCGGTGTCCGCCCACGGCACCGTCGTCGCCGCGCGCAGCGTCGCCGAGATGGCCGTGCTCGACGAGTTCGCCTCAGGACGCGACCGCGACGAGGTGTGCGTCCTCGGCGCCGACGAGACCGCCGACCGGCTCGGCTGGGCGGTGCCGGGACTCGTCGGCGGTGCCCTCATGCCGCGGGATCTGCGCGTCGACTCGCCCGCGGCCGTTCCCGCATTGACGGCGCATCTCGCGCGGCTGGGTGTGGTGTTCCGTTTCGGTGAGAACGTCGTCGACGTCGTCGACGGGGTGCGCACGACCCACGGATCGTACGTCGCCGACACCGTCATCGTCTGCGTGGGGCACGACGTCGACCGGCTCTTCCCCGTGCTCGCCAGCGACGGCGAGGTGCGTCGCTGCCGCCTACGCATGATGGAGATCGACCCGCCGCGGGGCGTGCGAATCGACCCGGGCGTCTTCACGGGCAGCTCGCTGCTGCGCTACGGCGGTTTCGCCGAGACCGCCGCCGCCGACACGGTGCGGGCCGAGCTGGCATCCCTCGATCCCGACATGCTGACGCACACGGTGAACCTCATGTGCACCCAGCGCCCCGACGGCCGCGTCGTGATCGGCGACACCCACCATTACGAGCGCACGCTCGACCCGTTCGACGACGAGGCGCTCGACGCGTTGCTGCTCGACCGCTTCTGCGGCCTGTTCGGCGTCGACGACCTCGTCGTGCGGCGACGCTGGCGCGGCGTGTACGCGGCCAGCGCCCAGGGCCCTTATCTGCACGCCTCCCCGCGGGCCGACGTGGTCGTCGCCTCGGTCACGAGCGGCATCGGCATGACCACCGCCTTCGGGTTCGCGCGCGACGTGCTCGCGCAGCGCGGCCTGATCCCCTGACCCCCTCCCTTCCGATCCGCCTGACCCGAAAGGACCACCCCTATGATGCGTTCCACTCACCGCTCGCGATCCCGTCGTATCGTCCGCGTGACCGCTCTCGCCGCGATCGCCGTGGCGTTCGCGGGCTCACTCACCGCTTGCGCCGGCACGTCGTCGGACGCGGCCGCCTCGAGCATGACCCTCGAGCAGAAGCAGAAGGCGACCAGCGCCGCCGACTTCGGCGGCATGGACGCGCTCGTCGCCGCCGCCAACGCCGAGGGCAAGCTCAACGTCATCACGCTGCCCCCGTCGTGGGCGAACTACGGAAAGATCATCGCGGGCTTCCAGAAGAAGTACCCCGGCATCACCATCGACTCGCAGAACCCCAACGGCTCCAGCGCCGACGAGGTCGCCGCGGCGAAGGCGCAGAAGGGTCAGGACACCGCGCCCGACGTGTTCGACCTGGGCACCGCGGTGCTGCGCCAGAACCTCGACCTGCTCGCGCCCTACAAGGTGTCGAACTGGGCCGACATCCCCGACGATTTCAAGGACCCCAACGGCACGTGGTTCTACGACTACACGGGCCTGATGTCGATCGGGTACGACTCGTCGGTCATCACCACCCCGCCCACGTCGATCAACGACCTGCTCGGCTCGCAGTACCAGGGCAAGGTCGCCATCAAGGGCGACCCGACCCAGGCCAACGAGGCCGCGAGCGCCGTCTACTGGGCGACCCTGCAGAGCGGCGGTACCGCCGACGACATCACGCCCGGTGTGCAGTTCTTCTCGAAGCTCAAACAGGCCGGCAACTTCCTCTCGGTGCTGCCGACCCAGGCGACGGTGTCGTCGGGCGAGACCCCCGTGGTCATCCAGTGGAGCTACAACAACCTCGCGTGGGGACCCGATGGCGGCTCGACCGGAAACCCCAACTGGAAGACCCTCGTGCTTCCCGGTGTCGCCCTGGGCAGCTACTACAACCAGGCCATCAACGTCGACGCCCCGCACCCCGCGGCTGCGCGACTGTGGGAGGAGTACCTCTACAGCCCGGAAGTGCAGAACCTGTTCCTCGCCTCGGGTGCCTACCCGTCCACGCTGCAGGCGATGATCGCGAACAACACCGTCGACCAGTCGGTGCTGCAGTCGGTGGGCGAGCCCCCGAAGAACTTCGTGCAGTTCACGAGCGACCAGGCCGCGGCTGCGGCGAAGGTGCTCGCCGCCTCATGGTCGTCGGCGATCGGCTGATCCCCGCATGACCGTCGCCTCCTCCTCTCGGATCGCGACGGCCGCCCCCACCGCCTCCGGCGCCGGACCCCTCCGGCGCCGGAGTGCGGGCTGGTGGGGGTTCGCGCCGTTCGCGGTCTACGTCGCTCTCTTCCTGGCCGTTCCGACGGTCGTCGCCATCGCGAGCGGGTTCTTCACGGCGAAGGGCGCGTTCACTCTCGGCAACTTCGCCGCGCTGGCCAGCCCCGCCATCATGACGGCCTTCGTGAACTCCCTCTGGCTGTCGGCCGTCGTGGCCGTCGTCTCGGCGGTGCTCGGGGCGATCCTCTGTCTCGCACTGTCGAGCATGCCTCCAGACGGCTGGGTGCGCTCGATCGTCGACTCCGCGGCCAGCACGCTCGCGCAGTTCGGCGGCATCATGCTGGCCTTCGCCTTTATCGCGCTCATGGGCGTGCAGGGCGCCGCGACGCTCTGGCTGCAGCAGACTTTCGGTCTCGACATCAACACCCTGTCATCGGACGGCCCGCTGCTCTATCAGGTGGGCGGCCTCGTCTTCCCCTACGTCTACTTCTCGGTGCCACTGATGGTGCTCACCTTCCTTCCCGCGCTCGAAGGTCTGCAGCAGCAGTGGGCCGAGGCGGCGGCGACGCTCGGCGCGTCGCGGTGGGTGTACTGGACCCGCATCGCGATGCCCCTCCTCGCCCCCGCGTTCTGGGGATCGACGATCCTCGTGTTCGCCGGCGCCTTCTCGTCGTTCGCGACGGCCGCGGCCCTGATCGACCAGGGCGGTCTCGTCGCCCTCGCGATCAAGCAGCAGCTGACGAGCGAGACGATCGTCGGCGTCGCCAACACCGCGGGTGTGCTCGCCCTCGGCATGGTGGTCGTGATGGCCGCCGTGATGGCCGTGTACTCGCTGCTCGAGCGTCGCGCCCGGCGGTGGCGACGATGAGCCGGCCCGTCACCGCCGGCCTCGGAAAGGTCGCCGGGGGAGTCATCCTCGCGATCGCCGCCATCGCCTTCGCCCTGCCCCTGCTCGCGCTGCTGCTGTTCACGTTCCGGATGCCGGGACGCTCGGGCGGTCTGACGCTCGATCACTACCTCGCGATCGTCGACCCGACGCAGGAGCTCACCTACGACGGCCTGTTCATGGGTCTCGCCAACTCGCTCGGCATCGCCGTGGTCACGGTCGCAATCGTGTTGCTGCTGCTCGTGCCGACCCTCGTGCTCGTCGAGCTGCGCTACCCCCGCGTGCGACGCGCGATCGAGGTCGTCTGCCTGCTGCCGCTCACCGTCCCGACGGTGGTACTGGTCGTCGGGTTCGTGCCCGTCTACAAGGTGGTCTCCGGCGCCCTCGGCAGCGCGCCGTGGACTCTCGCCTTCGCCGTCGGCGTCATCGTGCTGCCGTACGCGTACCGTCCGATCCAGGCGAACATCGCCGCCCTCGACATCGTCGTGCTCAGCGAGGCGGCGCGGTCGTTGGGCGCCAACGGCGTGCAGGTGGTGTGGCGCGTCGTGCTGCCGAACCTGCGTCGCGGCATCCTGTCGGCCTGTCTGCTCACCGTGGCCGTCGTGCTCGGCGAGTACACGATCGCGGCATTCCTCAGCCGCACCACTTTTCAGACCGCGCTGTTCCTGCTGCAGCAGACCGACCCCTACGTCTCGGCGATCTTCTCGCTCGCGGCCCTGGCGATGGTGTTCGTGCTGCTGCTGCTGATCGGCCGGCTCGGTTCGTTCCGTCCCTCCAGGAGTGCCTCATGACCGTTCCCGCCCCCGTGACCGGCCCGTTGACCTTCGCCGGCACCGCCGTCTCGCTCGTCGGCATCGAGAAGTCGTTCGGATCCCACACCGCGCTGCGCGGGGTGAGTCTCGACATCCGCCCGGGCGAGTTCGTCGCGCTGCTGGGGCCCTCGGGCTGCGGCAAGACGACGCTGCTGCGGGCCCTGTCGGGGCTCGACCGCATCGACGCCGGACGCATCCTCATCGATGAGCAGGACGTGTCGGGCGTACCCGTGAACCGCCGCGACATCGGCATGGTGTTCCAGTCGTACTCGCTGTTCCCGCACATGACGGTGCAGCAGAACGTCGAGTTCGGGCTGCGGATGCGGCGCGTCGACGCGGCCCGCCGCGCCGCACGCGCGCGCGAGGTGCTCGAGATGGTCGGTCTCGGCGACCGCGGCGGCCGCTACGCGCACCAGCTGTCGGGCGGTCAGCAGCAGCGCGTCGCCCTCGCTCGCGCGCTCGTCACCCGTCCGCGGGTGCTGCTGCTCGACGAGCCGCTGTCGGCGCTCGACGCGAAGGTGCGCGTGCAGTTGCGCGAGCAGATCCGCCGCCTGCAGCGCGATCTGGGTATCACCACCGTGTTCGTCACGCACGATCAAGAGGAGGCGCTCGCCGTCGCCGACCGTGTCGCCGTGATGAACGACGGAGTCATCGAGCAGATCGGCACTCCGGAGGATCTGTACCGCCGGCCGGTCTCTCCGTTCGTCGCCGACTTCGTCGGGCTGAGCAACATGCTGGACGGTGTGGCGCGCGGCGGCGAGGTCGAGGTGCATGGTCACGTGCTGCCCGTCCTCGGGACGACGGTCGAGGGGCCCGTGCAGGCGTTCGTCCGTCCGGAGGATGTCGTCTTCACGAGTGGGGACGAGGGAGTGGATGCCATCGTGGTGGCATCGAGTTTCCTCGGGTCGTTGCGGCGTACCGTCGTGCGCGCGGCCGACGGCACGCTCATCGCGGTGCAGCACGACGCCTCCGACCGGCGTGAGCCCGACGACGCCGTGCGGCTGCGGTTCGCGGGTCACCCGGTGGTGGTGCGACCGCGCTGAGGGTTGAGCGGATCCCTAGCCGCTCGCTCTAGCGTCCGGCTATGTCGTCTCTCGCCCGACGGCGCGGCCGCCCCGCGCCGCTGCGCACCACCCCGGCCGTCCGCGTCGCCGCGGTGCTCTCGTTCCTCTACGGGGGTGCGGTTACGGCGCTGGGCGTAGGGTTGACGGTCGCCCTCGCGACCGGTCAGGGACTGGGGGCCGACACCCACGAGTACCTCGTGTTCCGCGGGGTCACGACGACGATCGTCTTCTCCCTGATGGCGGGTGGGATCTTCGTGGCCGACGCGTTCCTCGTGCTGCGCGGTGCCCGGGGCACCGGTGTCGTCGTCGTCGCCGGGATCGTCGTGCTCGCGGGCCTGATCGGCGAGGTGATCGAGGCGGTCACGGGTGGGAGCGCCGCGTCCCTCGCGATCAGTGCGGGCATCATCGTGGCGGCGGCCCTGCCTGGGGTGCTGCTCCTTCTGCCTCGCGGACTCCGGTCGACGCCTCCGGTGACCGCGGACCCCACGCCCGGGGTCACACCGCCGCCACAGCCATGAGAACGACGGATGCCGCCATAGTGCCGATCTGGGCACGGTCGAGCCGTGCCGGCATCCGTCGTATCGCAGCGACCGACAGGCCCGCGTACCCGACCGCGACGGCCAGCAGGAACGGGGCCAGGGCGACACCGTGAGCATGAGCGGGGGAGGGGCCGTGTCCGCCCATCCCGAGTGAGAGAGCAGCCATCACCACCATGCCCAGCGTCGTGTGCAGCGTCATCAACGCGGGGATCCGCGGGGAGCGCCGCTGGCGCGGACGACGCCATACCGCGAGCACCAGGGCCGCCGTCAGTAACAGCGCCGTCCACCCCACCGGAGCGATCACGCCGAACACGGCGGCATCCAGCATCGCCAGGAGCATGAGCACGGATGCCATGACCTCGGGCGGCCGCACCCGCGCGCGATCGGCGGCCAGACAGCAGGCGCCGATTGCGGCGGGAGCGACCGCGGCAGCATGGAGGATCTCGCTCATCGCCTCAGCAATGGCATTCGGACGCAGGTGACTCGTCCCCGTGCGGGCCATGCCCGTGCGCACACCCGTGCGCGGCGGGCGCGCAGTGGGAGTTCGCGGGGGCGGGGACGTTCAGGACGGGGTTCCGCTCGAAGAAGTTGTACGGCTTGAGCGTGAACTTCGCGTAGTCCATGGGCATGACGGGCCAGTCCTCGTTGCGCGGGAAGTGCGTGAGACCGAAGGTGTGCCACAGCACGACGTCTTCGCCCACGAGCGGCTCGTCGCCCGCGATGAAGGCCGGGATGCCGGCCCCGCCCGGGTGCTGATTCACGAAGTCGCCGGCGGCGTAGCGCTCGTCGGGGTCGTACTTCGTGACGAACAGGTTCTTCGTGGCGAACGCCGCGCGCGCGGCGATCGACGAGTCGTCATCGGCCAGCAGCACCGGGGTCTCGGTGGGGAAGAGCACGTACGAGGTCGCCTGCCCGCGCTCGGTGGTCTTCTCGGTCGAGGCGATCTGCCAGACCCGGTTCACCGCGCCGTCGGCGACGCGGCCCGACACCTTCTCGCTCGTGATGGGCGTGACCCTCTTGGTGAAGGCGTTTCCGGCGGGGTTCGCGATCGAGATGGGCACGCGCACGGCATCGATCTCGTTGACGACGTTGGCGACGCCGTCGACCGTCATGTCCAGCCGCGCCGAGAACAGGTGCTGGTGGTACGGCGCCCCGAGGCCGGGGGCGACTTCGGAAGCGTAGGGGTACCCCTCACCCGGGTAGGCGGAGGTGAAGAGGATGCCGGTGAGCTTGGCCTCGCACTCGATGGTGCCGTCGAGATAGAGGTACCAGTAGAAGCCGTAGTCGTAGTTGCCGACGGTGGTGAAGAACGAGATGACGAGACGCCGGGAACGGCGCACCTCGCTGGACCCGGTGAAGATGTCGGTGTGCTTCCACAGGGTGCCGAAGTCCTCCTCGTGCATGCACACCGCGTTGCGGACGGTGCGCGGCATCCCGTTCTCGTCCGCCAGCACCGCGTCGACGTAGGTGATGTCGCCCACGCAGTCGCAGCCGAGCTCGAGCTCGTTCGTGTAGCGGCCGAAGAGGTACTCGCCCGTGTCGAAGTAGTTCTGCCAGAAGCGGTTGGGCGCGGGATCGGCATAGGGAACGACCATCTCGCTGATCGAGCCGCGGTACATCACGGGGCGCCCCGCGAACGACAGCTGGCGCAGGATCAGGCCCTCGCGCGTGTCGAAGCCGATGCGCAGGTCCCACTCGCCCCACGTGACGCGCTCGCCGTCGACGCTGAAGCTCGACCCCTCGGGCTGGGTGATGACGATGGGCTTGAGGCCCTCCAGCGGCGGGCCCTGCAGCTCGGGGTCGTCGAAGTTGCCGTGCTCCTCGGGAACCGTGAACCCGGGGGTGTCGACGATGTCGATGATGCGTCGTGCGGCGACGTCGATGTAGGCGGTCAGGCCGTCGACGGGGTGCGCCCAGGGGTGGTCGGCGGGGTGGTCCTGGCGGAAGGCGAAAGTGCGCAGCACCCGGCGCCCCACCTCGTTCTCGTAGCCGTAGTGGCCGGCCGACAGCGGCACGAGCACGACGTCGGCGGTGGTGAGGCCGCGCGCCGCCAGGGCGGCGACCCACTCGGCGCTCTCGTTCGCGATGACACCGACCTCTTCGAACTCGGCGTCGAGGATCGGCAGCTGTCCATCTGAGCCGTCGAGCTCGGTCTGGCGCAGCACCGTGCCCGTGGCGAGCGATACGACCACGTCGAGCGAGTGCGCCGTGCGCAGGTTCAGCAGTTGCACGCGGGCGCGGCGCTCGGGAAAGCCGCCCTCGCCCCGCTCCCACGCGAGCACGTCGCCTTTCGGTGCCTCTTCCAGGCCGACGTAGGCGAAGCGGCTGGCCTCATCGATGCCGTCGAAGCCGGCGACGATGGCGTGCACGGCGGTGATCTCGGCGGGGGAGAGGGATGCCAGGGGATGGGCCGGCGTCGCGGGGGCGACGAAGGCGGTCGAGGTCGGGTCGGTGAGCGTCATGATGTCTCTCTCGGGTGCAACGGGGGTGGAACGGACGGGCGGGAACGGATGCCGCGGCGGTGAGGCCGCGGCACCCGGGGTCAACCGGCGATGGCGTCGGTGAGCTTGGCGTAGGCGGCGGGGCGGCGGCGGCGGATCCAGGCCGCCTGCAGGTAACCGAAAGCGGGCACGATGATCACGAGCGCGAGCAAGGCCCACGTCACGACACCGAACGTGGGCGCCCCGTCGGCGTCGACGTCTCCGACCATCACGGGGAAGTAGGCGACGATCACCACGGCCGAGACCGCGAGACCGACGAAACCCAGCGCCGGCGCGATCACCGTGTTCCACGGGCGCCGGTCCTGGCGGTTCCGGGTGAAGTACACGATCACCGCGACGGAGGTCACCGCCATCAAGACGACGATGGCGACGGTGGCGACGCCCGAGAGCCAGGTGAAGACCTGCAGGAGCGGATCGAGTCCGAGCAGGGCGAAGGCCGCGAGGAGGACACCGGCGGTCGCGGTCTGCACGATCGACGACACGTGCGGGGAGAGGTGCCGCGCGTGCACGCCTGACACCGACTCGGGGAGCACGCCGGCGCTCGACATTGTGTGCTGGTAGCGCGTCAGCACGTTGTGGAACGACAGCACGCACGCGAACATCGACGTCAGCAGGAGGACGTTGACGATGACCTCGCCGACCGCGCCGAGGTAGATCGCGACGGTACGGAGCATCAGCGTCGCGGGGTTCTCGGCGGCGGCGGCGAGCACGCCGCTCGGACCCCAGGCCATCACGAGCCCCCACGTCGACAGCGTGTAGAAGACGCCGATGCCGATGACGGCACCGTACGTCGCCCGCGGGATCGTGCGGTCGGGGTCGCGCGCCTCGTCCCGGAAGATCGCGGTGGCCTCGAACCCGATGAACGCGGCGATCGCGAACATGAGGCCCACCCCGGGCGAGCCGCTGGCGATGTTCGCCGGCTCGAAGGGGGCGAGGCTCAGTCCCTCGGGACCCCCGTCGAGGACCACCGCGCCGACGAGGACGAGCACGATCGCCACCTCCGCGATGAGCAGGACGCCCAGCACCTTGCTGGAGAGGTCGATGTGGCGGTAGCCCAGCACACCGACCAGCGCGACGGTGGCCAGTGCGTACAGCCACCACGGAATATCCGGCCCGCCCAGCGAGACGACGGTGATCTCGAGGAGGTACCCGACGTAGCCGTACACCGCGACCTGGATGGTCGTGTAGGTCAGGATCGCGGTCCACGCCGCTGCCAGTCCGGAGGGGCGTCCCAGCCCGTAGCCGATGTAGGTGAAGAAGGCGCCCGGGCGGGGGACGTGCCGCGTCATGGCCGAGAGACCCACGGCGAACAGGAGCAGGATCACCGCGCTGACGGCGTACAGCGCCGGGTAGCCGACACCGTTGCCGATCAGGATGCCGAGAGGCCCCGCGCCGCCGACGACGGTCAGCGGCGACGCAGCGGCGACCACCATGAAGACGATGGCCGTCACACCGAGGGAGCCCCGCAACGTCCGCTTCGCCGACGTCGCCGCTCCCTTCGACTCGAGTTGGGTCATTTCGATTCCTCCGGGATTCGGGTGGGGTACGCGGTCGTGAGTCGAGGTTCCTCCGGCGCCGTTGCCGGGCCGTGTTCTCGTCGTGAAGGTGTGGCCTCGCCGAGTGAGACGGCGCTCGAGGGGTGTCTCACTCGGGGTCACGCGCACGAAACACGCGGTTCGCGGGGGTGCAACGCCCGGCGCGTACGGTCGACAGCACCCATCGGAGACCCTGTGAACGCACTTGCCCGCGCCATCGAGCGCCCCGACCCCGTCGCCGGTTTCGGCGACCGTTCGCCGCTGCACGGGCTCGAGCGACGTCGGATCGGCATCATCGACCTCGCCGCCCAGTCCATCGCGGCGGTCGCCCCGGCAGCGGCGGCGACGACGGTCGTCCTGCTGGTGGCGGGGGTCGCCCCTCACGCGACGGTCGCCTCCATCGTGGCCGCGGCGATCCTGAGCCTCGGGGTGGCCCGGACGGTCTCGCAGTTCGCCCGCCGCTTCGCCGCCACAGGCGCCGTGTACACCTACACCGCTCGCGGTCTCGGCACGCGGGCGGGTCTCGCGGCGGGCGTCGCGATCCTCACGGGGTACGGCGCTGTCGCGATGTTCGCGCTGCTCGGCGGTGCGTACTACGCCACCTATCTCACGGCGGGGCTCTGGCCGTCGATCGATCGGGCGCTGGTCACCGCCCTGTTCGTCGTGGGGCAGGGCGTCCTCGTCGCGTTCGTGCTCGTCCGCGGCATCCGCATCTCCGCTCGCGCGGCACTCGTCGTCGAGACACTGTCGGTCGCGCTGATCGTGGTCCTCCTGATCGTGCTCCTGGTGAAGATCGGGCCGATCGACCTCGCCGCCGTCGCGGGAGTCGGTGTGGCGCACCTCGATCCGACCGCGTTCGCGGCGGGGGCGGTGATCGCCCTGACGGCGTTCGTCGGGTTCGAGTCCGCCGCCACCCTCGGCGTCGAGTCGGTGTCGCCGCTGCGCAACGTCCCGCGCGCGATCACCGGCACCGTCGTGCTGTCCGGTCTGCTCTACGCCCTGGCGGCGGTGACCCAGGTGGCCGGGTTCGACGCCCTCGGGTCCGACCTCTCGACGAGCGCTTCGCCGGTCAACGAGCTCGCCGAGGCATACGGCCTCGGCGGGTGGGGGGTCGTCGCCGATCTCGGCATCGCGGCGTCGTTCCTCGCCTGCACGATCGGCACGACCACCGCGCTCGTCCGGGTGCTGTTCGCGCTGAGCCGTGACGGGGTGCTTCCGACCGCGGTCGGTCGGGCGCATCGGCGCTTCGGCACCCCCGCCGCGGCCGTCGGATGGGCGCTGCCGATCATCATGGCCGTGCCGGTGCTCGTCATCGTCGCGGGGATCGACACCCGCGACGCGATGCACGTCACCATCGGGGTGGGCGCTGCGGGATACATCGTCGCCTACATCCTCGTCTGCGTGGCCGCGCCCGTCTTCCTCCGCCGCATCGGGGAATCCACGATCGGCGTCACGGTGGTCGCCGGGGTCTCGGCGCTGGCCCTCGCTGCGGCCCTCGTGTTGTTCTTCGTCGACGACGCGGTCGAGGGAGGAGCGGTCGTCGCGGTCGTCGGGGTGCTCGCCGTCGTGTCCACCGCGGTCATCGCCGTCCTCCGCCGGCGCCACGGGCCGAGGGCGCTGGGGGTGTACGACGAGCCGGTCGCGGCGCAGGTGCTCGGGGGAGTGGTGTCGACGCGGCATCCCGGCGATGCGTGAGCAGCCGGCGCTCGGAGCGCGACAGCCCGGCGCCGTGCACTCCGCACTCGCGGTCCTCGAGGCCGTGGCTCAGCTCGGTGCCGGGGTGAGCGCCCAGCGTCTGTCGGCCGAGCTCGGCCTGCCGCGCGCGACGACGTACCGTCTCGTCAACCTCCTCGTCGAGGACGAATACCTCGTCCGTACGCCGGACCTGGCGGGGTTCGCCCTGGGCGCGAAGGTCGCGCAGCTGGCCGCGGTGATCGCTCCGCCGGCACGCCTGTCGTCGGCTGCCCGAGCGGTGCTCGCCGAGGCGCGTCGGAGCGTGCGCGGGGGAGTGCACGTGGCGCTCTTCGTCGACGGGCGGATCGCCGTGGTCGATGCCGATCCCGACTTCCCCCTGTCCGACGAGGCGCGTCTCGCGCGCGAACCCGCCCGCTCCGCGCTCGGCCGGCTCATGCTGGTGTCTCAGGGCGAGCGGGGGACGCCGGAACTCGATCGGGCTCGGGACGACTTCGCGCGGTGGGGTGCGACACGCCAGAGCGGAGAGGTGATCGCGGCGTCCGGCTGTCTCGCGGTGCCGATCGTCGACGCGAGCGGTCTCGCGGCGGGTGCCGTGGCGTTCTCCGGGCCGAGGCACCGGGTGGACGATCCCGACGATGTCCTGTCGGTCCTCCGCCCGGCGGCCGACGCCCTCGCCCCGCTGATGGTGTGACGCGCATCGGGTAGGCTGTACACGGCTCTCCGCGTGGCGGTATCCCGGCCAACTCCCCCAGGACGGAAACGTAGCAAGGGTAACCAGGCTCTATCGGGTGCGCGGAGGGTCTTTTCTTTGCCCTGACGAGGCCGCCGGCAGGTCACCGGCGGGCGAAGGGTCCGTCGAGCACCGCCCACTGCAGCAGCATGATGGTCTTGGCATCCTGGATCGATCCGTCGCGGATCTTCGAGAGCGCGACGTCGATGTCGTACTCGAGGATCTCGATCTCTTCATCCTCTTCGGCGAGACCACCGCGGTCGCCCTCCCGCCCGGCCCCGTCGTACGCCGCGGCGAAGAAGTGCAGCCTCTCGGTCACCGAGCCCGGGCTCATGAACGCGTCGAAGACGTGCTCCACCTCGGCGACCCGCACGCCGGTCTCCTCTTCGGCCTCGCGTCGGATCGCGGTGACGGGATCGTCGTCGTCGAGCAGTCCCGCGGCGGTCTCGATCAGCATGCCGTCGGGGTGGTCGTTGACGTAGACCGGGTAGCGGAACTGCCGGGTCAACAGCACGGTCCGCCGTGCAGCGTCGTAGAGCAGGATCGTCGCGCCGTTGCCGCGGTCGTAGGTCTCGCGCGTGAGCGTCGTCCACTCGTCGTCGTCGCCGCGGTAGCGGAACGTCGTCGCCCGCAGCACGTGCCAGCCGGCCGCGAGGAGATCGACATCGGTGACCTCTACTCGCGGGTTGCGGTCGAGGTCGCGACCGGTGAGGTGCAGGCCGGTGCGGCCGCGGTGATCGGGCACGGTGGTGCCGGGGCGTGCATCGTTCATGATTCGGAACGATAATGCAGAAACATGCAACAATGTGAACCATGCTCGCCGCCGCCCGTAAAGACGCCCTGCTCGACCGGCTGCGCCGCGACGGGCGTCTCGTGGTGAAAGACATCGCCGTCGAGTTGGGACTCTCCGAGGACAGCATCCGCCGAGATCTTCGAGAACTGGATGCCGCGGGCCTCGCGGTCCGCGTCTACGGCGGCGCCCTTCCGGCATCGCCGGCCGTCGTCGACTACTCCGCGCGCGTCGAGGTCGCTCGCTTGAGCAAGGCGCGAGTCGCCGCGATGGCGGTGGGCCTGATCGAGCCGGGCGCCACCGTGCTGCTGGACGGCGGCACCACGACTCTCGCGATGGTCGACGCGCTCCCGCGGTCGTTCTCCGGGACCGTCATCACGCACTCTCCGACGATTGCCGCCGCGCTGCTGCACCACGACGCGGAGGTCATCGTCCTGGGCGGGCGCATCTTCAAGCACTCCGCCGTGGCATGCGGGGCCGCGGCGATGGAGGCGGCGCAGAACCTCCGCGCCGACCTCTTCTTCCTGGGGGTGACGGGCGTGCATCCCGAAACGGGCCTTTCGACGGGGGATGCCGAGGAGGCGGCGATGAAGAGAGCGCTCGCCGCCCGCGCGGCCGAGACGTTCGCCCTCGCGAGCGAGGAGAAGCTCGGCGCGGCCTCGCGCTTCGGCATCCTGCCGCTCGACGGGGTGACCGGGATCATCGCCGACCTCGGGCCCGAGACCGTGCTCGCACGGGACCTGGGGGCGGCGGGAGCACGCCTGATCCCCGCGTCGACCTGATCACTCGACGCCGAAGCAACCCCGGAACGGTGTCGGAGGCCCGCAATAGGCTGGACGCGTGACGCAGAGCATCTACATCACGTCGGCCGAAGGTCATTCGGGCAAGTCCTCGGTGGCCCTGGGCGTCCTCGACGCGCTCAGTCGTGTCACTCCGCGCGTCGGCGTGTTCCGCCCCATCGCGCGCTCCACCGCGGAACGCGACTATGTGCTCGAGATGCTGCTCGACCACGACAGCGTCGACCTCGACTACGACGACTGCGTCGGCGTCACCTACGACGACGTCCGCGACGACGCCGATGCCGCCCTGGCGCGGATCGTCGAGCGCTACAAGGCCGTCGAGGCGCAGTGCGACGCCGTCGTCATCATCGGCAGCGACTACACCGACGTCGGAAGCCCCGCCGAGCTGGCGTACAACGCCCGGATCGCCGCCAACCTCGGTGCCCCCGTGCTCCTCGTGCTCGGAGGCCGCGCCCAGCAGGGCCACAGTGAGACGCTCGGCATGTCGGTCGCCCGCACCCCGCAAGAGGTCGGCCAGATCGCCTCGCTCGCGGTGGCCGAGCTCCAGCACGAGCGCGCAGCGCTCTTCGCGGTGATCGCGAACCGCGCCGATCCCGACCACCTCGACGAGATCGTGGCATCCGTCCGCCAGGTGGTCGACACCGTTCCCGTGGGTGCCCCCGCCGAGCACCGGAGCGTTCCCGTCTGGGCCCTGCCCGAAGACCGTTTCCTCATCGCGCCCTCGGTGCGCGGCGTGCTCCGTTCGGTCGAGGGAGAGCTGATCAAGGGCGACCCGGCGCTGCTCACGCGCGAGGTCCTCGACGTCGTCGTGGCCGGTATGTCGATGGTCAACGTGCTTCCGCGTCTCAAGGAGTCGGCGGTCGTGGTCATCCCGGCCGACCGCAGCGAGGTGCTTCTCGCCGCCCTCCTCGCCAACGCCTCGGGAACCTTCCCCTCGCTCGCGGGCATCGTGCTCAACGGCGGGTTCGAACTGCCCGATGCGATCGTGCGCCTGATCGACGGGCTCGGCTCGCCCCTGCCGATCATCGCGACCGACCTCGGCACCTATGACACGGCCGTGCGCATCATGAACACCCGGGGCCGCCTCGCCGCCGACTCGCAGCACCGCTACGACACGGCGCTGGCGATGTTCGAGCGCCACATCGACACCGAGCTGCTCACGCGCGAGCTGGGTGTCGCGCGCCCGAGCGTGGTCACCCCGCTCATGTTCGAGTACGGCCTCGTCGACCGCGCCCGCAGTGACCGTCGCCGTATCGTGCTGCCCGAGGGCAGCGACGACCGCGTGCTGCGCGCCGCCGCCACCGTGCTCTCGCGCGGCATCGCCGATCTCACGATCCTCGGCGAGCCGATCGAGGTGCGCGGGCGTGCGATCGAGCTCGGCATCGACATCCGCGACGCCGAGGTGCTGAGCCCCTTCGACGCCGTGCACGTCGACAAGTTCGCCACCGAGTACGCCCGGCTCCGTGCCCACAAGGGCGTCACCTACGCGCAGGCCGCCGACACCGTGACCGACGTGTCGTACTTCGGCACGCTCATGGTGCACCTGGGGCTGGCCGACGGGATGGTCTCGGGTGCCGCGCACACCACGGCCCACACCATCCGTCCCGCGTTCGAGATCATCAAGACCGCCCCCGGCGTCTCGGTCGTCTCGAGCGTGTTCCTCATGGCTCTCGCCGACCGCGTCCTCGTCTACGGCGACTGCGCCGTCATCCCCGACCCCACCAGCGAGCAGCTCGCCGACATCGCTGTGTCGTCGGCCGCGACCGCCGAGCAGTTCGGCATCGCGCCGCGTGTGGCGATGCTGTCGTATTCGACGGGGGAGTCCGGTACGGGCGCCGACGTCGAGAAGGTGCGCACCGCGACCGCCCTCGTGCGCGAGCGGGCGCCTGAGCTGCTGGTGGAGGGACCCATCCAGTACGACGCCGCCGCCGACGCGGCCGTGGCGCGGGCCAAGATGCCCGACTCCGAGGTCGCGGGACGCGCGACGGTGTTCGTCTTCCCCGACCTGAACACCGGCAACAACACGTACAAGGCCGTGCAGCGCTCGGCCGGTGCCGTCGCGATCGGCCCCGTGCTGCAGGGGCTCAACAAACCGATCAACGACCTGTCGCGCGGCGCTCTCGTCGACGACATCGTCAACACCATCGCCATCACCGCGATCCAGGCCCAGGGGGGCACCTCGTGAGCGTCGTCCTCGTCGTCAACAGCGGTTCGTCGTCGTTCAAGTACCAGTTGCTCGACATGGGCCGCGAAGAGGTCCTCGCCTCGGGCCTAGTCGAGCGCATCGGTGACGGCGTTGGCGTCGCGAAACACACGGTGAGGGCAGCGTCGTTCGGCGTCGAGGGCGAGCCCGCCCCCACGGTGACCGACGTCACCACCACCATCGAGCGGGAGATCCCCGACCACACGGCCGGGTTCGCCGTCATGCTCGACGCCTTCGCCGCGCACGGACCCTCTCTCGACGAGTACCCGCCCGTGGCCGTCGGCCATCGCGTCGTGCACGGCGGAGCGCGCTTCTTCGCCCCCACCGTCGTGACGCCTCTCGTCGAGATCAACATCGACGAGCTCTCGGTGCTGGCTCCCCTGCACAACCCGGCGAACCTCGCCGGTATCGTCGCGGCCAAGAAGGCCTTCCCCGGCGTCCCGCACGTCGCCGTCTTCGATACCGCGTTCCATCAGTCCCTCGCTCCCGAGGCGTACACCTACGCGATCGACCGCGAGATCGCCGAGGCCCACCGCATCCGTCGTTACGGCTTCCACGGCACGAGCCACAAGTTCGTCAGCGAGGCCGCGGCCGCCTTCGTCGGCCGCCCGCTCGGCGAGCTCAAGCAGATCGTCTTCCACCTCGGCAACGGCGCCTCGGCCGCCGCGATCGAAGGGGGGCGCTCGATCGACACGTCGATGGGACTCACGCCTCTCGAGGGGCTGGTCATGGGCACGCGCTCGGGTGACCTCGACCCCGCGGTACTGCTGCAGCTCGCCCGCCGTGCCGACCTGTCCATCGCCGACCTCGACACGCTGCTCAACAAGCGCTCGGGTCTGCTGGGCCTGGCCGGGGTGTCCGACATGCGCGACATCGGGGAGCGGAGGGATGCCGGCGACCCGGCCGCTCAGCTGGCCTTCGACGTCTACATCCACCGTCTGCGCGCCTACGCGGGTGCCTATCTGGCGCAGCTCGACGGTGTCGACGTCATCTCGTTCACCGCGGGGGTGGGGGAGAATTCGATCCGCGTCCGCGAGGAGGCCATGGCGACCCTCGGCTTCGCGGGCGTCGAGATCGATCCCGATCGCAACGCCTCGCGCGAGCGCGGCATCCGGCGCATCTCCGCCGAGTCGTCGCGTGTCGAGGTGCTGGTCGTCCCCACCGACGAAGAGCTCGAGATCGCTCGGCAGACGCTGTCGGTCACGGCCTGACGCCGCCGTGATCAGGTGCCGGCCAGGGCCATGTGCACCTGGTAGCGGTCGCCGCGGTACCACGACGTGACGTGCTCGACCGGGGTGCCGCTGGCACGCGAGGTGCGGCGGAACACGAGCACGGGCGACCCGGCTGAGACGTCGAGGGCCGTCGCCACACCGTCGTCGACGGTCTCGGCCCACACCGTCTGCTCGGCGGCGTCGATGCGCACCCCGTACCGCTCGGCCAGCACCCCGTAGAGCGAGGTACTGAGGTCACGCTCGCCGAGGTCCGCGGCCACGCGCGGCGAGTACCAGCCGAGCTCGAGGGCCATCGGGATGCCGTTGGCCAGGCGGAGCCGCTCGATCGACCAGGCCTGCTCGCCCTCGTCGAGGCCGAGGGCGGCGCGAACGTCGAGGGGCGGCGTCGCGCGCTCGGCGCGGCGCACCAGGGTGGTGGCGACCATCCCCCGGCGGCGCATGTCCTCTGTGAACGAGGCGAGGTGCAGCTGCGACTGCACGCGCCCACCCGCGACGAAGGTGCCCTTTCCCTGGACGGTGTAGAGCTTCTGCTCCTCGATCAGCTGGCGCAGTGCCTCACGTACGGTCGCACGGCTCACCGCCAGTCGCGTCGAGAGTTCTCGTTCCGAGGGGATCGCCGCGTGAGCGGGCCAGGTGCTGCCGATGTCGGCGAGGAGGATCGCGCGCACCTGCGCGTGCTTGGGGACCGGCCCGGGGGTGATTGCGGCGGGCGGGCTGTCGGCATCGCGGAGACGGGGCATGGCGGCGTCGGCTTTCGATGTTGACACGGTCGCCCCAGGCCATTAGCTTCACTGGTACGTACCAGTCTGAGCCAGTGGGCGGATCGTGCGGTGGAAGGTCGTTCCCTTCCAGCCTAGGCGTCTCGGGTGGTGCGTACCGCTGACCCGCCGTCTCACCGAGGAGTGCCCGTGCCCGACATCCTGTCTCCGCTCGTGGGGACCGTTCTGCCCCTGTCGGCGGTCCCCGATCGGCTGTTCGCGCAGGGAGCCATGGGCCCCGGCGTGGCGATCGACCCGCCCGCCGAGGTCGTCGACGCGGTCGCCCCCCTCGCCGGCACCCTCCTGCAGGTCTTCCCGCACGCCTTCGTCGTCGTCGCCGACGACGGTCTCGCCGTGCTCGTACACCTCGGACTCGACACCGTCCAGCTGAAGGGGGAGGGGTTCACCGCGTTCGCGGCGAAGGGGGACCGCGTCGAGGCCGGCGCCCCCGTCATCGCCTTCGACGTGCCCGCGATCCGGGCCGCGGGCCTGTCGAGCATCGTCCCCGTCGTGGTCCTCGAACGCTCCGCCGACGAGATCGCCGTCCTTTCCTCCGAGGGGGCCGCGATCCTTCCCGGCGCCCCGCTCCTGTCCATCTGATCCGCTCCGCCACCGTCGAGAGAGACCCCATGAGCGCTCCCACCCCCGCCACTCGCCGTCGCGGCATCCCGGGCTTCGCCCACATGCAGCGGCTCGGCAAGAGCCTGATGCTGCCCATCGCCGTTCTGCCGGCGGCCGGCATCCTGCTCCGTCTCGGTCAGCCCGACCTTCTGGGCCAGATCGACCTGCCGGTCATCGGACCCTTCTTCCAGGCGATGAGCGCCGCCGGCGGCGCGCTCTTCGACAACCTCGCGCTGCTGTTCGCCGTCGGCGTGGCGATCGGTTTCGCGAAGAAGGCCGACGGCTCGACCGCACTCTCGGCGGTCGTCGGCTACCTCGTTCTCGCCAACGTCTTCAAGGCCATGTCGCCGGTCGTGCTCGCCGGGCAGACGACCGCGGCGGGCGAGCAGGTACAGATCAACTACAGCGTGTTCGGCGGCATCGTGATCGGACTGCTCACCGCCTGGCTGTTCGACCGCTACCACACGATCCAACTGCCGTCCTACCTGGGCTTCTTCGGGGGACGTCGCTTCGTGCCGATCGTCGTCTCGCTCGTCAGCCTCGTCGTCGGCTTCGGGCTCAGCTACTTCTACCCGATCTTCGACACGGGCCTCACGGGCCTCGGCGCCTTCATCGGCGGCACCGGGGCGATCGGCGCTTTCGTGTACGGCTTCACCAACCGCATGCTGATCCCTCTGGGCCTGCACCACATCCTCAACTCGTACGTGTGGTTCCTGCAGGGCTCGTACACGAAGGGCGACGGCAGCGTCGTGACGGGCGAGCTCACCCGGTTCGCCGCCGGCGACCCCACCGCCGGCGCCCTGACTTCGGGGTTCTACCCGGTGCTGATGTTCGGCCTGCCGGCCGCGGCGCTGGCGATGATCCACCTCGCCAACCCCGCTCAGCGCAAGGCCGCGATCGGCATCCTCGGTGCCGCGGGGCTCACCGCCTTCCTGACCGGGGTGACCGAACCGCTCGAGTTCGCGTTCATGTTCGCCGCGTTCCCGCTGTACGTCGTGCACGCCGTGCTCACGGGCATCTCACTCGCCGTCGCCTATCTCCTCGACATCCACCTCGGCTTCTCGTTCTCGGCCGGCCTGTTCGATCTGCTCCTGTACGGAACCGCCCCCGCGGCGAACAACGTCTGGCTGCTCGTGATCATGGGCGTCGTCTACTTCGGCGTGTACTACCTGTTGTTCCGCCTGGTGATCAAGAGATGGAACCTGCGGACCCCGGGCCGCGAGGATCTCTCCGCGCCGACCGATGACGCTCCCGCGGTGGTCGCCGAGACGGCCGCCCCCGCGGAGGGGACGTCGCCGAGCGCACAGGCCACCGCCGCGACCACGACGACCGCCGTCGCCGAAGGCTCCACGGCCGAGCAGCTCATCGCGGCCTTCGGCGGGCGCGGGAACCTCGTGCACGTCGACGCCTGCATCACCCGCTTGCGCATGGAGGTGGCCGATCGCGGGCTGGTCGACCACGCACGCTTGAAGCAGCTCGGCGCCGCGGGCGTGCTCGAGGTCGGCGACAATGTGCAGGCCGTCTTCGGCCCTCGCGCCGAGATGCTCAAGAACGACATCCTCGAGGTGCTGTGATGCAGAGCGGATGCCGATTCCTCGGCGCCCGAGCGAGAGGGGGGCTGTGATGGAGGTCGTCGTCGTCTCCACCCCCGAGGAGGCCGCTCGCGTGGCCGCCGATGCCTACTCGGTGCTCCTGCGCGACACCCCTTCGGCGGTGCTCGGTTTCGCCACGGGATCGACGCCCCTGCCCCTGTACCGCGAACTCATCCGCCGCCATCGCGAGGAAGGGCTGAGCTTCGCTCGAGCGCGGGCGTTCCTGCTCGACGAGTACGTCGGTCTTCCGGCCGGACATCCGGAGCGCTACCGCGAGTTCATCCGCGGCGAGCTGGAGCAGCACGTCGACTTCGCCGCCGACGCGATCGTCGGCCCGGGCGATCTCGACGTCGCGCCGCTCGACGCCGGTCCCGCGTACGAGCAGCGGATCCGCGCGGCGGGCGGAATCGATCTGCAGATCCTCGGCATCGGCTCCGACGGGCACCTCGCCTTCAACATGCCCATGTCGAGCCTGGCCAGTCGGACGCGTCTGAAGACTCTGACGCCCCGCACACGTCAGGACAACGCCCGCTTCTTCGACGGCGACATCGATCAGGTGCCCACCCACTGCCTGACGCAGGGGCTCGCGACCATCCTCGACAGCCGTCACGCGATCATGCTGGGCTTCGGGCGGGGCAAGGCGCAGGCCGTGCGCGAAGCCGTGGAGGGGCCGCTGTCGTCGCGGTGGCCCGCCTCGGTGCTGCAGCTGCATCCGCACGCCACGGTGGTGGTGGACGACGACGCCGCGAGCCAGCTCGCCTTCGCCGAGTACTACCGCACGACCTACGCCGGCAAGCCGGCGGGGCAGGGGCTGTGATGCGCCTGCGTGCCGCCCGCGCCCTCGTGGGCGGTTCGTTCGTGGGGCCGATCGTCGTCGATGTCGCCGCGGGGCGGATCGCCCGCATCCGTCCGGCGACGGGGGGCGAGGACGTCGATCACGACATCGTCGACGGCGTCCTCACGGCGGGGATGCTGGATCTCCAGGTCAACGGCTCGTTCGGCGTCGATGTGGCAGCGGCCGACGACGCGGGCTGGCGGAATCTTCTCGCGGGTCTCGCGGCCCGCGGCGTCACGGGGGTCGAGCCGACCGTCATCACGGCGCCCCTGCCCGACATGATCGGCGCTCTCGAACGCGTCGGTCGCGCGCGCACGGAGTTCGCCGGTGAGCCGGTCGCGCGCATCCTCGGGGCCCATCTCGAGGGGCCCTTCCTCTCTCCCGCCCGCAAGGGTGCCCATCGCGCCGCGTGCATGCTCGCACCCGAGCCCGCGCATCTCGACACCCTGCTGGCGCGCCCCGCCGCCCGAGACGCCCTGCGCACGATCACGCTCGCGCCCGAACTCCCCGGCGCGCTCGACGCGGTCCGCCGCTTGAGCGGAGAGGGCTATGTCGTGGCGGTCGGCCACAGCGACGCCACCGCCGCGCAGGTGCACGCCGCCGCAGACGCGGGCGCGACCATGACCACGCACGTCTTCAACGCCCAGCGACCCCTCAAGCCGCGCGAGCCGGGCGTTCCCGGCGCGGTGCTGTCCGACGATCGGTTCTTCGTCGGCACCATCGTCGACGGCCAGCACCTCGATCCGAGCATCGTCTCGCTCGTGCTCGCCTCGGCCGGTCGTCGCACGGTGGCGGTCACCGATGCCATCGTCACGGCGGGACTCGGCGCCGACCGGTGGTGCGACTTCGGCGGACAACCCGTGGCCAACGACGCGAGGGGACTCGGCCGCCGCCGCGATGGCACGATCGCCGGTGCGGGCATCGTCCTCGACGAGGGCGTCCGTCGCATGATCGCCGCGGGACTGGACCCCGCCGCCGTGCTGTCGGCCTGCACCGAGAACGCCGCGCGCTCCCTCGGACGCACCGACATCGGCCACCTCGCCGAGGGATCGCTCGCGGATCTCGTGCAGTGGGATGCCGACTGGCATCCGTCCTCCGTATGGATCGGCGGACGCGCCCTGTCGGCGACAGTCCGCTGAGGCCTTCCGCCCGCCCTCGCCACTACGCTGGAAGGGCGGCGCTCCGGGCGTTCGCGCCACCGCACCCCGATCTGGAGCCAGCCGTGACCGACAGCCCCGACCTGCCCGACCTCACCGGTTTCCAGGGGGTCCTCTTCGACCTCGACGGGGTGCTCACCCCCACCGCCGAGGTGCACATGCGGGCGTGGAAGACGATGTTCGACGAGCTGTTCGCGGCATGGAAGATCGAGCCCGCCTACACCGATCGCGATTACTTCGAGTACGTCGACGGCAAGAAGCGCTACGACGGGGTGGCGAGCCTGCTGCGCAGCCGCGACGTCGAGGTCCCGTGGGGGGAACCCTCCGACGATCCGTCCGAAGACACCGTCTGCGGCGTCGGCAACCGCAAGAACGAGGTGTTCTCGCGGATCCTCCGCAGCGAGGGCATCGCGCCCTACCCCGGTTCTGTCGCCCTCCTCGACGTGTTGCAGGCCGCGGGGACCCCCATCGCGGTGGTCTCCAGTTCGAAGAACGCCGTCGAGGTCCTCGACGCCGCCGGCATCCGCGAGCGCTTCCCCGTCGTGATGGACGGCGTGATCGCCGAGCGCGACCACCTCTCGTCCAAGCCCGCTCCCGACGTGTTCGCCGAGGCCGCACGTCTGCTGGGCGTCGACCCCGCGCGATCCGTGGCCGTCGAAGACGCGCTGAGCGGCGTGCGCTCCGCCGTCGCCGCAGGCTATGGCGTCGTCGTGGGCGTCGACCGCGGGGTCGGCGCCGACCCGCTCCGCGCCGCCGGGGCCACCGTGGTCGTCGACGACCTCGCCGCGTTCGTAGACTGAGCCGTCGCCACCCGCGACACCCGTCGTCGCCCGCCCCACGGGCGAGACCGAGCACCACCCGCGCGAACGGCCCGAGGCCGCCCCGCGCCGACCCGAACCTGCCACCGGAAGGCACGCCCCGATGATCGATCGCGATCGCTTCCCCGTCGACGAATGGCGCCTCGTCGAGACCGAGTTCTCGCTCGACGACGTGGGGGTCACCGAGACCCTGTTCGCCGTCGGCAACGGCTACCTGGGCCTGCGCGGCAACTCCATCGAGGGCCGCTTCGCGCTCGAGCAGGGCACGTTCATCAACGGCTTCCACGAGACGTTCCCCATCCGGCACGCCGAGCAGGCCTACGGCTTCGCCGAGGTCGGCCAGACGATCATCAACGCCCCGGATGCCAAGGTCATGCGCGTCTACGTCGACGACGAGCCCCTTTCGCTCGACGTCGCCGACGTACGCGAGTACGAGCGCGTGCTCGACATGCGCCAGGGGATCCTCCGTCGCCATCTCCTGTGGGTCACGCCCTCGGGCAAACGCGTCCGCATCGAGGACGAGCGCTTCGTCTCGTTCGACGAGAAGCACCTCGCCGTCCTCCGTCTCACCGTGACGGTGCTCGATGCCGACGCCCCGGTCACCGTGAGCAACCAGCTGCTGAACCGCCAGGACGGCGAGGGGATCTACGGCGGCTCGCCCATGGCATCCAAGCAGTCCGGTTTCGACCCGCGCAAGACCGAGAGACTCAGCGACCGGGTGCTGCAGCCGCGCGAGTACTGGCAGGACGGCAACCGCTCGGCGCTGAGCTACGAGGTCAGCGAATCGAACATGACGCTCGCCGTCATCGCCGATCACCTCGTCGAGACCGAGAACGAGTACACCTCGCGTCAGCTCATCGAGCCCGACATCGCCAAGAACGTCTATCGCGTGCACGCGAAGGCCGGCGTGCCCACGACCATCACCAAGCTCGTGAGCTATCACACCTCGCGAGGTGTCCCCACGGGCGAGCTCCTCGACCGCTGCCGCCGCACGATCGACCGTGCCGTCGAGACGGGGATCGACGGGCTCGTCGAAAAGCAGATCGCCTGGTACGCCGACTTCTGGGACCGCTCCGACGTGCGTATCGGGGGCCACGGCGACCTGCAGCAGGCCACGCGCTGGTGTCTGTTCCAGCTGGCGCAGGCCGCGGCCCGGGCCGATGGGCAGGGGGTCCCCGCCAAGGGCGTCACGGGTTCCGGATACAGCGGCCATTACTTCTGGGACACTGAGGTCTACGTCCTCCCGTTCCTCGCGTACACCTCGCCGCTCTGGGCCCGGAACGCCCTGCGCATGCGCTACCTCATGCTCCCCGCGGCCCGAAAGCGCGCGCACCAGCTCAACGAGGCGGGAGCCCTGTTCCCCTGGCGCACGATCAACGGCGAAGAGGCATCGGCGTACTACGCCGCCGGCACCGCTCAGTACCACATCAATGCCGACGTCGCCTTCGCGCTGGCCAAATATGTCCGCGCGACCGGGGACGAGGAGTTCCTCGCCCGCGAGGGCGTCGACATCGCCGTCGACACCGCCCGCCTGTGGTCGACGCTGGGGTTCTGGCGCTCGAGCGACGCGGTCGATGAGGGCGAGCACGACTCCTTCCACATCCACGGCGTGACCGGACCCGACGAGTACACCACCGTCGTCAACGACAACCTCTTCACCAACGTCATGGCGCGCTTCAACCTGCGCTTCGCGGCGCGGACCGTCCGGGATCTCGCCGAGAACAACCCCGAGGCCTACGCCCAGATGGCCGACCGCATGAACCTCGATCCCTCCGAGCCCGAGCGCTGGGACAAGGCGGCCGAGGCCATGCACATCCCGTTCAGCGAGGCCCTCGGCATCCATCCCCAGGACGCCGTCTTCCTCGAGCGCGAGATCTGGGACCTCGAGAACACCCCGCCCGACCAGCGTCCACTGCTGCTGCACTTCCACCCGCTGGTGATCTACCGCTACCAGGTGCTCAAGCAGGCCGATGTGGTGCTCGCCCTGTTCCTGCAGGGGAATCACTTCACGGATGCCGAGAAGCTCGCGGACTTCGAGTACTACGACCCGCTGACCACGGGCGACTCGACGCTGTCGGCGGTCGTGCAGTCGATCCTGGCGGCCGAGGTGGGCTACCAGGACCTCGCGCTCGAGTACTTCCGTCAGGCCGCGTTCGTGGATCTCGGCGACCTGCACCACAATGCCTCGGACGGTGTGCACGTGGCGTCGGCCGGCGGGGTGTGGACCGCGCTCGTCAGCGGCTTCGGAGGCATGCGCGATCACTTCGGTCTGCTCACCTTCGACCCGCGCCTGCCCGCGGACTGGCCCGAACTGTCGTACGTGCTGCACTGGCACGGCACGCGCCTCGACGTCACGCTCACCGAGACCGCGCTGACACTGCGCGCCGGAGGAGAGGGCGCGCCCGTCACCTTCGCCGTGCGCGGGGTGGATTACACCGTGGCTCCCGGCGAGATCGTGCGCGTCGCGCTGCACGGGCAGGGCCCGGTACGACCGGGGCGGCCGTCGATCCGCCAGCTCGAGGGGTCGGTACGCGAGGACGGAACGCTGCTGTCGGCGTCGGTGCCGATCGTCACGACGGCGATCCCGATCGTGAGCGACGACGACGGTCCGATCGCGGTCGGGCTCGACGGCGGTTTCTGATCCCTTCGAACGCGGCGGCATCCTCCGTGGTGTCGCCGCGTTCGGCGTTTCCGGGTGGATACCGCGCGTCGGGTGGATGCCGGGCGTCGGGTGGATGCCGCGCGTCGGGTGGATGCCGGGGGACACCGGGGTCGGTGAGGGTGCCGGGGCTCGTGGCGCGGTGTCCTCGCCCGGGGGCGACGGGAGGTCCGTCTTCCCGTACCGCTCTTCTCGACGCACGGGAGGAGAAACGGGGAGGGGAGGATGCCGCGAGCCGGTCGAGTCCTCCGTAGCCGCATTCTCCTCCGCTCCTCGTGGCTCGGCGGTCCATCGTCGGGGTCGCGGGGGTCGATCCGCGCGCGCGAGGTGTCGATGACGAGGACGGCGGAGGCGATGTCGGAGGGACGCCGTAGGCTGGTGGGGTGACGACAGCCCTGTACCGCCGATACCGCCCCGAGGCGTTCGGCGAGATGATCGGGCAGTCGCAGGTGACCGAGCCGCTCATGACCGCCCTGCGCAGCGACCGCGTCGGTCACGCGTATCTGTTCTCGGGTCCGCGCGGCTGCGGAAAGACCACGTCAGCCCGTATTCTCGCGCGCTGCCTCAACTGCGCCGCCGGCCCCACCGACACCCCGTGCGGCACGTGCGACAGCTGTGTCGAACTCGGTCGCGGCGGCGGCGGATCGCTCGACGTGGTCGAGATCGACGCGGCGAGCCACAACGGTGTCGACGACGCCCGTGACCTGCGCGAGCGCGCGATCTTCGCCCCCGCCCGTGACCGCTTCAAGATCTTCATCCTCGACGAGGCGCACATGGTGACCCAGCAGGGCTTCAACGCCCTGCTCAAGCTCGTCGAAGAGCCTCCCGCGCACGTGAAGTTCATCTTCGCGACCACCGAGCCCGAGAAGGTGCTCGGCACGATCCGCTCGCGCACGCACCACTACCCCTTCCGACTCGTTCCGCCCGCGGCGATGCTCGAGTACGTTCAAGAGCTCTGCGAGAGCGAGGGCGTGGGTGTCGAGGCCGGCGTCCTGCCGCTCGTCGTTCGCGCCGGGGGTGGCTCGCCCCGCGACACGCTCTCGCTGCTCGACCAGCTCATCGCCGGCTCCGACGCCGATGCCGAGGGGCACGTCCTCGTGCGGTACGAGCGCGCGGTCGCGCTGCTCGGGTACACCCACTCCGAGCTGCTCGACGAGGTCGTCGACGCCTTCGCCGCGAACGACGGCGGGGGAGCCTTCGCCGCCGTCGACCGCGTCGTGCAGACCGGTCAAGACCCGCGCCGCTTCGTCGACGACCTGCTCGAGCGGCTTCGCGACCTCATCGTCGTGGCGGCGACCGGTGCCGGTGCTTCAGCGATCCTGCGGGGCATCCCCGACGACGAGTTCGATCGAATGTCGCGTCAGGCGACGGCATTCGGCGCTGCGCGGCTGTCGCGCACGGCCGACCTGGTGGTCGCGGCTCTCGACGAGATGACCGGGGCCACGTCCCCGCGCCTGCAGCTCGAACTCCTCGTCGCCCGCGTGCTCACCCACGCCGGTATCGCCCAGGGCACGTCACCCGCGATGGCGCACGATCTCGATGCGGCGCGCGGCGGCCCAGGCGCTCCTGCACCGGTTCCGGCGACGGGACGCCCGGCATCTCCCGCGGCGGACATCGCCGCCCCTGGAACGACGCCGGCGGTCGCGAGCCCGGGCAGGTCGCGGGTTGCCGCCCCCGCAACCGTGTCTCCGGCGGGCGTCGCTCCCGCGGGTCCCTCACCCTCCGGGTCTCCTTCCGGGGCTCCTTCCGGGGCTTCGCCCGTGGCTGCGCCGACGGTCGCTGCGCCGACGGTCGCTGCGCCCGGCGTCGCCGCGCCGACCGTGGCATCTCCCGGCGCGATCGCCTCGCCCGGGCCGGGCTCTTCTCCCACGAGTTCTCCGGCGGTGGCGTCGTCCGGTGTCGCCTCACCCGGTTCCGCATCGTCCGCCGCAACCTCGCCGCACGGCTCCGAGGCCGCTCCGGCGCGGCCCACCGACACCGAGTCGACCTCTTCCGCGCCGAGCGACGACGACGTCCCGCCGCCGTTCACCGACGACGACGCTCCGCCGCCCTTCGACGACGACGAGCCCTCTCCGCCCGTGTCGCCTGCGCGCACCGACCGCGGCGCGGCTGAGGCGACGGCGCTCGCCGACCCACGCTCGCAGGGCGACACTCGCGCGACAGCGGAAGCACCTTCCCTCCCCGCCGCGTCGGCAGGTGCGGGCCGTGCAGAAACGACGGACGATGCCCATCCGTTCGATACGGCTCCCACCCCGCAGACCGCGTCTCCCGAGCCCGAGAGCGACCCGGCGCCGACCGACCGGGCGGCGGCGACCCCGCCCCGCGAAGCGACCCCGCCCCGGGAAGCGACCCCGCCCCGGGAAGCGACCCCGCCCCGGGAAGCGACCCCGCCCCGCGAGGCTGCCGTGTCGTCCGCGTCGGAGCCGATCGAACAGCGACCCGTCCCGGCGCCGATCTCGAACGCGCCGTCCGACGACACCGAAGACGCGTCACCGCTCGACCCGATTGCGCCCACACCGCCGGCCACTCCGGTCGGTCCGATCGAGCTCGGGCACGTCCGCGACGCGTGGCCCGAGGTTCTCGGTCAGCTCGAGGTCGCGAGTCGCTCGTCGTGGCTCGTCGTCTCGACGGCGGCCGTCGCCGCCTTCGAGGGCGACGTCCTCACCCTGGCGTTCCGCACGGGCAGCGATCTCACCGCCTTCAAGACACGCACCCCCGAGGGCGGCCCGAGCGAAGACCTGCGCCACGCCATCCAGGCGGTCCTCGGCGTCCGGGTCAAGTACCTCGCCCGCCTGGAGGGGGACGGCCCCGGAGGTTCCGGTCCCGGGGGCGCGTCGCGTGGTCCTTCCGGCCCCGCGAGCGGTCCGGCGTCCGGCCCTCCCGCCCCCGCGCCGCGCTCTCCGCAGAGTTCGGCTCCATACTCGTCTTCGGTGACCGAGTGGGCCGTCGCTCCCATTCCGGCATCCGATGGTTCTGCTCCGGCCACGACGCGCGCCGCAGCGGCTCCGTCGACGGCGCTCGCGGTCGACGACGAACCCGACGAAGCGATCGCGGTCGCCCCCTCCGGGGTGCACGAGGGTGTCGTCCTCCCGCCGCGCGAGGTCACCCCCTCGGTGCCCGCGCCCGACGAGGCCGACGACGATGACGTGATCCCGCCGGTCGACGAGTCCGAGGTCCCGCTGCCGCCGGTCGTCGTTCCGCGTATGGCGCCGCTCAGCGGGGGAGTTCAGCGCTACGGCGAAGCCGTGGTGCGCCAGATGCTCGGCGCGAACTACGTGCGCGATGAACCCTACGAACCCCCGACGAGGTTCACCTGATGTACGACGGCATCGTCCAAGACCTGATCGACGAATTCGGGCGCCTTCCGGGCATCGGTCCGAAATCCGCTCAGCGCATCGCGTTCCACATCCTGCAGTCGCCATCGTTCGACGTGTCGCGTCTGTCGACGCTGCTCGGCGAGATCCGCGACAAGGTGAAGTTCTGCGAGATCTGCGGCAACGTCTCCGAGCAGGACCGCTGCTCGATCTGCCGTGATCCGCGTCGTAACGCCACCCTCATCTGCGTGGTCGAGGACGCCAAGGACGTCTCGGCGATCGAGCGCACGCGCGAGTTCCGCGGCCTGTATCACGTGCTCGGCGGAGCCATCAGCCCCATCGCGGGCATCGGTCCCGACGACCTTCGCGTGACCCAACTCATGCAGCGCCTCGCCGACGGCACCGTGCAAGAGGTCATCCTCGCGACGAATCCGAACCTCGAGGGCGAGGCGACCGCGACCTACCTCAGCCGGCTCATGCACACCCTCGAGATCCGTGTGACGCGTTTGGCATCCGGTCTGCCTGTCGGCGGCGACTTGGAATACGCCGACGAAGTGACCCTGGGCCGCGCCTTCGAGGGTCGTCGCACGCTCTGACCCGACTCGCCGCACGTGGTGATCCGATCCATCGCGCTGCTCGCAGTCCTTCGACCTGCCCCGACTCATGCTGCGACCCGGCGTACTCAGCGAGCTGAACCGGCTCGCCGCGTCGGCGCGGACGACCTCGTCACCCTGACGGCCCCCGCCTTCCCGACCAGCAGGTCGTATGAACCGGCGGGTGAACGCACCTTATGAGTTCGTGACGAATCGTTGAGGGCTGGTGAACCGCTCGTTCACCCGTTGATCGTGCCGCGGCCATGCCGGGGGAGGACGTTCTTCTGAGCGGAGAAGCACCGGTCGACCCGAAGGGCCGGTGCGAATCCGCGAGACAGGGGACCCCTCGTGAGCGAACAGCTCTCCGCGCGATCGAGCGCGCAGGCGCGCGTCGTCTTCGACACGTTCCGATCCACCGACGACCCGATGCTGGCGTCGTGGCTCTCTTTCCGGGCCCGCATCCTGCCCGCGGAAACCGGTCAGGGCGTCGTCGCCCCCCGCGCGAGCGGGCCGGTCGCACGCGGCGGCATGTACGGCGTGTGGAGACTGCTCGCCACGAACAACCGCGAGCTCGGTCGGGGGACGTGGCTGTACCCCGCCCCGGACGACGCCTGGGCCGATGCCGAGGTGTTGAGCGCCCGGGCGGGCGAGCTGTCGCCGACCACCGTGCGCGGCGACGTGCCCACCCGGCACGCCTGGGCCCTCCGACTCGGCGGTCTGCCCGTGCTCATCAGCTCCCGCTGGTACGAGTCGCCGGGTGAGGCCGCCGCAGCGGCGCGCGCGGCGCGTGATCACCTGGGTCGCGCCCACATCGCTCGTGTCGTGAACATCGGCACGCGTTCCGGGCGCCGTTACCGTCAGGTGCGCGAAGAAGTCCCCCTCCTTGGCTGAGCGACCGATGGCGACACCCGCGTCGGCGGCCGGGACGGCGTGCCCGTGACCGGTCCGCAGCTTCCTGATCTGATCGGCGGGCGATTCCGGATCCGATCTCTGCTGGGCTCGGGCGCCACCGCCTCGGTGTACGAGGCTCTCGATACGGTCGAGGGCGGAGTGGTCGCCGTGAAGGTCCTGCACCCCCATCTCGACGTGACGCCCACGGTGCGAGCCGCCTTCTTCCGCGAGGCGTCGATCGCCCGGTCTATCTCGCACCCGTCCGTGGCCCGGGTCGTCGCGATGGGCGACGACGGCGATCTCCGAGTGTGGACGGCCTGGATGTTCGCCCCGGGCGTCACCCTCGCCGAGCTCGTCCGCACGCGGGGGCCGCTGCCTCCGGCGGCGGCTCTCGCCGTCGTCGACCGCGTTCTGGGTGCCCTCGAGGCGGTCCACGCGGCGGGCTACGTCCACCGTGACGTGTCGGCATCCAATGTGCTCGTCCAACGCGAGGCCGGCGGCGACGTCACCGCCGTCACTCTCATCGATCTCGGTGTGGCGGACAGGCCGGGCCGATCCGCACGGGCCGGAGACGTCCTGCTGAGCGGCGTGACAGCCGCGGCCGAGGGGATCGTCGGTAACCCCGCGTACGCCTCTCCGGAGCACCTCCGCGGAGACGCGGTGGGAGTCGCGGGCGACATCTACCAGGTCGGGGCTCTTCTGTACCTGGCCCTCGTCGGGGAACCGCCGTTCGTGCGAGCGAGCATCGACGAGACGGTCCGGGCACACCTGATGGCCCTTCCGCCCACCGTTTCCGTCCGCGCACGCGGCGTTCCCGTCGAGCTCGATCGATTCGTCGTCCGAGCGCTGATGAAGGAGCCCGGCGATCGCTTCGCCTCGGCGCCGGCGATGCGATCGGCCCTCTCCGCCGCGGCCCTCTCCTCCCCACGCGGCGTCGCGGCTTCGATGGCCGTCGCACCGTCCGGGGTGCCGGCGCCGGCCACCCGACTTCTCCCGTCCCCGGTGGCCCGGTCTGCGGCCGAGACTGTCGGCCCGCGCTCCGGGGCGTCGTCCCTGATGTGGATCCTGCTCTCGACCGCCGCCGTGCTCGTGGGCATCCTGGTCTTCGCCCTCGTCCCTCGCGCGGCCCCGGTCGAAGCGCAGGAGCGGCCACACGCCTCCTCTTCCGCCGCCGCCTCGCCCTCCGTCTCATCGGCGTCGCCCTCACCCCCTGCCGCTCGAGCTGCCGAGACTCCGGTCCCGCGGAGTGTCACCGTTCCCACGGTGGTGGGCCGGCAGGAGGAAGACGCCCGCGCCCTCCTCGCGGCCGCCGGTCTCCGCGTCGCAGAGAAGACGGGTTCGTCGGATGGAACGGATGCCGTGGGCACGGTGACGGCGACGGATCCCGCGCCGGGCGAGGTCTCGGTATCCGGTGGTCCGATCACACTGGTCGTGGCGAGCGGCTTCAACACGGTGCCCGACGTGCGAGGCGCGACGGCGGATCGTGCTCAGTACTCGGTGGCGTCCGCGGGCTTCGCGATCGTCCTGCGGCACGCGACCTCGAGCATCGTGCCCGCGGGTGGCGTCATCGATGTCGACCCCGCGGCCGGCTCCCGATCGCCGCTCGGGACGCCGGTGACCCTGACACTGTCGACGGGAGCCGCCACCCCGACACCGCTGCCGTCGCCGACCGGGACGACGCGCGCCCCGACCTCGACACCGACTCCGGAGCCGTCGTCATGAAGCGCTCGTGGCCCGCTCACGTCTCGGCCAAGGCTCCTTCCCCGGAACGTGGTCGGTTGTTCATGTTCGGCCCCCACGCTGTCGAGGATCCGGCTGGAACCCGCCGCCGGTCCGTGTTCTCAGGAAGCCCGATGAGACCATCTCTGCGCGCCGTCGTGTGCGCGCCCCGGAGCGTGACGCGATGACCGCCGTCGGCCCGGACGCGCTCACCGAGCTCCTGCGCCCCGCTGAAGCACCGTCTGCCGAGGAGAAGCAGCCGGTCGCGCCCCGCGAGCTGCGCGCGCGGCCCTCACGCGGAGATGCCGTCTTCCGCGCCACGTCCTACGCCGCGGGCGGAATCACCGTCGCGATCATGCTGGCGGTCGGAGTGTTCCTCACCCTCCGCAGCGGCGAAGCGCTGAGCGTCGCGGGCCCGTCGTTCTTCTGGACGCAGGAGTGGAACCCGGAGGCCGGGGATTTCGGCATCGTCGCCGTGCTGTTCGGCACCGTCTCGATCGCACTGGTGGCGATGGCGTTCTCTGTTCCCCTCGCCGTGGGGACGGCGCTGCTCATCTCGGAGGTCGCTCCTCCCCGCCTCCGGTCGGCCCTGGTCACACTGGTCGATCTCATGGCCGCGGTGCCGAGCGTGGTCTACGGGCTCTGGGGGGTGTTCTTCCTCCAGGCGGCGGTCATCCCCGTCGCCCAGTGGATCTCCTACTACTTCGCGTGGGTTCCCGTCCTCGCCGTGACCGATCCCGATGGTGCACGCATCACCTCGGCGGGGGCGTTCACCTCCTCGGCCTTCATCGCCGGCATCGTCGTGGCGCTGATGGTGGCACCGACCCAGACCTCGGTGATGCGCGAGGCCTTCTCGCAGGCGCCGATCGGAGAACGCGAGGGGGCGCTGGCCCTCGGATCGACCCGATGGGGCATGATCCGCACCGTCGTTCTGCCGTTCGGTCGGGGTGGAATCATCGGCGGGACGATGCTCGGGTTGGGCAGGGCGCTGGGGGAGACGATCGCCGTCTACATGATCATCTCGCCGATCTTCACGATCAACGTCGAGGTCCTCAGCAAGGGGTCGAACTCCATCTCCGCGCTCATCGCCCTCCGCTACGGCGAATCGAGTCAGTTCGGTCTGTCGGCCCTGATGGCGGCCGGGCTGACGCTGTTCGTCATCACCCTCGTCATCAACTTCACCGCGTCCTCCGTCGTGGCCCGATCGCGCTCCGGCGCCCAGAGCGAGGGATGACATGACCCCGGATGCCACCCTGGCTCCGCCACCGGTCGGAGACGACGTCACGCGCCTCGTCGAGGTACCCGGAACGCCCCCGGCCCCCCGTCGCGGACGGACCGTGCTGCCCGACCCGGGCGCCGAGGCTCCGGGGCCGCGCCGGCGCGTGCGCGGCATCCCGGCCGAGCAGCGTTTCGACCTGATCGGCGCGGTCTGCGCCTCCCTCGCGGTGGCGACCCTGCTGTTCGGGTGGCTCACGCCGATGACCGGGGTGATCGGGTGGGCTGTGGTGGCCTACGCGTCGTTCTTGGCGATCTACGCATTGCTCATCGTTCTGCGCTCCGACCGGCTCGATGTGGTCGACCGCGTCATGACCGCCCTGCTCTACAGTGCCGGTGGCCTGTTGCTGGCCGCTCTGGTGTTCGTGGTCGTCTTCACGCTGCTGCGTGGTTTCGACGCGGTCACCCACCTCACCTTCTTCATCGAGACGATGAAATTCGCGGGTCCGCTCGACCCGCTCGACACGGGCGGCATCGCCCATGCCATCGTCGGCACCCTGATCCAGATCTCGATCGCCCTGGCCATCGCCGTACCGCTGGGCATTGCGACCGCGGTCTTCATGAACGAGATCGGCGGGCGGTTCGCCCGCTTCGTCCGGACCATCTCGGATGCCATGACCGCGCTGCCCTCGATCGTCGCCGGCCTCTTCATCTACGCCGCCGTCATCACCCTGGTGACCCAGGAGCGCTCGGGGTTCGCGGCGTCGCTCGCGATCACCGTGATGATGCTGCCGATCATCATCCGCGCCTCCGACGTCGTCCTCCGGCTCGTGCCGGGGAACCTGCGCGAGGCGTCCTATGCGCTCGGCGCATCGCGATGGCGGACGGTGTGGACGGTCGTGCTGCCGACGTCCCGTTCGGGGCTCGCGACCGCGGTGATCCTGGGCACGGCACGCGGTGTCGGCGAGACCTCGCCGGTCCTTCTGACCTCGGGTGTGACGGCCGTCATGAACACGAACCCCTTCCACGGGCCGATGATCTCGCTGCCGCTCCAGGTGTTCGACATGGTCAAATCTCCCGAGCCGTCGATGATCGCCCGAGGATTCGGGGCGGCCGCGACCCTCATCGCGCTCGTGCTCGTCCTGTTCATCGTCGCTCGCGCCATCGGCGGAAAAGGCGCGGGTCAGTTGAGCCCGCGCCGACGCCGCGCCCGCGCCGCGGCGTCACGGGGCGATCTCGCACGTATCGAGCGTCGCGCCGCTCTGTCGGCGGCCGCCGCGAGTGCTGTCCTCGTTCCCGCGACCTTGACGGCCAGCGAAGCGCTCGCCGCCGAGCGGGTCGCCGCCGACACTTCCCACCCCTCCGAGGAGACTCCGTGATCCCCCGCCGCTTCCGACTCGCCGCGACCGCCCTCGTCGCCGCCCTCGTCGCGGGGGTGGTCGGCGCCGGTGGCGTCACCCCCGCGGCCACCGCCGCGGACGCTGCCTACGCCGACATCTCCGGCTCCGGGTCGACCTGGTCGCAGAACGCCCTCGACCAGTGGCGGCGAAACGTGCAGTCCAACTACACGATGACCGTCAACTACCGGGGCCTCGGCTCCACGGCCGGTCGCACCGACTTCATCAACCGCAGCGTCGATTTCGCCATCAGCGAGATCCCGTTCCAGCTGCAGCCGACCGAGAAGGGGGCGCAGCCCGAGAAGCCTCCCGTCGGGGGCTACGCGTACATGCCCATCGTCGCCGGCGGCACCTCGTTCATGTACAACCTGAAGATCGGCGGCAAGCAGGTGACGAACCTGCGCCTCGCGGGGGCCACCGTGACGAAGATCTTCGCGGGCAAGATCACCAACTGGAACGATCCCGCCATCCAGGCCGACAACCCGGGGCTCGCGATGCCCGACCGCCCCATCCAGCGCATCGCGCGTTCCGACGGATCGGGTTCGACCGCGCAGTTCACGATGTGGATGTCGAAGCAGCACCCCGATATCTGGACGACGGGGATGACGTCGCAGTTCCCCGACGACGTGGGGGCCACCCTGCAGAACGGTTCGCTCGGCGTCTCCGCCTATGTGGGACAGAACTACGGCGAGGGTGCCATCACCTACGTCGAGTACTCGTACGCACTGAAGTCAGGGTTCCCGGTGGCGAAGGTGCTCAATGCCGCCGGCTATTACATCGAACCGACCGCCTCGTCGGTGGCGGTCGCGATGCTCAAGGCGCAGATCAACACGAACGCCTCGTCAGCCGACTACCTGACCCAGATCCTCGATGGGGTCTACAACAACGGCGACCCTCGCACGTACCCGCTCTCGAGCTACTCGTACATGATCGTGCCGACCCAGGAGGGCGGGACGTTCAACGCCGACAAGGGGCGCACGCTGGGTGCCTTCGCCAAATACGTCCTCTGCGAGGGGCAGCAGCAGGCGGAGCAGCTGGGCTATTCGCCGCTCCCGATGAACCTCGTTCAAGCGGGTGCCGAGCAGATCAAGCGGATTCCCGGCGCCCAAGGCTCGACCGTCGACATCAACGCGTGCAACAACCCGACCTTCCAGCCGGGGGACTCCCTGGACAACAACCGCCTGGCGCAGACCGCCCCGCAACCGGCCGACTGCGACAAGCAGGGGCCCAGCCAGTGCGTGACCGGGACGGCGGGTGCCGCCGGCACGAGCACCGACGTCACCGGGTCCGGTGACGGGGGAGCCGCTGCCGGCGCCGCGACCACGGGCACCGCAGCCGCGGGGGCGACCGCCGCGACCGACCCGGCCGCCGCATCCACGGCCGCGGAGGCGGTCTACGACGCCAACGGCAACCTCCTGTCCGGTGCCGCCGGGGGTGGGCGGGCAGCGGCATCCGCTCCCTTCTCGATCCCCGATCCGGTGCCGGGAGCCCCCGCGGTGATGATGGCTGCCGCGGCCGTGCTGCTGCTCGCCGCCATCGGTGTGCCGCCTCTGCTGCTGCGTCGCTCCCGTCGCCCCAACGGCCGCTGACGCGCCACTCGCCTCGCGTCCGACGCGGTCGGACGCGGCTTCGGCGTGCCTGAATTTGCCGTCGACCGGGTCTTTCGCAGAAACGTCTCTCCGCAACGCGAGCGCGAGACCTCGTTGTGAGCTTGTTCATCCGTCCGTCATAACCCGCCCATAACTTCGACCCGTCGACAGGCCCTGTCGATGAAGAATCAGGGGAATCCCGTGCGCTTGTCAGCACCCCACCACCGCCTCCGCCGAGTTCTCGCCTCGGTCGTCGCCGGCGTGGTCGTGTCCGGAGTGGTCTTCGCCGCGATGTCCGGCGGAGCTCTCGCGGCTCCTTCCGCCTCGGCCGCCGACGGCGCCGACCTCGGCGCGGCGACGGTCTCGGCCGCGTCCTACGACCCGGATGCCGCGAATGCGCCGTTCCCCGACCTCGAAGTGTCGGTGTCTCAGACGCGCGGGCTCGGCGCCCAGGGCATCGAGGTGTCGTGGAAGAACGCCGCGCGCTCGACCCCGCCGAGTCAGCAGACCGGTGGCGAGAACTTCCTGCAGATCATGCAGTGCTGGGGCGATGACCCCGACGACCCCGGTCGCCCCGATCGCACGACGTGCCAGTACGGCGCGAGCGGCACCTTCGGCGGCGGGAGAGTGGGCTCGCCGGACTGGGAGTATTCGATCCCGAAGCAGGACCTGCCCTACACCGTCCTGGGCAAGGGCGTCAGCGAGCCCAGCGAGACGGCGATTCCCTTCCGCTCATCCACTCTGCGCAACGGCGAGCACGAGATGGTCCAGCGCATCGCCGACGGAAAATACGTCGACGGTGACCGCGTCGACGTGAACCAGAACCCCTTCTTCTCGCAGTACACCTCGAACGAGGTCTCCTGGGCTGGCTCCGGGTCCAACGGCACCGGCAGCGCGAAGTTCGAGGTGCAGACGGCCGTGCAGTCCCGCGGTCTCGGCTGCGGGCGTCGGGTTGAAGCGACCGACGGAACCGCGCGCGGACAGTCGTGCTGGCTCGTGATCATCCCGCGGGGCACGCACGACAACGGCTCGCCGTCCATCACGCAGCCCGGACTGTTCTGGGACAGCTGGAAGCACCACGTCGCCGTGCGCCTCGACTTCCGCCCGCTCGGCAGCAGTTGCGCCATCGGTGCCGCCGAACGACAGGTCGTCGGCAGCGAGCTGCTCGCCTCGGCCATCTCGTCGTGGCAGCCGTCGCTGTGCGCGAACGGCGGCGACATCTACAACATGATCACCAGCAACGAGGCCGATGCCGTGGCAGCGGCCAATGCCGCCACGACCTCCGCACCCCTCGCCCTGACCTCGCGCCCCTACGCCGGCGATTCCGCAGACGACCTCATCTACGCGCCGGTGGGCCTCTCCGCCATCACGATCGCCTTCGCCATCGACCGGTTCCCGAACCCCGGGAGCACCGACGAGGTCGCACGGAGCAGGGCCGGCCTCCCGTTCACCTCGATGAAGCTCACTCCGCGGTTGATCGCGAAGCTCCTGACCTCCTCGTACATCGACGCCCTTCCCACCGAGACCGATCGTCGGCACCTGGGGAGCAACCCTCGCAATCTGCTGTTCGATCCGGATTTCCTCGCCATCAACGATGCGGAGTGGAAGGAGCAGGCCATCGCCGGCGTCGGCGTCTCCGACATGCTGGTGACGCAGGGGCGATCCGATGTCGCGCACACCCTGTGGAGCTACGTGCTGGCGGACCCCGAGGCCCGGGCCTTCCTCGACGGCGAGGCCGACCCCTGGGGGACGCGCGTCAACAAGTACAGCTCCACCAACCCCCAGGTGAACCCCAACGGTGCTCTCTCATTGCCCACGGACACGTTCCCCAAGGCCGACCCGACGAAGCGGGAGGCCGTCAAGGGCGGCGCGGGCGAACTCAACGTGATCGGATGGCGACCTTTCACGAACGACCTCGATACATCCGGTTACCTCACGCTTCGCGGCGACGCGCAGGTCGCCGGGTCATGGGATCCGCTGGCCAACCCGCCTCGCTACGTCAAGACGCCCCGCAGTCTCCAGGGCACTCAAGCTGTCATCGGCCTCACGGACAGCGCGGCCTCCGAGAAGTATCAGATCGTCTCAGCCGAGCTGAAGAACCCGGCAGGGGCCTTCGTGGGGCTCTCCAACGACGCGATGAGCGCCGCCGCCGCGGCGATGACCTCTACGACGGCGCAGACGCAGACCGTCGGCTTCGACTTCACCTCCGACGCGGCCCGCTCCGCCACCGCCGCCTACCCGCTCACCCTGCCCATCTATGCCGCGACCAACCCCTACATGACGGATGCCAAGGCTCGCGCCAGCTACGCCGCATTCATCCGCTACGCGGCCGGTTACGGTCAGCAGCCCGGCGTCGATCTCGGTCAGCTCCCGGTGGGGTACGCGCCGATCTCCGAGGCGTGGCACCAGCAGGCCGTCGTCGCCGCGAACGTGATCCAGTCCGGTCTCATCCGTTCCACCGCTCCGTCGCCGACGAAGGCCCCCGCGGCCGCTGCCCCCCTCGCCTCCGGGACCATGCCCGGCGCCTCGGGGAGCGTCGCTGCAGCGCCGGCTGCCGCGGCAGCGGGTTCCGCGGCGTCGGGCGACCCCGTGGCATCCGGAGCCGTCGCCGGTGCCCTCGCCGGGGCTCAGACCCCCGTGGATCCGGGTGTGGGCGGGCTGCCGGCGGTCTTGCCGGCCAGCCTGCTCGCGGGCGTGCTCGCCGCCGGCGTCGTGTTCCTCATCCCTCGTCTTCCGCGTCGCCTCGGCTGACGCGAGCCGCTCTTCCCTTCCGCGCATCACCAGAAATCACACCATCCACCTTTTCCAGATTGGTATCTCGTGAAGATCAAGAAGATCGCCGCCATCGGCGCGGCAGTCGGCCTTCTGCTGGCGGGAGCGGGCTTCGCCTCGACCGCTTCGGCCGAGCCGGTGTCGAACAGCTACGTCGCTGTCGGCTCCGACACCCTCCAGGACGCGATGAACGCGCTCACCAACGGCACCAGTGCCTCCGGCTCCTACGTCCGTGTGCTCGCCGACGGCAAGTCGATCGGCAACTTCGACGCCTTCGGCTCGGCGGCCATCCAGGCCAAGTCGAACGGCCCCTTCTTCGCCCGTCCGAACGGCTCGGGCGCCGGCCGCGACGCCCTGCGTCGCTCGATCGACGGCGCGAACTGGTCGATCAACGGCAACATCACCCCGGCGCGCAGCATCGCCGGTCAGGTCGACATCGCCCGCAGCTCGGGCGGGCCCGGCACCAACGCCAACGCCGACGGCCGTCTGCTGTACGTCCCCTTCGCTCGCGATGCGGTCGCCTACGCATACAAGGGCGGCACCGCGGCATGGGCCACGCTGACCCCCGCGCAGCTGAAGGGCATCTACGAGGGGACCATCACCTCCATCGACGGCGTCACGATCAAGCCCCGCCTTCCCCAGACGTCCTCGGGCACGCGCGGCTTCTTCCTCAACGCCCTCGGTGTGACCACCCCCTCGGGTGTGGCAGACGCCTCGAACACCACGGTGCCCGAGAACGACGCCACCGTGCTCGGTGACGGCGAGATCATCCCGTTCTCGGCTGCCAGCTGGATCGCCCAGGCCAACAACGTGGCGGGGGTCAACACCGTCGCCGTCGCCTCGACCGTGCAGCTGGGCTCGCCCGTCGCCGGTGCCAGCGCTTTCACGGGCACGGCTCCCTCCCTCGTCCCCAACGCGAGCTACTACTCCAACACCACCTTCGGACGTGACACCTACCTGATCGTCGAGCGCGCTCGCGTGCAGTCGACGTTCACCTACACCGGCTCGCCCGCGTACGACGCGGTCCTGGCGAACCTCGTCAACTCCTCCTCGCTGACCAGCCTGACCAACTTCGGCAACTCGCCGCTGGCTCCCGGCTCGGTGAAGCGCAAGTTCGGCTTCCTCGCCCCCTCCTCGACCACCCCCCTCTCGGCGTACGCCCAGGGCTGATCGAGACCACGGAAAGGTACACAGAGATGTTCCGCTCTACGACCCTGAAGGCCGCGGCTGCCGCGGCTCTCGCCCTCCTGCTGGTCGGCACAGGCGTCTCGGCCGCGCAGGCCGCCAACACCCCGGCCGGTTCCACCGAGCCGTTCTACATCTTCGACGCCACCACCGAGAACCTGGTCAAGAACGGCGAGGCCATCGCTTTCGACCAGCTCGTCGCGGGCTACCCCGTCGGCGAGGGCTTCTCGAACTACGACAAGATGTTCACCGGCCCGGCCGCGGCAACCGGTGTCTCGGTGTTCGTCTCGCCCCGCGGCGGCGAGCGCGACACCTCAAAGTGGCTCGGCAGCCAGATGAACGCCTTCAACGACACCACGAAGAAGACGGTCCTCACCCCGGCGCTCCTGCTCAACAATCTCGCCGGCGCCAACTACGCCTCGGTCAAGGCGAACGGTGGGGACTTCTCCGCCGGCCTCGCCTTCACCTCCAGCAACGGCGTGACCGTCGAGGACGCCTCGTTCGTCTACATCACGGTCAAGCCGGGCGGCTCGTGGAGCTACACCGCGACGGTACCCGCCACCGGCGGAAACACCGGCGGCGGTTCGGCGGCCACGACGGGTGACATCGGTCTCGAGGCGACCACCGTCGCGCCTCAGGACGGCGCTCTGTCGCTGTCGGTTCCCGCGGGTGCCACAGCCACCTTCGGTCAGGCGCAGTTGATCAACAACAAGTCGACCTCGACGGCGACGCTTCCCGAGGTCACCGTGACCGACGAGCGCGTCGTCAGCAAGAAGGGTTGGACACTGACGCAGACCGTCGGCGCCTTCACGAGCGACTCGGCCACCTTCACCGCCGCCAACCTCGGCGTCGCACCCAAGGTGAACGCGGCGGGGACCACGGCGACCGGGGTGACCGCCGCGGCCGCGCAGACCGCGGGCTCGGCCGTCTACCCGGCGACGTTCGCCGGTGCGGCCGCCGGCTCGGGTACGGGTGTGACCAAGCTCAGTGCCGACCTGACGCTGGTTGCACCGTCCGACGCTCCGGCCGGCACCTACACCTCGAAGATGACGCTCACGCTCGTCTCGAAGTGACCACGCGAGGGGCGGCGCCGTGGCGCCGCCCCTCGTCCGTCCCCCGAGAACCCGTGCGGCGTTCAGACGTCGTTCAGGTCGCGGATCGACCGCGGCCAGCCCCTTCTGCGGAGATGTATCGTGCTTTCCAACCTCGCTCCCGCCCGCCCGAACGCGTGGGGGATCCGATCGGCCGCTCTGGCCCTGATCGCCGCCGCCGCGGTCTCGCTGGGCCTGTCGTCTGCGGGCTCCGCGCGCGCCGACGACGCGCCGGCGCCGAACGACACCATCGGCATCTCTGCGGCACCCCAATCGGCGGACGCCGCCTCGCCCCGCTCGCGGTTCAGCTACCAGATGGGCCCCGGCCAGGAGCTCGACGACGTCTACGTCGTGACGAACGTGGGATCGACGCCGCAGTCGTTCACGGTGTTCGCGACCGACGCGTTCAACACGGACGAGGGCGGCTACGGCCTGCTCGAAACCGGTGTCGCCCCGACCGATGCGGGTGCATAGGTCGCCTTCTCCGGGCAGCCGTCCGTCGCCGTTCAGCTCGAGCCGGGAGCATCGACCGAGGTCCCGTTCCGTGTCGCCGTGCCCGCCGACGCCCGCCCCGGCGACCACGCCGCGGGATTGGCGGTCTCCGCGCTGTCGAACGATGGCCAGGTTCTCGTGGACCGTCGCGTCGGCACCCGTCTCTACGTGCGCGTCCCCGGTGATCTGCAGCCCCTCCTGTCCATCGATGGCATGTCCGCCTCGTACACGCCGAGCCTGAACCCGCTCGATGGCGAGACGGCCGTCACCTTCACCGTGCGAAACGCCGGCAACGTGGCTCTTTCGGGCCGCCTGAAGGCCGAGGTCCGTGGACTTTTCGGCATCGGCGTCTCGGGCGAGGTCGGCGCGGAGGTCGACGAGATGCTGCCGGGCAGCACCCGCACCGTCACGACCACCGTTTCGGGGGTCGGCCAGTGGATCTACCTTTCGCCCACGGTGACGTTGTATCCGTCCGTCGATCAGCAGGCGCTCAACCCCGGGCCCCTGCGCAGCGTCTCTCGCGACACGGTGCTCTTCGTCGTGCCGTGGGCCCTTCTCGCCGCGCTGATCATCGGTCTGCTCGTGTGGGGCGGGCTGCGCCTGCGTCGCCGTATCGACGATCGTCGCGCCCGGGCCTGGGTGGAGTACACCGAGGCCGAGGCTCGTCGAAAGGCCGAGCTCGAGCGTGAGGTCGTCGGGGCCGGAACCTCGGGAGCGACACGGTGACGTGGTCTCGGCGCGACCGGATGCCACGCCTGCTCGCCGCGGTACTGCTCTGCGCTGCTGCCGTGTCGGCGCCCGTCGCCGCCCACGCCTCCGCACCCGCTTCGGCGAGCAGCGGAGCGGTCACGTGCCCGACCGCGGCACCCTCTCCCGCCCCGACCGGTGCCCTCGACATGTCGGCGACGGTGATCGGCCCGCCGAGCTCTGAGTCCTCGCCGTGTCTGCCCGGAGCGACCGGATCCTCGCGGAGCGGGGCGACCTCGTCGACGCAGGGCTCGGGGTCACGGTCGGCGAGTTCCGGCGTGTCCACCGCACCGTCCAGCGTGTCCACCGTGCAGGCGGTGACCCCCTCGCCCTCGCCGGCTGCCGGTGCCGTGGATCTCGGTGGCGTCGTCCACGTCGGCGGTCTCGTCAGCGAGGTCCGCCTGACGCCCAACCCGTTCGAGGGATCGACCCTGCTGTCGTTCACCGTGCGCAACGTCTCAACGACCACGTTCGACGCGACGGCGGACTTCTGGATGGAGGGTCCCTTCGGCAACCGTCTCGCGCAGACGGACGCCGTGCAGATCCCGCAGCTGAAGGCGGGGGAGTCCCGCGTGGTCTCGGCCGACCTCTCGGGTGCCGGGCAATGGGGACTCGTGACCGCGCACGCCACGTTCCGCCCGCCCACCGAGGTCGGCGGAACGACGCTCAGTCCGCTGACCCGCGACACGACCGTTCTCGTCTTCCCGTGGCTGGTGGCCCTGTTGTTGCTCGCTGCGGCCGGAGCGGTGATCGTGGTGCAGATCGTCCTCCGCCTCCGCCTCCGCCTTCGCCGCTCCGCGACAGAGGTCGAGCTCGGTGCCGGTGCCCCCGCATGAGCGTGATCGACGACTCCGCCGCAGCAACCGCACCCGGGAACGGGGCGGTCGCCGAGCCGCCTCGGGAACCGCGGCAGCGATTGCTCACCCGTCCTCCGCGTCCTCCCCGACCTCCGCGTCGGCCGCCTGCGCCCCCGCGTGCGACGAGCGAGATGACAGGGGCCGAGGCTTTGGCGCGCAGCATCGTCGCGACGCTGCTGCTGCTCCTGCTCATGTTCGTGCTGAACGTGACCGTGTTCAGTCATCTGCAGCACCTCGCATCCCAGCAACGGCTCGAGGACGATCTGCGCGCGCAGCTCGCGGCGGGGACGGCCCCGGTCAGCGAGGGGACGTTCGAAGACGTCCTGCTCGCAGACGGTGCCCCGGTCGCGATCATGGACATCCCGCGGTTGAAGTTCCACGAGGTGGTCGTCGAGGGCACGGCATCCGCTCAGACCGCGCAGGGAGTGGGACACCGTCGCGACACGGTGTTGCCGGGCCAGGTCGGCGTCAGCGTGCTCATGGCGCGCGCCGCAGCGTTCGGCGGGCCGTTCTCGGCGATCTCCTCGCTCGATCCGGGCGATGAGATCACCGTGCGCACCGGTCAGGGACTCCAGCGCTTCGAGGTCATCGGCCTGAGGTACGCGGGAGACCCGACGCCGCCGAACCTCACCCGGGGAGAGAGCCGCCTGATCCTGCAGACGGCGCGCGGCGTGCCCTACGTGCCCACCGGCATCGTCTACGTCGATGCCCGATTGGTCTCCGAGACCCAACCCGCGGGTGCGCGCCTGACGACGACGGGCACTCTCGGTCCTGCGGAGAAGGCGATGGCGACCGACGCGCGCACGGTCTGGGCTCTCATCTTCGCCCTGCAGTTCCTCCTGGCGGTCGAGGTCGCGGCCGTGTGGTCGTTCCGTCGCTTCGGTGCGCAGAAGACCTGGATCGTCTTCGTCCCCGTCGCCGCCCTCGCCGGCTTCTTCGTCGCCGACCAGCTCACGCGGCTGCTTCCCAACCTGCTCTGATCACCGAGGACCACCCGACATGTCCGATGACATCACCGCCGTTCTTACTCCCGCCGGCGACCCCCACGGCCCGAACGGTCGCCGATCGCGCCGAAACCCCTCGCCGGCGGAACTCGTGTCCGCGCCCGCCGGCGCCGCGCCCGCGCCCTCGGTGAGCCTCCCGGCGTTCGCCCCGCCCCGAGCCGGAGGCGCGGCCGATGTGCACCTGCCGCTCACCTCCATCCCCGACCTCGCTGTGGACCTCCCTTCGCCGCTCGCGACGCTCGACGCACGGGGGATCACCGCCTGGTTCGGCGACCACCAGGTGCTCGACCGCGTCTCGCTGACGATGCCCGCGGGCGAGGTCACCGCTCTCATCGGTCCCTCCGGATGCGGCAAATCGACATTCCTGCGCATCCTCAATCGCATGCACGAGCTCGTCCCCTCCGCATCACTGGCAGGAGAGGTCCTCCTGGACGGCGTCGACATCTACGACACCGGGCGACGCTTGACCGAGGCTCGACGCGACATCGGCATGGTCTTTCAGAAGCCGAACCCGTTCCCGGCCATGTCGATCTACGACAACGTCGTCGCGGGGCTCAAGCTCACCGGCATCCGGGCCTCCCGCGACGAGAAGGACCACCTCGTCGAGCGCTCCCTGACCTCGGCGGGCCTGTGGAAAGAGGTCAAGGACCGCCTGCGCCAGCCCGGTGGCGGTCTGTCCGGCGGTCAACAGCAGCGTCTGTGCATCGCGCGCTCGCTGGCGGTCAAACCCAAGGTCCTGCTCATGGACGAGCCGTGTTCGGCGCTGGATCCGACGTCGACCCGCGTGATCGAAGAGACGATGGGCGAACTGCAGAAAGAGGTGACGATCGTGATCGTCACGCACAACATGCAGCAGGCGCAGCGCGTTTCGCAGCAGTGCGCCTTCTTCCTCGCGTCCCAGGGGCAGCCCGGACACATCGTCGAGCACGGCGACACGGCGGAGATGTTCGACGCGCCGATCGACCCCCGCACCTACGACTACGTCAACGGCCGGTTCGGATAGGCCGCGGCGCATGGCCCTCTCCGACCAGCAGACCGCCCTGCTACCGCCTCGACTCCAGCCGGGACCTCCCGACCCGGGACAACCTCGACCGGGGGTGCTGTTCGCGGTACTCGCCGTTGTCCTCGTCGCCCTCGCGGTGACCGCTCTCGCAACGGCGGAGGCGATTTCCCGAGCCGAGAGCCAGAGGACGATCGCCTCGATGGTCAGGGCCGCGCTGGAGCTCCCCGATAGTCAGCGGATCGACGTCGACATCGAGGGCTTCGCGCTCCTCCAACAGCCCTTCGGCCGATTCGACGGCGCCCACGCCACGGTTCGTAGCTTCCCGACCGGCCCGGCCACTTCCGATCTGACCTTCGACATGGAGGGACTTCGAGGCGGCGACGGCGACTGGACGCTGGACGGCCTCTCCGGAGCACTCACTCTCACCGCCGCGCAGGCCACGGCGCTGTTCGTGCCCGCCGAAGCCCGCGGCGCGGTGCGCGTCGGCTTCTCGGGCGATGACGTGGTCTTCGACGTTTCGCTGCCGGGCGGGATGGGCACGCAGACAGGGAGCGTCGCGATGACTCCGCGCTTCGAGAAAGGGCGCGTGAGTGCCGGGGTCTCGAGCGTCACGGCCGGGGGAAAGGTCCTGTCCGTCGAGGAGGTGACAGCGCTGACCGGTGGCGATCTCGCCGCGCTCCAGGTCGAGCCGCTCTGCTTCGCAGAGCTTCTTCCGCGTGCCCTTCACGTGAGCGACGTCGCCGTCAGCGAACAGCGTTTCCGGGTGGAGCTCGGTGTCGACCTCGCCACGTTCGACACCGCGGCAGGAAGCGAACCCGGCTCCTGTCCTTGAGAACCCGGGATGCCACGGCCCGGTGCCCGCGCGACGCGGGGGCCGTGGCATCCCGGCGCCTTTCGTTGACTACCGTCGCACGCGCGCTCGTACCCGGGTGACGCTCGACAGGGTCGCCCGCACGGGCTGACCCAGGTAGATGCCGAGTGAGGCGCCCACCGCCAGGGCGATGCCGATCGTCGCCGCCCCGGCGAGGGTGGTGACCCCGGTCATGAGCACCGCCGGGTCTTCGCCCGACTCGACGATCCCGAGCAGGCCTCGGAACACCGCGGCACCCGGAACGAGGGGGAGGATCGCCGCCGTTGTGATCGCGACCGAGGGCACGTGCAGCCGGTAGGCGACGACGATGCCCGCGAAGCTGCCGACGAAGGCGCCCACGCCGCTCGCGGCGGCGACCTCGAAGCCCAGGCCCGAGGCCGCGACGTACCCCGCCCAGGCAACGAGGCTGAGGGCGGCGCTGACGAGGACGATGCGCGCGCCGGCACCGTTGAAGACGGCGACGGCGATGGCGATGACGGCGGCTCCGACGAACTGTACGCTCACCGGTCCGAGCGGCAGAGCGTTCGACGGCGCTGACATGCCCATCCCGAGAACGCGCACCGTCTCGAGCCCCGCGAGGATCCCCAGCACCACACCGAGGGTCTGCGTGGTGAGTTCGAGGATGCGTCCCGTCGCCGTCAGCGCGAAGCCGTCGATGGCATCCTGTGCCGCGCCCACCACGGTGAGACCCGCGAGCATCAGGACGATTCCGGATGCCACGATCACCGACGGTCGGATCGCCGCTGCCGCATCGAGGCCGGTGTAGCGCAGCAGCGGCGACAGCGCCGCGAAGACGGTGAGGACGAAACCGCCGGCGATCTGCGCGAAGAAGTACGGCACGCGGGCCCGCGCCAGGATGTACTGCGTCGTGGCGGCCAGGGCCGCGGCGATGAACGACAGCACGAGGGCCAGCCAGTTCGCCCCGAACATGATCGCCACACCCGCGGCGAGCGATGCCTGAGAGGCGATGACGATCGCGGGGCGATAGCGGAAGGGGAGGCGACGGATGGCGCGGCACCGCGAGATCGCGTCGTCGAGACCCAGACCGCCGGCGATCTCCTGCACGAGAGCCTGAAGGCGCTGCAGCTTCGCATGGTCGGGGACCGAGCCGCGCACCACGCGGAGGAGAGTGGTGGGATGGCTGGCTCCCGGGCGGCTGTGCGCGATCGTGATGGAGTTGTAGGTCACGTCGACATGTACGGGGTCGAGTCCGTACGCCCCGCACACCCGCACGATCGTGAGGGTCACCTCGTTGGCCGGAGCGCCGACGACGAGCATGGTCTCGCCGATGCGGATCGCGAGGTCGAGGATGCGCGTCGACAAGGCTTCGTCGATGACGGGGAGCAGCGTCGTATCGGGCGACGAGACATCGTCGACCTGGACGAGACGACGCAGGGACGACAGCAGTCGGCGCGGGGTGGGGGACAACCGCGGGCCTCCAGAAAGGCGGGGGAGAGGGAGCGTTCGATCCTACCGACGGGGCCTGCGGTTTCGCCGGGCGTCGGCCCATGACGGGGGCGGTATGCGACCGCCTCTAGGATGATCCTCGGGCGCGGCACGAGCGCCCCGTCGTGGCATCCCGACGCACGACCTCTCCGGGAGTTCTCCTCATGGCTCTGATCGTCCAGAAGTACGGCGGTTCTTCCGTCGCCGACGCCGAGAGCATCAAGCGGGTCGCCAAGCGCATCGTCGACACGCGCCGCGCGGGACACGAGGTCGTCGTCGCGGTCAGTGCCATGGGCGACACCACCGACGAGCTGCTGGATCTGGCGAACCAGGTCGCGCCCATCCCGGCGCCCCGCGAGCTCGACATGCTGCTCTCGAGCGGAGAGCGCATCTCGATGGCCCTGCTGGCCATGGCGATCCACTCGATGGGCTTCGAGGCGCGTTCCTTCACCGGCAGCCAGGCCGGAATGATCACGGACGCCACGCACGGCGCCGCCCGCATCGTCGATGTCACCCCCGTGCGGCTGCGCGAGGCGCTCGACGAGGGGGCGATCGTGATCGTCGCCGGCTTCCAGGGCTTCAACCGCGACACCCGCGACATCACGACGCTCGGTCGCGGCGGATCCGACACGACCGCCGTCGCGCTCGCCGCCGCTCTCAAGGCGGATGTGTGCGAGATCTACAGCGACGTCGACGGCATCTTCACCGCCGACCCCCGCGTCGTGCCGCTGGCCCGAAAGCTCGACCGTGTCGGCAGCGAAGAGATGCTCGAGCTCGCCGCCAACGGCGCCAAGGTCCTCTACATCCGCGCGGTGGAGTACGCCCGCCGTCACGGCGTGCTCATCCACGCCCGGTCCACGTTCAGCTCGGGCGAGGGCACCTGGGTGCTCGATGCCTCGAAGTCCTCACCGCTCGTCCCCGAGGGAGCCACCATGGAAGAGCCCATCGTCGCCGGCGTCGCCACCGACCTCAGCCAGGCGAAGATCACCGTCATCGGCGTGCCCGACGTTCCCGGCAAGGCCGCCGACATCTTCAAGATCGTCGCCAAGTCCGGCGCGAACGTCGACATGATCGTGCAGAACGTCTCCGCCGCCGCGACCAGCCGCACCGACATCTCGTTCACGCTGCCCAAGACCGACGCCCCGACGGCGCTCAAGGCGCTCGCCGCGGAGCAGGCCGAGGTCGGGTTCGAGAGCCTCGTGCACGACGACCAGATCGGCAAGCTGTCGGTCGTCGGCGCGGGCATGCGCACGCACTCGGGCGTCTCGGCGACCCTCTTCGAGGCGCTGAGCCTCGCCGGGGTGAACATCGAGATGATCTCGACGTCGGAGATCCGCATCTCGGTCGTCGTCCGCGGTGTCGACCTCGCCGAGGCCGCACGACTCGTGCACACGGCGTACGGTCTCGACGGCGAGGCCGAGGCGACGGTGCACGCGGGCACCGGTCGCTGACCGGCTCTTCGCCTGGGCGGGTGACGTCGCCGCGCCCCGGGGCGAGGCGCACGAGGAGCGTCGCGGCTCGTTTCGGTGCGGCGTGATCGGTGACGGCGGCTAGCTCGTCGTCTCCCGTCGCTCTTGCCCGGTCTTCGGGAAGGGCTCGGGCAGTCGTTCGCCCGAGAAAGCCCAGACGACGATGTAGAGCACCGAGCCGACGAAGAAGAGCCCGAGCAAGACCACTCCGGCGATCGCCCCCGGCCACAGGAGCAGGAGCAGCCCGGCCGGTCGCGTCATCGCGCCCGGGACGAAGCCACGGGTCATGAGGTGGAACATGACCACGAGCACACCGCCGGCGTAGGCACTCGATAGGCCCAGGGCCAGCGCCAGAGGGCCGAGAGGGTCGCCTGCGGCGGCGTAGAGCACGATGCCGATGAAATCGAGGACGAGCGCTCCGGCGATCGCCCACGAGCTGAACTTCGACAGGGGACCGTCGTCCATTCGAGACGCGACGATGGGACGGAACAGTTCACCGAGGTGGCGCCGCATGCGACGGAGCCACAGACCCAGGATGGCGATGGCGGCGGAGAAGAGGATCGCCTGGAGACCCGCGCCGACGAGATGGCCGAGGCCGGTGTCGATGCGCCACCCCCAGAGGCCCCCGGTCGGCACGCACACTGCGAGGAGGGCGACGCACAGGCCGAACACGACCGACACGGGCAAGACCAGCGCCCGGCTGGTGGCGAGTTCGAAGAACACCTCGTTGTCGTCATCGCCGGGATCCCTCGCCGCGCGGCGAGCCGTTTCGAGAAGCGCGTCCGATCCGCGCTGCCCCGGCCCTCCGAAGACCGCCAGAATGCGTTGGGCGTCGTCGTTCGTCGGGTCGATGCGCAGCGCGGAGGCCGCCGTCTCGCGCGCCTCGCGTGTGCGGCCCACCTTCCACAGGCACGTCGCCCTCGCGAGATGCAGATCGACGTCATCGGGCTGTGTCTCGAGCGCACGCTCGAGGGCGGGGAGGGCGTCCGCGGCGCGGCCGAAGGCGTGCAGGACGCGCGCGTAGGTGTACACCGCGAAGGTGACCTCGGGCGCGAGCGCGTAGAGCCGGTGGGCGGCGTGAAGCGCATCCGCCTCGTGACCGGTCTCCATGTGGGCGAGGGCCAGCAGACGCCACGCCCACGCGTCGTCAGGGAACGACGACACCGCGTCTCGGGCCAGCGAGGTCAGCTCGTTCCAGCGCTCCAGTTCGACCAGGGCCTCCCCGACGATCCGCTGGGCGTCGGCGTTGCCGGGTTCGCGAGCGAGCACCGCTCCCGCATCGCGCAGCGCCTGCTCGTGCCGTCCGAGGTCGAGCAGTGTTTCGGCGTTCCGGAGTGCCCGGGCGTCGTCGCTCACAGCCGGCGCACGCTCTTGAGGTAGTCGCGCAACTGGGTGAAGGTGCCGTCGTCGTCGCCGAAACGGACGACGTTGCGCGCCGCCTCGAGCCAGGGGCCCGTGGACGAGGTGGTCTGGGCGACGCCGTGTCGCAGGTCGTCCATGCCGATGAGACGCGCGGTGCCCGTGCGCGCGCTCTCGAGCAGCGCGTTCTCGCTCGCGACCTCGCAGACGTACGCGATGTCGGCGCCGCTGTAGCCGTCGGTCGATCGCGCGAGCTCTGCGAGGTCGACGCCCTCGACGGGGCGGCGTGCCAAGTGGTGCCGGAAGATCGCACGTCGCGCCTCTTCGTCGGGAGGGAGGACCAGAACCGTGCGGTCGAGACGGCCCGGCCGCCTCAGCGCCGGATCGACGTCCCACGGCTGATTCGTCGCCGCGAGCACGAAGACGCCCTCATTGTCGCTCGCGACGCCGTCGAGCTCCTCGAGCAGGGCGACGACGACCCCGCGCATCCCGCTGTGGCGGGCCTGCGAACGGCGCTGCCCGATGGCATCCAACTCGTCCAGGAAGATCACCGTCGGCGCGTCGCGGCGTGCTAGCTGGAAGAGGTCGCGGACGTTGTGCTCGCTCTCGCCCAGGTACCGGTCGAGGATGTCGCTGATGCCGACGGAGATGAAAGATGCACCGAGTTCGCCGGCGATCGCGCGGGCGATGAACGTCTTGCCGCACCCCGGCGGTCCGTACATGAGCAGTCCGCCGCGCAGGCTCTTGCCGTAGAGCGCGCGCAGCTCGGGGTTCTTCAGCGGGGCGAGGAACGCGGCATTCAGGCGCTCTTTGACCTGGGTCATGCCCCCGACGTCGGCGAGGGTGGTCGTGGGGCGCTGCAGGTCGTGCGCGTCGAAGGCCGGGGCGCCCTCGCCGTCGACGAACGCGGGCTGCGCGATGTGCCCCACCTCGGTCTCGGCGGCCGACCAGTCGAAACCGCCTTCCGGGCGCGGCGGGGCGGGCGGATCGGGCAGCTGGCGACTCGCCGGATCGGGGGAGGGGAACGACGCGGCATCGGGCGCGGGAGCGCCCAGCGCCCGCGCGAGGAGATCGCGGGCCCGTGAGTCGGTCGGGGAGTGCGACAGAACGGTGCTCGCTTCCGCGACCGCCTGTTCGGAGAGACCGCGTTCCCACAGCTGCGTCGCGAGATGCAGGCGCAACTCGTCGTCGAGCGGTGCGGCCTCGACGGCGCGACGCAGGGCTTCGATCAGCGGGTCGTTCATCGGTCTCCTCGCAGCGGGGGTGCCCTGCCATTGTGGGCGAGACCACCGATACGTGCCAGGTGGTCATGCCACCTGTGGATGAACCGGCCGGCGGGGCAGCGGTCCTGCCATCCTCGCGCTCTCGACCGCCAGAGCGATCGGCACCGATCGGAGAGCTCGCGGGCGCACGCTACTCTGGCACGAATGTCGCGCGCATCCGTTCGCGCGCGCCCCCGCGTACCCGAGGAACAGTCATGACCCGCATCTCCGATTCCGGAATCTCCCTCGCAGTCGTCGGCGCCACCGGCCAGGTCGGCACCGTCATGCTCGAGATCCTCGCCGAACGCGCGTTCCCGATCCGCGAGCTGCGTCTGTTCGCGACGGCGCGTTCCGCCGGCTCGTCGATCGAATTCGCCGGTCACTCCGTCGTCGTCGAAGACGTCGCCACCGCCGACCCCGCCGGCGTCGAGGTCGCTCTGTTCTCCGCCGGCGCCACGGGGAGCCGCGCCCACGCCCCCCGCTTCGCCGAGGCCGGTGCCCTGGTCATCGACAACTCCAGCGCCTGGCGCATGGACCCCGAGGTGCCGCTGGTCGTCAGCGAGGTCAATCCCCACGCCATCGATCAGGCCGTCAAAGGCATCGTCGCCAACCCCAACTGCACCACCATGGCCGCCATGCCGGTCCTGAAGGTCCTCGACACCGAGGCCGGCCTCGAACGCCTCATCGTCAGCACCTACCAGGCCGTCTCCGGCTCCGGCCTCGCGGGCGCCCGGGAGCTCCTCGGCCAGGTCGAGGGCGTCCTCGCCCAGGGCGAGGTGGAGCGTCTCGTGCGCGACGGCTCGGCCCTCGACTTCCCCGAGCCCGAGAAGTACGTCGCCCCGATCGCCTTCGACGTCATCCCCTTCGCCGGCAACCTCGTCGACGACGGCCAGAACGAGACCGACGAAGAGAAGAAGCTCCGCAACGAGAGCCGCAAGATCCTGGAGCTCCCCGACCTGCGCGTCGCGGGGACGTGCGTCCGCGTCCCCGTGTTCACCGGCCACTCGCTCAGCATCAACGCCGAGTTCGCCCGCGACCTCTCGCCCGAGCGTGCGCGCGAGCTCCTCGCCGAGGCTCCCGGCGTGGCGCTCGAAGAGGTTCCGACTCCGCTTCAGGCCGCGGGCACCGATCCGAGCTACGTCGGGCGCATCCGTGCCGACCAGTCCGCCCCCGAAGGCAAGGGCCTCGTGCTCTTCATCAGCAACGACAACCTCCGCAAGGGTGCGGCGCTCAACGCCGTCCAGATCGCCGAGCTCGTCGCGCAGAAGCGTCTCGCGACCGCCTGAGGACACGGCATCCGGATGCCGGGTGCGAGGTGTCTCGACATCGAACCGACGGTTCTCTCGATGTCGAGACACCTCTCGGCTCGCGCCTAGAATCGACGGGTGACTGAAAACGTCGATGTTCTTCTCATCGGTGGCGGCATCATGTCCGCCACTCTCGGCACGCTGCTGAAGGACCTCCAGCCCGATCTCAAGATCGCGGTGCTCGAGCGTCTGAGCGACGTCGCTCAAGAGAGCTCGAACGCCTGGAACAACGCGGGTACCGGTCACGCGGCGCTGTGCGAGCTGAACTACACGCCCGAGTCCAAGGACGGCACGATCGATCCCGCCAAGGCGGTCGCGATCAACGAGCAGTTCCAGCAGAGCCGTCAGCTGTGGGCCTCGCTCGTCGCCGAGGGTGTTCTCGACGAGCCGTCGACGTTCATCAACGCCACGCCCCACATGACGTTCGTGCGCGGCGAGAAAGACGTCGCCTTCCTCCGCAAGCGCTACGAGGTTCTCAAGCAGCAGCCGCTGTTCGCGGGCATCGAGTACAGCGAGGACTCGCGCGTCATCAACCAGTGGGCTCCGCTGCTCATGCAGAAGCGTCGCAAGGGCGAACCCTTCGCCGCCACGCGCGTGCCCGCCGGCACCGACGTCGACTTCGGCTCGCTCACGCGCCAGCTGTTCGCGAACCTGCGCGAGAAGGGCGTCGAGGTCGCCACCAACCACGACGTCAAGAAGCTGAAGAAGAAGAAGGACGGCACGTGGGAGGTCTCGTACCGCCACGTGATCGGCGGGACCCCCGGCTCCATCAACGCGAAGTTCGTCTTCGTCGGCGCGGGCGGCTGGGCCCTCAAACTCCTGCAGCGCTCGGGAATCCCCGAGATCAAGGGCTACGGTGTCTTCCCGATCGGCGGGCAGTGGTTGAAGACCTCCCACCCCGACATCGTGGCGAAGCACCGCGCGAAGGTCTACTCGCAGGCCTCCGTGGGTGCGCCTCCCATGTCGGTGCCGCATCTCGACACCCGCGTGATCGACGGGGAGTCGTCGTTGCTGTTCGGTCCGTTCGCGACCTTCAGCCCGAAGTTCCTCAAGAACGGATCGATGCTCGACATCGTCACGCAGGTGCGCCCGCACAACATCGGCCCGATGCTGAAGGTCGCCGTCGACAACCCGAGCCTCATCAAGTACCTCGTCAGCGAGCTGCTCAAGACCCACTCGAAGAAGGTCGACAGCCTCCGCGACTTCATGCCCACCGCGAAGGACGAGGACTGGGAGCTGCTCGACGCCGGCCAGCGCGCCCAGGTCATGAAGCGCGACAAAGACAAGGGCGGTGTGCTGCAGTTCGGCACCGAGGTCGTCACCTCGGCCGACCACTCGATCGCGGGGCTCCTCGGTGCCTCGCCGGGTGCCTCGACCGCCGTGTCGATCATGCTGGGGCTCATCAAGACCTGCTTCCCCGAGCGCATGGCCGACTGGGAGCCGCGCCTGCGCGACCTGATCCCCAGCTACGGCGAGACGCTGAACACCAACCCGGCCGCGGCGCGAAAAGAGCTGGATGCCACGGCCCACGCTCTCGCGATCAACCCCTGAGTCGCGCGTGGCGAAGCTGTACTTCCGCTACGGGGCGATGAACTCGGGCAAGTCCACGGCCCTGCTGCAGGCGGCGTACAACTACGAGGAGCGCGGTCAGCGCGTGCTGCTGGCCAAGCCGGAGATCGACACGAAGGGCGCTGACCAGATCGACAGCCGCCTGGGTGTGAAGCGCCCGGTGGACTTCCTGGTGGCGCCCGACGACGACCTGCGCGAGGTCTTCCACGCCGCGGCCGGTCACGCGCCCGTCGCTTGTCTTCTGGTCGACGAGGCGCAGTTCTTCACCGCCGCGCAGGTCGACGACCTCTTGCGCATCGCCGTCCTCGACGGCATCCCGGTCCTCGCCTACGGGATCCGCACGGACTTCCGTACCGAGGCGTTTCCGGGGTCGGCGCGTCTGATGGAGATCGCCCACAGCCTCGAAGAGCTGAAGACGATCTGCCGGTGCGGGCGCAAGGCGATTTTCAACGCACGGCTCGTGGGTGGCCGGTTCGTCTTCGACGGCGATCAGGTCGCCATCGACGAGGGGCAGATCGAGGGCGAAGTGACGTACGAGTCGATGTGCGCCGCGTGCTACCTGCGCGAGTCCGGCGGGCGGCTCGACGGGCGCTGAGCCCCTCTCGCGCGATCGGCGCGGTGTCGCCGAGCGATAGCCTGGAGGCATGCGCGTACTCCTGGCCGGCGGAGCCGGTTACATCGGAACCCACACGGCCGTCGCCCTCCTCGAAGCGGGTCACGACGTCGTCCTCCTCGACGATCTGTCGGGCACGCACGCCGTCGCCGCCGAGCGGGTCGAGACGATCACCGGCAAGCCCGCGCCCCTGATCGTGGGCGACGCCGCCGACGAGACGGTCGTGGCGAAGGCGTTCGACGAGCACGGTCCGATCGACGCGATCATCCACCTCGCCGCGTTCAAGGCGGTGGGGGAGTCGACGCAGAAGCCGCTCGAGTACTACTCCAACAACCTCGACACCACCTTCGCCCTGCTGCGCGTGGGCATCGCCCGCGGCATCCGGAGCTTCGTCTTCTCGAGCACCGGGACGGTGTACTCCGACCCGGCCGATCTCCCCTTCACCGAGGAATCGACGACGAGCATCGATCTGTCGAACGCGTACAGCAAGTCCAAGCGCATGAACGAGGTCGTGCTCGCCGATGTGGCGCGGGTGAACCCCGAGCTGAACGTCACCGTGCTGCGCTACTTCAACCCGGTGGGCGCGCACCCCTCCGGTCTGATCGGCGAAGACCCCGCCGGCATCCCGAACAACCTCATGCCCTTCGTCTCGCGCGTGGCCATCGGCACGCTGGACGAGATCGGGGTCTTCGGCGCCGACTACGACACCCCCGACGGCACCGGCCTGCGTGACTACATCCACGTCGTCGACCTGGCCGAGGGCCACGTCGCCGCGCTCGAGCAGGCCCAGCCCGGACACCAGGTGTTCAACCTGGGCACCGGTCGCCCGGTGAGCGTGCTCGAACTCGTCGCCTCGTTCGAGAAGGCCGTGGGGCGCGAACTGCCCAAGAAGATCCTCGACCGTCGTCCCGGAGACGTCGCCGCCACCTACTGCGACCCGTCCAAGGCCGGCGAGGTGCTCGGTTGGCGCACGCGTCTCGGCATCGACGACGCCTGCCGTGACTATTGGAACTGGCAGACCACCAACCCGGCCGGGTACCGCACGACCGCCGACGTCTGACCATCCGCGCGTAGGGTGGTGTGGTCGGGTCACATCACCGTGTCCGAGAGGACGGGGGATGCCATGCCGAACACCGCACCCCGTGCCTGGCAGGTGGTCCTCGAGCGAATCGAAGGCGACCTCCGCGAGGGGCGTCTGGCTCCCGGCGACCGGCTCACCCCGGAACGCGAGCTTGCGACGCAGCTCGGCGTCGGTCGCTCGAGCGTCCGCGAGGCGATGCGTGTGCTCGAGGTGCTCGGGGTCGTCCGCACGGCGACCGGGTCCGGGCCGACCGCCGGGGCGATGATTGTCACGACGCCGAGGGGCGGCCTGGCCGCCTTCCTGCGGCTGCAGGTCGCCGCGAACGGCTTCCCCCTGACCGACGTGGTGCGCACGCGCATCGTGCTCGAGTGCGATGTGGCCGAGCGCGTGGCCCGCGACGACGTCGACCTCACCGAGGTGATGGCCATCTTGGACGCGATGGATGCCGAGGGCCTCGCGCCCGACGAGTTCCTGGCCCTCGACGCGCGCTTCCACCAGGCCTTGTCCGAGGTGTCGGGCAATGCGGTCATCTCGGCGATGATGGCGGGACTGCGCAGCTCCATCGAGGCGTACACGCGCGCGGGTGCGGCCCGTCTCGACGCGTGGCCCACCGTAGCCGAGCGGCTGCGATCGGAGCATCGGCACATCGTCGCGGCGGTCTCGGTGGGCGACGCCGACGGTGCGCGCGAGGCCGTGCGCGCGCACATCACCGACTACTACACCGAGGTGGCGCAGGCGCTGAGCCCGTCCGACGCGGCCGAGGCCGCCGTCGGTGACGCGGCGCGGGTCGCCGTGCGCTCTTCACCGTCCGCTCGAGAGGATCCCCATGAGTGATCGACCCGCGCGCCCGCCGCGCCCGCAGCACGTGCTCCACGTCGTCGAAACCGAGCGTCTGACCCCGCACCTCGTCCGCGTGCGCGCTCGGGGTGAGAACCTGGAGGCGTTCCGAGACAGCCCGCACACCGACAAGTACGTCAAGATCACCTTCGCGAAGCCGGAGCTGGGCCTCGAGCCGCCGTACGACCTGGCTGCCTTGCGCGAGACGCTCGCGCCGGAGGACCTCCCCGTCACCCGCACGTACACGGTGCGCGCGGTCGACGGCGACGAGGTGACCATCGATTTCGTGGTGCACGGCGACGAGGGGCTCGCGGGCCCGTGGGCGGCGCGCGCGCAGCCGGGGGAGCGCCTCGTGGTGTCGTCGCCCGGCGGCGGCTACGCGCCCGACTCCACGGCGGACTGGCACCTGTTCATCGGCGACGAGTCCGCGATCCCCGCGATCTCCGCGGCTCTCGAGGCCCTGGCCCCGGATGCCGTCGGCGCGGCGTTCCTCGAAGTCCAGGCCGCCGACGAGCAGCTCTCGCTCGACGCTCCGGCTGGAGTCGAGATCGTCTGGGTTCACCGCGGGTCCGCCGTGGCGGGTGCGACGAACGTCCTGGCGGATGCCGTGACCTCCTGGCATCCGCACGACGGGCGAGGACATGTCTTCGCGCACGGAGAGCGCGAGGCGATGAAGCGGATCCGCGACCTCGTCTTCACGCGGTGGGGCTTGGGTCGCGAGCAGGTATCTCTGTCGGGCTATTGGGCGTACGGGCGCACCGAAGATCGATTCCAGGCCGAGAAGCGCGAGCCGATCGGGCAGATCCTCTGACGGCTCGCGCCCCGCGGGCTCAGTGCCCGGTTCGTGCGGGAAGCGTCGGAATGAGCTGCTCGAGGAACGCGGCGGTGTCTTCCCACCCGTGCACGGCCTGGCACTCGACGCCCATCGCCAGCACGGGGTAGTCGTTTCCGTCGGGGTCGAGGCGGTCACCGACGAAGAGCATGTCGTCGAGGGGGATGCCGGTGGCCTCGACGAGTTTGTTCATGCCGTAGGCCTTGTCGATGCCGCGGTGGGTGATGTCGACGGAGGTCGATCCGCCGGAGCGGACCTCGAGGTCGGGGATGCGGTTCGCCACGGCCTCGCGCAGGCTGTTCTTCTTCTCGCCGGTGGGGTCCCAGGCCATCTTCGCCTCGAGGGGGGCGGACTGCCCGAGTGCCGAGAACGTGATTTGCGAGCCGCGGTCTTCGAGGATGTCTCCCCACGGCTCGGACTCCCAGAGGTCGAGGCGCTCGGCCTCTTCGCGCACGGCGGCGAGAGCGCGCTGCTTCTCGTCGTCGGTGAGCGAGTGGGCGTAGACGGTCTCGACGCCGGCGGGCGTGAGGAGGTAGTACTGGGTGCCGCACGTGGGCATGAGGTGAAAGTGAGAGAGCAGCTCGGGAGAGGCCTCGGGGAGGCGCTCGACGACCTGGCTGCGGAACTGCTGGAGCTGCCCGCCGGAGATGATGGCCACCTCCACCTTCTCGGCCAGGGCGAGCAGCAGGTCACCGATGCGCGGGTCGATCGCCGACTTCGAGGGGGCGAGGGTGTCGTCGAGGTCGAAGGCGACGAGGCGGGGCGAGGCGTCGGACACGGTGCTCCTGAAAGGTGAGAGGTCGTCGCACGGAGGTGTCGCGTGCGCGCGGCGGGCGGGCCGCCGAGGGGCCCGCGTACGAAGTGATTCTACCGGCGGGCTCCCGTCACCCCTTGCGTCGTGCAGTGGGTGGGGGCGCGGGTTCAGACGGCTCGGGTGAGGATGCCGATCCGAGAACCAGCGCGGTCGAACACCGTGAGCGTGTCTCCGGCGATTGTCGCGGTGGCCACCCTGCGCAGCCAGGTGTCGACGCCCATGCAGGCCTTCAGCGTCGACAGCCCGAGACGGACGGCGAGCGTGTCGCCCTCCCGGGAGTACGAGCCGTTGAGCCCATTGCAGCCGTCGCTGCCGGTGAGGACCTCGTCTTCCAGTGTGAGGAATTCCGGTCCCTGCCCGGCCCAGCGGCCGCACTCGGATGCCGGGGCGGTGCCGCTCGCGGGGGCGGCGCACGCCGCGGCAATCATGCCGCCGACGGCAAGCGCGGAGAGGGCAGCGAAACGGCGGGACATGAGAATCTCCTCATCCACATCGAAAAACGAAATCGACTTCATATACAACGCTCAGGTTCCCCTAAGGTAATCCTTGACGCTGAGAGATGGGTGGGGGCCCTATCGAGATTCCCGTCCTGCCTCATCGCGCGTTTTCACCAACACATGAGATGAGACGATGACACGAAACATGAAGCGTATGGGGTGGGCCGCAGCGTCCACCGCCGTCGCGCTCACCGCTTCCGGTCTGCTGGCCCCCGCGGCCTTCGCCGGGGAAGACCCGTCGCTCGCGCCGACCTCCGGTCCGGCATTCGATGCGACCGCACAGCAGCTCCTGGCCAACGACGACGTTCAGGCTGTGACGAAGGACACCCAGGGCCGCGTCGTCGTCTACACGACCGAAGCCGAGGGTGAGGCGAAGACCTTCGCCGACTCCAAGTCAAACGTCGTGGTGAAGCACATCGACAGCCCGTTCAGCCCGAAGGCCGAGACCGACGTGGTGGCGGGTGCCGGGTACTTCAGCGCAGACCCGTCCGCGCCGACGGCTGCCGGTGGTCTGTGCTCGATCGGTTTCACGGGATTCACGCCCACCGGTGACCCCGCCGTCATCACGGCCGGTCACTGCAACGACGACGGTGCGTTCACTGCCAGTCTGCTGACCGAGCCGACGGGAGATCCCGCGGGTGGCGGCGCCGCCAACAACGACGACGTCTCGTTCCGCGCTCCTCTCGGTACGCTCGGCTTCTCGCAGTACGGCGGACCCGGCAACTCTGCCGGCACCGTGGGCGACAAGGCCTCCGTCGACATCGCCGCTATCGACGTGACCAACACCGCGCTGAACCTCAAGCCGGAGATCACGAATTGGTCGACCGCCGCGTCGGGTGACCTTTCGCTCTCGACCATTGCCGTGACCTCTGTGGGCAAGGTGCAGGCGGGTCAGGTCTCGAAGTCGGGCCGCACGACCGGTTACACCACGGGTACCGTGCTCGAGCTCGAAGGCTGGGCCAAGGTCGGAGACCGCGAGGTCTACGGCTTCCCCGTTGAGAGCACCGAGGTCATGGTCCTGGAGGGTGACTCGGGTGGTGCCGTCTTCCAGGGCAACACCGCTGTCGGTGTCGTCTCGGGCGGCGACGACGCAGGAACGCTGCTCTGGGCGGCCGACCTGCAGGCAGGTCTCGAGCGGACCGGTGGCTACACCGTCGCCGTCGAGATCGCCGCCCCGGCTCTTATTACTCCCGCGAACGGCGGCGAGATCGGTGTCGGCGGAACCATCTCCGGCACCGCGCCGGCCGGCACGACCGTGGAGATCAAGCCCGCCTCCGGCGCGGCTTTCGACGCCCTGACCGATGCCGCGGGCAACTGGAGCTTCGCGGCCCCCGACAAGCTCGGTACCTACGCGTTCTCGGTGACGGCGAAGAGCGGTTTCAGCCGGTCGCCGTCGGTCGACGCAACCGTCGAAGTCAAGGCGGCTCCGCCCGTCATCACGTCACCCGGAAACGGCTCGATCGTCATCGATCAGCTGAATGAGTTCACGGGGACCGGTCTCCCCGGAGCGACAGTGACCCTGACTGCCGAGACGGTCGACGACTCCGCGCCCGGTGACGACGCCCGGGTCAAGGTGGCCCCGGCAGCCGTCGCCGCGAACGGCAGTGCGGTCGTGCGTGCGGACGGCACCTGGTCGATCCCGGTCGACCTCGGCATCGGTGCGTACACCGTCTCGGCGACCCAGGCTCGCGACGGTCAGGTCTCTGCTGCGGCTGTGATCTACTTCACGATCGCCCCGCCGGCACCGACGATCGACGGCATCCAGGACGGTGCGACCTACAGCGGTGCGGCTGTCCCGACGTCTGTCTCTGGTACGGGAGTCAACGGCGCGGAGATCGTTGTCGTGGTCAACCAGAGCGAGGTCGCTCGCACCACGGTGCAGAACGGCACGTGGTCGGTCGTGCTCCCCACCGTTCTCGGTGAGGGCGCGTACGAGCTCGGTGCTGTCCAGACGGTCCAGGGCGTGTCGAACGGCACGTACCTGAACTTCACCGTCGTCGCCGCTGCAGCCCCGGCCCCGAGCGGTACCCCCGCCCCGGCCGGTAACGGTGGTGGCCTGGCGGTCACCGGTATGGGCGGCGACGTCGCTCCGCTGGCCTGGGGCGCCCTGGCGCTCCTGCTCGGCGGGATCGGCGCCCTCGGCTTCCGCTCGCTGCGTCGGGCGAAGAGCTAAGCACGACTGAGCAAGCGCCCCCGGTGCCTCCCCGTTTCGGGAGGAGCCGGGGGCGCTTCGCTATGTCGGGATCACGCAGGAGGTGATCGCCAGCGGCACGTGGCTTCGAGCGCGGGTGTGGGAGCGTCTCGTTCGCGGTCCGCCGGTGCGGTCGGCGGGGTGCCGCTCGGGCATCCCGGGGCGATGCTCTACCCGTATAGCAGAAGGGCCCTCCGCCTGAGCAGAGGGCCCTTCTGTTGATGCAGTGGTCGGGGTGACAGGATTTGAACCTGCGGCCTCGTCGTCCCGAACGACGCGCGCTACCAAGCTGCGCCACACCCCGTTGCAACTAGACAAGTCTACCCTGCACCGAGGAGTGCTTCGAACCACTCCGGGAGTTCGAGTTCGATCAGTCAGGTTCTGCCGGAGCGGCGTGCGGGCCTCGAAGCGACGCACGCCACTCTGGCAGAACATCACCCGGTCAGCGGCTGTGTGCGTCGGCGACCGCGCCGCCAGGCATACATTCCTACGGCAATGGTGCCGGCGGAGACGCCGCTCGTCACCACCAGCGATGTCCCGGACACTCCTGTCAGTGCGAGTGCGGCGGGAACCAGCGGGGGTGCCGGCGGTGTCGGCGGAATGATCGCGGCGACGGTCGTGGGGGTCGCCGTTGGGGAGGGCTCGGGGTCAGCCGGCGGCGGAGAGAAAGCCAGCTGCTCCGTCTGTGCGGGAGTGGCGAAACGCTCCATCCAGAAGTAGCGCGTGGGGAAGTTGACGACCGAAGCAGGGTCCTGTGAGGTGCGCTCGATGCGCCACACCGCCGTGTAGACGCCCGGACCGGGCAGGGCGGCGGATACCGTCCGATAGACGGCGGGGCCGATCTTCGGGTCGGTGCGGAGTTCGAGGTGGGCTACCGGGCTGAGATTTGACGGGATCTCGGTGGCCTCGGCGGGGAACGCGTTCGTCCGGTAGACGTCGGCAGTTGCACTCACGACCACGAAAGTCCCGTCGCTGTGTCGCGGCCAGACACCGTCACCGGCAGACACCATGACGTCATCGACGAACCGGCCACGGGAGTCGATCGTGGCCGCCGTCTCGATCCGCGGGGAGAAGCGCACGGGCCGCGGTGAGGCGTCTTGGGTCGTCAGAGTGAAGGTGGTGGGTTCGGCCGGCCCGGCAGACTCCTGTTGGCCTGGGGTCGAGTAGTACCGGATGGCTGCCGAACGCACGGTGAATGTACCTGCGGCCCGGGCGACGTACGGTCGTCCGTCGTCGGACGCCGTCACCGGAGAGATGATCGGGTACGTGGCCGCCCCCTGGATTCCGGCACGCTCGGAGCTTCCCGTGTCGGCGAAGACCGCGTTTTCGAGTCGAAGTGTTCCCGAGGCGGTCGGGTCGACATCGAGCGTCACCGCTCCCCGCGTGGGATCGTCTTCGTCCATCGACAGCGTCAGCGAGCCGCCCACTCGTGGAACGGGCATGCCCTCGGCTTCGGCCAGATACCGCACGGTGCGCTGCTGAATCGCGGTGCTGTTCTCGGGGCTCGCTCTCCGCATGATGTAGTCGATCGCCTCGGTCAGCTCGTTCCCGCCGTACCCCCAGGAATGCAACGTCGTATCCCGGTCGACGATGGCTTTCACCGCCCACCCGACGCTTGCCGCCTGCACCGCGTCGCCGGTCTGCCCGTACGTGCTGACGAGGTAGTTGATGGAGATCAGCTGCTGCGGGGTCAGTCCGTTGACGTCGGTGGTGATGCCGTGGTCCGTCGTGGTCCCGGTGGCGACGGGAAGGCCGGGATGTATGCAATAGGTGTGAACATCTCCCACCCGCATCGAGCCGTGCCAACCGGTGCGGGAGAGCGGGGCCCACGTACCGAAGCCCGTGCCTCGGTCAGCGGCGTTCGCAGCCGGCGCCACGGCGACGCCCAACAAGACGGCGACGAGCGTCAGGACGGCGGGGAGGCGTCGGAGAGAGGGTGGACGGTGGCGCATCGGGGGAGTCCCTTCGGTCGAGGAACTCGATCTTCGGGGAACGACACGTCCTCTCGACGCGCGAAGGGGCCGATCCGTGCACGGATCGGCCCCCGAGGCGGCTGTGGAGAAGTTGTCAGCGCGGCAGCAGAGTGAGCAGCGATGCCTCCGGGCGGCACGCGAAGCGAACGGGGGCGTAGATCGAGTGACCGAGCCCCGCGCTGACGTTCAACGGCACGGTGCGGCCTTCGTGGGTCCAGTCGCTGAGCCCGCGTGCTTGATCCAGCGGGATGTCGCAGTTCGACACGAGCGCCTCGCGGCGGAACGGCACCCGCACCTGTCCACCGTGCGTATGACCGGCGAGCAGTACGTCGGCGCCGAGGTCGGTGAACGTGTCGAGAGTACGCCGGTAGGGCGCGTGCATCACGCCGAGCGTGAGGTCGGCGGCATCCAGGCGTTCCAACACCGGGGGGATGAGCTCGGGGTGGTCCCACTTGCGGTGGGCGTCGTTGACGCCGAAGGCGGTGACGCGTAGGCCCTTCACCTCGAGCGACACAGCGGTGTCGTCGAGGATGCTCCACCCCAGGTCATCGGTGAAATACCGGTCGAGGGCGTCGACATCGAGGTGCTTGTGCGCGGGCTGATGACCGGACGGCCCCAGAAAGTACCGCAGGGGGTTACGGGGCGCCGGCTCTTGGAAGTCGTTCGACCCGTGCACGACCAGTCCGGGCACACCCCGTAGGGGTGCGAAGGCCGTCCGGATGCCGATGAGTCCGTCGCGGTGACCGAGATTGTCGCCCGTGTTCACGACGAGGTCGGGCGATAGCTCGGACAGACGAGCCATCCATTCCTGCTTGCGGTGCTGCCAGGGAGCCATGTGCGCGTCGGAGACGTGAAGGACGCGGATCGGCTCGGCCCCTTTGGGGAGGACACGCAGCGCGTGGTAGCACACCGTGAACAGGTAGCGCTCGATGCCCGCGCCCCACACGGCGGCCCCGACAGCGGCCGCCCCCGCGACCCCGAGGGGTGCGAGGGCGGCCGTCACGAGAGGACGTGTCATCAGCACTTCTTCGCGACGATGGACAGAGCGATCGCGGCGCTCTTGTTCGTCGCCGTGCCGGCGGCCGGGTTCGTGGCCGTCACCTGGCCCTCGTTCGGAGCGTTGCCCTCGGGCTGGCAGGCGCCGATGGACACGTTCGTGAAGCCGGCCGCGTTCAGTGCTGCCTGGGCCGCGGGAACGGTCTGCCCGCCCACGTTCGGCACCGTCGCACCCTGGCCGTTACCGGGGCTCAACGTGATCTGCGAGCCCGCGGGGGCCGAACCGGCACCGGGGTTCTGCGCGGCGACCGTGTCAGGACCCGACGGGGAGTCGACGGGGTCACCGACCGAGACGCGGAAACCCGCGTTCTGGAGGGTCGAGGTGGCGTCGGAGATGCTCTGCCCCACCACGTTCGGTAGATCCCGCATCTGGGTGCGGAGGAGGTTCGACGAGGGGTCGGGGAACCGGTCGCCGCCGTAGAAGTCGTCGGACGCGCGCTGCACATCGGCCGCCAGGGGATAACGGATGTCCGAGAGAGCGCGACCGCCCCAGAACTTCTTGAAGACGTTGACGCTGCCCTCGTAGTTGCCGACCCAGGCGGCGGTCGTCGTGTTGGTCGACGACTCGATCATCCACGTCTGCCACTCTTCGTGGGTACCGGTCTTACCGAGAACGGGGGTGCCATCGCCGGGGTTGCCACGGGCACCGGTCCCGCCACGGGCCATGACGCCCTGCAGGGCGTATGCGGCCGTTGCAGAGACCTCCGGGGTCAGCGCAGCCGAGCAGGTGCGCTCGGGGATGGCACGCTCCGCGCCGCTGCTGTCGGTGACCTTGTCGATCACTTTGGGCTGGCAAAGCGTCCCACCGTTGGCGACCGTGGCGTAGGCCCCGGCCATCGCGATGGGAGAGACGTTATCGCTGCCGATGACGTTGTTGGCGTACTGCATCGTGATGTCCGAACCATCACCCCGGGTCACGCCGAGCTTCTTGGCCGTCTTGGCGATGTCACAGAGGTCGAGCTGCGCCGCCATCTGGAGGTAGCCGGTGTTGAGCGAGTCGCGCGTGAACATCATCGGCGTTCCGACGTAGCCGCCGTCGTTGCCGAAGTTGTTGATGCGGTCGTTGTTCTTGTTCACGTAGTTGCCGGTGCACGAGTTCGTCATGTTCGGCACGGGACCGATCCGGCCGTTCAGCGTCTCGTTCAGGGAGTGCCCTGTCTGGAGCCAGTCCACGAGAGTGAAAAGCTTGAAGGTCGATCCCGCGTTGAAACCGATGGACCCGCCGTTCGTGCTGTCGCCCGCGAAGATCACGGAGTTATAGGAGGGATCGGACTCCGCTTGCCCGGGGTCCTGCGTGAACTTGGTGTTCTGCGCGATGGCGAGGATGCGCCCGGTCTTGGACTCGAGGTTGACGACGGTCGAACCGAAGTTCATGCCGTCGATGCTTGCGGGCGTGTACGCGTTCATCGCGTTCTGAGCGGCATCCTGAACGCGCCAGTCGAGCGTCGTCTGGATAGTCAGGCCGTCCTGGCGGAGGGCGCGCACGCGGTCGTCGGTGTCAGTGCCGAAAGCCGGATCGTTCAGGATCGTCGACACCACGTACTGGCAGTAGTACGGCGCGGCGGACGAGGCGCACCCCTGGCTGGTCGGTGTGATCTTGGGGGTGATCGGCTCGATCGCGGCTGCCACATACTGCTCGTGCGTGATCTTTCCGTCGACCTCCATACGGCTGAGCACGTAGAGCTGTCGGCCCTTGGTCTCGCTGTAGCCGTCGGCGGCGTTGACGAGTTGCTCCTGTGTGATCTCGCCGTTGTCGCGCAACGTATAGAGGGCCTGGATCGTGCTCTGGTCGACGTCGTCGATCGAGCCGTCGGGTGCTTTATTCCACGCGGTCTCGCCGTCGCTGATCGAGCCTTCGGGGCGGTCGATTCGGAAGCGGTTGGGGTTCTGCACCATGCCCGCGAGAACTGCCGCCTGGCCGACGCTCAAGTTGGCGGCGGGGGTGTTGAAGTAGTAGCGCGCTGCGGCGTCAATGCCGTAGGTGGTGCCACCGAAGTTGGCGATATTCAGGTAGCCGAGAAGGATCTGGTCCTTCGTGTACTCCTTCTCGAGCTGGATCGCGTACCGCATCTCCTGCAGCTTGCGCTGGTAGCCGGCGGCGCCGTCTGACTGCACGGCCTCGAGGGCGCACTTCTGCAGCGCTTCGTCGCGCGTCATCGCGGGAGTGGTGTCGGTCGCCTCGACGGCCTTGGCGTCGCGCTCGCAGCGCTGCACGAGCACGTTCTTGACGTACTGCTGGCTGATCGACGATCCACCCTGCGTCTCGCCGCCCGAGGCGTTGCTGAGCAGGGCGCGGGTCGTTCCGATGAGGTCGACGCCGCCGTGCTGGTAGTAGCGCGGGTCTTCCGACGAGAGGATCGCGTCGTACATGACCGGGTTGACCTGGTCGAAGGTGACGGGGGAGCGGTTCTGGTCGTAGAACTTCGCCAGCACCCGGTCGCCGGCCATGAGCGTCGTCGGCTGCATGAGCTCGTCGGGCTTCAGGTAACTGGGCATGTTGTCGAAGACGGTGATCGCGCTGGAGGCAGCGGCACCGGAGACGGCGATGGCCGGCGTCACGGCAGCGGTGACCAGGAGTCCGGCGACCGCGCTCAGGCCGACCAGGCCGACGATGCCGCCGAGGGCACCGCTAGCCGTTCGTTTGTTCTCGGGCATAGGCTTGATGCTAAGCGACGTTGCTGGGCGATGCCTTGAAGGCGTGCGCTCGCGCGCGGACGCGTCCATCCTCGCGCGCATCACCGTTGCGCGCTCCGAGCCACCTCCGGGAGCCCGTCATGACCACGTGGGAGTACCTCACCACCCCCCTGCTCATCCACAACACCGCGGCGATCCTCAACAACTGGGGCAAGCAGGGGTGGGAACTCGTGCAGGTGGTCACCGGTCCCGAGGGTGGACTCGTCGCCTACTTCAAGCGCCCCACCGGTGGCGGCGCGGCCAACGCCGGCCTCGGTGCCGCCGAGACGGCCGCGCGGCAGTTCGAGGGCCAGCAGTGAGCGTCTCGGAGCGCCTCGCCGCCCTCGGCGTCGACATGCCCGCGGTCGTTCCCCCGGTCGCGTCCTACATCCCGGCCAAGCGCCATGGCGATCTCGTTTACACCTCGGGTCAGCTCCCCATGGTCCAGGGAGCCCTGCCCGCGACCGGCAAGGTCGGCGAGTCCGAGGGTCTTGTCGCCCCCGCCGACGCGAAGACCTACGCCCGTCAGTGCGCGCTCAACGCGATCGCCGCTGCTGCGGCCCTCGTCGGCGGCGTCGACAACCTCACCGGCGTGCTCAAGCTCACCGGCTTCGTGGCATCCGTCCCCGATTTCACCGGGCAGCCCGGCGTCATCAACGGCGCGAGCGAGTTCCTCGGCGAGGTCTTCGGCGAGACCGGCGCCCACGCGCGCTCCGCGGTCGGTGTGCCCGTCCTTCCCCTCGACAGCCCCGTCGAGGTCGAGGTGATCTTCACCGTCGCCTGACGATGATCCCGGATGCCGGCACCCCGGCCTCCGTCCGAGAGGGACGCCCTGGTAGCCACGGGGCGTCCCTCTCGTCGTCGGCGCGTCGGTGTCTCGGCTGATTCAGAAGTGTGCGGGGGCAGGATGCCCCCGTGACCTCTTCTTCCGCGCCGAGTGGGCCGTCGACGGCCGAGAGCGCTCTTCTCACTCCTTCGGCTCACCTCCGGCGCGACATCGTGGTGGCGATCTCGACCATCGTCGTGCTCCTCGCCGCCGGATTCGTCCTCCGCTTCGTGCCGATCGACGTGGCGTTCTCGAACGCGGTGCATCATCTGCATGTCAGCGTCCTCACCCAGGTGGCGGAGGGGTTCTACCGCTCGCTGAAACCCCTGCCGGCGGCGGGCATCATGGTCGTCGCCACGGTCGCCGTCGGCCTCCTCTCCCGCCGATGGCAGGTCGCCCTCGCCTTCTTCGGGGGAGTGGCCGTGACGTGGGGTCTCGCGGAAGCGGCGAAGCTCGTCGTCGACCGGCCGCGGCCGGGGATGTCCGAGGCGATGACGCACGCCGTCGGCGCGACGGCCGACCCGTCGTTCCCGAGCGGTCACGTCGCTTTCACGGCATCGTTCGCCGCCGTGTTGATCTGCGCGCTCTGGGCGACGCGATGGCGCGCCCTGGGGATCGTCGTCGGGGTGGTGCTGGTCGTGGGGATGTCGGTGTCGGTCGTGATCATCGGCGTGCACTACGCCGGGGACGCCATGGCATCCGTCGTCTGGGTGGCGGGGGTGTATCCGGCGGTGCGGGCGGGAGCGGCCATGCTCGTCATCCCGTCGGCCGAACGCGCGATACGACGATCGGTCTCGTCGCGGGGGCGCTGATTCGCTAGCATCGAGGCCGAGTCGATCACCGGGGGGAAGGACTCGCATGGATGACGCCGCGCAGATGCTGCTCGCTATCGCCGGGCAATTGGAACGAGCCCAAGAGCTGTCGAATGTGGCCGAGGAACTGTCGGGCGAGCTCGCCGCGCTGACGGGGATGGGTCGAAGCGACGAAGACGGGGCCACGGTGACGGTCGACCATCAAGGAATCGTCATCGATGTTGCCTTCTCGGATGCGATCCGGGATGCCGACGGACCCACCGTCTCGGAGTGGGTGATGTCGGCGACGACCCGGGCGATCGAAGACCTGCAGAATCAGGCAGAGCCCATCCGGGCAGCGATCCTGCAACCGCATCTGCCCGCTCCGGCGGTCGACTTCTCAGCGCGGATCGACGAGCTCTTCGAGCGGGTGCAGCGGTTGGACGCCGAGACGTCGGCCGCAACGCCCGTGAAAGACGAGTTCGAGGGGGGCCCACGATGACGGATCTCGAGGTACAGGCCGATGCGCTGCACGCGCACGCCTCTCGGCTGAACGGCTCGGCCGACCAGTTGAACGACGCAGCCGTGGCCGCGTTGAGTGCCGTGGCACTGCAGCCGGTGGCTTTCGGATTGCTCTGCTCGTTCCTCGTTCCCGTGGTGACCCTGCAGCAGTCGACGACGGTCGCCGGACTCTCGGCGCTCCGCCTGGCACTCGCCGCCGAGGCCACCGCGGTGTCAGCGGCTGGTACGACATACTCTCTTCTCGACGATCACCTGGCCGCCGAGATCGCGAAGGTCATCTGATGTCGCTCATCGCCGCACCGACGTACGAGAGCGGGCTGAGCGGGGAAGCCGTACTGGGCGCGCTGCCGGTCGCCGGGGGGATCGCTGATTCCGTGCGCGACTTCGGCAGCGGCAACATCACATCGGGCGTGATCGATGCGGCCGGCTCAGCGCTCGATGTCGTCAGCCTGATCGCGAACCCGATCGCGACGCTCGCGTCATCGTGCGCATCGTTCCTGCTCGATTACATGTCGCCGCTGCATGAAGAGCTGGAGCTGCTCACCGGCAGCCCCGAGATGGTGCGCGCACTCGGCAAGACCTGGGACAACGTCGGAGACGCCCTCACTGCCGTCGCGGACGACCGGGATCAGGCGCTCGGAAATCTTCGTGAGTCGTGGCAGGGAGCCGCCGCCACGGGGTACGAGACGGTCGCGACCGGCCTCACCACGATCATGCGATCCCTTGCGGAGGCCGCCCACAGCAACGCGAACGGGCTTCGTTTGGCGGCATCCGTCGTCCAGATCGTCTACGAGATCGTCAAGGGCATCATCGCCGACCTCGTCGGACAGCTCATCCAGGCGGTCGTCGAGGCGCTGGCCACCGTCGGCGTGGGGCTCCCGGTGATCATCGCCCAATGCAGCACCAAGATCGCGACCCGCGTTCCTCAGGTCGCTCGGTGGGTCGAGAAGATTCAGGAGGTGATGCAGAAGATTCAGGGAATCGTCGAGCGTTTCACCCAGTTCGGTCGCGAATTTCAGGTCGAGACGGCGGGAATCGAGAAGATGCTCAACGTGGGTGAGCTCCGGGTCAACTTCCAAGCACTCGACGTGGTCAACGCTGTCAAAGGCATCAACGCCGGAGTCGGTAAATCGGCAGAGGCCGACGCAAATCAGCAAGGGGAACGCTGATGGTCGCTCCTGATTTCTCCGGCGTCCCCTTCGATGTGCAGGAACGTCTCGCCGCTCGCGATGCGAAGTATGCCGCCGCGATTGCACGGGGTACGGCCTTCGAAGCGGTTCGAACGGCCGTCGAGACAGCCCAGGGGGCGGCCGTGTCGTTCCAGGGCGAGGTGAGAGCGACCGTGTCCTCTCGCGGGCTTCTGACCGAATTGCATGTTTCCGCGCGCGGAGTCGCTCTCGGTCCGCGCGCCCTCAGCCGTCTCGTGACCGCCACGATTCGCGAGGCGCTCACCAACCTGCAGGAAAATCTGACGAACGCAATCGAGGAGGCCGATCCTGGAGTGGCCGGGGCCTCGGTGTTGAGCGAGATGCGGGCTGGCCTCGTCGGTCCGCTATCCCTGCTCGATGCAGAAGGCCCGGTTCAGGGTCTCCGCTAGCGTCGACCGGTCTGCAGGGCGCCGCCTCACCGGCATCGCTGAGTGTCTTCCCCAGCCCACCGGTGGTGCGACAAGCGGAATGGTTCTGCACGCGACATCCGCCCGCGTCGTGTGCGCGACTCCGTCACTCAGCTGTCGTGACGCGGACCCGACAGGAGAGTGGACGCGACAGTGGGGATGCCGCGGGGTGTCGCCGTGCCCAGAGAGGCGCTCCCCACATGTGCACTCACGTTCAGCCCCGGCCGTGCGCCTGACGGCGCTTCCCAACGGTCGATCGCTTCGCTGCGCTTCATGAGCACATTGCTGGGTGCGTCGGGCGCCTCCTGCCAGGGGATTTTGTTGCCGAGACCGTAACCTTTCCAATCCGGGTGGACCAGCCGACGATCAAGAACCAAGCGCGGACCGTCCGCGTCATGATTGGGGAACACACCGACGCCAGCGACGAGCGCATCCGCTCGCCCCCATGAACTGGCGGGCACCCTGTCGAGCAGTGCGTCGAGCGTGTGAGCGACCGCACGGATCGTCGGCACGTCGTAGTCCCGCAAGCCGTAGGCAAGGATCACGCCTGCACGGATGACGACGGCGCTCAGGGGCGGGAGCGATGACAGGATCTCGACGAAAGCGGGCTGAAGCAAATCCGTCGCGAACGCGGGGACGAACCCTTCCACCTGCCAGCGTCCATCGGCCGTGCGCGAAGGTTCCAGAGGGGGGAGTGCCAGACCGAGGTCCTTCTCGGTTGCGAGAGTGTCGACCATCCGAAGTTCCGGAAGCGATGCGGGGAGCTCGAGCCAAACACCGGCGGTCTCGCGGCGATCACCGTAGGGCAGGCCGCCGTTTGTCGTGCTGTACCGGTAGCCGATCAGACGTGCTGCTCGAAATGCGCGCTTTTCGACAGATCCGTCAATGACCTCGCTCAGGCCCACCGGCCAAATGTCGAAGCCGTGTTCACCGCGCATCGAGGCCTCGGCCAATTCGAAGGGGCACGGAGGCTGCGCATCGTTCCACGACCACCCCTGAGAGGTGACGTCATGCCGCAATGTGGCACGGCGCTGCGCGGCCTCTTCGCGTTTCCGCTTGCCAAAGATCACGTCTGCCGTCTCCTCGATCTCTCTATCAATTCGGTGTCATGCCATCATGCCCACGGAGCCTCTCCGCCTGCGAAAACGCCGCGGAGACGGCTATCGGCGAGGTTGAGTCCAGTCTGCCGTCCGCCGCTTTCGGTACTCGGTCACACGACGTCGATGTCGCGGTTCTTCCGAAGCCGACCGACCCGCCGCCGACAGGACGGCATCGACTCTCCCCGTGGGCGTGATCGCGCTCCTCAGACGCCATGATGAGGAGCCGACGCGACCGTCGGTACGTCTGAACCGCCGGCCTGCGTACCGATGTAGATTCCCGAAGGCGTACCCGGCGGCACGTCCCAGACGTCCACCGCTTCGCGTCGCGACATCGTCACGTGCTTCAGAGCGTCGGAGGCTTGCCGCCATTGCACCTTCCCGCCGAGACCGTAGCCCTTCCAATCAGGTCGCACCAGCCGTTGCTCGAGCCTCAGCTCTGCACCGCCGACCGTCCGACGGGGGAACACACCGAGGCCGGCGACGAGGACGTCAGAACGTCCCCACGCGCCCGACGGCACAGCGTCGATCAGTGCCGCGAGCGAGTCGGCGACGGGTCCAATAGTAGAGGCGTCATGAGCGCGCATTCCGTAAGCGATGAGGAAGCCCGCGCGGATGACGATCGCCGTCACGGACGGCACTTTCGACAACGCCGGGGTGAACGTGGGTCGAAGAAGGTCGGTTGCGAAAGCGGGGATGAAGCCCTCCACCTGCCACCGGCCATCTGATGTCCGAGGGGGATTCAACACGGGAAGCGACAGACCCGCATCCTTTTCAGAGGACATCGTGTCCACCAACGTGATCTCCGAAAGGGAGGCGGGCAGCGAGATCCACACCGCATTCGTCTTGCGAAGATCGCCATGCGGAATGCGGCTGTTCGTCATTCCGTACTCGTATCCCATGAGACGGCCGGCCTGAAAATCTCGCTCACCGACGCTACCTCGGAGGGCATCCGCGACACCGATCATCCAGATGTCGTGATAGGGCGTACCGCGTAACGCGGCCTCGCCGAACTCGAAAATCGGTGCGGGTGCTGCACCCTCCCACGTCCATCCGGCTGCCGACGCCCCCTGGCGCAGGAGCTCTCGGCGCTGCTGTGCTTCGTGGCGCTGGGCTTTCCGAACCTTACGTTCGAAGTTTAGGCGCGCTTACCGAGTTCGCGAGGAAATCCGGGTGAGACGAGTGGCCCGTCGAATTGCTGCTTCGCGGCGTGACGCGGGTCCTTCCCGGCGACGCGTGACGAAGGTGACGCTCAGGCTCCCGTCGCTCTGTGATCAGCCCCGGCGATCAGGCACGCGGAGCCGCCACGCCCTGCGAGATCGTGGAGGCCACGGTCGGGATGCCCAAAGGCATCCCCGAGCCGATGGTCGCACGTCCGAATTGTGCGCTCAGGGAAAAGCCCGGTGCATCGTCGTGGGTGGGCTCCCACACCTCTACCGCCTGGCTGCGCTTCAACATGACATTCTTCGGGGCGCCGGGCGCGTCTGGCCACGGCACTTTCTCCGCCAGCCCGAAGCCTTTCCAGTCGGGGCGCACAAGACGCTGGTCGAGTGAAAGGCCGGCCCCGCCGGGGACGCGCCGTGGAAACACCCCGGTGCCCGCGACGAGAGCGTCGGCGCGGCCCCAGGCGTTGCCGGGCACCGCCTCGATCAGTGCAGCAAGGGTCGTCGCGACGGTTCGAATGGTCTGCGCATCGTAGCGCTGCAATCCGTAGGCGAGGATCATTCCCGCGCGGATGACGACGGCTGTGAGAGGGGGAAGGGTCGCAAGCGCCGTGACGAATGTCGAATGAAGGAGGTCCGAGGCGAACTGCGGGACGAAACCTTCGACCCGCCATCGTCCGTCGGTCGTCCTCGCAGGGTTCAGTGGGGGAAGAGGGAGCCCCTCGTCCTTCTCCGTCGACGAAGCGTCTACGAGACGGATCTCGGGCAGCGAGTCGGGCAGGTCGATCCACACCGCGCTCGTCTCGCGACGATCCCCGTACGGGATGCCTCCGTTCGTCGTGGTGTAGTCGTAGCCGATGAGTCGCGCGGCGCGAAAGGGACGGGTGTTCACCATGCCGTCGACGACATCGCCTAAGCCGACCGTCCAGATTTTGAACCGCTCGGGGCCTCGAAGGGCCGCCTCCGAGAGTTCGAAAGCGGGGGCGGGCTGGGCGTCGCTCCACCGCCACCCTTGCTCGGCGGCGGCAGCTTTCAGCTCTTCGCGTTGCTGCGCAGTCTGCTCATGCCTTCGCTTGCCGAAAATCACGTTCGCAGTGTAGGCAGACCGAAGCGATCAGAAGGACTTAGCGAGCGAATCCTCCGTCGCGGCAATCGCCTCACCCGTTCGCAGAAGTACCTCCGCGCACCCCTCCAACAGCGTCTGCATCGACCGCATCCGTTCTTCCCACTGGGCGCGTGCGACGGAGTACGCCTCCCGCGCCTCGCCTCGCCACCCGCTTTCCATGGTCGCCAGTCGCGCGTCGAGTGCGTCGAGCTCGCCTCGGATTCCCCCTGACGCGGCGCGGAGCACCTCGACCGTTTGACCGACCCTGCCGAACTCGATTCGAATGTGATCCGCCACGCTCATCCCCCCGGAACAATGGTTTCGACCCCTGTCACAATACGAGATCGCACGGCCACGGAGAGCGCCGCGCTCGGGTTCGCCGGAAGATCCCGGATGCCGAAGCCCTCGGCATCCGGAACCGAATTTCACCTCACCTGGGCGCTGATGACGCTCATGACTGCCGTATCGGCGAGGGTGGTGGTGTCTCCGACCTCGCGGCCCTCGGCGACGTCGCGGAGCAGACGGCGCATGATCTTGCCCGAGCGGGTCTTCGGCAGCTCGCCGACGATGTAGACGTCACGGGGGCGGGCAATCGGACCGATCTGCTGACCCACCCAGGTGCGCAGCTCGTCGCCGAGGCCCTCGACGGGGTGCTCTTTCAGGTACCGGCTCTTGATGATGACGAACGCGACGACGGCTTGGCCGGTGGTCTCGTCGCTCGCGCCGACCACGGCGGCCTCGGCGACGCCCTCGTGTCCGACGAGGGCGGACTCGATCTCGGCCGTCGAGAGCCGGTGGCCGGACACGTTCATGACGTCGTCGACCCGGCCGAGCAGCCACACGTCGCCGTCGTCGTCGAGACGGGCCCCGTCACCGGCGAAGTAGTAGCCCTTGTCAGCGAACTTCTCCCAGTAGGTCTCGCGGTACCGGTCGGGGTCTCCCCAGATGCCGCGGAGCATGCTCGGCCAGGGCTCGGTGATGACGAGGAGGCCCCCACTGCCGTTGCCGACCGGCTCGCCCTGCTCGTCGACCACGGCGATCGAGACGCCGGGGATCGGCACTTGGGCAGAGCCGGGCTTGGTCTCGGTCACTCCGGGGAGCGCGGAGATCATGATGGCACCGGTCTCGGTCTGCCACCACGTGTCGACGATGGGGGTCTTGTCGGCGCCGATGATCTCGCGGTACCAGATCCAGGCTTCGGGGTTGATGGGCTCACCCACCGAACCGAGCAGACGGAGCGACGACAGATCGAACTTCTGCGGCACGTCGCGCCCGATCTTCATGAACGAACGGATCGCGGTCGGCGCCGTGTAGAAGATCGTCACGCCGTGCTTCTCGATGAGCTCCCACCAGCGTCCCGGGTGCGGCGTGTCGGGGGTGCCTTCGTAGAGCAGCTGCGTCGCGCCGTTGGCTAGGGGACCGTACGTGACGTAGGTGTGTCCTGTGATCCAGCCGATGTCGGCGGTGCACCAGTACACGTCCGTTTCGGGGTGGACGTCGTGGACGACGCGGTTGGTGAATGCGGCTTGGGTGAGGTACCCGCCCGACGTGTGAAGGATGCCCTTCGGCTTCCCGGTGGTTCCCGAGGTGTAGAGGATGAAGAGGGGGGTCTCGGCGGGGAACGCCTCGGCCTCGTGGTCGGCGGAGGCTTTCGGAACCACGTCGTGCCACCAGAGGTCGCGGCCCTCGGACCAGTCGACCTCGTTGCCGCCCCGCTTGACCACGAGCACGTGCTCGACGGTCTCTTGCTCACCGGAGCCGTTGCGGTCGGCGAGCGCCAGGTCGACAGCGGGCTTGAGGGGGGAAACCTTCCCCTTTCGCCATCCTCCGTCGGCGGTGATGACGAGCTTGGCGCCGGCATCGTCGATACGCGCACGCAGGCTGTCGGCCGAGAATCCGCCGAAGACGACGGAGTGCACGGCGCCGATGCGCGCGACGGCGAGCATCGAGGCGATGGCCTCGGGGATCATCGGCAGATACAGCGCGACGCGATCGCCGCGCTCGACGCCGAGCTCGGTGAGGACGTTCGCCAGGCGCTTCACCTCGTCGGTCAGTTGGGCATAGGTGACGTTGCGCTGATCGCCGGGCTCGCCCTCCCAGCGCAGAGCGATGCGATCGCCGTTGCCCGCTTCGACGTGCCGATCGAGGCAGTTGTATGCGACGTTCAGCTCTCCGTCGGCGAACCATTCCGCGAACGGGGGGTTCGACCAGTCGAGCACCTGGGTGAAGGGAGTGTGCCAGTGCAGTTCACGCGCCTGATCGGCCCAGAAGCCCTCGCGGTCCGCTGCGGCGCGCTCGTAGAGGGTGCGGTCGGCGACGGCCTGCGCGGCGAAGTCGGCCGACGGCGCGAACCGGCGGGTCTCGTTGAGGAGGTGATCGATCTGGCTGCTCATCGCGGCGCTCCTTCGCGTTCACGGACCCGCGCACCTGCGCGCGGTGTCCTCACCTCGGTCACGCTATCGACCGCCTCCGACACCGGCCACCTCCGATAGATGGGATCGGGGTGGATGGGAAACAGGTGATATATCGCCATGAATAGGTCGGTCGAGTTGGCCTGACTGATTTGCACGCGTACTCTAGCTAGCGCCCGAACATCGCTTCCGGCACTCGCGTCGGGGGGAGCCCCCCAATTTTTCCCCGGCGCGTGGCGGCATCCCTCGCCCCCCACTGTAGGGATGCCGCCCCCTTTTTTTGCGCCGGCGGCTCTCGCTGACGAGAGGTGGCCGCGCCTCCTCGAACTTGTTCCTCCCCAGGAACGGGTGTTCGCGCCGCATCCACCGTTCGCCTCTGCCGGCCCGCAGCCCAGGGCATCGCAGCTCTACCGTCGTCGTCGTGACCTCCCTCGCCCCGCTCGGAAGCGGCTTCGACGCCGCGGCCGTCGACACGCTCGATCCGGCAGTGGCCTTCCTCCGCCCCTTCCTCGACGACCCGGGCGTGACCGACCTCTTCGTCAACGGCGACCGAGGACTCTTCGTCGATCGGGGGGAGGGGGTCGAGCGCGTGACATCGTGGCAGGCCACCGAAGCAGAGGTGCGCCGTCTGGCGGTGCATCTGATCGCGCTCGGAGGACGACACCTCGACGATGCATCGCCGTGCGTGGACGTCCGGCTCGAGAGGGGCGTGCGGGTGCACGCCGTTCTCGCTCCCGTGGCCGCGAGCGGAACGAGCATCTCCGTCCGGGTCCCCGCGTTCGACGGCCCCGACCTGTCCGACCTGCAGCGCGCGGGCATGTTCTCCGCGTATCAACAGGAGCGATTGCAGGCTCTGGTCGACGGTTGCGAGAACGTCCTCATCGCCGGACCGACCGGGGCGGGAAAGACGACTCTCCTCGCAGCTCTGCTGTCGCGGGTCCCCGCGACGGAACGCATCATCACGATCGAAGAGGTCGCGGAGCTCCACCCCGACCACCCCCACCACGTCGCGCTCGAGGCTCGGCAACCCAACATCGAAGGTGCCGGCGGCATCTCCCTCTCCCGCCTCGTGCGGGAGGCGCTGCGCATGCGCCCCGACCGGTTGATCCTCGGCGAGTGCCGAGGGGAAGAGATCCGAGACCTCCTCATGGCGCTCAACACCGGCCACGATGGTGGAGCGGGGACCCTTCATGCCAGCAGCCTGGCCGAGGTCGCGACGCGTCTCGAAGCCCTGTGTGCGCTCGCGGGGATGGATGCCAGAACGTGTGCGCGTCAGAGCGCCGGGGCCATCGACGCGGTGATCCACGTGGACCGGGTCGACGGGCGTCGATGCATCACCGGCCTGGGCCGGCCCGTGGTCAGGGACGGGCGCCTCTTCATCGAGCCGGAGAAGTGGACGTGAAGGCGCGGACAGCGCTCCGACCCGAGCGACATCGACGTCGCGAGGTGAGGGCCGCCGATCCGATCGAGACGGTTCTGCGTCTCGCCGTCCTGCTGTCCGGCGGAACAGCCCCGACTCTCGCCTGGAGATATCTCGCCGAGAGCGGTGATCCGACGCTCACCGCCGCTGCGGACGCCGCCGAGCGGGGAGCGGACGTCGGCACGGTCCTTCGGCAGGCCGGGGATTCGTGGAGCGGTCTCGCGGCGATCTGGAGCGTGGCCGTGGCCGCAGGGGCCCCGTTGTCCGATGCTCTCCGCTCGGTCGTGGGCGCGCTGCGCGAGACGGCCGAGGTGTCCTCCGACGTGCGCGTCGCTCTTGCCGAGCCGGCCGCGACCGCACGCCTTCTCGGCTGGCTACCTCTTGTCGGCGTCCCGCTCGGCGGTCTCCTGGGCTTCGACCCGGTCGGCACGCTGCTCGGAGATCCCCTCGGGCAGTGCTGTCTGGCGCTCGGGCTCACTCTCATGGCGACGGCGTACCTGTGGATGCGGCGTCTCTCCCGCAGGGCCCAGCCGCCGTCTGCGATCCCCGGGCTCGAGGCCGAGCTGTGGGCGGTGGCGCTCTCTGCGGGCGTCTCCGTCGACCGGGCGCGGGGGCTGATCGGCCATCTCGGCTTCGACCCCACCGGGCGCACCGATGTCATCGACACCCTCGAGCTGGCCACTCGCGCCGGAGTTCCGGCTGCCGAGTTGCTGCGCGGCGACGCATGGATCGCGCGCTACCGGGCTCGGAGCGCGGGCCGCGTGTCCGCGGCACGGCTCTCGACACGCCTGCTCGTGCCCCTCGGGTTGTGCACCCTCCCGGCGTTCCTTGTGATCGCGGTCGTCCCCACGGCGCTCGCCGTCCTACGATCCACGGCGCTGCCGTGATCTCCGTCCATCCACCCCTGAAAAGAAGGAGTTCCCGTGTTCCGTTTCGTTCCCACTGCCCCGCGTCCTCGACGGGGGGCAGACCTGCCCCCACTGACGAGCGCACGTGCCGGAGCCCTCTTCCTCGACGAACGGGGTGCGGCGACCGCCGAGTACGCCATCGCGACCATGGCGGCCGTGGCGTTCGCGGGGTTGCTGGTCATGATCATGCGCAGCGACGAGGTGCGCGGAATTCTGACGGATCTCGTGCGTCGGGCACTGACGGTCCAGTGAGGATGCCGCAGCTCGGGGAGCGTGGGGCGGTCACCGCCGAGTTCGCCGTGGCGCTGCCTGCTGTCCTTCTCGTCCTTGCGCTGGGCGCCGGTGTGCTCGGTTCGGTGGCAACCACTGTCCGTGCGCAGCAGATGACGGCGGAGGCCGCGCGTCTCCTCGGACGCGGTGACGGCGGGGCGCTGGCGCGCCTCGCAGAGATCGGTGCTGACGCGTCGGTGAACCGCGGCGGGGGAGTGGTGTGCGTCCGCGCATCGCTGCCGGTGCCGTTCGCGCTTCCGCTCCCGCCCGCATCCGCTCGGGCCTGCGCCCTCGACGGGGGTCGCTGATGGCGGGCGCCGTGTCCAGCGTCGGCGTGGCCGCGGTGATCGCGGGCCTCATCGCCGCTCTGGGCGTGGTCGGCGGCGCGGCGCTCGCCGCCGAACGCCTCGCGGGGACAGCCGATGCCGCCGCCCTCGCGGCCGCGGACGCCGCGAGTGGAGCGGTGACGGGTGTGCCCTGCGACGAGGCTGCGCGCATCGCTGAGGCCGGGAACGCGAGCCTTCGGGAGTGCGATGTCGAGGGCCTGATCGCCACCATCACCGTCGCCGGGGCGTACGGTGGGATTTCATTCGATGCGCGCTCGCGGGCCGGACCCCCTGAGGCCGCGATCCCGTGAGACCTCCCGGAACCCGAACAGGGAGGCGTGTGTATGGTGTGCATCGACGAAAGGACCCCAGTGGCAAACGGAAAGAAGCTCGTCATCGTCGAGTCCCCGACGAAGATGAAGTCGATCCAGGGATACCTCGGCGACGACTACGAGGTGCTCAGCTCGGTCGGTCACATTCGCGACCTCGCGTCGAAGAAAGAGATCCCGGCTGACAAGAAGGCGGCGTACGGCAAGTACTCCATCGACGTCGAGAACGACTTCGATCCCTTCTACGTCGTCAACGACCGCAAGACCAAGACGGTCGCCGAGCTCAAGCGGGCGCTGAAGGGCGCCGACGAAGTCCTGCTCGCCACTGATGGTGACCGCGAGGGCGAGGCCATCGCGTGGCACCTGCTCGAGGTTCTCAAGCCCAAGGTCCCCGTCCGCCGCATGATCTTCCACGAGATCACCAAGGACGCCATCAAGGAAGCGGCCGAGCACACCCGTGAGCTCGACGTCTCCCTCGTCGACGCGCAAGAAACGCGTCGCGTTCTCGACCGCCTCTACGGCTGGGATGTGTCGCCGGTGCTCTGGCGCAAGGTCGGCTCGGGTCGTGAGGGCACCGCCCTCAGCGCCGGTCGTGTGCAGTCCGCCGCAACCCGCATGGTCGTCGAGCGTGAGCGCGAGCGCATGGCGTTCGTCTCCGCCTCGTACTGGGACGTCGAGGCTCTCGCGTCTCAGTCCGGCTCCTCCTTCACCACCCGCCTGAACCGTCTCGACGGCGCGCCCATCGCCCGCGGCGGCGACTACGACGACAACGGTCAGCTCAAGAAGGCCGTCGTCGTGCTCGACGAGAAACAGGCCCGCGCTCTCGCTGACGCCATCACCGCCGCCGGCACCGCGACCGTCGCCAAGGTCGAGGCCAAGCCCGGCACGCGTAGTCCTCGCGCGCCTTTCACCACCTCCACACTCCAGCAGGAGGCGGGTCGCAAGCTCTCCATGAGCGCCAAGCACGCCATGGGCGTCGCGCAGCGACTCTACGAAAAGGGCTTCATCACCTATATGCGTACCGACTCGGTCGCCCTCTCGGGGCAGGCCATCTCGGCAGCGCGTGCTCAGGCCGTCGCTCTCTACGGCGACAAGGCGGTCCCTGCGAACCCGCGCGTCTATAAGAGCAAGTCGAAGAACGCGCAGGAAGCGCACGAGGCGATCCGTCCCTCGGGCGAGACCTTCCGCACGCCCGCGTCGCTCGCTTCCTCGCTCGATCGCGACGAGCAGAAGCTCTACGACCTCATCTGGAAGCGCACCGTCGCCAGCCAGATGGCGGACGCCAAGTACGAGACGACGACCGTCACCCTCACGGTGAAAGCCGGTGCACAGGTCGCCGAGTTCACGGCATCCGGGACCGTCTACACGTTCAAGGGCTTCCTCGAGGCGTACGAGGAAGGAGCCGACGAGAAGCGCAACGATGACGACGCCGATCAGTCCCTCCCCGCCGTCGCCGTCGGCGACACGCTGTCGGTCAGCGACGTCGAGCCCAAGGGTCACAGCACCTCTCCGAAGCCGCGTTACACCGAGGCCAGCCTGGTCAAGGCGCTGGAAGAGAAGGGGATCGGTCGCCCGTCGACGTTCGCCAGCATCATCGGCGTGATCCTCGATCGCGGCTACGTCAGCAAGCGCGGCCAGGCCCTCGTGCCGAGCTGGCTCGCCTTCAGCGTCGTGCGCCTGCTCGAGGAGCACTTCGCCGATCTGGTCGACTACGACTTCACCGCCGCCCTCGAGGACGATCTCGACGCCATCGCGCGCGGTGAGCAGCGTCGTACGGAGTGGCTGAAGTCGTTCTACTTCGGATCCGAGAAGCAGGTGGGCCTGCGTCACATCGTCGACAACCTCGGCGAAATCGACGCTCGCGAACTCAACTCCACGCGGATCACCGACACGGCGACGCTGCGCTTCGGCAAGTACGGCCCCTACCTCGAGGTCACCGACCCCTCAGCCGGCCCCGACGCGAAGCCCCGTATCGTCAACATCCCCGAAGACCTGGCTCCCGACGAGCTCACGCCCGCGAAAGCCCAGGAGCTCATCGACGCCCCCGTCGCCGGCGACCGTGTGCTGGGGGAGAATCCCGACAACGGCAAGCTCGTCGTCGTCAAGGACGGCCGCTTCGGTCCCTACGTGCAAGAAGTCGACGCCGAGGAACCCGAAGAGGTCGACCAGGCCACGGGCGAGGTCGTGGAGGCTCCGAAAAAGCGAGGGGCGAAGAAAGAAGCGGCCCCCAAGCCCCGGACGGCGTCGCTGTTCCGGTCGATGTCGGTCGACACCGTCGACCTCGACACGGCGTTGCAGCTCCTCTCGCTCCCGCGCGTCGTCGGAACCGATCCCGAATCGGGCGACGAGATTACCGCGCAGAACGGTCGCTTCGGTCCCTACCTCAAGAAGGGCACGGACTCGCGGTCGCTCGACGACGAGAAGCAGATCTTCGACATGACGCTGGAGCAGGCCCTCGCCAAGTACGCCGAGCCGAAGTACGGCGCCCGCCGGGCGTCCAGCGCGCTCAAGGAATTCGACGCCGACCCCGTGAGCGGCAAGCCCATCAAGCTCAAGGACGGCCGCTTCGGCCCCTACGTCACCGACGGTGAAACCAACGCGACCGTTCCCCGCGGCGAGGACGCGATGGCCATCACCTTCGAGCGTGCGGTCGAGCTGATTGCCGACAAACGCGCCAAGGGCCCGGCGCCCAAGAAGACGGCCGCCCGCAAGGCCCCGGCGAAGTCGGCGACGAAGGCCACGACGAAGACGACCGCGGCGAAGACCACGGCGACCAGAACCGCCGCGGCAAAGACCACGGCGGCGAAGACGACCGCGACCAAGAGCGCGGCGGCCAAGACCGCCGCCACCACAGCGGCGGCGCCCAAGGTGGCATCCACGCGCAAGGCGCCGGCGAAGAAGTCGTGACCGACGACCCCACCCGGCCGCTGACCGTCCCCCGGGCGGCCTCGGCCGGGGGCCCCGGCCTGTTCGTCACCTTCGAGGGCGGCGACGGCGCGGGCAAGACGACCCAGGCATCGATGCTCGAGGACTGGTTGGGCTCGCGTGGCCATACGGTCGTCCGCACGCGCGAACCCGGTGGTACCGAGGTGGGAGTGCGCATCCGCGACATCGTCCTGCATCATCGCGGTCATATCGCGGCGCGAGCCGAGGCCCTGTTGTACGCGGCGGATCGTGCTCATCACATCGAGACCGTCGTTCAGCCGGCCATCGCCCGCGGCGACGTCGTGATCCAGGACCGCTACCTCGACTCCTCGGTCGCCTATCAGGGCGCGGGCAGGGTCCTGGATGCCGACGACATCCGCACCCTGTCGCTCTGGGCGACGGGCGGTCTCCTCCCCGACCTCACGGTGCTGCTCGACCTCGATCCCGCTGCAGCGCGTCGTCGACTGGATGCCGACGACAAGCCGTTCGACCGGCTCGAGGCGGAGAAGAGCGAGTTCCATGCGCGTGTGCGGGCCGGTTTCCTCGCCCTCGCCGTCGCTGAACCGCGGCGGTTCCTCGTGCTCGACGCCACACTTCCGGCGGACGAGCTCGCGCGCCACGTGCGCGCCGCGGTCTTCGCGCGCCTCAGCTGACGCAGCGCCGGGCGATCCACAGTCGAACGCCAGCGGCCGTGTCCGACCCCGCGGTTAGGCTGGAGCCCATGTCCATCGCCCTCGATCCGTCCGTTCCCGCTGCGGGGGCGGCGGCATTTCCTTGGGATGCCGTGTGGGGGCAGGACGAGGCGGTGCAGACGCTGCAGAACGCGGCGTCCGATCCTTCCGCGCTCGCCCACGCCTGGCTCATCACCGGACCTCCGGGCTCCGGTCGCTCCACGTTGGCGTACGCGTTCGCCGCGGCACTCATCGCCGATCCCGGTGACGAACCGGCGCAGCGTCAGGTGCTCGCCCGCACGCACCCCGATCTCACCGCTCTGCGCACCGAGCAAGTCGTCATCCGCATCGACGAGGCGCGCCGACTGGTCGAACGCGCGTCTTTCGCCCCCTCGCTCGGTCGTCACCGTGTAATCGTGGTCGAAGACGCCGATCGCATGGCGGAACGCACCTCGAACGTGTTGTTGAAGGCCCTCGAGGAGCCACCCGAGAAGACGGTGTGGGTCCTCTGCGCGCCCAGCGACGCCGACCTTCTGCCCACCATCCGCTCGCGCGTGCGCGTGTTGCGCCTGCGCGAGCCGTCCGTCTCCGACGTCGCCGCTCTCGTCGTGGAGCGCACGGGAGTCAGCCCCGATATCGCCGAAGAATCTGCCCGGCACGCACAGCGCCACATCGGGATGGCGCAACGCCTCGCCACCGACGACGACGCCCGCGGACGTCGGGCCGAGACCCTCGCCGCCGTTCTCGCCGTCCGCGGCATCGGCGACGCCGTCGAGGTCGCCGGGCGAATCGTGCGCCTGGCGACCGACGACGCCAAGGCGCTCACGGCCGCCCGTGACGAAGAGGAGCGCCGCTCGCTCCTGCGCATGCTCGGCGTGGCCGAGGGGGCCGCGGTGCCGCCGTCCGTGCGCGGTCAGGTCAACGCCCTCGAAGACGATCAGAAGCGCCGGGCGACCCGCAGCCTGCGCGACGGCATCGACCGCGTGCTCACCGACCTGCAGTCGCTGTTCCGCGACGTCGTGATGATCCAATACGGCCGCGAAGGTGATCTCGTGAACAGCGAGCGCCTCGATGCCCTGCGCGCCTTGGCCTCGGAATGGTCGCCCTCGCGCACACTCGGAGTCCTCGACCGCATATCGGTCACCCGCCGCAACCTCGAACAGAACGCCGCCCCGCTGCTGGCGCTGGAGAGTCTCATGATCACCGTCGCCAACGGATCCGCCCCGTGAGCGTGCGCCGCCGGCTCGCGGCCGTCGTTGCGGGCGTCGCGGGTCTGGTCCTCACTCTGTCGGCCTGCCTCTACGCGCAGATCCCGCCCATGGCTCCCGCCGTAGGCCCGTCGTTGACTCCGCAGACCGAGGGCATCGACGCCTCGCTCCTGCCGTACTACGGGCAGGAACTCAGCTGGACCGACTGCGGTTCGGCGGGCTTCGACTGCACGACGGTCACGGCTCCGCGCGACTACTCCGACCCGTCGAAGGGCGAGCTGTCGTTGGCCGTCATCCGCCACCGAGCGACATCGGGACAGCCCCTGGGTTCGCTCCTGACCAACCCTGGCGGGCCCGGCGTGAGCGGTGTCTCCACCGTGCGCGACTCCCTCTCGCTCGTGGCGGACGAGACGCTCACGAGGGAGTACGACGTCATCGGCTTCGACCCGCGCGGTGTCGGCCAGTCTGCCCCGGTCACCTGCTACGACGCGGCGGGCATGGATGCGTTCCTCTACGACATCCCGCCGGGAGCGCGCGGCAGCGACGAGCGCAACTCCGCCCTCGAAAAGCGTCAGGCCGACTTCGCACAGGCGTGCCAGCAGAACAGCGACGGCATTCTGCCGTACGTCTCCACAGAGAACGCGGCACGCGATATGGACCTGCTTCGGGCTGTCCTGGGCGATAAGAAGCTCAACTACCTCGGTTTCTCGTACGGCTCGTTCCTCGGCACCACGTACGCGGGGCTCTTCCCCGATCGCGTGGGCCGGATGGTGCTCGACGGCGGCATCGACCCCAGCCTGCCCAGCACCGCGAGCGGAATCGCCCAGGCGGTCGGATTCGAGAACGCCCTGCGCGCCTTCATGGCGGACTGCCTGAAGAGCTCGGACTGCCCGTTCACCGGTTCCGTCGACGACGCGATGAACGACCTCTCCTCGCTGCTCGAGCGGGTCGACGCTCGTCCCCTGACCGGCCCCGATGGCCGACAGCTCGGCGCGGACACCCTCGTGACCTCGATCGTGGCGGCGCTCTACAGCGACCAGAACTGGCCGTACCTCCGAATCGCTCTGACCGGCGTGCAGAACGGTGATGCCTCCGTCGCCTTCCAGCTCGCAGATTTCTACAACGGTCGCGTCGATGGGAAGTACCAGGACAACACGATGCAGGCGCTGCGCGCCTACAACTGCGTCGATTATCCCGACGAGGGCGACGAGAACGACCCGCAGATCGAGCAGGAGCTTCAGCAGAAGGCGCCGGTCGTCGCACCGTACTGGCTCGGGCCCGACGCGTGCGCCGCGTGGCCGGCACCGCCGACCGGGAAGCGCGCGGCGATCACCGCCCCCGGCTCCCCGCCGATCGTCGTCCTCGGTACGACCGGCGACCCCGCCACACCGTACACGGAGGCGCAAGCGCTCGCCGGTCAGCTCTCGCAGGGCGTGCTCGTGACCTACGTGGGTGAGGGACACCTCGCCTATAACAAGGGCAACGACTGCGTGAACTCGGCCGTCGACGATTATCTGGTCGACGGCGCCGTGCCCGCCCAGGGGCTGCGCTGCGAGTAGCGCCGCGCGCCCGGCCGCCTGCCCGCCTAGGCTGATGACGTCACACCCCGAGGAGACCCCATGACCGCGCCCATCGCCGACCTGGCGACCTACATCGACCACACGCTGCTCAAGCCCGAGGCCACCCGCGCCGACGTCGAGCGCCTCATCGCCGAGGGCGCCGAGCTCGGCACCTACAGCGTGTGCATCTCGCCCTCTTTCCTGCCGGTGCAGCTGCCGGAGGGACTCAAGCTCGCGGTCGTGTGCGGCTTCCCGAGCGGTAAGCACCACGCCGAGGTCAAGGCGGCGGAAGCCGCCCTGTCGGTCGCCCAGGGCGCCGATGAGATCGACATGGTCATCGACGTGGGTGCGGCCGTCGAGGGGCGTTACGACATCGTCGAGTCCGAGATCCGCGCCGTCCGCGCCGCGGCTCCCGCCCCCACCGTGCTGAAAGTCATCATCGAGTCGGCGGCGCTCTCCGACGAGGCGATCATCGCCGTCTGCGAGGCCGCGGTGAACGCGGGCGCCGATTTCGTGAAGACGTCGACGGGTTTCCATCCCGCCGGCGGCGCGAGCGCCCACGCCGTCGAGCTGATGAAGCGCACCGTCGGTGACCGCGCCGAGGTCAAGGCCTCCGGGGGCGTGCGCACCCGCGCCGCCGCCGAAGAGATGATCGCCGCGGGCGCCACACGCCTGGGGCTGTCGTCGAGCCGTGACATCCTCGCCGACCGCACCGCGGCCGGCGACTACTGACCGCGTACCTCGACACCCGCTGGAGCATGTAAGATCGATGATCGTGCACGCGACAGCGCGCACATGCCGCCTTAGCTCAGACGGCAGAGCGATTCACTCGTAATGAATAGGTCAAGGGTTCGATTCCCTTAGGCGGCTCCGAAGGCCCTCACCCGCTTCCACCGGGTGGGGGCCTTTCTTCGTCGACGAGATACCCGACCGCCTCTTCCGCGCTGTTCCGTCTATGGTCGGCCCCGAGGGTCGCGGCTCCGCCGCTCACTCTCGCTCTGATCGCGACGCGGCGTCTCGAGGCGCTGCAGCCGGGTCCGTCTCCGGTGAGCCCGGTGGCAGCCCGATAGGCTGATCCCGCCTCGTTCCGCGCTCGCGTGACGGCCGTCCTCCGCCCGCTGACCTCGCTGGAGCTCCCGTGTCGAACGCCCTCGATGCCGTCATCGAGATCTTCACGTGGGTGGGTCTGGGTGGTGGCTTGCTGTTGGCTTTCGCGGCAGTGTTCCTCTTGCTGGCCGACGGCACCTGGCTTCCCGCTCGCGCCGTCGTCGAGGATGTCGAGGGCGGCCGCGTGGTCCGCTGGTTCGACGCCGACGGGGGAGTGAACGAGGCGCCCCTCTCGGCACATGACGAGGCGAAGATCGGCGCCGCCGATATGGCCGATATCTTCTATCGCCGTGGTGCGGTGAACCGCATGCGGCTCGCGCGCTCCTCGCCCCTCGTCCGTTTCGTCTCGCTGCTCGCCGCGGGAGTGCTCGGCCTGGGCGTGCTGGCGTTCGTCGTCTCGATCGTGGTGCTGTTCGCTCGGGGGTGACCGACTGGCGCACAGGCCATATAGCTAGATAAGCTAGCTATATGGCATCGTCCTCTGCGCCCACTCGTCGCTCCCCCCGAGGGGAAACAACCCGGCGCTCCGTGCGGCCCCCGCGTGTCTCGCGGTGGCTGCGTGTCGGCATCCCGAGTTTGCTCGTGCTGCTGTGGGTGGTCGGCGGATCGATCGGCGGGCCGTTCTTCGGCAGAGTCGACCAGGTCGCGACGAACGATCAGTCCTCGTTCCTGCCGCAGTCGGCCGATGCGACGCGCGTCAGCGAACGGTTGACGGACTTCACCGGCAGCGACACGATTCCCGCGATCGTGGTCGCCACGACGTCCGACGGCAGCGCCCTGAGCGATGCGCAGGTCGCCGCCCTGCAGAGCCTTGCCACCGACATCGCCGCCGTCGAGGGAGTGGCCGGCGACGCCTCGCCCCCCGTGGTCTCGGACGACGGTCAGGCGGCGCAGATCTTCGTTCCGATCGACAGCTCCGGCGAGGTGCGGGAGGTCGTCGAACAGGTGCGCGAGAGGGTGTCGGCGCAGATTCCCGCCGGGGTCGAGGCGTGGGTCACCGGTCCCGCCGGGTTCACCTCCGACCTCGTGAAGGGCTTCCTCGGCATCGACGGTCTGTTGCTGGTCGTCGCGCTCGCGGCGGTGTTCGTCATCCTCGTGATCGTGTACCGATCTCCTCTCTTGCCGATCCTGGTCCTGCTCACCTCGGTGTTCGCGCTCTGCGTCGCTCTTCTCACCGTGTGGTGGCTCGCCTATGCCGGGATCGTCGTGCTGAACGGCCAGGTGCAGGGGATCCTCTTCATCCTCGTCATCGGTGCGGCCACCGATTACGCCCTCCTCTACGTCGCGAGGTTCCGTGAGGCCGTCGGCGAAGGTCTGAGGAGATGGGATGCCACGACCCGAGCGTGGAGGGGCGCCTTCGAGCCCATCCTGGCATCGGGTGGCACCGTGATCGCGGGCCTTCTCTGCCTGTTGCTGTCCGATCTGGCTACCAACCGTGCTCTGGGGCCGATCGCCTCGATCGGCATCGCCTTCGCGGTGCTCTCGGCGCTGACGTTCCTGCCCGCACTGCTGGCGTTGGTCGGTCGGGCCGCGTTCTGGCCGTTCCTGCCCAAGCCGGGCCGGTCGGCACTCCCCGCCGACCTCACGCAGCCGGTGAAGGGCCTGTGGCCGCGGCAGGCGCGTCTCGTCGCCCGTCGCGCTCGTCCCATATGGGTCATCTGCACGCTCGTGCTTCTCGCGGCGTGCGTCGGCATCACGCAGCTGCGCGCCGACGGCGTGCCCGCGAGCGACCTCGTCCTCGGCGCCTCGGAGGCGCGCGATGGGCAGATCGCGCTCGCCGAGCACTTTCCGGGCGGCTCCGGCAGTCCTGCCTACGTGCTCGTCCCCGAGAGGGAGGCCGCTCGGACCGTGTCCGTGCTGCAGAACGCCTCGGGGATCGAGGCGGTCTCGGTGTTCAGCGCCGACGCCCCCGGCGGGCAGGCGTCGGTGACCGTGGTCGACGGCGTCCTGCAGACGACGGCGCTCGGTGCCCCCGGCGCACCCGCCCCGTCCCCGACGGTTTCCGACGGCGATGTGCTGCTGGCCGCCACCCTCGCCGACACGGCCGATTCGTCTGCGGCGGACGACACCGTCCGTCAGCTCCGCACCGCTGTGGCCGTCGAGTTGGGGGAGGGGACGGCGCTGGTGGGCGGGGTGACCGCGACCGACATCGATTCGATCGACACGTCGATCCGTGACCGCACACTGATCATTCCGATCGTGCTCGCGGTGATCCTGCTGATCCTCATGGCGCTGCTGCGCTCGATCGTCGCGCCCGTCATCCTCATCGGTACGGTCATCGTGTCGTTCGGGGCCGCTCTCGGCGTCAGCGCTCTGGTGTTCGACGGCATCCTGGGCTTCCCGGGAGCGGACCCGGCCGTGCCGCTCTACGGCTTCGTCTTCCTGGTGGCGCTGGGCGTGGACTACAACATCTTCTTGATGTCGAGGGTGCGGGAGGAATCGCTCGCGCACGGCACGCGTGCGGGGATCCTGCGCGGACTCGTCGCAACGGGTGGCGTGATCACCTCGGCCGGTCTCGTACTGGCGGCGACGTTCGCCGCTCTCGGGGTCATCCCGATCCTCTTCCTCGCCCAGCTCGCCTTCATCGTGGCGTTCGGAGTCCTGCTCGACACCTTCGTGGTCCGCTCCCTCCTCGTGCCCGCCCTCGCCTACGACCTCGGCCGCCGTATCTGGTGGCCGTCGAAGCTGGGGCGCGCGGATGCCGATACGCGTAGGCTCGACGCATGACGCGCGCCCTGTTCATCGTCGACGTTCAGAACGACTTCACCGAGCGCGGGGCGCTGGGCGTCGAAGGGGGCGACGCGGTGGCGGCGCGCATCTCGCACTACCTCGCAGAGCACGCCGACGACTACGCGCTGATCGTGGCTTCGCGCGACTGGCACCACGGCGACGATGACAACGGTGGACACTTCTCCGACGCCCCCGACTTCGTCGACACGTGGCCCGTCCACTGCGTCGGCGGGACCTTCGGCGCCGATTACGACGAGGTCTTCGATACCTCTCGCGTCACCCATCACCTCAAGAAGGGGCAGGGCGAACCCGCCTATTCGCTGTTCGAGGGCATCACCGACGATGGCGAGACCGCGGCGCACCTGCTCGAGTCTCACGGCATCCGGGACATCGACGTCGTGGGGATCGCGACGGACTACTGCGTACGGGCCTCGGCCCTCGATGCGCTCGGCGCGGGGCGACGGGTGCGCGTGCTGACCGACCTGGTCGCCGGGGTGCACCCCGACTCGAGTGCCGCCGCCCTGACGGAGATCGCGGCCGCGGGTGCGGACGTGACGACCTCGCGGGCCTGAGCCGACCCTCACGCGCGCGGTGCGGGGCCCGTCTCGTCGTCGGCGCGCGGAATCGTGATCGTCACGCTCGTCCCCGTGCCGGGAGCACTGGTGATGCGCAGTGTTCCGCCGTGCTCGCTGACGATCCGTTGGACACTCGCCAGTCCGATGCCGCGTCCGCCGTCGCCGGCGTCGGCGAGCCGACCGCGGTTGCCTTCCTGCGCGATCGAGGCGAGATCGTCGGGATGAATGCCACGCCCCCGGTCGCGCACACGGACCGCGGCGCCCTCGTCGGTTTCGAAGGCGTCGATCTCGATGAGGTCGTCGGAGTACTTCGCGGCGTTCTCGAGCACGTTGGCGATGGCGCGTCGCAGCCCCAGGACATCGCCCCAGACGGGGACGGCATCCATCTGTCCGAAGACGACTCGTCCGGGCGCATCTCCGGGGAGCACCAGCGAGACCGCCCCGCGCGCGATCAGATCGAGGCTCGCGCGGCGGCGTCCTCGCTCTGACGCGGTGGTGACGTCGGCCATGAGCGCCTGGGCCATCGCGATGATGTGGTCGCTCGCCTGGGCGGCGAGATGCAGAAGGCGGTGGTCGGGGGGAAGCTCCTCGCCGATGAGGTCGAGGTAGCCGCGCAGCGCGGTGACGGGAGAGAGCAGGTCGTGCGCGAAGGTTCGCTGCAGAGCCAGACGCTCGTCGGCCGCCTGCTTCTCGGTCGTCAGGTCGCGCACGATCTTGACGAATCCCCGCACCTGGCCTTGGTCGTTGCGGATCGCGGAGATCGTCACGCGTGCCCAGAACTCGCTGCCGTCGTTGCGCACGCGCCAGCCGGTGTCTTCGACGTGTCCGTCGCGCTGGGCGGCGGCGAGCAGCTGGTCGGGCCTGCCTCGGTGCCGGTCTTCTTCGCGATAGAAGCGCGAGAAATGAGAACCGAGGATCTCGTGCTCGTGGTACCCCTTGATCCGTTCGGCGCCGAGGTTCCAGCCGCGCACGAAACCGCCGCTGTCGAGCTTGACGATCGCGAAGAGATCGACCTGCTCGTCCCAGTCCTGGGGGATCGAGCGTCGGATACTCGTCAGGGGGTGGGTGGGGTCGACACCGGGAGGGGCGGAGGACAGGGGCGGATCATCCGGAACCATGGTCATAGGAGAGCGCCCGTGCGGGCCGGGGTGCTTGCTGAAGGCATATGCCGATCATGCCCCGGGTGCACGCCCGGGAATAGAGATTGACATTCCCGGGCGGCCCCTCACGACGAGACGGTGACGAGCGTCCGCTGCCACCCGCTCGATCCGTCGGGAGCGATCGGCGCCTGATCCTGGATCTGAAGGTTGCCCTGTTTGTCGGTGGCGCGAACCGCGATGTAGTGCGTGCCGGCCTCGGCGGTCCAGTCCAGCTTCCACTGCACCCACGATTGGTCGTTGATCGGCGTCGACAGCTGCGTCTCCTGCCATTCGCCGTTGTCGATGCTCACCTCGACCTTCTGCACGCCCACGGGCTGCGCCCAGGCCATGCCGGCGACGACGACGGCGCCCGCCGGGACGGGAGATCCGATCTTCGGGGTGTCGACGCGCGACGACATCTTGATCGGCGCCTCGGCGGAGTAACCACGCGGCGTCCAGTACGCCTCGTCCTTGTCGAACCGTGTCACCGTGAGCTTGGTGACCCACTTCGTCGCCGACACGTAGCCGTACAGGCCCGGCACGACCATGCGCACGGGGAAGCCGTGCTCGAACGGGAGGGGTTCGCCGTTCATCTTCACGGCGAAGATCGCGTCGAGGTTGTCGTCGGTGAGCGAGGAGAGCGGAGTGGATGCCGTGTACCCGTCGACGCTCTCGGACAACACCATGTCGGCATCTCCCTGCACGCCCGCCATGCGCAGCACGTCGCGGATGGGGATGCCGGTCCAGATGGCGTTTCCGACGAGACCGCCGCCGACTTCATTGGAGACGCACGTCAGAGTCACGCCGTACTCGTCGAGACCCATGTTGACGAGGTCGTCGAAGCTCAGCTCGATCGGGTTGTCGACCATGCCCTCGATCGAGAGGCGCCAGGTCGTGGGATCGACGTTCGGAACCGTCAGCGCCGTATCGACGCGGTAGAAGTCGCCGTTCGGCGTGATGATCGGGCTCAGGTTGGCGATGTCCCAGTTCGCCCCCTCGGGCACGGTGACGGTCGTGCGAGCTGCGGGGATCCGCAGTGCGTCGCGGGCCGCGGCGACCGACGAGGTGGCGGTGTTGAGCACGCGAGCGCCGACGCCCACGATCACCGCGCCGACCGCGCTGATGCCGGTGAACAGCAGGAACTGGCGACGGTCGGTGCCCACGGCATCCGCCCTGTCCGCCGTGGCCGCGGAGACCCAGCGCCGCAAGCGAACGATGGCCAGAAGGAGCACGAGGATGCCCGCGACGGTGCCGATGACCGGAGGGAGCCAGGCCAGGGCGCCTGCTCCGGTCCGGGTGACGATGGCTGCGGTCGCGAGGATGCCGCCGATTCCCAGCAGGATCGCACCCACGAAGCGGAAGCGATACTCGAGAGCACCGGCGACCGCGGCGGCCACGGCGGCGCCGAGACCCACGCCCGCGAGCAGGGCGATCTTGTCGCTCTCGCCGAACAGCGTGATGGCGAGCTCTTTGAGGGGGCGCGGGACGATGTCGACGATGAACGAGCCCACCGCGAGGATCGGGCTCGCCGACCGCGCGACAAGAGCCGCGAGCGCTTCGGCGACGGCGAGAAGGGCAGCCGCCGACACGATGCCGGCCAGTGCTGCCCAGATCCAGGCGTGCGGGCGGCGGACCGTGGTGTTCTTCCCGGTCCGGGCCGCGGTGTCGGTCGTCATGGCATTCCTCGTCTCCGCCCTTCGCGCAGACGCGACGAGCCTCCACCCTTCTTCGGAGCGGACGGGGGAATGGATGCCGTCAGCGCGCGGGTTCGGGCGCGTTCGTCGTCGCGGGGGTGAGGGCGAAGACCGCGACACCGGTCACGATGAGTGCCAGAGCGAGGCCGAGGCCCGGTCCGAGATGCTCTCCGAGCAGCGGCACGGCGACGATGGCGGTGAGTACGGGGCTGAGGGCGCCGGCGGCGGCGGGCAGACTGCTGCCGAGGTTCTTGACCGCTACGACGTAGCAGGCGGTCGAGAGAAGCCCCGTGCCGACGCCCTGCACGAGGGCGTAGGTCGCCACGCTGCCCAGGTCGGCGGTGCCGGAGAACAGCGTCGAGGGGAGCACTCCGGTCGCGGCCAGCAGCAGAGCCGATGCCACCGAGACGACGGACACGACCACGATCACCGCGACCGGATCGAGGCGTGTGCGGGCGACCCCGAGTGTGTAGGCGGCCCACACGAGGCCGGCGGCGAGCAGAACCGCGATCCCGCCGGGCCCGGCCGGTCCGCCGGTGAACAGCGCACTGGCCATCACGCCGGCGACGATCGCGGCGAGGGCGAGCAGGCGTCGTGCCGACATCCGGCGGCGGTAGCGGAGGAAGAGGAGCAGCGCGACGAAAAGGGGGACGGTCCCCGGCACGAGCAGTCCGGTGAGCGCCGCAGAGGTGAGGTGCGCACCCCACGCGAACAGCAGGAAGTGCGGAAGCCCGGCCAGCAGCACGAGGGCCAGCACCGACGGTCGCTCGGCGCGCAGGGCGCGGAACGTCCGAGGAATCCAGGGACTGAGCACGGCGGCGGGCACGGCGAAGCGCACGATCGCGGCATCCGCCATGGTGAGTCCGGCGCTCTCGAGAGCGCGAGTGGACAGCGCGAACGACGCCCACAGAGCGACGACGGCGGCGAGAGCGGTGACGCCGACGACGGTGCGGCGGGGCAGGGCGAGGGGGAGCGGAAGGGCGAACGTCGTCACCCTGCGAGCGTAGAAAGACCACCGACGCAGGCGATTGCGATTCTTGCTCCCGCGGGGTCGAAATTGGCAGAATCTGCCTTATGAACGCCCTCGACCGCATCGACCGACTCATCCTGCGCGAGTTGCAGAACGACGGGCGGCTCTCCAATCAAGAACTCGCCGATCGCGTCGGCCTCTCCCCGTCGCCGTGTCTGCGACGCGTGCGTCAGCTCGAACAGGCGGGCGTCATCGAGGGCTACCGCGCGGTCGTCTCGCCGAAGGCGGTCGACCTCACCATCACGGCTTTCGTGCGCCTGCGTCTCGCCTCGCACGAGGGGTCGACGGTGGATGCCGTGGAGCAACGCCTCCGCGCGATCCCGCACATCGTCGAAGCGCACCTGCTCGCCGGCGACTGGGACTACCTCGTGCGGATCGTCACGCCGAGCTTCGAGGAGTACGAGCGGCTCCTCCGAGAGCACCTGCGTGCAATCCCGTCGCTGTCGTCGATCGACACGACCTTCGCGTTCGGGGTCACCAAGCCCGTTTCGCCCTTGCCACTGGAACCGGCCCCCGGGCACGCGTAAGGCCCGGGTCGACGATCGCGACCCGGGCCCGGGGCAGTTCAGCGCTGCGAGCGCTGCCTGAGAACCTTCGCCTGCACCTTGCGGCGGATCTTCTGCACCTTCGGGTCTTTCCAGACCCGGTAGGCGACGGTGCCGGCGGCGGCAGCGCGGCCGATCGCCGTCCTGGCAAGGACGGCACCCGCCAGAGCGACCGCTCCGGTTCCGATCCAACGTGCGACACCCATAACGCCTCCTCGATTGTGTGTGGGTTCTCACCTCACACGATCCAGCGCCGGATGCCGCGCCGCTTGCGCCGACGCCGTGGTTGTGCGTCGCTCAGCGCAGCGACCCGCCGGAGGGGGCGGCGAAGGGCTCGAGGGCGGCGATCACGTCGTCGCTCAGTGCGACCTTGCTCGCCTCGACGGCGTCGTCGATCTGGCCCGGGCGCGAAGCCCCGATGATCGCGGTCGTGACCACCGGGTCGCGCAGCACCCACGCCACGGCCAGCTGCGGGATGGACAGCCCCGCCTCGCGGGCGACCCCGTCGATGCCGCGGATGCGCTCGAGGTAATCGTCGGTGAGGGCGGACTCGTCGAGGAAGCGGCTGTCGGCCGCTCGCGAGTCGGCGGGCACGGTGCCGTCGAGGTACTTCGCGGTCAGCAGGCCCTGGGCGAGCGGCGAGAAGACGGCGCTGCCGACCGAGAGCTCGCGCAGTGTCGGGAACAGCTCCGCCTCGGGCGTGCGGTCGAACAGCGAGTACCGCGGTTGGTGGATGAACAGGCGCACACCCTCGGCCGCGAGCAGCTCGTGCGCGCGACGGGTGAGTTCGGCCGGGTAGTTCGAGATGCCCACGTACAGGGCCTTGCCGCTGCGCACGATGTCGGCGAGGGCCGTGACCGTCTCTTCGATCGGCGTCTCGATGTCGACGCGATGCGAGTAGAACACGTCGACGTAGTCGGTGCGCATGCGCGTGAGACTCTGCTCCAGCGAGCGCACGAGATACTTGCGCGAGCCGCCGTCGCCGTATGGACCGGGCCACATGTCGTATCCGGCCTTGGTCGAGAGGAACAGCTCGTCGCGGTAGGGGCGCAAGTCGCTGTCGAGGACCGTCCCGAAGGTCGCCTCGGCCGCACCGTAGGGCGGACCGTAGTTGTTCGCGAGGTCGATGTGCACGACGCCCCGGTCGACGGCATGACGAAGAATCTCGCGCTGCGAATCGAGCGTGCGTCCGCTGCCGAAGTTCTGCCACAAGCCGAGCGAGATGCGGGGGAGGGGGATGCCGCTCGCCCCGGCGCGCAGGAACGGCACGTCGTCGTAGCGGGTGGAGGACGCGGTGAAGGCGGACGTCAGGCGGGGATCATCGGCGGCGATGGGCATGGTTCTCCTCGGCGGTGAAGGGGGACACCGTCGACTCTGCCACGGATCGCGCGGCTCTCAGGCGGGAACGCGCGCGAGCTCGTCGCGAAGAATGCCGGCACCCGCCGACAGGGCGCTGAGCTTCTCGAACGCCACCTGCCGGGGGAGGGGCGCCATGCCGCAGTTCGAACTGGCGACGAGCTTGTCGGCATCCACGAACTGCAGGGCTCGCCGGAGGGTATCGGCGACCTCTTCGGGGGATTCCACCTCGTGACTGGCGACGTCGATCGCACCGAGCATGACCTTCTTGCCACGGATGAGCTCGATGAGATCGATCGGCACGTGCGAGTTGTGGCTCTCGAGCGAGACGGTGTCGATGCTCGAGCGCTGCAACAGTGGGAACGACTCCTCGTACTGGCGCCACTCGGCCCCGAGCGTCGCCTTCCAGTCCGTGTTGGCCTTGATGCCGTAGCCGTAGCAGATGTGCACCACGGTCTCGGCGCGCAGTCCCTCGGCCGCGCGCTCGAGAGTGGCCACGCCCCAGTCCTTCATCTCGTCGAAGAAGACGTTGAAGGCGGGCTCGTCGAACTGGATGATGTCGACTCCCGCGGCCTCGAGCTCGCGCGCTTCCTGGTTGAGGATGGTCGCGAATTCCCACGCGAGCCTCTCGCGGCTGCGGTAGTGATGGTCGGCGAGGGTGTCGATCATCGTCATGGGGCCGGGAAGGGCCCACTTGATCGGTCGGTCCGTCTGCTGGCGCAGGAAGGCGGCATCCTGGACGAAGACCGGCTGGCGGCGGCTCACCGCGCCCACCACCGTCGGCACGCTCGCGTCGTAGCGGTCCCGGATGCGCACGGTCTCGCGGTTCTCGAAGTCGACGCCCTCGAGGTGCTCGATGAAGGTCGTCACGAAGTGCTGACGGGTCTGCTCGCCGTCGCTGACGATGTCGAGGCCCCGGCGCTCCTGCTCCTTGGCGGCGCTGCGCAGGGCATCGTGCTTACCCTCGACCAGCGTGTCGCCGTCGAGCTCCCATGGCGACCACAGCACCTCGGGCTTGGCGAGCCACGCGGGTTTGGGGAGGCTTCCGACGATGGAGGTGGGCAGGAGGGTGTTCACAGTGGTCGCCTTCGGGGTCGTCATCGGGTCGGGAGGGCGTCGGAGACGAGCCACGCGTCGAGCACGGCACGGTGGGGCTTCACGAAGTGCTCCTCGGTATAGCGGCCCTGCGTGATGCCCAGGCGGCTGCGCTCCTCGCGGTCGTAGGCGATGTTCGTGCGGGTGAAGTCCTCGTGGGCCAGCGTGGGGCGGTAGACCTCGCCCGCGGGCTCGTGCGCGTTGTAGATCTCGGGGCGGTAGATCTTCTGGAACGTCTCCATCGTGGCCACCGTGCCCGCCAGCTGCAGGTCGGTGTAGTCGGCGAGCAGATCGCCGCGGAAGTAGAACGCCAGCGGGGCGACGCTGCCGCGCGGCATGAAGTACCGCACCTGCAGGCCCATTTTTGCGAAGTACTCGTCGGTCAGCGAGAACGAGTCCTGCTCGTACTCGTGCCCCAGGACGGGGTGTACGACGCCGGTGCGGTGATAGGTGCGACTCGTCGACACGCTGATGCACACCACGGGCGACTGCGTGTAGCGCTCGCGGTAGGCCTCGGAGTCGAGGAAGTGCTGGAAGAGCTTGCCGTGCAGGATGCCGAAGTCCTCGGGCAGCGTGAAGCTCTTGCCCTCGCCGTTGGCCGCGGGCAGCAGCACGCTGAAGTCGTAATCGCGCAGGTACGACGAGAAGTTGTTCCCGACGATGCCCTGATGGCGCTCACCCGTGACGGTGTCGACGACGTGGATGTCGAGGACCTCGAGCAGGGGGAACGCGCGGTCGTCGCCGGCGTCGTCGAACTGCAGCTCGGCCGAGACGATGTCGAGCTCGACGCGGTAGCGGTCGCCCGAAGGGTTGTCGGCGTCGGCGAGCTCGTTGAAGCGGCGGTCGATCATGGCCAGCGCGTTGCGCAGGTTCTGTCGGCGGTGCTCGCCCCGGGCGAGGTTGGCGAAGTTCGTGGTGATCCGCGAGCTGGACGAGGGCGCGTAGTCCTCGTCGAAGCGTGTGGTGGAGATGCGGAACGTGATGTCGTTCGCCATGTCGAGCCAATCGGGAGGGGCCGGGGTCGGCCGTGCGGTGAGCGTGTCCTCATCGTCCCGCCGGCGAGGTGTCATCGGGTAATTCCGTCCGGCTATGCAGAGGTATAGCTTTGGGCTATGGCAAAGAGGGCGAGCGGCATCACTCTGCAGCAGTTGCAGTACTTCATCGAGGTGGCGGCCGAAGGATCGATCAGCGCCGCCGCCGACCTGCTCTACGTCGCGCAGCCCACGATGTCGGCGGCGATGCGCGATCTCGAGACGCGGGTGGGGCGAGACCTGCTCACCCGATCGGCGCGTGGCGTCACCCTCACCGTCGACGGGGTCGAGTTCCTGGGCTACGCCCGGCAGGTGGTGGAGCAGGCCGAACTGCTCGAGCAGCGCTACCTGGGGCGACCGCCCTCACGACGCCTGCTCGGCGTCTCGGCCCAGCATTACTCGTTCGTCGTCGACGCGTTCGTGCGGATGGTGAAGGCGACGGATGCCGCGGAGTACGAGTTCTCGCTGCGCGAGACGCGAACGTGGGACATCATCGAAGACGTCCGGACGCTGCGCAGCGAACTCGGCATCCTGTTCCGCAACGACTTCAATCGGAACGTCCTCGACAAGCTGCTGCGGGACTCGGGGCTCGCCTTCCACCCGCTCTTCCGCGCCGAGCCGCACATCTTCGTCTCTCGACGCAATCCGCTCGCCGGTCGCGAGCGCGCGACGCTGGACGACCTCGCAGACCTCCCGCGTCTCACCTTCGACCAGGGCGCGAACAACTCCTTCTACTTCGCCGAAGAGATTCTCTCGACCCTCTCGAGCAGGCAGGAGATCCGGGTCTCCGATCGCGCGACGATCTTCAACCTCATGATCGGTCTCGACGGGTACACGATCTCCACCGGCATCATCAGCGACGACCTCGACCCCGAGATCGTCGCGGTCCCCCTCGACGTCGACGAGCGGATCGAGATCGGCTGGATCGGTCGCACGTCCATCCCCCTGACCGAGCAGGCGCAGCGGTATCTCGCCGAGGTGCGGGATGTGGTCGCGGGGTTCGGCGTGGAACTGCTGGACTGAGAGCGTTTCACGCATGATGTGAAGCTTCACACGCGTAGCCTCCGACGTGATCTCTGCCGGAAACATGCCGCTACGACGGCGATTTCCGCCTGTCACGCCGCCGCACGATGAGAACTCGATGAGAACCCTCACGCGCTCCTTCTCTACGGCGGCGTGTTGCGCTTACTGTCTCAAGACGCGGCACCGATGCCGCGGACCATTCGAAGGAGAATGACCATGCAGCACGCATCCCCCCGATCCCGCCCCCTCTTCCAGCGCGTCGTCGTCGCGGCCGCGGCGCTCGCCGCCGTCGTCGCCCCGCTGACGGTGACCTCGACCCCGGCAGAGGCCGCGGGTCGAATGACCTACACTCTGTACACCGAGGCCAACCCCACGGCCGATCAAGCCGACGCGTACGACCGCATTCGAGCGGCGATGGATGCCGCGGTCTCGCGCTACAACGAGTTCAGCGACTTCGACCGCCACCTGAACGTCTACTACGTCCCCGGGGTGCCCACCGCCGAGGCGAGCATCGACGGCACCATCCGCTTCGGCGAGAACCGCGGCTTCATGCAGGAGCGCACGGCCCTGCACGAGATCTCGCACACCGTCGGCAACGGCACGGCCAACGCCTGGTACGCGATGTGCCAGAACGGACAGTGGACGGGCGCGAACGCCAACGCGAAGCTCGCCGAGTTCGACGGGGCCGGTGCGGTGCTCAACTGCGGGGGGTCGCACATCTGGCCCTACGGCCTCAACTACGACAACGAGATGTCCGACCTCAACGCCGACCGTCACGTGCAGATCATCTGGGCGATGATCGCCGACGGTATGTGACAGCGCACGCGGGCGCCGCGCGGCCGATACGGCTCGCGCGGCGCTCTGTGGTCGTTTAGCCGTGAAGACAAACGATGACACGTCTGCGGCGCAGCGCCAGAGCCGTCGCTCCAGCGAGGAGAGCTGCCGAGCCCAGGAGAGCTGCAACCCACGTCGCACCGACGCCCGTCTTCGCCAGCGACCCCGGCGCCACGACCTCGATGGCGAGCCGGCCGAAGACGCGGCCATCGCCCCGCGCGACCTCGAGCGTGTGCGCGCCCTGGTCGAAGCCGGCGGGGACGGTGACACGGAAGACGACGCGGCCCGAGTCATCGGCGGCGGGAATGCCGGCGATCGGCAGCGGCGTGCTGTGCAGGACGGCCGAGATCTGCTCGCCGGCGTTCAGCCCGGTCGCGGTGACCGTGAAGGACTCTCCCGGGGCGACGCGTGTGGCGCTCGCCGTGGCCGTCGCCTCCGACGCGGAGTCGCCGGGGGTGGGAGAGGGCTGCGTGGTGGGTTCGGGGGAGGGTGACGATCCCCCGGCGGGCACGATCGTGACGGTCATCGTCACGGTGCGCAGGGCGGGGAGCACCTGCTCGTCCTTGCTCATGTCGAGCACGGGTCGGTCGCCGGCTGCCCAGTGGACGCGGCCGATGCGGGTGTCACGGCCGTTGCCTTCGACGCCGTCGCCCCAGGTGTGGAACACGTAGAGCTCGTTGCCGTCCTCGTCGGTGGTGACCGCGCCGTGACCCGGGCCCTGCGGGTAGGTGAGATAGTCCCAGACCCCGGCCGGCATCGGCACGCTCTTCATCAACGGGGTGTTGTACTTGTGCCAGCTGTCGATGTCCATGAGGTCGCTGTCGAGGTCGGCCCAGACGCCGCCGACGACGTATCGCGGGCTCACACCGTCGCTCGAGTAGATCAGGAAGATCTTGCCGTCGCGCTCCATCGCGAACGAGCCCTCGGCCAGGCGCAGCTCCCACGAGAGCGACGGCGAGATCACGGGTTTCGCCTCGCCCACGATTCGGGTGGGGTCGGCGGGGTCGACCTTCGCGATCCACGTGAGCGGGTCGCCGAACCCGGGGGAGGTGTAGCGCTGCGACCACGTGTAGTAGGCCTGCCCGTTCGCCTCGAAGTACGTCATGTCGAGGCTGATGTTGCTGTAGCCCTCGCGACCGAGCGCTGTCCCGTCGGCCTGCAGGACCGGCGCGGGCTTCGACCAGTCCGCCGGGTTCGCGGGATCCCCGCCGTCGCGGAGCTGCATGATGTACGACTGCACGGTGCGCCAGTCGGCGCCGTCGTTGGCCTGCGAGTCGCCCGAGTTGAAGCACGGCGAGAACAGGATCGACAGCGTGCCGCCGATCTCGTGGATCTCGGGCGCCCAGTAGCAGCCGGCGATGGTCCGACCGTCGGTGGTGGTGTCGCGGCGCGTCCAGCGGTTCAGCAGGTCGACCTCGCGTTGCGCTCCGCCCGCGGCATCCGACAGTCCGTCGAACGTGTCCGAGACGCGGATGGGCAGGTGGGGCGAGGCGATGTTGTTGTTGTTCGTGTCGTCGGTCGCGATGAAGAGGTACTGCGTGCGGCCCTCGCGCTCGTAGCGGTAGATGGTCGGGTCGGCGCGGTTGGCGGCGAAGGGGACGCTGTAGTCCTTCTGGCGGACGGTGCCCGTCACCATGACGATGCCCTGAGTGGCGGCGCGCGCCGCCGCCAGGTCGTCGGCGTTCCAGTCCACGGGGAGGGTCGCGGTCGAGCCGTCGCTGTACGAGAGGTCGGCGCGCGTGCGGTCGAGGGCGTCGCCGGCGCCGGCCGTGACGGTCACGGGTGCGACCGAGACGGCGGTGTTCACGACGCGGTCGTATCTCTCGGCCAGAGCCGTAGCGATCGCGGCGCTGACCGGCAGTATGCCGCCGGGTTCGGCATTTGCGACGCGACCCGCGAACGAGCCCCAGGACGGATCCGCGACACCGAGCGGGGAGCCGGCGATGACGTCTCCGCGGTTGCCTGTCGATACGACGCGGCTGCGGGTGCCGTCGTTTTCGGTATTGAAGGGGTCGGCGACCTGCTCCGTGCGGGCGAGGTCGGTCACGGTCGTGTACCGGGCCTGGCCGGAGCGGTCAGCCCACGACACGAGGTAGCGCTGTTGCCCCGAGTCCCACACGGCGCGCGGAGAGACGACCCCGTCGGTGGTCCCCAGGTCGATCGTCCCGAGCTCCGCGAACTGTGAACCGCGGTCATCTTCGGCGCGGAACACGAGCGCCCCACTCGAGGCCGTGGCATCCGGTGTTCCCGACATCTCGACGCGCGTGGCGACGAAGCCGAGCCGGCCGTCGGCGAAGAAGAACGGTGAGGGGGAGCCGATCCCGCGCTGCTCCACGTTGTCGACGCCCACGTGCTCGCCGCGTGCGAAGACCACGCCGTAGTTGTCTTGCAGGGGCTGCGCGGTGTCGGCGGACGAACCCACCGCGAGGTGGATGCTCCGCGCGACGGTGTCCTGGTTCGCGTCGTGGTCGTTCGTCGGCGTGCGGGTGTAGGCGACGAGGCTCTGCGCCGTGGCGGGATCGAGCACCGTGACGGTGAACGTCTTCGAGAACGTGGTGGCTCCCCAGGTCGCGGAGGCGGTGACCTGAGAAGTGCGGTCACCCGAGCCCGGGTTCACGAGCGCCCCGTTCGCGACGGTGTCGCCGCTCCAGCGCAGGTCGACGCCCGCGACGGTCGGGAGGGAGGTTCCGGATGCCACGACCGGCGGCACGACGAGAGATGCGCTCAACCGAGCCGAGAGGTCGGCAGCGGAGTCCGCCTTCACGGTGACCTGTACGGGCGCTCCGGTTGCGGTGGCGCCGGCGAAGGTCGTGGTCGATGTCAGCGTGACGGTGGCGTCGGGCGAGCCGGGGGCGGGGCGGGTCACCCGACCGTCGGTGGAGACGACGGCGGGCGCGCTCGACGCCCACGAGATCGACGAGCCGCCGGTCCCCGCGCGGGGGAGCGCCAGGTCGGCGGTGACGGCGGAGGTGTCGCCGAGGTCGACGGCGGCCGCGTCGGCTCGCGCGATCGCGTCTGCCGCGGGAGCGGCGATCGCACGGACCTGCTCCGCGTCGAGTGCCGCGCGGTCCACGCGGACGTCGTCGACAGCGCCCGCGAAGAACGGGTCGCCCGGGTAAAGCGACTTGCCGATGAGTCCCGAGAACACCGAAGACCCGACGGTGGCGGCACCCGTGGCGGTCGTCGCGGTGGATGCCACGGCCTCGCCGTCGACGTAGGTGGTGACACGCTGCCCCGACGTGAGGGCGACGGCGAGGTGACTCCACCGAGTCGACGACGCGGGCCCGTTGCCGGTCGCCCGCTGCTCGGTGCCGGATTTGACGGCGCCGATGAGGTTGCCGCCGCAGCGCGGTGTGGCGAAGAGGTACCGGTCGTTCGAGCTGCCGAGGCTGTACGCCCACGAGCACTCCTGCCCGCCCGACCAGCGGACCCACGCCGAGATCGTGACGTCGCCCGTCGAGGCGTCGGTCAGGCCGGGCGCGATCTCGACGAAGGCCGCTCCCGACGTCGCCGCCCCGCCGGGCAGCGAGAGTGCGCGGTCGGAGCCGCCGCGGGGGCCCTCGACGATACTCGCGCCGGCGCCGCGCAGAGTTCCGGCATGGGCTCCGGCGGCATCCGGGATCTGAGCCCCGGCGGCGAGAGAGCCGGTGTCGAGGCTGTCGAAGTCGTAGAGGAGGGCGGCCGCGGGAACGGCGGCCTGGGCCGGAGCGATGCCGGTGACGAGCCCTGCGCCGACCAGGGCAGCGGCGACGGCGAGAGCGGCAGGGCGACGTGAACGCATGCGGGGAGCCTTTCGGGCGAACGGCGAGGCGTCGCGTCCGGGTCGCCGGTCCGGCGACCGAGACCGCACGTCGTCGTGGCGGTCCTGGCCGGGGTTGCGGTTTCCGGCCTGGGTCGCGACCGACACTAAACAATGCGGAGCGGAAGGCGCAAGGCAGAATGTGAACCTTCACTTGTGACCGCATTGTTTCTTGACCTCTTCGGGTGGCACTTGTAGCTTGCTCGTGAGTGTGAGCGCTAACACGCGCCGACTCGGAAGAGCAGCAGGGTTGCGGTCTTTCGTTCTCGGCGACGGGCGCCGCATCGCCTGCCCGTCCCCGCACCGAACGGAGCGTCCTGCCCCCATGCGCGTCCATCGTCTTCTCGCCGCCGGCGCCGTCGCCGCGGTCGCCGCGTCGACGTTCGTCACGACCCCCGCGGCTCTCGCCGCGAACGTGCCCGAACCCGGCCTGCACTACACCTTCGACACTCTCAGCGGAACTCTCGGCGCCGGCGCCGCGATTCCCGACACCGGCACCCGCTCGCCTCGGACCGACGGATCCGTCGTGAACGGCGGCATCACGATCGTCCCCGGGGTCACGGGAGCTTCGAGCGACAAGGCCATCCGCCTGTCGGGCGGCCGCAACGACGCCGACGCGGTCGCGTCGTACGTGTCGCTGCCGAACGACATCGTCGCCTCCACCGACGCCGCGCTGACCGTCAGCCTCTGGACGAAGTGGGAGGGTGCCGCCGACGGCGCGTGTCAGCTCGCGTTCGGGCTCGGCCGCTCGACGACGAAGAACGTCCTGGCTTCGACGAGCTGCAACGGCACCTACGGGGCGGTGTCGGACGGCTCGGGGGAGCGTCGCGTCGGGAACGGCAGAGCCGCCCTCCCGGTGGGGCAGTGGGCCAACGTCACCCTCGTCTTCCAGCCGGGTCAGCGCCTGAGCTACTACGTCAACGGTCAGCTCGACGGGGCGGATGCCGACCTCACCGGCATCACGCAGACCATCGACGCCGCACTCGGTCAGAACGGCGTCGGCGGCTACCTCGGGCGCTCCTTCTGGGACGACCCCTTCTACGTCGGAGCGATCGACGACGTCCGCATCTGGAACAGCGCGCTGTCGGCCGACGACATCCGCAGCGTCGGAGCGGACGGATACCGCGCCGTCCTGGCATCGGACTCCGTGTCGCTCGGCGACACCTCGAGCGTCGACCGGGATCTGCAGCTTCCGGCCACCACGGCGGCCGGCTCCTCGATCTCGTGGGCGACGAGCGACGCCGACGTGGTGGCCGCCGACGGCACCGTCACGCGTCCCTCCGCCAGCGCCGGAGACGCGACGGTCCAGCTGACGCCGACCTTCAACCTCGGCGGCCAGACGCGCGTCGCCCCGGCCATCGCGGTGACGGTGCGCGCTCTCTCCGCGACGGAACAGGACGAGGCCGTCCGCCAGGTCGCCGACGCCCTGCCCTCGCAGGCCGGGCTCTCCGGCGACGTGCGCGGTTCGATCACCCTTCCCGACACGGGCGCAGATCTGAAGCGCACGTTCTCGTCGTCGCAGGCCGGCGACGTCGAGATCTCGTGGTCGTCGTCCGACACCGCGGTCATCACCGACAGCGACTCGGGCGTCTCGCCCGACGTCGTGGCGAAGGGCCGCGTCACGCGCGGCGCCGCCGACACGGCGGTGACGCTCACCGCGACCCTCCGCCTCGGGGCGGCAACCCGCACCGTCGAGCTCCCCGTCACCGTTCTCGCCGCGTCCGAGCACACACGCGAAGACGACGAGGCGTACATGTTCGTGTACTTCCGCGACAACACGATCGACGGTGAGAAGATCCGCTTCGCCGTCTCCGAGGGGAACGACGCGCTCAACTGGCGCACGTTGAACAACGCCAATCCCGTCCTCGAATCCACCCAGGGCGACATGGGCCTGCGCGATCCGTTCGTGCTGCGCTCGAAAGAGGGCGACCGGTTCTTCCTCATCGCCACCGACCTGTCGGCCGCGCGCAAGGGCTTCCCGACCGACAACGGCAGCCGCTACCTCGAGATCTGGGAGTCGACCGACCTCGTCAATTGGGGCGAACAGCGTCACATCGAGGTCTCACCTCCCAGCGCGGGCATGACGTGGGCGCCCGAAGCGCACTACGACCCCACCATCGACGCCTACGTCGTGTACTGGTCGTCGCGCCTCTTCCTCGACGACGCGCACACGCAGGAAGACGGCAACGGTCCGCAAATTCTCATGGCCACGACGCGCGACTTCGTGACCTTCACTCCCGCCGTCCCGTACATCAAGTCGGGTGACATCGAGGGGCTGCGCAAGACCAACGCGGGCCTGATCGACACGACGATCATGGAGCGCGACGGCACCTACTACCGCTTCACGAAGGGCACCGAGCAGACCGCCTGCCGCCCCGACATCGTGGCCGAGAAGGGCACCGACCTTCGGGCACCCTCGACCTCGGGGGAGTGGACCAAGTTCGACACGTGCCTCTCGGCCAACGCGGGACTTCCCGAGACCGAAGGGCCCTCGGCCTTCCGATCCAACCCCGGCGACATCAACGGCGACCGCAACTACGTCCTCGTCGACTGGTACGGCGGCGGCGGCTACATCCCGCTCTACACGGACTCGCTCGAAGAGGGGAAGGTCGATTGGAAGGTTCCCGCGAAGTACTCGCTGCCGCCCTCCCCGCGTCACGGCGTCGCTTTCGGCATCACCCGCGAGGAGCGCGACCGCCTCATCGCGAGGTACAACCCCGAGCAGCTCGTGACCTCGGTCGAACCGCTGTCGTACGAGGTGGCCCCGGGCACCAGCTCGGTGGCGTTGCCCTCGACGGTGAAGGCCGGCCGGTCCGCCGGTGCGATCGACGTCGGCGTCACCTGGGAGCAGCAGGACCTCTCTGCCCTGAAAGCCCCCGGTGACAGCGTGCAGATCCGTGGAGCGCTGAACGACGGCTCCGTGACCCCCGCGATCGCCACCGTGACCGCGGGGGGTGGCTCGGTGGCATCCACCTCTCTCTCGATCGGCTACGACTCGCGCGCCCTCGCCGTCGGGGCGAGCACCTCGCTCACCGCGGCGGTGGCGCCCGCGAACGCCGACCAGAGGGTGAGTTGGACCTCGAGCGCCCCGGCGGTCGCATCGGTCGACGGATCAGGTCGGGTGACCGCGGTGTCTGCCGGCACCTCGACCATCACGGCCACGACGACCGACGGTCGCACGGCGACGCTGACGCTGACCGTGGTGACGGCCGAGGCCGACCTGCTGCTGCGCTACAGCTTCGACGGACTGGATGCCACGACCGACGGCTCCCGCGTGACCGACGTCTCGGGGCGCGGGCACGACGCGACGATCCGCGGCACGGGTGCCACGACCGCGGCAGGCGCACGGGATGCGGCCGGGGATTCCGCCCTGTCGTTCCCGGGCGGCCGATCGGGCTCGAACGCGGCCTACGCGACGATCGCGGGAGACGTGGTGCCCGACGGCACGCGTGATCTCACGGTGTCGACGTGGATGAAGTGGGATGGCGGCGCCCCCTGCGAGTGGCCATTGTCGCTCGGCTCGAGCACGACCAACTACCTCTTCACCAGCGCTGACTGCGGGGGCGTGGCCGCCGCGATCAAGTCGGGCTTCACCGAGAACAAGTCGGGCGCGGCGGCCCTGCCCACCGGTACGTGGGCGCAGGTGACCCTGGTGCTCACGGGCAAGAAGACCCTCGCCACGTACGTCAACGGCGCGAAGGTCGCCGAGATCGCCACGATCTTCGACGCCTCCGACCTCGAGGCATCCGGCGGGATCGGTGGCCTACTGGCCAAGTCGCAGTACGGGCAGGACAGCCTGTACGGAGGCGACCTCGACGAGGTGCGGGTCTACGGACGGGCGCTGGATGCCACCGAGGTCGGCACCCTGTTCACGAAGGGAACCCTGGTGACCGAGGTGACTCCTTCGCCGGAGCCGTCTCCCGACCCGTCGACCTCGCCGGACCCGGCGGTCTCTCCCTCGCCGAGCGCCTCCGTGCCCGGCCAGCCTGCGGCATCGCAGAGCCCGTCCGCGGGCCCGACGGCAACGGCGAGTTCGACGCGCGTCGAGCAGGGTGGGTCGTTCACGGTCTCGGTGACGGGGCTCGCGGCGGGCGAGCAGATCAGCGCAGTGCTCAACAGCCAGCCGCTGACGATCACCGGCATCCCGGCCGCGGACGCTCGTGGCGCGGTCACCTTTCGCGTGACGGTTCCCGCCGACTTCGCGATGGGCGCGCACACGCTCGTAATCTCGCGGGCCGACGGCTCCACCCTCTCGCGCCTCGGCGTGCAGGTGGTCGCAGCGGGAACCCTCGCCCGTACCGGCGCTGAGCTGCCCTGGGGCCTCGGCCTGGGCGCGTTCGCGCTGATCGCGGCGGGTGCGGGGCTGGTGGTGCTGCGGCGTCGGTCGCGGGTGAGCTGATCGCTGGTGTGGGCCCCGTCATTCGGGCGGGGCCCACGACCGCTGAGGCTGTATCGGTGCGTGTGCCTCCGCCACCGCGGGGGGAGCTTCGTCCCTAGACTCACGCCATGCTTACTTTTCTCGAGGCCGCGCCTCTTCTTGCGAACATGCAAACCACGGATAACTCCGGATCGACCGTCGGCGGTGCAATCGGCGGTGTCATCGGGTACATCCTGTTCGTCGCTGCGGTCTGGCCACTCTTGAGAAAAGCCGGGCAACCCGCATGGGTGGCGCTGATTCCCGTCGTCGCCGCGTTTTTCATCGTCCGCGCCGCAGGTCTGTCCGCGTGGTGGACGCTGCTCTACCTCATCCCCATCGTCAACATCGTCTTCGCCGTCATCGTCGCCCTACGACTGGGGCGAGCATTCGGCCACGGCGCTCTCTTCTCGATTTTCCTGCTCTGGCTGTTCCCGCTGATCGGATACTTCATCCTCAGCTACTCTCGCGACACCCATAATTCCGCCCGCATCTGAGATCGCCCCACACACTTCGCGACGAGTTCGAATGCGGGCACCTGAAGGAGCTGACCCCGTGATACCTGCGCCCGCTCGAGCGCGGCGTAGAGATCGAGTTCTCCACCTCAGCACCGTTCCGAGTGTCTCTCGCATCCACGTTCTCCTGCCCGAACAAGCGGGGGATGCAACGTGGAACGCCTTCGACGACACGACGGCCAGCGTCCGCGAATGGACACGCTGGGGCATTGCCGTACCCGTTCAGGAGGCCTACGACGCTCAGGCCCAATCCGGGTCAGTGGACGATCAAGGAACAATCAGGCTGCACATGCCATAACGGTCGGTGCGGGGCTGGTGCTGCGGCGTTGGTCGCGGGTGAACTGACTACCTCCCTGAGAGACGCCCTAAGGGAGCTAGCGCGGCGTCCATTGCCACCACCGCGCGTGATGCTCGCCTTCGTCGACGTGGAATTCTCTTCCGCAGATAGTGCACTCGCACTCGTAGGTCACCGGCCACCCCGAACGATCCTGAGTGAGCATTCTCACGTGACCGCGTTCCTCTTCCCTCGTCGGGTCGAAGGCGAGGAGACGCCGGTAGTCGTCGCACCAGCACTTCCATGCGCGGTAGTTCTGCACTTTGTCGAGGGCGTGGACCAGGGCGTCTCTGTTCGAGAAGATCATCCCGCCGAGTTCGATGTTCGCCGTAGCCCGTTCGATGGCGGGAAGCGCGGGACGGAGATGCTCCAGGACGTTCTTGTCCCGCGTCCCGATGATGTCCCACGAGGCCTGCCAGATGCGCTGCGGGTCGCCGGAGAGAAAGTCGGCGAGGGGGTCGGCCATCTCGTCAGACTATGGCGGCGAGCACCCGGTGGGGGAATCCCCCCTCGCGCCCGTCGGCGTTCTGAGATCTCGACGACAACCGCCCCAAGGAACGGGGGCGGGGATGCGACTCCTGAGGCAGGAGCACTCGTACATCGCTCTAGGCGAGTTTCGAGTAACGCTGACGTGGTGGGCCCCGTGGGGCTCGAACCCACGACCCGCGGATTAAAAGTCCGATGCTCTACCGACTGAGCTAGAGGCCCTCGACGACCAGCCTACCGGCCTCGCGGGGGCGTTCGTGCTCACCGCCGACGGCGCGACACGATCCAGAAGAGATACGCGCCGCCCACGACGGCGGTCACGAGGCCCACGGGGATCTGCAGCGGAGCCAGGGCTCGCTGCGCGATCACATCGGCGACCAGCAGCACCGCCGCACCCGTGACGGCCGAGCCGACCAGGGGAATCCCCGTCGCGCCCATGGTCCGTCGGGCGAGCTGGGGTGCCGCGAGGGCGATGAAGCCGATGGGCCCGGCGACGGCCGTCGCCGCCCCCGTCAGAAGGGCGGCGACGACGATCAGCAGCACGCGTACGCGGCCGGTGCGCACCCCGAGGGCCACCGCGGTGTCGTCGCCCAACTCGAGAGCGCGAAAATCGCGGTACACGGCCACGAGAACGAGCGACAGGATGCCGATCGACGCGAACAACAGCGCGACGTCGTCGAACGACGTCGCGGCCAGGCTCCCGTGCAGCCATTGCGTCGCATTGCGCGCGATTTCGAGGGGAGCGCGGGTGAGCAGATAGTCGTTGACCGCCGAGAGCAGGGTCGACAGGGCGATCCCCGCGAGGACGGTCCGCTCTCGCGAGATGCCGACGCTGCGGGCGATGGCCATGACCACCAGGACGGTGAGCAGCCCGCCCATCCACGCACCCGCCGCGGGAGAGGCTGCCGGTGCGAGAAGCGTCAGACCGACGAGCGAACCCGTGGCGGATCCGGCGCTGAATCCAATGATGTCGGGGCTTGCGAGCGGGTTGCGGGCGAGGGTCTGGAACACCGCGCCGGCGAGCCCGAGGGCGGCGCCGATCGCGAGGGCGGCGAGCACTCGCGGCACCCGCAGCCCCACCACCACGACCGTGGTGCGCCCATCGCCCTCTCCGGTGAGAGCGGATGCCACTTGCTCCAGCGACGCGTGGAAGGAGCCCGTCGTGAGGCCCACGACGGCGGCGATCGAAGCCACGACCAGGGTCGTCACGAGGACCAGGGCGTACCGGCGACGCCTCCGGGATCGAGCGGACGTGCGCAGGGGCGTTCCCAGGCTCACGGTGTCTTCGTCTTTCGCAGGATGAGCCACAACAACAGCGGGGCGCCGAGGAAGGCGGCAACGATCCCGGCCTCGACCTCACCCGGAAGAGCGATCACGCGTCCCAGCACGTCGCTCGCCAGGGTCAGGGCGGCGCCCGTGACGGCCGCGAGGGGGAGTGAGACGCGCACGGATCCGCCGACCGCCCCGCGCACGGCGTGCGCCACGAGCAGCCCGATGAAGGCGAGGGGGCCAGCAGCCGAGGTCGCGGCGGCGCAGAGCAGGGTGATCGCGGCGCCGGCGCCGAGCATGATGAGCGCCGGAGAGACGCCGAGTGAGCGGGCCAGGTCGCTTCCGAGCTGCAGCTGATCGAGGCCGCGTGAGACGAGAAGGGCCAGAACGACGCCCGCCACCGCGAACGGGAGGAGTTGCGCGGCCACGTCGGGATCGCGCCGCTCGAACGAGCCGACCGCCCAGAAGCGGAACGACTCGAAGGTGTCATCGTCGACCAGCGTGACGATCCGGACCACGGCGCCGAGACAGGCGCTGAGCGCGACGCCCGCGAGAACCAGGCCGATCGCGTCGTCACGGCGGTCCCCGCGTGCCGCCGCGTGGACGAGCAAGGACGCTCCGGCCGCACCGGCGAACGCGAACCAGACGTATCCACTCGCCGTCGCGACGCCAAAGAACGCGATGGCGACGACCACCCCGAGAGCGGCCCCCGCGTTCACACCGAGCAGGCCCGGGTCGGCGAGAGGGTTTCGCGTGGCGGCCCGCATGAGCACTCCCGCGACGCCGAGGCAGGCCCCGGCGAAGATCGCGGTGAGCGTGCGGGGCAGGCGCAGCTCGTGGACGATGACCCCCGCGGCATCCCGTCGATCGGTGAACAGGGCGCTGAGCACGTCGCCGGGTGCGAGTGCTCGTGAGCCCACGGCGAGGCTCGCGACGATCAGAAGGGCCAGGATGCCGCCGACGGAGAGGACGAGGACGAGAGCCCGCACAGGAAGAGAACGCCGATGTCGCCCCGGAGAAGCCACGCCCGGAATGGTGGGCGAGTGGACATCGAGCACGTAGGTAAGGTTAACCTAAGCGCGTGACTGTCCTTCGTTTCCCGTCCGCTCCCTCCCGTTTTCGTCCCCGACGCGTGCTCGCCACGGGACTCGTCGCCACCGTCCTGGTGCTCGCCGGGTGCTCCGGCGTCGCAGCGGGACCCGCCACCGTCGACGCCGAGTCCGGCTCCACCGGTCAGTGGATCGTCTCGCGCGACCTCGACCCGGGGATGGGCTCGCCCGAGGCCGACGGCGTCTTCCCCCGAGAGGTGGCCCACTACGCGGGAACGACGAAGATCGCGGCCAAGCCCCAGCGCATCGCCGTCGTCTCCACGGGGCAGCTTGACGCTCTTCTCTCGCTCGACCAGGTACCCGTCGCCGCAACCCGCGCCGAGAACAGCGGTCTGGTGCCGCAGTATCTGCGCGACGCGCTGCCCGACAAGGCGGCGGCGCTCGATGCCATGGCCGATATCGGCGAACGCACCGAGCCCGACCTCGAGGCGATCGCGCAGGCCGCCCCCGACCTCATCCTGATCAATTCGACCAGGGGCGCGCAGCTCTACGACGCTCTCTCCGCCATCGCACCGACCGTGGTGACCAAAGGCAACGGCGTCAATTGGAAGAGCGACTTCCTCCTCATCGCCGACGCTCTCGGGGAGGAGGGTGCCGCGCGCGGAGTGCTGGACGGCCTGCAGGATGAGAGCGCTGCCTTCGCCCAGACGCACCCGGCCGGGAAGCCTACGGTCTCGTTCCTGCAATCGACCGGTGACCGCACCCGCATCATGGGACTGCCGTCGTTCGCGGGAGGTATCGCCGAGGATCTCGGCCTGGGGCGCCCGGCGTCGCAGCAGTTCGACGAGACGTCGCAAGAGATCAGTGCCGAGCAGATCGACCTGGCCGACGCGGACCGCGTCTACTACGGCGGAACCGGGAAGGGGCGGAGCTTCATCGAGAGTGCCCCGCTGTGGCCGACCCTCGGCGCGGTGGCGGACAAGCGAACGGTCACCGTCGACTTCGACCCGTGGTTCATGAACGCCGGGCCGATCGCGGCGCGTCTCGTCCAGGAGGAGATCATCCGGACCGTCGGGGACTGAGGAACCCCGCAGACACGAAAGCGAGCGCCGGACCCCCTCGCCTGGGGTCCGGCGCTCGCCGTCAGGATCGGTCGATCATCGACCGTTCGGAAACGCGGGTGACCGCGCGTCCGGGAATTACATGGTGGGGGGCATCAGCACCGAGTCGATGAGGTACACGGTGGCGTTGGCCGTCTGGACGCCACCGCAGATGACGTTGGTCGAGCCGTTGACGGTGATCGCGTCACCCGAGCCGGCGACGGTGACGTCCTGGCCCTCGACCGTGGCGTGCGTGCCATCGATCTCGCTGGGGGTGAGCTGGCCGGGGATCACGTGGTACGTGAGGATCTTGGTCAGCGTGGCGGAGTCGGTCTTGAGTCCGTCGATGGTCGCGGCCGGGATCTTGGCGAACGCGTCGTCGACCGGGGCGAAGACGGTGAACTCGGAGCCGTTCAGCGTGTCGACGAGGTTCACGTCGGGGTTCAGCTGGCCGCTGACGGCCGCGGTGAGCGTCTTCAGCAGCGGGTTGTTCGAGGCGGCGGTGGCCACCGGGTCGGCGGCCATGCCGGCGACCGAACCCGAGCCCGAGGGAACGGCGGCGGCGTAGTCGGCGCAGCCGGGGCCCACGAGGTTGGCGGCGGGGTCCATCGCGCTGGACGACATCGACGGCGATGCCGACATCGAGGGCATCGAGCTCTCGTCGGTGGTCGAGCCGCCCGAGGTGGTGCCACCCGAACATGCGGTGAGGGCGAAAGCCGAGCCCAGAACGAGGGCGAGACCAGCGATAACGGGCTTCTTGTTGGTGAGCATGACATTCCTCCGAAATCATCCGGATCGCGTCTGCGACCCGTTTGGGACACCCCGGTGCGAGGGGCGGTTCGCCGTGGAGCGGCTTACACAGGGTCTTCGAGACCCCCTCGGGATCGGATTGCGAAATGTTGCGGATCCGGGGGTCTGGCGGCATCCATGAGTCGAAAAATACCAGATGAGAGGCGTGTAAATATTCTCCAGAATGTTTTTCGACGTGCACCGCTGTCGGGGTCGGGGCTCGGGTCTGCCAGATAACGGTTTGCTTTATCTACGCCGCCACGCGCGCGCACACGCGTGGGGGCGCGTGAGAGGTAAGCAATGATGGATGCCATGGTGATCGACGGCTTCGACCTTCCCGACGACGGGGTGGAGAACGCCGACTATGTGGGCGGACTCCTGCTGCGCGTGGCCGATGGCGACCGGACGGCTTTCGCAGAGCTGTACGACGCGCTGTCCGCTCGCGCCTTCGGCCTGATCCTGCGTGTGCTCGTCGACCGCTCGCAGAGCGAGGAAGTGCTCCAGGAAGTCTTTCTCGAGATCTGGCAATCCGCTGGGCGCTTCACTCCGAACAGAGGACAGGGAAGATCGTGGGTTCTCACGATCGCTCATCGTCGAGCGGTGGATCGCGTGCGGTCATCGCAGTCGAGTGTCGATCGAGACGTGCGTGCGGGCTTCCGGGATATGGATGTCGCCTACGACGCCGTGTCCGAGAAAGTCGAACTGAAGATGGAAGGGCGGCGCGTCGTCGATGCACTGGCGGCGCTCCCCGACGCCCAGAAGGAAGCACTCACGCTCGCCTATTTCGGCGGATACAGCCAAAGTGAGATCGCGACCCTGGTCGGGGCACCGCTCGGCACGATCAAGACACGAATGCGCGACGGACTGTCGCGCTTGAGAACGGAGATGGGGGTGGACAAGTGAACGAGAGGGATTTCGCCGACCTCGCCGTCGGACACGCGCTCAATGCGCTCTCCGAGGCAGATGAACGCGCGTACCAGGAGGCTTTGGCGGGCAACCCGCACTGGGGCCACCATGTACGCGGTGCCGCTGATGCTGTCGCCGCGATCAGCGCTTCTGTCGAGCCTGTCGAGCCCCCGCCGTCCGTCCGGGCCTCGCTGTTCGCGCGCATCTCCGAGCTGCCGCAGGAGTCAGCCGTCGCGTCCACTTCTGAGTCCTTCCCGCCCGGCGACGACGAGGACTTCGCCGCTGCGGGTGCTGCGCCCGTCGAGCCCGAGCGGGAGACCGTCTCCGTCGGTCCGTCCTCGGCGTCCGGCTCGCGCCCCCGTCGGTGGTTCACCCTGGCCGCATCGCTCGCGGCGGTGTTGATCCTGGGCTTCGGCGCCGTCACGGTGAGCCAGCTCGTCTCGCCGCCGTCGTCGGTCGTCGCGCTCCGTCAGATCGAAGACGCCCCCGACGCGCAGTCGGCGTCGACCACTCTGCCCGACGGCACGGTGGCGACCGCGCACTGGTCGCCCTCGACGGGGCAGAGCGTCCTCGTCACCGACGGGATGCCGGCCCTCGCCGCCGACAAGACGTACGAGCTGTGGTTCGTCCGCGGTGACACCCCGATCGCGGCCGGCACGTTCGAGCCCGATGAGGCGGGCAGGGCCACCGCCGTGTTGAAGGGCGAGATGCACGCGGGCGATGTCATCGCCGTGACGATCGAACCCGCCGGCGGATCGCCTGACGGTACTCCGAGCACCGCCCCCGTCGTCGCCGTCGCCACGGCGTGATCGTTCGCTTCCTGCGGCCGCGCGCGTCCGTGCGGGCGGCCGCAGCGAGCAGACCGACGCTCTAGCCTGGATGAATGAGCGATTCCCCCCGCGAGTTCCACAAGCCGGTCCGGCGTCCCGCCGAGCTGTTCGACCGCCTCTTCGCCGCGGAAGACCCGGCCGAGGTGTCGCGGGTCGCGCACAGCACGGCGCAGGCGCTCTTGTCGCGCGTGCGGGCCGACCCGAGCATCGACGTGGTCGAGCGTCTCGTCGCCTTCACCGACGACCACGGCATCGACGACATCGCCGAGCTGTGGTCGCGCTCGCCTGCCCGATCGCTGCCCGGGGCGCTCTGGCGTCTCTACCTGCTGCAGCTGATGATCCACGACGACGCGGCGACGGCCGCTCTGCTGTACGAACGCGGGCGCGTGGAGATCGCGACGGTGGATGCCGTGGTCGCCGGCGCTCCCGCCCCCGCAGGCCCCGAAGAACTCGTGCGGTTGATCGACACCATTCTGCGCGGCCTCTTCGAGGGGGACTTCGCCGTGGCCCTCGACCGCGCGGCGGCGTTCTGCCGTGTGCAGGCGGCGGGGTCGACGCACCTCGCCGATGATTACGAGAACACCGAATCGGAGCGGGCGTCCGCGCTGACGACGCGGGCCCTGCGCCTGGCGACCTACGCGGAAGACCTCTCGGCATCCGCTGCTCTCTGGCGCCGCGACGCGCTGACCTGAGCGGGAAAGAGAAGTGCCGGACCGCAGAACGCCTCTCGGCGCATGGCCGCTCATAGCGGCAGAAGATGGAGCCCGGGGTTACTGCGGCCCGGCTGAAGAAGTGTAACAAGACCCGCCCGCGGACATTCCCTTCCGCGGCCCCGTTGACAAGGCCCGGGCGTGTCGGCCCGGCGGCGTAGGCTCGCCTCATGGCTTGGCGCTTCGCTCTCGTGATCGACCCCGTGGCATCCGACGAGGAACGCAGCGACTACGCCGACACCCTGCGAGAGATCGATCCCGACGGCCCCGCCCTGGGGGTGGGCGAGCTGAGCGCGCAGCGCGGTGACGGGATCTTCGAGAGCCTCGGCGTCGTCGACGGGCACGTTCAGGAGATCGAACCCCACCTTGCGCGTCTGGTCCACTCGGCCGCGCTCTGCGACCTGCCCGCGCCGAATCTCGGGCAGTGGCGCGTCGCGATCGAGCGCGCAGCTCGTGCCGCGGGCGAGGGCGAGAACGTCATGAAACTGCTCCTCAGCCGCGGCGTCGAGCACGGGCCCGCACCGACCGCGTGGATCACCCTCGCCGACGCTCCCGACAACAGCCGCGGACGCACCGAGGGGGTCGGCGTCGCGACCCTCGACCGCGGCTACGCCCTCGACGTGCCGGCTCGCGCTCCCTGGCTCCTGCTCGGCGCGAAGACGCTCTCATACGCGGTCAACATGGCCGCCATCCGCGAGGCCAAGAGCCGCGGGGCCGACGACGCCGTTTTCGTCACGAGCGACGGGTATCTGCTCGAGGCGCCCACGGCATCCGTCGTCCTGCGTTTCGGTGATCGCTTCGTCACGCCGGAGCCGCAGGCCGGGATCCTGCACGGGACGACGCAGCTCAGCTTGTTCGCCTTTCTCGAGGGTCGCGGCTTCGCCACGTCGTACGAGACCGTTCCCGCCGGGGATCTTTCGAGAGCGGATGCCGCGTGGCTCCTGTCGAGCGTCCGGCTCGCGGCCCCGATCCGCTCCGTCGACGGCGCCGACGTGCCGGTGGACCGCGCGTTCACCGACGAGCTGAACGCGTACCTGCTCAGCCCTCGCGACTGAGGCTCGGAGAGACGACGAAGGCCCCGCCGGAGCGGGGCCTTCGCGCGGTGGCTGCTTATCCGAAGCGACCGGAGACGTAGTCCTCGGTGGCCTGGACGCTGGGGGCCGTGAAGATCGAGGCGGTGTCGTTGTATTCGATGAGCTTGCCGGGCTTGCCGGTGCCCGCGATGTTGAAGAAGGCCGTCTTGTCGCTGACGCGCGAGGCCTGCTGCATGTTGTGCGTCACGATCACGATCGTGTACTCGCTCTTCAATTCGCCGATGAGCTCCTCGATCGCGAAGGTCGAGATCGGGTCGAGGGCCGAGCAGGGCTCGTCCATCAGCAGCACGTCCGGCGAGACCGCGATCGCGCGCGCGATGCACAGGCGCTGCTGCTGACCGCCCGAGAGGCCGCCGCCGGGCTTGTCGAGGCGGTCCTTCACCTCGTTCCAGAGGTTCGCGCCGCGCAGCGACTTCTCGACGAGGGCGTCGGCGTCGCTCTTGGCCATCCGCTTGTCGTTCAGCTTCGCGCCGGCCAGCACGTTCTCGCGGATCGACATCGTCGGGAACGGGTTCGGACGCTGGAACACCATGCCGACGTGTCGACGGACGAGCACGGGGTCGACGCCGGGGCCGTAGAGGTCGTCGCCGTCGATGAGGACGCGGCCCTCGACGCGACCGCCGGGAATGACCTCGTGCATGCGGTTGAGGGTGCGCAGGAACGTGGACTTGCCGCAGCCCGAGGGGCCGATGAACGCGGTGACCGAGCGCGGCTCGATGTCGATCGAGACGCCCTCGACCGCGAGGAAGTCGCTGTAGTAGACGTTGAGGTCCTGGACCTCGATGCTCTTGGACACGAGTGTGCCTTTCTGGGCTCAGCGCGCCTTGGGCGCGAACACCGCCGCCACGATACGGGCGATCAGGTTGAAGATGACGACGAGGACGACGAGAAGGAAGGCGGCACCCCAGGCGTTCGCCTGCGACGCATCGATGTCCTGCCCGGGGAAGCTGTACGCGGTGTACGCCATGACCGGGAGGGTCTGCATGGGACCCTCGAAGGGGTTGGCGTTGAAGTTGTCGGTGAAGCTCGCGGCGATGAAGATCGGTGCGGTCTCACCCACCACGCGCGCGACGGCCAGCACGACGCCGGTGATGATGCCCGAGGCCGCCGTCCGCAGCACGACCTTGATGATCGTGGCCGAGCGCGGCACGCCCAGGGCGAGGGAGGCCTCGCGCAGGTCGGCCGGGACCAGACGCAGCATCTCCTCGGTCGAGCGGATGACGATGGGGATCATCAGCACGCACAGGGCGATGGATGCCGAGAAGCCGCTGAACGCCTTCGGACCGACGACCAGGCTGAACAGCGAGAAGGCGAACAGACCCGCGACGATCGAGGGGATGCCGGTCATCACGTCGACGAGGAAGGTGATCGCGCGGCGCAGCGGGTTGTTCGGCTGCGCGTACTCGACGAGGTAGACCGCGGCGAGCACACCGATCGGCACCGAGATGAGAGCCGCGATCCCCGTGATGATGAGCGTGCCCGTGATGGCCTGCCAGGCGCCCGCGGTGGCGACCACCTCGAGCGTGTCGGGGTTGAACGCGGTGCCGCCCACCTGCGTGACGAAGTTCCAGTTGACCACCGCGAGGCCCTTCGACACCACGGTCCACAGGGTCGAGATGAGCGGGGCGACAGCGAGCAGGAACGCCACCGTCACGAGACCGCGTACGACACGATCCACGGCCTTGCGGCGGTTCTCGACGATCGAGGAGCCGACCCCGATGGCGATCAGGTAGAGCACCGCCGAGAGCACGAGCCACGCCGCGAGGTTGAAGCCCCCGAGGAGGAACTGGATTCCGGCCACGACGACCGCGATACCCAGCAGCAGGGCGGGTTCGATGAAGCGGGGGAGCTGGCCGCTGGTCAGCGCCAGGGGAGCGGAGGACGAGGGGGCCGTGACGGTCATGAGCGCTTGCCCTTCTTGCGACCCTTCGCACCGGGGCCGGTCGCCCCGATGATGTAGCGGGCGAGCATGTTCACCGCGAGCGACACCACGAACAGCATGAGACCGGTTCCGATGAGCGCGGATCGCTGCAGGTCGGTGGCGATCGGGAAGTTCAGCGCGATGTTGGCCGCGATGGTCTGCGAGTTGTAGCCGTCGGTGAGCAGGAGCACCGAGTAGATGAGGCTGGGCGACACGATGAGCGCGATGGCCATCGTCTCGCCGAGGGCGCGGCCGAGGCCCAGCAGCGTGGCCGAGACCATTCCGCTGCGGGCGTAGGGGAACACCGCGAGGCGGATCATCTCCCAGCGCGTGGCGCCGAGGGCGAGGGCGGCCTCTTCGTGCAGACGGGGGGTCTGCAGGAAGATCTCGCGCGTGATCGAGGTGACGATCGGGAGGATCATCACGGCGAGCACGACGCCACCGGTGAACATGGTCGAGCCGGTGGTCGAGACGGGACCCTGGAAGAGCGGGATCCAGCCGAGGTACTGGTTGAGGAACTCGCCGACCGGCACGAGCAGCGGGCGCATGACGATGATGCCCCACAGGCCGAACACGATCGAGGGGACCGCGGCCAGAAGGTCGACGATGTAGCCGAGGAAGCCGGCGATGCGCCGGGGCGCGTAGTGCGAGATGAACAGCGCGATGCCGATGGCGACGGGAGTTCCGATCACCATGGCGATGAGCGCGGCCCAGATGCTGCCGAAGAGCAGCGGACCGACGTACTCCCAGAAATTCGTCCAGCTCCCGTTCTGGTACCCGGCGAGATCGCCCTCGGTCCAGTTGCCGGTGATGGCGGGGATGCCGCGGATGATCAGGAAGATCGCCACGCCGGCGAGGATGATCATGATCGACACGGCGGCCGTCGTCGACAGCCCCAGGAAGACGGAGTCTCCCACGCGGCGCTTGCCGACGATGGACGTCCGCGGGGGAGGGGAAGACGGGGCGGTCTCGGTGTCTGCGACGGTGTCAGTCACGGGGAATCTCACGCTCGGCACGGGTCATGGGTTCTCCTCGATCGGGTATCTCTGAGGATGTCGGCTCAGCGGAGCGTTCGACGAGTCGACCGCTCCGATCAGCCCGGCCCGATCCGCACGCGAGGTGCGGACCGGGCCGAGTCCGAAGAGATGTTTACTTGATCGACGCGAGCGTCTCGGCAGCAGCCGAGAGCACCGAGTCGGGCAGCGGCGCGGAGCCGGCGTTCTTGGCCGCGACCTGCTGGCCGAGGGTGCTGGTGACGAAGCCGAGGTACGACTTCACGAGCTCCGACTGCTTCGCGTCCTTGAACGTGGTGCAGGTGATCGCGTACGACACGAGCGGGATCGGGTAGGTCTCGGCCGTGAGCTTCGAGTAGTCGAACTTCTTCGACAGGTCGCCCGCGACGCCGTTGCTGGCGTCGACAGCGGCAGCGGCGAAGGTCGCCGTGACGGCCTCGGGGCTGTACGCGATCGCGGTGCCGTCCTGGATGATCGACGCGGCGTTCAGGCTGCCGATGGCGGAGTGGTCGGCGTAGCCGATGGTGCCGGAGCCGGCCTTGACGGCCTCGACGACGCCCGAGCCACCCTTCTGCTTCGACACGTTGCCCTCGATCGGCCAGTCCTTGCCCGCGGGCTTGGTCCAGACCGACGACTGCGTCGCGGCGAGGTAGTTGGTGAAGTTCTGCGTCGTGCCGGAGCCGTCCGAACGGGCGACGGTGGTGATGGCGCCGGCGGCGAGAGCCGTCCCGTTGTCCTTCGTGATGGCCGGGTCGGACCAGTCGGTGATCTGCAGGGCGAAGATCTTCGCGATGGTCTCACCCGAGAGCTTCAGGCTGGTGACGCCGGGGATGTTGAAGATGATCGCGACACCGTCGAGGTAGACGGGGATGTTCACGCCGCCCTCGGTGCAGAGCGCCTTGGACTGGGCCGTCTGGTCGGCGTTCAGCGGCGAGTCGGAGCCGGCGAAGTCGTACGCGCCGCTCAGGAAGTTGGTCACGCCACCGCCGGAGCCCTGCGACTTGTCATAGTTGATCGTGACGCCCTTGGCCTGGGCGTTGTATGCGCTGGTCCACGCGGCCTGCGCGTTGGCCTGGGCACTCGAACCGCCCGCGGTGATCGTGCCCGAGAGGTTCGGGTCGATCGTGAAGGCGACGTCGGACGAGGTCGACGAGGGGGTCGAGCCCGCGGCGTCGCCGGAGCCCGAGGGGCCGGCGCAGCCGGCGAGGGTCAGGGAGGCCACGGCGGCCACGGTGCCCAGCTGGGCGAGTCGGGAGAGCTTCACGGTGTGAATCCTTCGCATGTCGGGAACAGGAACCCGGTGCAGGGTTCGTCGTGAACGGTAAACAGCGACAGAGAACAGACTGCGTTGCACGGGTGAACGGAAGGTGAACCGGGGTGGCCGTTCCGGGGCGTTTTCCCGGGGGTTGTACTGTTCACCTCCGTGACGACCTTCGCTTCCGAAGCTCAGGCCCCGCTCGACCGGACAGGGGCCGCGCCGCCCCCGCGCACGCTCATCGACATCCTCACCGACGTCGCCGCACGGCATCCCGAGGCTTCTGCGATCGACGACGGGTCGGGTGCCCTCAGCTATCGCGAACTCCTGGCGCGCGTGTGGCGCACGGCCGCCGCCCTGCACGACGCCGGGGTGCGGCGAGGCGACCGGGTGGGCGTACGCATGCCGTCCGGCTCCAAGGAGCTGTACGTCTCGATCCTCGCGGTGATGGCGGCGGGCGCCGCCTACGTCCCGGTGGATGCCGACGACCCCGACGAGCGTGCGCGCTTGGTGTTCGGCGAGGCTGGCGTGCGCGGCATCGTGGCGGGCGCGGGGGAGTTCGTCGCGACGGAGGGTGATCTCGTGCGTCTCTACGAGGGGGACGCTCCGCACCCGAGCACGAGTGCCGTGCCGATCGTCGCCCCGCCCACCGTCGACGACGACGCGTGGATCATCTTCACCTCGGGCTCCACCGGTGTTCCGAAGGGGGTCGCGGTGTCGCACCGCTCGGCGGCGGCGTTCGTCGAGGCGGAGGGACGTATCTTCCTGCAGGGGGAACCGCTCGGTCCGGGGGACCGGGTGCTCGCGGGGCTTTCGGTGGCCTTCGACGCCTCGTGCGAGGAGATGTGGCTCGCCTGGGGTCACGGCGCGTGTCTCGTGCCGGCTCCCCGCTCTCTCGTACGATCCGGCGAGGACCTCGCCCCCTGGCTGCTCCGCCAGGGGATCACGGTCGTGTCGACCGTCCCGACGCTCGCGGCGATGTGGCCGGCGGACTCGATCGAGAACGTGCGTCTGCTGATCTTCGGCGGTGAGGCGTGCCCGCCCGAGCTCGCCGCGCGTCTCGTGGCCGAGGGGCGAGAGGTCTGGAACACGTACGGACCGACCGAGGCGACGGTCGTGGCGTGCGCCGCCCCGCTCGACGGCTCGCTGCCCGTGCGCATCGGTCTGCCCCTCGACGGGTGGGCTCTCGCGGTGGTGGATGCCGAGGGCCTCCCCGTGGCGGAGGGGGAGACGGGCGAGCTGATCATCGGTGGCGTCGGTCTCGCCCGTTATCTCGACCCGGCGAAGGACGCCGAGAAGTACGCGTCGATGCCGACCCTCGGGTGGGAGCGGGCGTATCGCTCCGGCGACCTCGTGCGCTTCGAGCCCGAGGGGCTGGTGTTCCAGGGGAGGGCCGACGACCAGGTGAAGGTCGGCGGTCGGCGCATCGAGCTCGGCGAGGTGGAGTCGGCACTGCAGGACCTGCGCCACGTCAGCGCGGCCACGGTCGCCGTGCGCACCACCGAGGCCGGCGTGCCGGTTCTCGTCGGTTACCTGGTGATGGAGGAGGGGGCGGAGCTCGATCGCCCCGAGGCGCGCGCGGCTCTCGCGGAGCGCCTCCCGGCGGCGACCATCCCGCTCCTGGGTGTGGTTGACGCTCTGCCCGTGCGCACCTCGGGCAAAGTCGACCGCGCCGCCCTTCCTTGGCCGCTACCCGGTGTCGAAGCACCCGTCCCCACCGACTTCTCGGACAACGAGGTCTGGCTGGCCGAGCAATGGCAGGCCGTGCTGGGCCTGCCGGTCACCGACCGCAAGGCGGATTTCTTCGATCTGGGCGGCGGCTCGCTCGCGGCCGCGCAGCTCGTCTCGCGCATTCGAGCGCGCGTCCCCGAGTTCTCGGTCGCCGACATCTACGACGTGCCGCGTCTGGGCGCGATGGCCAAGGCGCTCGGACCGCAGCTCGCCGACGAGGCCCCCGCCGAATTCCACCGCCCCGAGCCCACGCCGCGCACGACCCAGTGGGCGCAGACGCTGCTCGGGGTCCCGCTCTTCATCCTCTCGGGCGTGAGATGGGTGCTCTATCTGCTCACCGCCTCGGCGATCCTTCGGCTCGTCCCCGGGTTCGACGTGCTGCCGACGGTGCCGTGGCCCGCTCTCGTCGTCGGCCTCGTCGTGTTCGCGACGCCGTTCGGTCGCATGGCGATCGCCGTGGCGTCCGCTCGCGTGCTGCTCGCGGGGGTGCGCCCCGGCGACTACCCGCGCGGAGGGTGGGTGCACATCCGCCTCTGGCTCGCCGAGCAGATCGCCGATCAGGTGGATGCCGTGGGCCTCGCCGGTGCCCCCTGGGTGTCGTACTACGCCCGCGCTCTCGGCGCGCGCATCGGACGCAACGTCGACCTGCACGCGCTGCCGCCGGTCACGGGCATGCTCGTCGTCGGCGACGGCGCCTCGATCGAGCCCGAGGTCGATCTCACCGGGTACTGGATCGACGGCGACCTGGTCCGTATCGGCGAGGTGCGCATCGGGGCGGAGGCCACCGTCGGAGCCCGCTCGACCCTCGCTCCCGGAACGCGCATCGGTCGTCGCGCCGAGATCGCGCCGGGGTCCGCGGTGTTCGGCCGCGTCAAGGCCGACCAGTCGTGGGCGGGGTCTCCCGCCGTGCGGGTGGGCGGCACGGCGAAGGACTGGCCGAGCGAGCGTCCGGCGGCACCGACCCGGTGGCTCTGGGCGTACGCCGCGTCGGCGCTCGTCCTTGCCCTGCTGCCCCTCGCCGCCTTCACCGTCGGCGGGCTCGTCGTGTCGCAGGGGATGCGCGATGGGAATGACCTCGGCCGGGCCGCCGCGGGGGCCTTCGTCTGGCTCGTTCCCGGCGTCGCCGTCACGGGCCTGGTGTTCGCGGCATCCGTGGTCCTTCTCGTGCGCGTGATGTCGATCGGTCTCACCGAGGGCACCCATCCCGTGCGCAGTCGCGTCGCGTGGCAGGCGTGGACGATCGAGAGACTGCTGGATGCCGCCCGCACGGTGCTCTTCCCGTTGTACTCGTCGCTGTTCACGCCCGTATGGCTGCGTCTGCTGGGCGCGCGCGTCGGGCGGGACGTCGAGGCGTCCACCGTTCTGCTCATCCCCTCGATGGCGCGGATCGAGGACGGCGCGTTCCTCGCCGACGACACCATGGTCGCCTCCTATGAACTGCGTGCCGGATGGATGCGGCTCGGTCCGGTGCGCATCGGCAAGCGCGCCTTCCTCGGAAACTCCGGCATGGCCGCTCCCGGGCACCGCGTTCCGCGCGACGGGCTGGTCGCGGTGCTGTCGGCGGCACCGCTCAAGGCCAAGGCGGGCTCCTCGTGGCTCGGCTCGCCCGCGGTGCGTCTGCGGAGGCTTTCGGCGGCGGGTGACGAGTCGCGCACCTACCGGCCCACCTCGGCGCTGCGTTTCGCGCGAACGCTCTGGGAGCTGTGTCGCTTCGTGCCGGTGGTCGTCACGTGCGCCATCGGTCTCGGCGTGATCTTCGCGCTCGCGGCCCTGTGGGAAGGGCTCGGCCCCGTGTGGACGCTGCTGCTCTCGGGCATCGTGATGCTCGCGGCGGGTGCCGTGGCCGCAGGCGTATCCACCGCGGCGAAGTGGGCCATCGTCGGGGTCATCCGCGCCGGGGAGCAGCCGCTGTGGTCGAGCTTCGTGTGGCGCACCGAGGTGTCGGATACGTTCACCGAGATGGTCGCTGCCCCGTGGTTCGCTCGCGCGGCGGCCGGAACGCCCGCGCTCGCCGTGTGGCTGCGCAGCCTCGGCGCCACGATCGGGCGCGGGGTGTGGTGCGACAGCTACTGGCTGCCGGAACCCGACCTGGTCACATTGGGGGATGCGTCAACGGTCAACCGCGGATGCGTCGTTCAGACGCACCTGTTCCATGATCGAATCATGAGCATGGATACCGTCGAGTTGGAGCCGGGGTCGACCCTCGGTCCGCACAGCGTCGTCCTCCCCGCCTCGACCCTCGGCGCACACGCGACCGTGGGGCCCGCGTCGCTCGTGATGCGCGGGGAGACGGTGCCGGTCGGCTCGAGGTGGAGCGGCAATCCCATCGGCCCGTGGCGTGCGGTGAAGGTGCGCGCCTACCAGTCGACGACGTGAGCGTGGCCGACCCCTACGCCCCGCAGAGCGGCGACCTGTCGTACGACGTCGAGTCATACGATCTCGCGATCGCCTACCGGGTACGCACGAACCGCCTCGAAGGTGTGGCGACGATCGTCGCCGTGGCGCGCGAGACGGTGTCGTCGATCGCGCTCGATCTCGTCGGCCTCCGCACCTCGCGGGTGCGTGTCGACGGCGCGACCGCCCGGTTCTCGGCCGGTCCCCGGGTCGTCCGCGTCACGCTGCCCCGCACGCTCGCCGCGGGCGACCGGTTCGATGTCGAAGTGACCTACGCCGGGGCTCCGGCTCCGCGCTGTTCGCGCTGGGGCACGGTCGGATGGGAAGAACTGGCCGACGGCGCCCTCGTCGCGGGCCAGCCCATCGGAGCGCCCACCTGGTTCCCCTGCAACGACCGGCCCGACAACCGCGCACGTATGCGGCTCGAGGTCACGGTCGACGAGGGATACGTCGCAGCGGCCACGGGGGTCGCAGGTGCCAGCGTGCGGCGGGGTGGCCGGGTGACGACGAGCTTCGTCTCGGACGTCCCCACGGCGACCTATCTCGCGGCGGTGCACATCGGCCGGTACCGCACGCGCCAGCTCGCAGGTACCGGTGATTCCGTGGTTCCCGCGGTCACGGTCACCGCCCCGCCGGGACTCACCGCGGCCGCCGATCGGGCGTTCGCGACGGTGCCCGACATGCTCCGGGCCTTCGATCGCCTCTTCGGACCCTATCCGCAGGAGGCCTGCACGCTCGTGGTCACCGCCGACGAGCTGGAGATCCCGCTCGAAGCTCAGGGCCTGGCTGTCTTCGGCATGAACCATTTGGTTCCCGCCGCGCAGCGGCTGGTGGCGCACGAGCTGGCTCATCAGTGGTTCGGCAACAGCGTCGGTATCGCGCGGTGGAGCGACATCTGGCTGAACGAGGGTTTCGCCTGCTATGCCGAATGGCTGTGGTCGGAGACGTCGGGCGGGGCTTCCGTCGAGTCGTGCGTCGCGGATCATCACGCCCGCCTCGCCGCCAAGCCCCGTGATCTCGTTCTCACCGATCCGGGCCCCGACGACATGTTCGACGATCGCGTCTACAAGCGCGGTGCGTTGACGCTGCACGCCGTACGGCGAACTCTCGGCGACGACGCGTTCTTCGAGCTTCTCCGGTCGTGGACGGCGGACCATCGTCATGCTCTCGTCACCACCGACGACTTCCGTGCCGCGGTCGAAATCGCCGGGGGAGCGGATGCCGCCGCGGTGCTGTCACGGTGGATCGACGACGTGGCATTGCCTGCGCGACCCTGACGGCCGGCGTCACACCGGGGCGGTTTCGGCGCGAGCGACCACGGCCACCGCGATCACGACGCCGTTCGGACCGTCGACATCCCATCCGCGCCAGCGGCGTTCTCGCGCGTTCGCCGCGCTGCCGCCCCTCGGCGGCGACTCACCGAAAGGAGACGACCTCACCCGAGCGGACCATCCCGAGGTGACCGGTGTCACCTCCACGCGACGAGGATCCACGGCGAGGCCGCGCCCGTCGGCTTTCAGCACGGCCTCCACGCGCGCCCACGCGCGGGCCGGCGCGGTGCTCGACGGAGCCGACATCACAGCTCGCTCTCCCGCATCGTCGGGCAGCACTCGCTCCAGACCGCCCGCGTCGACGGGCACGGCGTCCACGCCGACCCGCTCGTGGCCCCACGCCGCCACCGCGACGGCCCATCCCTCCACGTACGACACCGAGACAGCGGCATCCGCCCCGTCCACGTGGATGCGGCCGTGGTCTGCGCCGCACGCGGGGCAGCGTGAGCGGAATCGAGCGCCCGGCACGAGTTCGGCCAACAACGCCCGTGAGACGTCGCGACGCGCAGAACCGGCGGGGACCTGGCGCCAGGCGACGCGGATGCCGGCGGGGAGCGTCACACCTTCGGATCGTGCGTCTCGATGGCCACGATGCCGGCGCCGGGGTGCTCGACCGGAATGTGCACGACCGAGAACGCCGCGGGCTCGAGCGCCGAGGCGCTTCCGAGATACGACCCGCCCATGGTCCCGGTCGCGAGCGCGAGCTCGTGCAGGATGTCGGGCAGCACCGGCCGATGGCTCGACACGACCACCGGCTTCCGGGCGCGAACCCGTTCTCCGATCAGTGAGCGAGCGTCGGCGCGTCCCTGCTCCCACGCGTCCTGACTGACGGCCTCTGTCAGGTTGATTCGCTGGCCGAGAGCCTGCGCGAGGGGGGTCGCCGTGCGAACGCATCGCTCCGCCGGGCTGGAGTAGACCCGCCGGACGCCGAACGCGAGAAGGGGGCCGACGATCGCCTCGGCCTGCCGACGACCACGCGGGGTCAACGGTCGAGCGCTGTCGGATCCCTGCCATTCCTCGCGCGGACGCGCCTTCCCGTGGCGCAGCACGACGATCGGAAAGGTCGGCAGCGCCCCCTCGTCGACGATCCGCGTGAACTCGTCGAGGATCTCGATGTCGACGGGATAGCTGAGGTTCTTGCGTGCCTTCTTGAGGCTCACCCACTCGATCGCCGCGACCTCCTTGTTCGGCACGAAGGTGGAGCTGCGCACGGCGGCGTCCGTCGCCTCGGCCGCCCAGTAGTGCACGATCTTGGTGCGGGAGCTCGGCATCCGATATCTCGAGACGCCGACGGGTACCCCGAGCGAGACCCGGATGCCGGTCTCCTCGCGGATTTCGCGCACGGCGGTCTCGGCGAGCGTTTCGCCGGGGTCCACCTTGCCCTTGGGCAGGGTGAGGTCCCGGTACTTGGTGCGGTGGATCAGCAGCACGCGGAGCTTCCCCTCCACGTGTCGCCAGACGACTCCGCCGGCCGCGTAGACGGCCGTTTCGGTCTCGGTCTTCGTCACCGTGCCGTCCGGGCCCGACGCTTGCGCTGCACGAGGGCCATGGTGTGCTCCTGCAGATCGATGAGAGGGGCGCCGGACTCGTCGACGCTGTGCCTCGTCCATTCGCCCTCGGAACCGAGGTGCCACGAACTCGTGCCGTCGTCCATCGCGAGGGTGAAGAGAGTGATGAGCTCCTGCACCTGAGCGGGGTCGACCACCCGCACGAGGGCCTCGACACGGCGGTCGAGGTTGCGATGCATCATGTCGGCGCTCCCGATGAAGACCTGCGGATCGCCGTCGTTCTCGAACGTGAAGATGCGAGAGTGCTCCAGGTAGCGTCCGAGGATCGAGCGCACCGTGATGTTCTCGCTCATACCGGGAACGCCCGGCTTGATCGAGCAGATGCCGCGCACCCACACCTCGACGGGAACGCCCGCCTGGCTCGCGCGATACAGCGCGTCGATGATCTCTTCGTCGACCATCGAGTTGACCTTGATCCGCACGCCGGAGGGCTTGCCCTCGAGGGCGTTGCGCCGCTCCTTGTCGATGTGGCGGAGGAGTCCCTTGCGCAGGTGCAGGGGAGCGACGAGCAGACGCTTGAACTTCTTCTCGATCGCGTATCCGCTGAGCTCGTTGAACAGGCGCGTCAGGTCGCGGCCCACCTGGTCGTCGACGGTGAACAGACCGAAGTCTTCGTAGATACGACTGGTCTTGGGGTTGTAGTTACCCGTCCCGACGTGACTGTAGTGGCGCAGGCGTCCCTCTTCTTCGCGGATGACGAGGGCGAGCTTGCAGTGGGTCTTGAGTCCCACGAGGCCGTAGACGACGTGCACGCCGGCCTTCTCGAGCTTGCGCGCCCACACGATGTTGTTGGCCTCGTCGAAACGTGCCTTGACCTCGACGAGCGCGAGCACCTGCTTGCCGGCCTCCGCCGCGTCGATGAGCGCCTGCACGATGGGGCTGTCGCCCGAGGTGCGGTACAGCGTCTGCTTGATTGCCAGCACGTGCGGATCGCGGGCGGCCTGTTCGAGGAAGGCCTGCACGCTCGTCGCGAACGACTCGTAGGGGTGGTGCACGAGCACGTCGCCCTTGCGGATCGCGCCGAACAGGTCGGCACGGCCGTTCTGCTCGGGCGGCTGGAAGGCCAGCGCCGTCTTGGGCACGTGCGGCGGGTAGCGCAGGTCGGGGCGGTCGATGCGTGACAGGTCGAACAGGCCGCGCAGGTCGAGAGCTCCGGGCAGGCGGTAGACCTCCTGCTCGGTGATGTCGAGTTCGCTCAGCAGCAGCGAACGCGTGACGTCGTCCATGTCCTCGGTGATCTCGAGGCGGATGGGGGGACCGAAACGACGACGCAGGAGCTCGGCCTCGAGCGCCTGGATGAGGTTCTCGGTCTCGTCCTCCTCGATCGTCATGTCCTCGTTGCGCGTCAGACGGAACGCGTGATGGTCGAGGACCTCCATCCCCGGGAACAGATCGCCCAGGTGGTTCGAGATGAGTTCCTCGAGCGGCAGGTAACGCACGCCGGGTCCGTCTCCGCCTATCTCGACGAAGCGCGGGAGCATCGGCGGCACTTTGAGACGCGCGAACTCCTGGCGGCCGGTGCGAGCATTGCGGATGCGGATTGCGAGGTTGAGCGAGAGCCCCGAGATGTAGGGGAACGGGTGCGCCGGGTCGACGGCGAGCGGCATGAGTACCGGGAAGACGTTCCGCTGGAAGTACTCGGTCAGGCGCGCGGCGGTGTCCTCGTCGAGCGACCCCCACGACACGACCTCGATGCCGGCTTCGGCGAGGGCGGGACGCACCTTCTCGGTCCACGCGGCGGCGTGTCGCAGCTGCAGGCGGTGGGCCTCGGCCGAGATGTCGGAGAGCACGTCGAGCGGGGCGCGGCCGACGTTCGTGGGGACGGCCAGGCCCGTGACGATGCGGCGCTTGAGACCGGCGACACGCACCATGAAGAACTCGTCGAGGTTGCTGGCGAAGATCGCGAGGAAGTTCGCGCGCTCCAGCACGGGGACCGTGGGGTCCTCGGCCAGCTCGAGCACACGCTGGTTGAACGACAACCAGCTGATCTCGCGGTCGAGGTATCGGTGGTCGGGCAGCTGATCGTCTTCGGCCTCGACGGCCTCGTCGAAGTCGTCGTCGTCGGCATCGCCGAGACCGGCATCCAGCGAGTCGTGTTCCATCATTCCCACATCATTGCAGGGGACGGTGACACGGGAGTGAACACGCGGTGCGCGCAGCTCTACGCGGGGGCGGATGCCGCGGCGGGGGCGTCGTCTTCGTAGACGTTGAAGCGGTAGCCGACGTTGCGGACGGTGCCGATGAGCTGCTCGAGGTCGCCGAGCTTGGCGCGAAGGCGACGCACGTGCACGTCGACCGTTCGGGTACCGCCGAAGTAGTCGTAGCCCCAGACCTCGCTGAGCAGCTGCTCGCGCGTGAAGACGCGCGACGGGTGCGTGGCGAAGAAGTGAAGGAGCTGGAACTCCTTGTACGTGAGGTCGAGCGGCTTGCCGTGCACCTTCGCCGAGTAGGAAGACTCGTCGATCGTGATGCCGGAGGTCTGGATGCGCGTGGACACCTGGTCTGCGGCGCGCCGCCCCATCGCGAGGCGGATACGCGCGTCGATCTCGGCGGGACCGGCGCCGACGAGCACGACATCGTCGATCCCCCAATCCGTGGAGACGGCGGTGAGGCCGCCCTCGGTCACGATGAGGACGAGGGGCGCCTCGACACCCGTGGTCGTGAGGATCTTGCTGAGCGACTTCGCCCCGACCAGGTCGAATCGCGCATCGACGAAGATGACGTCCGCACTGGGGGCGTTCACCAGTTGCGCAGCCTCGGCGGGGATCTGTCGCACCCGGTGACTGAGGAGTTCGAGCGCAGGCAGGGCAGCCCCGCCGCCCGGGGCGGAGCTGAGGACAAGAAGCTGAGCCAAGAGGACCTCCCGTGCGGCGTGTCGCGCACCCGATCATCTTAGGGTGACGCGCGGGAGCGGCTCGACACCGGCGCTGCGCGTGCGCATCACCGGGGTCGTGAGTGAAGATGGGTCTCATGTCGACCCCCGACCTCGCGCCGCGTCGCACCTTCGGCGGCATCGTGGCCGTCTGGGTGCTGGCCGCGGTGGCGGGAGTGCTCATCGGCCTGTTCGCACCCGAGCACTGGCGTGCGCAGTGGATCACGGTCGCTCTGGGCGGCTGCATCATCGTGGCCTTCGCTGTGCAGCTCTGGTCTGGGCGCTCGCAGGCGTTCATCCAGCGCATGGCGGCGAGCAGTCTGGGGGCGATGGTGGTGCTCGGCATCATCACGGCCGGGTTCGGACTCGCGGCGCTGGTGTCGGGCTAGGATTGCGCTATGGACCTTTTCGCGCTCGAAGCGTTCTTCGTGGGACTTCTCGGCCTCGCCTCGCTGGCGATCGCCTTCGTCTCCGGAACGGTCATCTGGAACCTCTACCGCGGCCAGCGCTGAGCGCGTCGTGATCGAGATCCCGACCGATCTCCCCGCCGACCTCGTCCCGCTCTCGTGGCTGGTGGGCGTCTGGGAGGGTACCGGAGTCATCGACTACGAGGTCGACGGACGATCCTTCTCGGGTGAGTTCGCCCACCGCGTGAGCTTCAGCCACGACGGCGGCGCGTTCCTCAACTACTCCGCCGACGCGTGGCTGCTCCAGGGAGAAGAACGACGTCCCCTGGTCTCCGAGATCGGCTACTGGCGTCTCGCGCGACCCGTCGGCGACGCCGATGCCGGCCCCGGCCTTCTCCCCGCGACCGCCGAGCCCGTCACCCGCACCGCCGACGACGTCGAGGCCCTGCGAAACGCCGACGGCGGCTTCGACATCGAGGTGAGTCTGGCGCACGCCGACGGCATCCTGGAGCTCTATGTCGGGCAGGTGAAGGGTCCGCGAATCGACCTGGCGACGGATGCCGTCGTCCGCACCGCCGGTGCGAAGACCTACACCGCGGCGACCCGTCTCTATGGTCTCGTCGACAACCACCTCCTCTGGGCGTGGGACATCGCCGCGCTCGGTCGGGAGCTGGGTTCGCACGCCTCGGCGCGACTGGCTCGAGCGGAGTGACCATGACTTCTCTCTCCGCCGTCCCGGGAGCGGTGATCGACGACCGCGGGCTGCGCCACGTCGGCTCTCCCGTCGCGGAGCAGCGCCGCCTGGCATCCGGAACGGCTCTCGCGCCCCTCGGCGACCGCCGCGTCATCACGGTCTCGGGCGAGGACCGCCGCAGCTGGCTCGACTCGCTGTCGTCGCAGGCCCTCACTCACCTCGCGCCCGGCGTCTCGACCGAGTTCCTCATCCTCGACCCCCAGGGCCGCGTCGAGCACGCCGCCTCGGTGGTCGATGACGACGAGACCACGTGGCTTCTTGTCGACGCGTCAGATGCCGCGGCCCTCGCCGTGTGGCTCATGCGGATGCGCTTCCGCCTCCGCGTGGTGGTGACCGACCGCTCTGACGACCTGTTCGTGCTCGGTGGCACGCGCGCGGCCGTGGGGTCTGTCTCGACCGTCGCGCCGGTGTGGGTCGATCCGTGGCCCGATGTCTCACCGGGCGGGTGGGCGTACGCCCGCGTCGAGCCCCATCCGGGGGCCGACCGCGACTGGGCCGAAGCGATCGTGGATGCCGCGGAGTTCGAGCGAGTGATCGCGTCGGCCGCGAGCGGCGAGACGGCGTTGGCCGGTCTCGACGCCGTCGAAGCCCTGCGCGTCGCCGCGTGGCGTCCTCGCGTGGCGATCGACGCCGACGAGCGGCTGCTCCCGCACGAGATGGACTGGCTCCGCACCGCCGTGCACCTGTCGAAAGGGTGCTACCGCGGTCAGGAGACGGTGGCGAAGGTCCACAACCTCGGGCATCCACCGCGCCGCGTCGTCGCCCTCCAGCTCGATGGCAGCGACAACGTCCTGCCCGCCCGCGGGGATGCCGTGCGCGCGGGCGACACCGTGATCGGCGCCATCACCTCGGTGGCCGTCCACCACGAGGAGGGGCCGATCGCCCTGGCCCTCGTCAAGCGCACCGCTCCCGAGGGCGAGCCGCTCGTCGTCGACACCGCCGACGGGCCGCTGGCCGCGGCGGCCGAGACCGTCGTTCCCGCCGACGCGGGCGCCACCGCCGCCGTTCCCCGCCTGCCGCGCCTCGGGCGCCGACGCGCCGCGGAATGACCCCCGACGACTCCTCGACGACCGTCGGGGTCGTCGTCGCCGGTCCGCGTTGGCGCTCCACCGTCGGGCGCCGGGTCAACCGCGTGCGCGAGTCGCTACCGGCGATCGCGCAGATCGTCGTCGCCGCGACCGCAGCGTACGCTTTCGCGCACTTCGTGCTGGGGCACTCGGTCCCTCTGCTCGCGGCGACGGTCACGGTGTCGAGCCTGGGGCTGGTGCGCGACGCGCGCCCGTGGCGGGTCGCCGAGACGGTCATGGGCATGCTCGTCGGCATCCTCATCGCCGAGGTCGTCCTGCTCGTCGCCGGGGCCGGATGGTGGCAGATCGCCCTCGCGATGACGGTGACCCTCGTCGTGGCCCGGTTCCTGTCGCCCCAGCCGGGCTTCGCGCTCGCGGCGGTCGTCCAGTCGCTCATCGCCCTCGTACTGGTGTCGGGCGTGCCGTTCCTGCGCCTCGTGGACGGGGCGATCGGCGGCGTCGCCGCGCTCATCGTGACCGCGCTGATCCCGCGCACCCTCCGCCGCACCGAGCTGCGCGACGCCGACGAACTCTTCGACGCGCTGGATGCCGCCATGGACACGATCGTCCGCGCGCTGCGCAGGGGCGATCGTGCTCGCGCCGAGCGCGGTCTCGAGCGAGCCCGTTCGCTGCAGACCTACGTCGACGCGTGGAGCGGTTCGCTCGAGTCGGGACGCGAGGTCGCGCGCATCTCGCCGTTCCTGCGCCGACAGCGCACCGAGCTCGATCGCCATGAGCGAGTCCGAGGGGCACTCGACCTCACCACGCGAAACCTCCGCGTGGTCGCCCGGCGCGCGGCTTATCTCTGCGCCGACGGCGAGAGCCGCCCCGTCCCCGCCGATCTGCTGGCCGAACTGGCGCGGGGCGCGGGGCTCGTCCGCGACAGTCTCGACGACATCTCGCTCGAACCCGTCGCCCGAGAAGCCGTCGGCGCGGTCGCTCGACGGCTCGATCCCGCGAACCTGCTGCCCGAGGGGCGTGTCGGCGAGCTCAACCTCATCGCGGCCCTGCGTCCGCTCGCCGTCGACCTCCTCGTCGCGGCCGGAATGCCCTCGGCTGACGCCCGGGCACTTCTCCCGCGGGTGTGACGCTCAGCGCGGAGCGACGGCTTCCCATGCGACGCCCACCTCGCCGAGCCGCCAGCGCTCGCGGCGCAGCAGGGGCCACCCGGCGTCCGCCAGGGCGCGCATGGCCGTGCGCCACCGGTGGACCGGCCCGAACGGGGCGACCACTGCGGCGCGCGCCCATTCGCGATCGAGGGATGCCACGAACTCCTGCACGCGCTCCCCGTCGACGTTGCGATGGATGAGGGCCTTCGGCAGGCGCTCGGCGGCGATCGCGGGGGAGTCGAGCTCGGCGAGACGGAGCGAGACGGTGAGGCTTCGGGGCACGGCATCTGCCCCCACCTCCGCCCAGGTCGCGATACGACCGATCTCATCGCAGGTGCCCTCGACCAGGATGCCGTCGGGCTGCAGCCGCGCGCACATGCGGCCCCACGCGTCGGCGACGTCGGCCTCGTCGTATTGGCGCAGCACGTTCATGGCCCGGATGATCGCGGGCCGGCGCCCGCCCGGTACCGGGACTTCGAAGCCTCCGCGAGCGAAGGACACCCCCTCGACCCCCGTCGACTGCTCACGGGCGCGGGCCACGCGCTCGGGGTCGATCTCGAGGCCGAGGACCTCGGCATCCGGCCTCTGGCCGCGGAGCCGAGCAAGAAGTTCGAGGGGGGTCACGGCGCTCGCCCCGAAGCCCAGGTCGACCACGAGGGGGTCGTCGGCGCGACGGAGGACCGGGTGCCGAGCGATCCACCGGTCGATGCGTCTCAGGCGGTTCGCCCCGGTCGTGCCGCGGGTGGGACGGCCGACGGGGGAGGGGGTCACTCCACTATTTTGCCAGGACTCCGCGCCCCGGCCCGCGGTCCGCACGTCGGTAGCATGGAGTCATGCCTCACACGCTGATCCTCCTCCGCCACGGGCAGAGCGAGTGGAACAAGACCAACCAGTTCACCGGCTGGGTCGACGTGCGACTCACCGACCAGGGCAAGGCCGAGGCGAAGCGCGGCGGCGAGCTGCTCGCCGAGTCCGGCGTCCTTCCCGACGTGCTGCACACCTCGGTGCTCAGCCGGGCGATCCAGACGGCGAACATCGCCCTCGACGCCGCCGACCGCCTGTGGATCCCGGTCAAGCGGTCATGGCGCCTCAACGAGCGTCACTACGGCGCCCTGCAGGGCAAGGACAAGGCGCAGACCCTCGAGGAGTTCGGCAACGAGCAGTTCATGCTCTGGCGCCGCTCCTTCGACGTTCCGCCCCCGGCGCTGTCCGCCGACGACCCGTACAGCCAGGTGGGCGACCCCCGGTACGTCGGCATCGACGGCGAGGTGCCCGACACCGAGTCGCTGAAGATCGTCATCGACCGCATGCTGCCGTACTGGCACAGCGACATCGTCCCCGATCTGCAGGCCGGCAAGACCGTGCTCGTCACGGCGCACGGCAACTCTCTGCGCGGACTGGTCAAGCATCTCGAGGGCATCAGCGACGCCGACATCGCCGAGCTGAACATCCCGACCGGCATTCCGCTGGTCTACCGCCTCGATGACGACCTCAAGCCCCTCGGTCCGGGCGAGTACCTCGACCCCGAGGCCGCGGCCGCCGGTGCTGCCGCCGTCGCCGCTCAGGGCAACAAGCACTGACGTCCGACAGAAGAGGGGGTGGATGCCGATCGGCATCCACCCCCTCTTCTCGCGCTCTGGGGTCAGATGACCGGGCTCGGCTCGGCCGCGCTCTCGTCGTCGGCGCCGGCCCAATCGCCGGTCGCGAGGTAGATGACCTTCTTGGCGACGGACACCGCGTGGTCGGCGAAGCGCTCGTGGTATCGGCTCGCGAGGGTGGCGTCGACCGTTGCGGTCGCCTCGCCCTTCCACGAGTCGCCGAGCACCTTCTCGAAGACACTGAGATGCAGTTCGTCGATGTCGTCGTCGGCGTCGCGGATGGCCTCGGCGAGCCGAAGGTCCTGCGTGCGCAGGAGCTCGGCGAGTTTGCGCGCGACCTCGACGTCGAGCTCGCCCATGCGGGTGAAGGTGCTCTTGAGCCCCTTGGGGATCGCGCGCTCGGGGAAGCGCGAGCGCGCGAGCTGAGCGATGTGCTCGGCCATGTCGCCCATGCGCTCGAGCGAGGCGCTCACTCGGAGGGCGGTGACCACGATGCGCAGGTCGCGGGCGACGGGCTGCTGGCGGGCGAGGATCTCGATCGCGAGCTCGTCGAGCTCGAAGGCCTTCTCGTCGATGATGGCGTCGGCCTCGATGACCTCTTCGGCGAGCGAGACGTCGCTCGTCCCGAACGCGCGGGTGGCGCGGTCGATCGCGATGGTCACGAGGTCGGCGATCTCGACCAGTCGGCTCTGAACGTCCTCGAGGGACTGGTGGAATACTTCGCGCATGGGCGGGTACCTTCCTCGTCGGCGGCACGGCACGGAGTGTCCCGCAACCCTCGGGATTCTTCCCAGCGAAGGTTAACGAGCGGTGCTGTGACAGTGAATAGTAGCCTCTGCTGCGACTCTCACGGGGGTGAACGGCCGGTGACGGTCGAGGGCCGCCCCTACGCTGGGGGCATGGAACAACCGCAGCTCGTGCTGCTCGCGCTCCTCGCAGGACTCCTGATCGGAGCCGCGGTGGTCGGCCTGGTGGTCGCGGCACTGCGTGCCCGCGATCGCTCCCTGGCACAGACCTCCGCGGAGGTGCCGGAGGGCGTGGAGGCCATGCTGGGGGCGATGGACGACCCCGCCTTCGTGTGCGACACCTCATCGACGGTGCTCGCGCTCTCGCCTGCCGCCGAGGTGTTCGGCGCCCATGCCGGAGAGGTGATCTCGAGCGAGGAGCTCAAGCGCGTGGCCCGCGTGGCGCGCGACACCGGATCGGGCATCGCCGAGAATCTCCGTCTGCGTCGCGGTGCCGCGCCCGCCGAGCCGCGTCTGGTCGCTGTCCGCGCGACTCCCATCTCGGGCCGTCTCACCCTCGTCGTGCTGCGTGACATCACCGAGCGCGAGCGGGTGGAAGAGATGCGTCGCGATTTCGTCGCCAACACGAGCCACGAGTTGAAGACACCGGTCGGTGCCGTGAGCCTGCTCTCCGAGGCGATCGAGTTCGCCGCGGACGATCCCGCTCAGGTACGCCACTTCGCCTCGCGGCTGCAGGCGGAGGTCACGCGGTTGGCGGCCCTCGTGAACCGCATCCTGAGCCTGTCGCGCCTGCAGGCCTCCGACGAACTGCGCGACGTGCGCGACGTCTCGATCGACGAGGTCGTCACCGCCGCGGTCGAGGGCTACGCGATCCAGGCGGATGCCGCTCAGGTCACGGTCGTCCGCGGCGGCACCAAGGGGCTGTGGGTGCGCGGCGAGCCGCAGATCCTCACCGAGGCCGTCGGCAACCTGGTGGCGAATGCGATCGCGTACTCGCCGGAGGGGTCGAAGGTCGGCGTCGGCGTCAAGCTCGACGACACCGTCGTCGAGATCGCGGTGACCGACCGCGGGATCGGCATTCCCGAAAGCGACCAGCACCGCGTCTTCGAGCGGTTCTACCGTGCCGATCAGGCTCGCTCCCGCCGGACCGGCGGAACCGGCCTCGGCCTGTCGATCGTGAAGCACGCCGTTCAACGCCACGGGGGAGAGGTGCGGCTCTGGTCGCGTCCGGACCGCGGCTCGACCTTCACCATCCGACTCCCCATGTCGGAGGCTCCCGATCTCGAGGGCGTCCGCCCCAAACCTCGTCGCAAGGGCCGCAAGAGCTCCGCGACGACCCCCGTACCCGCGAAGGGAGACACCGCATGACCCGCGTTCTGATCGTCGAGGACGAACCCGACCTGGCCGACCCCCTGGCCTACCTGCTGCGCCGAGAGGGCTACGAGGTCGAGATCGCCGAAGACGGTGCCCTCGCCCTGGCCGCCTTCCGAGAGCGCGGCGCCGACATCATCCTGCTGGATCTCATGCTTCCGGGGATGCCGGGGACAGAAGTGTGTCGTCAGGTGCGACTGGCCTCGCAGGTGCCGATCATCATGCTCACGGCCAAGGATTCCGAGGTCGATATCGTCGTCGGCCTCGAGCTCGGCGCCGACGATTACGTCACCAAGCCCTACTCGACCCGCGAGCTGCTGGCGCGAATGCGCGCTGTGCTGCGCCGTCGCGCGCCGGAGGAGGCCGACCTCGACGACCGCATCCTGTCGGGGGGACGCGTCGTGCTCGACATCGACCGCCACACCGTCGCGGTGGACGGCGGGGAGATCAACATCCCCCTCAAGGAGTTCGAGCTCCTCGAGGTGCTGATGCGCAACGCCGGTCGCGTGCTCACGCGGGGACAGCTCATCGATCGTGTGTGGGGGACGGACTACTTCGGCGACACCAAGACGCTCGACGTGCACATCAAGCGCATCCGCTCGCGCATCGAGCAGAACCCGAGCGAGCCGAGCATGCTCGTCACCGTGCGGGGACTGGGCTACCGCTTCGAGGCCTGACGGCTCGCGAGAACGACGAAGGCGCCGACAGAGAACCGTCGGCGCCTTCGTCGTGAGGTCAGGATGCGGGGGTCGGGCTGGCCGTCGGCGTCGCGGAGGGCGTGGCCGGAAGGGGGGTGACGCTGAAGGACGGCTCGGGGCTCGGCGCGAGCGGCGCGAGGTACTCGAGGGCGCCGTCGAGGACGGGCACCTGGATGAGCGCGCCCTGTCCGTCACCGGACTGGAAGTACACGGGCACCGTCGACCCGGGAACGGCGTCGATGTCGTCGAGTCGCAGCGGCTGGACACCGTCGGCCAGGTCGCCGAGGCTGAGCGTCCTGTTGGCCAGCACGTTCACCGAGGAGCGGACAGCGCTCGAGCCCTCGCCGACCTCGAGGCGCAGCGTGAGCGGCTCGGTGGTGTCGTTGACGACGGCCGCGACGAAGTTGCCGGTGGTGCCGTCGTCGTTGGCGACGATCATCGCGTTGCGGATGTGCAGCGGACCGGAATCGGCCGGGACGTTCACCCCGTCGGAGGCGGAGTAATCGATGGTGGTCGCCTGCGGGGCGAGGATGTTGCATCCCGTCGTACCGAGTACGACAGCGGCACCCAGGGCGATGGACGCGATCAGGCGCGTTTTCACGGATCCTCCAAGATCGACAGACGGCATCAAGATCATCCTACGGGGTCCGCGGTCCGGGCCTGCTCGCACGCGCGCGGGAGGGGCTGCGGGTGGGGAGGGCGGAACCTTAGCGCATGCGGGCCTGTGGTATCCTGGATGTTGCCGAAAGGACATAACTCCATGCTTTTTGAGGTTGGCGAGACCGTCGTTTACCCGCACCATGGCGCGGCCACGATCATCGAGGTCAAGGAACGCGTTATCAAGGGCGAGACGAAGAAATACCTGAAGCTCAATGTCACCCAGGGAGACCTCGTCATCGAGGTTCCGGCGGACAACGTCGACCTCGTCGGCGTTCGTGACGTGATCGGCAAGGACGGTCTCGACCGTGTCTTCGAGGTGCTCCGTGCGCCCTTCACCGAGGAGCCGACCAACTGGTCGCGTCGCTACAAGGCGAACCTCGAGAAGCTCGCTTCGGGCGATGTGATCAAGGTCAGCGAGGTCGTCCGCGACCTGTGGCGCCGCGATCAGGACCGTGGCCTGTCCGCCGGTGAGAAGCGGATGCTGGCCAAGGCGCGCCAGATCCTGGTGTCGGAGCTCGCTCTGGCCGAGAAGACCGACGAAGACCGCGCGAGCGTCGTGCTCGACGAGGTCCTCGCCTCCTGATCCTGCTCAGCGCGTCGCCCTTCCGCGGCGGCGCGCTAGCGTGAACGGGTGACTCTCACCCCCGTCCCGCATCTCGCGGTCATCGTCGTCGCCGCCGGTTCCGGCACCCGTTTGCAGGGTGGGGCGCCGAAGGCGTTCGTCGGCATCGACGACCGGTCTATCCTGCATCACGCTCTGCGGGGCGTCTTCGCGGCGATGTCCGCGCAGGTCGTCGTCGTCGTACCCCGAGGTTACGAGGGCGAGGCCCTGACCGATGCTCGGAATGCCGCCGGCGATCGCGCCGACCTCTTCACGGTCGTCGTGGGCGGGGCGACCCGGCAGGAGTCGGTCGCCGCGGGCCTCGCCGCGTTGTGGGCCGACGTCGAGATCGTCCTCGTCCACGACGCCGCGCGCGCGCTGACGCCCCCCGCTGTCTTCGACCGCGTCGTTCACGCCGTCGACGCCGGAGCCGCCGCCGTCATCCCCACCCTTCCCGTCGTCGACACCATCAAACGCGTCGACGAGAGCGGCCGAGTGGTCGGCCCCGTCGATCGCAGCGAGCTCGCGGCCGCGCAGACGCCCCAGGGCTTCCTCCGGTCGGTTCTCGAGGCGGCCCTTGCCGCGGTCGACGCCGACCACACCGACGACGCGGCTGCCGTCGCGGCAGCGGGGCACGCGGTCGTCACGGTCGAGGGAGACGCGGCGGCGTTCAAGATCACCACGGGGCCCGACCTCGAGCGTGCCCGCGCCCTCCTCGCGACCGAGCCCGCGGCATCCGTCGCCCGCCCGCCGGTGCACTCGGCCCCTCGCGTGGGTATCGGCACCGACGTGCACGGGTTCGGGGGAGAGGGAACGCTGTGGCTCGCGGGCCTGGAATGGCCGGGCGAGGTGGCATTGTCGGGGCACTCCGACGGTGATGCCGTGGCTCACTCGATCGTCGATGCGCTGCTGGCGGCGGCGGGGCTCGGAGACATCGGTACGCACTTCGGCACCGACCGACCCGAGTTCGCCGGCGCGCACGCGGCCGCCTTCCTCTCGCATACCGTGCAGCTCTTGTCCGACGCGGGATGGCGCGTCGGCAACGTCGCCGTGCAGGTGCAGGCCCGTCGCCCGCGCTTTGCCGACCGCCGCATCGAAGCGGAGCAGGCATTGTCCGCCGCGCTCGGGGGAGCGCCGGTCTCGGTCAGCGCTACCACCACCGACGGCCTCGGGTTCACCGGCCGGGGCGAGGGGGTCGCCGCGTTCGCAACCGCCCTCGTCGTGCCGGTCTAGCCGTTCTCGTTGCGACTTCTTCCTTCCGGGAGGCGCGGGGTCGGTCGTTTCTTCGCCCCCTCGGTGGCGTCCGCTGTGCCCGCACGCCGGGCCGTCGCGACGGCGCCCCGGGGCCGGGCCTCCAGGGTGCCGTCGCGTCCGAGGTCAGGCCACGGCGCGCCGTGACGGCTCGAGCAGCTTCAAGAACGAGAGGTCGTCGGCCACCTTCGTGATGAGCGCGTGGTCGATGGAGGGGATGTCCGGTGACCCGAGCGGGTGGATCGTCCGGATGGCTTCCACGAACGCGTCCGCGGGGATGGTCGAGCCGGCGTGCGGTTCTTCCGGGGTGGCGAACGCGTGCATCAGCGGCAGAACCGATCGCGCACGATCCTCGTCGGGCAGCGCCTCCAGCGCCGTGCGGAACCGGTCCACCCATTTGGCGTGGTCCGCGATGCGCTCGATGGCGTACCCGTCGTCCTGGAGCCAGTCGACGACGGTGTCGAGGGAGACGCCGTCGTCGTTCGGGTTCACCACGTTGTAGGTGCGGTATCCCACGTTGGTGGAGGCGCCGATCGCGTTCATGGCAGCGGAGGTGAAGTCGGCCGGCAAGCCGTCGTAGTGCGACGACAGACGCTCGCCGTCGGCACCACGCCGAACGAAGGACTCCGGTGCCAGCCCCGTGGCGAGAACGCTCCAGACCAGCCGGGTGAAGACGTCGGGCAGGTTCACCTGGCCGCGCCAGCGCGGGTGCGCCAGAACCATGTCGGAGCGGAATACCGCCACCGGTACGCCGTGCTGCTCGTGCGCTTCGCGCAGCAGCACCTCGCTCGCCCATTTGCTCGCCCCATACCCGTTGGCGTACTCGTCTCCGATGCTCCACGCGGGGATCGTGTCGCGGATGTCGGCACGCTCGTCGAGGGCGGCGGGGGCGGCCGGGTCGGCCGCGGCTTCGACGGTCGGCCGCGCGCCACCGGCGACCGCGACGCTCGAGACGAAGGTGACGGGCACGCTGCCGGCGGCGATGGAGAGGCGGATGATCTCGGAGGTGCCGACGACGTTCGGACCGAACAATGCCGTGTATGGCAGCACGTGATTGACAAGGGCGGCGGCGTGCGCGATGAGGTCGACGCGGGCGGCGAGGTTCCGCCACCGCGGCTCGTCGAGACCGAAGAGGCGCTCGCTGACATCGCCGGCCCTCACCTCGAGCGAGGCCCCGAGGTCTGTGAAGCGCTCAGCGAAGGCAGGATCTGCGGCGAACGCGGTGTCGAGGCGACGTCGGGCGTCGGCGTCGTCGGAACCGCGAACGATGCACACGAGCGTTCCGCCCACCGGAGCGAGGCGTTCGAGCCAGTCGAGGGCCAGGAACCGTCCGAGGTACCCGTTGGCGCCCGTGAGCAGGACCGTGCGGCCTCGGGCAGTGCCCGCGGGCTCCGAAGTGGCCGGGGTGCGCGAGGAACGCAGGACCGGCTCCGGGATGTCGCCGAGCACCCGGTCGAGGCGCAGGTCGCTCGCACGCAGCGTCGACGGGTCGGTACCGTGCACGCGCGCCACCGTGGGCCGGTCGTCGGCGGCCGAGCGATCGATGAACGCGGCGATGGCGGTGAGATCGTTCGTCGGGTCGGTGATGACCCCGACGGGCACCTCGGTACCGAAGACGTCCTCGAGCATCCCGGAGAAGGTCAGCGCCGACAGCGAGTCACCGCCCAGATCGGAGTACCGGGCTGCCGCAGCCGTTGCCGAGGACACCTCGGCGCCGAGGAACTCGCAGGCCGCGCGCACCACGGTGTCGAGCGTCGGCTCGACGCCGACGCGCTCGCGGAGGGCTGCCACCAGGGCACCACTACGCTCTTCGGCGAGGTCGGCATAGAGACTCGCGAGCCGTTCGCCGTACCGTGCCGTGATGCGCGGTCGCAGGAGCTTGCGGGCGTCCGAGAGCATGCCGTTCTCGACCGTGAACGGCTCCGGTTCGACGATGACTCCGCGGGGCACCTCGTAGGGGGCGAGCCCATGCTCGCGTGCGGTGCGTTGAAGAGCGGCGAGCACGTCGCGCTCCGACGATCCCGCATCAGCGGGCACGACGACCGCGACCAGGAACGCGTGTCGGCTGTCGCCGTGCAGCGCGATCTGGCGCACCTCGGGCGTCCCGCCGTACGTGGCCTCGAGAGCCGCCACCGCGACGAACTCGCCCTGCGACAGCTTGATGACGTTGTTCCGGCGGTCGAGGTATTCGTAGGAACCCGGTCCGGTCTGGGCCATGATGTCGCCGGTCCGGTAGAAGCCGTCCTGGTCGAAGACCGCGGCGGTGACGTCTGGCCGGCGGAAGTACCCCGTGATCGTGGAGGTGCTCTTCACCAGCAGCTCACCCCGCGGGTGCGGACGGTCGGTGACGCGGTAGCCGAGCTCGGGCACATCGATGAGCTTGTGCGCGGTGACGGGCGGTTGCTGCACGACTCCGTCGTGGAGGATGCTGCCCGCTTCGGTGGAGCCGTACACGTCGTGCAGCGCCGTGCCGAGGCACTCCTCGATGTAGCTGCGGAGCTCGGGGGTGAGCGGAGCACTGGCGCAGATCGCCCGGCGGATCCGTCCCCCGAACGCCCGCACGCGCAGATCGGCGTGCACCGCCGCGCGCACGGCATCCTGATCCGTATCGCCCGCGGCCAGGCGACGCTGCTCGTCGCGATCGCCCTCCTGCCGAACCATCTCCGCCACGCGAGGGACGAAGACGAACTCGGTCGGGGCGAACGTGCGCAGATCGTCGAACAGGGCCGACAGATCCGTCGAGGTCGCAAGCGCGAGAGTTCCGCCGCGTCCGAGGGTGGCGAAGACCGCCGCGCGGCCGGTGAGGTGACTCATCGGCAGGTAGGCGTACCCGACGATGTCGTCGGTGGTGCCGTCGTCGACGCCGGGCCGGCGCGCGTGCCACAGTCTCTCGACCATGGAGCGCGAGTACATCGCGCCCTTCGGGGTTCCGGTGCTGCCGGACGTGTAGATCAGGAGTGCGAGGGGGTCTTCGCCCGCCGCGGGATGCCACGGGGTCGGGCGCGGCAGGAGCTCGCCGCGGGTGACGAGCTCGGCGAGCGTCGGACCCGATGTGTCGGTGTCGACCGCCGTATCGAGCAGCATCGTCCGCACGTCTCCGGCGGATGCCTCGGCGATGGCCTGAGCGATGGCCGACTGCTCGGCAGAGGCCGCGAGCCACACCGGCTCCGTCTCGTCGACGATCGCGCGCAGCGCCTCGAACGACGCGCTCGCCTGGAGGGGCACGCTCACCGCGCCGAGGATCCACGACGCGAGATCGAGCGTCACGAAGTCGACGGTCGCGGCTCCGAGCATCGCGATCCGGTCGCCGGGCGAAACGGTCTCACCGAGTGCGGCCGCAACCGCACTCGCTCGGTCCCACAGCTCGTGAAAACTGGTGTCCTCGACGTCGGCCCCGAACCGCTCTCGCAGTGCCGGACGATCGGCGTGCTGTGCGAACACCGCCTCGACCGACATGTCGTCGTGCTGTTGCTCCATTTTCTTCGTCCTCTTCCCTTCATCCGGGCGCGCCCCCGCGCCCTGGCCTCTCGCCGCCCTCCGCTCACGGGCCCGTTGCGGTGGACGCCGCGTGCAGCGCGAACGGGCGCCACGGGGATCGCCCTGTCCGGAACGGTGTGCAGCGTGGCGGCGGCGTGGCGGGAACAGCTATGCGCTCGTCGTCGGTGAGGGCGCCGTCACGGTCTCGATCCGGGGTCGCCAGGATCGCCGGAGGAGGGAGGAGCGCTGTCCACGGGGACCGCACTCGACATCGCACACGTCAATAAGACGCCTGTTCCCTAGGTGTTGGCCGAGTGGAGCCGACAGCAGGCGCTCGGGTGGACGACGCGTGTGATCAGGGTGCCTCGACCGTGCGGGTCATGAACGTCGACAGCGGATCGGGCGCGTAGGGCGGGAACGCCGGGCATTCGACGAAGCCTTCACTCGCGTAGAGACGACGAGCGGGCACGAAGTCGTCGGTGCTCCCCGTCTCGAGCCAGAGACTCCGGATGCCGCGCTCCCGCGCATCGTCCATGATGTGCCGCAGGATCGCGCGGCCGATGCCCTGGCCGAGGAAGCCCTCGGCGACCCGCATCGACTTCAGCTCGGCGCGGTCGCGATCGAGGTCTTTGCACGCGCCGATGCCGGCGAGTTCGTCGTCGACCCACGCGGACCAGACCGTGATGCCGTCAGCGGTGAGGCGATCCACGTCGAGGGCGTGCACGCTCTCGACGGGTGTGTTCTCGAGCATGCCCGCGAGGTGGGCGGCGACGAGAGCACGCGTGGCGTCTCCGGACAGGTCATCGGGGCGGATCACGAGGGGCACTCCTGAACCCTAACGACCGCATGTTTCGTGCACGGGTCGCGCGGAGGGGCGGCCGGTAGGCTGAAGACGTGACTGTTCGGCTGTACGACACGAAGGCGCAGGGACTCCGCGACTTCGTCCCCCTCGACCCCTCGAACGTCACGGTCTACGTCTGCGGCCCGACCGTGCAGTCGGGCCCGCACATCGGTCACGTGCGCGCCGCGCTCGTCTTCGACCTGCTCCGCCGGTGGCTCTCCCACCGCTTCGGCCGGGTCACCTTCGTGCGCAACGTCACCGACATCGACGACAAGGTCCTCGCCAACGCGACCGACGCCGAGCCGTGGTGGGCTCTCGCCTACCGCATGGAGCTCGAGTTCTCACGGGCGTACGAGGCCATCGGCATCCTTCCCCCCACCTACGAACCCCGTGCGACGGCGTCGGTGACGCAGATGCAGGAGCTCATCACCGAGCTCATCGAGCGCGGCCACGCCTATGCGGCCGCCGGCGACGTCTACTTCGACGTGCGGTCGTGGCCCGCGTACGGCGAGCTCACCCGTCAGAGCCCGGATGCCATGGAGCCGGCCGCCGACGCCGATCCCCGGAGCAAGCGCGATCCCCGCGACTTCGCCCTGTGGAAGGGGGCGAAGCCCGGCGAGCCGGCTTCTGCCACCTGGAGCTCGCCCTGGGGTGCGGGACGGCCCGGCTGGCACATCGAGTGCTCGGCGATGTCGCGTCGCTACCTCGGTCCCGAGTTCGACATCCACGGCGGCGGTCTCGACCTGCGTTTCCCGCACCATGAGAACGAGATCGCGCAGTCGACGGCGGCGGGGGATGCCTTCGCTCGTTACTGGGTGCACAACGGCCTCGTCACCGTCGACGGGCAGAAGATGTCGAAGTCGCTCGGCAACTTCACCCTCGCTGCCGACGTGCTCGCCGCGCACGATCCGCTCGTGGTGCGCTACGCCCTCGCCGCGGCGCACTACCGGTCGAACCTCGACCTGAGCGAGGCGTCGTGGACCGAGGCCGAGACGGCCCTGGGTCGGATCCGCACGTTCCTCGACCGCGCCCGGCGTCTCGTGCAGCCGGGGTGGCCCGAGGCGAAGGAAGGCCTTCCGGCGGAGTTCGTCGAGGCCATGGACGATGACCTCTCGGTGCCCCGGGCGCTGGCGGCCATCCACACGAGCATCCGGTCGGGAAATGCGCTCCTCGACGACGGCAAGTACGATGAGGCGAAGCACGACGTCATGGACGTCATGCAGATGACGCTCGTCCTGGGGATCAACCCTCACTCTTCTCCGTGGGGTGGCACCGGAGGGGGAGCGGAAACCGCCGCTCTGGACTCCCTCGTCCAGACGATGATCACGCAGCGCGCGCACGCGCGCGCGGACAAGGATTGGGCGGCCGCGGATCGCATTCGAGACGCGATCGCCGCCGCAGGAATCACGCTGGAGGACACTCCGGCCGGAACGCATTGGAGTATCGATGGCTAAGCCTGGACGCCCGGGAGCACGCAACCCCGGCAAGAAGAAGGGCCCCCTCAAGGGCACGGGCGGCCACGTCCGCAAGGCTCTCGAGGGCCGGGGCCCCACCCCGAAGGCCGAAGACCGCGCCTGGCACCCCGCCGGCAAGCGCAAGGCAGCCCAGGAGCGCTACGCCGCCGCCGGTGGCAAGGCGAAGCCCGGCGTGCGCGCGGTCGGCAGCAATCCGAACCGCAAGAGCCCGAAGGCGGCCGACGACACCGAGACGGTCACGGGCCGTAACTCCGTGCTTGAGGCGCTGCGGGCGAAGATCCCCGCCACGGCGATGTACGTCGCCCAGCGCATCGAGATGGACGACCGCGTCAAAGAGATGCTGTCGATGGCGACCAACCGCGGCATCCCGGTGCTCGAGGTCACGCGCCCCGAGCTCGACCGCATGGCCGGCTTCGACGGCGTGCACCAGGGGGTGGCGCTCAAGGTTCCCCCCTACGCCTACGTCCACCCGCAGGACCTGCTCGAGCAGATCATCGATCGCGGCCAGGTGCCCCTGCTCGTCGCGCTCGACGGTGTCACCGACCCCCGCAACCTCGGGGCGATCATCCGCTCCACCGGAGCTTTCGGCGGTCAGGGGCTGATCATCCCGCAGCGCCGCTCGGCGAGTGTCAACTCCGCCGCGTGGAAGACCAGCGCCGGGGCCGCTGCGCGCATCCCCGTCGCTCTCGCGGCCAACCTCACGGCCACGCTCAAGGAGTTCAAGAAGCAGGGCGTGTTCGTGCTCGGACTCGACGGCGACGGCGATGTCTCGCTGCCCGCCCTCGAGCTCGCCGACCGCCCCGTCGTGATCGTCGTGGGTTCCGAGGGCAAGGGTCTGTCCCGCCTGGTCACCGAGACGTGCGACCAGGTCGTCTCGATTCCCATCTCCGCCGCGACCGAGTCGCTGAACGCCGGCATCGCGGCATCCGTCGCCCTGTACCAGGTGTCGACGCTCCGCGGCACCGTCTGACCCACCGAGAGGAACGCTCATGCCCCGTATCGCCGTCATCGGAGGCACCGGTTACGCCGGTAGCCACATCGTCACCGAGGCCGTCCGCCGCGGCCACACGGTCGTCTCGATCGCCCGCTCGGTACCCACCGAGCGTGTCGAGGGTGCGACCTACGTCGAGGGCACCGTCCTCGACGTCCCCGGTCTCGTCGCCCAGCTCGAGGGGGTCGACGTCGTGGTCTCGGCCGTGGCTCCCCGCGGCGACATGGAAGGCAAACTCCGCCCCGCGATCGCCGAGCTCGTCACGGCTCTGCCCGAGAACGTCCGCGTGGGCGTCGTCGGCGGCGCCGGCGGGTCGCTCGTGGCCGAGGGCGGGCCGCGCCTGATCGACACGGAGGGCTTCGCCGAGGAGTACAAGCCCGAGGCGCGCGAAGCGATCGGCATCCTCGAAGACCTCCAGGCCGACGACACCGGCCGCGACTGGTTCTACGTTCACCCGGCCGGCGGTTTCGGCTCGTGGGCACCGGGCGAGCGCACCGGTTCGTACCGCGACGGCGGCGACGTGCTCGTCGTCGACGGCGAGGGCAACTCGTTCATCGGTGGCGCTGACTTCGCGGTCGCCGTCCTCGACGAGATCGAGAACCCCGCGCACACGCGTGAGCGCTTCACCGTGGGGTACTGAGCCCGCGACGTACCGAGGCCGTGGCATCCTGGATCGATTCCGGATGCCACGGCCTCGGCGTTTCGCGGGGCGCGGTGCGTCAGACCAGATCGCGCCAGTCGACCGAGTCGGTGTCGGTCGTCGGAACCTCGCCGGTCGCCGGGGCATCGGCGTCGGACACCGTGGGCAGCGACATGGTGTCGGTGGGAGGGCCCATGACGGTTGCCTCATCGCGGCGGTGGCGCAGAACGTCGTCGATGTAGGAGCTCACGACCTCGGCGAGGGGGACCGAGCGGCCGCGCGCCTGCGACATGTACCAGCGGTGCTCGAGCACCTGGTGGAAGACCTCGGCGGGCTCGAGCTTGGCGCGCAGGTCCCACGGGATGGCCATGACGATGGGCTCGAACACGCGGGTGAGCCATTCGTGCGCGACCATCTCTTCGTCGGCTCCGAGGCGCGAGACGCGCGCACGGAACTCGTCGAGGTCGTTGAGAAGGCGGCGGGCCTGGTTCTCTTCGACGTCGAGTCCGGTCAGTCTCAGCAGACGCCGCTGGTGGTGACCGGCATCCACGACTTTCGGCTGGATCGACACCTTCGTGCCGTCGCTCGCCGTGCGGATCGACATCTCGCCGATGTCGAAGCCGAGGGCGTTCAGACGGTGCACGCGCTCGGTGATGCGCCACGACTCGTCGACCGCGAACGACTCCTTGTCGGTGAGGGCGCCCCACAGCGAGTGGTAAGACGACACCAGTCCGTCGGCGATGGCCACGGCATCCACCCCGCCCTCGAGGCGGCCGCCGGCCTCGAGGTCCATGATCTCGCCGGCGATGTTGATCCGGGCGATGTCGAGGTCGTGTGCGCGCTGACCGGGGGTCAGGCGGTTGCCGTGCAGTTCGCCCGTCTCGGCGTCGACGAGGTAGGCCGCGAACTCGCCCGCGTCACGACGGAACAGGGTGTTCGACAGAGACACGTCACCCCAGTAGAAGCCGACGTTGTGCAAGCGTACGAGCAGGACCGCGAGAGCGTCGACGAGACGGGTGGCGGTGTGCGGGCGCAGCACCTGAGTGAACAGGGCGCGGTAGGGGAGCGAGAAGCGCAGGTGAGCGGTGACGAGGGCAGCGGGAAGGGGGCGGCCCGAGGCATCGGTGCGGCCGGCGATCACGGCGACGCGCTCGACGCAGGGAGCGTCGAGCCGGTCGAGGTTCCCGAGCATGTCGTATTCGCGACGTGCCATCTCCTCGGTCGTCTCCTTGATGGCCACGACCCGGCCCGACAGGTTCGCGAACCGTACGAGGTGGCGTGAGATGCCTTTGGGGAGAGCCACGATGTGATTGCTGGGCCAGTCGGCGAGACCCGTCGACCACGGCAGCTGCAGGAGGCCCGGGTCGACGGTGCTCGCCGTGATACTGAGGGATTGGGACACGGGAACCTCCGGGAAAACGGTGCGGCGCGCCCCCGACCCGACGGATCGGGATCGGGGACGCGCCGCGTCGGTGCGTGGATCAGGCCGAAGCGATGGCCCGGTCGGTGAGTCGATCGCCCGTCTCGACGTCGAAGACGTGCACGTGTCCGGGGACCGGCGCCAGCACGACCGTCTCGCCCGCGTTGGGGTGACGTCGACCGTCGACGCGAGCGACGAGGTCGGTGCGCTTGCCGTTGATGTCGGTGTGACCGTACAGGTAACCGTCGGCGCCGAGCTCCTCGACGAGGTCGACGACGACCGAGAGGCCGCGGCCGTCGGCGGGGGCGACCTGGATGTCCTCCGGACGGACACCGATGGTGACCGCGGAGCCGTTGGCCTTGCCGATGGTGTCGGCCTCGACGGGAACGACGAGGTCGCCGAAGCGCACGCCGCCCTCGGCCAGGTCGGCGGTGAAGAGGTTCATCGCGGGCGAGCCGATGAAGCCGGCCACGAAGACGTTCTTCGGGGTCTCGTACAGGTCTCGCGGGGTGCCGACCTGCTGGAGGAGGCCGTCCTTGAGCACCGCGATGCGGTCGCCCATGGTGAGCGCCTCGGTCTGGTCGTGCGTGACGTAGACCGTGGTGACACCGAGGCGGCGCTGGAGCGAAGCGATCTGCGTACGGGTCTGGACGCGAAGCTTGGCGTCGAGGTTCGACAGCGGCTCGTCCATGAGGAAGACCTGGGGCTGGCGGACGATCGCGCGGCCCATGGCGACGCGCTGACGCTGACCACCGGAGAGGGCCTTGGGCTTGCGGGTCAGGTACTGCTCGAGGTCGAGCAGCTTGGCGGCCTCGAGGACGCGCGATGCGCGCTCTTCTTTACCGACGCCGGCGATCTTGAGCGCGAAGCCCATGTTCTCGGCCACGGTCATGTGCGGGTAGAGAGCGTAGTTTTGGAACACCATCGCGATGTCGCGGTCCTTCGGCGGGACGTCGGTGACGTCGCGATCGCCGATGAGGATGCGGCCGGAGTTGACCTCTTCGAGGCCGGCCAGCATGCGCAGCGACGTGGACTTGCCGCAGCCGGAGGGGCCGACGAGGACCAGGAATTCGCCGTCGGCGACGTCGAGGTTGAGTTTGTCGACCGCGGGGCGGGTGCCGCCGGGGTACAGACGGGTTGCGTTGTCGAAGGTGACGGACGCCATTTTCTCTTCTCCTTCACCGGCAGGTACGTGCCGGACGATCCGTAGTGAATGGAATGAACGGGGGCGACCCCGTGCGCCCGACGTTGGACGCATTCGTCAGTATCGCACGTGTCTGGTCATTTCTCAGCCAGCCTGGCTACCATCGATCCTCGTCCGCCCCACCCGCGCGGGCCCCCTGATTTCATGCGGCATCGTCCGTGCCCGGAAGGTTTCATGTCCAACGACCAGTCACCGAATGTGCCAGCAGAACGCGACCGCCGTGAGGCGGTCCGCGAGAAGGCGCAGCAGGTCAAGGCGAAGCAGGCACGCTGGCGCATCGCGCGACGCTCCCTGCTGGGCATCGGTGCCGTCGCGGTGATCGCGGTCGGCGCGGTCGGCGTCTCGTTCGCGTTGAACTCGCGCGAGGCCCGCTCGCAGGCCTTCCCCGACGCCGCGACCGACGACGGCTTCCTGATCACGAGCGCCTCGCAGGTGGCCGATCCGCTCGCCGATCAGACCGTCGACGGCAATGCCGCGACGATGTCGGCTCAGGCCACTCCTCCGGCGGACGAGCCCGCACCGGCCACAGAGCCGACGCCCGAGCCGACCGCCACCGCGGCACCCGTCGATATCCGTATCTACGTCGACTACATGTCGGCCGAGGCGCGCGAGTTCCAAACCGCGAACGCGAGCCAGCTGTCGAAGTGGGTCGGCGACAAGGCCGCCACTCTCACGTACTACCCGGTGGCGATGCTGACGTCGAAGTCGAACGGGACGAAGTACAGCCTGCGGGCCGCCGGTGCCGCGGCCTGCGTGGCGACGCACTCGTCGGACCGCTTCTTCGCGTACAACCACGAGCTGCTGACCAACCAGCCCGCGGTCGACTCCGACGGCTATAGCGACCAGCAGCTCGCCGACATGGCGCAGGGTGCCGGGGTGAGCGACGTCGGCACGGTTCGCGACTGCATCGAAGGCGAGACTTACACGGCGTGGGCGAAGGCCGCCACCGACCGCGCGATCAAGGGCCTGCCGGGCACGAAGGGGCAGGCGCTGACCGCGACCCCGACCGTGCTCGTGAACGGCACCGAATACGTCGGCAACATGGACGACGCCAAAGAGTTCGCTCAGTTCGTGCTCACCGTCGACAGCAACGCGTACTACTCGACCGCTACCCCCACCCCGTCGGTCACCCCGTCGGCTCCTCCCGCGGGTTGACGAATCGGTGCGGACGCGACGTCTTATGAGATTCTGGTGGCATGAACGAAGAGCTTGAGGACTCTCCGCCCCGGCGGTCCCTCACGCAGTTGAAGGCTTGGGTGCAGGAATTCCGTGAACAGGGACACCTGTTCGCCGGACAGCTGAAGGTCGTCGAGCAGGAAGACGCCGACAGCCAGGACACGGGTCTCGTGGTGATGAACCTGATGAACGCCCGAGCGTCGATCTACATGCAGCCGAAAGGCTACGACGAGCCGCTCTGGGAAGCGACGCTCACGTCGCGACCCGACGACCTGACGATGACGCCGCACGAGATGGCGAGCCTGGCCGCCGAGTTGGTGGTGGCCGGCAATCTCTGCTCGTTCCTTCAATGGAAGTCCCTGGAGTGGGACCGCGACAGTGGGAGGCACCGCATCTGACCGGTCTCGTGTGGCCCGCCCGCCGCTCTAGACTCGTTCATCGAGACGCCACGCGTCTCCTGCCGGCTTGGCGCAATTGGTAGCGCACCGTACTTGTAATACGGGGGTTGCAGGTTCAAGTCCTGTAGCCGGCACCACAGACACCAGATCAGTAGTGCGAAAAGCCCCGCTCCGCCGTGAGGAGGCGGCGCCGGGGCGTTCTTGCGGCACCTACCAGCCGGAGCCGCCGGCTTCTATCGCATCGCCTCGGCCGACGAGGCGCCTGCGATGGGCGGGCCCTGAGCAGCGGCAGAAGTAGCGGTGCATCGATGACGTCTTGTCGTATTCGAAGGTGGCGCACGCTGGAAGGAGGCGAAACCGACGGCGAACGAGACGGCTCAGCAGTCGAGCGAACCCTCCGGGGCGGAGTCCCACGGGTGCGTGCCCGCACAACTCGCACATCGTCGGTCGCGGCGTTGCGGGAGCGACTCGCAGCTGGGCACGATTGCGTGCTGCCGCGATCACGGCTTCGTGGCATGGGTGGAGGAAGAGTACGTCGTTGCCGCGATGAAAGCTGTCTGGCCTGATTGCGAAGGTGTAGCAGACGTGGATGGTCGGATCATCGAGGAGTATCCGGCGGATCGCCGCGTCGACACGCTCGGTCATGACGCCCCTCCTCACAACGGTCTGTGCCGGTGTCTCGGTGCGAGGGGCGCTTATGCCAGTGGTCCGTCGAAGTGCGGGCGCACGGCAACGCGCCTTCGCAATCCGTACACGAGAACGTAATACTCGTACGTCTCACGCGGCAACTGGGGAAGAACGGCCCCAGGGCGGCGCGGAAGCCAGACTCAGCGCATCCGCACGCGCAGCCATCGCACGCCGTGGGCGGCGAGGGTGAGTCCGGCGCCCAGCCATACGGGCTGAGACGACACGAGGTCGAGGGCCTCCGGTGCCATGCCCGAGAGGGTCAATGCGTCGATTTCGACGGCCGAGTCGCCGACGTTCGCCAGGACGAGCACCGAGAATCCCTCACCCGGGCGCAGGAATGAGACGACGGATGCCACGTTCGCCCCGAATGCGATCAGGTCGTTGCCCGCGAACTCCGGCGTCGACCGGCGCACGTCGATCAGTCGCGACAGCCGCGAGAAGACGCGCGCGGCCGGGGTGTCGGCATCCGTTCGATCCTCATGCTCTTGCTCGGAACGGAAGGGGCGATTGACCCACCGGCTGTCGCCCGCTTCTTCCGGCCGTTCGCGGTAGGAGTAGTCGTTGAGCTGGGCGACCTCGTCGCCGAGGTAGAGGAGCGGGATGCCGCCGGTCGAGAGGGCGAGGGCGTGGGCGAGCACGACGCGGTCCTCTCCGCCGGCGTCGCCCGCCTCGATGCCGGCGAGTGACGCGGTGGTGCCCGTGACGCGCGCATCGCCCGTGCGCGGGTTCTCCTGGAATGGCACGCCGCGCGCGAACGAGCCCTCGGCCCGACCGACGTAGAAGTCGTTGAGGAAGCGGCGGTGCGGGTAGCCGTCGATCCCGAGCTCGGCGGCGTCCTCGTCGGCGAAGGTCCAGCCGATGTCGTCGTGGCTGCGCACGTAGTTCACCCAGGCGGTCCCGGCCGGGAGCGCGTGCCGGCGCTCAAGCGCTTGTTGCAGCAGACGACCGTCGCGAGTGGCGAGCGCCTCCCAGGTGAGGGCCATCTGCAGGGGGTTGTACGAGATCTGACACTCGTCCGGTGAGATGTATGAGACCACCTCATCGGGGTGCACGATGGCCTCCGACTTGAACAGCAGCCCGGGAGCACCCATGCGCAGCACCGCGTTGAAGGCCTGCAGCAGCAGGTGCGCCTCGGGCAGCGACTCGCAGGTCGTGCCGAGTTTCTTCCAGATGAAGGCCACGGCATCCATGCGGAGGATCTCGACGCCCTGATTCGCGAGGAAGAGCATCTCGCCGGCCATCGCCTCGAAGACCGCGGGGTTGGCGTAGTTCAGGTCCCACTGGAAGTGGTAGAACGTCGCCCAGATCCAGCGGCCATCGTCGAGCTGGACGAACGTACCCGGATGATCGTCGGGGAAGATCTCGCGCGTGCTCTGCTCGTAGGCGTCGGGCAGCTCGCGATCGGGGAAGATCAGGTAGAAGTCCTCGTACCCCGCCTCGCCCGCGATGGCCTTGCGAGCCCACTCGTGCTCGTTGCTCGTGTGGTTGAAGATGAAGTCGACCACGAGCGAGATCCCCGCCCGGCGCAGATCGGTCGCGAGGGCGGCGAGCTGTTCCATCGTGCCGAGCGCCGGATTCACCCGGCGATAGCTCGACACCGCGTAGCCGCCGTCGCTGTTGCCCTCGGGGCTTTCGAACAGCGGCATGAGGTGCAGGTAGGTCAGGCCGAGTTCGCGGAAGTACGGAATGGATTCCCGGATGCCGTCGAGCCCGCCCGCGTACCGATCGACGTAGCAGACACCACCCAGCATGCGCTCGTTCTCGAACCAGTCCGGCGCGCTCTCGCGCTCCCTGTCGAGAGCCTTCAGGGTTCGCGGGCGCGCCGTCCACGAGGTGCGGGCCAGATCGAGGACGGATGCCAAGCGCTCGAGGCCGTCGGGTCGTTCGCCGTACAGCCGGGTGAACAGGTCGTGCAGGCGCGGAAGGTGTTGTTCGGCGTGCGCGAGGAACTCGTGGTCGGCGTCGGCGGCGCGGAGGTCGTCGATCAGGTATGAGACGTCGTCGGGGCCGGGGCGGAGCTGGGTCACGGGTCACAGCCTGACGCATCCGGGCGGGCCCCGCCGACATCGGCGTGCCGCGGGGAGGCGAAGGGGGTGGCCGACCACCCCGCGTCGTACGATCGACGGTGGCTCCCGTGCGGGGGCGCGAGAGGAGAGCCGTGGCGGAGCGGGGGTCGGTCGGTCTGGCCGTCGGGGGAGCGGTCCTCATCGGTGCCCTCACCGCGCTGCAGGCGCGAATCAACGGCAGCCTCGGCGGCGAGATCGGGGACGGATTCGTCGCCGCCGCGATCTCGTTCGGCTCCGGGCTCATCATCCTGATCGCGTTGTCGGCCCTGATTCCCGGGGGCCGACGCGGGTTCGGGCGGCTGATGGCCGGCATCCGGTCTCATTCGATTCCGCCGTGGATGCTCTTGGGCGGACTGGTCGGGGCGTTCACCGTCGCGAGCCAGGGCCTGACGGTGGCGACCATCGGCGTCGCGCTGTTCACCGTCGGATTCGTCGCGGGGCAGACCACCGGCGGGCTCGTGCTCGACCGCATCGGGTACGGACCGGCCGGCGTCGTCCCGGTGACGGTGCGGCGGCTGATCGGTGCGCTGCTGGCCATCGCGGGTGTCGTCGTCTGCCTGTCGGGAGATGCGCTCGGCGGGGTTCCGCTCTGGATGCTCGTCGTCCCGGCGATCGCGGGTGCGGGCGTGGCGTGGCAGCAGGGGACGAACGGGCGCCTGCGCGTGCGCGTGGAGAGCCCGCTGACCGCGACCCTCGTGAACTTCATCGGCGGAACGGTCGTGCTGCTGATCGCCGCGGGTGTGCATGTCGCCATCGTCGGAACACCGCGCACTGTGCCGACCGAGCCCTGGCTGTACATCGGCGGGGCGGTCGGCGTGATCTACATCTTCTTGTCGTCGGTCGTCGTGCGCCGCACGGGTGTGCTGCTGCTCGGTCTCGGCTCTGTCGTGGGTCTTCTCACGACCTCGGTTCTGCTCGACGCGCTGTGGCCCGCGCCGGCGGCTCCCTCGACCCTGGTGGCTCTGCTCGCTGCGGTCGTGGCGATCGCCGGCGTGGTCGTCGCCGCCGTGCCCGTCCGTCGCCGCCCGCGCTGACCACCGAACGACGAAGCCCGCCGCCGGTCGGGAGCGTGCCCGCTACGCGGGGCGGAAACGACGACGCCGCCGGGGACCGGGGTCCCGCGGCGGCGTCGATCGAAAGAGGTCAGAGACGCGTCTCGTCGACCGTGCGCCTCTTCTTGCCTCCGGGCATGCGTGAGAGGTGCTTCGCGGCATCCACGGTCTTGCGCCGCGTGGCTCGGGTGCGCGCGGGCTTGCCGCCGACATAGAGCCACCCGAGCAGGACTTCGCCTTTCTCGAGCCCGTGCGCCTTCGCGAGCACCTTGCTGCGGGTGTTGTCGTCGGTGCGCCAGAACACGCCGAAGCCCGCTTCGTCGAGCACGAGGCTCAGCATGTGGGCGACTCCGGATGCCACGGCCTCCTGCTCCCATGCGGGGATCTTCTTCGAGCGGAGGTTCGCCACCACCGCGATGATGAGCGGTGCGCGACGGGGCTTGGACGACAGCCCCTTCTTACCGTCCGCCTTGTTCAGCGCGCGGGCGAGGACGTCTCGGTCGGCGCCACGGATCTCGATGAGCCGCCAGGGCTTGAGACTCTTGTGGTCGGCGACGCGACCGGCCGCGGCGACGAACGCCTCGAGCTCGGGACCGGTGGGGGCGAGGTCGGTGACCTTCGACCACGACCGGCGGTCGCGCATCGCCTCGAGTGCGCTCACGCTTTGTCTTCGGGGGTGAAGTTGAGCGAGAGCGAGTTCATGCAGTACCGGTCGCCGGTGGGCGTGCCGAAACCGTCGGGGAAGACGTGTCCCAGGTGCGAACCGCAGTTGGCGCAGCGGACCTCGGTGCGCTGCATGCCGTGGCTGTTGTCTTCGATGAGCTCGACCGCCTCGGGGCGGACCGACTCGTAGAAGCTCGGCCACCCGCAGTGCGAGTCGAACTTGGTGCCGCTCTGGAACAGTTCGGCATTGCACGCCGCACACGTGTAGAGGCCGGCACGGCTCTCGTCGAGCAGCTCACCGGTCCAGGCGCGCTCGGTACCCGCCTGGCGGAGCACCGCGTACTGCTCGGGGCTGAGCTCAGCGCGCCACTGGTCGTCGGACTTGTCGACGGCGTAGGTCATATTCACTCTCCTTCTTCGTCTCTATTCTCTCGCGCCCAGCGGCGGTCAGGTCGTGACGGCATAATCTCCCGGGTGACTCCGGATGCCGCGACCACCGTCGCCGACCGCTATCGACGTTTCGCCCGCGACGAGGCACCGGGACGTTCGGTGGTGTACGGAGCCTGGGCGGGGCGCGTCGCCGACGATGCCGCCGTCGCGGCCGCCCTCGCGGGCATCCCCGACACACGCCGTCAGCCACCGCTGGTCTTCGCGGTGATGCGTCTTCTGGGGGCGCCGCTCGACGACGTCGACGAGTGGGCGTCATGGGTCGTGGCTCACGCCGACGCGATCGTCGAGGAGTGCGGCCGACGCAGCGTGCAGACCAACGAGCCGCTCCGGTGCGCAGCCCTGCTCCCGGCGTTGGCGGCGATCGAGGGGCCGATCGCCCTGCTGGAGGTAGGGGCGAGCGCGGGGCTCTGCCTGTACCCCGACCGGTACTCGTACCGCTATCACCGCGGCGGCGAGGTCATCCCGGTCGATCCCGTCGACGGTCGCAGTTCCGTCGTCCTCGACAGCGATCTCGAGGGGCACCCCGACCTGCGGATGCCGGAGATCGTCTGGCGTGCGGGGATCGATCTCAGTCCCCTCGACGCCCGGCGTTCCGAAGATCGTAAGTGGCTCACCGGCCTCGTCTGGCCGGGGGAGGAGGGCCGCCTCGAACGGATCGAGGCGGCACTCGACATCGTGGCGGCCGATCCGCCGATCCTCGTCGCGGGCGACGGCGCGCAGGCCCTTCCCGCGCTCGCCGCACGGGCTCCGGCAGGAGCGACGCTGGTCGTGACCACTCCCGGCGTCCTCGCTCACGTGCCGCGCGTGCACCGGACCGCGGTGATCGCGGCAGCCCGGGCGGCGGGCAGGTGGATCACCCTCGACGCGCCCGGCCTGCACGACGGATGGACGCGTCGACCCGAGCCCGCGCGGGGCGGCTTCGCCCTCGCCCTCGACGGCGAGGTGCGGGCGGAGGTCGACCCGCTCGGGGCGTGGGTGGCGTGGCATCCGGGATCGGGACCGACGGCGCAGTAGCGTGGCGGCGTGCCTCTGTCGGACCGTGACCTCGCCTTCCTCGCCTTCGAGGGGGAATGGCGCCGTCACGCGGGAGCGAAGGAAGAGGCGATCCGCGCCGAGTTTTCTCTGACGCCCGCCCGGTACTACCAATTGCTCGGCCGTCTCATCGACACCCCCGAGGCTCTCGCCCACGACCCCATGCTCGTCCGCCGCTTGCGACGTCGCCGCGACGACGCGACGGCCCAGCACCGCGCTCGCCTCGGTCGGGCGGCGGTCCGCTGACAGGCTCGCCTCGACGCGACCGATAGCATCGTCCAATGGCCAGATCGACCTTCCCTCGGGATCGCTTCGACGACCTCCCGGCCGAATCCGGTCGCGTCGGCGCTCACCGTGCCGAGAAACCGCGGCTGCGCGGATGGATCGTGTTCCTCTGGGCGGCCATCGCCACTCTGCTGTTGATCATCGCCGGCATCTTCGCGACACTCGTCGTCTCGGGTCGCATCTCGCTCGGCGCCGACACTGCGCCCAGCCCGACCGTCTCGGCCGAACCGACCATCCCGGCCGTCGTCGACACCTCGTACTCGGTCGTCGTGCTCAACGGCACCTCCGACAGCGGACTCGCGGCCTCGGTCCGTGACCAGATCGTGGCCGCGGGCTGGAGCGGAGACAACGTCGAGACGGGCACCTCCGACAGCACCGACTTCGCCGACACCACGATCTACTACCGCCTCGAGAGCGACGAGGCCGCGGCCGAGGGGCTGGCGCAGACCATCGGCGGGGCGCAGATCGCGCAGAGCGATTTCCTGCAGCCGACCGACGACCCGAACACCCCGGCTGATGAGAGCGACGTCAAGCGCCTGATCGTCGTGATCGGGCTCGACCGCGCTGCCGGCCAGCCTTCCGCCTCCCCCTCGTCCTGACACCGCGAGGGGCGCGTGTTTCCGCGGCGTAACAACTTGGATGCACGCGCGTCAACAATGCTCCGGAACCCCGATTCCGCGGCATCGCTCGTGCTTACGATGACCTCGTCGTTCAGCAACAGGAGATTCGCATGACGCAGGGCACTGTCAAATGGTTCAACGCCGAGAAGGGCTTCGGCTTCATCACCGTCGATGACGGGCAGGACGTCTTCGTCCACTACTCGAGCATCGAGATGTCGGGTTTCCGTGTCCTCGAGGAGGGGCAGGCCGTCGAATTCACCGTCGGCACCGGTCAGAAGGGCCCTCAGGCGGAGTCCGTGCGACTGGCCTGAGCGCTGATCCGAACGCCGTGGCATCCGAGTTCCGGATGCCACGGCGTTCGCTGTTTCCGGGACGGCGCGTGGCTTGCACTCCCTAGGGGCGAGTGCCAGAATGAATTAGCACTCGCTTTCGTCGAGTGCCAAAATCTGCAAGTCACCCGTCCGGGAGGGACGACACACTTATGGCAAAGATCATCGCTTTCGACGAAGAGGCCCGGCGCGGTCTCGAGCGCGGCCTCAACACTCTCGCCGACGCCGTCAAGGTGACCCTGGGCCCCCGCGGTCGCAACGTCGTGCTCGAGAAGAAGTGGGGCGCACCCACGATCACGAACGACGGTGTCTCGATCGCCAAGGAGATCGAGCTCGACGACCCGTACGAGAAGATCGGCGCTGAGCTGGTCAAGGAGGTCGCGAAGAAGACCGACGACGTCGCGGGTGACGGCACCACCACCGCCACCGTCCTCGCCCAGGCGCTCGTGCGCGAGGGCCTGCGCAACGTCGCCGCCGGCGCCGACCCCATCTCGCTCAAGAAGGGCATCGAGAAGGCCGTCAAGGCCGTCACCGACGAGCTCCTCGCCTCCGCCAAGGAGGTCGAGTCGAAGGAGCAGATCGCCGCGACCGCGTCGATCTCCGCCGCCGACCCCGCGATCGGCGAGCTCATCGCCGAGGCCATCGACAAGGTGGGCAAGGAGGGCGTCGTCACCGTCGAGGAGTCGAACACCTTCGGCACCGAGCTCGAGCTCACCGAGGGCATGCGCTTCGACAAGGGGTACATCAACCCCTACTTCGTCACCGACCCCGAGCGTCAGGAAGCGGTCTTCGAAGACCCGTACATCCTGATCGCCAACCAGAAGATCTCCAACATCAAGGACCTTCTGCCGATCGTCGACAAGGTGATCCAGGAGGGCAAGGAACTCCTCATCATCGCCGAAGACGTCGAGGGCGAAGCTCTCGCGACCCTGGTGCTGAACAAGATCCGCGGCATCTTCAAGTCGGTCGCCGTCAAGGCTCCCGGGTTCGGCGACCGTCGCAAGGCGCAGCTGCAGGACATCGCGATCCTCACCGGCGGCCAGGTCATCACCGAAGAGGTGGGCCTCAAGCTCGAGAACGCGACCGTCGACCTCCTCGGCCGTGCACGCAAGGTCATCATCACCAAGGACGAGACCACCATCGTCGAGGGGGCCGGTGAGTCCGAGCTGATCGAGGGTCGCGTGACCCAGATCCGCCGCGAGATCGAGAACACCGACAGCGACTACGACCGCGAGAAGCTCCAGGAGCGCCTCGCGAAGCTCGCTGGTGGCGTCGCCGTCATCAAGGCCGGAGCCGCGACCGAGGTCGAGCTCAAGGAGCGCAAGCACCGCATCGAAGACGCCGTGCGCAACGCCAAGGCCGCCGTGGAAGAGGGTGTCGTCGCCGGTGGTGGCGTCGCGCTCATCCAGGCCGGCAAGAACGCCCTCGTCAACCTCGAGCTCACGGGCGACGAGGCGACCGGTGCGAACATCGTCCGCGTCGCTATCGAGGCTCCGCTCAAGCAGATCGCGCTCAACGCCGGTCTCGAGCCCGGTGTCGTCGCGAACAAGGTCGCCGAGCTCCCCGTGGGCCACGGGCTGAACGCTGCGACCGGCGAGTACGGTGACCTGTTCGCCCAGGGCATCATCGACCCGGCCAAGGTGACCCGCTCGGCTCTGCAGAACGCTGCGTCGATCGCCGGCCTGTTCCTCACGACCGAGGTCGTCGTCGCCGACAAGCCGGAGAAGAACCCCGCTCCCGCGGGCGACCCGACCGGTGGCATGGACTTCTGATCCACGCTGACGACTGAGAACGCCCCCTCCCTCGGGAGGGGGCGTTCTTCGTTGGTAGGGGGAGGGTGCGCCGTGTCCCATTTCTGGCTGCCTGGGGTGGTGTCAGCCAGCCGTTTTTGGGACGCGGTCCGATTTCATCGGGACATACTCGGGGCGCGCGTTCGAGCGGGGAGCGTGCGGCCGGTGCACACCATCGACGACGGCGGAACGCGTCAGGCGCCGTTCTCGGGCCGGTAGTTCTCGGGGAGCCGCTCGAGGGGCTGGGTCTCGATGAGAGCGTGTTCCTGCGCGTCGCGGCGATCAGCGAGGGGGAGGGAGACCCGGAAGGTCGCTCCACCCCCGGGGGTGTCGCGTACATCCACCGTGCCGTGCAGCAGGTCGACGATGGATGCCACGATCGACAGGCCGAGGCCCGAGCCGCCGGTCTCTCGGGTGCGCGAGGTGTCAGCGCGCCAGAAGCGCTGGAAGATCTGCTCGCGGATCTGTTCCGGCACGCCCTCGCCATGGTCGATGATCTCGATCCATCCCATGTCGGTCTCGGCGTCGACACCGACGCGCAGGCCGATGGGCGAGTCCTCGGCGGTGAACCGACGCGCGTTGCCGAGCAGGTTCGCAACGACCTGACGCACCTTGTTCTCGTCGCCCATGACGACGGGGGTGAGGCGCGGTACGGCGCGGACCACCCCGATGGGTGCAGCCGGTGTTCCGTCCGGAGGAGTGGATGCCGCAAGCTCCGCCCCGTCTCTCGATCGGCGACGGAGCCGCGAAAGGGTGGCGCCCGCGATCGCCATCGCCGACGTCGTGGGGGCGTTACGCCGGCGGCCGTTTCCGCTCGCGGGCTTTCCTCCCGCGTCCAGGAGGGGGTCGAGAGTGATCGTGGGCAGGATCAGCTCGTCGCGGGAGGTGGTGTCGTCGACCGTGACTTCGCGCTGTGGCGACGTTACGCGCAGGTCGAGCGCGGCGTCACGAGCGATCGGACGCAGATCGAGGGCGATGATCGTGACGTCGCGGCGCTCGTCGAGGCGGGCGAGGGCGAGAAGGTCCTCGACGAGCGCGCCCATCCGGATCGCTTCCTTCTCGATGCGCTCCATGGACTGCGCGACGTCCTCGTCGGAGCGGATGGCACCCATGCGGTACAGCTCCGCATAGCCGCGCATGGTGACGAGGGGCGTGCGCAACTCGTGGCTGGCGTCGCCGATGAAGCGCCGCATCTGCCGTACGGTGGCATCCCGTTGTCCTAGGGCTCCGTCGATGCGCGCGAGCATCGCGTTGATGGCGGTCTTGAGCCGGCCCACCTCGGTGTCGGGGACGATATCGGTCAGCCGCTGACTGAAATCGCCGGCTGCGATGTCCATGGCCGTCGTCTCGACCTGTCGCAGGTTGCGGAACGCCAGGGTGACGAGCCACCGGGTCAGCAACGCCGTCGCGATGAGGATCAGCAGCGCCACGAAGGCGTAGATACCGATGTAGGCGGCGACGATCCGGTCGGTGGGGGCCAGCGGCTGGATCACCATCTGGGTGTAGACACCGGGGTTCCCGGGCACCTGCAGAACGCCCACGCGAGCGAGGAAGTGTTGGCCGGATTGGGGTGATTCGAGCTCGATACGGCGGTCGATCTGGCTGTACGTCTGCTCCACCGTGAAGGTGGGCGGAATCTCGGGCAGAGCCGTCGTCGATGTTCCGTTGTAGAACGCCTCGCGCTGACCGTCGGGACCGTACACGACGACCATCGACCCGATCTGCGGGGCATTGTCGACCTGCGAGAACACGACGCGTCCGTCGCCGGGCGCGGTGGTGAAGATGCTGTTCGCGATGCTTCCGGCGGCCTGCTGCGCGAGTTGCTCGTCGAGGTTGTTCACCAGGGTGGTGCGCAGGAACACCATGGTTCCGATACCCGCGGTGAACAACCCGATGGCGAGGAGCGCGACAGTCACGCCGGTGACCTTCGTGCGCAGGCTCAGCCCGCGCCACCAGCGCGTGAGCGAGTCGTCGGAGTGCGACAGGAGCGGACCCCCGCTCAGGCGGTCTTGCCCGACTTCAGCATGTAGCCGAAGCCGCGCTTGGTCTGGATGAGCGGCTCCGAGGAGTGCGGATCGATCTTGCGGCGCAGGTACGAGATGTAGCTTTCGACGATCCCGGCGTCGCCGTTGAAGTCGTACTCCCATACGTGATCGAGGATCTGCGCCTTCGAGAGCACGCGGTTGGGATTCAGCATGAGATAGCGCAGGAGCTTGAATTCGGTCGGGCTCAGGTCGATCGACACGTCACCGACGCTGACGTCGTGCGTGTCCTGATCCATCGTCAATTCGCCGGTGCGGATGATCGACTCTTCATCCGCCTGCATCGTGCGGCGCAGGATGGCTTGGATGCGGGCGACGATCTCATCGAGGCTGAACGGCTTGGTGACGTAGTCGTCGCCACCGGCGTTGAGCCCCATGATCTTGTCTTCGGTCTCGTCTTTGGCGGTGAGGAAGAGGATCGGAGCGGTGTAGCCCGCGCCGCGCAAACGCTTGGTGACGCTGAACCCGTTCATGTCGGGGAGCATCACGTCGAGCACGATGAGGTCGGGTTCCTCTTCGAGCACGGCCGAGATCGTCTGCGCGCCGTTGGCCACGGCTCGCACCTGGAACCCGGCGAAACGCAGGCTCGTGATGAGCAGGTCGCGGATGTTGGGTTCGTCGTCCACGACGAGGATGCGAGGAGCTGTCATGCCCTCATTATCGTGATCTGACCCAGCAATGTGCTGGATATGGAACGGAAAGCCGTGTGCTGGTATGCGTCAGGCGGCCTGTGCGTCGATTCCGTCGGCATCCAGGATGGTGTAGGCGTACCCCTGCTCGGCCAGGAATCGCTGACGATTCTGGGCGAAATCCTGGTCGACGGTGTCACGCGCGATGAGCGTGTAGAAGCTCGCGGTGTGGTTCGACTGCTTCGGTCGAAGGAGGCGGCCGAGACGCTGCGCCTCCTCCTGGCGCGAGCCGAACGAACCCGACACCTGGATCGCGACCGAGGCTTCGGGCAGGTCCACCGAGAAATTCGCGACCTTGGAGACGACCAGTAGCGGAATGCTCCCGTCGCGGAAGCCCTGGAAGAGCTCCTCGCGCTCGGGGATCGGCGTGGCGCCCGTGATCTGCGGCGCGTTCAGCGCTTCGGCGAGCTCGTCGATCTGATCGAGATACTGCCCGATGATCAGCACCCTCTCGCCCGGATGCCGTTCGACCAGGCGCCGGGCGACCTCGATCTTCGCGGGGGCGGTGGCGGCGAGACGGTAGCGATCCTCGTCGGCGGCCGCGGCGTATTCGAGTCGCTCATCGGCCGGAAGGTCGATACGCACCTCGTAGCAGGCAGCGGGCGAGATGAAACCCTGGGCCTCGATCTCTTTCCACGGCGCGTCGAAGCGCTTCGGACCGATCAGGCTGAAGACATCGCCCTCTCGACCGTCTTCGCGCACGAGCGTCGCGGTGAGACCGAGGCGGCGGCGCGCTTGCAGGTCGGCCGTGAGCTTGAACACCGGAGCGGGGAGCAGGTGGACCTCGTCGTACAGCACGAGGCCCCAGTCGAGAGCGTCGAGCAGGGCGAGATGGGCGTACTGGCCTTTCCGCTTCGCGGTGAGGATCTGGTACGTCGCGATGGTGACCGGCTTGATCTCTTTGACCTGGCCGGAGTACTCGCCGATCTCCTCGGGCGTGAGACTCGTGCGGCGCAGCAGCTCGTCGCGCCACTGGCGCGCGCTGACGGTGTTGGTGACGAGGATGAGCGTCGTGGTGCGCGTGTCGGCCATGGCGCCGGCACCGACCAGCGTCTTACCCGCTCCACAGGGCAGGACAACGACGCCGGAGCCGCCCTCGGAGAACGACTCGACCGCCTGGCGTTGGTAGGGACGGAGGCTCCAGCCGTCCTCGGCGAGGTCGATCGGGTGCGGCGTCCCCGGCGTGTAGCCGGCGAGATCCTCGGCGGGCCAGCCGATCTTCAACAGCTCCTGCTTGATGTGCCCGCGCGCCCAGGCGTCGATGAGAAAGCTGTCGGGGCTCGGGCGACCGATGAGAAGCGGGGAGATGCGCTTGTTGCGCGACACCTCGCTGAGCACCGCGGCATCGGTCGAGCGCAGCACGAGCTCACCCTCGTCGTTGCGCTCGATGACGAGGCGCCCGTAGCGGTTGACCGACTCGCGGATGTCGGTGCTGACCGACGCCGGCACCGGGAAGCGCGACCACCGGTCGAGGGTGTCGAGCATGGACTCGGCGTCGTGGCCGGCCGCGCGCGCGTTCCACAGCCCCAAACGGGTGATGCGGTAGGTGTGGATGTGCTCCGGTGCGCGCTCGAGCTCGGCGAAGACCGCCAGTTCGTGGCGCGCCGTCTCTGCGTGAGGGTGCGCGACCTCGAGGAGCACGGTGCGGTCGCTTTGCACGATAAGGGGGCCGTCAGCCATAGCGTTCGAGTCTACCGGGGTCGGGAAGGGCGGGGCGTGCGCGGCCGTCAGTCGACGCGTGCGACGCCGTCGATGTGAGACAGGGGGAGAGTGCGCTCGACGTCCGCTGCGCGGTCTCGACCGCGCAGGCGTCCGCCGCCGAGGCCGGTGGCCTCGAGGCGGAAGACCCGGGCCGAGCCGTCGGGGAGGCGGACCGTGACGTCGATGATCGAGCGCGCGCGGACCGCCTGATCGAGTTCGCGCTCGAGCCATGCGGCATCCGAGTCTCCCGCACCTGTGCGCAGCCGCTCGATGAGGCCGTCGTAGGCGTCCAAGGGGGCCGTGGTCCGAGCCTCGGGGGCAGCCAGCTTGGCACGCTCGAGAGCGCGGGGGCGTCCCGCGGCGTCAACCGCCACCGCGGGGTAATGGGCGTCGGTGAGCGCCCAGAAGACGACGTCTGCTGCGACGTGCGAGACGAGCTCGTCGTCGGTGCGGGTGAGGGCGATCGAGCGCAGCGACTGGTCGACCTCCATCGAGCGCAGGAGCGTCTCATCGTCGGTCAGGACCCGGGTGAGGTGAGAATCGGCGTCGGTGATGACGCGCACGCGACCGTGTTCGGCGGCGGTGCGCTCGATCACGTATGCGAGCGGCTGCGGGAGTCCGGTGAGCGAGATCCCGGTGAGGAACTCGCGAAGGCTGTCGGCCGTCTCTCCCGCGGTGATCGCGGCGCCGATCGTCGCGGCGCTGAAGCGATAGCTCGACGCCTGGGCGCGGGACTCGCGCGCGGCCATCGAACGCAGGCGTACGTCGAGGTGCGGGGCGAGCGGGCCCGGGGCGATCGCCGTGAGGTCGTTCTGCAGGTACACGCGGTCGACTTCCGGCGGCAGGAGCTCGCGCAGCGACGAGGTGTCGACGTCTCCGCCCTCGGCCAGCGGGGTCGCCCACGGCGTCGAGTGACCGGCGGCGTCGAGCAGCCCCCAGCGGACCAGACGCTTGATCCACAGGTCGGCACGCTCGGGACCCTCGGGGTCGAACGGCGTCGCAGAACGCCACTGCTCGGTGGGGATCCACCCGCCGTCGGGGGAGCGGTAGGCGGCGGGGAGAGCGTCGCGGAGGGCCTCGGCGGTGCGCTGCCAGCGCTCGAGTGTCGGCAGGCGCAGCCACTCGCGCCCGGCGGGAGACACGAGCCATGCGCGCTCATTCGTCCCGAGCAGGCCCACCTCGGCCGCGAGCCCGACGAGAAGGTCGGCTTCGGCGGCGGTGGTCACGGCTCCGGCCTCGACGAGACGTCGTCTCTCGGCGGCACCCAGCGACCCCGATCCGATGCGTCCGAGCGGAGCATCGAGCGTTTGCATGAGGATGTCGGCGAGGGAGGCGGCGTTGGTGAACACCGCTTCGGAGGCGGCGCCGTTTCTCTCGGGCGTCGCCCGGGTACGATGCGGAGCCGCGGCATCCGGGATGCCCGAGGGCAGGATGTCGCGCGCCGCGTCGATCACGGTGGGGAAGGGGAATCCGTCGTCTCCGACGAGAGCACGGGAAGCCAGACGCTCGCGGATATCGCCGGTCGTCGCACGGCCGTCGGCGGCGTCGAGCAGGGCGACGGCTTCGTCGCGACCCAGAGCGGGGAGTCCGCGCGCCACGGACGTCGGATCGAGGAGCGCTTCGGCCGCGTCGAACATGTCGCGCCAGGTGCTCGAGGGCGAGATGTGGCGTTCGGCGAAGAGGCGGGCGAGATCGGTGTCGCTGCGCGCGCTCAGCGAGACCGCCAGTGCGCGTTGTGCGGAGGCCTCGGGCACGTCATCAGGCCTTGTTGGCCTTGGCCCTACGGATGAAGCTCATGATGAGCACGGCGAGCAGGCACGCGAAGGCCACCGGAGGAGCGATGTAGACGAGCAGACCGATGACCGGCCAGACGCCCGTCCCCATGTCGGCGCCGGAACTCGAGCCGATGATGATGGCGAAGAAGCACACGATCGACAGCGCGAGAAGGCCCAACGACATGAACGCGAGAATGCGATCGATGCGGCGGACGGGGACGTCGTCGCCCGGTGTGCTGCCACCGGAGGTGCGGGTGCTCATCGGGCTCAGCCTACTGCCTGGCGGCGGTGCCGTAGGCTGGAAGACCGGGATCCGTTCGGGTCCCGTGTTCCGCCGCGCTCTCCGCGCATTCATCCAGCGAGGTGTCCATGCCCACCGGCAAGGTCAGGTTCTACGACGACGAGAAGGGCTTCGGCTTCATCGTCACCGATGACGGCCAGGACGTGTTCCTGCACGCCACCGCCCTGCCCGCCGGAGCCCCCGGACCGAAGGCCGGGACGCGCCTCGAATTCGGTGTGGCCGACGGAAAGCGCGGCCTGCAGGCGCTCTCGGTTCGCGTTCTCGATGCTCCCGTGAGCCTGTCGAAGCGCTCGCGCAAGCCCGCCGACGACATGGCGATCATCGTCGAAGACCTCGTGAAGCTGCTCGACGGCATCGGCGGGGATCTGCGACGCGGTCGCTACCCGAACGGTCCTCACGCGCAGAAGATCGCCGCGGTCCTGCGCAAGGTCGCCGATGACTTCGAAGCCTGAGCAGCCCGTCGATGAGCGCCTGACCGGCGCTCACGACCTGGCGCTCGCGGCTCTGCACGAGATCACTCCGGCCGACACCGTCGGCCCCGCGGCCGGATACACGGCCGAGGAGGACGGCGCGGTCTCTTTGCGCTTCCATACCCGACTCGCGGGCTACCCGGGCTGGTTCTGGACGGTCAGCGTGGCCGTGGTGGACGACTCCGAGCCGACCGTGCTCGAGGTCGAGCTCCTGCCCGGCGACGGGGCGCTGTTGGCTCCCGACTGGGTGCCGTGGGCGACCCGTCTGGCGGAATATCAGGCGGCGCAGGTCGCGCTGGCTGTCGACGACGACGACGACGAGGACGACGAGGACGACGACCTCGATGAGGACGTCGACGACGAGTCGGACGACGAAGACGACGAGCACGAGCCGAAGGCGCGCTTCCACGCGGGCGATCTGGACGGGGTCGACATCGACGAGCTCGACGGCGGCTCCGCGAGCAGCGACGACCAGGACGACTCGGATGACGACGACTCGGATGACGACGACTTTGACGACGACGAGGGCGATCGTAGCTACTGACTGCCGCTCATGACGAAGGCCGTCCCGCCTCGGCGGGACGGCCTTCGTCATAAGCGGATCAGGCTTGCGGCAGGCGCTCGATCGTGTAGTCGATCGCCCCGATGAGGCGGCGCACGTCTTCGGGCTCGATCGAGACGAAGGTGGCCACACGAAGCTGGTTGCGGCCGAGCTTGCGGTACGGCTCGGTGTCGACGATGCCGTTCGCGCGCAGGCTCTTGGCGATCGCCGCCGCATCGATGCGGTCGTCGAAGTCGATGGTGACGACGACGGGAGAGCGGTCGGCGGGATCGCTCACGAACGGCTTCGCCACCGCGCTCGCGTCGGCCCACTCGTAGAGGGCCCTGGACGATTCGGCGGTGCGGGCGCCGGCCCAGGAGAGGCCGCCGTTGTCGAGGATCCATCCGAGCTGATCGTCGAGGAGCAGGAGCGTCGCGAGAGCGGGGGTGTTCAGCGTCTGCTGCAGACGCGAGTTGTCGAGCGCGTTCTTCAGGCTGAGGAACTCCGGGATGTAGCGGTCGGATGCCGCGATCCGCTCGATCCGCTCGATCGCGGCCGGCGAGACGGCGGCGTACCAGAGCCCGCCGTCCGAGCCGAGGTTCTTCTGGGGCGCGAAGTAGTAGACGTCCGCCTGCGACACATCGACGTCGATGCCTCCCGCAGCGCTGGTCGCGTCGATGACCGTGAGAGCGCCGGCATCCGCGTCCATACGTCGGATCGGGGCGGCGACGCCAGTCGAGGTCTCGTTGTGCGGCCAGGCGTAGACGTCGACGCCGGCGACGGCCTCGGCGGACGAGCGCGTCCCGGGCTCGGCCTTGCGCACATCCGGTGCCTGAAGCCACGGGGCGGTGGCGGCCGCGGCGAACTTGCCACCGAACTCGCCGAAGACCAGGTTCTGGCTGCGGTTCTCGATGAGTCCGAACGCGGCGGCGTCCCAGAAGGCGGTCGATCCGCCGTTGCCGAGGAGGATCTCGTATCCCTCGGGCAGACGGAACAGCTGCGACAGGCGCTCCCGCGTGCTGGCGACGAGGTTCTTCACCGGCGCCTGGCGGTGCGAGGTTCCGAGGATCGACGCGCCGCGGGTGACGAGGGCCTCGAGCTGCGCACCGCGCACCTTGGAGGGGCCGCACCCGAAGCGACCGTCGGTGGGCAGGAGTTCGGCGGGCAGTTCCACGTGCGGCATGGCACCGATTCTAGGGTCACCCCCGGACGCCGCCCGCGCTCATGTCGGACAGGGTCGGTAGGCTGAGAGGACTTGCCGCGCGACATCGAGGACACCCGCATGACCGATCTGATCGACACCACCGAGATGTACCTGCGCACGATTCTGGAGCTCGAAGAAGAGAGGATCGTGCCGCTGCGCGCGCGCATCTCCGAGCGCCTGGGGCACTCGGGACCCACCGTCTCCCAGACGGTCGGTCGCATGGAGCGCGATGGTCTCGTGGTGGTATCGGAAGACCGTCGCCTCGAGCTGACGGACTCCGGCCGCCAGAAAGCCGTCGATGTCATGCGCAAACACCGGCTCGCCGAGCGCCTGCTGAGCGACGTCATCGGCCTCGACTGGGCCTACGTGCACGACGAGGCCTGCCGATGGGAGCACGTGATGAGCGAGCAGGTGGAGCGCCGGCTCGTCGAACTGCTCGGCCACCCCACGGAATCGCCGTACGGAAACCCGATCCCGGGTCTCGATCAGCTGGGCGACGCCGCGAGTGCCACCTTCGACGTCGGTGTGATCGGCCTGGTGCGCAAGCTGACCGACGCGGGTGGACCCATCACCGGTACGGTGCGCCGGCTCGCCGAGCCCGCTCAGGTCGATCCCGAACTCCTGCAGCAGCTGAAGGCCGCGGGTGTGCTCCCGGGTGCTCGTGGCGACTACCGCTTCAACGAGGGGTACGTCCTCGTCCAGATGGACGGCGTCGACGAGGGGCTCGAGCTGCCCGTCGAGGTGGCCTCTCACATCTTCCTCGTCGCCGAGGACTGAGCCCGGCCGTTTTCCGCAGAGGTCCGGCCGGGCATCGCCTGGGAGCGGTTACCGAGGCGTGACTTGTTCGTTATCTTCGGGTAGCCTCAGAAAGTCCACAGGCGAGAAGCCCGCCGTCGGACCCCTCGCGGTTTGCCTCATCGGCTCGTCGTCCGCGCAGGGACCAGCCCGCACATCGTGCCCCACATTCGAGTGCTGACGAGCCAGCGTCCCCGAAGACGCAGAGGCGCCGGAGGAACTTTGGCTGAACACAACGAGCCCGCAGCGGACCTACCCGAAGGTGCCGCGACGGGACCCACTCGCAAGAGCACGCGCGCCGCGGTCGCCCGACCGACGAGCCGCGTCCTGCAGGCCGCGGCTCCCGCGACCGCCCCGGTCGCTCGTACCGCTCCCCCTCGTGGCGCCTCGTCGTCGCGCCGCGTCGGCAAACCGCTGCGCAGCGCCGTGATCCTCTCGATGGTCGCGGGCCTCGTCGCCACCGTCGCGATCCCCGCCTACGCCGCGACCATGCCTGCCGCCGACACCATGACGTTGCAAGAGATGTCGGCCGCCGACAACCAGTCGCTCGTCGTGGCCTCCGACGCGGCCGCCGAAACCCTCGACCGCAGCAGCTACTCGGCCACCACGGCCGATGAGATCCAGAAGAAGAAGGATCAAGAGGCCGCTGCTGCCGCCGCCGCCGAGCGCGCGCGCCAGCTCGCCGCCAACGCCTCGAAGGCGTCGACCTCGGTGAGCTCCATCGATCTGAACATGACCGCACCCGGATCGGGTGAGGTGCGCTGGCCGCTCACGAGCTACACACTCGGTCGCGGTCTGTGGGACTCCGGCTATCACCAGGGCGTCGACCTGCTCGCTCCCGGCGGTCAACCGATCTTCGCCGCCGCCGGTGGAGTCGTCAGCGTCTCGCAGGAGAGCTACGGCGGATACGGCGTCGCGATCGTGATCGAGCACGTGATCAACGGCCAGAAGGTGTCGACCACGTACGGCCACATGACCTACGGCAGCCGTCAGGTGCAGGCCGGCCAGACCGTCGCCCCCGGCCAGCTCATCGGCCTGGTCGGATCGACGGGCAGCTCGACCGCCAACCACCTCCACTTCGAGGTGCACATCAACGGCTCGGTGGTCGATCCCTACGCCTGGCTGCAGCAGAACGCCGGCTGATTCTTCTCTCGAGGCGGCGTGCCGGGGACATCGTTCTCCGACACGCCGCTTTCTGTTTCCCCCCTCAGCCGACCCCGGGCGTGTCGCAGTGGGTTAGCCTGTCACCGACGTCGGAAGAACCGAAGGGACATGCCGATGAACACCAGTCAGCGCATCCGCACCATGGATGCGCTCGGGCTGCTCGTTCTTCGGCATCGTGTGACCGGATGCCGTGGCTTCGCCGCGACTTCTCAGGCGCTGTCTGTCTAGACAGCGCCTTTTTCATACCCTTTCGCGCCTGCCGTCGTCGCGAGTCGAACATCCGAGAAGCCGTCTCGGCCATTCGAGAGGACGAGAAATGCGCACACTGGTGCTGAATGCGGGCTACGAGCCCCTCGCGGTCGTGTCTTTCAAACGAGCCCTCGTGCTCGTCATGAACGACAAGGCCACCGTCGTCGAGAGCGTCGACGAAGACCCGGTCTGGGCTGCCCGCGGAACCTACGATCGCCCGGCGGTGATCATCCTGACGCGTTACGTGCGGGTTCCGGGCGCCCGCCAGGTTCCGGTCACCCGCCGTGGAGTTCTGCGCCGCGACGCGCACCGGTGCGGATATTGCGGCAAGGCCGCGTCGACGATCGATCACGTGCTTCCCCGCTCCCGCGGTGGTAAGGACACGTGGGAGAACCTCGTGGCCTGCTGCCTGCTCTGCAACAACGTGAAGGGCGATCGCACCCCGCAGGAGATGCGCTGGGAGTTGCGGCTCGTGCCCGCACCTCCGCGGGGCTCGTCGTGGACCGTGCGCGGCGTGGACAAGAGCGACCCGCTCTGGGAGCCGTATCTGGCACTGGCGGCCTGAGTTTGGCATCCACCGCTCTTGTGGGGGGGCGTGTGGTGGGATGAGGGGTATGACTCGTGCTCTTCTCGTGATCGATATGCAGAGGGGATTCGACGACCTCGCCTTCTGGGGGCCGACGGCCAACCCCGATTGCGAACGCAACGTCGTCGCCCTGATCGATGCGTGGCAGCGTGCGGAGGAGCCGATCGTCGTCGTGCGGCACGAGTCTGCGTCCCCTGGCTCTCCTCTTCACCCGGACGGTGAGGGCAACGCCCTCGTCGAGGCGGTCGCCGACGTTCCGGCGGATCTCCTCGTGTCGAAGAACGTCAATTCGGCGTTCTACGGCGATCCCGATCTGCACGCGTGGCTGCGTGAGCACGGCATCCGAGAACTGGTGATCTGCGGCATCCAGACGAATATGTGCGTCGAGACGACCGCGCGCATGGCCGGAAACCTCGGCTACGACGTGACGGTGGTGCTGGATGCCACGCGCACCTTCGACCTGAGTGCAGAGATCGCGGGGCTCGGAACCGTCACCCGTCCTGCCGCCGAGCTCATGGCGAACACCGCCCTCGTGCTGCAGCAGGGAGGGTTTGCGCGGATCGCCGCGACGGTCGATCTGGTCTGAAGCAGACATGCGTGCGGGGGCCGTTCTCGGCCGGATGCCGGGGGATCGGCGTGCTCGTTCGATCATTCGATCGGAGCTTCTGCGCAATGTCGGAGGTCGATCGTATCTTCGACACACAGGGATTGAGGTCATCGAACAGATGTTCTAACCTGTGGGAGTGAGGGCGATCGTGAGAGACCAGGTACAGGCCGTACCCGACATCCCTGCGCTCCGTGATCGCCTCGAGCGCATGCAGGGGCGGCGCATGGACGCCCCCGTCCTGCCGACGCACCCGGCGTTCTCCGCACTGCTGCCCGGTGGGGGGCTGCGGTCGGGGTCCGCATACGCCCTGGCACGTTCGGCCTCTCTTCTGCTGGCGCTCATGGCCCGTCCCTCCCAAGACGGCGCGTGGTGCGGGGTGATCGGCATGCCCGAGCTCGGTGCCGAGGCCGCTGAGAAGTACGGTCTCGATCTCGATCGTCTCGTTTTCATCCCCGATCCGGGCCCCCGGTGGTTGGCCGTGACGGCGACGATTACCGAGGTGCTTCCCGTGGTGGCCGTACGCCCACCCGCGGGAGCGGCGGCCGCGCGCGGGGGCGTCGAGGCCACGCGGTTGGCCGCGCGCCTGCGCGATCGCGGTTCGGTGCTGCTCGTGCAGGGGGCCTGGCCCCAGGTCGAGGCCGTGATCGACGTCGCCGATCCCCGATGGTCGGGAATCGGCCAGGGGCATGGGTATTTGGCCGGTCGTGAGCTGACCGTATCGGTGACCAGCCGCCGTTCGCCGAATCCCCGCCGCGCCCGCATGCTGCTGCCCGCGGCCGACGGGTCGATCGAGTTGCTGGGCTCCCCGGCCGAGCGTCTGGTTTCGCGTGACCGCGATGCTGTTCCCGTACGGGCAGTGGGCTGATGCACGCTCCTACGCGCAGCCTCGTGCTGTGGTTCCCCGACTGGCCCATCACGGCGTTCGTGAGCGAGGCCGTGAGTCCTCCTCGACCGGATGCCGCGGTGGCGGTGTTCGCCCATAACGTCGTCGTCGCGTGCTCGTGGGCGGCTCGGGCGCAGGGCGTGCGACGCGGGCAGAAACGCCGAGACGCGCAGGCGTTGTGCCCGGGGCTGCAGGTGGTGCCGGCCGACCCGGTACGGGACGTACGCGCATTCGCCCCGGTCGTCGCCCGGGTCGAGGAGCGCGCTCCCGGGGTGCAGGTCGTGCGCCCCGGACTCTGTGCTCTCCGGGCGCGGGGTCCGGCGCGGTACTACGGCGGGGAACTCGAGGCAGCTCGCGTGCTGGTCCGGCTGCTCGATGACGACGGGTTCGGGGGCGTGCGCGCGAGCGTCGCCGACGGGGTGTTCACCGCTGAGCAGGCGGCACGTTCGGCGGCTGTGGATGATCCCGTCCGTATCGTCGAGCCCGGTGCGGCCGGAGCCTTCCTCGCGCCCCTCTCGATCGCGACCCTCGAAGACGACGAGTTCGGGAGCCTGTTGGCGCGGTTGGGCGTGCATACCCTGGGCCAGTTGGCCGCGCTCCAGGTCGAGCGAGTACGAGAGCGATTCGGCGAGAGGGGAGTGCGTCTGCACGCGCTCGCCGGGGGACTCGATTCCCAACCGGTCCAGCCGCGTACGCCCCCGCCCGAGCTGCACCGCGACGTCGCGTTCGAACCACCGCTCGAGCTCGCCGACCAGATCGCGTTCGGCATGCGCGTGGCCGCCGAAGAGTTCATCGCCCAGCTCGGCGCGCACGACCTCGTCTGTACGGAGCTACGGGTCGTGCTCACGGGAGAACGGGGCGAGCGCAGTGAGCGCGTATGGCTGCATCCCGGTTCGTTCGACGCTGCGGGGGTGGTCGACCGCGTGCGCTGGCAGCTCGCCGAAGACGCACAGGGAATCTTCGGCAGCGGTGTCGCGGGTGTCCACATCGAGCCCGAGGCCGTCGATGTCGCGGCGCACCACGCCAAGGGACTGTTCGGGGCCGGACCCGACGAACGCGTACACCACGCCCTTTCTCGGGTGCAGGCCATACTCGGCCACCGCGGGGTCGTGACCCCGACGATCGGCGGTGGTCGCTGGCTCGCCGAGCGCCAAGTGCTCGTACCGTGGGGTGATCGTGTGGTCGCCGAGAAGGTGCGGACACGGCCGTGGCCCGGCAGTCTCCCCGATCCCCTGCCCGCCACCGTGTACCCCGAACCACGCCTGGTGGGAGTCACCGACATCGCGGGGGCTCCGGTCACTGTCGGGGAGCGCGATGTCGTGAGTGCTCCACCCGCCGTCCTCGAGACCGCGGGGCAGCGACGCCGCATCCGCGAGTGGGCGGGCCCATGGCCGATCAGTGAGCGGGGGTGGGACGCCTTGCGCGCTCGCAAAGCGCACCGGTTCCAGGTGGTGGATGCCGAGGGGGGCGCGTGGCTCCTGGTGGTCGAAGAGGGCGAGTGGCGAGCGGAGGGGCGGTATGACTGATCATCGACCCGGTCCCCGGGCGGAGGGGCGCTGATGGGCTGGACCAACCCTCCCGTGAAGTGGTCGGAGCTCGAGCGCCTGCTCAGCGACGCCCGCCGCCCCACCGGCGCTCCACCGAACGGTGACGGCGGCGACAGCCCGGCCTGGTCGCACAAGCGCGGGGCCTACGTGCCGCCCTCGATCGAACGCCCGGCCGACACCGTTCCCTACGCCGAACTCCACGCGCACTCGTCGTACTCGTTCCTCGACGGCGCCTCTTCCCCCGAAGAACTCGTCGAAGAGGCCGAACGTCTGGGCCTGCACGCACTCGCCCTCACCGACCACGACGGCTTCTACGGCATCGTGCGGTTCGCCGAAGCGGCCGAACAGCGCGCGGTGAACACGGTCTTCGGTGCGGAGCTCTCGCTCGGGCTCTCCGGCCCCCAGAACGGGGAAGCCGACCCGATGGGTTCGCACCTCCTCGTCCTCGCCCGTCAAGAAGAGGGGTATCACCGCCTTGCCGCGGCCATCACCCACGCCCACCTCACCGGTGCGGAGAAAGGGAAACCGGTCTACGACCTCGAAGACCTCGCCGAGCGCGCCGGAGGACCCAGCGACCCGCAGTGGGCGGTGCTCACCGGATGCCGCAAGGGGGCGGTGCGGCAGGCTCTCGCCTTCGAGGGCCCGGTCGGAGCCGCGCGCGAACTCGACACCCTCATCACCCTGTTCGGTGCGGAGGCCGTCTACGTCGAGCTGATGGACCAGGGCGATCCGCTCGATTCCCGACGCAATGACGTGCTCGCCGGTCTCGCCGCCGAGCGGGGCCTGCCGATCCTCGCCACCAACAACGTGCACTACGCCGCTCCGCAGAAAGAGCTGCTCGCGGCCGCCGTCGCCGCGGTGCGGGCGAACCGCGGCCTCGACGAGCTCGACGGCTGGCTCCCGGCCCACGCCGGGGCGCACCTGCGCTCGGGGGTGGAGATGGCGGCGCGGTTCCGGCGGTATCCGGGAGCGGTGGCCCGCACGGTCGAGCTCGCCGATGAGATCGCCTTCCCGCTGCGTCGGGCCAAGCCCGCCCTGCCGAAGCAGAAGGTGCCCGAGGGGCACACCCCCATGTCGTGGCTGCGGCACCTGGTGTGGGAGGCCGTCCCGCGGAAGTACCCCAACCTGTCCGACGACGACCGGCGCCGCATCGAGCGCGAACTGGGTGTCATCGAGATGAAGGACTTCCCGGGCTACTTCCTCATCGTCTACGGCATCGTCGCCGAAGCGCGTCGGCGCGGCATCCTGTGCCAGGGGCGCGGCTCGGCGGCCAACAGCGCGGTCTGCTATCTGCTCGACATCACCGCGGTCGACTCGATCTTCTACAAGCTGCCGTTCGAGCGGTTCCTGTCGAGCCTGCGCGACGAAGAGCCCGATATCGACGTCGACTTCGATTCTGACCGCCGGGAAGAGATCATCCAGTGGGTCTATGGCGAGTACGGGCGGGAGCGAGCGGCCCAGGTGGCGAACGTCATCCAGTACCGACCGAAGAACGCCGTGCGCGACATGGCCCGGGCACTCGGGCACTCCCCGGGGCAGCAGGACGCCTGGTCGAAGCAGGTCGAGCGGTGGGGGGCGACGCTCGAGACCGGAGCCGACCACGACATCCCCGACCAGGTCATCGAGTTCGCGTCGGAGCTGCTGAAGGCACCGCGGCACCTCGGCATCCACTCGGGCGGCATGGTGCTCACCGACCGCCCGGTGGGCGAGGTCGTTCCCATCGAGCACGCGCGCATGGAGAACCGCACGGTGATCCAGTGGGACAAAGACGACGCCGCCTGGATGGGGCTGGTCAAGTTCGACCTGCTGGGCCTCGGCATGCTCGCGGCGCTGCAGTACTGCTTCGACCTCATCCGCGGGGCGACGGGCGAGAACTGGGAGCTGTCGACACTGCCCAAGGAAGAGAAGGCGGTGTACGACATGCTGTGCCGAGCCGACTCGATCGGGGTGTTCCAGGTGGAGTCGCGCGCCCAGATGGGCCTCTTGCCTCGACTGCAGCCGCGGAAGTTCTACGACCTCGTGGTGCAGATCGCCCTCATCCGTCCCGGGCCCATCCAGGGCGGGGCCGTGCATCCGTTCGTGCGTCGCAAGCTCGGACAGGAGGCGATCACCTACGTGCACCCCAAGCTCGAGCCGGTGCTCGAGCGCACGATGGGGGTGCCGGTGTTCCAAGAACAGCTCATGCAGATGGCCGTCGCCATCGGCAACTGCTCCGCCGAAGACGCCGACCTGCTTCGCCGGGCCATGGGCTCCAAGCGTGGGCTCGAGCGCATCGACTCCCTCCGCGAGACGCTGTACGCGGGCATGGCCGAGAACGGTCTGGAGGGGCAGGTCGCCGACGAGCTCTATGCCAAGATCCAGGCGTTCGCCAACTTCGGTTTCGCCGAGTCGCACTCGCTGTCATTCGCTCTGCTGGTCTACGCCAGTTCCTGGATCAAGCTGCACTACCCGGCGGCGTTCCTCGCCGGTCTCTTGCGCGCGCAGCCCATGGGGTTCTACTCACCCGCCACGCTCACCGCCGACGCCCGCCGCCACGGGGTGCAGGTGCGTCGACCCGACCTCCTGCGTTCGGGAGTCGAGGCCACCCTCGAGAGAGCCGATGACACGCCGGGAAGGACCGGAACAGAGCGGGCGGATGCCGTGGGCCCGGCGGCGGAGACGGGATCGGAGCCCCATCCGGCAAGAGGTGTACCGACCGGGCTCGACGCGTGCGCGCACGCGGTTCAACCGCCGACGGGGGAGTTCGACCCTTCCGAAGCCGACGAGACGCGCGCTCATCGCCGCGACGGGGGATTCGCCGTGCGTCTCGGGCTGGCCGGGGTCACCGGAATCGGTGCCACGGTCGCCGAGCGCATCGTCACCGAGAGAGAGGCCAACGGGGACTACCGCGATCTGCGCGACCTCGTTCGCCGTACGGGGATGGTGACCGCGCAGCTCGAGGCCCTCGCCACGGCCGGCGCATTCGAGTGCCTCGGGCACACGCGGCGCGAGGCGATCTGGCTGTCGGGCTCGGCCGCTCTGGACCGCCCGGAGTTTCTTCCCGACTCGCTGGTGGCCGTGCAGCCGCCCTTGTTCACCGATCCGTCGAGCTATGAGATCCTCGCGTCCGACCTCTGGGCGACGGGGCTGTCGGCCGACGATCACCCGCTCACACACTTCCGCGCCGCTCTCGATGCCCGCGGGGTGCTGACCTCGCGCGAGTTGCGCACCTGCGAAACCGATCGGCGTATCGAGGTGGCCGGACTCGTCACCCACCGGCAACGGCCGGCGACGGCATCCGGGATCACGTTCCTCAACCTCGAAGACGAGCACGGGTTGATGAACATCATCTGCTCGGTCGGCGTGTGGAACAGGTACCGCCGGGTCGCACGCGAATCACCCGCTCTCATCGTGCGGGGGATGCTCGAACGCTCGGTCGAGGGAGTGACAAATGTGATCGCCGACGGGTTCACCGATCTCCGGGTGGGCGTGGCGCACGCGTCGCGAGACTTCCGATGACGTCGGATGCCATCACTAGACTCGGGCCATCTCGCCCGGTTCCGCACCTGACAGGGGAAACGACATGACTGACACTCCCACTCCGCCCGACGGCTGGTATCCCGACCCCGCGGGGGGCGGTGGTCTACGCCGCTGGAACGGCACGAGCTGGACCGATGAGGTACGTTCCGCGGGCGGCGAGCCGGCCGCGCCGAGCGAAACCGAACAGCACGCTGCCGCTGACTCCGGGGCGGGGTCGCGCACCGGTGAAGAGTCCGCCGCGTCCCCCGGGTCCGCGTTCGCCGAGGCATCCTCGTCGGCTGACGGTTCCACGTCTGCAGACCAGTCCGCGGCGGGCCACAGCCCTGCGGAGGGACTCGATAGCGACTCCCCGTCCGGTGGTGCGCACGTCACCGGGCCGTCGCACGACATCTCGGCGAGCCTCGACCCGCACGACGGTCCCGCAGCCGTGACCCCGGCAGGGGCCGCATCTACCGCAACCGGCACGAGCGTCCCGCCCGTGACGCCGCCCGCCGCTCCCGTCGCTCCTCCCGAGGCCCCGGCGTACACGTCGGCTCCGGCGTTCCCGAGCGCCCCGTCGTACCCCGCCGCTCCGGCGTACGGTGCGGGTGCGGCCGCCGCAGGTGCGGGTTACGGCGCGACTCCCGGCTACCCGAGCGCACCTCCGGTGACCTACGACACCGCCGCCCCCCGCCGCGACATCAAGACCAACACCGTGTGGGTGTGGCTGATGGTCTTCCTGCCGCTGCTCAGCCTGCTCGGCGTGGTCATCTTCGACTGGTCATCGTACTTCCGTGACGCCTTCTACGCCGGCGTGTACTCGTACGATTCGGGTCCCGCGTCGATGGCCGGCACCAACGCGGCGACCGCACTCATCACCGTGGTGACGTCGGTCGTGAGCATCGTGGTTTCGGCGCTCACGGTGCTGTTCGCCTTCCTCGACTGGCGTCAGCTGCGCGCACGCGGCGTCGATCGCCCGTTCCACTGGGCTTTCAGCTTCTTCGTGCTGGCCATCGGCTCGGGGCTGGTGTACATCATCGGCCGCGGCGTCATCCTGCGCCGCCGCACCGGTTCGGGGCTCGCCCCGATCTGGGCGTCCATTGCGGTCAACGTCGCCGTGGTCATCGCGTTCATCGTCTGGATCGTCGTGCTGGTGTCACAGATGACGGCGCTCATCAGCGAGTTCTCCAGCAGCTACGGCTACTGACGCGAAGGGGGTGCTGCCGATCGATTCGGTGGTGCCCCCTTCTCTTCGTCGATGACGTTGCGTGACGTTATGTTCCGCTCCGCGACATCGTCGCCCGAGGCCTCTTTCGACTGACATACGCTCCTCGAACCGATGCCCGATGTCGGTACCGCCGGGGAGGCTACGCATGTCCACACCATCCATCGCTCAGCAGGTCGACGACTTCAACGTCGGCTTCGAATCACAGATCGGCGATCGCCTCGCCGCGGTCTTCTCCGGGGAGCAGAGCGAGCTTCGCGCCGCCGGTGTGCCGGACGGCGCGCTCGGAGAGGGCGACACGGCTCCGGACGCCGATCTGCTGACCGCCGACGGCGCGGCGGTCTCGTTCTCGTCCGTCCTCGACGACGCCGCGACCGTCGTCGTCTTCTACCGCGGCGCGTGGTGCCCGTACTGCAACATCACCCTGCGTACCTACCAGCAGGACCTCCTGCCGGCGCTCGAAGAACGAGGGGCGCAGCTCGTGGCGATCTCACCCCAGACCGCCGACGGCACCGCGCAGAGCCAGGGCAACAACAGCCTCGATTTCACGGTTCTGTCCGATCCGGGCAACGTCCTGGCCGACCGGTTCGGAATCGTCACGGAACCGAGTGCGCACGCCCAAGAAGCGCACACGGAGCTCGGATTCGCCGTCTCGGACAGCAACGCAGACGCGACGGCGCGCGTGCCCTTCCCCTCGGTGTACGTGATCGATCGGTCCGGACGCATCCGTTTCGCGGATGTCCACGTCGATTACACCTCGCGTACCGAAGTCATCGACATCGTCGGAGCCGTCGACCGCCTCGGCGACAACTGATCAGCGCCGTCCGCCGGGGCGTCGGGCCTCGGCGGACGGCTTTCGACCGCTCCCTCAGCGGCGATGCACCGCCAGAACAGCGTCGAGCACAGCGTGCGCCGTGTCGTCCTTCGAGCCCGACGCGATCGCGACGATCTCGCCCGCGGCATCCACGATCGTCAGCGCATTGCCCGTCGTCTCGAAACCGCGCGTCCAGCCCACGGCATTCGCGGCCAGAAGATCGACTCCCTTGCGGGCCGCCTTCACACGAGCCCGCTCGAGGAGTTCCGCGTCGTCGGCGACCGTCTCGGCCGCGAAAGCGACGATCGTCTGCCCCACCCGCCGAGCGGACACGAGCCCCGCGACGATGTCACGGTTTTCGCGCAGTTCGAGGACGAGGCCGCCGGGGGAGTCCTGCTTGCGGAGCTTGTGCTCCGACACCGCGGCGACGGAGTAATCCGCCACCGCCGCAGCCATGACGATGACATCGGCGTCGGGTGCCACGGCATCCATCGCCTGTCCGAGTTCGTCGGCGGTGCCCGCGGCGATCACCTCGACGCGAGGGTCGGGACGGACGTCGGCGCCGAGATGGGCGGCGACGAGTGTCACACATGCGCCGCGATCGGCAGCGGCTCGCGCGATCGCCACCCCCTGCCGTCCGCTCGAGCGATTGCCGAGGAAGCGCACGGGGTCGATGGGCTCGCGCGTGCCCCCGGCACTCACGACGATCGAGAGTCCGTCGAGGTCACGGGGGCGTTCGACCAGAGCGAGGGCGACGGCGACGATCTCCTCGGGCTCCGACATGCGCCCCGGGCCTGAGTCGCCGCCGGTGAGGACGCCGTCGGCGGGGCCGACCACGTGCACGCCGCGAGCGCGCAGCACGTTCATGTTGTGCTCGGTGGCCGGATGCCGCCACATCTCCGTGTGCATCGCGGGGGCGACGACCACCGGGGCGGTCGTCGCGAGCAGGGTCGTGCCGAGCAGGTCGGACGCCAATCCCGCCGTCATCGCGGCGAGGGTGTTCGCGGTCGCGGGTGCCACGATCACGAGATCGGCGGACTGGCCCAGGGCGACATGTCGGACGCGCGCGACGTCGTCGTGCACGGAGGTCGTCACCGGGTTGCGACTGAGCGCCTCCCAGGTGGGCAGGCCGACGAAGCGCAGAGCGTCCTCGGTGGGGATGACGTGCACGTCGTGTCCCGCCTTCACGAGGAGGCGCACGAGGCTCACGGTCTTGTAGGCGGCGATGCCCCCGGTCACTCCGACGACGACGAACATCGTCACAGTCTTCCAGGTCGGCGTCCGCGACGGGTGCAGGCGGTGCGACGAGAACAGGGACAATGACCAGAACAGGGGGGTTCGGAGTCGAAGGGCCCGTTCCCGCGCCGCGTCTGTTCTCCTGACGGACGCCGGCACCCTCGGACCTGCCCGACGCCTGCCTCGCGAGGGTAGCGTGGGGGCAATGTGCACCGTCGTGATCGACGTCCCCACCGCTCCCGGCGAACCCGTGCGGGTGCTCGCCGTCCGCGACGAGGACCGCGACCGCCCCTGGCGCGGCATCGGACCCTGGTGGCCCGAGCGCGACGGCATCGTGGGCGTGCGAGACGACCGCGCCGGCGGTGCCTGGCTCGCAGTCGATCCGACCGCTCGGCGGCTGGCGGTGCTGCTCAATCGCGAGGACCTCTCCGACCGCCGCGACGATGAGGTCGTCAGCCGTGGCAGCGTTCCCCTCGATGCGGTGGGGGCCGGCATCCCGAGCCGTCCCGCCACCCGCGGCTTCAATCTCGTGGAGGTGGATGCCACGGGCGCGCACCTGGTGGAGTGGGACGGCCTCGTCTCGCGTCGCACGCCGCTGACCCCCGGCACGCATATGGTCGCCCACCACGCCGTCGACGACCCGGGCACCCCCCGTATCGCCCGCTGGCTCGACGCCTTCCGCGGGGCGGGCCTTGCTGCCGGAGACGACTGGTGGATGCCATGGCTCGGCGTGATCGAGAGGGCCACGCACGAACCCGAGGCGTCTGTCCTGCGCCGGGACGCGCATGACGGGCTCGTGCTCGAGTCGCTCCTGGTCTGCGTCGCGAGCATCGGCCCCGACGGGGTGGATCTGCGCGAGGCGACGCTCGCGGAGCCGGGGCGGTGGGATGCCGGCCTCGTCGACGCCCTGCGTGAGAGCGTTCCGCTCGCGCGTCCGTCCGTAGCCGCGCGCGCGGAAGCGTCGCAGTAGGCTGGGGTGATCCCGCCTCCGTAGCTCAGGGGATAGAGCGCCGCACTCCTAACGCGGGCGTCGCAGGTTCGAATCCTGTCGGGGGCACACCGAGGGGACACGTTCGACAGGGTCGTGTTCTCGTCGCGATCGCACTCAAGCGAGCGGCGTCATGGGCTCATGACGCCCAGCGTGCGAGATGACCGTGCTGGTGGGCTCCGAGCCGCGGCCGCGTGTACGCGGCGCCGCGGACGCGCACGAGGTGGTGCTCGACGAAGGCACGGAGCATCTCGACCGTGACCCCCAACTCTTCGGCGACCTCGCCGGTGCTCAGCCCGATCGATTCGAGCCGCGCGTAGTGAGCGGGGGCGACGAGCAGGGCGGCCGCGTACGCATCGGCCGCGGCCTCGGCGGCGGGATCCGTCGCGCCCTTGGTGACCGTGGAACGCATGACCGAGCTCGTGCGCGAGGACGCACGCGCGCTTGATGGGAGTGAGGCCGAAGTGGGAGACCACGGGCTCGTGGCTTTCTTGACGTACTCGGACGAGGTGCACCCCACTGCCAGGCTCGTCGCATCCTTGGGGAAGTAGCCGATGAGCTAACGCCGCGCCGGGTCAGCATCGAACGTCACCGAGCGCAGCACCTTGCGGCCGTGCACCTCGACCGTGCGGACGATCGCGATTCGCTTGTTCTTGTCGAAGATGAGGCCCCCGGCTCGAGGGAGCGCTGCAGCTGTGACACGGGCAACCACACGTGCACCATGCGAATGACCACATGAGCCGACGGGGTGTGAACGCTCGCCCATAGCGGCAATGTGAGGTGGGCGCCGTTGCCTCGGGAGACGCCTTCTGCCATGATTACTGAACGATCGGTCGGAAAACCTCGCGGGTGAGGTGGACGGGCCCCGCCAGAGTCGGCGGGGGAGAGGGTGGCGATGGCGGACGCGTTTCTCATCGGAGGTGTGCGCACCCCGGTCGGACGGTACGGCGGGGCTCTGGCATCCGTTCGTCCCGACGATCTGGCGGCGCTGGTGGTCGGCGAAGCGGTGGCTCGCGCGGGCGTTCCCGTCGAGGCCGTCGACGAGGTCGTCCTCGGTGCGGCGAACCAGGCCGGCGAAGACAATCGCAACGTCGCCCGCATGGCCGTTCTGCTCGCGGGGCTTCCCGACAGCATCCCGGGGCTCACCGTCAACCGCCTCTGCGCCTCGGGAATGAGCGCGATCGCGCTCGCCGCTCAGGCGATCCGCGCGGGCGATGCCGAGGTGATCGTCGCGGGCGGCGTGGAGTCGATGACCCGTGCTCCCTGGGTGCAGGCGAAACCCGAGAAGCCATGGTCGAAGCCCGGGGCGGCCTTCGACACGTCGATCGGCTGGCGCTTCACCAACCCGCGCCTCGCCGCGCGCGACAAGGCCACCTTCGCCATGCCCGAAACGGCCGAAGAGGTCGCCCGCGTCGACGGCGTCTCGCGCTCCGACGCGGACGCCTTCGCGCTGCGCAGCCACCAGCGGGCGATCCAGGCTCAGGATGCCGGTCGCTTCCGCGCCGAGATCGTGGCCGTCGAGACCGCCCGGGGCATGATCGACACCGACGAGGGTCCGCGTCGCGACACCTCGCTCGATGCGCTCGCGCGACTCCGACCCGTCGTGAAGGGGGGCGAGGTCGTGACGGCGGGCAACTCCAGCTCGCTCAACGACGGGGCGTCCGCGATCGTCGTGGCCAGCGCCGCCGCCGTCGAACGGTTCGGACTGCGTCCGCGCGCGCGGATCGTCGCGCATGCCTCCTCCGCGCTGGCGCCCGAGGTCATGGGGCTCGGTCCCGTGCCCGCGACCGAGAAGGCCCTCGCGAAGGCGGGGCTGTCGGCATCCGCTCTGGGAGCCGTCGAACTCAACGAGGCCTTCGCGTCGCAGTCGATCGCGTGCGTGCGGCGACTCGGACTCGACCCCGAGATCGTCAACGCCGACGGCGGGGCGATCGCGCTGGGTCACCCCCTGGGGTCGAGCGGCTCGCGGTTGATCGTGACGCTGCTCGGCCGCCTGGAACGCGAGGACGCGCGGTACGGCCTCGCGACGATGTGCGTCGGGGTGGGGCAGGGCACGGCGATGATCCTGGAGCGGGCCCATGGCTGAGTCGCCCCTGGCCAGGGCGCGGGAGGCTTCGCCGGGTTCCGACGCCGATGCGTCAGGCTCGCCCGCCCGGCTCCGCATCGACGCCCGCGACGACCGTGTCGTCGCCACCCTCGACAGACCCGACCGCCGCAACGCGATCGATCAGGCGATGGTCGACGAGTTGCACGCCCTCTGTGCGGACCTCGAGGAGCGTCCGCGCACCCTCATCCTCACCGGGGCGGGAGGCATCTTCGCCGCGGGGGCCGACATCGCCCAGCTCCGCGACCGCACGGGCGACGACGCCCGCCGCGGGATCAACGCCACGGTGTTCGATCGCATCCGCCGCCTGCCCATGCCCGTGGTCGCCGCCGTCGACGGATTCGCGCTGGGCGGGGGAGCCGAGCTCGCCTACGCCGCCGACATCCGCCTGGGGACACCTCGCGTGCGCTTCGGCAACCCCGAACCGGGTCTCGGCATCATCGCCGCGGCGGGAGCCTCGTGGCGCCTGCCCGAGATCGTCGGACACGCCCGCGCGAGCGAGCTGCTGCTCACCGCCCGCGTGATCGACGCCGACGAAGCGCTCGCGTGGGGGCTGCTCTCGAGCATCCACGAGCCCCAGGATCTGCTCGACTCCGCTCACGCGGTGGCCGACCGGATCGCCGTGAACTCCGCCCGCGCGACGATCCTCACCAAGCGTGCCCTGCTCGCCCCGCGCAACGCGCACCCCGCCATCGACGGCGAGCTGCAGGCCGAGCTGTTCGACAGCGCGGACAAGTACGCCCGCATGACCGCGTTCCTCGAGAGGAAGAAGAGATGACCTCCCCCGTTACCGCCACGGTCCGAGACACGCCATCCGTTCCCGTCGTCGTCGGTGTGCTCGGCGGAGGCCGCATGGGGGCCGGCATCGCCCACGCGTTCCTGCTCGCGGGAGCCTGCGTGCACGTCGTCGAGCGCGATGCGGAAACCGCCGCCCAGGCGCGGGGCCGCGTCGAGGCCGCTCTCGCCCGCTCGGCAGCGCGGGGCACGCGGCTTCCGGATGCCGACGCCCTCACGACCAGCGTCGACACCGGCGCGTTCGCCGAGGCGGACCTCGTCGTCGAGGCCGTGCCGGAGGACCGGGCCCTGAAGCTCGGCGCCCTCGCGCGGATCGAGGGCGCCGTGCGCGACGACGCCGTCGTGGCATCCAACACCTCCTCCATCTCGATCGACGCGCTCGCCGGAGCGATGCGGCGTCCGCAACGGTTCCTCGGCCTGCACTTCTTCAACCCGGTGCCGGCCTCGGCGCTGGTCGAGGTCGTGACGGGTGCCGACACCGCGCCCGAGGTCGTGACGCGAGCGACTCGGTGGGTGGAGGCGATCGGCAAGGCCGCTGTCGTCGTGCGCGATGCGCCGGGCTTCGCGTCGAGCCGCCTCGGGGTCGCTCTCGGTCTCGAGGCCATCCGCATGCTCGAAGAGGGCGTCGCCTCCGCGCAGGACATCGACACGGCGATGGAGCGGGGGTATCGGCATCCGATGGGCCCCCTCCGCACCACCGACATCGTCGGTCTCGACGTACGGCTGGGCATCGCCGAAGAACTCGAGCGCGCGTTCGGTGCGCGCTTCACCCCGCCCGCCTTGCTGCGCGACCTCGTCGCCCAGGGCCACCTGGGTCGCAAGACCGGCCGCGGATTCTACGAATGGAGCGAATGATGACGTTTCTCCCCAGCTACGTGAACGGTTCGTGGTGGACGCCCGCCGACGATCCGGATGCCGCGATCGTCCGCGACGCGTCGACCGGCGACGAGATCGTCCGCGTCAGCACGAAGGGCCTCGACCTCGCGGCCGCCGTCGCGTACGCCCGTCGCGAGGGGCGGGCGAGCCTGGGCGCCCTCACCTTCCCCGAGCGCGCGATGGTGTTGAAGAACCTCGCGATCGCGCTGAACGAGCGTCGTGACGAGCTCTACGCCCTGTCGGAGCGCTCCGGCTCGACCCGCCGCGACTCGCTCAGCGACATCGACGGCGGCATCGGGGTGCTCTTCACCTTCTCGTCGAAAGCCCGCCGGGAGTTGCCCGCGGGGACGGTCGTGCTCGACGGACCGATCGAGCCGCTGTCGAAGGACGGCTCCTTCCTCGGAAGGCATGTCTACACGCGTCTTTCGGGGGTCGCGGTGCAGATCAACGCCTTCAACTTCCCCATGTGGGGCGCGCTCGAGAAGTTCGCGCCCGCGTTCCTGGCCGGCCTTCCCACGATCGTCAAGCCCGCGACCCCCACGGCCTACATCGCCGAGGCGTGGGTGCGGATGGTGGTCGAGACGGGCCTGCTCCCCGAGGGCTCGCTGCAGCTGGTGAGCGGCAGCGTGCCGGGACTGTTCGATCTGCTCGACCTCGGCGACACCGTCGGCTTCACCGGCAGCGCCTCGACCGCCGAGCGGCTGCGCGCCCGGGCGAAGCCCGGTGTGCGCTTCACGAGCGAGACCGATTCGATCAACGCCTCGATCCTGGGCCCCGACGCCGTCCCCGGCACGCCCGAGTTCGACGCGTACGTGAAGCAGCTGCTCGTCGAACTGACCACCAAGGCGGGACAGAAGTGCACCGCGATCCGCCGCGCGATCGTGCCGACGGGGACCACGGATGCCGTGGCCCGCGCGCTGCGCGACAGGATCGCCGAGCGCGTGGTCATCGGCGATCCGCGCGCCGAGGGCGTGACGATGGGCCCGGTCGTCTCGATCGAGCAGCGCGACGAGGTGCTGCGCCAGGTCCGGGCGCTCACCGACGCCGGGGGACGCTTCGTCGTCGGTTCGGCGGACGTGCCGCGGGGCGTGCCCGCCGAGGGCGCGTTCCTCCAGCCGATGCTTCTCGCGTTCGCGGATGCCGCGACCCCGGCCGTCAACGACATCGAGGCCTTCGGTCCCGTCGCGAGCATCGTCGAGTACGCCGACGTGGCCGAAGCGGCGACCATCGTGAGCCGGGGCGGGGGATCGCTGGTCACCAGCGTCGCCACCCACGACCCCGACGTCGCGACCGAACTGCTCACGCGCATGGGCGCGATGAACGGCCGCGTGCTCTTCCTCGACCGGGACGACGCCCGCACCTCCACCGGGCATGGGGCACCCGTCCCGCACCTCGTCCACGGCGGGCCCGGTCGCGCCGGCGGCGGCGAGGAGCTCGGCGGCATCCGCTCGGTGCTGCACTCCATGCAGCGCACCGCGATCCAGGGCTCGCCCCGCATGCTCACCGCGCTCACCGGCGTGTGGCATCCGGGAGCCGACACCGATTCCTCGGGTGCGCACCCTTTCCGCAAGCCCCTGTCGGAGCTTCGGATCGGGGATGCCGTGGAATCGGCCGAGCGCCAGGTCACTCTCGACGACATCGAGGTCTTCGCGAACTTCACCGGCGACACGTTCTACGCGCACATGGACGAGGAGTCGGCCGCGGCCAACCCCTTCTTCCCGGGGCGGGTCGCGCACGGCTACCTGCTCGTGTCGTGGGCGGCGGGACTGTTCGTCGACCCGGCGCCGGGGCCGGTGCTCGCCAACTCCGGGCTCGAGAACCTGCGCTTCGTCACCCCCGTCTCACCCGGAGACCGCATCCGCGTCGCCCTGACGGCGAAGCAGATCACCCCCCGAGAGACCGACGACTACGGCGAGGTGCGCTGGGACGCCGTGATCCGCAACCAGCACGACGAGATCGTCGCGCACTACGACGTGCTGACGCTCGTGGCGAAGACGTGGCAGCCTGCTCCCGCGGCGGTGCTCGCATGAGCCTGCGGCCGATGATGCAACGCGATCAGGCATCGGCCATGCTCGGCATGGTCGTCGAGCACGACGCCCCGGGGGAGTCTCGCGTGTCGATGACCGTGCGCGACGACATGCTGAACGGGTTCGCCATCACCCACGGCGGGCTCGTCTTCACCCTCGCCGACACCGCTTTCGCGATCGCGTGCAACGAAGACGAGCGGGTCACCGTCGCGGGCGGCGCCGACATCTCGTTCCTGAAGTCGACGACGGCCGGGCAGACGCTCACCGCGACCGCCGTCCGCCGCGCGCGCAGTGGGCGCACGGGCCTCTACGACATCCGCGTGACCGACGAGACGGGCGACCTGGTCGCCGAGGTGCGCGGCCGCAGCATCACGACGGATCGGCGTCCGCCGACGCCGGAGGCCGACTCCGCAGAGGCCTCCGGCCCCCCATCCGCCTACGACCCCGAGCCCGAGCGCCGCGCCGCGCTCTCCACCACGGAGGTGTCCCGATGACCATGACCGTTCCCTCACGCCCCGACGTCCTGGCATCCGTCGATCCGACCGGCGTTCCGCTCGAGAGCCTGCGCGCTCTGCAACTCGAACGCCTGCAGTGGACGGTCCGCCACGCGTACGACAACGTCGAGCTGTACCGTCGGAAGTTCGATGCGGCGGGCGTCCATCCCGACGACATCCACGCGCTCGACGACATCCGCCTGCTGCCTTTCACCACGAAGGCCGACCTGCGCGAGACCTACCCCTTCGGCATGTTCGCGGTGCCGATGGCCGACGTTCGGCGCGTTCACGCGTCGTCCGGCACGACCGGGCGTCCCACGGTCGTCGGGTACAGCGCGGGCGACCTCGACCGGTGGGCCGATCTCGTCGCGCGGTCGCTGTCGGCAGCCGGCATCCGTCCCGGCGATCGCGTGCACAACGCCTACGGCTACGGGTTGTTCACCGGCGGCCTCGGCGCACACGCGGGTATCGAGCGCCTCGGGGCGACGGTCATCCCGATGTCGGGCGGACAGACGGCTCGTCAGGCGCAGCTCATCCAGGACTTCCAGCCGGATGCCATTCTCTGCACGCCCAGCTACCTCCTCACGATCGCCGACGCGCTCGAGGCGGCGGGCGTCGACCCGCGCTCGACGTCACTGCGGGTCGCAGTCCTCGGGGCGGAGCCGTGGACGAACGAGATGCGCCGAGAGATCGAACGGCGCCTCGACCTCACCGCCGTCGACATCTACGGCCTCAGCGAGGTGATGGGCCCGGGCGTGGCCTCCGAGAGTGCGCTCACCAAGGACGGCCCGCACATCTGGGAGGACCACTTCCTCCCCGAGACGATCGACGGCGACACGGGCGCCCCCGTCGCCGATGGAGAGCTCGGCGAGCTGGTCTTCACCTCGCTCACCAAAGAGGCGTTCCCCGTCATCCGCTACCGCACCCGCGATCTCACCCGGCTGCTGCCCGGGACGGCGTTCCCCGCCATGCGCCGCATCGAGAAGATCACCGGCCGCAACGACGACATGATCATCCTCCGCGGGGTGAATCTCTTCCCGACGCAGATCGAGGAGATCGTGCTGGGCATCGAGAAGCTCACCCCGCACTTCGTGCTCGAGCTGCGCCGCGAGGGGAGGATGGATGCCATGACCGTCCGTATCGAGAGGCACCCGGCCCTGGAGCGCGAGGTGTGCGAGGCGGCGGGCGTCGTGCTGCAACAGCGGATCAAGGTCGTGATCGGCACGACGGTCGAGGTGCGCGTCGAGGAGCCCGGCTCGCTCCCGCGCAGCGAGGGCAAGTACCAGCGCGTGTACGACCTGCGCTGAGCTCGGTCTGTTGTCGAGGACGTATCGATCTGCCGAGGCCGCAGCCGTTCGGCGTCGATCTCGACGAACGGGGGCGGTCTGGCCGCGCGGGCGCGATGCCGGGTCGTCAGGAACGCGGTCGCGCGAGCGGCGTGTCGTCCAGGCCGGCGATCAGGTCGCGGAGGCTGTCGAAGACGCGGGAGGCTCCGGCATCCCGAAGCTCCTCCGCAGAGAACCCGCCCGTGCGTACCGCGATCGTGGCCATGTCCGCCTTCGCCGCAGCGATGGCGTCCCACGGCGAATCGCCGATCATGATGCCGCTCGAGCCGGGCACGCGATCCAGCGCCGTCTCCACGAGGTCGGGGGCGGGCTTGCTCGCCTGGACGTCGTCGGAGGTGGTCCACGCATCGGCCAGGTCGCGGGCGTCGACGAGGTCGAGGAAATGCTCGACATGGTCGCTCTTGCCGGAGCTGGCGAGTACGACCTGGAATCCGCGCTTCTTCACCTCGACGAGCAGGTCGTGTGCTCCGTCGAAGGGCTTCACCTCGCCGAGGAACGGCTCGAACTCTTCGGTCCACGCGTCGCGCAGGGCCTCGCCGTGGTCTTTCTCGACGTCGTCGCCGGTGAGAGAGGCGACGAGCTGATCGCCGCCCATGCCGATCGCCCGGTGGATGCGCCAGATCGGCAGCACGACGTCGAACCGCCGGAAGGCGCGGTACCAGGCGAGGGCGTGCTGGTAGTTGGTGTCGACGAGGGTGCCGTCCACGTCGAAGATCGCGGTGTCTGCCATGGCTCCACCCCACACCGCCGGGGGCGAGGGGGCAGGCCCGTTGCGGCCTCGCGCACCCTCCGCTACAGTTTTACTGAACGATCGGTCTGTAAAAGGAGTCGACGATGACGATGACCGCACCCCCCACGGATGCCGCGAGCGGTGAGAGCGACGGCGAAGCGATGTTCGACGCCCTCATCGAGGCCGACGGACGGATCGAACCGCGCGACTGGATGCCGGAGGGGTACCGCCGCACGCTGATCCGCCAGATCTCGCAGCACGCGCACTCCGAGATCATCGGCATGCAGCCCGAGGGGGCCTGGATCACTCGCGCCCCGAGCCTCAAGCGCAAGTCGATCCTTCTGGCGAAGGTGCAGGACGAGGCGGGGCACGGCCTCTACCTCTACTCCGCCGCGCAGACCCTCGGCGTCACGCGCGACGAGATGACACAGCAGCTCGTCGACGGCACAGCCCGCTACTCTTCGATCTTCAATTACCCCACGCCGACCTGGGCCGACATGGGCGCGATCGGCTGGCTCGTCGACGGCGCCGCGATCTGCAACCAGGTGCCTCTCTGCCGCGCCTCGTACGGTCCCTACGGTCGGGCGATGGTGCGCATCTGCAAAGAGGAGTCGTTCCACCAGCGTCAGGGGTTCGAGATCCTGCTCACCCTCATGCAGGGCACCGACGAGCAGCGTCAGATGGCTCAGGATGCCGTGAACCGCTGGTACTGGCCGAGCCTGATGATGTTCGGACCCCCCGACGACGACTCGCCCAACTCGGCGCAGTCGATGGCGTGGAACATCAAGCGCTTCAGCAACGACGTCCTGCGTCAGCGGTTCGTCTCGATGCTCGTGCCGCAAGCCGCGGTGCTGGGCGTGACCCTGCCCGATCCCGACCTGCGTTTCAACGACGAGACGGGGGAGTACGACATGGGCGAGATCGATTGGACCGAGTTCCACGAGGTGCTCGCCGGCCGTGGCCCCCTCAACACGATGCGCCGGCAACACCGCCGCGACGCGCACGAGGAGGGTGCTTGGGTGCGCGAGGCGGCGGCGGCGTACGCGGCGAAGAAGAGCGCGAAGGCGGCCGCCTGATGGCCACCCCCGGCGGCAGCCCCGCCGAGACCTGGCCCCTGTGGGAGGTCTTCGTGCGCGCGAACCGCGGCCTCAGCCACGTGCACGTCGGTTCGCTCCACGCCCCCGACGCCGAGCTCGCCGTCCGCAACGCCCGCGACCTGTACACCCGTCGCGGTGAGGGCGTGTCGGTGTGGGTCGTCCCCTCGGATGCCGTGACCACGAGCGACCCCGGAGCCAAGGGCGCCTTCTTCGAGTCGCCGGCGGGCAAGAACTACCGGCACGCGGTGTACTACACCGCGTCGGAGGGGGTGCCGCACCTGTGAGCACCTCGACCGACCGCGACGTGCACGGCGACGTCTCGCTCGACGCCCTCGACCTCTCCGCGGAACTGGCCGGGGGAGAGGGCCGTGCCACCGACCCCGATGTCGCCGCGTACGCGATGCGCCTCGGTGACGACGCGGTGATCCTCGCGCAGAACCTCTGCGGATGGGTGGCCCGTGCCCCCGAGCTCGAAGAAGACGTGGCCCTCGGCAACATCGCCCTCGACCTGCTCGGTCACGCGCGCTCGCTCCTGCGCTACGCGGGCTCGTACGACGGTCGCAGCGAAGACGATCTCGCCTACTGGCGCGACGAGCCGGAGTTCCGCAGCGCCTGGCTGTTCGAGCTCCCCAACGGCGACTTCGCGCACACGATCGCCCGCCAGCTGTTGGCATCCACCTATCTCCTCGAGCTGTACCGGGAGCTCGCGGCATCCGCCGATCCCGTCCTCGCCGCCGTCGCGGCGAAGGCCGAGAAAGAGGTGGACTACCACCGCGATCACGCCGTGCAGTGGACGCTGCGGCTCGCCGGGGGCACCGAGGAGTCACGGCGGCGGTTGCTGGTCGGCCTCGACGACACGTGGCCGTATCTCGACGAGCTGTTCCGCGACGAGCCCCTGCACGACCGTCTCGGCGGTGTCGCCGTACGGCCGTCGATGCTCCGGGCTCGCGTCGATGAGGTCCTCCACGCTGTCCTGGCGCAGGAGGACGTGCCCGTGCCGACGATCCCCGGTTCGTCTGCCGGGGGGCGCCGCGGTGTCCACCACCCCGCGCTCGGTCCGCTTCTCGCCGAGATGCAGGTGCTGGCGCGCCGGCACCCGGGAGCGACCTGGTGACCGCGACGCTGGAGCACGCCCGCGAGGTGGTCGCCGCCGTCGTCGATCCCGAGGTGCCGGTGCTGACGATCGATGACCTCGGCGTCCTGCGCGACGTGCGCTTCGACGGCGACACCGTCACCGTCACGATCACACCGACCTACTCGGGGTGCCCGGCGGTCGACGCGATCCGCGACGACATCGTGCTGGCCCTCACCTCGGCGGGTTTCGATCGGGCGGTCGTCCGAACGACGCTCACCCCCGCGTGGACGACCGACTGGATGAGCGACGCCGGAAGACGCAAGCTCACCGAGTACGGCATCGCCCCGCCCTCGGGCCGCGCGCCGGCCGGCCCCATCCGGCTGAGGCTCAGCGTCGCCTGCCCGCGCTGCGGCTCCCTCGACACGCGCGAGGTCTCGCGCTTCGGCTCGACCTCGTGCAAGGCGCTGTGGGAGTGCCGCGCCTGCCTCGAACCCTTCGACCACTTCAAGGCCCTCTGATGACGATGACGGATGCCGAGACCCCGGCCACTCCGCGCACCCGCGCCCGTTTCCACACCCTTCGCGTCGCGGACGTGCGCCCCCTGACCCCCACCGCGATCGAGGTGACCTTCGCCGTTCCCGAGGAGCTCGCCGAGGCGTTCGACTACGCACCCGGGCAGTACGTGGCCCTGCGCGCCCGCGTCGACGGACAGGACCTGCGCCGGTCGTACTCGCTCTGCCGGCCGCCGGTGCGCGGAGCGATCAGCGTCGGCATCAAGCGCGACCCCGACGGACGTTTCTCGACCTGGGCGCACGAGGGGCTGCGGCCCGGCGACGAGATCGACGTCATGAGCCCGGCGGGCACCTTCGTGTCGCGGGCGTCGACGGCGACGGGGCACGTCGTGGCGATCGCCGCCGGTTCCGGGATCACCCCGATCATGGCGCTCGCCGCCGGAGTGCTCGAGCGTTCCGAGAACGCCCGCATGACGATCGTGTACGCGAACCGGTCCTCGACCGATGTCATGTTCGTCGACGAGCTCGCCGATCTCAAAGACCGCTATCCCTCTCGTCTCACGCTGCACCACGTGCTCTCGCGCGAGCAGCGCGCGGCGCCGGTGTTCTCGGGCCGCATCGACGAGGAGCGTCTGCGCCTGATCCTGTCGCGGCTGATCGATCCGGCATCCGTCGACGAGTGGTTCCTCTGCGGGCCCTTCGCGCTCGTCGAGCTCTGTCGCGACACCCTCGCCGAGGTCGGTGTCGCCCGCGATCGTGTGCGGTTCGAACTGTTCACCGCGGGAGACGGCGACGCTCCCGCCCAAACGGGGGGAGCGCGCCCCGTGAGAGTCCGCGCCGATGAACCGGTGCGCTCGATCGAGATCACCCTCGACGGGCAGTCGGCGCACGTCGACAGCCCGGTCGCCGCGAACGAGACGATCCTCGCCGCCGCTCTCCGCGTGCGCCCCGACGTCCCCTTCGCGTGCGCGGGCGGGGTGTGCGGCACCTGCCGCGCGCGGGTGATCGAGGGCGCGGTCACCATGACCGAGAACTACGCGCTCGAGCCCGACGAGATCGAACGCGGGTACGTCCTCACCTGCCAGTCGCATCCGACCTCCGACGTCGTCAGCGTCGACTACGACGGCTGAGCGCGATGATCGACTACCGCCTCGACGCCGGCGTGGCCGAGATCGTCCTGAACGCCCCCGCCCGTCGCAACGCCCTGGCCCTCGAGGGTCTGCACGCGCTCGCCGATGCCTACGACCGGGCCGAGGCCGACGGCGCCCGCGCCCTGCTGCTGCGCGGTGAGGGGCCGTCGTTCTGCGCCGGGCGCGACATCTCGGGGGTCGACCCCCGCACCGACGACGTCGCGGGTTACCTGGACGACACGCTGGCGCCTCTGCTGCGTCGCATGGCGACCTTTCCCGCGCCGACGTTCGCGGCCGCCCACGGGGCCTGCCTGGGTGTCGGCCTGGGCCTGCTCATCGCCACAGACGTGGTCTACGTCGCCGGGGACGCCAAGATCGGCTCGCCCTTCGCCGCCCTCGGCGCGACGCTCGACTCCGGCGGTCACGCGCTGTTCGTCGAGCGCCTCGGCTCCCACGCCACGCTCGACCTGATCTACACAGGTCGACTGATGTCGGGTGCCGAAGCCGTCCGCGCCGGACTCTTCTCGCGCGCATTTCCGGCGGAGGAGGTCCACGATGCCGCGACCTCGGCGGCCCGCACGGCCGCTGCCGGTCCGACGCAGGCGTTCCGGGCGAGCAAGCGCATCGTCGGCGCGATCCGCGACGAGCGGCTGGGGTTGTGGGAGGCGATGGCGCTCGAGAACCGCGCCCAGGCAGCCCTGGCGGCGACCGAAGACTACCGCGAGGGCTTCGCCGCATTCCAGGCGAAGCGTCCGCCGGAGTTCACGGGACGATGAGGCCTCGGCATCCGCACGACGTGGTCTCGTGGCGGTATCGTCAGCCTGCCTCCCGCACCCACGGGAAGCGATCGTCACGGTAGTCGCGCCGATAGCCGTCCGGGTCGGGGTGAGCTTCGCCAGGACCGTGACGGAGGAAGACGTGGCCGGCGCGCCGCCCCGCCCCGACCCTCCCACGACGGCGGTCGGCCGGGAAACGCACGAACGGTCCCCGCGAGACCGTCGTCGTCGCGACCATCCTGATTGAATCGGGGGATGCCGAGCATCGATGACGATGATGAACTCGCGGTCCTGCGCCGAAGGGCGTACGCGCCCGGGGCCGACATCTCCTCGGACCCGGCCGCTCTGCGGCGGCTCATCGAACTCGAGAGCCGCAGCTCCGACGATGTCGCTCTCGCGCCGTCGGAGGTCGAAGAGGAGCCGGTCGACCCCGGCGACGTCGACGAGCCGGTCGACCCACCGCGGCGGAGGTTCCGGATGCCGCGCCTGCGCCGTTCCACCACGATCCTGCTGACCGCGGCGGTCCTCGTCGTCGTCTGCGCCGCGACGGCGCTCGTCGTCGTGCAGCGCGTGCAGACCGACCCGCTGCAGGTGGGGGCGACGCAGATCGCCCGACTCGCGCCCGATCCAGACTTCAGCCCGCCGAGCTCTTTCACACAGGGGCTCTCGAGCGGTGTGACGTCGTACGCGCAGTTCCAGGGGTTCCGCGTCGCCGTCTACGCCTCGTTCGACACCGGCGAGGGCGCGTCGAAGTGCATGACCGTCTGGCAGCCCGAGCTGCTCCAGGAGCTGGGGAACGGCACGTCCTACAACGGCCGGTACATGATCCCCTCGTGCGGCGCGGGTGTGTTCCCGCCGAGCGCCACCATGCTGCTCAGCGATGGCACGCCCGAACTCCGCAACACCGATCTGCCCGCCGGCACCGCGCTGCAGTTCGTCTACGACGCGGCGAACGACGAGGTCGTTGTCTTCGAGGGCTGAGGTCGCGGCATCCGCCCCGCGAGACGGCATCTCGCTGACGAGTCGAGTCGGTTGCGCGCTGACGCCGGAACGTCAGCGAGATGCGGTCTCGGGCGCCGGTGCCGCGCAGAGACCCGCGCACACGACGATGCCCCGGCACGAAGCCGGGGCATCGATCACGCGACGCAGCGCGTCAGGCGGCGCTGGTGACGGCGAACTGCACCGACCCCTGCGGGTCGATCTGCGCGTCGAGCACGCGGTCGTCGAGGACGGCTGCGGCGTCGCTGTCGAGGAAGACGCGCGCTCCGGCGTTCTCGACGACGGCGTCATCCGGCTGCGGGCCGTCGACGACCGACAGCGCGAACTGCGACTCGGGGGAGCCCGCTCCCTCGATGCGGACGCCGCCCTGAGCGGCATCCGGGAACTGGGCGGTGATGGTCTTCACGGCGGTCGTGGCCTCTTCGGTGAGCGTCAGCATGTGACTCTCCTTCTCTGATCGACGACAGGAGCCAGCAACGATGCCGAGAATCCGCGTCGCTCTCAAGCTCACGCGGCCATTGCCAGGGTTTTCCCACCGGCCTCGCAACGGCTCTCAGGGGAGGAGCCCGGCCCGACGTGCCCGGGTCACCGCGGCATGCCGGGTGGACGCGTCGAGCTTCGACATCGCCGAGGCGAGGTACGACTTCACGGTGGTCTCGCGCAGGTGGAGGGATGCCGCGATCTCGCCGTTCGTCGACCCCACGGCGGCGCACGCGAGCACGTCGATCTCCCGTCGCGAGAGGTGGACGTCGGGGTCGGATGCCGTGTCGCCGGCGTCCCCGGTCAGAGCGGCGAGGCGGGCCTCGACGGCCTCGAGTCGGCGCCGCACCTCGTCGTCTCCGACGATCGCCGCGATGCCGCGGAGTTGAGCGTAGCTCTCGCGGATCTCCTCGCGCACGCCGGCTCCGAGACCGCCCTCGGGGTGGGGAGCCGAAGCGAGGCGTCGGTCGACCTCGGCGCGCACGCGCAACTCGGTTCCCAGCTCGCCGGCCACGTCGAACGCGGGCCGTGCCTCGACGTCACCGACCGGGGATTGCGCCCACGACCCGCAGTAGAGGACCCCGCGCGCCGCTCCGCTGACGAGCACGGGGACGGCGAAGAGGGTCGCGATGCCCTCGCCGAGGATGGCGCGGTCGTAATCGTGCGTGATGGAGCGCGACGTGCGGTAGTCGAGCGTCATGCGCGGCCGCCGCTCGACGAGCGCGCGGCCGCCGAGACCCCGCGAGGCGTGGACGACGAGCCCCTCGATGCTGCGCGTGCGCGCACCGACGATCGTGGTGACGTGGACCGCCCCGTCGTGTTCCAGGCCGCCGAAAGCGACGGGGAAATGCGTGCGACGGGCGAGCTCGACCACCGCGTGCGACACGAGAGCCGCATCGTCGCGAAGGGTGGAGGGTGCAGTCACGCACTACCTACTTCCGGGGGTGACGGCTTCGTCGCCGCGTTTCGTAGTGTCGACCCTATCACCGGGGAAGCAGCGGCCGACCCGGACTTTTCCCCCGTTCGGCGCAGCGTTGCGCCGTACTCATGAGGCAAGGAGGCCACATGACGGACCGTCGCATCGACGAAGCCCACAAGGGCGGCGTCGACTACATCGCGGTCGAGGAGTCCGCCCCGTTCCGGGAGTTGAAGAAGCGCCAGCGCCGCTTCGTCTTCCCCCTCGCGGTGGCGTTCCTCGTCTGGTACTTCGTCTACGTTCTGCTGTCGTCGTTCGCGCCGGAATTCATGGCGCAGCCGGTCTCGGGCGCCATCACCGTGGGGCTCGTGCTCGGACTCGGACAGTTCGTCACGACATTCGCCATCACCATGGGCTACGTGTCCTACGCCAACCGGCGACTCGACCCGGGCGCCGAGGCGCTGCGCGCCGAACTCGAGCGAGCGGACGGGACCCGCTCGTGAACGAGATCTTCGCCAGCGTCGAGGCGGCCGTGCAGACCGTCGAGAACAACCCCGTGCTGAACATCTCGATCTTCGGCGCATTCGTCGCCGTGACGCTGTTCATCGTCATCCGTGCCAGTCGCAACAGCAAGACGGCGGCCGACTACTACGCGGCGGGCCGCTCGTTCACGGGCCCGCAGAACGGCTTCGCGATCGCCGGCGACTATCTGTCGGCGGCGTCGTTCCTCGGAATCGTCGGCGCTATCGCCATCAACGGCTACGACGGGTTCCTCTACTCGATCGGCTTCCTCGTCGCGTGGCTGGTCGCCCTGCTGTTGGTCGCCGAGCTCATGCGCAATACGGGCAAGTTCACGATGGCCGACGTGCTGTCGTTCCGCCTCAAGGAACGGCCGGTCCGCATGGCCGCGGCCATCACCACGCTCGCCGTCTGCTTCTTCTACCTCCTCGCCCAGATGGCCGGAGCCGGCGGCCTCGTGTCGCTGTTGCTGGGCATCACGGAGCGCGTCGGCCAGTCGATCGTCGTTGCCGTGGTCGGCATCCTGATGATCGTGTACGTCCTCATCGGTGGCATGAAGGGCACCACGTGGGTGCAGATCGTGAAGGCGTTCCTGCTCATCGGCGGCGCGATCGTGATGACCGTCTGGGTGCTCGCGATCAACGGCTTCAATCTCAACACGCTGCTCGAGAGCGCCGTCGCGGCGTCTCCCAAGGGTGATGCCGTCCTGGCGCCGGGCCTGCAGTACGGAAAGAATCCGTGGGACTTCATCTCGCTCGCGCTGGCGCTGGTGCTCGGTACCGCGGGTCTGCCGCACGTGCTGATGCGCTTCTACACCGTGCCGACCGCGAAAGAAGCGCGTCGCTCGGTCGTGTGGGCCATCTGGCTGATCGGGCTCTTCTACATCCTCACCCTCGTCCTGGGCTACGGCGCCGGTGCGATGGTCGGATCCGAGACGATCCTCGCGGCACCCGGTGGAGTGAACGCGGCGGCGCCGCTGCTCGCGCTGGCTCTCGGCGGACCGCTCCTGCTCGGGTTCATCTCGGCGGTGGCGTTCGCGACGATCCTCGCGGTGGTGGCCGGTCTCACCATCACGGCGGCCGCCTCGTTCGCGCACGACATCTACGCGAACGTGGTGAAGAAGGGCGATGTGCCGCCGGACGGCGAGGTCAAGGTCGCGCGACGCACGGTCATCGTGATCGGTGTGCTCGCGATCCTCGGCGGCATCGGCGTGCAGGGGCAGAACGTCGCCTTCCTCGTGGCGCTGGCCTTCGCGGTGGCCGCGTCGGCCAACCTGCCGACGATCCTGTTCTCGCTGTTCTGGAGACGCTTCACGACCCGCGGCGCGGTCTGGAGCATGTACGGCGGTCTCGGCTCGGCGCTCGTCCTGATCTTCCTCTCACCGGTGTTCTGGGGGACCGCGACGAGCGTATTCGCCAACACGGGCGTCGCGATCTGGCCCCTGAACAACCCCGGGATCGTGTCGATCCCGCTCGGATTCTTCCTCGGCTGGCTCGGTTCCGTCACCTCGCGGACGCCCGAAGACCCGCGTAAGGCCGCGGAGATGGACGTCCGATCTCTCACGGGATACGGCGCCGAGAAGGCGTCGAACCACTGACCGATCGACGCCCGGTCTCGCTGCGGCGGGCCGGGCGTCGTCGTGCCCGGGCACGGACGCCCCGTCGTGTTCAGGCCGAGGCGTGCAGGGTTTCTCCGAGCACCGCGTCGCTCTCGAGCGTGAGCAGATACTCCTTCACGTCAGGATGCCCGCCGTACTCGCCGATCGAGCCGTCGGCGCGAACAACCCGGTGCACCGGGACGACGATCGAGAACGGAGACGAGGCGCACGCCGTTCCCACCGCCCGCGCGGCCCGCGGGGCTCCGGCCATCATGGAGACCTCACCGTACGACGCCACTTCGCCGTAGGGGATCTGCAGGGTCGCTTCGAGCGCGGCGCGCGTGAAGCCGCGCACGAAACGCCAATCGAGGGAGACGTCGAACGACCGCCGCGCGCCCTCGAAGTACTCGTCGAGTTGCGCGACGACTCCTCGTCCGATCGACGCATCGGGGTCGGGGACGACCCCGAGACGCTGTGCGATCTCGGCGCGCGCGACATCGAGGCCGTCGTGGGCGACGTGCAACCGCACGAGGGCGTCGTCGATGAAGGTCAGCAGGATCGGCCCGACGGGGCTGTCATATGCGGTGCTGGTGACTCTGTTCATGCGTCCATCCTCGTGACCGTGCCATGGCCCTGCGGACGGATCGAGGGCGCAGGGGGAGGATGCCGCGAACTCTCCGCCTGTGGAGGAAGAGCCGATGACGCGGCGTGTCGCCGATTACCGCGAAACTCGGGCCCGCTGCGCACGATCCCGCACTGCCCGGCTTAGTCTGACAGGTGTGTGGCGAGCTGAGGACGGTGCCGTGATGGGCACTGACGGAGACGAGACGGTGTCGTCCGTCGATCCCGGCGAGCTGCGATTGTCGGAACCCGGCATCGTGGTTCGCCACGTGGCCGACCCCGAACGCGATCGCATCCGCGCCGAGGCGGCGGCCCTCGGCGGCCGCTCGACCCTCCTGCGCTTCGACGATGCGCGCGACGCGGGCATCGACATCACCAAGGCCCACCCCGGTTCGCTTCCGCAGTTCATCACCGGCCGCGCGACCATGCTGTCCAACCTCTTCCGTGACGAGGTCGCCCTGCGCACCGCGCGCATGGCTGCCGAGCGCATCACGGCCAAGAACGTCGAGCTCCGCACCGCCCGCGGCCTGGAGCCGGTGCACCTCGCCGTGGGCCTGTCGGCCTGGAAGGTCGGTGGCGTGGAGTGGTCCGCTCCGGTCCTCCTCCGCCCGCTCGCCATCCGCCGCCACCACGGTGATTTCGAGCTCAAGCTGCACGGCGCGTTCGTGATGAACCCCGAACTCGCCCGCGCCTTCCGCACGCACCTCGGCATCCAGATCGATCCCGCCGCCCTCGCGGGCCTCGCGTACGACCAGGGCGTGTTCAAGCCGCAGCCCGTCATCGATCACATCCGTCGCCTCACCTCTCACGTGCCGACTTTCGTCGTGCACCCGCGTCTGGTGATCTCGTCCTTCGCCGACGTCGGTTCGGGCATGGCCCGCGACACGCACGACCTCGACCACACGCTCCTGAACGCGCTCGCCGGCCACCCCGACGACCGCGCGCGCATCACGGTCCGCCGCGACGACCCGCAGGTGATCGGCCCCGACGAGCGCACGCCCGCCGCAGACACCCTCCTGCTCGATGCCGATGCCGAGCAGGAGCGCGTGCTCGCGCGCATCGCGGCCGGTCAGTCGCTCGTCGTGCACACGCTTCCCGGAACCGGCGGCACGCAGACGGTCATCAACGCGATCGGGCAGCTCGTCCACGACAACAAGCGGGTGCTGGTCGTCAGCGCTCGTCGGTCGACTCTCGACGGCATCCGTCACCGTCTCGCCGGAGTGGGTCTCACCGGCCTGGCGGTCTCGCCCCACCACGTCCGCCGCGATCTCATCCGCGCGATCGGCCGCAACGAGAAGGCCGAGCAGCCCAAGGTCGCCGAGATCGACGATGCCCTCGTGCGCCTGCGGACGGTCCTGCGCGACTACCGCTCCGCCGTGACCGAGCCGCATCTGGCCCTGGGCGTCTCCGCGCTCGACATCCTCCGCGCGCTGACATCGCTGGCATCCACCTCTCCCGCCCCCTCGACCGAGGCCCGCTTCGATCTGGCGACCCTCGAGCGTCTGGCCGGACGACGGGATGCCGCCGCCCGGGCCCTCGCGATGGCGGCGCGCCTCGGCGAATTCCGCTTCGGCCCCGACGACTCGCCCTGGTACGGCGTGAGCTTCTCCCGCACCGAAGACGCGCGGGCGGCGCATGACCTGGCCGGCAAGCTCCACACCAGCGACGTGCCTCGCCTGCTCGAGCGCGGCTACGAGCTCATCGCCCAGACGCGCATGCGCCCGTTCCAGACGGTGTCGGAACTCGGCTCGTACCTCAAGCTCCTGCAGGGGATCCGCGAGTCGCTCGACCGCTTCAGCCCGACGGTGTTCGAGCGCCCGCTGGGCGAGCTCATCGACGCCCATTCGCCGCGCCGTGACGCTTCCGCGATGAGCGGTCCGAACCGTCGCCGTCTCAAGCGTCTGTCGAAGGAGTACGTGCGTCCGGGCGTGCACGTGCCCGACATGTACGAGGCGCTCGTGCGCATCCAGCAGCAGCGCACGGAATGGCAGCGCGTGGTCGAGGCCGGCGTGACGCCGGAGGTGCCTCTCGGTCTCGCCGACGTGAACGTCGCGTGGCAGCGCACCGACGCCCTGCTCGGCGAGCTCGACCAGATCCTCGGACGCCAGGGCTCGGAGCGCCTGGCGACTCTGCCCGTTCAAAGACTCGTCCGCACGCTCGCGGGTCTGGTCGCCGAGTCCACCTTCTTCGACAACCTCGTCGAGCGGGCCCAGCTGCGCTCCGAGCTCGCGCGCCTGGGCCTCGAGCAGTTGCTCGTCGAACTCTCGGTTCGCCACGTTCCCGAGGAGCGGGTCGGCGCCGAGCTGGAGTTCGCGTGGTGGCAGTCGGCCCTCGAGCATCTGCTCCGCACCGACCGTGCCCTGCTCGGTGCCAACACGAGCGTCGTCGACCGCCTCGAGCGCGACTTCCGTCTCGTCGACGAGGCGCATGCCGCCGCCGCGGGTCCCCTGCTGGCCGCGCAGCTCGCGACGCAGTGGCGCATCGGCATCGTCGACCACTCCGACGAGGCGGCCGCTCTCAAGCGCGTGCTGAAAGACGGCCTGCACACCGCGCAGGAGATGTCGGATGCCGCCCCCACCCTGCTGCGCACGCTCGCCCCGGTATGGCTCGCGTCGCCTTACGAGGTGCCCGACGTTCCGACCGATCTCGCGTTCGACGTCGTAATCATCGCGGACGCCGCCGCTCTCTGCCTCGCCGAAGCGGCTCCGGCTCTGCGGCGCGCCCGTCAGGTGGTGCTGTTCGGTGACCCGGTAGTGCAGAAGCCGACGCCCTTCAGGGTCAGCGCGTCGATCCTCGGCACTCCCGACGAGGCCGACGAGGTGCCGTTCGACGGCACCTCGGTGTTCGAGCGCGTCGCCGAGCTCCTGCCTGTCGAAACGCTCACGCGGAGCTATCGCGCGGGCGGCGAAGACCTCTCCCAGCTGGTGAACGACGCCTTCTACGGGGGAGAGATCGTCTCGCTCCCGTGGGCGGGTTCGTACCTCGGTCGCGGCAGCCTCAGCGTGGACTACGTCGAGGGCGGTGTCGGCGCCCCCGATCCCGTCAGCGGTGCCGTCGAGAGCCCCGACGCCGAGGTCGCTCGTGTGGTGACCCTCGTCGTCGAGCACGCGGTCAACCGTGCCTCCGAGTCGCTCATGGTCGTCACCGCGAGCCGCACGCACGCCGAGCGCGTGCGCGCCTCGGTGGTCGCGGCGCTGGCCGGCCGGTCCGACGTGGCGGAGTTCATCTCGCGGGATGCCGCGGAGCCCTTCGCCGTGCTCACCCTCGAGGAGTCGGTGGCCGAGAGTCGCGACCGCGTGGTGTTCTCGCTCGGCTTCGGTCTCACGCGCCACGGCCGCGTGCTGAGTGATTTCGGCGACCTGTCGACGCCCGACGGCGAACGGCTCCTCACCGTCGGAATGACGCGTGCGCGTCGTTCGATGGTGATCGTGTCGTCCATCCGCCCCTCGGCGTTCGACGACGGCCGTCTCGAGCACGGCGCTGCCACCCTCATGGGCATCCTCGGCAACCTCGCCTCGCGCAACCGCGAGGCCCGTCTCGAAGACCTCGCCGACCCGTTGACGCGCGCCCTGGCACGCGAACTGCGCCGACTGGGCATCGAGGTCGACGTCGATTACCGCGGTCTGCTCCCCATCGTCGCTCGCTATCAGGGCAAGGCCGTCGTCGCCGAGAGCGACCCCGAGACGATCGGCGAGTCGCTGCGCGAGACGCTCCGCCTGCGACCGCAGATCCTCCGCCGGCTCGGCTGGCACTACGTGCGTGTGCACGCCTTCGACCTGTACAGCGACCCCGCGGGAGTGGCCTCCCGCATCGGGGAGCTCCTCGGCATCGCGCCCGCCGGCGCGGCCGCACCCGACGCGACCACCGAATCGCTCGATCTTCCCGACTGAGCGAGCGATGAGCGAGTCACCGGATGCCGCCGGCCGGGCCGCCGCTCCCGACGCGGGCGCGATGGAGTCCGGCGCCGAGCGTCAGCCCGTCGTCCGGGTGCGCGGTGCGCGGCGTGCGCGCTTGCTCGCCGCCCCGGGCACGACCGCGGAGCCCGCGCCCGCCGACGACCCCGGGCGCGGCGTAGGTGCTCGGCCCACGGCATCCGGGCCCAACGACGAGCGCATGATGCGCGACGTCCCCCCGCACTACTGACCCGCGGGGCGCCCGATCACGCGAGACGGCGCCCGACCCCGGGACGTGGTCCCGGCGCGGGCGCCGTCTCGGTGGCCTGAGATCGATTCAGAGCTTGTTCTGCCGCTCCAGCAGGTCGCGAATCTGCACGAGCAGTTCCTGCTCGGTCGGCAGCTTGGGCTCGTCCGCGGCGGGCTCGTTGACTCCCGCGCGCGCGGCGGCGATGGCCTTCCACCGGTTCATGGGGTAGACGAACACGAGGTACACCACGAGCGCGACGGCGAAGAAACTGATGATCGCCGACAGCAGGGCGGGCAGGGGGAAGACCACTTCCTGGCCGTAGATGCCGGTGATCGACGGGCCGACCTCGCCGTTCTCTGCGGGCTTGTAGAACACCGAGATCAGCGGGGTGATCACCGAACTGACGATGGCGTTCACGACCGCGGTGAACGCGGCTCCGATGACCACCGCGACGGCGAGGTCGATGACATTTCCTCGGAGAATGAACTCCTTGAATCCCTTGATCATGCGCTGGTTCCTCTCAGGCCGCGCCGACTCGGGCTCAAGAAGCCGAGGGCGAGGCGGACGACGTCGATTCCGACTTCGATGATGTCGAAGAAGTGGACGAGCCGCCACCGCTTGCGCCCGAGGACGAACCGCGCGAGTCGGTGCGGTAGAAGCCCGAGCCGTTGAAGGTCACGCCGATCGACCCGTACTGCTTGCGCACCTCGCCGCCGCATTCGGGGCACTCGGTCAGGGCGGCATCCGAGAACGACTGCACGGCGTCGAAACGGTGACCGCACTGCTTGCAGGCGTAGGAGTAGGTGGGCATGAGCGTCCTTCGGGTGTTCAGGAGGTGTGGGCGGCGAGCGGCAGCGTGCGCGTGGGGGTGACCACGCCCGTCACGGGCTGGTCGTGCACGTCGCGCGGCACGTCGTCGATGAGCTCGGTGTCGAAGATGACCGCGTAGACGGGCGGGCACTTCTCCATCGAGCCGAGGGTCTTGTCGAAGTAGCCGCGTCCCCACCCGAGGCGCATGCCCTGTCGATCGACGGCGGCCGCGGGGATGATCAGCAGGTCGACGTCGTTGACCGCGATCGGCCCCAGCACGTCTCCCACCGGCTCGGGAAGACCGAACAGTCCCTCGGTGATCTCGGTGTCGGCGGTGGCCACGCTCCAGTCGAGGAGCCCGTCTTCGCGGGTGATCGGGAGCAGGACCCGGATGCCGCGATCCAGGGCCGCGCGCACGAAGGCGTGGGTGCCGGGCTCGGTGGGCGTCGACAGAAAGCACGAGATGCTGCGGGCTCCGAGACGCGCGACGAGGGCGTCGAGTTGCTCTGCGACGCCGGCCTCGGCCACCTCGCGGGCGTGCGCGGAGATGGTCTGGCGGCGTTCGCGCAGATCGGCGCGCAGTGCGCGCTTGGCCTGCTCGATACGATCCGGCATGCGATAAGTCTAGGGGTGGGCGCGTTGCCGCCGGTGGCGCAGGACCCCGCTAGGGTATGCCCATGCCTCACAAGCCCTTCAAGGCCGTCATCCCGGCCGCCGGACTCGGTACGCGCTTCCTGCCCGCCACGAAGGCGATGCCCAAAGAGATGTTGCCGGTCGTCGACAAGCCGGCCATCCAGTACGTCGTCGAAGAGGCCACCGGCGCCGGTATCCAGGACGTGCTCATCATCATCGGCCGCAACAAGAACAACATCGCCAACCACTTCGACTCGATGCCCGAGCTCGAGGCGAAGCTGCGCGAGAAGGGCGACGACGACAAGCTCGCCAAGGTCGAGCACTCGTCCGACCTCGCCGACATCCACATGGTCCGTCAGGGTGAGCCCAAGGGCCTGGGCCACGCAGTGCTGCGTGCCCGCAGTCACGTGGGCGACCACCCGTTCGCCGTGCTGCTGGGCGACGACCTCATCGACGAGCGCGACCCGCTGCTCACCAAGATGATGGAGGAGTACGACAAGCGCGGCGGTGCCACCGTCATCGCGCTCATGGAGGTCGACCCCGCGCACATCCACCTCTACGGTGTAGCCGCTGTCGAAGCGACCGACGAAGAAGACGTGGTCAAGGTCACGCAGCTCGTCGAGAAGCCCAAGGCCGAAGACGCCCCGTCGAACCTCGCGATCATCGGTCGCTACGTGCTCGGCCCCGACGTGTTCGACATCCTCGAGCGCACCCAGCCCGGCAAGGGCGGCGAGATCCAGCTGACCGATGCCCTCGAAGAGCTCGCGACCGGTGGTGGCGACGGCGGTGGCGTCTACGGTGTCGTGTTCCGCGGGCGCCGCTACGACACGGGCGACCGCGTCGATTACATCAAGGCGATCGTGCAGCTCGCGGCCGACCGAGACGACCTCGGTCCCGCCCTCCGTCCGTGGTTCAAGGAGTTCGCGCAGGGTCTCTGACCCGGCAGGATGCCATGGATCTGTCCGTCCCTCGGCGGCACGGCGACGTGTCGATCCGTCTCATCCGCAACCGCGACGCGCGAGTCCTTCAGCAGCAGCTGATCGACAACCGGTCGTGGTTGAAGCGGTGGGAGGCAACCAGTCCCGACGGCCCCGTGTCGTTCGACATGCGCCTCGGCATCCGCCGTCTTCTGCAGCAGTACCGTGACGGCGTCGGCGTCCCCTTCGTGATGGCGTGGGACGACGACGTCGCCGGGCAGCTGAACGTGTGGGGTGTCTCGCGTGGGTCGCTGGCCTCGGCGACCATCGGGTACTGGGTGGCAGAGGAGTTCGCCGGCCGCAACATCACGACGATCGGCGTGGCGATGGCGACCGACGTGTGTTTCACGGAGCTGAACCTGCATCGCGTCGAGATCTGCATCCGCCCCGAGAATCACGCGAGCCTGCGCGTCGTCGAGAAGCTCGGCTTCCGGTACGAGGGCCTGCGGCGCAAGTACATCCACATCGACGGCGATTGGCGTGACCACTACGCCTTCGCCCTGGTGCGCGAAGAGGTTCCTTACGGGGTGCTCGACCGGTTCGTGCGGGGGCAGGTGCCGCCCGACGCGGCGCGCGTTCCGCCGGCCGACCGCAACTGAGCGACCCGGCTCCGGCCTTTCTCGCTCCATCGACGAAAGTCTCGTCACGACACGCCGGGGGATGCCGAGGTGTGATCTCTCGGTGACCTACCTTTATGGCATGGGTGGGCAGGTTCTCAGCGGCGGCGTGATCTTCTTCGTCGCGGTCGCGCTCTGGCTCGTGTACCTGCTTCCGTCGTGGCAGAGCCGTCATCGCTTCACCTCCGCCGAACGCAATGCCGTGCGCCTCAACCAGGCCCTTCGTGTGCTCGCCGAGACGGCCGAGACGCCGCGCGAGGTACGGCTCGAGCTGACGGCACGTACCGCTCACCAACAGCAGAAGCTCGCGCGCCAGATCCAAGCCGAGAAGGCTCAGACCGAGCTCGCTGCGGCCAAGGCGCGGCTCGAGGTCGCTCGCCTCGAGAGTGCCCGTGACCGCGATGTCGTCAAGGAGCAGCGCGCCGCGGCCGTGGACCTGGCTCGTGCCGAGCGTGCCGCGGCCGTCGAGGTCGCTCGAGCCGAACGCGCCGCCGCCCTCGAGAAGACCCGCGCCGAGCGTGCCGCCGCCGTCGAGCGGGCGCACGCCGAGCGCGCCGCGGCCGTTGCGCGGCCCGAGGCGCGTCGAGCCCGTGCGCGACGCCGCTTCCGTCTCAGCGTGACCACGGTGGCCCTTTCGGGCCTCGTCGCCGCGCTGGTCGGCCTCGTGCAGGTCGTCACCGGGGGAGTGCCGGCGCTGCTGTCCCTCGGGTCGGTCGTCGTCGTGGCATCCCTCGTCGTCCTCCGTCGCATCTCGGTCGTGGCCGCCCGCACGGCGCCCGTATCCGTCGCGACCTCAGTGGCGAAGCGCACCGTCGCGACCGAAGTGCAGGACGTTTCCCTGGTGCCCGAGCCGCGCCCTACGTGGACGCCTCGCGAACTTCCGCGCCCGCTCGTGGCGTCGGCCGGGTCACGTGCTGCCGCCGTGGTCGACGAGCAGATCGCCCGCGAGGCGCTGCGTGCCGCCGCTCGCGAGGAGGCCGCGCGCGAGCTCGCCGCCCAGCAGGCCCCCACCCCGATCGAGACGGCCCGTCCGGCCGCTGTCGCCCCCGCTCCGTCGCCGTATGCCGCGATGGGGTACGTGGATGATTCCGAGATCCAGGATCACGTTCAGCGGCTCCTGGCGCGTCGCGCGTCGGGGGAGTGACGCCGGTCTCTTCCGCGGGTGGCGGGCGTGCTCCGTCGACCGCCTTCTCGACCGATGCTGCCAGCGGCATACGCCGCTCCTCGCGTGCCCGACGATGCCGACGCGCGTCGAGGTGAGCGCGGATGACGTGATAGTGTTTACGAGGTTTCCGGGCCTGTGGCGCAGTTGGTAGCGCGCCTCGTTCGCATCGAGGAGGTCAGGGGTTCGAATCCCCTCAGGTCCACCAGAACACCACGAGAAGGCCTCCGTCCAGCGGGGGCCTTCTTCTTTTTCGAACGGAATCGTTCAGGAACCGAGCGCCCACGGGCGCGCCCGGAGAGCGTCGAAGTCGCCGCTCCAAGGGGTCGCCGGGAATTCACGGATGAGAGGCCGGAGCGCGGGTGAACGGCGGGCGGCGCGGCATCCGGACTTCCCTCGAACTCGCGCCTGAAGGCGCGTCCGGTGCCTACGACACGGGATCGGGAAGCCGCGCTCCCGCGCGGATCTCCTGCAGGGCCCAGGAGTTGCCGTCGTGATCTGCGAAGAATGCATAGCGCACCCCGCCGCCCATGTCCTGCACCGGCGACACCTCGAGGCCCTTCGCGGCGAGGTCGGCGCAAACGGCGTCCAGGTCGTCGACGACCAGGTGCAGGTTCGACACCGGCGTCCCAGCCCCCATTCCGACGCCGAAGGAGATCGAACAGGCGGAGCCGGGCGGGGTGAGCTGGACGACACGCATGCCGTTTCCGGGGGAGACGTCGTGGTCGAGGACGAAGCCTACGACGTCGCGGTAGAACGAGATGGCTCGGTCGACGTCGGACACGGGCAGGGGGACTAGCTCGAGGCGCATGCTCACGAGCTCACGCTCCCGCTCTCGGCCCAGCCGCCGGGGGCAGCGATGTTGAACATCCAGGCCACGCCCCACGGATCGGTCACCTCGCCGTAGAGGTCGCCCCACATCTGCTTCTCGAGCGGCTGCACGACCTCGGAGCCCCGCTCGACGAAGCGGTCGTAGAAGCCGCGCACGCGATCGAGTTGGTCGCTCATGAACGCGGCGTGTACGCGATTCGCGCCCCAGCCGCCCTCGGGCTCGCCGAAGGCGTCGGCTCCCATCACGGTGAAGCCGTCGGCACGCAATTCGGAGTGCATCACACCGTCGGTGGGGGCGTCTGTCATGCCGAAGTCTCCGAAGGTGCTGATCTTGAGCTCGCCGCCGAAGACCGACTCGTAGAAAGTCATTGCCTCTCGGGCGGCTCCGGCGAACGAGATGTAGACGACGAGCGAGGTGGCCATGAGGCATCCTTCCGGCGGCGGGCGGTGGCCCTCACCTTAGACCCGTGCGTGGTGACCGCGATGGCCCGCCCGCCGCGAGCACCGAACGAACCACGCCCCGAGGCAATGGCGCTCGACGACGCCGCCTGGCATGCTCGACACCATGAAGCCGTCTGCCAAGGTCATCGTCGGCCTCGTGTGCGGCGCGGTGGTCGTGGGATTGGCGGCGTTGACGGTGCCGGCCTTCGCGCCGCTGGGGACGGTCGCCACGGTGGCCGCGGGCCTCACGTCGTCGCTGGAAGTGATTCCGAACGACGCGACGACGCCCACGGCATCCGCCCCTGCCGATCCCTACGGACCGCCCGAGGGGTACGTCGACGTCGGCAACGGTACGTACATCCCCGGGGGAGGGTTAGGCGACTGCACGGAACCCGCCTACATCCACATGGGCAGTCAGGACGGGCAGGCCCCCACCGCGAGTCTGTTCGGAAAGCTCGTCGACACGGGCGTCCGCGAGTTCGCGGCGGGAACCCCCACGTCCATGGAAGATGGACGCATCGCTACGTACACCGTGGCCCCCGGTGACACCCCCGCCGCGATCGGCGACCGGTTCTGCATCTGGAACCCTCTCTCGCTCACCACGCTGAACGGCATCCCCGGCAGCACGATCCACCCCGGCCAAGTGCTCGTGCTGGATCCCGCGGCCGTCCCGGGCTTCGTCTTCGACTACCCCTACGACGACTGAGCCCACGCCGAGACCGGCGCGCGGCATCCGGTCTCAGGCGCCCGCGAACGTTCGCAGCTGCGCGAGCAGCCTCGGCGCGCTCGCGTCGAAGCGCGCGCCGCCGATGAGCACCCCGCCCGCGAAGACGACCGCGCCCCAGACGAGTCCGATGCCGAGCGACACCCACCCCGCGCCCGTCGCGCCCGCGAAGACCGCGAGGATGGCGGGGATGAAGACGGGATGCACAACCTCCCGAGAAGCAGCGCGGCCCTCCTGCGTCACTACTGTCGACGTATGACCGACAGCCTCGCCGACACTTTTGATCTCGGCGCACTCCGAAGTCCGGTGGCTATGCACGACGTCCGCCGCTTCGACCGAGCCCAGGGCACGCCACTGGGAAGACGGTGGAAAGCGAAAATCGTCGTTTGCACCCTTTATCTCGCCGCGCAGGCGGTGTTCTTATCGCTCTACGTGCCGGTAGCGAAGTTGCCGTCGGCGACCGCCGACACGATCACGGGCGCGGTGTTCGTCCTGTCGGGCTTGCTTGCGGCATGGTGGTGCGCTGTCGCGTGGAGAGACGCCGTGCGCGCCGTGCGCGTCGCCCGCGCTGCCGCATCGAACGGGCTCGATTTCGACGTCCACCCTCGCGTCGTCGACCTGCCGGGGACGGCCGTCGTGTCTCTTCCGGGCGCGGTCGCCACGCATGCCCTGCGCCCCCGCTCGGCCGGGCGGTGGCCGGTGTTCACCGCCGCCAGCGTCGGGCCCGAATTCGCACGGGCGGTGCGCCACCGCGGTATTGTGGCGATCACGCTTGAGGTGCAGACGCCGCACATCGTGGTCCACAATCGTCGCGCTCGCGCTCGAGACGGGTTTGCGTCGAAAGTGCGGGGCGGTCAGCGGTTGCGCCTCGAGGGTGACTTCGACCGCACCTTTTCGCTTTACGTGCCAGCCGGTTACGAGCGCGACGCCCTCTACGTCTTCACTCCCGACGTCATGCAGCGGATGCTGGATGTGGCCGCCGACTGCCAAGCCGAGCTGGTCGACGGCTGGTTCGTGCTCACCGCCCGCAGGCCCTGGCGCCTCTGGCGGGAACAGGAATTCGTGGCGCTCCTAACGATGGTGAGCGTTCTCGGCACAAGGGTGCGTTCGCAGACGCAGCGTTACCGCGACGATCGTTCGCTTCGGTCAGGCGAGGTCGCCCCGCACGGACGGAGATTGCGTGTTCGGCTGTCTGCGGGGTTTATCGCCGCCATCTTCGTACCGGGTGTCTTCGTCGTCGCGGGTTTGTGCCGGCTGCTCGGACTTGTCTGACAGGCAGAACGGCGAGGAAGCTCGGTGTCGGCGCGCGGCATCCGGTCTCAGGCGCCCGTGAAGGTCCGCAGCTGCGCGAGCAGCCTCGGCGCGCTCGCGTCGAAGCGCGCGCCGCCCATGAGTACGCCGCCCGCGAAGACGATGACGCCCCAGACGAGTCCGATCGCGAGGGAGACCCAGCCGGCGTCCGTCACCCCAAAGAAGATCGCCATCACGGCAGGTACGACAGCGGGCAGCGCCAGCACGGCGACCAGGGCCCAGCAGAGGAAGAACGCGAGGAACATCGTGAACGTCGAGCCGGGCACCCGCTTGAAGGGCGAATCGCCGGGGGCGGGCGTGGGCACCACGAGGAGGGCCGAGCTCACGGCGCTCACACCGAGCCCCACCAGCGTGAGGCCGATCGAGCCGCCGATCACCGCGGGGAGCAACTCCCACTTGCCGACGATCGCCAGTGTCACGACGTCGGCGAGCAGCACCAGCGGGATGCTCACGGTCGCCGACCCGAGCATGCGTCCGAGCCGGTCGGCGCGCCCGCGGATACCGGTCTGCAGCACCGTGGCGAAGGCGGTGCCGTCGTACGACACGTCGGTGTACGCCAGGATGCCGGCGAAGAATCCGACCAGCAGGCCCGAGGCCGCGAAGAACGGTCCGTCGAGGTCGCCGCGCGAATAGACCAGCACGAGGACGGGGGCGAAGGGAATCAGCAGCAGCTGCCGTAGGTAGCGGAAGTCGCGCGTCCACGACGTGAGGGAGCGCGCCCAGGTCGCCCCGACGGGGTTCGAGGGCATGACGCCGAACCACCCCAGCGATCCGGACGGGCGACGCGTGGCCGCGCGTGCCGGAGGACCGACGAGGGATGCCGACAGGCTCCGCTGCCAGAGCCACCACAGCACCGCGAGGGTGACGACGGCGATCACGAGCTTCAGCACCCCCGTGGTCCAGGCGCCCCCTGCGAGGTCTCCGGGCACCGCCCACGCGGCGGCGATCGGCGTCCACGACAGACCCGTGACGAGGGCCTGCAGCTGAACCCCCTGCTCGCTCGCCGAGACCAGAGCGCCGGTGATGCCGATGAAGATCGGACTCGCGAAGATGACGAGGGCGAAACCGACGAGGCCGATGATCTCGCGGGTGCGGCGGCCTCCGCCGATGCCGGCGGCGAGGGCGGCCACCGCGCGCGAGGCGACGACGCAGATCACGACGCCCAGCGGAACGCACACGAGCGCGGCGACGGCCGCGACCGGGTACCGCGCCCACACGAGGAACACGGCGAGCGAACCGACCGCGGTCGTGATGCCCGGCACCCCCGTGAGCCCTCCCGCGGTGATCGCGACCATCATCTGCCGCGTCGTCATCGGGAAGGGCGCGAGCTTGGCGGGGTCGAGCGTCGTGTCGAGCCCCGCGGCGAAGATCGGGCCCACGACCCACCCGAGGGTGAGCAGCGCCCCCGCGGCAGTGATCACGGACCGCGCGATGTCGAGGTCGAGCGTGCCGACGAAGAAGAGCCCGACGCCGACGAGCAGCAGCATCCACAGCGCGCCGATCACTCCGAAGATGAAGCCGACCATCTGCATCGGGCTCCGCATCAGGGTGTTGCCCAGGACGCGGAACCGGATTTTCAGGACTGTCGCAACCACTGCGGCCCCTCCGCGTGGTGGCGTCCGCCGACCAGCTCGACGAAGCGGTCCTGCAGGGTCTGTCCACCTCGGACCTCGTCGACGGTCCCGGATGCCAGCAATCGGCCCTGCGCGATGATGGCGACGTGGTCGCACATGCGCTGCACGAGGTCCATCGAGTGGCTCGAGACGATGACCGTTCCGCCCGAGGCGGTGTAGCCGCGCAGGATGTCTTCGATGTTGGCAGCCGACACCGGGTCGACGGACTCGAAGGGCTCGTCGAGGACGAGCAGACGTGGAGCGTGCACGAGAGCGCAGGCGAGGGCGACCTTCTTGGTCATGCCCGCGGAGTAGTCGACGACGGGGGTGCCTGCGGCCTCGGTGAGGTCCATGATCTGCAGCAGGTCGGCCGTGCGGGCGCCGACCTCGTCACGCGTGAGGCCGAACATCATGCCGGTGTAGGTGACGAGCTGTTCGCCGGTGAGCCGGTCGAACAGACGCACGCCGTCGGCGAGGTTGCCGATGAGCTTCTTCGCCTCGACCGGGTGGGTCCAGACATCGACTCCGTGGATGCCGACCGTGCCGGCATCCGGCCTCAGAAGTCCGGTCGCCATCGACAGCGTGGTGGTCTTGCCCGCGCCGTTGGGACCGACCAGACCGTAGAACGACCCGGTCGGGACGGTGAGGTCGAGACCGGCCACCGCGACCTTCTGCCCGAAGTGCTTCGCCAGACCCGCCAGCTGCATCGCCGGAAGCGAATCGCGGGAGGCGGGCGGTGCCACCGCCTCGGGCAGAGCGGACGGCTGGGGGGCGTCACGAGGAATGTCGGTCACGTCCCGAACCTATCGGCGGGCGGCGGGGCGATCCCAGCCCCGCCGCGGAACTTTTCGTTCTCCGTACCGGATGGCGTCGACGACCTCCGCTCGCACGGCGACGGCCTCGTGCCGCCCGTGGGAGTCGCGAAGGCCGCCCCGACCACCCGGGTGGGTATCGCCCGGGGCGGTTCAGTGCGGGTCGGCGGCGTTGAGCTGTCGCACCGTTTCGGCATAGCGCCCCTCGGCCTCGGCGCGGCGCAGGAACGCCAGACGCTCGACCTGCACCTCGGCCACGTCGGGCTGATCGCGGAGGATCGCCATGACCTCATCGGCGAATTCCTCCAGATTCATGGCGAAAGAGCTCTCGCGCTGCCCGGGCAGCAGGTCGGTGGCGACCGACGGCGGCTCCAGTTCGAGTACCGAGACGCTCGTCCCCTCGAGCTGCAGGCGGAGCGACTCGCTGAAGAGGTGGATGGCGGCCTTCGTCGCATTGTAGGTGGGGGTTGCGCGCAGCGGCACGAACGCCAGACCCGACGAGACGGTCATGATCGTGGCATCCGGTCGGCTCTGCAGGTGAGGGAGCAGGTGCGCGATGAGCCGCAGGGGACCGAGCACGTTCGTCATGACGGTCTCCTCAGCGGATGCCAGGACCTCGGGGCCCGCGGTCCAGTCCTCGACGCGCATGATCCCGGCCATTGCGATGACGACGTTCAGGTCGGGGTGACGGCTCACGACCCCGGCGGTCGCAGCGCGGATCGAATCAGCGTCGGCGGTGTCGATGAGCACCGTGTCGAAACCCTCCGAGGCCGCGAGCTCGTCGAGACGCTCGCGACGTCGGCCGCCCACGACGACGGTGTTGCCCGCGTCACGCAGTCGCTCGGCGAGGGCGAGGCCGATCCCGCTGGTGGCGCCGGGGAGGAAGACGGTGTTTCCGGTGATGTTCATGAGCCCAGTCTTCGTTGCCGCGCGCACGGCATCCAGGCCCCGTCGATCGGGGGATCGTCGATCCCTGGATGCCGACGGCTCGACGCGCGAGGATGAGGTCATGAATCGCACGGGGGTGGCGGAGTTCCTGCGGGCGCGGCGTGAGGCGCTGCGGCCGGAGGACATCGGTCTCGTGTCCGGCGCCCGTCGCCGCACCGCCGGATTGCGTCGTGAGGAGGTCGCGCAGGCGGCCACGATGTCGACCGACTACTACACGCGCCTCGAGCAGGCGCGGGGACCGCAACCGAGCACCCAGATGCTCGCGGCCCTCGCCCGCGCCCTGCGCCTCGGCATCGACGAGCGCGATTACCTCTTCCGTCTCGCCGGCCACGCGGTGCCCGATCGTCTCGGCCGCGCCGACCATGTGGTGCCGGCGTTGCAGCGCGTGTTCGCGCGCCTCGACGACACGCCCGCCCTGGTCATCTCGCACCTGGGTGAGACGTTGCTGCAGAACCCTCTGGCGGCGGCACTGCTCGGAGACCACGCCGGCGCCCGCGGCTGGGACCGCTTCGAAGCGTGGCGGTGGTTCACGCGCCCCGGCGACGAGCGCCGGAAGTACCCCGCTCACGACCGCGAGAGGCAGAGTCGCGCCATCGTCGCCGGGGTGCGCGCGGCGTACGGCGTGCTGGGGCCCGCGTCCACTGCCGGCGAGCTCGTCGCCGAACTGCAACGCCGCAGCGAGGAATTCCGGTCGCTGTGGGAGCGGCAGGAGGTCGCGCAGCGTTTCGCCGACCACAAGGTGCTCGTGCACCCCGAGCTGGGGGAGATCGAGGTCGACTGCCAGGTGCTCTTCACCGAGGATCGCGCACAGGCCCTGCTCGTGCTCACCCCGCAGCCGCGCAGCGCGGCGGAGGAGAAGATCCGTCTGCTCGGCGTCCTCGGCTCACAGCGCTTCGCCTCGCGGTGAAACGACGGATGCCACGCCCCGAGCGTCCTGAGAACGACGGGGCGTGGCATCCGGTGCCTGCTCGGGTCATTCCTTCGGTGGAGAGACCACGTTCGGCTTCGTCGGGTCGAGCGAGGCGCCCGTGCCCACGCGGGCGTGGCTGCGCGAGTACGCGAAATAGATCGCGAAGCCCAGGGCCAGCCAGATGAGGAACCGCAGCCAGGTCTCGACCGAGAGGTTGAGCATGAGGTACGTGCAGATCAGTGCCGACAGGATCGGCAGCACGGGGCTCCACGGCACGCGGAAACCGCGCTTGAGGTCGGGGCGTTTGCGGCGCAGCACGATCACGCCGATCGACACGAGCACGAACGCGGAGAGCGTTCCGATGTTGACCATCTCTTCCAGCACGCCGATGGGCGTGACGCCGGCCACGATCGCGACGATCACGGTGACGAGGATCGAGATGACCCACGGGGTGCGGAAGCGTGGGTGCACTTTCGCGAGCGCCCCGGGGAGCAGGCGGTCCCGCGACATGGCGAAGATGATGCGGGTCGCGCCGATCATCAGGGTCAGCACCACGGTCGTCAGACCGGCGACGGCGCCCGCGGCGATGACGGTGGCCATCCACGTCTGACCGTGGAACGCGAAAGCGTTGGCGAGGGCTGCCGAGGGGTTCAGTTCGGAGTAGGGCACCATGCCCGTGACGACGATCGCCACGGCGCAGTACAGGATCGTGCAGATGATGAGCGAGGCGATGATGCCGATCGGCAGGTCGCGCTGGGGGCGCTTGGTCTCTTCTGCCGTGGTCGCCACGACGTCGAAGCCGATGTAGGCGAAGAACACCAGGGCTGCACCGGCCAGGATGCCGCCGACACCGAAGGTGGCGGGCTGCAGGCCCGACAGGAACTGCAGGAGCGGCTGGGTGAGACCCGACGCCGACTCGGTCGGCACGGAGTCCGGCACGAAGGGGCTGTAGTTGGCCGGGTTGATGAACATGATGCCCGCGATGATGACGAAGAGCACGATGAAGAGCTTCACGGCCACGAGAACGAGGTTCACCCGCAGGGACTCCTTGATGCCGAGGGTCATCAGACCACCGAGCACCAGGACGAGCAGAATCGCCGGGAGATCGACGACACCGCCGTAGGAGATCTCCGGTGGAAGGACGATCCCCAGTTGCTGGAGGAAGGTGCCGAGATAAGCACTCCATCCCTGGGCGACGACACTCGCGCCGAGGAACATCTCGAGAATGAGGTCCCAGCCGATGATCCAGGCGAAGAGCTCACCGAGAGAGGCATAGGAGAAGGTGTACGCCGACCCCGAAACGGGGACGGTCGAAGCGAATTCGGCGTAACACATGGCTGCCAGACCGCACGCGATCGCGGCGACGATGAAGCTGATCACCACGGCGGGGCCGGCGACGTCATGGGCGGCTCGACCGGTCAGGGTGAAGATGCCCGCGCCGATCACGACGCCGACGCCGAAGACGGTCAGATCGACAGCACTGAGGGACTTCTTGAGGCGGAACTCCGGCTCATCGGTGTCGGCGATGGATTGCTCCACCGACTTGGTACGGAAAAGGCTCACGCGACGCTTCCTCTGTCTCGAGTGATGTCCTGGGAGCGAACACCACCCGTGGAGGATAGTCCCCCGACGGGCGCCGTGCCTATCCGTTCGGGGGGCTGGACGAGCGCGCCTTTACCAGAATCGACTTATGCGGGAAATTCATCGAATGCGGGTGTAAGGTTTTTCGTATTATGGCTATGAAGCACATCACGCACCTCGTCGACGACCTCGACGGCTCCGTTCTCGAAGACGGACAAGGAAAGCAGATCACCTTCTCCGTCGAAGGTCGCGCTTACGAGATCGACCTCTCCGACCGCAATGCCGACAAGTTCTACTCGGCGATCGCCCCGTTCGTGGATGCCGCTCGTTCGGTGTCCCGAGGCAATTCGGCCGCGCGTCGGCCGCGGGCGGCCCGTCGTTCGAACGACGTCGATCTCGGCGCCGTTCGGGAATGGGCGCGCGCGAACGGACACACCGTCAGCGACCGTGGTCGGGTTCCCGCCACGATTCTCGACGCGTACACCGAGGCCAATTCCTGACCTCTCCCTCTTATCCTCTCGGCCGCTCGCGAAAGCACCGGCCGAGAGGATGTCGGTTCGGCCGCCCCCGTCGTCCGTAGACGCGCGGAAACCGCGGAGGAATGCGGAAGGCTCCCTCGGCGGCCGGGGCCGGTGAAAGCGGGCGAGCTGACGGGTGAATTTTGGAAGCGTGGCCCGGAATGCGCCTCGTCGGCGGCATATGGTCGCGGCATGGCGAAAAAGCACATCACCCAGACGATCGACGATCTCGATGGATCGGTCATCGAAGACGGAACGACTCTGACCTTCTCCGTGGAAGGCCGTTCCTACGAAATCGATCTGTCTGCCGAAAACGCCGAGAAGCTCCGCAACGCTTTTCGGCCGTTCATTTCCGCCGCCCGATCGATCGGGTCTTCTTCGACCCTCCCTCGACGCACTCCGCGAGGGCGCGCCATTCCGACCCGCGACCTGGTCGACGTGCGAGCGTGGGCTCAGAAGAATGGGTTTCCGATCAATGATCGAGGACGCATTTCCGCCTCCGTTCTCACGGCCTACGACGCCGCTCACTGACCCTTTGACGAGAAAGAACCGGATGCCCCCCGCTCGGGTGGCATCCGGTTCTTTTTCGTTCGGCCGGTGATCTAGACGAGCGCGGCGCGGCCCGTTCCCGCGGCGAGTCGCTCGGCGGCGAGCCCCTCGGCTGCGGCGAGGGGGGTCACCCCGCGGGTCGCGGCTTCGTCGAAGACGCGGCGGACGGTGTCGCCGATCTCGGCGACCCGCGCCATGATCTCGTCGATGCTGCCGCGCTCCTTGGCCACCAGGTCGAGATAGATGACACCTCCGGCGTTGACGACGAAGTCGGGGGCGTAGAGGATCCCGCGCGCCGCGAGTCGGTCGGCACCGGAGCGATCGGCGAGCGGGTTGTTGGCGGGACCGCATACGGCACGCGCGTCGAGTGCGTCGATGACCTCGTCGGTGAGGACGCCGCCGATGCCCGCGGGGACGAAGACGTCGGCGGGGATGAGATGCGCCTCGCTCGGCTCGACCCAGGCCGCGCCGAGTTCGACGGCGAGGGCGCGCTTGGCGGGGTTCACGTCGGTGACGGTGAGAACGGCGTTCTCGGCGGCCAGGCGCTCGGCGAGACGCCCACCGACCTGTCCGAGGCCGGCGATCGTGATGCGACGACCGGCGACGTCGCCCGTGCCGACGGCGCGCTCGAGGGTCGCGACGAGAGAGGCGTAGACGCCGAGGCTCGTGGGGCCCGCGGGCTCGCCCGAGCCGCCGACGGCGTCGGGCAGACCGACGACGTGCGGAGTGCGCTCGCTGACGACGAGCATGTCGTCGGTTGTCGAGCCCACGTCTTCGGCCGTGCGGTAGAGACCCCCGAGGCTGTCGACGGCATCGCCGAGGTCGAGGAAGGCGGCTCGCCGCCGGTCGGGGTCGAGCACCGTGCCCTCGGGAAGACCGATCACGGACTTGCCGCCTCCCGCGTCGAGACCGGCGGCGGCGTTCTTGAGCGTCATCGCCGCCGAGAGGCGCAGCGCGTCGCCGAGCGCGTCGGTCCACGAGGGGTACGTCCACAGGCGCGCACCGCCGAGTGCGGGACCGAGCACGGAGGAGTGCAGAGCCACGGCGACGAGCAGACCGCTGCGTCGCCCCGTGATCACCTCCACGCGTTCGTGCGTGAATTCGGGCAGGGGCAGAGCGTTGGTCATCGCGTTCCTTGTCGTCGGCCGCCTTGTGGGCAGCGCTTCTCGGAGGCCGCGGCGTTGCGACATCCGGCATCCATTCTGACGGGTGAGGCGGTCGGATGCGAGTGCAGCGACGGGGAGCCCGGACGGCGCCACACCATACGACCTCGAGCGGATCGTGTGACGGCGGGCGGGGGCGGGGGACACGCAGACGGACCTAGGCTGGGCGGCATGTCCGACGCCCTCCCCACCCGCAGTCGTCTCGTCGCCGCGTCCCTGCAGGCCGCGGAAATCGACGGTCAGATCGTCGTACTCCCCGATGCCGCATCCACCGCGGCTCTCGCGGCCGCCGCCCTGGGGGTGGACGTCGGGGCCATCGCGAACAGCCTTGTGTTCTGGAGTGACGACGAACCCCTGCTCGTCATGACCAGCGGCGCACACCGCGTCGACACGACGGCTCTGGCCGAGCGGCTCGGACGCAGCGGCATCCATCGTGCCACCCCCGATCAGGTGTTGACCGCCACCGGGCAGCCCATCGGGGGAGTGGCCCCCACCGGGCACCCGCAACCACTGACCACGGTCGTCGACGAGGATCTCGCCGCTTTTCCCGAGATCTGGGCCGCGGGCGGCACCCCGCACACCGTGTTCCCGTTGACGTTCGCCGAGCTCGTGCGGCTGACCGGCGGTACGGTCACGCGGGTGGCGTGAGGTCGCGCGGCGGTCGGCTGTGGACCCAAAGCCACGGGGGTGGCCCGGGGCCACTTCTGGCGCCCCACCGCGGAGGGGGCGCCGGGCGGTGGCGCTCGGGCCACCACCGCCCGGCGGGCTCACTCCCCGGGGGCGGGCGCGAGCGCGGTCAGGCACACCACCGCGGCGGCTGCCGACCACGCCTGGGGCCGGCACGCGGCCGGGTAGGGCGTCGGCACGGACGAGTGTGACCGCGGATCGCCGGCGTGCAGCTCGGGAACGCGGTACCCGAAGCCCTCGGCGGCATCCAGCAGCCCCTCCACCACCGCCCGCGCCGACTCGACGAGTCCCGCGCGCAGCATGCCGTGCGCCGCGATCGCGGTGTCGTGCACCCAGACACTGCCCCCGTGGTAGGACAGGGGCCAATACCCCGCGGCGTCCGTCGACAATGTGCGGATGCCGAAACCGCTCGACATGGTCTCACCGAGCAGCAGCGAGGCGACGTGCACCTCTTCGTCGGAGGAGAGGATGCCGGTGCCGAGAAGATGCCCGATGTTGCTGGTGAGGGAGTCGACGGGGCGCTTGTCGCGGTCGAGCGCGATCGCCGGATACCGTCCCTCGGGCGTCTCGACCCAGTACGTCGAGGCGAAACGCGTCTTGAGATCGGCAGCCCAGACGCGCCAGAACGAGATGTCGTCGGCATCGGTGGTGTCTCCGAAACGCTCGAGCAGGTCGGCGCCGGCGAGAGCGGCCTCATAGGCGTAGGCCTGCACCTCGCAGAGGGCGATCGGTCCCTCGGCGAGGCTGCCGTCGCGCCATTGGACCGAGTCGCCGGAGTCTTTCCACCCCTGATTCGACAGGCCCGTGCCGAGCCGGTCGATGTAGTCGAGGAAGCCGTCGCCGTCGCTGTCGCCGTAGTCGCGGATCCAGCCGAGCGCCCGGCGGAGCGCGGGCAGCAGCTCGCGCACCTCGCCGTCGGGCATGCCGGCACGGTGGGCATCGGCCAGCAGACAGATCCACAGCGGAGTGGAGTCGACGCTGCCGTAGTACTTCGGGGGCAGCACGATCCCCTCACCCGGCATCTCGAGCGCGGAAGCACGCAGTTCGTGCAGGATCTTGCCGGGCTCCTGCGCCGTCTGTGCGTCGTCATCAGTCCCCTGCAGGCGCGCGAGCACGCGGAGGGTGGATGCCGCGATCTCACGGTCCACCGGCAGGGTGAGGCGCGCGGCCCAGATGGAGTCGCGTCCGAACAGGGTGAAGAACCACGGTGCCCCGGCGGCGAAGAATTCATCGAGCGGGTGGTCGGGAAGCGCCAGACGCAGGGCGTCCAGATCGTCGAGGGCCGTCCGCAGCCACCGGGACAGGCGCGCGTCGGGAGCTCCGGCGGCGACGCCCGCGGCATCCCACCGGGCGGGCGCGGTGGCGGAGTCCACAACGAGGGTGTCATCGCGCAGCCTGAGCGACCAGCCGATCTCGACCTCGCCGAACGCGGGCACCTCGACGCTCCAGACGGCGACCACGCCGTCGACGCCGGATGCCACCCGGGCCCCGGGAGCGATCAGTTCGAGCCCCAGAGCGCCGGCGTTGACGCGCGCGCCACCACCGTCGACCGTCACGTCGGTGCTGCGAGCGAGCGCGTGACCGGACTTCACCTCGTGCAAATGCGCGAACTCGGGCTCGACCCGCAGACGCAATGCGGCGCGAACGGGCCGGTCGAGACGCGAGCGCAGGGTCCACGACTCGCTGACGACGCCGTCGGCAACCCGCCGATCGCGCAGAAGCCGCACCTTGGGGTCGGGGGTCGTGTCGTCGATCCCGCGCAGGAGCCCGCCGAAGACCACGCGCGACGCTCCGTCGGGAGCGGTCGAGATCCACTCGATCGTGGAATCGTCGCACGACACGGTCAGTGCCCGGACGTGCCGCACGTCGCCGTGGTAGACCCCGTGCACGGCAGCGGAGCCGATGTCGCCCGTGGTGTCGGACCAGACCTGGGTCGGGGCGCGCAGCACGATCAGGGCGTCGTTCAGCAGCGGTTGCAGAGCAGCCGGGGCGACGGCGGTTGCGGCGGGCGGGGTGGTCGTGGGGGCGGTGGTCATTCTTTGACGGCTCCTTCGCTGGCGTTCATGATGCGGCGCTGGAAGATGAAGAACACCACGGCGACGGGAATCGTCATGATGGCCGCGGCCGCGAGTTTGAGGGGGAATTGGCTGCCCTGGCTGAGCTGCCCGCTGGCCAGAGAGGCCACGCCCTTGGTCAGGGTGGTCAGCTCGGGGGACTGGGTGGAGATGACGAAGTGGCTCAGCTCGTTCCACGATCCCTGGAACGACAGGATGACGATCGTGATGAGCGCGGGTCGAGCCATCGGAAGGACGACCGACCAGAAGATGCGAAAGGTCCCCGCCCCGTCGATGCGCGCTTGCTCCTCGACGGACGGTGGGATCGACTCGAAGAAGTTCTTCATGATGAAGACGCCCGCGGCATCAACGAGCAGCGGGAGGATCATGCCGGCGTAGGAGTCGTAGATGCCGAGCTGGTTGATCACGAGGAACTTCGGGATGAGCAGCACGACGGTAGGAACAGCCATGACCGCGATGAGTCCGGCGAAGACGAGACCGCGCCCCCGAAACTGCAGCCGCGCGAGCGCGTATCCGGCGAGCGAATTGAAGAACACGCGCCCCGCGGTGACGAAGACGGTGACCACGACGGAGTTGCCGAACCATACAGGGAAGTCGGAGTTGAGGAACAACCGTTCGTACGCCGCCCACGTGAAAGGCTGCGGCGCGAGCGAGATCGGGTCGGCCGCCGCCGAGGCATCCGTCTTGAACGACGTCGCCACCTGTACGAGGAAGGGGTAGATGTAGATGACGGCGAGCACGACCAGAAGGGCGTAGAGGCCGATCTGCCAGCCGAGGGCTTTGCGCGACATGCGGTGCTTCGTCGGCTTCTCGGGTCCGCCGAGGCGCTGTTCGGCGAGGACCGTGGTCTGTGGGGATGCGGTCGCGGTCATCGTCGAGCTGCTTTCGTGTGCACGTCGTATTGGCGGAGGCGCCGCTTCGACACGGGACGATCGCGCAGCACGAACCGCTGCAGGATCGTCAGCGCCACGATGATCACGAACAGCACGAAAGCGATGGCCGCACCCTGGCCCCACTGCTGCGACAGGAACGCCGAGGAGTAGCTGAGGTAGGCGGGGGTGAGTGTCGTCTTGCCCGGGCCGCCCTGGGTGCCCGTGTAGATCTGGTCGAACACCTGCCAGGTGCCGATGAGGCCGAGGGTCAGCACCGTGAACAGCACGGGCTTGAGCTGCGGAAGGGTGACGCGCCAGAACCGCTGCCAGCCGTTCGCGCCGTCCATCATGGCGGCCTCCTGCACATCGGCACCGATGTTCTGCAGGCCCGCGATGAACAACAGCATGAACGTGCCCGAGGTGGTGAAGACCGCCATGAGGATGAACGCCGACATCGCGACAGACGGACCGGCGAGCCAGTCCCACCACGAGACGCCGAGCAGCGTATTACCGGTCAGAAACGCGGGGCCGCTGGTCACCCCCACGGCGCCGAGCAGGTTGTGCACGACGCCCGAGGGATCGCTGAACCAGTTCGGTCCATTGATGCCGAGCCACGACAGTACTTCGTTGACGGCTCCGGATGCCGAGAAGAGGAAGAGCCACAGCACGGTGATGGCCACCGAGCTCGTGACCGAGGGGAAGTAGAAGGCCGTGCGGAAGAGCCCCCGGCCGCGGAGGATCGCGCGGTTGACCAGCACCGCGAGAAACAGTGACAGTGCCGTCTGAAGGGGGACGACCAGCAGCACGTACCAGGCGTTGTTGCGCAGCGCCGTGCCGAAGTCGCGCTCGGCGAGACCGCCGCCTGTGGTGACGGCGGCGTAGTTGTCGAGACCGACGAAGCCGACGTTGGGCGAGAAGGGGCTGCCGCGCCCGGTCCAGTCAGAGAAGCTCACCCACAGCGCCATGAGCACGGGGACGAGCAGGAACACGCCCAGGATGATCAGCACGGGGGCGGTGAACAGCCAGCCGGCGGCGGCCTCGCCGCGCCGGATTCCCGGGGAGGAGGATCCGGCGCGACGCGGCGCTGAGGTGAGAGCACTCATGGCTACTTCGTGATGGCCTCGAGGTTGGATTGCGCCGTCTGCAGCAGCGCCTGCGGGTCACCCGTCTTCAGCGACTCCAGCTGGGCGTTGAAGTCGGTGATGACGTCGGCGGCGCCGGCCATGTTCGGCGGGAACTGCGCGTTCTCGGCACCGGAGAGGAACGCCGTGAGGTCGGGGTTCGCCGCGCTCCACGCGTCGGCGGCCGACTGGATCGAGGGCATCGGGCCGAAGGCTTTCGAGAACGCCAGCTGCTGGTCGGTGGAGGTCAAGTACTCGACGAGCGAGCGCGCCTGATCCTGGTTGCCGCTGTCGGCGGCCATGCCCCAGCAGTTGGTGAACTGCAGCGTGCCCTTGCCACCGGGACCCGCGGGCAGTTCGGCGACCTGATACTTCACGCCCGGGTAATCGGCCGACATGGCGCCGGTGATCCAGTTGCCTTCGATGACCATCGCGGCCTTCTGGGTGCCGAACGCCTCGCCGCCCCACCCGGCGCCCACGTCGGACGCGAACGCGAACGTGCCGTCATTCAGGTGCGTCTTGACGTAATTCAGCGCCTCGACGTTCGCGGAGCTGTCCGCCGTGGCCTTGCCGTCGGTGACGAGTCCGCCGCCGGCCTCGGCCATGAAGGCTCCGATGCGCTGGTACTCGGCGCCGAACGCCAGGCCCACGCGGCCGTCGGTGGTGAGCTTCTGGGCGACGGATGCCAACTGGTCCCAGGTCGTGGGGACATCGGCATCCGTCAGCCCTGCCGCCGACCAGAGGTCGGTGTTGATGATGAGGGCCAGGGTCGAGAAATCCTTGGGTGCGCAGTAGAACTTCCCGTCGACGGTGAAGTTGTCGACGAGCGATGGATAGAAATCGTCCTTGTTCGCCAGGTCGTCGCCGTAGGCGGCGATCGAGCCGTTTGCGGCGTAGCCGGCGAGGGCCTCGGGGGCGAGGTAGAAGAGGTCGGGCGGAGACCCGGCCGCGAAGCCCTGAGAGAGTTGCTGGGGGAGGTCGTTGGCGGTCTGGACCTCGGCCTGCACGCCCGACTGCTCGCTCCAGGCGGCGACGGCGTCGGTGACGGCCTTCGTCTCGGCGTCGCCCGACGAGCCGATGAGGAGCCTGAGCGTGCCGCCGCCGGAGGCCTGACCTTCGCCGGGGGTGTCGTCGAAGCCCGACCCGCAGGCCGTCAGGGCCAGGGCGCCGGTGGTCAGCAGTGCGCCGGCTCCGAGCCAGGTTCGCGCCCGGCGGTTGGGGGTGTGCCGTGTCATTGTCTCTCTCCTTCGATGAGGCATGCGACCCCTCCGCAGGTGCTCGGAGGGCCATCTTTTGAACGTTCAAATGACGGTTTGACAACGGTAAAGAACGGCGGGCCTGGCTGTCAAGAGGGTGCCCGGCGTCCTAGGCTGACGATCTGGCCGGACTCGTGGCGGCCCGGTCGGATCTCTCCGGAGCGGACTGAGGGGGAGGGCAGACATGGCGAAGGCGCCCACCGTCGACGACGTCGCGCGTGTCGCGGGGGTCTCCCGGCAGACCGTCTCGAACGTCGTCAACACGCCGGATATCGTCCGCGAAGCGACGCGCCTGAGGGTCGAGGCGGCGATCGCCGAGCTCGGCTATCGGCCGCACGCCGCCGCCCGTCGGCTTCGCACGCGACGCAGCTCGACCATCGGCATCCATCTCGATCCCTACGCCGGTGGTATCTCAGGCGTCGTCCTGGACCGCTTCGTGCACGCCCTCACCGAACGTGCGGGAGAACGTGACATGCGCGTCTTGCTCTACGCCGCGCGCACGCCCGAAGAAGAGATCGCCCGCCTCGGCGACCTTCTCGAGGGGGGAGAGGTGGATGCCGTGGTGGTGACCGGAACCTTCCACGGCGACCCCCGCACCGGCTGGCTCGTGGACCGCGGGCTGCCGTTCGTCTCGTTCGGTCGCCCGTGGGGCGAGAACGACGTCGAGGCGCCCGCGCATCTGTGGGTCGATGTCGACGGGGCCGCGGGAACTCGCGCGGCGACGATACACCTGCAGGAGCGGGGCGTACCGCGCATCGCGTTCCTCGGGTGGCCCTCCGGCTCGGGCACGGGTGACGATCGTGAGCGCGGCTGGCGCGAGAGCTCAGCTTCGGGGCCGCGATGGGTCGTCGAAGAGAACGTCGCCGCCGCGCGCGACGTGGTCACAGCGGGCCTGGCGGCCGATCCCGGCGTGCGCGGCATCGTCTGCGCGAGTGATTCGCTCGCGATCGGCGCGCATCTCGCCGTGACCTTGGCTGGTCGCCCCGATGTCGCCGTGATCGGTTTCGACAACACCCCCGCCGTCGAAGCGCTCGGGCTCTCGAGCGTGGAGCAGTTGCCCGAGAGGGTGGCATCCGGCGCCCTCGATCTGCTCATGGGCGAGAACGGCACGGTCGTCGCGCCGCGCGCCGCGACGGCCGGGGCCGCCCACGTGCTCGTGGAGCCGCGGCTGGTGGTGCGCTGAGGCGCCACGGTCCTGCCCGGTACTGAGCGGCGCGCGACTAGGCGGGGTGGCCGATGCGTCGGGCGAGTTCGGCGGCAGTCGCGGATGCCGCGGACGCCAGTGCTTTCGCATCACGCTCGGCCCCGTCGGCGGGCCACGTGATCGCCACGGCCGCGGCGGGCCACCCGGCGTGATCGAGCACCGCGGCGGCGACGGAGCGGAATCCGGGGGTGATCTCGCCGTCCTCGCTCGCGTGACCCGCTGCCCGAACCTCGCGGAGCAGCTCGCGCAGGTCACGCGGCGTGGCGGGGCCCGCGTCGTGGCGCAGCGTGAGGGCGGTGGCATCCGGGAACAGTGCCCGAACCTGCTCGCGGGGGAGCGCGGCGAGCATGGCCCGGCCCGTCGCGGTGAGGTGCGCGGGGAGGCGGACGCCCACATCGGTCACGAGCGCGGGGCGGCGCGGGGCGCGTTCCTCGACGATATAGAGCACGTCTCGCCCGGCCAGCACGGCGAGGTGCGCCGATTCGCCGACGCGGTCCGACAGCCCCGCGAGCAGCGGCCGACCGAGGCGGGCGAGCGGCTGTTGCCGGGCGTAACCGCCGCCGAGCTCGAAAGCCGCCGTCCCCAGGCCCCAGCGCCGGTCGCCCGGAAGGTGCACGACGTAGCCGTGCTGCTCGAGAGTCGCGAGCAGGTGGTAGGTGCTGGAACGGGGGATCCCGAGCGCGGTCGCCATCGACTGCGCGGCCATCGGCCCCGGTTGCCGCGCGAGCAGCGAGAGGATCCGCAACGTCTGGTCGGCGGCGGGGACTTGAGGGCGGGGTTTGTCTGGCATGACAGACACAGGATGCCAGATCCCCCGCATTCCGTATCGCCCGAGGCGATGGAATCGGCGTATGAACGCACGCGTCACCGTCGGAGCCAGCCCCCTCACCCCGCGCGAGGTCGTCGACGTCGCCCGCCACGATGCCCGGGTCGACGTGGACGCCGACGCTCTGCAGCGGGTGGCCGACACACGGGCGCTCATCGAGGGGCTCGCCGACGACCCGCAGCCGCACTACGGCATCTCGACGGGCTTCGGCGCCCTCGCGACGACCTTCATCGCCGAGGACCGCCGGGCGCAGCTGCAGGCGAGCCTCATCCGCTCGCACGCCGCCGGAACCGGCGCCGAGGTCGAGCGCGAGGTGATCCGCGCCCTCATGCTGCTGCGCTTGCAGACCCTCGCCACCGGGCGCACCGGCGTCCGCCCCGTCGTCGTCGAGACCTACGCCGCCCTGCTGAATGCGGGGATCACCCCGGTCGTGCGCGAGTACGGCTCGCTCGGCTGCTCGGGCGATCTGGCTCCGCTCTCGCACGTCGCCCTGGCCGTCATGGGTGAGGGCGAGGTGCGCGATGCGTCCGGGGAGCTTCGGGCAGCCGCCGACGCGCTCGCTGCGGCGCACATCGCCCCCGTCGCCCTGCGCGAGAAAGAGGGCCTCGCCCTCATCAACGGCACCGACGGCATGCTCGGCATGCTGCTGCTCGCGCTTGACGACCTCGAGATGCTGTTGACGACGGCCGACGTCTCGGCCGCGATCTCGATCGAATCGCAGCTGGGGACGGATGCCGTGTTCGCCGCCGACCTCATGGCGTTGCGTCCGCAGCTCGGCCAGGCCGACTCGGCGGCGAACCTGCGAGCGTTCCTCGCCGATTCGCCGATCGTCGCGAGCCACCGCGGCCCCGAGTGCACGCGCGTGCAGGACGCCTACTCGCTGCGCTGCGCCCCGCAGGTGCACGGTGCCGCGCGCGACACGATGACGCACGCCGCCCTGATCGCCGAACGCGAGCTGGCCTCCGCCGTCGACAATCCCGTCGTCACGGTCGACGGACGCGTCGAGTCCAACGGCAACTTCCACGGCGCCCCCGTCGCCTACGTGCTCGACTTCCTGGCGATCGCGGTGGCCGACGTCGCCTCGATGTCGGAGCGGCGCACCGATCGCGCTCTCGACGTCTCGCGCAGCAACGGTCTGCCGCCTTTCCTCGCCGACGAGGTCGGAGTGGACTCGGGGCTGATGATCGCCCAGTACGCCGCGGCCGGCATCGTGTCGGAGCTCAAGCGCCTCGCCGCCCCCGCCTCCGTCGACTCGATCCCGTCGAGCGCCATGCAGGAGGACCACGTCTCGATGGGGTGGGCCGGGGCCCGCAAGCTGCGCCGCGCCATCGACGGGCTCGCTCGGGTGCTGGCGATCGAAGTGCTGACCGGATGCCGGGCCCTCGATCTTCGCGCTCCGCTTCAGCCGACGGCGGCCACCGGAGCCGTCCGTGCTCTCGTCCGGGAGCACGTGCAGGGCCCTGGCCCCGACCGCTTCGTCTCGCCCGAGATCGAGGCGGTGACCGATCTGGTCGCCTCGGGAGCGGTCGCCGATGCCGCGCGGGCCGCCGCCTCTCGCGGGCAGAGCCGTCGGGAGCCCTCGGACGGACCTACGGGGTGAGCAGTTCGAACTCGTCGGGAGGGGTGGCGTCGACGTCGTCCCACGTGCCGTCGTGCCACGTGAAGATGGCCACGGCGCACGTCACCATCCGTTCGTCGCGATCGGCGAGCCGCGACACGAGCGCGCTCATTCCGGGATCGTGGGCCACGACCATCACCTCGTCCACGCCGGCGCCACGCGCGGCGGCGAGGATCTGTGCGGGCTCGGCCAGGTAGAGTTCCGCCTGCTCGATGACCCGTGCGTCGAATGCTCGGGCGAATGCTTCAGCCGTCTGTCGGGCGCGACGCGCCGTGCTGGAGAGGATCACCTCGGGTCGAACGCCTTTTCTCACGACGGTCCGGGCCATCGCCGGAGCGTCGCGGACGCCGCGGGTGTTGAGCGGGCGGTCGTGATCGTCGAGGCCGTCTTCGGTCCAGTCCGATTTCGCGTGCCGCGCGAGGATGAGTTGAATCATCGTCTTTTCGCCAATCCTGCCGGGGGCTGGGGAACGCACTGCGCGGCCGGTCGCGCTGTGCGAGCTGCGGGGGCGCCCGCGGCGGTATGTGCCTCGATGAGGTCGGCGTTCGCGACGCTCGGAACCGGAGCACACCGGCGCACGGGCGCGCTAGAGTCCCGGGCGACCAGTCCGTCGATGCCCATCGCGCGGTATCCGGGGGTGATCGAGAGGTAGGACGCCTCGACAGCGAGGGAGAGGGCTCTCATGTGGCCACGTACACCCAGGCGCGGATGCCGCTGACGAGAACGACCGAGGCGCGGCGGTAAAGCGACACGTCGTACTCGTCGGCGGCGTCGAGTTCATCGGGCGTCAGGCGCAGCACGCGACCGAACACGCGGTCGCGAGGGTCGTCCGTGCGGCGGAGGATCGGGTGCCGGTCGAGACCCGAGAGCGCGGCGACGTGTGCGTCGGAGATATCGGTCCAGTCGAGCCGGTACCCCGCGAGGGCGTCGTCGTCGCCGTCGACGCGGTGGCCGAAGGTGTCGAGCTGCACGTCGGGCAGCTGAAGCGTCCCGTACGTGAAGAGGGACTCCGTGCCCGAACCGTCGCTCACGCGCACAACGCTACTCACGTGCCGGCCGCGCGGGGCGGCGAGATGTGCGACGTTTCGGCCAGGTCTTGCGCGAACCGTCATGATCCCCACACGAGGTGCGCGACGGTGAAGATGACCAGGCCCGCCAGGGCACCGACGATCGTTCCGTTCAGGCGGATGTACTGCAGGTCGCGGCCGACCATGAGTTCGATCTTCTCGGTGGTCTCTTCGGCGTCCCAGCGCTCGACGGTGTCGGTGATGATCGAGGCGATGTCATGGCGGTAGCGTCCGACGACGAAGACCGCCGCGTCGGTGACCCATCCGTCCACGCGCTTCTGCAGGGCTTCATCGCGTTGCAGACGGCCGCCGACCTCGGCGAGGGCCGCGGCGGCGCGGCGGCGCAGAGCGCTCTCGGGGTCTGCGAGCGACCGCAGCAGTCCGGCCTTGGCCGTGTTCCAGGCGTCGGCCGCCAACTGGCGTACGCGCGGACTGTCGAACACCGCGGCCTTGGCTTCTTCGAGGCGGACCATCGTCGCGGGGTCGTGCTGCAGGCTGTCGGCGAGGCGACCGAGGTACCCGTCGATCGCCCCCCGCGCCTGGTGGTTCGGATCGGTCCGAACGGCGTCGACGAATTGCACGGCCTCGCGGTAGACGGTGTCGTCGACGAGACGGGCCGCCATGCCGGGAACCCACGACGGAAGCCGTCGTGAGACGAGTCCCTGGAACGTGTCGCGGTTGTTCCCGAGCCAGACCGCGATGTTGTCGAGGGCCAGATCGACGGCGCCGTGATGGGCGCCCGAGCCGACGACGCGTTCGAGCCAGCCGCCGATGGAAGGACCCCAGTCGGGGGAGAGCAGGTGCTCGCGGGCCAGGTCTTCGATCAGGCCCTGCACGTCGTCGTCGCTGAGCGCGGTGAGGATGCTCGTAGCGAGCGTCGCCCCCTCGGCCGCGACGCGATCGGCGTGTGCGGGATCGGCGAGCCAGGCCCCGGCCCGAGCCGACAGGGGGGTCGACTCGAGCTTGGTCCGCACGACATCGCCCTCGAGGAAGTTCGTCTCGACGAACTCGCCCAACTGCCGCCCGATCTCGTCTTTCCGGCGCGGGATGATCGCCGTGTGCGGGATCGGCAGCCCGAGCGGGTGCCGGAAGAGCGCGGTGACCGCGAACCAGTCGGCGAGGGCGCCGACCATTCCGCCCTCGGCCGCGGCGCGGACGTACTGCAACCACTCGACCTCGCGCTGGAGCGAGAACGAGACGGCGAAGACGATGGCCATCGCGATGAGCGCGCCGAGCGCCACACCCTTCATCACGCGCAGGGCGCGGCGACGCTCCTGATCGGCCGGGCTCAGCGCCCGGGTGGGTGTGCGCGGCATCAGTCGGCCACCGGGCCGAGCCACGCCGCCGCGGCGGTCGCGTGTGCGGACTCGGAATCGGAGGGGTGGAACATGCCGGCGAGCACGTCGCGGTACATGCGGCTGAGTTCGTTGCGCGAGAAGTACGCCGAACCGCCGCCGACGAGGATCGCGTCGTCGACGACCGCCTTCGCCATCGCGACGGCGCGGTACTTCACGCCGGAGAGCAGCGTGAACCACCGACCACCGTGATCGGTCAGGGTGTCCACGTCGGAGGCGAGCTCGGCCAGCTGCGGCGGGAGCGCGTCGTACGCGAGTGCCATCTCGGCGATGCGCCACCGGATGTCGGGGTCGTTGGCGTACGTCGTGCCCGTCTTCTTCGACCGTCGCGAGGTCGCGGCCTCGACGGCCAGGTCGAGTGCACGCCTCGCGATGCCGGTGTAGACCGACGCGAGCAGGATCTCGAAGACCGCGAAGATCCCGAACACGAGGGGGTCGGGCTGCGGGCCCGGGTCGAGGCGACGCACGACTCGGTCCGCGGGCGCGTGGGCCCCTCGGAGTTCGGTCGTGCGACTCTGCGTGCCGCGCATGCCCAGGGTGTCCCAGTCGTCACGGGTCACGATCTCGTCGCTGCGGTCGAGGAACGCGAACACCATCTTCGGACCGTCGGGCGAGGTCTCGTCGAGCCCGTGCACACCGAGGTGGTTCCACACGGGGGAGAGGGAGGTGAAGATCTTCGTCCCCGTGAACGTGTAGCCGCCCTCGCCATCGGGGCGCGCCTCGGTGTCGCTGCCGAACAGCACGAGATCGTTGCCGGCCTCGCTGATGCCGAAGGCGAACACCTCGCCCGCCGCGGCGCCGCGCTGAACGAACGCGAGATCGTCGATGCCGCGATCGAGCAGCACTTTGGCGACTCCCGTCCACACCAGGTGCATGTTGACGGCCAGGGCCGTGGCCGGGGCCGCACCCGCGAGACGCTGCTGCAGGAGCGACGCGTCGGCGAGGCTCAGGCCCGCCCCACCGAGCTCGGCCGGCACCAGGATGCCGAGATACCCGGTCGCCCGGAGCTCGTCGAGGTCATCGCGCGGGAAGGTGTTCTCGCGGTCGTGCACGACGGCGCGCTCGCGGATGCGTGCGAGCAGGTCGTCGGGAAGGTACCGAGCCGGGTCGAACGAGGTCATGGCATCCATTCTGCTGGGCACCGCCGACATTGCGCGCCGGGCTGGCACCGCGCCGGAAATGGCGTATGAGAGCTCAGCGGAGGGCGTGGAGCACCGCCGCGACCGCCGTCTCGGGGCGGTCCCGATGAGGGGAGTGCCCGGCGCCCTCGACGACGCTCATCGTGACGACCGGATTGCGCAGGACCTCGGCCGCGAGCGCGCCCGTGAAGATCGAGTGCACGGCCGGGTCGGCGCCCACCACGTGCGTGGGCACGGTGAGAGCAGCCGCGGCGGAGCGCACGTCCCACACGGCGTTCTGCAGACTCGTCTGCTCGACCGCCCAGCGGCTCGCCCGCTGCGTTGCCCGTGCCTTCAACTCGACGTCGATCGGATGCCAGTCGGGGTGCGCCGCGCGCACGGCGTCGATGCTCGGGTCGGCGAACGACTGCTCCTGGCTCACGCGTACGACCTCGCGATCGTGCTCCGACAGGGCGATGGCCGGGTCGATGAGCACGAGCCGGCGGGTCCAGTCGGGACGCTGAGCCGAGGCGAGGGTCGACGACGCACCGCCGAGCGAGTGCCCGACGACAGCGTCCCACGCACCGCCTCGCGCGGGCACCGTGCCCGCCAGATCGGCCGCGTAGGACGACAGGCGGTAGTCGAGGGTGCGCGGGGCGTCACCGTGGCCGCGGAGGTCCACCGCGACCGCGTGCCACCCGGCATCGGCCAGCGCCACGCCGTAACGCCACATGAGCGCACCATCGGATCCGAGTCCGTGGGCGAGGAGCGCCTGCGGTCCGTGCGGGTCGCCCCACGACAGTCGGGGGAGGGTCACGGGTGTCGACATGGCATCCATCTTGCTCCGTCGACGTGCCCGACCGGCGACCGGCCGTCACAGAACGCCCCCAGAATGGATGCCATGATCTCGACCGAGTTGGCCCAGGCCCTGCGCGAGGCGGGATTGGTGTGGCATCCGCGCTCCGGTGACCGCTTCCAGCTCGACGAACCGGAGTTCGAGGCCGATGTCTTCACCGTGAGCGACATGACGGTGGAGCCGCGCGATTACCCCACCGGTCGGATCCTCGCGTTCAACGGCACGACGGAGTGGGCGCTTGACTCCGTCGCCACCGAAGACGCTCTCTGGCTGCCCTCGGAATCCCAGCTGCGCGAGATGCTGCGCTCGACCTTCCGCTCTCTGCGTCGTCTCTCCGACACCTACGAGGTCGAGATCTCGATCGGCGGCTCGACGCTGGTGTTCGACCACCCGGCTCCGGCTGATGCGTACGCGCTCGCGGTGCTCGAGCTGCTGCGGCGCACTCACTGACCCGCGGGTCGAGCGGTTCGGATCCGGGATGCCGAGCACCCCGGCATCCGCTCAGGTGATGGTGTGGACCGGCTCGGTGTCGGGGATGGGGCTCGCATCACGGTGCCGGAGATCGGGGAAGCCGCGCACGAACACCGCGGCGACGACGAAGCCGGCCACCGCGAAGCCCGCGGCGGCGACGTACGCACCGGTCGGGCCGACGCCGTCGACCAGGAACCCCGCGACCGCCGAGCCCGCGGCGGCGCCGATGAGCTGACCGGTGCCGATCCAGCCGTAGGCCTCGGCCGTCTCGCTGAAGCGGACGCTCGCCGAGGTCATCGCGAACATCACCGCCAGGGCCGGAGCGATGCCGGCTCCGGCGACGAGGAGGGTCGCTCCGATCCACCACGCATTGAGCGAGAGGACGGTCAGCGAGAGACCCAGGGCCACGATCGCGAAGCGGCGCGCCATGGCCCAGGGGCCGATGGGGATGTGGCCGAACGACAGCCCGCCGGCGAGGCTGCCGACGGCGAAGACGGCGAGGATGAGGCCGGCCTCGAGCCCGCCGTGATCGAAGGTGGCCACGACGCCCGCTTCGACGGCGGAGCAGGCGCCGATGAGGAGGAACCCGGTCGCGGTGGCGAGGATGACCGGCGGCTTGGCGAGCACCCGGCCGAGACCGCGGCGGCTGCGCGGGATGCGCACGCGGCCGACCTCGGGGCTGAGGATGAACCACGCCCCGCCGCCGAGCAGGATGATCACGACGAGGAGCAGACCCGGGACGGTACCGACCTGCGTCGCCACCAGGGTGATGAGCACGGGCGCGAGCACCCAGATGATCTCTTGAAGGGATGCGTCGAGCGAGTAGAGCGGGGTGAGCCGCTTCGCGTTGACCATCTTGGGGTAGATGGTGCGCACGGCCGACTGCACCGGGGGAGTGGAGAGACCCGCGATGAGACCGAGCGCCATGTAGAGGGGAAGCGGCATCTCGATGAGCGCGAGGGTCGTGATCGCGGCCGCGCACACGAGGAGCGTGACGGTGAGGACCCGGCGCATGCCCCAGATGCCCATCCAGCGGCTCGTGACCGGGCCCGCGACGGCCTGGCCGATGCTCGTGGCGGCCAGCACCAGACCCGCGGCTCCGTAGGAACCGGTGACGTGCTCGATGTGCAGGAGGACCGCGAGGCTGGTCATGCCGTTGGGGAAGCGCGCCGTCAACTGCGCGGCGATGATGCGCCCCACGCCTGGGGTTCGGAGGAGTTCGCGGTAGCCGGCCACCGGATAACGCTACAGCCGACCTCCGACACGCGCCGAGGCGTCCTCGTGCGGGACCGACGCGACACGCCGCGACACGCCCTCGGGCGAATTCGCTCGTCTGTGCAATGTCGGACCCCCCGTCTACCGTCCGACCTGTGGACAGACATCGACCGGTCCCGCCAAATCCGCGGAATCGCGCCCGTCGACAAGGTTCCGGGAGGGGTGCGATCTGTGGATGAAATCGTGGACAACCTGTGTTGTACATGGGGAGAGACGGTGGAAAATCACATCGCTGTAACTACTACCCCTTGTGGTGCCTTCCGATGTCCGTCCCCATATGTAGTATTGAGGTCCCGGCTGGCCCTGCCCGGCCGGACACAGATTTTCCAGGGGAGAGAGAGAACGACATGGCGATCACGGTCTACACCAAGCCGTCCTGCGTCCAGTGCACGGCGACCTACCGCGCACTCGACTCGAAGGGCATCGAGTACAACGTGCTCGACCTGTCCGAAGACCCGTCGGCGCTCGAGCAGGTCAAGTCGCTCGGGTACCTGCAGGCACCCGTCGTCATCACCGACGAGGACCACTGGTCGGGATTCCGTCCCGACAAGATCGACGAGCTCGCTTCGCGCCTCGCCTGATCCGGCGACAGGCTCTCAGACCTTCGTCATGAGCACTGTCTTGTCGGCGACCGAGGCTCCGCTGCTGGTCTACTTCTCGAGCGTGTCGGGCAACACCGCGCGTTTCATCGAGAAGCTCGGCAAGCGGGCCGTGCGTATTCCGCTCCGGCCGACCGATCCGCCCCTCCAGGTCGACGAACCCTTCGTGCTGGTCACCCCCACTTACGGTGGGGGTGCCGGCCGGGGCGTCGAGAAGGGCGCGGTCCCCAAGCAGGTCATCCGATTCCTCAACGAGGAGCGGAACCGACGCAACATCCGTGGTGTCATCGCCGCGGGAAACACGAACTTCGGCGACGCCTTCTGCCTCGCCGGCGACATCATCGCGCGCAAATGCGGGGTGCCGCACCTGTACCGGCTGGAAGTTTTCGGCACCCCCGACGATGTCGAGCGGGTCAACGAGGGATTGGAACGATGGTGGAAGTTGAGCTGACCGACGTGGACTTCAAGACCGAGGCGCGATTCGAGGGATTGGATTACCACGCCCTCAACGCGATGCTGAATCTGTACGACGCCGACGGCAAGATCCAGTTCGACGCCGACAAGCGTGCCGCGCGGGAGTACTTCCTGCAGCACGTGAACCAGAACACGGTGTTCTTCCACTCGCTCAAGGAGCGTCTCGACTACCTCGTCGAGAAGGAGTACTACGAGCCGACCGTGCTCGAGAAGTACTCGATGGACTTCATCCAGGAGCTGAACGACCGCGCGTACGGGGCGAAGTTCCGCTTCGAGACCTTCCTCGGCGCCTTCAAGTACTACACGAGCTACACGCTGAAGACCTTCGACGGAAAGCGCTATCTGGAGCGCTTCGAGGACCGCGTCGTCATGACCGCCCTCGCGCTCGCCGACGGCGACCCCCGCCTGGCCGTGCAGCTGGTCGACGAGATCATCTCGGGCCGCTTCCAGCCCGCCACCCCCACCTTCCTCAACGCGGGCAAGGCGCAGCGCGGCGAGCTCGTGTCGTGCTTCCTGCTCCGCATCGAAGACAACATGGAGTCGATCGCCCGCGGCATCAACTCCGCTCTGCAGCTGTCCAAGCGCGGCGGCGGCGTCGCCCTGCTGCTGTCGAACATCCGCGAGGCGGGGGCTCCGATCAAGCAGATCGAGAACCAGTCGTCGGGCATCATCCCCGTGATGAAGCTTCTCGAAGACAGCTTCAGCTACGCCAACCAGCTCGGCGCGCGTCAGGGCGCCGGCGCGGTGTACCTCAACGCCCACCACCCCGACATCCTGCGCTTCCTCGACACCAAGCGCGAGAACGCCGACGAGAAGATCCGCATCAAGACGCTGTCGCTGGGTGTCGTCATCCCCGACATCACGTTCGAGCTCGCCAAGAACGGCGAGGACATGTACCTCTTCTCGCCGTACGACGTCGAGAAGGTCTACGGCAAGCCGTTCGGCGACATCTCGGTCACCGAGAAGTACCGCGAGATGGTCGACGACCCCCGCATCAAGAAGACGAAGATCAACGCGCGCGAGTTCTTCCAGACCCTCGCCGAGATCCAGTTCGAGTCGGGCTACCCGTACATCATGTTCGAGGACACGGTGAACAAGGCCAATCCGATCGCCGGACGCATCAACATGTCGAACCTGTGCTCGGAGATCCTGCAGGTCAACACGCCGACCACGTACAACGAGGACCTCTCGTACGACACCATCGGCAAGGACATCTCCTGCAACCTCGGCTCGATGAACATCGCTCTCGCGATGGACGGCGGCGACCTCGGCCTCACGGTCGAGACCGCGATCCGTGCCCTCACTGCCGTGAGCGTGCAGAGCCACATCGCCTCGGTGCGTTCCATCGAAGACGGCAACGACCGTTCGCACGCCATCGGCCTCGGCCAGATGAACCTGCACGGCTACCTCGCTCGCGAGCACGTCTACTACGGCTCCGAAGAGGGCATCGACTTCACGAACATCTACTTCTACACGGTGCTGTTCCACGCGCTGCGTGCCTCGAACCGCCTCGCGATCGAGCGCGGCACCGCCTTCGACGGCTTCGAGAACTCCACCTACGCGTCGGGTGAGTTCTTCGACAAGTACACCGAGCAGGTGTGGGCGCCCGAGACGGCGAAGGCCAAGGAGCTGTTCGCGAACGTCCAGATCCCCACGCAGGACGACTGGCGCGAGCTCAAGGCGTCGGTGCAGGCGCACGGCATCTACAACCAGAACCTGCAGGCCGTGCCCCCGACCGGTTCGATCTCGTACATCAACAACTCCACGAGCTCGATCCACCCGATCGCCTCGAAGATCGAGATCCGCAAGGAAGGCAAGCTCGGTCGCGTCTACTACCCGGCTCCGTTCATGACGAACGAGAACCTGGAGTACTACCAGGACGCGTACGAGATCGGCTACGAGAAGGTCATCGACACGTACGCCGCCGCGACGCAGCACGTCGACCAGGGCCTGTCGCTGACGCTGTTCTTCAAGGACACCGTCACCACCCGCGACATCAACAAGGCGCAGATCTACGCGTGGCGCAAGGGCATCAAGACCATCTACTACATCCGTCTGCGTCAGCTGGCGCTCGAGGGCACCGACATGACCGAGTGCGTCTCGTGCATGCTCTGAGCCACTGACCTCTCATCGATCAAGGACACAGGAACGACATGGCTGAGAAGCTGCAGTTGCTGAACCACGTGCAGGCCATCAACTGGAACCGCATCCAGGACGACAAGGACCTCGAGGTCTGGAACCGTCTGGTGAACAACTTCTGGCTGCCCGAGAAGGTGCCGCTGTCGAACGACATCCAGTCGTGGAACACGCTCACCCCCGAGGAGCAGACGCTCACGATGCGCGTGTTCACGGGGCTCACGCTCCTCGACACGATCCAGGGCACGGTCGGCGCGGTCTCGCTCATCCCCGACGCGATCACCCCGCACGAGGAAGCCGTGTACACGAACATCGCGTTCATGGAGTCGGTGCATGCCAAGAGCTATTCGTCGATCTTCTCGACGCTGTGCTCGACGAAGGAGATCGACGAGGCCTTCCGCTGGTCGACCGAGAACGAGTTCCTTCAGAAGAAGGCGCGCATCGTCATGGATTACTACCGTGGCGATGACCCGCTGAAGCGCAAGGTCGCCTCGACCCTGCTCGAGTCGTTCCTGTTCTACTCGGGGTTCTACCTGCCGATGCACTGGTCGAGCCGCGCCAAGCTCACCAACACCGCCGACCTCATCCGCCTCATCATCCGTGACGAGGCCGTGCACGGGTACTACATCGGCTACAAGTTCCAGCGCGGTCTCGAGACGGTCGACCAGGCCCGTCGTGACGACATCAAGGACTACACGTTCTCGTTGATGTACGAGCTCTACGACAACGAGGTGGGCTACACGCAGAGCCTGTACGACTCGGTCGGACTGAGCGAAGACGTGAAGAAGTTCCTTCACTACAACGCGAACAAGGCTCTGATGAACCTCGGCTACGAGGCGATGTTCCCCGCGTCGGTGACGAATGTGAACCCCGCGATCCTCTCGGCCCTCTCGCCGAACGCCGACGAGAACCACGACTTCTTCAGCGGCTCGGGCTCGTCGTACGTCATCGGCAAGGCCGAGGCGACCGAGGACGACGACTGGGACTTCTGAGTTCCTTCGGTGCCCCTGGACACCATCCCTGAGAAGGGCCCCCGCGAACACGCGGGGGCCCTTCTGCACGGGAGGGGCCGGACACAGGCCGTTCGAAGGGAGGCGTCAAGATCCTCGCGAAGCTCGACGGACGGTCGCCACCCCGACGAGGGGCCCGAGGGCGGCGCCAGCCGCACCCAGCAGGCCGAGGCCCAGCACCAACGCGAGAGCGTCGGGCCGCTCGTCGGCCGGCGGGGGAACCTCCAGCGTCAGCGGTTCGTCGCGCGCGGCAACGATCTGCGCGGGGGCGAGACGCGAGATCGCGGCGACGGGGTCGACCACGCCGGCACCGAGCGACGGATCGGTGCTCGCTCCCTCCGGCAGCGGTCGAGTCGGCGCATCGGCTGTGACCATCAGGCGCTGGATGACGGCTTCGACGGTGAGCGTGGGGTCGTCGGCTCGGACGAGGGCCGCTGCACCGGCGGCGTAGGCCACGGCTAAGCCGGGCTCGTCGCCGACCACGTGCCCCGCGCCGTCCGGCACGGCGCCCACGAGACCGGCGGAGGGAGCCGCGATATCCGGCGCGGCACCGAGCCGAGACACCTCGACGCCACCGTCCTCGCCGAGCGGCGCGACCGACAGCACACCGTCGAGGCGGGCCGGGTAGGCCGCCGCGTCCGTCGTCGGAGAGCCTGCCGCGGCGACGACGAGGACATCGGCCGCGACCGCCGCCCGCACGGCCTGCTCCAGCTCGGGAGAGCTGGCCGTCGCCGTGAGCGGGACGGCGATCACTCGGGCGCCCCCGTCGACCGCTGCCGTGATGCCCCGTGCCAGGAGAGTCGGCAGCGCGTCGATCAGGGCGATGTCGTCGGGATCGTCCGTGATGCGGACGGGAAGGATCGTCGCCCCCGGTGCGAGTCCCACGAACTGTGTGCCCTCGACGGCCTGCCCAGCGATGAGGGAGCCGACGAAGGTGCCGCGGCCGTAGCAATCGCTGGCGGCGGGACCGCCCGCCAGGTCGACACCCGGCAGCACATGACCCTGCAGCGATGTCGTCGCCGCGCTGACCCCCGTGTCGAGCACGGCCACGACGACATCGCCCGTCGTGCGAGCCCACGCGTGCTCGGCGCCCATCCGCTTCTGCCCCCACGAAGCGCCCTCGATGACCGGCGAACCGGCCGAAGCCGCGCACGACGCCGCGACTGCCGCGGGAAGGCTCGGCAGCGCGACAGCCGGCAGCCCCGCCGCGAGGGACACCAGGGCGACGACCGTGAGGCGTCGGCGCGTGCGCTTCGTGCGGTCGAGGCTCACTGCGGCGGCTCCGTCCAGCCGATCTGCAGACCGGTTCCCCCGCGTCGCGTGAGAAGAGACGCGCGTCCGGCCGGCAGCGGCCTGCCCCGGCCCGGCGAGAACGTCATCGGCTCGGATGCGGGCATCGAGAGCGTCAGCTCGGGTGTGTTCGACTCGTGCAGGCGTCGGATGACGGCATCCATCGCCGTTCTGCTCGAGCCCGCGCCCGCGCGGGCGAGGACGAGGTGCAGTCCGATGTCGCCCGCCTGCGGGATGAGCTCGACCAGCGGCATGAGTGGGCCCGACATCCCCCCGCCCAGCAGCAGGTCGTAGTCGTCGACGAGCACGAAGAACTCCGGGCCGCTCCACCAGTCCCGCCGACGCAACTGCGCCGGTGTGATGTCGGCGCTCGGTACGCGGCCGCGCAGTTCGGCGACGAGCTTGGCGACCACCTGCTCGGTGGCCGAGGTCGAGAAGGCGGTGGCGAACTGGTACGTCTCCGGGACCGATTCGACGACGCCGCGGCGCGGGTCGATGACGACCATCCGCACGTCGTCGGGCGCATACGCGTCGACGACGCCGCGCGCGATGAGCCGAAGAGCCCCGGTCTTGCCGCTCGCCGAGTCGCCGACGATGCTCAGGTGCGGCTTCAGCGCGAAGTCGTGCCACACCGGCTGAAGGTCTTGCTCGCCGTGCCCGAGCGCGATGATCGGGCCGGGCAGCGTCGGAGCGGGCAGCACGGCGGCGTCGAGCACCGCGGGCAGCATGCGCACCGGCGGGGCGAGGGGACCGTCCCACGCCTCGTCGAGGGCCTCGCCGAGACCTCGGGATGCCGCGGCGAGCCCCTCCACCGAGGTATCGCCATCGATGCGCGGCACACCGGCGAGGAAGTGCATGCCGTCGACGGTGATGCCGCGTCCCGGCAGCTGCGGCACGGTCGCCGCCTTGCGCATGCCATGGACGGAGTCGATCGGGTCGCCCAGCTTCAGCTCCACGCGCGTTCCGAGCTGGTCGCGCAACGAGCTGTGCACGTCGGTCCAGCGGCTCGTCGAGATCATGACGTGCACGCCGTAGGCCAGGCCCTGTCGCGCGATCTCCCGCAGCGTCATGTCGTGCTCTTCGAACTCGGCGCGCAGAGCCGCCCAGCCGTCGACGACCAGGAAGACGTCGCCGAACTGCTGCTCGGCGAGCTCTCCGGCGGCGCGCTTGGCGCGGTACTCGGCCATGCCCTCGAGAGCTGCGTCGGTGAAGAGCTGTTCGCGGTCGCGGAGCAGGGTGCGCACCTCGGCGATCGTGCGCGCGACCTGCTCGGCCTGCCGGCGGGTGGCGACACCGCCGACGTGGGGGAGTCCTTCGAGCGTCGAGAGGCCGCCGCCGCCGAAGTCGATGCAGTAGAACTGCACCTCGGCCGGGGTGTGCGTGAGCGCGAGGGCGCTGACCATGGTGCGCAACAACGTCGTCTTGCCGGATTGGGGGCCTCCGGCGATGCCGACGTTGCCGCCCGCGCCGGCGAGGTCGATCTCGTAGAGCTCCCGCGTCTGCTCGTAGGGCTTGTCGACCACGCCGATCGGCACGCCGAGGTGCCCGGAGCCGGTCCACCCGATGGCGTGCAGTCCGCGGTCCGGGTCGACCAGCAGCGGCGGTAGGAGCTGATCGAGCGTCGGCGGCGCGGCGAGCGGCGGCAACCAGACCTGGTGAGCCGGGGGGCCGAAACCGACCAGGCGGTCGACGATCATCGACATGACCGTGTCGTCGACCCCGGGCGAGATACCCGTAGGGGCGGGTCCGGCGGCCGTTTCTTCCGGCACGGGCAGTGACGTGTCCTCGACCACGGGGGGCGCGACGCGCGACGCCTGGAAGACGACGACCTGCTGACGCACTTCTTCCTGTCGCTCCTCGCGCGTGCGCCGCCGGTAGGTGCCCGAGACGTACGCGGCTTTGAATCGCGTGAGCGTCGCGACGTCGCTGCGGAGGTACCCGTTGCCGGGTGCGTTCGGCAGTTGGTGCGCGTCGGGGACGCCGATGACGCTCCGGCTCTCCATCGCCGAGAACGTCCGCAGGCCGATGCGGTACGACAGATGGCTCTCGAGTTTCGTCATGCGGCCGTCCTCGAGGCGCTGGCTGGCCAGCAGGAGATGCACACCGAGGGAACGCCCCAGCCGTCCGATCATGACGAACAGCTCGGCGAAGTCCGGATTGGATGCCAGCAGCTCACTGAACTCGTCCACGATGACGAACAGCGTCGGCATGGCCTCGAGCGGTGCTCCCGCGAGCCGCGCCTTCTCGTGCTCGAGCAGCGACGAGTAGTTGCCGGCCGCGCGTAGATATTCCTGCCGCCGGTTCAGCTCACCCGCCAGGGCGTCCTGCATGCGGGTGACGAGCGTCGCCTCGTCGGCGAGGTTCGTGATGAGCGCCGAGACGTGGGGCAGCTCGTCGAGGCCCAGAAACGTCGCGCCCCCCTTGAAATCGACGAGCACGAAATTGAGGGTCTCGGACGAGTGCGTCATCGCCATGCCGAGCACGAGCGTGCGCAGCAGCTCGCTCTTGCCGGAGCCGGTGGCCCCGATGAGAAGGCCGTGCGGCCCCATGCCCCCCTGGGCGGCCTCTTTGATGTCCAGATGCACGGGGTGTCCACGCTCGTCGACGCCCAGCGGGATGCGCAGGCGCGTGCGATCGAGGCCCTCGCGCAGAGAGCTCGCGGGGGCCCACTTGTCGACGTCGTCGATGCCGAGCAGCGTCGGCAGCTCGAAGTCCGACACCATCGGCTCGCTCGCATCCGCCGAGCGACCGCCCGCACGGTAGGGAGCGATCACACGAGCGAGCGCCGTCGCGGCGGCGAGACTCATGGCATCCGGAACGCACAGCAGCGAGCGCTGCACGCCCTCGGTGCGATCGCGGCGCAGCATGTGCACGGCATCCGTCCGCACGTCCAGCAGAAGACCCGACGTGTCGTTCTCGTCCACCTCGACGCCGAGGGTGATCGCGGTGGTGCAGCGGTATCCGCCCGACGTGATGCGCGACCCGGGCGCGGGGGCGATGCCGTCGAAGACGACGAGATGGTAGGGCTCTTCGGCGGTGGGAGAGGCGCCGGGCTCGAAACGCGAACGCCCGTTCATGTCGGCGTCGATGAGCTCGATGAACTCGGCGACGTCCGTCGCGAAGAGTCGCGCAGATCCCGCTCCGTCCTGGCCGCTCGGGTGCTGCGCGTGCGGCAGCCACTTCGTCCAGTCCCAATCGGCGGCGCGATCGGGTGACGCACAGACGGCGACGCGCAGCTCATCCGGCGCGTGCGTCGTCACCGCTTGAGCGACGAGCGCCCGGGCCATGCTCCGCGCGGCATCCGCGTCGCCCGTGAGCCGGATGTTCGCGAGACGACGGACGAACAGGGAGACGGGAAGGTCGGGCACCGAGCCGTGCACGGCGATGAAGCGCCGCAGCGCTCGCGCCGAAAGGGGCTCCAGATCGGCGATGGGCTTGGTCGAGAGGGGCGTGATGCGCTGGCTGAGGCTGTGCGACCCGGTGCCGATGCGCAGCTCGCCGAAGTCGCCGTGAGTGCCGCGGCGCTCCCACAGCCGCGCGGTCATCGCCATGTTCGACAACGACGCCGGGTCGGGATGCCGCCACATCAGGGAAGCGCGCTGCTGCGCGGCCGCACCTCGGACCTTTCCGCGCATCTGCCCGAGGTAGCGGAGGAAGTCCCGGCGATCGCCGCGCACGGTGGTCCGGCGTTCGGCCGCGGCCCGGGTGAGCTGCACCAGAACCATGAGCACCGCCAGGGCGAGCATGCCCAGGAAGAGTCCGACGGCGAGGGCGGGATTGCGCTCGCCGAGGAAGACGAGCATCATCACCCCGCTGATGAGCATCATCGGCACCATCATGAGCATCGTCAGCGGGTCCTTCGGCTGCAGCTCCGGCAGCGACGGCGGCTCCTGCAGTTCTATGTCGCCCGAGGGCAGCTCGGGCGGCTTCTCTCTCTGCTGCCTGCGGAAGGGGATGGTGCTCATGTCGGCTCTCCTCGCTGCATGTGCGTCACCCCTTCCACGGCTGTCCCCCCGCGCGGGGTTCATCGCGACGCCGCCGACGTCGCGCCGCCACGATGAACCCTCGCCTCGTCTCGGCGCGTGTGCAGTGCATGACCACGCTCGATCAGCGCACAGCACCCGGCACGGCAGAGGATCACCGGCGGGCCGAGGAGCCCTTCGTCGCCGCGAGCACCGGCGACATGTGCCGCCTCAGCGTGGTCGGACCGACCTCCCGCGTCGAGCTCGCCGTCCCGTCGCACATCCCGATCGCGGAGTTGCTGCCGACGATCGTGGGCCATCTCGACCCGTCGCTCGCGACACGGGGCCTCGACCACGGGGGGTGGGTCCTGCAACGCCTCGGCCACGCGCCGCTCGACGAAGACCTGGGTACGGCATCCGCGGGGCTCCTCGACGGCGACGTGCTGTTCTTGCGCCCGCGCGCGGCCGCACTCGCCCCGGCGCAGTATGACGACGTCGTCGACGGCGTGCAGTCGGTGCTCGATGCGCGCGATGACGACTGGTCGTCCAGGTCGACGCGCCGATCGGCTCTGGCCGCGACCGTGGTCGCCTCTTCGGCGGCCGTCGTCATCGCCGGCGGCGCCGGCACGATCGCCCCCATCATGGCGGGGGCGCTCGCCCTGGTGCTGCTCGCCGCGGGAGTCCTCGTCGGGCGGCTGTGGGACGACCCGATGGGGGCGGTCCTGACCGGTGTGGGCGTGACCGCAGCCGGCGTCGCGGGCGCGACGGTGCCCGCCGCCCTGTTCCCCGGCGCCGAGGCGTCTGCGCCGGCGATCCTCACGGCGGGAGCCGCCCTGTGGGGGGTCGCGGCGGGCGCGGCGGCCTACGCCCGCGGCGGCGTCCGTCCCGTGCTGTTGGCCTCGACGGGCGCGGCCATGTTGGCGGTCTCCGCCCTGTCTCTGCCGCTCGTGCTCGGTCTCGACCTGGCCGCCGCGGCGGCGATCCTCGTGGTCCTCGCGCTCGGTCTGGCGCGCGGCATCCCGGGGCTCGCCGCGTGGATCGGCGGACTCGCCGTCGATTCCGTGCCGCTGTCGACGGCGGAGTTCCAGACCGGCCTGGACGCCGTCCCGGCCGACGACGTGCAGCGGCGCGCGACGGTCGCGCACCAGACGGCCACCGCCCTGTGGGTCGCCTGGGCCGCCCTGCTGTGTGCGGCGCTGATCGACCTCGCGCTGGTGCGCGAGTGGACCTGCGTGGCCCTGACGGTCGCCGCAAGCGTGGCGGTCGCGCTGCAGGCGAGAGAGCTGCACGCGACGCTGCAACGCGGTGCGGTGCTCGTCGCCGCCGCTCTGCCGGCGGCGGTGCTCGGTGTCGCGCAGGCCGCGGTCCTCGACCCGGTCTGGCAGGTCCTCTCGGTCCTCCTGCTGATCGTCGTCGCCGGCCACGCGTGCGTGCTGGCCCTGGTGCTTCCGCGCACGCGTCTCGCACCGACCTGGGGGCGAGCCGGCGACGTCCTGCACTGGTGCTGCGCCATCGCCGTGCCCGGTCTGATGCTCGCCGTGGCGGGTCTCTTCGATTGGATCGCGGACATCGTGTGAACCATCCTCGGCCGTTCGGCCGTGGTCGAGATGACGGCAGGAAAGGAGAGACGACATGTACGGCAGACGGGATCTCGTCGACGCGCACCTGTTCCTGCGCGGGCGTCTCTCGGCGGCGGTCCTGCGGTCCGACCCCGACTCGCCCGATCGTCCGCTGCGGCGCACGTCGACCGGCATGGGGATCGGCGCCGCCGTCGCGGCGGCCGCAATCGTGGTCGTGGTCGTCCTCAACCTGTTCCTGTTCACGACGAACGACAGCTGGCGCGAGCAGCGCGGCGCGCTCCTCGTCGATGAGACCACCGGTAGCCGCTACGTGCTCATCGACGACGTGCTCCACCCCGTCATGAATCTGGCATCCGCCGCCCTTCTCGTCGGGGGACCGCCGTCCGTCGTCCGCGTCTCGAGTGCGGACCTCGCGTCCATGCCCCGGGGCCGCGCGGTGGGCGTCGAGGGTCTGCCTGACGAACTCCCGTCCGCCTCGTCGCCCGCGCCGACCTGGACCGCGTGCGCTGCCGACGGAACGACGTCTCTGACGATCGGCGGAGCGCCGCGGACCACGCCCCTGGGCGACGGTGAGGGAGCGCTCGTGACATCGGGTGGCCAGCTGTGGCTCCTCTGGGACGGGGTGCGCTCTCGCGTCGAGGAGGCCTGGGCCGCGCGCGCGATCGGCTTCGAGCCGACGCAGGCCACCCCGGTCGAGCCCGCGTGGTTGGACACCATCCCCGATGGTCGCGACCTCGACCTGTCGCCTCTGACGCTCGGCGGGGTCGGACCGGAGATCGCCGGGCAAGGGACCACGCTCGGGCAGGTGATGGATACCGAGGGCGACGGGTCACGCTACGTCGTGACCTCCAGCGGCCTGATGCCCATCACCGAGACGGTCGCGGCGCTGCTCACCGCGGCCCCGGCCTCCGGACTGCCGTCGCCGCGTGCTCTCGATCGGCGCGATCTCGTCGCGGCGCGGATCGCGGATGCTGCGTCGTGGCAGGACGAGCTGCCCCGCACGCCCCCGACGCCGATGGCGCCGGATGCGGCGCCGTGCTCGGTGTGGGCGGACGGACGGACGACCATCGCGTCCGTCGAGACCACCGCGCTCGTCGAGGCAGGCGGGGCCGTCGAGGTCGCCCCGGGCGCCGGGCTCCTCGCCGCCACGGCGGCTGCGCCGGGCGTCAGCGGAATCGGCCTGTACCTCGTCTCGGACGACGGCACCAAGTACCCCGTCGCCGACACCGCCACGGCATCCGCCCTCGGGCTCGACGCCTCTCGATCTCCTGCCGTGCCGGAAGCGCTGCTCGCGCTCCTGCCGACAGGCCCCACGATCGCGACGTAGGAGAGGAGGCGCCCGCAGGTTTCGTATCCACGTCCCCATTCGTTCGAACTCATCCCCTCATCACCCCCGAACAAGGAGAAAGTCATGGCACAGCTCACCGGTTTCGAAGCAGGAACCCTCCAGCAGATCATCAGCCGCACGATGGAGCAGGTCTCCGCAATGGAGGCCGCCCGCGGTCGCGTCGAGGACGCCACCCAGACGATGGCCGCAGCGGCGCGGGCCGAGGCCGGCATCGTGCTGCAGCGCCGGCTCACCGAGTGGCAGAGCGAGTACAGCGACATCAAGAACAAGCTCGACGTCCTGAACACCCAGGTGCAGGCGCTGCTGACGCAGCGCACCAACACCGACGACTCCACCACGTCCAGCGCCGCGGCCTGATCACCCCTTCCCCCCGAAAGGAAAACGCTATGTCCTTCAACGTCGACCTCGTCCAGTTCGAGGTGGCCAACCAGTCGCTCAACAGCTCCTGCCAGGAGGTCGAGCAGATCCTGCAGAACATCTACGACACCATCCGCCCGATGGGCGAGGCCCAGTGGGGCCGCTCGCTGCCCGTGTGGGGCGAGCTGCAGCAGCGCTGGAACGTCGAGTACGAGGAGGTCCAGCAGGCGGGCCTCAACATCAAGAACGCCGCCATCCGCGTTCGCGAGGAGTTCTTCGACGGCGACGTGCGCGGCGCGGCCGTCTTCAACTGAGCACGACGGGGTACCCGCCGTCGGCGGGTACCCCGTGACCCCGACGAGAGGAGAAATCGTGGCAGATGACGGCACCCGCGTCGCCTTCGATCGCGAACAGTACAAGCAGGTCAAGGCGCTGGTCCAGGACGTCGAGACCACCACGGACGACGCGCTGTACGGCACGGACGGTTACGCCATCAGCTCGGATCTGCGTGCCCAACCCGTCGAGGCGCGATGGGAGGCTGCCGCGCAGGTCGGCAACACCGTCTCGGCGCTCGCCGGTCAGGTGCGTTCGTTCACGGACACCTTCACCGAGAAGACGTTGCCCGAGTTCCGCGACCAGCTGGACAAGGCGGAGCAGCTCTTCGAGGAGACCGACGATCTGAGCGCGGTGCAGGCCCAGGCCTGACCGAGAACCCACCCCGAGAACCCCCTGCGAACAAGGAGACGACATGGCCGAGGACGAGACCACCACGGGCTCAGGCGACCACGGAGCGACGGGCGCAGGGGGTTCGACGAGCGGGTCCACCGCGACGGGGGACATGGGGTTGGAGGCGCTCCTCGCGCTTGTCGCGGGTGTGGAGGACAGTGGACTGGCGACGGTGCTCGACGAGCTGCAGGCCGCCGAGAACGGATGGATCGGCGGGACGCCCGGCGGAGCGGGCCGTGACGACTGGTCGGCGGACATGCGGTACGGATACTTCCATTACGAGGACAACGTCCGCACGTACGAGCTCATCAACAACCCGGACTCCGGCGTCCGTTTCGCCGACGCCTTCCAGGCGCTGAGGAACAACGTCGCCAAAGTGGCCAGTGACAACGGCCCGGGGCTCAGCGCCCGGCGATCCGATACGGCGGCCGCCCTGTTCGAGACGTTCACGTCGGTGATCGGGCAGAACGCCGAGGAGATCTCCGCGCGCGCGACGGCGCTCGGTGCAGAGGACTCGTCCATCCGCGGCTCGGCGGCGACGGCCCTGCTGGCGCAGCTCACCGCACAGCAGAAATCACTCGCCTCCCTGCACCGCCAGCTCACCGATGACGGCGGCGTCGGGGCCAACCTGCGGACCGTGGCCGAGGCGGTACGCACCTTCGAGACATCCGTGCAGAACACGTGGAACCAACACCAGGAGGCCATCGCCAATCGTGCGGCGCAGGCCAAGTCGGCGGTGATGGAGGACATCGTCCGGTACATCGAGGAAGCCGACCGCGCCTGGCGCGCCGGGGCGAAGGGACGCAACGGCATGTCGGTCGAACATGCCAAGGGCGTCTTCGCCGCCTACACCTGGGGCGACCGCGCACAGCTCGCCCCGCCGGGGTTCACCGGCGTCGGTGGAGATCTACGGAGCCCGTCGACGTACGGCCCCATCAACCGCGCGATCTCGCAGTCCGTGCGCGACGTCCTCGCGACGGCCGCGGCCGAGGTCTACGCGGCACAGCAGACCCTCGAGACGGCCATGCGATCGTCGTTGCGGGCTCTCAAGCAGATGCAGGATCCGACCGCGATGCCGGAGGACCCGTCTCTTCTCTACCCGGGAGGGAACGGAGTAGGCGGGGACGGCTCGGGCGGGGGCGGTGGCGGTGCCTCGGGTAACGGCGACGGTGTGTTCGGCGATGGTCCGGGTGGCGGCGCGGGTGCCTCGGGTAATGGCGACGGGGTTTTCGGTTCCGGTCCCGGCGGCGGCGCGGGTGCCTCGGGCAACGGCGACGGGGTTTTCGGTTCCGGTCCCGGCGGCGGCGCGGGTGCCTCGGGCAACGGCGACGGGGTCTTCGGTTCCGGTCCCGGTGGTGCCGGCGGCGGTGCGGCAGCGGGAGTCGGCGGTGGGGGCGCGGGCTCGGCGGGCGGAGCCGGTGTCGATGGCGGCTTCGGCGCAGTCGGCGACGGTACGGGTCCGGGCGGCGCCGGTGCCTTCGGCGGGTCCGGATCCGGCGGCGTGCGCGGGTTCGGCGCAGAAGGCGCAGGCGGCGGCGCGGGGACCGGCTCGTGGTCCACCGGCGATGTCGGGAGTGGTCAGGGTATCGGTGGCGTGGGTGTCGTGGGCACACCCGGGGGCGGCGGGGGTGGCTTCGGCGGCGCGCGCGGGACCAACAGCGGATCAGCCGGCCGACGACCCGGGACGAGCGACGGTGCCTACGACGACGGGGCTTCGCTGATTCCGGACGACGTGACCATGCCCGACCTCGACGAACCGGCGGCGGACTTCGCCGGGCTCACGGCCCCCACCGAGTCCGGAGGCGGCGCCGGTGTGAACGGATCGACGTCGGCGCCGGGAGCCGCCCTTCCCGATCTCGGGTCTTCGGGCGCGGGCGCCGGCGGCGGTGCCGGCTGGACGGCCCCCGGAGCGACCGCCGGCGGTGCGGGTCTCGGAAGTGGCGTCGGCACGGGCGCCGGCAGCACGGACTCCGATTGGTCGACGGGCGGCGCCGGGTTCGGCAACGACGTCGGTGCGGATTCCGGCGGCGCGGACGGTCTCGGCTCCGACTGGGCGTCGGGCGGCAGCGGCTCGGGCGTGGGCGGCGCTGCCGGTGCGGGTTCTGCCGGTGTCGGTGTCGGCTCCGACGGGGCGTCGGGCGGTGTCGGCGCAGACTGGTCGACCGGGGGAGCCGGGTTCGGGAACGACCTCGGCGCGGGTTCCGGCGGTGCGGCGGGCTCCGGGGCGGACTGGTCGACCGGCGGTGGCGGTGCCGACTTCGGCGATGGTGTCGGTGCGGGTTCTGATTGGTCGTCGGGCGGTGCGGGTGCGGGTGGTTCCGGCTCAGACTGGTCGACGGGCGGTGCGGGTGCGGGTGGTTCCGGCTCGGACTGGTCGACGGGCGGTGGCGGTGCCGGTTTCGGTGATGGCGTCGGTGTCGGTGCCGGCGTGGGTTCTGACTGGTCGACGGGCGGTGCGGGCTCGGGCGCTGGTGCCGGTGCGGGCTCCGACTGGCTTCCCGGTGGCGGTGGCGCCGGGGACGACTGGGCGGCCGGTGGCGGTGCCGGTATCGGGCAGGACGGCGGCGCCGGCTTCGACTGGTCGCCCGGACGAGGAGTGGATCTCACCCCCGGTGTCGGCGCGGACGCGAGCGATTTCGCCGCGGGCGGCGGTGCGGGCTTCGGGGGCAGCGGTGGCGCGAGCGACCTCCCGAACGTCGGCGGTGGCGGATACTCGCCCGGCGGAGGCGTCGGCGGGGCCGGCATGCTCGGGGACGCCGGCTCGGGCATCGCCGGCTCAGGCGGCGGAGCGGGCGACGCCGCGTCCTTCGGCGCCCCCGGCGGCGGCGCCGGCGGAGACACCTGGGGCGCGACCGACGGCGTCCGCGGTCAGGACGACTTCGCCGCGGGCGGCGGTGCGGGCGGTAACGGAGCCGTCAACGGCGGCGCGGCCGGCGGCGGAGGGATGGGCGGCGGAGGGATGCCGATGATGCCCATGTCGCCGCAGGCGCAGGCGTCGCGGGACCGCGACCGGGAACGCAACACCTGGCTCGCCGAAGACGAGTCCGTCTGGGGCACGACCAACGTGGACGGCAACGGGGTCGTCGGCCTCGGCGAGGAGCGCGAGCCGGTGCAACCGGCGCACGTCCCGGCCGGTGTGGCTGCCGGACGCGCGCCCGTCGCGGGCAGGCGCGCCGAGTCCGGCGCGTCCGAAGAGGCTGCGGTGGCGCAGCAGAAGGGATCATGATGCAGTTCACCGGAGACGACATCGAGCAGATGATGACGGAAGTGCGCCAGACGCACGCCGATCTCGCCGCCCGCGCCGCCGACATCGACGCGCTGACGGCGACCGCGACGTCGAAGGACCGTGTGCTGAGCGCCACGGTGGATGCGCGAGGTGTGCTCACCGATCTGCGGATGACCGGCCAGTCGTGGCGCGAGCTCGCACCGAAAGAACTGTGCGCCAAGATCGTCGCCGTCGTCGCGCAGGCGCAGCGCGAGGTTCAGGAGCGCGGTCGGCTTCTTCTCGCCGAGGGCGGACCGGACGGCCTCGATCCCGCGGCGGGACTGCCGACCGCGGATGAGATGACGGCCATGATGCAGACCATGGTCGACCAGCTGCAGGGCGGTCGCCATGAGCGATGACCGCTTCGCCGCCGACCCCGACCGGATGCGTCAGAGCGCGCGACGGATCAGCGCCCTCCACAGCCGGGTGCGGGGTCTGTCCGCGACCGTCGAGCAGCTGGCATCCCGTTATCCGAGCGCGGCGGGCGACGGCGACTTCAAAGAGTCGTACGACGCGAACTACTTGCCGGCAGCCGAGGCCGCCCGCGCGTTCACCGCGCAGCTCGCGACCTCCGTCGAGGAACTCGCCCAGGACACGGCGACGGTGGCCGGCGAGTTCGCCGAGACGGAGAACGTCGCCGTGCGCGAGAGCCGACACCAGAAGTAATCGGCCGGAGACCGGCTCGGCGGGACGTCCGCCGGGCGATCGAGGAAGGGGGACGCGATGGCGCTCATGGTCAGCAACGAGGCCGCGAATCTCTTCCTCGTGCTCGCGGGAGAGCGCTTCCCGATGGCGAACGAGGACCAGCTGCGCGACCTCGCGCGGGGCTGGCAGCTGGCCGCTCGCGAGCTCAGCGATCTCGACGGCGACCTGCGCCGCGATCTGATGGCGACGCAGCGTGGCTTCACCGGCAGAAGCCGCGACGCGTACGACCAGTACATCGTCTCGCTCACCGAGGGCGACGCGCTGCGGGAGGTCGCCGAATCGATGCTCTCGAGCTCGCAGTTCCTCAGCAAGCTCGCGCTCGACGTCGAGTACACGAAGTACACCCTGATCGGCGCCCTGATCGCGCTCATCGCCGAGATCGCCTGGGCGATCGCCATGGCGGTGCCGTCGTTCGGGTCGTCGATGGCCTGGCTCGCCGCGCGCAAGGCGATGTACTCCATCCTGTTCCGTACGGTGCTGCGCAAGCTCCTCGCCGAGATCGCGAAAGGGGCGGCGTTCAACGTCCTGAGCGAGGTCGCCATCGACGCGGTCGCGCAGCTCGCGCAGATGGCGGAGGGCAATCGCACCGACTGGGACGGTGACAAGACCTCCGGTGCAGCGGCGGGAGGCGCTCTCGCGGGCATGTTCGGCGGCGCCGTCATCGTCGGTGGCGCGGCGATCGGCAAGGGCCTCGGCAAGGGCGCCGGGGACATCGCCGTGCCCGGACCGGGTAAGGGGGTGGGCGGCGATGCTCTCGACGCCGTGCCGAGCCCGAGCGGGGGTCCGACGCCGACCCCGCGTCCGACGCCGAGCCCGAGTCCGGCGCCCAGCCCGACGCCGCCCACCCCGACGCCCAAGCCGGGGCCGGCGCCCACCCCGACGCCGGGCGGCTCGGGGCCGTCACCGGTGCCCTCGGCGACGGGAGCGGGGCCACGGCCGCACGGCTGGCGAGAGACCGGTCAGGGCATCGTCACGGACTTCGCCGGCGAGGCGTTCGTCGAGGTGATGACGGAGGGCACGTACAACGCCATTCAGGGACAGGGGTTCGATGTCAGCGCCGGCGGAGTGATGTCGGCGGCGTCGTCGAGCATCGGCACCGGTCTCGGCGAGGCAGCCGGATTCCACCTCGGCGGCGGGTCCGCCCAGGACGGCGGGGATGCCACGGGCGAGGGGACGAGCGCGGATGATCGATCCGGCGCGATGTCCGAAGGCGGCGCAGCGAGTTCCGCCGCGGGGCCGATGACGAACCCCGCCTCGGGCTCGGGCACGGGTGTGGGACGAGCCCCGGGTCCGGCGGCGACGCCCGTCGCGGGCGTGGGCACGGGGCCGGGCAGACGCCCGGCGAGCGACGCGGTCGGTGGCCCGGCAGCCGACCCCGACCGTGCCGCGGCGGCACCGGAACGCGGGCAGAGCTCTCCCGGGACTCAGCCACCCTCCGGGGCGACGATGCCGCCCGTGCCGCGGGGGGAACGGCCGCACGCCGAGTCCTCGATGGGGGCGGCGGCACAGACCGATTCGGCCGCTTCGCGCCCCGTGGCATCCGCGCCCTTCGGACAGCCCTCGTCGGCACCGGATCCGGTCGGTCCGCCCGCGACGCCGGGCGCCGGTCAGGAGGCGACGGCGGACCCCGGGAGCTCCGACCGGCCCGGAGCGCCGACCGATCCGCGCGCGACGCCCGGTGGAGGTCCGTCGGGCGATGACGGCGAGACGGCGACCGGTCCGACGGCGCCGCCCGACTCGGCGACGGCCTCCGGTGTCGATGCACGGCCGGCTCCCGCTCGCCCCTCGGACGCGGTGACGCCCGGCTCTGCGGCGACGCCGGGCTCTGCGGCGACGCCGGATTCCGCGGGGACGCCGGGTCCTGCGGCGACGCCGAACCCAGCGGCGACGGACACGACCGGTCCGGCGGACGCGGCAGCCGGCCCCGCGACGTCGGGCGCTCCGGGGCGCGGCGAGGCGGTCGCCGAGACGCCCGTCCCGGCACCGGCCGACGCGGCCGCGCCCGGCGAGACGATCGCCGAGGTGACCGAGCCCGATCCTGCCGAGACGCCCGCCCCTGTCGTGACGCCAGGCCCGCCGCCTGCGCACGCAGCGACTCCCGACACGGCGCCGGTCGACGGGTCGACGCCGGGACCCGCGGTGACCCCGGCGCCAGGACAGGCGGATCCGGCGACGGTCAACCCGGGGGCTACCCCCGGTGCGGAGCCTTCGGACACGGCGCCCGCGGACACGACGACTCCCGGGCCGTCGCCGTCCGGCGCGTCCACGCCGGGCTCTGCGGCGGCACCCGTCTCGACGCCGGAGCCGGACCAGCCCACCTCTGAGCCGGCAGCGACGCCCGGGCCGGCGACGCCCGATGCGGCGGCGCCTCGACCCGAGGTGACTCCGGCGCCGGCGCCGGCGGACGCGTCGACGCCCGCACCGGAGACGTCTGACACGGCGACCTCCGACCCGACGCCGGCCGATGCATCGACACCGGGACCGGTGCGGACGCCGACACCGGGACAGGCCGAAGCCGCGACGCCCGAGCCGGGGGCCACTCCCGACGCGCCGCCTTCGAACACGGCGCCTTCGAACCCGGCGCCTTCGAACCCGGCGCCCTCGGACCCGGCGCCTTCGAACGCGGCGCCGGCGGACACGACGACGCCCGGGCCGGCGACGTCCGACGCGTCGACGCCTCGACCCGTCGTGACGCCCGATCCGGCACCGGTCAACTCGAGCCCCGGACCCGTGGGGACGCCCGGCCCGGCGCCGACGGAGACGGCGACGCCCAGCTCGACGGCGACGCCGGGGCCCGCGGCGACGGGCCCAGGAACGGCCGGCCCGTCGACGACGCCGGACCCGGGGGCTGACACCGCGACGCCCTCCGCCACGGCGACGCCCGACCCGTCCACCCGGTCCGATCCGGCCCCCGGCCCGGCAGCGGACGGTGCGCAGCGGGGGACACCGCACGACGGTGATCGCCCGCACACCGACGACCTCACCGCCGCACCCCTGTCGTCCGACGGCGGGTCGGACACGTCGCGCCCGACGGTCGATGAGGTCGGGCCCGACCGCCGCGCGGGGGATTCCCCAGCAGACGGGCGGGAGACGGCCGATGCGTCGCCGGCGGCTTCGTCCGCGGTGGCTCCCGGCCGCGCACGGCCCGCGGGAGACCCCGCGCCCGTTTCCGCGGCGGATCCGGCGGTGGCCCCGAACGGCTCGCCGGGTGAGGCGACGGCATCCGATCCCCGTCCGGGTCGCGCGGAGGCGGCCGACGATTCGGCAGGCATCGCTTCGGGAGGGCCGGCCCTCGCGCCGACGGCCACGCCGCGCGTGGACGCACCGGCGCCCACCTCGGGAACGGTCGCACCGGCACGGCACACCGCCCCGACGAACGCGGCATCGGGAGCCCCGCAGCCGAAGGCGCCGGCGACCGTCCCGTCGTCCGCGCGGCCGACGACGTCGTCGCCGCCCGCACGGCCCCCGGCGCCGACCGCGCTGCCGTCTGCCCTCCCGGCGTCTTCGCCGGCGCCGGCCCCGACGCCGGCGCGCGTCACGCCGGCGCGCGCGGCCGCCGGTACGGCTTCGAGGCAGCCGAAAGCGGCGCGGCAGGACGCGGGCGGCACCCCGCAGCCGGGACCCGGGCCGGCGAGCACGCGCCCGGCGGTGCCCGTGGTCGCGTCTTCCTCGTCGGCACGCCCCCCGGCGGCGACGCCTGCGTCGTCGGAGGGCCCGGCGGCGCCGACACCCTCCTCTCCGCCCCCGCCGCCTCCGCTGCCGAATCGCGCGCCGCGGACGCCCGCCGCGGCGACCGCGGGCCCCTCGCGGACCCGCCGCCGCCCGACTCCGCAGCCTCCGGCACCGGATCCGCGACGGTCCGCCGCGAGCGACGAGGGCTGGCGGCACGCGCCCGCTGCGACGGCGACGTGGTCGGACCCCTCGAACCCCCTCCGCGAGTCGGACTGGCGCCCCCGGCTGGCGTCCGCGACGCCGCACCGCGTCGACCAGACCGCTTTCGACGTGCGCGCCGATGGCCGGACGGGGCGGCTCGACCGCTTCGAGGGACGCATCGCCTACGACCGAGCGCGCGTCATCGTCCCCGACGGTCGGGCGATCCAGGTCTACACCGTGCGCGTGCACCTGGTGCGAGGGACGGGCGTCACCGACGCCGAAGTCACCGCCGCGCAGGACCGCGCTCGGGCGAGCGTGACGACCATCGTCAATCGCGGATATCGGCTTCCCAGCGGCGATCAGATGCATCTCGACGTCGAGTTCACCCCCACCGCCGCCACTGCGCACGCCACCGTGCGGGTCGTCGCCGGCGTCGACGAGGTGGGGACGACCGGCCGGGGGCCGGACGGGCAGCCGGTCACCGCCACGGACCAGCGGACGTGGCGGACGGATGAATCCGGTGCGGTGTTGACGCACGAGCTGCTGCATTTCCTCGGCCTCGCCGACGAGTCGGTCGACACGCGGCGCGTTCTGCTGCAGGACCCCACGCGCAGCGGCGTGAGCAGCGACACCGGGATCATGGGCGATGCGGTCCATCGCGGCGGCGCAACGGTGTATCCGCGGCACCTCTGGGCGATCGAGCGCATCGCCGACGGCGAGCATCAGCTACCCGACAGGCAGTACCCGGCGAATGAGATCCTCCAGGGGCAACCGCTGCCCGTCTCTGCCATCGGTGATCCGCGCGACCTACGGAGGCAGGTCGCCCGTCACCTGCGCGTGCGCCCCGAACGCGTCTCCCGTTCCCTGGGACTGCGAGACGAGTCGACGGCGGCGGAGGTCGCTGCCGCATGGCGCGACGTGCTCGCTTCCGGGGTCATCACGGTCGACGGGCGCACAGCCGTGGTGCACCGCACCGACGTGCGCATGCCGGCCGTGACACCGACGGCTCCGTCGGCGAAACCGGTGGCGACCGACGACGCTCCCGCGGCCGCCAAGCCCGAGGCGCAGGCCGAGGACGTCTTCTCGCGCACGCAGAACGTGGAACTCGGGGCGAAGGAGTCCCTGAGCACCTCCCATCAGGTGGCAGGGCAGGTGACGGTGGCCGCGGGCTTCGGGCCCGGGTATCCCGCCGTGACCTTCGGCCTGGGCGTCGGTACGGGCTCCGACCTCGGCATCAAAACGACGCTCAGCGACACGGCGACCCCGGCGACCGCACCGACACCCGCGCACGCCACGGTGTCGCTGACGCTCACGACGGACGCCAGGACGACACCCCTCCGCGTCGACATGAGCCTGTCGATGCCCGAGCTGGAGCACACCGTGCCCCATGCGACCCCGCAGCGCGGACGCGCGCCCGGCGCGCCCGCCGACGCGCGAAGCGCCGACCTCCGCGGCATCCGTCCCCAGCGTGTCACCCATCTCGACACCGCCGCGGTCCGTCCGACGTCGCAGAGAGACGTCGATGCGCTCACGAGCCTGCTCACGGCCTCGGGCGAGGCGACGGCGAAGGGCGACTCCCTGACGTTCTCGGTGGATGCCGGAGCGCCGCAGGTCACCTTCCGCGGAGTGTCCGCGGGGTCGAGCAAGACCGGGAGCAGCACCGCCTTCTCCTCGGGCTGGTCGAAGAACAACGAACTGAACGCCACGATCGGTGCGCGCGGGCGCGTGCGCAGCTTCTTCCGCACCGGCGGCGGCCTGACCGTGACGCTGAGCGGCCAGTACGGCGGTTCGAAGGAGCTGAAGCACTCCAGCTCCCGCAGCGACGACGACAAGCTGGCCGTCTACACCCTCTCCCGCACGGTCCGGGTGGCGTCGGGTCGCGGCGCTCCGCAGCCGGTCGAGGTGCGCACGACGTTCTCGGTGCCGATCGCCGACGCCGCGGCGCGCGGGCTGTGGATGCCGGATGCCGTTACCCCCGCCAACGGCAACGCACCGTCCGTGACTCCGGGCACCGACACCGCCTTCGATCCATCGAAGGACTCCTTCGTCTCGGCGCCCCCGGATCTGGCGGACCAGATCTCGACGGGACTCGGGCTGTCGGAGAAAGGCGCCGGTGCCGTTGCGGGGCGGTTCGACGGAGACGCCGGCAAGGCCTCACTGCACGACGCCGCCACCGGCGGGGCGACCATCAGCTGGCAGGAGGGCGGCCGGACGCACCGTGTCACGGTGCGGGCCGACATCGCGCTCACCGATGCGGACGACACCACCGCCAGCGTCCCGTCCAAGCGCGAGGAGTCCCTCGCGAGCAAGCGCGAGATGACGGTGGACTCCAAGCGCGGTCAGCGCTTCACCTTCGGGGGGCTTCTGCTCGCCGCGTCCGGGGCTCCGGCGACGAGCGCACTCGGCCCGGATTGGGGTCGGGCCTCCGCCCAGGTGTCCGCCGGGCACCAGCGTTCGGTCAAGAGCTCGGCATCCCAGGCCCTGAAGGAGACGCGCGCGGCGTCCGGTGACACGCCCGCGGCGTACCATCCCACCCGCACGACCCTGCGAGTGGTGCACGAGTCGACCGCGGATGCGAACGTCTTCCAGCGCGCCCTCGCGGGCGGAAGGCTCCTCGGAAGCGGTCCGGCGAGCAGCCGGCACCGTGCGGAGACGCCGAATGCCGGCCGGTCGATCCCGGTGAGCGGGGTCGTCGTGCGTCGTCCCCAGCTGGACGGCGGCGCGCCGACCTCCGCGGGCGGACGCACCCTCGTGGGGGCGGTTCACGACAGCGCCTTCCGCGCGGTCGACGTCGCGGCTCTCGGCCCCTTCGCCAAGGTCGAGCGCATCCACGGGCACGAGGTGCACGCCGACGTGCTCGAGGCCGCCCTCTCCAAGCGCGGCGACCTCACCCACGGGCCCGGCGCGCGACACCGCCGCATCTGGGGCAGCGGCAACTTCTCGAGCTGGGGCCCGCTGACCTTCGGCACCACGACCCGCACCCACGCCCTCACCCGATCGCCCTTCACCAAGCCGGGCGAGGTCACGGCGTCGGCCGTCGCGGCGCTCGCCTCCGACGCCGGACTCCGCACGATCGCGAACGCCGGGCTCGGCGGTCGCAGCGTGTCGACCGGCGACATGACGCTCACCGGCAAGCTCGGCGACCTGCGCGGGTCGGTCGAGGTGACGCAGCGCCTGGGCAACCCGACGTTCGTCACCTCCCGGCAGGACCGTACGCTGACGCGCGGCTCGGGGGAGGACCGGAGCGTCGGGACATCGCGGGAGTGGAACGTCGGCTTCGGCGGCGACGCGATGCTGCGTGCGGTGGTGCCGGGCTCGAAGAACCGGTTCGTCATGCAGGCGGGGCTCAAGGCGGGGTACACCTACGGGCGGTCCGCCGACCACAGCCTGTCGACCGGCAGATCGACGGAGCGCAGCCGGACGGGGGAGACCGTCGTCGTCCGCTTCGACGCCGAACGCACCTACGCACCCACCCTGGAGCTGCGCCGGTGGCGGTGGCGTCGGGGGTTCGCCAACCCGTCGTACACCCGCTACGAGCCGGCGTCCGTGGACGTCGAGCTGCCCGCTGCTGAGGCCGCGAAGCTGCTGCTCGCGCACGGCGTCGCCCTGCCGCCCGCACTGAGCGCGCACACGCCCGCGGCCACGACGTCGGGACCGACCGCCCCGTCGCCCGCACCGGTGGACACCGGGGCGTCGGCGGGGCCGAGCACGACAGCGTCGGCCGGCCCGAGCACGGCGGTATCGATTCCTCCCGTGGGGAGTCCGGACGGCTACGAGATGACCCCCCTGCCTCGCGCGCAGCCGTCGCGCGGTGATGGGGCCGTGTCGACGAACGCCCCGAGCGCACCGACGACCCGCGACCCCCTCGCTCCGTACCGCGACGACTCCGACGCCGTCGTCGGGCACAGCACGGTCTCGGCGCAGGACCTCGACTCCATGGATGCCACCTGGCGGCCGCGTGGCGTCGGCGACGCGGATCGCGGACTCATCGCCGCCGAGGTTCGTCGTCTGCTCACCGAGGCGCCGGGCTCCGGGTTCCTCCGCGATGCGATCGTCGGACCCAACCGGGTCACGATCCCGCTCCCGGGAGGCTCGTTCAGCCAGCGCACCGCGACGATCGAGGTCACCGTCGCTCACCGACCGGATCCGACGGATGCCGAGAATCGGACGACCCTGACGGGGGAGAAGCTGTCGACGGACCGGTCGCACGGCGTCGCCGGTAAGCGCAGCAGCTTCCACGCCGTCGACGTCGGTGCCGACGGCCGACTCGGTTTCAACACGCGCGCGGATGCCGACATCGACCACCCGGGCGCGGAGATCGCCCCGCAGCACGACGTGACCGTGTTCAACCGTCGATGGGACAAGAGCGCGTCCGAGCCGGTGTCGCCGACGGTGACCGTCACCGCCGAGCACGAAGCACTGGAGCAGCATCACATCCCCGTCACCTTCGATGTGAACGTCAGGATCCACGAGCACGTCAGCGGTGCCGTCGACGCGATGCTGCCGCGCAGCATCACCGAGGGAACGCATCAGACCCTTCCCCCGCTCTCGTTCACCGGTTCTCTCGACATCCTCGAGCCGCAGAACTCACCGGAGGCGATTGCGTCCGCGCCGCCCGCGCCGAGCGCGAAGCAGTTCCGTCTGCCGGCGGCGGGAGCCTGGCGACCCGTGCGGTGGGACCACACGGGAGGCGACGCCATCCGGGCTGCCGTGCACGCGCGACTCGGGTCGCTCGGTGCCGAGCGGCCGGGCGACGTCTACGACGAGGCGCTGCGTGTGTCGATCTCGGACGGCTCACTCTTCGCCGCGCTCCCGCGGATCGTCTCGGGCGAGACGTTCCGCTCCGACGACCTCATCGCCCGCCGCGGCGCCTTCCGCGACGTCCGGTCCCACGTCTCGGTCTCCGGCGCGCTCGTGGCGCCGTCGATCCGGTTGGACACGACCGCGCCGGAGACGACGCTGAAGCACTCGATCGACCTCGGCACCGGTACAGCAGCCGGGCGCAAGCAGGCGGACGAGACGGGCGCGACCCTGCAGTTCGGCATGTTCGGCGAGACCGACGGCGGCTTCGCTTTCGGGGGGTTCACGCCGTCGTGGAAGGTGTCTTCGAGTCGGACGGGCGAACAGGGGGAGGACGTCAAGACCTCCGAGAAGATCACGCACAAGGGCCGGTCGTTCATCGTCGACGCGCACCTGCGGTTGAAGGTGGATGCGGGGACCTCGACCGTCGTGAGCAACGACGGCGAGCGGCGACCGGACGAGATCGACGTGCCCGTCGTGCTGCAGGTATGGGAGCAGCAGCTGGGCGCCCTCGATCTCGCGGTGCCCGCCGACCTCACGGGCGACGAGGCCCGTGACGCCGACGCTGCGCGCGAGGCCGCCACGGCGGCGGCGCGTGAAGACGAGGCTCGCGACGCGCGTGAGGCGGCCCGGGGGCGGGCGCGAGACGCGGAGGATCGGGTCGAGCGGGAACGTCGGGCCGAGGAGGATCGCGAGCGTCGCGAGGCGGAGGCGAAGCGCAGGGCCGAGGAGGAGCGTGAGCGTCGCGAGGCGGAGGAGAAGCGCAAGGCCGAGGAGGAGCACGAGCGTCGAGAGGCGGACGCGAAGCGCAGGGCCGAGCAGGAGCGCAAGGCCGAGGCGGAGCGGAAGGTCGGGCAGGAGCGCGAGCGTCGCGAGGCCGAGGAGAAGCGCAAGGCCGAGGAGGAGCGCAAGGCCGAGGAGGAGCGGAAGGCCGAGCAGGAGCGCGAGCGTCGGGAGGCGGAGGCGGAGCGCAAGGCCGAGGAGCAGCGTGAGCGTCGCGAAGCCGAGCAGAAGCGCGAGCGTCAGGAGACGGAGCGCAAGGCCGCGGAGGAGCGTGAGCGTCGCGAAGCCGAGGAGAAGCGCAAGGCGGAGGCGGAGCGCACGGCCGAGGCGGACGCGGAGGCGAAGCGGAAGGCCGAGGCCGAGCGGAACGAACTCGAGGAGAGACAGCGCCGGCACGACGAGGACCAGCGCCGGCACGACGACGAGACGGCCGCCGAGGACGCTCAGACGGATGCCGAGGACGACAGCTCCGCGCGCGATGACGACGGCTACGAGGCCGACGACGAGTCCGACGTCGGCTGGGGCTCGGACGACGGCGACGACGACCGCGAGTCGACCTCCGTCCCCGACGATGCGTCGGTCCCGTCGGTTCCGCCGATCCTGGGCGTCCCGGGCGTCCCGGCCCCAGCTGTCCCGGCCCCGGTCATCTCGGGTGCGCCGACGCCGCCCGGACCCGGCGGTCCGCCGCGGACTGCCCCGGTCGACGACACCGACTCCGAATACGCGACAGCCCCGAGCGAGCAGCCGTCCGACGCGGAGTACGTCACGGCGGCAGAGCCCGAGGTCGACGAGCCGCCCTCCCGTCCCGCACCGCCGCGGCCCCGCGCCACGACACCGTTCCCCGTAGCGCCTCCACCGCCCTCGTCGGCTCCGGTCGATGGCATCCCGGATCTTCCGTCACCCGCCGCTCAGGCTTTCCTCCCGTCGCCGGGCGACCTCCGCGATGCACCTCAGCCGCGCGCGATGTGGATCCCCGACGCGCCGATGTCGGGGTACGTGCCCGAGGAAGAGGACGAGCACGAGGACGACGGCGTCCTGCTTCCCGATGGCACGACCACCGGCGACGGTTCGGTCTTCGACGCCCAGGCCTTCTTCGACGACGCGCTCGCGGGAATGAGCGCACCAGCCGGGAGTGCCACGACCAGATGAACCCTGCGCGCCTCCTCGCCCGTGGTCGAGATGAGGGAAGGGGATGCCGTGTCGTCGATCACCGTGGAACGGACGGGTTTTGGAATCGTCGTCGCCGCCCCGGGCGACGCCGGGACAGCGTCCCTCCTCGATGGCCTGCCTCCGCTGCGAGCCGCGCGCTACCTGTTGGCGACACCCGCTCTGCAGCAGTCGCTGCGGGAGGCCGCGCCCGAGATCGTCGATGCGGTGCGGCCCCACCTCGACGGCACCGTCGTCGTCCCGTCCGACGGATTCGCCGGAGACGGCGCGGACGGCGCGGAGGCCGGCAGCGCTCGGCTGGCCCGTGTGCTCGGTGTTCCTGTCGTCGCGCCGGAGGGACGTTTCCTTCCGTGCCCGGGCACGCTGTTCTCCGTCGGGAGGGGGGACGGCTGGATCACCCGGAGTCCCCAGGGCGCGCGCGTTCCCACCGGACGGCGCTACCCGGCCCCGAGGTGGCAGCAGTACCTCCCTGCGAACCTCCTCGGGACCGCGCACATCCCCGCCGGACTCTGGGTGACCGCGGGGGCTGAGCCGCGCCACGCCGTCCGACTCGCGGGCATTGCGGTCAAGGACGGGCGGTTGCTCGTCGTCGTGGGCAGCCCGGCGGAGCCGGCGCCGAGCCGGGAGCGGCTGGAGGCGGTGCTGCGGACGCTGCCCGAGGAGGTGCGGTCGGCGGTGGTGCTCGTCGGCTACGGTCCCGGCAGCCTCGACGTCACCACCGTGCGCGACCTTGCGGCGACGCTGGGGCAGCCGCTCCGCATCGCCCACGGCGTCGAGATCGACGGGACGTCTGTCCGACTCGACGGCGACGAGACGACCACGCCGCCGACGTTCGCGATCGAGAGCGTGTGCGCCCCCGACGGATCCGTGTGCCTCGAACGCTGGGAGACGCCGCCCGGTCTCGTGCCCGCGTCCGCCGGCGGTTACCGCTTCGACGAAAGAGCGCGGGCGCGGCGCCGAGCGAGCGCGGACTGGCAGGTGCACATCGTCCCGACGGGGCTGCTGGTGGCTCCGGCGGGGGAGCGGCTCGTCGAGCCCGGCACCGCAACCGTGGTCGGCGATGCGCTGAGCATCTCCCTGCAGTGCGACGGCGCGCGGCGACCGAGGGGTCTCCCGCGGTTGCTCGCCCCCCTCCTCGCTCGCCTCGAGCGCCTCGGAAATGTCGTGATCCACCCGCTCGACGCCACCGCCCGGCGCGTCGTCCGCGACGCGTATCCCGGCCGGTGGGCGCCCATCGAGGCGCTCGCGTTGACCCCGGACGGCAGGCTCGTCGCCGCGACGAGGGATGCCAGCGGCGACACCCCCGAGGCAGACGGAGCGGTCTCCGTCGACGAGACGGCCGTCGGACCCACCGGGCACATGGACGCGGTGACGTCGTCGTCCGATCCTTCGGGACACCTGGTCGGCGGGTGGGCCCGCCCCGGCGCCACGGACGGCGCCCTCCCCTCGGGGGGCGAGGAGCCGCGATCGCCGGGGAGCCCGGTCACGGTCGTCGCCGTCGTGGGCGGCGAAGGCGAGACCCGACCCTCGAGAGAGCGGGCGGTCGGCCGTCGAGCCCGTGGCGCGTCGGCCGCGGCTGCCCTCGAGGGCGAGCACGCTGACGCGAACCGGTCGTCGCCTACTCCGCCCGAGCCCGGTGCTCTCTCCGTCTCCGACGTGGGGTCCGGCGCTCACAAATCGTCCACGCCCCGGTCGAGTGCCGCGCCGGCGGCGGCCGCGTCGTCCGCGCCCGCCGCGGAGCACCCGCGGGCGTCGTCCGACGCCGCCACACCGTCGGCCGCCCCGGCCCCCACGCCGGCCGCGTCCGTCTCGGCCGCCGCCACTCCCGCTGCCCCCGCCCCGGCCACGCCCGCCTCGGCCGCCGCCACTCCCGCTGCCGCCCCCGTCCAGCCCGCCCCCGCCCCGGCGACCCCGCCGGTCGGAGACCCCCCGCGTGCGGGCCTGACCCGTGCCCTGCAGGGATCGACGCTCACCCCCGCGCCCGGCCCCGCCTCTCGGACGGGGCGCGTCTCCGCCGAGCAACGGCGGACCGCCGCGCACGACCCCGTGGCCGGGGTGTCCCCGTCCGCTGTGGCGCCCACCGCGCCCGGTACACCGCAACCGACGACGACGGCGCCCGCGCAGACGACCGCGCCCGCACGGTCGACAGCGCCTGAACGGGCGACCCCGCCCGCGCAGACGACCGCCCCCGCTTCGCAGAGCGCCCTCGTGCCCGAGGAGACGGGCGTCGACCCGGTCGACGCGACGTCCTTTCCTGCCTCATCGGTGTCGGAGCGCGGGCCGGCCCCGTCCGGCGAACCGTCCGCCGTCGTCCTCCCGCGCCGTCTGCTCGAGGTCCCCGTCGACGTCCGCTCGACCGCCGAGCAGCGGCACGGCGTGCGGACGGCGCTCGGGCCGCGGTACGACATCGCCAGCCGCACGGTGTCGCACCTGCTCGCACAGCAGCCCGGCATGCGAGCCGCCACCGGCGACCGCTCCGCCATGCTGACGGGCCTCTCACTCGTGCGGATCTTCGCCGCGGAGCCGCACGCCGAGTACGACCTCGACTTCCACATCTGCCTCGCGGAGGGACTCGCGATGCTGCCCACCGCTCGGACGGTCGTCGTCCGTGGCATCCCGTCCGCCGCCGGTGCCGCACCGGGTGACGTCCTCCGGCTGCGGATGCCGCTTGTCGCCGCGGCCGCCGACGGCCCGGCGACCGGTCCGGCCGAGGCGCTGATCTGGACCACGAGCGGTCGTCGGCTCGACCGCGTGCTGCACGGTGCGACAGGGGCGGAGGACATCGCGCTGCCCGCCGGCATCCGCCTGCGCGTGCTGGAGGGCGTCGGCGGTCCCGCTGACCGGGTGCTCCTCGCCGAGGAGGGGACCGGGACCGAACCGGCGCTCGCGAGGCTCCGTTCGGCGGCGGAGGCGCGCGGCGACCTGCGTGCGCACACCGACGACCGTTGGCTCGGCGATCTGCCGTCGGCAGCGTGAGGAGCGGGGACGATGGACGAGCACACCTCGGACGAGAGACGTCCGTCGGGCCGCGGCACCCCGGGCGGCCTCGTCGGCCGGGTCGCGCGTCGTCTGCGGCCGTCGCCGCTGACGGTGATCGCGCGGGTCTTCGACGGTCAGCACGACGGCGACCCGTGGTTCGCGCCCGAGCACCCCGTGATCGTCGACCCGGTCGAGCGCGAAGACGTGCTGGGACTGCTGCGCTCCGGCGCCGTCATCCTGCACGCCGCCCAGAAGCTGCGCGACCACGTGGGCGACCTGGACGCGGCCGTGCCCGCCTCGCTCCGCTCGGACGGCGTCTGGGTCTGGAGCGACGCCTGCGCGTACTTCTTGGAGAGGTACTGGATCGCGCCCGATGCGGAGCTGGTGCGGCATCTGCGCACCGCGGGCCCGCCTCTCCCCGTGAACGCGAAGACCTGGCGGCGCCTCTCGGCGGCGATCCGCCCCGACGCCTGGAAGGGCACGACATGGCCTCTCGACTGACCGCACGGGAACGCACCGTGCTCACCGTTGCCGCCGACCTCCCCGATTGTCATCCGTCCATCGCGTCGGCCCTCGCCTCCGCCGAGGACGGCGACGTCATCTCGATCCGCCCGGGTCTGTACCGCGAGTCGCTGCTCGTCGACCGTTCCGTATCGCTGTCGGGCGTCGGGGATGCCGGCGAGGTCCGCATCGAGGGCATCGACGGTCCCGCGGTCTGCAGCACGGCGGAGGCGCGGATGTCCGGCCTCACCCTCGCCCGGACCGACGGCGACGTGGCCGTCGACGTGGCCTCCGGGACGCTGTCGTTGGACGATTGCACCGTCGAGGCGTCGACGGAGGTCGCGCTCGTGGTACGGGCCGACGCTCAGTTGTCACTGCACGACACCCGCGTCGCGAACGACGCCGGTGCCGGTGTGCTCGTCTTCGAGGGCGGCCGGTCGGAGATCACCGGCGGCAGGCTCCACGACATCGCGACGACGGCCCTGGTCGTGCGAGGCCCGAGCTCCGCGCACATCGTCGACGTCGTCATCGCGTCGGCGTCCGGCGGTCTGCTGGTCGCCGACGGCGGGCAGCTGACGGTCGCACGCGGCCGGATCGCCGATGTCACCGGCGCCGCGATGACGGTCGAAGGCGGAGCGAGCCTGGATGCCACCGGCACGGTCATCGTGGACGGCGGCGGCATCGGGGTGCTGGTCACATCCGGGGGCTCCGCGACCCTGGCGGACATCACGATCCGCAATCCCCGCGGCCAGGGCGTCGTCGGCATGGCCGACGCGGTCATCGACCTGTCCGGGGTCGGCATCCACGACGGCGCGACCCACGCCCTGCACCTCGTCGAACGTGCGCAGGTGACCGCGAGGGCGTGCGAGCTGCGCGGTGCCGGGCACGATGCCGTCGTCGTGGCGGACTCCGCGTCGGTCACCCTCGTCGACTCCACGATCTCCCGTCCGGCCGGGACGGGCGTGGTCGCGTCGGACGAAGCGACCGCAGCGCTGACGGACGTGCGCATCGTCGAGCCCGAGGTCGCCGGAGCGATCGCGCGGGACACGGCTCGGCTCGTGCTCGAAGGCGGCTCCCTGCGCGGCGGGCGGCAGGGCGCGGTGTGGCACGGCTCGTCGACGGGTGCACTTCGACGGACTCGCTTGCGAGACGTCGCCGGCGACGCGGTCCACGTCGATCCCGACGCCGATGTCGAGCTCGAGGAACCGCCGGTCGGTGACGACGGGCACGAGTCCGAGGTGACGGCGGTGGAGCGGCGTTCCCCGGCGGAGCCGGCGGCAGCTGCCGATGCCGACGACCGCCCGGACGGGGCGAGCGAGCTCGATCGCCTGCTCGCGGAGTTGGACGAGCTCGTCGGGCTCGACAGCGTGAAGCGCCAGGTCGAGACGCTCGTGCGCATGCATCAGATGGCCGAACGCCGCGCCGAGGCGGGCCTGCCTTCACCTCCCATCTCGCGGCATCTGGTGTTCGCCGGTTCGCCGGGGACGGGTAAGACGACCGTCGCGCGACTGTACGGGCGGATCCTCGCCGCGCTCGGCATCCTGCGGACCGGCCAGCTCATCGAGGTCGCGCGCCCCGACCTCGTCGCGGCCGTCATCGGCGGCACCGCGATCAAGACGGCGGAGATGTTCGGTAAGGCGCTCGGAGGCGTCCTCTTCATCGACGAGGCGTACGCCCTGTCCAAGGACAGCGGCTCGAGCAACGACTTCGGAGGCGAGGCGATCGACACGCTCGTCAAGCTCATGGAGGACCATCGCGACGACGTCGTGGTCATCGTCGCGGGGTACACCAACGACATGCGCACGTTCATGGCCGCCAACCCCGGTCTGTCGTCGCGCTTCTCCCGGACGGTCGAGTTCGCCGACTACTCCTCCGCCGAGATGGTGACCATCGTCGAGGGGCTGTGCCGGGTGAACCACTACAGCCTCGAGTTCGAAACACGCGCGGCGCTGCACGACTACTTCACCAAGCTGCCCCGCGATGAGACCTTCGGCAACGGCCGCACGGCGCGGAAGGTGTTCGAGGAGATGCTCGGGCGTCAGGCCTATCGGCTCGGCAGCCTCACGGAGGTGGACGCGCTCACCCTCACGCGCCTCGTGCCGAACGACCTGGGCCCGCTGCCCGGATCCGCGATCGGCGCCGGCGTCGGCCGCGTCGACGAGGAACGCGTCGAGCAGCTGCTCGGAACGCTGCGCGAGCTGGTCGGGCTCGACGACGTCAAGACCGAGGTGCAGGGGATGGTCGACCTCCTGACGTCGGCGCGCCGCAGGCAGGCGGCGGGGCTGCCCGCGCCCTCTCTCAGCAGGCACCTGATCTTCGCGGGTCCTCCCGGCACGGGCAAGACGACGGTCGCGCGTCTCTACGGCTCTCTTCTCACGGCGCTCGGGGTGCTGGCGCAGGGCCAGGTCACCGAGGTGTCGCGCGCCGACCTCGTCGGCGAGTACGTGGGGCACACGGCCCGGAGGACGACCGAGGCGTTCGACCGCGCACGCGGCGGCGTGCTGTTCATCGACGAGGCCTACACGCTGGCGTCGGGCGGGGGCAACGGTGCGGACTTCGGAAAGGAGTCGGTGGACACGCTCGTCAAGCTCATGGAGGACCACCGCGACGAGGTCGTCGTCATCGCGGCGGGCTACGAGCGCGAGATGGACCAGTTCCTCGCGACCAACCCGGGCCTGGACTCGCGCTTCTCGCACCGTGTGCGGTTCGCGAACTACACGCCCGACGAGCTGGTGACGATCGTGAACCAGCACGCGACCAGCTCGGGCTACGAGTGCACGGGCTCGACCGTCGCCGCTCTGCGCGGGCACTTCACGGCCGTCGACCGCACCGCGTCATTCGGCAACGGCCGATACGCGCGACAGGTCATGGACGCCGCGATCGCCAACCACGCCCGCCGCACCCGCACGATCGAGGATCCGTCGATGGACGATCTCGTCCTGCTTCTGCCGGAGGACATCCCCGCGGCCGGCGTCATCGGCGCCTGATGCCGGACACGACATCACCCGCCGGGTGCGGACCCGGCGGGTGATGTCTCGTGCGTTTCAGGCGACGAGAGCCGCGCTCTGGGAGCGGATGGCTCGCAGCGCATGGAACACGCGGCTCTTGACCGTGCCGATCGGGACGCCGAGCCGCTCGGCCGCCGCCGCGGCGGTCTGATCGGCGAAATAGACCTCCGCGAGCGTGGCCCGGTGCACCGGCGACACGACGGCGAGAAGTTCCGTCACGACGACACGGTCCTCGACCTCGTGCGCGGGGTCGTCGACGGATGCCGTTCGTTCGGCGTCGAATTCCGACCAGGCGATCTCCGCCGGACGGGCCCGACGGGCGCGGTGATGATCCATCGCGATGTTGTGGGTCACGCGCGTCAGCCACCCGCGCACCGACCCGCGCTGCTCGGTGAGGCGGTCGAGGTGGTTCCACGCGCGCAGCATGGTCTCTTGCACGACGTCCTCCGCGCTGGCGGTGTCGCCGTCGAGCAGACGCGTGGCGTAGCGCACGAGACCACGCCGGTGCGTGGTGACGAGCTGGTCGAAAGAGGTCGGGGTGTTGTGTGCGGTCGGGGCCGGGGGGATGCCCATGGACGAGTCCTTCCTTCGGTGGACGGTTCTCTTCGATCGTCCGACCGCGCGGAAAGGCTGTCTCTGGGCTCATCCCCCGTGTCGGGTCGTCGTCCCGACGCGGCGGGTAGGGCTGTCCCTACCCGCCGTCACGTGCTGCAGCGCACAGCTGTCGGGTCGTCGCCGACGAGGTCCTCCCATCGCACATCGGAGAACGTCAGGTCCAGGGCGCCGGTGCCGAACGCCACGAAGGGGGTGTCGACGGCGCGGGGGTCGAAGCCCGAGACCGTGAAGCAGGCGGCGGGGACGATGACGCGCTGCGTGGCTCCCTCCGCGAGGGTGTTGATCGTGCTCGTGATGTCGACCGCGCCCCCGCAGGGATATCCGCAGTGCGCGGCGACCTCGAAGAACGTGGCCGCTCCGCTGTTGCGTGTGACGTCGAAGACGAGCGCTCCGCCGCCGTCGGCGATGTCTTCGAGGTCGATCGTCGCGCCGGAGCTCTGCGCGTACAACTGCGCGGGGGAGTCCCCCGTCCACACCGCGTGGAAGCCGGCATCCGTCTGCGTCAGCTGGAGATTCGGGCGCGAGGCCTCTTTCTCGTCCAACGGGGTCACGCCCCACACGCCCGCCGTGTCGCTCGACTGCACGAACCAGTTGAGTCCGGTCGTCGAACTGCCGTCGGTGAGGATGGGGAAGGCGAGGGTGGCGGTCGTGGTCTCGGCCGCGGCGGCGGCTGGTGCGGGCGCCGCGACGACGGTGGGCGGGGCGCTCGCCACCGGGCTTGCCGCGGTGCTCGCCGCCGTCGGGGTTTCACCGCGTCCCGACCACGAGGCGGCGGTGACGATGGCGGCGCCGGCGACCGCGGCGACGGCGAGACCGGCGAGGAGCATCGAGCGGCGACGGACCCGGGGGCGTCCCGTCGTCCCCGGGGCGGAACTCGCGAGGATGGTCGTCGGGAGGGGATTCGCGGTGGCCGTCTCGAGGGGGGCGTCGGGCCGTGCCGGCATGGTGTGATCGGATCCCGCTGCCCACGCCCGCGCCCGTTCGGCTGCCCCGAGGGCGACGGTGAACTTGGGAAGGTGGGTGGCGGCGATCGGCTTGCCGATCGACGACACCTCTTCGGCCACGAGGGGGATGCGCGACGACCCGCCCGCGAGGACGACGACGTCCACGTCGTCGGGATCGAGGCCCGCCGAGGCGATCGAGCGCAGCAGAGCGGCGACCGCTGTCTTCACCATGGGGCGGATGCTGCTCTCCAGATCGGGCCGTGTCAGGGTGATCGCCGTCTCGGCTCCGTCCAGGTTCAGGCGCACCACGGTCTCTTCGTGGACGGACAGCGCTTCTTTGGCGCTCGTGCACGCCTCGTCGACGGAGGACAGGATCGCGACGTCGTCGGGGTCGGCCGGATCCAGGGCGGACAGACGTCCACCCAGACGTTGATCGATCAGGCCCCGGACCGCGTCGTCGAAATCGTCGCCGCCGAGATGCTCGATTCCCTCCGGGGTGCCGAGCACCTCGGGCCCACCGTGTGCGACACGGAGGACGGCGGCCTCCGTGTTCCGGCCCCCGAGGTCGAAGACGGCGAGGATGTCGCCCTCGGCCAGTCGGCGATCGCGCGCGAAGAACGTCGCGGCCGCGACCGCATCGGCCACGATCTCGTCGACGCGCACGCCGGAGAGCTCGGAGATGCGTGCGAACTGCTCCCGGCGGTAAGGACCCCACGCGGCGGGACACGTGACGACGACACGCTGCGGCGCCTCGTCGTACTGCTCGGTGACCGCGGCGACGACGTCGCGGAGTTGCGCGGCCATCAGCGCCTCGGGCGCGGTGCCGACGCCGCCGACGAAGATCGGCGTGGGGTCGCCGAGCCGCCTCTTGAACCCCCGCACGAGTCGCGTCCGGTCCTCGGGCGCGGCATCCATCGCAGCCTGGCCGGTCAGGATGGTGCCATCGGCGGCGACGAAGGCGACGGAGGGTTCGACGAGGTGCGGCGTCAGGTGGGCGGCCCGCACTCCGGCGTCGTCGCCCACGGCGACCGCGATCGAGGTCGCTCCGAGGTCTACGCCGATCGAATATGGCATGGGGCTCCTTCCGGTGTCCGAGCTCCCTCTCGAACCCGGATACGAAGCAGACACTAGATGAATAGTGTGAACGGGTCCTCCCCGGCTCCGCGGGGTCTGTCGCCGGGGGCCGCGATAGCATAAGGGCGCGCGGGTCGAACGCCGCGCGACGCAGGAAACGGGGCTTCGATGCGGGTGGCGATCGCCGACGACGGCACGTTGTTCCGTGAGGGGCTGGTCATGCTGCTCGCCGCGGCGGGTCACGACGTCGTCGCCGCGCACGACGGCGGCGATGAGCTTCTCGCCACGCTCGATGCGGAGCAGGTGGACATCGCCATCCTCGACATCCGGATGCCGCCCGGCGAAGAGGGCGGGTTGGTGACCGCCCGAAGGATCCGGGCGCAGTTTCCCGACATCGGTCTGCTGATGCTGTCGCACTACGCCGAGTCGCACTTCCTGCGCGCGATGCTCGAGATCGGCACGGAGGCCATCGGATACCGTCTCAAGGAGCGCATCGCCGGTGTGCAGATGCTCAACGACACGTTGCAGCGCATCCACGCGCGCGAGATCGTCATCGAGCCCGTCCTCGCGAGCCGACTCATCGAGATCGGGGAACATCGTGACGGCGCGATGGCGGGCCTGGGGGAGCGCGAACTGGACGTGCTCCGACTGATGGCGGAGGGGCGAGCGAACCGGTCCATTGCGGAGCAGCTGTTCGTCTCGGTGAAAGCGGTCGAGAAGCACGTCGCGTCGCTGTTCGTGAAGCTCGAGATCCCCGGTGACGCCACGATGCATCATCGTCGGGTGCTCGCCGTGCTGAGCTATCTGCAGGCGCAGAAAGTCGGTGGGGCCGGCAGATGACGGCGCGGAACGTGCCTCGTCGCGTCGTGGACGTCATCGCCACGACTCCTCGCGACGCGCTGCTGCTCGCACTCCTGCAGAACCTCGCCCTCGGCCTGGCCGATCGTGAAGCGCCCACGCCGCGGCTGCGGCTGCTCCGACGCCTCGAGGACGGGCATCTTCAACGGCTGGCCTCGTGGCCCGAGAACGAGGAGGGCTCCGAATCCGCGCGTGCCGATCCTCACGTCGTGCCCGGCGTCGGGGTCCTGGAGATCGTGCCCCCTCCCGACCTCGCCGTCGCGAGACGCCGACGGCTGCTCGTGGAGTCGTGTGCGTGGCTCGGGGCGACCGTGCGGGCCGACCGTGCCCTCAGAGAGCTCGAGCGCGCTCGACAGGACGCGCTGTCGAGTGAGCAGGACGCCGAGCAGGCCGAGGTCCGCGCCGCCCGCGTCCGCGAGGGGGAGCGCATCCGGCTGGTGGACAGCATCACGACGACGACCGTCGCCGACGTCGCCGAACTCCGCCGCCGGCTCTCGACGCCCGCGGAAGCCGTGGAGTGGCCGGCCGTGCACGCGCTGACGGAACGCCTCATCGACGAGCTCCGCGACACGGTGCGCGGGGTCTTCCCCGCGATGCTGCCCACGTGCGGCGCAGAAGAGACGCTCCGCGAACTCGCCGCGGCGTCGGTCTCTCCCGTCACCGTCGTCGGCGATCTGGGGCGGCGGACGAGCTGGGACGTGGAGTCGGGCTTCTATCACGCCGTGGCCGGCGTGCTTCGGGCGATGGCGCGTACAGGAGTGCCCCTGACATTGGCCCTTCACCGTGCGTCCGGGCTGGTCGCGGCGGTGCGCGGCGGCGGACTGGACGGCGACGCGGTCGAACGGGCGCTGCGGATGGAGATCGAGCGCATCGGCTCGCTCGGCGGCGAGCTCAGGGTGCGGGAGCGAGCCGGCGGGGAGGTCGAGGTCGTCGTCGAGATGCCCGACCGCGGTGACGTGAGCTCGCTGCCCCTCTCGATTCGGCAGATCGCCACGCGTCCCCTCTTCGCCCGCGTGTCCGCGCTCGTGGATGCCGCGGGCCTGCCGGACCGGGAGCTCGAGGCCTGCCGTGACGCGCTGGCCGCCCCCGTGACCCTGCTCGTGGTCCAGGGGCCCTCGCCGGCGCCCATGCCGGGCGTGCAGACGGTGCTCTGCGACGAGGCCGCCGATGCGGCGCTCGGCACCGAGGTGCGGGATCGTCAGGGCCGCTGGGGTTCGATCGACGCGGTGGTGTGCGCCCTCGCGCCGCGTTCCGGATTCGTCGACGCTCTATCGAGCGAACAACTCGTGTTCCGTGACGGCGTCGCACCCGCCGAAGCCGTCACGACGCTCTCGGCGAGGGCCCCGGTGCTCCTGGCGCGCCGAGCGCTCGACATGCTCTCTGCGTCGGCGTCGCGGGCAGGGGTCACGCCACTGCTCTGGGAGATCGACAGACTGCGGTCTCACTCCTTCGAGCTCGTCGAGGACGCGCTGCTCGACGAGTACGCGCGGGGTACGGCGCACTCGATCGTCGATGCCGACGCCGCGCTCCTCCTCGGCGCGGCGGGCGGTGATCCGCGGGTACGCCTCGGTCTTCTCCCCGACGCCGACGACGAGCAGGTGCACGCGGCGGCTGCCGCCGCCGTCGAACGGTGGCAGCGCGCGGCGGCTCGACCGGGTCTGGGTGGTTCCGGACAGCGGGCTGTCGAGGCGCTGCAGCGGAGCGCGGCCGGTGTGCTCGATCGCGAGAGCTCTTCGTCAGTACGGCACGCTGGCTGAGATGCGTGTCCCGGTGCCGCGGGACGAGTCGACGTCGAGGACGCCCCCGATCGCCTCGATGCGATGGGCGAGGGAGGCGAGACCGCCCGCTTCGCCGCTCGCGGTGAACCCCGGTCCGTCGTCGCTCACCCGGACGAACGCACGGCCGCCCTCCAGTCGCGCCTCGACGAGGATGCGCGCCCCGGGCGCGTGGCGGCGGGCGTTGCCGACGGCCTCGAGGGCGAAGAAATACAGCGCCGACTCGACGACGGGGAGCAGTCTCGAGATGTCGGTGCGGACCTGCACGTTCGCGTCCTCGAGTTCGACGAGAGCGCCGCTGAGCCCGTCCCGCGCCAGGATCGGCGGCAAGACGCCTCGCGCGGTGGTGAGCAAGAGCCGTTCGGCCGTGTCGAGCTGTTCGCGCAGGCTGGCGAGCCGCTCCTCGCCGCCCTGCTCGTGCTGCTGATGCTCGGCGATCGCCATCGTCATGCGAAGGGCGACGAGATGATGCTGAGCGCCGTCGTGGAGGTCGCGCTCGAGGCGCCGTCGCTCGTGTTCCATGTCGGCGGACGCGCGCCAGCGGACATCGTCCCGTCGGCGCACCGCTTCCTGGCGTCGACGTCGGGCGTGCCACACCCCGTCCTCGGCGGCGTAGGGGGTCAGAAGCAGAAGGAGTGGCTGCCATGCGCCGGCGCCGGGCATCGCCGCGGCGGGTGCGACCGTGGCGATGATGTCGGGATCCGTTCCGAGTCGGAGGGTCGCGACGTCGTCGTCCGGGGCGGTCTCGCGGGCGCTCCAGCTCAACGCCTTCGTCCCGAGCCGCAGTTCGCACCGATGCGCGCCGATCGCCTCCGCGACGGTCGCGAGCAGGGTCGACGGCGGAGGAGGGGTGTCCGATGCGGTGAGCGCCGTGGTGAGCGCATCGCCGATCACTTCTTCGGCGCGCACGCTGCGACGCTATCAGCCTGTCCGTCGGCGAGAGCGGTGCCGACCCGGCGGGGACGGCCGCGCGGCAGCGCTGCGCAGATGCCGGGGTCCTCGTCGTCGCCCCAGCGCTGTCGACGGGGAATCGAGCGATCCGGGTCGCCGCATCGCCGGGCCGGTTCCCGATGCTCCTACTCTGGATTCATGGCCCGCGACGCGCACGACGACCAGGAGCAGCGCGCTCTCCGCGCCATCGAGGCCATCACCGCCGGTGCGGACATCGGCGACGAGGCGTTCCGACTCGCGAACGAGTTCACCGACCGCCACACGTCCCGGCTCGGCGCATGGGTGAAGCGCCGCCGCCGCCGCTGACGAGGAGCCTCAGACCGGCCACTCCCGCGCTTCGAGCCGTTCCAGCAGCACTTCTGCCGCCGAGCCCTCCATCGCGCGGACCCATCTCTGCGTCTCCGACCCGCTCGGCGACACCGTCCGCCCGCGTTCGCCGCGTTCGAGTCGCACGTCGACCCGGCCCGCCGCAACGCTCACTCCGCGCAGAGCCCCCGCGGCCACCATCGCGGCGAGCGGATCGTGTAGCGCGCAGCGGCGGTCGGGAAAGACTCCGGCGTAGAAGTCGAGGTAGTGCGGCAGCATGCGCGCCAACGCCTGCGGCACGGCTCCCGGGATCGCTTCGAGGCGCACGAGGTCGGTGGCATCCAGGGTCTGCGTCATCGTGACGTCGAGGGGCACGAGCGTGGTGTCCCAGTCCTGCGCGAACACGACGGCAGCGGCTTCGGGGTCGTTGTGGATGTTGGCCTCGGCCCACGCGGTGACGTTGCCCGAGTGGGCGAACGCACCGCCCATCACGACGAGGTGGTCGAACCGCGCGACCCTGGGCGCCTCGGCGTAGGCCGCGAGATTTGTCAGGGGGCCGAGGGCGAGCACGGTGAGGTCCGGATGCCGTGACGCCACGTGGTCGATCAGCTCGACCGCCGCGCGGGCGTCGTGCGCGCGGGCCGCGGCGGACAGGGCGATACCGCCGAGCCCGTCGTCACCGTGCACGTGCGGAGCTCCGCCCGCGTAGGCGCGAGCGCGGAAATCGTGCGCGCCGATCGCGACGGGGATGTCGTCTTCGCCGGCGAGCTCGAACAGCGACAGGGTGTTGGCGGCGGCGCGGGCGGCATCCGTGTTGCCGGAGACGGTCGTGACGCCGACGATCTCGACGGACGGCTCGGCCAGCAGGTAGGCGAGGGCGAGGGCGTCGTCGATGCCGGTGTCGCAGTCGACGAGGATCGGGCGGCGGTTCATGCGCGGACTCCGTAGGTGTCGAGGGCGTCGAGCGCCGGTTGCGAGGCGTCCTCGGCGACGGCGGCGGACCCCACGGCGCAGGCGCGAGCGAGGGCGTCGGTCTCGGCGTCTCCGCGGAGCAGCCCGACGACGAGCGCCGCGCAGAACGCGTCGCCCGCGCCGACGGTGTTGCGGACGGTGGTGGGCACTCCCGTGGCCGAGGCCACGAGCGCGCCGCGCCGGTAGAGTCGCGCACCCTCGGCACCGAGCGTCACGCAAAGCAGGGGAGCGTCGTGCACCTCGGGCAGCTGCGCGTACTCGGTCTCGTTCACGATGACGAGGTCGCACCGGTCGAGCACCTCGGCGGGCAGCGGCCGAGCCGGGGCGGCGTTGACTGCCAGGAAGCCCGCCGCGCGCGCGGCGGCCGAGACGACGGCATCCGAGACCTCCAACTGCAGCAGGACCGGGGATCCGGGCGCGATGCCGAGCGCGTCCGCGTCGATCGCGGCGTTCGCCCCCGGGCACACGACGATCGAGTTCTCGCCCGTCGCATCGACGACGATGAGGGCGGTTCCGGTCGCGGCATCCGCGGTCTGCACGCCCGAGGCGTCGACTCCGATCGCGGCGAAGCGCTCCCGGATGCCGTGACCCTCCGCGTCGTCCCCCACGGCGCCGATGAGTCGGACGTCGGCGCCGAGGCGGGCAGCGGCCACCGCCTGGTTGGCGCCCTTGCCGCCGGGGCCGCGGTCGAGCACGCCGTCGGCGACGGTCTCGCCGGGCCCGGGGGAGCGGTGGACACGGGCGGTGAGGTCGACGTTGATGGCGCCGACGACGGTGAGCTGGGGGGAGATGGCGGGGCCTTCCGATCAGTGGAGGAGGAGCTTGGCGACGATGAGCAGCGCCGACACCAGGGCGGCGCCCACCGCCGTGAGCGCGACGACGGGCGCGGACGAGCCGCGAAGACGCGCTCCCGCCGTGGCGACGACCACGAGGTACGCCACCGCGACGCCGACGCCCCACAGCAGAGCGGTGCCGAGGCCCACGCCGAAAGCGACGAGCAGCACGACCACGAGCAGGGGGAGGAAGGTGACCGACACCATCGGCGCGCCCACCGCCAGGTGGTGTCGGAGGATCTTCGACGGGCGGCCGGGCGAGGTATCGCCGAGCGTGTAGGCGAAGACGTGCGTGGCGAAGTAGACGAGGTTCGTGAGCGCGACCACGAGGATCACGTCGCTCAGGTCGGCCTCGCCGAGACCGATGAGCGTGGATGCCGAGACCAGGGCGCCGTAGCACCCGGCGCTGATGCGTTCGGCGGTGTCGGTGGAGAGGCGGCGCTGTCGTTCGGTGTCCATGGTTCGCTCAGCTTCTCGCGGGTCGGCGCCGCAGGCCCGCCGACACGATCGCGACGAGGGTTCCGATCGCGACGCCGATGACCGTCTCGATCACGCGGTCGCGCAGCAGCATCTCAGGCGCCACGGGAGATGCCAACGACACCATGAGCAGGGCGAGCGGTGTGATGAAGAGCATCGCGATGCCGTAGTTGCGGCCGACGAACAGCTCCGCTCCCGCCTGCAGGGCCACGGCGACGAGCAGGACGATCCAGGGCGGCAGGTCGAGGGCGAGCAGCCCCGCGGCGATCAGCACGCCCAGGAGGGTCCCGACGAGTCGCTGCACGCCGCGGATGAGGCGCGCGGTGACGTGCGCTCCGCCGACCGCGGCGACGGCACCGACCATCGCCCAGTACCAGTGGGTCCCGATGAGCAGGGCCCCGGCGACGCCGGCGAGAAGAGCGGCGACGCCGACGGTCGCCGTCATCTCCCACGCGACCGAGCCGATCGGCGGCCGCGTGCGAGTCGGGCGCCGCCAGGAGCCGCGCCGCGCGACGACGAAGACGCAGGTCACGAGCAGGCTCCACAGCACGCTCGCGCCGCCGACGACGAGCACGGTGAGGAACGTCGCACCGGTCGCGGGGAAGCTCGCGGTGGCTCCCGCGGCGAAGACGGCGAAGAGCGCGCCGGGCGGATGCCACTGGGTGCGGTAGGCGAAGAGGGTGACGACCGCGGCGAGGATCGCGACGACGGCGACGCTCGCGATGGCGGGGGTGGCGAGGGTCGAGAGGGCGGTGCCGATGAGCATGCACGAGACCAGGACCGTGCCCGCCACGGCCTGCATGCGCACGCGCGCGCGGGGGAGGTCGGTGCGACCGTACAGCGCGGCGAAAGCTCCGAAGCTCGCGTAGACGCTGAGGTCGAGCCGGCCGAGTGCCAAGAGGACGAGAAGCGGGACGCCGATGCTCAGGACGGCGCGAAGTGCCACACGGTGATCTCCGCGGTGCGGTCCCACGCGGATGACCCCGGTCCACACGCGCCCCCGGGATTCCGCCATCCCTCCAGCCTACGCGTCGAGATCACGGGCGCCGGGCGTCCCGCGGGGGAGCCGGGACAGGCGCGCATGCCGCGGCGTCAAGGGTGTGGCATCCCTCCCGCGATCTGATGGGGTGGTGCGATGGATGCCGAACGCGAGAAAACCCCGATCGAGCCGGGCCCCGAGCCCGACACGTCGACGGCGGCGGAGGGGGCGAGGTCGGATCCGTCGCTGGACGAGGACGATCAACCCATCGTGTGACGCTTCGATGTCGAACGGTGCGCGGGAGCGCGGAGAAGCGTTCTGCGTAGGGTGGGAAGCCCCGACCCGAACGAGGAGAGACGTGTTCCGCACGCCCCTGACCCTGTTTCGCACGCTCGCGATCGCCGAGGCCGTCTCGTGGACGCTTCTCATCGGCGGGCTGATCCTGCGCGCCGCGGCCGACCTTCCGGCTGCGGTGTCGATCGGCGGCGGCATCCACGGCTTCGTGTTCCTCGCCTACGGGGCGACGGCCATCCTCGTCGCGCTGAACCAGCGCTGGGGCGTCGGTCCTGCCGCCCTCGCGGTCGTCAGCGCCGTGATCCCCTACGCCACGATCCCCACCGAGATCTGGCTCCACCGCACCGGGCGTCTGCGCGGCGCGTGGCGCCTCGACGACAGTGGCGACCCGCGGGACCGCCGACCGATCGACCGGTTGCTGCGGTCCTTCCTGCGTCGACCATGGGTGCTCGCGCTCGTGCTCGTCGCGGTGGTCGCCGTCGTCTTCGTCGTGCTGCTGACCGTCGGCCCTCCGGGAGGCAAGGGCTGAGGTCGCGCTCCGCGTCAGCGCACGAGGATGCGCACGCTCGCCGGCACGATCCGGCAGGTCGCGGTGAACGTCTCGACCGAGCCCGACAGTGTGGCCGTCGCACGCCCCGCTCCCAGGAACGCGACCGTGCCGTCGTGCGCGTGGACGCTGGGGGAGCGGTCGGAGAAGTGGCGCATCTCGCCACCCGAGTGGCTCGCGAAGGCGAGATCGAGCTCGACGGCGACGATCGGGCCCGTCTCCGAACTCACGCGCCAGTCGATCGCGGCGAGTCCGCCGCCGCGACTCGTCATCGACAGCGTCGCCGACCCGCACTCCTCCCCGCCCACCGCTTCGGTGCGCAAGGGCTCCGACGGGGGCGTCGTGTCGGCACCGCAGAGGTCGACGCCGTGGAGGCGGGCGTAACCGCGGCCGTTGTCGGTGATGCTGGAGCAGTCCGCGAGGAGCGGAGCCGTGAGGGCGTCGGAGAGCGGATCGGCGCGGACACCGCCGGATGGGGGAGCTGCGATCGCGGCGGCGCCGGGAAGGAGCAGCGCGACGATCACAGCGACGAGAGCGGCGGCAGTGCTTCGAACCCGCACGGCGCACCTCCTCGTCGACGTCGGTCAAAATCTACGCCCGGAACGGGGCCCGCGCCACGGCTCGCCGGGAGACGCGTCAGCGCTTCGTCGACACCGTGACGGTGAACTTCCTGTCGCGCGCCACCTGACGCGTCGGACCGACGGTGCGCTCGAGCGCCGGACGGTACTGCAGAGCGGAGTTCCAGACGGTCCACAGCTCGCCGCCCGGCTCGAGCACCCGCGCCGCGTCGGCGAACATGCGGGGAGCGAGACCCTCGTGGATCGCGGCGCCGGCGTGGAACGGCGGGTTCAGCGCGATGAACGAGGCCGTGGCCTCCGGTTGCGAGCGCAGGACGTCGTCGCGCACGACCCTCACGCGATCGGCCACGCCGTTGGCCTCGGCGGTGGCCCGCGCGGACGCGACGGCGATCGCCGACTGGTCGCACGCGATCACGCGCAGGGAGGGATGCCGCACAGCGAGGGTCGCGGCGACCACGCCCGTCCCGCACGCGAGGTCGACCGCCCGGTCTCCGCGCGGGGCGGGGAGGTGCGCGAGCAGCAGCCGCGTCCCGATATCGATCGATGCGCCCGCGAAGGCGCCGCCGAACGCACGGACACGGATGCCGTCGACCTCGGCTTCCTCCGGTGCGGGGGCGGCGCCGTCGTGCGGGCCGTGGGCGGTGAGGACGCGGGATTTCTGCCGCGCGTGCGAGACGTCGACGCGGTCGAAGACGCGCCGCAGCACGTCGTTCATCGCCACCGTCATGTGCTTGAGGCGCCCGCCCGCGAAGACGACGACGTCGGGGTGTGCGTACAGGGCGATGAGCCCGGCGATGTCGGACAGCGCCCGAAGCGACCGGGGGAGGCGCAGAAGGACGACGCGGGCGCCGGTGAGCAGGTCCGCGTCGAGGGCGTGCGAGTCGAAGACTTTCTCGAGCCCGGTGTCGCGGGCGTTCAGTGCGAGGGCTTCCTCGCCCAGCAGCTCGTCCTGATGCACCCGGATGCCACGGGCCCCGGCATCCGCCGCCGCCAGGGTGAGCGCTCCGTAGGCGTCGCCGATCACGACGAGTTGGCCCACACCGAGTGCGGCGCGCGCGTCGGCGGACTCGTCGAGGATCAGCCGGTCGGCGGCGTCGACGGCCACGAGATCGGGACCCTCGAGATCGGGGCGGCGACGCAGAGCGGCGAACGAGAAAGGCACCGGACCACGCTACCCGGGGGCGACGTGACGCGGTGCCTGACCGAGGTGCGGGCTCAGCGGGTGCCGAAGTGGAACGGCAGGGCCAGCGAGGCCGAGACGAGGATGATGCCGAGCGCGAAGAACAGCGCGGGAGCGGCGAGGGAGAACGAGATGCCGGTCAGCAGCATGCCGCCGACGAACAAGATGAGAGAGACGATGAACATGAGGATCCCTTCGGTCGATCCAGGCTATCGTGCCGAATCCGGACGTGCGTTCGTGCTGCGGTCGGGATGCAGGGGGAGGGGACCCGGGGTGCTGCCGTCGCGCGGGGGGATGCCCAGCGCCGCATGCGCCCAGAGCGTGCTGCCGGCGACGGCTGCGGGCATGACCGCCACCGCCCCGAGCGGGACGAGGAAGCACAGCTGGGTCGCGACGCCGAAGCCGAGGGCGCGTGCGCGGTGGGAGCGGAGGAGCTGTGTCCGCGCCCGCCGATCGAGGCCTCGGGCCGACAGCGCGCGCGAGGTGAGTTCGTCGGCCAGCAGCCACCCGGTCAGGAGTACCCCGGCGACGAAGCCCAGGACGCCGCCGACGAAGGGGATCAGGCCGATGAGCCACGCCAGCGCGGCGGCCAGGATGCCGCGGACGATGAGGCGCACGCTGTCGCCGACGGCCCGCCAGAAGCCGTACTCGACGTCGGGGACCACGCCGGTGGCGCTGCGCTCGGTCGCGCGCCAGATGCGGTCGTAGAACGGCTCGCCCACGGCGAGCGTGACGGCGGTGAACGAGACGACGACGATGAGCAGCGCCGCGCCGAACGACGCCAGGCCGATCGCGGTGCGCAGAGCGCCCGCCCAGAACGGCGCCCACGTGTCGGCGAACGGCGTCCAGTCGTCGACGAGACCGGGCAGCACGAGACCCCAGATCACGAGTGCCGATCCGAAGATCAGTCCGACCACCGTCCCCGGGATGAGTCCGAGGGCCATCGCCCCGGGCGTGCGGCGCCACTGGCCGAGACCGCGGGCCAGCAGGGCCGCCCCGGCGAGGAATTCGCGCATCCCCGGATTCTGACAGACACCCCCGACACCGACCCGAGAGGTTGCGCCCGCTCCGTCCGGCGTTTCCCGCCCGCGGGGTGCATGCCGCGGCGATGTCGCAGGGGAATGCCAGGATGCCGCTATGCGCATCCGCACCACGTCGACGCAACGCACGTACCGGTACGTGCGCGTGGCGCTGATCGGAGCGACGGTCTTCCTCGCCGTCGGTGTCGGTCTCGAGCTCGCGAGCGGCGAGGGACTGCTGTCGGTCAGCGCGGCTTACTACACGCCCGCGGGTCCGGTCCTCACGGGGGCACTGAGCGCGGTCGCCCTCGCTCTGCTGGCTCTGTCGGGGCGCAGCCTCGAGCAGGGCCTGCTCGACATCGCGGCGGTGCTCGCCCTCGCGATCGCCTTCGTCCCGACCGCGGTCTCGTCGAGCGCCTGCCTCGACGGGACGCAGTGCGTGCCGCCCGAGGTCAGGCCGACCGTGGCGAACAACGCCGTGGCCGTGGCATCCGTGATTCTTCTCGGGGTGATCGTCGCGGGGATCCTGGCGCGCGTGCAGGGCACCGCGAGCCGCGGGGTCGCGCTCACGATCGGGATCATCGTCGCGCTCGTCGCGGGCGGGGCGGCGTGGGCGGTGCTCGCGCCCGAGGCCTTTCTCCGGTGGGCACACGAGGTCGCCGCCGTCGCGTTCTTCGTGCTGATCGCGGCGGTGGCGTCGATCGCGGCGTGGTGGCCACGGCGCAGCGGTCGACGGCGGCGGGGAGTGCGACTCGCCTACGCGGCGGTGGCTGTCGGGATCGTGCTGACCCTGGTGCTGCTCGTCCTCGGAGTGGTGTCGGGCCTGGAGCGCACGGGTTTTCCGGTGGTGCTCGTGGGCGAGTCGGTGGCCCTCGCGCTGTTCGCGGTGTTCTGGCTCGTACAGACGGTCGAACTCTGGAACGACGTCGATCCCCCGCTTCGGGAATAGACGCCGCGTGCCCACGTTGAAGTTGATACGACGGCGCTCAAGTAGCAAACTTGAGTGAACCGCACTCACGTATCTCAGGAGACGGAATTGCCCGAAGACTTCACCCCCGGCGACGGCGCCCAGTCGTTCGACGAATTCCTGGCCCGCTACCTCGCGGGCGAGCAGGCGCGAGCCGAACGCTCGATCGACCTCAGCCGGTTCCTCAGTGCCCGCACGCAGGACGCCCTCCAAGAAGCGGGACGCTACGCGCTCGGGCGCGGCCAGCGTGAGCTCGACGCCCTGCACGTCCTCCACGTCCTCGTCCGGCGCTCGCCGGCCAAGGAGGCCGTCGCGCGCCTCGGCGCCGACCCCGCCGCGATCGCCCGCGCGGCCGAGAGCCGTCTGCCCGCCGCCGCGACCCCCGCGAACGTCGACGGTGCCGTGGTCGCCGGCTCCGTGCAGCGCGCCCTGTTCCACGCGTTCCAGGTGGCACGTGCCGCCGGGTCCACGTACGTCGACCCCGACCACCTCTTCTTCGCGCTCGTGCTCGCCCAGGACGCGCCCGCGGGGCAGATCCTCGCCCAGGCCGGAGTGACGGCCGAGGCCCTCACCCAGGGCGTGCGTGAGACCGTCATGGGCGGTGACGAGACCGAGGTGCCCGCTGAGTCGGCATCCGTCACCCCGAACCTCGACCGATTCGGCACCGACCTCACGGCGCGAGCCGCCGCGGGAGAGCTCGACCCGGTCATCGGTCGCTCCGACGAGATCGAGCAGACGATCGAGATCCTGAGCCGTCGCACGAAGAACAACCCCGTGCTGATCGGCGAGGCCGGCGTCGGCAAGACGGCCGTCGTCGAAGGTCTCGCGCGCGCGATCGTCGCCGAAGAGGTGCCCGAGCAGCTGCGCGAGACCCGTGTCGTCTCGCTCGACCTGGCCGCGATGCTCGCGGGCGCGCGGTACCGGGGCGACTTCGAGGAGCGCCTCACCCAGACGATGGACGAGATCGCGGCATCCGACAAGCTCGTCGTCTTCATCGACGAGGTGCACACTCTCGTCGGGGCGGGCGGGAGCGGCGACGGGTCCATGGACGCCGGCAACATCCTCAAGCCCCGCCTCGCCCGCGGTGACGTGCACCTGATCGGAGCGACCACGCTGCGCGAGTACCGCACGATCGAGAAGGATCCCGCCCTCGAGCGGCGCCTGCAGCCCGTTCGCGTGGGCGAGCCCTCGATCCCGGATGCCGTGGAGATCCTGCGCGGCCTCCGCTCGGCCTACGAGGAGCACCACGCCGTCACGTACACGGACGAGGCTCTGCGGGCCGCGGTCGAGCTGAGCGATCGATACCTTCCCGACCGCGTGCTGCCCGACAAGGCGATCGATCTGATCGACCAGGCCGGTGCCCGCCTGCGGCTGCGCCTGGGCGTCACCGTCGACACGTCCGCTCTGCTGGAGCGCCTCGCGACGCTGGAGGCCGACAAGAATGCCGCGGTCTCCGCCGAGCACTACGAGGAGGCGTCGCGTCTGCGCGACGAGATGGCCGCCGTGCAGCAGCGGCTCGACGAGGCGACGGCCGGCCCCCGCGTCGCCGCCGTCGTCGACGAACCCGAGATCGCCGCGGTGATCAGCCGCGCCACCGGCATTCCCGTTGCGCGACTCACGGTGACCGAGCGCGGTCGCCTCGCCGAGCTCGAGACCGAACTGCACGCCCGCGTGATCGGGCAGGACGACGCGGTCGCCGCCGTCGCCAAAGCCGTGCGTCGCAACCGCACGGGCATGGGAGACGAGAACCGCCCGGTCGGCTCGTTCCTGTTCCTCGGTCCCACCGGCGTCGGCAAGACCGAGCTCGCCAAGGCCCTGGCCGGCTCGCTCTTCGACGACGACGGCGCCGTGATCCGCTTCGACATGAGCGAGTTCGGCGAGCGGCACACGGTGTCGCGCCTGATCGGTGCCCCTCCCGGATACGTCGGCTACGACGAGGCGGGCCAGCTCACCGAGCGCGTGCGACGCAACCCCTATGCGGTCGTGCTGTTCGACGAGATCGAGAAAGCGCACTCCGACGTTTTCACGCTGCTGCTGCAGGTGCTCGATGACGGTCGGCTCACCGACGGACAGGGCCGTACGGTCGACTTCCGCAACACGGTGATCGTGATGACCTCGAACCTGGGCGCGGAGTTCCTGGCATCCCGGTCGGGGGCCATCGGCTTCACCACGACCGGCCGCGAGTTCGCCGATGCCGATCTGCGTGATCGCGTGATGGGGAAGCTGCGCGAGGCGATGCGCCCGGAGTTCCTCAATCGCATCGACGACATCGTGCTCTTCCGCAAGCTCGAGAAGGCGCAGCTGCGCGAGATCGTGGGGCTGCTGTTGGGCGCGACCTCGCGGCGCTTGGCGTCGCGCGACGTGTCGCTCGAGGTCACCGCTGCCGCCGTCGACCGGCTGGCCGCGGTCGGGTACGAGCCCGAGTACGGTGCTCGGCCGCTGCGCCGGGTCATCCAGCGCGAGGTCGACGACCGCATCGCCGACCTGTTCGTGTCGGGTGAGCTGAGCGACGGGGGAGCGGTGACCGTGGATGCCACCTCGTCCGGCTTCACGGTCGCACCCGTCGTACCGGCTCTCGCCGCGTGACGAGCCCTTCTCGACGCCCCCGGTGCTTCGGTGCCGGGGGCATCGTGGTTCGTGCGGCGAGGGCGATCCGGCCGCGCGCGCCCCGGGGCACGCTTCCCGAGGACGCCTGCGTTCGTCGAGGACGCACGCGGTGGTCATCGATCCGGTACGTGCTCGACGAACGAATGCGGTGTCAACGCGTGTGCGCACCGCCGTCCGCGCCGCGGCGGATGCGATCCGCGCGCCGCCCCGCCCCGATGTCGGAGGTTCGCGGCAGAGTAGAGGCATGAGTCGTATCGGCACGATCTTCAGCCCGTACCCGCATCCGCCCGAGCAGCTCCGCGACGCCGCGCGAGCGGCCGAAGACGCCGGGGTCGAAGAACTCTGGCTCTGGGAGGACTGTTTCCGGTCCTCGGCGTGGGCTGCGGCCGCGGCAGCTCTCGCCGTCACCGATCACCTGCGCATCGGGGTCGGCATCGCGCCCCTTCCGCTCCGCAACGTCGCCGTTTCGGCGATGGAGATCGCCACGATCGAGCGCATGTTCCCGGGGCGCCTCCTGCCGGGCTTCGGTCACGGGGTGCAGGACTGGATGCGTCAGGTCGGGGCCAAGGTCGCCTCCCCGTTGACGCTCATGCGGGAGCAGCTGCCGGCCTTGAGGTCCCTTCTCGCGGGCGAGACGGTCAGCGCAGAGGGGCGTTACGTGAAGCTGCGCGATGTCACACTCGATTGGCCGCCCGCCGCCGCCCCGCTCGTGTACGCCGCCGCCGAAGGGCCGAAGACCCTCGCTCTGGCGGGCGCCGTCGCCGACGGGGTGGTGCTCGACAGCAGACATACCGTCGACGAGATCGCCGCCGCCGTGCGGGCCGTGCGGGCGGGCCGCGCCGAGGCGGGTCGTGAGGGCCGTACCGATGTCGTCGCCTATGTGCTGACGGCCTTCGGCCCCGATGCTCATGAGCGGGCCACAGCGGTGCTCGCCGACCGCGCGGACGCGGCGGATCGCGTTCTCGCGGGTTCGGTGTCAGAGGTCGCCGAGGGGGTCGCGCGTTTCCAGGCTGCGGGCGTCGACGATGTCGTGCTCCTGCCCACCGACGACGTCGACCTCGCCGCCTTCTTCTCCGCGGTGGGCCAGGTCGCGGTGTCCCTGCCGAATGGGGGAGGTGCATCGTGACGCGAGGAATCGTTTCGCTCGGACTCGCTGGATCCCTCGGTCCTGACGCCGTCACGCAGATCGCTCCGGCCGTCGAGAGCGCGGGCTTCGACACCCTCTGGATCAACGACACTCCTGACGGCGACGCCCTCGCCGCGCTCGCCGCCGCCGCGCGCGTCACGGACCGCCTTCGACTCGCCACGGGCGTCGTCCCCGTCGACCGTCGTCCCGCCGACGCGATCGCGGCCGAGGTGGCATCCCTCGATCTTCCGCTGGACCGATTGACGCTCGGCATCGGCTCGGGCATGGCCAAGCAGGGGGCCCTGGCCCGGGTGAGAGATGCCGTCTCGGTTCTTCATGACGCGGGCGTCCCTCGCGTCCTCGTGGGTGCACTCGGGCCGAAGATGCGCCGCATGGGAGCGGAGCTCGCCGAGGGCGTGCTGTTGAACTGGGTCCCGCCGGTCGAAGCCCGCGCTCAAGCCGAGGCTTTGCACGAGATCGCGCCGGCGACGCACATCGCGGTGTACGTCCGCACGGCGATCGTCCCCGCCGCGCGCGAGCGCCTCGATGCCGAGACCGCACGGTACGCGTCGTTCCCGAACTACGCCGCGAATTTCGAGCGGATGGGGGTGGATGCCGCGGACACGACGATCCGTGACGTCGGCGAACTCGCCGACGCGCTCGAGGCCTACACGGCGGCTGCCGACGAGGTCGTCTTGCGCGCAATCGTGCCCGAAGACACCGTCGAGGCCTATATCGAGTTCGTGCGGAGGGCGGCGCCCGCTCCGGGCTGAGGCCAGCGGGCGCGACGCCGCTCGTGCGCGATGGCCACGGGGTCGTCCGCGGTCGCGGAACGGATCTCGGCGGTCGCGCGCTTTCGGGGCATGACGAACGTCTAAGAAGCGGGCGGCGCGGGTCGTGCCGCGAAGGTCTCGAGAATCGCGGTGACGAGGCGTCGCCCGCGGGCAGGCGGCATCCGATCGTCGCCCTCGGCGCCGCGAGCGACGGCGATCCCATCGAGGGCGGCGAGCAGCAGCGCGGCATCGTCGGAAGCGATGTCCGCGTGGGGGTAGGCGTCGGTCATCAAGGTCTGCAGAAACCCTTCTGTCACGCGCCAATCCTTCGCATGGATCTCGCGCACCCGAGGGTCGGTTCCGGCGCGCGAGGCGAAGGACGTCCATACGACCGCGTCGCGCGGGCCGGCATCGCCGAGACAGGCGAGCTCCTCACAGAACAGCAGGAGGCGTTCCTCGGCCGAGCGCGCGCCGGACAGTGCGGCGCGGATGCGGTCGCGAAACAGCGCGTTCACGGCATCCATTGCTCCGATGATGAGCGCTGCGCGGGTCGGGAAGTGGTGCTGCACCGCTCCGACCGAGACGCCTGCCTCTGCGGCGACTTTCCGCACGCTGAGATCGTCGGCGCCACCTGTCGAGAGCACGCTCAGGACCGCCTCGGCGATCGCGTCTTTGCTGCCGCGAGCGGAGGGAGAAGCGGAGGTGGTCACCGTCGTAGGCTACGGTGAACACGTGAACAATACGAACGTATTGGCCCGAACGGGTCGACTCGAAGCCCTGGACGTGGTGCGCGGCATCGCCATCGTCGGCACTCTCGCGACGAACGTCTGGGTGTTCTCGCATCCCTGGGGCCTGCTGGGCATGCTCAGTGCCCCTGTTCTCCCCGACGAGTCCCGCGGCGAGGCCGCCGCACAGCTCGCGTTGATGGCTGTGGCCCAGGGCAAGTTCCTGGCGCTGCTCTCGTTGACATTCGGCGTCGGACTCGCGATCCAGCACCGTTCCGCGGCTCGGCATCACCGTCGATGGCCCGGGCGATACCTGTGGCGCGCCGCACTGCTCTTCATCGACGGTCTGGTCAACTACGTCCTCATCGCGGAGTTCGATGTGCTCATGGGGTACGCCGTGACCGCGGCCGTGGTGTCGTTCCTCCTCCTCACTCGGCCTCGAGCGCAGCGAGCCCTGATCGTCGCCTTCGGAGCCATCCACATCGCGATGATCACGCTTCTCGTGATCGCACTGACGGCTCTTCCGGGGGCGGATGCCGAGGTCTCGCTGCCCGAGGCACGGAGCCCCTACGCGACGGAGTCCTTCTTCGGGCTCGCGGCTTTCCGCCTCGATAACGTCATCGTCTTTCGCGCCGAGCCCGTGCTGATCGGATTCCTGTCGCTGGCGATGTTCCTCGCCGGCGCCGCGCTGTTCCGCGCGGGGGTGTTCTCCGCGGACGGCGCGCGGCTCCGTGCCCGTCTCATGATCATCGGCGCGTGCGCGGTGCCCGTCGACCTCCTCCTCGCGATGTCGGCGTCGTCCGTGGGATTGCTGCTGGAGCGCTACGTCGTGGCCCCCGTGGTGGCCCTCGGCCTCCTGGGGATGGTGGTCGAACTCTGTCTTCGCCGCGGAACGAGCGGATGGTTCGGACGCCGCGCCACCGAGATGGGGCGTGTGGCGCTGAGCGCGTACCTCCTGCAGAACCTCCTGGGTGGAGCGCTCTTCTACGGCTGGGGTTTCGGGCTCGCGTCGTCGCTCTCCGCGTGGCGTGTGCCGGTGACGGTCGCGGCGTTCTTGCTCATCACCGCCGTCGTCGCGACAGCGGCTCATCTGTGGCTGCGTCGATTCGCGGCCGGACCGGTGGAGTGGTTGTGGCGCGCGGCGGCCGACCTCGGCGCGCACGGGCGCGCGTAGTGTGCGCTGTGCCCCTTCCCGTCTGGTCGCCGACCTCCCCGACGATGTCGAGCCCTGACGGCCCCGCCCCCGTACACGGATGACAGACTGACCGAATGCCGCGCCGTACAGGTCTCACCGTCCGCTCCGTCGCCCGCGGGGCGCTGGCCCTCCTGCTCGTCGGGGCGGGGGTCGGTCACCTCACGTGGGGTCGCCGCGGCTACCGGATCGTCGTTCCGGGATGGGCCACGCGACTGCTTCGGACGGACAAGGACGCCATCGTCGTGGCATCCGGAGCCGTCGAGGTCGTCTTGGGCGTCGCCCTCGTCGCCCTGCCGCGCGAGCGCGGACGCGTGGGGGCGGTGATCGCGGCCTTCTTCGTCGCCGTGTTCCCGGGCAACGTGCACCAGTGGCGCACCGGGCGCTCGGCGCCGGGGCTGAACACCGACCGTTCACGGTTCATCCGGCTGTTCTTGCAGATCCCGCTCGTCGCGTGGGCGTGGTGGTCGACGCGGGCGCGCTGACGCCCCCGGAGTGACTCGGGGCGGGTGCGTTGACGTTCCCGCTCCTCCCGGGCGGGGCGTCTCCGCGTCGGGCGGCTTCGGAACGGCGGAACCGCGGCGAACTCCGCGTGCTACGCCGCTTCGCCGAGCTCCAGGATGCCGTTCTCGAACGCCGACCGGGCGAGCACCTTGTACCCGTGATCGGCGAAGAACACCGTGAGCCGGTCGTCTTCGATCGCCATGACCGTACCGGAGCCGAACTCGCCGTGCTCGACGGTGGAGTCGATACGGATCCCGTCGTCGTCCGCTGTCGCCGCCGAGTCGTCGGCCGGGGCGACGGTGCCCGTGTCGCACCGGTCGCACGACCCGCACTGCGCCGGGGTCTCGACACCGAAGTACTCGAGCAGGGCCCGCCGACGGCAGTGCGTCGTCTCGGCGTACCCGCGCATGATCTCGATGCGCGAGGCGCGGATGCGCTCCTCGGCCTCATCGCGTCCGCGGACAGCCGTGACCGCGTCGCCCGCCGATACCTTCGACCGTGCCGAGACGCCGTCGGGGCCCGACACGGCGAGCTCGCACGCCACGAGCTGGTTCAGAACCCGGCCGATCGCCCGCACCGAGCGCCCGCTCTCATCGGCGATGTCCTTCGCGCGCAGCGGCTTCCCGGTCTGCTGCAGCACGTCCCACACGCCCGCGATATCGGCGCGCTTGGTGCGGCCGCCCGCGAAGAAGGACCGCAGCGAGAAGTCCTCGGCGCGGTAGTGCAGGATCGCCCGCGCGGGCTGCCCGTCACGCGCTGCACGACCGATCTCCTGCGCGTACGAGTCCAGCGACTCGGTCACGTCGGCGTGCACGACCAGGCGCACGTCGCTCTTGTCGACGCCCATGCCGAACGCCGAGGTCGCCACCACCACGTCGAGGTCTCCCGCGCTCCAGGCGGAGTGCACCTCGTCGCGCTTCTTCTGCGCCATCGCGCCGTGGTACGCCGCGGCCCGAAGGCCCAGCTCCCTCAACTCCTCGGCGTAGGAGTCGGTGCCCTTGCGCGTCGCCACGTAGAGCAGGGCCGGGCCGCCGGCATCCCGGACGTCCGCGATGACGGCGCGACGCTTGTCGGCGTCGTGCTCGTGCCGGCGGACCGCCATGTGGATCTCGGGGCGGTCCATTCCGCGCACCTCGAGGTGGGGCTCGCGCATGCCCAGGCTCGACACGATGTCGTCGCGGACCGGAGCGGATGCCGTGGCGGTCAATGCCAGCACCGGCGGATGGCCGAGTGCGTCGATGGCGTCGCCGATGCGCGCGTAATCGGGGCGGAAGTCGTGGCCCCAGGCCGAGACGCAGTGCGCCTCGTCGATGACGACGAGACGCACGTCGGCCTTCGCGAGCCGGTCGAAGACCTCTGCGTTGGCGAGCTGCTCGGGCGCCAGGAAGGCGTACACGGCGTCGGGTCCCTCGATGGCCGCCCATGCCGCCTTCTTGGCGGCGGCGCTCGTGCGGGAGTTGAGGGAGACGGCCGCCGGCGCGTCGGGGGCCGCGTCGATGGAGTCGATCTGATCGAGCTGCAGGGCGAGGAGAGGTGAGATGACCACGGTCGTCCCGCCCAGTTCGCAGCCCGCGATCTGGTAGACGGCCGACTTGCCGGCTCCCGTGGGGAAGACGACGAGGGTGTCGCGTCCGCCCACGACCGCATCGATGGCCTCGGCCTGACCCGGCAGCAGATCGTCCCATCCGAACACCTCGCGGGCGGTACGAGCGGACTGTTCGAGGGTGGCGGGAGCGTTCACGAGACCTCATTCCTGGGTGGAAGACCCCAGCACACTCCAGACCTCCGACATCGCCCCGGGGGTTGCGAGGTCGAGCCGGATCTGTTCTCGTGACGCCGCGGCCGGAAAACGCCATCGCTTCGGAAGACGCCGTGTCGCTCGCAGATGCATGACACCGCCGCGCGACCCGCACAAGCGTCGGCCCGATGTCGGAAGGGGATGCCAGGATGCCGACATGCTCTTCGGCGACATCGAGACCGCGCTCACAGTGGTGACGAACACGCGCTCGCGTCTGGCCAAGGTCGACGCTCTCGCGACGCTCCTCCGCGGGCTGGACCCGGACGAGATCGAGCCGGCGGTCGGGCTTCTCACCGCCTCACCGCGCCAGGGCCGCCTCGGCGTGGGCTGGCGCACGCTCTCGGCCCGCGACGGTGATCACGCAGACGAACCGGGCCTGACCGTCGGCGACGTCGACGACGCCTTCACGGAGCTGACGCAGGTCGGCGGCGCCGGTTCGGCGGCCGTTCGCACGCGCCTCCTCGACGAACTCGCTTCTCGGGCGACGGCGCCGGAGTGGCATTTGCTCATCCGCATCATGACGGGGGAGATGCGAACCGGTGCCCTCGAGGGCGTGCTGCTGGATGCCGTGGCCCGGGCCTCCGATCGCGACGGTGCCCTGGTGCGCCGGGCCGCCATGTTGTCGGGCGACCTGGGCGAGACGACGCGCATCGCGCTGACGGGCACCGCCGACGACCTCGCGGCGGTCGGCCTCGTGGTCGGCCGCGGCGTGCAGCCGATGCTGGCGTCGACGGCGACGAGCGTCGCCGAGGCGCTGGCCGTCACCGGTCGAGCGTCGGTGGAGTACAAGCTCGACGGGGCGAGAGTCCAGGTGCATCGGCACGGCGGCGAGGTCCGCGTTCTCACCCGCACGCTTGCCGACATCACCCACCGCGTGCCCGAGATCGTCGAGGTGGCTCTCTCCCTCCCCGTCGACGACGTCATCCTCGACGGCGAGACGCTGTCACTCGACGAAGACGGCGGCCCGCGGCCGTTCCAAGACACGATGGCGCGTTTCGGCGCCGAGACCGCGCGGGAGATCGCCCTCCGGCCCTGGTTCTTCGACATCCTCCACGTCGATGGTCGTGACCTCGTCGACGAACCCCTCGCCACCCGTCTCGATGAGCTGCAGCGGGTCGCGGGGGAGCACCGCATCCCCGCCGTGCTCACCGACGACGTCGAGGTCGCCGACGCTTTCGCCCGCGATGCCCTCGCCGCCGGTCACGAGGGCGTGATGGTGAAAGGGCTCGACGACGCCTACACGGCGGGACGTCGCGGCAAGAGCTGGCTCAAGGTGAAGCCGGTGCACACCTTCGACCTCGTCGTTCTCGGCGTCGAGTACGGTTCGGGACGACGCTCGGGGTGGCTGTCCAACCTGCATCTCGGCGCACGCGATCCCGAGGGGCGCTTCGGCGAGCCGGGCGGGTTCGTGATGGTCGGCAAGACCTTCAAGGGCCTGACCGACGAGCTGCTGCGGTGGCAGTCGGCGCACTTCGCCGAACGGCAGACCGCAGAGCTGGCGGGCGGCATCCGCGTGGCGCCCGACACCGTCGTCGAGATCGCGATCGACGGGGTGCAGCGGTCTGTGCGGTATCCCGGCGGCGTGGCGCTGCGCTTCGCCCGCGTGAAGACCTACCGTTCGGACAAGACGGCGGCCGAGGCCGACACGATCGACACCCTGCGCGCGCTGCTGCCCGGCGGCGGAGCGGCGACGGAAGGATGACGCGATGAGTCTTGCCCCCTGGCTCGACGGCGAGCTCGGTTACCGCAGCTTCGGAACCCCGGGCGCCCCGCGCGCCGTGTTCGTGCTCCGCACCGGCGACGTCGCCACCACCGATCCGGATGCCCGCGTCACCTCGGGCTTCGACGTGCGGATCGTCGCCATCGGTCTCGACGCGCCCGAACTGGAGGATCCGCCGGTGTTCGGCGGGCAGACACCGGCCGGGCTGACCGTCGAGGCGTTGAAGGCGCTGCTCGAGCGCGAGGCCCTGGGTGCGGCAGTCGGCGTCGTGGGGGAGCGGTCAGCGGGTCCGATCGCGCTCTATCTCGCGGCCGCGATGGGAGGGGTCGTGGACCGCGTCGCGATCGTCGGCGTCCAGAGCCCGACCGATGCGCTGAGTCGCGACCTGCGCACGCCGCTTCTCGACGATCTCGCCGCCGACGTCCTGGTGCTCGTGGGCCAGGACGGCCCGGCGGGACAGGGCGATGCCGCATGGTACGTCGATCGATTGCGGTCGGGCACCGCCGAGGTCGTCCACCCCGACGAGATCGCTTCGGTCAACGGCGAGGTCACGCTCACCTCGGTGTGGTCGCGCGTGCTGACCCACGTCGCCCCCGGGGCCGAGCGCCGCTGACGGCGCGGGTCGTCACCGGCGCGGGACGCCGAACGGCCCGCCCAACCTCTTCGACCCGTTGAGTGTCCAGAACACCCGGACGCCCGTCGAAATCGTCCGGGTGTTTTGGACACTCGACGTGAGGGCGAGTGTGCTCGCGAGGGCGAGGTGCCCGCGAGGGTGAGTGTGCCCGCGAGGGCGAGGTGCCCGTGAGGGCGAGGTGCCCGTGAGGGCGAGCGTGCTCGCGGCCGTGATGCCGCGCGCCGACCGTGCCCCGGCTGGGGCCGCGCGACCGCGCCTCAGCCTCGCCCGTTCGTGTCCCTTGAGTGTCCAGAACACCCGGACGCCCGTCGAAATCGTCCGGGTGTCTTGGACACTCGAAGTGAGGGCGAGCGTGCCCGTGAGGGCGAGTGTGCTCGTGAGGCCGAGTGTGCCCGCGAGGGCGAGTGTGCCCGCGAGGGCGAGTGTGCTCGCGGCGTGATGTCGCGCGCCGACCGGGCCCCGGCTGGGGCCGCGCGACCGGGCCTCAGCCTCGCCCGTTCGCGTCCCTCGAGTGTCCAGAACACCCGGACGCCCGTCGAAATCGTCCGGGTGTTTTGGACACTCGACGCGGGCGCCCACGTCTGATCAACCGCGCAGGGCCACTCATCCGCGCGCGGGGCCACGCCCGCCAGCGCGTCGGGTCCGCGCGTCCGCGCCGCCTCAGCCCCGCGAGACGGCCTTCACCTGAACGACGTTCGACTCCTCGTCGACCTCGACATGGTCGGTCTGCGCTTTGAGGAAGTCCGAGAAGCTGCGGAACCCGAGGGCTTTCTCACTGAACGACGGATCCAGCCGCTTCATCAGGTCTTTCACCGCCGAGGCGTGCAGCCACTCGCCGTCGGCGCGCTCCGCTTCGAGCTGCATGGCGCGCTCGAGCAGGTCGACCGCGGGGTCTTTCGAGCGCTTGCGCGCGCGGGGCCGAGAGGGCGCGGCGTCCTTCTTCGTCTCGGCCAGATTCGGGATGCCGGGGAGCGAGTCGTAGGCGTCGAACCGGTCGCACGCCGCGGCGAGTGATTTCGCCGTCGACCCGGCCACACCGACCCCGACGACGAACCGGCCGAGTCGCTTGCACCGCTGCGCGAGGGGGACGTAGTCGCTGTCTCCGGCGACGATGACCACGTGCGACAGGTCGGGGAGGCGGAACATGTCTTCCACGGCATCCACCGCCAGACGGATGTCGGCACCGTTCTTGGCGTAGGCGGCGGCGGGGAAGAGCTGCACGAGGTCGACCGCGCGCGCCACGAGCTGCGAGCGGTACTCGGCATTGACCGGCGACGACCAGTCGGCGTAGGCCCGGGTGAGCACGAGCGTGCCGAACGATGCGGCATAGTCGATGATCGCGCCGACGTCGATGGTCGCTTTGGTGAGGCGCTCGGCGATCTCGGGGTCGATCGGATTCTCTGCGATCTTCTGCCGATCCCGCGAGTACGCGTTCCGCCCGTGCACGCGGTCGTACCAGGACATCACGATGTTGTCGAAGTCGAGGTAGACGGCGACGCGGGCGGTCTGGGTATCGGGCATGGTTCCAGTCTGACCCGTCCCGGCCGAGAGCGGGTAGCCCTCGCCGCTCACCGCTCGCCGGGATAGACCACGCCGATCTGGCGGCGCACCTCGTCGAGGACCCCCATGATGGCCACGGTCTCATCGATCCCCAGGACGTGATTCGACCCGGCGCCGGCTGCGACGAAACGCTCTGCCGCCTGCGCCTGGAACTGCATTCCGCGCCCCTCGACCTCGGCGGTGAACTCCTCGAGCACGTCTCCGTCGGGGGCGACCACGCGGAACGACGTGGGGGTGTACCAGACGCGGTCGATTTCGATCCGAGCGTCGGTGCCGACGATCTGCGCGGTGTTCAGACCGGCTCCGCGCGACGACGACACCGTGGTCGACAGCGCTCCGCCGGCGTGCACGAACGCGGTCGCCACCTCGGCGTCGCTGCCCGCATCGGACAGGCGGGCGAGAGCGGTGATGCGCTCGGGCAGACCCAGGACGTCGACCGCGAACGAGATCGGGTAGATGCCGAGGTCGAGCAGGGCGCCGCCGCCGAGCGCGAGATCGTTGAGGCGGTGCGCCGGGTCGGTCGAGATCTTCTGAGTGTGATCGGCCGAGACCACGCGGATCTCGCCGAGTGTTCCGGCGGCGAGGATCTCGCGGATGCGCACCATGTGCGGCAGGTACCGCGTCCACATCGCCTCCATCGCGAGAAGACCCTTCTCGCTCGCCTTGTCACGGATCTGCGCCGCCTCGGAGGCGTTCAGGGTGAAGGGCTTCTCGACCAGCACATGCTTGCCGTGCTCGAGGGCGAGCAGGGCGTTGTCGATGTGGCCGGGATGCGGGGTGGCGATGTAGACGATGTCGACCTCGGGGTCGGCGACGAGCTCTTCGTACGAGCCGTACGCGTGCGCGATGTCGTACTGCGCGGCGAAAGCGCGAGCGCTGTCGATGCGTCGCGAGCCGACGGCGGTGACGTCGAGGCCCGCGGTGCGCAGGTCGGAGGTGAAGGCGTGCGCGATGCCGCCCGTTGCGAGGATGCCCCAGTGCAGTCCGGTCATGCGCTCCACCGTAGCCGCGTCCGCCGACATCGTCCGCCGCGCCCACCCGAGAGATCACACGTTCTAGGCTCGTCGCATGACGCCCGTCGAGCGATTCCGCGAGCTGCTGTCCATCCCGACGGTGTCGCGTGTCGACCCGGCCGAGGTCGACGACTCGGCCTTCGAGGCCTTCCACGCCGCACTCGAGCGGCTGTATCCGCTGATCCACGCGCGGCTCGAGCGAGAGGTCGTCGCGGGGCGGTCGCTGCTCTATCGCTGGGCGGGGGAGCGCCCCGGCGCTCCGCTGGTCCTTCTCGCCCACCAGGACGTCGTCCCCGTCGACGGGCAGGAGTGGCAGCACCCGCCGTTCGCCGCCGACCTCGAGGGCGAGGGCGCCGACGCCACCCTCTACGCGCGCGGCGCGATCGACGACAAGGGCGCTCTCGTCGCCATTCTCGAGGCGGTCGAAGCACTGCTCGCCGACGACATCACCCCGCGAACCGACGTGTGGCTCGCCTTCGGCCACGACGAAGAGACACGCGGCACCGGGGCTCAGGCGATGGCGTCCCTTCTCGCGGAGCGCGGCATCCGTCCGGCCCTCGTGCTCGACGAGGGGGGAGCGGTCGTCGAGGGCGCCGTGCCGGGTGTCAGCGCGCCCACCGCGATGATCGGCGTCGCCGAGCGCGGAGTCGCGACCTTCGACCTCGTGACGCGTGAGGCCGGGGGGCACGCTTCGACCCCGCCCCGCCTGCCCGCGACAGCACGACTCGCTCGTGCGATCGATCGCCTTCGTCGTCGTCCGTTCCCGCGGCGGCTCGTTCCGCCGGTCCGGGCGATGTTGGCCACCGCCGCGCCGCACACGAGGGACCCCCTCTCGACGCTGTTCCACCGCACCTCCGTGTCGGCGCCCGCGGTGACCTTGGCGTTGTCGCTGCTCGGTCCCGAGACGAATGCCCTCGTGCGCACCACCGCCGTCGTCACCCGCCTCGAGGGCTCGGCGGGTGAGAACGTGCTCGCCACCTCGGCGCGGGCGAGCGTGAACGTGCGGCTGCTCACCGGCGACACCCTCGCCGATGTCGCGGTCCACCTGCGTCGGGCGGTGGCCGACCCGCTCGTCGACATCGAGATGCGTCACGGCAACGACCCCTCGCCGGTCTCGCCCTGGCAGGGCGCAGCGTGGCGGCGATTGTCGCGGGCGGTCACCGACACCCTCGGTCCTGACACCGTTCCTCTGCCGTACCTGCAACTGGGGGCGAGCGACAGCCGGTTCTACGCCGGGCTCACCGACGCGGTGTACCGCTTCGCCCCGTTCCACCTCTCGCGCGCCGAACGCGACGCGCTGCACGCCCCCGACGAGCGCATCCGCGTCGATGCCTGGCTCCGCGGCATCCAGTTCTACCGGGCTCTGATCGCCTCCTGACCGGGGTCTTCGCGCCGTCGTCCGACTGCTCCCGGGTGGCGCACCCCCTCAGAATCGGGTGCGGACGCGCGGGCGCATCGGTTCGGATCGTCTGGCGTGGAGCCGGGTCTGTGGCGCCCCGGCAGACGGTGTCGGCGCGGGTGAAACGGCTCTCCCGCCCTGCGCACAGCCGGCCGATCGCGCTGACGTGAGCGCGTTCGGGCGGACCGAGTCGCGTCGGCTATCCTCGTGTGACCGGTCACGCAACAGTGCGCGACCCGCAATGAGGCGGACGATGAGCGACACCGATATCCCGGAGGCGACAGGGCGCGCCCCGAGCATCCGCGACGTCGCGCGGCTCGCGGGAGTGTCCTATCAAACCGTCTCGCGCGTGATCAACAACAGCACGCAGTTGCGCCCCGAGACCGCGGCGAAGGTGCGCTCCGCGATCGCGGAGCTCAAATTCGTGCCGAATCAGGCCGCCCGGGCTCTCGCCACCAGCCGCTCGCGCCTCATCGGCGTGCTGGGCCCGCGCGCCACGACCCACGGCACCGCGTCGATGGTGCAGGCCATCGAGTCCGCCGCCCGTGCCGCCGGCTACCGCCTCACCGTCACGAATCTCGCGACGAGCGCCCCCGACGACGTGCGTTCGTCGATCGACCACCTCATGCAGCAGTCCGTCGAGGGACTCATCGCGGTGGCTCCGCAGACGCGGGTGGTGCCGATCCTCGACGAACTGAAGCTCCCGGTGCCGGTGCAGATCGTCACCTCGACGGGCACGTCGACCACTCACAACGACCAGAGCGCGGGGGCTCGCGCCGCCGTCCGCCACCTCATCGAACTCGGGCACTCGCGCATCCTGCATATCGCCGGTCCGCGCGACTGGGTCGAGGCCGATCACCGCATGCGCGGGTATCTCGCGGAGATGGATGCCCACGACCTCTCGCCGAGGCCGCCCGTCCTCGGCGACTGGACGGCGCAGTTCGGCTTCGAGGCGGGGTTGGAGCTGCTGCGCACCGAGGATGCCACCGCGGTGTTCGCGGGCAACGACCACATGGCCCTCGGATTCATGCATGCCGTTCGGGCCATAGGTCGCTCGGTCCCCGAGGACATCTCCGTCGTCGGGTTCGACGACGTCCCCGAATCCGCTCACCTCTGGCCCCCGCTGACGACGGTGCGCCAGGATTTCGTGGGCATCGGCACGCGCGCGGTGAGCGACCTCCTGGCCTCTCTCGGCGAGACGAACGACGATGCACCGGTGGTGGAACCCGATCACCTGCGCCTCATCGTGCGGTCGTCGACGGCCTCTCCGCGGGCCTGAACCGCTCCACGCGCACGTCACGTTTCGGCAACGGCTGAACTCCCGGCGCGTCGAGACTTGACAGTGCCGCCCAGCGGGGAGGTAGCATCACTCACACAATGTGAACGGTCACATGACCGGGTCACACGGCCGACGGGACTCGCTGCGGAGCGGATCCGTCGAGACGAAGACGTTTCGAACGACGCGGATCGCACCGCCTCGCCGAGGGCCCTTCGTTTCGCCCCCGAGGCCGTGCGTCCCGATGTGCGCCGTCCGCACTGCCCGCGGTGGACTCCAGGGGAGACGCCGCGACATACACCCAACGGAGGGAACCAGAGTGAAGAAGCACAGCATGCTCAAGGCGATCGCGGGAGCGGGCGTCCTCGCGCTCGGCATCGGCCTCGCCGGTTGCGCGGGAGACCGCACCGGCGCGGGCAGCGGAGACTCGCAGGAAGCCGGCGGCACCATCGGCGTCGCCATGCCGACGCAGCAGTCGGAGCGGTGGATCGCCGACGGCAACAACGTCAAGTCGCAGCTCGAGGGGCTCGGCTACCAGGTCGACCTTCAGTACGCGAACGACGACATCCCCACGCAGGTCTCGCAGATCGAGAACATGATCACCACGGGCGCCAAGGCCCTGATCGTCGCCTCGATCGACGGCACCACGCTGACCGACGTGCTGCAGCAGGCCAAGGACGCGAACATCCCCGTCATCGCGTACGACCGCCTCATCAACGGCACCGAGAACGTCGACTACTACACGACGTTCGACAACTACAAGGTCGGCGTCCAGCAGGCCACCTCGCTCCTGACCGGACTCGGCGTCCTCGACGCCTCGGGCAAGGAAACCGGCGCCGCAGGTCCCTTCAACGTCGAGCTGTTCGCGGGGAGCCCCGACGACAACAACGCCACGTTCTTCTGGAACGGCGCCATGGACACCCTCAAGCCCTACATGGACAAGGGCGTGCTGAAGGTTCCCTCCGGCCAGACCGAGTTCGGCCAGGCGGCCATTCTGCGCTGGCTGCCCGAGACGGCGCAGAAGCGCATGGAGAACATCCTCACCGTCATCGGCGGCACCAAGCTCGACGGTGTCCTTTCGCCCTACGACGGGCTGTCGATCGGCATCATCTCGGCCCTCACCTCGGGTGGCTACGCCGCCAACGCCCTCCCCGTCATCACGGGACAGGACGCCGAGGCCGGCTCGATCAAGTCGATCATCGCCGGTGAGCAGTACTCGACGATCTTCAAGGACACGCGAGAGCTCGCCAAGCAGGCCGTGACCATGGTCGACGACATCCGCAAGGGCGAGAAGCCCGAGGTCAACGACGAGAAGACCTACGACAACGGCAAGAAGGTCGTTCCCTCGTACCTGCTCAACTCGACGATCGTCACCAAGGACAACTACAAGGAAGTCCTCATCGACAGCGGTTACTACACCGAGGCCGACCTGAAGTAATCCCCCGGAGGGGCTCTCCGCCCCTCCGCCCCGCCTCCGCCGCGACCCGCCGGGTCGCGGCGGAGGCTCCCGCGGGTCCGCGGCATCCCGCACCCGCCCCATATTCCGACCGGCCACGAGCCGGTTCTGCAAGGAGGACCTCGTGAGCACCATCCTCGAGATGCGCTCGATCACCAAGGAGTTCCCCGGCGTCATCGCGCTCGCCGACGTGTCGCTGACCGTCGAGCGCGGGACGGTTCACGCCATCTGCGGCGAGAACGGCGCCGGCAAGTCCACCCTCATGAAGGTGCTCAGCGGCGTGTACCCCGCGGGCGATTACCGCGGCGAGATCGTCTTCGACGGCAACACCGTCGAGTTCAAAGACATCCGCGACAGCGAAGCGGCCGGCATCGTCATCATCCACCAGGAGCTCGCGCTGAGCCCCTACCTCTCGATCGCCGAGAACATCTTCCTCGGCAACGAGATCACGAACCGCGGTCTCATCGACTGGGATGCCACCAACCGCGAGGCGGCCAAGCTCCTCGCCCGCGTGGGTCTGGGCGACAGCCCCGACGTTCCCGTCAACGAGATCGGCGTCGGCAAGCAGCAGCTCGTCGAGATCGCCAAGGCACTGTCGAAGGACGTCAAGCTCCTCATCCTCGATGAGCCGACCGCGGCGCTCAACGACGACGACTCCGAGCACCTGCTCGATCTGATCCGGCACCTGCGCGGTCAGAACATCACCTGCATCATCATCAGCCACAAGCTCAACGAGATCCGCGCGATCGCCGACGAGGTCACGATCATCCGTGACGGTCGCACGATCGAGACGCTCGACGTGGCCACCGGCGGTACGAGCGAAGACCGCATCATCCGCGGGATGGTGGGCCGAGAGCTCGAGAACCGCTACCCCGACCGCGACGTCGAGATCGGCGACGAGGTCCTGCGCATCGAGGACTGGAACGTCAGTCACCCGACCGACGCGAGCCGTGTCGTCATCCACCAGGCCAACCTGAACGTGCGTGCCGGCGAGGTCGTCGGCATCGCCGGCCTCATGGGCGCGGGGCGCACCGAGCTCGCGATGAGCGTGTTCGGCAAGAGCTTCGGCTCGCGCATCTCGGGCAACGTCTACATCCGCGGCGAGAAGGCCGACACCTCGACGGTTCCCGCGGCCATCCGCAGCGGACTGGCCTACGTCACCGAAGACCGCAAGGGCGCAGGGCTCAACCTCATCGACACCATCAAGCGGAACATCTCGATCGCCGGGATGCGCAAGCTCGTCAAGGGCGGGTTCGTCGACGGCGACGAGGAGTACCTCGTCGCCAACCGCTACCGCAAGTCGATGAACATCAAGGCGCCCAGCGTCGACGTGGTCGTGGGCAAGCTCTCGGGCGGCAACCAGCAGAAGGTCGTCCTCTCGCAGTGGCTCTACTCCGACCCCGAGGTGCTCATCCTCGACGAGCCGACCCGCGGCATCGACGTGGGCGCCAAGTACGAGATCTACACGATCATCAACTCCCTCGCGGCGCAGGGGAAGGGGGTGCTCGTCATCTCTTCGGAGCTGCCTGAGCTCCTCGGCATCTGCGACCGCATCTACACCCTCAGCGAAGGCCACATCACCGGCCAGCTGCCCATCGAAGAGGCCACGCCCGAGGCACTCATGGTGCTCATGACGAAGGAAAAGGAAGCCGACCATGTCAGCGCTTGACAACACTGTGACCCCCCAGGGTCCCGCCACGCCGAAGGGGCCCGTCGGCGGCGGTGCCGGCAACGGCGCCGGCGGCATCGTGCAGTTCTTCACGTCGCGCCTGCGCGAGATCGGCATCTTCATCGCGCTGATCGTCATCGTGCTGCTCTTCCAGGCGCTGACCGGCGGTCGTCTGCTTACCGCGGGCAACGTGTCGAACATCATCGTCCAGAACAGCTACATCCTGATCCTCGCGATCGGCATGGTGATGATCATCATCGCCGGTCACATCGATCTCTCGGTCGGTTCGGTCGCCGCCTTCGTCGGTGCCGTCTCGGGTGTGCTCATCGTCCAGTGGGGCCTGCCCTGGTGGCTGGGGATCGTCCTCTCGCTGCTCCTCGGCGCCGTGGTCGGCATGTGGCAGGGATTCTGGGTCGCCTACATCGGCATCCCGGCGTTCATCGTGACCCTCGCGGGCATGCTGCTCTTCCGCGGTCTGACGCAGATGACCCTGGGCAACACCCAGATCACCCCGTTCCCCACCGAGTACCGTGCCCTCGGCGGCGGATACCTGTTCCCCGACCTGTTCCCGGCGGCGACGTCGCCGGCCGAGTGGATCACGGTCGCCCTGGGCGTGCTGACCCTCGTGCTCTTCGTCGTCTCGCAGGTGCGTCAGCGTGCCAAGCGCGCCGCGCTCGAGCTGCAGAACGAGCCGCAGGTCGCCTTCCTGGTCAAGCTCATCGGTGGCGGCGCGCTCATCGCGTACCTCACCTACCTGCTGGGCGTCGCCCCCGGCTCGCGCGGCACGCCCATCGTGCTCGTGGTGCTGGCTCTGCTGATCATCGGCTACTCAACGGTCATGAGCCGCAGCGTCTTCGGCCGCCACATCTACGCGCTGGGTGGCAACCGCACCGCCGCGAAGCTGTCCGGCATCAACACCCGTCGCGTCGACTTCATGCTGTTCGTCAACATGGGTGTCCTCGCGGCCCTCGCCGGCATCGTGTTCACGGGCCGACTGAACTCCGCCGGTCCCGGCGCGGGAAACCTCTTCGAGCTGGATGCCATCGCCGCCTCCTTCATCGGTGGAGCCGCCGTCCAGGGTGGTGTCGGCCGCGTGGTCGGCGCGATCGCCGGTGGTCTGGTCATGGGTGTGCTCAACAACGGCATGTCGCTCATGGGCATCTCGACCGACGTGCAGCAGTTCATCAAGGGTCTCGTGCTGCTGCTCGCCGTGGCCTTCGACGTGTGGAACAAGAACCGCACCCGCGGTTGATCCACGCTCTTCGTCGAACGCCCCGTCGCCTCGTGCGGCGGGGCGTTCGTGCGTCCGCGGCCGGTGCCCGCGCGAGGGGTCGTTTCGTGTCGCCGAGGATCACCCTCGGCGACCGGAGCCGACCCTTCACGCGGATCTTTCGGGATAACCCGAAAGCGCGCGGGGGCTGACCGGGCGGCGCCGGCGCGGGGGCCACCTCTAGCGTGGAACCCATGACCACGGCATCCGTTCTTCCGCCTCCTCCGCCGACGCCCGCGCCCGTCGCCGGCGCTCCCGTTCCGGGGGGGGACCAGCCCCTCGCGCCGCGGGTGCGGATCGCCTCGCCCGGTCGCATCGCCGGTGCGGTGGTGCATCTCGCCGCGCTCGGCGTCATCGGCCCCGGCATCCTGGGAACCCTGTTCGGGCTCTTCGGCGCCGGCGTGGGGTTGCTGGCCGCCCTCTTCATCGGGGTGATCGCCCTGGTCGCCCTCGTCTACGCGCTCTTCGCGATCGCATGGTTCGAACGCGCCCGTCTCGACGGCCTCTACCGCCTGGGTCTGCCGCCTCTGCGTCCCCGCCACAGCCCGCGCACCGGGTTCACCGGCGTCGCGCACACCATCTGGTTGCAGGCCATCGATCCGGGTCAGTGGCGGGCGGTGGCATCGTTCACCATCGCGACGATCCTGGGTCTCGCCACGCTCGGCGTCGCCGGGCTCACCTCGTGGGGACTGGGTCTGATGATCAGCCCGATCTTCGGGTGGTCCCACCCGCGTCTGCTCGGCTTCGTGCCCCTGCAGGGCGTGGCAGCTCCCTTCGTGGGTCTGCTCGTCTTCGTCGCCTCGCTCGCGGCGATCGTGGGCCTGGCGGTGCTCCACGGGGTCATCTCGCGGGCGATCCTCGTCCCCTCCCGCGAGGCGCAGCTCGAAGAGCAGGCCCGCACCTCCGACACGCGCCGCGCCGGGGCCGTCCGGGCGGCCGAGGTCGAACGCACCCGTATCGAGCGCGACCTGCACGACGGGGTCCAGCCGCGGCTCGTCTCGATCGGCATGACGTTGGGCCTGGCGCAGACCAAGATCGACGACGATCCCGAGGCCGCGAAGGCCCTCGTCGCCGAGGCGCACGCCTCGACCAAGTCGGCCATCACCGAGCTGCGGCAGCTGGCTCGCGGCATCCATGCCTCGGTCCTCGACGATCGGGGACTCGACGCCGCCCTCTCGGCGCTCGCGTCCCGATCTCACATCCCGGTGACACTCGATGTGCGAGTGCCGCGGCGGTGCTCGCGTCCGGCCGAGGCGGCGGTGTACTTCGTGATCGCCGAGGCGCTGACGAACGCGGCGAAGCACTCCCGGGCGACCGGATGTCGTGTCCACGTGCGACTGCGCGATGACGGGACCCTGTGGGCCCGGGTCGAGGACGACGGCCTCGGCGGGGCGCGGATCGTGCCCGGTGGCGGCCTCGACGGCATCGTCAACCGGGTCAGCGCGGCCGGCGGCACCGCCCGCATCGACAGTCCGCAGGGTGGACCGACCACGGTGGAGGTGAGCGTGCCGTGCGCATCCTGATCTGCGAGGACTCGGTCCTGCTGCGCGAGGGGCTCGTGCGCCTGCTCGCGGACGACGGCCACGAGGTGGTCGCGGCGCTGCCCGATGCCGAGGGCCTCGAGGCCGCGATCACGGAGACCACCCCCGACCTGTGCATCCTCGACGTGCGTCTGCCGCCGACCTGGACCGACGAGGGCATCCGTGCCGCGATCGCGCTGAGGTCCCGGCATCCCGGTCTCTCGGTCCTCGTCCTGTCGCAGTACGTCGAGGAGCAGTACGCGAGTGATCTGATCGCCGACGGGCAGGGCTCGCTCGGGTACCTGCTCAAGGACCGGGTCGCCGACGTGCGCGACTTCCTCGACACGGTGGCCCGCATCGCCGGGGGAGCGACCGTGCTCGACCCCGAGGTCGTCGGCCAGCTGCTGGCGCGGCGCCGCCGCGACGAGCGGCTGCAGAGCCTCACCGAGCGCGAACGCTCCGTGCTCTCGCTGATCGCCGAGGGACGCTCGAATCAGGCGATCGCCCAGGCGCTGTTCGTCTCGGAGGCCAGCGTCGAGAAGTACATCACCGCCATCTTCACCAAGCTCGGACTCGAGCAGGACGAGACCGGCAACCGCCGCGTCATCGCCGCCCTCGTGCACCTGGGCCACGACCACACCGGAGCCACCTCATGACCGCGCAGACTCCTCTCACGCCGCCGACCGCGCCCTCTCGTCACGGGGTTCCCTTCTTCGTCTCGCTCGCCACGATCGTCGTCGGAGCGTGCGTGCTCGCGGGCACGGTCATCGGGACGGGCGTGACCGCGGCCGCGACGCTGCGCGACAGCGGATCGGGGTACGCGATGAGCGAGACCTCGACCGACGGACTCACCGATCTCGACATCGATGTGGCGGGCGGCTCGCTCACCATCGCGTACGGCGAGGTTTCGGAGGCGCAGCTCGAGGTCGGGAGCGGGGCGGACGGGTGGACGTTCGAACGCCAGGGCAGCACCCTGCGGGTGAGCTCTCCGCAGACGAACGTCGTCGGCTGGTCGAACGGCGCCGGATCCGCCACCCTGGTGCTGCCCCGGGCCTCCGCCACGACGAACCTCGACGCACGCATCCAGGTCGCCGGCGGCGCCCTGTCGGTCGACGCCGACTTCGGGTCGTTGAACGTGCAACTCGCGGGAGGTGACGTGGATCTCGCCGGAGACGTCCGCACCCTCGACGTGTCGGTCTCGGGCGGGTCGGCGTCGGGGACCCTCACGGGGGTGGGGGACGCGACCTTCGAGGTCGCCGGCGGCAGTCTCGCCTCGACGCTGGCGGGAGACGCCCCCGCGCGCACCAAGGTCACGGTGACCGCCGGTTCCGCCGACATCACCCTGCCCGACGACGAGTACAACGTCACCACCGAGAGCGGTCTCGGCCGGGTCGACAACCGCCTGCGCACCTCGTCGTCGGCGACGGCGGTCGTGGACGTCGAAGCGGCCCTGGGCCAGGTGTCGCTGCGGTCGTGACGCCCGCGCGAGGGGTCAGGATCAGTCGCCGGACCGTCCGGGCGACGGATTCCGACCCCTCGCGCCGCTCGTGACGGCGATCGCCGCGAGCACCAGCACGATGCCGACCACCTGCGGCACGGCGAGCGACTCGCTGCCCACCGCCACCCCGAGCAGGACCCCGGTCACGGGGTTCAGCAATCCGATGAGCCCCACGGTGCCCGCGGGCAGGTGACGCAGTCCGGTGAACCAGCACACGAACGCCAGTGCCGTCGCGATGACCGCGATGCCGACGTAGGCCAGCAGGCCCGCGGCATCCACTCGGGGTGGTCGGCCCTCGACCATCGCCGCCACCGCAACCAGGGCGAGACCCCCGGCGGTCAGCTGCCACGAGGTGGTCGCCAGCAGGGGCGTCTCGTCTCTCCAGCGGGTGGTGAGGATCGCTCCCAGCGACGATGCCAGCAGAGCGATGACGGATGCCACGACCCCCGCGACCGGGACCGTTCCGGTGCCGAGACCCACCACCGACAGCACTCCGACGAGACCCAGGAGCGCGCCGACGGCCCATCGCGCCGTGGGCCGTTGCGAGAGCAGGGGCCAGGCGAGCCCCGCGAGAGCCAGGGGGGCCAGAGCCATGATCGATGCGGCGATCGAAGACGGCAGCAATTGCGCCGCGACGTAGACGAGCACGAAGAAGGCGCCGAAGTTCAGCAGACCGAGAACGGGCGCCTTCCACCACCAATCGCCGCGCGGACGACGGCGCGCGAGCGCCCAGAGCAACAGGCCGGCGGGGAGGGCCCGCAGTGCGGCTCCCCACAGCGGAGCGTCGGCGGGCAGCAGGTGTCGGGTCACCACGTAGGTCGCGCCCCAGGCCACGGGAGCGACGGCGGTGATCGCGACGAGACGCCACTTATCTTCCATGGAAGACATTGTAGCTTCCGTGGAAGATAGAATGGGGAAATGGATGCCGACCACGTGGAAGAGATCGTCCAGCACTGGGCCGCCGAACGCCCCGACATCGACGCCTCACCCATGCAGGTCATCGGTCGGCTGAGCCGCATCGCCGCTCACCTCGACGCGGAATTGCTCGAGGTCTTCCGCCGGTTCGGCCTGGGCGAGGGGGAGTTCGACATCCTCGCGACCCTCCGCCGCGGCGGCGAGCCGTTCGCGCGCACTCCGGGTGAGCTGGCGCGTCACACGATGGTGACCACGGGCGCGGTGACGAAACGCGTCGACCGGCTCGTGGCATCCGGTCTCGTGTCTCGGAGCGCCAGCGACGACGACGGGCGCGGACGCGTGATCTCGCTCACCGTGGAAGGCCGCCGGGTCATCGACGAGGCCGTCGTCGCCCACCTCGCGAATGAGGAACGGCTGCTGTCCGGACTCGACGCCGACCAACGGCGTACGCTCGAGGCTCTGCTGCGAGAGTGGGGACGGGCGCTCGGCGTCTGACCCCTCGTGCGCGTCGACGGATTCTGTCGCCTCCGGCCCCCGGAAACGACAGAAGACGGCGGATCAGGCGCTCTTGAGCGCCTTGGCGATGCGCTGCGGCGACACCGGCTCTGCCGTGCCGAGGCGCTGAGCGAACAGGCTGACGCGCAGCTCTTCGAGCAGCCAGCGCGTCTGCACGAGGTTCGAAGGCGCATCGGCGGGCAGCGGAACCGCACCGCCGGCCTCGACGAAGCCGGCGGCCGCGCGCTCGTACTCGGTCATGCGCTGGCGATCGCGACCGGGGTTGTCGGACAGCGTCTTCACCCGCTCGAGCGCTCCGGCGAGATAGCGCGGCAGGTGCTGCAGGCGCGCGAGGCCCGTACGCGAGAGGAATCCCGGGTAGATCAGGCCCTTCACCTGCCCGCGCACGTCGTTCAGCGCGCCCAGCAGCGTCATTGACGAGGCATCCTTCATCGCGCGGTCGACCTCGCGTTGCGCGAGCAGGATCCTCGCCGCGAGCGACACCGTCTGGAAGGTGCGGTCGACGGATGCCGTAGAGAAGGCGTCGCGCACGCGTTCGAAATCCGCCTTCGTGCGCACGACGCCGCTCGGCGCCTCGCGCAGCAGGACGTCGTCGGCGAAGGCCACGCGCGCATCCTCGATGAGCTCCTTGGCGTTCTGGTAAGGCGAGGCAGCCAGCGCGAGCTTCTCGTTCGCGGTGAGGTGGTCGAGCACGTAGGTCGCGGGGGAGGGGACGGCCAGCAGCAGGAGACGCCGGATGCCGGCCCGCGTGTGCCGCGCCGCGTCTTCGGGGGTCGCCTCCACGCGCAGGGCCACGCTGTCGCCCTCATCGACCAGGGCGGGGTAGCCGCGCACGACGCCACCGGCGACGGGGGTGTCGACGACGTCGGTGAGTTCCTCGAGATCCCAGGTCGTCAGCTTCGACCGCGACGCGAAGGCGGGGGAGGCCTCGGCGACTTTCGCGGCTCTCTGCGCCGGGCGGGCGATCGTCGACTCGACGCTGGACCGGGCCTTGTCGGCGAGACGGCGCTGCAGGGTCGCCAGGTCGCGGTCGCTACCGATCGCGCGGCCGCGCGCGTCGACGGCGCGGAACGACGGCATGAGGTGGCCGGGAACCCGCTCGAGCTCGAAGTCGGCGGCGCTCACCCGCTGGTTCGCCACGCGCTGCACGAGGGCGGCGAGGGCGTCGACGAGCGTCGTCTTCGGCAGGCCGTTCGCGTGCTCGGGACCTTTCTCGGCGAGTTCGGCCGAGAATTTCTCCGCCCAGTCGGCGGCGGGCACGACGTTGCGGCGGATCGTCTTCGGCAGCGCGCGCAGCAGAGCGGTGACCAGCTCGTCGCGCATGCCCGGAACCTGCCAGTCGAACCCGTCGGGCCGCAATTGAGCGAGCAGGGGCAGCGGCACGACCACCGTCACGCCGTCGTCGGGGGCTCCGGGCTCGAAGCGGTACGCGAGGTTGAGCGTCTGATCGCCCTGGCGCCAGCGCGCGGGGAAGGCCCGGTCATCGCCCTGGGCGCGGTCGCCGGTGAGGTCGGACTCGCGCAGGTCGAGCAGGTGGGGCGTGCGGTTCGAGGCATCCTTCCACCACGTCTCGAACGAGCGCACATCGGTGACGTCGGCGGGGATCCGTGAGTTGTAGAACGCGAAGACCGCTTCGTCGCCGATCAGGATGTCGCGGCGGCGCTCGCGCTCCTCGATCTTCTCGAGCAGGCGGCGCTGCTCCTGGTTGCGGCGGAGGAATGCCGTGAGCCGCTTGTCGAGCACCGAGGGGTCCCACTCGCCCTCGACCAGCGCGTGGCGCACGAACATCTCGCGCGCGAGCGGCCGGTCGAAGCGGGCCAGCTGCACGCGGCGGCGGCCGACGAGTTCGACCCCGAAGAGGGTGACCTTCTCATAGGCGGCGGCGGAGCCGGCATCCTTCGACCAGTGCGGCTCGCTCAGCGATCGCTTCACCAGGTCGGGGGCGAGCTCTTCCGCCCACGCCGGGTCGACGGCGGCGACCGTCCGGGCGAACAGGCGAGAGGTCTCGACGAGCTCGGCGGCCATGACCGCCGAGGGGCGCTTCTTCTTCAACCCCGACCCGGGGAAGATTGCGAACCGCGCCCCGCGCGCGCCGATGTATTCGCCCTTGGTGGGGCGGGTGTCACCCGGAGCCTTGCGGTCTTTGGCCTGCGCCATCGTGCGCGGATCCAGGATGCCGAGATGCGACAGCAACCCGGAGAGGATCGCGCGATGAATGGCGTCGCCCGCGGCGTGGCCCTCGGGGCCGTCGCCGTGGTCGGTGCTGACCGAACCGTGTCCCGATACGTGCGAGCCATGTCCCGATTTGTGTGGCCTGGAGGGGTCTGAACCAGCCATAAGTGGGACATGGTTCCTCGAACCGCGCCTGTGCCCACCGTCGCCGCGCGCCTCGCCCGCCCCGCGCTCGCCGCCGAGCGACCGCAGCTGCCGATGCACATCCATCCACTCGCGCACGCGCACGTAGTTGAGGTGCTCGCTGCGGCACAGACGCCGGAATGCGCTCGAGCCGAGTTCGGCCTGCTTCAGCTGCAGGTAGTCCCAGAGGTTGAGCAGCGACAGGAAGTCGCTGGTGGGGTCGGTGAACCGCGCGTGGAAGCGGTCGGCTTCCTCGCGTCGCTCCTCGGGCCGTTCGCGCACGTCCTGGATCGACATGCCCGACACGATCGCGAGCACCTCGGATTGCACGTCGTTACGCCGGGCCTCGATGAGCATGCGTGCGAACCGTGGGTCGATCGGCAGCCGCGCGATTTCACGACCGATCTCGGTGAGGCGGGGGCCGTCGTCTGCGCGGCGACCGCGGTCACGCCGGGACGGGTCGCCGTCGCCGCGCACGTCGCGGTTCGGTGAGGTGTCGGCCCCGCGCGCCCCCGGTGCCGGCAGCTTCACCGCGCCCAGCTCGACGAGCAGGTCGAATGCCGCCTTCACGCCCCGCGAGTCCGGCGGCGTCAGGAACGGGAACGCCTGGATGTCGCCGAAGCCGAGCGAGAGCATCTGCAGGATGACGGATGCCAGCGACGTCCGCAGGATCTCGGGTTCGGTGTACTCCGGGCGACGCGTGAAATCGTCCTCAGAGTAGAGCCGGATCGCCACGCCCGGCGAGGTACGGCCGGCGCGGCCCGAGCGCTGCTGCGCCGAGGCCTGCGACACCGCTTCGATCGGCAGGCGCTGGATCTTCGAGCGGTTGCTGTAGCGCGAGATGCGCGCCGTCCCCGTGTCGACGACGTACCGGATGCCGGGGACGGTGAGACTCGTCTCGGCGACGTTCGTGGCGAGGATCACTCGGCGGCGCACGCCCGCGACGCTCGAACGCTCGAACACGCGGTGCTGCTCGGCGGCCGAGAGCCGCCCGTAGAGGGGGAGCACCTCGGTGGGAGAGGTGTCCTTCTGATACGCCCCTCGGATGGCATCCGCCGCGTCGCGGATCTCGGCCTCGCCGGGGAAGAAGACGAGCACGTCGCCCGGGGCCTCGCGGTCGAGCTCGCGGAGAGCGGCGACGACGGCTCCGACCTCATCGGCGTCGTCGTCGGAGCGCCCCGGCTTGGCGGCCGGGCGTGCAGAACTCCTGACTTTCTGCGAGCCGGTTGCCCCTCGCCCACGCGATGACGGGGCGTCGGAGTCGTCGGCATCCGCAATCTCCGGAGTTTCGCCCGCGTCGCCGTCACCGTCGACCGGCCGATACCGGATCTCGACCGGGTACGTCCGTCCCGACACCTCGATCACCGGCGCCGGCACCGGCTCGCCACCGGGCTGAGCCGGGGGAGCGGCGAAGTGGCGCGCGAAACTCTCGGGGTCGATGGTCGCCGAGGTGACGATGACCTTGAGGTCGGGGCGCTTCGGCAGGATGCGGCGGAGGTACCCGAGCAGGAAATCGATGTTGAGCGAGCGCTCGTGCGCCTCGTCGACGATGATCGTGTCGTATCGGCGGAGCTGCCGGTCGCGGTGGATCTCGTTGAGCAGGATGCCGTCGGTCACCAGGGCGACGCGCGTGTCGGCGGACACTTTGTCGGTGAAGCGCACCTTGTAGCCGACGGTCGAGCCGAGCGGCACCTGCATCTCTTCGGCGATGCGCTCCGCGATCGTGCGGGCCGCGATGCGGCGGGGCTGCGTGTGAGCGATCGAGGTGCGGCCCAGCTCGAGGCAGATCTTGGGCAGCTGCGTGGTCTTTCCCGACCCGGTCGCGCCGGCGACGATCACGACCTGGTGGTCGCGGATGGCGCGCGCGATCTCGTCCCGCGCCGCGCTGACGGGCAGCTCGGGCGGGTAGACGATGACGGGTTCGACAGACACAGCCTTCCAGCTTATCGCGGCCCCGCCCCCTCGGTCGCCTCATGCTGCTCGGTCCGCCCGCCCGCGTCGCACGCCGCCTCGCGGGAGACTCCTCGTGCCTGGTTTCGGCTCGGCGCTCGTCGGCGGCGCCGCGAGCGGCGGCGCCGCGCACCGGCCTACGGCATCGCGGCTTTCTGCTCCACGATCCGCCGGGCGGCGGCATCCACCTTCGCGGCGAAGGCGGGGTCGCTCTGCGCGCGCGCCAGCACCGCCTGACGCATCTCGGGGTACACCGAGGGGTCGGCCGATACGAGAAGCAGGTCGACACCGGCGTCCACCGCGAGCGTCGCGCGGTCTGCGGGCGACCACGGCTGCACCTGCCGGGCGGCCGAGAGGTCGTCGACCGTGATCACCCCGTCGAAGCCGACGCGGTCGCGCAGCACGTTCACCACCGCGGGCGAGAACGCGGCGGGTGCGCCCGGGTCGATCTGCGCGTAAATGGCGGTCGACATCATGACGATGGCGTCGCCCTGCGGCAGGACGTTGTCGTAGACGCCCACATCGGCGCCGTCCGCGGTGACCGTGTCGTCTGTCACGCCCGTGCGCGTGTCGGTGTTCTCGTCGACGTGACCGAGACCCGGGAAGTGCTTGAGGGTGGGCATGACGCCGCCGTCGCGCATGCCCGCGGCGAACGCTCCGACCTTCGCGGCGACCGTGGCCCGGTCGTAGCCGTACTCGCGCGCGAGCGCGCCGATCGGAGGATTGGATGCCGCGAACTCCGGGCTCGTGACGATGTCGGCGACGGGCGCGAGGTTCATGTTCACACCGGCCTGCGCGAGCTGCGCGCCCCAGGCCGCGGCCGCCGACCGCAGAGCCGCGTCGGTCTGGGTCGCCTGCTCGACCGCCGAGGGAATGCGGTCGAATCCCGGTCCCTTCAGCACCTGGACGGTCCCGCCCTCTTGGTCGGTGGCCACCCAAAGTTCCGGGGTGCCCGCGGCGACGGTCGAGGTGAACTGCCCGATGAGTCCCGCGGTGGCCTCGGCTCCGGCATCCGATCGGCCGTGCAGGAAGATCCCGCCGACGTGGTCGTCGCGCACCGCCGCGAGGGTCGTGGGGTTGGCACCCTCGACCGAGGTGCCGACCATGAACATCTGCCCCACCCTGTCGGCCAGGCTCATCCCCGCGAGCGGATCGGGAGTGGCCGTCGGCGTGGGGGTGGGCGTCGCGGTGGGCGAAGCGGATGCCGAGGGCGCCGGGGCCGCGGCCGGGGCGCAGGCGGTGAGGGTCAGGGCCGCGAGCAGAAGAACGGTCGTCGAGCGCGTGGCGGTTCTCACTCGTCCATGCTCCCCGACGACGCTGGACGGTTCCCGGGTCTTGACGGAACCCGGGGCGATCAGCCGTTGCCGGCGGAGCAGGTGGCCTGGTTCGCCTTCGTCCCGCTGACGTTGCTGGGCAGTTCCACCACGCCGGGCGCGGCACTGGCGTCCGTGGCATCCGGGGCGGGGGTGCTCGCCTCGGGGGCGGGCTCGCCCGGCGCTGCGGTGGGTGCGGAGGGATCGGCGATGACGCCGCCGTTGGCCCCCTCCTGTCCGGTCAGCTGCAGGGGAGCGTTGGTGTTCAGCGCCTCCCACAGCGTTGCCGCCGACGTCTGGTCGGGGATGACACGGTTGTTGTCGGCGGGGTCGTCGACCACGGGGAACTGCACGAACGTGATGTCGCTGAACGGCACGTCTTTCAGCGTGTACGCGAGCTGGGCGATGCGGATCGGGTCGGCGAGGCTCTCGCTCGGTTCGATGTTGTTCACCGCGGTGTTGGCCAGGCCGATGAGCGTGCCCGGGTTGGAGAGCACCTCGTCGCTGCGGAGCTTGTTGATGAGGCGAGACAGGTATTGCTGCTGGTTGCCGATGCGGGCGAGGTCGCTGCCGTCGCCGATGCCCTTGCGCGTGCGCAGGAACGCCAGGGCATCGTAGCCCTTGACCACGCGGGGGCCGGGCTCCCAGTCGATGCCAGCGTCGGGATCGTCGATGCCGTCGCCACCGATGCAGACCTCCACGCCGCCGATGGCGTCCGTGATGTTGACGACGTTGCCGAAGCTGACCTTCGCGGCGAACGGGATGCTCTGTCCGCTCAGTTCCGAGACGGTGTCGGCCACGCACGTGAGCCCGCCCGCCTCGTACGCGGAGTTGATCGGCGCCTTGTACGAGGCCTCCGAGACCGTCCCGTCGGGGTTCGTGCATTCCGGGATGCCGATCTGCAGGTCGCGCGGGAACGACACGACCGTGACGCGTCGGGGATTGGCAGACACGTGCACGAGCATGTTGACGTCGTTGCGCGTCCCCTCGTTGCCGGGGTCCGAGCAGCGGGCGCCGAATGCGGCCTTGACCTGCTCGTCGCACTCATCGGTGCCGACGACGAGCACCGAGAACGGCTCGTTGTAGGCACTCAGTGCGGGCGGCTCGGCCGGGGCGTCCTTGAGGGGGACGGCGGCCTCCTGAAGCCGCTGCGACAGCGAGAAGGCGTAGAAGCCGCCCACAGCGACCGCCGCGACGAGCACGACGGTGACGGCGATCGCGACGAGCTTCGCTCCGCGGCGCCAGGTCGAGGAGGGATCACGTCGAGCGTGCCGGGTGGGGGGCTGCGGCGTCATCACGGTAGTCAACCACGCCCGGGCGCGAGACCGCGGGGCTGAGTCATCGTGACCCGCGCGTCAACCCCAAGAACGCTTCGAACCTCGGCTCCCTAGGCTCGACACATGACCGTTCCTTCAGTTCAGCTCAACGACGGAAACTCCATCCCCCAGCTCGGCTACGGCGTCTTCCTCGTGCCCGCCGACGACGCCGAGCGTGCCGTGTCCGAGGCCCTCGAGGTCGGCTACCGCCACATCGACACCGCGGCCATCTACAAGAACGAAGAGGGTGTCGGGCGTGCGATCGCCGCCAGCGGCATCCCACGTGACGAGCTCTTCGTCACCACCAAGCTCTGGAACGACCGCCACGAGGGCGACGAACCGCTCGCCGCGATCGATGAGAGTCTTCAGAAGCTCCAGCTCGACGCCGTCGACCTCTACCTGATCCACTGGCCGACGCCGAAGAACGACAACTACGTGCACGCGTGGCAGAAGATGATCGAGATCCGCGAGAGCGGCAAGGCCCGTTCGATCGGCGTCTCGAACTTCCTGGTCCCGCACCTCGACCGCATCGTCGCCGAGACCGGCGTCACCCCCGTGGTGAACCAGATCGAGCTGCACCCCGCCCTCAGCCAGCGCGAGATCGCCGCCTGGGGCCAGGAGCACGACATGCACATCGAGTCGTGGGGTCCGCTCGGCCAGGGCAAGTACGACCTGTTCGAGCTCCCCGCGGTGAAGGATGCCGCCGAGGCCCACGGCAAGTCGCCCGCCCAGGCGGTGCTGCGCTGGCACATCCAGCACGGCTTCATCGTGTTCCCCAAGTCGGTGCGGCGCGAGCGCCTCGAGGAGAACTTCGATCTGTTCGACTTCGAGCTCACCGCCGACGAGATGGCCGCGATCGACGCGGTCGACCCGGGCGACGGGTCGGGCCGCGTCGGCACCCACCCCGACGACCTCAACTGAGTCCCGCGCACCCGCGCGCATGAACCGCCTCGCGAACGCCTCGAGCCCCTACCTGCGGGCCCACGCCGACAACCCCGTCGCGTGGTTCCCCTGGGGGGCCGAGGCGTTCGCGCTCGCGGCCGAGAGAGACGTCCCCGTGATGATCTCGATCGGCTACAGCACCTGCCACTGGTGTCACGTCATGGCGCGCGAGTCGTTCCAGCATGCCGAGACCGCCGGCATCCTGAACGAGGGTTTCGTCTCGATCAAGGTCGACCGCGAAGAGCATCCCGACGTGGATGCCGCCTACCTCGACGCGGCCAGTGCCTTCACCCCTCACCTGGGGTGGCCCCTCACCGTCTTCGCGTCCCCCGAGGGGCGCGTCTTCTACGCCGGCACGTACTTCCCGCCCTCGCCCCGCCCGCCGCAGCCCTCGTTCCGGCAGGTGCTCGCCGCGGTGCGCGAGGCCTGGACCGAGCGCCGGAGCGAAGTGGATGCCACGGGCTCCTCGCTCCGCGACGCCCTGGCCGCCGCGGCCACCGCCCCGGCCGACGCTCCGCCGTCCCTCGACCAGCTCGCCGCCGCTGCGCGCACGGTCGTTGCACGCGAGGACCGCGAGTACTTCGGCTTCGCCGCGGGTCCCGCGTTCGAGACCCCGAAGTTCCCGAACACCCCCGTGCTGCGCTTCCTGCAGCACCCCGCTCTGACCGCGGATGCTCCGGGTGCCGCGGACGTGGCATCCCGAGCACTCTCCGCCATGGCCCGCTCCGACCTGCACGACACGGTCGAGGGCGGCTTCTTCCGCTACGCCACGCGTCGCGACTGGAGCGTGCCGCACTACGAGCGCATGCTCACCGACAACGCCGGTCTCGTCGAGGTGGCGCTCGCCGCGGGTGACGACGCCACGGCGACCGACGCCGCCCGCTTCCTCGTCGACGTGCTGCAACTGCCCACCGGTGGAATTGCGGCCGCCCAGGACTCGGAATCGATCATCGACGGCGTTCGCAACGAGGGCGGGTACTACCGTGTCGCGGACCGTTCGGCACTGCAGCCCCCCGCTCTCGACGCCAAGGTCGTCACCGGCTGGAACGGTCACGCGATCGCCGCCCTCGCTGCCGCCGGAACCCGCACCGACCCGCGCTTCCTCGAAGCGTCGCGCTGGGCCGCCGACGCCGTGCTCGAGAGCAACGTCGCCGACGACGGGACGCTCCGCCGCGCCTCGCTCGACGAGGTCCGCTCCGCAGCCCCCGCGACGCTCGAGGACTACGGGGGACTCGCGCGGGGCCTGCTCGCCCTCGCGCGCGCGACCGGCGAGGTCGCCTACGCCTCCCGCGCACGGGCGCTCGTCGACCTGTGCCTCGGCGACGACGGCATCCATCCGCCCGGGGGAGGCGACCCCGTGCTCGTCAGCCAGGGGATGCACTCGCACGCCGTCCCCACCGACGGCGCCTCGCCCTCGGGCCCGTCCGTCTTCGCCGCCGCCGCCCTCGATCTGTGGCGCCTCGGCGCGGGGGAGCGCTACCGCAGCACGGCGGAGTCCCTCGTGCGGGCCGCGGCCGACGTCGCGCTGTCGTCGCCCCTGGCGCACGGCGCGATCCTCGAGGTCGCGCTCGGTCTGGTCTCCGCTCCGCGCCAGGTGGTCGTGGTGGGCGAGGCGGATGCCGAGATCGCCGACGCGGCGCGTCGGGTCGCCGCCGACGTGGTGGCCGTGGTGTCGCCCGCGCAGGCCGCCGCTTTCGCCGAGGCGGGGTTCGAGCTGTTCGAGGGCAAGGTCGCGATGGACGGCGAGGCGACGGCGTACGACTGTCGGGCGTTCACGTGCGCGTTGCCTACGACGGATGCGGCGCGGCTGGGCTGAGACCGGTCACTCCAACAGATGGCGCAGGTACCTCCCCGGCGACTCCAGGAACCCGCGCTGCAACCGCACCAGCTCCAGGTCTTCCCACGAGCTCTCGCGGATGCCCCAGTCGCCGAGCTCGAGGATCGTCGCCCCCGGCAGCGCCGCGAGCACGGGGGAGTGCGTCGCGCAGATCACCTGCGTGCCGCGGGAGCGCATGCGGTCGAGCGAGGCCAACCAGCGCAGCGTCGATGAGAACGACAGCGCGGCTTCGGGCTCGTCGAGGCAGGCAAGGCCCGAGACGTAGTGCGGGTGGTCGAGTGTCTCGTCGAGCAGGGCGTTGAACGACTCGCCGTGGCTCATGGTGTGCAGGCTCGGGGCAGGGCCGCCGAGGTCCTCCCTCCAGCTGTAGTAGCTGTGCATCGTCTCGGCCCGCAGGAAGAACCCCCATCGCGGGGCGCGCGGGCTCCGCTCGATGCGCAGCCACTCGCCGAGGGGACTCTCGGTTCGTCTCGTTTCACCGCCGCCGTTGGTCGAGCCTCCCTCGGCAGGGAGCCCCGCGGCCTCGGCGATTCCCTCGATGAGGGTGGACTTGCCCGAGCCGTTCTCACCCACCAGAAAAGTGACGCCCGGGCCGAACTCCCAGCCATCGCGCCCGGCCACCTCGAGAAACTGCGCGACGGCGGGGACGTTCGCCGGCCACGCCGACCGATCGACCGGCGCATCGCGGAAGAGCTTCACTCGCTGCACGGGCCGCGGGTCGTGCAGCCACTCGTCTCCGCCGACCATCGTCAATCCCGGTCTTTCGCAGATGCGGATCGGTGGAACAGATTCGGATGCCGACCGGCGCAGGATCCGATTCCCCTGCGCGTATCCGATCCCATGCGCCGTCCCCTCGCGTCTTCGACCTTCCACAGATTCGGATCCGTGCAGTGGATTCGGATGCCGAGCCCCTCACGGGACCGATTCTGTTGCATCCATCCGATTCTGATGCGCGTCCACCCGCACGCCACCCCGCGTCGACCCCTCGCCCCGCTCCGCACGCCCACGGCGCGCGCCCCGATCAGATCCAGGTCGGCAGCCAATTGTGCAGGCGCCAGAACTCGTACGGCACGGGCAGTCCGACCCACACGGGGTACCAGAACGCCGAGATCACGAGGCAGAGCCCGAGGAAGGCCAGCACGACCGCCTGTCCGCTCGCTCTCGACGCGCCCTTCACCCCGCGGGCGACGTCGCGCAGGGCGAAGGTGAGCGCGAGCACCAGGAAGGGCAACATCGCCACCGTGTAGAACTGGAAGATCGTGCGCTCGGGGTAGAGCAGCCACGGCACGTAGGTGGCGGCGAGTCCGGTCAGCACGAGGGCGTGGCGCCGCCAGTCGCGCACCATGACGAAGCGCACGAGCAGATACAGGGATGCCGCGACCCCGGCCCACCAGATGATCGGGTTCGCGATGCTCGAGATCGCCTCGGTGCACCCCGTCGGCAGGGCGCAGCCGTTGACCCCGGCCTGGTCCTGGTGCCAGTACATCGAGGTGGGACGGATGAGCAGCGGCCACTGCCAGGCGGGGCTGGCGTAGCTGTGCGGGGTGACGAGCCCGACGTGGAAGTTGTACATCTCCTGGTGGTACGCCCACAGCTGCCGGAGCGGCTCGGGGACCCACCCCCAGATCCCCGTCGCGGCGACCGGGGTGCCGCGCATCCACCCGCCGTTCGTGAACAGCCAGCCCGACCAGCTCGCCAGGTACACGACGACCGCGACCGGCACGAGCAGCACGAACGACACGAGCCCCTGGCGCGCGGCATCCATCGGCCACTGCTCGATCCCGGCGCGACGACGGGCGACGGCATCGGTGACGACCGCGTACAGGCCGACCGCCGCGAGCACGTACAGTCCCGACCACTTCACGGCGGTGGCCGCGCCCGCGGCCGCTCCTGCGGCGACGAGCCACGGCCGCGCCCACAGCACCGGGCCCCACGTATGTCTTCCCTCCGGGAGGGCCGTGAGGGCGGCGCGCAAGCGATCGGTGCTCCGCCGCGCGTCGAGAGCGACGAACCAGAACGTCAGCACGATGAAGAAGGTCAAGAAGATGTCGAGCAGTGAGATGCGGCTCAGCACGATGCCGAGTCCGTCGATCGCGATGAGACCGGATGCCACCGTCGCGAAGGGGATCGACCGGGTGAGCGTGCGCGCGAGCAGGTAGACGAGCAGCACGGTGGCGGTGCCGAAGACGGCGGCGGAGATGCGCCAGCCGGTGGCGGAGTCGGGTCCGAGCAGGGCCATGCCCGCACCGATCAGGATGCGACCCAGCGGCGGATGCACCACGTAGCTGCCGATGCCGGTGAAGACGTCGGTATCACCCGCCACGAAGCGGGCGTCGGCGCCGTCGGGCCAGGCCGAGGGGTAACCGAGCACCCACTGGCTCCACGAGTCCTTCACGTAGTAGGTCTCGTCGAACACGAGCTGGTGCGGGTTGCCGATGTCGATCAGGCGCAGCACGGCCGCGAGAAGGGTGACGAGGGTGGGCGCGAGCCAGCGCCACAGGCGGAATCCGCGGGGGCTGGCGAGCAGGGCGTCGCGCCACCGATCGATGCGCGTCTGCTCGACGACGGGGAGCAGCGGAGGGACGGCGGTGGTCACGGCCCCCAGCCTAAGGTGGAACGGTGATCATCCTCGCGGCGACCCCCATCGGCAATCTGGGCGACGCCTCGAAGCGTCTGATCGAGGCGCTCGAGAACGCCAGCGTCGTCGCGGCAGAAGACACCCGCACCACGCAGCGTCTGCTCGCGGGCCTCGGGGTCGAGAACCGTCCGCGCCTGATCGCCCTGCACGATCACAACGAGAAGGAGCGGGCCGCCGAACTGGTCGAGCTCGCCCGCGAAGACGATCTGCTGGTTCTGAGCGACGCGGGAATGCCCACCGTCAGCGACCCCGGTTTCGGCCTGGTCGCCGCCGCTGCCGCCGCGGGGGTCACGGTCACCGCGATTCCCGGTCCGAGCGCGGTCGTCACGGCCCTGGCCGTCGCGGGCCTTCCCACCGACCGCTTCGCCTTCGAGGGCTTCCCGCGCCGCAAGCCGGGGGAGCGCCGCAAGGCCTTCGCGCAGCTCGCGTCGGAGGAGCGGACCCTCGTCTTCTTCGAGTCGCCGTCGCGCGTGGCATCCACCCTCGACGATCTCGCGACCGCGTTCGGCGCCGATCGTCCTGCCGCCGTCTGCCGCGAGCTCACCAAGCTCTACGAAGAGGTCACGCGCGGAACCCTCGCCGAGCTCGCCGCGTGGGCGGCCGAGGGCGTCCGCGGCGAGATCGCGATCGTCGTCGGCGGGGCCACCGCCCGGGAGGTGGCGTTCCCGGATGCCGTGACCCAGGTGCTCGAGATCGTCCGGGGCGGCACCCGGCTCAAAGAGGCCGCCGCCGAGGTGGCGTCGCAGACCGGCCACTCCTCGCGCGAGCTGTACCAGGCGGCGTTGGCCGTCAAACGCTGACACCTGTCACACGGTCGGCCGTGTCGGTGCCTCCCCGTAGAATCTCCAGGTGACTTCCGGCCGATCCTTCTACATCACGACGCCGATCTACTACCCCAGCGATCTGCCCCACATCGGGCACGGGTACACGACCGTCGCCGTCGACACGCTCGCCCGCTGGCATCGCCAGGCGGGGGATGACACCTGGATGCTCACGGGTACCGACGAGCACGGCCAGAAGATGCTCCGCGCCGCCGCCGCCAACGGCGTCACCCCGCAGGAGTGGGTCGACAAGCTCGTCACCGAGTCGTGGTTCCCGCTGCTCGAAACGCTCGATGTCGCCAACGACGACTTCATCCGCACGACGCAGGCGCGCCACGAGGAGCGTGTGCAGCAGTTCGTGAAGGCCCTGTTCGACCGCGGGTACATCTACGCGGGCGAGTACGAGGCGCTGTACTGCGTGGGCTGCGAGGAGTTCAAGCCCGAGGCCGAGATCGTCGACGGCACAGGGCCCTTCGAGGGGCTCAAGGTCTGCGCGATCCACTCCAAGCCCCTCGAGCTGCTGCAGGAGAAGAACTACTTCTTCAAGCTCAGCGAGTTTCAGGACCGCCTGCTCGAGCTCTACAAGACCGAGCCCGACTTCGTGCGCCCCGAGTCGGCGCGCAACGAGGTCGTCTCGTTCGTGCGCAGCGGTCTGAAAGACCTCTCGATCTCGCGTTCGGCCTTCGACTGGGGCATCACGGTTCCGTGGGACCCCTCGCACGTCATCTACGTGTGGGTCGACGCGCTGCTCAACTACGCCACCGCCGTGGGCTACGGCACCGACCCCGCCGAGTTCGAGCGTCGCTGGCCGGCATTCCACGTGGTCGGTAAAGACATCCTGCGCTTCCACGCCGTGATCTGGCCGGCCATGCTGATGGCCGCGGGCCTCGACGTGCCGCGCGGCGTCTTCGCGCACGGGTGGCTGCTCGTCGGCGGCGAAAAGATGTCGAAGTCCAAGCTCACCGGCATCGCGCCCACCGAGATCACCGACGTCTTCGGCTCCGACGCGTACCGGTTCTACTTCCTCTCGGCGATCGCGTTCGGCCAGGACGGCTCGTTCTCGTGGGAAGACCTGTCGGCGCGCTACCAGGCCGAACTCGCCAACGGCTTCGGCAACCTGGCGTCGCGCACGGTCGCGATGATCTCGAAGTACTTCGAGGGCGTCGTGCCGGCCCCGGCCGCGTACACCGAGGGCGATCTGACGATTCAGAAGATCGTGGCGGATGCCGCGACCACCGCCGACGCCGCCATCGAGCGCTTCCGCATCGACGAGGCGATCGCTGCGATCTGGACGATCGTCGATGCGCTCAACGGCTACATCACCGAGAACGAGCCGTGGGCACTCGCCAAAGACGAGTCGACGCGCGAACGCCTGGGCACGGTGCTGTACACCGCGGCTGAGGGGTTGCGCGCGCTCGCGGTGCTGCTGTCGCCGGTCATGCCGGAGTCGACGTCGAAGCTGTGGGTCGCGCTCGGCGCGGCCGAGGGCCTCGGCGCTCTCGTCGAGCAGCCGATCCGCGCGGCGGGCACCTGGGGGCAGCTGCCCGCGGGGGCCACGGTCACGCCGCTCACGCCGCTGTTCCCGCGCGTCGAGCAGGCGTGACGCCGGTGCCTTCCGAGTCGGCGGCGGTCCCCGAGCCTGTCGAAGGGTCCGCGGCTCGAGCCTCCGCCCCAGGCTCCACCCCGGTCGAGCGCCCCCGCGACACCATCGGCGACGGCGATCCGAGCCAATACGTCCGCGAGCGCTCGATCGACGGGCGTCGCGACGTCAGCTATCCGCCGGCGCCCGAGCCCCTCGGCATCCCGGTCTACGACAACCACACCCACCTCGAGATCGAAGACGGCGAGACCGGCCTCTCCGTGGACGACCAGCTCGAGCGCGCGCTCGCGGTCGGTGTGCACGGGGTCGTGCAGGCGGGCGGCGACATCGACTCCTCGCGGTGGTCGGCGTGGGCGGCGCGGTCGCACCCGCGCGTCCTCGCGGCGGTGGCGATCCACCCCAACGAGGCGCCCGCGTACGAGCGGGCGGGGGAGTTGGATGCGGCGATCGCCGTCATCGACGAACTCGCCGCCGAACCGCGGGTGCGGGCCATCGGCGAGACGGGGCTCGACTTCTTCCGCACCGAGGCCGACGGCATCCCGGCTCAGATGCGCTCCTTCGAGGCGCACATCGCCCTGGCCAAGAAGCACGATCTCGCGATGCAGATCCACGATCGCGACGCACACGAGGCCGTGCTCGAGACGCTCGAACGTGTCGGCGCCCCCGACAAGACGGTGTTCCACTGCTTCTCGGGCGACGCCGACATGGCACGCCTGGCCGCCGACCGCGGGTATTACCTCTCGTTCGCGGGCAACGTCACGTTCAAGAATGCGCAGAATCTGCGCGACGCCCTGGCGGTGACGCCGCTCGAGCGCATCCTCGTCGAGACCGACGCCCCGTTCCTCACCCCGGTGCCCTACCGCGGTCGCCCGAACGCGCCGTACCTGATCCCGGTGACGCTGCGCTTCCTCGCGGCGGAGAGGGCGATGGATGCCGACGAGCTCGCCGCCCAGGTCGCGGACAACACCCTGCGGGTCTACGGCGCGTTCGAGGACTGAACACGCGCGGATCGTCCGCGATTCGCGCCGTCTGGGAGGGTCTCGCGCGGACTCGGCGGAGCTTGTACGGATCACGGAGACCAGGCGGGCGCAGACGACACCGGAACGACGAAGGCCGGCACCCCGCGGGGCGCCGGCCTTCTGGCATCCGGGATCAGGCCTTGGCCTTCGCCTTCGGCTTGCGGACGAAGAGCGTCTCGGTCTGCTCGAGCTCCATCCCCTTCGTCTCGGGGATTCGCAGGGCGACGTAGACGAACGACAGGGCCGCGAACAGGGCGTACATGCCGTAGGTGAGAGGGAGCGACCATCCCGACATCGCCGGGAACGAGACGGTGATCGCGAAGTTGGCGATCCACTGCGCTCCGGCGGCGACGCCGAGAGCCTTGCCGCGGATGCGGCTCGGGAAGATCTCGCCGAGCAGCACCCAGACCAGCGGGCCCCAGGAGGCGCCGAAGCCCACGACGAAGACGTTTGCGGCGACGAGGGCCACTCCGCCCCACGGGGCGGGGAGCGAGACGTTCTCGCCCGAGCCGGTGGCGAAGGCGAACGAGAGAGCCATCGCGCCGAGCGAGACGGTCATCAGCACAGAGCCGGTCAGGAGGATGGGCTTGCGCCCCACCCTGTCGACCAGGAAGATCGCGACGAACGTGACGACGACGTTGGTGACCGAGGTGATGACAGAGATCAGCAGCGAGTTGCTCTCATCGAAACCGACCGCCTTCCACAGGGTCGTGGAGTAGTAGAAGATCACGTTGATGCCGACGAACTGCTGGAACATCGACAGGAGGATGCCGGTCCAGACGATTCCCTGAAGCCCCAGCACGGGACCGCGCAGAGAGACGTTCTTGTTCTTGCGGTCGGCCTCGATCGCGCTCGACAGCTCGTTCATCGTCTTGTCGAGGTCGGCGGGCGGCACGAGGCGCGAGAAGATCGCCTTTGCTTCGTCGCGCTTGCCCTTCGAGAGCAGATATCGGGGCGATTCGGGGACCGTGAACGACAGGATGCCGTAGACGGCGGCCGGGACCACACCGACGAGGAACATCCAGCGCCAGGCCTCCATGCCCAGCCACAGCTGGTTGGCCGCGCCACCGGCGGTGTTGGCGAGCAGAGCGTCGGACAGCAGGGCGCCGAAGATACCGAGCGTGATCGCGAGCTGCTGCAGCGAGGCGAGCGAACCGCGGATCTGGCGCGGGGCGACCTCTGCGATGTAGGCGGGCGCGACGACCGAGGCGATGCCGATGCCCAGGCCGCTCATCACACGCCACAGGATGAGATCCGGAACGCTGAACGTGAGGGCCGCGCCGATGGACGAGACGAAGAACAGCACGGCGCCGAGCAGCATAACCTTCAGCCGTCCCCAGCGGTCCGACAGGGCGCCGGCGACGACAGCGCCGACGGCGCACCCGAGAAGGGCGACGGCGACGACGAAGCCGGTCAGCACCTGCGAGAGCTCGAAGTTGCCCTGGACGGCGTCGACCGCGCCGTTGATGACCGAGGAGTCGAAACCGAAGAGGAAACCGCCCACCGCGGCCGCGAGCGAGAGACCGATGGCTCGTCGCCCGTACGGGCTTCTGAGGGTGAAGGCGTTCGAGGGGATGGACTGCGTTTGACTCACCTGATCACGCTACTCCTGCCCGTTCGGCGCGTCGGGCACTGGCGGGATCGCTGACTACAGTGGAACAATGCCCGTTTCCCTGCTCGGTGCCGCCGAGATCCGTCGGCTCGCCGCCGACCTCGACGTCACTCCCACCAAGAAGCTCGGGCAGAACTTCGTCGTCGATGCCAACACGGTGCGCAAAATCGTGCAGGCGGCGCGGGTCACGGCATCCGATCGTGTCGTCGAGATCGGCCCCGGTCTGGGATCCCTCACTCTGGCCATCCTCGAGACGGGCGCCTCGGTCGTCGCCGTCGAGATCGACCACCGTCTCGCCGAGCAGCTTCCCGCCACCGCTGCCGCTCACGATGTCCCCGCCGACCGGCTCACGGTGATCGATGCGGACGCGCTTCGCGTCGACGCGCTGCCGGGCGAACCGAGCGTGCTGGTCGCGAACCTGCCCTACAACGTGTCGGTGCCGGTCCTCCTGCACTTCCTCGAGACATTTCCCTACTTGCAGCGCGGCGTCGTCATGGTGCAGGCCGAGGTGGGGGAGCGCCTCGCCGCGCCTCCCGGGTCGAAGGTCTACGGCGCCCCGAGCGTCAAGGCCGCCTGGTACGGGTCGTGGCGATTGGCGGGCACCGTGTCGCGTCAGGTGTTCTGGCCCGTGCCCAATGTCGACAGCGTGCTGGTCGGCTTCGATCGGGATGCCGAACCCCGCGGTACCGAGGAGCACCGCCGCCGTACCTTCCAGATCGTGGATGCCGCGTTCCAGCAGCGCCGCAAGATGCTCCGGCAGGCGCTTTCGGGAGTGCTGGGCGGCACGGCTGCCCAGGCGGCGGAGGCGCTCGAAGCGGCGGGCGTCGACCCCACGCTGCGCGGGGAACAGCTCACGGTCGAGGATTACGCTCGCATCGCCGCGCTCTGACCGGTGCGCCGGGTCGGACCGGCGACCCTGCCCGACCGGGCGTCATCCGTCGGGTGAATTCTCGACGTGTTCATCACGCGTTCCGGAAACATGTCTGTAACATTTCGAGCCAACCGGGAGCATCACGCCGGTGACGAGGTCGTACCCGACGACCCGAGAGGATCGAGATGCGCTACGCCGAGTACCCCCGAGCCGAACATGTGCTGCTCCACCTGAGCGACACCCACCTTCGCGCTGGCGGTGCACCGCTCTATGACGACGTCGACTCCGAGGCGTACCTCGCTCGCGCGGTCGAGGCCATCGACGCCTCGGGTATCCGTCCGAACGCCCTGGTGTTCACGGGCGACCTCGCTGATTTCGGTGAGACCGACGCCTACGATCGCGTCCGCGCATTGGTCGAACCGCTCGCCGAGCGTCTGCAGACGCGCGTGGTCTGGGTCATGGGCAACCACGACGACCGCGCCGCCTTCCGGTCGCGGCTGCTTCCCGGCGACGACGCCGAGGCGACCGCTCCGGTCGATCGCGTCGACGAGTTCGACGGGCTGCGCATCGTGACCCTCGACACCTCGGTCCCCGGCGCGCACCACGGCGAGGTCACCGCCGCCCAGCTGCAGTGGCTCGCCGAGGTCCTAGCGACGCCGGCCCCGCTCGGCACGATCCTCGCGATGCACCACCCGCCCGTGCCCAGCGTGCTCGACCTCGCCGCCTCCGTCGAGCTGCGTGACCAACGGAGCCTGGCCGCGGTGCTGCGCGGCAGCGATGTACGGGCAATCCTCGCCGGACACCTGCACTACTCCACGTTCGCGACCTTCGCCGGCATCCCGGTCTCGGTCGCTTCGGCCACCTGCTACACCCAGGACCTCATGGTCCCGGTGGGCGGGACGCGCCCGCAGGACGCCGCGCAGGGCTTCAACATCGTGCACGTCTACGACGAGACGGTGGTCCACTCGGTCGTACCGCTCGCCACCAGTGCGGCGTTGCAGTACGTCGACGCTGATGAATCCCAGCGGCGCCTCCGCGACGCCGGGATCGTCGTCCCGACGTCGCGGGCGTTCAGCGGACCGGTGTCGCCGCCGACGACGCCGTTGCCGATCCTTCGCTGACCGAGCTCTTCTCCCACGGGGCGGCGACGGGGAAGTAGCGCTCGAGGCACGCCCGGAGCGCGGGGACGCGCACCTCTTCGGGGATCTCGGGCACGCTGCCGTCGTTGAGGCAGAACATGTCGGTATCGCGGCGCGAGACGAGGCGCTCCATGGTGCGCAGCGAGTCGAGCTGCGTGGTCTGCACGTAGCGGGTGCGGGGCTCGGTCGTGATGATCGCGCGCCCGGTCGCCAGTGCGTAGTAGTGGTACAGGCTGTTCGTCACCGAGATGTCGGTGGCCGAACGGAACCGGCTCGCGGCGGTGCGGGCGTAGTCGTCGGCGAACTCCTGCTCGAGCTCGAAGGCCACCGAGCGTCGCAGCGGGGTCGCACAGTGCTCGAGATCGAGTGTGATGATGCGACCGAATCGCTCCTTCAGCAGGGCGCGGTTCACGCGCAGGCCGTTGTCGTGCCCCGAGCGATCGACATGCGCCGGTCCGCTGCCGATGCGCACGCCGCTCTCGACGAAGCGGCTCACCCCGCCGCCGCTGAAGAACAGCTCCGGAGTGACGGGGCGACCGAAGAACATGTCGTCGTTGCTGTAGAGGAAGTGCTCGGCCAGACCCGGGATGCGGTGCAGCTGCGCCTCGACGGCGTGGGAGTTGTGGGTGGGCAGCACCGAGGGATCGGCGAAGAACTCCTCGCTGCGTACGATCGTCACCTTGGGGTGGTCGGCGAGCCACTCGGGGGTGGGGGAGTCGGTCGCGATGAAGATGCGGCGCACCCACGGCGCGTACATGTGCACGCTCCGCAGCGCGTAGCGCAGCTCGTCGACCTGGCGGTATCGGGCGGCGTTGTCGTCGCCGTCACCCACGACATAGCCCTTCATGCGCGCGGCCCGCTGGCGCTGGAACTCACTCGACGACCCGTCGACCCACGAGAAGACCATGTCGACGTCGGCGGTGAACTCGTTCGGGTGGGGGTCGAACATGCCCGAGACCGTCATCCAGCGGCGGCCGTAGCGCTCGACCTCGACCAGATCGAGGTCGGCGGCGGCGAATTTGCGGCGGGTGAGGGCGCTCGGGCGGGGTGCCTCGATGGTCTTGTCGCCGAAGCGCCAGAGCTCCATCCGCGGAGCCAACGCGGAGCCGTACCGGTACGAGCCTTCGGTCGAGGTGCGCGGGCGGAAGACCGCGTAGGCCTGCACCGACCCGGGGGCGGGCTCGACGCTGTGCGCGGGCACGGGGTCTTCACCACGGGCCTTGAGGTACATCGGGCCGAGGTCGGGATCGCGCAGCGCCGCGAGGGCGGTCGCGGCATCGGCGGTGTCGACCACCAGCTTGGGGCGGCGATTCGCATCGCGCACCAGCAGAACCCGCACACCCGCAGCTTCGATCGCGGACGCCGCCGTGAGCAGGTCGTCGCGCTCGGCCATCGCGGGCGTCGAGGAGTCGTCCACGACGTGCAGGATGCCGTCGTGCATGCGGATATCGGACCGGGACAGCAGGGCGCGCCAGGGGTCGGTGTCGATCGACAGGGGGACCATCGGGCGCATGCTGCCTCCTCAGGGGGTCGGGGACGGGTTCCGGACACCGTAAGGTTCCGGGGTTTCGCGGACGTTTCGGCGACGGCGCCGATCGACGGGGAGCGGAGCACTACTGTCGAAGAGTGACTCAGATCGCTCGCTCCGGCCCGGACCTCCCCGTACCGCCTTGCGAGCGACGGCGGGAAGCGGGCCGACGTTCCAGTCTCGCACACGGTGAGCGCGACCGGCGCGCGGGACGACGGGAGACGCGATGAGCATGCACATACCGGCATCCGTCCGCGTTCGTGCCCCCGGCAAGATCAACGTCTTCCTCGAGGTCGGCGATGTGCAGGACGACGGCTATCACGAGCTCGCGACCGCGTTCCAGGCGGTCTCGCTGTACGAGGAGATGGTCGCAACCCCCGCTGACGACATCACGATCGAGGTCGCCGCACGCGGCCCGGTCGACGTCGAGGGCGTGCCCACCGACGACCGCAATCTCGCCGTCCGTGCCGCTCGTCTGCTCGCGCAGACCGCCGGTGTCGACCGCGGCGCTCACCTCGCTGTACGCAAGGCCGTCCCCGTCGCCGGTGGCATGGGCGGCGGATCCGCCGATGCGGCTGCGGCGCTCGTGGCATGCGATGCCCTCTGGGGCCTCGGCACGCCGACGAGCGAGCTCGTGCGTCTCGCGGCTCGGCTCGGTGCCGATGTGCCTTTCGCGCTGCTCGGGGGGACCGCCGTCGGTACCGGTCGCGGCGACCAGCTGAGCCCGGCGCTCGCGCGCGGACGATTCGACTGGGTGCTCGTCCCCAACGACATCGGCATGTCGACCCCCGTCGTGTACGGCGAGCTCGACGCGCATCGCCGGCGCCATGCGATCGACATCGGCCCGGCGCCTCGCGTTCCCGCGGTCGATCGCGACGTGCTGCACGCTCTCCGCCAGGGCGACGCGGAAATGCTGGCGGCCACTCTTCGCAACGATCTCCAGGCTCCGGCCCTGCACCTGCGCCCCGACCTCGCGCGCGTTCTCGAGCGCGGCGAGAGCTCGGGTGCCCTGGCGGGGATCGTCTCGGGATCGGGTCCGACGCTGGCGTTCCTCGCGGCGGACGAAGCCTCGGCGATCGACCTGCAGGTCACCCTCAGCGCCGCCGGTCTCGTCGCTCTGCACGTGCACGGGCCCGTCCCCGGCGCCCGCGTGGTCTGACCGCGCCGCACCATAGCCCAGGTCGACACACGGGGCAATCTGCGCTTTCGGTGCCGACGGCCTCGTTAGCCTCGGGGAAAGTGATCCGTCACCGCTCGGCGCCGTGCCCGCGGGACGCCACGAAGGGGGTTCCCATGAAGGCAGTGCTCGACGGCGTCGTGATCGCCGAAGCCGACCGCGACGACCTTGCCTCGATCGAGGGGAACTGGTACTTCCCGCCGCAGTCCGTTCGCGAGGGTGCCCTGCACAAGAGCCCCACCCCGTACACCTGCCCCTGGAAGGGCACGGCTCAGTACTGGAACGTCGCCCTGGACGGCGCCGAACTGACCGACGGCGCGTGGTCGTACCCCGACCTGTACCCCGGAGCCGTCGAGCGCGTGGGCAAGGATTTCGCGGGCTACGTCGCCTTCGACCGGAAGGTCGTGGTCTCCGACTGAGGTCGGGTGAGCGCATGATCGAGTTCTCGGCCGTCTCCAAGGTCTTCCCCGACGGCACACGTGCCGTCGACGACTTACATCTCGTCATCCCCTCGCGCAAGACGACCGTCTTCGTGGGCTCGTCCGGCTGCGGCAAGACGACGCTGCTGCGCATGATCAACCGCATGGTCGAGCCGTCGTCCGGCACCATCAGCATCGACGGTGCCGACATCGGCGGCAAGCCCGCGGTGCAGCTTCGCCGGAGCATCGGCTACGTGATGCAGAATTCGGGGCTGCTGCCGCATTTCACGGTGGCCGACAACATCGCCACCGTGCCGGTGCTGCAGGGGCAGAACCGCAAGACGGCCCGCGCCCGGGCGCTCGAGCTGATGAAGACGGTGGGTCTCGACGCGGCGATGGCCGACCGATACCCCAGCCAGCTCTCCGGCGGGCAGCAGCAGCGCGTGGGCGTCGCGCGCGGTCTCGCCGCCGACCCCAACATCCTTCTCATGGACGAGCCCTTCGGTGCCGTCGACCCGATCGTCCGCGACGAACTGCAGCAGGAGCTCCTCCGTCTGCAGAGCGAGATCGGCAAGACCATCGTCTTCGTCACGCACGACATCGACGAGGCGTTCCTGCTCGGAGACCAGGTCGTCATCCTCGAGAAGGGCGCGAAGATCGCGCAGGTCGGAACCCCCAGCGAGATCGTCGAGAACCCCGCGAGCGACTTCGTCGCGAGCTTCATCGGCGCGGTCAAGGGCAAGCGTGCCCTGCACCTGAAGCAGACGGCGACCGGAACGGTCGTCGTGGATGCCGAGGGCCGCACACAGGGTGCGCTCGTAGAGGATTCCCACCCGTGAACTGGGTCGGCAACAACCTCGACCTGATCGGGGAACTCACCCTGGTGCACCTGCGCCAGAGCATCATCGCGCTGATCGCGGGCTTCGTCTTGAGCGTCCCGCTGGGCTGGGTCGCGTGGCGATACCGACTCGTGCGCAGCGGTGTCATCACCATCACCGGGCTGCTCTACACGATCCCCTCCCTCGCCCTGCTGATCCTCGTGCCCGTCGTCACCGGCTGGTACAGCATCGTCAGCGAGACGAATCTGATCGTCGCCCTCGCGATCTACGCGGTCGCAATCCTCGTGCGCGCGGTGGCCGACGGTCTCGATTCGGTGGATGCCGGCGTGCGCCAGGCCTCCACGGCCATCGGCTACGGCTCCTTCCGTCGCTTCTGGGCGGTGGAGTTCCCGCTGGCCGGCCCCGTCGTGCTCGCGGGCCTGCGCGTCGCCTCGGCCAGCACGATCGCGCTGGCCACGGTCGGCATCCTCGTCGGCATCCAGAACATCGGCTACCTGTTCACCAACGGGCTCCAGCGGCGCATCATCCCCGAGGTCTTCGCGGGCGTGGTCGCCGTCGTGGTGCTCGCGCTGGTCATCGACCTGCTGCTCGTGATCGCGGGCCGTCTGCTCATGCCCTGGACGCGCGGCACGAAGACCGTCTCGCGTCAGGCCAACCGAACGCTGGTGAAGGCATGAACCTCGTGGGCGACGCGATCGCCTGGATCTTCTCGGGCGACCCGGGCCAGTTCGATTCCATCCCCGTGGCCATCGGCGTGCAGATGCTGTACACGCTGATCGCCGTGGTCATCGCGGGGGCGATCGCCATCCCGCTGGGCTGGTACATCGGCCACACCGGCAAGGGGCGCGAGACCGCTGTCGCGATCTCGGGCGCCGCTCGCGCGATCCCGTCCTTCGGCCTCTTGATCCTTCTGACGCTGCTTCTCGGTGTCCTGCACAAGCCCGAGGCCGCGATCATCTCGTTCGTGGTCCTGGCGATTCCCTCCCTGCTCGCCGGTGCGTACACCGGCTTCGAGGCCATCGACCGCCGCGTGATCGACGCGGGCCGGTCGATGGGCATGACCGAGTCGCAGATCCTGTGGCGCATCGAAGTGCCGCTCGGCCTGCCGCTGCTGGTCGGCGGCATCCGCGCCGCCACCCTGCAGGTGCTCGCCACCGTCACGATCGCCGCGTACATCGGCCTCGGCGGGCTCGGACAGTACATCATCGCCGCGATCCCGCTCCGCCGGTTCGACATCCTCATCGGCGGGGCGATCCTCGTCGCCGTCCTCGCGCTCGTCATCGATGGGCTCTTCGCCCTGCTCCAGCATCTCGTCGTGCCCCGTGGCATCCGTGCCGCCGGCTCCGCGCAGCCGCAGCGGCGCTCCTCCCGTCAGCGTCGCGCCGAAGCCCTCGCCGTGGGAGCACCGACCGCGCCTCCGGCGACCCCCTGACCCACACTCGATTCCCGAATCACCAGAAAAGAGAGCACCCATGTTCACAGCACGAACCAAGAAGGGCCTCGGCCTGTTCGCCGGCCTCGCGGTCGCCTCGCTCGCCCTCGCCGGTTGCGGCGGCGGTTCCAGCGATCCCCTCAGCAACGGCGGTGGCGACGCCAGCGCCTCGAGCGACACCATCGTGGTCGGCTCGCAGGCCTACTACTCGAACGAGATCATCGCCGAGATCTACGCGCAGGCGCTCGAGGGTGCCGGCAAGAACGTCAAGCGCCAGTTCCAGATCGGTCAGCGCGACGCGTACATCCCGCTGCTCGAGGACGGCACCGTCTCGGTCTTCCCCGAGTACACCGGCAATCTGCTGCAGTTCTTCGAGAAGGACACCACCGCGCGCACCTCCGACGACGTGTACGCGGCTCTGCCGGCCGCCCTCCCCGAGGGCCTCGAGGTCCTCGACCAGTCGCAGGCCACCGACCAGGACTCGTACACCGTGACGAAGGCCTTCGCCGACGCGAACGGCCTCACCTCGATCGCCGACCTCGCGAAGGTGACGTCGGGTGTGACCCTCGGCGGCAACGCCGAACTCGCCGAGCGTCCCTACGGACCCACCGGTCTGCAGTCGACCTACGGCGTCACCGTCCAGTTCTCGCCCACCGGTGAGACCACGGTCGACGACCTCGTCGCCGGCACCGTCCAGGTCGCCAACGTCTACACGGCCGACCCCCGCATCAAGACCGACAACCTGGTCACGCTGACCGATCCCAAGGGCCTGTTCCTGGCGTCGAACGTCGTGCCGGTGGTCAACTCGAAGGTCGCTTCCGAGGTCTCGGACGTGCTGAACAAGGTCAGCGCCGCCCTCACGGAGGACGCTCTCGTCGCGATGAACGTCGAGTCGACCGTCGACCAGAAGTCGTCCGCCGACATCGCCAAGGAGTGGCTCTCGGCCAACGGCTTCTGAGCCGTCACGTCACGCGGGGTCGTCCGGTTCGCCGGGCGGCCCCGTCGTCGTTCCGACCGCGGCCCCGGGTGCCGGCATCCGGGGTGCGTCTGCGATCGTCTCGTCCGTAGCGCGCCAGATGGGCGACGGGAAGCAGGAGATCCCGGATGCCGGCACCCCGGCGCGCGGGCACACCCCGGGCAGCGCGTAGCCTGGGACGGATATGGCACACCTGCTCGGGGGCGAAGCCCTGCACCTGGAATACCCGACCAAGGTCGTCTTCGACTCCGTCTCTCTCGGGGTGAACGAAGGCGACCGGATCGGCATCGTCGGCCGCAACGGCGACGGCAAATCGAGTCTGCTCGGCATGCTCGCCGGCATCCGAGAGCCCGACGGGGGGCGCGTGACGGTCCGCGGCGGTGTCACCGTGGGAGTGCTCGACCAGCAGGACACCCTCGACGATGACGACACGATCGGCCACGCGGTCGTCGGCGACCGCCCCGAGCACGAGTGGGCCGGTGACGCACGTACGCGCGATGTGATCGCGGGGCTCCTGGGCGACCTGTCGTGGGACGCGCGTCTCGGCGACCTGTCGGGCGGTCAGCGCCGTCGTGTGGCGCTGGCGAAGCTGCTCTCGGGCGATTGGGACGTGCTGTTCCTCGACGAGCCCACCAACCACCTCGACGTCGAGGCCATCACCTGGCTCGCGGGGCACCTCAAGAAGCGGTGGGCGCCTTCCGCGGGCGGCCTTCTCGTCGTCACGCACGACCGGTGGTTCCTCGACGAGATCTGCACCGCCACGTGGGAGGTGCACGACCGTCTCGTCGAGCCCTTCGAGGGCGGCTATGCGGCGTACATCCTGCAGCGCGTGGAGCGTGACCGTCAGGCGGCATCCATCGAACAACGTCGTCAGAACCTGGCCCGCAAAGAGCTCGCGTGGCTGCGCCGCGGGGCCCCGGCGCGCACGTCGAAGCCGAAGTTCCGCATCGATGCGGCCAACGAACTCATCGCCGACGTTCCCGAGATCCGCGACAAGGTCGCCCTGCAATCCCTGGCAGTGGCACGTCTCGGTAAGGACGTCGTCGATCTGCTCGACGCGGGTGTGGCCTACGGCGACAAGACGGTGCTGAAGGACGTCGAGTGGCGCATCGCGCCGGGGGAGCGCACCGGCATCCTGGGCGTGAACGGCGCGGGCAAGTCGACCCTGCTGAACCTGGTGACCGGCTCGCTCGAGCCCACCAGCGGCCGCGTCAAGCGCGGCAAGACGGTGAAGGTCGCCACCCTCACCCAGCGTCTCGACGAGCTCGAGCAGCATCTGAACGACCCCGTCCGCGTGGTGATCTCGGGACTGCGCACGACGTACTCGTTCGGCACGGGGTCGAAGGCGAAAGAGCTCACCCCCGGCGAGCTCCTCGAGCGCCTCGGGTTCTCGAGCGCGCAGCTCTCGACCCCGGTGAAAGACCTCTCCGGCGGGCAGAAGCGGCGCCTGCAGCTGCTGCTGGTGCTGCTGGACCAGCCCAACGTGCTGATCCTCGACGAGCCCACCAACGATCTCGACACCGACATGCTCGCGGCCATGGAAGACCTGCTCGACTCGTGGTCGGGCACCCTCATCGTCGTCTCGCACGACCGGTACTTCCTCGAGCGCGTCACCGACCAGCAGTACGCGATCCTCGACGCGAAGCTCCGGCACCTCCCCGGGGGCGTCGACGAGTACCTGCGTCTACGGGCGATCCAGGATGCCGAGCCCTCGCGGCCTGCGGCGACGAGCGGCGCCGTTGCGACGCCGGGCCTGCAGGGGGCCGAGCTGCGCGCCGCGCAGAAGGAGGCCTCGGCCACCGAGCGGCGCATCGAGAAGCTGCAGCAGCAGATCGACAAGGCCAAGGCGGCGCTCGCCGATCACGATCAAGCCGACTACGCGGGGCTCGGAACAGAGATGCAGCGCATCTCCGCGCTCGAGGCCGAGCGCGACGAGCTCGAGATGACCTGGTTCGAGCTCATCGAGAGCATCGGCTGAGCTACCCCCGGGCGAGCGCCGAAGAGCGGAGGAGGATCGCGGAGCGGAGGACGTTTCGCACCTCGAGCGTCCTCCGCTGCCCGGATCTCCTCCTCTCACGCCGAACGGCCCGCCCCCGGCTGGGGACGGGCCGTTCGACGTGAGATCAGCGCACTGCCACGAAGATCGGGTTCGTGTAGAGCCACGTGTCGAGCCAGGGGTTCCCCTGCCCGGCCGCGTGGGGCTGAGGTGCCCGCGGGTCGACCTCGGCGCCACGGGGGCCGGTGCCGTGCACCTTGCCGTCGGAGCCGCGCACGCGCACGTAGCCGTCGACGTCGGCCGTTCCCACCGGGATCACGATCTGGAAGGGCGAGCCACTGCGATCGCTCACGTCACGCAACTCGATGACGCGGGTGCGCGGGGCGACCATTGCGTCGCGGTCGCTCACCGCGCCGGTGATCTCGCCGCGGATCACATCGAGGTGGGCCAGACGGGGCAGGATGCCGGCGGAGTTGCGCTGCGCGGTCGGTTCGACCTCGATGACGATCTCGATCTTCGTCCCCGTCGGAACGCGCAGTGTCCCTCCGAGGGTGGCGGCGTTCGCGGGGTCGTCGACCGCCCGCAGGGTGACCGCGAGCCCGGCGACGAGGTGGCCGTGGTCGACCCACATGCGCCCCGCGCGAACGGCGTCGAGGACCGCCATGTGCGTCTTGTCCACGGCACCGACGTGCGTGCGGCTGAACTCGCCCGGCCAGAGGTCGCTGCCGCCCTGCGGCGCCGCGGTCGACACGGGGTCGGGGCGGCGGCCCGCGCGATTGAAGTTCGCGAGGGTCGCTCCGTTGTCCCAGCCGGAGCCGGTGGGGAAGTCGCCCACGCGGGTGGTGTCGAAGTTCTTCAGGTGCAGGTCGCTGTTCGTGGTGATCCACCAGCGCCGGCCCTCGCTGAGCAGGGCGTCCCACATGCCGCCGACGACGGCCGTCATCCAGTCGAACCCGCCGTGCGCCCGGTAGGCCTCGCTGGGGAACCCGGGGTAGGAGTAATCGCTGCGCGCGTTCTCGTACTCGCCGCGCTGAGAGCGGTCGGTGGTGTTCGCGGCGAGACCCGAGGCCTGCGCGCCCGGTGCGCCCTCGAAGCCGACGAACACGTCGGGGTCGGCGTCCTGCCACGCGCGGAGTTCGCCGGGGGAGTCGATGCCGAGGCGGCTGGGGTGATTGGCCAGGACGAGCACGTCGTCGATGACGCCCGCGGCGCGCTGCTGTCCGAGCCAGCCGATCCCCTCGACCGCGTGCTGCAGCCAGTCGGCGGCGTCGCTCGTGTTCGGCCGCGGCTTCTCCCACTGATTGAGCTTGCCGTCGTAGGTCAACTCGAAGTGACGCAGCACCTCGGTGACCCGGGGGCCGGGTGCGACGAGGACCGTCCCGTGCTCGGCGGCGGGGATGTACCACTCCAGTCCCTGGAACACGAGCAGGTCGGGGCGCGCCGTCCGCGCCGCCTCGATCTCTCGGGCCGCGTTGAAGACACCGCCGACGTTCGCGTGACCGACGTTGCTGTGTTCCGTGAAAGCGATGGCATCCACTCCGAAACGCTGGGCCTGGTCGAGGATCGTCGTCATCGCATACTTCGCGTCGTGCGAGTAGACCGAGTGCACGTGGTGGTCGAAGACCAGCCAGCGCAGGGCCTTCGGGTCAGTGACGGCGGCGGGGGTCGCGGCGGTCGCGATCGAAGAGGCGGCGGGGCCGAACGACGACGCCGCGGATGCCGTGGTGACGGCGGCGGCCGCCGCGGCGAGGAAGGTACGGCGGGAGAAGCCGGAAGGGGTGTGAGTGGGCATCGGACACTTTCGTGAGAGGGGTCGCCGGGAACGTAGGGTCCGCGGGTGAATGGCGGGTGGCCGCCGGGTGATGTTCACGTCGTCACCCGTTCACCCGGTAGACCGAACCGTGGGGCACAGTCCGTTCGTCCTCACCACCCGATCGAGAGCAGCCATGTCGTCCACGCCCGTGCCCACCCGTCTCCTTCCCGTCGCCGCCGCGGTGCTCGTCGCGGGTCTCGTTCCGCTCGGTACCCTGGCCGCCTCCGCGGCGAGCCCCCTCGTGCTGCGGGATGCCGGCGGCGCGGCCGTCTTTTCGGGTGACGCCGCCGCCTACCCGTCGTTCGCCACCGCGGACTTCGCCGACGGCTGCCCCGCCGGCACGCGCGACGGCGCGCGCCTGACGGTGGCGGCCGGGGGCAGCACCGTCGTGGTGTCGGCGACCGTGCCCGTGAACGGGGGAGCGGCCGTCAGCGTCCCCATGGGGTCGTCGTTCAGCGCCGCGGTCCCCTCGGGAACGACCGCGGCGACCCTCAGCCTCGAGTGCCTTGTGCTCTCGTCCGGGATCCCCTCGTCGGTCGTCTCGGTGGTCAGTGTTCCCGTGACCCTCACCGCAGCGGGCTGGTCTGTTCCGGGTCAGCCCCGTCCGACTCCGACGACGGCCCCGACCACCGCCGCGCCGTCGCCGAGCGCCTCGGCGTCGGTCGGCCCCGACCCGGCGGCCACCGTCACGGCCACTCCGCGCGCCTCGGCCTCGACGACCCCGGTCCCCGTCGCCGCGGGCGGGTCGGACCTCGCCGTCACGGGGGCGCAGGTCGCGGGCGTTGCGGGACTCGGGGCCCTCCTGGCTGTCGTCGCCGGCTTCGTCCTGCGCAGCCGCGCCCGTCGCCGGGCGGTCGCTCGGGACTGATCGCCGTTCCTGCCGCGTCGTGCCGAGGGTGCCGGGGCGCTCGCGCCCGGTCATGGGACGTCGTCGAGGGATGCCGTCAGTGGATGCCGTATTCGAGCGCGACGATGAAGATGCCGAGGCAGGCGGTGGCGAACGCGCCGAGCAGGCGAACGGCGATCGCCGCCTTCCGCCGGGCGTACGCGCCGTAGCCCAGCAGCGCGAGCACCGCGAAGGTCGCCCACATGCAGGCCTCGAAAGCATCGTCCACCGACACGCCGGTGAGGCCGGCCCACACGAGGACCAGGATCGACGGCACCGAGGCGTAGAGCATGCCGGCGCCATGGCGCATTCCCTCGCGGGTCGCGCGACGCAGGCCGTGGTCGGCGTGCTCGGTGAGGGTGTGGGCGAACACGTGCGCGATGAAGAACACCACGAGAGACACCGAGGCGCTCCAGAGCACCTCCCACACATCCTCGGCGTGATCGTCGGCGATCGAGACGAAGGCCGCGAAGACGATCAGGCCGTAGATCGCCGCGGGGGAGCGGAAGCGCACGCCGAACCACGCCCGCACGCGGGCCCAGCGAGAGCGAGATTCCACCGGCGCGCTCACGCGTCGAATCCCAGACTCAACTTGCGCAGCAACGTCGCGAGGCGGTCGCGGTCGCCGCGCGAGAGGCCCTCGAGCAGGAGGGCCTCAGCGTCGACGAGACGGGTGATCGCGGCATCCACCCGTACTCGTCCGTCGTCGGTCAGGGTCACCAGGATGCTCCGTCCGTCGCCGGGGTCGGCCTCACGGCGCACGAAACGGCGCGCGACCAGCCGGTCGATGCGGTTCGTCATGGTGCCGCTGGACACCAGCGTCTGCTGCAGAAGCTGCTTCGGGCTCAGCTGGTAGGGCTCGCCCGCGCGCCGAAGGGCCGAGAGCACGTCCCACTCCCACGACTCGATGTCGCTGCGGCGGAACGCCTCTTTGCGGGCGATGTCGAGGTGTCGCGAGAGGCGAGCGACACGCGAGAGCACCTCGAGGGGCGAGAAGTCCAGATCGGGGCGCTGTCGCATCCACGCATCGACGATGCGGTCGACTTCGTCGCTGTCCCGGGCCACGAACTCATTATGTCGAGTACCCGGCCCACCGTCGGCGCGCGCCGCGGGCGGAACGCGCGGCGCTCGGGTCTGGCAGACTTGACCGGTGCCCGCGGGCACGGTCCGCCGTGGTGTAACGGCAGCACGACAGCCTTTGGAGCTGTTAGGTCTAGGTTCGAATCCTGGCGGCGGAGCATGACATCACCGACCGAGTTGGCCGTCGTCGTCCTCGCTGCGGGTCAGGGAACGCGCATGCGCTCCCGCACCCCCAAGGTGCTGCACCCTGTCGGCGGTCGTCCGCTGGTCGGTCATGTGCTCGACACCGCGGCATCCCTCGACCCGGCTCGCATCGTCGTCGTCGTGCGCCACGAGCGCGAGCTCGTCGCCGAGACCGTGTCGGAACTCGCGCCCGGCGTCGTGATCGTCGATCAGGACGAGGTGCCGGGCACCGGCCGCGCGGTCGAGGTCGCCCTCGACGCCCTCGACGGCTTCGAGGGCGATGTGCTCGTGCTCAGTGCCGACGTGCCGCTCCTCGAGACCGGCACGCTCACCGAGCTCCTCGCGACGCACCGCACGGGCGGTACCGCGGTCACCCTGCTGAGCGCCCGCGTCGATCAACCTTTCGGGTACGGCCGCATCCTCCGCGACGAGACCGACGGCGTGCGCCGCATCGTCGAACAGAAAGACGCCACGGCCGACGAGGCCGCGGTGACCGAGATCAACGTCGGGGTCTACGTGTTCCAGGCGGCGCCCCTGCGCGCCCAGCTCGCACAGGTGGGCACCTCGAACGCCCAGGGCGAGAAGTACCTCACCGACGTGGTCGGTCTGCTCCGTGACGCGCGGCTGGGGGTTGCGGCATCCGTCACGTCCGACGCCTCGGCCGCTCTCGGCGTCAACGATCGCGTCCAGCTGTCCGAGGCTGGGCGCACGCTCAACGCCCGCACGGTGCGTCGCTGGCAGCTCGAGGGCGTCACCGTCGTCGATCCCGCCACGACCTGGATCGACGTCACCGCGACCCTCGCCCCCGATGTCACGATCCTCCCCAACACGCACGTGCGCGGAGCGACCGTCATCGCCTCGGGTGCCACGATCGGCCCCGACACGAGCCTCGTCGACTGCGAGGTGGGCGAGAACGCCACGGTCACCCGCACCGACGGCACCCTGGCCGTCGTCGAGGCGGGCGCCACGGTCGGTCCGTTCGCCTACCTCCGCGCCAATGCGCGGGTGGGCGTGAACGGCAAGGTCGGCACCTTCGTCGAGGTGAAGAACTCCTCGATCGGAGAGGGCAGCAAGGTGCCGCATCTCTCCTACATCGGCGACACCGAGATCGGCCGCGGCGTCAACCTCGGCGCCGGCGCGATCACCGCCAACTACGACGACATCGCCAAGCACCGCACGGTGATCGGCGACGAGGTGCACAGCGGATCGCACAACGTCTTCGTCGCGCCGGTTACGATTGGAGCGGGCGCCAAGACGGGCGCCGGAGCGGTGATCCGTAAGGACGTCCCGGCCGGTGCACTGGCGCTCAGCGTGGCACCCCAGCGCAACGTCGAGGGGTGGGTCGAGAAGAACCGACCGGGCACCAGGGCGGCCGACGTGGCCGCGCGGGCTCGGGCTGAACAGGAAGCGGCCGATGGCTCGTAAGAAGAATCGTGTAGACCTCGACCGCGACAACGGCATCGCCCCCGGGCTCGTCGCCAAGACCAAGAAGCGGCTCGTCGTCGCCTCCGGTCGCTCGCACCCCGAACTCGCGAAGCAGGTCGCCGAGCACCTCGGCACCGAGCTCGCCCCCACCGAGCACCGCACCTTCGCCTCGGGCGAGATCTACACCCGCTTCGAGGTCTCGATCCGCGGCTGCGACGTGTTCGTGGTGCAGTCGTTCGGCCCCCCGGTCAACGAGTGGCTGATGGAGCTGCTCATCATGCTCGACGCCCTCAAGAGGGCCTCGGCCAAGCGCATCACGGTCGTCGCGCCGTATTTCCCGTACTCGCGTCAAGACAAGAAGGGCCGCGGGCGCGAGCCCATCAGCGCCCGCCTCGTCGCCGATCTGCTCAAGACCGCCGGCGCCGACCGGATCATGAGCGTCGACCTCCACGCCGCGCAGATCCAGGGCTTCTTCGACGGCCCCGTCGACCACCTCTTCGCCAAGCCCGTCCTTCTCGAGCACTTCGAGCAGGGGCTGACCGGCGAAGACCGCGAGACTCTCACCGTGGTCTCTCCCGACATGGGGCGCGTGCGCGTCGCCGACACCTGGTCCGACAGCCTCGGTGCCCCGCTGGCGATCATCCACAAGCGTCGTGACCCCAAGGTCGCCAACCAGGTCTCGGTGCACGAGATCGTCGGTGACGTGCAGGGGCGCACCTGCCTGCTCGTCGACGACATGATCGACACGGGCGGCACGATTCAGAAGGCCGCGCAGGCCCTCAAGGCCAGCGGTGCCCGCAAGGTCATCGTCGCCGCGACGCACGCGATCTTCAGCGACCCCGCGACCGAGCGCCTGCAGGACCCCGCGATCGACGAGGTCGTGGTCACCGACACCATCCCGATCGGGGCCGACCGCCGGTTTGAGCGTCTCACCGTGCTGCCGATCGCGCCGCTCCTGGCCCGCGCGATCCGTGAGGTCTTCGAGGACGGCTCGGTCACGAGCATGTTCGGCGGCGACGCGTAACCGGTCCCTTCCTCGACACTCAGCCATCTCCTCTCGGGAGGTGGCTGAGTCGTTCTCGGTCCGCACCGTCGTGCAGCGGGGGTGGACACGCCGGTTGCGGATGCCGCGGGCAGGGCGCATCGTCCGCGAAGGCCGCCTGGCGGTCCGGGGCGATGCCGACCGTCGTCCCCCTCGGATCGCCGGCCGCACATAGCCGGCACAAAAGAATGAACCGGGGGACGGCCAAGGTCGTGTCCCTACCGTGAGCACGTACGCGCCGCGAGGCACGACCGAAGGAGGACCCTCATGATCCGCACCACAGCCGTACCCCGTCCCGTCCGCATCGGCACCGCCCTGCTGGGCGTTGCCGGCATCGCCACCCTCGCCGGGTGCGCGGGCGGCGCGACGAGCAGCGACGCCGCCCCCGCCGACACCGCCGCCCCGGCCGCGAGCTCGGCGCCCACCAGTACCTCGGGTGCCGCCGCCGGCTCGGGTTCCTACAAGGACGGCGAGTACGAGGCCACGGGCCAGTACGCCACCCCCGAGAGCGTCGAGACCATCGACGTCACCCTCACGATCGCCGGCGACACCGTCACCGCGGTCCAGGTGACCGGCGATCCGCAGGCCGCGGAGTCCAAGCGCTATCAGGGCGAGTTCATCGGCGGCATCCAGAGCGAGGTCGTGGGCAAGAAGCTCGACGAGATCTCGGTCAGCAAGGTCGCAGGCTCCTCGCTCACGAGCGGCGGCTTCAACAAGGCCGTCGACACCATCAAGTCCGAGGCCAAGGCCTGACGGCCATGAGCACTCCGATCGCGACGGGCTCGACCTGGGCCTTCGATGCGATCGGCACGTCGTGGGCGATCGAGACGGCGCACCCGCTGTCCTCGGTCGCCCGCGACGCGGTCTCGTCCGTCGTCGAACGCTTCGACCGGGAGTGGTCGCGATTTCGCGACGATTCGCTCGTGTCGGCGCTCTCCGAGGGGCGCGCGGCATCCGTCCCGGTCCCGGACGACGCGGATGCCATGTTCTCGCTGTATCGCGAACTCGACGCGGCGACCTCCGGCGCGGTGAACCCGCTGGTCGGTGACGCGCTCGCGCGTCTCGGCTACGACGCGCGGCTGACCCTCGCGCCCGGGGGAGACCCGCAACCGGCCCCGTCGTGGCACGACGTCCTCACCTGGGACGCCGAACGCGTGAGCGTCGCGACGCGCGCGACCATCGACGTCGGGGCCCTCGGCAAGGGGCGACTGGTCGACCTCGTGCTCGACGTCGTGCGCCGGTTCGTCGACGGCGACGTGGTCGTCGACGCGTCGGGCGATCTCGCCGCGCGCGGAACCCCGGTTCGCGTCGGCCTCGAGCACCCCTTCGATCCGACGCTCGCCATCGGCGTCGTCACCGTGACCGACGGAGCGCTCTGCGCCTCGGCGATCAACCGCCGCGCGTGGGGAGACGGCCTCCACCACGTGCTCGATGCGCGCACGGGCGCCCCCGTGCGGGCCTACGCGGCGACCTGGGCTCTCGCCGAGACCGCGATGCGCGCCGACGCTCTCGCTACGGCGCTGTTCTTCGACGGCGGCCCGGAGCTTGCGGCATCCTGGAACGCTCACTGGGTGCGCATGCGCACCGACGGCCGCGTCGAGTGGTCGCCCGGCTTCTCGGGCGAGATCTTCTCTTCACCCTGATTCATCCCCCCGCCTCGACTCCTCTGAAGGGTTCCCCTCATGAGCACCACGCTCACCGCCGGTTCGACCCGGGTCCTCGGCCTCATCGGACGCGTCTCGATGTACCGGCTCGTCATGGCGTCGCTCGGTCTCCTCGCCGTCATCTCGCTCGTCCTGTCGTTCGCGGGACTGGTGGTGCCGCAGCCCCTCGCGATCGTCTCGAGCGCGGTGGTGCTCGCCGCCGCGTGCGCGCTCACCGATCTGGTGGCGCAGAGCCTGCTCCGGATGCCGCGCCGCCTGGAGTCCTCGCTGATCACCGCCGGCATCCTGCTGTTCGTCCTGCGTCCCACGGTGGAACCGGTGGGCCTGGCCGGTCTCGCTCTGGCCGGGGTCGTGGCATCCGCGTCGAAGTACCTGCTCGTGTGGCGCGGTCGGCACATCTTCAATCCCGCGGCCACCGGCGCGACGGTGCTGACGATCGTGAGCATCTGGGCGCCCGACCTGGGGTCGTCGGCGTGGTGGGTCGGCTCGCCGTGGCTCGCGGCCCCGGTCCTGGTGCTCGGCGTCCTGCTGCTGCTGCGCACCGACAAGCTGCCGATCGTGGTGGTCTTCTGGGTCGTCGCGATGGCCGTGGCCTTCCTCCGCACGAGCGTGCAGTTCCAGGCCGCGGGCTTCCCGGTCGACGTGCCGAGCGTGCTGCTGCAGGTGGCGTTCTCGTCGCCCTTCCTCTTCCTCGGCGCCTTCATGCTGTCGGAGCCGCTGACCCTGCCTCCGCGCCGTGTGCAGCAGTACGTCGTCGCGATCCTCGTCGGCGTCCTCGCGGGATGGCCGCTGCCGCTGGGCGAGATCACCCTCGGCCAGGAGCGGGCCCTGCTCGTGGGCAACCTGCTCGCGTTCCTGTTCTGCCTGCGCGCGGCCGTCCGTCTGCGGGTCGCGCGACGCCGCGACGTGACGCCCACGGTGCGCGAGCTCTCGTTCCACGCCGTCCGCCCTTTCTCGTTCCATCCCGGGCAGTACCTCGAGCTCGACGTGCCGCACCGCCGCCCCGATGCTCGCGGCACGCGCCGCGAGTTCTCGATCGTCTCGGCTCCTGAGGACCTGCCCGAGGTGCGTATCGCCTTCAAGGACGGCTCTCAGTCCTCCTATAAGCGGGCGCTGGCCGCGGTCGAGCCCGGCTCGACGCTTGCGGTCACGGGCGTCTGGGGCGACTTCGTCCTGCCGTCGCGGCCGACCTCGCCCGTGCTCCTGGTCGCGGCCGGCATCGGGGTGACGCCCTTCGTGTCGCAGCTGCGCCACCTGGTCGCGACAGGCCAGGACCGCGACGTGGTTCTCGTCTATGTGGTGTCAGAGGCCGCGGAGCTGGCCTTCCGTGACGAGATCGCCGCCAGCGGTATCCCCGTCGTGGTCTTCTCGCGCGATGAGCCGCTCGATCTCCCGACGGGCTGGGTATGGGCCGGACCCGATCGCGTGGATGCCGAGGGCCTCTTCCGCACGGTCCCCGACATCGCCCAGCGCTCCGCGTACGTCTCCGGTCCGCCGCGGCTCATCTCGGCGCTCGCTCCCGCGCTCGCGAAGGCGAAGTCACTGACCACGGACGCATTCGCCGGGTACTGAATCAAGGGTGGCGGGACGGAGTTCGACCCGGAAGGGTGGGGGAATGTCGTTCTCCTTCTTTCCCGTCGAGCCGTCCGGCGATCACGAGAACCCGTTCGATGAGCGTCATGAGCGGCAGCCCTCGTTCGAGCCTCCTCGCGACGAGGTGCCGGTACTCTTTCCTGCCTCCGAGGTCGTCGGGCGAGGAGACGACGTGGTGATCGCCCTCATGGGCGCCCGGGTGTACTCCGACGGGATCGAGATCCTCCTCGACCGGCATCTGCGCCGGGGCGGGCGGGATGCTCGAGAGTGGCAGCTCGCCCAGATGGACTTCAACGGGCATTTCCACATGGGGGAGCGGTCACCCGATCGATTGCGGTGGGGACTCGCTCTCGGCGATGGTCAGCATCTGCTTGTCGACGAGGCCTTCGGAATGCGGATGGATCAGGACTCGTCAGACGAAGGACCGGCGCCCCATACCGTCCGTCCGACCGGTGGCGGAGGCAACGGCGGCGGTGACGAGTACGTGATGCACGACGGGCTCTGGCTTCATCCCCTGCCGCCCGAGGGACCGCTCGAGATCGTGGTGAAGTGGCCGGCGTTCGGGGTCGCCGAATCCCGGGTCGTTCTCGACGCGGGGCGGATTCGCGCCCTCGCGGCATCCGTCCGTCCCCTGTGGCCGTGAACCGGGGGCGGGCCGCTCGCGTCCTCCTCCTCGCCGCGACGCTCGCCCTCAGCGGATGCTCCGCCGACGGCGGCGGAGACGGGGTCGCGACCTATGTCGATGCGGCCATCGCCGAGATGAGAGATGGGATCCACGCCGACACGGACGAATTCCGGGATGCCGTGGCTCGGGCCGAGCCCGAGCTGAAGGCGAAGGCGACGATCGCAGCGACTTACCACGGGCTGAGTGAACTGGCCGCGGTGGCGGGCGGGGTGCACTCGCGGCTGATGACGCCCGCGGACGTCTCCTCCATCGCCGAACAGAACGCGCCGGGAGCATCCTTCCCCGTGCCGACCGTGTCGACGCGCGACGGAATCAGCGTCCTCACGCTGCCCGGGTTCCAGGGTGAGGAGCCCGAGGCGGTGGAACGGTACGCATCCTCGGGTCGTGAGGCAATGCGCGCTGCCGCGGCTTCGACGGACTGCGGGTGGATCGTCGACCTTCGCGCGAACGGCGGAGGAAACGCCTGGCCCATGCTCGCCGTGGCGGCGCCGCTGCTCGATGACGGAGATGTCGTCGGGCTGAAGCGCGGCGAGGTCGTGCAGTGGGCGCACGTCGACGACGGTGGCGTCGTCTCGACGCCCGGGGGAGACGACACTGCTTCTGCCGGAGGGTTCGCCATCGACGCTCCGGTGGCGCTGCTGACGTCGGGGGTGACCGCGAGCGCCGCCGAGATCGTGGCGATCGCGTTCGCCGGACAGGCCGACGCCGTCCGAGTCGGAAAACCGACGGCGGGGTTGACGACCGGCAACGAGGCGAGGGAACTCCGTGACGGCGCGCGCCTCATCCTCACCACGACCTACGACGTCGACCGCACCGGCCGGGTCTACGACGGCCCCCTCGTCCCCGACGTCGAGGTCGCCCCCGGCCCCGACACCGAGGCTGCGCGCGCGGCGGTCAGGGAACGCTGCTCCTGACCGCCGGCATCCGGGACGTCACACCGGATCGGCGGGCTTCGCGGGGAGCCGCACCTCGAACGTCGTATCGCCGGGGGTGCTCTTCACGGTGATCGTGCCGCGGTGGGCGTCGACGATGGCGCGCGCGATCGAGAGGCCGAGGCCCGTGCCGCCGGTCTTGCGGTCGCGGGAACGGTCGGCGCGGGCGAATCGCTCGAACAGCTGGGAGGCGACCGACGGGTCGATGCCGGGGCCGTTGTCGTGCACGCGCAACACGGCCTCGGCGCCCTCGTGCGCCACCGACACGTTCACTTCGCTGCCCGCTGGCGTGTGCGTGCGGGCGTTGGCGAGCAGGTTCGCCACCACTTGGTGCAGGCGCGAGGCGTCTCCGGCGAGTTCGACGGGGGTGTCGGGGACGTCGATCGTCCACGAATGGTCGGGGCCGGCGGGGCGTGCATCGCCCACCGCTTCGACGGCGAGGCGCGTGAGGTCGACCGAGCCGTAGACGAGCTCCTGTCCCTCGTCGAGGCGAGCGAGGAGCAGCAGGTCCTCGACGAGCGTGGTCATGCGCAGCGACTGCGCCTGAATGCGTTCAAGCGACTGTTCGGTGGTCTCGACGGCCAAGGCGATGCGCTGACGGCTCTCGTCGTCCTGTGCCTGGCGCATGGCGCGCAGCGACAGTTCCGAGAACCCGCGAATGGATGCCAAGGGGGTTCGCAGTTCATGGCTGGCGTCGGCCACGAACCGGCGCATGAGCTCTTCGTTGCGCTGGCGCGCGCTGAGCGAGGCGTCGACGCGGTCGAGCAGGGTGTTGAGCGCGGTGCCCACCTGTCCGATCTCGGTGTGATCGTCGACCTGGTCGGAGGGGACGCGCTCGGTGATCGAGACGTCACCCTGCTCCATGCGCAGGGAGGCCACGCGGGTCGCGGTCTCGGCGACGGCTCGCAGGGGACGGAGCCCGAGACGGATGACGATCGCGATGATGACGGCGAGGAGCAGCAGGCCGCCCGTGGTCACCAGCGCAACGGTGGTGAGGATGGCACCGATCGTGCTGGTGACGCTCGAGAGGGGGAGCCCGACCAGGAAGATGCTGTCGCTCCCGGGCGTCTGGAACGTCCGGACGAGGTACTCGCCGAGGTTCGGCAGGTCGACCGTCTGAGCGTTCGAGTCGGCTGCGGCCTGCAGGCTGTCGGCGATCCGGCCGAGGTCGTCGGTGGTGAGAGCGCGCGCCCCGTTGTCGCCGACGACGGCCCCGGTGATCCCGGTACCCCGCGAGTTCATGACGAGGAGCGTGCCGGAATCGAAGAACCCCGACTCCAAGACTTGCTCCGCCGAATTCTGGAACGCCGCCCGCGGCTGGATCGAGGCGGCCGCTTCGTCGACCTGAGCGCCGAGGTTCACGTAGAGCACCTGGCTGAGGATCGCGCTGGTCGAGATGCCGATCATCACCAGGATGAACGCCACCATGCCGATGACGGCCGTCATCAGGCGTGCTTGCAGTGTCCAAGGTCGACGGAGCCTCTTCGACAGGGGCTCCCGCTTCGGTTTCGGCTCCGGTGTGCCGGGGTCGTCGTCGGCGGAGGCGTCGGTCTGCCCTACCTCGGATGGGGGAGGAACGGGGGGTGCAGGTCTCGGCGGGATACTCACTGAGGGGCTTTGATCATGTATCCCACACCGCGCACGGTGTGGATGAGCGGGTCGTTTCCAGCGTCGATCTTCTTGCGCAGGTACGAGATGTACAGCTCGACGACGCTCGAGCGGCCCCCGAAGTCGTAGTTCCAGACGCGGTCGAGGATCTGCGCCTTCGACACCACACGACGCTGGTTGCGCATGAGGAAACGCAGCAGCTCGAACTCGGTCGCGGTCAGCTCGATCTCCTTGCCGCCGCGGATGACCTCGTGGCTGTCCTCGTTCAGCGAGAGGTCGCCGACGCGCAGGATGGGTTCTGAGTCGCGCGTCAGGGCGGTGCCGGCGCGACGCATCAGCCCGCGCAGGCGCGCCACGACCTCCTCGAGGCTGAAGGGCTTCGTGACGTAGTCGTCGCCGCCCGCGGTGAGGCCTGCGACGCGATCGGCCACGGCGTCCTTCGCCGTGAGGAAGAGCACCGGCACCTCGTTGCCCGAGTGGCGCAGGCGCTGCAGCACCGCCATGCCGTCGAGGTCGGGCATCATGATGTCGAGCACCATGGCATCCGGCTCGAAGTCGCGCGCGGACTGCAGGGCGTCGAAGCCCGATCCGGCGGTCTTGACGTCCCAGCCCTCCATGCGCAGGGCCATGGACAGCAGATCGGTGAGCATCTGCTCGTCGTCGACGACGAGGACGCGGAGGGCGCTCCCGTCGGGGCGGGTGAAGGTGGGGGCGGCGGCGGTCGCGGTCATGGAACTCATTGTGCTCTCGTATCTATGAGCTTTCTATGGCGAGCCTTATGGGAATCCTGGGAACCGGAGATCCGACGGCTGAGAACGAGCCCTATACCGACTCCGATCGCGGCTCCCACGGTGTTCGCGACGACGTCGCGGACGTCCGCGACGCGCGTGGGCAGGAAGAACAGCTGGGTCAGCTCGATCGCCGAGCTCGCGACGATCCCGAGCAGGATGCCGTGCCACCACCGCCCGCGCCAGAGGATCACGAGCAGGCCGAGCGGCACGAACATCGCGACATTGGAGACCGATTCGATCACGTCGAAGGTGATCCACGCCGTCGCGGGCGAGGAATGCACGACGTCGAGTAGGCGGCTCAGGATGCCGCCGACCTCGGCGTCGTAGATCGAGGGGCGCAGCGTCATCCACCACACCCCGAATGCGTAGACGCACGAAGCGGCGACGAGCCAGGCCCGTCGCCGCTTCGCCACGATGACTCTCAGTGGGTGTCTTCTGCTTCGATCTCGGTGCGGTCGCCCGACCAGAGGGTGTGGAACGTGCCCTCCTTGTCGATGCGACGGTAGGTGTGCGCACCGAAGAAGTCGCGCTGGCCCTGGATGAGGGCCGCGGGCAGACGCTCGGCACGAAGGCCGTCGTAGTAGGCCAGCGACGAGCTGAACGCGGGAGCGGGGATGCCGCTCGCCGCCGACAGCGAGACGATGTGGCGCCATGCGTCCTGCGCCCGGCCGAGCGCCTCGACGAAGTACGGGGCGCTCAGCAGCACGGGGAGGGTGGCTTCGGCGTCGTAGGCCTCGGCGATGCGGTTGAGGAACTGCGCGCGGATGATGCACCCGCCGCGCCAGATCTTCGACACCGCGCCCAGGTCGATGCTCCAGTCGTACTGGGCGGCGCCGGCGCGGATCTCGTCGAAGCCCTGCGAGTACGCGACGATCTTCGAGGCGTAGAGGGCCAGGCGCACCTGCTCGATGAACGCGTCGGCGTCCTCGCCCGACAGCACGTCGGTGCCGGAGGGGCCGGGGAGCCCGCGCGAGACCTCGCGCTGCTCGGGGTGGCTGGACAGCGACCGCGCGAAGGTGGCCTCGGCGATGCCCGAGACGGGGACGCCCAGGTCGAGGGCCGTCTGCACGGTCCACGCGCCGGTACCCTTGGCGCCGGCCTGGTCGAGAATGACGTCGACGAGGGGCTTGCCCGTGTCGGCGTCGGTCTGGCGCAGTACTTCGGCGGTGATCTCGATGAGGTACGACTCGAGTTCGCCGCGGTTCCACTCGGCGAACACGTCGGCGATCTCGGCCGGGCTCTTGCCCGTGGCGCGGCGGATAAGGTCGTAGGCCTCGGCGATCAGCTGCATGTCGGCGTACTCGATGCCGTTGTGCACCATCTTCACGAAGTGACCGGCACCGTCGTGCCCGACGTGCGTCACGCAGGGCTCGCCCTCGGCGACCGCGGCGATGGACTTCAGGATCGGGCCGAGCGTGGCCCAGGCCTCGTCGGAGCCGCCGGGCATGATCGAGGGCCCGCGCAGGGCGCCCTCCTCCCCTCCCGAGACGCCCATGCCGACGAAGTTGATACCCGTGTCGCGCACGGCCTTCTCGCGGCGGATGGTGTCGGTGAACAGCGCGTTGCCGCCGTCGACGATGATGTCGCCCGGTTCGAAGACCTTCACGAGCTCGTCGATGACGAAGTCGGTGGGGCGGCCGGCCTTGACCATGATGATCGCGGTGCGCGGCTTCGACAGCGACGCGGCGAAGTCCTCGTACGAGAACGAGGCGACGAAGTTCGCCTCGGGGTGCTGCTCGAGAACGTGCTCTGTCTTGTCCTTGCTGCGGTTGAAGATCGCGACCGTGTTGCCCTCGCGGCTGGCGAGGTTGCGGGCGAGGTTCGAGCCCATCACGGCCAGGCCCACGACGCCGATGTTCGCTCGGCCGTCGCCGTCGCCCTCGGGGCGTGAGTCGGCGTCGGCGGTGGGGCGGTCCACCTCTTCGATGCCGGGCGCACCCTCGTGCACCTGTGCAGCCCGATGCGGGGCCTGATCCTGGTCGCTCGAGGGTCCGGTCGGGGAGGGGGTCGACGTCATTCGTTGCTCCGTGTTCAGGTGCGAGGAAGGGGTGGGCGGACTCGCGCGGGCCGCCGTTGCCACTGTATCGGCTCGGCCCGGACGTGTTTCAGGACGAGATCTGCGTGAGCTGGAGGCGGTCGATGACCTCGCGCACCTGCTCTTGAGGCGTGAGGTCGAGGTCGACGCGGATCGCGCGCTCGTCGGCATCCGGGATCTCCAGGGTCTCGAACTGCGAGGTCAGCAGCGACGGCGGCATGTAGTGGCCCTGTCGACGCAGCAGGCGTTCGAGCACGAGCTTCGGGTCGCCCATGAGCAGCACGAAGGTCACGTCGTCGCGACGCAGCACGTCGCGGTAGCTGCGTTTCAGTGCCGAGCACGTGATGACGCCGGGGCGACCGGCGGCGATCCGCCCGTCGATCCAGCCGGCGACCCGATCGAGCCAGGGCCACCGGTCGTCGTCGTTCAGGGCATGTCCGGATGCCATCTTGGCGACGTTCTCAGCGGGGTGCAGGTCGTCGCCCTCTTGGAAGTCCCATCCCAGGCGACCGGCGAGCATGCCGGCGACGGTGGACTTGCCGGTGCCCGCGGGGCCCATGAAGACGAGAACGGGAACGGGAGCGGTCATGGATTCTCTCTTCGTCGAAAGCGGTCGGTTCGGTGTCAGATGGTGCGGCGGACTTCGGTGAGCACCGCGGCGACATAGAGGCGCGTGTGCTCCTCGGCCGCGTCGGCGTCGGCGCGCGAGATCGCCTGGGCGGTCGCGACGTGGTTGTCGAGGGCGTCGGGGTTCGGTACCCCGGGAGTCAGTCCGTGCAGCGCGCGTCCCTCGATCGCGGCGGCGATCGGTGCGCGGGCGGCGGCGAGCATGAGGTTGCCGCTCGAAACCAGGATCAGGTCGTGGAAGGCGATGTCGGCGGCCAGGTACTCGGGGGAGTTTCCCCGCCCGGCGGCTCCGAGACGATTGAGCTCTTCCGCCAGGCGCAGGATCTCGTCGCGCTGCAGATCGGTGGCCCGGCGCGCGCTGAGGCGAGCCGCGACGGGCTCCACGGCCGCACGCAGTTCGGTCGTGTTGACGATCAGCTGGTCGCGGCGCCGGCCGGCGAGCTGCCATCCGATCAGCCGCGTGTCCAGGGCGCTCCAGTCGATGGCGGGCCGCACCGTGATCCCCACGCGACGGCGTTGCGCGAGCATTCCCATCGCTTCGAGCACGCGCACGGCTTCGCGGACGACCGTTCGCGAGACCTCGTATTGGGCCTCGAGAGCGGCGAGGGTCAGCACGCGTCCGGCGGGTAGCTCGCCATCGACGATACGGATGCCGATGGCATCCAGCACAGAGTCGTGCGAGGCGCGGGCCATGACCCCTCCTTAGGTCGTTTGGTACGACCATATCTTGTCAAAAATATGATCATTGTGTGAGGATGCCATGACTGCACTCGCGGGCGCGGCGCGACACAGCATGCCCGACGCCGCGCACCCCTGAATCAACGGAGATCTCTTGGACGACTGGACCCAGACACTCGGCACGGCGCCGCTGCTCGCCATCGCGGCGGGCGCGATCGCGCTCATCCTGGTGCTCATCATCTGGCTGAAGGTGCACGCCTTCCTCGCGCTCATCATCGTCTCTCTCGTGACGGCATTCGTCGCCGGCATCCCCGTGTCCGCCATCGTGTCGACGCTCACCGGAGGATTCGGAGGGACCCTCGGCACGGTCGCCCTGCTCGTCGCCCTCGGCGCGATGCTCGGCCGATTGATCGAGCACTCCGGCGGCGCGCAATCGCTCGCCGAGACCTTCGTGCGGGTGTTCGGTGAGAAGCGCGCTCCCTTTGCTCTCGGCATCGTCTCGCTGATCCTCGGATTCCCGATGTTCTTCGACGCCGGCCTCGTCATGATGCTGCCGATCATCTTCGCGATCGCGCGCCGGGTGTCCGGTAACAACGTCCTGCTCTTCGGTCTGCCGGCCGCCGCCGCGTTCTCGGTGATGCACGTCTTCCTGCCGCCGCACCCCGGACCCGTGACCGCGAGCGAACTGTACGGCGCCAACCTCGGCCTGCTCCTGATCGTCGGTCTCGTCATCGCCTTCCCCATCTGGTACCTGTCGGGCTACCTCTGGGGCAAGTTCGTCGCGCGCCGCATCGTCCTGCCCGTCCCGCTGCTCTTCGGCGACGTCGACGCCGACCAGCCGAGCAACCCGCCCAAGCCCCTGACCGTCATCGCGGTGCTGCTGCTGCCGATGCTGCTGATCTTCCTGAACACCGGCCTCACCACCCTCGGCTCGGCCGGTGCCGTCGACACCGACAACACCGTCGTCCAGGTGCTCATCCTGCTCGGCAACTCGCCCGTCGCCCTGCTCATCACCGTGCTCGTCGCCACCGTCGTCTTCGGCTTCCGCCGCGGTGAGAACGGGACGGCCCTCGAGAAGGTCGTCGACTCCGCCCTCGGACCGGTGTGCTCGGTCATCCTGATCACCGGCGCCGGCGGCATGTTCGGCGCGGTCCTGCGCGCCTCGGGCATCGGCGACGCGCTCGCGGACAGCCTGGGTGATCTGGGTCTTCCCGTCATCGTCGCGGCGTACATCATCGCGGTCATCCTGCGTCTCGCGCAGGGCTCGGCCACGGTCGCCCTCGTCACCGCCGCGGGTCTCGCCGCCCCGGCTGTCATGGCGGGCGACTTCTCGCCGCTGCAGGTCGTCGCCATCACCGTCGCCACGGCCGCGGGTTCCGTCTTCGCCGGTCACGTCAACGACTCCGGCTTCTGGCTCGTCGGCCGCCTCATGGGCATGGACGTCAAGACCACACTCAAGACCTGGACGGTCCAGCAGGCCATCGAGTCGGTGCTCGGCTTCGCCGCGGCCCTGCTCGTCTTCGGGATCGGGGCCCTCCTGTGACCGGCTCGAACGCCGACCTGTTCGACGTCTCCGACCGCCTCGCGCTCGTCACGGGGTCTTCACGCGGTCTGGGACGCGCCCTTGCGCTGACCCTCGCCCGCGGGGGAGCGCGGCTCATCGTGCACGGTCGTGACGCGGCTGCTGTCGAGCGGACCCGTGCCGAGGCCGAGGATCTCTCGGGTCGTCCGGCGCACGCGGTGACCTTCGACGTGACCGACGCAGCAGCCGTCGAGACGGCGATCGGCGAGGTGCTCGCCGGGGTGGGCGCGCCCGACATCCTCGTCAACAACGCCGGCGTCCAGCGCCGCGCACCGATCCACGAGTTCGCCGTGTCCGACTGGGATGACATCGTCGCGGCCAACCTGTCGGGGGTCTTCTACGTCTCACGGTTCGTCACCCCCGCGATGGTGGAGCGCGGGTCCGGCAAGGTCGTCAACGTCGCCTCGGTGCAGTCACGCCTCGCGCGTCAGACGATCGCGCCCTACTCGGCCACGAAGGGCGGCGTCGCCCAGCTGACCGCCGGGATGGCCGCGGACCTCGCGCGCCACGGCATCCAGGTCAACGCCCTCAGCCCGGGGTACTTCGCGACCGAGATGAATCGCGACCTGGTGGACGACCCCGAGTTCACCCGATGGCTCACGCAGCGTACGCCCGCCGCGCGCTGGGGTGACTTCGACGAATTGCGCGGGGCGCTGCTGTTCCTCGCCTCGGACGCGTCGAGCTTCGTCTCGGGACAGAACATTTTCGTCGACGGCGGGATGACCGCGGTCGTCTGACCGCGGAGAGGAACGATGATGCAGTCGCTGCTGATCGAGAAGGCTCTGACCGCCGTCGTCCGAGAGGTCGCCGTCCCCGAACCGGGGGAGGGACAGGTCCGCTTGCGCGTGGAGTACGTCGGGATCTGCGGATCCGACCTGCACTACTACTTCGAGGGGGCGAACGGCGCGTTCGTCGTGCGCGAGCCCCTCGTGCCCGGGCACGAGATGTCGGGACGGGTCGACCACGACCCCTCCGGTGTCCTCGCCGAGGGGACCCCGGTGACCGTGCACCCCGCGCGTTTCGGCACCCGGCGCGAGGGGGTCGAGAACGCGCCGCATCTCTGGCCCGGAGGCTCGTACCTCGGGAGCGCCTCGACCTGGCCGCACACCCAGGGGGCGGCATCCGAGTACCTGATCGTCGAGGCCGACATGGTGCGTGTGCTCCCCGAGAACCTCCCGGTGCGTCGCGCCGTGCTCGCCGAGCCCCTTGCCGTCGCGCTGCACGCTCTCGGCAAGGCCGGCGACGTGGCTGGCTTCGAGGTGCTCGTGACCGGGGCCGGGCCGATCGGACTCATGGCGGTGGCCGCCGCCGTCGCCGCGGGCGCACGCGTCACGGCGACCGACGTGCTCACGGGACCGCTCGACCGCGCCCGTGACCTCGGGGCCGAGGCGACCGTCGACGTCTCCGTCGACGCGGTGGAGCCGAACCGGTACGCAGTGGTGCTCGAGTGCTCGGGTGTGCCCGTGTCGATCTCCACGGCGCTGAAGGCGGTGCGGCTCGGCGGCACGGTCGTGCAGGTGGGCATGCTTCCCGACGATCCGCGACCGGTGAACCTCGCACCGTTCATCTCGAAAGAGGTCCGCTACCTCGGCGCCTTCCGCTTCCATCGGGAGATCGATCAGGCCGTGGAACTGCTCGCGGCGAACCCCGGTATCGAGGGTGCCCTGACGCACGAGTTCGCGCTGACGGATGCCGAGGAGGCTTTCGCCACCGCGCGCGATTCGCATCGCTCCGGCAAGGTCGTCTTCGCGCTCTGACTCGGCGAACGCCCCGGTCCTCCTCTTCCGAGGCGAGGTCCGGGGCGTTCTTCACCTTCCGTTCGCGCTGCGCTCGGCCGTGAAGCGGCGGGTCACCGCGATGTCACGCTCGCCGAGACCGCGGTCGACGATCTCGTCGAAGGCCGAGCGCAGCGCCGGCAGGAGCGCCGGGCGGGTCTGCGTCGCCTGGGCGATGTCCGCGGCGAAACGCAGATCTTTGACCATGTATCCCGCGATGCCGCTGGGGGAGTCGTCTCCCTCGACGAGCTTCTGGTGGCGGCTCTGCAGCAGGTTCGAACCGGCGTAGCCCCCGCCCAGCAGCTCCCAGAGCGCGGCCGGATCGACGCCTGAGCGCGCGGCCAGCTCGGTTGCTTCCCCGAGCGCGAGGATGGTCGCTGCGACCACCATCTGATTGCACGCCTTCGCGACCTCGCCCGCTCCGAGCGGCCCCAGCCTCACCGGCCGTCCGCACGGAGCGAGAAGTGCCGCCGCTTGCTCGGCATCGGCGGGTTCGCCTCCGAGCATGATCGACAAGGTCCCGGCTTTCGCGCCGTCCTCCCCGCCTGAAACGGGGCAGTCGACGACCCGGATGCCGTCGGGCAGGCGTTCCGCGAGCTCGCGTACCCCGACGGGCGACGACGTCGAGCCGATCATGACGAGGTAGTCGCGGCCCTCGACCCCGGCGAGCAGGCCGTCGGGGCCGTCGAGGTGCTCCTCGAGTTGGGGAAGGTCGGGCAGCATCACCAGCACGGCATCGGTGGCGGCGGCGAGCTCGCGCGCGGTCGGTGCCCAGCGCGCGCCCGCCGCGGTGAGGCCGTGGCGCTCGCGACGCGCGTGGACCGTCAACGAGTCGCGGGCGGCGAGCAGATGTCGCGCCATCGGTTCACCCATCGCGCCCAGCCCCCAGACACCGAGGCGCGTGTCCTCGGACGGTGGGAAGGAACCGGTCTCTTCGTCGAGCGGAGTCATGGGTGAGATCCTATCCGCTAGACAACGGGTTGGACAGGGTTCACTATGATGTACGGACTGTCATGCAACCCGTGAGCGCTCGATGCGTCTCGCTGCGGAGGGAAAGAGACGACGATGTCGACGGCGAAGAGCTTACGCGCGGTGGTCGCGGTTCCCCTGAGCGAGGAGCACTGCCGCCTCATCGAACGCCTCGAGCCCCGTGTCGAGATGGTGCGCGACGTGTCCCTCACTCGCCCGATGCGCGGGCCCGCCGACTGGGCGGGTAATCCCGCGCACGAACGCACACCCGATGAGCAACGCGCCTTCGACGCCATGGTGGACTCCGCCGAGGCCCTCTTCGGCATTCCCGACGTCGACCCCGCCTCCCTCGCGCGCACGGTCGCCGCCAATCCCGGCTTGCGCTGGGTCATGACCACGGCCGCCGGCGGTGGCGGCCAGATCAAGGCCGCGGACCTCGATCGCGCCGCGCTCGACCGTATCGTCTTCACCACCAGCGCAGGAGTGCATGGGGGGCCGCTCGCCGAGTTCGCCGTATTCGGCGTCCTCGCCGGGGCGAAAGACCTCCCGCGACTGGCGCGCCAGCAGGCCGCGACGACCTGGACCGACCGGTGGGAGATGCGCCAGGTCGACGAGATGGTCGTGCTCGTTGTGGGTCTCGGGGGAATCGGCGCCGAGTGCGCTCGCCGTTTCCACGCGCTCGGTGCCGAGGTGTGGGGAACCACGCGCTCCGGCGCGCCGGTCGAGGGCGTCGATCGCCTGATTCCTCTCGACGACCTCGTCACGGCGGTGGCAGGGGCGGATGCCATCGTCGTCACCCTGCCCGGCACCGATCAGACGCACCACCTGATCGGCGCCGAGGTGCTCGCGGCGGTCAAGCCGGGCGTGATCCTCGCCAGCGTCGGGCGAGGCACCGTGATCGACGAACAGGCCCTGCTCGTCGCGCTCGACGAGGCGCGGGTGTCGTTCGCGGCCCTCGACGTGTTCGAGGTCGAGCCGCTGCCCGCGGACTCGCCGCTGTGGCGGCATCCGAACGTCCTCGTGAGCCCCCACACCGCCGCGCTCAACGCGAAAGAAGAGGAACGCATCGCGCGCCGCTTCGCCGAGAACGCCACGCGCCTCCTCGACGGCGAGCCCCTGCGGGCGGTTGTCGATACGGTCGAGTTCTACTGACGCGGCCGCTCCGGCGGCGTCGAGGGAAGGGAAGTGCTCGGTGGGCGACGACGAGAGCGCGATCGCGCGTGATCCGGCTCCGGCGGTGGGCCGCGGCATCCGTCTTCTCGGCCTTCTCGCCGAGGCGGGGCGTGCTCTGACGCTGACAGAACTCGCGGCCGGCCTCGGGCTCGCGAAGTCGTCGACGGCGAACCTCTGCCTGTCGCTCGAGGCGGGCCGAATGATCGAGCGCGTGCCGCTCGGCTACCGGCTCGGTATCCGCACCGCGGAGTTGGGCGGCGCCTTCGCTGCGCAGTTCAATCAGGTGCGCGAGTTCTACTCCGTGTGCGAGACGTCGCCCGTGCTCAGTACCGAGCTCGTCCAGGTCGCGATACTCGACGATCTCGACGCCCTCTATCTGGCCCGCTACGAGGGATCGCGATCGGTGCGGCTCGGCACGCCCCTCGGCTCGCGGCTGCCCGCGGCCCTTTCGGCGACCGGTCGGGCGTTGCTCATGACGCGCAGCGATGACGACGTGCGCGCGCTGCTGCACCGCGGCCGCCCCCTGCCGAAGCTCACCGAACACAGCACCATCGAGGTCGAGGCGGTGATCGACAAGCTGCGCGCCGCCCGCGAGCGCGGCTGGTCCGTCGACGAGGAGGAGTCGTTCCGCGGGATCGTCGGTGTCGCCGTTCCTCTCGAGGGGTGGGCGCCGGGCGATCCGCAGCTCGCGCTGGGCGTCGGCATCCCGGTCGCGGATGCCGGCGCCGACCGTGTCGCGCACGTCGGCGCCGCTCTGCGCGAGGCGGCCGTGGCGCTGACGAATCCGTTCAGCGCCTCGCGCGCCCGCTGACCCGCGCGACGCTCCTTTCCTGGTGGGGGTGGACTCCGCCGTTCGGGCGCAGGAAAGTCGCCCCATGCTGCACAGCGTGCCCCAGCGCTCACGCGGGGGAGCCGTTCAACATATTGAACTCTGTCCACTCCGTTGGTACAGTCGGCGTCGTCGCAAGACTTCAGCCGATCGAAGGAGATGGCCGTGACCACTTCATCCACCCCGACGCCGCAGCCGACGGATGATCCCGAATACGCCGCCAATCTTCGGCGGGCGACGCTCGCCTCGAGCATCGGAAGCGCGCTGGAGTACTTCGACTTCGCGCTCTACGGCCTGTCCACGGCCCTGATCTTCAACGTCCTGTTCTTCTCTCAGGACAATCCGGCCCTCGCCACCGTGGCCGCATTCGCGACCTACGGCGTCGGCTTCCTCGCCCGCCCGTTCGGCGGCCTGTTCTTCGGGGTGCTCGGCGACAAGCTGGGTCGCAAGTGGGTGCTCGTGATCACGATCCTTTTGATGGGCGGAGCTTCCACGGCCATCGGGCTCCTCCCGACGTATGAGGCGGTGGGCATCCTCGCGCCGATCCTCCTCGTGATCATGCGCCTGCTGCAGGGGTTCGGTGCCGGCGCCGAGCAGGCCGGGGCCACTGTCCTCATGGCGGAGTACGCGCCGGTCACGCGCCGCGGCTTCTTCTCGGCGCTGCCCTTCATCGGCATCCAAGCGGGAACCCTCCTCGCCGCCGTGGTCTTCAGCCTCATCTCGCTGCTTCCCGAGGACCAGCTGCTCAGCTGGGGCTGGCGCGTGCCGTTCCTCGCCTCGTTCGTGCTGATCATGCTCGCTCTGTTCATCCGCATGCGCCTGCGCGAGACCCCGACGTTCATCGAGCTCGAGAAGAGCGAGCAGATCGCCGAGCGGCCCATCCGCGACATCTTCACCCGCGGCCTCCCGGGCGTCATCGTCGGCATCGGGCTGCGGATGGCCGAGAACGGCGGCTCCTACATGTTCAACACGCTCGCGCTCACGTTCTTCGTCGCCACGGTGGGCGGTCACGCCGACCGCAGTCTGCTCACCTGGGGAGTCACGCTCGGCTCGCTCATCGGCATCTTCTCGGTGCCGCTGACCGGTGCCCTGTCCGACCGGATGGGCCGCCGCACGGTCTATCGCGCCGGGGCGCTGTTCATGCTCGTCTTCACGTTCCCCGCCTGGTGGCTGATGTCGCTCGGGAACTACCCGGTCACGATCGCCGTCATCGCGATCGGCATCGGCGTCGCGGTCAACGCGATGCTCGGACCCCAGTGCGCGATGCTCCCCGAGCTCTTCGGCAACCGCCACCGCTACCTCGGTGTGGCCATGGCGCGCGAGATCTCGGCCGTGCTCGCCGGCGGACTCGCGGGCGTCCTCGGCGCCTACATCATCGCGGTGAGCGGGGCGAACTGGCTGCTGCTCGCGATCTACATGGCGACGCTCGCGCTGATCACGACGGCGTCGACCTTCCTCGTTCCCGAGACGCTCCGCCGCGATCTCACGCGCACCGACGACGCGATCAAGGTCTCGCGCGATGAGGCCGGCGAAGGTGTGGACGCCACCACCGTCACCGTCCGGACCATCCGATGACGCGTCGCGTCCGGAGCGGGGATCGGCGATGCTGATCGCCCGTGTCCGCACCGCCGACGGCCCGCGCACGGTCCGCGTCGACGGCGACCGGTTCATCCCTCTCGGCGATCCCTACGCGGCGTTCGCTTCCGGGGCGACCATCCCGGATGCCGGCGACCCGGTGTCGGGAGATCTGCTCGCGCCCTGCCTGCCCACCGTTGTCGTGGGCATCGCTCAGAACGGGCCGACTCATCACGCGCCCGTTCAGGCGTGGCTGAAGAGCCCCCGCACCGTCGTCGGACCCGATGCGTCGGTGAGGTTGCGTCGCGATGCCGGCGTGACCGTCGCCGAGGCGGAGGTCGCCGTGGTGATCGGGTGCGAGACCACGGGGCTGACGGCCGAGAACGCCCACGACTACGTTCTCGGCATCACCGCCGTCAACGATCTGTCGAGTCCGGACCGCGCGCGCGTCGACCCCCGCAACTTCGAGTCCAAGTCGGGGGAGGGATACACGCCCCTGGGGCCATGGATCGACACCGACCTCTCGATCGACGACGACCTCCCGATGTCGCTTCTCGCCGACGGACGCGTACGGGCGGAGACCTCGTCGGGTCGGCTGCCCGTGTCCGCTCGCGAGTGTCTCGCTTATGTCGCGGGGTGGAGCACCCTGGGACCGGGGGACGTCGTGATGATGGGGGCGCCGTTCTCGCAGGCGTCTGTCGTGGCCGGAGAGAGCCTCGATGTCGTCATCGCGGGCCTGCGTCTGCGCACGGCGACGATCTGAGCGTCAGCCGTTCCGCAGTGGTTCGGCGTCAGTGCTTCTTGTACGACGTCGTCCGACCCAGCGAGAAGAGGGCGCCGACGGTGCCGAGCAGGCCGAACGCGGCGATGCCGCCGATGACCCAGAGCACGACGTGAGAGAAGAAGCCGCTATCCATGAAAATCCTCCGGGTGAGTGTCCAGCCCTTCGATCCTACCGTCGCTGCGCGCGCGGTCCTGCCCACTCCCCACCGCAACGTCGTGCGGCGGCCGTCTGCGCTGGTAGACTTCCGGGGAACTTCGGCGAGGGATGCCGCCTCGTCCGCCGTACGGCGCGCAGGGCATCCGTGATCGACGCAGTGATGCAGGCTCCCGGCTTTCCTCACGCGCTCGCGTTCGAGTCGAATCCAGACCACACAGGTGCGGACCTTGTCCGCTCACAAGCTGCGGGACACGAGCCCGCGAGGAGAACATCATGTCGGAAGACAACAAGGTCGTCGTAGAACTGCGCGAGAACTTCGGCAAGGGCTTCGCCCGTCGCCTCCGCGCCGCGGGCAAGATCCCCGCGGTCATCTACGGTCACGGCACCGAGCCCCAGCACGTCGCACTGCCCGGTCACCAGACCGCGCTGCTGATCCGTCGCGCCAACGCGCTGCTCGACCTCGACATCGCGGGCAAGAGCCAGCTCGTCCTGGTCAAGGACGTCCAGAAGGACCCCGTGCGTCAGATCATCGAGCACATCGACCTCATCGTGGTGAACAAGGGCGAGAAGGTCCAGGTCGACGTTCCCGTCGTCATCACCGGCGAGCCCTTCTCGGGCACCATCGCCATGCTGGACGCCACGTCGGTCTCGCTCGAGGTCGAGGCCACTCACATCCCGCAGAACGTCGAGGTCGATGTCGAGGGCGCCGAGGACGGCACCCAGATCACCGCCGCCGACCTGAAGCTGCCCCAGGGCGCGACCCTCGTCACCGAGCCCGAGACCCTCATCGTGGGCGTCTCCGTCCCGCTCGACACGATCGCCGCCGACGAAGAGATCGCCGAGGCCGACGCCGAGGTCGCCGAAGAGCAGTCCGAAGAGGCCGAGACGGCCGACGCGGGCGACGACAAGTAATTCCCGAGGGCCGTTCACCGGTCCGATGGCAACGAGGGGGCGCGGATTCGCGTCCCCTCGTTCGTTTCCCGGCGCGTCCCACCGCGTCGTCGCGCACGGTCCACACCCGGACCCGGAAGGATGGATGCCATGGCAGACACCTGGCTCATCGTGGGTCTCGGCAACCCCGGCCCGCGCTACGAGGCGACGCGCCACAACATCGGCCAGATGGTCGTCGACGAGCTCGCCTCTCGCCGCCGCGAGCCGTTCCGCGCGCACAAGGCCAACGCGCGAGTGGTCGAGACCTGGCTGCGGCCGGGAGCGGCGAAGCTCGTGCTGGCCAAGCCCAACAGCTTCATGAACGTCTCCGGCGGCCCCGCTGCCGGCCTCGCGAGGTTCTACGGCACCGACCCCGACCGGATCGTCGTGGTGCACGACGAGCTCGACATCCCCTACGACACCATCAAGCTCAAGACCGGCGGCGGCCACGGCGGCCACAACGGTGTCCGCGACATCGCGAAGGCGCTCGGCACGCCCGACTTCCCCCGTGTGCGGGTCGGTATCGGCCGACCGATCGGTCGACAGGACCCCGCGGACTGGGTGCTCGACCCCTTCAGCGCCACGGAGCGGCAGACGCTGCCGATCCTCGTCTCCGACGCCGCGGATGCCGTGGAACTCCTGATCGACGAGGGCCTCGTCGCCGCGCAACAGCGCTTCCACGCCCCACGCGCCTGAGTCGAGAGTCGGAACGCCGATTCGGCGCGGTGTCTCGGAGCAACGAGTGGGAACGCGGTCGAGGGTCAGACCGGTGAACCGCCGGAGGAAACGCCTGCCAGCCCCGCCACGATGGCGACAAGCGTCAGCCCGCCGAAGATGACCGGTCCGAGTACCGCGATCACCAGGCCGGCGATTCCGGCACCCCGCCCCGACCGTCGCACGATAGCGACGAGCCCGAGCACGATCGCCGTGAGACCGATCACCGTTCCCGACCAGAACGCGACCTCGCCCAGCAGCACCAGATCGCGGACGGGCGACAGGACGCGCCAGTCGAAGCCGCTCGACGACATGGTGGCCAGACCGGGGGCGGCTCCGCGTGCTGAGCGGAACGCCGCGAATCCTCCGACAGCGGATGCCAGCACTGTCGCGATCACCGAGAGCGCGAGCGCCCACGTTCCCAGAGGCCGGCCGCGCCGTGTCGGCTCCGGGGGAGTGAGCAGCGTCCCGACCGGCGGAGCCGCGTGGGGGGCGGCGAAGACCGGACCGTTCGGAGCGCTCGGCGACGTCATGCGGTCAGCCTACGAGACACGGTGCGTCGCCGCGTCGTCCACCCCGGCCCGATGTCGGTACCCCCGCGTAGACTCGTCAGAGTGACAGTTCCCGGGATCGTTCGCGCCCTCGAGCAGGCTGAGTCGTACCGTGAAGCCGCTTCGGCGGTTTCCTCAGACCTGTCTCTCTCCCTCGTCGATGGTCTCGACGCCCCCGTCATCGCCGGCCTTATCGAGCGGCGCCGCTCGGCGGGGGATCCCGGTGCCGTGCTGGTCATCGCCCCGACCGGTCGACGAGCCGAGTCTCTCGGCCCGGCGCTGGACGCGGTCCTCCCCGGAGCGCAGGTCCTGCATTTCCCCGCGTGGGAGACGTTGCCGCACGAGCGACTCAGTCCGAGTCCCGAGACGGTGGGCCGGCGCCTCGATGTCCTCCGCCGAATCGCGGCGTGGGATGGCACCACCCCCCTCGTCGTGACCGCATCGGTGCGCAGCGCTCTGCAGCCGCTCGCCCCCGGCCTCGGCGATGTCGCGCCGATCGAGCTCGCCGTCGGTCGGCGCGGACTCGAGCTCGAGGCCGTCATCTCGCGGCTCGTCGAACTCGCCTATCACCGCGTCGACATGGTGTCGCGCCGTGGCGAGTTCGCGGTGCGCGGCGGCATCCTCGATGTGTTCCCTCCCGTGGCAGACCACCCATACCGCGTCGAGTTCTTCGGCGACGAGGTCGATCAGATCAGAGCCTTCTCGGTCGCCGACCAGCGTTCCCTTCCCGGCGAGGTCTCCGCCGTCACACTCGTACCCAGCCGCGAGTTGCTCCTCACGACCGAGGTGCGCGCCCGGGCCGCGGCGCTCCGCGACGGCTATCCAGGACTCCGCCAGTTGCTCGAGAAGATGGCGGAGGGCATTCCCGCAGAGGGCATGGAGTCGCTCATCCCCGTGCTCGTCGACGACTTGATCACCCTCGTGGACTACCTCCCCGGCGGAAGCGCCGTCGCCCTCGTCGATCCGGAGCGCTCGCTCGCGCGCGCCACGACGCTCGGCGATACCAACCGCGAGTTCCTCGAGGCTGCGTGGTCTGCGGCCACGGCGGGGGCGGACACTCCGGTCGATCTCGGCTCCGGCGATTTCGTCACCCTCGGCGACCTGCACGAGAAGGCCAGCGGTCGCGGCGGGGTGTGGTGGCAGCTGAGCGCCTTCGACTCCGGAGCGGCGGATGCCGAAGACGAGGGGCTCGTCGTCGGCGATGACTCCGCTCATCGCATCAAGGCCGATCCGGTGCCGTCGTTCCAGGGGAACGTCGAGGGTGCGACTGCTCACGTCGGCGAGCTTCTGCGCGACGGGTGGTCGGTCGTGGTCACGGCATCCGGCCCCGGCATGGTGGACCGTGCCCGAGACGTCCTCTCCGAGCGCGGGATCGCCGCCCGCCGCGTCGACGATGTGAGGGCGGCCCCCGAGGCCGGAGTCGCCCATGTCGTCTGCGCGCCCCTCGAGCGGGGCTTCCAGCTGACCCAGGCGAAGTTCGCCGTCATCACCGAGACCGAGTTCTACGGTCGGTCGGTCAGTGGCGACAACCGCGGGGTGAAGAAGCTCGCTTCGCGTCGCCGCAACGTCGTCGATCCGCTGCAGCTCAAGCCCGGCGACGTCGTCGTGCACGCGACCCACGGCATCGGCAAATTTCTCGAGCTCACCCAGCGTGAGGTGTCGAGCGGTGGCCGCAATGCGGTGAAGACGACCAAGGAGTACCTCGTTCTCGAGTACGCGCCGGCCAAGCGCGGCTATCCGGGTGACAAGCTCTTCGTGCCGACCGATCAGCTCGACCTGCTGTCGAAGTACGTCGGCGGCGAGGCGCCCACGCTGTCGAAGATGGGCGGGAGCGACTGGGCCGCGGCCAAGGGCCGCGCCCGCAAGGCCGTTCGCGACATCGCTGTCGAACTGGTCAAGCTGTACTCGGCACGCATGGCGTCGAAGGGCCACGCCTTCGGCCCCGACACCCCGTGGCAGCGCGAACTCGAGGAAGCCTTCCCCTTCGCCGAGACCCTCGATCAGCTCCAGACGATTGATGAGATCAAGGCCGACATGGAGAAGCCGATCCCGATGGACCGACTGCTCTCGGGCGACGTCGGGTTCGGCAAGACCGAGGTCGCGGTGCGGGCGGCGTTCAAGGCCATCCAGGACGGCAAGCAGGTCGCGATGCTCGTTCCCACCACGCTGCTGGTCAAGCAACACCTCGAGACCTTCGCCGAACGTTTCGCGGGCTTCCCCGTCACGGTCCGGCCGCTGTCGCGCTTCCAGACCGACAAAGAGGCGAAGGCCACCCTGGCCGGCCTCACCGACGGCACGGTCGACATGGTCATCGGAACCCATCGCATCCTGACCGAGAAGGTCCTTTTCAAGGACCTCGGGCTGATGATCATCGATGAGGAGCAGCGGTTCGGCGTCGAGCACAAAGACCAGTTGAAGAAGCTCAAAACCAACGTCGACATCCTGGCGATGAGCGCCACGCCCATTCCGCGCACGCTCGAGATGGCGGTCACCGGGATCCGCGAGATGTCGACTCTCGCGACCCCGCCGGAGGACCGGCATCCGATCCTGTCGTATGTCGGGCCCCGCAACGACAAGCAGATCGCGGCGGCGATTCGACGCGAACTGCTGCGAGAGGGCCAGATCTTCTACGTGCACAACCGCGTGTCCTCGATCCAGCGAGTCGCGGCGCACCTCGCCGAACTGGTGCCCGAGGCGCGCATCGTCGTCGCTCACGGACAGATGGGGGAGCACGCGCTCGAGCAGGTCGTCGACGACTTCTGGGAACGTCGTGCCGACGTGCTGGTGTCGACCACGATCATCGAGACGGGCCTCGACATCTCGAACGCCAACACGATCATCATCGACCGTGCCGACAAGTACGGTCTGTCGCAGCTGCATCAGCTCCGCGGACGGGTGGGTCGTGGTCGTGACCGTGCGTACGCGTACTTCCTCTACGACGAGATGAAGCCGCTGTCCGAGACCGCGGCCGACCGGCTCGAGACGATCGCCGTGAACAACGACCTCGGCTCGGGCATGCAGGTGGCGCTGAAAGACCTCGAACTCCGCGGCGCCGGAAACCTCCTCGGCGCCGAGCAGGCCGGACACATCGCGGGTGTCGGGTTCGACCTGTATCTGCGCATGATCGGCGAAGCGGTTTCCACCTTCCGAGGCGAAGACGTCGACGGTCCCACCGAACTCCGCCTCGAACTGCCCGTCGATGCCCGTTTGCCGGAGTTCTACATCGACAGCGAGCGTCTGCGTCTCGAGGCGTACCAGAAGCTGTCGGCCGCGGCATCCGCGACAGCGAAGAGCGATGCGATCGACCTCGTGGTCGAGGAGCTTCGTGATCGATACGGGGAGCCACCTGCCGAGGTCGAGGGACTCATCGCCGTGGCGCGCCTGCGCCGCCGGGCCGCTCAGGCCGGTCTGGCCGATGTCGTCGCGATGGGTTCCAACCTGCGCGTCGCCCCGGCGAACCTCCCGGACTCTATGCGGGTGCGCCTGCAGCGGCTGTACCCGAAGGCGAAGCTCGTCGCCAACGGGGATGCCATGGTTGTCCCGCTCCCTCACGATGCGGACGATGCGAATCTCATCGCGTGGGTTCGCCAGCTCCTCGACGCGCTGTGGCCGTTGCCCGTCTCAGAGAACACCGAGACCGCGAACGCGTGACGACCGCTCCCTCCCGGAGCGCGGACGATCAGGCCCGACCGACCACTCATCGGTCGGGCCTTCGTGGTAGATCCGCGTGATTCCGGGCTTCACGGCGTAGCGACACGCCCGGGGTGAAGCGACGATTCGACCGATCCGGTGTCGAGTCGTAGTGTTTTACCTGTTCGCCCCACAGGGGAGAGCGGAGAGGCCGGAAGGCCCCGCATCGTCTCAAGTGGCGAACCACCCAAAACCTCCTCCGAATGGTGTAAGGTTTTGGTTCGGTCGTTCGGCCGGTTCCCGAGGTTGATCTCTCTGAGATCCCAATGAGGTTCCGATTGCTGGCGGCTGTCAATTGAAGTGAACTGCCTCACGGGTAGGTCGAGAGATC
>NZ_BJML01000001.1 GCF_006539145.1 Microbacterium testaceum | reverse complement strand
GATCTCCCGACCTACCCGTGAGGCAGTTCACTACCTATTCGATCATTCGAACCTTGTGGTTCTCACCATGGGACCTATGAAAGATCAGCGTCGTGAGACCCGGTCGAAGACCAGAACCAAAACCATACACCGAAACGATGAGGTCTTGGGTGGTTCGCCACTTGAGACGATGCGGGGCCTTCCGGCCTCTCCGCTCTCCCCTGTGGGGCGAACAAGTAATAAGTTACGCGGGAACGACCGACCCGTCGAATCCAGGCACATCTCGGGCGTGTCGCCGGACCGCACACGCGGAAACACACGGAAGCGCGGACGGCCCGGCACGACCTTCGAGGTCGTCCGGGCCGAGTGACGGGAACGGTATGACGGTCAGGCGACGAGTGTCCACGTCGACGGCGAGGTCATGGCATCCGTGTGTCCCCCGGTGAACTCGATCCCGCCGAAGAACATCGCTCCGATGACCAGAGCGAAGACGAACGCGATCGACAGGAAGAGCACGGCCACGCCGGCAAGGGTGATCAGAAGCGGAAGTCGAGAAGCCATGCCTTCATCCTGCCCTGCTTGACCACCTGCCCACCAGGGCTTGCGCCCGGAAACGACCGAAGGCCGGCACCTCCGAGGAGGTACCGGCCTTCGATGCGGGACGGATCAGCGACCGGAGAGCTTCTCGCGAAGCGCAGCCAGCGACTCGTCGTCGGCGAGGGTGCCCTGGGCGGGCGTCTCGGACGAGAACGATCCACCGAACGAACCAGCGTCCGTCGGGTTGGCGGCCTCGGCCTCGAGGGCCTTGGCGACGGCAGCCTTGTGGGCTTCCCAGCGACCCTGAGCAGCGGCGTACTCCTGCTCCCAGGCCTCGCGCTGAGTGTCGAAGCCCTCGAGCCACGCACCCGACTCGGGGTCGAAGCCCTCGGGGTACTTGTACTCGCCACGCTCGTCGTACTCGGTGGCCATGCCGTACAGCGCCGGGTCGAACTCGGTGCCGTTGGGGTCGACCGACTCGTTGGCCTGCTTGAGCGACAGCGAGATGCGGCGACGCTCGAGGTCGATGTCGATGATCTTGACGAAGACCTCTTCGCCGACCGACACGACCTGCTCGGCGAGCTCGACGTGCTTGCCCGACAGCTCGGAGATGTGCACGAGGCCCTCGATGCCGTCGGCCACGCGGACGAACGCACCGAAGGGAACGAGCTTGGTGACCTTGCCCGGAGCGATCTGGCCGATCGCGTGGGTACGGGCGAACACCTGCCACGGGTCTTCCTGCGTCGCCTTGAGCGAGAGCGACACGCGCTCGCGGTCGAGGTCGACCTCGAGGATCTCGACGGTGACCTCCTGGCCCACCTCGACGACCTCGGAGGCGTGCTCGATGTGCTTCCAGGAGAGCTCGGAGACGTGGACGAGACCGTCGACGCCGCCCAGGTCGACGAACGCACCGAAGTTGACGATCGACGAGACCGTGCCCTTGCGGACCTGGCCCTTGTGGAGGTTGTTGAGGAACGTGGTGCGCGACTCGGACTGCGTCTGCTCGAGCAGGGCGCGGCGCGACAGCACGACGTTGTTGCGGTTCTTGTCGAGCTCGAGGATCTTGGCCTCGATCTCCTGGCCGAGGTACGGCGTGAGGTCGCGGACGCGGCGCAGCTCGATGAGCGAGGCCGGGAGGAAGCCGCGGAGGCCGATGTCGACGATGAGACCACCCTTGACGACCTCGATCACGGAACCGGTGACAACACCGTCGTTCTCCTTGATCTTCTCGACGTCGCCCCACGCACGCTCGTACTGAGCGCGCTTCTTGGACAGGATGAGGCGGCCTTCCTTGTCCTCCTTCTGGAGAACGAGGGCCTCGACGTGGTCGCCGACGTTGACGACCTCGTTGGGGTCGACGTCGTGCTTGATCGAGAGCTCGCGGGAGGGGATGACACCCTCGGTCTTGTAACCGACGTCGAGGAGGACCTCGTCGCGGTCGATCTTCACCACGGTGCCTTCGATGAGGTCGCCGTCGTTGAAGAACTTGAGCGTCTTCTCGACCGCGGCCAGGAAGTCTTCGGCCGAGCCGATGTCGTTGATCGCGACCTGCTTGGTAGCCGGGGCGGTCGTTGCGGTAGTCATGTAGTGGGTTGTCCTAGTTGGGTGTGGTGTCGGGCTCCGACTCCTGTACCCGTCGGTCCAGGACCGGGGGCCGTCGGGCTGGGGCCGCCCGAGGGCGAACTCCAACCACGAGTCGAAGCGAAGCGGATTGTTTGTGCGATGCCACGGGCTCGCCAGATAGGCAGAACCCAGGTGTGACACCTCAGTCTAACGCACCGGGCCTCCCGCGCAGTCCCGGGTGGCGCGCATCCCGCGGTCGAGCCGTCACACGACGACGCGGGCCGGGCAGCGCGCACGGAGACGGAGGGCTGGACAGGGCGATCACGCGTGCGCGCGATTCGCCCCGGATCGGCGTTTTTGTTCCGGTGTTCTGAGGCGGTCCGCCCAGGTGGCGTCCAGAAACACGTGCCAGGCTCCCCGTCTTGTGCCCGCTGACGCGGGTCGGACGGTGACACCCGCACCGTCCTCCCCTCACGTGAAACCGGTTCTATGCGCTCTGACTCGACGTCCTTTTCCAATCGTCGTGACCGCCGCCTCGCCGCCCGCCGCACTCGTCGTCGCCCCGTGACGACAGTGGGAGCGCTCGTGCTCGGCGTGGTCGCGGCCTCGGCCCTCACCGGCACCGCGCCGTCCGCCACCGCCTCTCCCGCCGACCTGTCGACCGCGACGTTCTCGCTCGCCTCCTCGATCACGCCCACGGTGCTCGCGGCCTCCCCCGGCCCCGAGAAGACCGAGGCCCGCGCGGCGGAGACCGCCGCGTCGAGCTCGATCCAGGCCGTCGCCACCGTGCAGAGCGACATCGCGGCATCCGGGCTCGACATCGGCCAGCCCGCCACGGTCGACACGACCGCGCTGCAGCAGGCCGCCGAGCGCCTGCAGGCGGCCTCGGTGCTGCCCGAGACGTTCCTGCCGGCGCTCTCGCACGACGTCTCCGCGGCCTCCGCCGCGGTCGATCAGCGCGTCGCCGAGCTGCGCGGGGGTCTCGACGCCGCCGTCGCCAAGAAGGCGGAAGAAGAGGCGGCCGAGAAGGCGCGCCAGGAAGCAGAGGCTGCTGCCGCCGCGAAGGCCGCCGCCGACAAGGCCGCCGCCGAGAAGCAGGCATCGTCGTCGTCCTCGTCGAACTCCGGCGGTGGAGGGTCTTCGGCCCCCATCCCGACCGGAGGCGGTTCGGGAGACAACAGCCCCGCCGGCGCCCAGGCCGCCGCGCGCGACATGCTCGCCAGCCGCGGCTGGGGCGACGACCAGATGTCGTGCCTCGTCTCGCTGTGGAACAAGGAGTCGGGCTGGAACTACAAGGCCTACAACTCCGGCAGCGGCGCCTACGGCATTCCGCAGGCCCTCCCCGGCAGCAAGATGTCGTCCGCCGGTGCCGACTGGCAGACCAACGCCGCCACCCAGGTGTCGTGGGGCCTGGGGTACATCTCGGGCCGCTACGGCACGCCGTGCGGCGCGTGGGGTCACTCGCAGTCGACCGGCTGGTACTGAGCCCTCAGCTCCATCGCATCATCGAGCGCGCCGCTCCGGAGAACCCTCCGGTGCGGCGCGCTTCTGCGAGTAGCGAGAGGTTCTCGGGGCCGTTGAGCTCGTGCAGGACGGCCGGACCCACGTGCACCTGCCACGCGCCGTGGAAGCGGAGAGCGTCCGCCCGACGACGACCGATCTCGGCCGGCACGGCGACGAACTGCCGGGGCCGGGAGCGTCCCACGCGATCGAGGACACCGCGCACCCACCACGGCCCTCCGCCGCGGTCGACCTCCAGAACGAAGCGCGGCGTCCGGATAGGACCGCACAGCTCCTCCAGGGCGATCCCGAACGTCCTCTGATCGGCAAGGCTCGCGTCCGCCATCCGGATCTCGGCGCGGGTGCCATCGGCATCCCTCCGCTCTCGCTCCCAGACGGGCACCGCGAGCGGGGACCGGACGCGCCCACTCTCGGACAGCGCCGTCCACACCACACGCGCCATGTTCCGCAGCGTCGCCGCGGCATCCCGAGCCTGCCGACGCGTGCGACGCCACGCGGAGAACAGGGGCACGGCCATGACGGCACCGATCAGGATGCTGACTCCCCCCACCGCGACTCCCGCGACGGGTGGCAGGAAGAACGACAACGCGAGCATCGCCGCCGGCGCTCCCGCCGATACTCCGAGCCACCCGCCGAGGGCACGCTCGGCCCGCACCGACGTCGAGAAGACCGGCGTGCGGGCCGGGCGCTCGACCACCGCGGAGAGCTCCTCGCGATCGTCGTACGGGGAGCCGATGCGCCAGGCGGATCGCGTCTCGTCCCGCGGCGGAGCCGAGGTTAGGGCGTCGACACCCTCCAGCGACGCACCGCGGGCCTTCTCGAGCACCTCGTCGAGCGCGCGACGACGGTCGCGCCCCAGCGCCGCGGGCAGCCCGCGGACGATGCGTTCCGGGTGGTCGGCGTCGAGTCCCCACAGGCCGGCGTGCTTGCGACGGAGACGGGCGGCATCGGGTTGCGCGTCGAGGGGCGAGTCGGGCGGCAGCAGCGCCGAGACCGTCCAGTTGTGGGCGACCTTCTCGGGCCAGCTCGGATCGCGTCGCAGGGTACGGCCTCGCAACTGCTGCGTCGCTGACGCCGTCGCCACCGCCGTGAGGTCGATCAGAGTGTTCACCGCCGGGCAGTCCCAGCCTTCGCCGAACAGACCGCGCGTGCCCACGACCACCTCGAGCGAGCCGTCGGCGAGCAGCCGGGACACGGCGCCGACCACACCGGACCCCGTGGTCCCCCGCACCTCGAGGACGGCCGCATCGTCGGGGCACGGCTCTCCCGTCACCGGGACGCCGAGCTCGCGCGTGAGCGCCGGGAGCAGCGTCTCCGCGTGACGGACGGCGACGCGCACCGTCGAGGACGTGACGAGGATCGCGCGCAGCGCCGAGGTGACGGCATCCGTCGCCACGATCGAGAACGTCCGGACGGCGCCGGCCGAGCCCAGCAGCCCCCCGTGGACGTTGCCGTGGGTGACGTAATCGGTCACGACGAGGGCGCGGAGGCGGTCGCCGAGCTCGGTGCGCTCGCGGGCGAGGATGTCGCACGCTCCCCTGTCCTTCGAGAGGGAGGACGCGAGGACCGTGTCGATCGGATCGCGGGTGCGCCGCACCCCGCGGTCGGTCAGGGCGAAGCCGAAATCGGCGAGCAGGCGGCGCAGCCGGTGCCAATCGTCGACGCGCGCGGGGTCGGGGAGAACGCGGTCGAGGGCGTATCGACCCAGCAGGCGCAGCGTCTCGTCCGTCGTGGGCGCACGTCGTGCCACGGCGGGAAGACGCGCGGTGAGCGGGTCGCCGGGTGCGACGACGGAGAACATCGCCGCAGCGGCCTCGGCACCGGCGAAGTCGACGGCGAACGCCGCCGAGAGAGCGGCATCGACGGCGGCGTCGGGGTCGGACGACTCCGCGGCGGGCGGCGGGGGCTCGATCCCCGGACGCGCGTCCGCACTCGTCCCCGCGGGAGCGACCGGGTCCGGGGACGAGACGCCCTCGGCGGGCGGTTCGAGGGGGTCCTCGGAGGTGGAAGGGGTCGACGGCTGGAGCACCGCGCGGAGGAACTCCCTCCCGGCGCCCACCGCGAAGGTCGTCCGCAGCGCCTCCGCGAGGGCTTCGGCGTGCGCGGAGAGGAACGCCCGCTCCTCCGCCGTCGGTTCGACCACGTGGACGAGGTCGCGGTACGGCGCGAGATCCCCCTCTCGGACGACGGCCGGGACGGGAACCTCCAGATCGACCTCGCCCAGCAGCGAGACGTAGTTCTCGTACTCGTTCGCGTCATCGGGCGAGGGCAGGGTGGCGGTGAGCCCGATCACGAGCGGCTCCCGACCCGCCGCGCGCAGCCGCGCGACGAGCGCCGCGACCACCAGCGCCCAGTGATCCAGGAGGTGGTGGCACTCGTCGAGGACGACGGTCTCGACGCCTGCCCCGACCAGGCGCTCCAGCAGCTCGCGCGATCGCGGGTGGAGCGCGGCCGTGAGCGCGGTGGCATCCTGTCTCGCCAGCGTGCGACGCAGGGCGCGGGACCGAGAACGGATGCCACGGCCGTACGCCGCGGGATTGCTCTCGCTGAGCGCGTCTAGCCATCCCTCGGCCTGGTCGGGGGTGCGGTCGTCGGCGATCAGCTCCTCGGCCCAGCGGGCACGCGCCAGGGCCGCGAAGGGCTCGCCGGAGTCGACCACGCTGATCGCCTGGTACGTCAGGGCCGTGAGGTCGGCGGGGCGATCAGGGTCTTCCGACACGGCGGCGTCGTCATGCGCCAGCGCCCGGGCAGCCCCCACCCACTGCGCGCGGATCGCCGTCGTCGGCGCGAAGACCACGGTGCGGTGCCCCCTGCGCGAGGCGAGGAGGAGCCCGAGCAGAGTCTTCCCGGCACCCGGCGGGGCGACGAGGTGCAGCGGCTCCCCCGCGTCGACGTCGACACGGTCGAGCGCGGCGCGCTGGTAGGCCCGGAGCGTCCCGTCGAACCGCCACGCCGAAAGGGGACGGCTCGGTTCGGTCGACACCACGCCAGTCTAGAGAAGCGCCCCGGCGGGCGGGCGGACCAACCTCCGCCGGAGAGGACGACGCGTGGACCTTCGATGGCTCGATGCCCCCGACGACGACGTACGGCGGGAGCTGCCGACCGTACCGGAGCACGAACCGCCGCCGTGGGTGCCGACCCGCAGACGCCTGCTCGTGCGGCTGAACGCCGTGATCCTGGTCTGGACCCTCTTCATCGTGGTGTTCGATACCGGACTCGACGTCGACATCCGGGGCGACGGGACGCTCGAGGCCGACGACGTACGCACCCTGATCATCACCCTCGTCGTCTCCATCGTCTGGACCGCCGCAAGCGTCGCCCTGTGGCGATGGTCGCGGAAGGCCTCGACGCCCGTTCGGCTCCGCCGCGCTCGCCGCGCTCTCACCGCGCGGGCGAACGAGTTCCGCGCAGAAGCGTGGTGGCGGGACTCCTTCAAAGCCATCGTCACCGCTCACTCCGCCGGCGTCCGCGAATACCCGCGCTTCGTGGGCGAAGGGGTCGAATTCGGGACGGTTCGACTGCGGATGCCGCGCACGCGTCCACGCTCCTACGTCTGCGTCTCGCTGGCATCCCCTCTCCCCCACCTGGTCCTCGACGCCGTCGAGAACGACGGGGTGCGCTCGGGACTGCCCGAGAACCTCGCCGAACGGCAACGGCTCTCCCTGGAGGGTGATTTCGACCGCATCTTCCGTGCGTACGCTCCACGGGGATACGCCCGGGACGCGCTCTACGTCCTCACCCCCGACGTCATGGCGACGCTCGCGGACCACGCGCGCGCGTTCGACGTCGAGATCATCGAGGACCGGGCCGTGTTCTTCCGGGCGGAACGGCGTCGCTGGGACGATCCGGCCCTGTGGCGAGAGGTGGACGCGATCCTCACCCACGTCGCACCCCGACTGCGAGAGCGCTCGCTGCGGTACACCGACGAGAGGGTCGCTGGCCAGGTCGCGGTGGAGATCGCGGAGAGTCTCGTGAGCGGTACCGCGGGGGTTTCGGCGTGGCGCCCGCACGCGCCCGTCGTGGGCCCCGAGGGGCGACAGCTCCGCTCGTGGACGCCCCGCCACGGCTGGTGGGCCAACGTGCGCGTGGTCTCGTCGTTCATGGTCGGGACGGCGGTCTACGGCATCCCGGTGTTCTTCGGTGTCGTCACTCTTCTGGGCATCTTCGACGGACGCTGAACCGCGCGACATCCGGCGTCGTGCCGTCGTCACGATCGTGCGCGCCGCGCCGGAGCGATGCCGCCGGCGCGACGAGCGCCCCGACGGGTCAGGCGCCGTTGCGCCGAGCGACCCACCCGGCCAGGAGGGCGTGCGAGAGCGGCGCGATCGAGACGATCATGAGCATCGTGCCCAGCACCGCCTGCTCGGCCTGCAGCAGCACCCCGCCGATGAGCAGGCCCGTGAATAGCACCGACGAGACCACCCGGCGCACCATCCGCTCGAGATCGCGCATGCGGCGCTCGATGCGCGGAGTCTGCACCGAGACCGAGCCGTCTTCGAAGCGCGAGATGAGGTTGTCGGCACGGCGCGGGAGGCGCGCGGTGACGGCGGCCACCGCCCCGACCTCGCGGACGAAGGCCTGCGCGGTGTTCCCACTCTCCTCCCGGATGAGGCGCTGGGCGTAGGGCTCGACCGCGTCCCAGATGTTGAAGGCGGGATCGAGCGCGCTGCACATGCCGCTGGTGAGCGACATCGCGCGCACGATCAGCAGGAAGTTCTCGGGCAGCTGGAACGGCAGCGATCGCACGACGTCGCCGAACTCGATCGCGAAGGCGCGGAACTCGCGCGGGTCGACCTCTTGCAGCTCGGCGAACCCCATTCCGCCGAAACGCGAGAACAGCTGCGTCATCGCTCGCTCGAGCTGGATCGTGTCGGCCGAGGGCAGCAGGACACCCACATCGCGGATGCCGTCGACCAGGCCCTTGCCGTCGCGTGAGGCCGCCGCGATGAGCACGCGGCGCAGGCCGCGGCGGAGGCTCGGCGGCACCTCGCCCATCATGCCGAAGTCGATGAAGGTGAAACGCCACGCCGGTGTACCGGCGTCGGTCGTGCCGCCGAGCGGCGTGACGAAGACGTTTCCGGGGTGCGGGTCGGCGTGGAAGAAGCCGTCGTCGAACAGCTGATCGAACATCACGCGCGCGAAGCGGGCGGCGACCTCGGACGGATCGATGCCGGCCGCGCGGAGGGCGTCGACGTCGTTGATCTTGATCGCCGTGACGTCTTGGAGGGTGAGCACGCGGCGGGTCGTGCGCTCCCACACGACCTCGGGGACGGCCACTCCGTCGGGCCCGCCGAAGTCGGCCGCGAAGCGCTCGGAGTTCGCGGCCTCGTGGAGATAGTCGATCTCTTCGAGGCTCGTGACGGCGAACTCCTCGACCAGGGAGGGCATGTCGACACGATCGCGCACCAGGGCGACCTTGCTGAGCCACACACCGACCTTGCGGAGGGCGCGCAGGTCGACGTCGACGATGCGGTCGATGCCGGGCCGCTGGATCTTCAGCACCACGGCGCTCAGGCCGGTCTCGGCGGCGAGATCCTCCGTCAGCACGGCGCGGTGCGCCTGGCCCAGCGACGCCGCGGCGAGAGGCCGTTCATCGACGCTCGCGAAGGCGCGCTCCAGCGGCATCCCGAGCTCTTCCTCGGCCCGAGCCCGCATCTGCACGAACGGGACCGCGGGTACCTCGTCTTGCAGCCCCTCGAGCTGCTTCGTGATGGAGGGGGGCAGGACGTCGAGGCGAGACGACATGAATTGCCCAACCTTGATCATCAGACCACCGAGGTCGACCGCGAGCACGTGGAAGCGTTGGGCGATGCGTTCGAGCCGCCGGGTACGACCCCGGGCGGAGATCCACCCGAGGCCGAACCTCGGCAGGAACAGCTCGAACCACCAGGCCTGCACCAGGTAGCGCGCCGCGAAGCGCGTGATCCGCCGGTAGCGGGCCTTCATGAGGGCGTCGTCGGTCATCGATTCTCCTGGATGCCGACGGGCGGGAAGCCCCCGTCGATCGGGCGTGACCTCAACCCTGGGCGAGGATGGAGTAGAGCTTACGGCGGGCCTCGTCGAGGATCTCGACGGCTTGCGCCACCTGCTCTTTGTCACCCGTGCGTGCGACCTGGGCCGCTGCCTGCGCGAGTTCGACGCCCGCCTTGGGCAGTGCCGTCATGCGGCCGCTGTCGCGCGAACCGGCCGACTCCCACGGGGCGGTGCGCTCGGTGGTCTCATCTCCCGCCGCGGCGCGCCCCTCGGCGGTGAGCGAGTACGTCTTGCGGCCGTTCGACTCCTCGGCCTGCACGAGGCCCTCGTCGGTGAGCAGCTGCAACGTCGGGTAGACCGAGCCGGGGCTCGGCTTCCACGAGCCGCCGCTGCGGTCCTCGATCTCGCGGATGATCTGGTAGCCGTGCATCGGCTGCTCGAGCAGGAGCGAGAGGACGGCCGATCGCACGTCTCCCTTGTTCATGCGCGGCGTCGAGGCGGTCTTCTGCTCGAACTGCGTGCGCAGCTGCTCGAGACCCTCGAGGATGTTGGACATCGGCCAGCCGGGGGTGTTGCTCCCACCTCGCCCGCCGAACGCGTCTCCCAGGAATGAACCACTCATGACGACCTCCTTCGCGCGGACCCGACCTGAGTCAGCGATACATAACGATATATCGCTGACGCAGAGCGCGGGTCACCGTCGAGGGGATTCTCAGTACCAGTTCATCGCCTGCGAATGCCCCCAGGCGCTGCACGGCGTGCCGTAACCGCGGGAGATGTAGTCGAGGCCCCAGGCGATCTGGGTCGCCGCGTTCGATTCCCAGTCGGCACCGAACGACGCCATCTTGCTGCCGGGGAGCGCCTGAGGGATGCCGGTGGCCCCACCGTCGTTGTTGTAGGCCTTGTAGTTCCAGCCCGATTCCTTGGTCCACAAAGACGAGAGGCAGGAGAACTGGTCGCTCCCCCAGCCGTACTTCTCGGACGCGAGCTGCGCGGCGTACGCCTTGGCTCCGTCTGTGGTGTTGACGCGGGCGAGAGCCGCCGCGGCGTCGGCCTGGCGCTGAGCCTCGGCGGCAGCTGCGGCCTCGGCCTGGCGCTGCGCCTCGGCGGCGGCGTCGGCGGCCGCCTTCTCTGCCTTGGCCTGGTCCAGGCTCCCCTGGACCTCTGCGACACGGGCGCTCACGCGCTCGGTCTCGGTCTGAGCGTTCTGACTCAGGGCGGGAACGAGCAGCACGGGGAGCAGGTCGCGCGAGGTGAGCCGATCCACGGCATCCTGCAGGGCACTCGTGTCGATCGAGGCGTCGCCGATCGCGAGAGGGAGTCCGGTCGCGGCGACGTCAGCCTGCACCGCGTTCGCGCTCGAAAGCGCCGTCTGCGCTCCATCGAGGGCGGTGCTCGCCCCCGCGGTGACGGCGTCGAGGGTCGGCGCCGTCGACACGGGCACCGAGGTGCCGGGGGCGGAGAAGGAGGAGGCCGACGCGTCCGGCAGGGACAGCGGGGACGCCATCGCGAGGCCGGTCGTCGCGACCATGCCGAAGGCGAGGCCGGCACAGGTGGCCGCCGTGACCAGGGTGCGTCGGGCGCGGTTGACGTGGGTGAGTTTGATGTCGGAACGCAGCAAGAGAGATCTTTCGTCGGGGGCGCGCTCGTCGGGATCGAGCGCGATGTCGTGCCGTCGGGTCGGCACGGGCCCCGAGTGTGGGTGCTGGTTCTGGACGTTATCTTTTCGTTACCTGGAAGACCGGTGGGAGCCGAGTGCCGGTCGCACCGCGAGGCACAGGGCCTGAGCCGGTGAGTGCGTCTGTCGTTCGCCGCTATCACGGGGAGGCGAAAATAACCGCGTGAACTGGGATTATTCGACAGACCCATCGACCCGGATCCGTCAGTGTCCACTGAGCGTCCCCTCGCGCACAGCGAAAGGCCGATCCGGCGAAGGAAAAATCTCGCCCGATCGGCCTTTCGACATCGGATCTCGCCGTCGGACGGCGTCCGGCGGGCTAGCCGCGGTGCGCCCGGTAGTAGTCGAGCAGCGCACGCGTGGAGGAGTCCTGGGCGGCCAGGGCCTCGTCGTCGCCCTCGATCGCGGGGGCGATCTGGAGGGCGAGCTGCTTGCCGAGTTCGACACCCCACTGGTCGAAGGAGTTGATGCCCCAGATCGTGCCCTGCGTGAAAGTGATGTGTTCGTAGAGCGCGATGAGCTGACCGAGCACCGAGGGGGTGAGCGACGGCGCGAAGATGGATGTCGTCGGGCGGTTGCCGGGGAAGGTCCGGGCCGCGACGAGAGCTCCGGTGGTCCCCTCCGCCTCCACCTCTTCGGCGGTCTTGCCGAACGCCAGCGCCTTGGTCTGCGCGAGGAAGTTCGCCAGGAACAGTCCGTGCACATCGCGACCGTCATCGGCGCGGGGGTAGGCCGGGTTCACGAACGCGATGAAGTCCGCGGGGATGAGCCGCGTGCCCTGGTGAATCAACTGGTAGAAGGCGTGCTGACCGTTCGTCCCCGGCTCACCCCAGAACACCTCACCCGTGTCGGTCGTGACGGGCGTACCGTCCCACCGGACGGACTTGCCGTTGGACTCCATCGTGAGCTGCTGCAGGTAGGCCGCGAAGCGGTGCAGCTGCTGCGCGTAGGGCAGCACCGCGTGCGATTGCGCGCCGAGGAAGTTGGTGTACCAGACGTTCAGCAGTCCCATGAGGACGGGTACGTTCTGCTCGACCGGGGTGGATGCCACGTGCTCGTCGACCGTGTGGAAACCGGCCAGGAGCTCGCGGAACACGTCGGGACCCAGGGCGATGGCGAGCGACAGCCCGATCGCCGAGTCGACGGAATAGCGTCCGCCCACCCAGTCCCAGAAGCCGAAGGCGTTCGTCGGGTCGATTCCGAACGCTTCGACCTTGTCGAGCGCGGTCGACACGGCGACGAAGTGGTGGGCCACGGCGTCGGTGCGCGCGGCATCCGAATCGTCGATCGCACCCTTCTCGGCGAGCTGCGCCCAGAGCCAGTCCCGCGCGAGGCGGGCGTTCGTCAGGGTTTCGAGCGTGGTGAAGGTCTTCGAGGCGACGATGAAGAGGGTGGTCTCGGGATCGAGGTCAGCCGTCTTCTGCGAGATGTCGGTGGGGTCGATGTTCGACACGAAGCGCGCGTGGATGCCGGCGTCGGCGTACGGCAGCAGAGCCTCGTAGACCATCACCGGGCCCAGGTCGCTGCCGCCGATGCCGATGTTGACGACGTGCGTGACCTTCTTGCCGGTGACGCCGCGCCACTCGCCCGAGCGCACGCGGTCGGCGAAGGCGCTCAGCCGGTCGAGCACCTCGTGCACGTCGTGATCGATCTGCTGACCGTCGACGACGAGCGCGGGCTCGGCGCCGGCGGGCCGACGCAGAGCGGTGTGCAGCACGGCACGGTCCTCGCTGGTGTTGAGATGGGCACCGCGGAGCATGTCGGCGAAGCGCTCGCGGACGCCGGTTTCATCGGCGAGCGCGACCAGAGCATCGAGGACTTCGGGGGTGACGAGGTTCTTCGACAGGTCGACGTGGAGGTCGCCGACCGTGCGGGTGAGGTCGCGCGTGCGGTCGGCGTCGGCGGCGAACCAGCCGCGCAGATCGGGGGTGAAGCTCTCGCGCAGGGCGCTGAGGCGGGACCAGGCGGAGGTGGTGGTGGGGTCGATAGGCGCAGTCACGAAACCCACGCTAGCGACCTCGGACGATCGCCACGCCGCGGATGACGAAGTGCGCCTCACGCGCTACGACCGGGCCGGCGGCCCGGATCGGTCGCGGGCGCCCGCGGCGGCGTCGGCCAGGGGGATCTCGCGCGATCCGTCCCAGGGCTCCGTCCACCCGAGGCGGTCGAACAACCCGTCCAGCACCATCGCGGTGAATCCCCACACCGTCTGTGGGCCGCGTGCCGTCTGCAGGGCGAAGGCGGGCCCCCGCCACTCTCGACCATCACGACGCAGCACCGTCACGCCTCGGCGTTCGGGATCGAGCAGATCGGCTACGGGGGCGCGGAAGACCTCGGCCGACTCCGCCGCATCCACGGCACGGACCGGGGTCGGGCGCGCCCACCATCCGATCACCGGGGTGACCTCGTGGCGAGAGAAGGCCAGGGGCAGCGGCTCGAGGGTGCCCAGCACCTCGACACCGTCGGGCTCGAGCCCCGTCTCTTCGCGCGCTTCCCGCAGCGCCGCCGCCACGGCATCCGCGTCTTCGGGATCGACCCGGCCACCGGGGAACGCGACCTGGCCCGGGTGAGCGCGCAGGGTGCTCGCCCGCGCGAGCAGCAGCACGTCGAGATCGCGCGGGACGGTGCGCGAGACCCGGCGGCTGGGTACCCCGTCGAGCACACCGAAAAGGATGAGCACCGCGGCCGCTCGTGCCTCGCCCTCGACGGGTAGCGCCTGCAGCGCCGGGGAGACGTCGCCGAGACCGCGCGCGAGCAGGGCCTCGAGCTGGGCGCGGGGTGAGGGCATTCTTCGAGGCTAGCCGCGTCGCCGGCCGGCCGTGTCGAGCGATGCCGTCAGCGGGAGCCGTTGCAGGCCAGGCCGTCTCCATCGCCGTCGAGCTTGTAGATGTCGGAACCCACGACCCGGGCGACGCCGTCGAAGTAGGACGGGCCGTTGCCCTTTCCGCCCGCGCAGTCGACATCGGAATCGATCGGCACGCACGCGTCGGCGTAGTTCGGGTCGCATCCGCCCCCGCCGCCCGACGCCTTCTCGACCGGAGCGGGAGGAGGCGGAGCGACGAATGTCCCTCGTGAGGTGACCTCGGAGACCGGCGCTCGTCCGACGGATTCGCTGATCAGTACCCGCTCGGACTCCACACCGTCGATCGTCGTGACGCGGAACACCGAGACCTTCTCACCGTCGACGCCCGGCGTCGAGATGCGCGACTGCCCCGACGGGATCGTCGCGTCATCCACGGTCGCCCGCTCGAACGGTACCGCGGAGGTGACGGATTGCTCGGAAACGACGACGACGGGTGTCGGTGACGGCGTCGCGGACGGAGACGGTGCCGACACTCGACGGGCGTTGTCGGTGGCGGCCGGATCGGCAGCGGAGGTCGAGGACGAGCACCCCGAGACGAGCAGAAGCGCTGCCGTCACCGCTGTCAGCATGGAGACGGACCGCCCCCATCGGGTGAGGCGCGGGCGCGCCACGGCGCGATCGTTCACAACGGTCATCGAGATGTTCCCCCCAGAACAGGAGCCACGCCCCTTCGCGTCGCCACGGCTCAGCAGACCAGATCGGGGTCGCGGACGCAAGCGCAACCCCGGCCGCCTCGCTCACCTCGTCGCTTCGCGTCGTTTTCGCTGCGCTCCCTGACATCAGCGGCCGCCGGGCATGGCGCCCGCGGTCGGGGTGGTGGTGGTGTCGACGCGCACGCCGAGGGCGACCGTCCAGCCGGTGGAGTTGTCGCCGGTCGCGGTGGCGAGCTCCAGGGCTCCCCCGTCGTCGCCGAAGACGTTGTCGCTCTCCAGCGACACCCGGGACAGATTGGATGCCGAGGAGGGATACGCCGCGTCGGCGTAGACCACGTCGCACGCGGCCTGCGGCAGGGCGACCTGCGAGGTGGCGATCGCGTTCGAGGCGTCGGTGATGGCATCCACGTTCGGGTACACCTCGAAGTGGATGTGCGGCCACCGGCCGTCGTAGCAGCCGGGGAAGATCGAGGTGAACGACACGACACCGTCACTCCCGACCACCTGGACGCCGCGGAGGTAGCTCTCGTTCTCGATCCCCGAGGAATACATCGAGTAGCGCCCCTGGTCGTCGCAGTGCCAGACGTACACCGCGGCCCCCGTGAGGGGCACGTCGCCGGTGGCGGTGTCGAAGATCGTGAGGTTCAAGGTCATGGGAACGCCCGCGGCCGTGGCTCCGCCGTCGAGGCTCGAGCGCAGGTCGCTGCGGACGATTCCGGACTGTTCGAGGATGTCGGGGCCGTTCGAACCGTCGCCCGGGTAAGGGCCGGCGGTCTCGTCGGGGATCTCGCCCGAAGGAAGAGCGGCGGCCGCACTCGTCGCGGTGGCGCTGGGGGTCGCGCTCGCCGTGGGCGTCGCTGTCGAGGTCGCCGTCGCGGCCGTCGTGGCGGCGCCGGAGGCCGACGGGGCGCACGCGGCCAGCGTGGCGGTGCCCGCGCCCAGCACGACCAGGCCCAGGATGCCGCGCCGCGAAACCAGCGTGCGGATGTCGAAGGGCGCGCCCTGATCGACGACGGGCTCGTCGGCGCGGTCGAGCAGGCGACCTTCGTAGGCGGGACCGTCGGGGGTCATCTGGGTGTCGGGGATTCTGCTCATGGTCTGCTCCACTGGTCGCTGCGGGTGTCGATGAAGCGACGATGACGCAGCGACCCTGCCCCCTCCCTCACCGAATCTATGGACCGGCTATGCGCGCTGGATCCGCACGGTATTTACCGTCCCCGACCCCGGTGCGCGTGTCAGGATGAACGAGGGAGGTACGCGATGACCGGAACGCTGCACGCCGTGACCCTCGTCGTGAACATGCCGATTACCAAGATCGACGCCCTCGACGCGATCGCCTTCGCCGCCGACGGAGGCGTCGACGGTGCGGGCACGATGAGCCCGCGCGTCTGGCTCGCCCCGCACGCGTGGGCCGAGGTCGAGATCCCCAAGTTCGCCGATCCCCCGCCGTTCGCGATCGACGTGTACTCCGACGTCTCGGGCGCGGTGGCGTGGGCGCAGGCCCGCCGCCTGTTCGACGCCCTCGAGCGCTTCGGCTGGAACGTGAGCCCGCCGCGCGCGGGAGTGCAGTGAGCGAGGCCGCCGCACCGCGGCCGCGACTGCTCTACGTCGAGGACGACGCCGAGATCGCCGCGATGACGCTCGAGGTGCTCCGCGAGACCTACGAGGTCGCGCACGAGGCCGACGGGCTCGCGGGCCGCGATCGGGCGCTGCGCGACAGCTTCGAGGTGATCCTGCTCGACCGGCGTCTTCCCGGCCGCGACGGCGCCGAGATCGTGCGCGACCTGCGCACCGCGCACATCACGACCCCCGTGCTGCTGCTGACGGCGCTGGGGGCGGTCGCCGATCGCGTCGAGGGACTCGACGCCGGAGCGAACGACTATCTGCTCAAGCCGTTCGACTTCGACGAGTTGCTCGCCCGACTGCGGGCGCTGCGGCGCGGCTACCGGGCCGAGGGACGTCGCCGGGACGTTTCGGACTGGACCTATCTCCCCGACACGGCCGTGGTCTACGGTCCCTCCGGCGAGCGCGTCGCCCTCACCTCGACCGAGAACGCCGTGCTCGAGCTGCTCACCCGGAGCCCCGACCACGTCTACTCTCGCGAGGAGATCGCCCGCGCGGTGTTCTCGTCTCCGGATGCCATGACCACCGTCGACACGTACGTGCATTACCTGCGCCGCAAGACCGCGACCGACCTCGTCGAGACCGTGCGCGGGCGCGGGTATCGCGCGGGGGCCGAGCGGTGAGCGCCGACGACGACCGGCGGGTCGTCCGGCGGGCCGCCCTGCGGGTGGGCACGCTCGTCGCGGGCGCGTCGGCCGTCGCGATCGCCGTGGGGGTCGGCGTTCTCGTCTCTGTTCTGGTGGCGCAGGCGCGCACCGAGGGCAGCGGTCGGCACGGCCCGGGCGGCGCACCGACGGGCGATCGCTTCGTCGTCGACCTCGACGACGTGCTGCCGTGGGTCATCGGCCTGGGCCTCGTCGGGGTCGTGGTGCTCGGGCTCGTCGGCTGGGCCGCGGCTCGCTGGTCGGTGCGACCACTCGATGAGGCCCTGCGCCGGCAGCGCGCGTTCGTCTCGGACGCGAGCCACGAGCTGCGCACGCCCCTGACCGCCCTGACGAGCCGCATCCAGATCGTGCAGCGTCGCCTGCACCGCGGAGAACCCGCCGACGAGCCGCTGGATCAGCTGCGGCGCGACGCGCAGATCATGGACGACGTGCTCGCCGACATGCTGCTGACCGCCGAGGGCGAGGTGCACACGGGCACCGCGCGGGTCGACGACAGCGTGCGTGCGGCGACCGACGCCCTCGCCTCTCTCGCGGATGACGCGGGCGTGCACCTGCGTCCAGGCGCGCTGACGAACGCGACGGTCGCGATGCCGGGGGTCACCGTCGTGCGCGTGTGCACCGCCCTGCTCGACAACGCCATCGGGCACACGCCCGCGGGCTCGGAGGTCACGATCACCGCCGACGCCGACGAACGCGAGGTCGTCGTGCGCGTGGAGGACGGGGGAAGCGGCATCCGCGACGACGATCTGCCCCGCATCTTCGAACGCTTCGCGCGCGGGGCGGAGTCGGGCCGGCGCCGCGGCTTCGGGCTCGGGCTGGCGCTCGTGCGCGAGGCGGCGACCCGCTACGGCGGCAGCATCGAGGTGGAGCGCACCTCTCCCACGGGCACGGTGTTCGCCCTGCGACTCCCCCGCGCCAGCTGACGAGCGGACTCAGCCGACGAGCGCGTCGTGGAACGCCGACACCTCGACCCGCCCGGCGAAGCGACGCGTGCTGCCGTGTTCCCAGACGATCCCGGATGCCACGGGGGCCACCGGCAGCCAGTCGAGGTCGTCGATCCCGGCGATGGCCGCCACGGTGGCCCAGGCGTCGGCGGTGGTGAGGTCGTCGGCGACGATCGTCGCGCTCACGGGACCCGCGAGGTGTACGCCCGTGCGCGGATCGACGAGGTGCGCGCCGCGCTCGGACGTGCCCGAAGTGGCCACGGCCCCGTCGACGACCTCGACCGTGGCCAGCAGCTCCCCCTCGTGGGTCGGGTGCGCGATGCCGATGCGCCAGACGTGCTCGCTCGTCGCGGCCGTGCGCAGGCGCATGTCGCCGCCCACGTTGACGCCGACCGCCTCGATCGCGCCGTCGGCGAGAAGCTCGTCGAAGGCCCGGGTCGCGGCATCCGTCGACCATCCCTTCACGTACCCGGTCGGGTCGAACCACCCGCGCCAGTGCGCGTCGAAGCGGCCGCCGCTGCGCTCGCGCAGGTCGCGGCAGTCCGCTGCGACCTCGGCCACCCGCGGATCGACGTCGCCGAGCTCGAGACCGTCGTCGCGCAGCCGCGAGATGTCGGAGTCGTCGCGGTAGGTCGAGAACACCCGCTCGTCGTCGCGCAGGCGCGCCACGCACGCGGCGATTGCCCGCTCGACCCGCGCCGTGCGCTCGCCGATGACGGTGATCGAGGCGACCGTCCCCATCACGGGTTCGACGACCGTGAACCCGCCGGTCATGCGCGGGCCCGGTCGAGGGCGGACTGCAGCGAGGTGCGGTACCCGGTGCTGGTGTAGGTGGCACCCGAGACCATGTCGACCTCGGCGCTCTGCGCCTGCACGGTCTCTTTCACCAGCACGGGAAGGGCGCGGGAGTTGATCTGCTGGTCGCGTCCGCTCTCGGAGGGGTACTGCGGCACCTGCACGTCGGTGATCGCGCCGCCCGACACGGTGATCTGCACCTGCACGGGACCGAAGCGGGTGTTCGCCGCCTGGCCGGTGTAGGTGCCGTCGGTGAGGCCGCTCGACGAGGTCTGCACGCTGGACGATCCGCTGGAGGTCGAGCCGCTCGAGGTCGAGCTCGAACCCGAGGAGGTGGATGCCGAGGGGCTCGGCGTGGTCTTCGGCACCGTCGCGACACCCGACGAGGGGGCGTCGGCGAGCGCGCTCGTCGACTCGGGCACCGTCGAGGTGCGGTAGCTGAACAGCAGCACGAGGCCGGTGACGGTCGCCATGAGGGCGTAGACGATCTTCTTCATCGGATTCTCCTCAGACGGTGAAGGCTTCGAGGTGGACGCGCTCGGCGGGGACCCCGGCGCGGCGCAGGTCGGCGCGCACGGCATCCATCCACGGCTGGGGTCCGCAGAGGAACACGTCGGTGTCGGCGGGGCGCGGCGAGACGTAGCGGATGAGGTCGGCCCCGGCCCACGGGGCGTGCGAGGTCGGTAGCCACGACGAGGTGGTCAGTGCGCGACGGCCGGGCAGCGGCGCGTGGCGCAGGCCCCGCTCCCGCACGAGGTGATCGATCGCGTCGGCGCGGAGGGCGTCGGCGGCGCTGTGGTCGCGCACGATGAGCGTCGCCTCGCCCGGGGCCCAGTCGGCCTCTTCGAGCATGGCGACCAGCGGCGCGACTCCCGCACCCGCGCCGATCATGAGCAGGTGTCCGCCGCGGCGCTCGTCGGCGGTCATCGTGCCGTAGGGGCCCTCGATGAGCACGCGCGTGCCGGGGCGGAGCGCGGCGAGCCGCTGCGTGCCGTCGCCGACGAGGCGGGCCGAGATGACGAGCTCACCGCCGGCCGGGTCGGTGGCGAGCGAGAAGGGGTGTCCGCGCGTCCAGCCCGCCCCGTCGAGGAAGCGCCAGACGAAGAACTGTCCGCCTCGGGCCTTGAGGGCGCCGATCCGGCGCCCGGTCATGCGCACCGAGACGCCGCTCTGGCCGTCGCGTTCGACGGCGCTGACCCGGATGCCGTGGCGCAGCGACGTCGCCAGCGGAAGCCCGAGGCGGAAGACGACGACTGTCGCCACGGTCACGCCCCACATCGCCCACCAGTAGACGGTGGCGGCGGGCGAGACGGTGAAGTCGGCGCCCGTCCACAGCATGTGCGGAATGGCGAGGCCGACGCCGAGGTAGCCGTACAGGTGCAGCAGGTGCCACGACTCGTACCGCAGACGCTTGCGCGCCTTGCGCACCGAGGTGACCACGACCAGCAGCAGCAGGGCGGTCCCCGCGGTCGCCAGCAGCATGCCCGGGTACTCCCACACGAACTGCCACGCCTGCTCGAGGGGGTTGATACCCGCCTGCACGGCGTAGCCGAGGATCTGCAGCCCGATGTGCGCTGTGAAGAGGGCAAACGACCAGAAGCCGACGATGCGGTGCAGGCGGGTGATGCCGTCGCGGCCGAAACCGCGCTCGAACAGCGGCACGCGGGCCATGAGCAGCACCTGGTAGAAGAGCAGGTTCGCGGATGCCAGGCCCGCGGCGCGACCGAGGGAGTTGAGCGAGTCGACTCCCCCGGCCAGCAGCGACTGCACCTCGCCACCCGCGACCCAGACGGCCACGACGACGAGACTCGTCGCCCAGATGACGACGATCGCGGCGAGGTTCCACAGCGGCCGGGTGTTCGGCCTCCTCCGCGAGACCTGGCGAGCGCGGCGCACGGTGGCGACGGGCGGGGCGGCGAGGGCGGGTGCGGTGGCCATGCGGTCAGCGTGCCCGCGTGCTCCCCAGACGGCTCCAAGAATGCGGCGCACGGAGGTGATGCATAGGAATTGCGTAGGTTACGGCTTCGCCCGCGCCGAGTCGGCTACCTCGCGACGGGCGTGCTGAAGAGGTTCACGACGTTGCCGTCGGGGTCGTGCATCAGGGCCGACCGATTGCCCCACGGCATGGTGGTCGGTTCGAGGACGACGTCTCCACCAGGCGCCTGAAGCGCGGCGAACGCGGCGTCGACGTCGGCGACCTCGAACTCGATGAACACGGACCGGTTCGCGGCGGGCACGAGGGCTCCGTCGAGCATCGCGACCGTGGCGGTGCTGGCGATCGCGAGGGTCGCGCCGGGGCCGCTGAACTGCGCGAAGACGGGGGCGGGCCGCTCGGCCCGCTGACCGGTGACCCGCTCGTAGAACGCGACGAGCGCGTCGAGGTGATCGGTGACGATGCGGACGGAGGCGAACGACATGGGATTCCTTCGGTGAGGTCGGTGGAGGGAAGCTCCAGCCTCACCGGGGAGCGCGACACCGTCCTGTCGGTGTTTCGCGAAGTCCTTTCCGTTCAGTCCTCGATCACCGACCGCAATCGTCCGTACGGGATCGCGAGGTCGGCGGCACGCAGTGCGCGCTGCGGGGGTCGCTCCTCGGTCACCTCGATCGCCAGCATCCGATCTCCCCGGAAGGCTCGGACCCCGTCGCGCAGTCGACACCACGCGATGAGGTACCACTGCCCGTCTTTGCCGATGGACCCGAGGGGCTCGACCTCTCGAACGGACTCGGTGCCGCCGGCATCTTGGTAGCGCAAGCGCACGACGCGGTCGGCGCGCAGGGCTGCAGCGAACTCGGGCGGGGCGACGACCTCGTCCTCACCCTCGAGAAGGTGAACGCGTGAGGCGAGGGCGCTGGCGCGCGCCGCCTCGCCCTCCGGCATGACCGCGAGCATCTTGAGGGCTGCCGTGCGGGCGGAAAGCCGAAACGGGCTGCGCCCGAGGGTGCCGAGCCCGATCAGTACCGCGAGCGCCTCGTCGAGCGTGAACCCGGCCGGGCCCAGCGTGGCGGACGCGTCGATCACATACCCACCGGTGCGGCCGGGCTCCGCCCAGATCGGCAGACCCGATTGCTGTAGCGCCGAGAGATCCCTTTCGATGGTGCGCACCGACACCTCGAACCGTTCCGCGAGACGACGAGCACTTCGCGGTCGCGGCGAGACGGCCCGCAGTTCTTCCACCAGGCCATAGAGACGATCGGTGCGGTTCACTCCCCCATCATCGGACGCCTCGTCGCCCGGAGCACTCCGCGACGCCTCAGTGAGGTACTGGCGCAGATCACGCCTGGAAGGATGCCGTCACCCGTCTCGATGGGCGGGGAGGAGCGGATCGGACATTGCCCGACCAGTCGACTTACAGCGTAAGCTGATGCCGTGGAACACGAGAGCATCGAAGACTCGCCTCCGCGCCGTTCTCGTGTGCAGTTGCAGGAGTGGGTGCAGGAATTCGTCGATCTCGGGCACCCGATCGCCAGCCGGATCCGCGTTGCGGAGCAAGAGGACGCGGACGGACGCGACACCGGCCTCGTCGTCGTCGAGCTCATCCACGGCGGCGGATGGGTCTCGCTCGAACCCCGCGGATACGACGATCCCGTCTGGCAGGCCGCCCTCACCGGTGGGGACGACGACGTCATGCTGTCGCCCTACGCGCTGGCGGGGCTCGCGGCCGACCTCGTCGTCGCCGGCAACCTCTGCGCTTACCTGCAGTGGAAGTCGCTGGAGTGGGACCGAGCAAGCGGACGCCACATGGCGGGAGGGGCGAAAGATGCCTCAGGATGACGCGCACGAACTCCTGTCGAACATCCTCGACCGTTGCGCCGCCATGGAACGCCCGTTCTGGGAGGTCAGCGCCGAGAAGAGGGCCGAGGTGGCGCGCAACTTCGGGTCCCCCGCCGTGATCATGCGGGTCGGACACGCGGCCGACGAAGATCTGCGCATCGCCGGCGGGGCCGATCTCTTCTTGGGAACGGCGCTGTTGGCCGAGATCGCGATCGAGATCGCGGAGCAGGCGCACACGGGCCGCAGTCGGACGGAGGCCGTCTCCGCCCTCCGCGCACGCCTGAATGCTCTCCTCGGGCCAGCAGCCCACCCCGAAGACGCACCCGATCGGCACCGCGGATGAGGCGCGGGCCGGCCACTACTGGGACAGCTCACGGTCCAGTCGGTCCAGAAGCGCCTCGAGCGATTCCTCGAACTCGTCCTCGGAGCGATCCCTGCTGAGAAGACCGCGCAGTCGCTGCACGTGAGGAGTGTCTGCGAGCTCCTTCTCGGCGTCGCCCTGCCCGATCGCGGCTCCGCCCTCGTTGAGAGGTTCCTCGACCGGCGCGGTCTCGGCGCCGCGCACGGCCGCTTCGAGGAGCAGGTTTCCGAGCAGGAAGCTGCTGAACGAGCGGTAGGCCCTCACCGCCCGCTCATCGTCGAAGCCGAAACCGATCATCGCAGTGAGGAAATGCTCCACCACCTCCACGCTCCGCAGCGGCGGGCGCAGCCAGGGTGCCGCCGGGTGACGAGTGGCGACAAGGGGGAACGCCTTCGGGTGTTCGATCGCGATGCGACGGACTTCGTGGGCGACGACCTGGAGATACCGCTGCCACCCGTTGTCTTCCGCCACGAGCAGTGCGTCGGTGAGACCCCCCATGAGCCGATCGACGACGCCCTCGAGGAGATCCTCCCGGCCGTTCACGTACCGGTACAGCGACATGGCCTCGACCCCGAGCGCTTTGCCGAGATGGCGCATCGACAGCTCGTTGAGACCCCGCTCGTCGATCAGCGACAGGGCCACATCGAGGATCGCGTCCCGGCTGAGCCGAGGGGTGTTCGTCCGTTCGGTGTCCACGATGTTCTCGCCCATGTCCCACTCTCCGTGCGTAGAACACCATCGTGGCCGAGATCGGCTCCCCGAGGAGGTAGCTTGCCCCTCGAGCGAGGCGTGCGCTAGCCCGCCGTCGTCGGAGTCAGTCGTCGAGACCGACCAGCACCGCGCTGCGTTCCCATAGCTGCCGTGCGACCAGGGGGTCATCGGCGATGCGGCTGGTCGTGGCGGGTTTGTTGTTCGAGTAGAAGCCTCCGGGGGTCCAGTCGACACCGGGCTTGCCGAGCGCGAGCCAGGTCAGACGTGCGCCGCCCACCGCGGTCGAGGTCATGAGGCTCTTCGCGAGCGGGCCCCCGTAGAGGAACTTCCACGGTCCATCGCTCGACGATCCGAAGTTCGAGGCGATGACCCCCGGGTGGAAGGCCACGGCCGACACACCCTGGTCGCCGAACCGGCGGTTGAGTTCCTTGGTGAACAGCACGTTCGCGAGCTTCGCGTTGCCGTACGCCGCGGTCGAGGAGTAGCGGCGCTCACCCTGCAGGTCGTCGATGTCGAAGCGGGGGAAGAGTTTCGCCGCGGCGCTCGAGGTCTGGATCACCGAGGCGTCCGACTCGATGAGGCGCTCACGCAACAGGTTGGTGAGCAGGAATGGCGCGAGGTGGTTGACCTGGAACGTCGTCTCGTAGCCGTCCTTCGTCAGGGTGCGCTCGCCGAAGACGCCGCCGGCGTTGTTGGCGAGCACGTCGATGCGAGGGTATTTCTCGAGGAGGGATGCCGCGAGCTCCCGCACCTGCGCCAGGTCGCTGAAGTCGGCGACGAAGGAATCCACCCCGAGCGACCGCGCGACGCGGGCGGTCTTGTCGGGATTGCGCCCGACGACCACGACCTCCTCGCCCACCTGCGTAAGCTGCTTCGCGGCTGCGGCGCCGATGCCGTCGCTGGCTCCGGTGATGACGATCGTGCGGGTCATGCGTACCTCCTGGTCGATGTCGCCACGCTAGTGCGGGCACCGATGAGAACTCCGGGGCTTGCTCTCGGCATCCACTGTCGCGGAGAACTCACAGCCCGCTCCCAGCCCCGCGGGACCAAAACCGACGTGCCCCGCGTTCTTACCCGTGACGCCCGCCACAGGGCGACACGACGAAGGGATATGCACCGTGAGCACGGAGTACCGGAAGACGTCGGAGGCGCTGAGTCGCCTCACCGACCGCCAGTTCGCCGTCACGCAGGACGACGCCACCGAACCGCCGTTCCGCAACGAGTACTGGGACAACCACGAGGACGGCATCTACGTCGATGTCGTATCGGGACAGCCGCTGTTCTCCTCGACCGACAAGTTCGAGAGCGGCTCGGGATGGCCGAGCTTCACCAAACCGATCGACGACGCCGCCGTCGTGAACAAGACCGACCGCTCACTCTGGATGACACGCACCGAGGTGCGCTCATCCGGAGCCGACAGCCATCTCGGACACCTCTTCGACGACGGCCCCCGGGACGCCGGCGGACTGAGATACTGCATGAACTCGGCGGCGATGCGCTTCGTGCCCGTCGGCGAGCTCGAGGCACAGGGCTACGGCGCCTACCTCCCCCTGTTCCGAGAGAGCCGGGCCTCATGAACCTCTTCCCCTTCCGCAACCGCAAAAGGAGCACCACCATGACCAGCGGACCTTCCGACACTGGCGAGATCACCCGCCGCCCCGGCACCGAGACCGCCGTCCTCGCGGGCGGATGCTTCTGGGGCGTCGAAGACCTCATCCGGCGCCAGCCCGGTGTACTCGACACGCGCGTCGGCTACACCGGCGGTCAGAACGATCACGCGACCTACCGCAACCACCCCGGTCACGCAGAGGCCGTCGAGATCGTCTTCGACCCGACGCAGACCTCGTACCGCGACATCCTGGCGTTCTTCTTCCAGATCCACGACCCGTCGACCCTGAACCGTCAGGGCAACGACATCGGCACGAGCTACCGCTCGGCGATCTTCCCGCTCTCTCCCGAGCAGGAGAAGGTGGCGCGCGACACGATCGCCGACGTCGACGCGTCGGGCATCTGGCCCGCCAAGGTCGTCACGACCATCGAGCCCGAGGCGCCCTTCTGGGAGGCCGAGCCCGAGCACCAGGACTACCTGGTCCGCATCCCGAACGGGTACACGTGCCACTTCGTGCGCCCCGGCTGGGTGCTGCCCAAGCGCGAGGAAGCCTCGGCGTAAGTCGAGGACGAGGGCCCGGATGCCGCGGCATCCGGGCCCTCGTCGTATCAGCCGACGACGGGGCTGCGCCGCTCGATGAGGACCGTGTCGCGCCAGACGCCGCCGGCGTCGCGGGCGATGCGCTCGCGAAACCCGACGGTGCGGAACCCGTGGCGCGCATGCAGGGCGAGTGAGGCGTGGTTGTCGGCGAAGATCGACGACTGGATGGTCCAGACGCCGTCGCCTTCCGTCGAGGCGATGACGGCCTCGACCAGCAGGTGACCGATCCCCCGTCCGCGAGCGTCAGCCTCGACATAGACGGAATGCTCCACGACTCCGCGGTAGACGCACCGCGACGACACGGCCGACACGGCCGCCCAGCCGACGACGCGACCGTCGATGACCGCGACGAAGCGATGCGCGGCCAGCTTGCCGGTATCGAAGTCGTCCCATGTCGCCGGCGGCTCCGTCTCGAAAGTCGCGTGGCCGGTCGCGATGCCCTCCGCGTAGATGCGGCGCACCTCCGGCCAATCGTCCGCGGCGAGCGGGCGCAGCGACGCGCTCACGCGCAGCAGGACCCCGCGTCGGTCGTGCACACGCCCGTCTCGGGCAGCACGAGATCGACCTGCCGTGCCGCCACCCGGTCGCCGGCGAGTTCCGCCGCGATCGAGCGCACCTGCTCGTATCCGGTGAGCAGAAGGAAGGTGGGCGCCCGCCCGTACGACTTCATGCCCGCGAGGAAGAAGTCGGGCTCGGGGTGCGTCAGTTCGGCGACCCCGTGCGGCGGCACGGAGCCGCACGAATGCAGATTCGGGTCGATGAGCGGGGCGAGCGCGCGCGGTGCCTCGACGATCTCGTCGAGACCGAGGCGGATCTCGCGCAGCATCGTCAGGTCGGGACGGAATCCCGTGGCGTTGACGATCACGTCGACCTCGAGGGCGAACGGCTCTCCCGACCGCCGCCCCGTCACCCGCACGCCGTCGTCGCACAGCCGCACGTCGTCGATCTCGAACGAGGCGATCTGCTCGACACGGCCATCGGCCACCAGGTCGTGGACCGCCGTGCCGAGGCGTCCGCGCGCGGCGAGGTCGTCGGCGGCGTCGGCGGCCAGGCGTGCGGTGCCGTCGTTGCGCACCGCCCACGACACACGCGTCGCCGGATCCTCCTCGGCGAGAGCGGCGAGGGCGATCAGGGTGTTCGCCGCCGAGTGCCCCGCACCGACGACGAGCACGCGACGACCGACGAAACGATCGCGGTCGCGTCCTCGCACGTCGGGGAGTGCCGTCGTCACGCGATCACCGAGGTCGTCGTGCGCGAGACCCGACGACAGCAGCGACCGCGGCGAGCTCGTGGTGCCCGAGGTGTCGATGACGGCGCGAGCCGTGGCATCCGTCGTCTGCTCGGCCGTGCGCAGTCGCAGCACGAAAGGAGTGGCCGCCCGACCCACCGACCGCGTGCGGTCCATGCCCTGGCGGGCCACGGCCTCGACGCGCGTGCCGTACCGGATGACGGATGCCAGGGCGGCGGTGCGCGCGAGGGGTTCGAGGTAGCCGTCGACCAGCTCGTCTCCGGTGGGGAGTCCCTCGGCATCCGGGGCGGTCCACCCCTCGGCCTCGAGCAGGCGACGCGCGGCGGCGTCGACGACGTAGCGCCATGGCGAGAAGAGACGGGTGTGCCCCCACGCGCGAACGGCCGCGCCGGCGGTGTCGCCCGCTTCGAAGACCACGACCGGCAGCCCGCGTTCGATGAGGTGCGCGGCGGCAGCCAGGCCGACGGGGCCGGCGCCGATGATCGCGACGGGCAGACCCGCGCGGCGATCGGCCTCGAGCCGCGGCGGGACCGTGAGGGTCAGGCTCATGCGTCGACCCCGAGCTCGCGCAGCAGCGTGGTCACCCGCGCCTTGATGTCGTCGCGGATGGGGCGTACCTCGTCGAGACCCTTGCCGGCCGGGTCGGTCAGCTCCCAGTCCTCGTAGCGCTTGCCGGGAAAGATCGGGCACGCGTCTCCGCAGCCCATCGTGATGACGGCGTCGGAGGCACGCACGTCGTCGGTGAGCAGCAGCTGCGGCACCTCGGAGCTGATGTCGATCCCCTCTTCGGCCATCGCGGCCACCGCCATCGGGTTGAGAGCGTCGCCGGGAGCGCTGCCACCCGAGAGCACGCGTACGCGGTCGCCGCCCAGGGTGCGGGCGTAGCCCGCGGCCATCTGCGAGCGGCCGGCGTTGTGCACGCAGACGAAGAGGATCGTGGCGGTGTCGGACATGACGTTTCCTTCGAGTCGGGACGAACGGGAACAGCATGACGCAGTACATCGACGTTCGTCAATATTGACGTTCATCGATGAGCCAGCGATGATGGATGCCATGACCCCCGGTATCGCTCTGCCCCTGCTCGACGCCCCCTGCTGCGTCTCATCGGGCGATGCCGCGATGGCCCCCGCCGAAGCGGAGACCCTGGCGAAGACGCTCAAAGCGCTCGCCGATCCGGCTCGCCTGCGGATCGTGTCGATCATCGCCGCGCACGACGCCGGCGCCACCTGCGCGTGCGACCTGCAGGAGCCCCTGGGCCTCTCGCAGCCCACGGTCTCGCACCACACGAAGGTGCTGGTGGATGCCGGCATCCTGACCCGCGAGAAGCGCGGCACCTGGGCGTACTTCTCGCTCGTGCCGGGCGCTCTCGACAGCGTCGCTGCGGCAATCGCGCCCCGTCGCTGACGTTCGCAACCCCCGCTCCGCCCGGCTCGACCCTCCTTAGGCTCGCCCCATGAACGACTACGACGTCATCGTGGTGGGAGCCGGTCTCGCGGGGCTGCGCGCCGCGACCCGGCTGGCCGAGGCCGGGCGCGACGTCGTGATCCTCGAGGCGAACACCGCGGTGGGCGGGCGTGAACGCACCGACATCGTGGACGGTTTCCGCCTCGACCTCGGGTTTCACGTGCTCAATCCGGCCTACCCGGCCGTGCGGCGCTGGGTGGACATCGACGCCCTCGCCCTGCGGCGGTTCCCGGTCGCCGTCGGCGTACGGCTCGATGACCGGATCGCTCGACTGGCGCACCCGCTGCGTCACCCGTCCGCATTCCCCGAGACACTGCGCAGCGGACTCGTTCGCCCCGCCGATATCGCCGCCCTTGCGCGATGGGTAGGCCCCACCCTGCTGTCGGCACGGGCCGCCAAGAAGGGCCGCGATGTATCACTCGACGAGGGCTGGGACCGGGCCGGCCTGCGCGGCCCCCTCCGCGAAGCGATGCTTGAGCCGTTCCTCGCCGGGGTGATCGCCGACGACCGCCAGCGGACGTCCGACGCCTTCGTGCGCCTGCTGATCCGCAGCTTCGCGCTCGGGCGTCCGGGCGTTCCCGCCGCGGGGATCGGCGCCCTCCCCGCGCAGCTCGCCGACACCGCGCGACGTGCGGGTGTCGGCATCCGCCTCTCGCACCGCGTCGTGTCGACCCGGCGGCGCGCGCACGGCTGGCACATCGGGGTGGAGGGTCGGGATGCCGTGACCGCCCACACCCTCGTGCTCGCGAGCGGCCTGGACCACGCCCTCGACGCCCCGCACCCTCCCACGCGGGGCCTTCAGACCTGGTGGTTCGCCGCCGAAGAGGCCCCATCGGGCGATGCCGCGCTGCGGGTCGACGGCCGTCGCCGCGGGCCGATCGTCAACACCGCGGTCATGACGAACACCGCGCCCACGTACGCCCCACGCGGGCAGCACCTCGTCCAAGCCACGTGCGTCATGCCGTCCGCCGCCACCGAGCACGAGGTGCGGCGTCAGCTCGGCGACGTCTGGGAGGCCGACACCCGGCCGTGGCGTCTGCTGCGACGCGACGACATCACCCACGCGCTCCCCGTGCAGGATCCGCCTTTGCGCCTGCGCCGCCCCGTGCGGCTCGACGACGGTCGCTACGTCGCGGGGGACCATCGCGACACCGCATCGATCCAGGGAGCGCTCGTGTCGGGGCAGCGTGCCGCCGAGGCCGTCCTGGCCGACCTCGGCGGCTGAGCCGGGGCTCGCACCCGGCACGGAATGCGCGCAGCCACGGCACACTGGAGGCATGCCCGGTCTGCACCACCTCGACGTCTGGATCGCCCACGCGGACGAGCTCGACGATTGGTCGTGGCTGTTCGCGCGGCTCGGATGGAACTCGGACGCCTCTTGGACGGGTGGCGCGACATTCGCCGCCGGCGCCGTCTACATCACCGTCACGACGACCCCGAACACCGCGAATTTCCCACACGACCGGCGGCGCCCCGGTCTGAACCACCTCGCCTTCACGGGTGGGACCTCGGCCGAAGTCGACACGCTGATGGCGGAGGCTGCAGCGCACGGTTGGCGGCCCCTGTATGCCGAGCGGTACCCGCACGCCGGCGGTACGCAGCACTATGCCGGATGGCTCGAGAACGCCGCCGGCTTCAAGGTCGAGATCGTCGCGGTCTGAGCGCGCCGCGAACGCTACCGGCCTCGCGCCGCCAGCGCCGTCAGCGCGTCGCCGGTCACACGACGGGTCGTCCACTCGTCCATCGCTTCGGCGCCGAGCGCGCGGTAGAAGCCGATCGCGGGCTCGTTCCAGTCGAGCACCGTCCACTCCAGGCGCGAGTAGCCCCTGTCGAGGCACTCTGCCGCGAGCGCGGCCAACAGGGCCACGCCGTAGCCGTTCGCGCGGTACCGCTCGTGCACGTAGAGGTCTTCGAGCCAGATGCCGTGGCGTCCGGTCCAGGTCGAGTACGTGAGGAACCAGATCGCGATCGCCCGGATGCCGCCCTCCGGGCCATCGACCACGAAGGCGAACGCGCGCGGGTCGTCGCCGAACAGCGTCTCGGTGAGCATCGCGACGGTGTTGTCCACGGCATCCGGTTCGCGTTCGTAGTCGGCGAGCGCCTGGATGCACGCGAGGATTCCCTCTTCGTCTCCCGCACGGGCGGGGCGCAGCACGGCGCCGTCTTTCAGGTCGGTCATGACAGGGGCTCCCAGCTCTCGGCCGCCACGCGACGGAAGTTCCCGCCGAGCACGGCGGCGATGTCGGTGTGGTTCCATCCTCGCGCGGCGAGCGCTGAGCCCAGGAGCACGAAGGTCTCGGGCGGCATCCACTCCATCGGTCCCCACCGGGTGTAACTCGCGTCGTACAGCTCGGGCATGCGCACGATCTCGTCGCGAAAAGTCTCCCAGTCGAACGAGAAGTCGGTGCTGACGCCCACGTGCTCGATACCGACGATCTCGACGGCGTGCTCGAGGTGGCGGATCATCGCCTCGAGGGTCGGGGTGTTCGGCCCGAGGAAGATGCCCACGCCCGTGATACCCACGACTCCCCCGGTCGCGGCCGCCGCGCGGGCTTGGTCGTCGGTGATGTTGCGGGGGTGCTCCCACACCGAGCGCATGTTCGAGTGGCTGAAGACCACCGGCCGAGTCGACACCGCGCACATGTCGAACGTCGTCCGCGCGCCCACGTGCGAACCGTCGGGCACCATGCCGCACGCGTTCATCTCGGCGACGAGGGCGCGGCCCCACGCGGTGAGTCCGTCGTCGGCCGCGTCGAGGCAGCCGCCGCCGGCGCGGTTGGCGTGGTTGTAGGTCGGACCGAGGGTGCGCACCCCCTGCGCGACGAGGGTGGCCACGGCATCCAGATCTCCGCCGAGCGGCCCGCTGTCTTCGAGGTCGAAGGCCACGGCGGTGTCGCCACGCGCCGAGATCCGGTCGATGTCCGCCACCGTGGCGGCCAGCTCCAGCCCGTCGACCGCGTTCACCTGAGCGCGGAAGGAACGGAGGAGGGATGCCGTGAGCTCGGGCGCATGGGGCGCGTAGCCGACGTTGACCGAGACGTAGCCGCCCCCGGCCCCCCGATACCGCCGCAGGTCGCCGAGGTCGGCGGACTCGACGAGCTCGACGCAGGCGTGCTGATCCCAGAGCACGTCAGGACACGGCCCGGACGGAGAGCGAGGGGTCGAGGGCCTCGCGCTCGTCGAAGACGAAACAGTCGCCGTTCCAGTGAGCGGCGCCCTGCGCCTCGAACCACCCCAGGATGCCGCCCTCGAGCTGGTAGGCCTCGAGCCCCTCCGCGCGCAGATGCAGGGCGGCCTTCTCGCAGCGGATGCCACCGGTGCAGAAACTCACCACGGTCTTGCCCTCGAGCTCGTCGCGGTGGGAGTCCGCGGCATCCGGGAACTGGGTGAAGCGATCGATGCGCCAGTCTTTCGCGCCGGCGAACGTGCCGTAGTCGACCTCGAACGCGTTGCGCGTATCGACGAGCACGACCTCGCGGCCCTCGTCGTCCGCGCCGCGGTCGAGCCAGCGGCGCAGGGTGTCGGGGGTGACGGCGGGCGCACGACCGTCCTGCGGGCGCACCTCGGGGCGGTCCATACGGATGATCTCGCGCTTGACCTTGACGAGGAGCTTGCCGAAAGGCACCTCGTCCGACCAGCTCTCCGTGGCGGTGAGCGCCGCGAAGCGGGCGTCGGAGCGAAGGTCACCGAGGAAGCCGCGCAGGGCGTTCTCCTCTCCGGCGAGGAACAGGTTGATGCCCTCCTCCGCCAACAGGATCGTCCCGCGCAGACCCGCCGCGCCCGCACGCTCGAGAAGGACCGCGCGCACGGACGCGGGGTCGTCGATGCGCGTGAACAGGTACGCCGAGACGTTGAAGACGGATGCCATGGCATCCACGATACGAAAGGAGCACCCTGTCGGCCGACGACGCAGGCGTCAAGCCGGGAAACGCCCCTCGCCCATCGCCTAGCGTGGAAGCACTCGTCCCCGGGAGGAAGCGTGCCCCAAGGCCCCGTCGCGCCGGCCGTCACCGTGTCCGTCGTCATCCCCTGCCGTGACGACGGCGCGCACCTCTGGCGCTGCCTGCGCGCGCTCGCCGGGCAGACGCTCACCCCGACCGAGATCGTCGTCGTCGACAACGACTCGACCGACGACAGCGCCGCGATCGCCCGGGCCGCGGGCGCCCGCGTGGTGTTATGCGGCGAGCGCGGCATTCCCGCCGCCGCCGCGACCGGGTACGACGCCGCGCACGGAGACCTCGTTCTCCGGCTCGACGCCGACAGCATTCCCGCCCCGACGTGGGTCGAGAGCATGGTCGCGGCGCTAGAGGACCCGACGGTGGATGCCGTGACCGGAGGCGCCGTGTTCCACGACGGTCCCGCACGGCGGCGTGCGGCGATGGCGAGGCTGTTTCTCGGCACGTACGCGACGTTCGCGACCCCGGCCCTCGGCCACACGCCGCTGTGGGGGTCGAACATGGCGTTCCGCCGTCGCGCGTGGGAGGACGTACGCGGCGAGGTGCACCTCGACCCCGAGCTGCACGACGACCTCGACCTCGCGTATCACCTGGGTCGGCGGCACCGCATCGCGCGGGTGTCGGGAGCACACATGCGCGTCTCCTCGCGCACGGTCGAGCCGCGTCGGTTCGCGCGGTGCTTCCGCCGCGGTGCGGGCACGGTGTTCGCGCACTGGCCCGCCGACATCCCCCCGGCACGATGGGTGCGACTCGGACGGCGAGCGCGCTCGTGACCGGCATCCTGTTCCCGAACGTCGAGCCGCCCGAACTGCACGTGATGAGTTTCAACATCCGGCGCCGCTTCGACCGGATCACCTGGCCGCCCGCTGACCGGTGGCCGATGCGCAAGGAGCGGCTGCGCACCTTCCTGAGCGCCAACACGCCGCACCTGTTGGGGACGCAGGAAGCCATGCCCGATCAGGCGCAGTGGGTGCAGGCCTCGCTCGGCTCCGCGTACGGGCGCATCGGTCTCGGTCGCGGACCTCGACGCGACGGCGAGGGCACCCCGCTCTTCTACGACCGCGAGCGCATCGAGGTCGAGGACTGGGAGCAGGTCGCCCTGTCCGACACCCCGGACGTGCCCGCTTCGACCGGCTGGGGGAACACGATCCCGCGCATCGCGGTCATCGCGCAGCTGCGCGACCGGGCCACCGATGCCCGGTTCACCTTCGTGAACACGCATTTCGACGCGTTCTCGCGCCGCGCGCGGCGGCGGTCGGCGACGTGGCTGCACGATCTCGTGGCGCGCCGCGAGGTCCCGCTGCTGTTCACCGCCGATGTGAACGCCCACGTGCGCTCGAGCGAGCTCGCGGACATGTTCGCCGATGGTCTGCTCGTGGACACGTGGTCGTACGCCCCCGCCCGTCGCACCGCCGAGTGGGGAACCTTCAACAACTACGCGGCGCCCAAGGTCGGCGCTCGGCGTATCGACGCCCTGCTCGCGACCCCCGATGTGGGCGTTCGCGCGGTCGGCATCGATCCGCGCCCGACCGGCACGCAGTGGCCGAGCGATCACCTTCCGGTACAGGCGGTGGTGCGTATCCATCCCCCGGTGTCGCCGTGATCGGCGCGATGTACGCGAACCTGAAGCGCCCGCCGCGCAGCGCGACGGCGTGGCTGGCCGACGCCGTGCGAGCCGTGGCGATCGTCGTCGTGATCGTGTCGCTGTTCACCCTGCCGTTCACCGACGTCGCCGTGCTGTCGATGTCGTTACCCGCCGTGATGTTGTCACGCATGGCCGGTCTGCGTTCGGGCCTCGACCTCGTCACCTGCGTCACGGTGTTCGTGGCCGCGGGGAGCAACGTCGTCGACCTGTACCGCGCGTGGACGGGGTGGGACCTCGTGGTGCACCTCGCGTGCACCGGCGTTCTCGCCGCGGTGGCTCTCGTCATCCTCGCTGACACGCGCGTCATCGAAGCGACGGGCCGCCGCCGCACTCCCATCGTCGTCGCGACGATCGCCGGCCTCGCGCTGAGCGCCGTCTGGGAGATGATCGAGTGGTTCGGCTACCGCTTCATCACCGACGCGATCTTCGTCACGTACGACGACACGATCGGCGACATGCTGGCCGGCGGCGCGGGCGCGCTGATCGCCGGGGTCTTGGCATCCCGGTTCTCTCTGACTCGCGCGGACCGCGCCGCACTGTAGCCACCCACTCGGACGGGTGACGGCATCTCGCTGACGCATCGATGCCGACTCGCGCCCTCTCCCCCGGAAGAAGGCGGCGTCTCGCTCGTCCAGCGGCACGGACAGCGACCGGCGACATCCGCGTGAACGGATGCCGCCGGCCGGATCACCCCGCGGTCAGACGCGACCCGCCACATCCCGTCCGACGAGATCGCCGTCGGGGTTGGGCTCGCTGAGCTGTTCGCCCGGGGCGGTCGACCCCTCGAGCGGCGGGAGCCCCGCCTCGACGCGCGAGCCGATCTCTGCATCCACGTTCTTCCAGTACTGCACGGCGCGATCGCGCACCTCGGCGCGCGTCACTCCTCCGACGTGTCCGGTGATCGTCTCGACGAGACGGTCGCGTTCCTCAGCCGTCATGACCTCGCGCACGAGGGTTCCTGCCTGGCCCCAGTCGTCGTCCTCGGCGTGCAGGGTCGCGGCCGAGCGTACGAGTTCGCCGTCGCTGTGCCATCCCCCGTCGCCCGCGCGGCGCGGGTCGGCCGCCGGGCCGCCCACCGAGTTCGGCGCGTAGACGGGCACCTCGGGCGGGTTGTACTCGTAGCGCATCGCTCCCTCTTTCGAGTACGAATGCACCTCGGTGTGCGGACGATTCACCGGCAGCTGCTGGTAGTTCGTGCCCACGCGGTAGCGGTGCGCGTCGGCGTAGCTGAAGATGCGCGCCTGTAGCATCTTGTCGGGGCTGCCGTCGATGCCGGGCACGAAGTTCGACGGCTCGAAGGCGGCCTGCTCGATCTCGGCGAAGTAGTTACCCGGGTTGCGGTTGAGCTCCATGGTGCCCACCTCGATCTCGGGGTAATCGCTGTGCGGCCACACCTTCGTCAGATCGAACGGGTTGAAGCGGTACGTCTTCGCGTCCTCGTACGGCATGATCTGCACCTTGAGCGTCCACGTCGGAAACTCCTGCCGCTCGATCGCGGCGTACAGGTCGCGGATGTGGAAGTCGGCATCCTGGCCCGCGATCTGGTCGGCCTCGTCTTGGGTCAGCGTCTTGTGACCGAGATCGGTGTGGAAGTGGTACTTGACCCAGAACCTCTCGCCCTCGGCGTTGATCCACTGATACGTGTGCGAGCCGTAGCCGTTCATGTGGCGCCAGGATGCCGGGATGCCACGGTCGCCCATCAGCCAGGTGACCTGGTGCGCACTCTCGGGGGACAACGTCCAGAAGTCCCACTGCATCGTGTTGTCGCGCAGGTGGCTGCCCGGGAGGCGCTTCTGCGAGCGGATGAAGTCGGGGAACTTGATGCCGTCTTTCACGAAGAAGACCGGGGTGTTGTTGCCCACGAGGTCGTAGTTGCCCTCGGTCGTGTAGAACTTCAGCGAGAAACCGCGCGGGTCGCGCCAGGTGTCGGGGCTGCCCTGCTCGCCGGCGACCGACGAGAAGCGTGCGAGCATCTCGGTCTCGACGCCCGGCTGGAACAGCGCTGCCCGTGTGTATGCGGACACGTCACCGGTCGTGCGGAACGTTCCGAACGCGCCGCCGCCCTTGGCGTGGACCACCCGCTCGGGCACTCGCTCGCGGTTGAACTGCGCGAGCTTCTCGATGAGGTAATGGTCGGTGAGAGCGATCGAGCCATCGGCTCCGACGCTCTGGGAATGCTCGTCGCTGGCGACGGGCGCCCCGCCGTTTGTGGTGGTCGGCTCGGTCATAGCTCTCCTCACGTCGTGGGCCGCGAAACGAAGGCCCACTTAGACGGTACGCAGGGGGTCCGACATCGCCGAGGCATTGCGCATCCGCCGCCGAACACGTAGGCCCCCGATGGTGTCAATCCCCCGAGAGGCTCCGCCTCGACTCGACAGCATGGCGGAACCGAACGAGAGGAACGAGAGCATGTCGAAGGATCTGTCGAAGGGCGACCGCGTCAGCTGGGACACCCCGCAGGGACGCACGCAGGGCGAGGTCGTGGAGAAGAAGACGAAGGACTTCCAGCACGACGGCCAGAAGTTCACGGCATCCGACGACGACCCGGCCTACATCGTGAAGTCCGAGAAATCCGGCTCGAAGGCCGCGCACAAGGGTTCGGCGCTGAACAAGCTGAAGAGTTGAACGCCGGGCCGGACTCCTGAGTCGGTGGCACCGGAGAGCCTCCTCGCGCGCGTCGGCGGAGCGCACGGCGTGTCTCTCAGGAGTTCGGCCCGTCACCGTCCGGATCCCGCTCGTCCCGCCGCTTCCGCATCTGCGCCAGCGCCAGCCCGAGGCGGTGATTTCCCGCCAGCACGTCCTCGTGCCGTTCGAGGAACGCCCAGTACGCGTCGGTGAACACCGAGTCCTTGGCATCCTGGGCCGAGGGCCACCACGAGCCCATCTTCTGCAGGTAGGCCCCGCCCGACACGTACGGTTTGGTCGCGACGAACCCGCCGTCGGCGAACTGGCTCATGCCCATGACGTTCGGCACCATCACCCAGTCGTACGCATCGACGAAGAGCGCGAGGAACCACGCGTTCACCTGCCGCGGCGCGTATCCCTGCAGCAGGAACCAGTTGCCCAGCACCATCAGCCGCTCGATGTGGTGCGCGTAGCCCCACCGGTGCACCCGCTCGAGCACCGTGCGCACGGGGAGAGGCAGGTCCCGCGGCATCCGCTCGCCCGAGTACCAGTACTTCTCGATGCGCTTCTCGAGGTGCAGCGCGTTGACGTGCTCGAGCTTCGGGTGCGCCCGGTACATGCCGCGCATGTACTCGCGCCATCCGATCACCTGACGGACGAACCCCTCGACGGATGCCAGGGGTGCGTCGGTCCGGGTCGCCGCGGCGACCACTTCCTCGACGGTGAGCAGACCGATGTTCAGCAACGGCGAGATGATCGCGTGGAAGAGGAACGGCTCGTCGGCCCTCATGGCGTCTTCGTAGCGGCCGAAGTCGTGGAGGCGCTCCGCGACGAAGACGTCGAGCCAGTCGCGGGATTGCTCGGGGGTGACCGGCAGCCAGAAGTCCCCGGCGCTGCCGGGATGCTCGGGGTAGCGCTCGTCGACCTCGGCGATGACCGCGCGGGTGATCTCGTCATGCTCGACCTGCGGCAGGGGCGGAATCTCCACGCCCTTCTTCGGTAGCGCCTTGCGGTTGTCGGCGTCGAAGTTCCAGCGGCGACCGGCGGGTCTACCCCCGTCCATCAGGATGCCGGTGCGCCGGCGCTGCCAGTGGTAGAAGTCCTCCATCAGCGGCGTCGGGTGCTCGGCGAACCAGCCGTCGACGTCTTCTTCGGGCGTGAGGAAGAGCCCGTCCGAGAGCACATCGGTCTCGATGTCGTGATCGGCGCAGATGCGGGCGATCCGCTCGTCGACGGGTCGGTTCGGATCGCTCATCCACGTCAGCTCGGTCACCCGGTGCGTCTTCAACAGCTTCTCGAGGCCGGCCTTGAAAGAGAGGCCGTCGTCGAGGGTGATCCGGCGGACGGTCCTCCCCTCGGCTTCGAGGCGGGCGGCCGTGTGGCGCATCGCCGACAGCAGAAGCACGATCTTGTGCCGGTGGTACGGCAACTTGGCGAAGCGAGGTGCCGACTCGATGAAGAAGAACTCCTGGATGTCCTCGTCGGAGTACGCGGGGTGCTCGGCGAACTGCTGCGTCGCGAGGATCAGCGCGGCCTTCACGCGCGCCTCCTCTGCTTCGCGGCATTCGCCCGGCAACCGCGCGAGCAGTACAGCACCTGGTCCCACTGGTCACGCCCGCTCCACCGTTTGCGGTCAGTGAACGGGCGTCCGCAGTGAGCGCAGGGCTTGGAGCGCACCTCGGGTCGTGACATGCCGTCATCGTCGCAAAGCGCACCCGCGGCGTCCGGGGGCTTGCGCCAGCACGCCGATCCGGTTCGCGCAAGGCCCGCGCGGCAGCCGCCACCGGCGTGGTCGGGTGGGGCCATGGACACGACACCGCGCCGCACGCACGACACCGCCGATGAGCCCGACGAGCTCGAGACCGCCGACGCCCCCGCGATCCCCGACACGACCGACGAGGGCGGCGCCCCGGTCGACAACCCCTCGGGGGGCTGACACGAAAGGAGCCCCGCACTCTCGCGGTGCGGGGCTCCGGGCAGTGCTCTCAGTCGGTCAGGTCGAACTTCTCGTTCTCGCCACCCTGGGGTCGCTCACCCGTGACCTTCGAGGTGACCAGGGCGATCGCCGTGGCGAGGCGTCCCCCGGCGCTCCCCCAGTACTCGCCGGACAGCGCCGACACCTTCAGCAGCGTCACGCCGGGCGACTCGGGGCCGTCGGGGAACCATGCCTCGACGCTCGTCGACCACAGCTCCTTGAGCTTGGCGAGGTCGTCGATCACCTCGGCCTCACCCGCGAGCGAGAGCCAGGTACCGTCGGTGCTGAACGACAGACCGACCTTCGGGTCGCGGCGCACGTGCTCGACGGCCGAGGCGTGCGTGCCGACGATGAACCACAGGTCGCCGTCGGACTCGTTCTCCTGCACCGTCAGCGGGTGCGCGTGCAGCGCGCCGTCCTCGGCGCGAGTGGTGACCATGGCGAAGCGGAACTTCTTGAGCAGGTCGTTGAGCGTGTCGAGCTCGGATGCGGTGGTGGACATGGGACTCCCTCGGTTCGAACCTCCAGCGAATCGCGTGGGGACCCCCCGCGCTACGCGTTGACGTCGGCCGCCCCGTCTGCTCTCTTCGGAGGCATGAGCAGGTCGAGCTGCTCCAGCGCGTCGCGGGCCCGGCTCACACGGGCCTCGACCTCGTCGTCCCACCAGCGCGGCCCCCGCTCCCCCATACCGTGTTTCGCGTGGCCCACGCGCTCGCGCGCGGCGGCGACCGCGTCGTCATCGCCGTTCTTCTTCGCCACGCGCACGGCGGACCGCGCCGCGCCCAGGTGCGACCGCAGCCGCGTCGTCACGTCGTCGGGGAGCTCTGGATCGGTCCGCCGCCAGCGCCGCCCGTCGACCACGAGCCAGCGCTGATCGTGGGTGGTGTCGTCTCCGGATGCCATGACCCCAGTGCACCCGCTCGACGTCGGTCGAGAAATCTCTCGGGCATCAGAGCAGCATCCGTGCTACCGTCGTCAGTATTCGTTCTGGGACTTGCTTCATCGACGCCCGCCTCATCGCTGAGATGCCGGGCGCACGGCGCCGAGCCGTTTCCGACAGCAATCCCCCCTCTCACCATCGCGTGCCTCGCTCGACGGCTTCGGTCCTCGCCTCGCACTCGCGGAAAGTTCTTGTGTCTCTGCTTCACCCCTCGCCACTATCGTGGCGCCAGGCCGATCTCGACGTGTACGTCGCGACGGTCGGATCCGACTACGCCGGTTTCGTCGGCGCGGGAACCTCGGGCTTCGAAGCCCAGGGCCCCCTCGGCGAGAATCTCGGTGTCCACACGTCCGTCGACGCGGCTCAGGCCGCCGTCGACGGGCACCGCGTACGCGCCACCACCACGGTGACGCGGCGTCCCCGTCCGCTCCGCACTCGTCGGAGCGGCGCCCACGGCCGCATTGCGGCCCAACATGAATAAAGGAAGAACACGATGGCCACTGGCACCGTGAAATGGTTCAACTCCGAAAAGGGCTACGGCTTCATTGCTCCCGACGACGGCTCCGCCGACCTGTTCGCGCACTTCAGCGCGATCCAGGGCAACGGCTTCAAGGAGCTCACGGAAGCACAGAAGGTCGAATTCGACGCTGAGCAGGGCCCCAAGGGCATGCAGGCGGCGAACATCCGCCCCCTCTAAGCTCCGCTTACCTCGAGAGCCGGGTTCGTCGCCATCGCGACGACCCGGCTTTCGTCGGTTTCCGGCACGTTTTCGCTCGCTGGGTTTCGGTTTCCCGAGAGCCCGCTGAGCATCGCGACGTATTCCGAGTCGCCCATACGGCCAGCCGTAGTGTGGGCCTCAGCACGGAGTAGCCGCTCCGCCGTCCACCCCGGTCCTTCCCGATCCGAGGAGCAGAACATAGCCTCCACCGTCGTCGAGTCCCGTCTCGGCCCCGTTCGTCAGACCTATTCCGGTACCACCGAATTCCCCCCGATCACCAAGGCCTACACAGAGCTGTCTCAGGTCGTCCGTGAGAGCGGACTGCTCGTTCGCACTCCGGTGTTCTACTCCGTCGTCGCCGGCGCCATCGTGCTCGGCTTCGCCGGGTGCGTGACCGGCTTCATCCTCCTCGGCGACAGCTGGTTCCAGCTGATCGTCGCAGCGGTCCTCGGCATCCTGTTCACGCAGGTCGCCTTCCTCGCCCACGAGGCCGCGCACCGGCAGATCTTCGCCTCGGGACCCGCCAACGACCGCCTGGGCCTGCTCATCGGCAACGGCATCGTGGGCATGAGCCGTTCGTGGTGGGCGTCGAAGCACACGCGCCACCACGCGAATCCGAACCGGGTGGACAAAGACCCCGATATCGAGATCGACACGATCTCGTTCCTCGACGTCGACGCCGCCAAAGCCCGCGGTATCCAACGCTGGATCACCCGACGTCAGGGGTACCTGTTCTTCCCACTGCTGGCGTTCGAGGGCATCAACCTGTACGTCCTGGCCTTCCGACACCTTTTCTCGCGCGGCGAGGTCAAGGGGCGCTGGGTCGAGATCGCCCTGCTGACGCTGCGGCACGCGCTCTTCATCGCGCCGATCTTCATCTTCCTGCCCGTGGGGCTCGCCTTCGCCTTCTTCGGCGTCTCGGTGGCGGTCTTCGGCATCTACATGGGAGCGTCGTTCGCTCCCAACCACAAGGGCATGCCGATCATTGCGCCCGGCGCGAAGCTCGACTTCTTCAGCAAGCAGGTGCGCACCTCGCGCAACATCTCCGGCGGCTGGTGGGCCACGTGGCTCATGGGCGGGCTGAACTACCAGATCGAGCACCACCTGTTCCCGAACATGCCGCGAACGCACCTCAGCAGGGCCCGTGTCATCGTGCGCGAACACTGCGCCACCCTGAACGTGCCCTACGTCGAGACCACGCTGTTGCAGTCGTACGGCATCGTCATCGCGTACCTCAACCGGGTCGGCCTGGCCGCCCGCGACCCCTTCGACTGCCCGCTGACCTCTCCGACGCGTCAGCTCAACGTCGAGTAGGCATCCCGACGACGGCGCCGTCCCCTCCGGGGCGGCGCCGTCGTCGTTCACCCGCGCGCGTCCGCCATCGGCGCGGGGCATTCTCCTCCGGCGTCCGTGGCCTTCTCGAAGTGCCACCGCTCATTGGCGTAGGTCTGACACAGACCCCACTCACGTCCGTGATCGATGATCCACAGCTGCGCGTCGAGCGAGCCGATGTCGACGGCGTGACCGGTGACATGACTCGACCCCCCGGGCGAGGCGACGTACTGTCGCGCGATCGCTTCGGAGCCGTAGGTGCGGATCGCATCCCCCAGCAGCCACCGCTGGTAGTCGGCGCTGCGCCATCCGCTGGTGACGTCGAAGACGATCCCGTCGACCTCAGCGGCCCGCTGGGCCGAGCGCAGAGCATCGCGCAGCTCACCGTCGAGCCCGGTCATCGCGGGGTGCTGATCGTCGTCGACCGTCAGCGCCGCCTCGGCGGGGATCATCCCCTCGGCCTCGGTCGGCGAGAACGGCGCGTGCGCGCTCAGCCCGGCCGACAACGACGACGCCGTGCTCATCGCGAGCACTGCCGCGACCGCGGTGAGGACGACGGCGAGACCGACCGCGACAGCGACGAATGCGATACGGCCGCGGGAGGGGGATCGAGTGCGGGATGCCGAAGATGCCATGCCCCCATTCGAGCCGGGCCCGCGTTGCCGGGCCGTATGGCGGGGACCATACGACGGCGATACCCCCGAGTCGATAGCTCAGTCGCGTGAGACCTCGTGCAGCACCACGTCGCGAATCTCGCCGGTAGAGAGGGTCGCGGTCATCAGGGTGCACGCGGGCTGACGGCGGCGGTCGGTCGGCGAACCCGGATTGAGAAGGCGCAGACCGTTCGGGGTGACGGAGTCCCACGGGATGTGGCTATGCCCGAACACCAGCAGGTCGACGTCGGGGAAGGCGGCATCCATCCGCTTCTCTCGCCCGGCCGACGTCCCCGTCTCGTGGACGACGGCGACGCGCACCCCCTCGAACTCGGCGCGTGCGATCTCGGGCAGCCGCGAACGCAGGTCGTCGCCATCGTTGTTGCCCCAGACGCCCAGCACCGGACCGAGCCTCTCGAGGTCGTCGAGCACGCTCGCGCTCACCCAGTCGCCCGCGTGCACGATCAGATCGGCCCGGGATGCCGCCTCGCGCACCGCCGCGGGCAGAGCGCGCGCCCGCTTCGGCACGTGCGTATCGGCCACGAGGAGCAGTCGGGTCGCCATGCCCCCACGCTACCCACGGGTCTCGGTGACCGGGCGACCGAACGTCGCACCCGCGCATACGTCCGCGATACACGTCCCCGCCTACGATGACGGGATGCGCGTGCTGATCGTCGAGGACGAACCCTTCCTCGCCGAGGCCATCCGCGACGGGCTCCGTCTCGAGGCGATCGCGGCCGACATCGCCGGCGACGGCGACACGGCTCTCGAGGTGCTCGGCTACACCGCCTACGACGTGGTGGTGCTGGACCGCGACATCCCCGGTCCGGACGGCGACGAGATCGCCCGCCATCTGAGCGCGCAAGCCGCCGCCCCGCGGGTGCTCATGCTCACGGCCGCCGACCGGCTCGACGACAAGGCCCGCGGCTTCGAGAGCGGCGCCGACGACTACCTGACGAAGCCGTTCGTCCTGCGTGAGCTGGTGATGCGCCTGCGCGCCCTCGCGCGTCGCCCGGCGGCCTCGACCCCGCCGGTGCTCGAGCAGCACGGCATCCGGCTCGATCCCTTCCGCCGCGAGGTCTATCGCGACGGGCGCTACGTGTCGCTGACCCGTAAGCAGTTCGCGGTGCTCCAGGTGCTCATGGATGCGGGCGGCGGGGTGGTCAGCGCAGAGAGCCTGCTCGAGCGCGCGTGGGACGAGAACGCCGACCCGTTCACCAACGCCGTGCGCATCACGATCTCGACGCTGCGTAAGCGCCTCGGCGAGCCGTGGCTCATCCAGACGGTCGCGGGCGTCGGCTACCGCATGGGCCCCGCCGATGCGTGAACGCGCCCCCGGGCTCTCGGTGCGCCTCAAGTTGACCCTGAGCTACGCCGGTTTCGTCGTGATCGTGGGGATCGCGGTGTTCGTGGTCGGGTTCCTGGTCCTGCGGTTCCTTCCCGAGGGCAACCTCTACTCCGAGAGCGGCATCTTCACCCCGCGGCGCCGCGACCTCACCGAGGTGTTCGTCCGGTACGCGTGGTTCGCCGTCGGCGCTCTCGCGGTGGTCGGCCTCGGCGGCGGCTGGATCGTCTCGGGGCTCATGCTGCGCCCGCTTCATCGGATCACGGATGCCGCCCGTGCGGTGCGCGACGGCGATCTCGCGCACCGCGTCGACCTGCCGGGGCGCCGCGACGAACTCACCGACCTCGCCGACACCTTCGACGCGATGCTCGCCCGCGTCGAGGAGACGCTGGACGAGCAGAGACGGTTCGCCGCCAACGCGTCCCACGAACTGCGCACGCCGCACGCGACGATGCGCACGCTCCTCGAGGTGGCCCGGGCCGACCCCGCGGGCGTCGACCTGGAGCGGCTCCTCCATCGCCTCGACCTCACGAACGAGCGCGCGATCCGTCTGACCGAGGCACTGCTCGCCCTCGCCCGATCGACGCGCGGTGGCGCTCTGTCTCCCGAGCCGACGGGAATCGACGACCTCGTCGCGACCGTGCTGGCCGAGGCCGAGGGCGGCGTCGCGGGTCTCGACCTGGCGCTGGCCGGAGCTTCGGGCGGGATCGCACGGCTCGACGAGACGCTCGTGCACCAGGCGGTGACGAACCTGGTTCGCAACGCCCTCGTGCACAACGTCGAGAACGGCTGGGTGCGCGTCGCGGTGAGCGGCGAGCTCGACGAGGTGATCGTCGACGTCGTCAACAGCGGCGAGGAGCTCTCCCGCGAGCTCGTGGCCACCCTCCCCGAGCCCTTCGTGCGCGGGACCGGCCGCACGCGCGGGCGCGCCGACGGCACGGGACTCGGGCTCGCGATCGTGGCCTCGATCGCCCGCGCGCACCGCGGCCGCCTCGAGCTGTGGCCGCGAGAGGGCGGCGGTCTGCACGCCCGACTGCGCCTGCCGCGCTGACGGAGGATCAGCGGCGCCCCGCTCCCCGCGCCGTCACGCGAACAGCGATGACGACGACCGTCCCGATCGCGGCGCCGATCGTGTTCGACACCACGTCCTCGGCATCCGGAACCCGACCGGGGATCCCCGCCTGCAGCGCCTCGACCGCGAGCGACACGAGTGCACACAGCAGGAGGGATGCCGGCGCCCACCGCAACGGCAGCAGCAATGCGATCGCGGCACCGAGGGGCACGAAGAACGCGATGTTGAGGGCGACGTCGGCGCCCGCGCCGAGCACGAGCGCGCTCCACGACGGCGGCAGGTGATCGAGCGCGTCGAGGACGAGGGTGCGGGCCGGCCACGCGATCGCGCGAGGCGCGAGGGTCAGCGCGGCGACGGCGGCGAGCACGGCCCCCGCGGTCAGCACGCGCGCGGGGGTGAAGATGGAACGAGCGGACATGCGGCCTCCAGGTTCGGAAGGATCCATCCCATCGACCGAGCTGTTGCCCCGGTGTCTCGGTCTCGCGATACGCGGACGATAGGCCCGCCGGCGCGCGGGACAATGGGAGCGTGTCCCCTTCGCGCCGTTTCCCCGTGCTCGCCCTGATCATCGACGTCGTGCTCGTCGTCGTCTTCGCCGCGATCGGCCGGGCGACCCATGACGGCGACGTGTTGGGTCCGTTCGGTTCGGGGCTCGCCACCACCGCCTGGCCGTTCGCGGTGGCGCTGCTCGTCGGCTGGCTGGCGACGCGCGCCTGGCGACGCCCGGTCGCCGTCGTCAAGACGGGCCTGCCCGTGTGGGCCATCACCGTGGCCCTGGGCATGGTGCTGCGCGCGCTCAGCGGTCAGGGGGTCGCGGTGGCGTTCGTCATCGTCGCCACGATCACGCTGGCGGTCCTGCTACTGGGGTGGCGCGCGATCGCCCGCCTCGCGTCGCGGTCGCGGCGGGCCTGAAGCCGAGCGTCTGCGCTCGCGTCAGACGCGGCATGCGCAGGCCCGCGGCTCCCTTCCCGCTCCGTGGAAACCCCCGGGCGCGTCGAGCTGCGGCCTCGGACCCGCAGAACTCAGTCCGCGAGCGTGACGTCGACCTGGATCTCGGTCGCGAGGCGCTCGAGCTGCGCCACGAGGTCGTCGACGGAGACGTCGGGTTCCACCGTCGCGGTGATCGACGCCTCGAACAGGCGTCCGCCCGCCATCGCGGCATCCGTCGTCTGGGTCGACATGCGTTCGATGCTCGCGCCGTGCGCGCCGAGGGCGGCCGAGACCTCGCGTACGATCCCGGGGCGGTCGTTGCCGACCACGTCGAACGTGACGGTACGCCCCGCCGGCCCGGCCGATCCCGATCCCGATCCCGCGTGAACGGTGACGGTGAGCGTGCCAGCGAGTCCTTCGAGCGCCATACGCACCGCGTCGGCGCGTTCGGCGGCGACCGAGACCTCGATGATCCCGGCGAAGGCCCCCGCGAGTTCGGCGAGCTCGCTGTTCTCCCAGTTGCCGCCGTGGGCGTCGACGATGTCGGCGACCGCGGACACGAGGCCCGCGCGATCGTCGCCGACGACGGTGAGGACGAGGGTGGTCATGGCGACAGCGTAGCGACACCCGCGCTGCTACCGTGGGTGTTCAACCGGAGGGGGTGAGTTCGTGATCGCATCGCTGATCGCCGCGTTCAACCTGCTCCTGTCCACGGCCGAGCTCGCGCTGACCCCCGGCGGCGGCGCGCCCCTGCTGGCGGTGGTTCTCGCCGCGGCCGTCGTGCTGACCGCCGTGATCGTCCTCGTCGTGGCACCGGCGCTCGTCGCCGCGACACCGCCGCCGTCCGCACGGCCGATCGACCCCTCGGCATCCCTTCCCCAGAGCGATCCCGACGCCGCGGGTCACCCGCGCCCTCGAGCGCCGGGGCTCGTGACCCGCGTCGCGTAGCTCCTGCCTCGTCGCCTCGGCGACGGTTCGGCGGTGACCGCGACGCCGGTCGCCCACGCGCCGTCGGTGCGCCCCGCGACCGATCAGCCCGTGATCACTCGCTCTGATGGGATGCCCCGTGGACCTCTTCGCCTTTCCGCCCCTCGCCCTCCTGCTCGACCTGACGACGCGCGCTCTGCTCGCTCTCATCTCGTTCCTCGAACCCCTCACCGGGGGTCTCGCCGCCGCTGTCGCCGTCGTCGTCGTGACGCTGGCGGTGCGGGTGCTGCTCGTCCCCGTCGGAGTGTCGCAGGCGCGCGCCGAGCAGACGCGGGCCCGCCTCGCTCCGCGGCTTCGCACCCTGCAGAAGCGGTGGGCCAAGAACCGCGAACGCCTGCAGCGCGAGACGATGCAGCTGTACCGCGACGAGGGCGCCTCGCCCTTCGCCGGATGCCTGCCCGTCCTGGCGCAGGCGCCCGTCGTCGGACTGCTCTACGCGGTGTTCCTGCACCCGCAGGTCGGCGGACACGTCAACACCCTGCTCGAATACGACGTCCTGGGCGCTCCGCTCGGCCGGAGTCTCGTCGGCGCCCTGTCGACGGGGACGGCGGATGCCACGACCCTCGCCGTCTTCGCGGTGCTCGTCGCCGTGATCGCCGGCGTCGCCGAGTTGACGCGTCGGCTGCTGCGCCCCGCGGTCGATCCCTCGGCTCCCGCGTGGACGACGGGGATGGTCGGCATCCTGCCGTTCACGACGGCCGGCGTGGCACTGTTCGTGCCGCTGGCGGCCGGGCTCTACCTCACCGTGACGACCGCGTGGACGCTGTGCCAGCGTCTGCTGCTGCGGCGACGCTACCCGCTGCCGCGCTGAGACCGGCGGCGGGGAACGCCCGGTCCCACCGCGGTGCGGCCGCGGCGTTCACCGCCGCCATGGCGAGCACGAGGAGCGCGGCTCCGGCGGGGAAGAGCATCGCGGTGCCGACGGACACGTTCTCGGCCACCGCCCCGGCCACGGCCGACGACAGCGCCTGCGCGAGAGTCAGCGCCGAGGCGAGGATCGTCATCGTCGAGGCCGACCGGCCGCGCGGCGCGCGGTGTCCGGCGAGGCTGAAGAGCGTGACGAGAGCCGGGCCGACCCCGATGCCCATGAGGCACAGCACGAGGGTCACGGTCGGCACGGATCCGCCGACCGAGTACGCCCCGGCGGAGGCCGTCAGCACGCTGGCGAACAGCACGAGGCGCCAGCGCAACGGGAAACGCTCGGGCACGAGGGCGACGGCGAGGGCCAGCACCGCGGAACCCACGCCCATCACGCCGTACAGCAGCGCACCCGCCTCGGGCGCCCCCTGCGCCTCCATGAACGCCGTCAACGAGGTGAGAGTGGAGCCGAAGAACAGACCGACGCCGAACACGGCGGCCACGAGCACGAGCATGCGCGGGTGCATCACCTCGCGCATCGGCGCCATCGCGGTGCGCTCCGAGCGCTCGGGGACAGCGCGGCCGGTGGGGTGCAGGGCGAAGGCGGTCACGAAGACGAAGCTCAGGATCGCGGCCCCCGCGATCGGCGCCCAGGGAGCGATCACCGCCGCCAGCACACCGACCACGAACGGCCCGATGACGAAGGCGGTCTCGTCGGCCGCCGACTCGTAGGCCATGGCGCGCGAGAATGTCCGGTCGCGCCGCTCGGGGTGCACGCGCAGACCGATGAGCGCCATCACGCGACTGCGCGACATCGCCGCGGTCTGAGGACCGGTCAGGCCGATCGCCACGGCCGCTCCGAGCAGCAGGGCGTCGGAGGTCGCGAATTCCACCACGAGGGGGAAGACCGCCAGCAGGATGCCGTTGGCCAGCCCCACCGGCACGAGCACGCGACGCTGCCCGTACCTGTCGGCGAGGTCACCGAGCACGGGGCCCGCGACGACGACGCCGAGACCCACGGCCGCGGAGGTCAACCCGCCAAGGGCGACCGAACCGCGCAGCGCGACGACGAGGGCGAGGACGCCGACGGTCATCATCGCGAACGGCAACCGAGCCACGAAGGCGACCGGGAAATACCAGAAGCCGGTGTGGTGGATCAGGGGCCGATGGTCGACGGCGGGCGCGGTCATGTAGCGGGTCTCCAGGGAGGGGCGATGGAACGTGCCGCCTTGCCGGACCGGTAGGTAGTTGCACAGAGTGCGGCGGGAAATCCCGCGCTATGAGTCTACCGCGGGCACCTCCCGGGCGCCTGGGCGCCCGGGATCAGCTGACGAGAGCGGCGATCGCGGCGATCACCGACGCGACCGCGAGCACGAGGGCCAGACCGATGAGCACCGTGTGCACGATGAGGAACGGTGTGGCCTTGCCCGCGGCGTTCTTGGCGCGGGGGTCTTTCGCGACTCGCACGTAGAAACGCGGCCAGACGACGACGTTGAAGACGGCGTTGGCGAACAGCAGCGCGATGAGGACGGGTTCCATGCGTCGAGCCTAAGCGCCGCCTGCCCCTCGCTTCTTCAGCCGCGACCCGGAGCTCACGCCGCGCACGCGATGCAGCGGCGCGCGAATGGGAGCACCTCGAGCCGGGCGTCGGCGATCGGCTGCTCGCAGTTCTCGCACACGCCGAACGTCCCGGATGCCACTCGCTCGCGCGCCGCGGCGATCTCGGCCTGCTCCGCTTCGGCGCCCCGGCGGAGGGCATCGACCTGGGCCCACTCCCCCGACAGCGTCGAGCCCTCGGGGTCGTGCTCATCGTCGGCCGTGGCATCGGCACGGTCGTGCCGCAGGCTCGCTTCATCGTCTCGCAAGCGCGAGAGGCGGTGCTCCACCTCGCGCTCGCGGTCGTCGAGCATGCGCGTCGCCGTCGTGGCATCCATCCTTCGACGCTAGCCCCCACCGCCGACATGCGGGCTGCGGGAGGATCGGCTCATGAGCGCACTCCGACGACACTGGACCCCCACCGCCGCGGCCTTCCTCGTGCTGGCCCTCGCCGGTCTCGTGGGCACGTGGACCTTCAACGTCTTCGCGATCGTGCAGATGCGGGACTTCCTCGGCGATCTCGTGTCCAGCGGACCGGCGGTGTCGTCGATCACCGTCGACCTGCTCGTCGTCGCGGTCGCGGGGAGCATCTTCGTGATCGTCGAGGGGCGACGGCTCGGCATGCGCTTCGTGTGGCTGTACGTCGTGCTCTCGGGGGTGACCGCTTTCGCGTTCACCTTCCCTCTGTTCCTCGCGATGCGCCAGCGGCGCATCACCGCCCTCGCCGCAGAGGGTCCGGCACGCCTCTCATGAGGCGCACCGGACCCTCAGCCTGGACGTCGCGACGCGAGCGCTCAGCGCGCGGCGAGACCCTGACGCAGGCCCTCGGCCAGCGGGGTGGTGGGGCGACCGATGATGCGCGACAGCGAGCCGTCGGTCGTGCCCAGCGCGCCGCGGGCGATCGCGTCGTCGATCCCGGCCACGAACGCCGCGGTGCCGGCATCCAGTCCCGCCGCCTTCAGCCCCTCCGTCAGTTGCTCGACCGAGACGCGCGTGTAGGTCACCGGTCGGCCGAGCACCTCGGACGCGGCCGCGGCGAGTTCGTCGTAGGTCCATGCGACGTCGCCACCGACCTCGACGGTCCGACCGGCCAGCTCGTCGGTGGTCAGGGCGATCGCCGCCGCTTCGGCATAGTCGCGACGGCTCGCGCTCGCCACGCGGGCATCGCCGGTCGCCGCGACGATCTCGCCGGTGTCTGCTGCACGCGCGACGGTGTCGAGGTAGTTCTCGGTGTACCAGTTGTGGCGCAGGATCGTGGCGCTCACTCCCGAGTCCGCAATGGCCTGCTCGGTGGCCTTGTGGTCGGCGCCGAGGGCGTAATCGACCTCGTCGACGCGCGGAGCGCTGGTGTACACGAGACGCTCGATGCCGGCGGCGCGGACGGCCTCGACGACGGCGCGGTGCTGAGCGACGCGGTCGGCGTCGGTGCCCGAGATGAGCAGCACGCGCGTCACGCCCGCGAGAGCGGGGGCGAAGGTCTCGGGGCGGGCGTAGTCGAGCTCGGCGACGCGGATTCCGCGGGCCGCGAGGTCGTCGACCCTGGCGGGCGTACGCACGCCCGCCACGATGTCGGATGCGGGAACGTCGCGCTCGAGCAGAGCGTCGATGACGAGGCGACCGAGGTGACCGGAAGCGGCGGTGACGAGGAGGGTCATGGTGGAATCCTTTCGATGGGTTCGTGGGGCTCAACGCCCCGTCGACCTCAACATTCCGAAATGCCGGTACCCACTTTGTGGTTAGGTACTCACATGAGCGTCAGTCTTGCGTCGATGCGCGCCGAACACCCCGGAATCTTCGCCGACGGGTGCCCGACCCGCACGGTCCTGGATCACGTGATGGGCAAGTGGGGCATCCTCGTGCTTCTCACGCTCTCGGACGGCACCCAGCGATGGGGAGCTCTGCGGCGCAACATCGACGGGATCAGCGAGAAGATGCTCGCGAGCACGCTGAAGACGCTCGAGGCCGACGGCTTGGTCCTGCGCACCGCCTACCCCGAAGTGCCGCCGCGCGTCGAGTACGCGCTGACCGACCTCGGACACGACCTCATGACGCACGTCATCCCCCTCATGGGCTGGGTGGCCGACAACGCGAACGACATCGTCGGCCCGCGGGAGTGAGCGTGCGCGTTCCCTCTGCCCGCGCCATGCGCGACAGTCTCACCTTCCGCGCCCCGCGCCGTGTGCCCCTGCTCCAGGTTGCCAAGTCGGCCATCGCGATCGTCGCCGCGTGGCTGCTCGCCGGGTGGCTCGTGCAGGGTCCTCCGCCGATTTTCGCCGCCATCGCCGCGCTGCTGGTGGTGCAGCCGAGCATCAATCAGTCCTTCACCCGGGCGGTCGAGCGCAGTGTGGGCGTGATCGTCGGCGTCCTCATCGCGGCTCTGCTCGGTCTGGTTTTCGGGTCGCAGCCCTGGGTGGCGCTGCTCTCCGCCGGGGTGGCGCTCCTGGTGGCATGGGCCGCGCGCATCTCCCCCGGAGCGACCAATCAGATCGCCATCAGCGCCCTGCTCGTGCTCGCCCTGGGCACGGCGACCCCGAACTACGCCCTCGACCGCGTGCTCGAGACCCTCATCGGCGCGGCCATCGGCATCGTCGTGAACGCCGTCCTCGTGCCTCCCGTGCTCGTTCCCCCCGCTCGGACGAAGGTCGACGTCCTCGGTCGCGAACTCGCCGCGGCGCTCGAGCGTCTCGCCGATGCCCTCGAAACTCCGCAGACGCCGGCCTCTCTCGAGGGACTTCTCCTCGAAGCACGCCTTCTCCGTCCGGTTCGGGATGCCGCAGCCGACGCGATCCGCGACGGAGCCGACTCGCTGGCGCTGAACCCCCGCAGCGGCCGACACCGCACCGACCTCGCGGAGATGGATGCACTCGTCGACCGCTTCAGCCCCGTCGTCACGCAGACCATCGGGATGACCCGCGCGGTCTACGACGGCTACGAGCAGACGATCGCCGACGAACCCGCCGTCCGCGCGATCGCCGAGCAGTTGCATCGCGCCGCGCACGACGTGCGACTGGCCTTCGCCCTCGACGCGGGCCCCGAGCGCGCGGTCGACGAGGAGCCGGCCCTGACGCGTCCCCTGCAGATCCGAACGCCGTCGACCGCGCACTGGGTGCTCGTGGGCTCCCTGCTGATGGACCTCCACCGCGTCCACCAGACGCTGCGCGACGAGCACGAGTGACCTCCACCTGGGAACTCTCTCGCTGATCGCGCCCACTCGCCCCCGGGTCGGTCCTCCCCTGGTTGACTGAGGACATGGGTACCGCGATGTTCCCCCTCGGGGCCGTGCTCTTCCCGCACACGCCCCTCGCGTTGCGGATCTTCGAGGAGCGTTATCTCGTCATGCTCGGACGCCTGCTCGATGAGACGGATCCCGCCTTCGGCGTCGTCCTCATCGAGCGTGGCAGCGAGACCGGTGGCGGGGATCAGCGCTTCCCCCTCGGCACGATGGCGCAGCTCAGCCAGGTGGTTCCGCAGGCCGGCCAGATGCAGATCGTCGCGCGGGGAACCGAACGTTTCGAGATCGTCGCGTGGCTCGACGACGACCCCTACCCGAGGGCCGACATACGCGCGCTTCCCGACCTCGAGTGGAACGATGCTCTTCTCCCCCTCCTCGAGGAAGCCGAGCGAATCGTGCGTCGCGTGCTCGGCCGCGCGCAACTGTTCGGCGGAACGCGGTGGGATCCCGAGGTGGAGCTGGCGGAGGAGCCGCTCCCCCGCGCATGGCAGGTCGCGGCGATCGCCCCGCTCGGAGAGCTCGACCAGATGGAGCTGCTGCGGTCGATGACTCTCGGCGGCCTCTTGCGCGCCACGATCGACCTCACCCTCGCGGCCGAGCCGTTGCTCGGCGACCCCGTTCCCGACGGCGTGATCGTCGTCGACGACGAGGGACCGACCGACGAGGACTGAGCCCGCGAACACCCGGAGAGGGCCGGGACGCCACGCGGGGCGAGTGACGCCCCGACCCTCTCGTCAGTTGAGTTCGCGCACCGACGACGGAATGACCCCGTCGCCGTAGAGGTCGATGGCGAGGTCCTGCAGCGCGGTCAGGGCGACGCGCTGCGTGAGCGGGCCGTACGAGATCCGAGCGACGCCGAGCTTCTCGTATTCTCCGGCTGACAGTGCTCCGGGGAAGCCGATGACACTCAACCGCTGGTCTCCGAGCCCCTCGACCAGTCGACGGGTTGTCTCGGCGTCGAGCAGACCGGGAACGAACACCGAGGTCGCTCCGGCGTCGAGGAAGGCGCGGCCGCGCTTCACCGCATCCGCGATCTTGTCGTCGAGTGGACGATCGCCACCCTTGACGAAGACGTCGGTGCGCGCGTTGAGCACGAAGGGGACGCCCTCGGCCTCACCCGCCGCGATCACGGCCTCGACCGCGGCCACCGCCTCATCGAACGGCTTGACCCGGTCCTCGACGTTCGCGCCGACGACGCCCACCCCGATCGCGCGACGCGTCGTCTCGCCCGGGTCGCCGAAGCCGGCGTCGAGGTCGGCCGTCACCGGCACGTCCACCGCGGCGACGATACGCCCCACCATGTCGAGCATCACCTCGAGCGGGATGTTCTCTCCGTCCTCGTACCCGAAGGTCGCGGCGATCGAGTGTCCGGCCGTGGCGAGGGCCCGGGTCTCGGGCAGGGCCGCGATCGCGCGGGCCGAGACGACGTCCCACACGTTCACGACCCGCAGGATCTCGGGGGCGGTGTGCAGCTTCGCAAAGGACTCGGCCCTTTCGCTCAGGGCGCTCATGCCTGTCCCCCCTCCGAACGACCGGCATCGGCCACGATGGCCTCGGCGATGAGCGTCTCACCCGCGCCGAAACGGATGAACCGCCCCACCGAGGCGGGCTGCACGAGCACCGCGGCGACGACGGCCGCCACGTCCGCACGAGAGACCTCCGCCTTGCCCTGGGGCGCGGTGGTGATGCGGCCGGTGGGCTCGTCCGTCGTGAGCGTCCCGGGACCCAGAATGGTCCAGTCCAGATCGCTGGAGCGGAGATGGTCGTCGGCGGCGAGCTTCGCGTCGGCGTAGGCGAAGAAGGAGTCGTCCGGGTCGATGCCGTGCTCCGGCGTCGAGCCGATCCACGACACCATGACGAAGCGCCGGACGCCGGCCTTCGAGGCCGCGTCGATCGCTCGTTGCGCGGCATCGCGGTCGACCGCATAGGTGCGCTCGGCGCTGCCGCCGCCCGCTCCCGCCGACCAGACCACCGCGTCGGCTCCCGAGAAGGCCTCGGCCATCTCGTCGACATCGGCCTTCTCGACGTCGAGCACGAGCGGCGTGCCGCCCGCCTTCTCGACGTCGGACGACTGCTCCGTCTTGCGGATGACCGACGTCGCCTCGTCGCCCCGGTCGGCGAGCAGCCGAGCCAGGTGGAGGGCCACCTTGCCGTGCCCTCCGATGATCACGATGTGTTCCATGTCACTGTCCTCCTACTTTGTCGATCGACATCTTCAGGATCACTCGGTCGGCGCTGTCCGGCGGCGCCTCCTGCTGGGCGTTGCCGTAACGCTGTCCGAGGCGGACGTAGAACGCCCCCGTCGGGTCGGGTTCCGCCGCGACGAGGCGCCCGCGCACCTCGATGTACCGGTACGGGCGTTCGGGGTCGAACACCATCAGGCTCATCGAGGGGTTCCGCTGCAGATTGCGGAACTTCTGACGCGTCGTGGTGTGCGTGAAGAGCACATGCTCACCGTCGAACTCGAACCACATCGGGTTGACCTGCACCGTGCCGTCGGGACGGACGGTGCCGAGGCTGCCGTAATTCGCGTTCTCGAGAAGATCGCGCTGGTCGTCGGGGATCATCCGTGTCCTTTCGCCGAGGATCCGCGACCGACCCTACGCACGACCCCCGACATCGCCCGCGGGGTTGACGGCTTCGGCGAGCCGCCCCGACTCAGTCGATGTCGCCGTCCACGTAGACCCAGCGCCCGCCACGCCGGGAGAACCGGCTGCGTTCGCGCACCTCGCCGCGCTCACGGCCGTGCCGCCAGGCGGCGCGGAACGCCACGGTCGCGGCGTCCCCGTCCTCGGACGCATCCTCGATCACGAGCCCCGTCCACTCCGTGCCGTCGTCGACGGTGATGTCGTCGGGGCGGGTGCGCGGATGCCATGACCGGGCGAGGTGAACCGCATCGCCGACCGAGAAGGCGGTGTATCGAGACCGCATCAACCGCTCGGCGCTCGGAGCGGTCGCACCGTCCAGGATCGGTCCACAACACTCGCCGAACGGCGCGCGACCGCACGGACACGTCGCATCCGGTGCCGGACGACGTGAGACGGAGCCGAAGGACATCCGGCCACTCTAGGTCAGCGGGCCATCCCGCGTGCCAGGATCGACAGCGTGACCGATCGCCTCATGCTCCTCGACACCGCCTCGCTCTATTTCCGCGCGTTCTACGGGGTGCCCGACAAGGTCAAGGCGGCCGACGGGTCCTCGGTGAACGCCGTGCGCGGGCTGCTCGACATGATCGCGAAGCTCGTGACGGCTTACGAGCCCTCGCGTCTCGTCGCCTGCTGGGACGACGATTGGCGCCCCGCCTGGCGCGTCGACCTGTTGCCGAGCTACAAGGCCCACCGCGTGGTCGAAGCCGTTTCGGCCGGACCCGACGTCGAGGAGGTGCCCGACCCCCTCGAGGCGCAGATCCCCCTCATCCGCGAGGCATTGGCCGTGCTCGGCATCCCGGTGGTGGGGGCGGCCGAGCACGAGGCCGACGACGTGATCGGAGTCCTCGCCACCCGTTCCGACGTCCCGGTCGACATCGTCACCGGAGACCGCGACCTCTTCCAGCTGGTCGACGACGATCGCGGCATCCGGATCGTCTACACCGCTCGAGGGATGAGCACTCTCGAACTCGTCGACGACGCGGCCGTCTTCGCCAAGTACGGCGTCCACGCGAAGCAATACGCCGACTTCGCCGTGCTGCGCGGCGACCCCTCCGACGGGCTGCCCGGCGTGTCGGGCATCGGAGAGAAGTCCGCGGCGGCGCTGCTCACCGCGTGCGGCGACCTCGATGGCATCCGCGCGGGGGTCCTCGAGGGCACCGCGGGAACACCCGCCCAGCGCGCGAAGATCGCCGCCGCCGCGGACTACCTCGAGGTCGCCCCGACCGTGGTGCGTGTCGCGCGCGAGCTCGACCTCGAGCCCTTCGACGACCGCCTCGGTCCCGTGGACCGGTCCGCCGCCGAAGAACTCGCCGAGCGCTGGAACCTCGGGTCGTCGATGACGAGGGCGCTGGCCGCCCTCCCCGCCTGAGCGGTCTCAGCGACCGCGCTCGAGCCAGGCGCGCAAGCGCTCGAGCGGCCAGGTCGTGACGATCCGGTCGACGGGCACCTGCAGAGCCTCGGCGCGCGCGGCACCGAAGTCCAGCAGCGAGAGCTGACCGGGAGCGTGCGCGTCCGAATCGATCGAGAAGAGGCACCCGGCGTCGATCGCGAGGGCGAGCAGGTCGTCCGGCGGATCCTGCCGCTCGGGCCGCGAGTTGATCTCCACCGCCACCCCCGAGGCCGCGGCCGCGGCGAACACCTCGCGTGCATCGAACTCCGACGGAGGTCGTGTTCCGCGCGCCCCCTCCACGAGACGGCCGGTCACGTGCCCGAGGACGTCGACCCGCGGGTCGCTCGCCGCCGCGACGAGCCGTTTCGTCATCGGCCCGCGCTCCATGCGCAGTTTCGAATGAACGGATGCCACCACCACATCGAGCGCGCGCAGCAGCTCGTCCTCCTGGTCGAGGGCTCCGTCGTCGAGGATGTCGACCTCGATACCGCTGAGGAGCGTGAACCCGTCGACCCGATGACCACGGACGATGTCCATCTGCGCGCGGAGCCGCTCGGGCGAGAGTCCGTTCGCGACGGTGAGTCGCGGAGAGTGATCGGTGAGAGCGAGGTACTCGTGACCGAGTCCGCGCGCCGCGTCGACCATGGTCTCGATCGGCGTCAGTCCGTCGGACCATTCGCTGTGGCTGTGCAAATCGCCCTTCAGCTGCGCCCGCAGCTCCGCGCCTCCGGTGGGGGCGGACTCCGCGCGCAGCGTCGCCAGGCGTTCGGGCACCTCGCCCCTCAGCGCCTGCTGGATGACCGCGAAGGTGGACTCCCCGATGCCCGCGCGGCGACGAAGCGACGGATCCCGCAACTGCGCGTCGCTCAGCCCCTCGATCGCGGCGGCCGCCGTGCGGAACGCCTTCGACTTGTACCGCGAGGACCGCTCCCGCTCGAGCAGGTACGCGATCTCCGTGAGCGCGTCGAGCGGGTCCACGCCTACTCCGCCAGCGCCTTCGAGGCCTCGACCCAGTCGTCGAGCTTCGCCGATGCGCGGCCGTCGTCGATCGCCGCCGCCGCGTCGGCCATGGCCTCACCCAGCCGCTCGAGGATCGGCCGCTGCACCTGCGCGGCATCCTGGAACAGACGGAACGACACGAGCCCCGCCGCCGCGTTCAGCAGCACGATGTCACGCACGGCCCCGCGGTCGCCGCCGAGCACCCGCCGCACCACGGCGGCGTTGTGATCGGGAGACCCGCCCAGCAGGTCGTCCATGTCGGCGAGAGGGATGCCGAGATCCCGGGGATCCAGATCGTGCTCGTGGACGTCGCCACGGCTGATCTCCCAGACACGACTGTGCCCGGTGGTGGTCAGCTCGTCGAGACCGTCGTCGCCGCGGAACACCAGGGCGGTCGCCCCGCGCGTGCGGAAGACCCCCGTGATGAGTGGAACGCGGTCGAGGTGCGCGACGCCGACCGCGTTGGCCTCGGCACGCGCGGGATTGCAGAGCGGACCGAGGAAATTGAACACCGTCGGCACACCGAGCTCCGAACGGGTGGCCGCCGCGTGGCGGAAGCCCGGATGAAACGCCGAGGCGAAGGCGAAGGTGATTCCCGTCCGGTCGAGGATCTCGGCGACCTTCTCGGGAGAGAGCGTCAACCCGATGCCCAGCGACGACAACACGTCCGACGAGCCCGAGGCGGAGCTCGCGGCGCGGTTGCCGTGTTTGACGACGGGAACTCCGGATGCCGCGGCCACCACGGCCGCCGTCGTCGATATGTTCACGGTGCCATAGCGGTCACCGCCCGTACCCACGATGTCGAGGACGTCGGCGCGGACCGGGAGCGGCACCGCTGCTTCGAGGATCGCGTCGCGGAAGCCGACGATCTCCTCGACCGTCTCGCCTTTGGCCCGCAACGCCATGAGGAATCCGCCGAGTTGCGACGGTGTCGCCTCCCCCGCCATGACCTTGCGCATGGCCCAGGTGGACTCCGACACGCTGAGGTCGGTGCCGGCCAGCAGCGACGAGAGGAGATCGGGCCAGGTGAAGCGTTCCGCCATGTCACGATCCTTCCACACGCGTGTCGCGCGGCGGCCCCCGGGACCCGGCGATGAAACAGCCTCCGTACCGGGGCTTATGTGCAGATTCTGAGGCTTCCCTAAGTCTCGACGATGGAATATCGCAGGGTGGGGATGGGAATATCGAGCTCCCGGATCGCGCATAATGGAACGGTGACGACCTCAGCGACGTATTCCCAGGCTGTGCGTGCCGTGAAGCGGCCCGACCCGGTCGCCGTGGGCACCATCGTGTGGCTGGGCAGCGAGGTCATGTTCTTCGCCGGCCTGTTCGCGATCTACTTCACTCTCCGCAGCACGTCGGCCTCTCTGTGGGCCGAAGAGACGCAGCTGCTGAACGTTCCCTTCGCGACCGTCAACACGATCATCCTCGTGCTGTCCTCGGTCACCTGCCAGATGGGCGTCTTCGCCGCGGAGCGGTACCAGCCGTACCGCACCGGCGGACGCACCGGCTTCCTGAAGTGGGGAATGGTGGAGTGGTTCTACCTCACCTTCATCCTCGGCGCGGTGTTCGTGTCGGGTCAGGTGTGGGAGTACGCGACCCTGGTGGCCGAAGGCATGCCCATCAGCGCCAACCCCTACGCCTCGGCCTTCTACATCACCACCGGCTTCCACGCCCTGCACGTGACGGGTGGCCTCATCGCCTTCCTGCTCGTGATCGGTCGTGCATACGCCGTGAAGAACTTCGGTCGGAAAGAGATGACCACCTCGATCGTCGTGTCGTACTACTGGCACTTCGTCGACGTCGTCTGGATCGCCCTGTTCTTCGTCATCTACTTCCTCAAGTAAGAGAGCAGTACTCCACATGGCACGCGAGAAGAAGACTCGTCGGGCGTCCGGGCGTCGTAGCCCCCTGGCCGCCGCCGCGCTCATCGGCATCGGACTCCTCCTGACCGGAGGCGTCTACGCCGGCGCATCGGCCGCGATGGCCGCCACCTCCAGCACCCCCACGAGCGAGGCGAACTCGGCGTCGGCGGTCGAAGAAGGGCAGAAGCTCTTCCAGGCCAACTGCGCCACGTGCCACGGTCTCGACCTGCAGGGCAGCCAGCAGGGTCCGTCCCTCTTCGGCGTCGGAGAACTGTCGGTGCACTTCCAGGTGTCGACCGGTCGTATGCCGCTGCAGGCGCAGGGGCCGCAGGCTCCGGTCAAGCCGGTGCAGTTCACCGAAGAGCAGATCAACGCGATCGCCGCTTACGTGCAGTCCTCTGCGCCCGGCCCCAGCTACCCCAGCGAGGACATCGTCGACGGTCAGGGCGACCTCTCTCACGGCGCCGAGCTGTTCCGTATCAACTGCGCCATGTGCCACAACGTGGCCGGCGCCGGTGGAGCGTTGACCGAGGGCAAGTACGCCCCCGACCTGCACACGGTCTCGCCGGTCAACATCTACGCGGCCATGGTCACCGGCCCGCAGAACATGCCGGTGTTCAACGACCTGAACCTGACCCCCGAAGACAAGCGCGACGTCATCTCGTACCTGATGTACCTGCAGAAGAACGAGTCCCCCGGCGGCTACGCCCTCGGCTCGCTCGGCCCGGTCTCTGAGGGCCTGTTCATCTGGATCTTCGGTATCGGAGCGCTCATCGCCCTGACCGTGTGGATCACGGCGAAGTCCAACTGACCGTCGTCTTCGACATTACGTAAACGCACGAGGAGCACCATGGCACACGAGGACGACGCACTCGAGCACGAGAGGGCTTCCTGGAAGCCCACCTCGGGGCTCGCCGTCGCGGTTCCCGACGCCGTACAGAACCCCGGCCTTCCCGGCCACCGTCAGCGCATGACCGACCAGGACCCGCAGTCGATGAAGCGTGCGGTTCGCACGGTCTACACGCTGTTCTACTTCTCGGTTGCGGCGAGCATCTGGGCGAGCATCGCCTACATGATCTTCCCGATCGAGTCGGGCGCGCTGATCGACATCCGCTACAACAACCTCTTCATCGGGCTCGGCATCGCGTTCGCGCTGCTCGCGATCGGCATCGGCACCATTCACTGGGGCAAGTCGGTCATGTCCGACAAGGAGTACATCGAGGACCGCCACGCCACTCGTGGTCGCGACGAGGTGCGCGAGGGCGCGATCAACGTCTTCGAAGAGGCGAACAAGGACTCCGGCTTCGGTCGTCGCGAGATCATCCGCAACTCGATGTTCGCCGCTCTGGCCGCATCCGTCATCCCCGGCATCACGCTGTTCCGCGGCCTGGCTCCGCAGGACCAGGACCCGGTCAAGCTCCTCAGCCACACCATGTGGAAAGAGGGCATGCGCCTGACGCACGACCCCTCGGGTCGTCCGATCCGCGCGGCTGACGTCACTCTCGGCTCCGCATTCCACGTCATCCCCGAAGAACTCGCGGGACTCGGCCATGACGAGGGCTACCTCGAAGAGAAGGCCAAGGCGATCGTCCTGCTCATGCGCATGCAGCCCGAGCAGCTCAACCCCGAGACCAACAACCTGGACTGGTCGTACGACGGCATCATCGCGTACTCGAAGGTCTGCACCCACGTCGGTTGCCCCGTCGCGCTCTACGAGCAGCAGACCCACCACCTCCTGTGCCCCTGCCACCAGTCGCAGTTCGACGTCGCCAACGGTGCGGCCGTCATCTTCGGCCCGGCCGCCCGTCCCCTGCCGCAGCTCCCCATCACCGTCGACGCCGAGGGCTACCTCGTCGCGCAGAGTGACTTCCACGAGCCCGTCGGCCCCAGCTTCTGGGAGCGCTCATGAGCATCGGTACCCATCCCACCGAGAACGTCACCACCGAACCCGCAGTGCACGCGGGTGCGCCGGCGACGAGCGGACGCGACGGAAAGCCGCTCGGCGGCCGTTTCGTCGGCTCCGTCGCGAACTACATGGACGAGCGCACGAGCATGTCGGGCATCGTCAAGGAGCTCGGCCGCAAGGTCTTCCCCGACCACTGGTCGTTCATGCTCGGCGAGATCGCCCTGTGGAGCTTCGTGGTCGTGCTGCTCTCGGGCACGTTCCTGACGTTCTTCTTCCAGGCGTCCATGGTCGAAACGCACTACAACGGCGCCTACGAGCCCATGCGCGGCATCGCGATGTCGGCCGCCATGGAGTCGGCTCTGCACATCTCGTTCGACCTGCGCGGCGGCCTGCTCGTCCGACAGATCCACCACTGGGCCGCCCTCGTGTTCGTCGCCGGTATCGGCGTCCACATGCTCCGCGTCTTCTTCACCGGTGCGTTCCGCAAGCCCCGCGAGCTCAACTGGGTCGTCGGCTTCATCCTCTTCATCCTCGCGATGGCCGAGGGCTTCACCGGCTACTCGCTCCCCGACGACCTGCTCTCCGGTAACGGTCTGCGCATCATCGACGGAATGATCAAGGGCCTGCCGATCATCGGCACCTGGACGTCGTTCCTGCTCTTCGGCGGCGAGTTCCCCGGTACCGCGATCGTCGGACGCCTGTACACGCTGCACATCCTGCTGCTGCCCGCGATCCTCGTGGCCCTGCTGGCCGTGCACCTCATGCTGATGATCATCAACAAGCACACGCAGTTCGCCGGGCCCGCCCGCACGAACAGCAACGTCGTGGGCTACCCGATGCTCCCGGTGTACGCCTCCAAGATGGGTGGCTTCTTCTTCATCACGTTCGGTGTGATCGTTCTGATCGCCGCGCTGGTGACGATCAACCCCATCTGGAACTACGGTCCGTACGACCCGTCCCCGGTGTCCGCCGGTACGCAGCCCGACTGGTACATCGGCTTCGCCGACGGCATGCTCCGTCTGATCCCGCCGCACCTCGAGTTCGTGCTCTGGGACCACACCTTCTCGTGGAACATCATCATCCCCGTCGGTGTCCTGGGTCTCTTCATCGTTCTCGTGCTGGTGTACCCCTTCATCGAGGCGTGGGTGACCGGCGACAAGCGCGAGCACCACATCGCCCAGCGTCCGCGCAATGCCGCGACGCGCACGGCGATCGGCGCGGCCGGTGTCACGTTCTACGCCGTGATGTGGGCGGCCGCGTCGTCCGACATCATCGCGACGCACTTCCACCTCACCATGGAAGGTGTCATCCACGTCCTGCAGGCCCTGCTGATCCTGGGCCCGATCCTCGCCTACTTCATCGCGAAGCGCGTCTGCATCGCGCTGCAGAAGAAGGACCGCGAGATCGCCCTGCATGGCTACGAGTCCGGCCGCATCGTCCGCCTCCCCGGTGGCGAGTACATCGAGGTCCACCAGCCGGTCGACGAGTACGAGCGCTGGAAGCTGGTCGACAACGAGACGTACGAGCCCCTCGTCGTCCGTCCCAACGCCAACGGTGAGATCCCCTGGTACGAGAACGTCCGTGGTGCGGTTTCGCGCTGGTTCTTCGAGGACCGGCTCGCTCCCCTCACCCAGGCCGAGCTCGACGCCGCGGTCGCTCATCAGCACCACGAACTCGATCACATCGACCACGAGGAGGCCGACGAGATCGCCGGAGCCAACGCTCGCGCCGATGAGGACGGTCGACCCCGCAACGCGGTGGGCGAGCGTGCCGAGGTCGAGATCCCGGCTCCTAAGGGTCTCGAAGAGCGCAACCGCCCGGAGGGCGATAAGAGCGAGTAATCGCCCGTCGACGAAACCCCGGTGCCGCGGCACCGGGGTTTCGCGTTTCCTGCCCGGGACGAACCGTGCTCAGTGCGCGGGGAGCGCGCGTGTCGCGCGACGCCGTCCCAGAGGTCCGCTCCCCCGCCAACGCCATCTGGCAGGGAAGCGTAGGAGCGTGGCATCCGCTGTCTTTCCGCATTCCGTCCGCGCCTCTAGCGTGAGAGCCATGAGCGACGCCCTTGAGTACTTCTCTCGCCGTCTCGCCTTCGAGACCGACCCGAGCGACGTCTACGCTGCCCAGAAGTCCGGACACGAGCTGGTACTCGTCGACGTGCGCGGCGACGACGCGTGGGGGCAGGGACGCGTCTGCGGGGCCATCCACATGCCCTACCGTGAAATCGCCGAACGGGCTCCACACGAGATCCCGGCGGGCACGCCTGTGGTGGTCTACTGCTGGAGCCCGGGCTGCAATGCCGGCCAGAAGGGTGCGCTCGCTTTCGCGCAGCTCGGGTACGACGTGCGCGAAATGATCGGCGGCTACGAGTACTGGGTTCGCGAGGGCCAGCCCACCGAGAACGACGACGGGCCGTGCGAACGGGTCTTCGACCCGACCGTCATGGTGGTGCGCTCCTGATCCTCGAGTGCGATCTGCCCCGCGGTTAGGCTTGCGACATGCAACATCCTCCTCTCGAGCCGTTCGCCTCCGGATTCGTGGAGCGACCGGACGGTGCCAGGGTGTACTGGGAGACCTCGGGAAACCCGCGGGGGCGGCCGGCCCTGTATCTGCACGGCGGCCCCGGCGGTGGGCTCGGCAAAGGTGGGTACCGGCGCCGCTTCGATCCCGACCTTCATCTCATCGTCGGGATCGACCAGCGAGGATGCGGGCGGAGCGAGCCCTGGGCCGCCGATGATCTCGCCAGCCTGCGGCACCAGACGATGGACAACCTGCTCGCGGATATCGAAGCGGTGCGGGTCCACCTCGGCATCGACCGTTGGCTCCTGCACGGGGTGTCATGGGGTTCCACCCTGGCACTCGCGTACGCCCTCGAGCATCCCGACCGCGTCAGCGAGATCGTCAACTTCGCCGTCACCACCGGAGGACGCTGGGAGATCGACTGGATCACCGACGGGATCGCCCCGGTCTTCCCTGAAACGTACGAGCGCCTCCGCTCGCTTCTGCGTAGGGATGAGCGCACGATCGAGGGATACGCGCGACTTCTCACCGGCCCTGACCCATCCGCGCGTCAGACAGCCGCCGACCAGTGGGACGAGTGGGAAGCGACGCATATGTCCCTCGGGCCCCTCTCAACCCCGGGACCGTTGCACGACGATGAGCGGCACCGGCTGAATTTCGCCACCCTCGTGACCCACTACTGGGCGCGGGACTGCTTCCTCCCCGGCGACACAGCCATCCTCGATCGCGCAGAGCAGCTCGCGGACATCCCCGGTGTCCTCATCCACGGGCGGCGCGACATCAGCGGGCCGTCGCTGACCGCGTGGAAGCTGCACCGCGCCTGGCCGGGCTCTCGCCTTGAGATCGTCGAGGAAGACGGCCACGGCGGTCCGCGGAGCGCCCAGCTGGCTCAGGATGCGATGGACGAGTTCGCCCGGGCATCGCGCTGAACGCAGATCACGAACCCTGGAGCCGAGCCGGATGCGCGGTCGAGAAACGGATCAGGCGGTCTCGACGTCTTCGGCGAACCAACGGGCGGCGGAGCCGAAGAACACCGGATCGCTGCTCACCGTCTGATCGTCGTCGATGACGTCGCACACGACGACGGTGACGTTATCACGCGTACCAGCTTCGAGTGCCAAAGCCACGGCAGCGGCCGCAGCCGAGCGCGGGTCTGATGACTCAGCGACAAGGCGTGCGACGTCAGCCTCCGGCACGTAGTCGGTCAAGCCATCGCTGCAGAGGACCCAACGATCTCCGGCTACCGGCGGACGTTCAGCGACGGAAACGACATCTCCCTCGGCACCACCGAGAGAGGCGGTGATGATATTGCGCCGCGGGTGTGCCTGAGCGGCCTCGGGGGGAATGATGCCGTGGTCGACGAGCGCCTGAACGTACGAGTCGTCACGCGTCTCGCGTGTGAACTCGCCGTCGCGGAGCAGATAGGCCCGCGAGTCTCCGGTGTGAGCGAGCAGGAGCTCACCGCTCACGCTGAGGAAGATGCCAGTGAACGTCGTCGCCATGCCCTGCAGCGCAGGATCGCGCTCGACGTGGGCACGGATGTCCCAGTTCGCTTCGCGGATGCGGACGAGCAGGCCGTCGGCATCCATTCCACCACCTCGCGTCGCCACGAGACGGTGCAGAAGAGCGGCGGAGGCAAGGTCCCCGGAGGGCCCTCCCCCGACGCCATCGGCCACAGCCGCACCCCAGGACGCCGCGAAGGCGGCGTCCTGATTGGTGGGACGGTGGGAGCCGGCGTCGGAGACGGCGGCCGCGTTCAGCCGAATGGGCACGGGGTCAGCGCGCGAAGTACCCGCGGTAGTACTCGTACACCCAGCCGACGATGGCGATGACGAACACCGCGAAGCCGACGGGGACGAGCCAGCTGCCGACCGCGAGACCGATCACCGCGATGGCGGCGGAGGCCGCGAGCACGATGGGCCACCACGACCACGGGCTGAACTCGCCCATCTCGGGGTCGCCGTCGTCGATGTCAGCCGTCAGGGTGTCTTCGGGCAGGTCACCGCGCTGCGCCTTCATGACGCGCGAGATGTAGAACGCAATCATCGACGACATGAGGCCGAGGAAGACGAGCGCGACACTGCCGACCCACTCGACGCCACCGTGCTGGAGGAGGCTCCAGACGGTGTAAACGGCGGCGATCAGGAAACCGAAGACGGCCAGCAGCCACCAGAGTCCAACGTTGGTACGCATTCTTACTTGACCTCTCCGGCCGCGGAGTCGACCACGGGCGCCTCGGGTGCATCCTTCGCGGGCCCCACACCGACCGGGATACCGGCCTCGGGGTGGTTCAGGTCGAAGGCAGGGCGCTCGCTACGGATGCGAGGAATCGAGGTGAAGTTGTGACGCGGGGGCGGGCAGGAGGTGGCCCACTCCAGCGACGCTCCGTACCCCCACGGGTCGTCGACCGTGACGCGCGGTGCCTTGCGGGCGGTGATCCAGACGTTCAGGAGGAACGGAATCATCGAGGCGCCGAGGATCATCGAGCCCACGGTGGAGAGCTGGTTCTCCCAGGTCCACCCGTCGGCGGCTGCGTAGTCGGCGTAGCGGCGGACCATGCCGTCGACGCCCAGCCAGTGCTGGATGAGGAAGGTCATGTGGAAGCCGATGAACAGCATCCAGAAGTGCACCATGCCGAGACGCTCGTTGAGCATCTTGCCCGTCCACTTGGGCCACCAGAAGTAGAAGCCGGCGAACATCGCGAACACCACGGTGCCGAACACGACGTAGTGGAAGTGCGCTACGACGAAGTAGGAGTCGGAGAGGTGGAAGTCGAGGGGGGGCGAGGCGAGGATGACGCCGGTCAGACCACCGAACACGAACGACACGAGGAAGCCGAGGGCGAAGACCATGGGGGTCTCGAACGTGACCGAGCCCCGCCACAGCGTTCCGATCCAGTTGAAGATCTTCACGCCGGTCGGAACGGCGATCAGCATCGTCATGAGGGCGAAGAACGGAAGCAGCACACCGCCGGTGACGTACATGTGGTGCGCCCACACCGCGACGGACAGGGCCGCGATCGCAATGGTCGCGTACACGAGCGTCTTGTAACCGAAGATCGGCTTTCGGCTGAAGACGGGGAAGATCTCGGACACGATGCCGAAGAACGGCAGCGCGATGATGTAGACCTCGGGGTGACCGAAGAACCAGAAGAGGTGCTGCCAGAGGAGCACGCCACCGTTCTCGGGGCTGTAGATGTGCGCGCCGAGCACGCGGTCGGCAGCGGCTGCGAAGATCGCGGCGGCCAACACGGGGAACGCGAGCAGGATCAGGATGCTCGTGATCAGCGTGTTCCACGAGAAGATCGGCATGCGCCACATGGTCATACCGGGTGCACGCATGGTGAGCACCGTGGTGATGAAGTTGACCGCGCCGAGGATCGTGCCGAAACCGCTGATGCCGAGACCGAGCATCCAGAGGTTTCCGCCTACGCCCGGAGAGAAGCTGGCGTTGGCGAGCGGCTGGTAGGCGAACCATCCGAACCCGGCCGCACCCTGCGGGGTGAGGAAGCCGGAGACGGCGATGGTCGAGCCGAAGAGGAACAGCCAGAACGCGAACGCGTTCAAGCGCGGGAAGGCCACGTCGGGCGCACCGATCTGCAGCGGCAGCAGCGCGTTGGCGAACCCCGCGAACAGCGGCGTCGCGAACATGAGCAGCATGATCGTGCCGTGCATCGTGAACAGCTGGTTGTACTGCTCTTTGGTGGGGATGATCTGCATGCCGGGCTCGAACAGCTCGGCGCGGATGATCAACGCCATGACGCCACCGAGCATGAAGAACATGACGGAGGCGATCAGGTACATGTACCCGATGGTCTTGTGGTCGGTGGAGGTGATCCACTTGACGACCAGATTGCCCTTCTGCTCCACACGCGTGGTGCTGAGCAGTGCGGCTTGACGCGGCGGGAGAGTCGTCGGGCGCGAGGGGCCCGTCCCCTGGAGCGGAAGCGTCGTGGCCATGATCACTCGTTCCCTTCGGTACCGGCCGTCGTCAGGTTCTGAAGACGCGACAGGTCGCTGATGTCGCCCACGTCGCCGGCACGGCGCAGCGAGTCGAGGTAGGTGTTGTACTCGTCTTCGCTGACGACCTTGACGTTGAAGAGCATGGCGGAGTGGTACTCACCGCAGAGCTCCGCGCACTTGCCCTCGTAGGTGCCTTCACGGGTGGGCGTGAAAGACCACTCGTTGTCGCGACCGATGTACATGTCTTTTTTGTAGAGGAAGTCGATGATCCAGAACGAGTGGATGACGTCGCGCGAGCGGAGGTCGATCTTCACGGTCTTGTTCACCGGCAGGTAGAGGGTCGGGACGTCCTGGAGGTCGTAGCCGTCGGACGTGGCCTTGGCCTGCACACCCATGGAGTACACGGCGTCGGAATTGTCTTCCTTGGTGCCGTTGTACTGGAAATCCCACGCCCACTGCTTGCCGTAGGCGGTGATGGAGACGTCGGGGTTCTCGTACTGCGTCTCGAGCGTGTTCTGGTCGCGCGCCGTGAAGGCGAAGAATCCCACGACGAGGATCAGCGGCACGACGGTGTAGAAGATCTCAACCGGCATGTTGTAGCGCAGCTGCACCGGGAGACCGGACTGGCCCTTGCGGCGGCGATACGCGATGACCGACCACAGCATGAGGCCCCAGGTGATGACACCCACGGCGAGGAGCACGATCCACGAGTTGACCCAGAGCCCTGCGACCATGTCGGTGTGGTTCGTCGCGGCCGGGCCGTCATCGACGAAGCCGGGCAGGAAGCCGTGAAGCTGAGTGGTGGTGCAGCCGGAGAGGACCGCGACGGATGCGATCCCGAGGGGAAGCGCTGCCCAGCGAAGGCGACGTTTGGAGGGCACAATGCACCTTTCCGGGTCGTGGATGTTGCTCTGACAGTCTAGAGCAACCTCTCACCGTTCTCAGGCCATTCGTCCAGTGCCGAGACATCGAAAGCCCCCGGTTTCCACGGGGTGATCCGGGGTTCCGGGGGCTCTCGATTCGACGCCGGAGAACGGCGTCGGGGTGTCAGTGGAAGCTGTCTCCACAGGCGCAGGATCCCTGCGCGTTGGGGTTGTCGATCGTGAAACCCTGCTCCGAGATCGTGTCCTTGAAGTCGATGTTGGCGCCGTCGAGGTACGGGACGCTCATGTCGTCGACGATGACCTCTACGCCGTCGAAGTCGACGACCTTGTCGCCGTCGAGGTACCGCTCGTCGAAGTACAGCTGGTAGATGAGGCCGGAGCAGCCGCCGGGCTGAACCGCGACGCGCAGGCGCAGGTCGTCGCGACCCTCCTGCGAGAGCAGGCTCTTCACCTTGTCGGAGGCGGCCGCGGTCAGGCCGACGCCGTGCTCGCGGGTCTCGGCGGAGGACGACAGTGTGGTGTCGGTCATGGCGATGCCCTTCGGGTTGTTCGGTCGCGGGGACGAAACGAGTCTACGCCCGTCCCGCCCCCGCGGCCTCGATCAGTGCGTGCGCGCGTTCAGCCGTGCCAACAGCAGCGCCTCGGAGACCAGCGCATTGCGGAAGGTCTCGAGGTGCAGGGACTCGTTGGGGCTGTGGGCACGGGCGTGCGGGTCCTCCACGCCAGTCACGAGGATCTGGGCCTCCGGGAACTCGCGGACGAGGTCGGAGATGAACGGGATCGAGCCGCCGATGCCGACGTCGACCGAGTCGACCCCGTACCCGTCCGCGAACGAGGCGCGCGCCTCTTCCACGGCCCAGCCGCTCGTGTCGACGAGGAACGAGTCGCCGCAGTCGACGTCGCTGAACTCGAGCCGAGCACCGAACGGCGCGTGAGCGCGAAGGTGCGCCTCGACCGCGGCGAAAGCCTCTTCGGCATCTTGACCGGGAGCCACGCGCGCACTGATGACGACGCTCGTCTGCGGCGAGAGGGTGTTGGATGCCGCCTCGACGGGGGTGGCATCCCATCCGGTGATCGTGATGGACGGCTTGTTCCAGATACGACTGAGGATCGAGTCGCGACCGATCGGGCTCACACCCTCGAGGAGACCCGACTCGGCACGGAGCGTGGCCTCGTCATAGGCGGGGGTCTCGGCGTCGCGCACGGCGAGACCCTCGACGGCGACCGCGCCGTCGTCGTCCCACAGGGTGGCGAGCAGCTTGACCGTGGCGAGCATGGCATCCGGGACCGCTCCGCCCATCATCCCGGAGTGGGAGGCATGCTCGAGGGTGCGGACGGTGAGGGTGAATCGGGCGTTGCCCCGCAGCGAGACCGTCAGACCGGGAGTGCGCTCGTCCCAGTTGCCGGAGTCGGCCACGACGATGACGTCGGAGCGCAGCACGTCGGCGTTGTCGGCGAGGAACTGCCCGAACGAGCGGGAGCCGTACTCCTCCTCCCCCTCGATGAAGACGGCGATGCCGAGGTCGAGGTCGTCGCCGAGAACCTCGGAGACGGCCCGGATGGCCCCGACGTGGGCCATGACGCCGGCCTTGTCGTCGGCGGCGCCGCGCCCGTAGAGACGCCCGTCGCGGACGGTGGGCTCGAAGGGCGGGGAGTCCCAGAGCGCCTCGTCTCCGGGAGGCTGCACGTCGTGGTGCGCGTACAGCAGCACGGTCGGGCGCCCGTTGCGGGCCGCGCGCGTGGCGAGGACGGCGGGCTGGCCGGTCTCGTCTGTTCCGGGGATCGCGGCGCGCTTCACCTCGACCGAATCGAAGACGCCGGTGCCCTCGAGGAGGGCGGCCACGGCATCCGCGCTCTTGACGAGCGCGGACTGGTCGAAGGCCGGCCACGCGATGGACGGGATGCGCACGAGGGAGCCGAGATCGGCGAGGGCGGAGGGGATGCCGGCGTCCGCTGCTTTTTGCACAGCGTCCTGCCGGGACAGGTCGAGGGTCATGCGGGTAATCTTAAATCTCCCGATCAGCGAAGCACCGAGGTTTCCCGTGGCCAAGTCCCCCGCCCCCGCCCCCAACGACACCCCCGTCGAGCCGACGGAGCTCGGTTCGGGCAAGGGGCGTGCAACCCCGTCGCGCGCCGAGCAGGAGGCCGCTCGTAAGCGTCCGCTGGTGCCCGACACCAAAGAGGCCAAGGCCCGCGCCCGCGCCGAGCTCGCCGCTCAACGCGAGAAGGCGCGCATCGGCATGGCCGCCGGCGAAGAGAAGTATCTGCCCGCCCGCGACCGCGGCCCGCAGCGTCGCTTCGCCCGCGATTTCGTCGACGCCGGCTGGCACCTCGGCGAGGGCGTCATGCCCTTCATGATCCTCGTGATCGTGGCGACGCTGATTCCCGTCTCGTTCTTCCAGTACTGGTCGTTCGTGGCGCTGTGGATCTTCATCCTCTTCGTCGTCGGCGACATGATCATCACGTCGATCCGCATCAAGCGCGCCGCGAAAGAGAAGTTCGGCGAGAGCCGCCTCGAGAAGGGCCTGGGCTGGTACGCCGCCATGCGCACCGTGCAGATGCGCTTCATGCGCCTGCCCAAGGCACAGGTCAAGCGCGGGCAGTACCCCGTCTGACCGGTTCCGACGTTATCGAGCGGCACGCCTTCGGGCGTGCCGCTTCTCTTTCACCCCGGTGGAGTGCTCACGACGCGCCGCGCGACCCGCGAGCGGGGGCTGCTCTGGACACTCGGACGGCGCCAGGCGCGCCGCAGGGCGGCAGACGTCGCGAGATCGCCGCCACCGGGCGTGGCGACGCCCCGGCGCGGGCAACCGACGCGTGCGGCACCGTGACCTGCGCGACCCACGCGTGGTCGGCTGCACGATGCGCGGCCGCCGCTTTCAGCGGCCGCGCGCGAGACCGCGGTTGATCTGCCGGGCCCACAGCGGGCCCCGGTAGAGGAAACCGGTGTACCCCTGTACGAGCGTGGCTCCCGCGGCGAGCCGCTCGCGCACATCGTCGGCTGTCTCCACTCCCCCGGCCGAGATCACGACGAACTCCTCGGGCACGACGTCGCGCACGAGGTGCAGCACCTGCAGAGCTCGCGCTTTCAGCGGCGCACCCGACAGGCCGCCGGCCCCCATCGCCTCGACCGCCTTTGCGTTGGTGGCCAGGTGCGACCGGGCGATCGTGGTGTTCGTTGCGATGATGCCCGCGAGCCCGGCATCGACGGCAAGGCGCGCAATGTCCTGCACCTCGGGGTCATCGAGATCCGGGGCGATCTTCACGAGCAGGGGCGTGTCGCCCGCGGCATCCCGAACCTCCGTCAGCAGGGGACGCAGCGTCTCGACCGCCTGCAGACCGCGAAGACCGGGCGTGTTGGGCGAGGAGACGTTGACGACGAGGTAGTCGGCGAGAGGGGCCAGTAGCAGGGCACTGCGGACGTAATCGGTCGTGGCGTCCTCGACGGCGACCACGCGACTCTTTCCGATGTTGACGCCGATCACCGGGCGCCGACGCGAGCGACGCACACGTCGCAGTCTCGCGGCGGCCGCGGCGGCTCCGTCGTTGTTGAACCCCATGCGGTTGATGACCGCCCGGTCGGCGACGAGACGGAACAGGCGGGGCTTGGGATTGCCCGGCTGTGGAAGGGCGGTGACCGTCCCGACCTCGACGTGGCCGAAGCCGAGGGCGCCGAGACCGCTGACCATCGTGACGTTCTTGTCGAAACCCGCGGCCACGCCGAACGGCGAGTCGAATTCGAGACCGAGCGCGTGGACCTTCTGCGTGCGCCCGGGTGCCGTGAGGCGGCGCACGAGGGATGCCACCGGCTCCACGCCCGCGACACGGATCACGAGAGCGCCGAGGTGATGCGCGAACTCGGGGTCGAAGCGGGTCAGGACCGTGCGGAAGAGGAGGGGATACATCCCCGCCAGATTACTGGACCGTGTCGCCTTCGCCGATCCGTCCCGCAGACCGCTCGGCGTGATCGGCGCGCAGCTGAGCGATAGCGGCGTCGAAGTCGTCGAGCGAATCGAAGGCCTGGTAGACGCTCGCGAAGCGAAGGTAGGCGACCTCGTCGAGCTCACGAAGGGGGCCGAGGATCGACAAGCCGATCTCGTTCGCCTCGATCTGCGAGGACCCGGTCTGGCGGATGTTCTCTTCCACCTGCTGGGCGAGCACCGCGAGGTCGCCATCGGTCACCGGTCGCCCCTGACAGGCTTTGCGGACGCCCGACATGACCTTCTCGCGACTGAACGGCTCCACGACGCCGGATCGCTTGATGACGTTCAAGCTCGCGGTCTCGACCGTCGAGAAGCGCCCGCCGCATTTCGGACACTGGCGCCGCCGGCGGATGCTCAGACCGTCGTCGCTCGTGCGCGAATCGATGACGCGGGAGTCCGGGTTGCGGCAGAAGGGGCAGTGCATGACGCCGCCAGACTACGCGTCGAAACGGGCGGTAACGGCCTCACCGTGCGCGGGCAGCGCCTCCGCGTCAGCGAGGGTCACGATGGCATCGCGCACACGCGCGAGCGCATCGCGGTCGTACTCGACGACCTGCTGGGGGCGCAGGAACGTCGCCGCCGACAGTCCGGAGCCGTAGCGCGCCTGTCCCCCGGTCGGCAGCACGTGGTTGCTGCCCGCCAGGTAGTCGCCGAGGCTGACCGGGGTGTAAGGGCCGACGAACACGGCACCCGCATTCACGAAATCCTCCGGACGCGGGTCGGAGAGGTGCAGCTCGAGGTGCTCGGGTGCGTAGGCGTTGCTGAACGCGGTGGCCTGCGCGAGGTCGTCTACCAGCACGACGGCCGACTGCGGACCATGGAACGCCGCCGTGACGCGCTCCGTGTGGCGCGTCGCGGCGACACGCTCGGGGAGGGCAGCGCGGACAGCCTCGGCCAGGTCGGCGGAAGCGGTGACCAGCACCGCGGAAGCCTGTTCGTCGTGCTCGGCCTGGCTGACCAGGTCAGCGGCGATGAGGGCGGGGATCGCGCTGTCGTCGGCGACGACGAGGATCTCGGTCGCTCCGGCTTCGGAGTCGGTGCCCACCCGACCCGCGACGGCGCGCTTGGCCGAGGCGACGAAATTGTTGCCGGGTCCGGTCACGACGTCGACCGGGTCGAGCCCGATTTCGCCGACGCCGTACGCGAAGGCGCCGATGGCCCCGGCGCCGCCCATGGCGTAGACCTCGGTGACGCCCAGCAACTTCGCCGCGGCGAGGATGACGGGGTGGACGCGACCGCCGAACGCCGCCTGTGGCGGGGAGGCGAGGGCGACCTCGCGCACTCCGGCCACCTGAGCGGGCACGACGTTCATGACGACGCTGGAGGGGTAGACGGCCTTGCCGCCCGGAACGTAGAGGCCCACACGGCGCACCGGTTGCCAGCGCTGCGTGACGCGGGCTCCCGCGCCGAGCTGGGTGACGACGGGGGCGGGCACCTGCGCCGCGGAAGCTGCGCGCACGCGCACGATCGCCTCGTCGAGAGCGGCACGGATGCCGGGATCGAGATCGCGCAGGGCCTCGTCGAGGTGGTCGGCGGGCACACGCAGGGCGTGATCGCTGACCCGGTCGAAACGCGCAGCCTGCTCGCGGAGTGCTTCTTCACCGCGCCGCGCGACGTCGTCGACGAGCCGAGCGGCGGTGGCGAGGGCCTCGTCGCGCGCGGCGTCGGCGCGCGGGACGACGGCGAGAAGCTCGGCCGGCGAGAGCACGCGGCCGCGGAGATCGATCGTGCGAAGCATGTATCCCAGGCTACCGGCGCCCGCGAGCCGCCTCGCGCGAGGCGGGCGGCTCGCAGGCTCCGCTCAGCCGCGCGTGACGCCCGAGACGTCGTGCAGGTACCCGATACGACCGTCGTCGTGGCGGACGACGAAGGTCTCGCCGCGGTCCTCGATCACGAGCGCCCATGCCGTGGGACCGATGTGGAAGATCGGTGAGCCGTAGTCGTCGACGATCTCGCGCTGCTCCGGAGCGAGAGCCCAGAACGCTTGCGCGTGCGGGTGGTCGTCGTGAGCGGAGCGCTGCTCCGCCGTCGGCTCGTCACCGACCGGGGCGACCCACCGCGAGTGGTCGTCGCGATCGTCGTCGTCGGCACGAAGCGGAGCGAACACGTCGGTGTCGTTCTCATCGGCGTGGGCCGGGAGAACACTTGTCGCCGGTGCGGCGTCGTGCGCGAGATCGGTCGAGCCGGTGTAGCTCCCCGGGGCGGGGACCTCTGCCCCGACCTCAGCGCCCGACGGGGTGGCCGCCGTGGGGATCGACGCCTGCGCGGCCGTCGGGGCCTTGGGGGTGCGCGGCGTACGAGGCCGCACCACCACCGGACGGATCGGACGCGCGGTGCGGTGAGCGGGAATCTCTTCTCGACCGCGGAAGTCGGCGGAGAAGGGCGGGATGAACGGCGCGAACACCGTGAGAACGACGCCTGCGAGCAGCAGCACGGCCTCGACCCAGATGACCCAGGAGCGCGTCCAGACCCCGTTCGAGTCGAAGACCGCGACAGCATCCCATACCCACGCGACCCACACCAGGGCCGCAACCGTGAACGCGACGGAGGAGAACTGGTCGATGCCGAGCGAACCGACGCGGCGGATTCCCTGGGGAGAAAGGCGCCGGAGCACGATGAGGCCGACGGCGACGGTGGGAAGGGCGATGGCGGGGATCCACCACAGGCCCGAGAGCCAGACGTTGGCACCGCCGACGAGGACGCCGGACCCCGACTCGAGGATGTTGGTGCGGAAGAACGAGACGAAGAACGCCACCACCCAGATACCGAGAAGCGAGACCTCGCGAACGGAGAACGGGCCGACGCCGTAGTTCGGGCGGTCGGCGTCTGCGTCGATGTGCGGATGACCGCCGGCGTGAGCGTTCGCGTGGGCGGCGGCAGGAAGGAACGCCCCGCGGGATGCGGCGTCGAGAGCACCGGTGTCATGACCCGCGAGGTCGGTCGCGTCGGCGCCGTCGGAGCCCTTGCGGCGGGCGCCGGTCGGCTCATAGGGCGCGCGCGGGTCGGAAGGGGCGCCGTCGAGTCGGTCGGGGTCGCGGGGTGTGAAGCCGTCGTGGGGGGTCGGATCGGTCACGGTGGTCCTTTCGGAGGGCGGCAAGCGCCCGGTCATCCTAACCAGGGGGTCTCCAGCGTTCGCTGGGGTTGCACCTCGATGCGGAGGTGCGTCGTTCAGCCGAGACAGTTCGGGCCGAGGAGGCCCTTGAGCTCGCCGAACAGGTCGGCGGTCACACGAACGGGCATCGGCACCTCGAATACCTTGGCGGTGCCGCCTTTGTGCAACTTGAGGACGACCTCGGTCGACCCGGAATGCCGACGCAGCATCTGCGCGAGCTCGCCGACGAGTGCCTCGTTGGCGCGCTGCTCGGGAACGACGAGGGTGAGTCCGCCCGCATCGTCGAGGCCCTCGAGGTCGGGAGCGAAAGCGCTCTGCGCGTGCAGATTCAGCCCGTCGTCTCGACGCGACACGCGGCCGCGGACGACGAGGATCGAGTCGCCCTGCAGGATCGGCGCGAACTCCGCGTAGGTCTTGCCCATGAACATCACGGTCACCTCGCCGTTGAAGTCCTCGACGGTGACCATGCCGTAGGGGTTGCCGCTCTGCTTCGCAACGCGGTGCTGAACGCTCGTCAACAAGCCCGCGACGGTGACCTGGTCTCCGTCTTGAACGTCTTCCGAGGCCAGGAGATCGTGGATCGATGTCGAGGCGTGCTTCGCGAGCGGCACCTCGAGACCGGCCAGAGGGTGATCGGATACGTAGAGCCCGAGCATCTCGCGCTCGAACGCGAGTTTGTCCTTCTTTGTCCACTCGGGTCGCTCGGGGACCTTCTCGACCTGCTGCGGTTCGTCCCACAGCGAGTCGAAGTCGAAGCCCACCTCGCCGTTCGCCTCGCGTCGCTTGTCGAGCACGGCCCCTTCGCACGCGTCCTCGTGGATCTCGACGAGGGCGCGACGGGTCGAGCCGAGGGAGTCGAAGGCACCGGCCTTGATGAGGGATTCCACGGTGCGCTTGTTCGCCACGTGCATGGGGACCTTCGACAGGAAGTCGTGGAACGACGTGTACTTGGCATCCTGCCGGGCCGAGACGATGCCGTCGACGACATTCGTTCCGACGTTGCGGACCGCGCCCAGGCCGAAGCGGATGTCTTCGCCGACGGCCGCGAAGAAGCGGATCGACTCGTTCACGTCGGGCGGGAGCACCTTGATGCCCATGCGACGGCATTCGTTGAGATACACCGCCATCTTGTCTTTCGAGTCTCCGACGCTCGTGAGCAGCGCGGCCATGTACTCGGCGGGGTAATGCGCCTTGAGGTAGGCGGTCCAGTACGACACGAGACCGTAAGCCGCGGTGTGCGCCTTGTTGAAGGCGTAGTCGGCGAACGACTCGAGCACCTTCCACAGGGTCTGCTGAGCGACATCGCCGTAGCCGCGCTCGGTCATGCCGCCGAAGAAGATCTCTTTCTGCTTGTCGAGCTCGCTCTTCTTCTTCTTACCCATCGCGCGACGCAGCAGATCGGCCTGACCGAGCGTGTAGCCCGCGACGCGCTGCGCCACGGCCATCACCTGCTCCTGGTACACGATGAGGCCGTACGTCGTGTCGAGGATGTCGGCCAGCGGCTCTTCGAGCTCGGGGTGGATCGGCTCGATCTCCTGCTGCTTGTTCTTGCGCAACGCGTAGTTGATGTGCGAGTTCACGCCCATCGGGCCGGGACGGTACAGGGCGAGGACGGCCGAGATGTCCTCGAAATTGTCGGGGCGCATGAGACGCAGGAGCGAACGCATCGGCCCACCGTCGAGCTGGAACACGCCGAGCGTGTCTCCGCGCGCGAGAAGCTCGTACGAGGCGGCGTCGTCGAGCTCGAGATCTTCCAGCACGAGCGGGTGGCCGCGGTTCGCCTCGATGTTGTCGAGGGCATCGTTGATGATCGTGAGGTTGCGAAGCCCCAGGAAGTCCATCTTGATCAGGCCGAGCGACTCGCACGCCGGATAGTCGAACTGCGTGACGATCTGGCCGTCCTGTTCGCGGCGCATGATCGGGATGATGTCGATGAGGGGCTCGCTCGACATGATGACACCGGCCGCGTGCACGCCCCACTGACGCTTCAGGTTCTCGAGTCCCAGGGCGGTGTCGAAGACCGTCTTCGCCTCGGCGTCCGTCTCGATGAGGGTGCGGAATTCGCTCGCCTCTTTGTAGCGGGGGTGCTCGGGGTTGAACATGCCGTCGAGCGGCATGTCTTTGCCCATCACGGCCGGAGGCATGGCCTTCGTGAGGCGGTCTCCCATGCTGAAGGGGAAGCCGAGCACGCGTCCGGCGTCTTTCAGGGCCTGCTTGGCCTTGATCGTGCCGTAGGTCACGATCTGAGCGACGCGCTCGTCGCCGTACTTCTCGGTGACGTACTGAATGACCTCGCCGCGGCGACGGTCGTCGAAGTCGACGTCGAAGTCGGGCATCGAGACGCGGTCGGGGTTGAGGAAGCGCTCGAAGATGAGGCCGTGCTGCAGAGGGTCGAGATCGGTGATCTTCATCGCGTACGCGACCATGGAACCTGCCCCCGAACCGCGGCCGGGTCCGACCCGGATGCCGTTGTTCTTCGCCCAGTTGATGAAGTCGGCGACGACGAGGAAGTAGCCGGGGAACCCCATCTGAAGGATGACGTCGGTCTCGTACTCGGCCTGCTTGCGCACGGCATCCGGGATGCCGCCTGGGTAACGGTCGTTGAGACCGTTCTCGACCTCTTTGATCATCCAGCTGCCCTCGGTTTCGCCGTCGGGCACGGGGAAGCGCGGCATGTAGTTGGCCGAGGTATCGAACTCGACGTCGCAGCGCTCGGCGATCAGCAGTGTGTTGTCGCACGCCTCGGGGTGGTCGCGGAACACCGCACGCATCTCGGCGGGCGACTTGACGTAGTAGCCGTCGCCGTCGAACTTGAAGCGCTTCGGGTCATCGAGCGTGGAGCCCGACTGCACGCACAGCAGGGCGGCGTGGCTCGTCGCGTCGTGCTGGTGCGTGTAGTGGAGGTCGTTGGTTCCCAGCAGAGGGATGCCGAGATCTTTCGACAGCCTGAGCAGGTCGCCCATCACGCGGCGCTCGATCGAGAGACCGTGATCCATGATCTCGGCGAAGTAGTTGTCTTTGCCGAAGATGTCCTGGAATTCGGCGGCGGCCGCCCGAGCGGCTTCGTATTGGCCGAGGCGCAGGCGCGTCTGCACCTCGCCGGAGGGACAGCCGGTCGTGGCGATGAGACCCTTGCTGTAGGTCTGCAGCAGTTCGCGGTCCATACGGGGCTTGAAGTAGTAGCCCTCCATGCTCGCCTTGGACGAGAGACGGAAGAGGTTGTGCATGCCCTGCGTCGTCTCGGACAGCAGGGTCATGTGCGTGTACGCCCCCGAACCCGAGACGTCGTCGCTCTGCTGCTCGGGCGTCCCCCAGCGCACACGCGTCTTGTCGGAGCGGTGCGTCCCGGGGGTGACGTAGGCCTCGATCCCGATGATCGGCTTGATGCCCGCGTCTTTCGCGGTCTTGTAGAACTCGTACGCCGCGAACGTGTTGCCGTGGTCGGTCACCGCGATGGCCGGCATGCCCTGCCTGACGGCCTCTTGGACCATCGGGCCGATGCGGGCCGCGCCGTCGAGCATCGAATACTCGCTGTGCACGTGAAGGTGAACGAAGGAGTCTGCTGCCACGGGTCGAGTCTACGTTCGGCCCCCGACATCGACCACGGAAGTTCGCAGCCGGCGCTCAGTTCGACACGCTCCCCCGGGCGCGTCGCCGGGGTCCCGGCATCCGGCGCATTGGTCTGCGCCCGGACGCATGTCGATCGTTCTGTCAGACCCCGTCGCCGAGCAGCTCGAGGGCATGCGCAAGATCGGCGGGGTACGGGGACTGGAACTCCACCCACTCCCCCGAGCCGGGGTGCGTGAAGGCGAGCCGATGCGCGTGCAGCCACTGGCGCGTGAGTCCCAGGCGGGCCGACAGCGTGGGGTCGGCACCATACAGAGGATCGCCGGCGCACGGATGGCGGTGGGCCGCCATGTGCACGCGGATCTGGTGCGTGCGCCCGGTCTCGAGATGGATCTCGAGCAGCGAGGCGCGCGGGAACGCCTCGAGCGTCTCGTAGTGCGTCACCGAGTCCTTGCCGTCCGGCGTCACCGCGAACTTCCACGAGTGATGCGGATGCCGACCGATCGGCGCGTCGATCGTGCCGGAGAGCGGATCGGGGTGCCCCTGCACGACCGCATGGTAGATCTTGTCGACCTCGCGCTCTTTGAACGCACTCTTGAGCAGCGTGTAGGCGCGCTCGGTCTTGGCGACCACCATGAGGCCGCTCGTGCCCGCGTCGAGGCGATGCACGACACCACGCCGCTCGGCCGGGCCGCTGGTGGCGATCCGGAACCCCGCCGCGGCGAGGGCCCCGAGCACGGTCGGTCCGTCCCACCCGACCGACGGGTGAGCCGCGACGCCCGCGGGCTTGTCGACGACCACGATGTCGTCGTCGTCGTGCACGATCCCGAGGTCGGGGACCTCGACCGGCACGATCTCGGGATCGCGTTTGGGCTCCCACTCGACGCTCAGCCAGGTACCGGCGCGCAAGCGGTCGGAACGACCGGCCACCCGGCCGTCGACGTTGACCCCTCCGGCGTCGGCCACTTCGGCCGCGAAGGTGCGCGAGAAGCCCAGCATCTTGGCCAGGCCCTGGTCGATGCGCGTCCCGTCGAGCCCGTCGGGGACGGGCAGGCTCCGCGACTCCATGTCAGCGAGCGCCCGGGTCGACGGGAGCCTCGACCTCGCCCTCGGCGGCATCCGCCGCTGCACGTGAGGCCTTGGTCTCGCGGGTGCCATCGAGTTTGAGCCCGAAGAGCACGAGGACCGCCACCGAGATCATCATCGTGACGATGAACATATCGGCGACGTTGTAGATCGCCGGCATCATCCAGGGCGTCGAGATGAAATCGACGACGTGTCCGACGGGGAAGCCGGGCTCTCGCACCAGGCGGTCGGTGAGGTTGCCGAGCACCCCGCCGAGGAGCAGACCCAGCGCGACCGCCCAGAGGCGGGACCGTACCCGGCGTGCACCGAGATAGACGATCACGCAGGCGACCACCGCGAGAGCGATGGTGAACACCCACGTGACGCCCTCGCCGAGAGAGAACGCCGCACCGGGGTTGCGGACGAGGTAGAACTGCAGGAAGTCACCGAGGATCGGGACCACGCGCTCCGAGGGGAGAGCGGCGATCGCGGCGTTCTTCGCAAATTGGTCGGCGGCCAGCACCAGCACCGCGAGAACCGCGATGGTGATGCCGGCCGCCGCCGAACGCAGAGGAGGTCGACTGCGCAAAGAGTCGGCCTACAGACCGATCGCCGACACCGGCGTCGAGCCCGAGGACGTCGCGGTGGTGTCGAGGTCGCGGAGCTGACCCTCGATGTACGAGCGCAGCTGCGAGCGGTAGTCGCGCTCGAAGTTGCGCAGCTCGGTGATGCGACCCTCGAGCGTCGTGCGCTCCTTCTCGAGACGGGCGCGCTCTTCGCGGCCCTTCTGCTCGGCCTCGGCGACGATGGACGCGGCCTGGGCCTGGGCCTCGCCGATCAGCTGGTCGCGCTGGGCCTTACCCTCGGCGACGTGCTCGTCGTGAAGACGCTGGGCCAACTCGATGATGCCGGCGCTCTGGGCGGCGGGCTCGACGTCGTTCGTCGGCGCGGAGGCGACGGGAGCGGCAGCAGGAGTCTCGGCGACGACCGGCTCTTCGACCTTGGGGGCTTCGACGGGGGCGCTGCCTGCGGACGGGGAGGCCTCGCCGGACTCGTAGGCCGCGAGCTTGGTCTTCAGCTCTTCGTTCTCGGCGATCGTCTTGCGCCACTCGACGACGATCTCGTCGAGGAAGTCGTCGACCTCGTCGGGGTCGAAGCCCTCCTTGAAGCGCACGTGCTGGAACTGCTTGGTGACGACGTCATCGGGGGTCAGTGCCATGGTGTTTCCTCTTTCGAGAGCTCTGATGTTGGAACTGTGGGGGGGTGTCGCACCGGGGCGTACCGCTTCGGAACAGCATAGCCGCCGCCCTCCACCGGTGTCGAAGATCACCGGTGAGAAAGCGGCGGCGAAGAGATCACACGGCCGCGAGGGACCGTGTGACGCTCAGGAGCATGAAGCAGACGAACATGACGATCGCGAAACCGAAGTCGATGGCGATCCCCCCGATGCGCAGGGGCGGAATGAAGCGACGGATCAGCTTGATAGGCGGGTCCGTCACGGTGTAAACGATCTCGGCCAACACGAGCGTGACGCCGCGCGGACGCCACTCCCGGTTGAACATCGGGATGTACTCGAGCACGAGGCGCGCGAGCAGCAGCACGATGAAGATGAACAGGATCGCACTGAGGATGGAGCCGACGAGGCTCAGAACGGCCACTGTTACTGGGACGCGAAGGGCGCAGCCTCAGGATCGGCCTGCGCGATCGCACCATCGCCGGAGACGGCGATGTTCTCGGGCGAGAGCAGGAAGACCTTGCTCGTGACCCGCTCGATGCGACCGTACAGCCCGAGCGAGAGTCCGCTCGCGAAGTCGATGAGACGGCGCGCGTCGGCGTCGCTCATCTGCGACAGGTTGATGATGACCGGGATTCCCTCGCGGAAGTTCTCGGCGATCGTCTGCGCGTCGCGGTACTGCTTGGGGTGCACCGTGAGGATCTCGCTCACGGGTCCGGCCGCGGGCTGACGCACCACGGCGGGACGGTGCAGGGGGGTCACCGGCGCGGCCTTCTCGAGGGGAGCGGCAGCTGTGGGCTGCTTGCGCGCGATGGGCTGCGGCGCGGTCTCCTCATAGGTCTCTTCCTCGTCGGCGAGGCCCAGGTACACCATCGTCTTCTTGAGGGGGTTCGACATCGCATCCTCCGTTCGCTCGTCTGGTTTGAGGCTAGTCGCGCGGGGGGCGCGGGCCCGTGATTGCGGAGCCGATCCGCAGGTGTGTCGCGCCCATTGCGATGGCTTCGGGGAAATCTCCGGTCATACCGGCCGAGATCCAGCGCGCGTCGGGGACGACGGAGCGCACCGCGTCGGCACAGCGGCGCAGTCGCTCGAAGGCTCGTGCGGGTTCCTCGTCGAGCGGGGCGACGGCCATGACCCCGCGCAGGCGCAGCGTCGAGAGCCCCGCGACGTGCGCCGCGAGCTCTTCCACGGCGCCGGGACCGACTCCCCCGCGACCGGGATCATCCGTGAGGTTCACCTGCACGAGCACGTCCAGCATCTCGCCCCCGGCGCCTGCGGCGTGCAGCGCGTCGGCGATCCGCGATCGGTCGACGGAGTGCACGGCATCCGCCCCCGCCCGCACCGCGCGCGCCTTGTTCGTCTGCGCCTGACCGATGAAGTGCCAGACGAGATCCGGGATGCCGTCGAGCTCGGCGCGCTTGGCGGTGAGCTCCTGCTGACGGTTCTCCCCCACGTGCCGCACGCCCAGGGCGTGCAGCTCGGCGACCAGAGAGGCGGGATGAAACTTCGTCACCACGATACGGGTGATCTCGCCGGGATCGCGGTTCGCGGCGACGGCGGCATCCCGAATGCGCTCGTCGACGGCGGCGAGGCGGTCGGCCAGGGCGGTGTCCATGGTGCTCCTTCGACGACGAGAGCGGGCCCGGTGGACACCGGACCCGCTCGTCGCAGCGTTCGCTCTTACTTCAGGAAGTCGGGCACGTCGAGGTCGTCGTCGGCGTAACCGCCGTCGTACGAGGTCTCGGGCACGCGCGCGGTCACCGGCGCGGGCTCGGGGCGACGCTCGGGTGCGCGCTCGGTCGCTGCCTTCTGCTCTTCGGCGGCGTCGAGGTCACGGGCGACGTCGTCGGCCGGGATGACGGGGACGACCGGCGCCGAGACGGGACGCTGGGCCCCGACCGCGTCGATACGCAGGGAGGGCTCTCCACCGTCGAAACCGGCGGCGATGACGGTGACGCGCACCTCGTCGCCGAGAGTGTCGTCGATGACCGTTCCGAAGATGATGTTCGCCTCGGGGTGAGCGGCTTCCTTGACCAACTGAGCGGCGTCGTTGATCTCGAAGATGCCGAGATTCGAGCCGCCCTGGATCGACAGCAGCACACCGTGCGCTCCCTCGATCGACGCCTCGAGCAGAGGCGATTCGACGGCGAGTTCAGCGGCCTTGATGGCGCGGTCGGCACCCCGCGAGGAGCCGATACCCATGAGGGCGGAACCGGCACCCTGCATGACCGACTTGACGTCGGCGAAGTCGAGGTTGATGAGACCCGGGGTCGTGATGAGGTCCGTGATGCCCTGCACACCGGCGAGCAGCACCTGATCGGCGGTCGCGAAGGCTTCGATCATCGAGATGCCGCGGTCGCTGATCTCGAGGAGACGGTCGTTGGGGACGACGATGAGGGTGTCGACCTCTTCCTTCAGGCGCTGCACACCGCCCTCGGCCTGGCTCTGCCGACGGCGCCCCTCGAACGAGAAGGGCTTGGTCACGACACCGATGGTCAGTGCACCGATGGACTTGGCGATCTTCGCGACGACGGGGGCGCCTCCGGTGCCCGTGCCGCCGCCCTCGCCCGCGGTCACGAAGACCATGTCGGCACCGCGCAGGGCCTCTTCGATCTCTTCGGCGTGATCCTCGGCGGCACGTCGGCCGACCTCGGGATCAGCGCCGGCGCCGAGGCCGCGGGTCAGCTCACGACCGACGTCGAGCTTGACGTCGGCGTCGCTCATCAGCAGCGCCTGGGCGTCGGTGTTGATCGCGATGAACTCCACGCCGCGAAGGCCGAGCTCGATCATGCGGTTGACGGCGTTGACGCCGCCCCCGCCCACACCGACGACCTTGATCACGGCGAGGTAGTTCTGGTTGTGGCTCATGCCGGCCTCCGTTTGTCCCCGAACCCGAAACTTTAAACCTCATGTTGAGGGTTAAAGAATTGCCCGGTATGCAATTCCTTAGCTCGAAGGTATGCGGCGGACCCGACCCCGCCCGCCCGACACGCGGCGTGTTGGATTATCGCCTCGAAGATCAGCGGACGACGCCCGCCTCGGGCGAGGTCACGTCGTACTCCTTGGCCCGATCCGGCGGGCTCTTCTGCATGAGACGGTCGAGGACGACCGCCTTCTCGGCCGAGCGGTCGGCGCTTCCCCATACGACCTTCGATCCGGAGGCGCCGAGCGTCAGCGTCACGTCGTCCGGCGTCGAGGCCGACACCGCGGTGACCTGCGAGCGCACGGCCTCCGGAAGCGAGCGCACCACGCGGCCCGCCGCGCGGAAGGCGGCCGAATCGGTCCCCCCCGTGATGTCGAGCACGGGCTGACCCGCGGGCGCGTCGGGAGTCGTCGACAGCGCGACGCCGGCGGCATCCACCACCGTGAAACCTGCTGCGGACTGCATCGCTCCGATGGGGGTGCGCTCGACGATGCGCACGACGAGGTCGTGGGGCGGACGCGCCTCGAGCGTGTACGACTCGACGAGCGGGAAGCGCACCAGCGCCGCCTTGACCGCACTGTCGTCGACCATCGCGAGCGGAACACCCAGCTGATCGCTCAGGGCGGCGGAGACGGCCGCCGGGTCGAGCTGCGCCGTACCGACCACGTCGACCTTCTCGACCGCGAACAGCGGGCTGTAGGCCGCACCCGCCGTTCCCAGCGCCATGACCAGGAAGGCCGAGACGACCCCGATCCACACCCGTCTCCGTCGCCGCTGACGCACCGTGAACCGGCGGACCTCGGCCGAGAGCGCCCGACGCCGGGCCCGCGACGCGCGCCACACGTCACGCAGCCCCGCTCCCCCGGCATCCGGATCCTTCCCGTCCGGGTCGGTGTCGGACGACGCGAAGCGCCTGGCCGCCGCGGTGTCGTCGACGGAACCCGGATGCCGCGAGGCTGCGGACCGGGAGGTCGCGGCGCGGCGCGCGGACTCCGGCGTCGACGGCAGAGGCGAGGGCCGCTTCATGCTCAGACCGCCGTGGCCTCGGTGCGGGACAGCGCCTCGAGCACCTGCGGGATGATCTGGTACACGTTGCCGCAGCCGAGGGTGATGACGTAGTCGCCGGGGCGGGCGATCTCGGCCGTGTAATCGGCCGCCGCCTGCCAATCGGGCACGTACTGCACGTGAGCGGGGTCGGCGAAGGCGCCGCTGACCAGCTCACCGGTCACCCCGGGCACTGGATCTTCGCGGGCGCCGTACACGTCGAGCATGACCGTGTGGTCGGCGTGGGTCTCGAGCACCTCGGCGAATTCGCGGTACATCTCCTGCGTGCGCGAGTAGGTGTGCGGCTGCTGGATCGCGATGATGCGTCCCTCGCCGACGACCGTGCGCGCGGCCGAGAGCGCGGCGGCGACCTCGGTGGGGTGATGCGCGTAGTCGTCGTAGACGCTCACTCCCTGTTGCACGCCGTGCAGCTCGAAACGGCGGACCGTGCCGCCGAAACCCTCGACGGCGCGCGCCGCTTCCCCGAGCGAGTGGCCGAGCACACGGAGCACGGCGACCGCACCGGCGGCGTTGACGGCGTTGTGGGCCCCAGGGACGCGCAAGCGCACCTCGACGCTCTCGCCGTCGGCGGTGAGCGTGAAAGCGACGGGACCGTCGGTCCGGATGCCGCTGAGCCGCACGTCGGCGGCCGCGTCTTCGCCGAAGGTCACGACGTTCGCGTGCGTGATGCGCTCGCGCACCGAGCGAGCGCCGGCGTCATCGGACGAGATGACCACCGCTTCACTCGCGGCATCCGCGAATCGGGCGAACGCGGCGTCGAAGGCGTCACGCGAGCCGTAATGGTCGAGGTGGTCGGGGTCGACGTTGGTGATGAGAGCGACGGAGGTGTCGTACAGCTCGAACGTGCCGTCGGACTCGTCGGCCTCGATCACGACGAGGTCGTCGCTCCCCGTGCCGCTCGAGGCTCCGAGATCGGCGATGACGCCGCCGTTGACGAACGTGGGGTCGACGTCGAGAGCGCGGAGGGCCGTGACGATCATGCCCGTCGAGGTGGTCTTGCCGTGGGCACCGGCGACCGAGACGAGACGCCGACCGCCGATGAGCCAGTGCAGCGCCTGCGACCGGTGGATGACGTGCAGTCCGCGCGCCTTGGCCGTCACGAACTCGGGGTTCTCGGGCCAGATCGCGCCGGTGTGCACGACGGTGTCGGCATCTCCCAGATAGGCCGCGTCGTGACCGACGTGGACCGTCGCACCGCGCGCGGCGAGGTCGCGCAGCGCAGCGCTGTCGGCGCGGTCGGAGCCGGAGACGCGGATCCCGCGGTCGAGGAACATGCGCGCGAGTCCCGACATGCCCGAACCACCCACGCCGATGAAATGCGCGGAGGAGATGGTCTCGGGGATGGGGAGGCTCAGGTCGGGTCTGATCATGGCGCTTGCGAGTTTACGTCGCCGATCCTGCGCGTCGGCCCCGGCGCGCTGGGGAGGCGGGGCGGTCGGGCCGGTCGTCGGCCGCCGGCCGTCAGACAGACGAGCGCGGGCCAGATGCCCGAGGCGGGCCATCGGGCGGAGTCATCGGACGACGCACCGAGCGCACACAGCCCGAACCGCCCGTGTCGCCGGCGAACTCCGCACGATGGCACGGGCGGAGGGTGTCGCCTGCGGCGGGCCGGATACGTCAGCCGCCGAGGGCCTCGTCGACGAGGGCGATGACGTTCTCGGTCCCGGTCCGGATGCCGGTCTGCGCCGCAGCGTCCCGCATCGCGGTCCGGCGGTCTTCGTCGGCGAGCAGGGGCACGATGTCGGAGCGGACGCGCTCGGGCGTGAGATCGGCGTCGGCGATGAGCACAGCGGCCCCCGCACGCACAGCCGCGGCGGCGTTGAGACTCTGCTCGCCGTTGCCGACCGCGTAGGGCACGTAGACCGCGGGGATACCGAGGGCGTTGATCTCGCTGACGGTCGCCGCGCCCGAACGCGAGACGACGAGATCGGCGAGGGCGAAGGCCAGGTCCATGCGGTCGACGTAGCGGACGACGGCATACCCGTCGACGCCGGGGTCGGCCAGGTCGGAATTCTGGCCCGTGACGTGGAGCAACTGCCAGCCCGCGTCGAGGACGTCGCGCCACGCTCCACCGAAGGCCGTGTTCAGGCGCAGAGCGCCGAGCGATCCGCCGAAGACCAGGAGCGTGGGGCGATCGGCATCGAGCCCGAAGTGGGCGGCCGCTTCGGCGCGCAGGGCCGGGGCGTCGAGCTCGACGATCTCCCGCCGCAGTGGCATCCCGACCTCTCGGGCTCCGCGCAGCGGTGTGTCCGCGAAGGCCACGCCGACCGCCGCCGCGCCCCGGGCGCCCAGGACGTTGGCGAGGCCCGGCTTCGCGTTGGCCTCGTGCACGACGAACGGCACGCGTTCGCGGCGCGCCGCGACGTAGGCGGGAGCCGCGGCGTATCCGCCGAATCCGACGACGACGTCGACGCCGCGCGAGCGGATCAGGCGGCGCACGTGGGCGACCGCGCGCAGGAACCGCACCGGGAACGCTGCGGCCGCCCCGTTCGGTCGGCGCGGGAACGGAACCTTCGCGACGGTGAGCAGCTCGTAACCGCGCAGCGGAACGAGGCGCGCTTCGAGGCCCTCGCGGGTGCCCAGCACGAGGACGTCGGCCGAGGCGTCGCGGGCGCGGAGTCCGTCGGCGACCGCGAGCAGGGGGTTCACGTGCCCGGCGGTGCCGCCGCCGGCGAGAAGGTAAGTCGTCACCGTTCGACCCTAACCACCTCGCACGCGCACGCGCGGCGGTCGGGGGCGCTCAGCCCCGCGGACGACGGGGGGATGCCGCGGCCCGTCGCGCCGCGCGCGGGGGCGCCTCGCTCACCGCGCGGCGGTCGGGCAGCGTCCGCGCGCACGACAGCAGCACGCCGCACCCGATCAGCACCGACAGCAACGACGTACCTCCCTGCGACATGAACGGCAGCGGCACGCCCAGCACGGGGAAGACGCGGAGCACGACCGCGACGTTGATCATGGCCTGGCCGACGATCCAGATGGTGATGCCACCCGCGACGATGCGCACGAAGGGGTCGTCGGTGCGGCGGATGATGTGGAAGGCGCCGACGGCGAACAGGCCGAAGAGCAGGAGGACCACGATGCAGCCGATGAGCCCGAGCTCCTCACCCACGATGGCGAAGATGTAGTCGTTCGCCGCGGCGGGGAGCCAGTCGTACTTCTCGGCGGAGTTGCCCAGACCCACACCGAAGATGCCGCCCGCGGCGAGCCCCCAGATGCCGTGCAGCGGCTGATAGCAGTCGCCGAGGTAGTTGGCGATGCAGTCCTGGTCGAGGAAGCTCATGATGCGGCGCATGCGGTCTGCGCTCGTGATGGCGAAGAGGGCGATGGCGCCGACGGCCGCGAGGGCGGGGAGGACGAAGATGCGCAGCTTCACGCCCGAGAAGAACAGGGCGCCGAGCAGGACGAGCACGAGGATCATCGTCGTGCCCAGATCCTTACCGCCCATGACGGTGGCGACGACGAGGGCGAAGACCGGAACGATCGGGATGAACACGTGCCGCCAGTCGCCCAGCAGCGTTTGCTTGCGATACAGGACGTAACCGAGCCAGAGCGCCAGGGCGAGCTTGAGGAACTCCGCCGGTTGAGCTTGGATGCCCGCGAGGTTGATCCAGTTGCGGTTACCGTTCGCCGAGATGCCCAACGGCGTGAACACGAGAAGTTGGAACAGGGTCGCGAAGATCAGCGCCGGCCAGGCCATGCGCTTCCAGAAACGCAGGGGCGCCCGGCTCAGGACGAACATCAGCGGGATGCCGATGACGGCGAACACGCCCTGCTTGAGCACGTGATCGAAGGGGTTCTGCGCGCCATCGAGGGCCGAGGTCGCCGAGAGCACCATGACCAGACCGAAACCGGTCAGCAGGAGCGCCGCGGAGGTGATGAGCAGGAACTCGCTCGGCACGGGGCGGAACGCCCGACCGAGCGAGACGCGGGCCGCGAGGCCGGCACGCTCGGGTTCGTCGGGTGTCTGCCGCGGAGGAGGCGCCGTCGTGGTCACGCGAGTCCCCTCAGTCGTGCGGTCGAGAATCTCCATCGTGGCCCGCGATCCACTCCCGCACCGCCTCGGCGAAGCGGTCGCCGCGGTCGGAGTAGGACGCGAACTGATCGAACGAGGCCGCCGCGGGAGCCAGAAGAACGGTGTCTCCATCCCGGGCCACACCCGCCGCCAGCTCGACGACCTGGGCCATGACGTCTTCAGTCTCGGCGTGGTCGACCTCGAACAGCGGCACCGCCGGGGCGTGTCGCTGGAACGCGGTCACGATCTCGTCGCGCTCGGTGCCGATCACGATGACCGCGCGCACCGACGCGCCGCGGGCACGGATGAGGTCGCCGAGGTCGACACCCTTGAGCAGTCCCCCGACCACCCAGACGGCGCCGGGATAGGCCGCGAGCGACGAGGCGGCCGCGTGAGGGTTGGTCGCCTTGGAGTCGTCGACCCAGGTGATGCCGAGGTGGGCGCCGACGACCTGGATGCGGTGCGGGTCCAGACGGAAGCGCTCGAGCGTGTCGTGGATGTGCGCGGGTGTCGCGCCGAGGGAACGGGCGAGGGCCGACGCGGCGAGGATGTTCGCGACCATGTGGGGAGCGGCGAGTCCCCGCTGGGCGAGGTCGGTCACCGTCGTCAGCTCGAGGGCCGAGGTGGCCCTCTCCTCGAGGAACGCGCGATCGACGAGGATGCCATCGACCACGCCGAGGTCGCTGGGACCCGGGACGCCGAGGTCGAAGCCGATGGCGCGGGCGCCCTCGATCACCTCGGCGTCTTCGACCATCTCGCGGGTCGCGATGTCGGCCTTGTTGTAGACGCAGGCCACCCGCGTGCGGGTGTACACGCCGGACTTCGCCGCGCGATACGCGTCGGCGCCGCCGTGCCACTCGAGATGGTCGTCCGCGAGGTTCAGGCACACCGCGGAATGCGGTGACAGGGCGTCGGGCCCGCTCTGGAGGTTCAGATACCAGAGCTGGTGGCTGGACAGCTCGACGACGAAGACGTCGAAGCCCCCCGGATCGCGCACCGCGTCGAGCACCGGCGTTCCGATATTGCCGACGGGTACCGCCCGCTGACCCGCCGTCATGAGCATCTCTGCCGTGAGACGCGTGGTCGTGGTCTTGCCGTTCGTGCCGGTGATGAGCACCCAGTCGGCGGGGCGCCCATCGGGCCGCACGACCTTGTCGCGCACGCGCCACGCGAGTTCGACATCGCCCCACAGTGCGATGCCCCGCTCCCGCGTCCACGTGATCACGGGGTGGTGCGGAGGGAAGCCCGGGGATGCCACGACCACCTCGGGTGCGAAGTCGGCCATCTCGGCGGGCACGGTCTCGAGCGGACCCTCGTGCAGGCTCACGCCCAGCACGGGGAGGAGGCGGGAGTACTCGGCATCCGCCCGCTCCGTCACCACGAGCACCTCGGCGCCGAGCTCGGCGAGGGTGTCGGCGACGGAGAACCCGGTCACCGACAGGCCGAGGACGACGACGCGCAGCCCCTTCCAGTCGGCGTGCCAGCTGGTGAGGGTGGAGAGGTCGGTCATACGCGTGAGAGCCATTCGACGTAGAAGAATCCGATGCCCGAGACGGCGAGGAGGCCGGCGATGATCCACATGCGCACGACGATCGTGACTTCGGGCCATCCGCGCATCTCGAGATGATGGTGCAGGGGACTCATGAGGAAGAGGCGCTTGCCCCGGGTGATCTTGAAGTAGGCCCGCTGGAGGATGACCGAGCCCGAAGCGATGACGTAGACGCCCGCGATGAGGATGAGCAGGAGTTCGGTGCGGGTGAAGATCGCCATCGCGGCGATCACGCCGCCGATCGCCATCGAACCGCAGTCGCCCATGAAGACCTTCGCCTTGGGTGCGTTCCACCAGAGGAATCCGACGAGGGCTCCCACGAACGAGGCACCGACAATCGCGAGATCGAAGGGGTCGCGCACGGCGTAGCACCCGGCTTGCACGGTGGGGTCGAGCACGTCGGCGCAGACCTGCTTGTTCTGCCAGAACGCCATGAGGCTGTAGGCGCCGACGACGAAGATGCCCGAGCCCGCCGCGAGGCCGTCGAGGCCGTCGGCGACGTTGACCGAGTTGGACGTCGCGGTCCCGATCAGCGAGATCCACGCGAGGTAGAGCAGCCAGCCGAGGATCGGCCCGAGGGCGAAGAACGACAGCAGCTGGATGTCGCGGAACACCGAGACGTACCCCGAGGCGGCGGTCTGTCCGACGGTGTTCGGGAAGTTCAACGCGATGATCGCGAAGGGCACCGCGACGATGACCTGACCGGCGATCTTGCGCCAGCCCGAGAGCCCCAGACTGCGCTGCTGGCGGATCTTCATGTAGTCGTCGATGAAACCGACCACGCCGAAGCCGAGCATGAGCCACAGCACGAGCAGGCCCGAGACCGTGGGCGGGTTGTTGCCGGCGTACGAGCCGATGAAGTACCCGACCATCGTGCCGAGGATGAAGATCGTCCCGCCCATGGTGGGCGTGCCGCGCTTGGCCCCGTGCGAGGGGTTGTGCACGTTCTCGGGGGTGCGGATGACCTGACCCCAGCCCCACTTGCGGAACCACCGGAGGAACACCGGGGTGAGGAAGAGCGTGAAGGCGAGCGAGATCGCAGCCGACGTCAGAAGTGATCTCACGCGAACAAGTCTCCCAGACGGTCGCCGAGGTGCCGGAGCCCCGCCGAGTTGGACGACTTCACCAGCACGCGATCGCCGTCGCGCAGTTCGGTCGAGAGGTAGTCGTAGGCGGCGTCGGCATCGGCGAAGAACACGGCCTCGCCGTCCCACGAGCCCTGGGCGATGGCCTCGAGATACATGCGGCGCGCCTCGGGGCCGATCACGACGATCCGCTGGATGCGCAGGCGCACGGCCAGGAGACCGACCCGGTCGTGCTCCTCGTCGGCGTACTCCCCCAGCTCGCTCATCGCACCCAGCACGGCGACCGTGCGCTCCTCGGGTCCGGTGATCTGGGCGAGGGTGCGCAGAGCTGCGGCCATGGAGTCGGGGCTGGCGTTGTACGCGTCGTTGATGATGCGCACGCGGTCGGAGCCGAGCGGCTGCATGCGCCAGCGCTCGGCGATCTCGACGGTCTCGAGACGCGCGATCGCATCGGCGGCGGCGACGCCGAGCGCCGTGGCGGCGGCGAGGGCCGCGAGGGCGTTCATCACGTGATGCTCGCCGAGCACCCGCAGGGTGAGGGTGAAGGGCTCTCCGTCGACCAGCAGATCGGCGCGGGTTCCGGATGCCGACACCTCGACGTCGAGGGCGCGCACCTCGGCCCGCTCGCCTCGGCCGAACCACCGCACCTCCTGCCCGCGTTCGCGTGCGATGGGCTCCATCGCGGCGACGCGGGGGTCGTCGGCGTTGAGCACGGCGAGGCCGCCTTCGCGGGTGGCCTTCACCAGTTCGCTCTTGGCGTGGAAGGTGGACTCGATTCCGCCGAAGCCGCCGGCGTGCGCCATGCCGACCATCAGCACGACGCCGACGTCGGGTGTGACCAGACCCGCGAGGTGCGCGATGGCGCCCGGGGCGCTGGCTCCGAACTCGCTCACGAGGTAGCGGGTGTTCTCGGTCACGCGCAGCATCGTCAGCGGAGCGCCCACCTCGTTGTTGAACGAGGCGCGCGGCGCCACCGTCTCGCCCTCGTCCTCGAGGATGCGGGCGAGGAGGTTCTTCGTGGTCGTCTTCCCGTTGGATCCCGTGATGCCGACGATCTGGAGGGGACCCGCGTCGCGCACCCGGGCCACCACGTCGCGGGCCAGGTCGCTGAGGGCGGCCACGGCATCCGGGACGACGATCTGGCTCACCGCGTCGTCGAGCTCGCGTTCGACGATCGCGAGGGCCGCGCCGCGCTCGACGGCGGTGCCGACGAAAAGGTGGCCGTCGGTGGTCTCGCCGGGCTTGGCGACGAAGATCCCACCGGGTCCGATGAGACGCGAGTCGGTATCGACGAGACCCGATACGAGCGTGTCGGGGGTGTCGTCACCTCGGACGACGAGTCGGCCGCCGAGCACGTCGGCGAGGTGGGAGAGGCTGAGGGAGATCATTGCTGTGGGACGCCCTTTCCGGTCGCATTCGTTACCGAGACGAGACCGATACGGGCTCTTTCTCAGCCGAACTTGGGCAGTTCGGGGGTCGTGGTTCCGGACGGGATCACCCGGTAGGACTTGAGAACCTGGGTGAGGGCCTTCTGGAACGCGGGGGCGGTGGCCGCCGACGATTTTACCGTCCGCGGCTCGTCGAGGTTGACCGCGACCACGTACTGCGGGTCGTCGGCGGGGGCGAAACCGATCATCGTGGTGAAGTACGCGTCGGGCTTGTAGGCGCCCGTGTTCTCGTCGACCTTCTCACCGGTACCGGTCTTGATCGCGATGCGGTAGCCGGGGATCGCGATCTTGGACGCGAGCTCGCCCTGCGTGGCGACGTTCTCGAGCATGAGCGAGACCTCTTTCGCCGTGTCTGTCGAGATAACCTGCGTGCCCTCGGTCGAGGGGACGTCGGTGACGGTGCCGTCGGCCGCCGTGCAGCCCTCGACGATCGACAGCGGCTTCTTCACGCCGCCGTTGGCGATGGTCTGGTACGCCCCCACGAGCTGGGGCACGGTGACCGACAGACCCTGGCCGAACGCGGTATTGAAGAAGGTCTGCTTGTCCCAGTCCTGGACGGGGTGCAGGATGCCGCCCGACTCCCCCGGGAAGTCGATCGCGCTCGTCGTTCCCATGCCGAACTTCTGCAGGTAGTCGAAGCGCGTCTGGGCGGGGATCATCTGGGCGAACTTCGAGATGCCCACGTTCGAGGAGTCGATCAGGACGCCCGTGGGGGTGTAGACGTTCGGGCCGTGCGAGAACGCGTCGGAAACACGCGCGTCGCCGTCCAGCACCTCTCGACCCGAGGCCGTCACCGTGGTCTGTGGCGTGTACGAGCCGCTGTCCAGGCCGATCGCGGTCGTGAGCGCCTTGAAGGTCGAACCGGGCTCGAAAGGGCTCGAGAACGCGCGGCTGCCGCGATCTTCGGGCGCGGTGGCGGTGGGGTCGTTCGGGTCGACCGTCGGGTACTCCGCGAGTGCGCGGATCTTGCCCGTCTTCGCCTCGACCACGGTGATGGTGCCGCGCAGCGACCCGGTGTTCTGCACCTGTTCGGCGATGAGCTGCTGCAGGTACCACTGCAGGTCGCGGTCGATCGTGAGCTTGAGGGTGCCGCCGTCGACCGCGGGCTGCGTGACGACCTCGGTACCGGGGAGCACCACGCCGTCGCGGCTCTGCTGGAAGACGACCTTGCCGTTGGTCGAGGCCAGGCAGTCGTTGTCGGCCGCCTCGAGGCCGGCGAGGGCCTGACCGTCGCCGCCGACGAACCCGAGCAGGTTACCGGCGACCGCGCCGTCGGGGTACATGCGGCCCGCCTGAGGCGGGAAGCTGAGGAACGGCAGCCCCAGGGCCACGAGGGCTCGGTACTGCTCGGTCGAGACGTTCTTCGCGATCATCGCGTAGCGCGACTCGGGGTTGTCGGCCACGGCGTCCTGGACGATCTTCTGCACGTCCGCGGCGTTCTGACCGGTGACACCGGCGATCTGAGCGGCCAGGTCGGGCCATGCCGTCGTGGTCTCGTCGCCGTCGTCGTCGCGGGTGGTCACGCCCTTCGCGGCGAGCATCGGGTCAATCTGCACGTCGTAGCGATTGACGCTGGTGGCCAGCGGCACCCCGTTGTCGTCGACGATCGATCCGCGCGAGGCGTACTCGATGCGAGAGTTCTGCAGACCCATCGAGAGCGAGTCGTCCACGTGGTCGCGGGCGTTCACGACCTGGATGTCGACCAGGCGGACGACGAAGGCGATGATCACGATCAGCACGACCGCGAGGGCGACGACGGTGCGACGCCGCGGGGAACGGGAGGTTGTCGTCGTCATGGCTCTCATCGTGTCGCGGGAGTCGGCAAACCGTCGCTGATCGGCGGGGGTGTCGCGGATGGGGTGGCCGGGGCGGCCTCGGTGGGCGCGGGCTGTCCGGGCGCCGCGGGGGCAGGGGTCGACGTACCGTTCTCGGTGGTGGACGCTGCCGGGTCGGTGACGAGCGGAACGCCCGAGATCAGCGCGTTGCCGACCGAACCGCGGCCCTTGGCGTCGACCGAGGAGGCGGTGTCGGCCGGCTTGTCGGAACCGATCACGGCCCCGTCGCTCAGACGCAGGTAGGTCGGCGACTCGTCGATGACCATGCCGAGCGCTGCGGCGTTGGCCGCCAGGTACTGGGGCGAGCTGAGACCCGCGCTCTCGTCGGAGAGGATCTGCTTCTGGTAGGTCAGATCACGCTGCTGCTGGGTGAGCGAGGAGATCTCGAAGGAGCTCTGAGTCGTCAGGATGCCGAGGCCCATCTGCACCAGCACGATCGCCAGCGCGCCGAGCACGGCGATGACGCCGAACACGCGCCGCGGGGCACGACGACGCGCGGTGGCGGGGACGACGGTGAGCCGGCGCTCGCGAACGGGCGTCGGGAAGTCGGGCAGGAAAACTGCATCGACGGCCTGGGGTGCACTCATGCGTCCTCCCGGATTCTCTCGGCCGCGCGCAGACGCACGGGGGTGGCGCGGGGGTTGGCCGCGCGCTCTTCGTCGCTCGCGAGTTCGGCACCGCGCACGAGGAGTCGGAACTTCGGGGCGTGCTCGGGAAGCTCCACGGGCAGTCCGCGCGGAGCGGTGGACGTGGACGCGTCAGCGAAGACGCGCTTGACCAAGCGGTCTTCGAGCGACTGGTACGACAGCACGACGATGCGCCCACCGACGCCGAGCACGCTCAGCGCCGCCGGGATCGTGCGCTCGAGCACCGACAGCTCGGCGTTGACCTCGATGCGCAGGGCCTGGAAGACGCGCTTGGCCGGGTGACGCTCGCGCAGCACGGCGGCGGGGGTTGCTGCCTGCAGAATGTCGACCAGCTGGCCGGAGCGTTCGAGGGGCGCTTCGGAACGAGCGGCGATGATCGCGCGGGCATAGCGGCCGGCGAGCTTCTCTTCGCCGTAGCGCTCGAAGATGCGACGCAGGTCGCCCTCGCCGTAGGTCGCGAGAACCTCCGCGGCCGTGACGCCGGCGGTCTGGTCCATGCGCATGTCGAGCGGCGCGTCCTGCGCGTAGGCGAAGCCGCGGTCGGCGACGTCGAGCTGCAGAGACGAGACACCGAGGTCGAAAAGGATCCCGTCGACCTTGTCGACTCCGGCTGACGCCACGGCCTCGACGATCCCGTCGTACACGGTGTGCACGAGGGTGACGCGGTCGCCGAAGCGCTGGAGGCGCTCGCCCGCGATACGCAGGGCCTCGGTGTCGCGATCGAGGCCGATGAGGCGGGCTTCGGGGAACCGCTCGAGAAACGCCTCCGAGTGGCCGCCCATGCCGAGCGTGCCATCGACGAACACGGAGCCGGGCTTCTGCAGGGCAGGACCCAACAGCTCGGCGCAGCGCTCGAGCAGGACGGGGGTGTGGATGTCGCGGATATCCATGATGTCTCGGGCCGAACCTTCGGACTCTGATCCCCATCCGCATCGACCTGGCGCCGGGGAAGTGCGTCAGGGCGAGCGGCTGGGCATCACAGCCGAAGGGTCAGAAAAGTCCCGGGATCACCTCCTGCTCCATCTCGGCGTACGTCTCTTCGTTGCTCTCCGCGTAGGAGTTCCATGCCTCGGCATCCCAGATCTCGGCGTGAGCTCCGACACCGGTGACGACGAGTTCACGCCCGAGCCCCGCGTAGGTACGCAACGCGGGCGGGACGGTGATGCGGTTCTGACTGTCGGGCTTCTCGGCACTGGCCCCCGAGAGGAACATGCGCAGGAAGTCGCGGGCCTGCTTGTTGCTGAGCGGGGCCTCGCGGATCCGCTCGTGAACGCGCTCGAACTCCTCGGTACTGAACACGTAGAGGCAGCGGTCCTGCCCGCGCGTGATCACCACTCCGGCGCCGAGATCGTCACGGAACTTCGCCGGCAGGATGACCCGACCCTTGTCGTCGAGCTTGGGTGTGTGCGTTCCGAGCAGCATTCGGGCGTCCACCCCCTTCGTCCGGCCTGCGAAGTTTCCCCCACTTTACTCCACAGCCCTCCACTTCGCTATCGAAATCGGGGGTCTTCTGCGGAAAACCACAGCCGTGTACTGTGTCCTTCCGTCGCGACACCCGGGAGCGCAACCCGCAGAATCCCGCGGCCGATCACGGCAGATCACCCCGGGTGCACGTCGAGGTGGAGGAAAAAGGAGCGCCCGAGGTCGGATGCGTGCCGTTTCCACCGCACTCCCCGCTCCCGAGGTGCACGGGGTTCCCGGGCGCACGAAAAAGCACCGGCTCCGAAGAGCCGGTGCTGAGATGAGGGGGGCCGGAGGCTTAGGGCCCGTCGTGGCGGCGATCCCAGCGTTCGTTCATGCGATCCATGAACGACGAGCCGGAGGCGCGCGCGGGGCGGGGTTTGGCGACGGAGGGCGATGCCTGCGCGGCGCCGCGCGTCGGGGTGACGGCGAACACGACGCCCCCCACCATCAGGAGGAAGCCGAGGACGCCGACGGCGATGCCGACGAAGCCCGTGGTGAATCCGATCGACACACCCGCGACGAGCGCACCGAGACCCGCGAGGACGAGGATCGAGCCGAGGACGATGTTGCGGTAGCTGAGGGCGCGACTGGGGGCCGAGACGACATCGGTGTCGTTGCTCATGAGATGGCGCTCCATCTCGTCCAGCAGACGCTGCTCCTGCTCTGACAGTGGCATGCATCCCCCTCTGTTGTTCGTTGCCGGCGATTCTACGCGCCACGTAGATCACTAGGCTAGGCCCGTGGCGACCTCCTCGGAACCGATCGAAGCTGTTTCCCAGCGACTCGACAAGTTCCTCTCCGAACAGCTATCGTACGCCTCCGCCCTGGGCCCGGAGGCCGAGTCGTTCACCCGATCGGGAGCATCCGCCCTCCAGGGCGGCAAGCGCCTGCGAGCCCGTTTCTGCCTCGCCGGCTGGCGTGCCGTCCGCGCTCTCGAGGCGCCGACCTCTCCCCCGTTCGACGAACCCGCTCTGGCCGTGGCCACCTCGCTCGAGATCTTCCATGCGGCGGCCCTCGTCCACGACGACCTGGTCGACAACAGCGACACGCGCCGAGGTCAGCCCGCGGCGCACCGCGCTCTGCAGAAAGCGCATCAGGACGCCGACTGGGCGGGTGATCCCGACGCGTTCGGCCGGTCGGGGGCCATCCTGCTCGGAGACCTCCTCGTCGCCTGGAGCGACGACCTGCTCGAAGCGGGCCTCGAGAGCCACCCCCACGCCGCCTCGACCCGCCGCGCCTACGCGCGGATGCGCCGCGACGTGACCGTCGGGCAATTCCTCGACGTCGCCGAGGAGTCCGCGTATGCCGTCTACCCCGACGACAGCCACGCGGAGCGAGCTCTGCGCATCGCGTCGTACAAGTCGGCGCGGTACAGCATCCAGCAGCCCCTGCAGATCGGGGCGGCTCTCGCCGGTGCCGATGAGGCGCAGCTCGATTCCCTCGGTCGGTTCGGTCACGACGTCGGCATGGCCTTCCAGCTGCGCGACGACGTGCTCGGCGTCTTCGGCGACAGCGTCGTCACCGGAAAACCGGTCGGGGACGACCTGCGCGAGGGCAAGCGCACGGTCCTCGTGGCCTACGCCCGCGAGATCCTCTCGGCCGACGATCGTGCGCGTTTCGACACACTTCTGGGCGATCCGGATCTCGACGCGGCGCAGATCGCGGCACTCCAGCGCACGATCGCCGACACCGGTGCGCTCGAGCGGACGGAGGGCCTGATCGCCGACTACGCGAGGCAGGCCGATCTTGCGCTCGACGCCGCGCGGGTCGACACCGCGGCTCTCGAAGACCTCCGCGCTCTTGCGCGCGCGGCCACCGAGCGGGCCGCCTGACGCCGAAACGGCTCAGGCGAGAGTCGCCGCGACTCGGCGAACCTCGCTCTTGCGCCCGGCGAGCAGAGCCTCGATCGGCGCCATGCCGATGGTCTCTTCCGGGCTGAGGAGCCAATCGATTGTCTCGTCGGGGTCGAACCCGGCGTCGTGCAGAACGATGATCGTGCCGCGCAGCGACGCCAACGGGCGCCCGTCGACGATGAAGACCGCGGGCACCTTGAACACGCCGTCGCGGCGCGAACCGACGAGGTAGTGCTCGTCGAAGAGGCGGCGGACGCGTCCGAGCGACTCGTCGAGCAACTCGACCAGGTCGGGGATGGTCAGCCACGCTGTCTCGTACCGGGAAGTCTCGCTCACTCCCCCATCCTCTCATTTCCGCCGCACCGGACCGCTCCCGAGGACGCCTGTGCGGTGAGTCACATGCGTCACAGGAGCCACTTCCGTTGACATCCGCCCCCGGGCATGCCACGGTTGCGGGCAGTCGAACGAACGGAATCCCCCCACCATGCGACGACTCACGCTGTCCCCCCTGCCCTCCCGACGCCGCGCGGTCGCCATCTGGCCGGCCGCCGTGGCCGGCACGATCGCTCTGACCCTCACCGCGGAGCACTCCGCCCACGCCGCTCCCCCCGAACCGGCACTGACTGTCCTTCCGCCCGTTCCCCGCGGTCTCGGGATGCCGGCTCTCACCGCTCTCGCCGCCCCGACCACCTACACGGTATCCGCGGGTGACACGGTGTGGGGCATCGCCCGCGCGCACGGCCTCGATACCGCCGCGGTCCTCGCGGCCAACGGCTTGACGCCCGGCAGCGTCATCCGCCCGGGTCAGGTGCTCGCGCTCACGCCCGCGGCGTCGCCCGCTCCGACCACTCCCACGACGCCGGAGGCCGCGCCTCGATCGCACGAGGTCCGCCCGGGCGACACCGTCTCGGCGATCGCTCGCGCCAACGGCGTCTCGGTCGACGCCATCCTCGGCGCAAACGGGCTCACGCGTGCCTCGATCATCTACCCCGGCGACGTATTGCAGATTCCCTTGGGAACCCCCGCGCCGGCCCCTGCCCCGGCCGCCGTCGCTCCCGCCACCGCACCCGGGCTGGACGCCGAACAGAGCGAGAACGCTCGTCTGATCATCCGCATCGGGCGCGAACTCGGCGTCTCGGACCGCGGCATCGTCATCGCCCTCGGCACCGCGATGCAGGAATCGTGGCTGCGCAACCTCGACTGGGGCGACCGCGATTCGCTCGGCCTCTTCCAGCAGCGACCCAGCACCGGCTGGGGTACGCCGGACCAGATCCTCGACCGGGACCGCTCGACCCGCGTGTTCTTCGGCGGAGCAGGCGATCCCAACGGCGCCGCCACCCGCGGGCTGCTCGATATCCCCGGATGGGAGCAACTGCCCTACGCCGACGCCGCGCAGGCCGTACAGATCTCGGCCTACCCGGACCGCTACGCCCAATGGGAGCAACCCGCGACCGTCTGGCTCTCCGTTCTCGGCTGAGCTTCTCGACCGAGGTGAAGGCGAGCCGCTCCCCGGGCTCACAGGGGGCGCTCCGTAGACTCGACGTGTGAGCACGAGTCAGCAGGCAGACCCGCTGATCGGCCGTCTCGTCGACGGCCGGTACCGGGTGCGCGCGCGCATCGCGCGCGGCGGCATGGCGACCGTGTACGTCGCGACCGACCTGCGCCTCGAGCGCCGCGTCGCCCTGAAGGTCATGCACGGCCACCTCAGCGACGACACCGTGTTCCAGAGCCGCTTCATCCAGGAAGCCCGCTCGGCCGCCCGACTGAGCGACCCGCACGTCGTCAACGTCTTCGACCAGGGTCAGGACGGCGAGATGGCCTACCTGGTGATGGAATACCTGCCCGGCATCACCCTGCGCGAACTGCTCCGCGAGCACCGGCGCCTCACGGTCGATCAGACTCTCACGATCATGGATGCCATCCTCTCGGGGCTCGCGGCCGCGCACCGGGCCGGGATCGTCCATCGCGACGTCAAGCCCGAGAACGTCCTGCTCGCCGAGGACGGCCGCATCAAGATCGGCGACTTCGGCCTCGCCCGCGCGACCACCGCGAACACCGCGAGCGGCGCTCAGCTCATGGGCACCATCGCCTACCTCGCACCCGAGCTCGTCACGCGCGGCACGGCCGACGCCCGCAGCGACATCTACTCGCTCGGCATCATGCTCTACGAGATGCTCGTCGGCGAGCAGCCCTACAAGGGCGAGCAGCCGATGCAGATCGCCTACCAGCACGCCACCGACTCGGTGCCCCGCCCGAGCGCCAAGAATCCCGGGGTGCCCGAGCAACTCGACGAGCTCGTCCTGTGGTCGACCGAGCGGGAGCCGGGCGATCGCCCCCTCGACGCGGGTGCGATGCTCGAGCGCCTGCGCGCGATCGAGAAGGAGCTCGGCCTCGCCCCCCAGGTGGCCCGCGCCGTCGCGGTGGGCACCACGAGCCCCCCGAACGCGGCGGAGTCGCGCGAGCTGACCAAGGTGCTGCCGCAGACGGCATCCCTCCCCTCCGCCACCATCGACGAGCCCGACAACGCCGCACGCCTGCGCACGCGCACTCGTCGGCGCACGACGCGGGGCGCGTGGATCCTCGTGCTCGTGCTGCTCCTCGCCGGGGGCGCCGGATTCACCGGCTGGTACTTCGGCTCAGGACCGGGCTCGCTCGTCGCGGTCCCCGACATCTCGGGCCGGAGCTTCGCCGACGCCGAGGCCCTGCTCACCGAGCAGCAGTTGCGGGCGCAGGCGCAGGAGGTCACCGATCGAGAGATCCCCTCGGGGACCACGGTCGGGTCCGACCCCGCCCCGGGCGAGCGGCTCGACAAAGAGACGGTCGTCACGGTCTTCGTCTCGATCGGGCCGGCGACCCATCAGATACCGGCCCTCGCCGGCAAGAGCGCCGACGAGGTGCGCGCCATCCTCGAACAGGCCTTCGTGGGTGTCGCGGGCGACCCCGAGCGTCAGTTCGCCGATCCGGCGAACGGCACGGTGCTCGGTGCCTCGGTCATTCCCCGCTCCGGCGGCGACGCGATCGACTGCACCGAGGGCTGCACCGTCTACGAAGGAGACGCGGCCACGCTCGTCGTCTCCCTCGGCCCCATCCCCGACGTCACCGGGGACTCGCGTTCACAGGCTCAGCGAGCCCTCGACGGCGTCGGGCTGAAGTCCTCGGTGACCGAGGAGTACAGCAACTCCGTGGCATCCGGGAACGTCATCGCCATGGGCCAGCGCGACGGGGGCGGCAACTGGCGCCCCGGCGACACGGTTCCCCTGCGGGTGTCGATCGGTCCGAAGCCCGTCGAGATCCCGGGCAACGTGGTGGGAATGTCGATCCGGGATGCCGTGAAGACCCTCGAAGCACTCGGCTTCCAGGTCAACGCGGGCATCGACGACGGAACGCTCCCCCTCGGCTTCAAGTACTGGGACATCTATAAGGTGCGAGCGACGAACCCCAAGGCCGGAACGACCGCGCCGCAGGGTTCGACGATCACGCTGACGCCGACGCTGTAACGCTTCCCGGCGGTGCCCCTCCCGCGCCGCACGGCTTCGGACGACGTGTGGGACTCGACGCAGCGCACTCGTTCACGGCATCCGGAACGAGACGACGCCCCCGACCTCGGGGCCGGGGGCGTCGTCTCGTTCGGACGGGGGTCAGCGCTTCTCGAGCTCCTCGGCCACGAGGAACGCCAGCTCCAGGCTCTGACGATGGTTCAGACGCGGGTCGCACAGGCTCTCGTAGCGGGTCGCGAGGGTCGCCTCGTCGATCTGCTCCGAGCCGCCCAGGCACTCGGTGACGTCATCGCCGGTGAGCTCCACGTGGATGCCACCGGGGTGCGTACCCACCGAGCGGTGTGCCTCGAAGAACCCGCGCACCTCGTCGACCACGTCGTCGAAGCGACGCGTCTTGTAACCGGTGGGGGTGGTGATGCCGTTGCCGTGCATCGGGTCGGTGACCCAGAGCGGGGTCGCGCCCGAGTCGCGGACGGCTTCGAGCAGCGGCGGCAGGGCGTCGCGGATCTTGCCCGCACCCATGCGCGTGATGAAGGTGAGACGCCCGGGCTCGCGCTCGGGGTCGAGCTTGTCGATCAGCGCCAGCGCGGTTTCGGCCGTGGTGGTGGGGCCGAGCTTCACACCGATGGGGTTACGGATCTTCGAGAAGTAGTCGACGTGTGCGCCGTCGAGCTCGCGCGTGCGCTCACCGATCCACTGGAAGTGCGACGAGGTGTTGTAGGGCTGACCCGTACGCGAGTCGATGCGCGTCATGGGACGCTCGTAGTCCATGAGCAGGCCCTCGTGCCCGGTGTAGAACTCGACGCGCGTGAGCTCGTCGAAGTCGGCCCCGGCGGCCTCCATGAACTTGATGGCCCGGTCGATCTCGGTCGCCATGCTCTCGTAGGCCTGGTTGGCCGGGGTACTGGCGAAGCCCTTGTTCCAGCTGTGCACCTCGCGCAGGTCGGCGAAGCCGCCCTGCGTGAACGCACGGATGAGGTTCAGGGTCGATGCGGCCGTGTGGTAGCCCTTGAGCAGGCGTGCGGGGTCGGCCTTACGCGACTCCTCGGTGAAGTCGTACCCGTTGACGATGTCGCCACGGTAGGCCGGGAGCGTCACATCGCCGCGCGTCTCGACGTCGCTCGAGCGCGGCTTGGCGAACTGGCCCGCCATGCGGCCCATCTTCACGACCGGCATCGAAGCGCCGTAGGTGAGGACGACGGCCATCTGGAGCACGGTCTTGATGCGGTTGCGGATCTGCTCGGCGGTCGCGCCCGCGAAGGTCTCGGCGCAGTCACCGCCCTGCAGGAGGAAGGCCTGGCCGGCGGCGGCACGCGCGAGGCGGTCGCGCAGGATGTCGACCTCGCCGGCGAACACCAGCGGCGGAAGGGTGGCGAGTTCTGCGGATGCCGCGGCCACAGCGGCCTCGTCATACCACTGCGGCTGCTGCTTGATGGGCAGGGTTCGCCAGTGGTCGAGGTCGTGGAGCTGCTGATTCACCCCTGAAGTCTAGTGGCGGGAGACCGGCGCCTTCGCCGCCTGTGACGCGGCGAGACGGTCCTTGACGGTCGAGGCGTAGACGTCTTCGTAGCGCTGCTCGCCGAGACGCTGCAGGGCCACCATGATCTCGTCGGTGACGGAGCGGAGAACGTAACGATCGCCTTCCATCCCTTCGAAACGCGAGAAATCGAGGGGCTCGCCGATCACGATGCCGACGCGCCCCACGCGGGGCAGACGCCGCCCGATGGGCATGACGGCGCCGGTGTCGACCATGACGACGGGGACGACCGGGACGTGCGCTTCGAGCGCCATCCGAGCGATGCCCGTGCGGCCACGGTACAGGGTGCCGTCGGGGCTGCGCGTGCCCTCGGGATAGATGCCGAGCAGCTCGCCGCGCCCGAGCACGCCGAGGCCCGTGTTGAGCGAGGCCTCCGACGCCTTGCCCCCCGATCGGTCGATGGGCAGCTGGCCCGTCGCGGTGAAGAACATGCGGGTGGCCCACCCCTTGAGGCCCTTACCGGTGAAGTAGTCGCTCTTGGCGAGGAACGCCATGCGGCGGTCGATCATGAGCGGCAGGAAGATCGAGTCGGAGAACGACAGGTGGTTGCTCGCGAGGATCGCGGCCCCCTCGACGGGGATGTTGCGCCGGCCCACCATCCACGGACGGAACACGGCCTTGATCACCGGTCCGATCACCACGTACTTCATGAGCCAGTAGAACATCGTCAGCGCTCCTTCCCGGCGAGGTCCGCGACCCCGATGAGACCGGCATCGTTGCCCAGGCGTGCGATCGCGAACTCCGCGACCGGACGTTCACCGTACCCCGGGAGGGAGGTCTCGTACGCGAGCTTCACGGGCTCGAGCAGGTCGGCGCCCAGCTGCGCCACTCCCCCGCCGATCACGAAGACCTCGGGATCGAGAACGGCCTGGAAACCGCCGCACGCCTCGCCCAGGGCGGTGGCGACGCGACGGAGAGCCTCGACGGCCCCAGGATCTCCGGCCAGGACGAGGCGCGAGACGGCGGGCCCGGGGATCGCGCCCCGCTCTTCGCGAACGGCCGCGAGGGCCGCGCCGATGCCGCCCTCGTCGGCGATCGCGTTGGCCTCGCGCTGCAGCGCGCGCCCCGACGCGTACTGCTCGAGGCAGCCGTTCTGTCCGCATCCGCAGGGGTGGCCGCCACGCACGAACCGCATGTGACCGAGCTCGGCACCGATGCCGTGCCCGCCGCGGAAGAGTTCGCCGTCGGTGACGACGGCGCCGCCGACGCCGGTGCCCATCGTGAGCATGACCATGTCGCGCACGCCTCGGCCAGCGCCGAAGCGGTACTCCCCCCAGCCCGCCGCGTTCGCGTCGTTCTCGATCGTGACCGAGGCGTCGAGGCGCTGCTCGAGGCGTGCACGGAGGGGTTCGTCGCGCCAGTCGATGTTCGGTGCGTAGATCACGGTGCTGCGGTCGCGGCTGATGAAACCGGCCGCGGCCACGCCGATCGCGTGGATCTCGTGTGCCCGGCGCAGGTGATCGGCCATGTCGACCACGGCATCCACGAGAGCCGCGGGGTCGATGGGAGTGTCGACTCGAAGCTTCTCGACGATGGTGCCGTCTTCGTCGACGACGCCCCCCGCGATCTTCGTTCCCCCGATATCGATGCCGACGTTGCGCACCGCGCTCCCTTCCGGGCCCACCGTGCGGCTCGGCCCGGAGAAGTCTAGCCATGCCGTGCAACCGACGACGATGCGCTGCGCTCCCGGGGCAGAGCGCCTCGGTGCGGATAGACTCGTCCCACAGCTCGACGTTCTTCCGGTGCCAAAGGAGTTGCCGTGATCCAGTTCGATCAACCCGCCCTCATTCCCGCAGACCCCGACGCGAACGCGTCCGACCTGCTCGCCGACCGCGTCCGCGCCACCCCCGACCGACCGCTGTTCGCGGTTCCCGACCGAGACGGATGGCGCGATGTCACCGCCGTCGAATTCGAACGGCAGGTCATCGCCCTCGCGAAAGGCTTCGTCGCCGCCGGCATCCAGCCCGGCGAGAAGGTGGGGTTCATCGCACGCACCACCTACGACTGGACCCTGGTCGACTTCGCGCTGTTCTACGCCGGCGCCATCATGGTCCCGGTCTACGAGACCAGCTCGCCGTCGCAGATCTCGTGGATCCTGTCGGACTCCGGCGCGATCGCCGTGGTCGTCGAGTCGACCGATCACGCCGAGCGTCTCGACGAGGTGCGCAGCGACCTTCCCCTCGTCCGCGACGTCTGGGCGATGCACTCGGGCGCTCTCGACGCGCTCGTCGCGGGCGGCACGCACATCACCGACGAAGAGATCGAGCGCCGCCGCCACCTGGCGAAGGCCTCCGATGTCGCGACTCTCATCTACACCTCGGGATCCACCGGTCGCCCGAAGGGCTGCGTGCTCGTCCACAGCAACTTCGTCGAGCTGGCGCGCAACTCCGCGAAGTCGCTGCACGAGGTCGTCGAGACCCCTGGCGCTTCGACCCTGCTGTTCATCACCACGGCGCACGTGTTCGCACGCTTCATCTCGCTGCTGAACGTGCACGCGGGCGTGAAGACGGGCCACCAGCCCGATACGAAGCAGCTGCTCCCGGCACTCGGCAGCTTCCGCCCCACCTTCCTGCTCGCGGTCCCCCGCGTGTTCGAGAAGGTCTACAACTCCGCCGAGCAGAAGGCCGAGGCGGGTGGCAAAGGCAAGATCTTCCGAGCCGCCGCCGACGCCGCGATCGAGCACTCCCAGCGCCTGCAGGAGGGGAAGCCGATCCCCCTGCTGCTCAAGATCAAGTTCGCGCTCTTCGACAAGCTGGTCTACTCCAAGCTCCGGGATGCCATGGGCGGCAACATCGTCTACGCGGTGTCGGGGTCGGCTCCTCTCGGTACTCGCCTGGGCCACTTCTTCCGCAGCCTCGGCGTCGTGATCCTCGAGGGCTACGGCCTCACCGAGACCACCGCACCGGCCACCGTGAACCTCGCCACCAAGTCGAAGATCGGCACCGTCGGTCCCGTGCTGCCGGGTGTCGGCATCCGTCTCGCCGATGACGGCGAGATCCAAGTGCGCGGCATCAACGTGTTCCGGGAGTACTGGCAGAACCCCGAGGCCACGACCGAGGCCTTCGACGGAGAGTGGTTCAAAACGGGCGACATCGGCGCGTTCGACAGCGACGGTTTCCTCGCCATCACCGGACGGAAGAAAGAGATCATCGTCACCGCCGGCGGCAAGAACGTCGCTCCCGCGGCCCTCGAGGATCCGATCCGCGCCAATCCCATCGTCGGCCAGGTCGTCGTGGTGGGCGACCACAAGCCGTTCATCGCGGCGCTGGTCACGCTCGACACCGAGATGCTGCCGACGTGGCTGTCGAACAACGGCCTCCCCGCCGACATGCCGCTCACCGAGGCGGCCGAGAACGACAAGGTCCGCGCCGAGGTGCAGGGCGCGATCGACCGCGCCAACACGCGGGTCTCGCGCGCGGAGTCGATTCGCAAGTTCACGATTCTGCCGACCGAATGGACCGAGGCCAGCGGCCACCTCACCCCGAAGATGAGCATCAAGCGCAACGTCATCACGTCGGATTTCGCCGACGCGATCGAGGACATCTACGCGGTGCCGGTCAACACGACCAACGTGTCTCTTCCCTGACACGCGCGACGACGACGGCCCGGTTCCCTCGCGGGGCCGGGCCGTTTCGCGTCGCGAGAACAGGAGATGTCACGGATACAGGACGATCCGCCTCGAACCGGCCTGTTCTCGTCGCGCCCCTCCTGTTCTCGTGACGAGCGGGGGCAGACACAGGGCCCGGATGCCGGCATCCGGGCCCTTCTGCAGAGATCAGGTCAGAACCAGTCGCTCTCGCGCACCTGGCGCATGGCCTCGCGGCGGGTCTCGGGTGACAGGCGCGACAGGTAGAGCATGCCGTCGAGGTGGTCGGTCTCGTGCTGCAGGGCCTGGGCGAGCAGCCCCTCGCCCTCGAGGACGACCTCGTTGCCGTGGAGGTCCATCCCGACGACCTTCGCCCACGGGTAGCGGAGCGCGTCATGCCACAGACCCGGTACCGAGAGGCAGCCCTCGCCCACCGGCTGCGGTTCTCCGCGCGTCTCGACGAGCACGGGGTTCAGTACGTAGCCGATATCACCGTCGATGTTGTAACTGAAGGCGCGCAGCCCCACACCGATCTGCGGGGCCGCGACGCCCGCGCGCCCGGGGAGCTCGACGGTATCGACGAGGTCCTGGACGAGAGCACGGATGCCGTCGTCGACCTGTTCGATGGGCGCGCTCGTCGCGCGCAGGACGGGGTCGCCGAACAGGCGGATCGGGCGGACGGTCATGCGGCGGCCGCCGGGGTGCGCAGGCCTTCGACGACGGCGGCGGCGAGATCGCGCGCGGCCTGTCGGGTCGAGGGCTGGAGTTCGCGGAAAGTGATGGCGCTGCCCGCGGCGATGCGGGCGTCGTACGGCATGCGGATGACCGTGCGCACACGCGAGCGGAAGTGCGCCTCGAGCTCGTTCTCGCGCACCAGCGGCGTGCCGGGGCGAGAGGTGTTGAGCACCACCACAGCGTCGCGGACGCGCGATGCGTACCCGTTGGTCTCGAGCCAGGTCAGTGTCTCCGACGCCAGGCGCGCCTCATCGACCGAGAGACCCGCGACGATGACCAGTGTGTCGGCCAGCTCGAGCGTGGCACCCATGACCGAGTGCACGATCCCCGTGCCTGTATCGGTCAGGACGATCGAGTAGTAGTGCGCGGCGACGTCGGCGACCTGGCGGTAGTCCTCGTCGCTGAAGGCCTCCGACACCCGCGGATCGGAGTCGGATGCCAGCACGTCGAGACGCGTGGCATCGCGTGCCACGATCGACGAGACGTCGTTGTAGCCGACCATCTCGTCGTGGGAACGCACGAGGTCGCGAACCGTGCGGCCGTTCGCGCGACCCACGCGGTCGGCGAGCGTACCGCGGTCGGGGTTGGCGTCGACCGCGATGATGCGGTCGTCGCGGGCGTCTGCCAGGGCCATGCCCAACAGCGAAGTGACGGTGGTCTTGCCCACGCCGCCCTTGCGCGAGAGCACCGGCACGAACCGAGCGCCGCCGGCGAGCGGTGCGGCGATCCGACGGTCGAGATCCTTGCGCTGGCGGGCGCGACGACCGTCACCCAGGTTGATGCGGTGGCGCGAGACCGAGTAGACCAGCTGCTGCCACAGGCCCTCGGGCTCCGGACGCGTGATCTGCCGCGGGTCGAGCAGACGGTCGGCGGTGAGCAGATCGGAGCTCTCGCGCGCGTCGTCGATCTGCCCGATGCGCTTCGAGGCGAGCGTGACCTCGGGGGCCGGCGTGCGCACGCGTTCCAGCGAATGCGAGCGATCGACGCGGGCGGCGTCGTCGGCCTGCTGGGCGCCGCGGCGCGTGAGCGGGATCGTTCCGATGACGCCCGTCGCGGCGCGCTCGGCGCGCGTGGTCGGTGCCGGGGCGGAGGCCGGGGCGGCCTCGAGACCGGCCCGTGCGACGGCGGCATCGGCATCGATCTCGGCGGCGGCCGTCGAAGCGGCGGTCTGCGGCTCGGCCGCGGCTTCCGGGCGCGGCGCGTCGACCGGCTGCGTGGCGTCTGCGGGCGTCTGTGCCACGATCTCGGTCTCCTCGACCTCTGCGTCATCGGCGCCGTCGTCGGCGACATCTTCCGGCTCGGGGTGGGAGGGCTCCGCGTCTTCGGGAGTGGCATCCCCCGGCTCGAGCTCGTGCGCCTCGCCGATGCCGGAGCTGCCGGCCTCCGCCTCGTCGGAGGCCGCGGGAATCCAGGGCGCGCGCGTCAGCGGTTCCGCGATGTCTGCGGCCTCGCCGTACGTCGCGGGCTCGTCGTGCGTGCCGGGCTCTTCCGGATCGACCGACGCGTGATCGTGCTCGAGGTCGTGCGCTCCGAGGGGGACGTCGTCGAACGCGTCCACCGGTTCGGCCGCGTCCGCCTCGAGCAGTTCGACGTCGTCGACGATCTCGGCACCCGCGCGATCATCGGTCCGCCGCTCGGTCTCCACCGGATCGCTCTGCGCGGGCACGTCGTTGTCGGAGGGGTCGTCCGCTCCCGCCGGGTCGTCGGCGGGAAGGTTCTCGGCTTCGGCCGCCACGCGGGACTCGTCCGCCCCCTCCGCGAGTCCGTCCGCTCCCGGCAGGTCGTCCGAGGTCTCGGCGGTCGCGCGAAGAGGAACCTCGTCGCCGACGCTCTCCTCGGCGGCCGGGTGATCGGCATCCGGGATCTCGTGCTCGGAGCCGCCACGGGGCGTCTCGTCGACGATCTCCGCGTCGTGCACGTCGTCGTCGGCGAACGACTCCTCGTCGGTGTCGGTGTGATGCGGCTCGATGATGATGTCACCCGTCGGAATCTGCTCGAGGTGCGGGTGGTGAACGACGTCGGCGTGATCGTCGGCGGGCGCGGCAGAGGGGAGGCGCGGGGCGTCGAGGGCGGCGAGATCGGCCTCGTCGAGGGGGATCTCATCTTCGATCACGTCGTCGTCGAGGTCGTCATCGTCGCCGGTCACGGGAAGGTCGACATTGACCTGCGCGATGTGTCCGCCGAGGATCGTGATGCTGGCTGTATCGAGGTTCCCGCCGTCCTCGAGCACGCCGTGCTCGGCGTTCTCGTCGGGGTTCGCGTCGGTGCGGTCGGGGGTCACTGCAGTCTCCAAACGGGAAGAGGGCGCGAAAGCGCCCCCTCCCAGGCTACTGCGCTTGACGGATTACCAGCAAAAGATCTCCTGCTTCCACCTGTTGTGTGGTACCGATCGCGACGCGTTCGACCACGCCGTCGACGGTCGCGGTGATGGCCGCTTCCATCTTCATGGCCTCGATCGACGCCACCGCCTGACCGAGTGAGACGCGATCGCCTGCCGACACCTTCATCGTCACGACCCCCGAGAACGGCGCTGCCATCTGCCCGGGCTTCGAGGTGTCGGCTTTCTCGGCCTGGCGCGCCTCGACGTCAATCGAACGATCGCGCACGAAGACCGGGCGCAGCTGACCGTTCAGCGTCGTCATCACGGTCCGCATGCCCTTGTCGTCGGCCTCACCGACGGCCTCCAGCCCGACGAAGAGCTGCACGCCCCGCTCGATCTCGACGGTGTGCTCGCCTCCGGAACGCAGTCCGTAGAGATAATCGGCCGTGTCGAGCACGCTGAGATCGCCGTACGTCTCGCGGGCCTGCTCGAAGATGCGTGTCGGCCCGGGGAACAGCAGCCGGTTCAGGCGGGCGCGCCGGTCGGCGGACTCCCCCGCGAGGGCGGCCTGATCGTCGTCGGTCAGCGGGATCGTGCCCACCTTCGCATCCCGACCGGCGAGGACTTTCGAGCGGAAGGGCTCGGGCCACCCGCCGGGCAGGTCACCGAGCTCGCCCGCCATGAACGACACGACGGAGTCGGGCACGTCGTACGTGTCGGGGTGCTGCTCGAAGTCGTCGGGGTCGGCCTTAACCGCAGCGAGGTGCAGGGCGAGGTCGCCCACGACCTTCGACGAAGGCGTGACCTTCGGCACGCGCCCGAGGATGCGGTTCGCCGCGGCGTACATATCCTCGATGAGTTCGAAGTCGTCGGCGAGCCCCAGGGCGATCGCCTGCTGGCGCAGATTCGACAGCTGCCCGCCGGGGATCTCGTGCCGGTAGACGCGCCCGGTGGGGCCCGCCAGCCCCGACTCGAACGGGCGGTACAGGTGACGCACGGCCTCCCAGTACGGTTCGAGGTCGCTCACGGCCGCGAGGTCGAGACCCGTGTCGCGATCGGTGTGCGCGAGGGCGGCGACGAGCGCCGACAGCGACGGCTGGCTCGTCGTTCCCGCCATGGGCGCCGACGCCGCATCGACGGCATCCGCTCCCGCCGCCGACGCGGCCAGCAGGGTCGCGAGCTGCCCGCCCGCGGTGTCGTGCGTGTGCACGTGGACCGGCAGGTCGAAGCGCTCGCGCAGGGCCGAGACGAGCGTCGCCGCGGCCGCGGGACGCAGAAGTCCCGCCATGTCCTTGATCGCGAGCACGTGCGCGCCCGCGTCGACGATCTGCTCCGCCAGGCGCAGGTAGTAGTCGAGCGTGTACAGGTCTTCGGCGGGATCCAGCAGGTCGCCGGTGTAGCAGAAGGCCACTTCGGCGACGGCGGTGCCGGTGCGCAGCACCGCGTCGATCGCCGGCCGCATCTGCGAGACGTCGTTGAGCGCATCGAAGATGCGGAAGATGTCGACTCCGGATGCCACGGCCTCGGCCACGAAGGCATCGGTGACCTCCGTGGGGTACGGGGTGTAGCCGACGGTGTTGCGGCCACGGAGGAGCATCTGGATCGCCACGTTCGGCAGGGCCTCGCGCAGCGCATCGAGGCGCTCCCACGGGTCTTCGCCGAGGAAGCGGAGCGCGACGTCGTAGGTCGCTCCGCCCCACGCCTCGACGGACAGGAGTCCGGGTGTCAGACGTGCGACGTAGGGGGCGACCCGTACGAGATCGCGCGTGCGCACCCGCGTGGCGAGCAGCGACTGGTGCGCGTCGCGGAACGTCGTCTCTGTGACGGCGAGGGCGGTCTGCTCGCGCAGGGCCTTCGCGAAGCCGATCGGGCCGAGTTCATGAAGCCGCTGGCGCGAGCCCGCCGGAGCCGGGGCGACCAGATCGAGTGCGGGCAGTTTCGCGCTCGGGTCGATCGAGAGCGGGTTCTCCCCGTGGGGGCGGTTGACGGTCGTGTCGACGAGCCACGAGAGGATCTTGGTGCCGCGGTCCTTCGATTCGCGGCCCTTCAGCAGACCGGGACGCTCGTCGATGAACGACGTGCTGAGATCGCCCGCGACGAAGGCGGGGTCGTCGAGAACGGCCTGAAGGAACGGGATGTTCGTCGAGACACCGCGGATGCGGAACTCGGCGAGGGCCCGACGCGCGCGGGACACCGCCGCCTCGAAGTCGCGGCCTCGGCACGTGAGCTTCGACAGCATCGAGTCGAAGTGCGGGCTCACCTGCGAACCCGCGGCGGTCGTGCCTCCGTCGAGACGGATGCCGGCCCCACCGGGCGAACGGTACGTCGTGATCTTTCCGGTGTCGGGGCGGAACCCCTGCGTGGGATCTTCGGTCGTGATGCGGCACTGCAGCGCCGCACCACGCAGGCGGATGTCGTCCTGCTGCAGGTGCAGGTCGGCGAGCGTGGCGCCCGCGGCGATCCGCATCTGCGACTGCACGAGATCGACGTCGGTGACCTCTTCGGTGACCGTGTGCTCGACCTGGATGCGCGGGTTCATCTCGATGAAGACGACCTCGCCGGTGCGCGGGCCCGCGGTCTCGAGCAGGAATTCGACGGTTCCGGCGTTCTGGTAGCCGATCGAGCGGGCGAACGCGATGGCATAGCGGTGCAGATCGTCGCGGACCGAGGGGTCGAGGTTCGGCGCGGGCGCGATCTCGATGACCTTCTGGTGCCGCCGCTGCACCGAACAGTCGCGCTCGAACAGGTGCACCGTCTCGCCCGCGGCATCCGCGAGGATCTGCACCTCGACGTGGCGCGGACGCTGGACGGCCTGTTCGAGGAACATGCGCGGGTCGCCGAAGGCGCTCTGGGCCTCACGCATGGCCTCGGCCAGCGCGGGGGCGAGTTCACCCTTCGACTCCACCCGCCGCATGCCGCGCCCGCCCCCGCCGGCGACGGCCTTCGCGAAGACGGGGAACCCGATGTCGTCGGCCTGAGCGAGCAGGTCGTCGATATCGTCCGACGCCGGGGTCGAGCGCAGCACCGGCACTCCGGCGGAGATCGCGTGTTCCTTCGCGGTCACCTTGTTGCCGGCCATCGCGAGCACCTCGGCGGGAGGTCCGATGAAGGTGATGCCGTGGGCGGCCGCCTTCTCGGCGAGCTCCGGGTTCTCGGAGAGGAAGCCGTAACCCGGGTAGATGGCATCCGCACCGCACTCGCGCGCGACGCGGATGATCTCGTCGACATCGAGATAGGCGCGGACCGGGTGGCCTCGCTCCCCGATCTGATAGGCCTCGTCGGCCTTCAGGCGGTGGAGGGAAGCACGATCCTCGTACGGGTACACCGCGACGGTGCGGGCTCCGATCTCGTATGCAGCGCGGAAGGCGCGGATCGCGATCTCTCCGCGATTGGCGACCAGGATTTTCGAGAACATGCGCACCTCACGTCAAGCTGGCGGAGCTGAATGTGCTCACAGCCTAGGGGACGGTAACGTGGACTCTCGTGCACGTACTCTCCGTCAGCTCTCTCAAAGGCGGGGTCGGCAAGACGACCGTGACACTCGGGCTGGCTTCCGCGGCCTTCGCACGTGGCGTCCGCACTCTCGTCGTCGACCTCGACCCTCAGTCCGACGTGTCGACCGGGATGGACATCCAGGTCGCCGGTCGGCTCAACATCGCCGATGTCCTGGCCAACCCGAAAGAGAAGGTCGTCCGACAGGCGATCACCTCCAGCGGGTGGGCGAAGGTACATCCGGGCACGATCGACGTGCTCATCGGCAGCCCCTCGGCGATCAACTTCGACGGTCCGCACCCCAGCGTCCGCGATGTCTGGAAGCTCGAAGAGGCCCTGGCGACGATCGAGGCCGACTACGACCTCGTGCTGATCGACTGCGCCCCCTCGCTCAACGCCCTCACGCGCACCGCGTGGGCGGCGAGCGATCGCGTCGTGGTGGTCACCGAGCCGGGTCTGTTCTCCGTGGCCGCCGCCGATCGCGCCCTCCGCGCGATCGAGGAGATCCGTCGCGGCCTCTCGCCGCGTCTTCAACCCCTCGGTGTCGTGGTCAACCGCGTGCGCCCCCAGTCGATCGAGCACCAGTTCCGCATCAAGGAACTGCGCGATATGTTCGGCCCTCTCGTGCTCAACCCGCAGCTGCCCGAGCGCACCTCGCTCCAGCAGGCGCAGGGAGCGGCCAAGCCGCTGCACGTCTGGCCCGGCGACTCGGCGCAGGAGCTCGCCGCAGACTTCGACGCGCTGCTCGACCGGATCGTCCGCACCGGCCGCATCCCCGTCGACAACGAAGCGCCCCAGGCCTGAGCAGAAGTCCTGTCAGACGCCGTCCCGCTGCCCCGCAGCCGGACGGCGTCTGCCGTTTCGGAAACGCGTCATCGCGGGAGAAGGCGTTCTCCGCCGCTCCAGACCTCGTCCACACGGAACGACCTTGCCCACGATGAGAATCCCGGATGCCATGGCATCCGGGAACCGTGGAGTCGGGGCCGCTGTCAGGCGGTGCGCGCGGCGCGACGGGCGGCGAGCTCGTCGACGGCGTCGGGGGTCGCGCTCTCGAAGTCGACCAACGTCGACTCGACCTCGCGAAGGACCTTGCCGACGGCGATCCCGAAGACGCCCTGGCCGCGGCTGACGAGGTCGATGACCTCGTCGTTCGAGGTGCACAGATAGACCGACGCTCCATCGCTCATGAGCGTGGTGCCGGCGAGGTCGCGGATACCCGCGGCGCGGAGCTGCTCGACCGCCGTGCGGATCTGCTGCAGCGAGATGCCGGTGTCGAGAAGGCGCTTGACGAGCTTGAGCACGAGGATGTCGCGGAACCCGTAGAGGCGCTGCGAACCCGAACCGCTCGCCCCGCGCACCGTCGGGACGACGAGTTCGGTGCGGGCCCAGTAGTCGAGCTGGCGGTAGGTGATACCGGCGGCACGTGCAGCGACGGCTCCGCGGTAACCGGTGTCGTCGTCCATCTCGGGCAGACCGTCGGTGAAGAGGAGATCAGCGGCGAACCGAGGTTCACCGAGCGCGTCGCCAGCGTTCATGCTCGCGTCCTCCTCATCGGTTCGTTTCCTCCACGCTAGATCAGCGGAGGTCCCCCGGCAATGACATCCGCTCCGAGGGCCGCGGCGTGTCGCGATCAGGACAGGATGCGCTCGAGAGCGTCGCGCACGAACATGGTCCGCACTTCGTCGAGACGAGCCGCGAGCTCGGGTGCGAGCTCGCTCGCACGGGCCCGGGACGGCGCGTCGGGGCGCCGCAGCAGGGCCGACAGCGCCGACTCCACCAGCGAGACGTCGCGCTCCGCACTCTGGCGGAGCGAGCGGATGTGGCGCGGCTCGATGCCGTGGCGATCGAGGGCCACGAGTGCCCGCAGCAGCGTGACGGTCTGCTCGGAATAGGTGTCGGCACCGGCGATCACGCCCGTGCTGACGGCGTCGTTCAGGAGCTGCGGGCGTGCACCCGCGGCGGACAAGAGCTCTTCGCGGCGATAGCGGCGCGGAGCGCTCGTCATGGACGGAATCGAGGTGGGCGGTGCCGGGTTGCGCCCCGCATCGAGATCGGCGAGGTAGTCGCGGATGACGACGAGCGGAAGGTAGTGGTCGCGCTGCAGGGTGAGCGCGAGACGCAGGCGCTCGAGGTCGGCGGGCGAGAATTTGCGATAGCCCGACTCCGTGCGCGTCGGCGACACGATCCCCTGCACCTCGAGAAAGCGCAGCTTGCTCGAAGTGAGTGCCGGGAAGTCGGGGGTCAGCCGCGCGAGCACCTGCCCGATGCTGAGCAGCCCCGCAGCCGCCTGTCGACTACGGGAGGGGGCTGCCGCCATCAGTGCTCTGCCGCGGGCAGGTCGACCGGCGAGCCGAAGAAGTTGAGACGGAACTTGCCGATGCGCACCTCGGCGCCGTTGACGAGAGCCGAGCGGTCGACGCGCTCGCCGTTGACATAGCTGCCGTTGAGCGAGCGCTGGTCGACGATCTCGAACGAACTGCCGGAGCGAAGGATCTCGGCGTGCCGACGCGAGACGGTGACGTCGTCGAAGAAGAGGTCGGCCTCGGGGTGACGCCCGACGGTGGTCACGTCGGTGTCGAGGAGATAACGAGCGCCGGTCGTCGGGCCGGAGCGCACGATGAGCAGGGCAGCCCCCGAGGGGAGAGCCTCGATCGCCTCGAGCTCCGCCTCGGTGAGGTCGGCCCCGAAGGGCACGAACGACAGGTCGGCGTCGTGGGTCTGGGTCGTGTCGTGCGAACCACCGGCTGCGGCGGCATCGGCCGCGCGCCGGATCTCGTCTCGCTCGAATCGGCTGGTCTCGTCCACGGCTTCTCCTTCATATTCACCATAACCGATCGGTCGCCAGCGGCGGGGTCGACCGACTTCGAGCAGGCCATGGTGAGGCGTGATGTGTCTGTATTCGCCGAAACCGGGACACCGCGGTTTGGGGGATGCGGAGGCGGTCGACGAGACACTCGAACCTATCGACCCGAACGTGCCCCTGTCGAGTCCGCATCACCTGCTGTCGGCGCGCCGTCTTCACCCCGGACCGCCCTGACGGCCGCCGGGGTCCCGTGCACGCCTCGGCCCGGCCGCGTTCACCCTGGCTAGGCTCGATGCGTGACTTCCATCGAGACGCCTCGCAGACGCACCCTTCCCGCCATCCTGGCCGCCGGCCTGCTGGCGGCAGCGGCCCTCCTCGTGCCGGCACTGCCCGCCGCCGCCCACGACGAACTCGTCTCGACGGACCCCGCCGCCGGCGCGACGCTCGAATCGCTGCCCGCGCAGATCACCTTCTCGTACAGCGCCGACATCCTCACCGACGCCGGGGCGACCGTCATCGAGGTCACCGACTCCTCCGGAGTCTCGCTCGCGAACGGCGCCCCGACCGTCTCGGGCGCCGAGGTGACGCAGGCCCTGGCGGGGCCGGCATCCGGGACCGTCACCGTGAAGTGGCGCGTCGTCTCGAGCGACGGGCACCCCATCGACGGCGACTTCGCCTTCACCGTCCCTGCGGCCGCCCCCACCACCACCGCGACCGCGACCCCCACGGCCTCGGCGAGCCCCACGCCCGCCGAGAGCGCCTCAGCTTCGGCCCCGACGGAGGACACCGCGGCGCCGTCTGAGAACACCTCGGAAACGTCCCCCCTGCCGTGGATCCTGCTCGCCGTCCTCCTGGTGGTCGTGGCCGGCGTCCTCGTCTACGTCTTCGCCTCGCGCGCGGGTCGCAAGACCGCCGGCGGCGGCGGCACCGGGCGATAGGCTGGAACCATGCCTCATTACGATCTGGTCATTCTTGGTGCGGGTCCCGGCGGGTACGTCGCCGCCGTCCGCGGCGCACAGCTCGGACTGTCGGTCGCGATCGTCGAAGAGAAGTACTGGGGCGGTGTGTGCCTCAACGTGGGCTGCATCCCCTCCAAAGCCCTCCTGCGCAACGCCGACCTCGCGCACACGTTCCACGCGAAGGCCGACCTGTTCGGCATCTCGGGTGATGTCACCTTCGACTTCGGCAAGGCGTTCGACCGCTCGCGCAGCGTCGCCGCCGGCCACGTCAAGGGCATCCACTACCTGATGAAGAAGAACAAAGTCACCGAGTACGAGGGCCGCGGCTTCTTCGCCGACGACCACACGCTCGACGTGGCGCTGACCGACGGCTCGAAGGAGCAGGTCACCTTCGACAACGTGATCATCGCCACCGGCTCCACCGTCCGCCTGCTCCCCGGCGTCAGCCTGTCGGAGAACGTCGTGACCTACGAGGAGCAGATCCTCACCCGCGAGCTCCCCGAGTCGATCGTCATCGTCGGCGCCGGCGCCATCGGTATGGAGTTCGCCTACGTCATGACGAACTACGGCGTGAAGGTCACGATCATCGAGTTCCTCGACCGTGCCCTCCCGAACGAAGACGCCGAGGTCTCGAAAGAGATCCAGAAGCAGTACAAGGGCTACGGCGTCGACATCCTCACGTCGACCAAGGTCGACTCTGTGACCGACCACGGCGACAAGGTCACCGTCGCTTACACCGCGAAAGACGGCTCGACCGGCTCGATCGACGCCGACCGCGTGCTCATGTCGATCGGCTTCGCTCCCAAGGTCGACGGCTTCGGTCTCGAGAACACCGGCGTGAAGCTCACCGAGCGCGGCGCCATCGAGATCGACGACCACATGCGCACCAACGTCCCGCACATCTACTCGATCGGCGACGTCACCGCGAAGCTGCAGCTGGCCCACGTGGCCGAGGCGCAGGGCGTCGTGGCCGCCGAGACCATCGCCGGCGCCGAGACGCAGACCCTCGGCGACTACCGCAACATGCCGCGCGCGACCTTCTGCAACCCGCAGGTCGCCTCGTTCGGCCTCACCGAGCAGCAGGCTCGCGACGCCGGTCACGACATCAAGGTCGCGAAGTTCCCCTTCTCGGCCAACGGCAAGGCCAACGGCCTGGGCGAGCCCGTCGGCTTCGTCAAGCTCGTCGCCGACGCCGAGACGCTCGAGCTCATCGGCGGCCACCTCATCGGCCCCGACGTGTCGGAGCTGCTGCCCGAACTCACCCTCGCCCAGAAGTGGGACCTCACGGCCCTCGAGGCGGCCCGCAACGTGCACACCCACCCGACGCTGTCGGAGGGTCTGCAGGAGGCCTTCCACGGCCTGACGGGACACATGATCAACCTCTGATCGCGTGACGTACAAAGGCCCGCCCGGTTCGACCGGGCGGGCCTTCGTCGTCTCCGCGGGCATGAACGCGAGAGGGCGCCTGCTCGACGTCTCGGTTGCGCGGGACAACCGTGTCGTCGGGCAGACGCCCCGGGTACGCGTGGCGCGAAGGGGTCAGTGTCCCAGAGCGCGCGCGAGCTTGGATCCGGATGCCGCGGGGCGGCCGCCCGCAGCGAACACCGCCGCATCGACCGCCGCGAAGAACGCCTCGCGGCCCTCGTCGTCGGTGGGAGCTGCAGGACCGAGCTCGACCTCCCATTCCCGCCACGCGGACTCCACACCGCGTCGCTCGTCGCGCGCGCGGACGCGATCGTCGACGAACTCGGCGACCTCGTTCCCGTCGGCGTCGAGCAGGGCGTAGGCCGTGCGGTGATTTCGCACGCGGGCGAGGGGCGTGAACGGCGGCGTCGCGACCGCGGCGACGGCATGCTGAATCGCTTCGGGCACCACCGGATCGGTGTCGGAATCGGTGGCGTCCTCGAGCGGCCACTGCGTCTCGCTGCGCCCGGCGCCTTCGACGGGACCCTTCACGTGCCATCCGGCGTCGGGGCCACCCGTGCGTCGGCGGACCGCGATCCCCGCCCGCGCCAGGTCGGCGTCGGCGGTGTCGAGGTAGCGTGCGTCCAGATCGCGTGGCTCGGGGCTGCCGACCCGCGTCACGCCCGGAAGGGCCGCCCAGTCGGGAAGGGGCGTCTCATCGTCGACGTCGTACTTCGACTCGATCTCGACGTTCGACGACCCGCTCGGGGCTCCGCTCAATCGTCGCGTCCGTCGGCGTCGGGGTTGATGTCTTCGGTCTCTTCCGCGTAGACGAAGACGGCCTCGGTGGGTCCATCGGACTCGCCCTCGTTCGCGAGGCCGCCGTCGCGTCGGTACACCAGCTGGCCCTCGCTGTAGGGCATGATCAGCGTGTCGTCGGACTCGTTCTCGAGAGGGAGCACCTGCCCGTCGAGCGGGCCTCCGGTCAGTCGTGCAATAGCCATGACGCCAGCGTAGACCGCGGCACCGACACCGCCCGGCGCCTTGACAGCGCTGACCTACAATCGCTGGAGTGACCTCGACCGACCTACCCGGCGACCGCCCTTTCGTGCTGCTGGCGACGCGCGCCGAGAACCAGCCGGCCGACGAGGAGTACGCCCTCTTCCTGCGGTTCACGGGTCTGCCGCCCGAGCGACTGCTCCGCGTGCGGCTCGAGCGTGATCCGATGCCCGAGTTCGACCTCGACGAGGTGTCGGGAATCCTGGTCGGTGGAAGCCCCTTCAACGCCTCCGATCCGATCGAGCGGAAATCCGCCGTTCAGCAGCGCGTCGAAGCCGAGATGGCCGCCCTCGTCGACGAGGTCGTCGCCCGAGACCTCCCCTTCCTGGGCGCCTGTTACGGGGTCGGCACCCTGGGGACGCACCTCGCCGCGCCCATCGACGGCACGTTTGCCGAGCCGATCAGCGTGGTCGATGTGTCGCTGACCCCGGCCGGCCGCGCCGATCCGCTCGCCGAAGGCCTCCCCGCGACCTTCCCCGCATTCGTCGGACACAAAGAGGCGATCCGCTCTCTTCCGCCCGCGGCGACCCTTCTCGCGTCGTCGCCGACGTGCCCCGTCCAGATGTTCCGGGTCAAGCAGAACGTCTACGCGACCCAGTTCCACCCCGAGCTCGACCTCGACGGCATCGTCACGCGCATCCATGCCTACGCCTCTTACGGCTACTTCGCGGCGGACGAACTCGGCCTGACGCTGGCCGCCGTTCGCCGAGCGCCCGTGACCTCTCCCTCGCGCATGCTGCGGACGTTCGTCGAGCGCTACGCCCGCTGAGGCGTCGTCGTCACCGGCGTTGCGGCGCAGTGACCCGCACGACCTCGACCGAGGCGGTGACGGCGGGATGCGCGAGTTGAAGGTACGGACCAAGCCCCAGGTCGACCAGATGCACGCGTCCCGATAGCTCCGGACCCCGTCCACGGACCAGGCCCGACTTGAGGGCACCGAACGTGACCGTGACGTCGGCGGCGAGCACGGCGGCATCCGCTGTCCCATCGTCGGGATCGAGACCGCTGGGCAGGTCGACCGCGACGACGAGCGGCTGCTTCTCGAGGCCGAGGACACACTCCACGAGGGCTCGCGCTCCCCCGCGCAGGCGCCGGTCCGCCAGACGACCGATGCCGAGGATGCCGTCGAGCACGAGCACGTACTCGGCCAGCTCACCGCGGACCTCCGATGCCGAACGCACGCGCGCTCCCGCGGCCACCGCGGCATCGAGCGCCGCTCGGTGCACGCGATCGCGCACGAGCACGACATCGACTCGCTCGGCGACGCCACAGAGGTCGGCCGCGGCGTACAGGGCGTCTCCTCCGTTGTCGCCCGCGCCCACGAGGACGAGAACTCTTCCGGGGCGCGCGGCGAGCTGCTGCGCGACGATGTCGGCCAGGGCCGTGGCGGCCCAGCGCATGAGCGGCAGGCCCTCCTCCAGCAGAGGCTTCTCAGCGGCACGGACGGCGTCGGCGCTGTACGCGGCGACGCGCTCCCCCGAGGCCAGCAGCCCGCTCGCGGACTCACTCATCGGGGGACCCCGCGCGAGCCTCGGCGCGGTCCTCGCGAGCGGCCGCGGCAGGGTCGTTCTTCGCGAGGTTCTCACGCTCCTTCGCCTCTGCGGCGCGGGCGGCGTCGAGCTCGCCGGTCGCAGCCCGCACCGCCTTCTCGGCCCGGCGGACGCGGAACTGGATCATGGTCGACGCGCCGTACTTCGCGCGGACGCGGTCGTGGTCCTCTTCGGTGGCGACGGTGATGTACGCGCCCGCGATGAGGATCACCTGGCTGGAGAGGTTCAGCCACAGCAGCAGAGCGATGAGCGAGGCGAACGTCGCGAGCAGCGGGTTGTTCCCCGCCCCGCCGACGAACAGCCCCGACAACTGCTGCAGGACGACCAGTCCCACACCGCCGAGAAGGGCACCCCGTAGGAGCGTGGGTCGGCGCGTCTTGACGCCCGAGAGGGCGGCGAAGGCCACGGCCACGGCGGCCGTGTCGAGAACCAGGACGACGACCGTCGAGACCAGCCAGGTCAATACCGCGGAGATCCAGGAGTCGGCGGAGATGCCCAGCAGCTCCCGCACGAACGTGAGCCCCGCGGTGGCGAGGAAGGTCACGACGGCCGCGCCGACGAGAGCGACGCCGATGCCGATCGCGACCGCGAGGTTGCGCACGATGACGAGGATGGGGAGCGTGTCGTCGGTGGCGACGCCGGCGATCTGCCGCAGCGCCGAGCGCAACGAGCCCACGGCACCGATCGCGGCGCCGAGCAGACCGATGGTTCCGATGACCCCCGCGACGGTGAACTCCGGCGGGGCTTTGATATCGCTGACCTGTAGCAGTCCGTCTTGCCCGACGAGGCCTGGAACGACGCTATTCACCGAACGTTCGAGAGCTTGAAGACCCTCCGGGTTGCCCGAGAGCCAGATCGCCGCGAACGAGAACCCGATGAGCACCGCAGCGAACAGGCTGAACAGGGTGCGATAGGTCACACTGTCGGCCAGCATGGGGCCGCGCGCCCCCGAATAGACGAGGAACGCGCGCACAAGACGGAGCCGCAGCGCCCACGCCGTGACACGACGGATGAGGTCAGCCATGTGGTCAGGGTATCGGCGCGAGGGGGCGAGCCCCTCGGGCTTGACCGCCGGGGTCGGGAGCGACAGGTCAGCTCGACGGTGTCGGCTCTCCGGGGCCGCTCAGCAGGCGCAGCCACGCGCCCAGCAACAGCCAGGGGCCGTAGGCGATCTGCACGCGCCGACCGCCGGCGAGCAGCACGCCCGCTGCGGCGACCCCGCCGAGAAGAAGAGCGATGAGCAGACCGGATGCCACGGCCTCGGGCCCGTACCATCCGAGCGGCGCGCCGACGAGGGCGGCGAGCTTGACGTCTCCGCCTCCGAACGCCCCGGGGCGGCCGAGGTGCAGCGCGAGGGCGACGGCGAATGTCGCTCCCGCACCCCCGACGACGCCGACCGCGCGCGGTGTGTCGCCCACGCGAAGGGCTTCGGCTGTCAGGAGCCCCGCGACCACGACGAGCGCCGACAGCACGACGGCATCGGGCAAGCGGTGGGTGCGCACGTCGACCACGACCAGTCCGACGCTGGCCACGGCGAACACGGCGGTGGCGAGCGCGACCAACACCGGCACCGCTCAGGCGTCGAGCACGAAGAGATCGACCCGCACGACCGACCCGGGGTCGATCGCCTCGGCGTCGCGCACCGCGCGTTTGAGAGGGAGGACGTAGACGCCCCCGGCCTGCGGGAAGATCGAGGTGCGGAAGGTCGTGCGGCCGATCGTGGCGTCGACCCGCACCCCGCCGAAGCCGCGGCGGTACGTCTGCGTCTCGCGGATCTCCGCGCTCGGCTCGGGTGGCAGCGCGACGAAGTACCAGTCGCTGTCGCTGCGTGCTGCCCAGCGGAAGACGTCTCCCTCGAACCGCACTCTCATCGCCGCTCCTCTTCTCTCGCGAGCTGGTCACGATACCGGCGAGGAACGACCGACGGAGGACGTCATCCCCTGGGGAGGAGCCTCGATGCTCCCGTGCCGCGCTCCAGCGAACGCCCGACGACGACATCCGCTCCGACGGCGACCACCGCCGCGCAGAGGTAGACGACGAGATCGCGCGCGTCGAACCCCGTCCCGAGCACCAGCGCGATGGGCCGGAACCCTTCCGCCAGTTCGACAGGAATCCCCGTGGCCTGGAACAGCTCGACGGCGACGCTCCACCCTCCGGCGGTCAGGCCGACGAAGAACGGCCGCAGCCGCGGGAGAACCACCACGACCCCGGCATAGATCGCGACCGTGTAGAGCGCGTCCCCCGCGATGTCGGTCGCGGCGCTCGAGGGCAGCACGAGGTGGACGACGAGCCCCGCGGCGACGACCGCGGCCAGGGCGAACAGGGCGATCACGCGGCGTCGGGTGGGCGGCATCCTGCCATCGTGACACCTTCCGCCGCGGCGTGAGACCCGCGTCAGCGGATGACCCCCGCGGCCCGCGCCGGGTCGGCGTACGCGCGAGCGAGAGAGTCGACGGTGTCGTGGGCGTTCAGCCCGCTGGGGTTGGGCAGCACCCAGGTGGGGACGTCCGCGATCGACTCCTCCTGTCGCCCCGCGGTCGCGCGGGGCCGCTGGAACCCCTGACGGTAGGCGGTCAGCCCGACGACCGCGACAGCCTGAGGACGCCACCCGGCGACCCGCTCGACGAGCGACGCCGCACCCGCGCGCAGCTCCTCCCGCGACAGCTCGTCGGCCCGCGCGGTCGCCCGCGCGACGAGGTTGGACACGCCCACCCCGGCGTCGAAGATCATGCGGCGGTCCTCGTCGCCGAGAGGCTTCGAGTACGCGGGCAGACGCGGAAGGATCCCCGCCCTCACCAGCGCCGGCCAGAAGCGATTGCCCGGACGCGCGAACGGGGTGCCGGTCGCCGCTGTCCACAGTCCCGGATTGATGCCGACGAAGAGCAGCCGCACGCCCGACTCCACGAGGTCGGGCCGCGTGGCATCCCGATACGACTCGAGCTCGGCGCGCGTATATCCCATGAGACCACTATGACCACTACCGCGTACGGGCCGGCCCGCTCTGCCAGGATCGGAGGAATGGATGCCGTTCCCGCCCTGACCGAGGTCCCTCCCGCGCAGTTCGTCATCGTCGGCGACAACGTGCGTCTCGCCACCTACTCGTGGGGCGACGTCGAGGCCGACCCCGTGCTCTGCGTCCACGGCTTCGGGTCCAGCACCCGCGACAACTGGGTGAACACCGGATGGGTGCGCGACCTGCTGCGCGCCGGATACCGCGTCATCGCGGTCGACCAGCGCGGCCACGGCGCGAGCGACAAGCCGTACGACGCCGCGTCGTACACGATGCCCACGCTGGTCTCCGACCTCGTCGCCGTGCTCGACACGTACCTGCTCGATCAGGTGCGCTATCTCGGATACTCCCTGGGCGGGCGGGTCGGCTGGCAGCTCGCCGTCGACGCGCCCGAACATGTCGAGCGCGCCGTGCTCGGCGGCATCCCGGACGGTCGTCCACTCGCCCGGTTGCGGGTCGACCAGGCTCGCGCTTTCCTCGACCACGGAGAACCGGTTCAGGATGCCACGACCCTGCGCTACGTCTCGCTCGCTGAACGCGTCCCGGGGAACGACCTGCGTGCGCTCGTCGCGATCGCCGAGGGGATGCGCCTGGGCGAGACCGACCCCGATCCCTCGTCGCCCCCGCAGCAGCCCGTGCTCATCGCTACGGGAACGGAAGACCCCATCCACGACCAGTCGAAGCACTTGGCGGGGCTTCTGCCCCGGGGCGAGTTCGCCGACATCCCCGGCCGCCACCACGTCAACGCTCCCGGCGCGCGGGCGTTCCGCGAGGCCGGCATGGACTTCCTGGGGCGCTGACTCACGCTACGGGCACTGTGCCTGTCACGCCGCCCGCCGACATCTCGCGCCGTGCATCGCGGCGGATCCCGCGCCGCGTGGTGAGTGTCCAAGACACCCGGGGCGTTTTCGAAGTCGTCCGGGTGTTTCGGACACTCGACGTGCTCGGGGCTCGCTCCACGCGGGAATGCCGAATCAGCCGCAGTCGTAGACGGTCGCGGGGGCGGACGCGTCGGTCGCGCAGTGCTGGGTCACCCAGGTGCGGATCTGCGACGACGCGGTGGTCGTGGCCGCGGCCGCCATGGACGTGCCGCCGCCGCGCTGATCGCCGCCGATGACGTACCGCACCTGACCGGAATCGACCATCGCGGTGAACGCCTGCAGGGTCGGCACGTCGTCCGTGCCGTTGAATCCACCGATCGGGAGGAACGACCCGCCGTTCGAAGCGATGATCAACTGCGCTGCGGACTGCGCCCCGAAGGTCGCGGCCAGGTACGTCGACCCCGCGCTGCGGGCCTGCAACCACGACAGGAGTGCGGCATTGTCCTCGCCGCCGCCCGCACCGAAGCCCGCCCCACCGGTCGGTGCCCCACCCGATCCCCCGCGCGTGTGCCCCGAGGTCGAGCCGCCGGGCGCTCCTCCCCGGCCGGATCCCTGCCCGAAGACCTGCCCTGGCGTTCCTGCGCCACCGGGCGCGGCACCCACTCCTTGACTACCGCGCCCGCCAGTCGGCATCCCCCCGGCGAACTCGCCTCCACCGAAACCCCGGCCGCCGAAACCCGAGCTCTCCGAGACCCCTCCCGCGACGGGGTTGATCGAGTTGGGGTGCGCGACGGTGACCGCCGACCAGACGGCCGGGGTCAGCAGCAGACCCACCATCAGTGCGACGGTCGCCACCGGGCGCCCGCGATGACGCGTCGACAGCAGCACGATCGCGATGACCGCCGCAAGCGCCTGGGCGATCGAGACGGGCACGCTGTACCCGCCGGTGGAGAAGCCGATGCCCAGAGCCGTCGCCCCCGCGGCGCCGACGATCGCCATCTGCGGCCAGACCTTCCCCGCGCGATGTGCCGCGGCGAGCGCGGCGCCGACCGCGAGAGCGAGCGGTACCGCGAGTGAGGCCGTGTAGAACTGGTGCATTCCCGCGACGGCCGAGAACATCGCGGCGAACGTCACGAGCCACACGGTCAGCAGCACCGTGAGCGGACGCGAGAAGCGCAGCACCCACAGCACGATGAGGCCGACGACGGCGGCCGGGATGAGCCACGCCACCTGGCCCGCGAGCTGGGCGTTGAACAGGCGCAGCACCCCGGGCTCCCCCGAGAACGGCGGAGTGAACGACTCGTAGGCTCCGCTGTCGGCGGTCGCCGAGAAACGGCCCAGCCCGTTGTAGCCGAACACCATCTCCCACGGGTTGTTCGCGATCGTGCTGCCGATGTACGGCCGGCTTCCGGCGGGGATGAGCGAGACGATCGCGACCCACCACAGCGAGGCCGCGAGGCTCACCAGCCCCGCGAGCGCGAGGTGGCCGATCCGTCGGCCCCAGGACTGCCGGGTGAAAAGGTACGCGGCGGCCAGTGCCGGCCAGACCGCCCAGGCCTCGAGTTCGTAGAACTGGAACGACAGGCCGATGAGGGCTCCCGCGGCGGTGAGCCACCCGAGGCTCCGCGCCTGGACGGCTCGCACCGCCGCCCAGGCCGTCAGCGACAGACCAAGCACGAAGAACGTCTCGGGCTGGTTCGAGCGCGCGACCGCCACCAGGATCGGCGTCACGGCGACCACCGCTCCGGCGATCAGCCCGGCACGTTCTCCCGCGACGCGTCGTGCGGTGACGGCGGTGACGAGGGCCGCGGCCACCGCCGCGAGGGCGTTCGGCAGGATCACCGCCCACGCCGAATACCCGAAGGCCCGCACGAACAGCGCGGGGATCCAGAACGACCCGGGGATCTTGTCGAGCGTCACGGTCCCGGCGGGGTCGACGGCTCCGAAGAAGAAGTTCGACCAGGATCGGCTCATCGACAGAGCGATCGATGCGTAGTACTCGCTCGGCGCCCCCGCCCATATCTGCCACCCCGTGAGGACGAGCGAGACGAGCCCGATGGCCAGGAGACCGACGGTCCACCGGCGGGGGCGGCGCAAGGTCGACGCCAGCGGGAGCGTCGGTGCGGGAAGGTGAGGAGAAGCAGCGGTCACCGGCGCATCGTAGGCAGCGCTTGCCTCACCGCAGCCCTGCGGAGGCTATGTGCGAGCGATGGATGAGGTTCCGCTCATTCCGCGGAGGCGACTCAGGATGCCGAGACGGTGAGCGTCGGAGCGGATGGCGCTCGCGTGGCCGCGGCCTGCAGACCCACCCGCACGGTCTGACCGGGCGCGAGCGCAGCCGCCCAGTCGCGACCGGTGCACGTCACCCGGCCCGCGGCGACGGAGCAGCTCATGCCCCACGCGTTCGACACCGCGGTGGTATCGGGGGCGTCGAACGACACGGACCACTTCTTGACCGGCCCGGTGGCCGTCACCGTGACCTCGGCGACGTATCCCTCGCCCCACGTGCTCTGCGGAACCCACGCGGCGGTGATGCCGGCGGGTGAACTCGCCCCCGGCTGTACGGTGGGCGTGGGCGACGCGCTGGGCGTGGCCGGTTTCGGCGTCGCCGTGGGCTTCGGCGTCGCCGTGGGCTTCGGGGTCGTCGACGCGGAAGCGCTGGGCTTCGGCGTCGGCTGGGGAGTCGCTGTCGGCGCGGGGTTCGGCTGCGGTGCCTGTGCCGCGGCCGGTGTCAGGATCGGCGCGAGAGCCGCGAGCTTCGCTCTCTGCGGCGTACGCCAGTCGTCGCCGACGAGCCCTCCGGTGTCGCCGCTGTTGGGGTTGAAAGACCAGTAGGCGTAGCTGATCTTCGTCTTCGCGAGATACCCCACGAGCGCGTCGAGCCAAGCGCGGTCGCTGGCCGTCTCGAGTTTCGTGCCGAACTCGCCGAGCAGCACGGGAGCGATGTTCTTGCGCACGAGGTAACCCCAGTTGGCATCCCACACCGCTTCGAGGTTGGCGGGATAGCCGGATGCCGAGAACCAGGGCTGCGTGTAGACGCTCGCGGGGTAGTCGTGCGGGGAGTAGACCACCCGGTTCTTCACCGCCAGGGTCACCGGTGCGGCACCCGCATCTTTCAGCCCGCCGCCCCACCACGTGCTCGACCCGTCGTTCTGGCGCTCGACACCCTCGACGATGATCAGCAGGTTCGGGTTCACCGCGAGCACGGCATTGCCGGCGCGGGTGGCCGCCGCGCGCCAGTCGCGTGCCGGGTCGCCGCAGTTCCAGCAGGCGGCGCCGTGGGGCTCGTTGTGCAGGTCGACGCCGATGACCGAGGGCTCGTTCTTGTAGCGGCCCGCCAGCATCTTCCAGTCGTCGATCCACCGCTGCTCGCTGTACTGCGCGGTGTACCAGAGCTCACTCTGCGCGGCGGAATCGGGGCGATGCCGGTCGAGGATCACCGAGAGGCCGTGGGCCTTGGCGCGGGCGACGACGGTGTCCATCAGCTGGAGCGGAGTGAGCGAGACCAATCCCGGGTTGACGGCCGCGTTGATCGAGTTCGACGCCTTCGCGGTGAGGCACTCGTTCGAGAAGGGCAGGCGGATCGCGTTGAATCCCATGCCCGCGATCGCGGCGAGACCGTCGTCGAGCGAGATCGACCACAGTCCGTGCGGAGCGCAGTTCGAGGTCTCCATCCCGAACCACGCGGCGGCCTTGATCGTGAACGGAGCACCGGCCGCCGTCACGATCGTCGACCCGTTGGTCGAGAGCCAGCCCGGTAGCGTCGACGCGGCCGATGCGGGAGAGGCGATCGCGCCCGCGGCGACCAGCGTCGCGCCCGCGACGAAGGCCGCCGCGCGGCGGAGGACGCGACGCGTGGACGACCAGTTCGTGCGCAGTGCGGACATGTGCACCCCCGCGGTCATCGTACTGGGACAACGAGCCCCCTCGAACCGACTCCGCGTGGACCGCGGTTTCCGCTCCATTACGCGGCTGTAAACGTCGGATCCAGCGCTGTAATGCGGATGATTCCGCTGATACCGTCGTCGATCATGAGCCCGCCGATCGAACGCAACACCGCCCTCGACGCCGTCTCGAAAGCCATCGTCGAGCAGCTGCAGGAGGACGGGCGCCGCTCCTACGCCGAGATCGGCAAGGCGGTGGGCTTGAGCGAGACCGCGACGCGCCAGCGCGTGCAGAAACTTCAGGATGCCGGCATACTGCAGATCGTCGCGGTCACCGATCCGATGCAGCTGGGCTTCGCGCGCCAGGCCATGATCGGCGTCCGCGTCTCTGGCGACACCCGGGTCGTGGCCACCGCGATGGCGGACCTTCCCGGAGTCACCTACGTCGTCTCGACCGCGGGTTCGTTCGATCTGCTCGTCGAGGTCGTGTGCGAGAGCGACGACGATCTCATCGATCTGCTCAACGACCGCATCCGAGCCCTGCCCGACGTCGTCTCGACCGAGACGTTCGTCTACCTCAAACTCCACCGTCAGCTCTACAACTGGGGGACGCGATGACCCTTCTCGGCACCGATCAGCAGTCCGATCTCCAGGCCAAGGCCCGGGATCACCTCTGGATGCACTTCGCCCGGCAGTCCGTCATGACGGACGGCCCCGGGGTGCCGATCATCGTCAAAGGCGAGGGACACCACATCTGGGATGCCGCGGGCAAGCGGTACATCGACGGTCTCGCCGGGCTCTTCGTCGTCAACGCGGGCCACGGCCGACGACGCATCGCTCAGGCCGCGGCGAAGCAGGCGGAGGAACTGGCGTTCTTCCCGCTGTGGTCGTACGCCCATCCGGCCGCGATCGAGCTCGCCGAGCGGATCGCCCATCTCGCCCCCGGTGATCTGAACCACGTGTTCTTCTCCACCGGCGGGGGCGAGGCCGTCGAGACGGCGTTCAAGCTCGCGAAGCAGTACTGGAAGACGCAGGGGAAGCCGACCAAGCACAAGGTCATCTCGCGCGCCATCGCGTACCACGGCACCACGCAGGGCGCCCTGGCCATCACGGGCCTTCCCGTCATGAAACACATGTTCGAGCCCGTGACGCCGGGGGGATTCCGCGTCCCGAACACGAACTTCTACCGCGCCGAGGAATCGGGGTTCGGGGGCGGCACCCCCGAAGAGTTCGGCGTGTGGGCCGCCGACCGCATCGAGCAGATGATCCAGTTCGAGGGGCCCGAGACCGTCGCGGCCGTCTTCCTCGAGCCGGTGCAGAACGCGGGCGGCTGCTTCCCCGCCCCGGCCGGCTACTTCCAACGAGTGCGCGAGATCTGCGACCGCTACGACGTCCTGCTCGTCTCCGACGAGGTCATCTGCGCCTTCGGCCGCCTCGGCCACTACTTCGGCGCCACGGCCTACGACTACCAACCCGACATGATCACGTTCGCCAAGGCCGTCACGAGCGGCTACTCGCCTCTGGGCGGCACGATCGTCAGCGACCGGGTGTACGAGCCCTTCGCTCACGGCGATGCGACCTTCCCGCACGGCTACACGTTCGGCGGACACCCCGTGTCGGCCGCGGTCGCGCTGGAGAACCTCGACGTCTTCGAGGAGGAGGGGCTGCTCGAGAACGTCCGCACGAACTCCCCCGTCTTCCGCTCGACGCTCGAGAAGCTGCTGGACCTGCCCATCGTCGGCGACGTGCGCGGCGACGGATACTTCTTCGGCATCGAACTCGTCAAAGACAAGGCGACGAAAGAGACCTTCGACGACGACGAATCCGAGCGCTTGCTGCGCGGCTTCCTCTCGAAGGCCCTGTATGACGCCGGACTCTACTGTCGCGCAGACGATCGGGGCGATCCCGTCATCCAGCTCGCCCCGCCCCTCACGATCGGCCCCGGCGAGTTCACCGAGATCGAACAGATCCTCCGTTCCGTCCTGACCGAGGCCTGGACCCGCCTCTGACCTCGGGATGCCGGCGCCACCCCTGTCGGCATCCCTCCCGCTCCACCGGCGGCGCCCGCCGCTCTCCCGGCACCACCCCCGCCGGTACTCCCGCTCCCACCCGCGAGCGGTGCTCTCGATGCTGTACCCGACACCATCTCCGGTCGCGACGACGTCGCGCCCCGCACCCTCCAGGAGGAGCCACGAACGAGAACCTCGCCGCCTCGGCGGCCCCGTCCCACTCGAGCGCCAAGCTCGCCCGCACGCTCGGGCTCTGGTCCATCGTCGGCCTGGGCCTGGGCTACATGACCCCGACCGTCGTGTTCGACACCTTCGGCCTCGTCGCCGAGAAGACGGACAACGTCGTCCCGGCCGCCTACGCGGTCGCGCTCGTCGTGCTGATCTTCACCGCCATCAGCTACGGGAAGATGGTCCGCGTCATCCCCAGCGCCGGTTCCGCCTACACGTACGCGCGCGAGTCCATCCACCCGGGCGTCGGCTTCGTCGTCGGGTGGACCGCGCTCATCGACTACATGCTGCTGCCGATGGTGAACGCGCTCATCCTGCGCAGCTACATGGAAGCCCTGTTCCCCGACGTCCCGGGCTGGCTCTGGGTCGTCGTCTTCACGGCGGGTGTGACGGGCATCATCTACCTGACGATGCGCGGAACCTCGAACGTCAACATGCTGCTGCTCGTGTTCTCGATCCTCGTGATGACGGTCTTCGTCGTCATGGTCGTCGTGCAGCTCGTCGGCGGCGCGGGAGCCGGCACGCCCGTGTCGATCGCCCCCTTCGCCCACAGCGACGTGCAGTTCGGCGCGGTGCTCGCGGGAGCCACCGTCGTATGCTTCTCGTTCATCGGATTCGACGCGGTGTCGATGTACTCCGAAGAGGCCAAGACCCCGAGAATCATGCCGCGCGCCATCGTGCTGACGCTCGTCGTCGGCGGTCTCATCTTCCTCATCGCCTCGTACGTGACGCAGCTGCGCTTCCCCGACTCGACCGCGTTCCCGCAGGAGGCGATCGAAGACAGCACGCTGCCCGAGATCGGCGTGCAGGTGGGCGGCCCCGTGCTGCAGGCGGTGCTCACCGCGGCCGGTTTCGCGGCGACGCTCGCCTCGTGGCTCGCCTCGCACGCATCGGTGTCGCGCATGCTCATGGTGATGGGGCGCAACAACGTGCTGCCGCGGAGAGTCTTCGGCTTCATCAACCCCAAGACGCACACCCCCACGTTCTCGATCGTCATCGTGGGGCTCGTGAGCCTGCTGGCGATCGAGTTCACGCTCGAGCAGATCGCGGCGTACATCAACTACGGCGCGCTCATCGCCTTCACGTTCGTGAACATCTCGGTGATCGCGTGGTTCGCCGTCCGCAAGGGCCTGCACAAGACCCCCGGCGACATCCTGCGCTACATCGTGATGCCCGGCATCGGCATGCTGCTCACCGGCCTGCTGTGGGTCAACCTCGACATGCACGCCCTCATCGGCGGGCTGATCTGGACCGCGCTCGGCGTCATCTACCTCGTGATCCTCACGCGCGGCTTCCGTCGACCGATCGCTTCGTTCGACGAGAACGAGCCGGTGACCGGGGTGAACAAGACCGTCCCCGGGCCTCATTCCGAGGTCTGATCGCCTCGGCCGCGGCATCCCTTCTGCAGGGGTGTCGCGGCCGCCCCGTGGACGGGCCGTGACGAACCGACGCACCCCAGTTCCTGCGCACCCCACCCTTCGGTCCCCCCTACTTGAGTGCTTCCCGCGTCACAGCAGACTGATACCTCGCGCATACGATCGCCCGCACCGGAAGGTCGATGCTGTGGACCGTGCCGTTCTCCGCCCCCCTCGCGCGCTGGTGGCGCGAACCCTGGTGGGCGCGGATCTCGCTGACGCTGATCGTCGCGGGCTTCGTCGTGCTGACCGGCTGGAATTTGGCTCGCGGCGGTGATTTCTCGTTCTACGAGGCCTCGGCCCGGTCGATGTCGCAGTCCTGGCATGCGCTCTTCTTCGGAGCGTTCGATCCGGATGCCACGGTCACCCTCGACAAGCTCAGCGGTTTCGCCGTGCCCCAGGCGCTCAGCATCCGGCTGTTCGGGATGTCGATCTCGGCCATCGCCCTCCCCCAGGTGATCGAAGGCGTCGTGACCATCGTCGCGTGCGCGGTGCTGGCACTGCGCTGGGGAGGACGCGGCGCCGGGCTGCTCGCCGCCGCCGCAGCGGCCTCGACGCCGATCTTCGTGTCGATGTTCGCCCACCCGATGGAGGACGGACTGCTCACGATGGCCCTCGCCGTCGCCCTCGTGTGGTGGCAGCGCGCGGTGCTCACCGCCAGATGGTGGCCCCTGGCGGTCTGTGCGGTGTTCATCGGCGTGGGCTTCCAGGCGAAGATGATGGCCGCGTGGTTCCTCCTTCCCGCCCTCGTCGCGGGCACGCTCGCCGCGACCCCCGGGTGGCGCCGCGGCCTCGTCCGCGCCGGAGTCGTCACGGGCGCAGCCGTCGTGGCATCCGTCGCCTGGATCACCGTTTTCGCCCTCGTGCCGGCCGATGCGCGCCCCTACGTCGACGGCTCGACGAACGACGACATCTTCGCGATGGTCTTCGGATACAACGGCCTCGACCGCCTCGCCCCGGGAGCGGTGCCGGGGTCGGTGGGCGCCTCGAGTTCGGCGGGCGGGCTGGGCGCGACCCTCGCCGCTCTGGGCCACGCGCTCACCACGCCGGCCCCCTCCGGCTCGGGGGGTTCGCCGACGCTCACCAAACTGGTGGAACTGCCGCTCGTCACACAGATCGGCTGGCTGTACCCGGCGGCTCTCGCGGGTATCGCCCTCGGTTTCTGGCGGTACCTGCCCAGACGCGGCCGCCCCGGCACGCCGGTGTCCGTCGCGCGTTTTCCTCTGGTGGTCGTCGCCGCGACGTGGTTCGCGACCGCAGCGGCGGTCCTCACGGTCACGCGCGTACCGCACACGGCCTACGTCGCATCGCTCGGCGTCCCGACTGTGCTGCTCGTCGCCATCGCGTGGCGGGAGGGTGCGCGCCTCCTGCGCTCGACGCGCCGACACCTCCGCCTCGTGCTGCCCGCCGTCGTGACCGTGCAGGCGGTGTGGTGGGTCGTCCTGATCGGCGGAGCGCGGCTTCCCGCGGTCCTCCTCGTGCCCGCGGTCGCGATCGGCGGGACCGGGCTGGTCGTCGGCGCACTCGCCGCGCTGCCGATGCGGGGGACGCTGTCTCACCTGCGACGGGTCGCCCCCGCCGCGCTCGCCGTGGCCCTGCTCTGCCTGCCCGTGGCGACCAGCCTGCAGGTGCTCGATGACGCGCGCGACGGCAGCGGCGGTGACGCGTACGTCGGTGTCACCGCGCGCGGCGGCCACCCCGATGAGACGTTCACGGTCTCGTCCCCCTCGATCTGGGGCGGAACCCCGCAGATGAGCCCGGCGGTCACGCAGATGGTGGCGGCGGCTCGTCAGCACGGCGGCGGAGAGAACGGCACGCCGCTCTTCGTCACCGACTCGTGGGCCCTGTCGTCGCAAGTGATCGACGCCACCGGGGCGAGCGTGTTGACCGACGGCGGTTACAGCGGACACGTGCCCGTGTTCACGACGGACGACCTCGAGCAGATGGTCCTCAGCGGCCACGCGCGACTGTTCGTCGTGGCATCCGGTGCTCCCGAAGGCGACCCGGTGAGACGCGTGGCGACCGGCCCCGGATGCCACGAGGTGAAGGAGTGGGACTTCAGCCAGTCGAAGGAGGGCGGCGAGGTCAACAAGGTCACCGGCGCCACCCTCTACGAGTGCGCGGGCGAGTGATCGACCCTCCACGGACCGCGCCACGGCGCGCGCCGTGCCGCCGGTAGACTTCAGCCAGTGAGCAGCACCCGAACCGAAGCCGCGTACCTGCGCTCGGTAACGGCGTTCAAGAACCCGACGCTCGACCTGCTGCACGGACGGTTCGCGCCGTTCGTCGTCGCGGTGCTGTCGATCGTCTTCACCCCCGACCGACCCGCCGTCGCGGTCGCCGACGCCCACGTCGAGGTGGCCGAGGCGATCGACGAGCTGCGCGCGGCGGGCATCGACACCGACGATGACCGGCGGATCCCCGCGGGTTCCGCTCGAGAGATCTGCCGCGGGTGGGTGCGCGTGGGGTGGCTCGGTCTGCAGATCGAAGACGACGTCGAGGTGTACCGGCTCTCGGCGCACGCGGTCGGCGCCCTCGAGATCGCCGGTCGCGCCGGCGGCGGGCGCGCGCGCGTCTCGCGCTCTCGCGTGCGGACCCTACTCGATGCCGTCGACCGGCTCGCGCGCGACGCCGAGAGCGACCCCGGTCGTCGCCGCGAGGCGCTGCTCGAAGAGAGAGCGGCCCTTGACGCCGAGATCGCCGCCCTCGACGAGGGCGTCGTCGAACCGCTCGACGACGATCATCTGCTCGAAGAGGCCGAGAACGTCATCCACCTCGCGCGAGAACTCCCCGCCGACTTCTCGCGCGTGGCCGAGTCGATCGCCGCGATGCAGCGCGACGTGGTCGCCGAGTTGCGTCGCGACGTGCGTCCCACCGGCGAGGTGCTGCGCGAGTACCTCGAGCGCGGGCGTCAGGTGATGCAGGCGACCCCCGAGGGTCGGGCGTTCCAGGGCGCGCTGCGCCTGATCGGCGACCCCGAGGACATCGACGACCTCACCGACCAGCTGCACGCCGTGCTCACCCAGCCGTTCTCGCGCCTGATGACCCCCGAGCAGCGCGGAGAGCTCGACGCGATCGCGCGCCGCGTCGAGGCCGGCGTGCAGGAGGTGCTCACCGCCCAGCGGCGGGCCTCGCACGTGATCACCGCGCAGGTGCGCACACACGACCCGATCCGCGACCGACACGTCGACGACCTGCTGCGCTCGGTCATGGCGGGGCTGCACCGCTGGAGCCAGACCCGCTCCCCCGGCCGCGTCGAGCCCGTGCGGACGCTCCCCCTCGCCGACATCGGGCACCTGCGTCGTTCCCTCAGCGACGTGCGTCCTCCCGGGGCGCCGGAGCCGTTGGCATCCGGGGACTCCGACGTCGAGTTCGTGAACGCCGACACGCGCGCGTGGGGCGGCCCGCACTACGCCGAGCTGGAGGCGTACGTGGCCACGCTTCCCGGTGGCTTCGACCTCGCGACGGCCTTCGCGGGAGCGGATGCCGAGACCCGGCGCCCGGTCGACCTCGTCGGTCTGCTCGAGATCGTCCACCGCGAGGGCCTGGTCGAGACCGACGACGTCTCGATCGTCGAGGCCGTGCGCCCCGACGGCACCACCCGGCGCTTCGCCTTCGGCGCGGTCACCGCTGCGCCCGCCCGCGTCTCGGACGCGGAACCCCCGACTGCCACAGAAACGGATGCCGATGACTGACATCGACCCGTCCGCCCCTGACACGGACACCCCCGCCTTCATCGCCCCGGTGGCGATGGAGAACGACCCCGACGCGCTGTTCGCCGGCGATCGCGGCATCCTCGACGCCGACGTGCGGCGCGTGCTCGTGCGCATTCTGCAGCGCCGCTTCCTCGTCGCAGAGAATTCCCCCGCCGAGTGGAAGCTGCTGCTCGAGCATCAGCAGATGATCGAGTCGCGCCTGAACGACCTGTTCGTGCGCCTCGTCGTCGACCACGCCCGCGGGGTCGCGTACAAGGAGCAGGTCCGCAGCGACGACGTCGACGTGCCGATCCTGCTGAAGGACGAGGCGTACTCGCGCGCCGAGACGCTGGTGCTGGTGTACCTGCGGACGGTGTTCCAGCGCGAGACGACCGCGGGCACGGCATCCGCCCGCGTCGACGTCGAAGAGGTGGAGCAGACCGTGCTCACCTACTTCAGCGAAACGGATGGCACGCGCGCGAGCCAGCAACGCGCCGTCCGCACCGCCATCGCCCGTCTCGATCGCGAGGGCATCATCGAGGAGGAGTCCGAGGGGCGCTACCGCATCGGGCCGCTCATCGAGATCGTGCTCAGCGCCGAGGTGCTGCGCGATCTGCAGCGGTGGTTGGAGGAGCAGACACGGGATGCCGACACCCCGACGCCCCTGACCGACGACGCCGACGCCGTGGCATCCGGAATCCTCGAGGAGGAGCGCGCATGACCATGCTCGAGACGCTGTTCGGGCTGATCCCCGCCGCCTCCCGCGGGCAGCAGTGGGTCGCCGAAGACCTGCAGCTGATCAACTGGGGCGGATACGACGGCACGCACCGCGTGCGCTTCGCGCCGACCGCGACGCTGCTGTGCGGCGGATCGGGCTCGGGCAAGTCCACCCTCATGGATGCGTACGTCGCGCTGATGATGCCGCACACGACCCCCTTCAACGGCGCCTCGAACGGTGCCGTCGTGGGTCGGCCGCGCGGGCAGGAGCAGCGCAACATCCTCTCGTACGGCCGCGGCAAGCTCGACGAGTCGCGCACCGACGAGGGCACGAAGGTGCGGGTGCTGCGCGGCGACGGCGTCGACACGTGGACCGCGATCGGCATGACCTGGGCCGACCACGACGGCGCACGGTTCACCGCGGTGCGGGCCTGGTACTTCCCCGCCGCCGCCCGCACGCTCGACGACGCCGTCAAGGTGCGCGCGAGCGTGCACGGCGCGTTCGACCTGCGCCAGCTCGAGCGGGCGGCACAGAGCCACCTCTCCGACTCCGCGGTACGGGCCACGGGCCTCGACACCCTCGCGACCGACCGCGAGTTCTCGGCGCGGCTGCACGCGGTTCTCGGCATCGGGGCGGCGGGAGCGGGGACGAAGGCGATGAGCCTGCTCGCGCGCATCCAGGCCGGTCAGCAGATCACCACCGTCGACGACCTGTACAAGCGCATGGTGCTCGAGGAGCCCGAGACGCTCGCGGTCGCCGACGCCGTCGTCACGCACTTCGACGGCCTCGAATCGACGCGCACGCGCATGCTCGAAGCCCGCCAGCAGGTGCGGGCGCTGCAGCCCATCCGCGGGATGAAGACACGCATCGACGACGCCGCCGAGCGCCTGCGCCTCATCGACGCGCTCGGGCGCCTCGGCGACCCCGACTCGCGCGCCTCGCTCTGGCGCGCCCAGCGCCGGGTCGACCTGCTCGGCGCCGTCGAGGCCGAGCTGCGTGATCGTACGCACGCCACCGATGCGCTCGTGCGCGAACGCCAGGCCCTCGCCGACGCCGCCGAAGCGGAGCGCGAGGGGCTCGGCGACGTGCTGCGCGCGGCCGGCGGCGATCGACTCGACGCCGCCCAGCGCGAGCTGCGGAACCTCGAGCGGCGCCTCGCCGGCATGCAGCGCGACCGCGAGCGGTTCGAAGCGGCGCTCGCGGTGCTGTCGACCGAGGTGTCGTCCGAGAAGCAGTTCGCCGCGCTCGTCGAGGAGGCCCGGCAGACCCTGGGCGACGCGGATGCGAAGGCCGCCGTGCGCGACGCGTTCGTCGCCGCGAGCAGCCGGCACACCGATCTGCGCCAGCAGCTGTCCGCCCTCGAGACAGAACACCGGCGCACGCAGACCCGCGACGACAACATCCCCCCGCGCCTGCACGAGGCCCGTGAGGCGCTGGCCGAGGCCGCCGGGCTGACCGCCGCCGAGCTGCCGTTCGTCGCCGAGCTCGTCGACGTCCGCACCGAGTTCGAGCCCTGGCGCGGGGCGTTCACGCTCGCCCTGGGCGGATTCGCGACGACGCTGCTCGTGGATGCCGCACACCTGGCATCCTTCCGCTCCGCGATCGACGGCGTTCGACTGTCGGAGCGCCTGCGGTTCGAGGGCGTGTCGACCGACCTGCCCGAGCGCACCGGGCTCGACCCCGCGACGCTGCCGGGGCGCCTAGAGTACCGGCGCTCCCCCTTCACCGGGTGGCTGCAGGACCGGCTCGATCAGCAGTTCGCCTTCGTCTGCGTGGATGCCGCGGCCGAATTGTCGCGGCACCGCATGGCGCTGACGATCTCGGGGCAGACGAGCCAGGGCGCGCGCGGTGCTCACGGCGGGTCGATCCGTCACAGCGTTCTCGGGTTCTCCTCCCGCGTGCGGCTGACAGAGCTCGGCGAGCAGATCGTCACGATGCGCCGGGATCTGACCGCCGCCAAGGCCGCGGTCGACGAAGCCGCGGCCGCGCTCGACGCGTTCGACGACCGGCGCGGCGCGTACGAGAAGATCGAGGACCTGACCTGGGACCAGGTCGACGTGGCATCCGTCCAGCGCGAACTCGACCGCTGGAACGAGACGATCGTCGAGATCACCGCCGGAAACCCGCGGATCGCCGAACTGCAGGAACAGATCTCGGGCACCCGTGCCCGCGCCGCGCGTCTGCGCGAAGAGATCGGCGGGGCCAAGACCGAGCAGCAGGCGCTCGCGGCGCGGTGGGCGCAGATCACCGACGACGTGGATGCCGCGCACGTGCGTCTCGAACACGCCGAGGACGCGGGGCTCACGCTCACCGACGACGAAGCGGGCTATCTGGACAGCCTCTTCGTGGCGCCCGGTTCGTCCGACGCCACGCCGTCACAGCAGCTCGCCCGATTCGACGCGGCCCTGGAGTCGGCGTCGAAGCGTCTGCTCGAGGAGCAGCGTGCGGCGCAGGAGACGTGGGCCGACCAGCGCGAGAGCCTCCGCCGCACGATGACCGCGTTCACCGACCGGTGGCCGAGCCCGAACCTGCTCGCCGACCCCGACGAGTCGCTCGGCGACTTCGAGCGGATCCTCGCCGATCTCGAAGCCAGCGGGCTGCACGAGCTCGAGGCGGAGTGGCGCGACTCCTTGCTGCGCCTGTCGGGCAACGACCTCACGAGCCTCGACTCCGCTCTCACCCGGGCCCTGCGCGAGATCCGCGAGCGGATTGCGCCGATCAACGACATCATGCGGGACCTGCCGTTCTACGACGACGAGCACCGGCTGCAGATCGTGCCGCGCGAGAGCCAGTCGGAGGTGCGCAAGCGCTTCCGCCGGGAGCTCCGCGACGTGCGAGCCGCGATCGACGCCGCCTCATCGGATGAGGAGCGCGAAGCCGTGTACGGGCGGATGGCGCGGCTCATCGGCCGCATCCGGCCGACCGCACCCGACTTCGCCGACCTCGTCGACGTGCGCAACCACGTGCGGGTCAGCGCCGAGCGCTTCCGCGCCGACACCGGCGAGCACGTCGCCCTCTATGACCACATCGGCGAGAAGTCGGGAGGCGAGTCGCAGGAGCTCATCGCCTTCATCGTCGGCGCTGCTCTGCGCTACCAACTCGGGGATGCCGGTTCCGAGCGGCCGCGGTACGCCCCGGTGTTCCTCGACGAGGCACTCATCAAAGCCGACGCGCACTTCACCAAGCGCGCGATCGGCGCGTGGCGCGGCCTGGGCTTCCAGCTCGTCATCGGTGCCCCGAACGACAAGTACAGCGCGATCGAGCCGCACGTCGACGTCGAGTACGACATCCTCAAGGACACCCGCGGACGATCGTGGGCGAAGGCGAAGGTGGGGCTGGCGGCGGAGTGAGCGCCGCGAGGGCTCGCGGGGTCCGCGCTCGCGGTATCGCGGGATTCCTGCGCGCCGCCGGTCAGCGCTCGAGAGCGCGAAGAGAGTCGTCCACTCGGCGAAGGACCATGGGGCCCTTCTCGCTCAACTGCGAACGAGCCGCCGGATCGTTGCGGAAGTACCGGACGACGGTCGCCACCTGATTGGGGTCTGAGCCGAGCGCGAGCATCGGTGCCTCGACGCGCGGGCCAGCCCCCGCGGCGATGAGGTGAAGCTTGGCGACCGGACCCGAGCCGACCCCGACCTCGGCGAGCTCATCCCACGACCAGTTCACTCGACCTCTACCCCGGATGCCTGTGAGACCTTCCGGCGTCAGATGCAGACCGGCGGGCTCGCGCGGACGCAGAGCACTCACGACGAGTACGCCGACGCCGAAGAGGCCCAGGGCATAGGGCGCGCGGGTCAGGAGGAACGACGGCATGGTTGCAAGGTTCCCGGCATCCACCACGATCTGGGCGATTGCGGGAAGAAGGAGCAGCGCTCCCCACACGAAGGGCACCGCGGTCGCCGCCGGAGTCGGACGGAACCAGATCCCGGATGCCGACTGGTCGACGCGCAGGAGGCGTTCCTGGATCGTGCGGAAAAGCACATGCAGGCACGCCGCCGCCCCGAGGATGGTGAGGGTCAGCGCTCCCATCATCAGGCGCAGCCCGACCCGGTCGTCGGCGACCGCCATGAGGACGGGGAGGGCGGCGAACAGAACGACGACGGCGACGAGCCAGGTGGGACGCCGACCATTCGGGAAGACGGGGATGCGCGGGTCGGTGGACGGAAGTCGGGGAGACATCGTGCTGATGGCCACGGTCAGTTCGCTCCTTGAGACGGCTGCGATCGGGGGGACGGGGGAACATACCCTTCCAACCTCGGCTGACGCCCGGTGAAGCAGTCGTCGACGGTTTCGCGTGAGTCCAGGGGGACCGCGGCCTCCCACAACCACCTGGCACCGGCTCCAATGGCAAGGCCGCCGATGACCGTTCCGCCGATGACCCACCCGACCGGGTTGCTTCCAAGGGCGGCTGCCGCAGCTCCACCGGCCGCCGCAGCTCCGGCACCGCCGGCCATCCCTCCCGCGATCTCCGCGATGCCGGAGCTGAGCGAACCGCCCTCTGCGACATCAGCGGCGAGGGAGACGACGTCGATCACGTTGCCGGCGAGCTTCTGGACGACGGCAAGTCGCCCGCGCCTATCGGGATCGTCCGCGAGAGGCAGGTAGAGAGCGGGTGGCACGATGACCTCGCGCCGCATCGTGTCTCCGCTGTTTCCGACGAGCGACATCAAAGATCCCCGATCGCCGAACGTCTAGCCAGACTAGTGCGGCCGTAAAGGATCGCCCGTAGGTTGCCCGTGGACACTCCTGCGAACGCATGGGCAAGAAATCGGGAATGTCCACGCACATCTCTACGCTGTGCTCAGGGGCACGGCGGAAGGCGGCAGGCATGCAAGGACTCGAAATCACGGTTCTGCTGGGATTGGCGATGCTCGTGGGCACCGTCCTGGCTCCCCGACTGCGCGTCGCGACACCGCTCGTGCTGCTGGTCATCGGCCTCGCGCTCGGCTTCATCCCCGAGCTCCGTCAGATCGAGCTCCCGCCCGAGACCGTTCTCCTGCTCTTCCTGCCCGTCATGCTGTTCCGCGAGGCGTGGACGACCTCTCTGAGGTCGGTGCGCCGGTCGCTGCGCTACATCATCCCGATGAGCACGCTTCTCGTCGTGGCATCCGCTTTCGCCGTCGCCGGGGTCGCGACCTGGATGGGGGTGCCGTGGGAGGCAGCCCTCGTGCTCGGTGCGGCAGTCGCTCCGCCCGACGCCACGGCCGTCGCAGCGCTCGGACGTCTGTTGCCCGCCAAGACCTTCATGAAACTCAAGGCCGAGAGCCTCACCAACGACGGCACCGCGCTCGTGCTCTACGCGATCGCCGTCGCTCTTCTGCTCGGCGATCAGATCACGCCGCTGCAGATCACCGGCATGGTGCTGCTGTCGTACCTCGGTGGCGCGGCGGCGGGTATCGCGGTGGCGGCGGCCGCCTTCTTCGCCCTGCGCCGCATGCAGTCGACGCTCACGATCAACCTCACGATGGTGCTCGTCCCGTTCGTGTCATTCCTCATCGCCGAACTCGTCGAAGCCTCAGGGGTGCTCGCCGTGGTGTTCGCGGGTCTGATCATGGCGTGGGTGTCGCCGCGCATCACCACCGCGATGTCGCGACGAGCGGCGGATGCCACGTGGCCCTTCGGCGTCTACCTGCTCAACGGTGCGCTCTTCGTGCTGATCGGGCTCGAGGTGCAACTCGTGCTGCACGAGATCTCGGGGTCGGAGATCGGTCTGCTGCTCCTGGTCACCGTTGCGGCGTGGATCGCCCTCTTCGTGGTGCGGTATCTGTTCCAGTGGCTCTTCTCGCCGTTCTCGCGACCCGCCGCCGGGTCATCGCGGTCGCTGAGGCATCGATCACGCGTGGTGAGTACGGTGGCGGGATTCCGCGGCGCCGTATCGCTCGCGATCGCCCTGTCGGTGCCGGTCACCACGGCCGAGGGCGCACCCGTGGCAGGTCGCGACGCCATCGTGTTCGTCACGGCGGGTGTGATCGTGCTCACCCTGCTCGTCCAGGGCCCCCTGCTGCCCGCCGTGATCCGGTGGGCGAAGCTTCCGAACGACGACGCCGCGATCGAGGAGTACGAGCTCGCCGAGCGCGCGATCTCGGGTGCCGCCCTCGCGGCCCTCGACGATCTGGCGACCGAGCACGGCATCAGCGATCGCGTGCGCGACCGTGCGCGACGCGAAGGCTACGAGCGTCTCGAGCTGGCGAACGCCCGCGCCATCGCGCGGCAACGCGCGATCGAAGAGCGTGACCTCGCCGAGCTCGACGCGTCGCTCGGCGATGACCCGTCATCGACGGGACCGGTGCCGCCGGATGGTCCCGAAGCCGAGCGTCGCCGCGCGGGCGCCGACAGCACGGCGGACAGCCCCGACGAGGCAGCGGCCTTCACCGGGCCCCTGCAGATGATCGCCGTGAGCGACGACATCGACGTCACCCAACGTTCTCCTCTGCTACGCCACAAGGAAGCGCAACGACTGCGGCTTGCCGTCCTCGAGCGCAAACGCGAGGTGCTGCTGCGCCTACGCCGCGAGGGAACGATCGACGACCTCGTCGCGCGGAAGATCCTCGCGGGCCTCGACCTCGAGGAGATCCGCACGCGGGGGCTCGAGAAGGCGAGCGAGTAGGGGGATCGGCGGGATGTCCCGCGTCGTAATCAGCCTCCGACGGGACGGAGCACGTCTGCTGCGCGGTTGAGCGCCGCCTCTCCCCCGGTCTCGAGCACACCGCGCTCTTCGGGATGGTCGCGGAAAAAACGGACGATCGCCGCGAGCTGATTGAGATCGGCGCCGAGGTAGCACATCGAACACGTGACCGGCACGTACCCGTCGATCATCGTGAGTGACAGCGTCGCGGGCGGCGGCCCGGTGACCGTGACCTCGCCCACCAGGTCCCACGGCCCGTCGGCGTCGCCGCGCGCGCGGGTGCCCTGCAGGCCGTCGACTGAGCCAGGCGCTCGCACGCGGATGAGACGATTCTCATCCTGTTCGACGGCTTTCCGACCTAACCTCGTCTGTGGATAAGTGACGATTGCCGCGCGTTGTGGAGGAACGTCTGCCGCGTGTGGCCTGGGGTGGGGGCGCAGCGTGTACGGATCACCGGAAGAGACGCTCGCGCGGATCGAAGAAGATACGCGTCGGGCGCAGGAACGCGGCGAGAAGCTGCCCATGCTCCAGGCCGCGATCGCGGATGTACGGGCGAAAGCCGTGGCACGCACCCGGGACATCTCGGTCGAGGTGGACGCGGCGGGGGTCATCCGTGACCTCGAGATCGCGGACTCGGCGCTCGACCGCGGGGGCCGACGCGTCAGCGCCGAGGTGATGGAGCTGGTCGCGAAGGCGACGAAGAACGCCCGCGTTCGCACCCTGGAGGTGACCACCGAGATCATGGGCGAATCCGACCCCATCGTCGGCGTCGTCGCCGCGGAGCTCATTCCCGACCAGGAAGACGACGGAGTGACGCGCCGAGGAGGGCTGCGATGAGCCAGCAGATCCGGATGGATTCGGACATTCTGCTGCAGCACGCCTCGCGCGTGCAGCAGCTGGCCTCGGATGCTGCCGAGGCCGCATCGGCGATTCAAAGCGTCAACCTCGGCGGAGGGGCGTTCGGCGTTCTCTGCGCCTGGATCGTTCCCCCTGTCGGAATGGTGTCGGGGGCGGTCTCTCAGCACATCAGCGGCGCGGAGGGCGTACTCGAACGCACGGGGCAGGAGTTACGCGGAGTCGTCGCCGACTTCGACACGTTCGAAGAGACCGTCATCCAGGTGACGAAGCACCTCGAGGGAGGCCTTGGATGAGCAACTCGCTCGTGGCGGCTCCCGTGGACACGACGTCCGCGTTCTCGGGCGCGTTCCTCATCACCGACGGGCAGGCTCTGGCCGATGCCATCCAGAGTGGTAACTGGGTCGAGGGAGGGATCGCGGGATTCTCGGCCGCGATGGACACCGTCGCCGCCGTGATGGACCCCATCGGCACGCTGATCGCCAACGGCCTGGGGTGGCTGCTCGACCACATCGAGCCGCTCAAGGGGTGGCTGAACGATCTGACCGGAAACGCGGCCGAAGTGCAGGCATTCGCCGCGACCTGGAGCAACGTGGGCGCCCGGATGAGCGAGCTCGGCGTCACCGCGCAGAACCGGCTCGCTGACCTCGACGGACTGTCGGGTGAGACCATCACCGCGTACACGGCGCACGTGCAGGGGCTGTCGCAGCACCTGACGACGTCGGGCCAGTGGGCGGGGGCGATCTCGACGGGACTGTCGATGGCGTCCTCTCTCGTGCAGATGACCCACGATCTCGTGCGAGACGCCATCAGTCAGATCGTCGGCATGGCGATCTCGGCCGCCATCACCGCGGTCGCGACGGTCGGCCTCGCGACACCCGTGATCGCCGCGCAGGTCGGTTCGCGGGTCTCTGCGCTTGTGCCGCGCATCAGCAAGACCATCACCACGGTCGTCAACGCCTTCACGAAGCTGCGCGGGCTCGTCGACGAGCTGAGTGGCATGGCGGGCAAGGCGCTGCAGTTCCTGACGAAGTGGGCCGGGGGCAACAAGGGCTCCAGCACGGTACACGCCGCGGAAACTGCAGCCGAGAGCCTCGTGCGCCATCCGACTCAGTTGAACGTCGACTTCACGTACAACCCGAAGCACAGTCGCCCCGAGTGGGATCGTCAGATCACCAACGCTCAGGACGTCTTGGACAACACGACGTTCGAGACATGGCTGCAGCGAAGGGATGAGTTCACGGGGGACCGCTCGAGCGCAGTGAAGGCCGAACAGGCCGCGGTGAGAGAGGTCGCCCTGAGTGACGCGATCGCCCAGCGCGTGCGGTCTGGCATGCCGTACGACGAGGCGGAGCAAGCTGCCCTTGAGTGGATGAAGTCTCAACATGCCATCCATCGGTTGGATGCTGTGGCTGGCGGGGATCCCCTCGACTTCGACGGAGTCGGGGATGCCGCTGTCAACTCATCAATCGGTTCTCAGTGGCGGTCACGCGTCCCGGATCTCGAGCAAGCGGTTAGAGACATCGCTGCGACTATGACGCCGGAGCAACTCCGGAACACCCTCCTCAACATCAAACTCGGCGGATAGGATTTCGATGATGAGTGTCGAACTGTTTAGAGATTTCGTGCCGGTTGCCCCGGTTCCCGAGGCGGTCATCGACCGATACCGCCCGTCGGTAGAGCCGGCTCTCGTCGAGCTGTGGCAGGCGCAAGGATTCGGCCTGGCTGCCGACGGGTTCCTGCGCGTGGTGAACCCGGATTACTACACCTCGATGATCGGAGAATTTCTTCCCCGGTCGGACATGATTCCGGTCCTCGCCACGGCCATGGGGGACGTGGTGGTCTCGTTCGACGGGAAGTACCGCGTCCTGCAGTTCCGCTATGCCCGGGCCACCGGCGGAGTCGGATCGAGTCTGGACCTCATCGGACTGTTCGCAGCCCAGGAGAGCTGGCTCAACAGATTCATGGACTACGCGCCGTACGCCGAGGCTGCCGTGACGTATGGCTCACTCAACACCCTCGAGGATTTCGATTACATCTATGCGTACAAGCTTCCGTTGCCTGCAGGAGGTCCAGAAGGGGTCGAGTACCTGACCCGTTCCCGCATTTTCGAGCACATCGCGTTCACCACGCAGCTTGCGGGGCCGATTCCGTTTGCGAGTTGATCATCGATCTCTTCGCAACCGCCTCTAGGGAACCCGCACACACCTTCTTTTCACTCTTTCGCCCCGGCGACGCTCAAAAGGTGGACGCGAGAGGACGTGGGCTCCTGCTGCAGGCACTCGCCAATAAAGACCTGCCGAGTAGATACAGCCTCGGCCACTTCTTGCTCGACGAGGGCGCCCCCCTCACGGCTGGTGATGGTGGGGCAACCGCTCTTCACGTCCTCTTCGGTCAGGTCTCCCACGACGTCGGAGAAGACGCGCGCATCGCGCGACGTCTGATCGATGCCGGCGCCGATATCAACGCGCTGGACGAGAACGGACGCGTCCCTTTCCTCGAAGTCCTCAACATGAAGTACAGCGACGAGGACCTGAATCCGATCTACGACCTGTGGTTCGAGCGTGAAGATGCCGATTTCACGTTGGTATCGGTACACGGAGTGTCCCCGATCAGTTTCGCCAAGAAGCTCCCGTTCCGCGGCTCCGTCGTGGACCGGATGGAGAGCTATGTCCGCGCGCATTCGCGATGACGTGACCCCTCAAACGCATGTCGTCTCCGCGGCCGCGTCGCACTGCGTCGGTCGTCGCTAGCGGGCCTGCCCGAGGAGAAACTCATGGACATTTTTCTCACCGCCTACCTGAGGCCCGTCGCGGACTTCCTTGCGACGTACCGAACCGGAGACGCCACCCGGCTTTCCCCTCTGACCGCCGCCACGAAGCTGCCCTATCGGAGCGCGATCCTGGCTCGGATGAACGAGCATCTGCGCGACCATGCCTGATGTCGACCGGACCGAAGAATCCCGGCACGCCCCTTCACGGATCCGCGTGAAAGCCATGCTCGTCGTCCCTCACCCTGGTTCACCGGCCCACCTTGTGAGCGCCCACGCCCCGACCCTCGAGAACCCGCGGGGCTTCCATCGCCTGATCGGCGGCAGCGTCGAATTCGGCGAAACGCATCGCGAGGCGATCGTCCGCGAGGTCGAGGAGGAGCTCGGTGCGCGCATCACGGATCTGACCTACCTCGACACGGTCGAGAGCCTCTTCCGCTCCGACGGCGAGAGGGGTCACGAGATCGTCGCGCTCTACTCCGGTGGACTCGATCCCTCGCCCGGAGAGCACGGCGGCAGCCTCACCGAGTCCGACGGCTCCGTGGTGCCGGTGGTCTGGCGACCGATCGATGCCGAGACCGATGCCGTTCCCCTCTACCCCGCGGCCGCGGAGCGTCTGGTTCGATCCGTCCTCACCCGCAACGCGCGGTGAGCCTCACCCTGCGGCCCCCGTGCGCCGACTCAATCGAGCACGAGCTCGATGTTCCCGTGATCCCGGAACACCCGCACCACCAGCTCGAAGTACGTCTCTCCCACGCCCGCCTCGAGCGCGTCGAGGGCGCGTTGAGCGGTGGCCACGGAATACACCTGCGGCCGAGCGAGCTTCGCGCGGTAGTACTCGCGGGTGGCCTCCACCCCCAACGCTTCTCGAGCGACGTCCGAGCGTTCCCACACCACCCGCACCGGTTCCGCCCCGTCGAGCACCCCGAACCCGCCGTACAGCAGGTCGTCGAGGGCATTCAGGCTCTCCCCCAGCGTCCAGTCCTCGTCGGGCATGAACACGCGGTTCAGTTCGGAGTACAACGACGGGATGCCGTGGACCGCCGCACCGTCGATCTCGATGGTGCGCGGGGTCATGGCATCCCTCGTCCGGAGCCGGCGAAGACCGCCGGAGTGACGCCCAACACCCGGCGGAAGTGACGCGTGAGGTGGGCTTGATCGTGAAAGCCCGTGCGGGCGGCGACCTCGGCAGGCCGGCCGCCGTCGACGAGCATGCGGCGCGCGGCGTCGACCCGACGCGTCACGAGATAGCGGTGCGGGGCGATGCCGTAGGTCTGCGAGAACACGCGCACCAGGTGGCTGGGGTGCGCGTGCAGTTCACGGGCGGCGTCGGCGAGGGTGAACGACTCCCCCCACCGGTCGTCGAGGAACGAGCGCAATCGCCTCGCCAATGGCACATCGGCGAACACCGCCGCCTCCGACCCCGCGTGCGACAGCACGGCCTCGCGAACGGCGATCAGCCAGTGCTCGGCGGCGAGTTCGTCTCCGGGATGCCGGAGCGCCGCGTGGATCCTTTGTGCTGCGGCCACCGCCGAATCGCGGGCGAGGGTCGGCCGTCGCGCGATGCGCGCCGCCGTCGCTTCGGACAACCAGTCGCCTGACAGGTACAGCACGCGCTTGCGGTACCCCTCACCCGCGCGCGCCGGACGCCCGTCGTGCGGGATGCCCGGCGGCAGGAGCGTGACCGCCGCGGGCACCGCCTGATGCGCCGCGCCGTCGAGACCGTACGACACGGCCCCGCGGTCGACGAGCATGACGGCCCAGTCGTCGTGCGTGTGCACGGGATAGGCATGATCGAGATCGGCGTGGTACGTCTCGCGCAGGAACGGCACCTCGGGATGCCAAGCCCGTACGCGATCGACCATGCAAGAAACGTACAAGACGCCTCCGACACCGCGGGCCGAAGCTGGATCCATGACCGATGTGATTGACCCGCCCCGTTTCGACACGAAGGTGGTCGTCTTGCTCGCAGCCGACCTCGCCGCGTGGCAGGAACTCAACGTGACGGCTTTCCTGATGTCGGGGATCGCCACCAGCGCCGACGGCCTCGTCGGAGAGCCCTACCGCGACGCCGACGGCACGACCTACCTGCCGATGCTGCGCCAACCGGTCATCGTGCTCACGGGCGACAGCGACGCCCTGTCCCGAGCACGGGCCAAGGCCGCCGCACGCGACGACGTCGCCCTGGCGATCTACACCCGCGAGCTCTTCGGGACGTCGCACGACGCCGCCAACCGCGCCGCGGTCGCCGCCGTCACGGCATCCGATCTCGATCTGGTCGGCATCGCCGTGCGCGGTCCCCGCAACGTCGTCGACCGGGTGGTCAAGGGGGCGACGTTCCACGAGTGAGCGGACGACGAAGGGCCGGACGCCCACAGCATCCGGCCCTCTCGTGCGAACCCCGCTCGGAGGTTCCGGACGACTAGTTGCCGCCGTTGATCACCGACAGGTACGAGCCGAAGGGGCGCGCGGTGTCGAGATCGGCGAAGTCGTCGGCAAGGCCCTCGTGAGGCGTGTTCTCGTTCTTCATGGATCAAGTGTCCGCGAGAGACCCTCGCCGCGGAGGGCGCTTGACAACCGCCTAATATCTCGCCTAGCTAACTACTCTTCCCTCGAGAGACTGGATGCGCTGCTCGAGGAACGCGATGTAGTCGGCCATGTAGGCGAGCTTCGCCTCGAGCCGGTCGAGCCGCGGACTGATGTGGGCCTGGTTGGAGTGCAACGGGGTCTTGAGGGGCACGTCGGCGTCGATCTTCGCGAGCACGGTACGCAGCGGGTTCGAGCCTTCGGCGGCAGTGGTCATGGCGCCAGCGTAGAGCGCCTCACGCTCCCGCGGGCTGATCCGTCCCTGCCAGCGCAGGCGCGAGCATAATGATCGCCGCGCCCACCAGCGCGACAGCCGAGCCGACGTAGTCCCACACCGTGGGTCGGAACCCGTCGACGACGATCCCCCACGCGAGCGAGCCCGCGATGAACACCCCGCCGTACGCGGCGAGCACGCGCCCGAAGTTCGCCTCGGGCTGCAGAGCGGCGATGAACCCGTAGGCGCCGAGTGCCAGGATGCCGAGCAGCCCGAGCCACCAGCCGCGGTTCTCGCGAACGGCCTGCCAGACGAGCCACGCGCCACCGATCTCGGCGACCGCGGCTAGAGCGAACAGGATCACGATGCGCGCGGTGGTCATCGCGACATTATCGGGGGTGTCGCTGCGGCTCCCCTCGTGACCGACCGGGTTACGCCGGAAAACCGGCAGATGACGGGTGCGAAACATTTGAGACGTGTGCGATTCACGGGCGCTACGGTTCCCCTCAGGAGGCATCCATGACTCGACCCCGCACGGTGACCCACACCTACACGCTGGCGGGCGGCTGGCAGAAGACGCACCACGCACCCTTGACGGCGGAACTCGCCGAGAACCTGCGCCGCTCCGGCGTCACCATGGTCCGCGCACGCCGAGGGATGTTCGACAGCCGCGAGATCTCGCTTCGCGACTACCCACCGCGGCGAGCGGAGGCGCCCGTCGTCCCGCGCTGAGAATCGTGAGGGAGCGGGGCGGAGACGGCCGACCGCCGAGGCCTCCCTCCCGAGCTTCGACGTGAGGACCACCCGTTCCGGCGAGGGAGTGCGCGCATGATCCGCACATGAGACCCCGGGTCAGTGCGCCTCGCTGCGGACGCGCGGCTGCTCCCCCTCGAATCTCGCTCGAGAGATGGAGTCCGGGTCCCAAGAACCCCCCTCGAATCGACACTCGGAGAACGTCGCCGCACCGAAATCCGACTGCGTGACGACCGTGTGCCGGAACCGGCAGTCGACGAATGCTGCCTGTCGCCACTGCTGTCCCGTGAATCGGGCACCTTCGAAGTCGCACCCGCGGAACACCACACCGCGACCCCCGCTCGTCGTGGTCGCCCGCAGGCTGCCCTCGAAATGCGCACCCGCGAAGGTGCAGTGGTCGAACACGGCTCTGTCCATGAGGACATGGCGGATCTTCGTCTCGACGAACAACGTGTCGATCACCCGCGTCCCCAGCATGGTGGCGCGCTCGATCGTGGAGCGGGTGAAGTCGCACGCCGAAATGGTGGCGTCGTTGAACGTGCTCCCGAGACGCGCGAAACGGAAGTCGACGCGTTCGAGATGGGAACCGCGCATCCACGCGCTCCACAATTCGGGAGCCGCGGTGATGTTCAGGGCGACGCCGGCGAGATCAGTGCCGCGCAACTCCACCGGGGTCGCTGTGTCCAGGAGCGTGTCGATGAGGTCCTGGCGATCGATCCGGTAGTTCTCCCGTTTCCAGCGCCGACGGAGCTCACCGATCTCTTTCGTCGTGATCGCCACCACCCGATCATACGAGCGAGAACAGTCAGCGACCGGGACGGAGCAGCCCGCTCTCGTACGCCGCGATCACAAGTTGCGCGCGATCGTGAGCCCCGAGCTTGAGCATCGTGTTCTTGACATGCGATTTCGCCGTGTGCGGCGAGATGAACAGCTCCCCGGCGATCTCGTCGTTCGAGCGTCCGCGGGCGACGAGCAGCAGCACCTGGCGCTCGCGATCGGTCAACGCCTCGAGCGACGCAGGCGCGCCCACCTGCGCGGGCGCCGCGCGCACCCAGGTCTCGATCAACGCGCGCGTCGCCGCCGGCGAGAGGAGGGCTCCGCCCTCGTGCACCGCCAGCACGGCGCGGACGATGTCGTCGGGCTCGGCACCCTTGCCGATGAATCCGCTGGCCCCGGCCCGCAGGGCCGAGACGACGTACTCATCCTCTTCGAAGGTGGTCAGGATGAGCACGCGGGTGTCGGTGAGGGCCGGGTCGGCGCAGATCACCGCGGTGGCGTCGATGCCGTCCATCCGCGGCATCCGGATGTCGCACACGACCACATCGGGTCGGAGGCTCCGGGCGAGCGCGACAGCCGCTTCGCCGTCGGCGGCCTCGCCCACGACCATGATCCCTTCGGCCGCGTCGAGCAGGTCGCGGACGGCGGAGCGGATGAGCGACTGGTCGTCGACGACGAGGACGGTGGTCACGGGGCGGTCTCCGAACGAACGGGGGCGGGGAGGGGAAGACGCGCCGCCAGCCGGAAGCCGCCGGGGGCGACACCGGCGGCGAGCTCTCCGCGCACGGCGTCGACGCGCTCGCGCAGGCCGAGGAGCCCGAACCCCGATGTCGGCGGCGCGTCCTCGGGGTCGGAGACGCGATCGAGCGGGTTAGTCACCACGATCTCGAGCGCACCTCCATCGCGACGCATCAGGACGTGCGCGCGGCGCGCGGCGCCGTGCTTCACCGCGTTCGTGAGGCCCTCTTGCACGACGCGGTAGGCCACGATGCCGATTCCGATCGGGATGCCGGAGGCCTCGGCATCCGTTCCGATCTCGTCGCGCACCACGACGTCCCACCCCGCCACGCGCACCGACTCGACCACCTCGGGAACGCGCGCGAGCCCGGGTTGCTCGAGCGCCGCGGCCTCGTCGGGAGCGCGGAGCACGCTGAGCATGGCCCCGATCTCGCCGAGCACGTCGCGCGAGGTGGTGCGGATGGTGGCGAGCGCCTCGCGTGCCTTCTCGGGCCGCGTCTCGAGCGACGACGATGCGACGCCGGCGTTGAGGCTGATCACCGAGATGCGGTGCGCGACCGCGTCGTGCAGGTCGCGAGCGATGCGCAGGCGTTCCTCGGTCACGCGGCGGCGGGCCTCGGCCTCGCGGGTCTCTTCGGCCCGTCGTGCCCGTTCCTCCACCGCCTCGACGTACGCGCGTCGCGATCGGGATGCGTCGCCGACCGCGCCAGCGAGCGCGAGAGCGAGGGCCACCTGCAGAAAACGCGTGTCCGTGCCGGTGACGAGCGTGATCGCGATGCTCACCCCCGCCACGATCGCCACGGCCACGAGACCGGCCGGGACCGACACCCGGCGGGTCGTGCGCTGGGCGACGGCGTACATCGAGACGATCAGCGCGAGGGTCGCACCGGGCGAGAGGGTCCCCAGGCTCAGTGCCCCCAGGTACAGGGCCGCGCACGCGGCGAGCGCGACCCGAGGACGCACGCGTCGCAGCGGCAGCACCGCGGCCGGAAGCAGCACCAGAACGAGGGCGAGGGTGTTGGCGGGGCGCATCTCGGCGACGGGGATCGGGGCGAACGCGGGTCCGACGATGAGGAGGGCGAAGCCGAGGTCGACGAGCCACGGACGCGCCGACCGCATCGCGCGGCCCGCGGGCATGGTCGATCCGGGGGCGCTCACCCGACCAGTCTGTCCCCTCGCTCCCTGTCCGGCGATCGCCCCGGCGGGTCATTCGCAAATACCCCCGTGGGGGGAGGCGTCCTCCCCGGCGGTGGGACGCGGCATCCGGGGTCCGAGCGCGAGGGTGGGGTCATGGCATCCGATCCCGCTCCCCCACTCCTCTCGGTCACCGACCTGCACAAGTCGTACGGCCGAGGTTCCGCCCGCTTCGACGCGCTGCGCGGGGTGACCCTCGACATCCACCGCGGCGAGAGCATCGCCATCCTCGGCAAGAGCGGCTCGGGCAAGTCCACGCTCATGCACCTCTTGGCGCTGATGGACGCTCCCACGCGCGGCACCGTGCGCCTCGACGGAGTGGATGCCACGACCCTGCGCGGACGCGGGCTCAACCGAACGCGCAACAAGACCTTCGGTTTCGTCTTCCAGCAGTTCTTCCTGACGCCGACCGCGTCGGTGTTCGACAACGTCGTGCTGCCGCTGAAGATCGCCGGCGTGGGGCGCGCCGAGCGCAAGCGTCGAGGGCTGGCCGCCCTGGCCGAGCTCGACATGGGCGACAAAGCCCGCAACAAGGCCACGGCCCTGTCGGGCGGACAGAAGCAGCGCGCGGTGATCGCGCGGGCGCTCGTGAACGACCCGCAGGTGATCTTCGCCGACGAACCCACCGGCAACCTCGACTCGGCGACCGGCGCGGTGGTGGAGGACATCCTCTTCCGCCTCAACCGGGAGCACGGCATCACCCTCATCGTCGTGACGCACGACGAAGAGCTCGCGGCCCGGTGCGACCGCCGCGTGCAGATCCGCGACGGACTGATCGTCGCCGAAGAGCGGAGCGCGGCATGAAAACCCTCGACCTCGTCGGCACCGCCGTCGCCAACACCTTCCGCTCGAAGACCCGCACGATCCTGACGGTGCTGGCGATCTTCGTCGGTGCCTTCACCCTCACCATCACCAACGGACTCGGAACCGGCATCAACGCCTTCATCGACAGCACCGTGAGCGCGATGGGCGCCTCGGACGCGCTGACGGTGACGAAGACGAGCACCGACGCCGCGGCATCCACCGCTCCTCAGAAGTACGATCCGGATGCCATCTCGTCGGGGCGTCAGGCGGGCCCTCCGGGATCGACGAGCGAGGTGACAGCGCTCACGGATCAGGACATCACGACGCTCGCGGCGGTGCCGGGCATCGCGCGGGTCGTACAGGTGAAGTCCGTGACGATCGACTACGTGCAGGCGCCCGGCGGTGACCCGTATGTCGCGCGGGCCGGGAGCCTCGTGGCGGGACAGACGCCGCAGCTGGGCGCGGGGGCAGCGCCCGACGACGGTTCCGAGACGTTGGAGGTCGCCCTCCCCGACGCCCTGGTGGTGCCGATGGGCTTCGCCGACGCCGAAGCGGCCGTGGGTGCCACCGTGACCATCGCGGTCACCGATCCGGTGCGCACGCAACACACGGTCGAGGCGACGGTGACCGGGGTCACCGAGGAGGCGTTCGGCAGCACCACGACGCTGACGACGAACGCCGCGCTCGAGAACGCCCTGTCGGCCGCGCAGAACACCGGCGTCCCCGCCGACCAGCTCGACCGGTACGCCTCGGCGAGCGCGACGATGACAGCGGACGCGGACGCGACCGAGGTGAAGGCCGCCCTCACCGATGTCGGCTACACGGGCACGACGGTCGCCGATCAGCTGGGCACCTTCGAAGCGGTGATCAACGGGATCGTGCTGGTCTTGAACGCCTTCGCGATCATCGCGCTGCTGGCCGCGAGCTTCGGGATCGTGAACACCCTGCTCATGTCGGTGCAGGAGCGGACCCGCGAGATCGGCCTAATGAAGGCGATGGGTATGGGGAGCGGACGCGTGTTCTCGCTCTTCAGCCTCGAGGCGATCTTCATCGGTCTGCTGGGCAGTGCGCTCGGCGCAGTCGTGGCGATCGGGGTGGGGACGGCGGTCAGCGCCCAACTCGCGACGAGCCTGTTCAGCGACCTCTCCGGCCTGCAGCTCATCGCCTTCGATCCGGTGTCGATCGTCGTGACGACGCTGGCGGTGATGGGGATCGCTTTCCTCGCCGGAACACTGCCGGCGGCGCGTGCCGCGCGCGCCGACCCGGTCGAGTCGCTGCGGTACGAGTGAGTCGAGGGCCGGTGCGCGGGAACATTCTCGGGCGCCGGCCCTGGACGCGTCGACGGCGTAACGTGGACCCGCTACTCGACGCCGAGGGAGAACATGGACGCCGACGTCATCATCATCGGGGCGGGCCTCGCCGGCCTCGTCGCCACCAATGAACTGGTGCGCGCGGGCAAGCGCGTGATCATCGTCGAGCAGGAGAATGCGGCCAACCTCGGCGGGCAGGCCTTCTGGTCGTTCGGTGGGATCTTCCTGGTCGACTCCCCCATGCAACGCCGCCTCGGGGTGAAGGACTCCCTCGATCTCGCCTGGCAGGACTGGCAGGGTTCCGCAGGCTGGGACCGCCTCGACGGCGCACACCCCGAAGACGAGTGGGCGCAGAAGTGGGGGCGGGCGTACGTCGAGTTCGCCGCCGGCGAGAAGCGCTCGTGGCTGCAGCAGCAGGGCGTGAGGTTCACCCCCGTCGTCGGCTGGGCCGAGCGCGGGTCGCTCAGCGCCGGGGGCCACGGCAACTCGGTTCCCCGCTTCCACGTTCCGTGGGGAACGGGCACCGGGATCTCGGAACCCTTCGCCGACAGAGCGAGAGAAACGGATGCCGTCGACCTGCGGTTCCGCCACCGGGTCGACGAACTGGTCTTCACCGACGGCGCCGTGACGGGCGTGCGCGGCGCGGTCCTCGCCCCCGACGATTCCCCGCGCGGGGTGTCGTCGTCACGCGAGGTGGTCGGCGAGTTCGAGCTCTCGGCGCAGGCCGTCGTCATCTCGTCGGGCGGCATCGGCGGCGACCACGAGCGTGTGCGCCGGTGGTGGCCCGAGCGCCTCGGTACTCCCCCGCGCACCATGGTCACCGGCGTGCCCGCCCACGTCGACGGCCGCATGCTCGACATCGCCGCGGACCAGGGCGTGCGCCTGGTGAACCGCGATCGCATGTGGCACTACACCGAGGGGCTGCAGAACTGGAATCCGGTGTGGCCGGGTCATGGCATCCGGATCCTGCCCGGTCCGTCGTCGATGTGGCTCGATGCGCGCGGTCGCCGGTTGCCCCTCCCGGGGCTGCCCGGGTACGACACCCTCGGCACCCTGAAGATCCTGCGATCGACGCCCGATCTGGTCGAGTACGACTACTCGTGGTTCGTGCTCGATCAGACAATCATCAAGAAGGAGTTCGCCCTGTCGGGGTCGGAGCAGAACCCCGACATCACCGACCGCGACCTGGCTCTGCTGCTGCGCACGCGGCTCGGGCGTGCCGCTCCCGGCCCCGTCGAGGACTTCAAGCGGGAGGGAGCCGACTTCGTCGTCGCCGACACCCTGGCCGAACTCGTGCGCGGCATGAACGCCCTCACCGGCGACGACCTTCTCGACGAGGACTCGATCCGCCGGCAGCTCGAGGCGCGTGACCGCGAGGTCGTGAACCCGTACTCGAAAGACGCTCAGACCATCGGCATCCAGAACAGCCGACGCTTCCGCGGAGACCGGCTGTTCCGCACGGTCCCCGCCCACGCGATCCTCGACCCCCGTCACGGCCCGCTCATCGCCGTACGGCTCTGGATCGTCACGCGCAAGACGCTCGGCGGCATCCAGACCGACCTCGACGGCCGCGCCCTGAACGGATCCGGGATGCCGGTCCCCGGCCTCTACGCGGCGGGCGAGGCCGCGGGCTTCGGCGGCGGCGGGGCCCACGGGTACAACGCCCTGGAAGGGACTTTCCTCGGGGGCTGTCTGTTCACCGGGCGGACGGCGGGGAGGGCGTTGGCCGGGGTCGTGTGAGGGGTGGCGGCCGGGGCGCGCGACTCGGTGTAGCACCGCGGCCTCGGGCCCGTGTGGAGCGCCTGATATGGGGGAATGCTCCGCTGCCGCCAGCATGCAATCCGTACACTCGACACGTGACCCCACCGCCCGCCGACGAAGCGTTTCGCGCGCAGGACTCGCGGATGCAAATGCGGCACAGGGTGCTGTTGCTATGGACGCTCGTCGTGGTGTGCGTCGGGGCGAGCGCACTCATCTGGGGTCTGTGGGTCATGCCGGTGTCGCGGTCGGTCGCGGAGGCGCAGACGGTGCCGCTGGGCCAGACGGTCGAGCTGCCCGCTGAGGGCGTCACGGGAGTGTGGGCGTCGGGCGTGGCACCGCTGCTGGGACTCGTCGAGTGCCGGGCCGAGACCGCCGACGGGCGCGCACTCGGCATCTGGTCGGTCCCGTCACCGGGGTGGGACGACACCCTGTGGTGGATGACCCACGGCGACGGCTTCTCACCTGTGCAGAGCATCGCGGATGCGGGCGGCGCCGCCGCATCCGTCACGTGTTCGTCGCGGCTCGACGCGTACGACGGGAAGTTCCGGCTGGCCGGCGACGTGACCGGCGGCGGTAGCGGCGTGGGGCTCGGACGGATGGGAAACGTCGACTATCCCGCCGGCACCCTGCTCGCGCTCGGTGCCGTGGGACTGCCGCTGTTCGCCTTCCTGATGACGATCGTGCTCCTCGTGCAAAGGCTCCGTACCGGCGGCTCGGCCCGATAGCCGCGATCGCCGCGACCCCGTCCGACGATCAACCGGAGGCCGCCCGGTGGCCTACGCTTCCGGGAACAGCGGACCGATCACGGCCCACGCCTCATCCGAGATCACCTCACGCGACACGACATCCAGAATCGCCCGAGGAGCGCAACCGGGGGTTCAGCAACGTGCCCTAGCGCGAGACTTCGAGAAACCGGCGCGTATCCTGGGCGATCTCGCGCGAGAGCGTGTGGTGCAGGTAGTGCTCGCCCGCCATCAGCACCACCTCGCCCCGGTCGACGGATGCCGCCTGGGTGCGGTGCAGGTCGACCCAGCCCTCGACGTCGTCGTCCGCCTCACGCACGAACAGCAGCACCGGGAGGTCGGCGGGGAAGCGTCGACCGCTCGCGTCGGCGACGTTCGTCGATGCGTGGGCCATCTCGTCGAGCACGGTCGGCGCCGCGGAGTTCGCGTTCGTGAGCAGACGCATCTGCTCCCTCTCGTTCGCGCCGTACGGCAGTCCCTCGTACGGGTCGGGGGCGAGCGCTCGAAGGGCGCGGGTGAGGCCGAGGGTGTTCAGGAGGGCGAGGGAGTCGGTCGCGATCGGCTCGTCACCGCCGGGTTGGTCCGGCACGCTGCTGTCGATGCCGACGAAGGCCGTCACCTCGTCGCGATACGCCTCGACGTAGGTCAGCGCGTAAATGCCGGAGATCGAGTGCCCCATGAGCGCGTAGCGGTCGACGCCGAGGTACTCCAGGGCCGTGTGCACCTCGCGCGCGATATTCGCGGCCGTGCGCGGCTCGTCGGTCTGATCGCTCAACCCCGTGCCGAACGGCTCGACGGCGACGACACGATAGGTGTCGTCGAGCTGGTCGATGAGCGGCGCGAAATCGAGGCCGGGCGCCGCGGTGCCCAGGCCCGGCAGCAGCACGATGGTCTCCGCGTGGTCACCGTTGATGACGACGTTCATCGAACGATCCCCCACGGGCACCCGCTCGCCGTACGGGGTGATCTCCGCGGCCTCGGCGCGGGTGGCCACGGCGTTGACGGTGGCCGTGGTGGCCAGCGTCACCGCGAGGACGCCGACGATCGCGACGGGTGGGAGCAGGAGGGCGAGGCGGGTGGATTTCTTCACGGGAAGGTCCTTCGGGTCGAGGTTCCTCCAGTCGACCAGCGGCTGCCCGTGGGCGGGAGAGCCTTCGGTCACCACTCGCGGTGACATTTGTCACCGAAACCACGACAGAGGGCCCCGCGCGATGCGGGGCCCTCTGGGATGGATGGTCGTGCGGGCGTCAGGCCCGCGCGGCCGCCGAGGTCATGGGGCACTCGAACGGGTCGCGGGCGGCGAGTCCCACCTGGTTCAGGTAACGGATGACGATGCCGTACGACTCGAACAACGTCGTCTCGACGTAGGGGACGTTGAGCGTCTGGCTGTGCTCCTTGACGATCGCGCGGGCCTTGCTGAGGTGCGGGCGCGGCATGTTCGGGAACAGGTGGTGCTCGATCTGGTAGTTCAGCCCGCCCATGAGCCACGTGGCCCACCAGCCGCCGGTGATGTTGCGCGAGGTGCGCACCTGCTTGCTGAAGAAGTCGAGCTTCGCATCGGGAGCGATGACGGCCATGCCCTTGTGGTTCGGCGCGAACGAGGCGCCCATGTAGAGACCGAACACCGCGAGCTGCACGCCAACGAAGGCGAAGGCCATGCCGAGCGGCAGGAAGACGAACACCGGAGCCACGAAGACCGCGAAGCGCAGGGCGATCAGGCCGAGCTCCGTCCAGCGACCCTTGACCGGCTCCTTCGAGAGCAGGTGGCGCAGACCGATGAAGTGAAGGTTGGCGCCCTCGAGCGTGAGCAGGGGGAAGAACGCCCACCCCTGGCGCTGGGTGATCCAACGCTGCAGGCCGCGCGCCTTGGCGGCGTCGACCTCGATGAACGAGATCGTGTCGATCTCGATGTCGGGGTCTTTGCCCACACGGTTGGGGTTGGCGTGGTGACGCGTGTGCTTCGAGGTCCACCACGACAGGCTCATGCCCACGACGCCGGCAGCGAGCCACAGCGCGAGACGGTCATTGGCCTTGCCCGAGGCGAAGATCTGCTTGTGCGCGGCCTCGTGGGCGAGGAACGCCACCTGGGTGAGCAGGATGCCGAGCGCTGCGGCGATCAGCAACTGGAACCAGCTGTCGCCGAGCAGGACGAATCCGGTGATCGCCCCGCCGAACCCGAGGGCGAGGACGGTGCCGACCATCGCGTAGAACCGGCGGGCGCGAACGAGCAGGCCTGTCTCTCGGACGACCTGCGACAACTCGGTGTAGGCCTTGGCCATGGGCGGGAACTCCGTCGTTCCCTTGTAGGTCTGACGGATCGGTCCCATCCGGGACTCGATGACGGGTGCAGCCAATGCGTGCTCCTCGGTGGGGGTGACCGAAGTCTTCGACGACGAAAGCGGATGCCGACGACGTGAGGGCCACGCTACGGGGGCGGTATGCGCCACGACGTATACGCCGACGCCGGAATCGGCGGAAATCCGCATATTCGCCGCCCCGCGCGCACATTCTGCTCAGACAATTGCCAGCCTCAGGACACAGAACGTTCTTTTCGATGCGTCCGAGGCGCCGATCAGGTGGCGCGTGTCATCGACGGCCTCGACGGCACGTGCTTTCGAGCCGCCCGCCTGAACGGTTCGGAACCCTCAAGCAAGATGCGACGATAATCAACCCACCCCCCGAAACCGTCTGCCCCCGCAAGACGGGGCGCACACTGGGGAAGATGCGACAGGTCAGCTACGCGGGTGGACGGTTCGTCACCACCGACGAAGTCGCCGACGCGCTCCTTCACCTCGTCGTGGGGATCGCCGCGACCGGCGTTCCTCAGCGGGTTGAGGTGCCCATCGTCGTCGAGGGCGACGGTGGCGGCCAGGGAACCGCGTGGATGACCGTCGGCCCATCGCCCGCGATGCTGAGTGTGCCCCTCGCCTGGGTCGGCGAGGTGCCTGACTTCTCCGATCAGGTCACCATGATGCGGATGCAGGCGTCCTACCCACGAACGGCGATCACCATCGCGCCCTCGTCACCCGAAACCTGGGACCCGGCCCCCGTCACGTCGTGGGACGACGAAGACTACTACGGGCTGTGAATGCGCACCCGACATCATCCGTCGATCGTGGAATCACCGGCTCCCCGCGAAGTGCGGCGCGCTAGTTGGTGAACTATTCGATTTCACAAAATGCCCGTAAAAAGAAAATGACGGGAAAAAAATAATGAGCGTAGAGTCGGCGATATGTGGCGCACTCTCGTAATTCTGCTCGCCGTGTGGGCGGTGCTGACAGTCGTGGGATTCGCCTTCCAGGGGCTGCTCTGGCTCGCAATCATCGGCATCATCCTGTTCGTCGGCACGTTCCTGTTCGGCGTGATCCGATCTCGGACACGTCGGCGCGCCTCCTAGAACCAGCCTTCGTTCGAGCCATTTCGACGGGGGACCCTCGCGTTCAGTTCGCTCTGCGACGCCTGCCGAAAAGTCGAGATCATATGACCAGTTCCCCTTCGCCCGCCTCCGATCGCTCGGATCTGCTCGGTCTCACGACGGTGTTGGCGGGCTCGCTTCCTCGAACCCTGGGCACCCCCGAAACTCCCGACACCTACCAGGTCGACGCGGTGTTCTCTCGCCGCCCCCTCCCGGAAGAGGTGGTGGCGATCCATTCCGCAGCGACGCAGCAGGCGCTGGCCACCGCCGGATACCCGTCCGTGACCGTGCGCGTCTCCGACCGGCGCCTCGAGATCCGCAATACGACCCTCGAACAGCTCGAGACGGGACTGGCAACCGTCCTCGCCGATCAATTCGCATTGATCACCTCGCACATTCGCGAAGAACAAGCCACGGCACGCAAGCTCGTCGAGGACGCAGCCGGCGCGGAGGGCACCCGCATCGATGCCGTCGCAGCGCGCGCAGGACGCATTCGGTTCCAGCGTTCCGGCGACGCCGGCTGATCTCGAAGACCCCGCACGGGTGATCCCCCGATCAAGGGGGAACGGCTTCGAGACCGCGAGTTCTGAGAGAGCATGACGCCACGACAATACGAAAGGCCCCTGCAAACCCGCAGGGGCCTTTCGTGTTCTCGGGCGTGAGGAACGAACTGGTGACAAGTTGACCTGCCCCACGATTTCGGTTCCAGTGTGGGTCGCTAACTTGCGGCGGGGATGTTGTTGATTTCGAGTTTCTCGTATTCGATCGGGGTGCGGTAGCCGAGCGAGGAGTGTCGGCGCTGACGGTTGTGGAAGATCTCGATGTACTCGAAGATCGCGTTGGCGAGTTCGACTCTCGTCTTCCACTTCTTCCGGTTCAGTAACTCGATCTGCATCGATGACCAGAAGCTCTCCATCATCGCGTTGTCCAGTCCGTCGCCGACGGATCCGAACGATGGTAAGAGCCCGGCGGAGCGGATCTTCTCCCCGAAGAGCCATGAGGTGAATTGCGTTCCATGATCCGCGTGAACGATTCCGCCCGGCGCGGGACGACGATTCCGGATAGCCATGTCGAGCGCGTTGATGACGAGCGTCGTGTCCTGCTTGGAGTCGATCGACCAGCCGATGATCCGACGGCTGTAGGCGTCGAGTACCGCCGCGCAGCAGACCCAGCCCTCGCGCGTGCGGTGCTGCGTGATATCCGTCACCCAGAGCTCGTTCGGGCGAGGCCTGGCGAACTTCCGGTTCACGAGATCGTCCGCAGTCACGACTCCGCGGAGCCGCTTGATTCGGGTCGGCCCGGGGAGCCCATAGATCCCGGCTTGGTGCATGAGCTTGAAGACGGTCTTGTCGCTGACGGGGACGCCCATCGCCATGGTCAGCTCGGCGTGGACACGCCTGTATCCGTAGGTGCCGCGTGAGGTGACGTGCACTTCCCGGATCAGCCCGGTCAACCATTGCCTGCGCAGTTCCGACTGGGTGAGGGGTTTGCGTTTGACGCGGTAGTAGTGCTGCCTGGCGACCCCGAGAACGCGGCAGCAACGGTCGATCGGGATCCCGGCGCCGGCGAGGCGGTCGATCACCGGGAAGAGCCTTTTGGGCGGGGACGCTCCTCGTCGAGAAACTTCGCCGCCTGCCGCACGATCAGCAGCTCGGTCTCCAACTCGCGGATACGGCGCTTAGCGGCGCGCAACTCCGCCGACTCCGACGACGGCACACCGGCCCGGCGGCCATTGTCGATGTCATCCTGGCGGATCCAGTTCGAGAGCGTGACAGGGTGGATGCCGAGTTCCACGGCGGTCTGCTTGGCCTGCTTACCGGCACGCACGAGTGCAACGGCGCGCGCACGGAACTCCTGCGGATAGGGACGAGGCATGAGGATGAGCCTTCCGGATCAGGCCACCAGTTAGCCACCGAAACTGGAACCTAATCCGTGGGGCACCCTTCTGCCGGGGCATCGCTGTGGAGTTGTAAAAGCATCCATCAAGTCTGGAACGGTCGCCACGCCTTGGCGATAAGGATGAGTCACGTGCAATGGCTCACGCGCTGGTGAGAGCTATCGTCTCGGGCATGCGACGGTGACACACATCAGTTGCGTGTTGCAAGCGCGAAGATTTGAAGAGCGTCCCGCGCACTCTCCCCGTGGCAGCGTTTACGCGGTGAGCGACCGTGGCACTCCTGCTTCATCGAACTCGATGGAGATCACGTTTTCTTGCCCTACCCAATCTTCGAGTACCGCCACCGCATCGTTGCTGAGCTCTTGCACGAACAGCAGCGCAAGGTTGTGTTTTGCTCGTGAAGCGGAGACGTAGAAGAGGTTGCGTGAGGATGGGAAACTCCCGGCCTGTTTGAGCTCTGGATTGCTCTGCGGCGCGTGGGCGGCGATCATCTTGGCGAAGTCGTACTTATTCCAGCCGCGCCCGACAAGTACGATCACATCGTCGAACTCTGCACCTTTGACGGAGTGTTTGGTTGAGAAAACGGTGCTGTCATCTAAGTAGGAACGGAGTGCGCGCACTTCGGCATACGGCACGTGGCGCAGCTTCCGATGCTCCACCAGCTTTCGCGGCTCTTCCAGTTCCTCCCCCGGGCCTAGAGCCAGTAGTGCCTCTTCTAGCTCGCGTCCTCGCTTAGCTACCCGTGTGGGCACGGAGAAGAGACCCTGAGAGCTCAAGAGATCCAACACATCACCGATGGTGCCAGTATCTCCGGTCAAGATGAGCGAATCGAAGTACTCGGACCAGCGATGCTTATCTTTCGGTGCAGTGAGGGTTGGCTTCTTGCTTCCCAGGAGGCGGAACAGTTGCCCGTATTTGTGCTCGGAGAACGCTCGAATGGCAGGTTCTATGGTGTCGACAAGGTACTCGATCACCGGGTCTTCCTTGTTGGCGAAGGCATCGTTGGATCCGAAGACACCGGGAAGGCTGGGGTATCCCAGTTCATTCGCGATCGTCGCGTGCGTAAGCATCAGGACCTTCAGGTCCTTTGAGTTCTGGATCCATGTGCTGCTTGGGGACGCGTGTTGGAGCCATTCCAGACATGCCTGAGTAGCTTCCTGGGAGATTTGCCCCTTCCAGTGCCTGCCTAGACGGACACCCGGCCAAGTATTGGAGTGATAGACCGTGACTGTTCCCTCAGTGGCATCGGCTCGAGGTGCTTGCGGAAGCTCAGGGCGTAACTTGTTCAGGAAGTCGACGATCGATCGGTCTGATCGGAAGTTGGCGTTCTTGGGGATGGATGTGAGCGAGGAGTGTTCGATTGAGCCGCAGGTTCTGTCGTAGATCTGTTGCCAGTGATCGCCGAAGAAGCCCACGACAGGGTTTGCGCGGTCTCCTCCGTGACCTGATAGAACCGCTTCGGCAAGCCCAGACGGGGTGTCCTGGTACTCGTCGATGAAGACAACGGGGAACCGGTCCGTGATCAGCGAGCGGAATTTCTCATTGCCGAAGAGCTGAATCGCAAACTCGGGGATGTCATTGTGATGAAGCGTGACTCGGTCCTCATGAAGGCCACGAATCCCTAGGTCGTACTCGATCGCCAGCCCGCTGATATCTGGATGCTCGGCGAGACGCTCCTGCCAGCTTTCCGAGGAGCGAACAGCCGCAGTGAGAGCCTTCTGGTAAGGACTGATCATCTCCCAGAGGAACCCATGGAGGGTGTCGGCGAAGATGGCGGGGTCTTCGTCGGTTCTTGCCTTGATTTCGTCGCGGGCGACCTTGGTGTAGGTCAGGCAAGCGACTCGTTGATCGCTGCGGGGAAGGTAGACGGACTTGTTTTCCAGTATGCGTCGTAGCGCTTGGATCAGTGAGTAGGTCTTGCCTGCTCCTGCGCCCGCTTCAAGCTTGAAGTTCCTGCGATCGTCGAGCGCGGCAAAGAGAGCAGCGAGAGCTTTCTCGCTTGCCCTTTCTGCATTCTCAGCAACGGCGCTGTCCAGGATGGTCATCGAACAACCACTCCCGTGTCGCTTGGGGCATCAGTCACGGGTTCATGCGCGGTGGTGTAGTTGAGTAACCAGTCGAGTCCGCGTTGGATGTATCGAGGGGTCCTCCAGCCCGTCTCCTCAACGGCGAATCGCAAAGCGAAGTCGCTCTTCTTCAGGCCATCTACAGCATCGCGGACGCGGACCTCGTCTTCACTGGCATTGCCAGTGAGCGTGAGTTCCTCAGAGGAGGGATTAGCAAGAAGGAAGGCATCTTCAAAGGTGCGGCCGCACGCTTTCCCCTTGCTCTCGGGAACTTGGAACGCAAGGTACCGGTTGCCACGGATGATGGCGTCTGTCTCAGCCGCCTCCAGCAAGGAAGTCGGGTTCTGCGCCGCTGGGTCAGGGAACCAAGCTTTGATGGTTGCGTTGCTTGTTGTTTTGCCTTCGTGAACTGTCGTTGCTCCGTCCCTCTTCTTACCCTCGACCGGGCCTATCGCATCGATGTCGGTGATGATGAGCGTTGGAAGGCCAAGGAAGTCAAGGAGCGGGAAGAAAATGTGGGCGTATGCGCCTCCCACTTCCATGAGCGCAACGTACTGGCTGCTGAGCTCATGTTCGGCGTTCCTAATGGCCGCAGGAACGATCAGTCGTTCGCTTGTGCCCTCTACGAGTATGGCTTTGTCGGCGAAGAAGAGATCAGAGCGAGTGAGGGTCAGATACTGGTGCAGGAACTCCTTGTTGAGGCCCTCAGCGTCGGTGAGGTCGAGGACATTGGCGTGGTGGCCGGGGCCACCATTCGGGTCATTCTCGACACGGAAGTATCGGATCGTTGAGAAGTCCGCACGGTTGGCAACATGAGACGAGTGTGTCGAGACCGCGAACTGAGGCCACCAAGGGTGCTTCTTTTCGTCCAACGTCGGAAAGAGCTCAGCAACCGACGCGAGCTGCTCGATGAACACCTCCTGCATCTGCGGATGAAGATGCGCTTCAGGCTCTTCAATGAAGATCAAGTGCAGTCCAGGCATATTGCCCCTCGTCGCATACTCCCGGTAGTAGCTGAGAAGCGTGAGCAGCATCAAGATGAGGTTGCGAGAACCCAGACCGCTGTATGACTCAGGAAGAGACACCCCGGCTACGCCGTCGTAACGAATACTGGTGTGGTTCCCCAGTACACGTTCAATGTCCAGAGTCGTTTCCGCTTTGAGACCAGGATCAGTGAGACCGGGGTATCCGAAGCTCCGAAGCGCCGGAATGATCCCCTTCACCATCTCACTGACTTTGGTGCCCAGATCCTGCTCGATGTCAGCAACTGCTGCCGTGAGCGCATCAGCGGTTGCTTTCTGTGTGCTTCCGTCGTTCGCTTTGGAGGCAGCGTCAAACAGGTTCTGGAAGATGCTGCCGATCAGATCTTTGGGTCGTTCCTTCTCGTCGTCGAGCCCGCGTTGGGCTTTCAAAAAGTGAACGGTGAGGATGCGCCGCATCGCCTCGAGCGGGATGTCGCGCGTGTTTGAGGCATCCCCCGGGTCGATTGCAGTGATTGACCGCGCGAACAATCCCTGAACGCGGTCTCCGACAATGCCCAGTACGCACTCGACGTCCGCTTCCGCACCCGTGTTCGGGTCGTTCGCTACCCCCTCGAAAAACTCCGACAGGCGTCCACCTTCGAGTGAGTAGCTGAAGCGGATCATCGCTGTTGTGCAATCCGGGTCGAGATCGACGATGGCTGCGGCTAGAGGTCCGTATTCCGGCAGTTCCTTCGAGTACGAAATCTCCACTGTGAGGGAGATCTCGGGAAGAAGACGTCTCGCGGCTTCTTCATCCCCCGCGGAGTATGCCTTCCAGGACTCGAGGAACTCCGGGTAGCTCTCGGCAGAGAAGTCCGCCACGGTGAAGTTCAACGTCGACGGTTGCAGGAAACGCGTAAATGCCTCCGCAAGAGTTGTCTTCCCACTGTTGTTCCGGCCAACCAACACAGTTGTTCGGTTATCAAGCTCAATATCGACGTTCCGCAGCAGGCGGAAATTGTGCACCTTGATGCTCGCGACCCGCATGGGAGCGGGCGGATTCTCCGGCTCGTTGCTGGGATCTGTGGGCGCAGTCTGCTGGGTCATTCGTGGTCCTTTACTGAAGGACCACCGTCGCGGCGCTCCTGCTGAGTCAGATGATCATCGTGCTATCAGCATGCCCGATGCGCTCTTGCGATGTCGAGCAGAACACGCCAGGCATACCTCTCTTGTGCGCTGCCTACGCCGAGAGGACAAAGCCATGCCCGAGATCAACCTTGATGAGTTGGATGAGCGCACTGCAAGGGTGACGCTCGCGATGGTGGCTGAGCCGCGCGACACGACGTCGCACCTCGTACACGATCTCGGCGGAGTCAGGACTGTGTATCTGGCGCTCGGTAGCGAGATCCCGTGGTTCAGTCCGAGTGCGAGCCTCGAGCAGTGGCGGCAGGACATCGCACCGCGACTAGATTTCGACGGCGCTCGGCGCGTCTTGGCCGAGTCGGAGAAGATCGGCGCTCAAGTCCTGATCCCAAGAACCAGCGAGTGGCCGCTCGACCTTCGCACCCTCGGCCCTGATCAGCCGATCGCGCTCGGATCGGCCACGACAACAACATCACCCGCTACACCGTCGACCGCGGCGCACCCGAACGCGAGGCACCGCAGCACGAAGCCCCTGGCCGGGAACAGATGCAGTAGGCGCTCGCGCAGCGTGAAGCAGACATGGAGCCCGAATCACCCGCCGCATCCGCCGCGGGCTCGGCGGAGGGCGAGGCCGTTGCCCGCTGACCCGTGGGGTTTCCATGCCGGGTGCGGCGATTATCCTCACACCTGCACCTGGTCGCCGCACCCACCTCTTTTTGTTCGTTCGCGCTGCAGCAGCGGCGCGTCTTTCGCTCAGGAGTAGACCATGAACAGTGAACAGTCGCCCTCGGCTGCGCCGGGGCCAGATTCCGACGGGGCGGATGCCGGCGACCTCCCACCCAGCGTGGAGGAGAAGACGCGCGAGCTCCCGAAACAGGCCTACGTCAGCGACCTCGCGGCAGCGCTCGGGCAAGTGCCACGCCCGATCAACTGGCGCCCCCTCCCACCCGACGACCTCGAACACGAACTCCTCGAACTCAACGAATGGGTGGACTGGCTCCGCCATACCTACGGCCTCCCCGCGCAGGTGATCCCTCCGATGTGGCACCGCCACCCGGAACTCTTGTGCGAGCTGTCAGAGCTCAGGCAACACTGGCTGTTCTGCTTCGACCAACAAGCCAAAGGCAACCAGGCCCTCGCCTGGCACCACGACTTCGCGATCGCCCGCGAACGCCTCCGCGACTGGGTCACGATCTCCGGCACACGCCTGGACCGTGACCGCCCCACCCGCATCACCTCCTGGCCAGGAGGCGAAGCAGACGGCTGAACCGAACCCTCCACGGCAGAGGCACCGGTAACTGAGCGGACGAAGGATTTACTGGCGTTCGTCGAAGAGCAGGTCAAAACGCGGACTGCGGAACAGGACGCGACGATCCGGGAGATCGTCAACATCGATTGGAGCGAGCAGTCATGACCGAGCAGACCAGCGACGTGCTCGTTTCACCGCTGCGGGACAGCCGGGAGATTGCGGCGTTCCGGCGGGTATCGGAATCGACGCTGTCGAGGTGGCGGGCGGAGAAGAAGGGGCCGCCGTTCATCCGGATCGGCGGTGTGACGAGGTACCGCATCGAACAGGTCGAACAATGGCTCGCGTCCCTCGATACCGATGAGCACGCCTGACCCCACCGCACCACTCCCGGTGCCACCGATCGGGGTGAAAGGCACCACCGATCTCGAACACCGCGCCTCCGAAATCCGCGCCCGTGCCTGCTGGATTGACCCACACACCCGCAAACGCGTCACCCGTGCCCTCGTCGTCCCCGACGAGGAAGCAGCAGACGAATTCTTCCAATACCTGCAAGCCTCCGCCGAACTCGGGATCGACAAACGCATCCTGCTCTCCGACTACGTCGAGATGATCGGAGACCGGTGGCAGCGTGGCCTTGGCCCAACCTCCACCGTCGACGGCTACAGACTCGGCCTCCGCCTCCGCGTGCTCCCCGCGCTGGGGCATTTGCCGTTGTCGCAGATCACCGCCGGGATGATCGACCGCACCATCGACCAGTGGGAAACCCAGCACTCCGCGTCAACGATCAAGAACACCATCGCACCCCTCGTCCGCGTCCTCGATGAATCCGTCCGCGACGACCTCCTGCCCAGCAATCCCGCACGCAACCGATCCCGGCGCTCTCTCGGAAAGTCAGCGCTCAACCTCAAAGAGAACGACCTCTCGCCACGCGTGCACGCACTCAAAGGTCTCGCGACCCTCACCACGTTGGCCGATCGGTGTGGGGAGGTGCATCAGAGCTACTCCGATTTCGTGATGGTCAGCGCTCTCCTCGACGCCCGCGGCTCCGAAATCTCAGGCCTCCAAGTCGGCGACATCGACTGGGATCAACGTGTCGTCACGATCCGCCGCCAAACCTACCCCGGCGCAGGAGGCCTCGTCACTAAACAAACCAGGGGCGGCGACATCCGCCACGTCCCCATCCTGCAAGCCCTCACACCCGTACTGCAACGCCTCACCCACAACCGCGAACCCGACGAGCGGCTCCTGACCGGCCCACGCGGTGGTGTGCTCACCACAGCATCGGTGCGGGATGCGACGAAGTCGGACCAACTCGTCACCGAGCTCGAGCTACCCAGCCTCACCCGGCACGGGCTCCGCCACACCGGAGCGACCTGGCTCGCCGACGCAGGCATCCCGCTCCACGTCCTCCAAGGCATCCTCGGCCACAAATCAATTGAGACGACCCGCGGGTACCTCCACCCCGACACTAGGCACCTCACCGACGCTGCCGCACGCGCCAACGCGTTCCTCGACGGACACGAGAACCCTAACCGCGACAGCCCCGCTACGTCCAGTCGAGCGACGGCACTTGGGCGATGACAAGGCTGCCGATCGCGGCCAAAACGGGCTCCAGGTCCCGGCCAGGTCCCGACTCGTCGCAACGGCCGCAATCGATGCGCCCCGGAGGGCATCAGCACCCGTGGTCGGATGCTTCCATAAACCCCTCCGAAAAGGACAACAGAAACGACAAAGCCCAGGCGAGAAACATATTCTCGCCTGGGCTTTTCTGTCGGGATGACAGGATTTGAACCTGCGACCCCTTGACCCCCAGTCAAGTGCGCTACCAAGCTGCGCCACATCCCGTTACCCGCGAGCGGGCAACTCCCCTATATTAGCCCCTCGCCGACTCCCCCGCGAACCAACGACCACCCCGGGCGTGTGCGCACTCCCTTGTCGATGTCGGAGCCCCTCGCTACGGTCTCGGGCATGACGATCGAGATCCTCCCCGCCACCGGCGACCGCTTCGACGACGCAGAGACGGCGCTCGACAGCGGAGACGGTCCCGGATGCCAGTGCCAGTGGTGGCTGCTCACGAACGCGGAGTTCCAGCAGAGCTCGCGCGACGACCTCACCACGCGCTTTCATGCCGAGATGCACGGTGATCGCTCGCCGGGGCTCATCGCCTACGTCGACGGCGAACCCGCGGGCTGGGTGCGCGTCGGCCCCCGCGTCGACCAGGCCCGCCTCCTCCGCACCCGCGACGTCACGATCGCGACAGAGGAGCCCCTCGACGCCGACGACGTCTGGTCGGTCTCGTGCTTCGTGGTCCGCACGGCGCACCGCGGCACGGGCTTGATGAAGAAGCTCCTGGATGCCGCGGTCTCCACCGCCCGCGCGGCCGACGCCCGCGTCGTCGAGGCGTATCCCCTCGACCCCACCGTCACGAATCGCTCCGCCAACCAGCTGTATCGCGGCACCGTGTCGATGTTCGAGGAGGCGGGCTTCGACATCGTCGATCGCCCCAAGCCCGATCGTGCCCTCGTCTCGTTGAGCCTGCGCGAGTGAGAGCCCGTCTTACGATTGAGGTTCACCGACGAAAGACCCGACATGACGGATGCCATGACCACCGCCCGCGTCGACGCGTGGCTCTGGGCGGTGCGCGTCTACAAGACCCGGTCTGCGGCGACCAGCGCGTGCCGCGCGGGGCACGTTCGGGTCAACGGGGAACGCGCCAAAGCGGCGCAGCCCGTACGTCCGGGCGACGAATTGCGCGTGCGGATCCAGGGCTTCGACCGGATCCTTGTCGTGAAGAAGACGATCGCGAAGCGTGTCGGGGCGGCCCTCGTCGCCGAGTCCGTCGACGACCGCACTCCCCCACCGCCCTCGAAAGAGAGCATGCCGTTCGTGCCGGTACGCGATCGCGGCGCCGGACGCCCCACCAAGCGCGATCGCCGCGACATCGAGAAGCTCCGCGGCCGCGATCCCGACTGACCGCGCGTCACAGCCTCGGCAATCCGCACAACCTCAGCCGACCCCCTCCCCCGCCAACTGACCTCGCGCAAATCTCAGACCCTGTACACGCCCCGCCCCGCACGCCCCGCACAACCTCCACAATCCGCACAACCTCAGCCGACCCCCGGCCCCGCCAACTGACCCTGCGCGAATCGCCGACCCAGCGACACCGCTGACCAAACGACACCGCTGCCCACTCGACGCACACACGACGTCGGACCGGTGACGCCCCGCAGCCGTCAGTCCAGCTGATCCAACAACCAGCGCGCACCGCGCACTCTCGCCCCGAGCTCGACGACGCGCGCCGACAGCTCGCGGTCGCTCGTCACGACGACCACGGGGCGGAACGCCCCCGCGACCTCGCGCACGACCGCGACGATCTCGTCGTCGCCCTCACCCGGCGCGTGCCGCACCTCGACCGGGGGTGCCACCGGCTCGGCAGACCGCGCCTGGCCCTCCAGCACCGCCGTGACCGCCGGGAACCAGCGCGTCGCGGACAGCCCGAGCGCCTCGGCATCCACTCCCCGCTCCGCCAGCCGCGAGACCTTTCTCACCAGGCGGGTCGCGGCGCCGGCGCGATCCTTCCACCACCCGTCGGGAACCGAACCCATGACGTTGGCCACGTCGACGACGATCGCCGGCCGCGCGGTCAGCGCTTGGCGCAGGGCCGGCCACGAGGCGGCGAAGCCGGGGTGCAGCGGCAGGGAATCGACGTCGTCGACGGCGACCCACTCCAGGGCGACGCTCTCGGGATCGCTGATCACGGGCTCGAACGGCGTTGTCACGTCGGCGACCAGGGTCGAGTATGACCAGATGCCGAGGTCGAGCACGCTCTCGAAGCGCGCGCTCACGGCATCCGCCGGCACCCCCGCTTCTTCGCCCGATTCGCGCAGGGCGCCGTCTCGAGCGGATTCGCCCTCGTGCCGCGCGCCTCCCGGCAGGGCCCAGGTATTGCCGAAGTGGCTCCACGAGACGCGATGCTGCAGCAGCACTCCGCGCTCGGGGTCGAGGGCGAGCAGCCCCGCGGCGCCGAAACGACCCCAGTACTTCTCGCCCGTGGGCGCGACGACCCAGGCGTCGCCGGGGTCGCGGGGTCCGTGCGGACGCCGCGGCTCGCCGGGGGCAGGGGGCTCGATCGTCATCGGCTCCAGCCTGGCACACACACGACCGACGGTCCCCGCCCAGCGTCACGAGACGCCATGAGATCGCCCGCGCCGCCGCGCAGTTCGCGCCGAGAATCGCAATATGACGGCCGCTCCTCGCCCGCGGGGAAGTCGGAACCGCCTCGAGTTGCCACAATTGTCGGATGGAGTACGAATTCGACGACGACCCCGAACGGGTCGACCGCGACGCGGTCTGGCAGTGGCTGAGCACCGAGGCGTACTGGGGGCGCTGGCGCACCCGAGCCGACGTCGAGGCTCAGCTCGACAGCGCGTGGCGCATCGTCGCGGCGTACCGCCGCGAAACGGGCGAGCTGGTGGGCTTCGCGCGGGCGATCTCCGACGGCGTCGGATTCGCCTACCTGGCCGACGTGTTCGTGGTCGACGGGCACCGGGGCCACGGCCTCGGCAAGGGCCTGGTCTCGCTCATGATCGATGAGGGCCCCGGCCCCCACTTCCGATGGACGCTCTTCACCAGCGACGCGCACGGCCTCTACCGTCGGTTCGGTTTCGCCGAGCCCGACCAGACGGCTCTCGTCCGCCCCGCGGCGCCCCTCTGAGAAACCGGATGCCGGCTCCCCCCGCCGACGCCGCATCCCGCTGACACGTCGGTCACCGTCCGTCATCCCCCACCGCTGAGGCCCGAGCGCGAGTGGAGCGACGGAGTCACGGCATCCGGAACGACGAGCGCCCCGACCCAGCGGGCCGGGGTGCTCGCTCGGGCGTCTCAGGCATCGAAGCGCGCGCCCTCGGGCCGCGGCCCCTGGAGCGTGAAGACGAAGAGAACCAGGACGCCGATGAGCGGCACCACCCCGATCAGCACCCAGAACCCGCTCCGATCGGTGTCGTGCAGGCGTCGCACGAGCACGGCGAACGTCGGGACGATGGTGACGAGAGCCCACACGAGCCAGATCGCCCCGAGGATCACCCCGAGCGGTCCGGTGATGGTCGTCGAGCCGTCGGCTTCGATGCGGATGCCATCGGTCAGCGTGGGCAGCGCGTTCAGCACCGTGCCCACGACGGCGGCGGTCACCACCCACCACCAGTATTCGCTGCGGCTCGCGCGCCCACGGAAGGTGGCGTACTTCGCGAAGATGCGGCGCACCGCAGCGCCCAGCGGCGCGCCGTAGTAGGGCTGGTCGAGCGGCGGGACGGCGGCGGTCATGGGGTCTCCCGGCGTCGACAGAGGGCGGATGCCACGGCGTCGCCGTCGCGAGAGCACTCTATCGACCGCCCGGTCCGGCCCGACCCCGCTTGCGCTCGTGCCCATCCCTGCCTGACGGCACCCACCGCGCGCGAGACGGCATCTCGCTGACAAACCCGCGTCAGCCTGCGACCGACTCGTCAGCGATGTGCCGTCTCGCGCGAGATCCGGGCCCGCAGACGCAGCGCGCACACGCCGCCGCCCCACCGCCGTGCGCGCGAGGCGCATGTCCAGCGCGCGAAAGCGCCCCGACCCCCACACGGGGACCGGGGCGCTCGCTGCGCGACTCAGCGCTGGCGCTTCTCGCGGATGCGCATGTTGAGCACGATCGGCGTGCCCTCGAAGCCGTAGATCTCGCGCAGGCGCCGCTGGATGAACCGGCGGTAGCCCGGGTCGAGGAACCCGGTCGTGAACAGCACGAAGGTCGGCGGACGCGTGGCCGCCTGCGTGCCGAACAGGATGCGCGGCTGCTTTCCTCCGCGCAGCGGGTGCGGGTGCTCGGCGACGAGCTCCGACAGGAACGCGTTGAACTTGCCGGTCGGGATGCGGGTGTCCCACGACTCGAGCGCCTGCTCGAGAGCGGGCACGAGCTTGTCGAGGTGACGACCGGTGCGAGCCGAGATGTTCACGCGCGGAGCCCACGCGACGTGCGCCAGGTCCTGCTCGATCTCGCGCTCCAGGTAGCGGCGACGATCCTGGTTCTCCATGTCGTCGTCGTTGAGGCGGTCCCACTTGTTGAACGCCAGGACCAGCGCGCGGCCCGACTCGAGTACGAGGTCGATGATGTTCAGGTCCTGCACGCTGATGGGCTGCGAGACGTCGATGACGACGACCGCGACCTCGGACTTCTCCAGCGCCGTCGAGGTGCGCAGTGACGCGTAGAAGTCGGCGCCCTGCGAGAGGTGCACCCGGCGACGGATGCCGGCGGTGTCGACCAGCGTCCAGAGCTTGCCGCCGAGCTCGACCACCTCGTCCACCGGGTCGCGGGTCGTCCCGGCGAGCTCGTTCACGACCACGCGCTCTTCGCCGGCGGCCTTGTTGAGCAGCGACGACTTGCCGACGTTGGGGCGACCGAGGATCGCGACACGTCGCGGTCCGCCGATCTCGTACTTGGCGACCGCCGACACGTCGGGCAGCACCTTCATGATCTCGTCGAGCAGGTCGGCCACACCGCGGCCGTGGATGGCCGAGACGGGGTGCGGCTCACCGAGGCCGAGGTTCCACAGAGCGGCGGCTTCGGGCTCATGGCGGGCGTCGTCGACCTTGTTCGCGATGAGGAACACCGGCTTGCCGCTCTTGCGCAGCAGCTTCACGACGTGCTCGTCGGTCGAGGTCGCCCCCACCGTGGCATCCACCACGAACAGCACGATGTCGGCGAGATCGATCGCGACCTCGGCTTGCGCTGCGACCGAGCGGTCGATGCCCTTCGCGTCGGGCTCCCAGCCGCCGGTGTCGACCAGCGAGAAGCGGCGGTCGAGCCACTCCGCCTTGTAGGTGACGCGGTCGCGCGTGACGCCGGGGGTGTCTTCGACGACGGCCTCGCGGCGGCCGAGGATGCGGTTCACCAACGCGGACTTGCCCACGTTCGGCCGACCGACGATCGCGACCACCGGCAGCGCCGGCAGGAACTCGATCGCTCCCTCACCCGAGGCGAGACCCGCGAGAAGAGCCGCGTCCTCCTCGTCGAGGTCGAAGTCCTCGAGGCCCGCGCGCAGCGCTTCGGCCCGCTGTTCGGCGAGCACCTCGTCGAGCTGCTCCATCTTCTCGGCGAGCTGGTCGGGCCCGCCTTCGTACTCGTCTTCAACGCCCATCGCGGGCTCCCATCGTGTTGTCGACGACGCTCAGCACGGCGTCGACGGTCTGTTCGAAATCGAGGTGGGTCGAATCGACGACCTGCACGCCGGGGGCGGCGGTGAGGAAGTCGACGACCGTGGAATCGGCGGCGTCGCGCTGGTGGAGGGCTGCGGCGACCTTGGCGGCATCCTGATCCGTCAACTCCGCACTGCGGCGCGCGGCGCGCACCTCGGGGGCCGCGGTCAAGAGGATGCGCACGGGCGCGTCGGGGAACACGACCGTGGTGATGTCGCGGCCTTCGACCACGACGCCCGGAAGAACCGCGGATGCCACGAGCCGGCGGAACAGCTCGTTCACCGCGTGGCGCACGGGAGCGACGCGGGCCACTCCGCTCACGGCATCGGTCACCCGGGGTTCGCGGATCGCGGCGGTGACGTCGGTGCCACCGACGCGCACCCAGCGGTCGGCCGGGTCGAGCGAGATGGCGTACTCGAAGTCGCCGAAGACCTCGAGCACCGCCGTCGCGTCGGAGGTGTCGGCCTCGTGAGCGAGGGCGTGCCACGCGAGGGCGCGGTAGGCGGCGCCGGTGTCGAGGAAGCCGTACCCGAGGCGGGCGGCGGCGGCCTTCGACACGCTCGACTTGCCGCTTCCGGCGGGGCCGTCGATCGCGACGACGACGGGGGCGGATGCCGAGCCCTCGGCGGGCGCGGCCAGGCCGGGCCGAAAGAGGGCGGGGGTGGGCTCAGTCATGGGTGGTGCTCGCAATCCGCCAACCGCGCTGCTGGAGGCCGTCGACGGCGCGGCGGACCGCGTCGGGGACGACGCTGATCTCGGCCAAGCCGAACGGGGCTCCGGGCGAGTGCTCGAGGCGTAGGTCTTCGACGTTGACGTCGAGATCGCCGAGCTCGCCGAACAGGCGCCCCAGCTGGCCGGAGGTGTCGTCGACCATGACGACGAACGTATCGAAACGGCGGTTCTGGCCGTGCTTGCCGGGCAGACGCTCCACACCCTCGTTGCCGCGGCGGATGGTGTCGGCCACCGCGCGCCGCGCGCCGGGCACCTCGGGGTCGCGCAGCGCCTCGGCGACGTCGGCGAGGTCGGCGGCGAGCTGATCGAGCACCGCGACGACGGGTGCCGCGTTCGCCCCGAGGATCTGCACCCACAGTTCGGGGGCGGATGCCGCGATGCGCGTCGTATCGCGCACGCCCTGGCCCGCGAGCCGTAGCGACCCGTCGGGGGCCTCGACGAAGCGCCCGGCGAGAAGACTCGCCACGAGCTGCGGTACGTGCGACATGAGTGCGACCGACTCGTCGTGCTCTTCGGGCGTCATCTCGATGAGGGTCGCGCCGAGATCGAGGGCGAGCCCCTCGACGAGCGAGAGATCGTGCGCAGAGGTCTCGCCGTCGCGGCACACCACCCACGGGCGTCCGACGAAGATGTCGGCGCGGGCCGAGATGGCTCCCCCACGCTCACGACCGGCCATGGGGTGCGAGCCGATGTAGTGCGTGAGGTCGACACCGCGTTCCCGCAGGGTGCGCAGCGGCTCGAGCTTCACGCTCGCGACGTCGGTGACGACGGCATCCGGGAATCTCTCCAGCTCGCGCTGCACGACGTCGGCCGTGACGTCGGGCGGCACGGCCACCACGATCAGCGAGGGACGGTCGTCGAGACGCTCGGCGCGGCCGGCGCCGTAGTCGATCGCGAGGCGCAGCTGTGAGGGAGACGCGTCGACGAGCACGACGTCGACGCCGAGCGCGGTGAGCGCGTGACCGACGCTGGCCCCGAGCAGGCCCGAGCCGACGATGCGGACGGTGCCGCTCGTACGGGTCGCCAAGGGCCCGGCCGCGCGCGCGGACGTTCCGTTGACTTGGCTCATCGGGTCTCCTACCCTGGGCGGCGCCGCTGGCACCGCGAAGCGCCCGAGAGGCTCACTCCGCCGGATCGGCCGGAGTACTGTCGTCCTGGCGGGACAGCGTGAGCAGGGCACCGCGTTCTACTGTAGTCAACTCGCGGGCCTTGCCCACCGGGAGAGTTCCCAGGTGAAGCGGCCCGAACTGACGCCGGACCAGCTCGACGACCGGGTGACCGACCTCCGCCATCATGCGGCGGACGATCCGGTTCTTGCCGGAGTGCAGGGTCAGCTCGACCAGACTCTCGCCGCGGGAGGCGTCGAGCAACCGCGCCTTGTCGGCTGCGATCCGCCCGTCTTCGAGGTCGACACCTCGGATGAGGCGCTGGATCGTCTGGGGAAGCACCTGCCCCTCGACCTTCGCGATGTACACCTTGGTCACCCCGAACGACGGGTGCGCGAGCACGTGCGCGAGGTCGCCGTCGTTGGTGAGGACGAGAAGGCCGCTCGTGTCGGCATCCAGTCGTCCGACGTTGTACAGCCGCTCGTCCCAGTCCTTCGCGTACTGGCGCAGGTCGGGGCGGCCGCGATCGTCGCTCATCGAGCTGACGACACCGGTGGGCTTGTTGAGGATGACGTAGCGCTTGGACTCATCGAGCTGGATGGCCGTGCCGTCCACGTCGACGAGGTCGGTCTCGGGGTGGATGCGACGGCCGAGCTCGGTGACGACGAGCCCGTTCACGCGCACGCGTCCCTCGACGATCATCTGCTCGGCGACGCGGCGCGAGGCCACTCCCCTGTTCGCCAGCACCTTCTGCAGGCGGATCCCGTCATCGCTCGCGGAGCCCGAGCCCTCGGCCGCCGAGCCTGTCGAATCGTCGCTCATTTCAATACCTCTCCGTCGAATCCGTCCGAGCCGTCGTCGAGCAACGGCGAGATGTGCGGCAGCTCGTCGAGCGAGTTGATGCCGAGGTTGACCAGCAACTGGTCGGTCGTCCCGTAATGGATGGCGCCCGTGTCGGAGTCGGTGAAGACCTCCGTGATGAGTCCGCGCGACAGCAGCGTGCGGACCACCGAGTCGACGTTCACGGCCCGGATGGATGCCACCTGTCCGCGCGTGACGGGCTGCTTGTACGCGATGACCGCCAGGGTCTCGAGCGCCGCCTGGGAGAGTCGTGAGGGCGCCTGGGTGTTCACGAACTCGCCGACCACGTCGTCGTACTCTTCGCGCACGTAGAGGCGCCAGCCGCCGCCGACCTCGCGCAGCTCGAAGCCGCGCACCGGTCCACCTGTCTCGCCGTCGTAGTCGGCGACGAGGGCCTCGACAGCCTGGCGGACGGCCGGAACGGGCGCCCCGACGGCGGCGGCGAGGCTCACGAGGCTCTGCGGCTCGTCGAGGACCAGCAGGATCGCCTCGAGGCGACGAGCGACGGATGCCGGGTCGCTCGGGCGCACGGGAGGAGCCGCCTCCGTCATGCGGTGCAGCGTGGCGTCATCGGTCATAATCGGCTCCCAGGGCGGCGAGGTTCTCTTCCGACCACCTCTCGGCGGTCCAGCGGAGCGTCAGCTCTCCCAGCGGTTCGAGCTGCTCGAACGACAGCGCCGCGTGGCGGTAGAGCTCGAGGATCGACAGGAACCGCGCGACGACGACCCCGGTCTCGGTCACGCCGGCGACGAGGTCGCGGAAGTTCAGTGTTCCGGCGGACCGCAGCAGGGTCACCACGATCGCGGCCTGCTCGCGGATGCTCACGAGCGGCGCGTGCAGGTGGTCGAGACCCACGGTGGGGATCTGCTTGGGCGCGAAGGCGACGACCGCCAGCGCGGCGAAGTCGTCGGCGCTCAACGTCCACTTCAGCTCGGGAACCGCGCTGCGGTACTTCTCATCGAGCCGCACGTTGCGCGTGTGCCGTCTGTCCTCGCGCTGGAGGCAGCGTGCGAACCAGGCCGACACCTCCTTGAACGCTCGGTACTGCAGCAGGCGGGCGAACAGCAGGTCTCGTGCTTCGAGGAGCGCGACCGACTCGGCATCGACCAGCTCTCCCTGCGGGAGGAGGCCGGCGATCTTCATATCGAGAAGGGTCGCGGCGACGACGAGGAACTCGGACGCCTCGTCGAGGTCGCTCTCCGGGCCCATCGCGCGCAGGTACGCGATGAACTCGTCGGTGACGCGGCTCAGCGCGACCTCGGTGATGTCGAGCTCGGCGCGCGAGATGAGGGTGAGGAGGAGGTCGAAAGGACCGTCGAAATCGGGAAGGGTGACGCGGAAGCCGGGGGCGTCGGGTCCTTCGCCGAGCTCGGGGACCGATGGCACCGCGAGAGCGGCACCGGCGGGGGTGTCGTCAGGCGACGGCGCCACGGGCGACCAGCTCCCGCGCGAGCCGCAGGTAGGCCTGGGCGGCGGCGTGCTCGGGCGCGAACTCCGTGATCGGCATGCCCGAGACCGAGGCATCCGGGAACTTGACCGTGCGACCGATGACCGTCTCGAGCACGTCGTCTCCGAACGCCTCGACCACGCGCTCGAGCACCTCGCGCGAGTGCAGCGTGCGGGGGTCGTACATCGTGGCGAGGACGCCGTCGAGCTCGATCGCCGGGTTGAGGCGGTCGCGCACCTTGTCGATCGTCTCCACCAGCAGGGCCACGCCGCGCAGCGCGAAGAACTCGCACTCGAGCGGGATCAGTACTCCGTGCGCGGCGGTCAACGCGTTGACGGTCAGCAGACCGAGCGAAGGCTGGCAGTCGATGAGGATCACGTCGTAGTCGGCCGCGACCTTGCGGAGCACCCGGGCGAGGATCGTCTCGCGCGCGACCTCGTTGACCAGGTGCACCTCGGCCGCCGACAGGTCGATGTTCGCGGGGAGGATGTCGAGACCCTCGACGCGGGTCGAGACGATGACCTCGCGCGGGTCGCGCTTGGTGTCGAGCAACAGGTCGTAGATGGTCGGCACGTCGTGCGTCTGGATGCCGAGTCCCGCCGACAGCGCACCCTGCGGGTCGAAGTCGATCGCGAGCACGCGACGGCCGTACCCGGCGAGAGAGGCCGCGAGGTTGATGGTGGTGGTCGTCTTGCCGACGCCGCCCTTCTGGTTGCAGAGGGCGATGATGCGCGCGGGGCCGTGGCTGTCGAGCGGCTTCGGGGTGGGGAACCCCTGGTAGGGGCGACCGGTGGGTCCGAGGATGACCTCGTCTGCGCCCGTCTTCTGGCCCTTTGTGCTCGCCGACACCGAGTCTCCCGCCTTCGTCATAACGTCCCCGAGTCTAGCCGCCGCCCGTCGCCCGGCCCGTGTGACCCGCGGGTGGTCGCCACACCTGCACGAGCATCCGACCGCGCCGGGACCGCCCCCGACCGCCGAGACGGCATCTCGCTGACAACACCGTGACAGCCTGCAACCGACTCGTCAGCGAGACGCCGTCTCGCGAGTCACTGCCCGCGCCTGCCGCGACTGTACGAACAGCGCCAGGGCGAGCGTCAGCGCCGCCCAGGCCGCGGCGACCTTCGTCAGGACGCCGTAGATCAGGTGCGTGGGGGTGTAGTCCGCGTCGAACGGCCCCTGCACCGCGATGGCCGCGAGCGAGGCGCCGATCAGCGCGACAGGGAGCGAGACCCACCACGCCCAGCGGGCGGCATCCGGGATCACGCGCCGCACGGGCTCGGGCCGCCGCCTCGACAACCACACGAGGGCGAAGATCCCCAGCACGACCACACCGAGAGCGCTCGAGGCGTGTTGCAGCCACTTGGCCCCCGTGAACGACCCCCACTGCCCCGCAAGGGCGGGCAGCAGCTGCTCCCCCACTCGACCCTCGTGGGTGAACAGGTCCCACGCGATGTGCGACGCGACGCCCAGCGCGAGCGAGACGACGAGCCACAGGATGCCGGGGAGTCCCCCGCCGACGCTCTCGCGCAAGGCCGCGCGGGCACCGGTATCCCACTCGACGGGCAACCTCTGCGCCACCGGTCGCGGCAGCAGCTCGCGGGTCGCCGGACGCAGCACGCACCGCCAGATCAACAGCAGCACGAAGGCGACCGCGACGGTCACCGGCAGCCACGCGAAGTCGTGCGTCAGACCGTAGCCGGGCCACATCCCCCGCACGAACAGCGGCAGGTCGGGGGTCATGGCCCCGACCGCGATCGCCGCCGGCACCAGCCGCGTGCGCACGAAGGGCAGTGCGACGACGGCGTGGCTCGGCGTGAACGGCATGTCAGCTCAGGAAAAGCCCCGCGAGCGTCTTCTTTCCGCGGCGCAGCACCGAGACGCCGCCGGGCAGCGTTCCCGCGACGACCGCTTCGTCGCTCGTGACCTTCTCGCCGTCGAGCGAGACGCCGCCCTGCGAGATCGCGCGACGCGCCTCGCTGAGGCTGGCGCACAGACCCGTGGCGGTGAGCGCCTCGACGACGGTGGTGCCGGCGGCGACGGTCGCGTGCGGCAGCTCTTCGAGCGCACTGCGCAGCACCGCGGCATCGAGGACGGTCACATCACCCTGACCGAACAGCGCCTCCGTGGCCGCGATCACGGCCTCGGTCGCCTCGACGCCGTGCACGGTCGTCAGCACCTCGCGCGCGAGACGCTTCTGCGCGGCGCGGCGGAACGGCTCGGACGCGACGAGTCCCTCGTACTCCTCGATCTGGGTGCGCGTGAGGAACGTGAACACCTTGAGACGCTCGATCACGTCGCGATCGTCGGTGTTCAGCCAGAACTGGTACATGACCCAGGGGCTGCACATGTCGGCATCCAGCCAGATGGCGTTGCCCTCGCTCTTGCCGAACTTCGTGCCGTCGCTGTTGGTGATCAGCGGCGTGCCGATGGCGTGCACCGAGACCCCCTCGGCGCGGCGCACGAGATCGGTGCCGCTCGTGAGGTTGCCCCACTGGTCGCTGCCGCCGGTCTGCAGCACGCAGCCGTACTGACGGTGCAGCTCGAGGTAGTCGAGTCCCTGCAGGATCTGGTAGCTGAACTCGGTGTAGCTGATGCCCGCCTCGGAGTTGAGGCGCGCGCTGACCGCGTCTTTCTTCAGCATCGTGCCGACGCGGAAGTACTTGCCGATGTCGCGCAGGAAGTCGATGGCGCTGAGCGGCGCGGTCCAATCGAGGTTGTTGACGATGCGCGCGGCGTTCTCGCCCTCGAAGCTGAGGAAGCGCTCGACCTGGCCGCGCAGCAGGCCCACCCACTCCTCGACCGTCTCGCGTGCGTTGAGCGTGCGCTCGGCCGTGGGACGCGGGTCGCCCACCAGACCGGTCGACCCGCCGACCAGTCCGAGCGGGTGGTGGCCGGCCAGCTGCAGGCGACGCATCGTGAGCAGCTGGACGAGGTTTCCCAGGTGCAGGCTGGGCGCGGTCGGGTCGAAGCCGCAGTAGAAGGTGATGGGGCCTGCGCCGAGCAGTTCGCGCAGCTCGCCCTCGTCGGTCGAGACGTGCACCAGACCGCGCCAGACGAGCTCGTCCCAGACGTTGTCGAAGGCCGGGTCGTTGGCGGGGGCGAGGGCGCTCACGGGCGCCGCATCGGTGGAGGCAGACACCGGTTCAGGGTATCAGCGGGGGTGTCCGACTCCGGATGCCATCCCCTCGAACGCTCACCACGGTCGCTGCGCCGGCTGGCCGGCGCCGTGGGCCGCCCGGCCGGGCGGTTCCGTCGGGAGCAGGAGGAGGCGGGTCTGCGACCGCGAGACCCCCCAGATGACGCCGATGACGGCGCCGAACACGGACGCGCACACGATCATCAACCATCCGATCGCGAGCTGCACGGGGCCGACGGCGATCACGACGAGCGCGATGCCGGTGAGGATCGCCAGGCCTGTCAGCGCGGCGAACACGATCATCACGACACGGAGTGTCCGAAGCGACTGCTCGGCGTGGAAGGTGGGGCGCACGCCGAAACGCGAGGAGAGGTACGCCGCCCACCGCTCACCCGTCCACCACCGATGGGCGGCGTGGGTGATCGGGTACCACCCGGCGCCGGGTCCGTCGACCTCGCCGGGCAACGGGCGCAGGTGGTCGGGTGCGGCCGGGGCTCCGGCCGGCATCGGAAGACGCCGGACACGCGTGCTCTGCGCGGCCATCGCGAACCACAGTGCCGACAGCGCGAGCAGGAACAGGGGCAGAACGGTCGGGTTTCGCGCGAGAACGCCCGACAGCACGAAGCACAGGGCGGCGAACAGGAACATCCCGCCCGCGACCCACCCGAAGACGGGCTGCTCGAGGGTGGCCCAGTCGATTCCCGCTCTGCCCTCGCGCACGCGCGAGCCCGTCCAGATGCGGCCGTCCCACCAGCGAAGTTCCCCTGCCTTGGTGGGATACCAACCCGGCTGCGGACCTGCCGGCGGGAGCGCCGCGGGCTGCGGTGTCGCGAACGGCCCGGCCGGCGCTTCGTGCGCCGTCCATTGCGTTCCATCCCACCAGCGGACGCGCCCCGGCGTCTCCGCCTCGTACCAACCCGGTGCAGCGTTCATGACGTCATCTCCCCCTGGAGTGTCCCTCGACCGTACCGGTCCCTCCCTGCGTCGGTCACGAAACGCGTCAGCGCGCGTGCACGCCCCACCACACGAGGAACGCGACCGCCAGCGAGGTGACCCAGCTCACGAGACTGCCGATGAGGAAATACTCTGCGCGGTCGCCGTCGTCGCGGTCCCGCGAGATCTCGGGGAAACGCACGATCCCTTTCGCCGCGAGCACAGCGGCGAGCAGCGTGTATGCGCCCGCCAGCGTCAGCACGAAGACCAGAATGCGCTCGAGCGGCCCGATCAGACGACCGCCCTTGAGGGTCGGTCTCGCGTCGCCCTCGGGGTCGGCCACGCGCCCGCCCATCTCGGAGCGCAGGGCGATGCGCACCACCGCGTTGCCGGACTCCAGCAGAAACACCAGGCAGCCGATGACCAGGACGGCGACGTCGATCGACACCGTCGCCCCCGGCCGGTACGCGGCCCACGTCTCGCCGAGCAACCCCGGCCTCTCGCGCCCCGGCGCGATGACCACGCACGCCGCCGCGGCCAGTGCGAGCAGGGCGACCGGCCACAGGCCCGCGCGAGCAGGACCGTCTTCGGGCACGACCCACGTCCAGATGGCGGCGACGGCGACGGCGAGGAGCCCCGCGATCACGGCATCCAACCCCGCCGAGATCAGGACGAGCACGACCGATGCCACCGCGATGGCCAGCCAGCGCCGCCTCCGTATCATCTGGCGAATGAGATCGACCGCCCCGACCGCGAGCAGAAGGAGACCGGCCGCGATCATGAGCGCACCGTCGCGGTGAGGGCTTCGAAGCCCTCGACGAGGACGGCAGCGCCAGCGGCGGCGAGAGCCTGCGAGACCGCAGACTGACTGATCCCCTCGGCGTCGGCGAGCTCTCGCTGGGAACGGCCGACGCAGCGCCCGTAGGTCAGTCGACGCGACCTCTCGCTCATCGCCGACACGAGCTGGTCGCGACTCAGGACGTAGGCGCGGGCGAGCGCGACGGTCTCGGTCATGGTTGGATCGTGCCCCTCGGCCAGAACGATCCAGGTGCGCGCGAGCGGCGCGGCGCGCTGCTGCAGTCGTTCGATGTGGCCGATGGCTTCGCGAGCGGCCCACCAGGCCGGGCCCTCGGGAACGGTTCGATCGGCGAGCTCGATCGGCCGCACCTCTCCGACGCCCACTCCGAAACGGCAGTCGACCTCGTCGGGCAGGGCGAGGCGCAGCAGCAGCAAAGAGGCGAGGGCAGCGGAGAGATCGTCGTACTCGCCCTGCAGTTCGTCGCCCACCACGGACGCGAGGGGCGCCGCGGCGACGGGCAGATCGCGCTCGACGGCGCGCACGGCGTCGACGAGGGACCGTTGCGCCCCGGCGCGATCGTCCAGCCGCCGGGAGGCGACGATGTCGGCGATCACGGCGACGGTCATGCGATAAGCCTAACGCTTATGATCTCTTTTTGATAAGCGAATAACTGATATTCAGCCGATGAGGGATCGGGATGCCGCCTGCGCTCGAGCGACCAGCTCTTCGCGCTGCTCGCGGACGCGCTCCGGAGCAGTGCCTCCGACACCCGTACGGCTCGACACCGACCCCTCGATCGTCAGCACCTCGCGTACCCGCGGGGTGAGCTCTGCCGAAACGGAGGCGAGCAGGGCGTCATCGGCGTCTTCGAGCCCGATCTCGCGCTCCTCGCACGCGCGCACGAGGGCGCCGGAGATCTCGTGGGCGTCGCGGAAGGCCACGCCCTGGCGCACCAGCCACTCGGCGACGTCGGTCGCGAGCGAGAACCCCTGCGGAGCGAGCTCGGCCATGCGATCGGTGTGGAAGCGGAGGGTCGCGATCATGCCCGAGAACGCGGGCAGCACGAGCTCGAGCGTGCGCACCGAGTCGAAGACCGGCTCTTTGTCTTCCTGCAGGTCGCGGTTGTACGCCAGGGGCAGCCCCTTGAGCGTCGCCATCAGACCCGCCAGGTTGCCGATCAAGCGACCGGCCTTTCCCCGCGCGAGCTCGGCGATGTCGGGGTTCTTCTTCTGCGGCATGATGCTCGAGCCGGTCGAGTACGAGTCGTCGAGCGTGACGAAGCCGAACTCGCGGGTGTTCCAGAGGATCACGTCTTCGGCCAGACGCGAGAGATCGACGCCGATCATCGCGGTGATGAAGGCGAACTCGGCGACCACGTCGCGCGAGGCGGTGCCGTCGAGGGAGTTCTCGGCCGGGCGGGCGAGACCGAGGCGGTCGGCGACCAGTTGCGGGTCGAGGCCGAGGGTCGCCCCGGCGAGCGCGCCGCCGCCGTAGGGCGAGACCGAGGCGCGGGCAGACCAGTCGCGCAGGCGCTCGAGGCCGCGCACGAACGCCCAGCCGTAGGCCTGCAGATGGTGGGCCAGGAGCACCGGCTGCGCGTGCTGCAGGTGGGTGCGGCCGGGCATGATCGCGCTCTCGTGCGCCTGGGCCTGCGCGACGAGAGCGTCGATCAGCCGGAGAAGCTCGCGCGTGAGGGTGCGCGAGTGGTCGAGCAGATACAGCCGCACGAGTGTGGCGATCTGGTCGTTGCGGCTGCGCCCGGCGCGAAGCTTTCCGCCGAGGGCCGGGCCCACCGTCTCGATCAGCACGCGCTCCAGGGCGCCGTGCACGTCTTCGTCACCGGGGGCGGCGACGAGCGAGCCGTCCTGCACACGCGCCGCGAGCTCGTCGAGGCCGTCGTGCATGGACTGCGCCTCGTCGGCGGAGAGGTACCCCGCCGCTTCGAGGGCGGCGGCGTGGGCGTGCGAACCCTGGATGTCGTAGAGGGCGAGGTCCCAGTCGAAGTGGGTCGAGCGGCTCAACGCCGCCAGTTCGGGAGACGGTCCGCCCGAGAAACGGGCTCCCCACAGGGCGCCCTCGTTCGTCGACTGACCGGTCTCGCTGCTCATGCCCCCAGCCTACCGAGGGCGGCCGACACCGCCGGAGCCCGTGACGAGCGCGGGCCCCGACGACCGGGCTCCCGGCGTGGCATCCCGCCCCACGATCAGGCGTACGACGTTATCGACGAACATCTCGAGGGGCCCTCGCCCGATCGTGAGCGCCCACACCGTGCAGCCCGCGATGAGCCCGAGCGTCAGCGGGACGAACAGCCCCGCCTCACGGATACCGACGAGGTCGGACGTGTCCCCCAGCAGGACCTGCGCCACGATGGCCCAGACCACCAGCTGCAGAACGTACGCGGTGAGCGGCATCGAGCCGACCGCGCGCAACGGCACAGCAACCCAGCGCAGTGGCGTGCGGCACAGCAGCAGGCACACCCCGATCGTCATCACGGCGAAGCCGCCCGAGCCGATGACCTCCCACAGACCCGAGGAGTGGTCCTCGGCGGTCAGCACCGCCGTGAGGAAAGGGGTGTCCTCGGCGACCGGTGCCGTGGCGATCGCGAAGCCGTAACCGGCGAGCGCGAGCGACAGACCCGCCATGGCGAGCAGGCCCTGGTCGGCGATGTTGCGCAGGTCGAGTCGGCCGACGCCCATCCCCGCCAGCAGGAACGCGATCCATACGGTGAACGGGTACGCCCACCCCACCGCGGCTTCGAGTTCGGCACCTGCCGGGCCCGCCCACACGGGCGCCGCGTCGAGGAACGGCTGGATCCACGGCATGACGACCGCGAGGACTGCGGCCACGAGGAACAGGGGGCGCGCCCGCATGCCGAGAAAGGGCAGCGCCAGCACGAACAGCAGGGCGTAGGCGGGGAGGATGACGTAGACGGGCACCCCCGTCATGACCAGCAGCAGGCCGATCACCCAGAGCAGGGCTCCACGCAGCGCCAGCCGGGCCGCCGCACGCGGGCGCCGTTGCGGAGCGAGCGGTCGGGGCCCACCGGTGACGAGGGCGATGGACACGCCCGCGAGCACCGCGAACAGGATCGACGAACGACCGTTCACGAGGGTGACCCACGTGCTCGGATCCGCAGTGAGGGTGCGCTCGGTGTCGAGCAGGTGCGCGGCGAGCATGCCCAGCACGGCCAGCCCGCGCGCGAGGTCCACGCCGACCAGCCGGCCCGGTCCGTCGAAACGGGACCAGGCGCGGCCGAGCGGCGAAGAGGTCACTGCTGGCGCAGAAGCCACACCAGGAGCGCCTTCTGGGCGTGCAGACGGTTCTCGGCCTCGTCCCAGACGACGCTCTGCGGGCCGTCGATGACCTCGGCGTCGACCTCGTAGCCGCGGTCGGCGGGCAGACAGTGGATGAAGATCGCGTCGTCGGCGGCACGCGTCATGAGCTCGCTCGTGACCTTGAAGCCGCCCAGGTCGCGGATGCGCGCGATCTTCTCCTCCTCTTTGCCCATCGACACCCAGGTGTCGGTGACGACGACATCGGCTCCGGATGCCGCGACCTCGGGGTCGTCGATCAGGGTGATCGACCCGCCGGTCCCGGCGGCGATGCGCTCGGCATCCACGATCACGTCGGCCCGCGGCGCGTAGTCCGCCGGGGCGGCAACGCGCACGTGCATGCCGGCGGTGACCCCCGCGAGCACATACGAGTGGGCCATGTTGCTCTGGCCGTCGCCGAAGAACGAGAGGGTCAGGCCCTTCAGCTCGCCCTTGTGCTCGCGGATCGTGAGCAGGTCGGCGAGCAGCTGGCACGGGTGGAAGTCGTCGCTCAGCGCGTTGACCACCGGAACGCGCGTTCCCCTCGCCATCTCTTCGAGTCCCGCCTGCGCATAGGTGCGCCACACGATCGCGGCGACCTGCCGCTCGAGCACGCGGGCGGTGTCGGAGGGGGTCTCCTTGCCGCCGAGCTGGCTGTTGGCGGTCGAGATGATCAGGGGCGAGCCGCCGAGGTCGGCGATCCCGACCGCGAACGACACGCGCGTGCGGGTCGAGGATTTGTCGAAGATCACGGCGACGGTCTGAGGACCTTCGAGCGGCTTCTGCGCCCAGCGGTCCTTCTTCAGCTCGATCGCGAGGTCGAGGATCTCGGCCTGCTCGGCCGGGGTCAGGTCGTCGTCACGCAGCAGGTGGCGGGTCACGCGGGGGCTCCTTCGAGGATCAGGGCATCGGAGACGGTGGCCAGCGCGGCACCGAAGAGGTCGAGGAACGCCGAGACCTCGGCATCCTGGATCGTCAGGGGCGGTGCGATGCGGATCGTGGTGTCGTTCGCGGCGTTGACGATCAGACCGTGCTGCTGGGCGGCGGCGACCACGGCCTTGGCGACGGGACTCGTGAGGCCGATGCCGAGCAGCAGACCGCGACCGCGCACACCCGCGACGAGCGGGGAGCCGAGAGCGGCGATCCCCTCGCGCAGCTGGGTCTCGCGGTGGGCGGCGTTCTCGACCAGGCCCGCGGACTCGATCTCTTGGAGCACGGCGCCGCCGACGGCGGTGCCCAGGGCGTTGCCGCCGAAGGTCGAGCCGTGCGTGCCGGGGAAGAAGAGGTCGCTCGCCGCGCCGAAGGTGACGAGCGCGCCGATCGGGAATCCGCCGCCGATGCCCTTGGCGACCGTGATCGCGTCGGGCACGATGCCCGCGTGCTGGAAACCGAACCAGGCGCCGGTGCGGCCGGCGCCGGTCTGGATCTCGTCGACGATCAACAGCGCACCGTGGCGCTGCGTGATCTCACGGGCCGCCTGCAGGTAGCCCTCGGGCAGCTCGACGACCCCGGCCTCGCCCTGGATGGGCTCGACGAGGAGAGCGGCGACACGCTCGTCCATTGCGGCCTCGAGGGCCGCGACGGTCGCGTCGATGTGCTCCACACCCGGCACCATGGGGAGGAAGTCGGCCTGCAGCGCGGGCTTCCCCGTCAAGGCGAGAGCACCCATCGTGCGGCCGTGGAAGCCGCCCTTCAAGGTCAGGATGCGCGTGCGGTCGGTGCCGCGACCGTGCAGACGAGCGAGCTTGAGCGCCGCCTCGTTCGCCTCGGCACCGGAGTTGCCGAAGTACACCCGACCCGACTCCCCCGTACCGGCGAGACGCTTCAGACGGGCGGCCAACGCCAGCTGCGGGGGCGTGGCGAAATAGTTCGAGACGTGGGCGAGCGTCGCCGCCTGCTCGGTGAGGGCCTTCACGAAGACCGGGTGCGCGTGGCCCAGGGCGTTCACGGCGATGCCGGCGAGGAAGTCGAGGTACTTCGCCCCCTCGCTGTCCCAGACGTAGGCCCCCTCTCCGCGCACGAAAAGCGCCATGCGGTCGCCGAAGCTGCGGACCAGATCGCGTCCGGCGTCGTCCTGCCAGGTTGCGGTGGTCATGCGACCACCTCCGTTCCGATTCCCTTGCTGGTGAACAATTCGACGAGCACCGAGTGCGGCACCCGTCCGTCGATGATGGCCGCGGTGGGCACTCCCCCGTCGACGGCGTCGAGGCACGCCTGCATCTTCGGGATCATCCCCGACTCGAGCGTCGGCAGCATCGCGCGCAGCTCCGTCGAGGTCAGGTGCGACACGAGCGAGTCGCGGTTGGGCCAGTCGGCGTAGAGCCCGGGGACGTCGGTCAGGACGACGAGCTTCTTGGCGTTGAGGGCCGTCGCCAGCGCGGCCGCCGCGGCATCCGCGTTCACGTTCAACGAGGTGCCCGGGTTGTCGAGGTCGGGCGCGATGCTCGACACGATGGGCACGCGGCCCGCGGCCAGGTGGTCGAGCACCGGCTGCGGGTCGACCGTGACGACGTCGCCGACACGACCGAGATCGTGCTCGACACCGTCGACGACGACGCCGCGACGGCGGCCCCCGAAGAGGCCCGCGTCCTCGCCGCTCAGGCCGGTGGCCAGTGGCCCGTGCGCGTTCACCTTGGCCACGAGCTGCGGGTTGATCTGCCCGGTCAGCACCATTCGGACCACGCTGATCGCCTCGGTCGAGGTGACCCGGTAGCCGCCGCGGAATTCGCTCGGAATGTCGAGACGGTCGAGCATCGACGAGATCTGGGGTCCGCCACCGTGCACGACGACGGGCTTGACGCCCACGTAGCGCAGGTAGGCGATGTCCGCGGCGAAAGCATCCTGCAGCTCGTCGCTCACCATGGCGTTGCCGCCGTACTTCACCACCACCACCTGGTCACGGTACTTGCGCACCCAGGGCAGCGACTCGACGAGCGTGACCGCCCGTTCACTGGCCTCGGCGGGATCGGTGTCTTGCAGATCGACATGGGTCATGAGGAGTAGGCGCTGTTCTCGTGGACGTAATCGTGCGTCAGGTCATTGGTGCGGATCGTGGCCGCGGCGTCTCCGACCCGCAGGTCGATGACGAGGTCGGTGGCACGCGGCGTGAGGTCGACGTCGTCGCGGGGGCGATCGGGACCGCCGGCCGTGCACACACGGACGCCGTTCATCCAGACGTCCACGTCGTAGGGGTCGAAGGCGGCGTCGGTGGTGCCGATCGCGGCGAGAACGCGGCCCCAGTTGGGGTCGTTGCCGAAGATCGCGGCCTTGAAGAGGTTGTTGCGCGCGACCGAACGACCGACCTCGACGGCGTCGTCCTCGTTCGCGGCGTTCACGACGCGGATCGTGATGTCGTGACTGGATCCCTCGGCATCCCCCTGCAGTTGAGCGGCGAGATCGTCGCACACCGCGGCGAGGGCTGCGGCGAACTCCTCGGCATCCACGCGGATGCCGCTCGCGCCGCTCACGAGGAGCGTGACCTGGTCGTTGGTCGACATGCAGCCGTCGGAATCGAGCCGGTCGAAACTGACGCGCGTCGCGGAGCGGAGCGCCGCGTCGGCCCCCGCGGCATCGAGTACCGCGTCGGTCGTCAGGACGACCAGCATCGTGGCCAGGCCCGGAGCGAGCATCCCGGCGCCCTTGGCCATGCCGCCGATCGACCAGCCCTCGCCGGTGTGGACGGCGCGCTTCGGCTTCGAGTCGGTGGTCATGATCGCCAGCGACGCGTCTTCTCCCCCCTCGGGCGAGAGGGCAGCCACGCCCTCGTCCACGCCCTGCAGGACCTTGGCCCGGAACACCTCGTCGCCCGTGCCGATGAGGCCGGTGGAGCACACCACCACGTCGCCCGCTCCGACGCCGAGGAGCGCGGCGGCGCGCTCGGCGGTCTGGTGCGTGGTCTGGAAGCCGAACGAGCCGGTGAAGCAGTTGGCTCCGCCCGAGTTGAGCACCACGGCCTCGATCGTGCCGTCCGTGACGACCTGCTCCGACCAGAGGATCGGGTTGGCCTTGGCCCGGTTCGAGGTGAACACCGCCGCTCCCACCTTGAGCGGACCGCGGTTCACCACGAGGGCGACGTCGCGCGCGCCCGTCGACTTCAGGCCGACGGCCACACCGGCGGCTTCGAATCCTGCGGGGGCGGTCACGCTCACGGGGCGACTCCGTTCAAAGGAAGGGCGGTGGTCTCGACGAGACCCGACGCCAGATTCATGGACTGGACGGCAGCGCCGGCGGTGCCCTTGACGAGATTGTCGACCGCGGCGACGATCGTCACCCGGTTCGCCGCGCGATCGATGGCGATTCCCATCGACGCGACGTTCGCGCCGAGCACGTCAGCCGTACGCGGGAACACCCCCTCTGGGAGGAGCTCCACGAAGGGCTCGTCGGCGTAAGCCGTCTCCCAGGCGCTGCGGATCTCGGCATCCGTCGCCCCCTCCCGGATCGGAGCGGACGAGGTGGCGAGGATGCCCCGCGACATCGGTACGAGCACGGGGGTGAAGGACAACCGGATGCCGTCGCTCGGCGCACCGGCGGCGATCAGCGCCTGCCGGATCTCGGGGATGTGGCGGTGCGTGCCACCCACGGCATAGGGGTTCGCGGAACCGAGGATCTCGCTCGCGAGGAGGTTGGTCTTCGCCGACTTCCCGGCGCCGCTCGGGCCGACGGCGAGCACGGACACGATATCGGAAGCCACGATGACCCCGGCGGCCACGCCGGGTGCGAGGGAGAGAGCGACCGTCGACGCATTGCAGCCGGGGGCAGCGATGCGCGTGGCCCCGCGGAGGTTCTCACGCTGTTTGCCGCCCGCGACGGGGAGCTCGGGAACGCCGTACGCCCACGGGTCGGGGTGCGGTCCGCCGTAGAACGCCGCCCAGTCCTCCGCTGACGTGAGCCGGTGGTCGGCACCCGCGTCGATCACGAGGGGGGTGCTGCCAAGGGCGTCGGTGTACTGGGCGGACTGACCGTGCGGCAGAGCCAGGAACACCACGTCGTGCCCGGCGAGCACCTCGGGTGTGGTCGGCTGCAGCACGAGGTGCGCGAGGGACCGCAGGTGCGGCTGGTGGGCGACGAGGGGCTGTCCCGCGCTGGAGTGCGCGGTGACGGTACGAATCTGGACGTCGGGATGAGAGGCCAGGAGGCGGAGGATCTCGCCACCCGCATAGCCGGAAGCGCCGGAGACGGCGACCGAGAGGGTCATGTATCCACCTTACGAGTCGGGGCTGGTGCGGAAATCCGCATGAACCGGGGCGGCGACGCCCGTATGCCCGACCTGTGGCGGGTTACGAGGTCGCCGAGAATCGGCGCGCGACCCGACGTCGACGCTCGCCACCGGTGCTCACGAAGAGCTCCTCGGTGCGCACGGTGATCGACGACATGTGGCGAGGGTAACGGCAGCGGAGGCGGAGGGGCAAATCAACGCCGGTGTCGCCGCAGACTTCGGGGAGACGCCGCGCCGGCGACACCCTCCCACCACGTCCCCCGAATGGGGGACACGAAGGGCTTATGCTGTGAAACCTGCCCTCATCGCCGCGCACGTCCGACTGCCCCCCTTACCGGCGATGAGGGCAGACTCCTGTGCGCACGCGGGCGCCTCCCTCCCGGGCGCGTGCCGAGGCGGCCCGGTCCAGCCTCGCGGCCGTCACACACCGCCCCGCACGACGAGACCCTCGCGGAACGCCGGAGCGCCGCACGGCGCGAGCCGGCGGCGCTCCGGGTCGTGCAGAACGGTCAGTCGCGGATGGCGGCACCGAAGCGCTCGGCGGCCACGGCGACACCCGCGAGCTTCGCCGCGGTCGCCTCGGCCGCGGTCAGCGTGCGGTCCTCGGCGCGGAAACGCAGCGCGAAGGTCAGGCTCTTCGTTCCCTCGGCGAGGCCCGGGCCGCGGTAGTCGTCGACGAGCCGGGCGCCTTCGAGCAGCGGAGCCCCGCCCTCGAGCAGCGCGGCGCGCACCGCGCCGGCGGCGACATCGATCGGCAGCGTCAGAGACACGTCCTGCGTGGCGGCCGGGAAGCCCGAGAGGGATGCCGCGACCACGCGCGCGTGTGCGAGCTCGAGCATGGCGTCGAGGTCGAGCTCGGCCACGAGAACGCGACCGGGCAGATCGGCGGCCGCGGCGACGACGGGCAGCAGCTCTCCGACGTAACCGATGTCGGTGCCCGCGGCGAGCACGCGAGCCGTGCGACCCGGGTGCAGCGCCGCGCGCTGCGCTTGCACCAGCTCCACATCGAGACCGGCGGCGGCGGTGAGCACTCGGACGGCATCCACGGCGGCGGCGAGGTCCGCGGCCACCGCGGGCTGACCCGGCTGCTTGGCAACGGTGTGTCCCGTCAGGAGCACGGCGACGTGGCGACGCTGCGGCGGGATCGACGCGTCGAGGGCCGTGAGCGTCGCGGCATCCGGTCGCACCGCCAGCGGCGGGACCGACGAGGTGCCGTATCGCACGCCGGGCTTCGGGAGGAAGACCGTGCCGGTCTCGAACAGCGCGAGGTCGACGATGCCGCGCGACACGTTGCGGTGCGCGACCTGCAGCAGGGCCGGAACGAGCGAGCGACGCAGGAACGGCGCCAGTCCGTCGAGCGGGTTCGCCAGCTTCACGCTCGGCAGCGGGTCACCGGACGGTGAACCGTGCAGGGCGTTCTGCTCCTCCGTCGTGAACGGGAACGACGGCGTCTCGACGAAGCCGGCCGCGGCCAGGGCGTTGGCCACGCGGCGGCGCCCCTGCTGCGCGGCGGTGAGCCCGCGACCGGACGGGGGCGTCGGCAGCACGGACGGGATGCGGTCGTAGCCCTCGATGCGCGCCACCTCTTCGGCGAGCGTCCACTTGTCGCTGAGGTCGTGGCGCCACGACGGGGCGGTCACCGACCACCCTCCGTCGCGCTCCTCGACCGTGCATCCGATGAGTCGCAGCGCCGACACGATCTCGTCATCGGTGTACTCCACGCCGATCAGTCCGGGGACGAAGCCCGCGGGGAGCGTGATCGCCTCGCGACGGTAGCTCGAGCCGAGCGACCCGCCGAGCTCGGTGTCGAGCGTGCCGCCGGCCAGCTCCACCATGAGCGAGGCGACACGCTCCGCCGCGACGTACGGCACGAGCGGGTCGACGCCGCGCTCGAAGCGCCGCGATGCTTCGGAGGGGAGCTTGTGCCGACGCGCCGTTCGGGCGATCGACACCTGGTCGAACGTCGCCGCCTCGATGAGGACGTTCCGAGTCGCGTCGCTCATCTCGGTCGGACCGCCGCCCATGACACCGGCGAGGCCGATGGGGCCCGACTCGTCGGTGATCAGGAGGTCTTCGGAGTCGAGCGTGCGCACCTGACCGTCGAGGGTCTCGAGCTTCTCGCCCTGCTCCGCGCGGCGCACCGTGATGCCGCCCTGCAGCCGGTCGAGGTCGTAGCCGTGGATCGGCTGGCCGAGCTCGAGCATGACGTAGTTCGTGATGTCGATCAGCACGCCGAGCGAGCGGATACCGGCGAGCGACAGGCGCGTGATCATCCACGGCGGGGTCGGACGCGAGGGATCGACGTCGCGGACGATCCGCGCGACGAACTCCGTGGCGCCCTTGCGTCCGCGGATGGGAGCCTGGTCGGCGACCGTGATCGGGAAGCCCGAGGGCGTGCGTCCCGCGGCGCCGTCGTGGCCGAGGCCCGGATCGCGGAAGTCCGCGCCGGTCGCGTGCGAGTACTCGCGGGCGACCCCGCGCAACGACAGGGCGTAGCCGCGATCGGGAGTGACGTTGATCTCGACCGCGAGGTCATCCAGACCGAGCAGCGCGATGGCATCCGTGCCGACGGGCGCATCGATTCCCAGATCGATCAGACGCAGGATGCCGCTGTGCTCGCTGCCGAGACCCAGCTCTTTCGCCGAAGCGATCATGCCGTCGGAGACGTGGCCGTAGGTCTTGCGAGCCGCGATCGGGAAGGGTCCGGGCAGCACAGAGCCGGGCAGGGTCACCACGACCTTGTCGCCCTCGAAGAAATTGCCCGCACCGCAGACGATGCCGCGCACTCCCCCGTTCTCGGTTCCGACGTCGACCTGGCACCAGCGGATGGTCTTGCCGTTGGACTGGGGCTCGGGAGTGAACTCCTTCACCTCGCCGACCACGATCGGGCCGGACAGCTCGAAGCGGTGCACGTCCTCCTCTTCGAAGCCGACCGACACCAAAGCCGCGAGGACGTCCTCGGGCGTGGCCTCGGCGGGCACGTCGACGTACTCGCGCAACCAGGAGAGCGGGACGCGCATCAGACCACCATTCCGAACTGCTCGCTGAATCGGACATCGCCCTCGGCCATGTCGCGCATGTCTTGTACGTCGCTGCGGAACATGAGCGTGCGCTCGATGCCCATGCCGAACGCGAAGCCCGAGTACTCCTCGGGATCGATACCGGCGGCCCGCAGGACGTTGGGGTTCACCATTCCGCAGCCGCCCCACTCGATCCAGCGCGCCCCGCCCTTGAAGGTGGGATGCCACAGGTCGAGCTCTGCGCTCGGCTCGGTGAACGGGAAGAAGTTCGCGCGGAAGCGCGTCTTGGCCTCGGGCCCGAACAGCACGCGCGCGGCGTGGTCGAGCGTGCCCTTGAGGTGGGCCATCGTGATGTTCTTGTCGATCACGAGACCCTCGAACTGCGTGAACACCGGCAGGTGCGTCGCGTCGAACTCGTCGGTGCGGTACACCCGGCCGGGGCAGAGCACGTAGATCGGCAGGTCGCGCTCGAGCATCGACCGAACCTGAACCGGGCTGGTGTGGGTGCGCAGCACCAGGTGGCGCGCGACCGGGTCGACGAAGAAGGTGTCCTGCATCTGACGCGCGGGGTGGTCGACGTCGAAGTTGAGCGCGTCGAAGTTGAACCACTCGTGCTCGAGCTCGGGGCCCTCCGCGATCTCCCAGCCCATGCCGACGAAGATGTCCGACACCTGCTCCTGCAGGAGCGAGATCGGATGCCGTGCCCCGACGCGTGCGCGCTGCGGCAGCGCCGTGACGTCGATGCGCTCGGCCTCGAGCTGGGCGGCGGTCTCGGCTTCGGCCAGCTCGCTCTCGCGGGCGGCGAGCGCCTGGTTCACCTGACCGCGGGCCTGCCCGACGAGCTTGCCGAAAGAGGCCTTGTGCTCGGGGGCGACGTTGCGCATCTGGGCGTTCAGCTGCGCGAGGGAGGACTGCTCCCCCGTGTGCGCGGAGCGGGCGGACTTGAGCTCGGCCGTGGTCGCGGCGGCGGCGATGGCGGCAAGGGCCTCATCGACCGCGGAGGCGACGGCCTCAGGGGTGATCTCGGGTGCGTCGGACACGAGATGAGAGTCTACCGACGGGCGGGGACACTCCCCCGCCCGTCGGACCGATGACTCAGATTCCGCCGCCGCTACCCGCGTCGTACTTGCCGAGGCCGCGCTGGGCGACGATCAGCTCGGTGTCGGTGCCGGTCTGTCCCGCGGGCTCCGCGGGAGCGACGTTGCCGCCCTTGGGCGAGCGGCGGAGGCCGAGCTCGACGCGGTGCGCGGTGTACGACAGGGCGAGGCACATCGCGACGTAGATGACGCTGGCGACCATCGCGGCCGGGATCAGCGGCGACCCGTATTCGCCGTTGGAGCCGAGAAGACGAGCGAAGTACAACAGCTCGGGGTACGTGATGATGAAGCCGAGAGCGGTGTCCTTCAGGGTCACCACGAGCTGGGCGATGATCACGGGCAGCATGGCGCGGATGGCCTGCGGGAGCAGGATCAGGCGCATCACACCGGCCTTGCGGAGCCCCACGGCGTAGCCGGCCTCGCTCTGTCCGCGCGGGAGCGCCTCGACGCCGGCGCGGATGACCTCGGACAGCACCGAGCCGTTGTAGAGGATCAGGGCGATGACGACCGCCCAGTACGACGACATCTTGATGCCGATGACGGGCAGACCGTAGTACAGCAGCAGCATGAAGACGAGGACGGGGACGGCGCGGAGCAGTTCGACGACCCAGCCGACGGGGAGGCGCACCCATCGGTGGTCGGACATGCGGCCGATGGCCAGGATGAAGCCGAGGACGAGCGCGCCGACGGCCGCGACGGCGAACGCCGCGAGCGTCGCGAGGGTCGCCTGGCCGAAACGCTCCCAGATCGCGCTGTAGCTGAAGACGTTCCACTTCGCCGCCGAGAACTGGCCGGTGTCGATGAAGCGCCAGACGACGAAGCCGATGACGGCGGCGACGAGGACGAGGGTGACGACGCCGAGGATGCGGTTGCGCAGCTGTGCGCGGGGACCCGGTACGTCATAGAGGACGGAGGAGCTCATCGGACGACCTTCCACTTCTTCTCGGCCGCGTTCTGCAGCGCCGCGAGCAGCAGGACCAGGATGACGAAGACCGCCATCACCAGAAGGATGGTGACGAGCTGGTTCTCGCCGTTCTCGCTCATCGTCGCGCGGATGTTCCCGAGGTTGACCACCGAGAATCCGGCGGCGACGGTGGTGTTCTTGAGCAGGGCGATGAAGACGCTCATCATCGGGGGAATGACCGAACGGGTCGCCTGGGGCAGGACCACGAGCGTCATGACCTGGCCGAAGCCGAGACCGAGAGCGCGGGCCGCCTCCGCCTGGCCGACGGGCACGGTGTTGATGCCCGAGCGCAGTGTCTCGGCCACGTAGGTCGCCGTGTAGATGCCGAGGCCGCACACCGCGAGGGTCAGGAAGCTCCCGCGCGGGACGTCGATCAGCAGCGGCACGCAGAACGCGAAGAAGAACAGAACCAGCGTGAGCGGGGTGTTGCGGATCCAGTTCACGTAGACCGCGCCGACCGCGCGGGCGATGGGCACGGGCGAAACGCGCATGGCCGCCACGATGAAGCCGAGCACGAGCGCAATCAGGCCGCCGCCCACGAAGAGCACGACCGTCCCCCAGAGCGCCTGCGCCCACAGGTCGGGATAGTCGAAGATCTGGTTCACCGTACGCTGTCCGTTCTTTCTCGTCGTGCTCGTCGGGGGGTGCGGGCGGCGCGGAGTGCGCCGCCCGCACCGGGAGATCAGCTGACGGGGTCGACCGCCGGCTGCTCGCCCTTGACGCCCGAGGCGCCGAGGTTCTTCTCGAAGATGGCCTCCCAGGTGGAACCGCCGTCGGTGAACATGGTGTTCACGAACTCCTGGAAGGCGGTGTCGCCCTTGGTGATGCCGACGCCGTAGCGCTCCTCGCTGAAGGGCTCGCCCGCGATCTTGAGGTTGTCGGGATCCTGGGCGGCGTAGCCGAGGAGGATGGCCTCATCGGTCGTGACCGCGTCGACCTCGCCGTTCTTGAGCTTCTCGACGCACTGCGAGTAGGTGTCGAACTCGACGACCTTGGCCGGAGTCTGCTCGCGGATGCGCTGGATCGGCGTCGAACCGGTCACCGAGCACACGGTGGTCTCGGCGGTGAGCGAGTCCTTGCCCGTGATGGTGTCGTTGTCGGCGGCGACGAGCAGGCCCTGACCGGTCAGGAAGTACGGACCGGCGAACGAGATCTGGTCCTTGCGCTTGTCGGTGATCGAGTAGGTGCCGACGTAGTAGTCGATGTCGCCGTTGATGAGCGCCTGCTCGCGGTTGGCCGACGCGATCGCCTTGTACTCCACCTTCGAGGTGTCGGCCGGGTCGTAGCCGAGCGAGGCGGCGATCCAGCGTGCGACGTCGACGTCGAAGCCCTTGCGCTCGCCCGTCACGGGGTCGAGGTAACCGAGACCGGGCTGGTCTTCCTTCACACCGACGACGATCTTGCCGGCGGAGGTGATCTTGTCGAAGGTCTTGCTGCCGTCGATCTTGACGTCGCTGGCGACCGCGCCGTACACGGGGGTGTCGGAGCCGCTGCCGCCGTCGGAGCCGGGGGCAGCGCCCGGGGTGCCGCTGTTGCAGGCCGTCAGGGCCAGCAGGCCGGCGGCGACGATGCTCGCGCCGGCGAGAAAACGAGATTTACGCATGTGATGTCTCCTTGGTTACGTGTGCTGTGCGGATACAAGAGTCTGGAGAGCACGCGGCGAATCGCCCGGGGCGGAACTGCGCGCTTCGGCGAGGAACCTCTTCGTCCGTCGCCGTCATGATGGGGGCTCGTCAGTGGGTGATGAGCTTCGAGAGGAAGTCTTTCGCCCGGTCGGACTCGGGGCTCGTGAAGAACTGCTCGGGCGTCGCCTGCTCGACGATCTGCCCGTCGGCCATGAACACCACGCGGTTCGCGGCCTTGCGGGCGAAGCCCATCTCGTGCGTGACGACGATCATCGTCATGCCGTCTTTGGCGAGGCCGACCATCACGTCGAGCACCTCGTTGATCATCTCGGGGTCGAGAGCCGAGGTCGGCTCGTCGAAGAGCATGACCTTGGGCTTCATCGCCAGCGCGCGGGCGATCGCCACGCGCTGCTGCTGACCGCCCGAGAGCTGGGCCGGGAGCTTGTCGGCCTGGTGTCCGACGCCCACGCGGTCGAGAAGCGCACGCGCCTCTTTCTCGGCATCCGCCTTCTTCATCTTGCGGACCTTGATGGGCCCGAGCGTGACGTTCTCGAGGATCGTCAGATGTGCGAAGAGGTTGAACGACTGGAACACCATGCCGACGTCGGCACGCAGCTCGGCCAGACCCTTCCCCTCTTTGGGAAGCTCCTTGCCATCGATCATGATCGAACCGCTCGTGATGGTCTCGAGGCGGTTGATAGTGCGGCACAGCGTCGACTTGCCGGACCCCGAGGGTCCGATCACCACGACGACCTCGCCGCGGTCGACGGTGAGGTCGATGTCTTTCAGAGCCTGGAACTGCCCGTAATGCTTCTGGACGTCGGCGACGACGACCAGGGGCTCGGTCTTCGGGGGAACGGATGCCATGCCTTCACCCTATGAGGATGCTGGGCGCCCGACCACATTCCGGCGCACGCCTTAACCGTTCTGTAACAGCAGGCGTCAGCGCGCCCGTTGGGCGAAAGCCGTCTCGTACAGGCACACGCTCGCCGCCGTGGCCAGGTTCAGAGACTCGGCGCGACCGTAGATCGGCAAGCGCAGAGCGAGGTCCGCCTGGGCGAGGGCGGACTCGTCGAGTCCCCGGGCCTCATTGCCGAAGAGCCAGGCCGTCGGCTCCGATAGAAGCCCTCGGGATGCCAAGAAGTCGGTGCCCTCGACATCGGCGGCGACGATGCGCAGCCCCGCCTGGTGAGCGCTGGCGACGACGTCCGAGAGTTCGAGCTCGACGGCAACCGGCACATGGAACAGCGATCCGGTGGTCGAGCGGACGACCTTCGGGTTGTAGGGGTCGACGGTGCGGCCGGTCAGAATCACGGCGTCCGCGCCCGCGGCATCCGCGGCCCTGATGATGGTGCCGAGGTTCCCGGGGTCGCGCACCTCCTCGCAGATCGCGATGAGGCGCGGCTCCCCGGCCAGGATGTCCTCCAGCGCGGTGGGTGACTGACGCGCCACCGCCACGATCCCCTGGGGCGTGACCGTATCGGCCATCGCGTCCAGAACCGCCTCGGTGGTGACCTGCAGATCGACGCCCGCTCGCTCCGCGGCCTCGCGCACATCCGTGTGCTTCTCGAGCGCGGCAGAAGTCGCATAGACCTCGAGCACGGTCCGGGGGGCCCAGGCGAGCGCCTCCCGAGCGGCCTGCGGGCCTTCGAGCAGGAACAGACCCGTCTCTTGGCGGGCGGCGCGCTTGCTGAGCTTGGCCACGGCGCGCACCCGCGGCGAACGAGGGTTCTCGAGCACGTCACCAGTGTATGACCCCGGCGGAATGCTGCTCGGGACGCCGCGCGAACGACCCGCAGGAACAACGAAACGGGCGCCCTCCGAAGAGGACGCCCGCTCGAGAGGACGTGTCTTACGCGGTCTTCGCGGCGTTGACGTCGGTCGGCAGCGCAGCCTTCGCGGTCGCGACGAGCGACGCGAACACGGCGGGCTCGTTCACGGCGAGCTCGGCGAGCATGCGACGGTCGACCTGCACACCCGCGAGACCGAGGCCCTGGATGAAGCGGTTGTACGTCATGCCGTTCGCGCGCGAGGCGGCGTTGATGCGCTGGATCCAGAGACGACGGAAGTCGCCCTTGCGCTTGCGGCGGTCGCGGTACGCGTAGACCAGGGAGTGGGTGACCTGCTCCTTGGCCTTGCGGTACAGACGCGAACGCTGACCGCGGTAACCGGAGGCGCGCTCCAGGATGACGCGACGCTTCTTGTGGGCGTTTACCGCCCGCTTGACTCTAGCCATTTCTCATTCTTCCTAACGTGCGTCGGCGCTCAGAGGCCGAGGAGCTTCTTGGCGACCTTGGAGTCACCCTTGGCCAGGACCTGCTCCTGGTTGAGGCGACGAGTGCGCTTGGAGGCCTTGCCCTCGAGGTTGTGGCGCATGCCGGCCTGCTGCTTCATGAGCTTGCCGCTACCGGTGAGCTTGAAGCGCTTCTTGGCGCCCGAGTGGGTCTTCTGCTTCGGCATCTGTCTTCCTTCGTTGGGGTTCCCGCCGGAGCGGGAGTCGGGGAGCTTTACTCGGCGGACGCCGGAGCAGCTTCGTCTGTGGGTGCCGAGTCGCCTCGAGCGGCGCTGCGCGCGGCCTCACGGTTCGCCGTGCGCTGCGCGTTCTGCTCCGTCTTGACCTCGGACTTGTTCTTGTGAGGAGCGACCACCATCACCATGTTGCGGCCGTCGATCGTGGGGTTCGACTCGACGGTGCCGAACTCGGCGACGTCTTCGGCGAACTTGCGAAGCAGACGGACGCCCTGCTCGGGACGCGACTGCTCGCGACCACGGAACAGGATCATGGCCTTCACCTTGTCGCCCGCCTGAAGGAAGCCTTCGGCGCGCTTGAGCTTGGTGATGTAGTCGTGCGCCTCGATCTTCAGACGAAACCGGACCTCTTTGAGGACGGTGTTCGCCTGGTTACGACGCGTCTCTTTGGCCTTCTGAGCGGCCTCGTACTTGAACTTGCCGTAGTCCATGATCTTGACCACGGGCGGCTTCGAGCTCGGCGCGACCTCGACCAAGTCGAGGTCCGCTTCCTGGGCCAGGCGCAGCGCAGCTTCGATTCGGACGATGCCGACCTGCTCGCCGTTGGGTCCGACGAGACGGACCTCCGGGACTCGGATGCGCTCGTTGGTGCGGGGATCGCTGATGCGGAACTCCTCTTTCGTACGGGTGGTGGCCGCCGCGATCCGTCGGAATCGCGGGCGAAGAGGAGAACACGCCACCCGGCACGGTGCTTTCGGCACCGGCTTCTGCACCCTGACGGCCCCGTGCGAAACGAAGCGGAGTGCGGGAACCCGGTAGCCTGGAGCGGCAAGCGCGGGTGGGATGTGATCCTCTTTCGTACGGAGTGAAACACTCCGAAGCCCGCCATAGTCTAGCAGAGAGATTCACGTGGACACGATCCCCTCCGACCAGCCCGCCGACGACCAGGCCGCGCACCGCCACGGAGCCGAAGACGAGCGCCTCGCCCGCTGGGAGGAGCAGGAGCGCGCGGCCTCGTCCGCCACCCGCGACATCGCCGACGTTCCGGCCGTCGAGGTCATCACCACGGCCGCCGTGCACCTCATGAGCGCCGCCGCTGTGAAGACCGGCCTCGCAGACGACCCCGGACAGCAGCTCGACCTCGACGAGGCCCGCAAACTCATCAACGCGCTGGCCGGCCTCATCACCGCCGGGGCCCCCGAGATCAGCGACATGCACGCACGTTCGCTGCGCGACGGTCTCCGGTCGCTGCAGCTCGCGTTCCGCGAGGCATCCACGATCCAGGACCCGATCGGCAAGGGGCCGGGCGAGAAGTGGACGGGGCCCGTCACGTAAGTCGGTCGTACTGGGGTACCGGACTGCGGGGGTGCCCTTTCCCAGGTCGAGAGCGGGGCCCCTACCCCGATCGACCAGGGAAAGGGCACCCCCTTCGTCCTGTGCCGCAGGCCGCCTCTTCCGTGACCGCTGAGGGTGTGGGAGCGGCCCCCTACCCCGATTGCCTGGGGAAGGGGGCATCACTGCGCCCTGTGCCGCAGGCCGCCTCTTCCGTGACACCCGTACGGGTATGAGCGGGGCCCCTACCCCGATCGACTCGAGAAGGGGCACCCCCTTCGTCCTGTGCCGCAGGCCGACTCCACCGAGACTGCGGGGGTCTCGGAGCGCGTGCCGTCGGACCGAAGTCGACAGACGGCTCAGACGTCGGTGCTGCGGTGGAGCTTGACCGTCAGCGAGTCGACCAGCACGGCGATGCGGTCGTCCGCCGACCAGCGGCGGGCGAGGCGCGCCAGCGTGGCATCCAACTCCTCCTGCTCGAGGCCCGACATGAGCTGCAGGTGGACCACGAGTTCCGGGCCGCGAAGGCGACCGGTGGGATCCCCCGACTCGACGGCGAGGTCCAGCACGGCGAGCTCGCCCGAGATGCTCTCCTGCAGGCCCGTGAAGATCGAGGGAGAGGTGTGCGCGGGCTCCCACGGCTCACCCTGGGCGATCGCCCAGACGGCCGGACGACGGATCACGAACTCCGTCTCCGACGCGGGGTCGACGACGATGAGCTCGGTGTCCTCCGACGCCGCCGCCAGGGCCGTGCGGCGCCCGTCGGCGGGGACCGGGCGGGCCATGGCATCCCACGCCTGGAGAGCTGCCACCGAGGTGAAGACCGGAAGCACCTTGCGGCCGTCCGGTGCGGCGACCGTCACGATCGAGAGCTCCTGCGTCTTGTCGACCTCGAGGCCGTGCGCACCGACGCCGTGGTCGCCCTTCTCGGCGACCAGGGGAATCAGCAGGCGCGCGTCGCGATAGGCATCGACGATGGCACGGGCATCGCCCTCGCCGGCACGGAACGCCAAGAGAGAGGCGAGCAGCGCCGGATCGGCGGAGCCGTCGTCGCCCGAGTGCTGATTGGGCTGGAAGCTCCGGCCCTCCCACGGAACGCCGGCGGAATCCCCGTGGATGCCGTGGCCGTGCGGATCGTCAGTGTCCGGCGACATCCAGGGCCTCGGCCAGGGTGAACTGACCCGCGTAGAGCGCCTTGCCGACGATCGCGCCCTCCACTCCGAGTGGCACCAGCTCGCGCAGCGCAGCGATGTCGTCGAGACTCGAGACGCCACCCGAGGCCACGATCGGCTTGGGCGTGCGCTGGGCCATCTCGCGCAGCAGCTCGATGTTGGGACCGCGGAGCGTGCCGTCCTTGGTGACGTCGGTCACGACGTAGCGGCTGCAGCCGGCGTTCTCGAGGCGCTCGAGGACCGTCCACAGGTCACCGCCGTCGCGGGTCCAGCCGCGCGCCGCCAGAGTCGTGCCGCGCACGTCGAGACCGACCGCGATCGCCTCGCCGTAGCGGTTGATGACGTCGGCGGCCCACTCGGGGTTCTCGAGGGCCGCGGTACCCAGGTTGATGCGGGTCGCTCCGCTCTCGAGCGCCGCCTCGAGCGAACGGTCGTCCCGGATGCCGCCGGAGAGCTCGACCTGCACGCCCTTGACCTGCTTGATCACCTTGCGCATGACGCTCGCGTTGCTACCGCGGCCGAACGCGGCGTCGAGGTCCACGAGGTGGATCCACTGCGCGCCCTGGCGGGCGAAGTCGGCGGCAGCATCGACGGGGTCGCCATAGCTGGTCTCGGTACCGGCCTCACCCTGGGTCAGACGGACGGCCTTACCGTCGGCGACGTCGACCGCGGGAAGCAGCACAAGTTCGGGCGTGGACGCGAAATCGTTCATGGCTCCTCGCACCCTTCGGCGCATCTCGCCGAGCCGGGGCACGAGGTCACACAGTAGTCGCGCGCAGCCCGTCGATCCAATTGGCGAGCAACCGGATACCGGCTTCACCCGACTTCTCCGGGTGGAACTGCGTAGCCGACAAAGGGCCGTTCTCGACGGCCGCCAGGAAGGGCGCGCCGTACGTGCACCAGGTCAGGACCGGCTGAGGGAACGGCGGGGTGACCTCGAGCGACCAGTCCTGCGCCGCGTACGAGTGGACGAAGTAGAACCGCTCGCCGTCGAGTCCGTCGAACAAGCGCGATCCCTCACCGGATGCCACGGTGTTCCAGCCCATGTGCGGGAGCACCGGCGCCTCGAGCTCGGCCACGGTACCGGGCCACTCACCCAGCCCGGGGGTGTCGGCGCCCCGCTCGATGCCACGCTCGAACATGACCTGCATGCCCACGCAGATACCCAGCACGGGGCGACCGCCCGCCAGACGGCGATCGATGATCTCGCCGCCGCGACTGTCGTTCAGCGCACCCATGACCGCGCCGTACGCGCCGACGCCGGGAACGAGCAGACCGTCGGCGTCGAGCAGCAGGGAACGATCGGCGGTGAGCCGGGCGTCGGCTCCCGCCTCGATGAGCGCTTTGACCGCGGAGTGGACGTTGCCCGAGCCGTAATCGAAGACGGCGACGACGGGTTTGCGGGTCACAGCGCGCCCTTGGTACTCGGGACACCGTCGACGAGGGGATCGAGAGCCTTGGCCTGACGGAAGGCGCGCGCGAGCGCCTTGTACTCGGCCTCGGCGATGTGGTGCGGGTCGCGTCCACCCAGGACGCGCACGTGCACGGTCAGACCGGCGTGGATCGAGATCGCCTCGAAGGAGTGGCGAACGAGTGAACCGGTGAAGTGACCGCCGATGAGGTGGTGCTCGAAGCCGGCGGGCTCACCGGTGTGCACGAGGTACGGGCGCCCGCTGATGTCGACCACGGCCTGCGCGAGGGCCTCGTCGAGCGGCACGAGGGCGTCGCCGTAGCGAGCGATACCGGACTTGTCGCCGAGCGCCTGGCGGATAGCCTGCCCGAGCACGATCGAGGTGTCTTCGACCGTGTGGTGCGCATCGATGTGGGTGTCGCCCGTCGAGCGGACGCGCAGGTCGGTCAGCGAGTGCTTCGCGAACGCGGTGAGCATGTGGTCGAAGAACGGCACGCTCGTCGAGATGTCGCTGACGCCGCGTCCGTCGAGGTCGAGCTCGAGCTCGACTCGGGACTCACTCGTCTCGCGCGCGATCGAGGCGGTACGGGGCGAGGCGGGGCCGGTCATGACCGCGATCCTACCGAGGCCAGCGCGTCCAGGAATGCGGTGGTCTCGTCGGCCGTTCCCGCGGTGACGCGCAGGTGGTGGGCGATGCCGACGTCGCGGATGAGGACGCCCCGGTCGTACAGCGCCTTCCAGGTGGCCGCCGGGTCGTCGACGCCGCCGAACAGGACGAAGTTGGTCCACGACTCGTGGGCGGTGTAGCCGAGGGCCGACACCGTGGCCGAGATCCGGTCGCGCTGCGCGACGATCTCGTCGACCATCGACAGCATCGTCTCGGCGTGGCCGAGCGCGGCGGTCGCCGCCGCCTGCGTGAGGGCGCTCAAGTGGTACGGCAGCCGCACCAGGCGGAGGGCGTCGACCAGCGCGGGGTCGGCCGCCAAGTAGCCCACCCGGGCGCCCGCGAAGGCGAAGGCCTTGCTCATGGTGCGCGAGACCACCAGACGCGGGCGATCGGGAAGCAACGACACCGCCGAGGGCTCGTCACGGGGGGCGAACTCCTCATAGGCCTCGTCGACGATCACGATGCCGTCGGTCGCGTCGTACACCGCCTCGACGACGTCGAGGCGCAGGGGGGTGCCCGTCGGGTTGTTCGGCGCGCAGAGGAAGACGATGTCGGGGCGCTGCTCGCGCACCTGGGCGGCGGCCGACTCGGGCGACAGGGTGAAGTCGTGCTCGCGTTCCCCGACGATCCAGCGCGCGCCCGTGGCACGCGTGAGGATCGGGTACATCGAATAGGTGGGGGCGAAGCCCATCGCCGTGCGACCGGGGCCGCCAAAAGCCTGCAGAATGTGCTGAAGCACCTCGTTCGAACCGTTGGCCGCCCAGATCTGGTCGGGGTTCAGACCGTGCCCGAGGTATCCCGCGAAGGCCTCGCGCAGACCGGTGAACTCACGGTCGGGGTAGCGGTTGACGTCCCGCAACGCCCGAGCCACGGCATCGAGGATGTCGTCAGCCACCTCGGACGGAACGGGATGCGTGTTCTCGTTGACGTTGAGCGCCACGGGCAGTGCGGCCTGCGGGGCTCCGTACGGGGTCATGCCCCGCAGATCGTCGCGAAGAGGAAGGTCGTCGAGGCGTACGGTCACCTCACCCATCGTAGGCGTCGAGGGAGGGCGGAGTGCGCGAGCCGGGTCGGGGCGCTCAGGCCGCGGGGGCGTACTCGGCGGGGATCGCGATGCGCTGACCCGCCGACACCGAGCCGCCGGGAAGAGCGTTGAGGCGAGTGATCTCGGCGACCACGTCACGCGGGTCGGCCGAGGGGGCCACGTCTTCAGCGATGGACCACAGGGTCTCGCCGCTCATGACGGTGATCTCGGTGAACGCCCCGGCGGGGGCGCCGGCGTCGCCGGACGCAAGGGCGGACCCGCCGCCGACGATCGCCACGGCAAGCACGGCGACGATCGGAAGCGAGACGAGGAACGCCACGACACGACGGCCGCGCGCGGTGATGCGCAGGCGGGTGGACGGGGCGGTGAGGGCGATGCTGCTCATGATGTGCTCCTTGGTGGGGAGAGATTCGCACCCCGCCCTCGGCCGGGAGGGCGGTGGTGCGAATCTGTATTCCGAATCTATCTTCGAACCTGTTCGAGTGTCAAGACGTCGTGTATCGCATACGAATCGAACGCGACACGCGTGGGGCTCCGTGTCATTCGGGTCGTCGACCGGATACGGTTTCGACACGGAGACCTCATCACCAACCTCCGACATTCGAATTTCCGCCGTGGTTCCCGCGGCGCGAGGGGAGCACAGATGACCGACGCGACGACCGCTGCCGGCCGCGAGCGGCCGCAGACGCGGCGGCGGAAGAACCTCAGCGACAAGCAGCTGGCGATCCTCGAAGTGATCCAGCGCTCGATCGCTCGGCACGGGTATCCGCCGAGCATGCGCGAGATCGGCGACGCGGTCGGCCTCAAGTCGCTCTCGAGCGTCACCCACCAGCTCAATCAGCTCGAGCTCAGCGGATATCTCCGTCGCGACCCCGGCAAGACACGTGCGATGGAGGTGCTCATCGATCTTCCCGGCGCCGCCGCCGAGAACCCCGCCGACACCGCCCCCGCCCTGGGCGACGCCGCCCTCGTGCCCCTGGTCGGTCGCATCGCCGCCGGCGTGCCGATCACGGCCGACCAGCAGGTCGAGGAGATCTTCCCTCTCCCGCGCCAGCTCGTCGGAAAGGGCGACCTGTTCATGCTCAAGGTCTCGGGCGACTCCATGATCGACGCGGCCATCTGCGACGGGGACTGGGTCGTCATCCGCTCTCAGGCCACCGCCGAGAACGGCGAGATCGTGGCCGCCATGCTCGACGACGAGGCGACCGTCAAGACGTTCCGCCGGCGCGACGGCCACACCTGGCTCCTCCCCCGTAACAGCGCGTTCGAGCCGATCCTCGGCGATGAGGCGGTCATCCTCGGTCGCGTGGTCGCCGTGCTGCGCACCGTCTGATCGCACCATCCAGGGCCGGATGCCCGCACGCGCGGCGGCATCCGGCCCTCTGCACGCTCCGGGCCGCTCGGCACCTCACCCGCCTTCGGGTTCCCACGGATGCGGGGCGATCGCCGGGTCGAATGTCGGAGCCCCTGCCTAGGCTGGTGTCATGGCTGACACGCTCCCCTACGGTTCCTGGCCCTCCCCGATCACGGCCGGGTCGGTCGCGCAGGCGTCACCGCGGGTCGACGGAGCGCGGCTCGTGGGCGACGAGATCTGGTGGGGCGAGTCCGTCCCCCACGAAGCGGGTCGCGTCGCGGTGAAACGCCGCCGGGCCGACGGCTCGATCGATACGGTGCTCCCCGCACCCGCCAATGCGCGCTCCGCGGTCCACGAGTACGGCGGCGGCGCGTGGACGGCGTCCGACGACGGTGAGCTGTACTACGTCGAGAAGACCGACCAGCGCGTGTACGCGCTCCGTCCGGGCGAGACCGCGCGGGCGCTGACTCCCGCCGACGACGCCGTACGCCACGGCGGCCTCCGCTGGGAGCACGGCGTCCTCTTGGCCGTCCGCGAGACCCACGGCTCTTCCCGAGTTCCGCGCCGGGCGATCGTGCGCATCCCGCTCGACGGAACAGTCGAGGTGCTCGCCGAGGGCAGCGACTTCCTCGCGCAGCCGGCCCTCTCCCCCGACGGTCGGCGTCTGGCCTGGGTCGCCTGGAACCACCCCGACATGCCGTGGGATGCCACGGTCCTGCGCGTTGCCGACCTCGAGACGGGATCCGTCCGCGATGTGGCGGGCGGCGAGGCTCGCGCGCCGCTGCAGCCCGTCTGGATAGCGGACGACGAGCTGCTCTACGCCGACGATCCCGACGGGCGCTGGAACCTCTTCCGCCGCCCTCTCGACGGCGACGCCCAGGCCCTCGCCCCCGCTGACGCCGACACCGGCGGCGGCCTGTGGGTCCTCGGCACCCGGTGGTTCGGGGCCGCCGCCGACGGGCGCGTCGTCGCGGTCCGCACCAACGGAGCCGACGACATCGTCGAGATCGCCCCCAGTGGCGTGCGCCCGGTCGGGGTCCCCGTCGTCGCGGGAGCCGCGATCGACGATGTCCGCGACGCGCGCGTGCTCGTCTCGGGGTCCGATGCGGGCGGACGCTCGGGACTCTGGCTGGTCGACCTCGAGTCCGGCTCGGTCGAGCTCGTCACCGGCGGTGCCGGCTCCTGGGGGGACGAATGGATGCCGGTAGCCCGCGCCCTGTCGACCGACGGCCCCCATGGCCCGGTGCACGCTTTCGCCTACGCCCCGTCCAACCCCGACGTCACTCCCGCCGCAGACGAGCGGCCGCCCTACGTCGTCCTCGTCCACGGTGGACCCACCTCGCACGTGGGTCCCGCCCCCTCGGCGAAGACAGCGTTCTTCACCAGTCGCGGGATCGGCGTTCTCGACGTCAACTACGGCGGCTCCACCGGTTACGGGCGCAGGTACCGCGACCGACTCAAGGGACAGTGGGGCGTCGTCGATGTCGATGACGTCGCCGCCGCGGCATCCGCCCTCGCCGAGGCGGGTCTCGCCGACCCCGGTCGTCTCGCCGTCGCCGGCGGATCGGCGGGCGGGTGGACGGTGCTGGCCGCGGTGACCCGCACCGACGTGTTCTCGGCCGGTATCTCGCGCTACGGCGTGGGAGATGCTCGCGCTCTCGCCGAGGACACCCACGATTTCGAGGCTCGCTACCTCGACGGACTCATCGGCCCCCTGCCCGAGGCCGAGGCGGTGTATGTCGAGCGATCACCTCTGGGGCGCCCGGATCTGTTCCGCGTACCCCTGCTGATCCTGCAGGGCTCGGAAGACAGAGTCGTCCCGCCCTCGCAGGCCGAGGCCATCCGCGATGCTCTCACCGCGCACGGCGTGCCGCACGCGTACGTGCTGTACGAGGGCGAGGGTCACGGCTTCCGGCGGTCCGAGACGGTGATCGACTCGCTCGAGCGCGAGCTCGGCTTCCTCGGCGCGGTGTTCGGCTTCGAGACCCCCGGCGTCCGGGCACTCGAGCTCAGCTGACCTCTCGAGGCGCCGGAGGCGCAGACAACCCTCCGGGCGGAGGCGCCCCGCGCGGCCGACGGAGGCAAAAGGGACGGGCCCCCACGCCGAAGCGCGGAGGCCCGTGATCCGACCGGGGATCAGGCTCCGAACGCGGCGAGCTCCGCCGCGAGGCGCGCGCCCACGTGAGCGTGCAGGAACGTCCCGCTCTCGCGGTGCTCCTGGGCGACGATCAATCCGCTCTCGTGCACGGCAGAGACGAGGTCGCCACGGTCGTAGGGAACGATCGCCTGCACCTCGACCGCCGGCCGCGGCAGGGCGTCCTCGATGGCGGCGCGCAGCTCCTCGATGCCCTCTCCCGTCCGGGACGAGACGAACTTCGCGTTCGGCGCGAGCCCTCGCAGCACGAGACGGTCGTCTTCGCCGACCAGGTCCGCCTTGTTGAAGACCACGATCTCCTGACCGAAGTTCGCGTCGACGTCGCCCATCACATCGCGTACCGTCATCAGCTGCGCGGCCGGGTCGGGATGCGAGGCATCGACGACGTGGAGGATGACGTCGGCGTCGCCGACCTCCTCGAGCGTGGAGCGGAACGCTTCGACGAGCTGATGCGGGAGGTTCCGAACGAAGCCGACCGTGTCGGTCAACGTGTAGACGCGGCCGTCACTCGTCTCGGAGCGACGGACCGTGGCATCCAGGGTCGCGAACAAGGCGTTCTCGACGAGCACTCCGGCGCTCGTCAGGCGGTTGAGCAGGCTCGACTTACCGGCGTTGGTGTACCCGGCGATCGCGACGGAGGGGATCGTGTGCCGCTTGCGTTCGGCGCGCTTGGCCTCGCGGGCCGGCGCGAAATCACGCAACTGCTTGCGCAGAAGCGCCATCTTCGTGCGGATGCGACGGCGATCGAGTTCGATCTTCGTCTCACCGGGACCGCGCGAACCCATGCCGGCGCCGCCCGCGCCCACCTGTCCACCGGCCTGACGCGACATGGAGTCGCCCCATCCGCGCAGGCGCGGGAGCAGGTATTCGAGCTGCGCGAGCTCGACCTGAGCCTTTCCCTCGCGACTCTTCGCATGCTGGCTGAAGATGTCGAGGATCACCGTCGTGCGATCGATCACCTTGACCTTCACGACGTCTTCGAGGGCGCGCCGCTGGCTGGGGGCCAGTTCGGTGTCGGCGATCACGGTGTCGGCACCGACGGCGGCGACGATGTCGCGCAGTTCCGCCGCCTTGCCGCGTCCGACGTAGGTCGCCGGATCCGGATGGGGCCGCCGCTGCAGCACGCCGTCGAGGACGACGGCACCGGCCGTCTCGGCCAGCGCCGACAGTTCGCGCAGCGAGTTCTCGGCATCCGCCTGCTCGCCCTGGGGGTGCACGCCGACGAGCACGACGTTCTCGAGGCGCAACTGTCGGTACTCGACCTCGGTGACGTCTTCGAGCTCGGTCGAGAGACCGGCGACGCGACGCAACGCCGCACGTTCCTCGCGGTCCCACTGGTCGCCGTCGGAGTCGCCGCCGTAGGCCGTGGTGACGTCCTGGAGAGCTTGCGCGGCACCGAAGACCCGGACCCCTCGGTGCGCTTCGGCGCGCGAGAGCACACGGTCCACCGGATCCACCGGAGACGCGTCGGTGCTCGGGGGTGTGGTCTGTTCGGTCATGGGTTCCTTCCGTTCGCGGTGTTCCCGCGTGTTCTGGCACTTTATCCGGCCCGGCGGCGTGGGGGCCGGTCGGATATCCTGGCGTGATGGGGAGCGAGCACTACTTCAGCGCGTCGCCGTCGAGTCCCGAGCAGCTCCGCCGCCTTCGCGTGACGCTGGCCGGTCGAGAACTCGAGGTGGTCACGGCCGGCGGCGTCTTCAGTCCCGACCACGTGGATGCCGGCACCTCGGTGCTGCTCGCGAACACCCCGCCCCCTCCCGCCGGTGGGCACTTCCTCGACCTGGGGTGCGGGTGGGGTCCGATCTCGCTGTCGCTGGCGCTCGCCTCACCGCACGCGACCATCTGGGCGGTCGACGTCAACGAGCGTGCTCTCGATCTCGTGAGGCGGAACGCGGATTCCCACGGCCTCCACAACATCAACGCGGTGCGGCCCGAGGATGTTCCCGACGACGTGTCGTTCCGCACCATCCGGTCCAATCCGCCGATCCGCGTCGGCAAGTCCGAGTTGCACAGCATGCTCCAGCACTGGATCCCGCGCCTCTCGGAGCGCAGCGACGGTTGGTTCGTCGTCCAGCGCAATCTCGGCTCCGACTCCCTGCAGCGCTGGCTCGCGGCGACCTTCCCGGAGGGGTACGGCGTGCAGCGCGCAGCCACCGGCCGCGGCTTCCGTGTGCTGCGCGTGCGCAAGCACGGTTCGCCGCCGAGCGAGCTCATCGACGTCGTCTCCTGACGCCGAGACTCCTCCTCGCCGCGCCGCGACCGGATGCCGCGATCGCACCGTCCGCGTTCTGTCATCCGATCGCTCGTGCGCCGATCGGGGCACCTCACGCCACCGTGTGATCTCGCGCGTCCACGAGAAGGCCGCGCGCCTCAGGCGAGCGCGACCTCGCCCGTGAACACCAGCGATGCCGGGCCCGACAGAAAGACGCGACCCTCGGCCACGCGCACGCCCAACGTTCCCCCGGGCGTATCGACGACCCAGGAGTCGGGGGCGGCCACCCCTGCCCAGTGCCGCACAGCCAGGGCTGCCGCGGCCACGCCGGTGCCGCAGCTCAGCGTCTCCCCCACTCCGCGCTCGAACACGCGCAGGCGGATCGCGCCGACCCCGTCGCGCACGAGCGGGTCGGACGGAACGACGAACTCGACGTTCGCACCGTGACGGGGAGACGGGTCGAGGACCGGCTGGTACGTGAGATCGAGCCCCTCGAGCTCCGCCTCCGAGGACAGTGCCACCACCACGTGCGGGTTGCCGACGTCGACTCCCACCCCCGGGCGCGCGACCGGCAGCCCCTTGGCGCGCACGAGCGTCTCATCGCCCTCGATCGCGTAGACGCCCAGGTCGACCTCGTAACCGCGTTCGCTGCGCGTGAGGGTCTTCACCCCCGCGCGCGTGCCGATGCGCAGCCCTCCGTCGAGCGTGGCGAGACCGGTGTCGCTCAGGTACCGGGCGAACACGCGCGTGCCGTTCCCGCACATCTCCGCCTTCGATCCGTCGGCATTGCGGTAGTCCATGAACCATTCGGCACCGGATGCCGCGGCCTCGGCGCCCTCATCGAGAGCGGCGGAACGGACAACACGCAGCAACCCGTCGGCTCCGATGCCGAAGTGACGGTCGCAGAGCACGGCGATCTGCGCGTCGGAGAGCTCGAGTTCCCCGTCGGGGTCGGCCACCACCACGAAGTCGTTGCCGGTGCCGTGCCCCTTGGTGAACGCGAGAGTCGCCATGCGCCCAGTCTAGAGAGCGGTCGCCGCGCGCTGGCCGCTCATGCCGAGGACGAGGGCCCGTCCACGACGAGCCGCTTGCCGGTCGCCCAGGTGTCGAAGGGCTCGTAGCCGAGCGCGTCGTAGAACCCACGTGCACCGGTGTTGTCGGGACGCACCATGAGCTGCACCTTGGGGCAGCCCATCGCTTCGAGCAGACGCTCCGCCTCCGCCACGAGGAGCCGACCGATTCCACGGCCACGATGCGAGGCCGCGGCGGCGAGGTAGTAGAGCCAGCCGCGGTGGCCGTCGTATCCCGCCATCACACTGCCGACGATCCGGGCGTCGTCGACCGCCACGAGGAAGAGCTCCGGCTGCACGGTCAGCTTGCGGCGGATGTCGGCGCGCGGATCGTTCCACGGACGGGTGAGACCCGCTTCTTCCCACAGCGCTACGACGGCGTCCTCATCGGTCGCCTCGAATGCCCGGATGTCGATCGTCACGATTCCTCCCCCACTCGGGATGCCAGGAGCCCGGCATCCGCGGTCCGCGCATCGACCCAGAGGGCTCCGGCATACCGCCGGAACCACGACACCTGCCGACGCGCGTAGCGCCGCGTGAGCGCCTGAGTCTCGGCGATGGCCTGGTCCCGGGTGAGTTCGCCCCGGAGGTGCCCGAGGGCCTGCGCGTATCCGATCGCCCGCCCCGCGGTCGCGCCGCGCTCGAGGCCCTCCGCGCGCAGCGCGTCGACCTCGTCGAGCAGCCCGTCCGCCCACATCCGCTCGACGCGCGCGTCGAGTAGCGGCACGAGCTCCTCGCGGTCGACGGCGGTGGCCACGATCCGGGTCGCCGGATGCCAGAACTCCGGCGCCTCGGGGAGAGCACCACCGTGCGTCTGGTCGCCCTGTGCCAGCACCTCGAGGGCGCGGACGACCCGGCGGCCATTGCGCGGGTCGATGCGCTCGGCGGCCGCGGGGTCGGCCTCGCGGAGACGTGCGAAGAGCACACCCGAACCGTGTCGCTCGAGCTCGTCCTCGAGTTCGACGCGCAGCTTCTCGTCGCGCGGGGGGAAGCGGAAGTCCCAGAGAACGCTCGAGACGTAGAGCCCCGATCCGCCCACGAGGATCGCGTCGGACCCCCGACCGTGGATCTCTCGGATCGCCGTGCGGGCGGCATCCTGATACCAGGCCACCGCGGCCTCGTCGGTGACCGCGAGCGCGTCGAAGAGATGGTGCGGGATGCCGCGACGCTCGGTCTCAGGAAGTTTGGCGGTGCCGATGTCCATGCCGCGATACAGCTGCATGGCGTCGGCGTTGACGATCTCCGCCCGCCGTCCGCGGGCGGCCACAGCCTCGGCGAGATCGAGCGAAAGACCGGTCTTGCCCGTCCCGGTCGCGCCGACGACGGCCCAGAGGACGGGCGCGGTCACACGCCGACGCGAAGGGTGGGAAGGCCCAGCGACACGGCGCGCGCCACGCCGCTCTCGCCCGCCGGCACCGGGACGCCGCAGGACTCGGCCTGCGAACGATCCCACGCGTCGCCCGCGCGCGTCCGGCGGATGCGCAGCGGTGCTCCGTCGGGGGCATCGGCGAGCAGATGGAAGGGCGCCGCGTGGGTCACCGTGACGGACACCACGTCGCCAGGGCGCGGGAGAGGCGACCCCTCCGGCAGCTCGAAGTGCACCAAGCGGTTGTCTTCGGCGCGACCGGTCAGACGGTGGGTCGAGGCGTCCTTCTTACCCTCACCGGCCGAGACGAGCACCTCGAGCGTGCGACCCAGCTGCTTCTGATTCTCCTCGGCCGCGATGCGGTCCTGCAGCGCGAGCAGGCGCTCGTAACGCTCCTGCACGACGGCCTTGGGCACCTGATCGGCCATGGTCGCTGCGGGGGTGCCCTCGCGGATCGAGTACTGGAACGTGAAGGCGCTCGAGAAGCGCGCGGCCTCGACGACCCGCAGCGTCTCTTGGAAATCCTGCTCGGTCTCACCGGGGAAGCCCACGATGATGTCGGTCGTGATGGCCGCGTTCGGAATTCGCTCGCGCACACGGTCCAGGATGCCGAGGAACTTCTCGCTACGATACGAGCGGCGCATCGCCTTGAGGATGCGATCCGAGCCCGACTGCAGCGGCATGTGCAGCTGCGGCATGACGGCGGGGGTCTCCGCCATGGCCGCGATCACGTCGTCGGTGAAGGCAGCCGGGTGAGGGCTCGTGAAACGGATGCGCTCGAGGCCCTCGATCTCGCCCGCAGCGCGCAGCAGCTTGCCGAAGGCGAGACGGTCTCCGAACTCGACGCCGTACGAGTTGACGTTCTGCCCGAGCAGGGTGACCTCGATGGCGCCGTCATCGACCAGCAGGCGGATCTCGTTCAGGATGTCGCCGGGGCGGCGGTCCTTCTCCTTCCCGCGCAGGCTCGGCACGATGCAGAAGGTGCAGGTGTTGTTGCAGCCGACCGAGATCGACACCCATCCGCTGTGGACGGAATCGCGCTTGGTCGGCAACGTCGAGGGGAAGATCTCCAGCGACTCCAGGATCTCGAGCTCGGCTTCGCCGTTGTGACGTGCACGCTCGAGCATGCCGGGCAGTGAGCCCATGTTGTGCGTGCCGAACACCACGTCGACCCATGGAGCCTTCTGCTGGACGGCCTCTTTGTCCATCTGGGCGAGGCAACCGCCGACGGCGATCTGCATCCCGGCGTGCGCATCCTTGCGCGACTTCAGGTGCCCCAGGGTTCCATAGAGCTTGCCGGCGGCGTTGTCGCGCACCGCGCAGGTGTTGATCACGACGACGTCCGCCTCGGCGCCGGCGTCCGCGCGGACGTATCCTGCACTCTCGAGCGAGCCCGAAAGCCGCTCCGAATCGTGCACATTCATCTGGCAGCCGAACGTACGGACCTCGTAGGTGCGCGGGCCATCGACACCGTGAGCGGCGGCGGACGGTTCGATGAGCGTCGGGGTCGAAACGGGGGTGGTCATGATGCGAGCAAGTCTAAACGTCGGCACCGCCTCGACCGTCTGTTCGCGTGCGATCCCCTCCCCCACGGAGCTCGCACCTTCTGGCGCATACCGGGTCAAAGGGTGCGTATTCCGGACAAGAAAGTGCGTCTCGTGTAGGTAATTTGGGGGACACGTCACCGCCTACAAGATCCACGGGCGGTCTCCGGGGGGAGAAGAGTATGGGGGAAGACCGTTCGACGAAGTGGTCGAGAGGGCTGGTCGGAACGGACCGGGATGCTGCGGCGCTGGCGAAGCGAGCTCGAGGCGGCACATCGCTGGTGCTGGCGGGTCCGCGCGGGAGCGGACGAAGCTATCTTCTGCGCACCATCGCCGCAGAACTGAAGCGGCACGACGCTCTTGCTGTCGAGCTGCGGACGTCCTGCGCGCTGTCGAACGTCGAGTTCGGAGCCATCGACGCCTCCGGGCACGTCGGGCTCCGCGCCCTCAGCGAGCACACCGCCACGAGCGTCGTCGAGGGTGTGGCGGTCGTCGACGATGTCGACTCGCTCGATGTCGCGTCGACGCGGGCCCTCGCCCGAGGCATCGCCGCGGGTCGGGTGACGGCGGTCGTGGGGATGCGTACGGCGCGCGCTCGATCGCTCTCCCGCCCTGACGATTCGGACATCGTGCGCCGTACTGTTCTCGACCTCTGGCTCGACGGTCTCGCACGCCGGATCGACCTCGCCGAGCTCAGCACAGACGACGCCCTCGATATGATCGCCCTCTTCCCGGGCGCCGATCTGCTGGACAACACGACCCGCGCCGCGATCGCGTGGCGAGCCGACGGGTCCCGGACCCTTCTACGACAGCTGATCATCGAGGCGATCGCCGCGGCGCGCATCGGGCGCGACCCGCTGACCGCGTTGCAGACCGTGGCTCGGCACAGCCGGCTCGCCGTCGCGCTCTCGGAACACGTCGCCGACTTCCCCCGGGAGGACCTCGCCTGCCTCGCGGGAGTGCGGCGGCTCCCCCACCTCGAACTCGCCGTCGCCACACGACTTTTCGATGCCGAGAGCGTGCAAGCACTCGTCGCGACGGGGCTCCTGCACGCCGACGCCTCCGTCGATCGCCGCCTCACCGCCAACGACCTCGTCGCCCAGGAGGCGCAGAGACAGCTCGGCCCATCCATGATCGACGCACTGGTGGAGGCGGCCGGCACGCGCATGCTGACCGAGGCGGAGGAATGGTGGAGCTCGATCATCGCCGTCTCTGTGTCGGAGCGCTGGCACCGGCTCGGCGTCGGCGCCTCCGGTGAGGAGGCGTACTCCCCCGAGCTGCGCGCCCGCGTCGCGCTGGACGCTGCTCGCGAAGCCAACGACCGGGGCGACACCGCGCACGCCGCTGCACACGCCGCGCGGGGCCTGCGGGCGGTGGAGGACCCCGAACTCCGGCTCGAAGCGCGCCTTGCCACCCCCGATGACCCGGGCATGTCGCCCGAGCCCGCGCAGACCGCCGGCACGCAGACGCGCCGTCGCATCGCACGATCCCGCGCTGCGCGTGTCGCTCGTGGAACGGCCGAGGACCGCGCCACCGTGTCGACGATCGCGGACGGCCGGATCGATGCGCTGCTCGAAGACGCTGCGGGCGCGGTCGCCGACATGGACGGGGCGCGGGCCGCGACGGTGGCGGAGCACGCGCTGACCGAGCCCTCCGCGACCCCCGCGGCCCGGCTCCGTGCCCTCATCGCGGCCGGATCCGCGCAGACTTTCCGCGGAGACTGGCGCCGCGCCCAGGAGCACTACCGAGCGATCGAGCGGATCCTCGACGCTCGTCAACGTCCGGAGGGTATCGGCGTGCGCGACCGTCTCAGGGCGCTGTTGAGCATGCTTGCCGGCCACCAGATCGCGGGCGCCGACGGCACGGCAATACACAAGCGTCTCGAGGACGAAGTGCGCATCACGGCCAGAGAAGGGGAGTCCGAGGACCTCTCCATCGCCGGGGCCGCCTCCGCGATCGCCCTCGCCTGCATCGGCCGTCCGGAGGCCTCGCAGCGGGAACTCGCCACCGCGCTCTCGCGGGAGCCGTCGGCGATGACGCCGCTGGACGCGACCATGATCGGGCTCGCCGTTGCGGACGAGCTGGCGACGGCGGGCCGCACGGAAGAGGCTCGATCGATGCTGAACCGTCTGCGAACAGGACCCGCGCCGCTCCTGGTGCGCAGCCGTCTGTACGTGGAGACGACGATTCTCACGGCGGAGGGACGCACCGACGAGGCGCGGCAGGCCGTCCGCGCCGCGGCGGACCTCTCGTGTGGCCGCTCTGCCGCCGCACTACGCGTCCGAGACTTGTTCCGGCTGATCACGCTGGGAGAGGCGAAAGAGGCGGAAATCGACGAGCTCGTCCAGCTCGCGGCGACCACCGACCTCCCTCTCGCCGTCGCGGCCGTCCGTCGGGTGGCGGCCCGCACCAGCGAAGAAGAGCTGCTCCCGGTCGATGAGCTCCGGCTGCACGGCCTGTGGTCTGCCCCGGACGCGCCCGAGTCCCAGCCCCCTGTCGCCATCCCGCGGGGAACCATGCATGGCCTCCCCGAGGAGGCTGTCGAGGAGCTGACCACGCGAGAGCGCGAGATCGCACTCTTGGCCGACGAGGGTCTCACCAACCGCGAGATCGCTACGCGCCTGTTCTTGTCGATCCGTACCGTGGAGTCGCACGTCTACCAGGCGCGGATGAAGGTCGGAGCGCCCTCGCGGCGAGAGCTCGGTCGGGTCGTGGCCGCCGTGTCCGGCGGCGGCTCGGGGGCCGGCGTCGCCCACTGAGGTTCCGAGAACCGGCGTCGACGACGAGTGCCCCGACGTCACTGGTCGGGGCTGAACCTCACGCCCGACGACGGCCGCGAGAACGACCGGCTACGCCCGATCCCGGCTTCTTCGAGGGCTGTCCTCGCGGCCGGGAGAGCTACCGACGACGGGTACCCGCGCCGCGACAGCTGGCCCGCGAGCCTCCGCAGGGCGGCGTCGTACTCCTTGCCCTCCACCCCACGAACCTTCGACCGCGCGAAGTCGAGCGCACGTTCGGCGTCGTCGTCGGGAAGAGCGGCGAGGGTCTCTTCGGCTACCTCCCTCGGGATGCCGCGCTTGCGCAGCGTCTCAGCGACGGCGCGCCGCCCCTCGCCTTTGCGCTCGACGGCTGACATCGCGAGTTGCTCGGCGAACGCCGCGTCGTCGAGGTACCCGAGGTCGACGAAGTGGTCGACGAGTTCGTCCGCAAGGGAATCATCGGCACCATCGACGCCGCGCACGACGGCACGCGCCTCGGACAGCGAAAGAGATCGAGAACGGAGCTTGCGCAGAAGTATCGCCTCCGCCTGTTCACGAATCTCGACCCGGCCCGGCGACGATCCTGCGTCGTCGCGGTCGTCATCGACGACCGAGAGGTGGGGACGGCCGACGCCGGGCGTCGCCGTCACCTCGGCTCGGGGCATTCCGCCCGGTGTGTCCTCGACGACCTGCCGACGCGAGGGGTGCTCTCCACCCGGCTGTGCACCCGTGCCGAAGAGAGGGATGATGGGAGCGAGGCGGGTGTCGTCGACGGCCTGAATCCCATCGCGCACCGAGAACTCCTCGAGACTGCCCCCGTCTTTCGACTTGTCCCGCTCGTCGGCGTCAGCGAAGCTCCGGTCGTCACCCGCTCCCGCGGAGGGCCGACGACCGGGGCTCCACGTGTCGTCGGTCATCAGGCCGGGCGCCGCGCGGCAAGCTCGTCGTCTGCCGGCGCACTGGCAACGGGAGCGCCACCGATGCCCATCTTGGTTTTGATCTTCGTCTCGATCTCTTCCGCGATATCGGGGTTCTTGATGAGGAAATTGCGCGCGTTCTCTTTGCCCTGACCGAGCTGCTCGCCATCGTAGGTGTACCAGGCGCCCGACTTCTTGACGATGGCGTGCTCGACCCCGAAGTCGATGAGGCTTCCCTCACGCGAGATACCCACGCCGTAGAGAATGTCGAACTCCGCCTGCTTGAACGGCGGCGCCATCTTGTTCTTGACGACCTTGACGCGCGTGCGGTTACCTACGGCCTCGGTACCGTCCTTCAGCGTCTCGATGCGACGGATGTCGAGTCGCACCGACGCGTAGAACTTGAGCGCCTTTCCACCGGCCGTGGTCTCGGGCGAGCCGAAGAAGACGCCGATCTTCTCGCGCAGCTGGTTGATGAAGATCGCCGTCGTCTTCGTGGTGTTCAGACCACCGGTGAGCTTTCGCAGCGCCTGCGACATGAGGCGAGCCTGCAGGCCGACGTGCGAGTCGCCCATCTCACCCTTGATCTCGGCCTCGGGAACCAGGGCGGCGACCGAGTCGATGACGACGAGATCGATCGCGCCGGAGCGGATCAGCATGTCGGCGATCTCGAGCGCCTGCTCACCGGTGTCGGGCTGAGACACGAGAAGGGCGTCGATGTCGACGCCGAGCTTCTTCGCGTATTCGGGGTCGAGAGCGTGCTCAGCATCGATGAAAGCGGCGATGCCGCCCGCGCGCTGGGCGTTGGCGATCGCGTGAAGCGTCAACGTGGTCTTTCCCGACGACTCCGGGCCGTAGATCTCGATGATGCGGCCGCGAGGCAGACCGCCGATGCCGAGGGCAACGTCGAGAGCGACGGAGCCCGTGGGAATGGTCTCGATGGGCGCACGATCGTCGCTGCCCAGTCGCATGACCGAGCCCTTTCCGAACTGACGGTCGATCTGAGCCAGCGCGGACTCGAGGGCCTTTTCGCGCTCTGCGGGTGAGGGCATGACGTCTTCTTTCTTCTCGCGTTCCGGTCGCCTATAGGCTGTCGAGCCTCCCACCGACGGTGGGCCTGCCCGACAAGGCGTTCAGGGTGTCGTTCGACGTTTCCCACGTTAGAGAGGGCCTCCGACATCGGCTGCGGAGAAGCCCCTAACTGGGGAGACGTCAGGAACGAAACCTGATGTGCAGGAGCCTACGCCCGTATCGAACGTAGATTCGATGACACGCCGACGAGCAGACACCGAGAGCCGAAATCCTCAGCGGCGCGCCGCAGCGGACGCGAACGGGTCAGGAGCGCCGCGGTTCCAGCCGGCCGACTCCGTAACGACGATCAGCGGGGACGTCGGTCTCTTCGCACAGCGCGAGCCAGACGTCGCGCGGATCGACGCCGGCGGAGAGAGCGTCGACGCTCGTACGCCCACCCACGGCCGACAGCACAAGGTCTGTCAACAGCGAGCCGCCTCGTGCGCCGAACTCATCACTGACGGCGCGGTCGAACTCACTACGACGCACGAGCGTCGATCAGCGGAGCGAGAGCTCGGGCTCGACGGAGGCGACGAGCTCGTCGGGCACCACGTCGGGGAAGGTCTGGAGGCCTTCGAGCACCGAGAGTCGATCGCCGACTTCACGCATGATGGTCGAGATGGGGACGTCGAGGGCTTCCGCGACCGACGCGAGGATCTCGCTCGACGCCTCCTTCTGCCCGCGCTCGACCTCGCTGAGGTAGCCGAGGGCCACACTCGCACGGCTGGCGACCTGGCGGAGGGTACGACCCTTCTGCTGGCGGAGGTCACGCAGGACTTCGCCGATCTCTTGACGAACCAGGATCATGTTGGGGCCCTCCTCACTGCTGATTCCGTCGCCGTCCGCTGTGAACGACTGTGAAACACCTTCTGTGGTCACCCTAATGCCGCGCGCTGTGCACCGGATGGGAATCGTGAGACAAAACCGGGATGTGCCATGATTTGTTCCCGCTTTTTTCGAAGCCGGAAAGCGGGTGTCGTCACAGGGCGGCCAATGCGCGACGGATCGCGAGATGGGCCGTCTCGCGGCGGATGCGCTCGCGGTCGCCGGCGATGACGAGCGAGTCCACCCGGGTGCCCAGCGGCGTGGACACCGCGATGTGCACGGTGCCGACCGGCTGACCGTCCTGCTCCTCCGGGCCGGCGACGCCGGTGGTCGCGATCCCGACATCGGTCGGCACGCCGTCCCGGCCCAGAACGTCTCTCACCCCGCGGGCCATCTGGCGCGCTACGCGCGGGTGCACGGCCCCGTGCGCCTCCAGGAGCGTCTGGTCGACGCCGAGCAGACCATGCTTCAGGTCGGTCGCATAGGCGACCACTCCCCCTCGCACGGCACGCGAGGCGCCCGGGATGTCGACGAGCGCCGAGACCACAAGTCCTCCGGTGAGCGACTCCGCAACGCCGACCGTCCATCCCAGCTCGACGAGCCGTTCCAGCAGCACCGACGCGCTCTCGCGAGGCGTGCGGACGAGGGTCTCGTCGAGGTCGTCGGGCACGCCGTCGATCACCGCGCGCCTCGCTTCGCCCGCGCCGCCCGGACCTCGGTCGCGACGTAATCGAGACCCGAAGCGATCGTCAGGATGACCGCGATCGTCATCGTGATGACGCTCCCCCACCAGACGGTGGCCTGCCAGGCGCTCGCATCAGACAGAGACGCGAACGGGAGCAGAGCGATCGAGAGAGCGATGGCTTGGAAGACGGTTTTGAGCTTGCCCATCCAGGCGGCCGCCAGGACATGGTCGTTGACCACGAGGAAGCGATAGACGGTGATACCGATCTCACGCACAAGCACGACGATGGTGATCCACCAGGGAAGCTCGCCCAGGATCGAGAGACCGATGAAGGCGAGTCCGGTGAGAGCTTTATCGGCGATGGGGTCGAGAAGCTTGCCCAGGTCGCTGACGATGTCGTACTTGCGGGCGATGTATCCGTCGACGCCGTCGGTGGCGATCGCCACGATGAACAGCACCGCCGCGGCCCAACGGAGGCCGCCGCCAGAGCCCGCATCGGCCAGCAGCAGCCAAAGGAATATCGGCGCGCAGACGATGCGCGCGACGGTGATCGCGTTGGGCAACTGAGGGTGCACGGCCATCAGTCGCGCCCCGTCAGCTGCCACGCGTCTTCGGAGCCTTCTTCGTCGTCGGCGTTCACCACGGGAAGACCGGCGAACTGCGCCTCGACGGGATCGGAGCCGTAACGGTCGTCGGCCCCTGGCGCCGGAGCGGCTGGAGCGTCGTCGCCCCGTAGTCGCGCGAGCACCGCGGGGAGTTGTTCGTTGGTCACCATGACGTCGCGCGCTTTCGAACCCTCGGACGGCCCGACGATCTCTCGGGACTCCAGGAGGTCCATGAGGCGGCCGGCCTTGGCGAAGCCGACGCGGAGCTTGCGCTGCAGCATCGAGGTCGAGCCGAACTGGGTCGACACGACGAGTTCGGCGGCGGCGAGCAGCAATTCGAGGTCGTCACCGATGTCGGCATCGATCTCTTTCTTCTCGGCCGCGGCCTGCACGTCGGAACGGTACTCGGGACGCGCTTGCTGCGTGACGTGCGCGACGACCTTCTCGATCTCCTGCTCGCTCACCCACGCGCCCTGAACGCGGAGGGCCTTGGAGGCCCCCATGGGCAGGAAGAGACCGTCGCCCTGTCCGATCAGACGGTCGGCACCGGGCTGGTCGAGGATGACGCGGGAATCGGTGACGCTGGTCACCGCGAAGGCGAGGCGCGAGGGCACGTTCGCCTTGATGAGACCGGTCACGACGTCCACCGATGGACGCTGGGTGGCGAGGACGAGGTGGATGCCGCTGGCCCGGGCCAGCTGCGTGATACGCACGATCGAGTCCTCGACGTCACGCGGTGCGACCATCATGAGGTCGGCGAGCTCGTCGACGACGACCAGCAGGTAAGGGTAGGGCTTGAGGACGCGCTCGCTACCGGCTGGCAGCGTGATCTCGCCGGCGACCACGGCACGGTTGAAGTCGTCGATGTGCCGGAAGCCGAACGACGCCAGGTCGTCGTATCGCATGTCCATCTCTTTCACGACCCACTGCAGCGCCTCGGCCGCCTTCTTGGGGTTCGTGATGATGGGGGTGATCAGGTGCGGAACACCCGCGTACGACGTGAGCTCGACGCGCTTCGGATCGATCAGCACCATTCGAACGTCGGACGGTTTGGCGCGCATGAGGAGGCTCGTGATCATCGAGTTGACGAAACTCGACTTTCCCGAGCCGGTGGAACCGGCCACCAGAAGGTGCGGCATCTTCGCGAGGTTCGCGACCACGAACCCGCCTCCGACGTCTTTGCCCACACCGATCGTCATCGGATGCGTCGACGAGGTCGCGGCATCCGAGCGGAGGATGTCGCCCAGGGTCACGATCTCGCGGTCGGCATTGGGAATCTCGACACCGATCGCGCTCTTGCCCGGGATGGGCGCGAGGATGCGTACCTCGTTGGAGGCCACGGCATAGGCGATGTTGTTGGTCAGTGCAGTGATGCGCTCGACCTTGACGCCCGGGCCGACCTCGATCTCGTACTGTGTCACGGTCGGGCCGCGCGAGAAACCGGTCACGCGTGCGTCGACCTTGAACTGCTCCATGACGCTCTCGATGGCCTTGACCACGGCGTCGTTCGCGGCCGAGCGCGCCTTGGGCGGCGTTCCGGCGGCGAGAGCGGTGACCGCGGGCAGGCGGTAGTTCGCCGCGGGGGGCGCACCGGCGTGATCGCCGCCCAGGCCCGAGATCCCGGGCAGGTCGTCGTCGGCGGACTCTCCGAGAGGCGAGTCGTCGTGCAGACCGCGGCCGGTAGCGGCACCCGCGAGTGCCGTGGCATCGAAGACCTCGGTCAGAGCGTCGGGTGTCGGAGGCAACGGCGGCGGCGTCGGACGGGTGGTCGACTCGGGCTCGACCACGGCGGATTCGAAACCCCCCTGCGTCGTTCCGGGCGACAACAGCTCTGTCAGGTCATTCGACCCGAGAGACCCATCGGTCTCTTCTTCACGACCGGTCTTGTTGCGACGCCACCACGGCAGCGATTTCTCGCTCGACTCCTCGTCGGAGTCATCGACGGGCAGCACCTGCGTCGCCGTCGCGTCGTCGCGCTCCGCCCGCTCGGCCCCGAACATCCAGGCGTAGAGGTCGCCCAGACGGCGGCCGATGCGGTTCGGCGGCGTCTTGGTGAGGATGAGGATGCTCAGAACCGCGAGCAGCGAGAGGGCGATGTAGGCCCCGACGTTCGTGAGCACGAGAGCGAGCGGTTCACCCACGATCCAGCCGGCGAGCCCGCCCGCGGGGCTCAGCGCGGGCAGACCCCCGACGTTGGGAGCGGGGCGATCGCCGGCGACGTGGCAGAACCCTGCCACCGTCACGATGAACAGGGCGAAACCGATGCCCACGCGCCCGTTGTCGTGCACCGACGCCGGATGCCGGAACAGCCAGCCCGCGAGCAGAAGCAGCAGCACCGGCAGAACGAAAGCGACCCGACCCACCAGTCCGCCGAAGCTGTATGCACTGATCAGCGCAGCGGCATCCGTCCCGATGAAGAACCACTCGACCACCGCGCCGAGAGCTGCGAGCACCACGAGAAAGAACGGGAAGCCGTCCCGACGCTGATCGCGCTCGAGGTTCTCGGGCCCGAAAGCGCGGAACATGCCGCCGACGCCGTGGGCGACGGCCATCCACGCACGGACCGCAGCGGCGGGCTTCTCAGGCTCGTCGACGTAGCGTTTGGGTGCCGGAGCGGCGCGCTTCGACGCGGGGGCGGCGGCCTTCGCGCGCGACGACCCCTTGGCGGGAGCGCGGCCGCCGGACGGTGACGAGGTACGAGGCATTCCTCCACGGTAGGCCGGACCTCCGACATTCCGGGGTACCGACGCGGACTTCAGGCCAGGCGCTTGACCATGACGTCGCGCCCCATCCCCTTCCGCACCACAGCGAAGCCCTCGGACCGGTACAGCGACACCGCGAAATTGTCGCGCTCGACGCTCAAGCTGATCCGCGCGTACCCCTGTGCGCGGGCGTGGTCGACGAGGCGCTGCAGCAGCGCGCGCCCGGTGCCGTGCGCGCGCCAGACGGGGCGCACACCGATGATGAGCTCGGGTACCCCCGTACCGACCCACCCGAAGCCGGGCTCGTCACGCGGAAGCATGCGGTACCACGCCGCCCCGACGGGCTCGCCGCTCGGCGACTCGGCGACGAATCCCGCATCCCCGGGACGCATCCACCCCGAGATGTACCGACGGTGCTCCGCGCTGCTCACGATCTCGTGACGCGGCCTCGAGACACCGGCACGCCAGGTGGCGGCCTCCACCGTCATGTCGGCGAGGAAGGCGCCGTCTGAGGGGAGCGCCGCACGGATCGGGAGACCGGGCATGCCCGCATGATATCGAGCGTCGTCCGCGCGCGGGGCGGGAACGACGAAGCGCCGCGGGCGAACCCGCGGCGCTTCGAGGCGGATCAGGCCTCGATGACCATCGGCACGATCATGGGCCGACGACGAAGCGACTGATTGACCCAGCGTCCGATCGTGCGGCGGACCACCTGCGAGAGAGCATGGTTGTCGCTGACGCCCGACTTCGCCGCCTCGGCCAGCGCCGCGGCGATCTTCGGTTTGACGCTGTCGAAGACCTTGTCGTCTTCCGCGACACCTCGCGCGTGGATGTCGGGGCCGGAGACGATCTTGCCGGTCGCCGAGTCGACGACGACGATGACCGAGATGAAGCCCTCTTCGCCGAGGATGCGGCGGTCCTTGAGGTCGGCATCCGTGATCTCGCCGACCGACGAGCCGTCGACGTAGACGAAGCCGATGTCCATCTGACCGACGACCTTCGCGACGCCGTCGCGCAGGTCGACGACCGTGCCGTTCTCACCGAGGATCGTGTTCTCCTCGGCGATACCGGTCTCACGCGCGAGCTTGGCATTGGCCATGAGGTGGCGGTACTCGCCGTGCACGGGCAGCACGTTCTTGGGCTTGAGGATGTTGTAGCAGTAGAGCAGCTCGCCGGCAGCAGCGTGGCCCGAGACGTGCACCTTGGCGTTGCCCTTGTGCACCACGGTCGCCCCGAGCTTCGTCAGACCGTCGATCACACGGTAGATCGCGTTCTCGTTCCCGGGGATCTGGCTGGATGCCAGGATGATCGTGTCGCCCTCGCCCGGCTCGATCGCGTGGTCGAGGTTGGCCATGCGACTGAGCACGGCCATCGGCTCACCCTGCGAACCGGTCGACATGTAGACGATCTGGTCGTCGGGAAGATCGCGCGCCTTCTTGTAGTCGATCAGCACGCCATCGGGGACGTTCAAGTAGCCCAGATCGGCCGCGATGCCCATGTTGCGCACCATACTGCGACCGAGGAGCGCGACGCGGCGGCCGTTCGCGTGGGCGGCGTCGAGCACCTGCTGCACGCGGTGCACGTGGCTCGAGAAGCTCGCGACCACCACGCGACGCGGAGCGCGGGCGATGACCTGGTCGAGCACGGGACCGATGCCCCGCTCCGTGGGGGTGAACCCGGGGACGTCGGCGTTGGTGGAGTCGACGAGGAAGAGGTCGACGCCCTCCTCACCCAAGCGGGCGAAGGCACGGAGGTCGGTGATCCGACCGTCGAGGGGCAGCTGGTCCATCTTGAAGTCGCCCGTGGCCAGCACGAGACCCGCGGGCGTGCGGATCGCGACCGCGAGGGCATCGGGGATGGAGTGGTTCACGGCGATGAACTCGAGATCGAACGGGCCGACCTTCTCGAGCTGGCCTTCTTTCACCGTCAGGGTGTACGGCCGGATGCGGTGCTCTTTGAGCTTCGCCTCGATGAGCGCCAGCGTGAGGCCGGAACCGATGAGGGGGATGTCGCTCTTGAGCTTCAGCAGGTAGGGAACCGCGCCGATGTGGTCTTCGTGTCCGTGCGTCAGCACGACGCCGACGATGTCGTCGAGGCGGTGCTTGATGGGCTCGAAGTCGGGCAGGATCAGGTCGACGCCGGGCTGGTGCTCCTCGGGGAACAGCACACCGCAGTCGACGACGAGCAGCTTCCCGTCGTACTCGAACACGGTCATGTTGCGGCCGACTTCGCCGAGACCGCCGAGCGGGATGACGCGGAGGGTTCCGGCGGCCAGCGCCGGCGGGTCGAGCGGGGTAGTGGGCATATGAGCCTCCTCGGATGCCGCCTCGCGGCATCCCTTCGTGTGGCGTCCCTGGCCGCGGTTCGGCGGACGCCGATGCTTATCTCGTGGTGCCGTGCACCTTCGGCAGGGCACCGCCGGCGGCCGCGTTGCGGTCGGGGCGGAAGTTGGAGAAGTCGGCGCCGGCCACGTCCTTCACCAGGGCCAGCTCGTCTTCGATGACGGCGGCTTCCCACTCCTCCGGCCCGACGAGGGGCAGGCGGACGCGCGGGCTGCCGATGCGGCCGAGGCCGTGCAGGATGTACTTCGCCGCGACCGTGCCGGGCACGTGCGTCATGACGGCGCGGACCAGCGGCTCGAGACTCTTGTGCGCGGCCGTGGCCGAGGCCAGATCGCCCGCGTTCACGGCGTCCACGATCGTGCGGTAGGGCGTCGCGGTGATGTTCGCCGTCACACCGATGAGACCGGAAGCCCCGATCGACAGGTGCGGCAGCACGTTGGCGTCGTCTCCCGAGAAGTACATGAGGTCGGTCTGGTTCAGCACGCGGCTGACCTCGCTGAAGTCGCCCTTGGCGTCCTTGATGGCGAGGATGTTCGGGTGCTTGGCGAGACGCAGGATCGTCTCGTACTTGATGGGCACACCGGTTCGACCGGGAATGTCGTAGAGGATCACCGGCAGGTCGGTCGCGTCCGCGACGAGACGGAAGTGCGTCAGGATGCCGGCCTGCGTGGGCTTGTTGTAGTACGGCGTGACGATCATGATGCCGTCGGCGCCGGCCTTCTCGCTCGCCTTGTAGAGCTCGATCGCGTGCGCGGTCTCGTTCGACCCGCCGCCCGTGATGATCTTGGCGCGACCGGCCGAGACGCTCTTGCCGACCTCGACGAGACGCAGCTTCTCGGGATCGGTGAGGGTGGAGGTCTCACCCGTGGTGCCGGTGACGACGATGCCGTCCGCCCCCGCGGTGATCACGTCGTCGATGTGCTTCTCGGTGGCGGGCCAATCGACTTCGCCGTCGGCGGTCATCGGGGTGATGAGCGCGACGAGCACCTGACCGAAGGGATTGCCGGAGTGCGTCATGGCTCCAGGGTATCGGTTCACGAGGAGACGCCCTCGGCGTCTTCCACGGCGCGGGTGAACAATGCGTGACGGCGGTGACGTCCTAGGGTGGGCGTCATGGCCTGGACGACCCGCTCGACGCGCACCGTCTACGAGAACCGCTGGATCCACGTGCGCGAAGACGAGGTGACCGGTCCCCACGGCGACGGCATCTACGGCGTCGTGCGGATGCAGCACCCCGCGGTGTTCGTGGTGGCTCTCGACGAGCGAGAACGCGTGTGCTTCGTCGAGCTCGAGCGGTACACGACCGGCCGCTCGCTGGAGGTCCCCGCGGGCGGTTCCGACGGAGAGGACCCGCTCCACGCCGCGAAGCGCGAGCTGCTCGAGGAGACCGGGGTCACGGCGTCGGACTGGAGTTCCCTCGGCCGGATGAACGCCCTGAACGGCATCGCCGATGCCCCGGAGTACGTGTTTCTCGCGCGCGGGCTGACGATGACGGATGCCGCGGTCTCACAGCGCGAGGAGGGCATAGACGCCGTGCGGTGGATTCCGTTCGCCGAGGCGCTCGAACTCGTCGCGAGCGGAGAGGTGTCGGACGGCGAGACGATCGGCGCGCTCGCTCTGGCGGGTATCCGCCTCGGGCGCTTCCGCTGACTCTCCGCCCAGGACGCGTCAGCGCCCGCGCGAGGCGGCACGCACCACGACCGCATCGGGCAGCAGACGCGAGGCCGCGACGAGCGCTGTGTACCGCCACGACGGCACCGAGACCGAGCGGCCGCGCGCGGCGTCGCGGAGACCTTCGCGGACGACCTTGTCGGCATCGAGCCACATGCCCGCGGGAACACCCTCGTGACCCGGGGGCAGGCCGAGCCGTTCATGGAAACTGGTGTGGACGAAGCCGGGGCACACCGCGGTGACGGTGACACCGCGAGGCCGGTAGACGACGTTGGCCCAGCGGCTGAACGAGATGAGCCAACCTTTCACCGCGCCGTAGGTTCCGCGCGGCACGAACCCGGCCACCGAGGCCACGTTCACGATGCGACCGCTCCCCCGCTCGAGCATCGCGGGCAGCGCGGCGTGCATGAGTCTCATCGCGGCTTCGACGTGCAGGCGCAGGTGCCGCACCTCGACGGCGACATCGTTCTCTTCGAAGGCGAGGTCGAGCCCGAATCCCGCGTTGTTGACGAGCACGTCGACGCCCGCGGCGAGGCGTTTCTCGACCGCGGCGAGCGCGCCGTCGTCGAGGAGATCGGCGGCGAGCACGTGGACGTCGACGCCCGAGCGCGCTCGGATGTCCCCCGCCACCCGTTCCAGGGCCGCGCCGTCGCGAGCGACCAGCACGAGGTCGGCACCGCGGGCGGCGAGCTGACGTGCGAACTCGGCGCCCAAGCCCGAGCTGGCCCCCGTGACGAGCGCGACGGCCACGTCAGGCGCCCGCTCGCCGGTAGGTCTCGAAGCGGTAGCGGATGCCGCTCGCCGAGGTGTGCCAGCCCTCGGCGGGGTCGGCGGTCTCGAGCGTCCACCCGTCGATCGAGGGAGCGAACGTGTCGCCGTCGACCTCGACGTCGAGACGCGTGAGTTCGAGAACATCGGCGCGATGGATCGCTTCCGCGTAGAGCCGGCCTCCGCCCATCACCCAGATGGCGTCGCCGTGCGCCCGGGCGAGCGCATCGTCGAGCGAGGACGCTCGCTCGGCGCCCTCCTCCGCCCACCCGTCCGAGCGGGTGACGACGAGGTTCCGACGCCCCGGAAGGGGGCGGAACCGCGGCGGGAGCGACTCCCACGTGCGCCGGCCCATGACCACGTCGGATACCCCGGTCACCGCGCGGAAGTGCGCGAGATCTTCGGGGACGTGCCACGGCATCCCTCCGTCGGCACCGATCACGCCGCCGTGCGCCTGCGCCCACACGAGCCCGACGGTGGTCATACCGCGACGGCTCCGCGGATGGCGGGGTGGTGCTGGTAGTCCTCGATCACGATGTCGTCGTAGCGGTAGTCGAAGATCGACTCCGGCTTCCGGGCGAACCGCAGCGTCGGGGCCGGGTACGGCTCACGCGTCAGCTGCTCTCGCACCTGTTCGCGGTGGTTGTCGTAGACATGGCAGTCACCGCCGGTCCACACGAACTCGCCGGGCTCGAGGCCCGTCTGCTGCGCGACCATGAGCGTCAGCAGCGCGTACGAGGCGATGTTGAAGGGCACCCCGAGGAACATGTCGGCGCTGCGCTGGAAGAGCTGACACGACAGCTTTCCGTCGGCGACGTAGAACTGGAACAGTGCGTGGCACGGGGCGAGGGCCATGTCGGGGATGTCGGCGGGGTTCCACGCGGACACGATCAGACGGCGCGAGTCGGGGTCACGGCGGATCTGCTCGACGACCTGCGCGATCTGGTCGATCGTGCCGCCGTCGGCGGTGGGCCAGGAGCGCCACTGCACACCGTAGACGGGTCCGAGTTCGCCGTCGGCGTCGGCCCACTCGTCCCAGATGGTGACGCCGTTGTCTTTCAGCCACGAGACGTTGGATTCGCCGCGCAGGAACCACAGCAGCTCGTACACGATCGACTTCAGGTGCACGCGTTTGGTCGTGATCAGCGGGAAGCCCTCGGCGAGGTCGAAGCGGATCTGACGCCCGAACACGCTCGTGGTGCCCGTGCCGGTGCGATCGGACTTGTGCACGCCCGTCTCGAGAACGTCGCGGAGCAGGTCTTCGTAGGGCGTCGGGATGTCGGCGGTCACGGCCCTCACGATACCCGCGACGAGCTCTCGTCGGGGTTTCGTCGGGGTTTCGTCGGCCGGCTCGGGAGACGGTGCACCCCTGGGGAGGAGCGCCCGTCATGGGAGGACTCATCGGCCCTGCTCGCGCGCCCGCGCGTTAGCGTTGACGGTCGTGGACCTGACCTTCGCTCTTCTCGCGGTCGGCGCGCTCGTCGTGCTGACGACGATCGCCGGTGTCGTGTTCCGCCGCCGACAGGGTCGAGCACGGACGGTCGCCTCGGCGGAGGCGGTCGATCCGGGCCTCGTGGGCGCGGAGCGGCTGGGCACCGAAGCGACCCTGGTGCAGTTCAGCACCGAGATCTGTTCGCGGTGCCCCGGGGTGCGTCGCATCTTGACGCAGGCCGCCGACGCCCATCGAGGCGTCGTCTACGTCGACGTCGACCTGACCCACCGCCCCGATCTCGCCCAGCACTTCCGTGTGCTGCAGACCCCCACCACCCTCGTCCTCGACCGACGCGGGGTCGTGCGCACCCGTTTCAGCGGGACGATCGAACGCGACGCGGTCGAGAGCGAACTGACCCGCCTGCAGAAGGAGTCCTCCCATGCCTGAACCCTCGCGCATCGACGCCCGCGGCCCGCGCTTCGCGGCATCCATCACCGCCGTCCTGCTCCTCGTGGCGACGGTGCTCGCCCTGGTCGGAATCTCGACACGGCGCGGGGCCGTCGGTTTTCCCGCCGCAGGCGGCGTTGCCGTGTCCCCCGACATGTGGGCCCTGCCCGCCGCGTCTTTCACCGAGCGTGTCTCCGACCCCGGCTTCCTCCTCCTGCTGATCGTCGCCCTGCTCTTCGTCTGGGGCGTCGCCTGGCCCCGCTCCGCCCCCTGGGGCGCCCTGTACCGCCGTATCGTGCAGCCCCGTCTCGCGCCTCCGACCGAGTTCGAAGACCCTCGCCCGCCTCGCTTCGCGCAGGGCGTGGGGCTGTTCGTCACGGCCGTGGGCCTGCTCCTGCACCTCGCGGGGGTGCCGTGGGCGCTGCCGATCGCTGCGGCGATGGCGTTCGTGGCCGCGTTCCTGAACGCCGCCTTCGGCCTGTGCCTCGGATGCCAGCTCTACCTCGTCCTGCAACGCGCGGGGCTCGTCGGACGACGCGGTCCCGCCGCCGCCTGAGCGTCTCCGAGCAGGGCGCTGTCAAGACCCGCCCGGTGTCGGACGCTCTGGTTAGGCTGGCCGCGTCGCGGTCACCCCTGACCGCGCCGAGACAACGGAGGTTCCCCATGGCCGTCACGAGCGAAGCCACCACCGCCTGGAAAGGCAGCCTGTTCGAGGGATCGGGCGAGGTCACGTTCACCTCGTCGGGCATCGGCACGTTCGACGTGAACTGGAAAGCGCGCAGCGAAGGGTCGGGCTCGGTCACCACGCCCGAAGAGCTGCTCGCGGGCGCCCACTCGTCGTGCTTCAGCATGGCACTGTCGAACGCGTTGGCCGAGAACGGCACCCCGCCCGAGTCGGTCGACGCCACCGCGTCGATCACTTTCAAGCCCGGCACCGGCATCACCGGGAGTCACCTGAACGTCAACGCCGTCGTCCCGGGGCTCGACGACGAGACGTTCCAGAAGATCGCCGCCGACGCGAAGGCCAACTGCCCGGTCTCGCAGGCGCTCACCGGCATCGACATCACCCTCGAGGCCACGCTTGCCTGAGACTTCTGCCCGACGCGTCGTCCTTGCCGGCGCGTCGGGCCTCATCGGTTCGGCGCTGCTCGACTCACTGCGCGGTGACGGTGTCGAGGTCACCTCGCTCGTGCGTCACGAGCCGACCGTTGCGCACGAGGTGCAGTGGCTGCAGGATGCCAGGCCGCTCGACCCCGACGTCATCGCCGGAGCCGACGCGGTGGTGTGCTTGAACGGCGCGTCCATCGGCCACTTCCCCTGGACCCCTTCGTACAAGAGCACGCTCCTGTGGTCACGGATCATGCCGACCCGCACGCTGGCGGCGGCCGTCCGCTCACTCGGCGACGATGCCCCCGCACTCGTGAACGCCAGCGCCACCGGCTTCTACGGCTCGCAGCCGGGAGCCGTGCTGACCGAGACCTCGAAGCGCGGCTCCGGCCTTCTCGCCGACATCTGCGTCGACTGGGAGGATGCTGCCCGCGCCGCGGGCGACTCGGCCCGCGTCGCGATGCTGCGCACGGCGCCCGTCGTACACGAGCAGGGTGTGCTCAAGCCCCTGCTGCTGCTGACCAAGCTCGGCATCTCGGGTCCGATCGGGCGCGGCACCCAGGTATGGCCGTGGATCTCGCTCGACGACGAGGTGCGGGCCATCCGCCACGTCATCGATTCCGACCTGGCGGGACCGGTCAACCTCACCGGACCCGTGCGGGCGACGGCCAACGATCTCGGGTTCGCCCTCGCTCGCCGGATGAACCGTCCGTACCTCGTGCGCGCGCCGATCTGGGGCGTGAAGCTCGCCCTGGGATCCGATGCAACGGAAGCCCTGCTCACGTCGGACGCCGACGTGCGCCCCGCGGTCCTGGAGGACAGCGGATTCGCCTTCACGCACCGCACGGTCGAGGAGGCCGTCGCCTCGGCAGTTCCCGCTCACGACGCGGCCTGACCACGACGGGGCGGCCGGCGCACAATCGGCTGCCCCACCGGCTCCCGACTCCGAGCGGACGGCGACGTGCGCGCCCGGGTGCGTCCGTTCCGAGTCCCAAGCGGGGCCGGATGCCGAGGGCCAAGGCGCCGCGTCCGATCAGGCCGTGCGGCGCGCTGCCGTCTCGAGACGGATCGCCGTGCGGATGGCGTCGCGCGCGCGGCGACGATCTCCCGCCGCGTCGTACGCGAGTCCGAGCCGGTATCGGGCGCGCCAGTCGCCGGGGTGCTCCTCGACGTCAGCGCGGTACCGCGGGAACAGAGCATCGCCGTCCTCGCGCTCGATGCGTCCACTCGGGCGCACGGGGAGGTCTTCCTCGGGGAGGCCGCCCTCGGCATCCAAACGCTCCCCCAACTGCTGGGCGCGGACGCCGAACCACAGCTCACGGCCGATCGCCCAGATCGCGAGGGCCGGCAGAACGAGGAGCGCGACCCCCATCACGACACCGACGGTCTCACCGCTCGAGAGCAGGACGATGGCCCGCTGGCCGGCGAGTGCCACGTACATCAGCAGCAGCACCGTCATGACGGCTACCGCGATCCGCACTCTCATGCGCTGGTGACGCCCGCCACCTGGCCCGACACGTCGCCGTCGGCGATGGGGGCCCCGGCCGGGAGGGGGCGGGTGCGCACGCCGATGTCGATGAAGCTGTCGAGACCCACGTGCACCCCGCGGGCCTCGCGCGCGGCGGCCAGGGCGATCCGGATGCCGGGGGCGTACGCCTTCGCCGGCTCGATCGTGTCGTGGACGAGGGTGAGCGATTCCCCCGCTCCCGACAGAATCGTCTCCTGTCGAGCGACGACGCCCGGGCGGCGCAGGGAGTGGATGGGGACGGACGCGACGCGTTGGCCGCGGGCCCGCTGGTCGACGTGCGGTGATTCGACGGGTCCGACGTCGGTCCGCGCCGCCGCGATGAGCTCCGCCGTGCGCACGGCGGTACCGCTCGGGGAGTCGATCTTGGACTCGCGGTGCGCTTCGACGATCTCGATCGACGGGAAGAACGGCGCCGCCGCGGCCGCGAGGGCGCTGCCGATCACCGAACCGAGAGAGAAGTTGGGGATGAAGACGGCGCCCGTGCCGCTGGCATCTACCAGGGAACGAACCAGCGCGATGCGCTCGTTCGACCAGCCAGACGTGCCGACCAGCACGTTGATGCCACGCTCGACGGCCGCTCGGACCACGTCGATCGACACGGCGGGCGTGGTCGCGTCGATGACGAGGTCGGCGCCGTCGATCTCGCTGAGCGGGGAGGCCGAGGTGAGGACGGCCGCGACCTCGTAGCCTTCTTCGGCCTCGACGACCGCGCGGATCACTCCGCCGAGCTTTCCGGTTCCGCCCACAATGGCCACGCGCGTCGTCATGCCCCCAGCCTAGGCGCGACCACCCGGCGCTGCGGCCTTATCCACAGACGTGCCGCGACGAGCTCAGACGGGAAGGGGGTCGACAAGACCGGTGCGCAACTCCACCGGCAGGTGAGCCAGGTCGTTATGGGACAGCAGCGTCCAGGGCCGCCCCTTCTTCTGCGCGATGACGGTCAGACCGCAGTAGGCCTGATTGATCGTCATCCACCGCCAATCGGGGGCTTGCAGCACCTCGCGGACGAACCACGAGATCACGAAGTTGTGCGTGATGACGAGCTCGTGCACCTCGCCCGCCTTGCGCGCGAGGAACTCGGCGGTGGCGTCGGCCATCTGGGCGCGACCCGCATCGATCTCGGCCTCGGTCACCGATCCGAAGAAGGGCTCGAACACCGCCGGCGTCTCGGGCGTCATCCCGGTGGGGATGCAATCGAACAGCAGCGCCGAGGACTCGGGTGTGATCGCGGGAAGACGGTCGGCGACCGCGCGGGCGGTCTGCGCCGCGCGTTCCAGAGGCGAGTGCCATACAGCGTCGAGCGGGAGCCCGGAGAGGCGGTCGGCCAGCAGAGCGGCCTGGCGCTGCCCGCGCGGAGAGAGGGGTCCGTCGGTGAGGCCGTGTTCGGCATCCTGGTGCTCGCCATGGCGCACCAGGTAGATGTAGTGCGTCACGTCAGCTCACTCCGTCGTCGATCTGCCGTCCCCCGGCCCTCACCGACAAGCCTACGTCACACCCCGAAAAGGGGGCCGGTCACTCTGCGGCTCGGGCGATATCCGACAGGTGCGCGCGGCTCAGGCGCACACCCACGGCGCGCATGCACTCCACGACGTGGCGGGGTGCGAAGGCGTTGACGATCGGAGCCGTCACGATCTTCTGCGCGAGCAGCCAGGCCACCGCCACGGCGGCATCCGGGAGTCCGAGTTCGTCGCCCACCGCATCGAGGGCGCGGAGCACGCGCGAACCACGGCGGTTGAGATGCGCCGCGACCTGCGTGCCGCGCACCGATTGGGAGGATTGGCCGCGGGTGCGCGTCTCTCCGGCGAGGAAGCCGTGCGCGAGCGGGTGCGAGGGGGTCACGGCCATGTTCTGCGCCGAGGCGATGAGACGCACGTCGCCCTCGAACTCGGAGCGGCGCAGCACGTTGTAGGGTACGTCGAGCACCGTGATGCGCGGGTATCCGGCCGAAGACAGGATCCGGGCCTCGACGAGCTGCGCGGCCGTGTAGCCGTGCGCGCCGATGGCGCGGACCTTTCCCGAGTCCACGAGCCATTCGCTGGTGGCCAAGGTGTCCTCGAGAAGGGCCCGGTCGCCCCGGGCGGCATCGAGCGAGAGCACGTCGATGCGATCGGTACCCAGACGCGTGAGCGAGGCCTCGACGGCGCGGACGAGGTTGACGGAATCGAGCCCGGGGTTGTCGGGGTGACCGCCGATACGGACCGTCAGCACGGCGTCGTCGCGCATGCGGCGGGTGCGAAGCCATTCGCCGATGATGAACTCGCTGCGACCCGCGGCATAGCTGTCCGCCGTGTGCAGCGCATTGCCGCCGAGCTCGGCGTAGGCATCGAGGATCTCGTGGCTCGAACGCGCGTCGACGTTCCAGCCGAACTCTCCCCCGCCGAGGAAGAGCGGAAAAACCTCGAAGCCCGTCTCTCCGAGAGGGACGCGCACGTGGGAGCCGAGACCGGGGCCCTGCAGGGTGATCGGCGATGACGGGTGGGGGGCGCGATTCCGGCGCAGGCGCGGTGAGGCCGTCTCATCGACGCCCGAGCCGCTCATGGTGAGGTCCTCTCCCCGCGATGCCGGATGACGGTACGGATGCCCCCGTATCACCACGCCCCCCGACGTACTACGAGGCTAGGCCCTCCCCGGGACCGGCCAGCCCATTGCCCCGCCGTGGCGATAAACATTGCGTAACGCTTCCGCAGCGGCCGTCCCTGCGCCACACCCCCGAACGACGGATGCCCGCCCCGCGAAGCGGGACGGGCATCCGATGACGAGACGATCAGCCTTCGGCGGGAGCCTCGGGGCCCTCGCTCGCGGCGGCCGAGCTCTGCGTGTCCGCCGGCTCGGGCGTGGTGGCGTCTTCGTCGAGCACGGGCTCGAGCGACAGCTTGCCGCGGTCGTCGATCTTCGTGATGCGCACGAGGATCTTCCGACCGACCGACAGCACGTCTTCGACGTTCTCGACGCGCTTGCCACCCGCGAGCTTGCGGACCTCGCTGACGTGCAGCAGGCCGTCCTTACCGGGAAGCAGCGACACGAACGCGCCGAAGGTGGCGATCTTGACGACGGTTCCGAGGAACTGCTCGCCCACCTCGGGGTTGGTCGGGTTGGCGATCGCGTTCACCTGGGCACGGGCGGCCTCGGCCGAGGGGCCGTCGGTCGCGCCGATGTACACGGTGCCGTCGTCCTCGATCGAGATCTGGGCGCCGGTCTCGTCCTGGATGGAGTTGATCGTCTTGCCCTTGGGTCCGATGAGTTCGCCGATCTTGTCGACGGGGATCTGGACGCTGATGACGCGGGGCGCGGTGGGCGCCATCTCGTCGGGCGCGTCGATCGCCGAATTCAGGACGTTGAGGATCGTCAGACGAGCCTCCTTGGCCTGGGTCAGGGCGGCAGCGAGCACCGACGACGGGATGCCGTCGAGCTTGGTGTCGAGCTGGATCGCGGTGATGAACTCGCTCGTGCCGGCGACCTTGAAGTCCATGTCGCCGAGGGCGTCTTCGGCGCCGAGGATGTCGGTCAGCGCGGCGTAGCGCGTCTGTCCGTCGACCTCGTCGGTGACCAGGCCCATGGCGATACCGGCGACGGGGGCGCGAAGGGGCACACCCGCGTTCAGCAGCGACAGCGTCGAGGCGCAGACCGAGCCCATCGACGTCGAACCGTTGGAGCCGAGGGCCTCGGACACCTGACGGATCGCGTAGGGGAACTCCTCGCGGCTGGGGAGCACCGGAACGAGCGCGCGCTCGGCCAGGAAGCCGTGACCGATCTCGCGACGCTTCGGCGAACCCACGCGACCGGTCTCACCGGTCGAGTACGGCGGGAAGTTGTAGTGGTGCAGGTAGCGCTTGCTCGTGATGGGCGACAGCGAATCGATCTGCTGCTCCATCTTGAGCATGTTCAGCGTGGTGACGCCCAGGATCTGGGTCTCTCCGCGCTGGAAGATCGCCGAACCGTGCACGCGCGGGATGACCTGCACCTCGGCGTCGAGCGGGCGGATGTCGGCGAGTCCGCGGCCGTCCATGCGGACGCCCTCGGCCAGGATGCGACCGCGGACGATCGTCTTGGTGACCGACTTGTAGGCCGCGTTGAACTCGAGGGTCGCGACGGCGGGCAGCTCGCCCGACTCGACGGCGGCGACGAGCTGCTCCTTGACCGAGGTCTTGACCTCGTCATCGGCGTTCTGACGCTCCTGCTTGTCGGCGATCTGGTACACGGGCACCAGACGGTCGTACGCGCGACCGGCGACGAAGTCGTAGGTCTCCTGGCTGTAGGCCGGGAAGACGGGGAACGACTGGATCTCCTTGGCCGCGGTACGCGCGACCTCGTTCTGCGCGTCGACCAGCTGACGAAGGAAGGGCTTGGCTGCCTCGAGGCCCTCGGCCACGACCTGCTCGTTCGGCTTGGTGGCGCCGCCCTTGATCATGTTCCAGCTGCCCTCGGTGGCTTCGGCCTCCACCATCATGATGGCGACGTCGCCGTCGTCGAGCACGCGGCCCGCGACGATGAGGTCGAAGACGGCGTCTTCGAGCTGCGTGACGGTCGGGAAGGCGACCCACTGGTCGGCGTTCTCACCCTGACCGGGGATGAGCGCGAGGCGCACACCGGCGATGGGACCCGAGAACGGCAGACCCGAGATCTGGGTCGACAGCGACGCGGCGTTGATCGCGAGAGCGTCGTAGAACTCGCCGGGCGCGATCGACAGGACGGTGACGACGATCTGAACCTCGTTGCGGAGGCCATCGACGAACGACGGGCGCAGCGGGCGGTCGATGAGGCGGCACACGAGGATGGCCTCGGTGGAGGGGCGACCCTCGCGGCGGAAGAACGAGCCGGGGATCTTGCCGGCGGCGTAGGAGCGCTCTTCGACGTCGACGGTCAGCGGGAAGAAGTCGAATCCTTCACGCGGGTGCTTGCCGGCGCTGGTGGCCGACAGGAGCATGGTCTCCTCGTCGAGGTACGCGGCGACAGCGCCCTGAGCCTGCTGAGCGAGGCGTCCGGTCTCGAACCGGACGGTGCGGGTGCCGAAACGGCCGTTGTCGAGAACGGCTTCAGCGGCGGTGATTTCTGGACCTTCCAAGAGGTCCCTCCTTCTTTGTTTAGGCTCGCCGCCCCGTGTGGGCGACGAGCTGACATGCGAAGGAGCAGGAACAGGCAGAAAGGGCGCGCCGACGAGTCGGCCCGCAATTCCCGGCGACTGGCCACCAGTAGACGACCACCCGGCGATCCGACGGGGAGTCCACCACAGGGGACCAGCGTCTGCCGGCCTGCTCCGTGAGCTCATATGTAGTTGAGCCGATGCCAAGGCGGCATCCTTCCTCACCCTATCAGCGACCACCGTTCGGGGGTGGGCAGCACACGGGATCGTGCTCTAGCGTGACCTCATGGGCCTCATTCGTCGCATGAGTCACACGCTTCTCGCGTGCGTCGTCGCCGGCGCGGCCCTCGTGCCCTCTCCCGCCTCGGCGGACGTCCGCACCGGCGGTGCCCTCGCCGTCGTCGACGACAGCGCCGTGGCCCAGGTGAAGCAGGAATTGGATGCCGCGGAGGCCGATGCCGCAGCCGCGTCACACCGTGCCCTCGATGCGTCGGCCGTCGCCGAGCAGACACGCCTCCAGGCGGAACGGACCGCGGCGCGCGCGGCGGAGCTGACCGTGCAGAGCGCCGCGGCCGATGCCGCGGAGACCTCCAGCGCCGCCGCCGCGGGAGCCAGTGCCGCACGGTTGTACCGCACCGTGGGCGGCGGACCCCTCGTGGCGCAGCTCCTGACGGACGCCGATCCCGATTCGCTGCTCGAGCGGCTCGGCATCCTGGATCGTGTGTCCGAGATCACGGCACGCACCGCGGGCCGGGCCCGCAGCGCGGCCGACGTCGCCACCTCCTTGCGCGAACAAGCCGAGCAGGCACGCGACGAAGCCGCGCGCCTCGCCGACGACGCACGGGCCACCGCCGCGACGGCGCAGAGCGACGCCGACGCCGAGACCGAGACCGTGCGGGCGGCGCAGGCGCGTCTCGATGATCTGTACGCCCAGCTCGCGGCACTGCGGGCGACCACCGCCGCTCAGGAACGCGCGGCGCGCGAGCAGGAGAAGGTGCAACGCGACGCGCAGCAGCCCGGCGGGTCGGCGGGCGGACCCGCTACGGGCGCGGGCGGCGGGGCGTCGGTCGGAGGCGGGTCGGGCGGACCCGGCAACGGTTCGGATTCGGGCAGCGGATCGGGCGGCTCGACCTCCGGTGGCGGCTCCGGCGCGGGCAGCGGGTCCGGCGGATCGACCGCCCCGGCGGGCCCTGTCATGAGCCCGGGCGAAGCCCGCTCCGCGGCCCGCGGCGCGATCGGTCGGTACGGCTGGGGCGACGACCAGTTCTCGTGCCTCGTCTCGCTGTGGAACCGCGAGTCGAGCTGGCGGGTCGACGCCTACAACAGCGGCAGCGGCGCCTACGGCATCCCCCAGGCGCTCCCCGGCGACAAGATGGCCGCTTTCGGCCTCGACTGGCGCACGAACGCGAACACCCAGATCTCCTGGGGCCTGTCGTACATCAGCTCGCGATACGGCTCCCCGTGCGGGGCGTGGGATCACTCCCAACGCACCGGCTGGTACTGAGGCGCACTCGAGACTCAGACCGCGTCGGCGCGCAGCCGGTCACCGCGGGTCGGCAGCTCGACGTAACCGGTGTGCTTGGCGACGACCCCGTCTCCGGCGGTGCGCCCGCGCACGCGTCGCCACAGCCACGGCAGGGCGTCGCGCGTGAGCCAGGTCCCGCTCGGTCGCTCGGCGTCGTCGGCGTGCAGAGCCTCGTCGAGGCCGAGCAGCGCTCGCGCATCCGGTACGCCCAGCGCCTCCGCGGCCCGGTAGGCGACCAGGCGGTGTCCGGCGGAGCTGAGGTGCACCAGGTCGTCGGCCCACATCGGCGCCTCACCGATCTCGCCCACGGCCTCGAGGTCGAGCAGGACCGCTCCCTGCTCCGCGGCGATGCGGCGCAGGTGCACGTTGTACGCCGCGAAGCGCCGAGCGAAGATGCGGGCCGCGGGCCGCTGCGGAAGGAACGTCGTGACCAGCAGCACGTCCGCGCCGCCGCGACGAAGCGCCCGCACCGCCGACTCGACCTCGGACACCAGCGCCGGCAGCACGGGGGCGGGACCGACGAGATCGTTCGCCCCGATGAGGATCGACACGAGATCGGGCTTCAACTCGAGCGCGGCCGGGATCTGCTCATCGATCAGATGCCGCACCCGCCGGCTTCGCACGGCGAGGTTCGCGTAGCGGAACGGCCCCTGATCCGTCGTGCCCGCGAGCAGCTCGGCGAGGCGGTCGGCCCACCCGCGGAACTGGCCCGACGGCATGCGCGACGCGTCGCACAGCCCCTCCGTGAGCGAGTCGCCCAGCGCCACGAAGCGCGTCCACTGCCCCCGGGTCCGGGAAGTCGCGGTGCCCGCCGGTCGCGGGCTCGTGCGCCGCAGCAGACTGTCGTCGACGCGACGGAGGGCCACCGCGTCGTGGTAGTGCTCGATCAGCGCCCCGGTCAGCGCCGACCACGTCCGACCCTCCACCGAACCGCGCGCCGCGCGCGCGAAGGCTCGACGCTTCGCCTCGTCTCCCACGAGGTCCGCCACGCGCGTCCGCAGATCGCCGAGGTCGCCGGGTCTGTACAACCACCCGTCCACGCTCGAACGCACGAGATCCAGCGGTCCGCCGACCCCGGTGGCGACGACCGGGACACCGCTCGCAAGCGCCTCCTGAATGGTCTGGCCGAACGTCTCGCTCTCCCCCGGATGGACGAACACATCGAAGCCCGCAAGGGTCGATGCGAGCTGCGAACCGCCCAGGTGGCCGGTGAACACGGCATCCGGGATCGCCTTCTCCAAAGCGGGACGCGACGGTCCGTCACCCACGATCACCAGGCGCGTACCGGGCAGATCGGCGAGGGTGCGCAGGTCGTCGACCTGCTTCTCGGGGGCGAGGCGGCCCACGTAGCCGATGATGCGTTCGCCGTTCGGGGCGATCCGCGCGCGCCACGCGTCGTCGCGGTGCTCGGGGGCGAAACGCACGGCATCCACTCCCCTGCCCCACCGGCGGATGCGGTCGACCCCGAGCTCCTCGAGCTGCCGGGTCGAGGCCGACGAGGGGGCGAGCGTGAGGGTCGCGCGGCGGTGCAGGCGCGAGACGTGCCCCGCGACCAGGGCTGTGGCGTGCGGAAGGCCGTACTTCTGCGAATAGGCGACGACATCGGTCTGGTACACCGCGACCGAGGGGATCTTGAGCGCGTCGGCGGCGGCCAGCCCCTGCCAGCCGAGGACGAAGGGCGATGCCAGGTGCACGACGTCGGGATCGAAATCGCGCAGCAGCGCGCCCAGGCGTGCGGCGCGGGCGAACACGACACGCACCTCGGGGTACGACGGCAGCGGCACGGAGCGCAGCAGCTCGGTGCGGGCTCCGTGCAGGTCGGCGGTGACGTCGCCGGACTTGGGGGCGATCACGAGCGTCTCGTGTCCCGCCTCGGCCAGATGGCGCAGGACATGGAGGACGGAACCGGTGACCCCGTTCATGTGCGGGAGGAAGGATTCGGCCAGCAGCGCGACTCTCACGTGACCAGGGTGGGGTGCGCATCGGCATCACGGGAGCTCGGGGAGCCCGACGTTCGCGATGTTCACCGGATGCTCTCCTGGGGGTCACCGCCGCGTCGGCGGGGCGTCTCGATCGGCGGCGGAGAGTGACGGAATGGACGGAGTCGACGCCTGGCTGCAGGCGATCGCGGCGAGCCCCTGGGCCCTGCTCGGCATGGCGGCGCTCGTGTTCGCCGACGCGTTCCTGGTCGTCGTGCCGGGAGAGGCCGCGGTGACGGCGTTCGGTGCGTTGGCGGTGTCGCACGGGACGCCGCCGTTGGCCGGAGTCATCGTGGTCGCGGGGCTCGCCGCTTTCGCGGGAGACGCCTGTTGCTATCTGGTGGGGCGCATCGTCGGCGTCGAACGCTGGGCGTGGATGCGCGGACCCCGCGTGCGCGCGGCGCTCGAGTGGGCCCGGGCGCGCCTCGAGCGCAACGCCGCCGTCGTGCTGTTCACGGCGCGGTTCGTGCCCTTCGCTCGGCTCGCCGTCAATCTCGCGGCGGGGGCCGCGCGGGTGAATCCGGTGCGCTACCTCGGCGTCGCGGCGCTGGCGGCTCTGGCGTGGGCGGCGTACCAGGCAGTGATCGGTGCGGTCGTAGCCGCGGTCGTGCCGGGCGGACCGGTGGTCGCGGTCGTCGTGTCGATCGTCGTCGCGGTCGGGATCGGCGTGGGCATCGATCTCGTGCTGGCGCGGCGGGCGCGACGCCGGTCGAGCGTCGAGGCGTGACGGCCGCGCCGGTGGGCGCGGATGCGAGGCCGGGATGCCTCGGCCCGGGCCCCTCGTCGTTCAGCCCGGAGAGACCGTGACTCCCGCGGCGCGGAACGGGGCGAGCGTGCGTTCCAGCGGTGCCCACCCGCGGGGATCGAGCGGTACGAACACGGTGCGCGCGGCGCGCGCCGTCGCGCGATCGAGCTCGGCGCGAAGATCGGCCGTCGCGGTCGACGGGTCTGCGCGTCCGACGAGGTCGACCGTCGCGTGACCATCGCTCACGATCACGAGACGGCAGCGCTCGCGCGGTGCGTCCCCGAACTGCTCCAGAGCGCACCTCACGGCATCCGCGAGGGGTGTGCCTCCCCCGCCCTCGGCGCTCGCGCGCTCGAGAGCCGCGCGGGCGCGGGATGTCCGGGCGGTCCGTTGCTGCACCACACGCGAGAACGACCCGGCCGCGAGCACGATGCTCACGTCGCCCCGGTCCCGGTACACGTGCGCGAGGGCAGCGTCCGCGACGCGGCGCGCGTGCGCGGCTCCGGCCGTTCCCATCGACGACGAGCCGTCGACCACGATCACCGTGTGCGATGCCGTGGGCTCGTTCCGCAGACGCCCGCGTAGGTCGTCGCGATCGAGGGCGAGCTCGCCCGTCGCGCCGGTCGTCGCGTGCCGGCGCAGAGCACGTTGCAGCGTGGGGAGGATCGCGATGCGCCCGCCCGCCCTCTCCAGGGCGACGACGCGACCGGGCCGGCCCCGACCGCCGCCCGCCCGCGTCGCACCGCGACGGGCGCTCCGCCCCGCCCGCACCGTCGCTCGCACCACGGTGTCGCTCAAAGTGGGGTCGGCGAGCGCGACGGCACGCGCGAAGGGGTTCTCGTCGGGATCGTGGGTCACCACACCGGCTTCGGGCGCCCCGTCGGCCGACGCGGTGGCGGGCGCGGCTTCGGACGTCGGGGCACGCGGGTCGCCCGCCTCGTGGAGCGCCTCGCCGCCGTCCTCAGCGGAGGCGTCGGGAACTTCCTCCGCGGCCTCGTCGGTCGCGGGATCCGGGTCCGCCGACGCGTCTTCTTCGCCGTCGCCGGCCTCGGGCGCGGCGGTTTCACGCGCATCCGCGGGCTGCTCCTCGCCTCTGCTCCCTCCCGGCCCCGTCTCTCCCTCGCCGTCGTCGGCGGCATCCCCTTCCGAGGCCGCCGTCGACGCACCGGACGGGTCACCGGCAACCGTCCCGTCCGGCTCCTCATCCGACGCGCCGTCCGCCCCTCCGCCGTCGCTGTCGCCGTTCGGCCACATCGCCCGCCCATGGGGGACGGCGACCATCGCGCGCACGAGGGTGACGGGGTCGCCTTTCCATCCCTCCGCGACGAGGGTGGATGCCAGGACGCAGGCCGCGACGTCGATCGCTCCGTCGCGCACACCGTGCGCCGCCAGCACCCTGATCACACGACGCCACAGCCCCGCTTCGTCCTCGCCCGCCGGCCTCCGCCCCGGTGCCACTCGTCCGCCCACGTCGACGACGGCGGTGCAGAGGCGGCGCACGGTGGGGGGCAGCGTCGCCCCCTCGAGGCACAGCGCGAGGACCCGGGCGGTCTCCGGGGACGGCGCGTCCGCATCCGCTCGCCGAACGACCCGGGTGGCCTGCGGACGCAGAGAGCGGAAGACCTCCTCGGCGCGCTGGGGGTCACCCGTCAGTGCGAGACCGAACGGAGCACCGGAGCGCCACGCCTCGATCACCGCGTGAGCAGCGGGCGCGAGGGGGATGTCTCCCGCGATCTCCGCGCGGAGCTCTGCCACCCCACCATCGGCGCGCGAGCCGGTCGCGGCGACGGAGCGATCGGGGGAAGCGATGCGCGTCTCAGGCAACGCGCCGCCCCAGCACCGCGGTCGCGGCGACCCGCACGCGGGCGGCGGCGGCCGATACCGGCTCGAGGGCGGTGCGGGGAGTGCGGTGCTGCAGAGCGGGAACCGCCACGGCGGCGAGGTCGTGGACGGTGACCGCGGGGCGTCCCGCGAGCGCCGCGGCCGCCCGGGCGGCCCGCACGAGGACGAGTTCCGCGCGGTGCCCCACCGCTCCCGCGTCGACGCAGAGGCGGACGGCGGCCTCGAGCAGGTCGTCTTCGAGGTCGACGTCGGCGCACCGGTCACGAGCGAGGCGGATCCGCGCGGCGAGACGTTCCTCCCGCTCGGCCCACTCCGCGAGGAACCCGCGCGGATCGCGCTCGAACGCCAAGCGTCGGCGCACGATCTCCCACCGCTGCTCGACGTCGCGGATCGTCGCGACCGGCGTCGACAGTCCGAAGCGGTCCTCCAGCTGGGGGCGCAGCTCGCCCTCCTCGGGATTGCCGCTGCCCACGAGCACGAACCGCGCGGGGTGCGTGTGACTGATGCCGTCGCGCTCGACGGTGTTCACCCCCGAGGCGGCGACGTCGAGCAGCAGGTCGACGAGGTAGTCGTCGAGCAGATTGACCTCGTCGATGTACAGGATGCCGCCGTGCGCCGCCGCGAGCAGGCCCGGTGCATAGGCGATCTCACCGCGGAGCGCCCGGTCGATGTCGAGCGATCCGAGCACGCGGTCTTCGCTCGCCCCGAGCGGCAGGTCGACGACCGGCATGTCGAGGTCCTCCCGCGCGAGCAGTTGAGCGAGCCCGCGCACGGTCGTCGACTTCCCCGTTCCGCGGTCGCCCAGCGCCAGCACGCCTCCCACTGCCGGATCGACGGCGCAGAGCGTGAGAGCGTGTCGCAGACCGTCCTGACCGACGACGGCGGTGAAGGGAAAGACGGGTGACGTCATGGCATCCATCATATTGATAACGCTTCTCAATACGAGGACTTCGCGCGCCTCACGTCAACGCGATCGTCCGCTCCGCGGCACGGACGAGCGCCCGCCCGTACGAAGCGCCGTGGCCCGCCGCGTGCACCGCGAGCGGGTGCAGCTGATGGAGCGGCACACGGGCCCGCCATCCCTCCCGCAGGGGGTGTGCGGTGTCGTACGCGGCAAGGATGTCGTCGAGGAACGGACACCCGAACAGCTCCAGCATCGCGAGGTCGGTCTCGCGATGCCCGCCGTGCGCCGCGGGGTCGATCAGCACGACGCCCTCCGCAGCCCAGAGCACGTTGCCCGCCCACAGGTCGCCGTGCAGGCGGGCGGGCGGTTCGTCGTCGTCGAAGGCGCCGTCGGCGATCAGGGCGCACGCCCGTCGGACGACCTCGGCACCGGATGCCGACAGGTTGCCCGCCGCGACCGCGATGGGCACGAACGGCTCCACGCGTTGAGCCGCGTAGAACGCACCCCAGGTCGGTTCGGGACGCGCGGGTTGCGGGCGCCGGCCGATGAAGACGTCCCCCTCCCATCCGGGCGGCGGTGAGCCGAAGGCGTCGGCCCCGGCCGTGTGGGTCGCGGCGAGCGCCGCCCCGAAGTCCGCCGCCGCCGCGCGCATCGGCGCGGCCTCCGCGATGCGCTCGAGGGCGATCCGGTCGTCGCCGACGGCGATGACCCGCGCGATACGCGCTCCCCCGGCCGCCGCGAGCCACCGCAGCCCCGCGGCTTCCGCGGCGAAGAATCCGGCGGGCGCGTCGGCGCGGGTCTTCACGAGCTGTTCCATCGCCCCAGTCTGTCGCGATGTCGGATGTCACCGGCACGATGGAGGTATGAGCGACGGCTACGATCCGGACTTCCTCGGCATCCCCCTGCTGCTTCCCGCGCCCGCCGCGGCGACCACGCGGCTCGACTATCCGAGATTCTCGGTGCTGCTCGACGAACGGCGCCGATTCGCGGCGGTCACCGGCGTCGTGATCGACGGCGCGACCCTGCGCGAGCAACCGCGGACGGGCGATTGGCGTCTCGACCCGCGCGTGCCTGACGACGCGCAGGCCGGACCCGAGGTGTACAGCCGCAACGACCTCGACCGCGGTCACCTGGTGCGCCGCCGCGATCCCGGCTGGGGCTCCGCAGCCGAGGCTCGGGATGCCTCCGAGGCGACGTTCTTCTACACGAACGCCGCGCCGCAAGCGGCCGGGTTCAACCAGTCGAAAGAACTGTGGCTCGGGCTCGAAGACCACGTCCTGTCCTACGCCGAGACCACCGATCAGCGGCTGGCGGTGTTCACGGCACCGGTGCTCGACGACGACGATCCGCCGTACCGCGGCATCCAGGTGCCGCTGCGGTTCTGGAAGATCGCGGCGTGGCGGCAGGGCGAGACGCTGGCCGCGGCCGGTTTCGTGCTCGATCAGACCGCGCTCGTCGACACGCGCCAGGGGCTGACGGTGCCGCCGCTCGGGGCGTTCCGCACGTTCCAGGCGCCGATCGCCGACATCGCGACAGCGGCACGTATCGACGTCGGCGCCCTGGCCGCTGCCGACACGTTCATCCGACGCGGGCTGCGCCCGATCGCCGCACGGGAGCTGCGGAGCGTGCAGGAGATCGAGCTGTGAGGCGGGACCCGAGGTGGCAGCCAGACACGGGAGGCGTGACATGAAAGAGCAGACACCCGCGGCCCGCGCCCTCGCGGACCTCATCGCGGCGACGAACACGCACGACTTCGACAGGGTCTCCCCTCTTCTCGCCCCCGATGTCGTCTACCGATTCACTCCCGCACCGCGTGCAACAGCGTGTCGACCGCCGCGGTGGGGTGTCCGTCACGCAGCTCGGCGTCCGCGCTGGTGCGGGTGACCCGCTCGCACCGCTCGATGCGGAACCGCTCGTCGAGCGCACCCCGCAGCAGCTCGGGCGTATACAGGATCGTCGGGTCGGTCGGGCCGTGGCCTCCCGCGGCGATGTTCTCGACGTCATGGCCGAGGACGACCAGGGTCCCGCCGGGGGCCACCCAGTCGGCGATCCTCGCGACGGCCGCCGCGCTATCGGGCAGGTGCAGATAGCACGAGACGACCAGATCGACGGGCGCCGCAGGCTCCCAGTCATGGACGTCCGCGGTGGTCCAGGTGACCGCGTCGCCTCCGGGGCGCGCGGCGGCGAGCGCGAGACCTGCGCTCGAGAAGTCGATGCCCGTGCACGCCCAGCCGCGTCCGGCGAGCCACAGCGCGGTGCGTCCGTCGCCGGTGGCGACGTCGATGGCCGTTCCCGGGGAGAGCGTCGCCGCGATCTCCCGCACGACGGCGGGCGGCTGGGTGGCCCACACTCCCCCGGCGGAGGCGCGGTATCGCTCGTCCCACTGCGCGGCATCCATGTCGACTCCCTCTGCTCGGTTCCCACCCTAGGTCTGTGCGGGGACGCCCCGCCGCACGGCCCGTCGCCACACGTTCGGATGCACCCGACAGATGCGGATGCCGGCACCCCACCGCCACGGATCCCCCGCACCGACCCGCCGCGGAGGTGCGGCCCCCGCACGACGAAGCCCCGCCGCCACACGGGCGACGGGGCTTCGGTCGCGGATCACTCCCCCGACAGGCCACCCAACAGATGACCGAACGAACGCCCCTCTCCGAGGTACGACGACGGATCGAACGGATCGGCGTCGCGCACGGGCTCGCGGGCCGCGATGGCATCCGCGAACTCCCGGGCGCCGCGCTCGACGCGGGAACCGAGCGGGGCGACCTCGTCGGCGTTCGCGCCCCAGTCGCTGGATGCCGCGAACACACCGGTCGGCACGGGGTTGGCGTGAAGGTAGGTGAAGAGCGGGCGGATCGCGTAGTCGATCGCGAGCGAGTGCCGAGCCGTGCCGGCGTTCGCGCCGATCAGCACCGGGATTCCGCTGAGCGCCTGCGGGTCGAGGACGTCGATGAACGACTTGAACAGGCCCGAGTAGCTCGTCGAGAAGATCGGCGTGACCGCGATGATGCCGTCGGCCGAGACGACCGTGTTGATCATCTGCTCCAGCGGCGCGGGCGCGAAACCGGTGAGCAGGTTGTCGGTGAGGTCGTGCGCATAGTCGCGCAGCTCGAACACGTCGCTCGTGGCGTCGATCCCGCGCTCGCGCAACTCGGCGAGAGCCGCGTGGGCGAGCCGGTCGCCGAGCATACGCGTGGACGACGGGGTCGACAGGCCCGCGGTCACGACCGCGATACGGCGGGCGGCCATGTCAGGCACCGACCTTGGTCGCGGCGGCACCGAAGGCGCTGCCCGAGCGCGGGGCGGCGTCCTGGTACGGGCTACCCGCGACCATGTTGTCGCCGCGGTTCGCCCCGGGGACGGCTTGCCGCGGAACGGCACCGGCATAGATCTTCTCGACCTGGTTCGCGTGCGTCGGGGCGTCGGGCACCTCGACCGGACGGTTCACCTGCAGTTCCTTGCGCAGCACCGGCACGACCTCGGAACCGAGGATGTCGAGCTGCTCCAGCACGGTCTTGGTGGGAAGACCCGCGTGGTCGATGAGGAACAGCTGGCGCTGGTAGTCGCCGAACGTCTCGCGCATCGCGGCGTAGCGGTCGATGATCTGCTGCGGCGATCCGACCGTCAGCGGGGTCATCTCGCTGAAGTCCTCGAGGCTCGGGCCGTGCCCGTAGACGGGCGCGTTGTCGAAGTACGGACGGAATTCGCGCACCGCGTCCTGCGAGTTCGCACGCATGAACACCTGGCCGCCGAGGCCGACGATCGCCTGCTGGGGCGTGCCGTGACCGTAGTGCGCGAAGCGCTCGCGATACAGCGTGATGAGGCGCTGGTAGTGCTCCTTCGGCCAGAAGATGTTGTTCGCGAAGAATCCGTTGCCGTAATACGCGGCCTGCTCGGCGATCTCGGGAGTGCGGATCGAGCCGTGCCACACGAACGGGGGCACACCGTCGAGGGGGCGCGGCGTCGAGGTGAAGCCCTGCAGGGGCGTGCGGAACTTCCCCTCCCAGTCGACGACGTCCTCGCGCCACAGCTTGTGCAGCAGGTCGTAGTTCTCGATGGTGAGCGGCAGGCCCTGACGGATGTCCTTGCCGAACCAGGGGTAGACCGGGCCGGTGTTGCCGCGGCCGAGCATGAGGTCGGCGCGACCGCCCGACACGTGCTGCAGCATCGCGAAGTCCTCGGCGATCTTCACCGGGTCGTTCGTGGTGATGAGGGTCGTCGACGTCGTGAGGATCAGGCGCTCGGTCTGGGCCGCGATGTACGCGAGCGTCGTCGTGGGCGACGACGACCAGAACGGCGGATTGTGGTGCTCGCCGAGGGCGAAGACGTCGAGGCCCACCTCCTCGGTGTGCTTGGCGATCGTGAGGGTGTCCTTGATGCGCTGAGCCTCGCTCGGCGTCTTGCCCGTGGTGGGGTCCTGGGTGATGTCGCTCACCGTCATGACACCGAACTGCATTCCGGGCCAGTTGCTCGTCTCACTCATGATGCGCCTCCTGTTTGTATGCATCTGAATATACATGGGAGAACGCACAGGGCCGGTCTTTATTCCGCGCCCGCCTCGGGGCCCACACACCCGGGACCCCGCGTCCGGACCGACGCGTCAGGGCCCACGTGTCCGCGCCCGCCCGTCAGGAGCCGAGCAACCCGGCGCCCACCGATGAGCCCGCGGCCGGAGCGGGGGGCACCGCCCACAGCCCCGAGCCGACATGGCGCACGTACTCGTTCATGGCATCCGTCGACAGGGCCTTCTGCACCGTGATGTATCGCTGCGGGCTCTTCTGGAACGACAAGAAGAACAGACCCGCGTTCAGCCGACCGAGGTCGGTCGTGCCGTCCACGAAGTTGTAGCCGCGCCGGAGGAGCCGGATGCCCCCGTTCGTGTCGGGGTGCGCGCGCCGCACGTGACTGCGCGGATCGATCGCCGGGGCTCCCGCCGAACCCGTCGCCGCGAAGTCGGGCGCGGTGAACTCGTCACCGCCCGAGAGGGGAGCCCCTTTCGCCTTGTCGCGCCCGATCACGCGATCCTGCTCGGCCAACCGCGTGCGATCCCACGTCTCGATGAGCATCGAGATACGCCGCGCGACGAGATACGACCCGCCCGCAAGCCACGCCGGACCCTCGGATGCCGACACCCAGACGTTCTCGTCGAGGGCGGCCGTGTCGTCGGCGAGGATGTTGGCCGTTCCGTCCTTGAAGCCGAACAGGTTCCGCGGAGTCGTCTGCTCGGACGTCGTCTTCGAGGTGCGACCGAATCCGAGCTGCGACCAGCGGATCGTGGCGCGCCCGAAGGCGATGCGGCTGAGGTTGCGGATTGCGTGGACGGCCACCTGGGGGTCATCGGCGCAGGCCTGGATGCAGAGGTCGCCGTCGGATCGCAGCGGGTCGAGGTCGTCGCCGAGGAAGGCCGGGAGTCGCTCGAGCCCGTCGGGTCGCTGATCTTCCAGGCCGAAACGCGCATCGAACAGCGAGGGGCCGAAGCCGAAGGTGATCGTGAGGTTGCTCGCGGGAAGCCCGAGAGCCTCCCCCGTGTCGTCCGGCGGCGCCTCGGGAGATCCACCGACGGCTCCCGTGGCGGTGACCTCGAGCCCCTGCATCATGCGAGTGGCGGCGTAGGTCCAGTCCGACAGCAGCTCGGCGAGGTCGTCGCGGGTGGTGCGCGCCATCATGTCGTACGCCGCGAAGTGCAAGTGCTCCTGCACCGGCGTCGTGATCCCGGGTTGATGGATGCCGGTCGTCGCCGCCGCGGCATCCCTCATCGCCTTCTGCTGCTCGAGGGCGTAGGCCTGCCCGCCGACGAGGCCGCCACCGGCACCCACGACGAGTCCCGTGGCGCCGGCGCCGAGCGCCAGCCCCATCAGTCCGCGGCGCGAGAGGCCCGTGGCATCCGAGGCCTTCTCGTCCGAGGTCTTCTCCGCGTCGCTCACGCTCACTCCAGGATCGTCACCGTGAGCTGCGACAGCGGCTCGGCGAGGGCGTTGATGAGGTCGGTGAGCTGTCGCTTGTCGGCCTCGGTGATCTGGCTGTAGGGAACGAAGCCGGCGTCGAGCGAACCGTACTTCGCGAGGGCGGCCTCGAGGTCGGCGTAGCCGCCGTCGATGCGGGTCACCAGCGCGGTGCCCTTGTCGCCCTTCGAGTCGGCGAAGTCGCGCACGAGCGAGAACGCCATCTTCGAGCCCTCGACGTTCGCCGCGAAATCGTTGAGGTCGGTGCCCGACCACCAGTCCTCCTCGCCGCTGATCTTGCCGGTGGCCACCTCGTCGAGCAGCGAGATCGCGCCATTCGAGATGCCCGCGACACCCTGCGCGTCCAGTGCCTGAACGAAGGCGTCGGAGTGCACGTAGTCGTATAGTTCCTGGGTGTCGGCGACGAGCTTGTCGCCGTACGTCGCGCGCTCGGCGGGGGTCGAGGGCGCCCAATTCTTCCAGGCCGGGGTCTCCCCGTCGGCGTTCAGCGCATCCTGCGCGGGAACCCAGAGATCTTTCTCGATGCGATGGAATCCGGTCCAGTCGAGCCCCTCGGCCACCGCGTCGACCTCGCGGTAGTCGATGCGCGGGTCGAGGTCGCCCAGTGCCTCGGCGATCGGCTCGATGCGCTCGTAGAACGCCCGCACGCGCGGGAACTGCTCACGCGCGGCGGCGTCGTCGCCCGACTCGTACGCAGCGGAGAAGGTCTGCACCGCGGGAAGGAGCTGGCCGACCTGATCCTTCACGAACGCCGCGTAGAGGTCGACCGCCTGCTGCTTCTGCTCGGCGTCGGGACCATCGACGGCGACCGCGTCTCCGGTCACCGAGAAGCTCGCCTTGCCGACACCGTCGCCGACCATGCCCGGCTTGCAGAGGGTGAAGTAGTCGCCGGGCTGCGCGACGACCGTGAGGTTGCGCGAGGCGCCGGGCGCGACGTTCTCCACCTCGCCGACGATGCGCAGACCGTCGGATGCCAGCAGGTAGAACTCCGTGACCTGGTCGGTCTTGTTGCTGACGTCGAAGGCGACGGTGCCGCTGGGCGCACTGGCCGACGACACGGCGCACCCGTCGTCGGTCGAGGTGACCGAGAGAGCTCCGGAGGCGGCGGCGTCGGACTTGGCGACGCAACCGGAGAGGACGAGGACGGCCGCGCCGGCCACGGCCGTGGCCGCGAGGAGGCGAGTCGGGTTCATGATGCTCCGTTCGGAAGGAGGGGTGGATGCCACGGCGTCGGGCACGCGCGCGGCGTCGGGGGTCTACGGTGCGGCGGTCGCCGCGTCGGGGGTCGAGGGCGCGGCGGTGTCCGCGGCAGCGGGCGCGGCGGTGTCCGCGGCAGCGGGCGCGGCTTTCGCGGCGCGACGAGACCGTCCGTTGGCGCGGACACCCCGCACGAAGAGGGGCACGACGATCGCGACGTACGCAGTCCACGCGATGACCTGCAGCCACGTCATCTGAGGCATGAAGCCGATGGTGGCCTGCAGAAGAGCAGCGAGAGGGCCGCCGGGGGCGATCACCCCCGACACGTCGAACGCCCAGCCGAAGGGCAGGCCCGCCCAGCCGGTGGCCACCAGACCCGTCGCCGCATCGACGGGGGCGCCGGCGCCGAAGGGACCGGGGAGCGCACCGGCCTCCTGCAGGTCGTGGAACGCGTACGCGAGCACGCCCGCGGCCACCACGACGAGGAATCCTCCGGTCCACGTGAAGAAACGCGAGAGGTCGAGGCGCAGCATTCCGCGAGCGATGAGCCAGCCGAGCACGACCGCCGCGGCCAGTCCGAGCAGAGCCCCGAGGAGGGCTGTCGGGGCGTCGCCGAAAGACTGCACCATCGACCACAGCAACAGCGTCGTCTCGACCCCCTCGCGTGCGACCGAGACGAAACCGATCGCCACGAGCGCCCAGACGCCGCCGCGCAGCGCCTTGTCGACACCGCCCTCGAGGCCGGCCTTGAGCGTGCGTCCGGCGCGTTGCATCCAGAAGATCATCCACGTGACCATGGCCACGGCCAGCAGCGAAAGACCGCCGCCGAGCAGCTCCTGCGCTTCGAACGTGAGCATGTACGCGCCGAAGGTGAACACCGCACCGATGGCCAGAGCGAGGGCGACGGCGAGCCCGACACCCGCCCACAGGCGCGGCAGGGCGTCGCGCCGGTCGATACGCGTGAGGTAGGCGACGAGGATGCCGACGACGAGAGCGGCTTCGAGGCCTTCGCGAAGGCCGATGAGGAAGGTGGCGAGCACGGGCGGGTGTTCCGACTTTCGATTCTCGGGTGGAGCCGCGGCGCTGCGGGTAGGTAAGGACAGCCTCACCTGACCAGCACACATTACGCAAGTCCCGGGACGATTCGCACCCCGCCGATCGGCGGGGATTGATCGGCCTCGGCTCGCGAAGAGGTGCCGTCGGTAACCCTCGGCAACATTCCGGTGTGCACCGGGGGCGACGATCTAGCCTCGACGCATGTCCGACCTGAACCTCCCCGTGCTCGACCTGTCGCTCCTCGACCAGGGCCCGGATGCCGCCGCCCGCTTCCGCGACGAGCTGCGCGCCGCGACCCACGACGTCGGCTTCTTCTACCTCACCGGCACCGGCGTGAGCCCCGAGCTGGAGGCGCGCCTGCTGCAGGCGGCCACGGACTTCTTCGCGCTCCCCGAGGCCGAGAAGTTCTCGATCGAGAACGTCACGAGCCCGCACTTCCGCGGCTACACCCGCGTCGGCGGCGAGCGCACCCAGGGTCGCGTCGACTGGCGCGAGCAGATCGACATCGGTCCCGAGCGCGACGCGATCGACGACCCCGACGGTCCGGGATACAACCGGCTCATCGGCCCGAACCTGTGGCCGTCGGCGCAGCCCGAGCTCAAAGACGTCGTCACCGAGTGGCACGATCACCTCACCGGCGTCGCCCGCAAGCTGCTGCGCGCGTGGGCGCTCGCCCTCGGCGCGGAGGAGCAGTACTTCGACCGCCACTTCGGCGACCCGCAGACCCTGATCAAGATCGTCCGCTACCCCGGCAAAGACGACCCCACGCCCCAGCAAGGCGTCGGTGCCCACAAGGACTCCGGCGTCCTCACCCTGCTCTGGGTCGAGCCCGGCAAGGGCGGCCTGCAGGTCGAGCGCGAGGGAGAGTGGGTCGACGCTCCCCCGGTCTCCGGCGCCTTCGTCGTCAACATCGGAGAGCTGCTCGAGTACGCCACCCAGGGGTACCTGCGCGCGACGAACCACCGCGTGATCTCGCCGCGTTTCCCCGACGAGCGCATCTCCGTGCCGTTCTTCTTCAACCCCGCTCTGGATGCGCGTCTGCCGATCATCGAGTTGCCGGCCGAGCTCGCCGCCGAAGCCCGCGGCGTCGAAGACGACCCCACCAACCCCATCCACGCCACCTACGGCGAGAACGCCCTCAAGTCGCGCTTGCGTGCACACCCCGATGTGGCGGAGCGCTGGCATTCCGACCTGCTCGCCGCGCGCGCGGCATCCTGACCCGCCCACCGCGTGGCCGGCGCCCGCGACCGCTCGCGTGGCCGCGGGTCGCAGGGCCGCGCGGCCGCCGGACCGTGGACCCAGGGCCGCAGGGCCACGCATAAACACCGTTGGCGCCCATAAACGCGTGCACACCGCGTTTATGGGCGCCGATCGCGTTTATGCGTGCAACCCGGTGCACGTGGCCGCGCAACGCCCGCGCATCGAGACGCGACGACGAGCACGCGCCACGGGGCCACGGCATCCGGGAATGACGAAGGCCGCCCCACACCGTGGGGCGGCCTTCCAAGAATGTTTTGCGCGATAGAACGCTGGTGCGATTAGCGACGCAGACCGAGACGCTCGATGAGCGAGCGGTAACGGTTGATGTCGACGTCCTGCAGGTAACCCAGCAGGCGGCGGCGCTGACCGACGAGCAGGAAGAGCCCACGGCGCGAGTGGTGATCGTGCTTGTGGATCTTGAGGTGCTCGGTGAGGTCCTTGATGCGCTGCGTCATCATCGCGACCTGCACCTCGGGGGATCCGGTGTCACCGGGGTGCGTCGCGTACTCTTCGATGATCGCCTTCTTGACGTCTGCTTCGAGTGCCATAGATGGGATCCCCTTCCTTCTCATTGCGCGGCGCCCGTCACACAATGTGCGAGCTCTCTTTATCCGCGGCCGATCGAACGGCAACCGCATGAGTCTACCAGCATCGGGATGCCCGAACCGCACCGGTCGAGTCAGACCGAACCCGGCCCTGCGGTGATGTTCTCGGAGGACTCCGGATGCCGGGAGCCGCCGCCGAGCGGCGATCGCGGTGTCGAAGGCCTGGCGTAGCCTCGATCCGTGAGTAAGACCGATCCCGCGGCACCACCGCGCCGTGGCGCCCGCGCAGCGTTCATCGACCTGCGCCCCCTCACCACCTCTCCCGCCTTCGCGCGCCTGTGGATCGGGTCGACGCTCGCCGGACTCGGCGGCCAGCTGACGGTCGTGGCCGTCATGCTCCACGTGTTCGAGCTCACGCAGAGCACCTTCGCGGTGTCGATGATCGCCGTCGCGGGATTGCTCCCCATGGTCGCGGCGGGACTCTACGGCGGCATGCTCGCCGACGCCTTCGACCGACGCACGGTCGCCCTGCTCGCCGCGGTCGTCACCTTCGTCTCGACGGCGCTGCTCGCCGTGCTCGCCTGGACGGGGCTCGAGACCGTGGCCTGGCTCTTCGCGCTGAGTGTGGTGAACTCCGCGGCCAACTCGATCGTCATGGCCACCAAGTCGGCGATCACCCCCCGCCTCATCCCGCGCGATCTGCTGCCCGCCGCGGCCGCGCTGCAGGGGGTCACCGTCGGGGTCATGGTGATGGCGGGCCCCGCCCTGGCGGGAGTGCTCGTCGCGGTGGCCGGCTACGCCTGGACCTACTCGCTCGACGTGCTGTTGATGACCTCGCTGTTCCTCGGTCTGTGGTCGCTGCCGAAGCTCCGCCCCGAGGGCGAGATCGTGCGTCCGGGTCTCGAGTCGTTCCGCGACGGCGTGCGCTTCCTGCGGCGGGCTCCGAACATCCGACTGCAATACATCCTCGACATCCTCGCGATGACCTTCGGACAGCCGGTCGCGCTCTTCCCGGCCATCGGAGCGGTACTGCTCGGCGGCGGGGCGATCACGACCGGGATCCTGACGGCGGCCGTCGCCGCCGGAGCTTTCTTCTCCAGCCTGTTCTCGGGACCGATCGGCCGCGTGCGGCGACAGGGGCTCGGCATCGAACGCGCGATCCAGGCCTACGGCCTATCGATCGGTCTGTTCGGGCTCGTGCTGCTGGCCGCCACCCTGGGCTGGCTGCGTCCCGCGCTCGTCGACGAGACCCACGCGGCGGTCGCGCTCATCGCCCTCGCCGCGGTCGTACTCGCCGTATCGGGAGCGGCAGACAACGTCAGCGCCATCTACCGGTCCACCATGATGCAGGCGGCCGTTCCCGATGCCATGCGGGGCCGCCTCCAGGGGATCTTCATCGTCGTGGTCGCCGGCGGCCCCCGCGTCGGAGCCCTGTACGCCGGCACCCTGGCGACCCTCGCCGCCCTCTGGGTTCCGCCCCTGTTCGGCGGCATCCTGATCCTCGCCCTCGTCGGCACGCTCGTGCGGTTCTCCCCACGATTCCGGCAGTACGACGCCCTCGACCCGCGGCCCTGACGCGGCGGAGGAACCCGCCGGCTGCCGAGCGTCGGCGGATTACGGACGTCGCATCACCGAAGCCCACGCGATGTCGCACCTCGGCCCTAGGGTCGGAATCGTGGCTCCCTCTCCCGCTCCCTCCCCCTTCTCGATCGCGGTGCAGTTCATCCTCACCGGAATCGTGTGGGGCTCGAGCTTTCTCTTCATCGCGGTGGCCCTGACCGGCATGACGCCGGCCCAGGTCGCCGGCGGGCGGCTCCTGTTCGGCGCCCTGGCGCTCGCGGCGATCGTGGCGATCCGTCGTGAACGCCTCCCCCGCGACCGCCGCGTCTGGGGGCACCTGTGCGTACTCTCGATGAGCTTCTGCGTCGTGCCGTTCCTGCTGTTCGCGTGGGCCGAACAGCACGTGTCGTCGGGCCTGGCGAGCATCTTCAACGCGACGACGCCGATCATGACGGCGATCATGGCGTGGGCGGTGTTCCGCGTCGAGAGACTCCGGGTCGGCCAGCTGATCGGTATCGGGGTGGGCATCGCGGGCGTGGTCGTGATCATCGCCCCCGGCGCCGTGGCCGCCGTCGGCGACAGCACGATCGCGCAGATCGCCCTCCTGGGCGCCACCGCCTGCTACGGCTTCAGCCTCGCATACATGCGCCGCTTCCTCGGCGACACCGGCCTCTCGGGCATCGCTTTCGCGTTCGGCTACATCGGGCCGGCGGCGGCGTTCATGGTGCTGCTGTCGCCGTTCATCCTGGCCGAGCCGATGCAGCTGACCCTTCCGGTCGTCGGGAGCATCGTCGCCCTCGGCGTCCTCGGCACCGGGATCGCCTACGTCTGGAACCAGAACACCCTGCGCGCCTGGGGGCCGACCCGCGCCTCGACCGTCACGTACATCACCCCGGTGGTCGGGGTGGCTCTCGGCATCCTGATCCTGGGCGAGCGCATCTCGTGGAACGAACCCGTCGGCGCGGCGGTGGTGTTCGTGGGCATCCTGCTCGTGCAGCAACGGATCCGTCTCCCCCGACGCGTCCGCACCTGACCACCCGTGCCGCGGCGACGACGAAGGCCCCGGATGCCGAGCACCCGGGGCCTTCGCGATGTGTCAGGTCCGCAGCGCGAGCTGCGGGAAGATCACGCCTGGAGCGCGAGCTGCAGGTCGAGCTCGATGGTGACGTCCTTGCCGACGAGCACGCCGCCGGTCTCGAGGGCGGCGTTCCAGGTGAGACCGAAGTCTTCGCGGTTGACGACCGTCTTCGCGGTGGCGCCGGCCTTGTAGTTGCCCCACGGGTCGGTGCCGAAGCCGCCGAAGTCGAGCGAGAAGGTCGCGGGCTTGGAGATGCCGCGGATGGTGAGGTTGCCGTCGACGAGGAAGTCGCCGTCTTCGACGCGGACGCCGGTGGAGCGGAAGTCCATCGTCGGGTAGGTCTCGACGTCGAAGAACTCCGCCGAACGGAGGTGCTGGTCGCGCCCCTCGTCCTTGGTGTCGACCGACGTGACGTCGACGGAAGCCTCGACGGTCGCCTCGAGGGGGTTCTCGGGAGCGACGATCGTGGCGCTCTTCATGCCGAAGGTGCCGCGGACCTTCGAGATCATCATGTGGCGCACCGAGAAGGTGACCTCGCTGTGCGACGGGTCGAGGACCCAGGTGCCTGCTTTGTAGCCGGGGATGTCGAGGGCGGTGGTGTCGGTCATGTCACTCCTAGAGGTCTGGGGAGCCGTATCGGCGTCCTGCCGGGATCCAACTCCCATTCACACGAATGTATTCCACGATCGAGGAAAATGACGAACCCGAGGGAGCCTCTGCCCCCTCGGGTTCGTGAATGTTCGGTGAAGAACTCCCGATCAGCCAACCTTCAGCAGGTCGATGATGAAGATGAGGGTCTTGCCACCCAGGAAGTGCCCACCGGCGGGTCCGTAGGCGAGATGCGGCGGGATCACGAGCTCGCGGCGTCCGCCGACCTTCATGCCCGGGATGCCGTCCTGCCAGCCCTGGATCAGACCGCGGAGGGGGAACTGGATGCTCTCGCCCCGGCCCCAGGAGGAGTCGAACTCTTCACCCGACTCGTACTCGACACCGGCGTAGTGCACGGTGACGGTGTCGCCGGGCTTCGCCTCATCGCCGTCGCCGACGATGATGTCGCGGATGACGAGGTCGGAGGGGGCGGGGCCGCTGGGAGCATCGAACTCCGGCTTGGTGCGATCAGTCATGACTCCATCCAAGCACGGACGCGCCGCCCACGAACCCCCTGGACATTCCTGCCCGAGAAAGACTCAGCGCCCGGTGCCGCGGCGATGCCTGCGTGTCTACCGGGCGCTGAGTTGGCCTACATCGATGGTGCTCCTCCCCTCAGACGGTGTCAAGACCCCGTCGCGACGCCGGGTCAGGGACGCAGCAGCGCCGCCCGCGCGGCCGTCGTGCGCTCGAGCAGATACCGCTCGGTGGCCGGGGCGTGCGGGTCGCGTCCGGACAGCGTCCGCTGACGCGCGGCGGCCAGTGCCGTGGCATCCGCGATGAAGCCCTTCATCACCGTGGAGCGGTCTCCGGGCAGTGTCCGCGACCAGGCCAGGGCGGAACGCCGCCCCGGGGCGGTGGCGAGCATGTCGACTTCTTGAGGGGTGAACCACCCCGCCGCGGCGTACTCCCCCAGCCGCGCTCGCGTGAGTCGCGATTCTTCGCGGCGCAGGGCCAGGATGCCGAGCAGGAACAGAACGAACAGCGGCACCTGGAGCGCCGCGTACAGCTCGAAGAAGTCGAAGAACGTGGCGGAGCCGTTCCACAGGGCGTGGAGCACGATCGCGCCGATGATCCCGGGGACGCCGTACCGCAGCGCCGCGCCGGTGCGCAGCCCCCGGCGGGCGGCCAGGCCGAAGGCGAACCCGGTGACGCTCGTGAACATGACGTGCGCGAAAGGAGAGAGCACGGCGCGCAGGAAGAAGGTGCTCGCGACCTGGCTCGGACCGCCCTCGAGGTAGCTGATGGCGAAGTACTGCACGTTCTCGGTGAGGGCGAAGCCGGCCCCGATGAGAGCGCCGTAGACGATGCCGTCGACCGGACCGTCGAAGGCGCGGCGGGCGAGAGCGAAGATGAGCAGTACGCCGAGGCCCTTCGCGACCTCTTCGACGATCGGTGCCTGGATGACGCTGCTGAACGCCGGCGGCTGCGGACCGGCGAACAACGTGATGACGAGGTCGACGCCGAGCGCGATCGCCACCGCGGCGATCGCACCCCATGCCACGGCGAAGACGAGCAGGCGACGCGGCTCGGGCTCCCATCGGTCGATGTAACGCACGGCGAACCAGACGATCACGAAGGGGATCACGGCGAGCACGAGCCCGACGAACGACGCCGCCGTCCCGAGGAAGCCGGTGAAGTAGCGCACCAGGAGGGCCAACAGCGGCACCAGGAGCACCGCCACGATCCACAGCGCCACACCGCCCCGCCGTGAGCGGGGCGGCGCCGCCGAGACGGCCGACTGAGGGGCCGTCGAGATGCGGGGCGGGTCGGCCGATCCGGGCTGCGAAAGCGGCGAGGGAAAGGTCATGCGCACAGCATAGGGGCGGCCTCCGACCCGGCCTGCGGGGCTTGCGGACACCCCCACCGCGCCGGGGCCGGTAGCGTGGAGGCATGCGTTTCGCCCACGTCCGTGCACAGGAGGGGGCGGAAGCCCCCCGTCTCGTCAGCGTCCACGACGACGAGTTCTCGTTCGTCGACGAATTCTTCGTCGGCGCCCCGAGCACCCTCGAGGAGCTGATCGCCGGCGGTGACGACCTGCTGGACCGCGTCCGCGACGGCGCGACGAGTGCCCCGCGGCATCCGCTCTCCGGCATCCGGTACGCGTCCGCGGTGCTCGCACCGCCCTCGATCCTCGCGGTCGGCCTCAACTACGCGGCGCACTCGGGAGAACTGGGGCTGAAGACCGACGCCGGCCCCACGGTCTTCGTGCTGTGGCCGAACTCGCTCACCGCGCACGGCGAGACCACCTCGTGGCCGCGTTCGCTGAGCGAGGCCGTCGACTACGAAGCCGAGCTCGGCGTCATCATCGGGCGCCCCGGTCGCGACATCAGCGAAGAGGACGCGCTCGACCACGTCTGGGGCTACACGGTGGTCAACGACGTGACCGCGCGCAACATCCAGTTCTCCGAGGCTCAGTGGTCGCGCTGCAAGTCATTCGACGGCTTCACCCCCACCGGTCCCTTCGTCGTGACCGCCGACGAGATCCCCGACCCGCAGGACCTGCACATCTGGACCGTCGTCGACGGTCACACGGTTCAGGATGCCAGCACCGGCCAGATGGTGCGCTCGGTCGCGACCCTCATCAACACGCTGTCGGAGTCGGTGACGCTGCTCCCCGGAACCCTCATCTCCACCGGCAGCCCCGGAGGTGCCGGTTACTCGCGCGACCCGCAGATCTTCCTGCGCGACCGCTCGACCGTGACCGTCGGGATCGACGGCATCGGCGAGCTGACCACTCACTGCCGCATCCTCGACTGAGGTCGGCACGCACGGCGAAGGGCCGGGACGATCGCGTCCCGGCCCTTCGATGTTCTCGAGCGCTCAGCCCTCGACGACGCTGTCCGCTGCGCGCACGATCGGGATCGCGGCCGTCACCGCCTGCAGACCGGAGAGACGGGCGGGAGAGATCTGCTTCATGACCTCGTCGCGCGTCATGAGCCCGGCCTCGACGACCAGGTCGGCGACGTTGCGGTGCGTGAGCAGCGCGGTCTTGGCGAGGGCCGCCGCGGCGGCGTAGCCGATGAACGGCGTCAGCGCCGTGACGACGCCGACCGACGAGCCCACCATCGCGCCGAGACGCTCGCGGTTGGCCGTGATGCCGTCGACGCAGTTGACGCGGAGCGTCCACATCGCCTGCCGCATCCACGTGATCGACTGGTAGATCGAGTGCGCGATGACCGGCTCGAAGGCGTTGAGCTGCAGCTGACCGCTCTCGACGGCCATCGTGACGGTCATGTCGGCGCCGACCACCGAGAAGGCGACCTGGTTCACGACCTCGGGGATCACGGGATTGACCTTGCCGGGCATGATGCTCGAGCCGGCCTGGCGCGCCGGGAGGTTGATCTCGCCGAGACCGGCCTGCGGGCCGCTCGAGAGCAGGCGCAGGTCGTTGCAGATCTTCGACAGTTTCACCGCGTTGCGCTTCAGCGACGACGAGAACGACATGAAAGCGCCCGTGTCGCTCGTGGACTCGACGAGGTCGGTCGCCGTCTCGAGGTCGAGGCCGGTGATCTCGCGCAGGTGCCGGAGCACCGCTCCCCCGTACCCCGCGTGAGCGGTGATCCCCGTGCCGATGGCCGTCGCGCCCATGTTGATCTCGTAGAGCAGGTAGGCGTTCTCGGTGAGCCGGCTGTAGTCCTCGCCGAGGGTGGTCGCGAAGCCGTGGAACTCCTGGCCGAGCGTCATCGGCACGGCATCCTGCAGCTGCGTACGACCCACCTTGAGGACGTCGTGGAACTCCTCCGACTTCGACAGGAAGGACTGCCGCAGGAGCTTGAGCTCTTCGAGCAGGCTCTGAAGGGTCAGGGCGAGGCCGATCTTGATCGCCGTGGGGTACACGTCGTTGGTCGACTGGCTGCGGTTCGTATCGTCGATCGGCGAGAGGAAGGCGTAATCGCCCTTCTCCCGTCCCGCCAGCTCGAGGGCGATGTTGGTGATCACCTCGTTGGCGTTCATGTTGGTCGAGGTGCCGGCCCCGCCCTGGATGACGCCGACGGTGAACTCGTCGTGGAACTCGCCGTCGATCACGCGCTGCGCGGCGCGGTCGATGAGGTCGGCCTTCTCGTGGTCCAGCACGCCGATCTCGCGATTGGCGCGAGCCGAGGCCTGCTTGACCATCGCGAGCGCCCGCACGAGGTCGGGATACACCGAGATGGGGCGCTTGGCGATCGGGAAGTTCTCGAGCGCACGAGCGGTGTGGATCCCCCAATACGCGTCGGCGGGGATCTCGAGGGATCCGAGGGAGTCGGTCTCGGTACGGGTGCGCGTCATTGCGTCCAAAGCCATGTGGGAGTCCTCGTGGGTGTCACGGCGAATAGGGATGCCACGAGCCTAACGAGGGCGGCACTGCCGGTCGGTGGACACGGCGGCCGGTCGTCGGATCCACACCTTCCGTGACGTCTATTGCCGCGTCTCGAGACCGGGTCGGTTCGCCGGAACGCGCAGGCGTGTCTCCGCTCTCCGCATCCGGTACGCAGGCCCGGGACGGGGCGGCCAGGCATCTCCGCGCCGCGCGGTGAGCGTCGCCCCTCAGGGGCGTTTGCGCGAGAACGCCTCGAGGCGCTCCTCGGGGCTCAGCGCCGCCATGCGCGCCGTCCACTCGGGAGTGAAGAATCCCGAGGCCTCGACGTCGACGACGGGGACGACGGCGTGGGTGATCGTGTCGTCCCAGACATGGACGAGGTGGAACGAGCGTCCGGCATCCATCCCGTTCACCGCGTCGCCGGGGCGCGCGAGGTCCATCGTGTAGCAGGAAGCCGCGGCGACGCTCACCGGCACTCCGGCGAAGGTGCCCGAGGTCGAGTAGTGCAGGTGGCCCGCGAGGATCGCCCGTACGTCGCTCCCGGCGATGGCTGCGGCGAGACCCGACTGGTCGCGCAGCTCGAGGATGTCGAAGAAGGGGATGTGCGTGGGAAGCGGCGGGTGGTGCAGCGCGAGGATCGTGCCGAGCGGCGCCGGCTCCGCGAGTTCTGCGCGTAACCACTCGAGCTGCTCCGCGTCGATATCGCCGTGGTGCCAGCCGGGGACGGTCGAGTCCAGGGCGATCAGCCGCAGGCCGCCGAGATCCCAGACACCCGTCACGGGTTCTTCGGTCGGCTCGGCGTCGAGGAGTTCTTCACGAAGAGCGGGGCGTTCGTCGTGATTGCCGGCGACCCAGACCACCGGCGCGCCGAGGCCCTCGGCCCACGGTTCGACCGCGTCGCGCAGAGCACGGTAGGCCTCGGGTTCGCCGAGGTCGGCGAGGTCGCCGGTGAACACCACGGCATCCGGCCGCACTCCCGTCGCCGCGGCCGCCTCGAGCGTGCGACGAAGGTGCAGCGCGGTGTCGTAGCGGTCGCCGAGCAGGCGGTCGCCGCCCAGCAGGTGGGTGTCGCTGAGATGGAGGATCACGCGCGCCGCGGGCGCATGTTGACCGAACTGCACGGATGCCATGCCCTCAGCCTAAAAGGGGGCTCCGACATCGCGCCCGAGACGTCAGTGGTTGAAGAGGATCAGCAGCAGCGCACCGAGCACGGCGGCGGCGCACACCGCGAAGCACAGGTAGGCGCCGACCAGCGAGACGCTCTTCTGCCCCTCGCTCAACGGGTTCTTCTTGGCCGCTTTGGCCACCGCCTTCTCGGCCCGGCGCTTCTGCTTGTCGGTGAGCACGGTGATGGCGTCCGTGAATTCGGCCGGAGAGACGAGCGGCGGGCGACCACCCCGGACGAGCAGTCGCAGGCCGAGCGAGTAGAAGGTCACGACGATCGATGCGCCGACGATCGCGGCGACGAAGACGTGGAGGAAGGCTTCCCAGTTGATGAGCATCAGGCGTCCTTCCCAGCCTTGTCGCGCTCGAGACGGCGCTGACGACGCGTGGGTCCGGGCTTGCGGGGCACCTTGACCGCAGCGCCCGAGTCGGCGACCTCGCTCATCGCGTTGGCCGACGTGACCGAGTCCCGCCGCGAGCGCAGGAACAGACCCAGGATGATGACGACGGCGATGACCGCGTCGACAGCGACGCCCCAGCCGCCCAGCCAGACGACGATCAGCGCCGCGGCGGCACCCACCGCACCCGCGGCGGGCAGCGTCAGCACCCAGCCGATCATGATGCGACCGACGGTGTTCCAGCGCACGGTCGAGCCGCGGCGACCGAGGCCCGAGCCGATGACCGAGCCCGAGGCGACCTGCGTGGTCGACAGGGCGAAGCCGAGGGCGCTGGATGCCAGGATCGTCGCCGCCGTGGAGGTCTCGGCCGAGAAGACCTGGGCGGGCTTGACGTCGGTCAGGCCCTTGCCGAGGGTGCGGATGATGCGCCAGCCGCCCATGTACGTGCCCAGGGCGATCGTCAGAGCGCACGCGAAGACGACCCAGAGCTGCGGGTCGGGGTTGGACGTCGACTGCCAGCCCACCGTGATGAGGGCGAGCGTGATGACGCCCATCGTCTTCTGCGCGTCGTTCGTGCCGTGCGCCAGGGCGACCAGCGACGACGTGAAGATCTGCCCCCAGCGGAAGCCGTCGCGGCCGTCCGCCTTCATGTCGTAGCGGCGGGTGATTCCGTAGGCGATCTTGGTGACCGCGAAGGCGATGATCCCGGCCGTGAGGGGCGCGATGAGCGCCGGCAGGATGACCTTGCTCAGCACGACGCCGGTGTCGATCGCCGAGGCACCGACGCCCACGAGGGTCGCCCCGATCAGACCGCCGAAGAGGGCGTGGGACGAGCTCGAGGGAAGACCCAGGAGCCACGTGAGCATGTTCCACGTGATCGCGCCGATGAGGCCGGCGAAGATGATCGGCGGAAAGATATCGGGGCTCAATTGGTCTTCGCGGATCATGCCGCCCGAGATGGTCTTGGCCACCTCCGTCGACAGGAACGCGCCCACCAGGTTGAGGCTGGCAGCCAGCAGGACGGCGACCTTCGGCTTCAGCGCACCGGTGGCGATGGGCGTGGCCATCGCGTTCGCGGTGTCGTGGAATCCGTTGGTGAAATCGAAGAACAGTGCCAGCGCGATGACCAGCACGATGATGAGGGCTGCGCTCTCCACCGTTCGCTTTCCGTGAGAAGGAAGAGGGGATGCCGACGGGATCGGCGCGACGAACGAAGAGTTCACCTGGAGTTCGACACCCGTTCACCGGGGTCGCCTCGACATCCTTTCACCGAGGACCTCGGCGGTCAAACTTGCGGGGCGGCGCGACGCCGGCATCCTGGGTATTCTCGCGGACCGACATCGGACGGGCGCACTAGCGTGGAACGGTGACCGATCTCGACCCGAAGCTCACCCCGCCCGTCGCCGACCGCCGCCCCGTGGCGCGCACCCACCACGGAGACACGTTCGACGACCCCTACGAGTGGTTGCGCGCGAAAGACGACGCCGAGGTCATCGCGCACCTCGAAGCCGAGAACGCCTACACCGGCGAGCGCACCGCGCACCTCGCCCCCCTGCGCGACACGATCTTCGGCGAGATCAAGGGCCGCACCCTCGAAACCGATCTGTCGGTTCCCGCGCGCCGCGGCGACTGGTGGTACTACGGCCGCACCGTAGCCGGGGCGCAGTACGGCATCCAGTGCCGCGCCCCCCTCGACTCCCCCGATGACTGGACACCGCCGACCCTCTCGCCCGACACCGCCGTCCCCGGCGAGCAGGTGCTGTTCGACGGCAATGTCGAGGCCGAGGGCACCGAATTCTTCTCGCTCGGGAGCTTCGAGGTCTCGAACGACGGCACGCGCATGCTCTACGGCATCGACGTGGCGGGCGACGAGCGTTACACCGTTCGCGTGCGCGACCTCACCACCGGCGAGACGCTCGCCGACGAGATCCCCGGCACCTTCTCGGGTGCGACGTTTTCGCCCGACGGTCGCTTCATCGTGTACACCACGGTCGACGACGCCTGGAGGCCCGACACCGTGTGGCTGCACGAGATCGGCACACCCGTCAGCGACGACGTGAAGCTCTTCCACGAGCCCGACGACCGATACTGGGTCGGGGCCGACTTCACCCGCAGCGACCGCTTCCTCATGATCGAGATGGGCTCGTCGATCACGAGCGAGGAATGGATCCTCGATGCGGACGACCTCCGCGGCGAACCCCGAGTGGTGTGGCCGCGTCGCGAGGGCATCGAGTACTCCTCCTCGCACGCGGTCGTCGATGGCGAGGACGTGCTGTACATCCTGCACAACGACGACGCTCTCGACTTCGAGCTCGTGCGGGTCTCGGCATCCGACCCCCAGGGACCGCGCGAGACGGTGATCGCGCACCGCACCGGCCACCGGTTGCTGGGCGTCGACACCTTCCGCGACTGGGGCGTGGTCGGCTACCGCCGCGACGGCCTCGCGCGCCTGGGCATGCTGTCGTACGCCGACGGTGCCGTCACCGAGATCGGGTTCGACGAACCCCTCTACAGCGTCGGCACGGGCGGCAATCCCGAGTACGCTCCCCCGGTGCTGCGCCTCGGCTACGGCTCGTTCGTCACTCCCGGCACCGTCTACGACTACGTCGTCGAGACCGGCGAGTTGCTCCTTCGCAAGCGCCAGCCCGTGCTGGGCGGGTTCGATCCGGCCGACTACGGTCAGGCGCGCGTGTGGGCCCCCGCCGAGGACGGCACGCAGGTACCCGTATCGCTGGTGTGGAAGCGCTCGTTCGGCGAGCCCGGTGCGTCGGCACGGCCCGTGCACCTGTACGGCTACGGGTCGTACGAGCACTCGATCGAGCCGGGCTTCTCGGTGCCGCGCCTCTCCCTGCTCGACCGCGGCGTCGTCTTCGCCGTCGCCCACGTGCGCGGCGGCGGCGAGATGGGCCGCCAATGGTACGAAGACGGCAAGATGCGCGCGAAGCGCAACACCTTCACCGACTTCGTCGCCGCGGCCCGCCACCTGGTGGCCGAGGGGTACACGACCCCCGAGCAGATCGTCGCCGAGGGAGGGAGCGCCGGCGGTCTGCTCATGGGCGCCGTGGCGAACCTCGCACCCGAGATGTTCGCCGGAGTGCTGGCCGACGTCCCCTTCGTCGACGCGCTGACCACCATCCTCGACCCCTCGCTGCCGCTCACGGTGATCGAGTGGGACGAGTGGGGCGACCCCCTGCACGACGCCGAGGTCTACGCCTACATGAAGTCCTACTCGCCGTACGAGAACGTCCGCGAGGGCGTCCAGTACCCCCGTATCCTCGCTGTCACCTCGCTCAACGACACCCGCGTGATGTACGTGGAGCCCGCGAAGTGGGTCGCGCGCCTGCGCGAGGTCGGTGCCGACGCGCTGCTCAAGTGCGAGATGGTCGCCGGCCACGGCGGCGTCAGCGGGCGCTACAACGCCTGGCGCGAGCGCGCGTTCGAGATCGCGTGGCTGCTCGACGTGCTGGGCTTGGCGGAGTAAGCCCGACCCGCGTCTGGAACGCCCCGTCGCCCCGTGCGGCGGGGCGTTCGCTGTGGGTGGGCATCAGCCTGTGGACGGAATCCGCGGGACCCCCGGCACCGACGACGACACGCCCCTCCTCGTCCCATCAGGTGCAGACCGTGTCCCACTTTTGGCTGGCTGAACCCCGCTCGATCGACCATTTCTGGGACATGCGTCAGGGACGCTCGGACAGGCCCGGCCGCCAGCCGGCTCGGACCAGCGCGTCGCGCGCCAACCCGACCGCCGGGACGCCTCCCTCACAGAGGTGATGGCTGAGTATCCGCACGTGATCCCACCCTGCCGCTCGGATGGCGGCCCATCTGTCGGCGTCCCGCGCGAATTGTCGTTCGTCTTCCGCATGGACACGACCGTCGTACTCGACAGCGACCATCCACCTCGGGAAGGCGAGGTCGATCTCTGCGACAAACAAACCTCGTGCGTCGAAGATGTCGGCATTGACCTCGGGGGTGGGGAGCCCGTTCCGAGCGAGCAGAAGACGCAGACGCGTCTCCCTCGGAGACCGCACGCCAGGCCGAGCGAGTCCGATCGCCGCACGGAGAACACCGCCTCGCACGTCGCCCATCTCGCTGATCTCGGAGCGCAACTGCTGCGCATTCGCCAACGGGGATCGGCCGCTCAAGAGTGCGTCCGCCGCAGCGACCAGGTCATCGAGCGGCCACAGCCGCCCGCATTGGCGCCATGCACGTGCGGGGTTCTCCACCGGCAGGCCGTGCCGGCCTGCGGAGAATGCCGGTGCGCGGGTCTGCAGTCGATGGCCGACGACCCCGTCGGTTCGCGGCTCCCTCCTCGGGCGGTGTGCGGACACGTGAATCCGCGGTACATAGGGCCACTCCGGCGTGCAGATCCCCCAGAGGGCGAGCGCCGTCTCATGACTGAAGAACTGCCAAGGCGTGAGCCGAGGCGCATACTCCAGGCACTGCTCGACAAGAGACGAGGGTTCAGCGGCTTGCGAAGATCGGATGCCGTGAAACGGCGTCTTCAGATCCCCGGCGCGCAATCGAGCGCGCGTGACCCCCAGCTCGGCGGCGGCGCCGACAGAGAAGTGTCGGGGAAGCTGTCCGGGGAGAGGGCGAGGGCTCGGCATCCCTCAGCTTCTCGCCTCCTCCCTCCGCTCCGACGGTTGTCCACAGGCGGAGGCGCGGTGAATCGCGAGGGTGTCGCGACCATGTCCCAATTTCGGCTGCTTGAGAGGCCCGTAGGCAGCCGAAAGTGGGACATGAGTCGCGTCGTTCGGGACATTGCACGGTAGCCCGCCCGGGACAGTGCGACGGGGTCGCGGCCATGTCCCAACTGTGGCTGCCTGACAGGCCTGTAGGCAGCCGAAAGTGGGACATGAACTGCATAATTCGGGACATGGTTGAGCACGCCCCGCCCGCCCACCACACAGCGCCTCCACCACACAGCGCGAACGCCCCACCGAACAGCGCAACGCCCCGCCCCGCACGAGGCGGGACGGGGCGTCGACGCACCGAAGCTCAGCCGAAGAGGGCTGCGGCCTCTTCGTAGCGGTACAGGGGCACGCTGTTGAGCTCGCCGAGGGCGTCGGCGAAGGGGACGCGCACGATGTCGGTGCCGCGCATCGCCACCATCTGGCCCCACGCGCCTTCGTGGAGAGCGTCGGCGGCATGCAGACCCAGGCGCGTGGCGAGGACGCGGTCGAAGCCCGAGGGCGAACCGCCGCGCTGGATGTGTCCGAGCACGGTGGAACGGGTCTCGATGCCGGTGAGGCGCTCGATCTCGGGCGCGAGCAGCTCGCCGATGCCGCCCAGGCGGGGACGGTTGAAGGCATCGAGGCCCTTGTCGCTGAAGGCCTCGTCCATGCCCGTGAGCTTGAAGCCCTCCGACACGACGACCAGGGGCGCGCGACCGCGGTCGTGCGCGCGGGTGACCTGCTCGACGATCTCGTCGATCGACATCGGCACCTCGGGGATGCAGATCACGTGGGCACCCGCGGCGATACCCGCGTGCAGGGCGATCCAGCCGACGTGACGGCCCATGACCTCGGCCACCATGCAGCGCTGGTGCGAGTCACCGGTCGTTCGGAGGCGGTCCATGGCATCCGTTGCGATGTTGACGGCCGTGTCGAAACCGAACGAGTAGTCGGTGGCGCGGAGGTCGTTGTCGATCGTCTTGGGGACGCCGAGCACGTTGATGCCGTCCTTCGACAGACGGTCGGCCGCGGCCAGCGTGCCTTCGCCGCCGATGGCCAGGATGCCGTCGAGCCGGTGCCCGTACATCGTCTTGGAGATGTTCTCGGCGCCGCCGCGTGCACCCTCGTAGGGGTTGGTGCGGCTCGTGCCGAGGATGGTGCCGCCGACCTTGGACAGGCCCTTCACCTCGTGACGCGTCAGCGGGAAGAAGTCGCCGTCGACCACTCCGCGCCAGCCGTCTCGGATGCCGACGAATTCGATGTCGTAGTTCGTCGTGCCCTTGAGCACGACGCCACGGATGACCGCGTTCAGCCCGGGGCAGTCGCCGCCGCTGGTCAGGATGCCGATCTTCATGGGCAGAGTCCTCTGGTGCTGTGATTCGGGTGAAGGGGGCGGCGCCGTTGCCGTCTTCGACCCTATCGCCGCGGGCGGGACCGCTGCCACACGGTGACGGACGGGCGGGCGGATGCCGAGACCCGGGCGCTCGAACTGCGCCCCGCGCCGTGCGTCGAAGGCGTCAGACGCCGGGCCCCAGCCCGCTCCCGCGACGCGACGCGACGCGACGAGACCCGACCCGCCGCGAACAGGAGACGGGCACCCCCTCCGCACGCACGAACGCCCCGACGCCGAAGCGGCCGGGGCGTTCGCGAGGGACCGTGTCAGGCCGCGCCGAGCGCCTGACGCAGCAGGTGCATGAGCGCCGACAGCTGCACCGAATCGCTCGAGCCGGGCTCGATCGCCTGGCCGTCGAGCGCGCGGGCCGCGAGGCCCTCCTTCGAGTCGATGAGCTCGGCGATCTTGGTGTCGATCGTGTGCGCGGCGATGATGCGCCACGCGGTCACGGGCTCCTCCTGGCCGATGCGGTGCACGCGGTCGATCGCCTGCGTCTGCTCGGCCGCGGTCCACGACAGCTCGGCGAGCACGACGTTGGAGGCGGCCTGCATGTTCAGTCCGACGCCGGCGGCCGTGAGCGAGCACACCGCGATGCCCACGTCGGGATCGCTGTTGAACGCGTCGATCGCGGCCTGGCGCGCGGTCGAGGTCTGCTCGCCGCGCACCGACACGGCCTTGAGGCCGGAGGCTTTGAAGTGGGCCTCCGCGGCATCCATCACGTCGATGTGCTTGGCGAAGAACACGACCTTGCCGACCGAGCGCTGCAACTGCACGGCGTAGTCGGCGGCGAGGTGCGCCTTGGCCTGGCCGATGCGGCGGACCATTGTGAAGACGTTCTCGCTGCCCGAGCCCGCGGCCTTGGATTCCTCGAGCTCACCGTGGGCGACGAGACGCACGATGTCGTCGTCGATCTCGCCGGCGGCGAGGCCCCGGTCGCCGCGCGCCTCGACGATGCGGCGGTACTTCGCGGCCAGCCGGGCACCGAGCTCGCGCTCGGCCTGACGGATCGACCGGCCGTATTCGTCGTCGAGCTCGACCGGGAGGTCTGCCACGAGCTTGTCGGGGAGGTCGGCGGCGACGTCTTTCTTCTTGCGCCGCACGATGCCCATCGAGATCACGGCCTCGCGCGCCTCGGGGTAGAACGCCTTGTCCGCGGGCGTGAGGCCCGTGGCATCCAGCTTCTCCATCAGCTCGGGACCGGGCTTCTCGCCGTTGGTCCAGCCAAGGAAACGCCAGATCGCGTCGAAATCCTCGACGTCGTTGATCAGCGGGGTACCGGTCAGCGCGAGAAGGAGCGGGTCGCGGGTCTGCTGACGGACACGGGATGCCAGGGCCAGCACGTTCTGCGAGCGCTGCGACGTGAGGTTCTTGATGAAGTGCGCCTCGTCGACGACGATGCCCTTGAGCCCGATCGACGACAGCCACGACAGATGCCGGTCGAGGATCTCGTAGTTGACGATGAAGATGTCGGCGAAGGCGTCGATGTCGGCACCGCCGCCCGAGATGACGGTGGCGCGTCGCTGCGGCGTCCACCGCTGCACCTCGCGGGCCCAGTTCATCTTCACGACGTTGGGGACGACGACCAGCAGCGGGTATGCGTCGGCCACGGATGCGGCGAGCACCGACTCCGCGGTCTTGCCGAGGCCCGGCTCGTCGGCGAGAAGGAACGAGCGGTGCCCGGTCCGGACGGCCTCGAGGAACCGCGACTGGTGCGGCATGACCTCGAGCCCGCGCGGCGAGAGCCGGTCGAACTCGGGGACGGGCGGCAGCTCCATGCTCGCGGCCGAGCCGCCGGCGCCGGTCTCGAACGCCTTGTACAGCGGTCCCATGAGCTCCCAGCCGTCGAGGCGACGACGCGGAGCGTCCCCCGTCGAGCGGGGCGTGAGGTCGGGGGCGAGGAAGGGGTTCGCCATCTGGCGCGCCTCGATCGAGGCGGGGATGACCTGCTTCTCGGCGAGCGCCGCGGGAACGACCGGGGCGGCCTTCGGCGTGTTGTCGGTGATGATGAGCTCGTCGGGCGGCAGCTCGGCACCGGACTCGAGCAGCCAGTCGCGGCGCATACGCCGGGCGACCGGCGACGTGGCCTGATCGACCTCGAGCAGCTGGATCAGCGACGTGTCGCGCGCGGCGGTCTTCGCGAGGATCGTGGCCACCCCGTCGAGTCGCTTGAGCAACTCGGCGCGCGCGGCGTCGGTGATCTCGGTATCGGCCTTGACCCGGGCGCGCTCCTCGCGCACGAGGAAAGCGATCACCTGGAACTTGACGCGGTTGGTGGGCCCGAGCTTTCCGCGCTGCGCCTTGGCCTCGATCTCGCGCACCTTGCGGGCGAGGATCGGGATGACGGGTGCTTCGTCGTCGCGTCGGGATGACGTGGTCTTCCTGCGTCGTTGGCTCGAGCCTCGGGACGCGGTTGCCGTAGTCGGCATGCTCCTCCTGAGCGTGTCGTCCGGATGACAATCCGGAGCGTCCGGCGAATGCCGGTGGATCAGTGACCCCGGGAGTTCGTCGCTCGAACCGCCGCCGAAGAAGCGGTGTCGGCGACCCGCAACGCGTCTACGCCGGAACGGCTCGCGAGGACAGCGGAAGTCGGGGTCGCCACCATTCTAGCGGTCGCAAGCCGCTTTCTGCGTGAGGTGCCGGAATTTCTCGCCGCGCAAGGCCGCGAGGCGGTAGTCCGCGGCACCTCGCGCGCACGATCACACCGCGCGTCGCAGCCTCAGGCTGTTCAGCACGACGAACACGCTCGAGAAGGCCATCGCGGCCCCGGCCAGCATCGGGTTCAACAAGCCCAGCGCGGCCAGCGGCAGCGCGGCGACGTTGTACGCGAACGCCCAGAAAAGGTTGCCGCGAATGACCCGCATCGTCCGTCGGCTGAGGGCGAGGGCGGTGACGATACCCCGCGGGTCGTCGCGCATGAGGGCCACGTCGCTCGCGTGCAGCGCGGCATCCGTCCCTCCGCCCATCGCGATCCCCAGATCAGCGGATGCCAGAGCCGCGGCGTCGTTGACCCCGTCGCCCACCATCGCGACGGTGCGCCCCTCCGCGCGGAGCGCCGCGATCGCGTCGACCTTCCCCTCGGGCAGCACCCCCGCGCGTACGCGTTCGATGCCCAGTGCATCGGCGACGGCGCGGGCGACATGCTCGTTGTCGCCGGTGAGGAGCACGGGCTCCAGGCCCATCTGGGTCAGCTGCGCGACCGCCGCGGCACTCTCGGGGCGGATCGTGTCGGCCACCTCGATGACGACCCGGGCGGTGGGGACGCCGTCGGGGTCGTCCCACCCGGCCACGACGACGGTGCCGCGCTGCTCCCCCGCCTCCACGGCGTCGGCGAGCGCCGCGGGCAGCCGCGCGCCGAGGTCCGCGGCGAGCGCCGGACGCCCCGCGAAGATCCGCACGCCATCCACGGTTCCCGTGACGCCCCGGCCGGGCAGGGCCTCGAGGTCCGTCGCCACCGCCACCGCCCCCTCCCCCGCGGCGGCGACGATCGCGTGGGCGATGGGGTGCTCCGACCCGCGCTCGACGGCGGCGACGCGGTGCAACGCGTCAGCGGCATCCTGACCATCGACGGTCGTGACGTGCGCCACGCTCATCCGGCCCGAGGTGAGGGTGCCGGTCTTGTCGAGCACGATCGTGTCGATGCGCTCGGCCGACTCCAGGGCCGCGGGTCCGGTGACGAGGATGCCGAGCTGCGCCCCGCGGCCGGTGCCGACGAGGATCGCGATGGGGGTGGCCAGTCCGAGAGCGCAGGGGCACGCGATGATGAGCACCGCGACGGCCGCGGTGAAGCCGGCGGCCACGGGTTGGCCGGCGAGGAGCCACGCACCGAGGGTCAGCGCGGCGAGGACGATGACCACGGGCACGAAGACGCCCGAGATGCGGTCGGCGAGACGCTGCACGCGGCTCTTGCCGAGCTGGGCGTCTTCGACGAGGCGGGCGATGCGCGCCAGACGGGTCTGCTCTCCCACTCCGGTCGCGCGGACGACGAGTCTGCCCCCCGAGGCGATCGTGCCGCCGGTGACGGTGGACCCCGGCCCGACATCGACGGGAAGCGCTTCGCCCGTCAGCATGCTCTCGTCGATGAAGGCGCGCCCCTCGATCACCTCACCGTCGGTGGCGACCGTGGCTCCCGGACGCACGACGAAGGCATCCCCGACCGCCAGCCGGTCGATGTCGATGCGGCGACCGTCGGCGAGCTCGGCGTCGCGCGCGCCCAGGTCGAGGAGGGCCCGCAGCGCGGCCCCGGCTCGGCGCGTGGAGCGCTGCTCGATCACCCGTCCGAGAAGCAGGAACACCGTCACCGCGGCCGCGACCTCGAAATAGACCACCGACGTCGCGTCGTGCACCGGGCCGAAGAGAACGACCTCGTGCCGGATTCCGATCCGCCCGGCCGTTCCGAACACGAGAGCCCACACGCTCCACAGGTAGGCGGCGAACGTGCCCAGGGTGATGAGCGTGTCCATGGTCGCGGCGCCGTGGCGGGCATTGCGCAGCGTGGCGCGGTGGAACGGCCAGCCACCCCACAGCACGATCGGGGTCGCGAGCACGAGCGACACCCACTGCCAGCCCGGGAACTGCACGGCAGGGATCATGCCGAGAGCGACGACAGGCATGGCGAGTGCGAGCGACACCCACAGCCGCACGCGGAGCGGAGTGGACTCGGGGGCGTCGCCGGTGTCGTGGACGTGGCCGCCGTGGTCCGCGGCCCCGTCGAGGGCGCGGCCGGTCGTGGCGTCGACGTCGCCGCCGGGCGCGGGAACAGCGACGGGCCGGGGGGCCGGAGTGTCGGCATCCGGTCGCTCGTTCGTCGGGAGCGGGAGGGATGCCGCGACCTCCGCCGTCGTGTCGCGAGACGAGGACCGCGGGCGCACGGTGGCGTCGTAGCCGGCGGCGCGCACGGCCGCGACGAGAGCCGAGGGGTCGAGGTCGGCCGGGTACCGGACCCGCGCGGTCTCGGTCGCGAGGTTGACCGCGGCCTCGACGCCGTCGACGCGGCCGAGCCGCTTCTCGACCCGAGCGACGCAGCTGGCGCAGGTCATGCCCTCGATGTCGAGCACGGCTTCCGCGGTCGACGTCGGGGATTCGGTGTTGTCGCGCATGGCTTCTCCTCCGGTCACTCCGTCCAGAACAGGATACCCCCTGGGGGTATTCCTCGGACGCGTCCCCGACACCATCGGAGACGCTGTCCACCCCGCGCGCACGATCACCGGGGACCGTACGCTGGGGCCATGGCCGAGACGATGACACGCGAGCAGCGGGTCGTCCTGTCGATCGCCGTCCTGGCCTCGTTCGTGTCGTTCCTCGACGGGACAGTGGTCAACGTCGCACTCCCCGCCATCGCGGGCGAGCTGGGCGGCGGACTCTCGACGCAGCAATGGGTCGTCGACGCCTACCTGGTGACGCTCGGCGCGTTCATCCTGGTCGCGGGATCACTGAGCGACGTCCTCGGGCGCATCGTGGTGCTGCGAATCGGTCTCATCGGTTTCGGAGTCACCTCACTGGCGATCGCCGCCGCCCCCACCGCCGAGTTCCTCATCGTCGCCCGCGCACTGCAGGGCATCGCCGGCGCCCTCCTCGTCCCGAGCTCTCTGGCCCTCATCACCTCCACATTCCGCGGGCCCGCCCAGGCCCGCGCGATCGGAATCTGGACCGGTGCGACGACCGTCGCCATGATCGCCGGTCCCCTCATCGGCGGCATCTTCGTCGACACGCTGTCGTGGCGCCTGGTGTTCCTGGTGAACGTGCTGCCCATCGCGGTGACCATGTGGTTGCTCGCCCGTCTCGGTCACCGCGATCACCGCCGGCCCGGCGCCCGCGTCGACATCCTCGGCGCGGTCCTGTGCGCCCTGGGCCTCGGCGGCATCGTCTTCGCCCTCATCGAGCAACCCAACCTCGGCTGGGCGTCCCCCGTCATCTGGCTCCCCGGGGTCATCGGCATCCTGTCGTTCGCGGGTTTCCTCCTGCGTCAGCGCACGGCCCGCGACCCGATGATGCCGCTCGACCTCTTCCGCTCGCGCAACTTCTGGGCGGGCAACCTCGCGACCGTCTTCGTGTACGCCGCACTGTCGCTCAACGGGTTCGTGGTGAGCGTGTACCTGCAGCAGGGCGCGGGGCTGCCCGCCACCCTCGCCGGGCTCGCGTCGCTGCCGAGCACCGTGTTGATGATCCTGCTCAGCTCGCGGATGGGCGCCCTCGCGGGGCGCTTCGGCCCGCGCCTGTTCATGACGCTCGGACCGATCGTGATGGCGGCCGGGGCGCTGCTGCTGCTGAACGTCAGCGGCGACTTCGACTACTGGACGCAGGTCCTGCCCGGCGTCGTCGTGTGGGGCCTGGGGCTCACCGCCACCGTCTCACCGCTCACCGCGGCCGTGCTCGGGGCCATCAACACCGAGCGTTCCGGCATCGCCTCGGCCGTCAACAACGCCGTCTCGCGCGTCGCGGGGCTCCTGGCGATCGCCGCCGTCTCGGCGGTCGTGGGCGGCTCCCTCGACCTCGGCGGCTTCCACCGCGCCGCCGTCTTCACGGCCGCGCTGATGCTGCTCGGGGCCGCGGCGTCGTTCCTCGGCATCCGGAATCACCTGTCGCGGCAGGACTGAACGGCGACCGAGGACGCCGGCACCACCTGTTGCGGCGGACGCACCGGAGAGCAGGACGCGCACCGTACGAAGGGCCACACACCTTCGCCGGGGCGATGCCCCGAGACCTCGCACTCAGCGCAGGATCGCCCGCGCCCGCTCCACGTCGTCCGCCATCTGCACCAGCAGCGCGTCGATGCCGTCGAAGGCCGTCATCTCGCGCACTCGTTCGACGAAGCGCACCTCGACGTGATGGCCGTACAGGTCGAGACCGGTCTCGTCGATCACGTAGGCCTCGACCTGGCGCGCGTGCACGTCGTCGAACGTCGGGTTGGTGCCGACGCTGATCGCGGCCGGGTAGCTGATGCGTCGTGCGCCGTCGACGTCGACGAGCCAACCGGCGTAGACACCGTCCGCGGGGATGAAGCCCTCGAGATCGGGCGACAGGTTCGCGGTCGGGTAGCCGAGCTCACGGCCTCGCTTGAGTCCGTGCACGACCTCGCCCCACACCGAGGGAGCCCGCCCGAGCAGGCGCGCGGCCGTGGCGACGTCGCCCGCCGACAACGCCTCGCGGATCCAGGTGGATGACACCCGCCGGTCCGCGTGGACGGCGCGCACGTCGTCCACCACGTCGACGCGGAACCCGTGTTCCGCGCCCATGCGCGTCAGCAGGTCGGGGTCGCCCTCTCCCCCGGCGCCGAAGCGGAAGTCACGTCCCACGAGCACTGTGCGCGCCTGCAGCGCCTGCACGAGCACCCTCAGCACGAAGTCCTCGGCGGGGATCGCGGCCAGCTCTTCGTCGAAGGTGAGCAGCAGCGTGGCATCCACCCCGGCGCGCTCGAGCAGGTCGAGCTTCTGGTGCGGCCCGATGACGTCGGGAGGGCACTTCTCGGGGCGCAGCACGCTCAGCGGGTTGCGGTCGAAGGTCACCGCGACAACCCGCGCCCCGTCGGAGGCGTCGATGCGCGCGCGATCGATCACGGCACGGTGCCCGGTGTGCACGCCGTCGAACTTGCCGATCGCCACCACCGAGGGACCGAAGTGCGCCGGCACCTCCGCGGGGTCGCGGAAGACGATCACCGGGTCGCCCGGCGGTGACGTGTGAGCCACCAGAGTCCGAGGAAGGGCAGCACGAGGGGGATGAACAGATACCCGTAGCCGTAGACCGACCACACCGTCGGGTGTTGGAACAGCTCGGGCAGCACCAGGCTCAGGGTTCCCACGACGAGAACGCCGACCAACTCGAAACCGATCGCGACCCACGCGATCCGGTACCAGGCCGGTCGCGCCGAGAAGACGAGCGCAAGGGTCGCGAGAATGTAGACGACCGCCGCGAGAGCCGACAGCGAGTATGCGAGGGGGGCGTCGGCGAACTCGCGCACGATCTGCACGAACGAGCGGCCCGTGGCGGCGAGCGCCATGATGCCGTAGACGACGACGAGGACACGGCCGATGCCGGTCATCCCCCGGGAGCGGGTGGGAGTGGTGGATGCCATGACCTGTCGATTCTAGTTCGCTCGCGGCTTCGGCGAGCGGGGCTCCGGCGTCAGGCGATCTGCACGGTCCAGATCTGGTGCATGCGCCACACCATCACGGCCACGGCGAGGGCCGCGACCCCCATGACGACGGTGCTCCAGCGACTGCGCTCCAGAAGGGCCCACGCGGCTCCCGCCACGGGCACGAGCGCGGCCGAGACGAGGTACGTCCAGAACTCCAGCAGGCTCCCGGTGGGCGGGTTGCCGGCCAACGGCGCGATGATCGCCACGACGATCTGCACGAGGAGCAGCAGCTCGATGAGGGCGAGAGAGCCGACCGTGACGTCTCCGGGACGCCGGCCGATGAGACCGGCTGTGACCGCGACGAGACCCGCGATCACGGCGATCCCCACCTGTGCGAGCGTGAACCACAGGATCATCGGGCGACCTCCTCGGGCATGTTCATGACGCTCTTGAGCTGCGTTCCGCGCTTCTCGACGACGCCGATCAGGCGTCCCTCGGGGTCGATCGCGGCAGCGACCGCACCGGTCAGGCGGCCTCCCCCGTCGATGCGCTTGCCGTGCCGCAGATCTCGCGCCTCTTCCTCACCCACGGCGAGGACGCTCATCACGACGGCCGCCGCGGTCGCGGGCGCGACGAGGGCGTCTTCGGCGATGTCGTCGACGGATGCCGCGGCGGCGACGTCGAACGCCCCGATGCGCGTACGACGCAGAGCCGTGAGGTGCCCTCCGATGCCGACCGCGCGACCGAGGTCGCGGGCGAGAGCGCGGATGTACGTGCCGCTCGTGCAGTCCACGACCACGTCGAGCTCGATCGCATCGTCGCCGCGACGCATCTCGCGCACGTGGAATCGCGACACCGTGACGCTCCGCGCTCTCAGCTCGACCTCTTCGCCGGCGCGCGCGAGGTCGTAGGCGCGACGGCCCGCGACCTTGATGGCCGAGACGGTGCTGGGCACCTGCTGGATGTCGCCGGTGAGGGCGGAGATGCCCGCGGCGATGGCCTCATCGGTCACCGCCGCGACGTCGGCGGCATCCGCCCGCGCCGATTCGACACCGTCGGCGTCGTCGCTGTCGGTGGCGACGCCGAGCAGAATGGTGGCCTCGTAGGTCTTGTCGGCGCCGACGATGTAGGTCAGCAACCGCGTCGCCCCCTCGACGCCGAGCACGAGCAGGCCCGTGGCCATCGGGTCGAGCGTGCCGGCGTGGCCGATCTTGCGGGTTCCGAGCGCGCGCCGGGCGCGCGAGACGACGTCATGGCTGGTGATGCCTCCGGGCTTGTCGACCAGGAGGATTCCGGGACGCACCATCAGCAGAAGTCTCCGAATACCTGCACGGGGTGCGAGGGGTCGGAGTTCTCGACGATGACGGACGCTTCGGCCTTGGGGCGCACCGTGCGGAGGTACTGCTTCTCGGTATCGGGGAGCTCGGGGCGCGGGGTGCCGATGGGCGGGTTGCTCTCGAGCCAGATCGAGAAGTTCCACAGGCCGCGCACTTCGGGGCGGTGCAGGAAGCGGCCCGATACGACGAGCACCGCGTCGCTCGGAGCGACGTACCCGGGACCGAACGCCTCGCCCGCCCGGAACGGCGTGATCAACCACTCGCGCACCTCGGGCGCACCGTCGGCGACGGAGACATGGAACACCGCCGTGCCCTCGTCGGCGATCGCCTTCTCGAACTCGCCCGCGAAGTCCATCGCCGCGCCGAGGTCGAGAGCATCGACCGCCACGACGACGTGCCCCGCGCGGGCGTTCTGCCGCATCAGGTCGCGCAGGCTCCGCTGCAGGGTCTCGACGGGGTTCTCACTCGACATGCCTCCAGCCTAGGGTCGACCACCGACACCCGACCGCTCCCGCGGCCCCGTGCCAGCCCGGTCTCGGCGTCCCCCGTCACACATAAACGCGATCGACGCGCAGAAACGCGTGCAGCCCGTGTTCATGCGCGCGAACGGCGTTCGTGCGTGAAGTCCGGCCCCCGTTGACGACCGTAGGCTGGACGGATGCCAGGACTCGCCGCCCCGCTCATCGCGTGGTACCGCGACGCGGCCCGCGACCTCCCCTGGCGCCGCGAGGGATTCGGCGCCTGGGGCACGCTCGTGAGCGAGTTCATGCTGCAGCAGACGCCGGTGAACCGCGTCGTCCCCCACCTGGAAGCGTGGCTGACCCGTTGGCCGACGCCGGCCGACCTCGCCGCCTCTCCCCCGGGCGATGCCGTCACGCAGTGGGCGAACCTCGGCTATCCGCGGCGCGCGCTGTGGCTGCATCGCGCCGCCGTCGAGATCCGCGATCGTCACGACGGCGTCGTTCCCCGCGACGTCGATGCGCTTCTGGCCCTCACCGGAATCGGCGACTACACCGCGAGGGCCGTCGCCGTCTTCGCCTACGGCGATCGGCATCCGGTCGTCGACACGAACACCCGCCGCGTGCTCGCCCGTGCGGTCGAGGGTCGCGCGCAGCCCGGTCCGCCGAACCGCCGCGACCTCGAGGCGATGGAGGCCGAGCTCCCCGCCGACATCGCCGAGGCCGCGATCGTCAACGCCGCCGCGATGGAGCTCGGCGCGATCGTCTGCACCGCCCGAGCGCCGAAGTGCGAGGCATGTCCCCTCGCGGCGCAGTGCGCATGGCGGGCGGCCGGGTATCCGGCATCCGAGGACCGTCGGCGCAAACAGGCCACGTACGAGGGCAGCGATCGGCAGACCCGCGGGGCGGTGCTGAAGACCCTTCGCGAGGCCGCGCCCGCGGCGGTCCCGGCGTTCGCGATAATCCCCGAATGGCCGGATGCCGCGCAGCGCGACCGCGCGATCGACTCGCTCATCGCCGACGGCCTTGTCGAAGCGGTCGACGATCACCTGCGTCTGCCCGGCCACCCGGCATCCTGAATCCGAGTCCGCTTCGACACCCACCGTCCTGCGGACCCGACACCCGACTCGCCGCCCCGTTCCCGCCCCGGACCGGCGTGTCACTCTTCTCATCTGCAGGACGGCGGTCCGGATGCCGCAGCAAGACGAACGGCCGGACTCCGCCGATGAGGCGGGGTCCGGCCGTGTGGTGTCGAGGTCAGGCGCGCGGGGCGTCGTCCTCGTCGAGGTCGTCGTCTGCGGCGTCCTCATCGTCGTCCTCACGCGGTTTGACGTACGGATCGGCATCGCCGGCGTACGCGGCCGAGGCGGCGAGGCCCGCGACCGACTCGTCGCGCTCGCGCGCTTCGCGCAGCAGCGCCGAGATGTGATCGGCGTTCTCGGGGATCGCGTCGAGGATGAACTCGAGCGACGGGGTCAGGCGCGTGTTGAGGTTCTTGCCGACCTCGCTGCGCAGCATGCCGGTCGCCGACTTGAGCGCGGCGGCGGTGTCGGCGCGGTGCGCTTCGTCGCCCATGACGGTATAGAAAACCGACGCGTGCTGGAGGTCACCCGTGACCCGCACGTCGGTGATGGTGACGAATCCGAGCCGCGGGTCGCGCAGCCCCTTCTCGAGGCGCTCGGCGAGCACCACGCGAATCCGGTCCGCCACTCGGGCCTGTCGTTCCCCTGCCACTGCCTTCTCCTTCTTCTCCATACCACCGCGCGTGGATCGCAGCGGCGGGCGTCCCGTCACGGAGCCGCCCCAGCGTAGGCCGGAGGGGGTGTGCATTCCTCCGAGCATCGGGGTAGGGGCCCCGCTCTGCTCGGGGGAATGCACACCCCCGCAGGCCGAAGCGGGAGCCGCGCCCATGACGCGACTCCCGCTCGATGTGATCAGCCTCGCGGCTTCTCGACCATTTCGGTGGTCTCGATCTCGTCACCGATCTGGATGTCGTTGAACTTGCCCAGACCGATACCGGCCTCGAAGTCCGTACGCACCTCGGTGACGTCGTCCTTGAAGCGACGCAGCGACTCGATGGCCAGGCCGTCGGCCAGCACGACGCCATCGCGGATGACACGTGCCTTGGCGTTTCGCGTGATCGTTCCCGATCGCACGATGACACCGGCGATGTTGCCGAACTTCGAGGAGCGGAACACCTCGCGGATCTCGGCGACACCCGACTGCACCTCTTCGAACTCCGGCTTGAGCAGGCCCTTGAGCGACTGCTCGACGTCGTCGATCGCGTTGTAGATGACCGAGTAGAACCGCACGTCGACACCCTCGCGGGCGGCGCGCTCACGGGCCTTCGTGTCGGGACGGACGTTGAAGCCGATCACGATCGCGTTGTCGATCGTGGCCAGGTTGATGTCCGACTCGGTGATCGCACCCACACCGCGGTGGATGATGCGCAGCTGGACGCTGTCGTCGACCTCGATCTTGAGCAGCGACTCTTCGAGCGCCTCGACGGCACCCGACACGTCACCCTTGATGATGAGGTTGAGCGACTCGACCTTGCCCTCTTCGAGAGCGCGGGTGAAGTCCTCGAGCGAGATGCGCTTGCGGGCCTTGGCCAGCTGGGCATTGCGCTCGGCCGCTTCGCGCTTCTCGGCGATCTGACGGGCGGTGCGGTCTTCTTCGGTGACGATGAAGACGTCGCCGGCGCGGGGCACGGAGTTGAGGCCCTGAACCGAGACGGGACGCGACGGGTAGGCCTCTTCGACCGCTTCGCCGTTCTCGTCCATCATCGCGCGGACGCGGCCGTACGCCGTTCCTGCGACGATCGCGTCGCCGACGCGGAGGGTTCCGGACTGGATGAGCACCGTGGCGACCGAACCGCGACCCTTGTCGAGCTTCGCCTCGATCGCGACACCGCGGGCCGCCTTGTTCGGGTTGGCCGTGAGGTCGAGACCGGCGTCGGCGGTGAGCAGGACCGCATCCAGGAGGGCCTGGATGTTGAGGTTCTGACGAGCCGAGACGTCGACGAACATGACGTCTCCGCCGTACTCCTCGGCGACCAGACCGTACTCGGTGAGCTGCTGGCGCACCTTGGCCGGGTTGGCGTCGGGCTTGTCGACCTTGTTGACCGCGACCACGATCGGCACGTTCGCCGCCTGGGCGTGGTTCAGCGCCTCGACCGTCTGGGGCATGATGCCGTCGTCGGCCGCGACCACGAGGATCGCGATGTCGGTCACCTGCGCACCACGGGCACGCATGGCGGTGAACGCCTCGTGACCCGGGGTGTCGATGAAGGTGATCGCGCGCTCGATGCCCTCGTGCTCGGTCCAGATCTGGTACGCACCGATGTGCTGCGTGATGCCGCCGGCCTCGCCCGCTACCACGTTGGTCTGGCGGATGGCGTCGAGCAGTCGCGTCTTACCGTGGTCGACGTGGCCCATGACGGTGACCACGGGAGGACGGATCTCGAGATCGTCCTCGCTCTCGGCCTCGAGTTCGGCGTCGAGGTCGAGACCGAAGCCCTCGAGGAGCTCCTTGTCTTCGTCCTCGGGCGAGACCATCTGGATCTTGTAGCCGAGCTCGGCTCCGAGCACCTCGAAGGTGGCCTCGTCGAGCGACTCGGTCGCGGTGGCCATCTCGCCCAGGTTGAACAGGATGGTCACGAGCGTGCCGGGCTGCACGGTGTAGCCGCGCAGGGCCTCGAGCTTGTCCGCGAAGTCGGCGATGGAGGCACCGCGACGCAGGCGGATGATCTCGCCGTTGCCCTTCGAGACGTTGACGCCGCCGACGACCGGCGCCGACCGCATCTCGAACTCCTGCCGCTTCGCCCGACGCGACTTACGCTGCTTGGACTTGCCGCCGCCCTTACCGAAGGCACCCGCGGTGCCGCCGCCGGGACCACGGCCACGGCCACCGCCGCCACCGGGACGACCGGCGAAACCACCGGCCGGAGCGCCGCCACCGGGGCGCTGGAAACCGCCACCGGCGCCGCCGGGACGACCGGGACCGCCGGGACGCTGCTGGAACGGAGCGCCGGGACGACCGCCACCGCCGGGACGACCGACACCACCGGGGCGCGGGGCACCGGGACGCGGAGCGCCGGGGCGCGGAGCCTGCGGACGCGGGATGTTGCCGGGGGTCGGGCGCTGGCCCATGCCCTGCGCCGAGGCGAAGGGGTTGTTGCCCGGACGGGGGCCGGCGGGACGCTGACCCATGCCCTGCGAGGACGCGAAGGGGTTGTTGCCCGGACGGGCTCCACCCGGACGCGGGGGCGCGCTGGGGCCGGGCTTGGGGGCACCGGCACCGGGTGCCGCAGCACCGGGGGTCGGCGCGGTCGAGCCGGGGCTCGGCGGCGACGACGGAGTCGACGGCTTCGCCGCAGACGCGGCTGCGGGAGCCGGGGCGGATGCCACGGGCGCAGCCTCGGCCGGAGCCGCTGCGGGAGCAGCGGGGGCCGCGGGCTTCGCAGGTCCGGGCGTGGGACCCGACGGACGGTTGCCGGGGGTCGCGGCCGGACGAGCCGGGCCGGGACGGGCGGCGGGGCGCGCCGCGGAGGCGGCGGGCTTGGCATCCGAAGAGGAAGACGAGCCTTCGGAGGCCAGCGCAGCGCGGAGCTTACGGGCGACCGGGGGTTCGATGGTGGATGAGGGGCTCTTGACGAATTCGCCGAGCTCCTTCAGCTTCGCAAGCGCGACCTTGCTGTCGACGCCGAGCTCGGAAGCGATCTCGTGCACGCGTGGTTTTGCCACAATTCTCCTGTCTGAGGGCCTACCCCGGACAGGGCAGACCGTTAGTTGCGGACGGGTCTCATTTCGAGCCGTTCACTTCGTGTCCATAGCCGTTCAGCCTTTTCGCTGGTGGTGTGATTCGAAGGTCTGCGTGTCAAGCGGGCCTGACACACGCAATGCTCGTACGAAGGCGCGGCGTGCAAGCGCTTTGCTCACACACGCGTCCGTCTCGTGCACCCACGCGCCCCGACCGGGAAGAACCGCTCGCTCGTCTGCGACGAGGACGGATCCGTCCGCGACCACACGCAGAAGCGAGGATCGGGGGGCACGTGCGCGGCATCCGACGCACGTTCGTACGGCTTCCATCCTACACCTCGCGATCGTGGGGACGATCGGACGTTCAGTTGTCTTCGAGGATGCTGTCGGGCTGGATGTCGATCTTCGCGCCGGTCAGCTTGGCGGCCAGACGAGCGTTCTGACCCTCTTTGCCGATCGCCAGCGACAGCTGGTAGTCCGGCACGAGCGCGCGGACGGCCTTGGTCGTGGCATCCAGGACGAACGACGAGGTGACCTTCGCCGGCGATAGGGCGTTCGCGACGAAACGCGGCAGCTCGGCGTCGTAGTCGATGATGTCGATCTTCTCGCCCGAGAGCTCTTCGGTCACAGCTCGCACGCGGCGGCCGAGCTCGCCGATGCAGGCGCCCTTGGCGTTGACCGTCGGGTCGGTCGCCTGGACGGCGATCTTGGAGCGGTGGCCGGCCTCGCGAGCGAGCGAGACGATCTCGACCAGGCCCGCGGCGATCTCGGGGACCTCGAGCGCGAAGAGCTTGCGGACCAGACCCGGATGGGTGCGCGAGACGGTGATCTGCGGACCCTTGTTGCCCTTGGAGACGCTGGTGACGTAGACGCGCAGGCGCGAGCCGTGCGCATAGGTCTCGCCGGGCACCTGCTCCTCGGGCGGGAGGATGGCCTCGACGGTGCCGAGGTCGACGTGCACCATGCGCGGGTTGGGGCCCTGCTGGACGACGCCGGCGACGATGTCGCCCTCTTTGCCGCGGAACTCCCCCAGCACGGCGTCGTCGGCGATGTCTCGCAGACGCTGGCTGATGACCTGCTTGGCGGCGAAGGCGGCGATGCGACCGAAGTCGTCGGGGGCCTGCTCCTCCTCGCCGATGATCGCGCCCTCGTCGTCGGTGACGGGGGTGAAGATGCCGACGTGACCGGTCTTGCGGTCGAGGGTGGCGCGAGCCCCCGCGGGGATCTCACCGGTCGGCGAGATGTGCTTCGCGTAGGCGGTCAGGATCGCCTGCTCGATGATGCGCGCGAGTTCGTCGAAGGGGATCTCCTTCTCGCGTTCGATCGTCTTCAGTAGTGCGAGATCGATGTCCACAAGGCCCTCCGTTGTTCAGCTTTCGTCGGCACGACCGGCGCCGACAACCCTCCTACGATACCCGGGATACCACGCCCGTCGCGACCCGAGCACGACCGGCGACCCACGTCTACAGGCGTTTCCCGGGTGCCGCACGAATCAGCCACACGCAGGGCGCAGCGTCTCCGGGGCGCGGGACCGCGCGAAACTCCGGAGAGATGAGGGCCGGACCGGCCGCGATCCGCGGGAACAGGCCGTCACTCGGGCGGTCGCGCTCGGATTCTCAGGAGTTCGGCTCCGCCGCGACCCGCTCGAGCGGGTGGGCGGCGAGCTTGTCCACCACTCCCCCGTCGACCAGCCGCCGGGCTGTGGTGTCGGGCTTTCGCGCGGCCTGATCCAGGACGCACGCGCCGAACTCGGCCGCGAGCGTCCCGCGCGGATATGCGGCCAGCACCTCGCGCACGAAGTCGGCGGGCAGCGCATCCGGGCGCGCGCCGGTGATGTCGAGCGCCGTCGCCGTCTCGAGCAGGTAGCCTTCGGCATCCAGATCGGGGTCGACGCTCGGCCAGTTGTGCCGCACGATCACGTCGAGGACGCGTTCGCGCCGGTCCCGGGGCCAGCCCGCACCGGCCGTGAGAGCGATGCCCACGTGACCGCCGGCGTGCTCGTACGACAGCGTGTGGTTGTCGAACTCGGTCACGGTGCCGATGTCGTGCAGGACGGCGGCGACGTACAGCAGCTCGTGGTCGACCGCGACGATGCCGTCGACCACCGCGAAGGCCTCGGCCCACAGCCACGAGCGCAGGGCATGCGCGGTGAACGCCGGCGACTGGTACTCCCGCGCCAGGGCGAGGGCGCCGCGCGCGGCGCGGGTGTCGGGCACGGGGAAGTCGGCGAGCTGCATGGGGCCTCCGGGATCGGGTCCCCTCACCCTCGCAGAGTCGTGGTCCGCGGGGCAGCGCCGCGACGGTCATCCGCCGTCGTCTTGCTGCCAGGCGCTTCCGGATGCCGCGACCTCGGCGCGCGCCCGGGTCGCGGCATCCGGAAACCGCGTCAGCTCACCGGGGTGGCGTGCCAGATGCGCTCCAGGTAGTCGCGCATGGCGCGGTCCGACGAGAAGTACCCGCTGCGCGCGACGTTGAGGATGGCCGCGCGTACCCACCCGTCCTGATCCGCGTAGGCGGCGTCGACGCGATCCTGCGCGTCGAGGTACGACGAGAAGTCGGCGAGCGCCATGAACCGGTCTTCGTACAGCAGGTTCGACACGAGCGGTTCGAACACGGTGCGGTCGCCGCCCGAGAAGGCGCCCGCGGCGATGAGGTCGATGGCGCTCCGCAGCCGCTCGTCCCCCTGGTAGAAGTCGGCGGGGCGGTAGCCCTCGGCCCACAGGGCCTCGACCTCGGGCTCGCTCATTCCGAAGAGGAAGAAGTTGTCGTCGCCGACGAGCTTGCGGATCTCGACGTTGGCTCCATCGTCGGTGCCGATCGTGAGCGCGCCGTTCAAGGCGAGCTTCATGTTGCCCGTGCCCGACGCCTCCTTGCCGGCGAGCGAGATCTGCTCCGACAGGTCGGCGGCGGGGATGATGCTCTCGGCGAGCGTGACGTTGTAGTTCGCCGGGTAGAGCACCTTGAGCTTGCCCTGCACGCGCTCGTCGGCGCTCACCACCTCGCCGACGGCGTTGATGAGGTGGATGATGCGCTTGGCCATGCCGTAGCCGGGGGCGGCCTTGGCGCCGAAGAGGAACGTCCGCGCCTGCACATCGGCGATGTCCAGACGACCCGACACGATGCCCTCGTAGGTGCTGACGATATGCAGTACCTTCAGCGTCTGCCGCTTGTACTCGTGCAGGCGCTTGATCATGACGTCGAGCATGTGACCGTCGTCGAGGGCGTCCTCCCCGCGGGCTTCGAGCACGCGGCTCAGGCGACGCTTGTTCGACACCTTCACCGCCGCGAAGCGCTCCCGGAAGTCCGCGTCGTCGGCCAGGGCCTCGAGGCCGCGGAGGCGCTCGAGGTCGACGGTCCACCCGGCGCCCAGGGCCTCGGTGATGAGCGCAGACAGATCGGGGTTCGCCAGGCGCAGGAAGCGGCGGGGCGTGACGCCGTTGGTGACGTTGGTGAACTTGTCCGGCCACATCGCGGCGAAATCCTTGAGCACGTTGTCGCGCAGCAGCTGCGAGTGCAGCTCGGCGACGCCGTTGACCTTGGAACCCGCCACCGTGGCGAGGTAGGCCATGCGCACGGAGCGGTAGGGGTGCTCACCGATGATCGACATGTTGCGGATGAGCATCTCGTCGTCGCCGAAGCGCTCGCGCACCTCGAGCAGGAACTCGTCGTTGATGCGATAGATGATCTCGAGATGGCGAGGGAGCAGGCGGCCGAGCAGGTCGACCGACCAGACCTCCAGCGCCTCGGGCAGCAGCGTGTGGCACGTGTACGCGAAGCACTTCTGGGTGATGGCCCAGGCGGCATCCCACTCGAGCTTCTTCTCGTCGACCAGCACGCGCATGAGCTCGGGCACGCCGATGACCGGGTGGGTGTCGTTGAGCTGGAAGATCACGCGCTCGGGGAGCTGCTCGAGGTCGAAGTCGCCGGGCAGGACGTTCTCGATGAAGTCGGCGATGGATGCCGCGACGAAGAAGTACTGCTGCTGCAGGCGCAGTTCTTTACCCTGGGGCGTGGAGTCCTCGGGATAGAGCACCTTCGAGATGTTCTCGGCGAAGGTCTGCGCGCGCACCGACTGGACGTAATCGCCGGAGTTGAAGGTGTGCAGATCGAACGCGTTGGTGGCGACCGCTCGCCACAGGCGGAGGGTGTTGACGCGGCCGTTGTGGTAGCCGGGGACCATCATGTTGTACGGCACCGCGAGCACGTTCCACTCGGGCACCCAGCGGGTGCGTTCGACGCCGTCGTCGTCGTAGGTCTCGGTGGTGCCGGCGAACGAGATGGTCTGCGCGGCCTCGGGGTGGGCGAAGTCCCACGGCGAGCCCATGCGCAGCCACGCGTCGGGCTGCTCGATCTGCTGACCGTCGGCGAACGCCTGACGGAAGATGCCGTACTCGTAACGGATGCCGTAGCCGATCGTGGGCACGCTCATCGTCGCGAGAGAGTCGATGAAGCAGGCGGCGAGACGCCCGAGCCCGCCGTTGCCGAGACCGGGTTCGATCTCGACCTGACGCAGGTCGTCGATGTCGATGCCGCACTGCGCGAGGGCCTCGGTCGCGATGTCGGTCAGACGCGCCGCGAGCAGGTTGTTGTCGAGCTGTCGGCCCAGCAGATACTCGGCCGAGAGGTAGCAGACGGTCTTCGCCTGCTGCGTCTTCTGCTGCGCCCGGTCGTCGAACCAGCGCGCCATCAGGTAGTCGCGCACCGTGTAGGCGAGGGCGAGGTACTGATCGTTGACGTCGGACGTCGACAGGGTCACGCCCTGGTCGAAGTTGAGGTTCTGCAGGAACTGTTTCGCGAAGCCGTCGACGGATGCCGCGGGGGCGACGACGGGCGCGATGGCGAGCGGGTGCGTGGGGCGCAGCTCAGAGGTGTTCTCGGGCATGTTCCGACCGTAGACAGGTGCGCCCCGCACTGCCAAGGCGGCAACCGCAACGACACAGGATCTTCACCCGTTCGCCGCACGGGATCTTCCGCACGGCGGCGGCGGACGACCGGATGCCGACACCCCCTTGGCGCAGTCGGATTGTCGCCCGTGCGGGAATGGGCATACGGTTCCGGGATGCCGTCCTCCGCCCGCACCGCCGCCCGTGAGGTCGAAGCGAACCCCGCTTTCCGGGTCGCTGCGCGAGCGGGTTATGCCGCCAACGGCATCCTGCACCTGCTCATCGGCGGACTCGTGATCGCGGTCGGCTTCGGCGCGAAGGAGGACAGCGACCAGACGGGGGCGTTCCGAGCGCTCGCCGCGGCGCCGCTCGGAGCAGCGGCGCTCTGGGCCCTCGCGGTCGGGCTCGTCGCGCTGGGCGTGTGGCACCTGCTGCAGGCGTTCGCACCGCGGCGCCTCACGCTGTGGAGCCGCATCGGGCGGGTCGTCACCGAAGCGCCGCAGGGCCTGATCTTCGTCGCGATCGGCCTCGTGTCGGCATCCGTCGCCCTGGGTGCCCGCCCGCGCGCCGAGCAGGCGGCGGAGAGCCTCAGCGAAGGCGTGCTGTCGTGGCCCATCGGCGGGTTCGTGCTCGGGGCGGTCGGCCTCGCGGTCGCCGGTGTCGGGGTCGGGTTCGTCTGGATGGGGCTGCGACGGTCGTTCCACGCGAAGGTGCGCACGCCCGACGGCCCCGGGGGTTTCGCGCTCACCGCACTCGGGGTCGTCGGCTTCGCGGCCAAGGGCGTCGCGCTGGTCATCGTGGGCGTGCTCGTGGTCGTCGCCGCGGTCACCGTCGAACCCGACACGGCGGGCGGTCTCGACGGCGCGACCTCCGCGCTCGTCGCGCTGCCCGCGGGACCGATACTCGCGTCACTGGTCGGGCTGGGTTTCCTCGCCTACGGGGTGTTCACCGTGTTCCGCGCCCGCTACGCCCGTCTCGACGCCTGACCCGCGACTCAGTCGAGGTCGGGGTTCCGACCGGTCCGCTCCCCCGTGTCGAGGGTCGCGATCGCCTCATGGTCGTCGGCGTCGAGCGCGAAGTCGAAGACGTCGCCGTTCTCGCGGATGCGGTCGAGCGACACCGACTTGGGGAACACCACGAGCCCACGATCGAGGTGCCAGCGCACGACGACCTGGGCCGGGGTCTTGCCGTGCTTCTCGGCGATTCGGGCGAGCAGGGGTTCGTCGAGCAGACCTCCACGCGCGAGCGGTGCCCACGACTCGGTGACGATCTCGTGGGCGGCGTGCCAGTCGACGAGCGCGTCCTGCGGGAACCGCGGGTGCAGCTCGACCTGGTTCACGGCGGGGAGGACACCCGTCTCCTCGCGCAGACGCTCGAGGTGCGGCACGGAGAAGTTGCTGACGCCGATCGAGGTGGCGCGCCCCTCCTCCTGCAAGCGCTGCAGGGCCCGCCAGGTGTCGACGTAGCGATCGGCGCTGGGGATGGGCCAGTGGATGAGGTACAGGTCGACGCGGTCGAGGCCGAGCTTCGCCGCACTGGTGTCGAAGGCGCGCAGCGTTTCGTCGAACCCCTGGTCGTCGTTCCAGACCTTGGTGGTGACGAAGACCTCGTCGCGCTCCAGGCCCGAGGCGCGCAGGCCCTCGCCCACCTCGGCTTCGTTGCCGTACAGCGCGGCTGTGTCGATGTGCCGATAGCCGGCGGCGAGGGCTCCGGCGACGAGGTCGGTGGTGACCTCCGCCGGCACCTTGTAGGTGCCGACTCCCAGTTGGGGAATCGTCGAGCCGTCGGACAGGGGCAGGCGGGGAGCCGAGATCATGGCATCCACGCTACCGATGCCAGGGTCGCGCGGGTGCCCTCCAGACGCCGCGAGACGGCATCTCGCTGAGAAGACGACTGCAGGTTGCAACCGACATGTCAGCGAGATGCAGCCTCGCGGTGGGGAGGCGCCGGGGAGGCAGGGGGTCAGCGCGTCAGCGCGGCCACGGCGTCGTCGACCGACACCGTCTCGCGCTCACCCGTGCGGCGGTCCCACAGTTCGACCTGACCCTCGGCCGCTCCGCGGCCGACGATGAGGATGCGCGGGATGCCGACGAGCTCGGCGTCGCCGAACTTCACGCCGGGCGAGACCTTCGGGCGGTCGTCGTACAGCACGTCGAGGCCGGCGGACTCGAGCTGCTCCGAGACGGAGGCCGCGAGCTCGAACGCCACGGCGTCGCGGCCGGTGGCCACCACGTGCACGTCGAACGGAGCGACCGACGAGGGCCAGATGAGCCCCTTGGCGTCGTTGTTGAGCTCGGCGATGATCGCGAGGATGCGGGTGACGCCGATGCCGTACGACCCCATGGTGACGGTGGCGAGCTTGCCGTTCTCGTCGAGCACCTTCAGACCCAGGGCCTCGGCGTACTTGCGACCGAGCTGGAAGACGTGGCCGATCTCCATGCCGCGCGCGAGCTCCACGGGGCCGGAGCCGTCGGGGGCGGGGTCGCCCTCACGCACGGTCGAGACCTCGACGAAGCCGTCGCCGACGAAGTCTCGGCCCGCGACGAGGGAGTGCACGTGCTTCTGGTCGATGTTGGCGCCGGTGATCCACGCGGTGCCGTCGACCACGCGGGGGTCGAGGTAGTACCGGATCTTCGTCGCCGACTCCTCGCCCAGCACCGCACCGGTGGGCGACCAGGGGCCGATGTAGCCCTTGACCAGCAGCGGGTTCTTCGCGAAGTCCGCTTCGGTGGCGGCCTCGACCTCGGCCGGGGCGAAGGCGACCTCGACGCGCTTGTCGTCGACGTCGCGGTCGCCGGGCAGGCCCACGACGACGAGCTCGCGCGTGCCGTCGAGGTGCGTGAGGGCGAGCACGACGTTCTTCAGCGTGTGCGCCGCGGTCCAGGCGGTCGCCTCGGCCGTCGCGGGACCGGCGATGCCGCGGGCCGGGGCGTCGAGGTGCGCGTTCGAGTGATCGACGAGGGTGGCGATCGTGGGCGTGTTCGGCGAGTCGAAGACGACCGGCTCGGACTGGCCTTCGAGGGGGAGCGCATCGGGGACGACCGTGGTGAACGCCTCGACGTTGGCCGCGTAACCGCCGGCCGAGCGCACGAAGGTGTCCTCGCCGATCGGCGTCGGGTGCAGGAACTCCTCCGACTTCGAGCCGCCCATCGCCCCCGCATCGGCGGCCACGATGACGTACTCGAGGCCCAGGCGGGTGAAGATGCGCTCGTACGCGTCGCGCTGAGCCTGGTACGAGGCGTCGAGTCCGGCATCCGTCGCGTCGAACGAGTACGCGTCCTTCATGGTGAACTCGCGTCCGCGCAGGAGGCCCGCGCGGGGACGCGCCTCGTCGCGGTACTTGTCCTGGATCTGGTAGATCGTCAGCGGTAGGTCCTTGTACGACGAGTACAGGTCCTTCACCAGCAGGGTGAACATCTCCTCGTGCGTCGGCGCGAGCAGGTAGTCGGCACCCTTGCGGTCCTGCAGGCGGAACAGCGCGTCGCCGTACTCCTCCCAGCGGCCGGTGACCTCGTAGGGCTCACGCGGCAGCAGCGCCGGGAAGTGCACCTCGAAGGCACCCGCGTTCGCCATCTCTTCGCGGACGATCGCCTCGATCTTGGCCTTGACCCTCAGGCCGAGCGGCAGCCACGCGAAGACGCCCGGGGCGTTGCGACGGATGTAGCCGGCGCGCACGAGCAGGCGGTGGCTCGTGACCTCGGCATCCGAGGGATCTTCGCGAAGCGTGCGGAGGAAATAGTTCGACAGACGGGTGACCACGAGAGACGAGTCTAGGGCGCGGGGGTGGGAGGGGCGGATGCCGGGGTCCTCGCCGCCATGTCGATGGCGAGGCCCCCGGTGATCACAGGAGGGGGAGGACCTTCTGCGCGATGGTCGTCGCGCGGGGCAGGTCGCCACCGGCGGGCAGGAGGTTGAAGGGAACGTCCACGAGGAGCAGGTTCTCACCGTCGCTCACGGCGAGGACCTCGCTCCCGCCCCCGTCGATCCCGTCGTGCCACGAAACCCAGTAGGCCTCCGCCGCCCCGGCGACATCCGTCCTCTGCCCTCCCGCCGCCGCGATGCTCGGAACGTTCACCGCACCGCCCGCGATGACGGACACCGTCGCGCTCCACGACGCGTAGATGTCCTCTGAGGGAGCGGCGACCCGGCACGCCCCGTCGCGCCCAGAGGTCGCGTCGACCTTCTCGACGGTCACATCAGGAAGTGACAAGCTCTCGGCGTCGATGACCTCTGCCACCCGCGCACAGTCCGGCGCAGACCACCAGGTCGGAAGCGCCGTTGCCGCCACGCCGACCGGATACCGGCTGATCCGCGAGAGCACGGCATCGAGCACACGGTCCGCACCCGCCGAGACGACGTCCCCCCGAACGCTACTGATGCGTACCCACGCGTTCATACCGTCGGCGGCGCCCTGCCGGGTGCAGAGCAACCTGCCGTAGTTGTCGCGGCACCCCGGGTCTTGGACCAACGCCGGGTTCGTCGGCTGCTGCCCGTCGGGGAAGACACCCACCTCGACGAAGGCCGCAGAGTACTCCTCGGAGGAGTACCAGAGGCACTCGATGCCACCGCGAACGGTGGCGGCGCTGTCGATCCAGTCCGGCCCGACCCTCCCCATCTTCATGCCGGCGGCAGCGTCGAGGTCGGCTCCGTCGATCACGTTGTCGCACGCCCCATCGAACGGCGCGGACCCCCGCGGGAGCACCACCGGCTCCTGCGTCGGCGTCGCCGTCGGGGTCGGCACAGGCACGGGCGCCGCCGTCACAGTCGGACTCGGCGACGGCGTCGTCGCGATCTCGGGCGCGCTGAGCGTCGAGGTCACCGCCACTCCCCCGGCGATCGCGACCACCATCGCCGCGGCCACGGAGCCCGCGATCCACGCGTTGCGGTGCGCCCCGACGGGCTTGATGCCGTGGGCGCCGCCCACGATGCGGGCGCGCAGGGCCGCGCGCTCGGAGGGCGTCAGTTCGTCGTTCATGCCCGTGCCCCTTCCAGCGCGAGCTCGTCGCGCAATTTCGCTTTGGCGCGGGCGAGCCGCGATTTGACCGTTCCGGCCGGGATGCCGAGGGCTTGAGCGATCTCGCGCTCGGCATATCCCTCGAGCACCGACAGCACCACCACCGCCTGCTCACGTTCGGGCAGACGCTTCAGCGCCGAGAGCACCCCGCTGTCGTCCGGCGCGTCGGTCGACACGTGCTCGGCGACGGGGGCCCGGTCCAGCAGGGCGCGATAGCGCCTGCTCGACCGCTCCAGGTTCCGGGCACTGTGCGCCACCGTCGTCAGCAGCCACGGCAGCGGAGACCCATCGACCAGACGCACCGAGGCGCGTTTGCGCCACAGCTCGAAGAAGGCCACGGTCACGGCATCCTTCGCATCCTCCCGATGGGTCAGCAGCCGAGTCGCATGGCGGAACAGCCGCGTCTCGTGCCGATCGAACAGCGCGGCGAGCGCGAGCTCGTCGCCTTGGCGTACCCGGTCCCACAGCCCGGCGTCGTCTTCATCCACACTCGGTAATGTCCGCGGGGGCGCCATCGGTTCCCTTTCCGGCGACGAGATCGATAACGAAACGGTGACGGTCCACGAGGTTCGTGCCGTACGGCGACGCGACCGTCGTCAGGCTGGGGGCTCAGGCCGCCCGGCGGCCCACGTGCAGCACCGCGCGCACCACGAGCCCCGCGACCAGGGCCCAGAACGCCGCGCTCACCCCGAACACCGCGATCCCGGACGCCGCGACGAGGAACGTGACCACCGCGGGCACCCGCTCGCCGGGGTCGTCGATCGCCTGCTGGATCGCCGAACCGAAGGCGCCGAACAGCGCCACACCCGCGACCGCCGGGATGACGCCCGCCGGCGCCAGCAGCACGATGGCCGCGAACGCCGCCGACAGGGCGCCGAGGACGAGATAGGTGCCCCCGGCCGACACCCCCGCGACCCACCGCTTCTTCGAGTCGGGGTGCGAGTCGGGGCCGGCCGCGATCGCCGCGCTGATCGCGCCGAGGTTCATCGCGTGGCCGCCGAACCCGGCCGCGGCAGCCGAGCCGAGACCGGTGACGAGCATCGCGGGGCGCCACGGGATCGTGTAGCCCAGGCTGCGCATCACCGCGACTCCGGGCACGTTCTGCGATGCCATCGTCACCACGAACAGCGGCACCGCGATGCCCACGACCGCACCGACCGTGAGAGAGGGAGCCGTGAACTCCAGGCGCGGCATCAGGGTCGCGGCATCCGCGTCCACTCCCGTTCGGGCCAGCTCCACCGCGACCACCGCGATCGCCGCGACGAAGGCGAGCGGCACAGCCCAGCGGGGAAGAAACCGGGATGCCACGAGCCACACGAGCAGCACGGGTGCCACACCCCAGGGGTCGTTCACGAGACCGACGAACGGCGCCACACACAGCGGCAGCAGGACACCGGCGAGCATCGCCTGCGCGATCGAGGCCGGGATCCGCGCGATGAGGGCGCCGAGCGGGGGGAACAGCGCCGTGCAGAGGATCAACGCGGCGGAGACGAGGAAGCCGCCGACCACCGCCGGCCACCCGCCGTCGACGGCACCGGTGGCCGCCAGAAGCGCGACGCCGGGGGTCGACCAGGCGACGGTGATCGGAATGCGGTAGCGCCCGGCGAGAACGATGCAGCCGATGCCGACGACGAGGGTGATCGCGAGCAGGCCACTGGCCGCTTGAGCGGGAGTCGCCCCCACGGCACGCAGGCCCGTGAGCACGACGGCGAAGGTGCTGGTGAACCCGACGAGGGCGGTGACGACCCCGGCGACCAGCGGGCGGGCGAGGGAGGGCGGCGAGGTGTCGGCCATAGGCCCCCGAGGCTACCGGATGCCCAGAGGCGCCCCGTGCCCGGCTGGGCCTGCGCGCTGGGGGTCGTCACCCTTCGGGTGTGGGCGTCAGCGCAGCACCACGAGCGTGCCGAGCGGGAGCGCGGCGAGCGCCGCGACCGCGTCGGCGCCGATCCGCACGCAACCGTGCGAGATCGCCCCGTCGCGCTGGTCCGCGTAGTGGATGCCGATGAGTCCCCCGTCGTGACCGCCGAAGGGCTCGTCGGCAGCGGCGGAGTGCAACGACGTCAGGTGGATGGGGTGATCACCGGTCCCCTGCGACGGGTCGACGTATCGCGCCTCGAGGTAGCCGATGACGCCGGTCGGCGTGGGCGTGCCGTCGGCACCGACGGCGGCGGGGAACGTCGCCTGCACGGTGCCGTCGAGGGCGACGATCGACACGGACCGCTGCGCCACCGACACCTCGACGCGCGACGTCGGGCCGGTCGTCTTCGCCAGCGACGACAGCGGGGCCCAGGCCGCGGTCTGCGCCGCCGCGGGCTGACCCGCCGGCGCGGCCGACGGGAGCGTGCGGCGGGCGGGCGTCAGCACGAGCGCCCACGGCCCCTCGGTGCGGACCACGACGACGGGGGTGGCCTCGCCCAAGAAGTCGTGCGCGGCCAGACGCGCGACGGGACCGCCGCTGCCACCCGCGCGTCCCGTGTCGTCGGCGTCGCCGAAGAGGGGCAGATCGGATGCCGTCGAGTACACGTCGGCGTGCGCGGGCAGGGCCGTGTCGGCGACGAGGAGCCCTCCGATCACCGCGTCGTAGCGCGCCTCGGGCAACGCCGACAGCGCGCCGGCGTCGACCGCGGGAACCGGACGGGGCGACGCGGCGGTCGCGGGCGTCGGGGACGACGAGGGCGTGGGATCGGCTGCCGGGACCGCGGGGGCGACGGGAGCCAGCGCCCACGCGGCGATCACCGCGACGACGGCCGCAGCCGCCGTCGCGGTGATCGTGATGAGCGCCAGGCGCCGACGAGCGGGGCTCGTCGTCATCCGCTCACCAGGGGCAGGCGCATGCCGGTGACCGTGACCGCGAGCGGTCCCGCGACGACGGCGCCCGTGGCATCCAGGAGCGTGATCGTGTGCGCACCGGCCGGGGTCGAGGCGGGGATCGTGACGGTCGCGGCGAAAGCGCCGTTCGCATCGGCGGTGACGGTCGCGATCGTCACCGGATCGCTGTGCAGCTGCACCGTGAGCTTCTGACCGGCGGCGAATCCCGAGCCCGCGATCTGCAGCTGGCCGCCGGCGGCGACGGTCGTGCCGTTCGGGGCGGTCAGCGCGGGCGTCGTGCCGGTCGGCGCGGGGAGCACCTGGGCCGTGCCGCCGACGCCGAGCACCGAGACGGTGGAGTCGGCGTTGACCTGCACCTTTGCCGACATCGCGGCGGCGAGGTTGAGACGCTGCCACGATCCGTTGCCGCCGGACGTCTGGTCGAGCGGATAGCCCGAGTCGATCTGGGTCTGCGCGAGGATCGACGTGCGCTGCGCGTCGGTCAGCTGCGGGAACGCGGTCAGCAGCAGGTTCGACGCGCCTGCCGGCACGGCCGCCGGCTGACCGGCGGTGCCTGTGCGGGCGAAGCCGTAGGTGAGGCGTTCGGTGTACACCGACACGGCCGAGGCGCGGTCGGTGACCTTCTGCGCCGTTCCGCCGGGCATGGCCTTCCCGCCGTAGGGGTCGTTCTGGTACGGCGCCTCGGCGGCGATGCACGCGGCGAGGGTGCCTCCGCACTGCTGCTGCAGGTACGTCGTCAGCTCCTGGCGGGCGGGCTGTAGCACGCCGGCGCGGTAGGCGTCGTCCGACCAGCGGGCGGCGAGGGCGGCCTCGCCGTCGATGCGGCCTCCGACGATGTCGAGCGGGTAGTGCACACCGAGAACGATGCGGTTGTTGCCGTTCTCGGACGCCCGCGCGAGCACCTCCGGCCCCAGCTCGGGCACGAGGGTCGCGAGGGTGATGCCGGCCTGGTAGGCCGTGGTCGTGTGGCCGGACGGGAACGAGCCACCCTTGCAGATGCCCGGCTGACCGTACGCGGCGTCGAGGGGCACGTCGCTGGGAGAGAACTGGTGCGTGGTGTCGGTGACCGGTGCGACACGGGTGATGAGCAGGATGCCGTCCGCGTCGGCCCAGGACGTTCCCTGGCGCATGCTCTTCAGCGACGAGGCGTTGTTCACGCTGGGCGCGCACGCGGAGTCGTCGCCCGAGACGGCGGTCGCGTTCGGGTCGGTCTTGACGAAGGGGCGCGCGTAGCTGAACGTGTTCTTGGCCGTGCTCGTGGACACGTAGGCGCCCGACGATCCGTTCGAGCTGTTGATGAGCGCCTGTGTCAGGGGCAGGGCACCCGAGTTGAGACCCTTGACGTAGATCGCGCTGAGCGACGAGCCGAGACCGCCCGAGACGGTGAAGGACTGGTCGTAAGCGGTCTTGGCGCTGTTGTTGTACTCGGAGTCCTGCAGCGCGCGGAACTGCTGCGCGGCGGTGGCGTTGTTGTTGATCCACACCGTCAGCCGGTCGTTGTAGGCCAGCACCGTCGGATTCACCACGGTGCCGCTGAAATCGCCCTTGCCGCTGGGCGTCCAGAAGTCGCGGTAGCCGCTGAGCAGCGTGACGAGATCGGGCTTGGCGCTGTCGCTGGGGTAGCTCGCTGCATTCGCCGAGAGCGGCGCCGCGGCGCCGGTGACGACGAGCGCGCCGGCGATGGCGATGCGCCACGCCGCATGGAGCCTGAGGGTGCGTGATTCCATGAGTGATGTGCCGCGGGGTGCGCGGCGTCTCCTCTCCGACCGTCCGATGGGATCGGCCGCGACGCTCGCCGCGACCGGATCAGACGGTAGGCCTGCTCCGTGAGCACCGGTGATTCGGCCGTCGCCGAGATGTCGAACGGCCGGTGTCACCCAGGTGAACGAATGCTGTGGGGAGGCGATGAGAGCCCGGTAGGCCGGCGACGACGCGCGGGGCTCAGGCCGTGATGACCTGCGCGGTGCCGGTGGCGGCGTCGGGGCCCATTTCGGCGGCGAGGCGGTTGGCCTCGGCGATGAGGGTGGCCACGATCTCGCTCTCGGGCACGGTCTTGACGACCTCTCCCTTGACAAAGATCTGCCCCTTGCCGTTACCGGAAGCCACGCCCAGGTCGGCATCGCGCGCCTCGCCGGGTCCGTTGACGACGCAGCCCATGACGGCGACGCGCAGCGGCACGGTCATGTCCTTCAGGCCCTCGGTGACGTCGTCGGCGAGGGTGTAGACGTCGACCTGCGCGCGGCCGCACGAGGGGCACGAGACGATCTCGAGCTTGCGCTCGCGCAAGTTCAGCGACTGCAGGATCTGATGACCGACCTTGACCTCTTCGGCGGGCGGCGCCGACAGCGAGACGCGGATCGTGTCGCCGATGCCCTCCGAGAGCAGGATGCCGAACGCCGTGGCGCTCTTGATCGTCCCCTGGAACGCGGGGCCCGCCTCGGTGACGCCGAGGTGCAGGGGCCAGTCGCCGCGCTCGGCGAGCAGACGGTAAGCCTTCACCATGACGATCGGGTCGTTGTGCTTGACCGAGATCTTGAAGTCGTGGAAGTCGTGCTCCTCGAACAGCGAGGCCTCCCACACGGCGCTCTCGACGAGCGCTTCGGGGGTGGCCTTGCCGTACTTCTCGAGCAGGCGGCGATCGAGCGATCCGGCGTTGACGCCGATGCGCAGCGAGACGCCGGCGTCTTTCGCGGCCTTGGCGATCGCGCCGACCTGGTCGTCGAACTTGCGGATGTTGCCCGGGTTCACGCGCACCGCGCCGCACCCGGCGTCGATCGCCTGGAAGACGTACTTCGGCTGGAAGTGGATGTCGGCGATGACCGGGATCTGGCTCTTCTTCGCGATGATGTGCAGCACGTCGGCGTCGTCCTGCGACGGCACGGCGACGCGCACGATCTCGCATCCGGATGCCGTGAGCTCGGCGATCTGCTGCAGCGTGGCGTTGATGTTGGTGGTGGGCGTCGTGGTCATCGACTGGACGCTGACGGGAGCGTCGCCACCGACGAGCACCTTGCCGACCCGGATCTGGCGGGTCTTGCGACGGGGCGCGAGGGTCTCCGGCACGCGGGGCATTCCGAGGTTCACAGCAGGCACGGGCTCAGCCTACGCCGCCCTCACCGCACGGCGCCTGAACCGGTGCCGAAAGGCTGCTGTGGTAGGTTCGGCGCCATGCGCGCTCACACATCCTGGTGGCCCACCGTTTAGGCGGTGCGCACGCATGCAACAGACCGCCCTCCCCCTGGGGAATCCGGCGGTCTTCGTGTTTTCGGCGGCCGCGACGGAACCTCGCTCAGCACAGACGGAAAGACATCTCGATGACCGGGCTCGACCCCTCTCCCCTGCTCTCGGACCTCGCCGCAGGTTCCGCCCCCTTCGCCCTCATCGCCCGTGACGGGGCGACCGTCGAGGTCCTCACCGGAGACGTCGTCGACGTCGAGCTCCTCGCCGACATCCCGTTGACGGATGCCGACGGCGTCGCCCGCGAGGTGCTCGCGCTCGTCCCGTACCGACAGGTGCGGGAGCGCGGCTTCGTCTGCCACGACGACGGGGCCCCGCTGCGCTGTCTGGTGATCGGCGACCGCGTGTCCCTGCCGCGGGCCGAGGCCATGGCATCCCTCCCCTCCTCCCCCGTGCCGTTGGCGGACGCCGGCTTCGACATCAGCGACGAGGACTACGCCCGCATCGTGCGCCGCGTGATCGCCGACGAGATCGGCCGCGGCGAGGGGGCGAACTTCGTGATCCGTCGCGACTTCGTCGCCGGCGTCGACGTCGACCCCCGGATCGCCGCTCTGACGTGGTTCCGCGCGCTGCTCGAGCAAGAGAAGGGCGCGTACTGGACGTTCGCTGTCGTCACCGACGATCACATCGCGGTGGGCGCGAGCCCCGAGGCGCACGTCAGCGCGAAGGACGGCGTCGTCACGATGAACCCCATCTCGGGAACCTTCCGGCACCCGGCGGGCGGGGCGACGGCCGAAACGCTCGCCGAGTTCCTGCGCTCGACCAAAGAGACCGAGGAGCTCTTCATGGTCGTCGACGAGGAGCTCAAGATGATGAGCGCAGTCTGCAGCGACGGTGGCCGCATCACCGGCCCCCACCTCAAGGAGATGTCGCGCCTCACCCACACCGAGTACATGCTGCGCGGCTCGAGCGACCTCGACCCGCGCGACATCCTCCGTGAGACGATGTTCGCCCCGACGGTCACCGGCTCCCCCATGCAGAACGCGTGCACCGTGATCGCCCGGCACGAGACCGTTCCGCGTGGCTATTACTCCGGCGTCGCGGCCCTCTTCACCCCGAACGGCTCGGTCGAGGGGCCCACGCACGACCTCGACGCGCCGATCCTCATCCGCACGGCCTACCTCGTCGACGGGCGCCTGCGCGTCCCGGTCGGGGCGACGCTCGTGCGCCATTCCGACCCCGACGGCGAGGTGGGCGAGACCCACGGCAAGGCCGCCGGCGTGCTCGGCGCGATCGGCGCGATTCCGCGCGACGTACCGGTTGCCCCCGAGGGGGCGGATGCCGACGCCCCCGCCGCCCCGCGCCGACCGCTCGCCGAGGATCCCGCGATCGCCGAGCTGCTGGCATCCCGCAACGATCGCTTGGCGCCCTTCTGGATGAACCCGCAGGACCCCGACGGGTCGGGCCCTTTCGCGGGCCGCACGGCGCTCGTGGTGGATGCCGAGGACCGCTTCACGACGATGCTCGCGCACCAGCTGCGGCACCTGGGACTCGACACCCGTATCGTGCACTGGTCGCAGGCGTCGAACGACGAGGTCGATGCCGCCGACCTCGTGATCTCGGGCCCCGGCCCCGGTGACCCGCGCGACGACAGCCCGCGCATGTCCGCGATGCGCCGCGTCGTCTCCCGCCGCCTCTTCCGCCACGCTCCGCTTCTCGCGGTCTGCCTGAGCCACCAGATCCTCGCCGACCAGCTCGGCATCGATCTCGCTCCTCTCGCGCAGCCGCACCAGGGCCTGCAGAAGAGCGTCGACGTCTTCGGCGAGGACGCCTCGATCGGGTTCTACAACACGTTCACGGCGCGCGTGGCGCCGGGGACGACCGAGCGCGGGATCGTGGTCGAGTCGATCACCGCGCGCGGGGAGTCGACGGGGGCTCCCCTCCCCGTCCCGGAGGGTCGCATCGAGATCCCGGCCGAGGTCGCGGCCGACCCCGAGACCGGCGACGTCTACGCCCTCCGCGGCCCCGCGTTCGCGAGCGTGCAGGGGCATCTCGAGTCGATCCTGTCGCGCGACGGCATGCGGACTTTGGAGCGTCTGATCGCGCACGCGCTCTGACCGCGGCGGACTACCTACCGGCTCACGCTTCTCCGCGAAAGGGTCGATCCGCCGGCTCGGCTACAGCAACTGCACCGGGTTGACGATGTCGGCGAGGAACAGAACCCCGCCCGTCGCCACCAGCAGGATCACGACGACGAAAGTGACGGGCACGAGCTTCGTGGCATCCACGGGACGGGCGACCGTGCCACGCAGGCGAGCGATCTGACGCTTGATGCCGTCCCACAGCGCCACGACGACGTGACCACCGTCGAGCGGGAGCAGCGGGATGAGGTTGAAGACGAACAGGGCGATGTTCAGGCCGCCGAGCAACGTGATCATGGTCTGCACGCGGTCGAGGATCGGCGCGTCGACGGCGGCGATGTCGCCGGCGAGACGGCCGGCGCCGACCACGCTCATGGGGCTGTTCGCGTCACGCGGCTGACCGTTGAGGGTGTCGACGACGACGTCGTAGATCCGCACGGGGAACTGCGACACGATCTGCGCGACCGAGCCGATGTACTGCCCCGTCGCCTCGAGGCTCGTGCCGATGGGCTGACGCACGAGCGCGCTCTGCGGGCTGATCCCCGCGAATCCGACGGTCTGATACTCGGTCGCGCCGGAGGCGTCGACCACGGACCGGCCGTTCGCGTCGGTGACGGCGCGGTCGGTGGTCGCGGGCGTGAACTGCACGGTGCGCTGCGCGCCGTCGCGATCGATGACGACCGAGAGCTGCTTCCCGGGCGAACGCTGGATGATCGCGGCGGCCTCGGCGAACGTCGAGACGGGAGTGCCGTCGATCGAGACGAATCTGTCACCGGGCTGGATGCCGGCGGCCGCCGCCGGAGCGACGGGATCGGTGGGGGTGCACTCGGTGCGGCCCTCGCTCGCGGGGATGACGCACTGCGAGACCGACGCGACGGTGGTGGTGCCCTGCTGGATGCCGATACCGCTGAGCGCGATCGTGAAGAGCACCACGGCGAGGACGAGGTTCATGATCGGGCCGCCGAGCATGACGATGATCCGCTTGTAGACCGGCAGCTTGTAGAACACCCGGTCGTCGGCGGCGATCAGCGTCTCCGCGTTCGCGTCGCGGGCGTCTTGGACCATCGTCGCGAAGAAGCGCGAGCGCTTCGTGCCGGGCTTGGCGTCCTCGGGCGCAGGCGGGTACATCCCGGCCATCGAGATGAAGCCGCCGAGCGGCAGCACCTTGAGGCCGTACTCCGTCTCGCCGATGCGCTTCGACCAGAGTGTCGGTCCGAAACCGATCATGTACTGGCCGACGCGCACGCCGAAGAGCTTGGCGGGCAGCAGGTGCCCGACCTCGTGCAGCGCGATCGAGACGGCCAGGCCGAGCACGAGCACGATGACGCCGATGAGGAACGCGATCGCAGTCACCCGCCGACGATACCGCCGCACGCCTTTGAACCGCCCGTGCGGCCCCGATGCGGTGTCTGTGCGACGCCGGATGAGAGAATGGATGCGATGTCCTCCGCCGCCCCCTCGAACCTGCCGCCCGTCCTCCGCCCGGAGAACCCGCCGCGCCGCGACCTCGCCGAACTCGCCCGACGCTACGGCGTCCGCACCGTGGGCGACGTCGACCGGACCACCCTCACCGGCCTCACGCTGGCCACCGCCGATCTGCGGGCCGGCGAGGCCTTCGTCGCCATCCGCGGCGTGAACCGGCACGGGGCGGAATTCGCCGCCACCGCCGCCGAGCGCGGCGCCGTCGCGGTCATCACCGACGACGCGGGCGCCGAGATCGCGGGCCCCGCGGGTCTTCCGATCGTCGTCGTGGACGACCCTCGTGCGCTCCTCGGCGACCTGTCGGCGTGGGTGTACGGCACCGGGCCCGACGACACGCTCCCCCAGCTGTTGGCGACAACGGGCACCAACGGCAAGACGAGCGTCTCGCACCTGCTCGAGGGCATCCTCGGTCAGCTCGGGGTCGTCACCGGCCTGTCGTCGACGGCAGAGCGCCACATCGCGGGCGAGGTCATCGTCTCGCGCCTGACCACCCCCGAGGCTTCCGAGTTCCACGCCCTCCTCGCCCTCATGCGCGAGCGCGGCGTGCAGGCCGTCGCGGTCGAGGTGAGCGCGCAGGCGCTCACCCGTCACCGGGTCGATGGCCTCGTCTTCGACGTCGCGGGCTTCACGAACCTCACCCATGACCACCTCGACGACTATGCCGACATGCGCGAGTACTTCGAGGCGAAGCTGCCCCTCTTCCGCCCCGACCGCGCCCGTCGCGGGGTCGTCTGCCTCGACTCGGCCTCCGGCGCCGAGATCGCCGCACGCGCTGAGATCCCCGTCGTGACCATCGCCACCCCGGCGATCAGCGAGAACGCCGCCGCCGCGGCATCCGCCGACTGGACCGTCGACATCGTCGACGAGCGCCAAGAGGGCACCGAGTTCACCCTCAGCGACGGCAAGGGCCGCTCCCTCACCACCGTCGTCCCCGTGATCGGTCGGCACATGGCCGCGAACGCGGGACTGGCGATCGTCATGCTGCTCGAGACCGGCTACACCTGGGAACACCTCTACAGCACCCTCGACGGCTCGCACATCGAGGCATCGCTGCCCGGTCGGACCCAGCTCGTGTCGGGCGCCGCGGGCCCCGCGGTCTACGTCGACTTCGGCCACTCCCCCGACGCGTTCGAGAAGACTCTCGCCGCGGTCCGGCGCGTGACGCCCGGCAAGGTCGTCATGGTGTTCGGCGCCGACGGCGACCGCGACGCCACGAAGCGTCACGACATGGGCCGCACGGCGGTCGAGGGAAGCGACATCCTCGTCGTCACGGATCACCACCCGCGCCACGAGAACCCCGACACCATCCGCGAGGTGCTGGTCGAGGGCGCACGGCGCGCTCGACCCGACGCCGAGATCCTGGAGTTCACCCCGCCGGAGCGCGCGATCCTCGAGGCCGTGAAGCTCGTCGGAGAGGGCGACGCGATCCTGTGGGCCGGCCCCGGCCACCAGGACTACCGCGACATCCGCGGCGTGCGCACCCCGTATTCGGCGCGCGAACTGTCGCGCCGCGCGCTACGTGCTGCAGGATGGCCCGTACCCGACCCGCAGTGGCCGGTTCCGTACCCCGTCGACAGCACCCCGTCGTCCGACCCGGAGCGCCCGGTCGACTTCCCGGCCTGAACCGGCCGACCGCCCGCTCGGGACTCAGCGCGCCGCGATGATCTCGTCGGCGGTGCGTCGCGCCCAACTCTCGGCTTCGGCGAGCGATTCGCGCGTGAGCTTCCCGGGCGGCTCGTGGCGATCGACGACGCGCTCGATGAGCTCGACGATCTGGAGGAAGCTCAGACGCCCCTCGTGGAACGCGTCGACGGCCTGCTCGTTGGCCGCGTTGAACACGGCGGGGTATGTGGCGCCCGCCCGGCCGACCTTCTTGGCCAGGGCCACGGAGCCGAAGGCCTTCTCGTCGAGGGGCTCGAAGGTCCACTGCGAGGCGCGCGTCCAGTCGAGCGGGGCGCCCACGCCGGAGATGCGGTGCGGCCAGTCGAGACCGAGCGAGATCGGCAGGCGCATATCGGGCGGCGACGCCTGGGCGATGGTCGAGCCGTCGACGAACTCGACCATCGAGTGCACGATCGACTGCGGGTGCACGGTCACCGCGATCCGGTCGTACGGCACGTCGAACAGCAGGTGCGCCTCGATCACCTCGAGGCCCTTGTTCACGAGTGTCGCGGAGTTCGTCGTGACGACGCGGCCCATGTCCCACGTGGGGTGCGCGAGGGCCTCCGCGGGGGTGACGTCCTGCAGCTCGTCGCGCGATCGTCCGCGGAAGGGGCCTCCGGATGCCGTGAGCACGAGCCGGCGCACCTCTCCGGCGTGACCGGAGCGCAGCGCCTGCGCGATCGCGGAGTGCTCGGAGTCGACGGGAACGATCTGCCCCGGTGCCGCGAGTGCGGTGACGAGTTCGCCGCCGACGATCAGCGACTCCTTGTTGGCCAGGGCGAGGGTGCGCCCCGCCTCGAGGGCGGCGATGGTGGGGCCGAGGCCCACCGATCCGGTGATCCCGTTGAGCACCACGTCGGCCTCGACGTCGCGGACGAGCTGCTCCGCCTCGACGGCGCCGAGAGCCGTGTGCTCGACCCCGAAGGCCGAGGCCTGCGCCTCGACACCGGCCCGGTCGGTGCCTGCGGCGAGCCCGACGACCTCGAAGCGGTCGGCGTTGTTCGCGATGACGTCGAGCGCCTGCGTCCCGATCGAACCGGTGGAACCGAGGATGAGGACGCGGCGCATGCCCTCAGCCTACTTAGCCCGCCATGGTGGCGTGCTGGACGCCCAGGATGTCGACGACGAAGAACAGGGTCGAATTGGCCGGGATGTCGCCCTGCGCCTTGTCGCCGTAGCCCGCGGCGGGCGGGATGACGACGACGACCTGCGAGCCGACGGTCTGTCCCTCGAGGGCCTGACGGAAACCGTCGACGACCTGGTCGGTCTGGAACTGCGCGGGGGTGCCGCGCTGCCAGCTCGAGTCGAAGACCTGCCCGCTGTCGTACAGCGCTCCGGTGTACTGCACGATGACCTGGTCACCGGCGTTCACGGTCTCCCCCGCACCCTGGCGGAGGTTCTCGATGCGCACGTCGGTGGGAGCCGGGGCGGTCGGCTGGGGCAGCATCTGCTTGCCGTCGGCGTTCGTCGTGGTCGTGGGGGCGCCGTTGTCGCCGAAGCTCACCGTCGGCATGCCGTCCACGGGAGCGACCTCGGTGCCCTCGGCGCGGGTGGGCAGTTCCGAGATGGCGTCGGCGACGAGCACGAAGGCGGGCGAGCCCTCGCCCAGGGTGCCGGCGGGGAACGACGACACGGTGCGCGAGCCGATGGGCGCGCACTCGAGGGCGGCGCCGAAGATCTGCTGCGAGGAGACGAGCGTGTCCATGCCGGCCGGCTCGGTATCGAGCGTCTGCAGCTGCACGGCGCCCGACGCGGTGTCGATCAGCGTGAAGTTGGCCTTCAGGACGTCGCCCGCCTTGATCTGCTGTCCGGTGCCCTCGACCAGGGTGGTGCGCTGCAGAGCAGAGGGGGTGTAGCCGTCGGGAAGAGTGACGTTGACCTTGCCCTGGAAATCGCCCGAGACGACGAGACCGTCGGGGGCCGGCGCGTCGGCGAGCGCGCTCTGGCACTGGCCGGCGTCGGCCGAGCCGCTCGCGTCGGGCGTCGATGCCTCATCGGGTGAACCGGAGCACCCGGCCAGCAGCAACGCCGCGGCGGCGACGACGGACAGGGAAGCGATCGGGCGGAAGCGCACGGGTGACCTCTCGAGGGAAGACAGGAAGCGTCCATTCTCCCGCATCCGGCTTTGCCGCGGCTGAGAGGCCCGTGTACGGGGGCGCCCGCCGCGTGTTGGCATGTCGACGCGCTTACCATGCGCGCACGAGCATGCGGCGGCGAGTAGCCTCATCGAGTGAGTTCTCACCTGCCCGCCGAGACCCCCGTGACCGTGCCGGAGCAGATGGGCGCGACCTACCGCCTCGGACGTTTCCTCATCGCCCCCCTGGCGCGCGCGGTCTATCGCCCGCGCATCGAGGGACGAGAGAACGTCCCGCGTACCGGGCCGGTGATCTTCGCGAGCAACCATCTGTCGTTCATCGACTCGATCGCCATCCCCGTCGCCGCCCCCCGCCCCGTGCACTTCATGGCGAAGTCGGCGTACTTCGAGAAGTGGGCGTCACGCCAGTTCTTCACCGCGATCGGCGCGATCCCCGTCGAGCGCGGAGCAGGCCAGAAGGCCCTCGACGCCCTCGACCAGCAGCGCACCCTTCTCGAGGATGGCCGGGCCGTGGCGCTCTACCCCGAAGGCACGCGCTCGCTCGACGGCCGCCTCTACAAGGGCCGCACCGGGGTCGCCTTCCTTGCGCTGCAAACGGGCGCCCCGGTCGTTCCCGTGGGGCTCATCGGCACCGACAAGGTCATGCCGGTCGGCGCGAAGATGCCCACGACCGCGGAACGCATCACGGTGCGTTTCGGCGCGCCCCTCGATCTCTCCCCGCACGGCGCCGCCGCCTCGGGACGCGCGCGTCGCGGCGCCACCGACGAGATCATGGCGGCGATCCATGCCCTCAGCGAGCAGGAGCTCGCGAACGCCTACAACGAGGCGCCCGCACAGAACCCGATCGAGCGCATCAAGCAGGTGCTCCCCCACGAGCGCCTCTGACTCTCGACCCTCGCCGGCAGTTCCTCCTTGACGTGACGACGCCCGGCGAGCAGGGTCGAATCCGACGGCCCGAACCGTCGTCGCCACAACGAGGAGGCACCGTGAAGAAGTTCGTCAACGACCCCGCCGACGTCTTGGCGGAGGCCCTCCGCGGCATCCGCGCAGCTCATCCGGACCTCCGAGTGGATGCCGAGAACCGTGTCATCCTGCGGGCAGAGGCGACGCGCACGGGCAAGGTTGCGCTGGTGTCGGGCGGTGGATCCGGGCACGAGCCGATGCACGGCGGTTTTGTCGGCCTCGGCATGCTCGACGCCGCGGCCGCCGGAGAGGTGTTCACCTCCCCCACCCCCGACCAGGTGCTCGCCGCCACGCAGGCGGTCGACTCGGGTGCGGGGGTGCTCCACATCGTGAAGAACTACACCGGCGACGTACTGAACTTCGAGATGGCGGCGGAGCTCGCCGAAGCCGCGGGCGTGCGGGTCGAGTCGGTCGTCGTCGCCGACGACGTCGCCGTGACCGATTCCACCTGGACCGCGGGTCGCCGCGGTACCGGCACAACCGTCATCCTGGAGAAGGTCGTCGGCGCCTTCGCCGAAGAGGGGGCCGACCTCGCCGCGGTCGCCGATCTCGCCCGCCGGGTCGCGGCCGCGGGCCGATCGATGGGAGTGGCCCTCACCAGCTGCACGGTCCCCGCTGCGGGCCGCCCCACCTTCGACCTCCCCGACGACGAGATGGAGGTCGGCGTCGGCATTCACGGCGAGCCCGGCCGCTCGCGCGTGAAGCTGGCCTCCGCTCGAGAGATCGCAGCGCTCATGGTCGATCCGATCGTGCGCGACTTCGCCGAGCCCGTGGGGCCGGCGATCGTGCTGCTGTCGGGCCTCGGCGGTACCCCGCTCATCGAGCAGTACCTGCTGTACGGAGAGATCGCGCCATTGCTCGCCGAGGCCGGGGTAGACGTGCAGCGCGTGCTGATCGGCGATTTCATCACGAGCCTCGACATGGCCGGCGCGTCGCTGACCGTCGTGAAAGCCGACGACGAGATGCTGCGCCTGTGGGACGCCCCCGTCGTGACGCCGGGGATGCGGTGGGGCGCATGAGCGGCTCGGTCTCGACCGCCGACCTGGTGGCGTGGATTCGCGCGTTCCGCGACGCCGTGCAGCAGCACAAGGACGAGCTCACCCGGCTCGATTCCGAGATCGGCGACGCCGACCACGGCTCGAATATGGCCCGCGGTCTCGACGCGGTCGTCGCGAAGCTCGAGCCCGTGCCCGATACCCCCGCCGACCTGTTCAAGACCGTCGGCATGACCCTCGTGTCATCGGTCGGCGGCGCGAGCGGGCCGCTCTACGGAACGCTCTTCCTCCGCATGGGCCCCGCCCTCGCAGCAGGGGGAGAAGTGGATGCCGACGCCCTCGGCACCGCCCTCCGCGCCGGTGTCGACGGGGTCGTGGCTCGTGGGAAAGCCGAGCTCGGCGATAAGACGATGATCGACGCACTCTCTCCCGCCCTCGATGCCTGGGACACCGCCGCCGGCGACGGCCCCGCCGCGGCCGCCCGCGCCGCTGCGGAGGCCGCGGCCCGGGGACGCGACGCGACCGAACCCCTCGTGGCGCGCAAAGGCCGGGCGAGCTATCTGGGCGAGCGCAGTGCGGGCCACCTCGACCCGGGCGCGAGCTCGGCGACCCTGCTGCTCGAGGCTCTGCGCGACACCCTGGCGGCCGACGAGTGATCGGCCTGGTCGCCGTCTCGCACTCTCGCGCGCTTGCGGAGGCCGCGGCGCACCTCGCCCTGCAGATGGGCGGGGATGACCCCCCGACGCTTCGCATCGCAGCCGGCGGCCCCGACGACGATCTGGGAACGGATGCCGTGGCCATCGCCGCCGCGATCGACGACGCTGATTCCGGAGACGGGGTTCTCGTCCTGATGGACCTCGGTTCCGCGATTCTCAGCGCCGAGACGGCCCTGGAGTTCGTCGCGGAGCCCGAACGGGTCCGCCTCAGTCCCGCTCCGTTCGTGGAGGGACTCGTCGCAGCCGTGGTGACCGCCGCGGGCGGCGGCGACCTCGAAGCCGTGGCGGCCGAGTGCGCCACCGCCGGGGACGCGAAGGCGCGGCAGCTGGGCGCAGACGCCGGGGGCCCGGCATCCGGTGCCGTCGCGACGGACGACCCGGCCGACGAGACGCTCTCCTTCGAGGCCGTCGTGACCAACCCCTCCGGGTTGCACGCGCGGCCCGCGGCCACCTTCGTCAAGGCCGCGTCCCGACACGATGCGGAGGTGCGCATCGCCGATCTCGAGACGGGCTCCGCCGAGGTCTCGGGGCGGAGCCTGCTCGCGCTGATGGCGCTGGGGATCCGGCAGGGATCGCGCGTGCGAGTGAGCGCGTCGGGTCCCGGAGCGAGAGCGGCACTGGACGAGCTCGAGTCGCTCATCGCCGACGGGTTCGGCGAGCGCTGAGCGCTCGGCGCGACAGGCGTCAGCGCGTGACGCTGAGCAGGCGCCGCGCGAGCGACTCCTCGACGACCAGCTCGGTCACGAGATCGGCGGCGAGCGCTCCGCGCAGCCCGTCGAGCTTGGACAGGCTCGACACGACGCAGAAGCGACGAGGGATGCGCCGGACCGTGTCGAGGTCGGGGCCGCTGGAGCGGGCGTTGAGCTCGGGGATGTCACTCGACCCGTCGGCGCGGTAGAACACCGTGGCGCAGTCGCCGACGACGCCTTCGCGTTCGATGACGGCGCGGTCGCGCTCGTCGAAGTAGTCGCCGCTGTACACGTGCGAGGGCACGTCTGCGTGCGGAGAGCCGAGCCCGAAGACGAACAGACCGACGCGCTGCTGGATCTCGAGCACGGATCGCACCGAGCGCTCGCGCCACATCGCCTGCTTCGTCTGCGGATCGTCGAAGAGAGCGGGCACCGGGAATTGGTGCACCGACGACGACCAGGCCGCTCCGAGCTTGGACAGGATCTCTCCCGCGTACGGAATGCCGGAGGTGCGGACGTTGGCCGCACCGTTCATCTGGACGATGTGGGTGTCGTGCACGTCTTTCTGCGGCACGTGGCGGGCGACGGCCGAGAGCGTCGACCCCCAGGCGACGCCCACCGTCATCGATGACTCGACGCGCTCGGCGAGGATGCGCGCCGCGGTCAGCGCCGTTCGTTCGAGCCGCTCGGCCTCTGAGGTGCGCGCGGGAGTGGGCACGACGTGGGCGGTGATGCCGAAGCGATCGGCGATCCGCTGGGCCATCTGCCCCCGAGCGTCGTCGGGAGGGCTGATCGAGATCGTGACGAGCCCCACGTCGCGGGCGTGCTGAAGCAGACGCGACACCGACGATCGGGAGACCCGCATCTCGTGAGCGATGGCATCCATCGTCAGGTCTTGCATGTAGTAGAGCTGTGCCGCCCGCAGAGCGTCGCGGGAGCGCTCTTCCGTCTGCGTCACCACCGTTCGGTTACCTTCATGGACACCATTCTGCACGTTTGTTCAAGGGGCTTGCAACAACGTGCAGACAGGCGCATTGTGATCGTCGTACCAACAACGAAAGGTCGCAGTCGACATGTCGTCCCCCGCTACTCCGCTCCGCGCCGACGTCCAGGCGCTCCGCGACGCCGAAGACCTCGACGTCCTCATCATCGGTGGGGGCATCAACGGCCTCGCCACCCTCCGCGACCTCGCCCTCCAGGGCGTCAGCGTCGCACTCGTCGAGCGGGGCGACTTCGTCTCCGGCGCCTCCTCGGCCTCCAGCCACATGGTCCACGGCGGCATCCGCTACCTCGAGAACGGCGAGTTCCGCCTCGTGAAAGAAGCGGTCACCGAGCGCAACGACCTGCTCAAGACGGCCCCCCACTACGTCAAGCCGCTCGAGACGACGATTCCGATCTACAAGACGTTCTCCGGCATCCTGTCGGCACCCTTCCGCCTTCTCGTCACGCACGGTCGCGGCAAGCCCAATGAGCGCGGCGCCCTTCTCATCAAGGTCGGCCTGATCATGTACGACACCTTCTCGCGCGACGGCGGATCCGTCCCCCGCCACAAGTTCCTCGGCAAGAAGAAGTCGCTGTCCGAGCTGCCCAAGCTCAACCCCGACCTCGCCTACACCGCGACCTACTTCGACGCCTCGATGCACGACCCCGAGCGCATCGCCCTCGACGTGCTGCGCGACGGCATCGAGGCCGGCGCGGGCCGCACCCAGGCCGTCAACTACGTCTCGGCCGTCGGTGCCGACGCGAACGGCGTGCGCGTACGCGACGAGGTGTCCGGCGAAGAGTTCAGCGTCAAGGCGAAGGTCGTCCTCAACACGGCCGGACCCTGGACCGACCTCGCGAACAAGGCGATGGGGCTGGACACGACCTTCATGGGCGGCACCAAGGGCTCGCACATCGTGCTCGACAACCCCGAGCTGCTCGCCGCCACCGGCGGTCGCGAGATCTTCTTCGAGCACTCCGACGGCCGCATCGTCCTCATCTACCCGCTGAAGGACCGCGTCCTGGTCGGCACCACCGACATCGACGCCGATCCCTCGAAGCCGGTCGTGTGCACCGACGACGAGATCGAGTACTTCTTCGACCTCATCGGTCACGTCTTCCCGACCATCGGCGTGGACCGCTCGCAGATCGTCTACACGTTCTCGGGCATCCGCCCGCTCCCCCGCCACGATGACACCGCCCCCGGCTTCGTCTCGCGCGACTATCGCATCGTCGAGGACGAGGTCGCGGGCGTCCCCGCCATGAGCCTCGTCGGCGGCAAGTGGACCACCTTCCGAGCCCTCGCCGAGCACCTCAGCATGAAGACCCTGCAGAAGCTGCGCCGCCCCCACCGCGTCAGCACCCAGGGGCTGCCCATCGGCGGCGGCGCGGGCTTCCCCGCCACGCCCGAGCAGCGTCGCCGCTGGATCGCCGCGCGCACGAATGCGCACTCCGCGGAGCTCGTCGAGGCGATGCTGGAGCGCTACGGCACCCGCGCCGACGCGATCCTCGCCGCCCTGCCCGCCGAGCCGACGCCGGTTCCCGATGCGGCGGGCTACTACCGCGAGGAGCTCGCCTTCATCGCGAAGAACGAGCAGGTCGTGCACCTGATCGACGTTCTGCTGCGCCGCACGCATCTCGCATTCGTCGGCGGCATGACCGAGCGCACGCTGCGAGAGGTCGCCGAGGCGGTCGCCGAGCCCCTCGGTTGGGACTCCGCGCACGTCGACGAAGAAGTGGCCCGTACGACTGAGATTCTTCGCTCCGCGCACCGTGTCGATCTGGCACAGGCCGGGGTGGCCCGAATCTGAGAGAACGTGCGGGCGCGCCACCTGTTGCGCGCCCGCACGTGAGCCGTAGGTTCGGAGCACCGAGCCGCACTACCGCCCGAGCCGAAGGTGTCCGGGCGACGAAAGAAAGGTCGATGACGACATGCAAGAAGTGAACCTGGGGCTGTACTTCCTCTCGGAGGTCGTCGGCACCGCGATGCTCATCCTGTTGGGCTGCGGCGTGGTCGCCAACGTGGCCCTCGCCAAGACCAAGGGCAACGCCGGCGGCACCCTGATGGTCAACTGGGGGTGGGGCCTGGCGGTCTTCGCCGGTGTCATCGTCTCCGCCTACTCCGGCGCTCAGCTGAACCCCGCCGTCTCGATCGGCCTCCTGGTCGCCGGCAAGATCTCCTTCGTCCAGTTCCTCGTGGCCGTGGCCGCGCAGATGGTCGGCGCCATCATCGGTGCCGTGCTCGCCTGGGCCTCGTACAAGCAGCACTTCGACGACGAGCCCGACCCGGCCGCCAAGCTCGGCGTGTTCTCTACGGGCCCCGCGATCCGCTCGTACGGCTTCAACTTCCTCACCGAGGTCATCGCCACGTTCGTCCTGGTGTTCGTGATCTTCGGCTTCGCCGACTACGGTGTGGCCAGCGTCGGCGTCCCCGCCGGTATCGGCGGTCTCTCGGCCGTTCCCGTGGCCCTGCTCGTCGTCGGCATCGGCGCCTCCCTCGGTGGCCCGACCGGATACGCCATCAACCCCGCCCGTGACCTCGGACCCCGCATCGCCCACGCGATCCTCCCCATCAAGGGCAAGGGTTCGAGCGACTGGGGCTACGCGTGGGTTCCCGTCGCCGGTCCCCTCGTCGGTGGCCTGCTCGCGGGTCTGCTGGCCCCCGTGCTCCTCGGTCTCGGCAAGTAATCACTCTTCGCGAGGGCGTCGCCCGACGCTCTCGCGCCCTCCTCCCTTCCGCTTCACCCATCACAGACACTGACAAAGGAGTCCATCCATGGCCGACTACGTCCTCGCCATCGACCAGGGCACGACCTCGACGCACGCGATGATCTTCGACAAGTCCGGGAGCGTCGTCTCCGTCGGACAGAAGGAGCACGAGCAGATCTTCCCGCGCGCGGGTTGGGTCGAACACGACCCCGCCGAGATCTGGCGCAACACCCAGGAGGTGATCGGCCTGGCCCTCAGCCGCGCCGACATCACCCGCCACGACATCGCCGCCGTCGGCATCACCAACCAGCGCGAAACCGCGGTGGTGTGGGACAAGAACACCGGAAAGCCGGTGTACAACGCCATCGTGTGGCAGGACACGCGCACGCAGTCGATCGTCGACCGCCTCGCCGACGGCGATCCGGAGCGCTACAAGAGCATCGTCGGCCTGCCGTTGGCGACCTACTTCTCGGGTACCAAGATCGTCTGGATCCTCGAGAACGTCGACGGAGCCCGCGAGAAGGCCGAGGCCGGAGACCTGCTGTTCGGAACCACCGACACCTGGGTGCTGTGGAACCTCACCGGCGGCATCGACGGCGGCGTGCACGCCACCGACGTCACCAACGCCAGCCGCACGTTGTTCATGGACCTCGAGACCCTCTCGTGGCGCGAGGACATCCTCGCCGACTTCGGCGTTCCCGCCTCCATGCTCCCCGAGATCCGCTCCTCCTCCGAGGTCTACGGCACCGTCGAGTCCTCGTCGCTTCTGCGCGAGACCCCGATCGCCGGCATCCTGGGCGACCAGCAGGCCGCGACCTTCGGCCAGGCGGCCTTCGACCCGGGCGAGAGCAAGAACACCTACGGCACGGGCAACTTCCTCATCTTCCAGACCGGTGAAGAGATCGTCCACTCCAAGAACGGCCTGCTGACCACCCTCGGCTACAAGCTGGGCGACCAGCCCGCCCGCTACGCGCTCGAGGGATCGATCGCCGTGACCGGCTCGCTCATCCAGTGGCTGCGCGACCAGCTCGGCATCATCTCCTCGGCCCCCGAGGTCGAGAAGCTCGCCGAGAGCGTCGACGACAACGGCGGCGTGTACTTCGTGCCGGCGTTCTCGGGCCTGTTCGCACCGTACTGGCGTCCTGACGCCCGCGGCGCAATCGTGGGCATGACCCGCTACGTCAACCGCGGTCACATCGCCCGCGCCGCGCTGGAGGCCACGGCCTTCCAGTCGCGTGAGGTGCTCGACGCCGTCAACGCCGACTCCGGCGTCGACCTGGCCGAGCTCAAGGTCGATGGCGGTATGACCGCCAACGACGCGCTCATGCAGTTCCAGGCCGACATCCTCGGCGTGCCGGTCGTGCGTCCGGTCGTCGCGGAGACCACCGCCCTCGGCGCCGCGTACGCGGCGGGCCTCGCGGTCGGTTTCTGGGACAACCTCGACGACCTGCGTGCCAACTGGCAGGAAGACAAGCGCTGGGAGCCCAACATGGACGACGGCGAGCGCGAGCGAGAACTGCGCCTGTGGAAGAAGGCCGTCACCAAGTCGATGGACTGGATCGACGACGACGTGCGCTGATCCCGCCCCTCTCGAACGACGGAACCCCGTCGGCCTCATGCCGGCGGGGTTCCGTCGTTCCCGCGGTTCTCGGGGCCGTGAGGTCCTGAGGCCGTCGCAGAGATCGCTCGCTCCCCCGACACGCCGGGTTCGCGGCACGCGGATGCCACCGACTCAGCGCTGCGGTTTGGGGTATGCGGCGCGTACGGCGTCGGACTGCAGGTAGTCCGAGACGCCGATGAGCAGGATCGCGAAGAGAATCTGCTCACTGACGACCCAGAACGGGTAGAGCCCCGGAATGGCGGCGAGGACGAGGGCGATGACCGGGAAGATGCGGCTGAACAGCTGCAGCCGACGGAACGCCCAGTACCAGCCGACGCGGGCACGCCAGAGGAAGTAGAACAGGGTCGTGGTGATGGCGAGCACCACGAGGCAGCGCATCCAGACGGCGAAGCCGACGTCGTCGCCGTTCATCGTCATGACGAGGGCGACGACGACCGTCGCGACACCGAGCACGAAACCGACCGCAAGCAGGAGCGTGATGGCGCGGAAGGCGCGGTGCACCTTCGGGTCGGTGGAGATGGCGACGCGGTGATCGGCCTGACGGCCCCCGGCGATCCGGTCGAGTCGGCGCAGGGCGGGTTCGAGCTGCATGCGCTCACTGTACGACGCCGCGGCATCCTCCCCGCGACGCTCGGCGCTCAGCCGACCGTGACCTCGGGTTCGTGTCGCACGGGAAAGTTGACGGAGTTGGCGATGAAGCACCATTCGCGCGCCTGCCGGTGGGCGGCGACCGCCGCCTCGATCATGGACTCCTCGGCCACGCGGACGCGGGGGCGCAGAACGACCTCGGTGAACGCTCCCCCGCTGTTGCCGTCCTCCTGCATCGTGCCGGTGGCGTCGTCCTCGTAACCGGTGACGACGACGCCGGTCGTGACGCACGCGTGCAGGTACGACAGCAGATGGCACTCGCTGAGCGCGGCGATCAGGAGTTCTTCGGGATTCCACTTGGCGGGGTCCCCGCGGAAGGGCTTGTCGGCGGATGCCGCGATCGCGGGCTTTCCGTCGACCTCGAGGGTCACGGCACGCTCGTAGTCGCGGTACCCGCTCGTGCCCGTCCCCAGGTCGCCGGTCCAGGTCGATCGCAGGCGGTAGTGATGCTCTCCGTTCATGTCCCCAGTCTGCCCGTCCGCGCCCGCGCGCGGGCCACTGGAGCGCGAAGATCCCCGCCCGGGCGAGCCGGACGGGGATCCTTTCGCGTCATCGTCAGGCGCGGCGGCGAACCCGTCGCAGCACCAGACCGAGCACGGCGAGCATCAGGGCGACGCCCGACAGAGCGGCCAGGATTCCCGAGGCCACACCGGTGGCCGCGAGATCGCCCCGACGCGGGGTCGACGGCTGCCCGCCGGCGCTCGCACCCGTGGTGCCCGCGGTCGCACCGCCACCGGCGCCCGCAGCCGGGTCGACGGTCACGACGGGACGAGCGACGCTCACGCGCGCCCAGCCCACCAGCTCACCCGTCGCGGTGTAGACGGCGAGACGGTGCTCGCCCGCGGGCACGCTCCCGGGAACCGTGAGCGAGATCGCACGGTTCGCCACGGTCGCCGTGCCCAGCCCCGTCGGCTGCGAGAAGAGGAACCCGTAGAGGTCCTTCCCCTCGAGACCGGCGGGCACGCCGACCGTCACCGTGTCTCCGGCGTGGAAGGTGCTCGGGGTGACGGTGACCGTCCCCTCCTTGTCGGTCGCCACCTTCTCGGGATCGGGAGTCCACGCGGCATCCACTCCCATCGTCACCGTCAGCTCGAGCGGCGACCCGACCCGCGTGCCGATGGACTGAGTGAACGACAGGGCGTGCGCGCCGACGCCTGCGACGGGCGTCTTCAGCGGCAACCGCCACGCGCCGTCGGCGCCGACGGCTGTCGAGCCCGCGTCGGCCCCGTCGACGCGGACCGCGACCTGCGCACCCACGACACCGCGCCCCTCGAGGGTCGGCACCGTCGCGGTCGAGGCCAGCACGCCCGACAACGGCGTGGTCACGGCGAAGGCCGAGGCGGTGGCGTCGAGGTCGGCGCGCTGGAAGAGGAACTGCTCGCGGGGCAGGGCGTGATCGACGATGCGGGTCTCACCCACGCACCCGTACCAGCCGTGCTCGGGCTCGGTGTTCCACAGCGACGCACCGATCACCCACGGCATGAGATCGGCGGCCATCATGCCGCCCACTCCCGAGGCGTTGCGCAGGACCGGCACGCCGTCGACGTACATGATCACCGTTCCCGCCGCGGGGTCGTCCACGATCGCGACATGGTGCCAGCTCCCGGGCATGATCTCTCCCGACCAGAGCGTGTACGAGTTCTTCGACGCGGTGTCCGCCGCCGAGAACTGGTACTCGCGCAGGTTCGAGATCCCCAGCCACGCCGCTCCCGCCCCCTCGTCGGACGAGTCGTTGATGCCGATCCAGCTACGCGCGCCGCCGCGGCTGATCGCGGCGCCCCAGCGGTTCGCGGCCTCGGTCCAGTCGGCATCCATCTGCAGGAAGGTCTCGAGGGTGTACCCCGACTGGGCGTTCAGATGCGCAGAGGTCGCCGGAGCGCCGTACTCGGTCGTGAGGAAGGCGAGGTTGTCGGGGCCGCTGGCGTTGCGATGCACGTCGCTGAAGCACACTGCGCCGCGGTCGGCGGAGTAGAACGGAACGTCCTTGTGGGTGACCGCGACGTCGTCGAGCTCGTCGGGGGCGTCGGTCTGTTCCAGCGGCAGACGGTACATCGGGCTCGACCCGGCGATGTCGGGGACGACGGTGTTCTCGTCGACCACACCCTCCTTCACGTCGCCGAAGCGCCAGTGCGCCACGGTCCCGGGCACGGCGAAGTAGTCCGAGGCGTCGCCCGCGGCGGCGAGCTTCTCCCCCGTCGACGATCCGGTCCATCCCCGCGACACGATGTCCTTCGCGGCGGCGGTGAGGTCGGAGCCATCGGCCTGGGCGGCCGAGGGCGCTCCCCACCCGAACCGCGAGCCGAAGTCCATCGCGAGCGAGAACTGCTGCCAGGTGCCGGTGAGCACGGGGGCGTCGGTCGAGGTCCGCGAGTTGGCGTGCTTCTTGCCCACCCACGGCGAGATGGTCGACACGTCGATGCTCCCGCCCGACAGGTCGAACTCGAACAGCGTCATGATGCCGTTCCCGCCGTCCGCGGCCATTTGGTAGTCGGTGAGCACCTCGTGCACGGGGTGCCCGAAGTCGTTCGTCAGCGTGCGCATGGTCGCGCCGTGGAAGTGCCCGTTCAGCGTCAGCACGATCTGGTCGTTCTTGCGGATGAGCTTGTCCCACAGCAGGTCGCCGTACCACCAGCTGGTCGGCGACACCTGGTCCTGGTCGATGCCGATGATCGCGTGCGACGACAGGATCACGGGCACGCCCTTGTTGGCATCCAGGATCCCCTGGGCCCAGGCGAAGGTGTCGTCCGAGGCGTTCCATCCCAGCGACAGCACGACCCAGTCGTGACCCTCGGCCGAGAAACGGTAGGCCGAGGAGTAACCGTTCTGGAAGGTTCCGAGCAGGGTCGAGCCGCCCTGGCGCTGCAGCGTCGAGGCGCCGAAGTTCGCGAGGTAGTTCGCGGCGTTGCCCTCCGAGGAGCGCGCCCCCTGGTCGGCCACGTCGTGGTTGCCGGGGATCACCGAGTACGGCACCTTGCCGTCTTCGAGGATCTTCATCGCCTTGGCCGCGGCGCTCCACTGGTCGCTCTTGCCCTGCTGGTCGACGACGTCACCCAGCTGCATCGCGAACGGGATGTTGAGGGTCTTCTTGTTGTCGACGACCCACTGGGTCTGCACCTCGAAGGGGTTGGTGCCGTACTGCGGCACGAACTGCGAGGCGCTGTAGCGCGAGTAGAACTGCGTGTCCGGCAGCACCGGCAGCAGGAAGCTCGAGCGTCCCGCCGACGAGGACGTCCCGGATGCCGAGACCGCCGCCGCCGTGGAGCCGGACGCCGCCGAGGTGCCCGGGGTCGACGCGGTCGCCGGTCCCGCCGCCGAGGAGGCGGCGGGCGCGCCGGGGGTCGAGGTCGAGGTCGTGGTGGAGGCGGCGAGCGCGACCGAGGCACCGCCGAAGGCGAGGCTCGAGACGGCGAGCGCGCCGACGACCATTCCGGCCGAGATGCCGCGTACCGAGCGGCGCAGACGAGGGAACATATCTCTTCTCATGTCGGGGGTGTCGTTCAGGAGACGGGGGTGAGCTGAGGACCGTAGGCCTCGATCTCGGACAGGGTCATCCAGGTGGACGAGGTCTTGTTCTTCACGAGCACGCGGAGCCCGGTCGCCAGGACCGGTCGGGACGCGGTGACCTCGAGACGCAGATCGGTCGAGGTGTTCGCGGCCGGCCAGGTCGTCGCGGACGGCAGGTTCGCCCACCCCCCGCGCGTGGTGCGGTACTGCACCGTGACCGAGCCGATGTTCTGCTTGCCGCCGATGTCGTACACGTTCACGCCGGTGATCTGTCGCGGCTGATCGAGGTAGAAGGTCACGCGGTTGGGGTTCACGCGGTTCGCGGCCCCGCCCGAGCGCCAGTCGGCGAAGCCCGTGGCGGTGCGGTTGCCGTCGGTCAGCGCGAAGGTCGTGGAGTCCTTGAACGACCAGTCCGGGTGCACTCCCGACTGGCGCAGGACGTTCACCTGTTGAGCCGCGGCGACCGTGACGACAAGGGTGGCCGAGAAGCCGAGTCCCGATACCGCGGGGACCCTGACGGTCCCCGGCGTCGAGAACGCGGCATCCGTCACCTTCGAGAAGTCCCACCGCACGGCAGCGGTCACGCTCTGCCCGGTGTCGCCGATGCGACGCTGGACCGTGCTCGGGGCGCGCATGGCGACCTCGGCCACCGTCGCGCCGGCGTAGGTGGTGAGCGAGGAGTCGGCGGCATCCGAGAGCGCGCCGACGGCGACGGATGCCGAGAGCGCGACGTCCTCACCGAAGAGGCCCTTCGCGGAGCCGGCGACCGACACCACTCCGGGGGTCAGCCACGTCGTCGCGGCGGGCATCGCCCACGTGATGGGCGACAGCGTGATCGTGCGGCCCCAGCCGTAGCGCCCGGTGAGGCTGCTCGGCAGCGCGGGGAGCACGCCCGGGGTCGTCACGACCGCGGGCGAGGTCACGGTCGGGGTGAGGGGGTGCACGCGCCACTGCTGCACCGCGGCGGAGGCGTTGAGGGTGTAGGTCTGCACCTCGGATCCGTCGGCGGTCTTCCAGTTGTAGAGGTCGAGAGCCGACTCCTTGCCGTCGCGATCGCGCTGCACGTTCACGAGGTTCACCGTGCCGTTGCCCGCGTCGCGCAGCTCCCACTGGGCGTAGGGGTCGGTGGCGGAGTCGGCGACGTCGGCCGTCTGCAGGTAGCGGAACGTCTCCTGATCGTTGCGCGAGCGGATGAGGACCCGGTCCTTCTGGTCGGCGATCAGGAAGGTGCGGGCCGAGCCGACGACAGGGTACAGACGCAGAGCCTGGGCGGAGAGCGTCCGGGGGTCGGCCTGCGCCATCGACGAGATCGAGGCGACGGCGGGGACGGTCGCTCCCGGTGCGCTCGAGACCTGCGCGTCGCCGGCCCCGATCTGGAGCACCTTGCCGCTCGCGTGGACGCTTTCGACGAGGACGAGTTGCGCGGCCCCGACGGCGTTGGCCGGGGCCGTGGCCGCAACAGCGGGGGGAGCGGATGCCAGCAGGCTCGCGGCGGCCACGAGGGTCGCGGCCGCGCGGAGCAGTCGCGATCGGGTGGGGGTCATGGGTGACGGGTCCTTCCGGGTGCGTACGCTCCCCCGCGGCGCGCGGACGGGTGCCGCGGAGAGTCGGCGCTCGTGGGCGGCGGGAGCAGACGACTCGAAGCTGTGGGGAGCGGCCCGCGGAAGCGGGCGACCCGACTGTAGGCAGCGCCCCCTCCGGACGCGGGTCCGAATCGGGTCGCTCCGATGAACGAGACCCGTCCTGTTCTGGTCGCGATCCCGGTCGGTTCTCCCCTCGCCGAGGTCCTCTCACGCGCCGTCGCGCGCCCGGGGGCGGAGGGGGCCCGGGGATACGATGGGGGGATGCCCGCAACGCCTCCCGCCTCCGTCGAGCTCGCCGTCGTGGACCGCAACGGCTTCGTCGAATCCCGTCACTACGGCGTCGCCGTGGTCCTCGCCCCCGACGGATCCGAGAAGCTCACCCTCGGCGAGGCGAGCGCCCTCTTCCTCCCCCGCTCGAGCATGAAGCCGCTCCAGGCCCTGGCGTGCCTCTCGGCCGGGGCCGATCTGGCCGGCGAACGTCTCGCGATCTCGATGGCGAGCCACGCGGGCACCGAGCGCCACGCCGAGGTGGCCCGCGGCATCCTGCAGTCCTCCGGCCTCACCGAGGACGACCTGGGCTGCCCCGCCGCGTGGCCGACCGACACCGCCTCGCGCGACGACATGGTGCGCGACCACGCCTCCCCCTCGCCGCTGCGCATGAACTGTTCGGGCAAGCACGCCGCGATGCTCGCGACCTGCGTGGCCAACGGCTGGAGCACGAGCGACTACCTCGACCCCCAGCATCCGCTCCAGGCCCACATCCGCGAGGTCGTCGAGCGTCTTGTCGGCGAGCGCACGACCACCACCGCCATCGACGGCTGCGGCGCGCCCGTCTACGCCATGAGCCTCGTCGGGCTCGCACGGGCCATCCAGCGCATCGCGACCTCGTCGGAACGCTCCCCCTTCGCCCTGCACCGGAGCGCCGGCACACTCGTGCGCGCGGTGAAGGAGAACCCCTGGACCATCGACGGGCCCGGGCGACCCGACACGGTCGTCATCGAGCGACTCGGCGTCTTCTCGAAGATGGGCGCCGAGGGCGTGCAGGTCATGACCGCTCCCGACGGCACGACGGTCGCCCTCAAGATGCTCGACGGCTCCAACCGTGCCGGCCACGTCGTCGCCCTGCGTCTGCTCGAGCGGGTCGGAGCCCTGAGCGCGCAGGAGGTCGACGACACTGTCGCGCAGCTCTCGCTGTCGGTGCTCGGCGGCGGTCGCGAGGTCGGGTCCATCCGCTCCGCGGTCTGACGCCTCGAGAACGGCTCTCCCGGCTGATCCGAGACCGTCTCCGCTCAGATACCCCCGTCGACCGAGCGCGGGTGCGCGATCGGCTCGTCCGGCACGAGCACCTCGGTCTCGCGATTGAGGCTCTCGCCCCGGAAGAACGGCTGGGAGCCGGGGAACAGGAACCACAGCACCATCAGCACGACACCGATCGCGAGCGATCCGATGCCGACCACGAACGTGCCGCCGATCCCCAGCAGGACGGTGTTGCCGTACTCCGGGTCGTACATGTCGATCGCCGACTGCACGAAGGCGAACGTCAGCATGAGCGCACCGAGCAGGGGCAGGATGCCGCGGTACACGAGGTTCTTCGCCGACGAGAACAGCTGCCGACGGTAGTACCAGACGCAGGCGTACCCGGTCATGGAGTAGTAGAAGGCGATCGCGAGCCCGAGAGACAGGATCGAATCCTGCAGGATGTTGTCGCTGATGATCGTCATGCCCACGTAGTAGACGCTCGCGACGATGCCCATGACGAGGGTCGAGAACGACGGCGTGCGGTAGCGCGGGTGCACCGTCTGGAAGCGGCGCGGCAGCGCCTTGTACGCCGCCATCGCGAGCGTTCCCCGCGCGGTGGGCAGGATGGTCGTCTGCGTCGACGAGACCGCCGAGATGAGCACGGCGACGATGAGCACCCACCCGAACGGACCGAACAGTCCGTCCTTGAGCGCGAGGAACACGTCGTCGGCGTTCGCGGGGTTCGCCAGGCCCGCGCCGTCCTCGCCGACGCCGGCGTACATCATCGCCGCGACCGTCACCGTCACGTACGTACCGAGCAGGATCACAGTCGTCAGCAGCGCCGCACGGCCCGGAATGCGCTTCGGGTCCTTCGTCTCCTCGTTCAGGGCCAGACAGGTGTCCCACCCCCAGTAGATGAACAGCGCCAACAGGACCGCCTCGGTGAAGCCGCTCCAGTCGGTGAAGCCGAAGGGGTTGAACCACGCGAGGTCGAACGGGGTGGGGTTGGGGGCGGTCCCGTCGAAGAACTTCCACAGCGCCAGGACCACGAAGAGCGCGAGCACGAGGTACTGCGCCGCGAGAAGGATGTTCTGGATGCGCTCGCCGATCTCCACCCCGCGGTAGCTGACGTAGGTCATCGCCGCGATGAAGGCGACGCCCGTCGCGGTGACGAGCGGGACGTTCTCGGCGAGGGAGCCGTCGCCGATGAGCGACCACAGGTAGATGCCCGCGATCTGGGAGAGATTGGCGAGCACGACCATTCCGGCCACCGCGACGCCCCAGCCGCCCATCCACCCGACCCACGGCCCGAAGGCCTTCGTACCCCAGGTGAACGTCGTGCCGCAGTCGGGCACCTCGTTGTTGAGCTCGCGATAAGCGAAGGCGATGAAGAGCATCGGGACGAACGCCAGGACGAAGGCGATCGGCGCCGAGGCTCCCACGGCGAGAACCACGAAGCCGAGGGTGGCCACGAGGGAATACACCGGGGCGGTGGATGCCAGACCGATCACGGTCGAGCCCCAGAGGCCCAGGGTGCCGGTGGCCAGGCCCTTGCCGGCCGTCCGTTCGGGTGCGGAGGTCATATGCCGAACGTAGAATCCGCGGGTCTCCGCGGTCAAGATGAATTTAGGCGGACCGACGGATGACGTCGAGCACGACGATCGAGATGTTGTCTCGTCCACCGTTTTCGAGCGCGGCGGCCATCATCGCCTCGACGGCGGCGGCCGGATTCGCGTTCGCCTCGAGGAAGTGGCGAATGCCGAAGTCGGTGAGCTCTTTGGTCAGACCGTCGGAGCAGATCACGAAGCGGTCGCCGTCGAGCACGTCGAGGCGCAGGTAATCGGGCTTGACGCTGTCGCTCGGACCGACGGCGCGCGTGATGACGTTCCCGTAGGGGTGATTCTCCGCCTCTTCGGGACTCAGGCGGCCTGCCGCGATCAGCTCCTGAACGACCGAGTGATCGGTCGTCACCTGGACGATCTCGCCGTCGCGAAGGAGGTACACGCGCGAGTCGCCGATGTTGAGCGTCACCCAGTGGGGCTCGTCCGTCTGGGTCTCGAGATAGACGCCCGTGAGCGTGGTCCCCGTGCCCTCGTCGGTCGTCTCGGGGTGGGCCACGATGTCTTTGACCGCGCGGGACAGGGCCTTTTCGATGTTCTTGGTCGAGACGGGGCCGGTCGCGACGACCGCGCGAAGGCGTTCGACGGTACTGGCGCTGGCGATCTCACCGCCGAGGTGTCCGCCCATGCCGTCTGCGACGACGAACAGCGGGTAGTCGGCGAGGACGGCATCCTGATTCACCTCGCGGCGACGTCCGACCTCGGTGCTCGCCGCCCACGACAGTTCGAGAACGGTCTCGCCGAGCGGGACGGTACGCGTGTGGGTGGTCACCTCGGGCACGAACAATCCTCCGGTTGGCCGACAGCGCCGGCGGATCCGCACGGCCCTGTCATCTTAGTCGACGCTCGCCGCCGATCCGCGTACGCGCCGCACGTGCACATGACATCCATGTCGTCACCCCGCGGCAGGATCGGCGGGCAACGGCAGGATGCCGTCGATCTCGGCGAGGTCCTCCGCGCTGGGCGTCCAGGCGGTCGCCGCCGCGGCGTTGGCGCGGATCTGCTCGGGGCTCGTCGCCCCGGCGATCACACTCGCGACGACGGGGTTGGCCAGGAACCAGCCGAAAGTCGCTTCGAGCATGGTGATGCCGCGCGCGTCGCAGAAAGCCTGGTAGATCTCGAGCGCGTCCCAGGGAGCCTCACGCCACAGGTGCGGCCTCTGGCGCATGATGCGGCTCCCCTCGGGTCCGCCGTCACGCGTGAACTTCCCGGTGAGCAATCCGTTGTGCAGGGGGAAGAAGGGCAGAAGCCCCAAGCCGTAGCGCTCGGACGCGGGGAGGATCTCCCGCTCCGCGGCCCGCGCGAGCAAGCTGTACTGGTTCTGCGCCGACACGAATCGCACTCCCGTCGCCGCGTGCTCGGCCTCGGCGATCTGCCATCCCGCGAAGTTCGAGTGTCCGACGTAGCGGACCTTGCCCTCGCGCACGAGGTCGCTCAGCGCGTCGAGCGTCTCCTCGATGGGCGTCCCCGGGTCGGGTGTGTGCAGTTGGTAGAGGTCGATCCAGTCCGTCCGAAGGCGACGGAGCGAGTCTTCGACGGCGCGCCGCACGTGCGCCCTCGAGCCCTTCGCCCCTCCCGGGACCGCGGGAGCGAAGTCGGCGTGCCCGAACTTCGTCGCGAGGACGACCTGGTCGCGGCGCCCCTTCAACGCCTCGCCCATCAGGCGCTCCGACAGGCCGAACTCTCTCCCGTACATGTCGGCGGTGTCGAGGAAGGTCACTCCCGCGTCGATGGCGGCGTCAAGCACCGCCCGCGTGCCCTGGATCGTTTCGGTCGCCGTGCCGGCGCGCCCGAAGTTGTTGCATCCGAGACCCACCGCGGAGACACGGAGTCCGGAACGGCCGACGGCACGAAGAGGAAGCGCAGGGGACGTCATCCCTCCACGCTATCGCCGGGAACGACGAAGGGCTCCCCGCGGTGGCGGAGAGCCCTTCGATGAGGTCAGAGCTGGGGGCCGGTCGGCGGCGCCGGGGGCGGCGGAGTCGTACCCGTCGCGGGAGGCGGCGGGGTCGTGCCGGTCGCCGGCGGGCTGTACGGCTGCTGCGCCGGGGGCGCTCCGTAGCCGGGGCCGGCGTAGCCGCCACCGTTACCGGCGACGGGCTGGCTCGGCTGGACCGGGATGCCGTTCCACACCGTCTTGTCGGCGAGGAAAGAGTTGGCCCACGGGGCGGGAGCGATCGCGGGGTTCCAGCGGTTGTTGCTGAACGCGATGACGGCAAGCCAGATGAGTGCACCGATACCGGGGATCAGCCACAGCAGCAGCAGCGGCCAGTCCTTGCCGAGCTTCAGACCGATGCGGTAGGAGTACATCACAGCGACCGCGAGGATCGCGAGGCTGAAGATCGGGCCGATGACCGGGATGTTCGACAGCACGCTCGAGGCGACCGCGACGATCAGGACCACCCACGGCGAGACATCGCCGAGCTTCGCGGCCACGAGGCCGTTGTACACCGGAACCCAGGCGCGCCACTTGCCCTGCACGCCCGCCTTCTCGAAGATCTTCATGTAGAGGAACGACGAGATCACGTACGCCGCGACGGCGAGGATGAAGAGGATCGGGATCAGGACGAGCAAGACTGCGGCGAGAGCGGCGGCGCCGCTTCCGTCGTCGTAGTAATAGGAGTCACTCATGCGAGTTCCTTTCCAAGCGAGTGCGCGAGGAGCATCCGTGCGCCCCCCGCGTGTCACATGCTAGCGAACCTGAGTCTTTCCTGACAGGGGCACTCGGATGTCATACAATCAGCGCCACCTCGCCAGGGCCGCCGGCGCGGAGCGTCCACCCCGCGCCCTGCGCCCAGGCGTGGAGATCGTCAAGAGACCCGATCCGCGCGGCCTGCGACGCCAGCGCCCGTACGAGCTCGCCCTTCGCGTGCTTGTTGAAATGGTTCAGCGCGCGAGCCTCACCCCCCGAGTCCTCGCTCATGACGCGGACGTACGCTGAGGGGACCCCGGCGGGCAGAGGACCGAGGGCGGCGTACGCCTCCGAGCGCAGGTCGACGACGAAATCCGGCCGGAGCTCCTCCCACGCCTCGCTCACGGCACCTGCCCAGATGCGTCGCAGCGACGGGATGCCGGGCACGGACGTGCCCGCCGCAAGGCGGTAGGCCGGGATGCCATCCAGCGCCGCGACGGGCCCGAGGGGCGCGGAGTGGATCATGACGTGATCGCCGAGCCAGGAGCGTGCCGGGGCCTCCAGGCTTCCCGCGTCGAGAGCGTCGAAGAGGACACCGGTGTAGCGATCGATCGCCGGCAGGGTCGGCGAGGTCCGGAGGGCCGCGTTGTCAGCGACCTCGTGCCGGCGCTTCGCGCTGATCTTGAGCACCCGCGCGGCTTCCTCCTCATCGGAGGAGAGAGCGATGAGCGCATCGACGACCGACTCGCGCGCAGAGCGCAGCGACGGCAGGGCGAGCCCGTCGAAGTCGAGGGGAGCACCTTCGCCGCCGGGACGCTTGGTCTCGGAGGGAGGAAGCAGGACGAGCATGGATTCTCCGTGGGAAAGACGATGCGCGCCGCCCGGAGACCGGGCGGCGCGCATCGAATGAAGAGAAGACGTCAGGAGACGAGTGCGGCGTTTCCGGCGACGATCGTGAGTTCATCGTTCGCCATCGACAGGAAGCCGTCCTCGGCGTTGGCGAGGATCTTCGAGCCGTCGGTGCGGGTGATGCGCACCTCGCCCTGGGCGAGGATCGCGAGCACGGGCTCATGCCCCTGCATGAAGCCGATCTCACCCTCGACGGTCTTGGCCACGACGAGCGAGGCCTCCCCCGTCCACACCTCGGCGTCGGCCGACACCAGGCTCACGCGCAACGACATGTCAGCCGTTCTCCTTCTGGATCTGCGCCCACTTGGCCTCGACGTCGGAGATGCCGCCGACGTTGAAGAACGCCTGCTCGGCGACGTGGTCGAAGTCGCCCTTGACGATCGCGTCGAACGACTCGATGGTCTCCTTGATCGGGACCGTGGAGCCCTCGACACCGGTGAACTTCTTGGCCATGTAGGTGTTCTGCGAGAGGAACTGCTGAATACGGCGTGCGCGCGACACGACGATCTTGTCCTCTTCCGAGAGCTCGTCGACACCGAGGATCGCGATGATCTCCTGCAGTTCCTTGTTCTTCTGCAGAATCTGCTTCACGCTGGTGGCCACGCGGTAGTGGTCGGCACCGATGTAGCGCGGGTCGAGGATGCGGCTCGTCGACGTCAGCGGGTCGATGGCGGGGTACAGACCCTTCGACGCGATCTCGCGCGAGAGCTCGGTGGTCGCGTCGAGGTGCGCGAACGTGGTCGCCGGAGCCGGGTCGGTGTAGTCGTCGGCGGGGACGTAGATCGCCTGCAGCGAGGTGATCGAGTGACCACGCGTCGAGGTGATGCGCTCCTGGAGCACGCCCATCTCGTCGGCGAGGTTCGGCTGGTAGCCCACGGCGGAGGGCATACGGCCGAGCAGCGTCGAGACCTCGGAACCCGCCTGCGTGAAGCGGAAGATGTTGTCGATGAACAACAGCACGTCCTGCTTCTGGACATCGCGGAAGTACTCCGCCATCGTCAGGGCCGACAGCGCGACGCGCAGACGCGTTCCCGGCGGCTCGTCCATCTGACCGAAGACGAGGGCGGTCTTGTCGAAGACGCCCGCCTCTTCCATCTCACCGATGAGGTCGTTGCCCTCACGGGTGCGCTCGCCGACACCGGCGAACACCGAGACACCACCGTGGTCCTGCGCGACGCGCTGGATCATCTCCTGGATGAGGACGGTCTTGCCGACGCCGGCACCACCGAAGAGGCCGATCTTTCCACCCTGGACGTACGGGGTGAGGAGGTCGATCGACTTGATGCCGGTCTCGAACATCTCGGTCTTGGACTCGAGCTGGTCGAAGCTCGGCGCCTTGCGGTGGATGCCCCAACGCTCGGTGATCTCGACCTGCTCACCGGGAGCGGCGTTGAGCACCTCACCGGTGACGTCGAAGACCTTGCCCTTGGTGACATCGCCGACGGGCACCGAGATGGGGCCGCCGGTGTTGCGCACTTCCTGGCCGCGGACGATGCCGTCGGTGGGCTTGAGGGCGATCGCGCGGACAAGGTCGTCACCCAGGTGCTGAGCGACCTCGAGGGTGATCTCGGTCGACTCGTCACCGATGGTGATCGTGGTCTTCAGCGCGTTGTAGATCTCGGGGATCGCGTCATGCGGGAACTCGATGTCGACGACCGGGCCGGTGACTCGCGCGACGCGTCCGACGACGGCCGCGTCGGTCTTCTCGGCGGTGAGGCTCATGGCTTCTTCTCTCCTTGGGAACTTACTTGCCGGATGACAGAGCATCGGCGCCGCCGACGATCTCGGCGATCTGCTGCGTGATCTCCGCCTGACGCGCGTTGTTGCGCAGGCGGGTGTAGTCGGTGATGAGCTTGTCGGCATTGTCGCTGGCCGACTTCATGGCCTTCTGGGTCGCGGCGTGCTTGGCAGCCGACGACTGGAGAAGGGCGTTGAAGATACGGCTCTGGACATAGACCGGCAGGAGCGCATCGAGCACGGTCTCAGCGTCCGGCTCGAATTCGTAGAGCGGGTAGATCTCGGCCTGGCCCGGGGCCTCGTCGGCCTCGAGCACCTCGAGCGGAAGCAGACGCACCGATTCGGGCGACTGCGTCATCATGCTGACGAAGCGGTTGTACACGAGGTGGATCTCGTCGACACCCTCGTTCTCGCCACCGGCGCGGTACGCCTCGAGAACGGCATCCGAGATCTCCTCCGCGGTGGAGAACTGCGGAGTGTCGGTGTCACCGACCCACTGCGCGGCGCTCGCCATGCGACGGAACTGGAAGTAGCCGACGGCCTTGCGACCGACGAGGTAGAACACCACGTCCTTGCCCTGCGACCGCAGGAGCTCGGCCAGCTCGAGAGCCTCGCGGAGGATCTGCGAGTTGAACGCGCCGGCCAGGCCTCGGTCGGAGGTGAACACGACCAGTGCCGAGCGGCGGATGTTCTCTCGCTCCGTCGTCAGCGGGTGGTCGACGGAGGAGTGCGTGGCCACCGCGGAGACGGCGCTCGTGACGGCCCGCGCGAAGGGCGACGCCGCGCGCACACGCGCCATCGCCTTCTGGATGCGCGAAGCCGCGATGAGCTCCATCGCCTTCGTGATCTTCTTGGTCGTCTGAGCAGAAGAGATCTTCTGCTTGTAGACCCGCAGTTGTGCGCCCATGATTCCGTTCTCGTGTCGTCGCTATCAGCGACGGCCCTTGACGATCCGCTCCTGGTTGACGTCTTCCGCCTCGGCAGCGTCGACCTTCTCTGCCCCGACGACGCCCTGATCCTTGCCGGGCTGGAATTCCTTCGCAAACGCGTCGATCTTCTGCTCCAGCTCCGCGAGCGTGTCGTCGCCGAGCACGTTCGTCTCGCGCAGCGTGTCGAGCACAGTCGAGTTGCGGCGGAGGTAGTCCAACAGCTCGCGCTCGAAGCGAAGGACATCGGACACCTCGACGGTGTCGAGCTTGCCGTTCGTGCCGGCCCAGATCGAGACGACCTGCTCCTCGACCGGGTACGGCGAGTACTGCGGCTGCTTGAGGAGCTCGGTCAGACGGGCACCACGGGCGAGCTGACGGCGCGACGCCGCGTCGAGGTCGCTCGCGAACATCGCGAAAGCCTCGAGCGAGCGGTACTGCGCGAGCTCCAGCTTCAGCGTTCCGGAGACCTTCTTGATCGACTTGACCTGAGCGTCACCGCCCACGCGCGAGACCGAGATACCCACGTCGACCGCGGGACGCTGGTTGGCGTTGAAGAGGTCGGACTGCAGGAAGATCTGGCCGTCGGTGATCGAGATCACGTTGGTCGGGATGTACGCCGAGACGTCGTTGGCCTTGGTCTCGATGATGGGCAGACCCGTCATCGAACCGGCCCCGAGCTCGTCGGACAGCTTCGCGCAACGCTCGAGCAGACGCGAGTGCAGGTAGAAGACGTCACCGGGGTACGCCTCGCGGCCCGGCGGACGGCGCAGCAGCAGCGAAACAGCACGGTAGGCCTCGGCCTGCTTCGAGAGGTCGTCGAAGATGATGAGGACGTGCTTGCCGCCGTACATCCAGTGCTGACCGATGGCCGAGCCGGTGTAGGGGGCGAGGTACTTGAATCCGGCGGGGTCGGAGGCCGGGGCTGCGACGATGGTGGTGTACTCCATCGCGCCGGCCTCCTCGAGGGCGCCCTTCACCGAAGCGATGGTCGAGCCCTTCTGGCCGATCGCGACGTAGATGCAGCGCACCTGCTTGTTGACGTCGCCGGACTCCCAGTTGGCCCGCTGGTTGATGATCGTGTCGATCGCGATGGCCGTCTTACCGGTCTGGCGGTCGCCGATGATGAGCTGGCGCTGGCCGCGTCCGACCGGGATCATCGCGTCGATCGCCTTGATGCCGGTCTGCAGGGGCTCGTGAACGCTCTTGCGCTGCATGACGCCGGGCGCCTGGAGCTCGAGCGCGCGACGGCCCTCGGTCGCGATCTCGCCGAGACCGTCGATCGGGTTGCCGAGCGGGTCGACGACGCGACCCAGGTAGCCGTCACCGACGCCGACCGAGAGGACCTCACCGGTGCGGGTGACGCTCTGGCCTTCTTCGATGCCGGCGAAGTCGCCGAGGACGACCACACCGATCTCGTTCTCGTCGAGGTTCTGAGCGAGGCCGAGCGTGCCGTCCGCGAAGCGGATGAGCTCGTTGGCCATGACGCCCGGAAGGCCCTCGACGTGTGCGATGCCGTCGGCCGCGTCGACGACGGCGCCGACCTCGGTCGCCGCAGCGCCGGTGGGCTCGTAGGCGTTGACGAAGTCCTTCAGCGCGTCACGAATGACGTCGGGGCTGATAGAGAGATCTGCCATTGTCTTCCTTCGTTCGTGGGGCACTCGGCCCCCAGATCCACGCCCACTCGGGCGGAAAGTCTTTAGCCTGCGATCCGCTGGCGGAGGTCAGCGAGACGTGCGGACACGCTCGCGTCGATGACGTCGTCCGCGACCTGCACACGCAGACCGCCGACCACCGTCGGGTCGATCACGGTGTTCAGCGTGACCGCCGAACCGTAACGTGCGCTGAGAGAGTTCTGCAGACGGGTCTGCTGCTCGGCGCTCAGAGGTGCCGCGGCGTACACGGTCGCGACGATGCGCGCGCGCTGGTCGGCGACGATGCGCTCGGCACGGCGCAGCAGAGCGCGCACACGGCGACCGCGGGCGTTCTGCACCAGCGACGACACGATGAGTGCAGTGCCCGCGCTCGCGCGACCGTCGAGAAGGGTCGAGACGAGCGACCCCTTCGCCGAGGCGCCGCCGAGGCGCCCACCGAGAGCGAGCTCGAGCCCGCCGTTGCTCGCGACGGTGCGCGAGAAGGCGAACAGCTCCGACTCGATGTCCGCCGACTCGGCGACCGAGGTCGCCTGGATCGCCAGCTCTTCGAGACCCTCCACGAACTGCCCGTCGTTCGACCAGCGCTGCTGGGCGGCGCTGGAGAGCAGGGCGACGGTGGCGGGACGGTAGGTGGAGCCGAAGACGGCCGAGACCAGCCCCGCGCGAGCGGGGGCCGGCACCGACGAGTCGGACAGCGCGCCGCTCAACTGCGACGATCCGCTCACGGCACCGACGGCCGCGAACAGCTCGCGCGCGACGTCGAGATCGACGCCCGACGTGGAGGCCAGCGCCTCCGTCGTCGCGGTCCGCGCCTGAGTGGTCGCGCTGCCCATTACTTGGCCGCCTTCTCGGACGCCTCGAGCTCGGCGAGGAAGCGGTCGACCACGGCGTTCGCACGCGCGTCGTCGGACAGGGTCTCACCGATCACATTGCCGGCGAGGTCGACCGCGAGGGTACCGACCTCGGAGCGCAGCTGCACGAGGGTGGCCTGACGCTCGGCCTCGATCTGGGCGTGCGCGGACGCGGTGATGCGAGCGGCATCGGCGGCCGCGGTCTCGCGCGCCTCGGCGACGATCTTGCGACCGTCCTGCGTGGCGGACTCGCGGATCTCACCGGCTTCGCGGCGCGCCTCGGCGAGCTGAGCCGTGTACTGCTCGAGGGCGGCCTCGGCCTGACGCTGGGCCTCGTCGGCCTTCGCGATGTTGCCCTCGATGGCAGCACTGCGCTCGTCGAGCAGCTTCGCCATGCGCGGCAGAGCGACGCGCCACACCACGAAGATGATGACGACGAAGCACACCGCCGACCAGATGATGTCGTAGACCGCAGGAAGCAGCGGGTTGTGCGCTTCCCCCGCGGGCTCCGCGGCGAGAGTGACAAGAGCGTTCAGCATCCTGTCTCCTTACAGTGAATCGAGAGCGGCCGGGATCAAGTGAAGATGAAGCCGGTCGCGATACCGATGAAGGCGAGCGCCTCGGTGAAGGCGATACCGATGAACATCAGGACCTGCAGGCGGCCCGCGAGCTCGGGCTGACGGGCGACGCCCTCGATCGTCTTGCCGACGACGATGCCCACGCCGATGGCGGGGCCGATGGCGGCGAGACCGTAGCCGATCGTGGCGACGTTACCGGTGACCTGGGCGAGAACCGTAGTTGCGTCCACGGGTTTTTTCCTTTCGTTGGGTGGCTCGGCGTGCGCCGGGCCGCTCAGTGCTCTTCTGCGACCGCGAGCTGGATGTAGACCGCGGTGAGGATCGCGAAGACGTACGCCTGGAGGAAGGCGACGAAGATTTCGAACAGGGTGAAGGCGAAGCCGAAGGCCAGCGAACCGGCGCCGAGAGCCGTCCACCATCCGCTGAGCCCGACGACGAAGAACTGCGTCGCCGAGAAGAACAGCACCAGCATGAGGTGACCGACGACCATGTTCATCAGCAGACGCAGCGTCAGGGTGACGGGCCGGATGATGAACGTGGAGAGGAACTCGAGCGGGACGATGATGATGTACAGCGGCCACGGGACGCCCGAGGGCAGCAGCGCGTTCTTGAAGAAGCCGGCGGGGCTCTTCTTGATGCCTGCGTAAATGAAGGTGACGTAGGCCACGATCGCGAGCAGCATCGGAACGGCGATGACGCTGGTGCCGGCGATGTTCAGGAACGGGATGACACCCGTGATGTTCATGAACAGCACCATGAAGAAGATGGTGGTGAGGATCGGCAGGAAGCGCTTGCCGTCCTTGCGGCCGAGGATGTCCTCGGCGATGTTGACCCGGACGAAGTCGAGGCCCATCTCGGCGACGCTCTGGAAGCGGCCGGGGACGATCTTCATGCGGCGAGTGCCGAGCACGAGGAAGAGAACGAGGGCCAGCGTCGCCAGCATCTGCGTGAGGTTGATACGCGTGATCGCGAAGATCGTGCCCTCGAACAGCACCGCATCCGGGAAGAACTCCGAAATGGACGGCGGGTGGAACTCGGCACCCGCGGACGCGAAGTTCGTGATCAGGGTCGCAGCTTGAGTAGTCAGCGCTGGCTCCAGCTTCGGGGCATCGGTGTGAACCGTTGCGACGATGGTCGGTGATTGTTACCCGAAGTGCGAGCCTGGAGAAGAGTTCCAATCGCGGGTGGGTACTAGGGCAACCCTATCAAACTCCCGGCGGATCCATGAGTCCGGCTGCAGCGATCGTCTCGCCGGCGGACTAGTGGGCCTCGACGTGCCGCCTCATGGGATACGGGGGCCTAGGATCGGCGTTCGCCCGCGTCGGGGTCGGTGGGCAGGGTCACATCGCTCACGCTCGGGATGCGCATGCGCAGGAGCACCACCACGTCGACGGCGAGCGAGGCGATCACGCTGACGACGAGCGCCACGTAGAACACGACCGGGTCGACCCAGCCCTGTCCGCGCAGCACGACGATCGCCACGATGAACAGGATGAGCTTGAGCAGCCAGCCGCCCAGGACGATCCCGAAGAAGATCGGAACGTAGAGGGGATCGCCGAACCAGCGGTTCGCCACGAGGATGCTGATGGCCGTCACCGCGAGGAAGATCGCGCTGACGGCGACGCCCGACAGCGCGCTGCCGAGGCCTCCCCCACCTCCGACGAGGAAGCCGAGCGCGGCACCGAGAACGAGGAGCACCGCCGTCACGATGCCGCCCCAGACCAGGGCGGTGCGCAGCACCGGGGTACTGGAGAGAGGGCGGCGAGGGGCGGGGGGAACACTGCTCATGAGGGGGACTCCGGTCGGGTGGGTCGGGGGCGGCGGGTCAGCCGCAGACGGTGTTGGGAGGGCAGGAGCGTGAGGACGGCGCACGCGGCGACGCCGGTCACGCCGAAGGCGATGCCGATCGCATAGTCGCCGGGCCAGCCCTGCTGGGTGCCGATGTACATCAGCAGGAACGCGAGGCTCACCACGGCGGTCCAGCTGTAGAAGATGAGGACCGCGTCACGGTCGGTGTGCCCCATATCGAGCATGCGGTGGTGAAGGTGCTTGCGATCCGGGGAGAAGGGCGACCGGCCCGCCCACTGCCGCCGCACCACCGCGAGACCGAAATCGAGCAGGGGGAGCAGCACGATGACCACGGGCAGCAGGATGGGGATGAACGCCCCGAGCAGCTGGGAACGGCCGATCTTCTCCGGGTCGAGAACGGCGGGGTCGAGCTGACCGGTGATCGCGACGGCGGAGCTCGCCATGAGCAGCCCGAGCATGAGCGCCCCGGCATCGCCCATGAACAGCTTGGCCGGAGTCCAGTTCATCGGCAGGAACCCCAGGCACGCGCCCACGAGCACCGCCGCGATGAAGGAGGCGAGGTTGAAGTAGGTGCTCGCTCCCGTGTCGCGCACGAGAAGGTACGAGTACGCGAAGAAGACGCCGTTCGCGATCAGACAGACGCCCGCCACCAGGCCGTTCAAACCGTCGATGAAGTTCACGGCGTTCATGACCACCACCATCGCGAACACGGTCAGCAGGAAGCTCACCCAGCTCGATCCCACCGTGAGAGCGCCGATCGGAAGCGACAGGATCTGCAGTTGACCGAACCAGGCGATGACGCCGGCCGCCACGAACTGCGCCCCGAGCTTGATCATCCAGTCGAGATCCCACAGATCGTCGGCGACGCCGACGAGCACGATGAGCAGCACCGCGCCGAGGAGCGAGAGCACCGGCACGGGGTCGATCCAGAAGATCGCGAAGTACGGGTTTTTGCTCGAGAGCGCGAAGGCCGCCACCACGCCGAGGAACATGGCGACGCCGCCGAGCCGCGGGGTCGGAGTCTTGTGCACGTCGCGGTCACGGATGCCGGGGTACAGCTTGAACCGCAGGGCGAGCTTCCACACCACCCACGACAGCGCGAGCGTGACCGCCGCCGTGAACAGGATGGTGAGGAGGTATTGGGTCACGGACCCGGCGCCTCGGCATCCGGGGTCGTCGCGGACGGCGCCGCCAACGGATCGGCGACGTCGTCGACGGGATCGGGCTCGAGGAGGTCGCCCACCACCGCGCGCAGACGGTCGCGCGAGATCGCCCCCTCGCGCAAGACGCGGATCCGGGGTTCTGCTCCCCCGACGAGCGTCGTCGCGTCGATGATCGTCGAGGCGATGCCCGTCTCGCTGACGCCGGCGTCGAGGTAGACGGCCACGCTGTCGCCGAGCATGTCGCGGGCGGAGTCGATGTCGACCGCCGCGGCGCGACCCGTGAGGTTCGCGCTCGACACAGCGAGCGGCCCGGTCTCTTCGAGGAGCTCGAGCGTCATCTTCTGCGCGGGCATGCGGACCGCGACCGTGCCGTGGGTGTCACCGAGGTCCCACGAGAGCGAGGGCTGCGCGGGGAGCACGATCGTCAGTCCACCCGGCCAGAACTCGCGGACGAGGTCGTCGACGGCGGGAGGGATCTCTGCGACGAGGGCCCGCAGCGTTCCGACACCGGGAACGAGGACCGGCGGCGGCTGCTGTCGCCCGCGCCCCTTCGCCTCGAGCAGGCCCGCGACGGCGCGCGCGTTGAACGCGTCTGCGGCGATTCCGTAGACGGTGTCGGTGGGGAGCACGACGAGTTCGCCGCGGCCGATCGCTTGACGCGCGTGGCGCATCCCGGACAGCAGCTGCGATTCGTCACGGCAGTCGTAGACGGGTGACATAACGCGCGTCAGTCTAGTCGCGCGCCGCCACCCGCGTGGTCACGGGCGGGTGGCGGTCGTGGCGCGGTCCCTGCTCGTCAGATCGGGGTGGGTCGCAGCCGAGCGCCAGCCGTCGGCGGTGAGGATGTCGCGAATCGCCGCCCCCTGCCACTCGCCGTGCTCGATGACGAGAGTCGCACCGGAGTGGCCGAGGCGGAGTCCGACGCGGCTGAGGTGGCGCACGGCATCCAGGCCGTCCGGTCCTCCGTACAGCGCCGCCGGCGGGTCGTAGAGGCGCACCTCGGGATCGCGCGGGATCGCGTCATCCGGGACGTAGGGAGGGTTGGATGCCACGACCGAGACGGTTCCGTCGAGTTCGGGGAACGCGTCGGCGAGATCGACGAAGGCGAGCGTGACGTTTTCGGCGCGGAGTCGGGCCACGTTCTGCTTCGTCCAGACGAACGCGTCGACCGAGTTCTCCGCTGCGAACACGCGCGAATGCGGCACCTCCGTGGCCATCGCGAGCGCGATGGCTCCGGAGCCGGTGCCGAGATCGACCGCGATCGGAGCCTCGGATGCCGCGGAGCGCAACGCGTCGATCGCGAGCTGGGCCACCATCTCGGTCTCGGGGCGCGGGACGAAGACGCCCGGGCCCACGGCGAGCTCCATCGAGCGGAACGGGGCGAGACCGGTGAGGTGCTGCAGCGGCTCGCGAGCCGCGCGGCGGTCGATCAGAGGGGCGAGCGCCCGCGCGGCCGGCTCCGGCATCCGGTCCCCTCGGACCGCGGCCGCTTGAACGCCACCGCGGGAGGAGCCGAGGACATGGGCCGTAAGCAACTCGGCGTCGACCTGGGGGTCGGGCACTCCCGCTGCGTGCAGTCGCTGCGCGGCGGAGCGCACGGCATCCGCGACGGAAACGGCGACGGGGGCAGGGGGCGGGACGGTCTCTGGCATGACGGGAGCCCAGCCTAGTCGCGCGGCGTCACACGGGCCGGCGGTGTCGGAAGGCTCGCCTAAAATGATCGCGTCCCGACCGACGGCGAAAGGCGAGCCATGCCCGGCATCCACTCCGACATCACCTCTGCATTCGGCGACACGCCGCTCGTGCGGCTCAACCGCGTCGCCGAGGGCGCCGGCGGCCAGATCCTCGCCAAGCTCGAGTTCTACAACCCCGCGTCGAGCGTCAAGGACCGCCTGGGCATCGCGATCGTCGACGCGGCCGAGGCCTCGGGCGAGCTCAAGCCCGGCGGCACGCTCGTCGAGTCGACGAGCGGCAACACCGGCATCGCCCTCGCCATGGTGGGCGCCGCCCGCGGCTACAAGGTCATTCTCACGATGCCGGCGTCGATGTCGAAGGAGCGCCGCATCCTCCTCAAAGCCTTCGGGGCGGAGCTCGTCCTCACCGACCCGACCAAGGGCATGTCGCACGCCGTCGACGAGGCCAAGCGCATCGTCGCCGAGACGCCGGGCGCGGTCTGGGCCCGCCAGTTCGAGAACGAGGCGAACCCCGCGATCCACCGCAAGACCACGGCGGAAGAGATCCTGCGCGACACCGACGGCAAGGTCGATTACTTCGTCGCCGGCATCGGCACCGGCGGCACCATCACCGGCGTCGGCCAGGTGCTCAAGGAGCGCGTACCCGGAGTGAAGGTCGTGGCCGTCGAGCCCGCCGACTCCCCCGTGCTCACGAAGGGCCACCCCGGACCCCACAAGATCCAGGGCATCGGCCCCAACTTCGTGCCCGCGATCCTCGACCGCGACATCATCGACGAGGTGATCGACGTCGAGTTCGACGACGCGATCCGCCTCGCCCGCGAGACCGCGGCCAAGGACGGCATCCTCGTCGGCATGTCGTCGGGTGCGGCGATCTGGGCGGCCCTCGAGGTCGCGCGCCGCCCCGAGGCGGCCGGCAAGAACATCGTCGTCATCATCCCCTCGTACGGCGAGCGGTACCTCTCGACCGCGCTCTACGAGCACCTGCGCGAAGACTGACGTGGGGGCCCTCTCCCACCTGCGCGACGACATCTCGGCCGCCAAACTCCGCGACCCCGCGGCGCGCGGCGGTCTTGAGATCGCCCTGCTCTATCCGGGCCTGCACGCCGTCTGGTCGTACCGGATCGCGAACCGCCTCTGGCGGCGCGGCCTGCGCTTCCCCGCGCGCGCCCTGTCGCAGGTGACGCGGTGGCTCACCGGGGTCGAGATCCACCCCGGTGCCACGATCGGACGCCGCTTCTTCATCGACCACGGCATGGGCGTCGTGATCGGCGAGACCGCCGAGGTCGGCGACGACGTCATGCTGTATCACGGCGTCACGCTCGGCGGTCGTCAGCGCGAGGGCGGGAAGCGCCACCCCACCCTGCACGACGGGGTCGCGGTCGGCGCGGGGGCGAAGATCCTCGGGCCGATCACTCTCGGGGCTCGCTCCGTCGTGGGGGCGAACGCCGTCGTCACGCGAGACGCACCGGCCGACAGCGTGCTCGTGGGCGTGCCCGCCACTGCGCGTCAGCGCCGCGCCGGCGAAGACACCCGTGCGGTGCTGACGACGCCCGAGTACTGGATCTGAACACTCCTGTGCGGACCCGCCATCGCCGCGGGCCCGCACAGAAGCGGCTCGATCAGACCGACAGGCGGTTCTCCGCCGCGGCCAGGGGGTCGTACCCGGGGGTACGCAGCATCTCGTGCAGATGCCGGCGACGCACGCCCATATTGCCCCCGTCATAGATGGGTAGGCAGAGCACATCCAGCATGATGTCGCCGAGTGGAGCGCGGTCGCCGTACGAGTCCACGCCCACGAGGCGCATCGCGTCGTAGACGGTCTGCACCGACAGCTCGGAGTTGTAGATCTTCGACATGTTCGACAGCTCGCGGTCGAGGCCCCCGGTCTTGTCGAAGTGGTCCGCGGCCTTCCAGGCGAAGTAGCGGCCCACCTCGATGCGGGTCTTGATGTCGGCGAGCATGTAGCCGGCGTTCTGGTGGTCGATGACCGGCACGCTGCCGGAGCGCTTCTCGGTCGAGACGAAGTCGTACGCGATCTCGAACGCGCGGCGCATCTTGCCGACCGCCGCCGCGGCGATGCTCGAGCACGTCCACGAGAACGACCCCTTCGTCAGCGCGAGCCCGTCGCCGGGGGCGCCGATCAGGTTCTCGACCGGCACGCGTACGTCGACGAAGTCCACGTACGGGGAGTTGGTGGCGAGGTGGCCGATCGTGTCGATGATGCCCGAGAACGTGACGCCCGGCGTGCCCTTCTCGACCACGATGATCGCGAGCGACTCGGCCGGCGGCTTCGTCTCGTCGATGCGGCAGACGACGCTGATGATGTCGGCTCCATCGTCGTCCCAGCCGGAGGCGTTGGTGGTGTATGCCTTGCGGCCGTTGATGACCCATTCGTCCCCGTCGCGGACGGCGAAGGTCTGCACCCCGTAACGGGGATCGGGGTGGTCGAAGTTGGCGCCCCCGGCGGCCTCGGTGAAAGCGATGGCCGCGAGAGCCGGGCTGCCGTCGACGAACGGCGCGAGGAAGCGCTCCTTCTGCTCGGGTGTGCCCGCCGTGATGATGGGGAACGTGCCGAGACCCGTACCGAGGACGATGGTCGGAGTGTTGATCTCGACGCGCGCGAGCTCCTCGCAGGCGAGCGCGAACTGCAGGTTGCTGAAGCGGTGCCCGCCGTTCTCGACGGGGATGAGGCCCTTGACGAAACCGGCATCCACCATCTGCTGATAGAAGGGCTTCAGGGCGCGGAACCGGTCGAGAGGGTCGGGGATCGGCGCGATGAGGTCGGGGACCTGGCTGAGGACGGTCTCGGCGAACTCGCGCGCCTGCAGGCGGAGACCGAGATGCTCTTCGGAGAGGGGGCCCCGGGACGTTCACGATCGTGGATGCCACCCGCTCGTTCACTCTGGACTACCTCGACCCGTGGCGCACCGTGTCGTTCCCCGTTCCCGTACGCGACGTACCCGAGAGCCTGCGGGCCGAGGCCACGGCCCGCACGTTCTCGACGGGCACAGGGCTCGGTGCCGTCCTCGCCGACACCCTGCGCTCGTCGTGGTCACAGGCGCCGCGAATGAGCGACAGCGAAGCGGATGCTGTGGGAGCAGCCGTGGCGTCCCTCAGTCGCGCGCTCTCCCCCTCGACGCGAACCGACGCCCTCCGCGAGGAGGCAGGCGGTGACGAGGTGCTGCGCCGGAGCATCGAGCACCATCTCGAACGGCACGTCCGGTTCGCCGACACCTCCCCCGCCGCGATGGCCCGCCACTTCGCCATCTCGGTGCGCAAGCTCCACCAACTGTACGAAAGCGCGCCCCTGACCTACGGACAGACGGTGATGCGCACGCGTGTCCTCGCGTGCGCCGAGGACCTGCGGGCCGAGCGCGGTCGGGCGACGATGACGCATCTGGCCGCGAAGTGGGGATTCAGCGATCTCTCGCACCTGCATCGTGCGTTCCGCCACCATCTCGGTCACTCTCCGCGCGAGGTGCTCGCGCAACTCGACGCGGACGTGGCCGCGTGGGAGCGCGCCGGCTGAGATCCGGTCGCGACATCGCCGAGCCCCGTCACCGGCGTGTTGCGACGGGGCTGCGGACGCGCAGACCGCCGGCCGGATGTCGCACGGTCCCGACACCGTAGGCTCGTGGCATGACGCGCCTGCACGATCTGACGTTGGTCGCGCAGCTCGCGGAGCTGACGAGCGGGACGGTGAGTCCGCGCGAGCTGACCGCACATTATCTCGACCGCATCGCCCGGTTCTCCGACCTGGGCGCCTTCGTCGAGACGACCCCGGACGCCGCCCTCCACCGCGCCGACGCAATCGGCGCCGGCACCCCGCACGGCGCCCTCTGGGGCGTCCCGCTGGCCGATAAGGATCTCGTGGCGCGCGCCGGCGTCGCCACCCGCTACGGGTCGAGGGCACGCGTGAGCCACGTGCCCGTGGCATCCGACCCTCTCGCCGACGCCCTCGACGCCGCCGGGGCCATCAACCTCGGCAAGACGAGCACATCGGAATTCGGTCTGACCGGCTTCACCGAGCCGCTCATCCACGCCCCGACCCGCGACCCCTGGCGCCCGTCCTCGGGAGCGGGCGGGTCGAGCGGGGGTGCCGCGGTCGCGGTTGCGGCAGGCCTTCTGCCCGCGGCCGTGGGGTCGGACGGTGGCGGGTCCATCCGCATCCCGTCCTCGACCGTCGGCGTCGTCGGGCTGAAGCCCTCGCGCGGGCGATTGCCCCTCGGTTCCGGCTTCGACTCCCCCGACGGCCTGTCCGTGACGGGGCCGATCGCGCGCTCGGCCGAGGACGCCGGGCTGCTGCTCGACGCGCTCGTCGGTCTCGCCCCGTTCCGCTACGCCACGGCCGCTCCGGGAACCGGGCCGTTCGTCGCAGCCGCGCGTCGCGAGCAGGTCGACCTCCGCATCGGTGCCACCACCGTCTCTCCGTGGGACGACGACGAAGACATCCGCCTCGACGTAGACGCCCGGCACGCCTTCGACACCGCCGCCGCCTGGCTCGCCGACGCGGGCCACGCGGTGACGGATGCCGACTGGTATCCGGTCGGATACGCGTCGCTGTTCCATGTGCTCTGGCGGGCGAGCGCGGCGCGGATTCCTCTCGGCGAAGCCGACATGGAACTCGTGGAACCGCTGACCGCGTGGCTCGTGCGGGAGGGACGCCGGCTCGACGCTCTCGACCTGCTCGACGGGCTCGCCGCCGCACGGGCGTTCGAGCGGCGGACGATCGCGGATTTCGCCGCCTTCGACGCCGTCCTCATGCCCGCTCTCGCGCAGGCTCCCCAACCGGTGGGCGCGTACGCGGGGCACAGCCCCGAGCGCACGTTCGCGATGCAGGTCGAATACGCGCCGTACTCGAGCTTCGTCAACGTCGCGGGGCTCCCCGCGATCACGCTCCCGGTCGTCGCCGACGGCACCGGCCACCCGGTCTCGGTCCAGCTGGTCGGGCGTCCCGGGGGCGAGGCGGTCCTGCTGTCGCTCGCCGCGCAGCTCGAAAGCCGTCGCGGTCCGCTCCCCCACCCGCCCGTATGGGGCTCCTGACCACTCAGCGATGGCGCGCGGGAGATCCGGCACGTCGCCGACCGCCGGGGCGTCCCGAACTGCGTCCGGGCCGGAGATCCCGCACCGTCATGGACGGACGGTCGCACGCCGGCACCGCGGACGTCAGGGCAAAAGCCCCGCGGCCACGAATGCTCGTGCGTAGATCTCACGGATCACGCCCTCTTTGCGGGCGTTGTACTCGCTCATCAAGCCGTCGGCCGCGACCTCGCGCTTGACCGCGGCGTACCGCTCCCGATCGGCCGCGTCTGTGCGAAGCCAGTCGCGGAAGATGCGGTGCCGCGCCGCCTCGGGGCTGTCGGGCGGCCACACGTGCAGGTTGGCGGCCGGCTCGGCCGAGACCAGGCAGCGGTGCCCGAGCCACCACGGCTCGCGCACGCGGAGCACGAACCCGAGCGACTCGAGGGCGGGCACGTAGGCGTCTTCGTCGTCGGTGTCGGCGACCATCAGGTCGATGTCGATGACGGGTTTGGCGGCCAGCCCCGGCACCGACGTCGAACCCACATGCTCGATCCGCAGCGCTCGCTCGCCGAGCGCCTCGACGATGCCCGCGCGGAGCGTGTCGAAGACCCCCGGCCAGTCGGCATCCGGTTCCACGATCTCGATGTGCCGCGCCTGCTCGGGCGAGCCGACCCACGGTGAGAGCCCGGGCGGGGGCGGAGTGTCGTCGAAGGTGACGATCTGGGCGGCGGTGAGCACCACCCGAGCTTAGGAGTCGGCGAGGGCCGCGAGACGCGCTTCCTCGTCGGCGGTGATGGCCGACTCGATGATCGGGCCGAGGGCGCCGTCCATGACCTGGTCGAGGTTGTACGCCTTGTAACCGGTGCGGTGGTCCGCGATGCGGTTCTCGGGGAAGTTGTACGTACGGATGCGCTCGGAGCGGTCCATGCCGCGGATCTGCGACTTGCGCGCGTCGGCGGCGACCGCGTCGCGCTCCTCCTGCTGCTTGGCGAGAAGGCGGGCGCGCAGCACGCGCATGCCCGCCTCGCGGTTCTGCAGCTGCGACTTCTCGTTCTGCATCGACACGACGATGCCCGTGGGCACGTGGGTGATGCGGACGGCCGAGTCGGTCGTGTTGACGGACTGTCCGCCGGGACCCGACGAGCGGAACACGTCGATCTTGAGATCGTTGGGGTCGATCGCGACCTCTTCGGGCTCGTCGACCTCCGGGAAGACCAGCACACCCGTGGTCGAAGTATGGATGCGCCCCTGCGACTCGGTCGCCGGTACGCGCTGCACGCGGTGCACACCACCCTCGTACTTCAGGTGGGCCCAGACGCCCTGCGCGGGGTCGCTCGACGATCCCTTGATCGCGACCTGCACGTCTTTGTAGCCGCCCAGGTCGGACTCGGTGCGCTCGAGGAGCTCGGTCTTCCAGCCCATGGACGCCGCGTACTGCAGGTACATCCGCAGCAGGTCGGCCGCGAAGAGAGCGCTCTCCGCTCCTCCTTCGCCGCCCTTGATCTCCATGATGACGTCGCGGGCGTCGTCGGGGTCGCGCGGGATGAGCAGACGCCGCAGACGCTCCTGCGTCTCGGCGACCCGCTCTTCGAGCCCTGGCACTTCGTCGGCGAACGCCTCGTCCTCTCGCGCGAGTTCGCGAGCGGCCTCGAGGTCGTCGGATGCCGCGACCCAGGCCTCGTGCGCCGTGACGATTCGCGACAGCTCGGCGTACCGCCGGTTGACGCGCTTGGCGCGCGCGGCGTCCGCGTGCACGGCCGGGTCGGAAAGCTCTTCCTGGACGGCCTTGTGCTCCTCGAGCAGTCCGCGGACCGACTCGAACATCGCGGGCTCCGACATCGCGCCTCCCGCCCCGATCAGCGGATGCTGTTGTCGTCACCGCCGCGCGCGGGCGCCGGGATCGACTTCTGCATCTGCACGAGGAACTCGACGTTGGACTGGGTCTCCTTGAGCTTGCCGAGCACGACCTCGAGGGCCTGCTGGGGCTCGAGACCGGCCAGCGCGCGACGGAGCTTCCAGGTGATCTTGACCTCGTCGCTCGACAGCAGCATCTCTTCGCGGCGGGTGCTCGACGCGTTGACGTCGACGGCCGGGAAGATGCGCTTGTCGGCGAGCTGACGGTTCAGGCGCAGTTCGCTGTTGCCGGTGCCCTTGAACTCCTCGAAGATCACGTCGTCCATCTTGGAGCCGGTCTCGACGAGAGCGGTGGCGAGGATCGTGAGCGATCCGCCGTTCTCGATGTTGCGCGCAGCGCCGAAGAAGCGCTTGGGCGGGTAGAGCGCCGAGGCATCGACGCCACCCGAGAGCACGCGGCCCGAGGTGGGGGCGGCGAGGTTGTACGCGCGGCCGAGGCGGGTGATCGAGTCGAGCAGCACGACGACGTCGCGGCCGAGCTCGACCAGGCGCTTGGCGCGCTCGATGGCCAGTTCGGCGACCGTGGTGTGGTCTTCGGCCGGGCGGTCGAACGTCGAGGCGATGACCTCGCCGCGCACCGTGCGCTGCATGTCGGTGACCTCTTCGGGGCGCTCGTCGACGAGCACGACCATGAGGTGGACCTCGGGGTTGTTCGTGGCGATCGCGTTGGCGATCTGCTGCAGAACGATGGTCTTACCGGCCTTGGGCGGGGCGACGATCAGGCCGCGCTGGCCCTTGCCGACCGGGGCGACCAGGTCGATGATGCGCTGCGTGAGCTTCTCGGGGCCGGTCTCCAGGCGCAGGCGCTCCTGGGGGTAGAGCGGCGTGAGGTTGTTGAACTCGACGCGAGCGGCGGCGTCGTCGACCGACAGGCCGTTGATCGAGTCGACCTGCACGAGGGCGTTGTACTTCTGACGGCCCTGCTGCTCGCCCTCGCGGGGCTGCTTGATGGCGCCGACGACGGCGTCGCCCTTGCGGAGGTTGTACTTCTTGACCTGACCGAGCGAGACGTAGACGTCGCTCGGGCCGGGCAGGTAACCGGTGGTGCGCACGAACGCGTAGTTGTCGAGCACGTCGAGGACGCCGGCGATGGGGACGAGCACGTCGTCCTCGCCGATCTCGGTCTCGAACTCGTCGCCCGTGGGGGTCTGGCCGCGGCGCTTGTTGCGCTGGCGGTTGCGGCTGTTGGTCGCCCCGCCCTGCTGCTGCTGGGCCTGCTGGCCGTTCTGGGCGTTGTCACGCTGGGCGTTGTCGCGCTGGCCGCCCTGCTGCTGCGGGGCCTCGGCCTCGTCGGCGGCGGGCTGGGCCGGAGCCTCGGCCTTGTCGGCATCGGCCTTGTTGCGGTTGCGGTTGCGCGAGCGGCTGCGGCCACGGCCGCGGGCCGGGGCCTCGTCGGCCTGCTCGGCGGCACCGTCGGCGGGCGCGGCGGCACCGTCGGCGGGCGCGGCGTCGGCCTGCTCGGCGTCGCCCTCGGCGGGCGCGGTGTCGGGGGCGGGCGCCTCGGCGGCGGACGCGTCAGCGGCGACCGCGGGGGTCTCTGTCTCGGCGTCGGCGGCCACGTCGGCGGCCGTGGTGACGGGGGTCGTCGCGGACTCGTCGGTCGCGGCCTCGGCGGCGGGCGCCTCGGCGGCGGCGGGCGCCTCGGCGGCGGCGGCGTCAGCGGCGGCCTTCTCTTCGGCGGCGGCGGCTTCGGCGGCGGCCGTCTCTTCGGCGGTCGCGCTCTTGGCGCGACGCGGGGCACGCTTGCGCGGGGCGCGTGCGGGCTTCTCGACCGGGGCCGCCTCTTCGGCGGCGGGCTCCGCGGCAGCAGCGGCGACAGGCGCCTCCGAGGCGGGAGCATCGGCCGCGGGTGCATCGGCGGCGGGCGCGTCCGCGACCGCCTCGGCCGGGGCCTGCGCGGCGAGGGCGTCGTCGGTGAACAGCGCCTCGGGCTGCGCGTCGGCGGCCGCCTCAGCGGGCTCCTCGGCCGCGGGGGCGTCGGCGCCCTCGGGGGTCTGTTCGGTGTCGGTGCCCTCCGCCGCAGCCGTGGGCTGCTCGTCGGCGGGGGTCTCGGCGCCCTCGGGCGCGTCGACGGGCTGGGTCTCGGAGATGGACTCCACGAGTGCTCCTCAGAAAATGAAACGTGATCAGATCGCGCTTCGCCGTGCAGAACGCAGACGAAGGACACCAGCGGTTCGGGAGACTGCAGCCGATACCGGGTTCGCGATGTGTTGCGGATTTCGCAGGTGGTGCAGAGGCTCAGATTCGCGAAGTTACGCGGAACCCTCTGCGTTTTTCACTGTACCACCCTTGACGTCGACGGCGAGCATGAGCGCCTGCCACGGGGTGTCGACCACGGATGCCATAAGATCCGCCGCCTCGAGTCGCTGCCCCGGCCCGTCGGCCAGCACCAGCACGCTGGGCCCGGCTCCCGACACGACCGCCGCGTACCCCTCCGCGCGGAGGGCCCGCACGAGCCGATCGGTCTCGGGCATGGCCTGCGCGCGATAGTTCTGGTGCAGCTTGTCTTCGGTCGCCGCCATCAACAGCTCGGGACTCTGCGTCATCGCCGCGATCAGCAGAGCCGAACGCGAGACGTTGAACACCGCATCCTCGCGCGGCACCTGCAGGGGCTGCAGGCTCCGCGCCACCGCGGTCGACATGGTGAAGCTCGGGACGAAGACCAGCGGAGAGACGCCGCGGTGGACGATGAGCTGCTTGTGCTGGGGGCCGGCGGCATCCATCCACGCGATGGTGAGTCCGCCGAACAGGCCGGGCGCGACGTTGTCGGGGTGGCCCTCCATCTCGGTGGCCAGGCGCAGCAGGTCGACGTCGCTGAAGGCGGCCTCTCCCTCGAGCAGGCCCTTGGCGGCCAGGATGCCGGCGACCACCGCGGCCCCCGACGACCCCATGCCGCGCCCGTGCGGGATCACGTTGTGCGCCGTCAGCCGGAGCCCCGGAAGGGAGCGACCGACCGAGGCGTAGGTGTGCGCCATCGCGCGCACCACGAGGTGCGAGGCGTCGCGGGGGACGTCGACCGTCCCCTCGCCCTCGACCTCGATCTCGAGGCGATCGCCGTCGAGCTGCTCGACGACGAGTTCGTCGTAGACGCTCAGGGCGAGGCCGAGGGTGTCGAAGCCGGGCCCGAGGTTCGCGCTGGTGGCGGGAACGCGGACGGCGACCCGACGACCGGGGCCTGAGCTCACGCGGTCACCGGCTGAAGGTCGAGCACGGAGGCGACCTCCGAGGTGGCGGCGTCGACGACAGTGGGCGAGACGTCGGTGCCGTCGGCGCGACGCAGGGCCCACTGGGGGTCCTTGAGCCCGTGGCCCGTGACGGTGAGGACGACCTTGGCGCCCGCGGGGACGACCCCGGCCTCGGCGCGTTCGAGCAGACCCGCGACGCTGATCGCGGAGGCGGGCTCGACGAAGATGCCCACCTCGCCGGCGAGGATCTTCTGCGCCTCGAGGATGCCGGCGTCGTCGATCGCGCCGAAGTAGCCGTCGGTGGCGTCGCGCGCCTCGAGAGCCAGCTCCCACGACGCGGGGTTGCCGATGCGGATCGCGCTCGCGATGGTCTCGGGCTGCTTGACGACCTCGCCGCGCACGAGGGGCGCGGAGCCGGCGGCCTGGAAGCCGAACATGCGCGGCACGCGGGTGGAGACACCGCGGGCGGCCTCTTCGCGGTAGCCGCGCGAGTAGGCGGTGTAGTTGCCGGCGTTGCCGACGGGGATGAAGTGGAAGTCGGGGGCGTCGCCCAGAACCTCGACGACCTCGTAGGCGGCGGTTTTCTGCCCCTCGATGCGGTCGGGGTTCACCGAGTTGACCAGGTGCACCGGGTAGTGGTCGGCGAGCTCGCGCGCGATCTCGAGGCAGTCGTCGAAGTTGCCGCGGATCTGGATGAGCCGGCCGTTGTGGGCCACGGCCTGGCTGAGCTTGCCCATGGCGATCTTGCCCTCGGGCACGAGCACCGCGGCGGTGATGCCGGCGTGCGCGGCGTACGCGGCGGCGGAGGCCGAGGTGTTGCCGGTCGAGGCGCAGATGACGGCCTTGGCGCCGTGCTCGACGGCACGCGAGAGAGCCACGGTCATGCCGCGATCCTTGAACGACCCGGTGGGATTCATCCCCTCGTACTTCACCCACACGTCGGCGCCGGTGCGGCGCGAGAGCGCCGGCGCCGGAAGCAGCGGCGTGCCGCCCTCGCCGAGGGTGACGACAGTGGAGGCGTCGGTGACACCCAGACGGTCGGCGTATTCGCGGAGGACTCCGCCCCAGAGGTGTGCCATGTCAATTCCCTTCCACGCGCAGCACGGAGACCACGCGCTCGACGACGCCGCTCGCGGCGAGACGCTCGACGGTCTCGCTCAAATCCTGCTCGCGTGCCTTGTGTGTTCCGATGACCAGGCGGGCGGATCCCGCTCCGGTCGCTGAGCCTGTCGCAGCGCCCGAGTCTCCGGCATCCGGAGTCGCCTCGATGACCGTCTGCTCGACCGTCGCGATCGAGACGCGCCCCTCACTGAGAATCCCGGCGACCGTCGCGAGGACGCCCGGCTGATCGTCGACCTCGAGGGTGATCTGGTAACGCGTGATGACGCGACCGATCGGCACGGCCGGGAGGTTCGCGCGCGTCGACTCGCCGACGCCCACACCACCCGCGATGTGGCGGCGCGCTGCCGAGACGACGTCGCCGAGGACCGCGGAGGCGGTCTGCACGCCACCGGCGCCGGCACCGTAGAACATCAGGTCGCCCGCGGCCTCGGCCTGCACGAAGACGGCGTTGTTCGCACCGTGCACACTCGCGAGAGGATGGGTGCGTTCGACGAGGGCCGGGTACACGCGCACGGAGATCGATTCGGTACCGCCGTCCTCGGCGGCCAGACGCTCGCACACCGCGAGCAGCTTGATCACGTACCCGGCGTGACGCGCCGACTCGATCATCGCGGCGTCGACCGAGGTGATGCCCTCGCGGTGGACGGCATCCAGCGGGACGGTCGTGTGGAACGCGAGGCTGGCGAGGATCGCGGCCTTCTGCGCGGCGTCGTAGCCCTCGACGTCGGCGGTGGGATCGGCCTCGGCGTACCCGAGGGCCTGCGCCTGGGCGAGGACGTCGGCGAAGTCGGCGCCCTCGGTGTCCATGCGATCGAGGATGTAGTTCGTCGTGCCGTTGACGATTCCCATGATGCGTACCACCCGGTCGCCGGCGAGCGAGTCGCGCAGCGGGCGGATGATCGGGATGGCACCGGCGGCGGCGGCCTCGTAGTACACCTCGGCACCCACCTGATCGGCGGCCTCGAAGACCTCGGAGCCGTGCGTGGCCAGCAGCGCCTTGTTGGCGGTGACGACGTCGGCGCCCGAGGCGATCGCGTGCAGCACCTGCGTGCGTGCGGGCTCGATGCCGCCCATCAGCTCGATGACGATGTCGCTTCCGACGATCAGGGTGTCTGCGTCGGTGGTGAACAACTCCTGAGGGAGATCGACGTCGCGCTTGGCGTCGAGATTGCGCACGGCGATGCCGGCGAGTTCGAGCTTCGCTCCGGCGCGGTCGGCGAGCTCGTCGCCGTGCTTGAGCAGCAGGTCGGCGACCTGCGAGCCGACGGCGCCGGCGCCGAGGAGCGCCACGCGAAGCGTGCGGTAGTCGGTCATTCGGTGTCTCCGTGGGGTGGTGAGGTCGTACCTCGGGGAAGGGGGGAATCGGATGCCGGGATCCCGGCGTCGCGCGCGAGCAGGTCGTCGATGCTCTCTCCGCGCACGATCACACGGGCCTGTCCGTCGCGCACCGCGACAACCGGCGGGCGCGGCGTGTAGTTGTAGTTGCTCGCGAGGGAGAAGCAGTACGCGCCGGTGGCGGGCACCGCGAGCAGATCGCCCGGTGCCACGTCGGCGGGAAGGTACTCGGCATCCACGACGATGTCGCCCGACTCGCAGTGACGTCCGACGACGCGCGAGAGGGCGGGAGTCTCGGAGCTCGCGCGAGAGACGAGGCGCGCCGAGAAATCGGCGCCGTACAGCGCGGGGCGGGCGTTGTCGCTCATGCCGCCGTCGACGCTGACGTAGGTGCGGTCGAGGTCCTCCCCCGCGGTCACGGTCTTGACCGTGCCCACCTCGTAGAGCGTGATGCCGGCCTGACCGACGATGACGCGCCCCGGTTCGGTGGCGACATCGGGCATCGGGATGCCGCGCACCGCGCACTCGTCGGCGATGGCATCGACGATGCCGTCGGCGATCTCTTCGATGGGCTTCGGGTCGTCGACCGAGGTGTAGGAGATGCCGAAGCCGCCGCCGACGTTGAGAAGGGGGATCTCTCCCCCGGCCAGCAGATCGGCGTGCAGGTCGACCAGGCGCGCGGCCGACTCGCGGAAACCGGAGGAGTCGAAGATCTGCGAGCCGATGTGCGCGTGCAGCCCCACGAACCGCAGGCTCGACAGCTCGCGGATGCGGGCGACGGCCTCGGCCGCGCCCTCGAGCGAGAAGCCGAACTTCTGGTCTTCGTGGGCCGTGGCCAGGAACGCGTGGGTCTCGGCGTGCACGCCCGTGCGCACCCGCACGAGCACCGGCTGCACGGCGCCGCGCCGCTCGGCGATCGCGGCGAGACGCTCGATCTCGATCGGGCTGTCGACCACGACCGAACCGATGCCGACCTCGACGGCGCGCTCGAGCTCGCTCACGCTCTTGTTGTTGCCGTGGAAGCCCAGGCGCGCGGGCTCGGCGCCCCCGGCGAGGGCGACCTCGAGCTCCCCGCGCGTGCAGACATCGACGGAGAGACCCTCGGCGACGACCCAGCGCACGACCTCGGCCGACAGGAAGGCCTTGCCGGCGTAGTACACGCGGGCCCGGATGCCGTGGCGTGCGGCCGCGGCATCGAAAGCGGAGCGCGCACGACGGGCATGGGCGCGCACCTCGTCCTCGTCGAGGACGTAGAGCGGCGTTCCGAAACGGTCACGGAGATCGAAGACCGAGACCCCGCCGACTTCGACCGACCCGTCGTCGACGCGGTGGGCCGAGGCGGGCCAGACGGAGGCGACGAGCTCGTTCGCTTCGGCCGGGGCGGTGAGCCAGGCGGGCACGAGCGCGGAGTGCGAGGCGGACACAGGGGGACCAATCGGGTTTTGCGGCGACGCGACGGCCGCGGATCACGGCTCCCACCCGCGCGGAGAGTCACGCGGCGGGCAGTCCTTGCAGTCTAGGGCACGACGCATGCCGCCCCTTTCCCACACGACCGCCCCTACTGTCTCGGTTCCGAAGGGGCGGGGGCTTCGCGGCACGCGACCGGGATGAACGCACACGCGGACGTCCGGGGCGATGCTCTTCGTCGGGCGGGACGGTCAGCCGCAGGTGCCGTCGCTCTGCAGGGAGGGATCGTTCAGGATGCCGCCGGCCACGTCGAAGGTCGCGACGAGGTCCTGCCCCTGGACGGTGGCCGACGTCAGGGTGAGCCCCTTCGGGAGACGGTCCGCGATGCAGAGGCTCGTCGTCTTCAGAACGGAATCGGCCACGCCGCCGAATTGGCCGCGCAGGGTGTCGGCGTCGATCGCGTTGCCGCCCACCTGGAACGACGACGGCGTGAGCGTCAGATCACCCGATGCGGCACCGGGGGTGACCCCGACGCCGACGGGGATCGCGATGCCGAAGAGCGAGAGAGAGGTCTCCAGCTTCACGTCGGGCGCGGCGACGGTGACGGTGCTGGCCGGAAGGTCGGGCACCTCGGCGAGCAGCGCCTTGAGCTGATCCTGGTCGAGACGCACCGAAGCCACTCCGCCGTCCGCCGCCGCGTCGCCCGAGACGGGGACGCCGCGCAGATCGACCCGGACGTCGCCGGTGATCGGCCCGAGGGTCACGTCGTTCGACGACACGGCGACCTCGTCGAGGCGTCCGCGCAGAAGCTGCGGCAGAACGAGGCCCGCCACCGACACGTCGACGTTCTGATCGTCGGGCAGACCGACGTTCTTCACCACGAGCGAGCGCACCGTGCTGGTGACGACCGAGCGAGCGATGAACTCCGCGGCCACGATCGCCCCGGCGAGCAGGACGACGACGACCACGAGGACGGCGATCCACCGACCGGTGCGGCGGCGGGGGGCCGTGGCATCCGTCATCGTCTACATCCGCTCCGGAGCGCTGACGCCGAGCAGGTCGAGGCCGTTTCGCAGCACCTGACCGGTCGCATCGTTCAGCCACAGACGCGTGCGGTGCACGGACTCGACCGGGGCGTCGCCGAGCGGGATGACGCGGCAGTTGTCGTACCACCGGTGATAGAGACCCGCGAGTTCTTCGAGGTAGCGCGCGACGCGATGCGGCTCGCGCACCTCGGCGGCGTACGCGACGATGCGCGGGTACTCCTGCAGCGCGCCGAGGAGGGCCGACTCGGTCTCGTGCCCGAGGAGTTCGGGGGCGAACTCGGAGCGGTCCACACCCGAATCGGCGGCATTGCGCGCGACGTTGTGCGTGCGCGCGTGGGCGTACTGCACGTAGAAGACGGGGTTGTCGTTGGTGCGCTTCTGCAGGATCTCGGGGTCGAGCGTCAGCGGCGAGTCGGCCGGGTAACGCGCGAGCGAGTAGCGCAGGGCGTCGGTTCCGAGCCACGCCTGCAGGTCGTCGAGCTCGACGATGTTGCCCGCCCGCTTGGACAGGCGCGCACCGTTGATCGAGACGAGCTGCCCGATGAGCACCTCGATGTCCTTCTCGGGGTCGTCGCCCGCGGCTCCGGCGAGCGCCTTGAGGCGGTGCACGTAGCCGTGGTGGTCGGCGCCGAGCAGGTAGATCTTGTGAGCGAACCCGCGGTCGCCCTTGTTGAGGTAGTAAGCGGCGTCGGCGGCGAAGTAGGTGTACTCGCCGTTCGAGCGACGGATGACGCGGTTCTTGTCGTCGCCGAAGTCGGTCGTGCGCACCCACACGGCGTCGTCCTCGTCGAAAACGTGGCCCTGCTCGCGCAGGCGGTCGACAGCCTCGTCGACGAGGCTCGGCTTGCCCTCGATGCGGGCGTGCAGGTCGCGCTCCGAGAACCAGACGTCGAAGTGCACGTTGAAGCGCGCGAGCGAGGCCTGGATCTCGCCGAGCTGGAAGCCGTAGGCGAGCTCGGTGGCGACCGAGACCTGCTCGGCGCGGTCGAGCTCGAGGATGTCGGTGCGGGCGGCCTGCACGCGCTCGGCGAGAGCGGCGATGTAGGCGCCGCCGTAGCCGTCTTCGGGTGTCGGCTCGCCGGCGATGGCGGCGACCACCGAGCGGCCGAATCGCTCCATCTGGGCACCGGCGTCGTTGATGTAGAACTCGCGCACCAGGGTTGCCCCGCTCGCGAGGAGCACGCGGGCGATCGCGTCGCCCAGGGCCGCCCAGCGGGTGTGGCCGATGTGCAAGGGACCGGTCGGATTGGCGCTGACGAACTCGAGATTGATCGTGTTGCCGCTCTGGCTGTCGTTCGAGCCGAACGCGGCGCCCTGCTCGACGATCGTGCGGGCCAGCGCACCGGCGGCCGCGGCGTCCAGCCGGATGTTGATGAATCCGGGGCCGGCGACCTCGACGCTCGCGATGCCGTCGACGGATTCGAGGCCGGCGGCGATCTCTGCCGCGAACTCACGGGGGTTGGCCCCGATGACCTTCGAGAGCTTCAGGGCGGCGTTGGACGCCCAGTCACCGTGATCGCGGTTCTTGGGCCGCTCGAGCGGCAGGTCGGCGGCCGTGATCCCGGCCGAGGAACCCTCTCGTCGCGCCTCGGCGAGCGGGGCGATGACAGCGAGCAGGGCGGCGGAGAGGGCTGCGGGATCCATAACCCGTCAAGTCTAGGGCGCGACGCCTGGGAGGCCGCGTCAGGCGATCCGCACCAGGGTCTCGTGGTCGTCGGGCTCCGCAGCGGGGGCGTCTTCGAGCACGGCATCCACGCGCATCCGCTCGAGCCCCACGTATCCGCCGTGGAAGCTGAGGAAGGCGCAGTCGGCCGCGTCGCGTCCCGTGGCGATCCGCACGAGCGAGCGGCGGTCGGCGAGGCGCGTGGCGTCGATGACGTACCAGGCCCCGTCGAGGTACGCCTCGGCGACGGCGTGGAAGTCCATCGGCTCCAGTCCCGGGGCGAAGCACGCCGCGTAGCGAGCCGGCACGTCCATCGCGCGCAGGAGGGCGATCACGACGTGGGCGTAGTCACGGCACACGCCCTGACCGGTCGACAGGGTCGTCACGGCGCTGTCGGTGCCCGTGCTGAGCCCGGGCGTGTAGGTGACGGTGGATGCCACGAAGCTCGACACCGCGGCCAGGAGCTCGCGTCCCGACAGCCCAAGGAACTGACGTCGCGCCTGGGCGAAGACCTCGTCGGACTGGCAGTACCGGCTCGGCCGGAGGTACCCGATGGTCTCGAGATCGCTCGTGCGCGGCCCGTGTGCGAGGCCCGTCACGAGCGCCTCGTACCGCACCGAGAGCGGCCCCTGATCGGCGGTGAGTCGGTGGAGCCGGCTCCCGGCCTGATCGACGAGCTCGGTCGGCGCGTAGTGACGATCGCCCTGCGAGAACGTCAGGTTCTCACTCGCGAGGGGTGCTCCCTGTGCGGCGGTGATCTGGAAGATGAGGTCGACGGAGGCCCCGAGATCGAGGTCGAGTTCAGCGGTCACGCGGCGCGGCACCGGGCAATCCTCGCACGCGTTCCGACCCCCTCGGCGCGACCCGGGCGAAGCGGCTCAGCCGTCTTTCTTGCCGGGGCCCTTGCCGTTGCCATTGCCGTTGCCCGGTCCCTTGTCGTCTTTTCCGCCGGGACTCTGGTCGTCCGGAGCCGGCTGGGCGGGCTCATCACCACCGTCGTCGACGACCGTGTCCGACGACTGTGTGGGCGCGGGATCCGTTGTGGGCGTCGGCGTCGGCGTCGGCACGAGAGAGGTCAGGTCGGCTCGGACGGTGGCGATCCGGCTCAGGATGCCGTCGGCTTCGTCCGCGGAGATTTCGCCGGCGTCACGGCGGGCGACCACGTCGGCCTCGAGAGCATCCAGGCTCGCGAGAGCCGAGGCGTAGTCGCCACCAGAGGCCTGATCGGCCACGGTCTGCACGTTCTGCTGCCAGGCCGTGGGGGTCGCAGCCGGCGGGGTGCACGCCGTGAGGACGATGGCCGCGGCGAGGAGGAGGCCCGCGGCGGGGGCGGCGCGGCGGATCACGGACCCACCTGCTTCCAGAGGTCGTCCATGTGCTGGTCGAGGGGCTGGGGAAGCGACGGCAGAGCGGGCTCGTCGGCCCCGCCCCCGGAACCGACAGCTGCGGCGATGCCGATGCCTCCGACGGCCAGGAGAACCGCAACGACGGCGCCGATGACGAGCGCGCGAGGCGAGGGCTTTGTCTCGGCCCGGCGCCGAGTCGGGTTCGCGGACGGCTCGAAGACGCGCGTGGGGCCGGTGCTGCCGGCAAGGGCGGCCGTCGGAAGAGGCGAGGCCGGCTTCGCCGGGGCCGATACGGGCACCGTCACCCCCGAGAGGGTGCCGAGCTCGGAGATGAGGCCCGTGGCATCCGGTCTCTCGTTCGGCTCGATCGCGGTCATCCGCTCGAGAACTTCACGCCACGCGGGCGGGATCTGCGCGGGGATCTCGGGAGCCGCGACGAGACGGGCGGCGAGGGCCTCGTGCGGGGTGCGGGATCCGAAGGGGCGGGAGCCGGTCAGCGCCTCGAGCAGGACGAGTCCGAGCGCGTAGACGTCGCTCGCGGGGCCGGCCGGCATCCCCCGGGCCTGCTCGGGACTGAGATACGCCGCGGTGCCGATCACCGTGTCGGCGCGCGTCACCCGCGTCGCTCCCACGAGCGAGGCGATGCCGAAGTCGGCGAGGGTCGCGCGCGGGCTCTCGCCGGCGTGGGCGGCGGGTCGGATGAGGATGTTCGAGGGCTTCACGTCGCGGTGGACGATGCCGCGACCGTGGATGACGGCGAACGCCTCGGCGATCTCGCGACCGATGCGGGCGACATCGGGCCCCGGAAGCGGTCCGCGCGCTATGCGGTCGGTCAGGGTCGGTCCGGCGATGAGTTCCATGGCCAGGTAGGCCGGCTGCGCGTCGAGCTTGGCGTCGTACAGCGTTACAAGCGAGGGGTGCGACAGGGACGCGAGCAGCCGGATCTCGGAGCGCACGCGGGCCACGTCGGAGGGGTCGGCGCCGTCGCCGTCGATCACCTTGAGGGCGAGGGTGCGTTCGAGAGCGGTGTCGACGGCTTCGTAGACACGCGCGTATCCGCCCTGGCCGAGGACGCGACCGAGGCGGTAGCGCCCGTCGAACAGATCGTCGACGGCCCGGTCGTAGGCGACGGTGGGGGTGGGTTCGGTCATTCTCGTTCTCCGGGGCGCGGCCCCGAGCTACTCAGACGAGGTCGTCGTTCGAGGAGCGCGTGGTCGAGCGCGTGACGTGGGCTGCCCCGGCTCCCTCGGTGCGGGTCACCGTATCGGTCTGGCGGCGACGCACGAGCAGCACGACACCGATGAGGAAGACGACGACGCCCGCGCCCATCATGATGTACCCGATCGTGGTCAGGTCGACGAACTCATTGGGGAGATTGACCGCGAAGGCGAGGATGGCGCCGATGACGAACAGCGCGATGCCGGCTCCGACACTCATGACAGACCCCTTTCGAAGGTACTGCCCAGCATGTCAGCCTTCGCCGGAAACGCGTGGTGGTCTTGACAACGCCTGTCAAGACGGGGGTGGAGGACACAGCCCGGGTGTGACATGGATGCCATGAGCCAGAACGACGTGACCACACGATCGAACCGAGGACAGTGGGAGAACGCGGTCGAGGGCCGCCCCGAGCTCTCGGCGAGCTTCTCCAGCCGCGAAGAGGCCGTGGACCAGGGACGGGCCGTCGCGGACGAGCTCGGTTCGCAGCACATCGTCGAAGACGCCGAGCCCACCGGGTCCGTCACCGACGAGGGCTGAACCCGGCAAGACCGAAGGCCGCGATCGTCATGATCGCGGCCTTCTCGATGTGCCCCCGACTGGAATCGAACCAGCGACCTTTGGTACCGGAAACCAACGCTCTATCCCCTGAGCTACGGAGGCGGACCGGTCAAGATTAGCACCGTGGAGCGGCGCGCCCCGACCCGCGGGGCGACCGCCGACGATCTCGACGCCCGCTCCGCGGCATCCGGATCACTCGTCGCCGATGACTCCGATTCCCGTCGCCCGGTGGTCGGCGCTCGGATCGTCCTTGGAGGGAGCCTTGGCTTCCTCGTCGACGTCGTTCTCCTGGCTCGGCTTGACCGTGGGGTCGTCGCCGAGGTCGGTGGCGTCGTCGGCGGGTGCGGAGTTCTGCGAGTCGCTCATGGGTTTCCCTTCGTCGCGTACCCCTCCAGCCTGGCAAGAGCGCGAGCGAGGAGCACCGGCTTGACCGGAGCGGCCGCCGGGCCTATCGGCCGAACAGACCGCGCACTCGGCGCCCGACGGACTGTGTCAACAGCACCTGCCGTCCGTTCACGTCGATCGCGAGCACCGAACCGCCGAGCCCACCGGCGCGCACCGGCACCGCCTCGCCGCGGACGTACGCCTCGGCCACGTCGACATGGACGGCGAGCAGTTGGGCGCTCTGATCCTTCGAGGTGTTGGCGTCGACGATCTGCAGGCGGTGGCCCGTGTCGGTCTCGACCGAGAACCACCGCGAGCCGGGCGTCGAGACGACGGCCCAGCGCTCTCCACGCGAGAAGCGCGCCCATGCGGCGCCGTCACGCAGCTCGGTCGTGACGGCGAGGTCGGCCTGGGCGACGACGAGCACCTCGAGCATCGCCAGTGCCTCCGCCGCGGTCACGTAGTCGCCGCGGTCGGCGCTGAGACCGCCCCATTCGAACCTGCGCTCGCCCATCAAACACTCGCCAGCAGGTCGCGCAGCCAGCCTTCTCCGACGACGGGGACGCCGTAGTCCCGCGCCTTGCGCGCTTTGCCCGACAGCGAGTCGGGGTCCGCGGCTACGAGAATCGCTGTTCGCTTGGTCACGGCGGGTTTCGGAACGAAGCCGGCTGAACGAAGATCCCGCTCCCACTCGGACCTCGAACGCGACATCTCGCCGGTGAGCACGATCTCGTCGCCGGGCGCGAGAAGGAACTCCTGGAGGACGACCGTCGGAGGTGACGTCAAACGCGTGGGCGGCGCGAGAAGAAGACGGGACACCATCTCGTCGTCGATGTCGAGCAGAGCGGCGACGAGCTCGACGTCCGCCCGTTCGACATCCGTGACGACACCGTCGGCCCAGACGACGTTGACCAACGCGGTGAAATAGTCGCGGTGCAACCGATGCGCGGTGTCCCGCCCGATCCCGGACCGATCAGCGAGAGCGACGAGGGCGTCCGTCTCGTGCTCGGAGAGGTAGCGATCGAGAAGGGCTCGCTCGACGAGTGCGAGATACTCCGCTTGCTCATGGGTCTCTGAGACATCCGGGATCCGCACCACTATGCGGTCGATGAAACCGGGGGTGACGGGGGGCACCTCGTCCCGGGCGAGCCACGCATCGCGCCCACCATCGAAGGGCGTCAGGTGCGGGGCTGACAGCAGAAGCGGATCCCACTGCTCGCTCCCCCCGCTTGCGATGAACGCTTCGAGGAGGCGGGCCGTGGCCAGCGCGTCAGCTGAAGCCCGATGCGCCCCCACGAGCGGGATACCGAAGGCATCGCAGCAATCCGCGAGGGCCAGGCCGCTGCCGAGATGTGTGCGGGCGAGGCGCATCGTGCATGCCGTGACGAAGTCGTCGGCTCGCCTGTAGTCGATCCGATCGAGCTCGGCGTTGAGGAATCGAAGGTCGAAAGACGCGTTGTGGGCGACGACCACGCGACCCGACAGCAGCTCCAGCAGCTCGGCGGCGACCCTCTCGAAAATAGGAGCCTTGATGATGTCGCGAGCGGAGATGTTGTGAATGCGTTGTGCACCCAGGTCTCTACGCGGATTTATCAGCGTCTCCCACTGCCCCGTGATCGTTCCGTCCGGGTCCGAGTGCACGACGGACACCTCTATCGCACGATCGTCACGTTCGGGGACGAGGCCCGTCGTCTCGAAGTCGATGGTCGCAAAGCCGCCCGCGGCGCCGGTCTTCATGCCCAGAGCGTAACCCCGCACAGAAGTCGAGTGGCCCCAGGGCGGGGACATCGACCGCGTCGAAACTACGCCCGTCAGGTGCGGGGCCGGAGCCGGTCGTCGGGATGCAGACTGCGCAGCGGCACCGAGCCGTCGACGATCGCCTGAATCGCACCGGTGCTCACCTCGAGCTCGGCGGAGATGCGGTCGAGGTCGGCTCCCGACGACACCGCGGAGCGCAGCGCGGTCACGGCCGCGTCCGAGGTCTCGTCGACGTCGTCTGCCGTGCTCTCCACGAAAGCCGCCAGGCGGGCCTGAGCGAGGCGAATGCACGTGCTCTGGCGTTCGCTCCGGCCGGAGGGGTCGGGATGATGGTCGAGGGTCTGGGCACGATCAGGGCTCATGAATCTTCACTCCGGGGGAAGTGTCCGCCCGCGCGGCTTCGCGAGCTCTTCCCCATCGTCGCGAAACGACGTCCGTCCGCGCATCCCCCGAGCGATGTATTTCACCCCGACCGAACGGCGGATGCCATGGCTGCGGCGTGGCAGCCATGGCATCCGTCTCAGTCGCCCTTCACATTGACGATCTGGCGCAGCGTGTGCCGCACCGTGACGAGGTCGGCGGCATCGGCCATGACCCGGTCGATCGGCTTGTAGGCCTGCGGGATCTCATCGATGAACGCGTCGGTGTCTCGGTACTCGATCCCCACCATCGCTTCGCGCAGCTGTTCGCGCGTGAAGGTCTTGCGGGCGGCCGATCGCGAGTACTCCCGACCCGCGCCGTGCGGAGAGGAGTTCAACGCGACGGGGTTGCCCCGGCCCTCGACGACGTACGAGGCCGTGCCCATCGACCCCGGGATGAGGCCCGGACGACCGGCGTCGGCCATGATCGCGCCCTTGCGCGACACCCACACCTGCTTGCCGAAGTGCCTTTCGGACTCGGTGAAGTTGTGATGGCAGTTGATCCGCTCGCGCTCTTCGACGGGGGCGTCGAGGAATCGCCCGAGCTGGTTCGCGACGCGGTCCATCATCTCTTCGCGGTTGAGCAGGGCGAAATGCTGCGCCCACCGGAGCTCGCTGATGTACCGAGTGAACTCCGGCGTGCCCTCGACGAGGTAGGCCAAATCGGGGTGCGGAAGCTCGATCCACCACTGCTTCGCGAGCCGCTGCGCCACCGTGATGTGGTGCTGCGCGATGCGGTTGCCGACGCCGCGCGAGCCGGAGTGCAGGAACATCCACACGTCGTCGTTCTCGTCGAGCGAGATCTCGATGAAGTGGTTGCCGCTGCCCAGCGACCCGAGCTGGTGCCGCCAGTGACCGGCGTACGACGCGGGGTCGAACCCGGCCTCGTCGGCGAGCGCCTCGAGCTCGGCCACCCGCGGCTCGGCGGTCGCGACGATCTTGCGGTTGTCACGACCGGCCGAGAGCGGGATGGCGCGCTCGATCTGCTGCCGCAGCTCTGCGAGATCGCGACCGGCGAGGTCGGCGGCACGGAACTGCGTCTTGACGGCGATCATTCCGCACCCGATGTCGACGCCGACGGCCGCCGGCATGATCGTCCCGAGCGTCGGGATGACCGACCCGACCGTTGCACCCAAGCCCAGGTGGGCATCGGGCATGAGGGCGAGGTGGGGGTAGATGAACGGCATGCGCGACGAGGTACGGGCCTGGTCGATGGTCTTGTCATCGATCAGGCTCGCCCACGACACGAGACGTTCGGTGAGCTTCTGCATGGGTCCTTTCCTTCGTGTGGTGCGCTGACGCGCGCGGAGTCGAGCCTCGGGACGAGGCACTCCCCCACCCGGTGGAAAGAGAAACGCCCCGACCTGACGGTGCGGGGCGTGGGAAGACGGATGTCTAGACGACCGGCGCCGGAGGGTACGACGAAAGCGGGAACAACAGGTACGTTCCCTGCTGCTCCGGACGCAGATCGCGGTTCGCGGTCATGGTCTCGTCTCTCCTCGGCTCACCGTGCCGATCGGCACGGATTTGAGAACCTAGCGGATGCCGAGCGTCGGCGGCAAGCCCTCCCGGGGCGTACACCCGCACGCGGGGACGATTTCACCCGTGTCGGCTCACGCCTGCGTCGGCTGATCGAAGTCGTAGTCGAAGGGTTCCTCGTCGGAGGTCGACGCGGGCTCGACCGCCCGAAGATTCGGACGCGGAAAGAGGCGGTGGTCCTTGAGCTCTGCGGCGGCGTGCGAGAAGTCCGGCTCTTCGTCGTGCCACTCCAGCGGGGCGGAAAGGACATCGTTGCCGACACCGATCACGAGCTCGGCCTGGGCGACCTTCTTGTCGTCGGTGACGATGGGGATGCTGACGGCTTCGGCCTGACCCTCTTTCGCCACCGCCGCGGTCAACTCGATCAACGACGCGGCAACGTCGTCGGTGGTGATCACGGTCTCGCCGGCATAGGTCACGCATCGCATAGGCCTACCTTCGCCGGTGCGGGGGAGGAACCGAGGCGGGTTGCCGGTCCGGCGTGAGTGAGATACGCCTCAGTCGCGCCGCTGCGGCGAGCGGAACATGGCCTCATCGAGTTCGAACCACACCGCACGGACGGTGTCGAACTCTCCGAAGGGTTCGGGCTGGGGATCACTGAGGGAGAGGCGGTAGCCGCGAGGCAGGTCATCCACGTGCTGTCCGTCGCGCGGCCCGCCGACGAGCACGTAGATCACGGGGAACCAACCGCCGGGTGCTCGACCGCCACGCCGTCCACGGCGTCGCTCATACGTCGGAGGAAAGCGACCACCGCGGCGGCTTCTTCGGGCGTCATGTCGATGACCGCCGCGAGCATGCGATCGTGCATGTTCCCGAGCGTCTGCCGCACTTCGGCGTGCGCGCGGGGGGTGGCCTGGATGAAGATGCTGCGCCGGTCGTCGGGGTTCGCTGCGCGCGTGACGTGCCCCGATCGTTCGAGACGGTCGAGGATCGCCGTCGTGGAGGCGGTGGACAGACCGAGATAGCGCGTGAGCTCCCCCGGTTTGACACGGCGGGCCGAGTCGCGCAGCAGGTACCGCAGAACGAGGAGCTCGTTCTCTCCCATCGACATCGAGTCGCGAGTACGGCGACGCATGGCGACCTCGGCCGCGCGGTAGATCCGCAGCGCTTCGAGGACGGCCTTGCTGCGCTGGCGGCGGTCCGACGGCTCGCCGCCGTACCAGTACGCCACCTCTTCGGTGGACTCGGCGGGCGCGGAGCGAAGAGACGTGGATCCGACATCGGTCATGGCACACTCCTCCCGCTCTTCCGAGAACTATACGTCGAAAATAATAGTTAGACAAACTAGTTACTAGTCGAGTATGTTCTAAGGACAGCTAATCGCTTTCGAAGGGAGTACCCCATGGGCCACCTGTTCTACGGCACCACGACCGAATCGATCCAGATTCCAGATCGTCTGCTCTCCCACATCAAGGTCGTCACGGCCACCAAGCTTCGACGGAGCGAGAGCTTCACGCTCAGCTGGACGCACGTAGACGGCACTCCGGGCCGCTCCACGCTGTGGCTGCAGCCCGCCATCCCTCTCCGCTTCGTCTTCGACTCCGCCGAGCCTGAGACCCTCAATTCCACCGTGCTGAAGACCATGGCCGATATGGCCAATTCTTCGGCCGGTCTCGTCGTCGACCTGAACGTCGAGATCCCTGCGATCGACAGTGCGCAGCGTCCGCAGACGGTCCGCACCACCGCCCCCGCCCGTCGCACCCTTTCCGCGGCGGCGTGACATGACGACCCCGACCTCCCTCTCCCCCGCTCCCCTGGCCGCGGCCCGCGTGCTGTGGGCGAAGGTCGACACCGGCTTCTGGGTCGCGCACCGCGGCGGCGAGTACTTCGGCTGCGTCGACCAGGTCGCGGGTGGGTTCGTCTCCCGTGATGCGCACGGCGTACCGGTCGGCCGATACGACACCCTCCACACGGCCAAGGCGTCGGTTCGTTCGACCACTCACCCGGCGAACGTCTCGCGCCGTAGCAGATTCGAGCGGGCGACCGTGCTCACCGCCACCGGCGTGGGTGGCACGACCCTCGCCCTCGCGTTGACCGCCGGCGCCTTGGCGCCGTACCTCTGATCGTCGTGGGCGACATCGAGCTTCGCGACGAAGCAGACGACTTCGAGGATGCCGCGAGCGCAGACTTCACCGAGCGCTTCGGCGTTCGTCCCCTGTGAGAGCGTCCACCCCCTGGACACGGACGGTGGTCCGTGACACCGTCGCTCCACAACGACGACGAAGAGGATGAACATGACGAATCGCGATGCACGCGCGGACGATGCCCCCGGTCACGACTCCCCGGGAGCGGGAAGCGAGTCTCCCGAAGAGGGCGCCGCGGCCCAGCAGGACGCCGACGAGGCGTCCACGACCGAGGGATCACCCACCGGCGAGATCAGCTGAGCCTCAGAACGCGTAACGCACCCGGCAGTACGGGAGCTTGAGCGCGATGAGGTCGCCCAGAGCGGCCACCGCCTGCGCCTTGAGCGGATGACGGTATCGCACGTTGACCGCCCCGTTCTGCGACCTCTTCTCCTCTTGGACGGCGGGAGTCCACAGCAGTTCTTCCCCCTTCGGATGCCACCCGAGGTTGACCTCGTGGAGACCCTCGTTGTGAGTGAGGAAGATCACCTCGCACGCCAATTGCGCCTTCGCCCGGGCGTGGAGGGCGGCGTCGAGCTGATCGAACAGTTCTGCCCAGTCGGCGAGCCACGTCGGGGTGAGGATGACCGGCGAGAAGTTGACGTGCACTTCATACCCGGCATCCACGAAATCGTTGATCGCCGCGATCCGATCGGCCATCGGCGAGGTGCGCAGATCGGTGACCCTCGCCGTCGTCGCCGGCATGAGCGAGAAGCGGATGCGCGTGCGCCCCGCCGGATCCCACTCGAGCAGGTCGCGGTTGACGAACTTCGTCGCGAACGATGCCTTGGCCGTGGGTGTCATGCGGAACAGATCGCAGACGTCGCGCACGTTCTCGCTGATCAACGCATCGACGGAGCAATCGCCGTTCTCGCCGATGTCGTACACCCATGCCTCGGGATCGCACTGGTTCGGCTCGGACTTGGGGCCGCGCGCCGCGACGTGCCGCGCGAGGTGCCTGGTGATCTGCTCGATGTTGGCGAAGACCGTGATCGGGTTGCTGTAGCCCTTGCGTCTCGGTACGTAGCAATAGCTGCAGGCCATCGCGCACCCATTGGAGAGCGAGGGCGCGATGAAGTCGGCGGAGCGCCCGTTGACCCGCGTCGCCACACTCTTCTTGAGGCCCAACACGAGCGCCTCGGTCTTGATGCGCACCCAGCGGGCGACGTTCGTCTCGTCGCCGTGCACCTCGGGGATCTGCCAGTGCGAGGCGATCCGGACGATGTCGGCCTCGGGCCAGCGCGCGATGATCTCGCGGCCGCGCTCGAGTTCGAGAGCGGCCTCCTCTGCGTAGATGCGGGTGACGCGCAAGAGGTTCTCGCGTTCGACGGCCATGGATCCGTTCTACCCGGGGGTCCCGACATCGGCGGTTCCGGGCAGGGGCTGGCACCGCGGACACCACCACGTCCGCCGCTGTTCGGGGTCGTTCTGCACCTCGTCGCGCACGCTCACGCGCGTTCCGCAGCGCAGGCACGGACGCCCCGCGCGTCCCGTCACCCAATGCGAGGAACCTTTCCGACGGTCACCGGTGGTGACCTGGTACATGCCGGGAACGGTCGCCGAGATCCGCAGACACCGTGCCGCGAGAGCCACGAGCGCCTCGAGGTCGGTCATCCCGATGGGCGCGAAAGGGTGGATGCCACGCAGGAAAGCGAGCTCGTTCACCCACAGGTTGCCGAGCCCGGCCACAGCGGTCTGGTCCAGCAGAGCCGCGACGAAGGGCCGGTCGGGCCGGATCGAGAGTCGACGCGCCGCCTCCGCGGCATCCCAGTCGTCGCGCAACGGGTCGGGGCCGAGATGTCCGATCGCCCGGCTCTCGAGCACGGTGGGGACGAGTTCCACGACGGGGAGATCGAGGCCCCACATCTCCCTCCCGTCATCGAGTCGCAGCCGCACGCGCGCCGTCTCGCGCACCGCGGAGGGGAGAGAACGCCCTGCTCGTGTGATCGTCCAACTCCCCTGCATGCGCAGATGAGTGTGCAGGGTGGACCCGTCGTCGAATCGGGTGAGAAGGTGCTTGCCATGGGTGTCGTAACCGTCGATGCGAACCCCCGCGAGCGAGCGTCCGGCCGCGTTGCCCGAGCGCAGCTCGCCGTCCCGCACCCGGGCACCGAGGGTCGCGGCCTCGAGGTGTCTCCGGAGTCGGTAGACGCTGTCGCCCTCGGGCACGGCTACCGGGTCGCCGTGGACAGCTGGTCGTCGCGGGGAGCGAGGTCGGGGCGCAGGCGCGTGCCGAACTCGTGCCGGAGCGCGCTGAGCGCAGCCTGCCACCCGGCGAGGCCGTGCACGCCCGGGCCGGGGCTGGTCGATGACGAGCACAGGTACACGCCCTTCATCGGCGTGCGCCACGGATCGGGACTGTAGACCGGGCGACCCAGGAGCTGAGTGAGGGTGGGGGCGCCCGCCGAGATGTCGCCGCCGGGGAAGTTGGGGTTCCATGCGGCGATGTCGACGGCCGTGCGCGACGACGACGCCAACACGGTGTCGCGGAACCCCGGGGCGAAACGCTCGATCTGACGCACGACGGCGTCTTCGCGGTCGGCGGGACTCCCCGACGGAACGTGCGTGTAGGCCCACAGCACGTGCTTGCCCTCGGGCGCACGCGTGGAGTCGAACAGCGTCGGTTGCGCCGCTAAGACGTAAGGGGCGTCGGGGAGGTCGCCCCGGGCCACCGCGTTCTCGGCCTCTGCGATCTCGGCGCGGGTGCCGCCGATGTGCACCGTGCCGGCGCGGGCGACGTCGGCATGGGCCCAGGGCACCGGGTCCGACAGGGCGAAATCGACCTTGGCGACGCCGCCCCCGTAGCGGAACCTCTCGAGAACGCGACGGTAGGAAGCCGGCATCCGATCTCCGGCGAGCCGAATGAGGGAGCGCGGGGTCGTGTCGAGGAGCACGGCGCGGGCCGGGGGCAGCTCGTCGAGGGAGGTCACCTCGACGCCGGCGTGCAGCACTCCCCCGTGGGCGTGGATATCGGCGATCATGGCGTCGGCGATCGACTGGCTGCCACCGATCGGGATCGGCCACCCGCGGCCGTGGCCGTAGGTGGCGAGCACCAGTCCCGCTCCCCCGGCGGCCAGGCTCGGCTGGTGCAGGATCGTGTGCGCCGAGACACCGGTGACGAGGCTGGGCGCGACCTCCTCACGAAAGCGCGTGTTCCACCAGGGCCCACCCTGTTCGAGAGCGCGGATGCCGAAGAAGAAGGCCGCGAGCGGGTCGCCGGGGACGCGCAGCAGGGCGTTGCCCGTGAAGTCGGCGACGCCCCGCAGATGGTCCACGAGGGGCCGCATGAGGCGCTCGTACGCCGGACCGTCGACGCCGAGTCCCTCGGCCGCACGCGTGAGATCACGAAATGCCAGTCCTGCGCGCCCGCCGTCGAGGGGGTGGGCGTAGGAGACCTCGGGGACGACGAGAGGGATACGGCGATCAAGGCCGAACTCTCGGAAGAACCACGACTCCAGCGCGAGCGGGTGCACCGCCGATCCGACATCGTGCCGGAACCCGGGGAGGGTGAGCTCGGCGGTCGAGGCGGCACCGCCGAAGGTGTCGGACTTCTCGTATACGGCGACCGCGAGCCCCGACCGGGCCAGGGTGACGGCCGCGGCGAGCCCGTTCGGACCGGAACCGACGATGATCGCGTCGTAGCTCTCGCTCATCGGTCGATCGGCTCCTTCTCGGCGGTGGATTCGTGGCCGAGCGCCGAAGACCCGCCCGTCGTTCCGGGCGCTCCCCCCTCGGCCAGGTAGGCCAGGCGGTGCAGGGTCTCGGCGTTGCGGTAGCGCGTGATCGCGTCGAACACCGTGTCGGGCAGGAGTCTCGTGGGGCCCGTGACGGGTTCTTCTTGGATGCGGACGACGCAGCGGTCACCGCGGGCTTTCACATCGATCGCGACGCGAGCGACGCCGATGGGGCCGCCGTGCGGCTCCAGCACGGCGCGCCGCGGCGGATCCCACTCGCGCATCACGGTGGTGTCGTCGATGACCGCAGGCCATGACCCGAAGGAGTGGTGCAGCGTCGCCCCCTCGGCGGGCCAGGATTCGTCGACGTCGCGCATGCGGGAGGTGCCGACCACCCACAGGGGGTACAGCCAGCCGTTCGCGAGCACCCGGAAGACATCGTCGGGCGTGCAGTGCATAAGGCGCACGTTGCGTGCCATGGCGCGTTCCTCCTCGCGGTCCGGGTGGGGGACGGAGACGAGACGAACCCCATCGACACCGCCCACGCTACGGCTCTTCCCGGATGCCCATCATGGAGGTTGCGTCCCGGTACGTCGCCCGGTAGCGATCAACCGGCTGTCGGGAGGACGAACCAGGCGCGCGTGCCCCCGGCCGGGGAGGCGTCCAGACCGATCGTGCCGCGGTGCGCCTCGACGATGCGTCGACACGTTGCGAGACCGATGCCGATTCCCGGAACCTCACCGCTGTGACCGCGCTGCATGGGTTCGAAAACGCGCTCGCGCAGGTCGGGATCGATCGCGTCCCCGTTGTCGTCGACGGTGACGCGCCACCCGTCCGGAAGAGTCTCGACGCTCACCGTGATACGGGGCACCTTCTCGGCGGCGACGGTGAACTTCACGGCGTTGGCGATGAGGTTCTGCAGGAGGACGCGCAGGAGGGTGTCGTCGGCGCGCACGAAGGTCGACGTCTCCACCGTCACCTCGGCCCCGGTGTCCACGAGCGCACCGTCGAGGTCTTCGAGCACGGCGTCGACGGTGTCGCCCACGTCGACCCGGGTCATGTACGGACGGGCTCCCCCCATACGGGCGAAGTCGAGCAGATCGGTGACCATCGACGTCATCCGCCCGGCCGCGGCCTCCGCCCGCGCGAGGGACCGCGCCGCGCGGGGGGCGTCGGCCATCTCGGGGCTGTCGGCCGCGAGCTCGAGGAAGCCGGTCAGGGCGGTGAGCGGGTTTCGCAGATCGTGGCTGACCTGCGCGGCGAAGCTTTCCAGCTGTGCGTTGGAGTCGAGCAGGTCGCGCTGGACACGACGCAGTTCGAGGACATCGATCACCTGGTGCGCGAGCAGGTCGAGGGCTCGGCTGCTGGCATCCGAGAGATCGCCGACCTCGGTGTCGAAGACGCAGAGCGTGCCGATCGCGATCCCCGAGGGGGTGATGAGGGGGCTGGAGGCGTAGAAGCGCGTGAGCGCGATCTCGCCGGTCACGAAGGCGTTCTCGGCGAAGCGGGGGTCGAGGCGGGCATCGGGTACCACGACGCGCGCCGGGGTACTGATGACGGCGGCGCACATGGAGTCCTCGCGGGCGCACGAAGCGGCCTGGATACCCACGGCGGCGACCTGGTGCTGCATGCGGTCGTCGATGATGTTGATGACGGCGGTGGGCACATTGCACACCGTCGCCGCGAGTTCGACGAGCCCCTGCAGGTCGGGTTCGGCGGGTCCGCCCAACAGCTGGTACTGCGCGATGGCGTCTCGCCGAGTCACGTCGTGTGCCGTGGACACATCGTCCCCTTGTCGTCGAAGCCCCGTCAAAAGCCTAACCCCGCTCAGGTACACCGAGGCGGCCGGTTGGGGAAGGGGCTCGCACAGGATGCGGGCGGCGCGGAGAGTCGAGGCATGAGCACGCCGACCTTCCCCCAGACCCCGTCCGACCCTTCGCGGCCCACGCCCTCGGAGCCGATGGCCCCGAACCCCGCCGAACCGACCGCACCGACGCCCGCGGAGCCCACCATCCCCCTCCCGCCCGAGACTGCGCCGGCGCCCGCCAGCGCCTCGGACTCCTCGACGGGCGCCCTCGACCGCACCGAGGAAGACGCCGCCGGATCGGCGGAGCTGGATGCCGACAACGCCGCCGAGCAGGATGTGGTCGACGCCGTCGAACCCGGCGGCGAGCCCGACTGACCCCGGAACGACGAGAGGGGCGGCGCCGTTCGGCGTCGCCCCTCTCGTCGTGTCACTCCCGGATCACGGGTTGCCGCGCGTCCACAGCAGCAGGATCGCGACGGCCTGGAGCACGAGGCATCCGATCAGGATCGCCGTGCGCCGACGCGGGGTCGACGACCACCGATCGTCACCGAGCAGGGGTGCCATCGGCATGAGCAGGCGGAACGTGCTCTGCTGCGGGAGGAACACCGCGAAGATGTAGACGCCGTAGCTGAATCCGTAGGCCACGACCATCAGGCCGAGCTTGCGGACGGGGCGCGACCACATCAGCGCCGCGAAGGCGACGATCAGCGCGAGGACGAGGATGATGCCGACGACGCCCAGGTGCGTACCCGCCTGGCGGAACCACGGGGTGAAGGGGGTGAACTCGTCGTTGCCGACGTAGTCGAGCCACCAGCCGAGTTCGGTGCGGATGTAGGCGTTGTGCGTACCCGTGACGTACTGCGCGATGTGGTTCCACGACAGACCCGCCACCGCGATGACGAGTCCGGATGCCATGAGAGAGAGCCACTCGCGCATCGGGAAGGGATCGACCTTGCGACGGAAGAAGCGCACGAGGAACACGATGCCGAGAGCCAGGCCCAGGGCCAGAACACCCGGACGGGTATAGGCCGTGATGAGGCCGATCGGCAGGATCCACAGGTACCGCCGTTTGATCGCGAGCAGCATGCCCGCGAACATCAACAGCATGAACAGTCCCTCGCTGTAGCCGATCACGAAGAGGAACGACATCGGGGCGAAGGAGAAGAAGACGACGGCCCACCACGCCGGCTGCGGCTTGGTGACCGTGCGCATCAGCACGAACAGCAGCCAGGTGGCGCCCAGGCTGGCCCCGAGGCTCAGCAGCACGGCGATCGGCTGCCAGCCGAGCCCGGTGGCGCCCGAGATCACGCGGACCAGGGTGGGGAACACCGGGAGGAAGGCCCAGTTGTTGGGAAGGATGTCGCCCGACACGTTCATCGGCAGCGACATCGGGTACCCCTGCGCGGCGATCTGACCGTAGCGGTCGGCATCCCACCCGGTGAGGTAGTCGAAGAACGTACCGAGTCGCTCGCTGTCGGGACCGAAGCCCCAGCGGGCGGCCTTGGCGATCGAATAGAAGCCCCACAGCATGCCGAAGTTGACCACGCGGGCGATGGCCCACAGGATCAGGACCTTGGTGAACGCGCCGCGCTCGATCGGGACGATGCCCTCGGGCTTGCGAAGGACGTCGTGACCGTACTGGCGCAAGGAGCGACCGAGGCGCGAATCGCGCAGACGGTCGAGACGACTCGGTCGTGCGATGACGCGCGACGGACGCGTCGGGGAGACAAGCTCGCTCGGCGGTGCGCTCACTCGGAACCTTTCACAGGGGAAGATGTGGGCGAGTGACGACGGTGTCTGGCCCGGACAAGTGCAGTTGGAGAGGATGGTACCGGATGAAACCGTGCGTTCCATCCGGTTGACTTTCGGAAAATGACCTGGTCAGTGACTGTCGCCCACGAGCTTCAGACCGACCACGCATCCCACCAGGCCCAGCACGAGCAGCACCTTGACCACCGAGACGGTCTCGGTCCCGCTGACCATCGCGACCACGATCGTCAGCGCTGCGCCGATCCCGACCCACACCGCGTAGGCGGTACCCGTGGGGATCTCGCGCATCGCGAAGGCGAGGCCGCCCATGGACGCCACGAGCGCGACGCCGAAGATCACGCTCGGCCAGAGCTTGGTGAAACCCTCGGTACGACCGAGGGCGGTGGCCCAGACGGCCTCGAGGATTCCGGACAGGATGAGGACGATCCACGACATGGCAGTGCTCCTTGGCCAGTCTTGTCGCAGTCCGGGTACTGATCCCTCGTCCGGGGACGCGGAGGGCGTCCGGTCCCCAGGATAGTGACCCGACCTGGGCAGGACCCGGGCACCGCGGCATCCCCTCGCTCGAGCCACGCATAAACGCTTTCCGCGCGCAGAAACACGCGCTGCTCGCGTTTATGCGCGCCGATCGCGTTTATGCGTGCGGGTCGGGTACCGGGGCGTGGGGCGGAGCGCCGGAGGGTTTGCGCGGGGTGGAGAGCCGGAGGGGTTTGCGTGGGGCGGAGCGGGGAGCCGGGGGGCCGGCGTCCGGGGTCAGATCAGGAAGATGGATGCCGACCCGGGATTGTGGGCGTGGACGAGGACGCCGAAGACCACGGCGTCGAAGAGCAGATGCACCGTCACGACGTACCAGAGCGAGCGCGTCTTCAGGAAGAGGAAGCCCTGCACGATCGCGAAGGGGATCGTCAGCAGCGGCCCCCACGCCTGATATCCGAGTTCCCAGAGGAACGACACGAACACGACCGCCTGCAACAGGTTGGCGGTGAGGTCGGGGAAATGCCGACGCAGCAGCACGAAGACCGTGCAGATGAAGAAGAGCTCGTCCCAGATGCCGACGGCGCCGACGCCCACGAACAGGCGTGCGATGAGCTCGGGGGTGACGACCTCAGGCCAGTTGCGATACACCCCCGAGGTGATGAAGTAGAACGGCAGGATGAGGTAGCCGAGCACGATGACTCCGCCGAGCCACGCCCACTGCCACCAGGTCCATCGCCCGCCGCCGCGCCAGGGGAAACGGATCGCGTTGTCGCGGTAGACGAAGCGCGAGATCACGTACGGCACCACGACCGCGCCGCCGAGAGCGAGCGTGAAGCGCACGAAGGCGGCGTTGTCGAGCTCGGCGTGCAGAGGAATCAGGCTGACGATGAACTGGCCGATCGCGACGAGCGAGACGTCGCGGGCGATGCTCGGTTCCCCGCCGCGCGAGACGGGAACGCCCAGGCGACGATCGACGAGAATCCCGGATGCCACGGCGAGGGCGAGCAGAACCCACCCGAGCCAGACGACCTGGACGACGAACAGCGCCGGCGCAGCGAGGCACACCAACAGCGCCGGGACGAGCTTGGGCGTCCAGGTGGAACGCTCGCGGACCGGCACCGCGGTGTGCGCGGTCACGGCGAGACCCGCGTGTAGCTCAGGTCGCGGATGTCGCGGCCGACGCGCAGCCCCTTGCGCTCGAAGGCGGTGAGCACGCGGCCGTCGAAGCGCTCTGCCCACTCCCCCGCGAACGCGCGCTCGAAGCCGGGCGCTGCGTCGAGAACGTCGCGCATCTGATCGGCGTAGTCCTGCCAGTCCGTCGCGAGGCGCAGGGTGCCCCCGGGACGCAGGGCCTGGGCGGCGATACGCGCGAAGTCGGGGGCGACGAGGCGACGCTTGGTGTGCTTGTTCTTGTGCCAGGGATCGGGGAAGAAGACCCAGAGCTCGTCGACGGATGCCGGCGGGAGCAGGTGCTCGAGAGCCTCGGGGGCGTTGGCCTCGACCAGGCGCAGGTTCTTCACGCCCTCGCGGTCGGCGTCGAGCATGGTGCGGGCGAGACCGGCGGTGAACACCTCGACGGCGAGGAAGTCGCTGTCGGAGTCGGCCGCTGCGGCAGAGACGATCTGGTGGCCCTGACCGGAGCCGATCTCGACCACGAGGCGGGCCGTGCGTCCGTAGACCTCGGCCGGGTCGATCGCGGTACCCGCCTTCACGCTGGTCGTGGCTGCGGCGCGCTCGACAGGGAGCAGATAGAACGGCGAGAGCTCGGCCCACGCGCGGTCCTGCGCCTCGGACATGCGGCCGCTGCGGCGGACGAAGGACACCGGCTTGTCACGGAAGACGGGGGTGGAGTCCATGGCATCCAGGTTATTCGGCTGCCCCTCGGGCGTGTGCCGCACGGGCACCTTGCGGCCGCTCACGGGACGGTCACGAAATCGATGAGTTCCTCGACGCGGCCGAGCAGGGCCGGCTCGAGGTCGCGGAACGTGGTGACCTTCGACAGGATGTGCTGCCAGGCGCGGGCGGTATCGGCCTGCTCATCGGCGGGCCAGCCGAGCGCCCGGCAGACGCCGACCTTCCATTCGATGCCGCGCGGCACCTCGGGCCACGCGGTGATCCCCAGAGCGCGGGGGGTGACGCACTGCCACACGTCGACGAAGGGGTGGCCGACGATGCGCACGTGCGCGCCATGACGGCCACGCGCGATCTTCTCGGCGATGCGCGACTCCTTGGAGTTCGGCACGAGATGGTCCACGAGCACCCCGTATCGGCGCTCGGCGGTGGGGGGCTCGGCATCCAGCGCCTGCTCGAGGAGGTCGACCCCCTCGAGGAACTCGACCACGACTCCCTCGGCGCGCAGGTCGGCGCCCCAGACCTTCTCGACGAGTTCGGCATCGTGCTTTCCCTCGACGAAGATGCGGCTGGCGCGGGCCGTGCGGGCGCGCTGGTCGGCGACGGCGAACGACCCGGATGCCGTGCGGGTGCGCCCCTTCGCTGCGGCGGCGGGGGCTTTCAGCACCACGGGCTTGCCGTCGACGAGGAATCCTCCGCCGAGCGGGAACAGGCGACGTCTGCCGAAGCGGTCCTCCAGCTCGACGTTCATGCCGTCGATGCGGGTCACCGCACCGACGAAGCCGTCGCCCGCGATCTCGACGACGAGATCAGCGGATGCCGCGACCTCGGCGGGCACGATGCGTCCGGCCTCGCGCCACCCGCGGGCGAGCACGTCCGTTCCGTAGCGGTCGTCCATGGTGTACCTCCGAGCGTCCGAGCCTAGGCGGCGCTCGCGTGCGCTCACAGCGGACGCGCCGCTCCTCCCCCGGTGTCGGCGGTCGTTTATAGGGTGGAGGCATCCGGCAACCGAAGGGGACTGCATGCGAAAGCCGACCGTGCTGCACACGATCGCGGTGCTGGTGCTCGCGTTCGTCGGAGTCCTGGTCGCCCCCCTCAGCGCTGCGGCGATCCCCCCGCCCACCCTCGGCTCGAGCTATGTCCTCGACCAGGCGAACGTGCTGACAGACGCGCAAGAGGCCGATGTCCAGAGGCGCCTGGTGACGCTGTCGGAGCAGACGGGACTGGATCTGTGGGTCGTCTACGTCGACGGCTTCGAAGAGCCCACCGGCGCCGACGACTGGGCGAACGAGACCGCCAACCGCAATCGGCTCGGGCCCAACCAATACCTGCTGGCGGTGGCCATCGAAGGCGACAGCTTCGAGTACTACCTCTCGGGCGACGTCGATGCGGGCGGCATCTCGGCGGCCCAGCTCAGCTCGATCGAGCAGGACCGGGTGCAACCGGCGCTCACGGCGGGCGACGACGCGGGCGCGGCGGTCGCCGCGGCCGACGGCCTGCGCACCGCGCATGCCAAGGCGGGCGGCAACATGCCGAACCCTCCCCCGACTCCCGCCACGCAGAGCGGTCCGCCCCTCGTGCCCATCGTGATCGTGGGCATCCTGCTGCTCGCGATCGCCGCCGCCCTCGTCTGGCTGGCCGTGCGTCGGCGTCGGCGCGCGGCGACGTCCGGAGCGGGCGATACCCCGTCGGAGAGCATCGACGACCTCTCCCGTCGCGCCGGTTCCTCTCTCGTGGCCACGGACGACGCCGTCAAGACGAGCGAGCAGGAGCTCGGTTTCGCCCGCGCGCAGTTCGGTGACGAGGCAGCGGCGCCCTTCGGCGAAGCGCTCGCCCAGGCCCAGGCCGACCTCGACCGCGCGTTCTCGATCCAGCAGCAACTCGACGACGGCACTCCCGAGACCCCCGAGCAGCAGCGCGCGGACTACATGGAGATCCTGCGGCTGTGCGCCGACGCCGACGAGGCTCTGGATGCCAAGGCCGCCGCCTTCGACGAGTTGCGCGCCCTCGAGGCCGATGCGCCGGGAGCCCTCGCCGCGACCCGCCGGCAGCACGCGACGATCGCCGAGGCCCTCAGCGCGGCGGAGGCCGGGCTCGCGCGCCTGACCGGGCGCTTCAGCGACGACGCACTCTCCACCGTCGCCGACAACCCGGCCCAGGCCCGAGCCCGCCTCGAGCTGGCGAGCACCCAAGAGGCGGCCGCCGAGGCGGCTCTCGCCGCGGGGCGCACCGGAGAAGCGGCGGTCGCGATCCGTGCCGCCCAGGCGGGCGTGGCCCAGGCCGACACCCTCGAGCGAGCGGTGAGTGCACTGGAATCGGCCCTGGCCGAGGCACAGCAGCGCGCCTCGGCTCTCGTCGCAGAGATCGAGGGCGACCTCGCCGCGGCTTCTCGATTGCCCGATCCCGAGGGACGCATCGCGGCCGCGGCGGCCTCCGCCCGGTCGCAGCTCGACGACGCGCGCGGCGCGCTCTCGACCCCGCGTCCCAACCCGATGCGGGCGGTCCAGACGCTGCAGCAGGCGAACGCCACGATCGACGCGGTGCTCGACGAGGCCCGCGACGCGGCCGAGCATCGTCGCCGCGCCGAAAGCCAGCTCGACACGACGCTGGTCCAGGCGCGCGCACAAGTGCGCGCGACCGAGGATTTCATCTCCGCACGCAGGGGAGCCGTCGGAGCGACGGCACGCACGCGTCTCGCCGAGGCGGGCGCGGCCCTCGTACAGGCCGAGCAGCTGCGTACCGCCGACCCCGCCGCAGCCCTCGCCGCCGCCCAGCGCGCGGCTCAGCTCGCGGCAGACGCCGACTCCGCCGCGCAGAGCGACGTCGGGGCCTTCGGCGGCGGAGCCGGCGGGGGCGGCGGCGACATGATGGGCGCGATCCTCGGCGGCATCGCCGTGAACGCCATCCTCGGCGGTGGGCGCTCGCGCGGCGGCGGGTTCGGCGGCGGGTTCTCCGGCGGCGGCCGCTCGCGCAGCGGGGGCGGCGGCGGCTTTTCGGGTGGCGGTCGCAGCCGCGCCGGCGGTGGACGGGGGTCGCGCCGCTAGTCCACCCCTCGCGGCCTCGCCGTGCCATCACAGACAATTCGTAGAATCCGCCACCAGACTCGACACCGTCGCCCTCAGGAAGGAACACCCCGCATGGCCAAGCAGTCCATCTTCGGTCGCATCCAGACCCTCGTCCGCGCGAACGTCAACGCGCTCCTCGACCAGGCCGAGGACCCGCAGAAGATGCTCGACCAGCTCGTCCGCGACTACTCGAACTCGATCGCCGATGCCGAGTCGGCCATCGCCGAGACGATCGGAAACCTCCGTCTGCTCGAGCGCGACCACCAGGAAGACGTCCAGGCGGCGGCCGAGTGGGGCAACAAGGCCCTCGCCGCCAGCCGCAAGGGCGACGAACTGCGCGCCGGCGGCAACCTGAGCGAAGCCGACAAGTTCGACAACCTCGCCAAGATCGCCCTCCAGCGTCAGATCACCGCCGAGGGAGAAGCCAAGGCCGCCGCTCCCACCATCGCCGCGCAGACCGAGGTCGTCGACAAGCTCAAAGACGGCCTGAACGGCATGAAGACCAAGCTGGAGCAGCTCAAGGCCAAGCGCAACGAGCTCACCGCTCGCGCCAAGGTCGCCGAGGCGCAGAACAAGGTGCACGACGCCGTCAAGTCGATCGACGTGCTCGACCCGACGAGCGAGCTCGGCCGCTTCGAAGACAAGATCCGCCGCCAGGAGGCCCTCGCCGCCGGCAAGCAGGAGCTCGCGGCCTCGAGCATCGATGCGCAGTTCAACGCCCTCGAAGACGTTGGAGAGCTCACCGAGGTCGAGGCCCGTCTCGCGGCCCTCAAGGTCGGCGGTCCGCAGCGCGCCGCGATCGACGCACCCAGCCCCGACCAGGTCTGACCCACGACCGCGAGTGCACCGCCCGATCGCTCGGGCGGTGCACTCGTATCTCTCGGTGAGGGGAACCGCCATGACCCGATTCATCGTCGCCCCGCAGTGGCAGGGCTCGTCCTCCGCTCGGGCGATGCAGCTCGTCGACGGCGCTGAAGCCATCGCCGGCGATCTGCCGCGTGCGTCGACGACCCTCCTCGACCCCCCGGCCGAAGCCGGCGACGCCCAGGGCACCCGCGTGCAGCGCCACAGCGCGCTCGTGCGCATGCGTGAACGCATCGAAGAAGCCGTGCGCGCGTCCGACGAGCCCGCCATCGTCGTGGGCGGCGACTGCGGAGTCGCGCTGGGAGCCGTCTCGGCGATCGCGGGAGACGACCTCGCCGTCGTGTGGATCGACGCGCACCCCGACCTGAACACCCCGGGGTCCTCCCCCAGCGGCGCCTTCGCGGGGATGGCGCTGAGGGCGATCGCCGGCGAGGGCGAGGCCCTCCTCCGTCTCGAACCCGGGATCGCGCCGTCGCGTCTCGTGCTCGTGGCGACGCGTGCCTGGGACCCCGAGGAAGAGGCGTTCGTCGTCGCTCACGGGATCACCGTGATCCGCGCCGACGAGCTCGCCTCCCCCGATACGCTCGCCGACGCCGTCGCCGCCACCGGAGCAACGCGCGCCCACGTGCACGTCGATCTCGATGCGCTCGACCCCGCCGACATCGGCGGCATCGCCCAGGCCGTGCCCTTCGGTGCGCGCACGACGGAGGTCGTGGCATCCATTCGCCGTCTGCGCGAGCGTCTCCCGCTCGCGGGAGCGACGCTGACCGAGTTCGCCCCCTCGAGCCCGGCCGCAGCCGTCGACGACCTCGGGACGATCCTGCGCGTGATCGGAGCCCTCGCATGAGCCCTCTTCCCCCGCCTCCGGCGGGCTGGCGTGAGCGTGCCGACAGGGCGGTGGCGCGGGGCCGACGCGTCGACCGATTCCTCCCCGCCGTGCTGCTCGACTCTCCGATCAGCCGCGTCGGTTACTGGTACGGCTGCACCGTGGGGTGGGTGTGGGGGGCACTGTGGAGCACGGGACGCATCGAGAAGCGTCAGGGCCTCTGGGTGTTCCGCGGGCTGCCATCGTGGGCGTTCCCCCGCGGAGGCGTGTGCGTGGGCGGTTGCTTCCTCACCGGTGACGACCGGCCGACCGACATCGTGCTCGGGCACGAGGCGATCCACCAACGGCAGTGGCGCCGGTACGGCTTCCTCATGCCGCTGCTCTACGCCCTGGCCGGACGCGATCCGCTGCGCAACCGGTTCGAAATCGAGGCGGGCCTGGTCGAGGGCAACTACCTGCGTCGAGGGGCCTGACTCTCCGCGGCAGCTCGCGGCACCGGTCGGAAAGCCAGCGGGCGGATCGAACCCTCGGCGATACGCGCGATCTCAGCAGAGCGGGCGGATCCCGACCGACAACGCGCCGCGCACAGCCTGCGTCCGCGCCGAGGAGCCGTGGCGCCTCAGCGCGCGGTGGCCAGCCCGAAGCGCTCGGGCGTGTGGATCGCCTGCGCGTCGACGCCGTGACGTGCGACGAGTTCGTCGACGATCTCGGCCGTGCCGAGGTAGCCGCCGAGCAGGATGACGCGCGTCGCGTCGTCGTCGCAGCACAGCATCTCACCGGCCCAGCCCGAGACGGCGCGGGCGAGCGCTTCACCGGCTGCGCAGCCGCGGCCGGTTCCGGGGGCTCCGCCGCGACGCGAGCGGTCGAGCCACGTGAGGGTCATACGGGCCGGAGCGGCGATCGACCCGATCCACGACGCGTCGGGAACCTCGACGAACACGCGGCCGGTCGAGCAGATCGGCAGCGTCGCGAGCAAGGCTTCGAGCTCGGCGAGCGAGGTCTCGTCAGCCGTCACGAGGTGCTGCACACGCGTGTGCCGCGACGCGCGGCACGCGGCGGCGTTGTGCTCCGTGGGGATCGACATGATGCCTCCACTATACCCTCGACATAGGTATGCCTAACCTGAGTTCCGGCTCCGTATCTCGACGTCGAAAGACGCCGCCGGGCGGCCCGGTCCGTCGATCAGCACCTGGCGCAACCGCTCGATCTCGGCCTCGGTCATCCCGTTCGCGAGAAGGTACCCCGCAGAAGAGCCGAAGTCCCGATCCACCCGATGCAGCAGCGCGCGCATGACCGGAGCGGGCGAGCGGGTCGCGAGGGCTTCGGCATGGACGTTATCGGGATGCACGGCGCGGATCGCCGCCAGCACCCGCGCGTTTCGCTCGGCGGGCAGGAACTCCTCGGTGCGGGCGTAGTCGGCGATCACCGCCTCGCGGTCGACCCCGGCCGCGGCGAGCGCGATCGCGACGGTGACCCCGGTGCGATCCTTTCCCACGGTGCAGTGCACGAGCACGGGCTGGGCCGCCAGGATGCCGCGGACCGCCGACACCACCCGGTCGGCGGAGTCCGTGATCAGGGCGGCGTACATGTCGTCGAGGCTCAAGTCGCGCGCGAAGAACGAGGCGACCGAACCGAGGAAGAGCGGTTCGTGCTGGATCTCGACGCCGTCGTCGAGACGGCTGGGCGCATGGGCGACCTCCGACTCGTCGCGCAGATCGATCACGCGCCGGATGCCGAGATCCCGGAGGTCCTGCACGCCCGCGTCGTCCACCGCGACGAGGTTGCCGGAGCGGTAGAGCACGCCCGAGCGTGTGCGATGCTCTCCCGCGGGGAGACCGCCGACGTCGCGGAAATTCACCGCCCCCGAGACGAGCGAGCCGGTCACGCGGTGCCGTCCGCGTGCACGTGGGGTCCCCCCGGAACGGCCGACGCCGCGGCATCCGGAATCGGGGTCTCGGGGGAGGAAGCGCGCGGCGGCACGGGGTATCGACCGGCGATCGCGACGCGATTGAAGGCGTTGATGGCCACGAGCACCCAGCTGAGCGCGACGTACTCGGCCTCGCTCAGGATGCCGCCCGCTTGGTCGTAGACCTCGTCGGGGATGCCGTCCTCGTGGATGAAGGTGAACGACTCCGTCAGCTCGAGGGCGGCTCTTTCGCGCTCATCGAAGACGCCCGACTCCCGCCACGTCGCGATCTGGGCGATCACATCGGCGTCGAGCCCGGCCTTCACCGCGCCATCCACGTGCACGCGCACGCAGTAGGCGCACCCGTTCAGCTGGGACGCATGGATCTGCACGATCTCGCGCAGCCGCGCATCGATGCCGGCCTCCACGGCGAGGCGCCCGACGGTGGTCGAGAACGCACGCAGCGCGGCGTACGCCTCGGGAGCCGACTTCGACAGGTGCACGCGCCGTTCTTCGCCCATGGCGACAGCCTACGGCGGCCCCGCCGGGGGTCGGCGGGGAGAATCGGCGACGCCCCGTGGCGCGGCGATGGCGACATCGGCGTCGACAGTGACAGGCTGATCGAATGCCCGAGCGCGACGAGTTCTCGTTCCTCCCCGCCCAGGCGGCCGATCTCGGCCGCGAACTCCCTCCCGTCGAACGGGTGCGGCTCACCCTGGCCGACGGCCGCACGCTCAGCGGTCTGCGCTGGGGGGCTGCTCCCCCGGCGGTCACTCTGCTGCACGGCGCCGGTCTGAACGCCCACACCTGGGACACGACGCTGCTGCACCTGGGGGTGCCCGCTCTGGCTCTCGACCTCCCCGGCCACGGCGATTCGTCGTGGCGCGACGACGCGGCATACGTGGCGCGCGTCCTCGCCCCCGACGTCATCACGGCCCTCGAGCAGTGGACGACGGGTCCGCAGGTGCTCGTGGGTCACTCGCTGGGCGGTCTCACGGCGGCCGCGGTCGCGGCATCCCGTCCCGATCTCGTCGCTCGCCTCGCGATCGTCGACATCACGCCGGGGGTCGACCCGAGCGCGGGTCCCGCGCAGATCCGCGCGTTCTTCGCCGGCCCCACGGACTGGTCGTCACGGGAAGAACTGGTGGAACGCGCCCTCTCGTTCGGCCTGGGCGGTTCGCCCGAGGCCGCGGCGCGCGGGGTCTTCCTCAACTCCCGGGTACGCCCCGACGGCCGGGTGGAGTGGAAGCATCACTTCGCGCACCTCGCCGCGGCCGCCGCGAACGCCGGGGCCGACCCCACGACCCCGGATGCCGTGAAGGCGGTGCTGTCGGCGACCGGATGGGACGACCTGGGCGAGGTCACCGCCCCCGTCACGCTCGTGCGCGGCGAGCGCGGTTTCGTCACGAAGACGGATGCCGAGGAGCTCGCGCGGCGTGTGCCCGGGGCCGACGTCCGGGTTCTGTCCACCGGGCACAACGCGCAGGAGGAAGATCCCGAGAGCCTCGCGCGTCTGATCCGCCCCCTCCTGACCACCCCCTGACCCGCCGACCCGAACCCGGTCATCCCGCGTCGCGCACCGTCACAGACGGCGTCGAGGGAATACGGGTGAAAGTAGGCTGTTGCCACCCCTGCTCGGCATCCACAGCACCCCGATGCCTCGGCCTGCGAAAGGACACACCCCGCAATGCTGCGCCGCACCGCTCTCGCCACGAGCATGCTCCTGATCGGAGCGCTCCTGCTCACCTCGTGCACCGGCTCGAACACGACGCCGAACCCCACCGGAGAAGCCGACCCGAACGCCACCCTCACGGTGCGTCTGTCGCTGGAGCCGTCGAACCTCGACATCCGCCGCACCAGCGGCGCCTCGCTCGAGCAGGCTCTCATCGACAACGTCTACCAGGGCCTGGTCACCCGCAACGGCGACGACTCCAACGCGATCGCCCCGGCACTCGCCACGGCGTGGACGGTGTCTCCCGACGGACTCACCTACACCTTCACCCTCCGCCAGGGCGTAACCTTCCACGACGGCAGCGCGCTCACGGCCGACGATGTCGTCACCTCGCTGCAGACGGCCAAGGACGACCCCACCATCCAGAACAGCTCCGACCTGGCGAACGTGTCCTCGATCGCCTCCCCCGACGCCTCGACGGTGGTCGTGACGCTCGCCAAGCCCAACATCGACTTCCTCTTCGCCATGACGGGCCGCGCGGGTCTCATCTTCAAGAGCGGCGACACGACGAACTTCCAGACCGCCGCGAACGGCACCGGCCCCTTCCGCGTCGAGAGCCGCAACGCCGGGCAGAGCCTGACCCTCTCGCGGTACGACGGGTACTGGGGCGACAAGGCCGGCGTCGCCGAGGTCGTGCTGGACTACATCCCCGACCAGAGCGCCGCGACCAACGCCGCCGTCGCCGGCGACGTCGACGTGGCGCTCGAGATCGACCCCGAGCTGCGCGGGCAGATCGAGGGCACGAACGCCTTCACCATCGAGTCCGGCCTGACCACCGACAAGGGCACGTTGGCCTTCAACAACCAGCGCGCTCCGCTGAACGACCAGCGCGTGCGCGAGGCGCTGCGCCTCGCGATCGATCACAAGGCCCTCATCGAGACGCTCGGCTCGGGCCAGGAGCTCTACGGCCCCATCGCCCCGCTCGATCCCGGATACGAAGACCTGTCGGGCAGCATCTCATACAACCCCGACCGCGCCCGTGAGCTGCTCGCCCAGGCCGGGGCCGAGAACCTCACCCTCACGCTGACGATCCCCAACGTCTATCCGACCACCATTCCGACCTTCCTGGTCTCGTCGTTCGCCGACGTCGGGGTCACGCTGAAGGTGAAGTCGGTCGACTTCAGCACCTGGCTGCAGGACGTCTACAAGAACCACGACTACGACCTCAGCTTCGTCCGCCACGTCGAAGCGCGCGACTTCGGCAACTGGGCGAACCCCTCGTACTACTTCGGCTACGACAACGCCGAGGTCCAGAGCCTCTACGGCCAGGCGCTGGCGACCACCGACCAGCAGCAGTCCTCCGACCTGCTCGCCGAGGCCGCCCGCATCGTGAGCGACGAGGATGCCGCCGACTGGCTGTTCCTGTCGACCCCGCTCACCGCGGTCGGCACGAACGTGGCGAACTTCCCGAAGAACTCCCTCAACGTGCGCCTGCCCCTGTCGGGCGTGACGGTCGCGGCGGAGTGATCCGCTACACGCTGACACGGCTGGGCCTGCTCGTGCTGGGCCTGGCCGTGGCCAGCGTGCTGATCTTCGTCTCGCTCCGGGTGCTCCCCGGCGACGTCGCGCAGCTCATCGCCGGCACGGAGGCGACCCCGCAGCAGGTCGCGGCGCTACGCGAGAGCCTCGGGCTCGATGCACCGCTGTGGACGCAGTACCTCGACTGGATCGGCGGGCTCGTTCGCGGTGATCTCGGCACCTCGCTCATCACCGGCTCCTCCGTGGCCTCGGAGCTGGCGGATAAGGCCCGCGTCACCGTGCCGCTCGCGGCGATGTCGCTCACGGTCGCTCTGATCGTCGGCATCCCGTTCGGTGTCCTCTCCGCTCTCGGGCGCCGACGAGCCGGCGGCACGGCGCTGAGCGTCGGGGCGCAGGCCCTGGCAGCGGTGCCCACGGTGTGGGCGGGCATGATGCTCGTCGTCGTGTTCGCGGTGTGGCTGGGGTGGCTTCCGCCCCAGGGCTTCCCCCGAGCCGGGTGGAACGATCCCGCGGCAGCGTTCCGAGCCCTCATCCTCCCCGCCCTCACCATCGGCGTGGTCGAGGGGGCGATGCTGCTGCGGTTCGTGCGCAGCGCGACCCTGCAGGCACTCGGCCAGGACTACGTGCGCACAGCAGCGGCCAAGGGCCTCACGCGCACCCGCGCCCTGCTGAGCCACGGCCTGCCCAACGTCGGACTGTCGGTCATCACGGTGCTGGGTCTGCAGATCGCCGGGATCATCGTGGGGGCCGTGGTCATCGAACAGCTCTTCACCCTCCCCGGGGTCGGCCGCATGCTCGTCACCGACGTCGCCGCGCGCGACCTGCCGAAGGTGCAGGGCGAACTGCTGGCTCTCACGGGATTCGTGCTGCTCGTCGGCTTCCTGGTCGACCTCGCCCACCGCCTCATCGACCCCCGCCAAAGGGAGGCCTCATGACCACCCTCCGGCGCCTCTGGAGTCTCGGCACCGGGCGATTCGGCATCCTGATCGTCGCCCTCGTGCTCGTCACGGCCGTCGTCTCTCTCTTCTGGACCCCCTTCGACCCGGCCGCGGTCGACGCTCGCGCGCGCTGGAGCGACCCCTCGTGGCCGCACGTGCTCGGCACCGACAACAGCGGTCGCGACATCGCGAGCCTGCTCATGGCCGGAGCGCGAACCACCGTCGTCGTCGCCGTCGGCGCGGGAGCGGTGGCCTCGCTGCTCGGCATCGTCCTCGCCGCCCTCGGTTCGCTCACCGCACGCTGGATCCGCGAGAGCGTCGCGGTCCTCGTGGACATCCTCATCGCGTTCCCGGTCCTCATCATCGCCATGATGATCTCGGCCGTGTGGGGCGGCTCCCTCGCGGTGGTGATCTGGTCGGTGGGAATCGGGTTCGGGGTGAACATCGCGCGCGTGACACGGCCCGAGCTGCGGCGCGTGCTGCGCAGCGACTTCGTGCTCGCGGGGCGGGCGAGCGGACTGTCGACCGGGCAGAACCTCACCCGGCACCTCCTCCCCAACGTCGCGCCGGTGTTCATCGTGCAGCTGTCGTGGGGTATGGCCGTGGCCGTGCTCGCCGAGGCGGGGCTGTCGTACCTGGGCTTCGGCGCTCCCGTGACCCAGCCCTCGTGGGGTGTTCTGCTGAGCGATCTGCAGGCGTACATCTCCGTGCATCCGCTCACGGTGGTGTGGCCGGGCCTGGCGATCACGCTGACGGTGCTGGGGTTGAATCTGCTGGGCGACGCGCTGCGCGAGGCAGCCGACCCCACCCTCGGCGAGCGCACCCCCGCGGCGCGCACGCACGTGCCGGGGGTGGTCGCGTGAGCCTGGTCGTGAAGAACCTGCGGATCGAGATCGGCGACCGCGCCGTCGTCGACGACGTCTCGTTCTCGGTGCCCGAGGGCGCCCGCGTGGGACTCATCGGCGAATCGGGGTCGGGCAAGTCGCTGACCGCCCTTGCCATCCTGGGGCTCTTGCCCGACGGAGCGCACGCCTCGGGCAGCATCCTCTGGGACGGCCGCGAGATCCTCGGGCTCCCCGACCGCGAGCTCGCCCGCCTGCGCGGCGACGACATCGGCATGGTCTTCCAGGAGCCGCGGACGGCCCTCAACCCCATCCGCGCGGTGGGGCGGCAGATCGGGGAGTCCGTGCGCATCCACGAGGGCGTCTCGCGCCGCGAAGCGCTGCGCCGCGCCGTGGCCGAGGCCGAGCGCGTCGCGCTCCCCGACCCCGAGCGCATCGTCTCGCGCTACCCGCACCAGCTCTCCGGCGGCCAGCGCCAGCGCGTCGCGATCGCGATGGCCCTCGCCTGCCGCCCGCGCCTGCTCATCGCCGACGAGCCGACCACGGCGCTCGACGTCACGATCCAGGCGGGGATCCTCTCGCTGCTGAGATCTCTCGTCCACGACGTCGGGATGTCCCTCGTCTTCATCACGCACGACCTCGCGGTGCTCGCGCAGGTCGCGACCCACGCCGTCGTGCTCGAACACGGCCGAGTGGTCGAAGAGGGCGCTGTCACCGACCTGCTGCGGGCGCCGTCCTCGCCCGTCACGCAGGCGCTGCTGCGGGATGCGACCGCCACGCTGTGGCATCCGGAGCTCCCCGCTCGCGGGGTCGCGACCGATGACGCCGAGGAGACCCCGTGACCGAGACGCTGTTGCGCGCGCGAGGTCTCTCGCGCACCTACCCGACGCCGCGGACGCGGGGCGTGGGCCGCGCCGAGCGGACCGTGGGTCTCGCCGACGTCGACCTCTCGGTGCTCGCGGGCAGCGCAGTGGGGATCATCGGCGAATCGGGGTCGGGCAAGTCCACCCTCGTGCGCCTGCTGCTGGGACTCGACGTGCCGAGCGCGGGGACAGTCGAGGTCGACGGACGCCCCGTCGATGCGCGGGGTTCGGCGCGGTCGCTGCACTGGCTGCGCCGGGCGACCGGCATCGTCTTCCAAGACCCGTACGCCTCGCTCGACCCGCGTATGAATGTCGACCGCATCGTGGGCGAACCGCTGTGGGCGCTCGGGATCGAGGGCGATCGCCGTGCGCGCGTGCGCGACGTGCTCGAACAGGTCGGTCTCGACGCCGATATGGCCACGCGGTTCCCGCACGAGTTCTCGGGCGGCCAGCGGCAGCGGATCGCCCTGGCGCGAGCGATCGTCCACCGCCCCCGCATCCTCGTCGGCGACGAACCGCTGTCGGCCCTCGACGTGACCGTGCGCGCGCAGATCCTGCACCTCCTCGCACGCCTGCGGGTCGAAGAAGACCTCACCCTCGTGCTCGTCTCGCACGACATCGGCGTGGTGCAGAACGTCTGCGACCAGGTCGTCGTGATGAAGGACGGCCGAATCGTCGAGCAGGGGCCCACCGAGAAGGTGCTGCTGCAGCCGCAGGCGGCGTACACGCGGCAGCTGCTGGCATCCATCCCGACTCTTCCCGCCTGAGGCGCGTGCGACCGCGCGTCCGGTGGTCGGGTGACGGATGCCGGCGCTCCGGCGTCGTGAGGACGTCGCGGCCGCGTCAAACAAGGGATGCCGCGATGTCGGTGGTCGGCGCTAGCCTCGGCGCATGAACCCCGGCATCGTTCCCCCGTTCCTGCTCGACCGACTGGCCGCCACCGACGACCCCCGCCTCGCCCGGGCCGCCGCCGCCGCGCGCAAGACCCTCGCCGCTCCCCGTCCGCCGCGCGCCACCCGCACGCGGCTGCGCCTGTCGATCGACGGCGACACGCTGGTCGCCGAGACCGCCCCGGCCCCCGACCGCATCATCTCCGATGCCGCGAACACCGAGAACCTGCCGGGCCGGCGTGTCCGCAGCGAGGACGACGCGCCGAGCGGCGACGCCGCCGTCGACGAGGCCTACGACGGACTCGGCGAGACCTACGACTTCTTCTGGGACGCCTTCGCGCGTGACGGCATCGACGGGGCGGGCGGGTCGCTTCTCGCGACCGTCCATTACGGCGACGATTACGACAACGCGTTCTGGAACGGCGAGCGCATGGTGTTCGGCGACGGCGACGGCGACGTCTTCGTCGGGTTCACCCGCTCGCTGAGCGTCATCGCGCACGAGCTGGGGCACGGAGTGACCGAGGCCGCCGGGGGCCTCGAGTACCAGGGGCAGTCCGGCGCGCTCAACGAGTCGCTGTCCGACGTGTTCGGGGCCCTCGCCGAGCAGCACCACCTCGGCCAGAGCGCCGACGACGCGTCCTGGCTCATCGGCGCCGGAATCTTCGCCGCAGACGTGCAGGGAGAAGCGCTGCGCTCGATGAAAGCGCCCGGCACGGCCTACGACGACGACGTGCTCGGCAAAGACCCGCAGCCCGGGCACATGCGCGACTACGTCGAGACCGACGACGATAACGGCGGCGTGCACATCAACTCCGGCATCCCCAACCGCGCGTTCTACCTGGCCGCGACCGCCCTCGGCGGCTTCGCCTGGGAGCGCGCCGGGCTCATCTGGTATCGCACGATCACCTCGGGCACCCTCTCGACCACGGCCGACTTCTCGACCTTCGCGACCGCGACCCTGCGCGCCGCGACCAGCGAGTACGGTGAGGAGTCGGAGGAGGTCGCCGCCGTCCGCGCCGCATGGGCCGGGGTCGGCGTCGAGGAGGATGCCCGAGCCTGACGACGAAGAACGCTGGAGCGTGCTGGTCGTGCGCTCGGGCGGCCTCGCGGGGCTCTCGAAGCAGTGGCGGGCCGAACCCGATCGCGACCGGCTCCCCCGGTGGCAGCAGCTCGTCGAGAGTTGTCCCTGGGATGCCGCTCCCCCCGCGGCCGCGGGTGCCGACCGCTACCAGTGGCGCATCGAGGTGCACCGGGGCGACACCGCCGTCCACCAGGTGCGTCTGGGCGATCAGCAGGTCGAGGGGCCGTGGCGCACGCTGGTCGACGAGGTGCGGCGCGCCGCTCCGGCGCCGTCGCGCGGGCGCTGACGGAGAGGAGCGGTGCGCCTCCGAGGACCGCGCCGCGTGCCCCGATGCACACCTCCAGCCTCCGGTTGCCGAGCCTGCGGGGATCCGCATCGCACGTGCGGCTCAGCCGAACAGCTTCCGCCGTTTCTTGGTGGACGGGATGCTCTTCTGCAGGTACACGACCCCGAGCCACCGTCCGAATTTGAACCCGACCCGGCCCATGCGGCCCACCTCGGTGAAGCCGAGCTTCTCGTGCAGGGCGATCGAGGCATCGGCGCCCTTGTCGCTGATGGCGGCGACCATCTCTCGGATGCCGAGTTCTTGGCAGGCCGCGATCAGCGCCTCGAGCAGCGCGCGCCCGAGGCCCTTCCCCGCCGCCGCCTGACCGAGGTAGATCGAATTCTCGACGGTGTACCGATAGGCCGACTTCGACTGCCAGGGCTGCACCAGCGCGTAACCGAGAATCTGTCCACTGGGTGACTCGGCCACGAGAAACGGCAGGCCGAGCTTGTGAAGGGTGGCGAACTTGTCACGCCACTTGGCGATCGACCAGGCCTTCTCGTCGAAGGTCACCACCGAGTTGCGGACGTAATAGTTGTAGATCTCGCGGATATCGGGGATGTCCGCCTCGGACGCCGGCCGGATCTCGAACGCGAAGGGCTGCTCCGGCTTCGGCGCCGGGCGCAGGTGGGCGGGCAGGCGCCGACGGCTCTTCTCGTACTCCTCTTCCAGCACCCCGCCACTCTACGGGCGTCACGGTTTCGCGCGTGTGACGACGCGGATGCCCATGGGCGGTCGCCGCACAGCGGCATCCGTCGTGCGAGGGTCTCAGTCGGGAATGCGCCAGTCCACGGGCGGGGCCCCCTGTTGCTCGAGCAGCGCGTTCACACGCGAGAACGGACGGGAACCGAAGAATCCGCGGCTGGCCGACAGGGGCGAGGGGTGCGGCGAGGCCACGACCGCCGTCTCGCCGAGCAGGGGGGCGAGGCCCTGAGCGTCCTTCCCCCAGAGCACGGCCACCAGCGGAGCCCGTCGGTCGACGAGACAGCGGATGGCGTGCTCCGTCACGCGCTCCCAGCCCCATCCGCGGTGGGATGCCGGGGCCCCCGGCGCCACGGTGAGCACCCTGTTGAGCAGCATGATGCCCTGAGCAGCCCACGCCGAGAGATCTCCGTGCGGCGAGGGCGCGATGTCGAGGTCTTCGGAGAGTTCGCGGTAGATGTTCGACAGGCTGCGGGGCAATGGACGCACGTGGGGGTCGACGGCGAACGACAAGCCGATCGGGTGGCCGGGGGTCGGGTACGGATCCTGTCCGACGATGAGCACGCGCACCTCGTCGAGCGGGGTGCGGAACGCCCGCAGCACGAGGTCGCCGGCGGGGAGGTACGGCGTGCCCTCGGCCCTCAGACGCTCCCCTACCGCGGCAATGTCGGCGGCCACCGGCCCGAGGGCCTCGACCCACGATCGGTCGATCAGACCCGCGTCCGCGAGCTCGGGGAGCGTCATCGCGCTCACGCGGCGTCTTCCTCCTGCACCGAGCCGAGGTGCGACCAGGGGAACTCGATCCACAGCGACGTGTCTCGCCACGAGTAGTCGGGAGCGATGATCGTCGTGGGCTTGGTGTAGATGACCGCGGAGCGCACGTCCGCGCCCTGTCGGTTCAGGAGTCTCACGGCGAGATCCAGGGTGCGGCCGCTGTCGGCGACGTCGTCGACGAGGAGCACCCGTCGTCCCGAGAGGTAGGAGAGGTCGAGCGCCGGAGGAAGCACCTCGGGGGCGTCGAGAACGGTGCCCACGCCCGTGTAGAACTCCACGTTCAGGGCCCCGCAGTTCTTCGCCCCGAGCCCGTACGCGATGGCCCCTCCCGGGAGCAGCCCGCCCCGGGCGATTGCCACGACCACCTCGGGGTGGAACCCATCGGCCACGATCGCCCGCGAGATGTCGCGTGTGGCGGCTCCGAAGTCGTCCCAACTCAGGCGTTCGCGTTCGTCCGTCACGGCGGATTCCTCTCCTCGATTGCTCTCACCCTAAGGGCGCGCGGCGGCGGCGGGCGTTCTAGGAGCGCGCGCCCACCGGGAGGATCATCGAGGTCGTCCCCGGGATGTCGACGAACCCGATCGCCGCCCAGTGCGCGCGGTCGGCCCAGAACCCGGTGGCGCCGTCGTTCCCCGTGCGTCGTGCGGTGAGCAACGCGATGGTGTCGCCGTCGAACACCCGCGCGATGCTGCGTACGAGCTCGTGGCTCAGCGACGGCCCCTGCCGGGCATCCTCGACGTGGATCGAGGCGATGACGCAGAGGTTGTCGGTGAACAACGAGGATTCGTCGAGCAAGGAGATGAGCTCGCGGTCGACGAATGCCGAGCTGATCGACGTGAGGTCCGCCTCGGCATCCTGGAGCTGTTCGGCCCAACGCGGATTCGCGTAGTGCACGCGGTACACGGTCGCCTCGGCCGCGCCGGTCTCGCCGCCGAAGCGGGTGACTCCACCGCTATGGATCGTCGCGCGCCAGACCTCGGGCTCGACGTCGTCGTCGACGGTGCGAAGCGTGAGCTGGAACGCGGTCGCACGCTGGTCGGAATCTTCGGACATGTGGCCCCCACGGCCTGTTGGAGTGTCGGGAGGCACTCGGCTTTTTCCCTGACCATAGCGAAATGCCGTCTCGCAGTTCTCATCTTCTTCGCTAGGAATGCGACGTGGTATGGGGTAGGCAACGACCGAAAAGGCCCGGAAATGCAGGGCTGTGTGACATTCTTGCGTCAAAATTCGGGCAATCCTCACACAAAGATGAGAAGACGCTAATGTAAATCTCAGACAGGGACAGGCCCCTCGACACGCCCTTTTCCCCCACAGGAGCCCGACACAGTGAGCAGTACCTACATCGAAACCGGCGGACAGGTTCGGGTCTACGACTCCGCCGTCCAGGCTCACGACTCGCTTCCCCTCGGCACGTATCGGGTGCGCTACAGCATCAAGGAGGGCTTCAGCCTCCAACGCACCGAGAACCTCGGCGTCGGGTCGGAAAAGGTCTACGGCCGCCGCGAGGCCAAGGTCGACAAGATCTTCCGCACGTACGCGCGCTTCGAACGCAACCTGGGCGTGATGCTCTCGGGCAACAAAGGGCAGGGAAAGTCCATGTTCCTGCGCATGCTGGCCGCGCGCGCGATCGAGAGCGGCATTCCGGTCGTGCTCGTCAGCGAGGACGCCGAGGGCATCGTCGACTTCCTCGACACCCTCGACGAATGTCTCGTCATCTTCGACGAGTTCGAGAAGACCTTCTCATCGGGCCGCGGTCCGCTCGACGGCCCCAACCGCCAGAACCAGTTCCTGACCCTGTTCGACGGGACGTCCTCGGTCAAACGGATCTACTGCCTCACGGTCAACGACGTGCAGGACGTCAGCCACTACATCGTCAACCGACCGGGTCGGTTCCACTACCACATGCGATTCGACTACCCGAGCCCCGACGATGTGCGAGAGTACCTCCTCGACCAGGCACCGCACGCCGCCGCGTCCGAGATCGAGAACGCCGCGCTGTTCTCACGTCGTGTCAACCTCACCTACGACCACCTGCGCGCGATCGCGTTCGAGATGAACCACCCCGACGCCACATTCGCCGACATCGTCGAGGACCTCAACATCAAGGCGGTCGAGCCGAGCACCTACCGGGTCGAAGCGACGTACCCCGACGGTTCCGTCCTCGCGGACGAATCGGTCCTGAACCTCCACGAGCGCAGCGACGCGAGCCGCACCATCGAGTTGCGCAGCACCCACCGTGTGCTGTTCTTCTCGTTCATTCCCCGGGACGTCGTCTTCGAAGACGATGGCACCCTCTCGGTCCCCGTGCAGAAGATCGAGGCGTTGGACGAAGACGAAGAGGTCCCGGAAGAACTCCCGGCCCGCATCAGCCTCACCCTCATCGGACAGGCCAGCTATTCGTTCGAGCGCTGACGCCGTGCCTCGCCCAGGTCGCGGGGCTGTGTCACCTTCTTGTTGACCTCACGAGTCGCCGAGAATTTCAGCACGCTGTAGTCGTCGACGCGACCCCGGCTCTCGGGATTGTCGCGAATGTTCAGCACGACATTGTGACCCTTGTGCGACTGCGCGTAGAACTTCCCGAACCCCGTCAACGTGACGCGGTTGCCGGCGTTCACGAGGTCGAGAATCTCCCCGAAGATCGCCTCGTATGCCACCTGCGTGACCTTCGGAGACAATCCGGCGCGCTGGGATACGCGCTGGATGAACTCTCTCTTGCTCACCTTGGGCTCATCGGTTCCTCTGACGGGCATTGCTCACCACCCCTTCTCTTGTGCTCGGTTACGAACGTATGCGTCGTCGTCGCCACAGGAAGAGGGGTTGCCTCGCCGGTCGCGATGCGCACGTCGTCGGCCGTGTCCTTCGGGTGGACCGAACCGGGATGGACGGACGGGTGCGGTGAAGCCTCGGCCGTCGGACGGGCGCCGCCACCGCGTTTCGGGTCGCGGGGGCGAATCGTCGTTTCTGCTCGTATTCGCGACGATCCTACTCGCTGTCTCGGCGCGCGATCGTCACGTGACGACGTACCCTCGCCGCCATGACGGATCACGCAGCCAGACGGGCGCGGATCGGATACGTCGTGTCGTCGAAGATGACCTGTGCAGCCGCCCCCGTCCGCGCGTTGATGAGGATCGGCGCTCGCAGATTGACGGAGACGCCGTCCTCTCCGGGGTTCGCGACGACGAACATCCGCGCCTCATCGGCCGCCGCCCCGATGTCGGCGAGAGCGGCCGCGGGAAGGCGCGGTCGGTAGTCCAGACCGCCGCTCACGGGGTCGAGGAGGAACAGGCGCAGGTCGTCGATCGTGGAGCGCAGGGCGTACAACCCCTCCGCTGCGTCGATCGACTCGAGACGGAAGGACGTTCGCGGCTCGAGACCGGGTAGCGACGCCGCGAAGTCGACGTCCAGGCTCACGAGGGGATGGGCGGTCGTCATCTCACGAACTCCAAGAGAGTGGTCTGCAGGGTCTTGGCGGTGACCTGCAGGGCGGACTGGTACACGAGCTCGGCGGACTGCAGCGCGATGTAGACCTCCAGGGTGTCGACGTTCTCGACCTCGGCACGACGCGCCTCGAGGTCGACACCCACGCTCGCGTTCGTGGCCTGCGCGCGCTCGATCTGCGCCTGCCGGGCACCCGTGACTCCCCGCGCTGTGACCAGCTGTTTCAGGTGAACGTCCACCTCGGCGAGGCGTGAGCCCACCTCGGTACCCGCCCGCAGATCTGCGGCGATCCCCTGCAGGGTCGCGAAGACGCTGGACCCCCCGACCCCGAATGCGTCCGCACCGTCGAGGTCGACCCGCACCGTCTCGTTCTCCGAGATACGACGATCGACCGTCGATCCCGGCACGCCGGTGAACGCGAAGGTGGCGGAATCGAAGGCTCGACCGCTGTCGTCGGTACCGGCGAACACCGTACGACCGAGCACGGTGGTGTTGGCGTGCGCGAGGAGCTCGCGGCTCACGCTCTCGAGTTCGGCGGCGATCGAGTCGCGTGCGGCGGGACTGAGTGCCCCGGAATTCGCGCCCTGGGCGGTGAGATCGCGCGCTCTGTTGAGAAGGTCGACGCTGGCGCCCAACGCGGTGTCGGCCGTCGTGACCCACGTCAGTGCGTCGCTGATGTTGCGAGCGTACTGCGACGCGCGCGCCTGCTCGCCGTGCACACCGAGGATCGCCGCTGCGACCGTCGGGTCTTCGCTGGGGGTACGGATCGCGAGTTGCGAGGTCGCCTTGTCCTGCAGGCGTGCGCGGTCGGCCAGGCCCGCCTGAAGAGTGCGCAGCGCTTGTTGGTTGACGGTGCTGCTGGTGATTCGTCCGATCACGATGGCTCCCGGATCAGCGGCCGACCAGGCCGACGCGGTTGATGAGGATGTCGAGCGCCTCGTCGACGGCGGTGAGCACCCGGGCCGCCGCCTGGTACGCCGTCTGATACGTGAGAAGGCTGATGGTCTCTTCGTCTCCGTCGACCGACGCGTGGGACTGCTGGCCCGAGACGGCGGCGATCGCGCTGCGGTCCGCCGTATCGGCGCGCTGCACATCGCCGGCGACGGAGACCCCGAAACCGGTCACGAAGCTCGCCCACCCCTTGCTGGGTCCCGTGGCCGCGGTGGCCAGGGTCGAGATGCGATCGGCCACCGAGGTGTCGAGGGCTCCCGCGCCGGGCGCAGCCAGAGCCAGCTGGTCGAGGGAGGTGGGGACCACGGACAGTCCGAGGGCTGCGGGCCCGTCCGCGGCGAGTGCGAAGAAGTCTCCCCCGGCGGCGCCCGTCCGGGTCTGCCCCGACCGATGGATCTCGTTGACCGCCTGCGCGAGCGCCGTGGCTGTCGCATTGTAGGCGTCGGCCACGCGCGCGAGAGTACCCCCGTCGGAAGCCGGCGCGAGCACGCCGATCGCCCCTCCCACGGACCCGCCCGTGACGGCGACGGGCACACCCGGACGATCCGACCATGCGAGGGTGATCCTCCCGGCATCCGCGAGAGCGCGCGGCCCCGCGATCGTCAAGGTGCGGCTCGAGTCCCCGCTGACGAGCGCGTTGCCGTCGATCCGCAGGGTGAGCGTGCCGTCGTCTTCGACCCGACCCGTCGCACCGATGGTCGTGGACAGCTGCTGGGCGAGGACGTTTCGCTGATCGATGAGCTCGTTCGCGGTGCGCCCGGACTGCAGGGCCGAGCGGATCTGCCCGTTCAGCGTGGCGACCTGGCTCGCGGTGACGTTCACGACCGCGAGGTCGCGATCCATCTGCGCACGCAGGTCGGACCACTGCCCGGCCGCGGCGTCATAGCCGGCGGCGATCTGCGCGGCGAGCACCCCGGCGTTGGTGAGGACCACCTGCGCGGCCGCCGGCTCGGGGGTGTTGGCGAGATCGGACCATCCGGACCAGAAGCGATTCAGGTGAGCGGCCAGACCGTCTTTCGTCGGCTCGGCCATCTGGGCTTCGGCCTTCTGGGCCGCAGAGGACCGGGCCGACCAGAATCCGGATGCCGAGAGGGCATCGCGGACGCGCGCGTCGAGAACCTCGTCGCCGAGGCGGGCGATGCCCTGCACGGAGACACCGCCGCCGACGGAGAACCCCGTGGCCCACAGTCCGGCCGCACCGGACGCGCTCACCGACGACTGCTCGAGGCGCTGGCGGGTGTAGCCCGGGGTGGTCTCATTGGCGATGTTCTGACCGGTGACGGTCATGCCTGCGCGCGCGGCGGCGAGACCGGTGGCGGCCACCTGGAGCCCTGCGAACGTCGACATCGTCTACACCTGCACGTCGAGCAGTCGGGACCCGGCGCCCGCGACGCGGGAACCGCTCGCTGCGTACTCGCCGGTGGGTTCGCCGAGGCCCGCGATCGTCTCCTGCGTGACCCGCAGGGCCGTACGCAGGTGCTGGTTGACCGACCCCTTCTTCTCCGCGATCTCCGCGGCGAGGCTCGACAGGGCTTCGTGATGCGATCCCAGGACCTCACGCCACGCGTCGGTGGGTGCCACATCGATGAGCTCGCGTAGGGAGGTCGCCTCGGGGACTCCCCATTCGGCGGCGACGTCGACGAAGAGGGTGTCGCGCTCGATGGTGCCCGCGGTGAGAGCCTTGGCCACGCGATCGACCTCGGCGGTGGCGTGCGCGATCCAGCGCGTGCGTCCCGTAGACAGGAGCATCTCGAGTTCTTCGAGCTTGAAGAGCATCAGCTCGAGCACCTCACGCTGACGCAGCAGCTGCATGCTCAGGTCGGTAGCGGACACGTGGGTCACCTCGTTCGGGTCGAGTCGTGGGGAGGGTACGCCCACCACGGGACCGACTATCGCGACGCGGCGACGCGCGAGTAACCCGTCAGTCCGATGCCTCGACGCGCGCTCCGCCGCGGAGGGCGTCGAGCACGGCCGTCTCGGCGTTCACGGATCGCGACGCGGAGATGGCATCCTGATTCTCATTCGACACCGCCACGACGATCTCGCTGCGGTGGATGCGCCTATCGCGGGGGGCGTCGATGCCGATGCGCACGCCGGTCGCCGTCACCCCGAGGACCGTCACCGTCACGTCGTCGCCGATCATGATGCTCTCGCCGGGGCGTCGAGTGAGTACGAGCATGTGCGTGTGGCCGCCTTCCGTGGCTGGTGCGCCCGCGGCGCCGTCCCCCGCCAGACTACCTTTTCTTCTCGGTTACGAGTGTTCTCGCTCCGCTTAGGACGACGGGAGGGCGGCCTGCACCGGGCGGACGACGCCGACCACGTCGGTCGCGAACCCGCCCGCGGCTGCTTCGTCGTACGACAGGATCGGCATGCCCGCCACCTGCCCGGCCAGAAGCGCCCGCACCCCCTGACGCAGTGACGGCGCGCACACGAGCACCGGTTCGCCACCCACGGGGTCGATGTCGGCGATCACGCGGCGGACACCCTCCATCAGCTGCATCGTCTGGTCGGCGTTCAACACGATCTGCGCGCGACCCTCCACGTGCCGCAGCCCCTCGAGCATCTGCTGCTCGAGGAGCGTGTCGAACATCACCACGCGCAGGCGCCCGTCCTGGGCGAAGCGCGCCGAGATCGCCGGTCCGAGAGCCGCGCGAGCGGCCTCGACGAGCGCGGGCACCTCTGTCGTCGACTTGGCGCGCAGAGCGAGCGACTCGTAGATGCGGCCGAGGTCGTTGATCGGAACGCGCTCGGCGAGCAGGCTGGCGAGGACGCGCTGGACGAGCGCGAGCGGGAGCAGCGCGGGCGTCAGCTCCTCCACGACGCTCGGCTGGGTCTGCTTCAGGTGGTCGGTGAGCTGACGGACGTCTTCGAGTGAGAGCAGGCGGTGCGCGTGCGCGTGGACGATATCGGACAGGTGCGTGATGATGACGCTGACCCGGTCGATGACGGTGGCTCCCGCCATGTCGGCGGCGTGCGACATCTCGGTCGGCACCCACTTGCCGTCCAGACCGAACACCGGATCGACGACGGCGGTGCCCGGGAGGTGCTGCAGCCCCGCGCCGATGGCGAGGACGTGTCCGCGAGGAACGACGCCGCGGCCCACCTCGATGCCGGCGACCAGAATCGCGTAGGTCTCGGCGGGAAGCCCCACGTTGTCACGCGTGCGCACGGGCGGCATGAGCGTTCCGAGCTCGAGGGCCACCTTCCGCCGCAGCGACTTCACCCGGGAGAGCAGGTCGCCGGCGCCGCCCGCCGCGAGGTCGACGATGTCCGGGGCGAGGGAGATCTCCAGGGCGTGCACGCGCATGGTGTCCATGAGGTCGTCGGGGCCCTCCGTCGCAGCCGCCTCCGCCCGTTCGCGCGCCTCGGCGTCGGCCACGTCGGCGGCCGCGCGGTCGGTGTTCGCCTTGACCCGTGAAGCGGCGAACAGCAAAGCCGCACCGATCGCCAGGAAGGCCAGGAACGGCATGCCGGGGATCAGACCCATCGCGATGGCCGCCATCGCCGTGATCAACAGGGCGGTGCGCGACTGAAGGAGCTGGCGGCCGGCCGCACGACCGAGCTCGGCCTCGGCGTTCTCGCGCGTGACGATCATGCCCGTGGACACCGCCATCAGCAGGGCGGGGATCTGGGTGACCAACCCGTCGCCGATCGTGAGAAGGCTGTAGGTCTCGAGGGCCTTGTCGATGGCCATGCCGTGCATGGTCATGCCGATGATGATGCCGCCCACGAAGTTGATGACGAGGATGACGATCCCGGCGATCGCGTCACCCTTGACGAACTTGCTCGCACCGTCCATCGCCCCGTAGAAATCGGCCTCCGCCGCCACCTCGGCGCGGCGCGCACGGGCCTGCTCATCGGTGATGAGCCCGGCGTTGAGGTCGGCGTCGATGGCCATCTGCTTGCCCGGCATGGCATCCAGGGTGAAGCGGGCGCCCACCTCGGCGACGCGTTCGGCGCCCTTGGTGACGACGACGAACTGGATGACGGCGAGGATCAGGAAGATGACGAAGCCGATCACCAGCGACCCGCTGATCGTGATCTGCCCGAACGCCTGGATCACCTGCCCCGCGTGCGCCTCGCTCAGGACCAGACGCGTCGAGGCGACGTTGAGGCCGAGACGGAACAGCGTCGCCACCAGCAGCAGGCTCGGGAAGACCGAGAAATCGAGCGGCTTCTTCACGAACATCGCGGTCAGCAGGATCAGCAGGGCGAAGGCGATGTTGGTCACGATGAGCAGATCGAGCAGTCCCACCGGGATGGGGACGATGAGCAGCAGGATGATTCCCACCACGCCGACCGGGACGGCGCCCTTCGACAACAACTGACCGATCATGCGGTGCGCTTCCTTCGTGTCATGGTTCTGGGGCGGCTACAGGCCGCGTCCGGTCAGGGCTGCCAGGGGCATCTCGAACGTCCCCGTACGCGAGCCCCTGTTCTTCAGGTGCTGGATGAAGGCGAGGACCTGCGCCACCGCCGTGTAGAGCTCTTCCGGGATCTCGCGGCCGACCTCCACGCTCGCGTGCAGAGCCCGCGCGAGCGGGACGTCGCGCACGAGAGGCACTCCGGCTTCCTGTGCGCGCTCGCGGATCTTCTGCGCGATGACGCCGGCGCCCTTGGCGACGACTCGGGGAGCCGACGTCCCCGGCACGTAGCGCAGAGCGACAGCGATATGCGTCGGGTTCACGAGCACCACGTCGCTGTCGGCCACCGCGGCGATCATGCGGTTGCGGCTCACCGCGAGCTGACGCGCTCGGCGCTGCGAGCGGATGAGCGGGTCGCCCTCGCTCTTCTTGTGCTCGTCGCGCGCCTCCTGCTTGGTCATGCGAGTGTGCTTGCGGTTGCGCGAGATCACGACGAAGACGTCGATCGCCGCCAGCAGCAGGCCCACGACCACCGCCACCTGGAGCAGCGTCGCCACCGCCTGGCCCGCCACCTCGAGCAGCCACGCGATGCGGTGGCGACCGCTGCCCATGAGGATCGGCACGAGACCGGCGACCACGCTCCACAGCGCGGCGCCGATCGCCGCGGTCTTCAGCAGCGCCTTGATCCCCTCCCAGAGGGCCGCGACGCCGACGGTGCGAGCGAGGCCCGCGATCAGGTCGAATTGCTCCACGCGCGCGGGGATGCCCCGCAGATGGATGCCGCCCTGGGCGATCGCCGTGAGGGTAGTGGCCCCGAGCACGACGACCAGGAGCGGCAGGAGCACCTGACCGACCGAGGCGATCGCCGCGCCCAGCGACTCGACGGCGGCATCCACCGTCGGGTGTTGCGCGACCGCTCCCACGCGCAGGGTCTGCTCCGTCAGCACCGCAGAGGCCGAGGACAACGTCGCGGGCATCATCACGGCGGCTGCACCGATCCCCACCCACGCGGTGAAGTCCTGACTGCGACCGATGCGTCCCTTCGCAATCGCCTTCTTCAGTCGCTCCGGAGTCGCCTTCTCGGTGCGCTCCCCGGCATCCGTCCCGCTCATTCGCTCACCCCGATCACGAGCCGGGCGGCCTCGTCGGCGATGGCGGACACCACCGAGGGCAAGGCTGCGAACACGAAGCCCACCAGCAGGAAGGTCAGCGCGATCTTGATGGGGAAGCCCAGGGCGAAGGCGTTGAGGGCGGGAGCCACGCGCGACACGAGACCGAGTCCGACGTCGGCGAGGAACAGCACGATCAGAAGCGGACCCGCGATCTGCACGGCGCTGAGCAGCATCTGCCCCACCGCGGAGGTCAGCACCTCGGCGGGCCGCGACAGATCGATCATGCCCGCGACGGAGACCGCATCGAAAGAGCGGAACAGGCCGCCGAGCACGAGCTGGTACGCATCCGACGTGAACAGCAACAGGATGGCCGTCATCTGGAACAGACGGGTGAACTGCGCGCCGTTGACGTTCATGCCCGGGTCGTAGGCCTGGGCGAGCTGGAACCCGCCGAAGGTGTCGACGAGGAATCCCGCGCCCTGGACCGCGCTGAAGAGCACCAGGACGAGGAAACCGAGCAGCGCCCCGACGAGCACCTGCCCCGCGGCCGCGAACAGGAAGCTCCCGGTGTCCAGGCGCTGATAGCCCGGAACGACGACGGGCGACACCGCCAGCCCGAGCCCCACCCCGAGCATCGCGCGCACTCGAGCGGGGATCGAGCCGTGGCTGAAAGGCGGCGCGATCACGAGGAACGCCGTGATGCGCACGATCGCGAGAGCCGTCGCCTCGAGCCACGTGAAGTCGATGGGGATGTTCATCCGCCGCCGTTCAGGAGCGAGGGGAGGCGCCCGAAGAGCTCGTGCGTGAAAGCGACGGTCTCGGCGATCATCCAATTCCCGCAGACCATGAGCGCGATCCCGACCGCCAGCAGCTTCGGCACGAACGACATCGTCATCTCCTGCACCTGCGTGATCGACTGCAGGAGCGAGATGGCGAATCCGACCACGAGGGCGGTGACGAGCAGCGGAGCGCTGAGCTTGGCCGCGAGCATGAGGGCGCTCGCACCGATGTCGATGACCGCCTCGGGGTTCACGTGCCACCTCGATACGACTGCACCAGCGAGGTGACCACCAGCCCCCACCCGTCGACGAGCAGGAACAGCAGGATCTTGAAGGGCAGCGAGATCATGACCGGCGGCAGCATCATCATGCCCATCGACATCAGCGCGCTCGAGACGACGAGATCGATCACGAGGAACGGGATGAACACGATGAACCCGATCACGAACGCGGCACGCAGTTCGCTCAGCATGAACGCCGGGATGAGCGTGTACAGGGGGATGACCTCGGGGGTGTCCGGGTTCGCCATCTGCGCGGCGCGGTGCATCAACGCGATGTCCTCTTCGCGCGTGAAGTGCAGCATCCACGTGCGCAGCGGAGCCTGCGCGGCGTCGAAGGCCTGCCCGAAGTCGAGCTGCCCCGCGGTGAACGGCGCGACGGCGAGCTGGTTGATCTCGGTCAGCACCGGCCACATGATGAACAGCGTCAAGAAGAGGCTGAGCCCCGCCAGCACCTGGTTCGGCGGGATCGACGGGAGCGAGAGCGCGTTCCGCGTCAGCGCGAGCACCACGAAGATCTTGGTGAAGCTCGTCATCATCAGCAGCAGGGCCGGCGCCACGCTGAGCACGGTGATCCCCAGCAGCGTCGTGACGCTGTCGGAGGGCGTCGCGTTGATGCCGTTGATGCTGACGCCGCCCGGCTCCCCCGTGGTCGCCGCGGCCGCGCCTGTCGTGACGACCTCACTGACGAACAGCACCGCCACGAGAGCGAGCAGACCCAGGATGCCGGCACCCCGATGCCCGTGGGAACGCCGAGGTCGGCGGGGCGCGGGGCGCGACGAGGGGACGGGCAAGACGGCACTCCGTGCGTGGGTGACGAGGCCGATCCGTAGCCAGGGGTCGAGCGATCCGTGCTCGCGACCGACTATCGCGACGTGGCCCGCGCGCGGTAACCGCTCAGGCCGCGTGAACCCCGGAGCTCTCGCCGTCCCGCGGGCTGCCGGCATCCGTCAGCGTCACGATGTTCTCTGCGTGAGCGTCGTGCTCGATCGGGACCTCCTGCGTGTCGACCACGTCGATGCCCTTCTCGCTCACGCCCAGCACGTACCGGATACCCCCGAACTCCGCCACGACGAGCTGGGCACGGCCGCCGAGACCGGTGCGGGCGACGACCGTGATCTTCTCCGCGCGCGGACGGGAGGGGGACGCCGTGTTCAGCCGGGAGGACAGACCCGGGAGGTTGCGCAGCCGGCCGAGTCGCCGGGGCACGAGCGCCGAGAACGGCCCGTCGCCCGCCGCCTGTCCCTTCTGCACGCGCTTGGCCAAGAAGAGCAGGAGCCCCACCACCGCGGCGAGCGAGACGACGGTGCGTGCCGCGAGGAGCAGCTCGTCCACGTTCAGTCGGTCCCGGCCTGGTCGATGATGCGCTCGACGCGCACCGCGAAGTCACCGTCGGCGACGACGACCGTACCGTGGCCGATGAGGCGCCCGTTGAGGGTGATGTCGGCGGGGGACCCCGCCGCGCGGTCCAACTCGACGACGTGACCCGGCTCGAGGCTCAGCACGTCTCGCACGGGGAGTCGGGTGCGTCCGATCTCGACCACCAGTTCCATCTCGACCCCGGCGATGCGGCTGAGCCGGACGGGGCCCGCCGTGGATGCCGCCGCGCGGGCATCGTCGATGCGGATGGCCGCGCGCGCGACGGTGCTGCCGTCTTCACGCACGAGATCGAACACCTGGACGCCGGCGTCGGAGAAGACGCTCGCGGCATCCGTCTCCTCCCCCTCGCCGAGCGTGCCGGCTCCGAGGACGGCCACGGCCGCTTCGAAAGCGGGGTGCAGACGGTCGGACAGCTGTCGGTCGCTCGAGCCGTCGTCGAGGGCCGCGGTGTCGGCGACCTGGATCGCGATGCTCGCGCCCGGGGCACCGCTGAACGCGACGACGACCGCGGTGCCGGTCGCCCCCGGGTCGGTGGAGGGCGTGGGCAGCACGGGGAAGCCGAAGGGGAGCTTCGCCGCGATCGCGGCGGCCATGGCGGCGGCGTGGAAGGTGCTCATCGGGTGGTCTCCTCGAGGATGGTGGTGATCGTGCACGCGAGCCGCGACCCCTGGGAACCGGGAACGGCGCGCGCGATCGGGGTGTCGCCGACGACGAGCTCGAAGGGCTTGGTCTCGGGGTGCGAGAAACGCAGCAGGTCGCCCGGGGCGAGGTTCAGGACCTCGCCGGCCCCGATGACCCGCGGCGCGACGCGCAGCGACACCTCCAGTGGGGCACCGAGGACCTGGTCCACTGTCGCACCCGCCCGGTGGGCCGAGGCGGCGTCGCGTTCGCTCTCGGCGAGTCGGTCGACGACGACGGTGGGCAGCATGACGGTCGCGGTCGAGTGCGACTCCCCCATCCGCATGTCGAACCGCGCGACGATGACGGCCTCGCCAGGCGAGATGACCTGCAGGTACTGCGGGTTGTCGTGCAGGCCGGCGTACGTGAGCGGATTCGAGAGCAGCATGCCCAGGCTCGTCGTCAGCAGCTCGAAGGTGCGGTCCATGAGCTGACGGATCAACGCCGACTCGATGGGGGTGAGGGAGCGCGGCTCGATCGGCGCGTTGCTCCTCCCGCCGAGCATCTGCACGACCCACGCCAGCGCCACGCCCAGATCGAACTGCACGACCCCGGGCTCGTCGCGCCCTGCGGTCGCACCGGTGACCATCGCGGTCGTCGTCGGGAGGGTGTCGGCGTACTCCTGGTACGACATCGACTCCACCCCCTCGAGCGTGAGATGGGTGCGCATGCGGACCTTGCCGGTCAACTGCGAGGCCCACTGGCGCGCGAACGCCTCGAAGGCCGCCTCGAGCCGACGCCGGTGCTCTCGCCCCAGCTGAGCGGGGCGACCGAAGTCGTAGGCGGGATAGCGGCGCAACGGGTCGTTTCGAACGGCGGTCGTCGACATGGCGGTCTCCTGGGGGCTGGTCGTCACGAGGGTCACCCCCGCGGAGCTGTCTGGACGAGTCCGGGGATGAGGGCACGCACCTGCTCCTCCTCGGTGGATTGCACGACGATGTCGACGCGGCGGTTCGCCGCCAGATCTTCCGCGGTGTCGCCCTCGACGAGCGGACGCTGATCGGAGTAGCCGACCGCCTGCACCCGGGAACCGGCGATGCCCTCGTGCTCGACGAGATAACGCGCGACCTTGGTGGCGCGTCCGCTGCTGAGCTCCCAGTTGCTCTCGTAGGGCGCGACCGCCGCGCGATGGTCGGCGTGACCCTCGATGCTGAGGGGGTTTCCCGCGGCGGCCAGCACGTCGCCGATCGCGTCGAGGACGGCATCCGCCTTGGCCGACAGGTCGGTGCGGTTGTCGGTGAAGAACGTCTCGGCGCCGACGAGGCCCACTTTCAGTCCGCGCTCGTCGATGACGAAGTCGACCGTCCCCGCCAGTCCCTGAGCGGCCAGCGCCGACGTGATCTGCTGCTTCATCTGCTCGAGGTCGTCGCGTTCGCGAGCAGCACGCGCCGCGACGTCTTCGACGCCCTCCTCGACCAGCAGCTCGGGCGGGATCACGAGACCCTCGGTGAAGTCGCCGCCGCCCGGCGTCTGGGATTGGCCGAACGCCTCGGCGAGACCGTTCTTGAGCTGCTCGTACTTGGTGTCGTCGACGATCGACACCGCGTACAACACGATGAACAGGCACATCAGCACCGTCACCATGTCGGAGTACGACACGGCCCAGCGCTCGTCGGGCTCGTCGTGCTCGCCCTCGTCGTGGCCGCGGCCGCGCGCGCGTCGGCTGCTGCTCACTCGGCATCCCCCGTCGCGGTGACCTTGTCGGGTCGGGGCTCCTTCTTCTTCTTCGGCTTGTAGGTGGTCAGCGCCAGCAGACGCTCCTCGACCAGGCGCGGCGCGCTCCCGGCCTGGATGGCCAGGATCCCTTCGCTCACGAGCGTCATGCGCTCCTGCTCGACGGCGGCCATGCGGTTCAGCCGCCCCGCGATGGGGTTCCAGATGAAGTTGGCCGACAACAGACCCCAGAGGGTCGCGACGAAGGCGGCGGCGATCATGTGTCCGAGCTCATCGGGCTTGTTGAGGTTCTCGAGCACGTGCGTGAGAGAGACGACCGTTCCGACGATGCCGATCGTGGGCGCGTACCCGCCGAGCGCGGAGAAGAAGCGCGCGGCCACGCGGTTGCGCGCCGCCTCGGTGACGATCTCGTCGTCCATCAGCGTGCGCAGCTCCTCGGCGTCGACGCCGTCGGCCACCGCCTGCACGGCGCGGCGGGTGTAGTCGTCGGGGGCGGCGTCGAGCTCGTCCTCGAGACGCAGCAGCCCCTCGGTCCGCGCCTTCTCGGCGTAGGCGACGAGGATCGGGATCACGGTGGCCGGGGTGGAGCGCGGTCCACGCGCCATCCGCCCCAGCGAGCCGAAAGCCGCGATCGCGTCGCGCAACGTGTGGCTGGCGATGCCGACGCCGATGGTCGAGCCGAGAACGAGGATCATCGGGGCCGGCAGCAGGAGCGCGCTCAGGTGAGCGCCCTCCATCGTGATCATGGCGTACAGGGCGCCGAAGGCGACGACGACACCGACGACGAAAGCGATGTCCATGTCAGCGCTCCGACGGGACCGAGAGGGCGGATGCCGCGGCGAGCACGCGCGCGCGGTAGGCGACGATGCGGTCGATGAGTTCGTCGAGGCTCTCTTCGACGTTGTAGACGCGACCGTCGACCATGTGCAGCGTGGTGTCGGGCGACTCGTGCACCCGCTCGATCAGATCGGGGTTCACCGCGAATCGCGTGTGGTCGAGACGGGTGAGCGTGATCATCGGGAGATCTCCGGTCGAGGGGTGAGGGGACGGCCCCGACTATCGCGACGCGGCCCACCGGGGGTAACTCGGGTGGGCCGCGCCGTCGAGGGGCGGAGGGTCAGCGCTTGAGGTTGGTGAGCTCCTGCAGCACCTCGTCGCTCGTGGTGATGATGCGTGCGCTCGCCTGGAACCCGCGCTGGGCGACGATGAGGTTGGTGAACTCCTGCGAGAGATCGACGTTGCTCATCTCGAGCGAGCCCGAGACGAGCTTGCCGAAGCCGGCTTGCCCGGCCTCGCCGATCTGCGCACCGCCGCTGTTGACGGTCGCGCGATACGCCGTCCCGCCGACCTTCTCGAGTCCTTCGGCATTGGCGAAGGTCACCATCGCGACCTTCGCCAGGGTCTCGGTGCGGCCGTTCGAGAAGGTGCCGACGATCGAGCCGTCCCCCGTGATCGAGTACGACTGCAGGGTGCCGGCCGCGGCACCGTCCTGCGAGGTGATCGCGACCGTGCTCATGTCGGCGAAGCCGGTGACCGCGGTGAGGTCGACGGCGACGCCGCCGGCGTTCAGAGTGAGTCCTGCGGTCTGGCGCCCGTCGGTGAACGACAGGGTGCCGGTCGCACCGCTCGCGGGTTCGGTGACGTCCCAGCCCGTCGCGGTCCGGGTGAAGGTGAGGCTGAGGGTCCTGGCGGCACCCTGGGCGTCGTGGACGTCGATATCGCGCACGAGCTGGTCGCCGACGGCCGCGGACGAGGGCAGGTTGCCCGTGACGGTCGCCGCCGTCGTCGCCCGCGCCGGCGAGACCGCCCCCTGCGGCAGAGAGATGGTGCCCGCGGCCTGGCCGGTGGCCACGACGCCGTTCTGGGCGGTCCATCCCTGCACGAACGCGCCGTCGGCGGTGACCATGTTGCCGGCGCCGTCGAAGCCGAAGCCACCGGCGCGCGTGTAGAGGGTCTCTCCGCCCGAGCGCACCGCGAAGAACCCGTCGCCCTGGATCATCAGGTCGCCGCCGCGGCCGGTGGTCTGCGCGGCGCCCTGGCTGAAGTTCGTGCGGATTCCGGCGACCTGCACGCCGAGTCCGACCTGAGCGGGGTTGCGGCCTCCGGCGTCGGCGCCCGGGATCGCGGCCCCACCGACCGCCTGGGACAGCGTGTCCTGGAAGAGCACCGAGGCCCCCTTGAAGCCCGCGGTGTTGACGTTGGCGATGTTATTGCCCGTGGTGTCGAGCATGGTCTGGTGCGCACGGAGTCCGGAGATGCCGGACGAGAGGGAACGGAGCATGGAGGTCTCTTTCGTGTGGGTGGTCAGGCGGACGTGCCGGTCCGGGCGGTGGCGAGGGAGGTGATCTCATCGAGCGCGACGGTCGCGTCGCCGATCGTGACCTGCGGGATGGGGCCGTCGAAGCTCACCTTCGTCACGATCCCGGTGACGGCGGCGCCCTTCGCGTCGAGGTAGCCGGCCTGCTGGCCGATGAGCGTCGAGGCGGCCTGGCGCATGTCGAGGGCGAAAGCCTCGGTGGAGGTGCGGCTCATCGCCGTCAGTTGCTCCATCATCGCCAGCTGCGTGGTCTGCGAGATCATCTGGTTGGTGTCCATCGGGGTGGACGGGTCCTGGTTCGTCAGCTGGGTGACGAGCAGCTTCATGAACACCTCGCTGTCGAGCCCCTTCTTCGCCGGGGCGGCGGTCGTCGTCGCGGTGGTCGTGTTCGCGGGGATCGGGGCGGGTGAGCCGGTGACGGCGGTGACGGGCATAGCGGTCCTCTCAGACGAGAATGTCGAGCCCGCCGCCGGGGACGACGTGCGAGAGCGCGGGCAGGAGACGGGCGGCAGGGCGGGTGGATGCCGACGGGGCGGTGTCGCCGGGTCGGGAGCCGCGCCCGGGGTCGGACGGGTCGGACCCGTTCTCGGAGGGGGCGCCGCGGTCGCCGGTTCCGGCGTCGGCGGAGAGGGGGGACCCCACGCTGAGATGAGCGTGGGGGTTGACGGCGGCCAGGTCGCGGCGGAGGTCGGCGACCATGGCGCGCAGGGCGTCGCGGCCCGCCTCGGTCGCACCCGCCAGGTCGATGCGCACCTCGCCCCCGGGCCCGATGTGGGCGCGCACGGTCACCGGTCCCGTCGCTTCGGGGGTGATGGTCAGCGTGATCCGGTGGGTGCCCGCCGGGCGCTGCGCGATGTGCACGATCGCGGGTGCGACCTGAGCGGCGATCGACCGCTGGGCCGAGGTCGGCGCGGCGGTCTCGGCCGGGGCGGGTGCGAGCGGAACGGATGTCGAGAGGGGCGGGGTCGCCGCGACGCCGGTCGGCCCGGCGGTCGCCGCCACCGACGGCGCCGCCTCATGTCGAGCCGGTGCGTCCTCCGGCGCGGCGGCGAGGGCGAGCCCGGTGACGACGACCCCGCCGGAGGGCGCCGCCTCGGGCATGACCGCCGGTCCCGCGGCGGCGGCCGGGAGAAGGGCACGGACCGGCGGGGCGGTGGATGCCGACGCGGCCCGCGGAGCCTCGAGCCCGGGAGGTGCCTCGAGGACGCTCGCGGTCGACGGCGGTACCGCCGTCGCGGTCTCGCGGGGGGAAGCGACGGCGGCACCGGGCCGCGCCGATGTCGGCAGGGCGGCGTTCGCGCGGGTGTCGGCCGTGACCGCTGCACACGTCGTCGGATCGGACGATCTCTCGGCGCCGTTCCCCGCGGCGAGCGCGACGAGCGCCGCGTCTTCGCGACCGTCGGCCGCGGGTCTCGCGCCGTCGGAGGCGATCCCGGCGAGGGGCACTCCGACGAGGGGTCGGGTCTCCGGCGCTCCGGCTGCCGCAGGAGGGGTCTGCGCGAACGGCTCCCCCGCAACGGCTGCCGCGATCGGCTCCGTCGCGGCGGTGTGCGACGCGGAGCTCCCGACCGCCGGAACGACGTCCGTCCGGACCGCCATGGAAGCGGGTATCGCCATACCGGTCACGGCTTCGGCCCCGAACGCCGTGGCCTCCGACCCCGACGACGGCGCCGGTTCGGCAGGACGATCATCGGAGCCGTCCGCGGAGGCGTCGAGGGTGTCTGCCGCGGCGGTCACCGGCTCGGCCGGGAGAACCGGACCGGCCGCATCATCCCGGCTCACCGCGGCGTGGGCCAGTGCGTCCGCGAAGATCGTGCGCGTGGCCGTGGTCGCCGCTCCTTCGCCCGTCGAGCGCGCACCCCGGGGCGAGGCGGGCATCGATCCCGCGGTCGCCAGCAGCATGCTCACGCGGCGCTCCCCGCGTCGCGCGCCGCACGTCCCACGGCGATCTCGTCGAGCACGCTCTGTTCGGCGCGCCGTTCCTGCGCGAGCTCGCTCGCGCGATGGGCGCTCTCGAGCCGCTCGAGTCCCTTGAGCTCGCGGCGGGCCTCGACGTGGGCGGCAGACGCGGCCTCCGCGGCATCCTGTCGCAACTGCGCGAGAGCACGCAGGTCGGCCAGCGCCGCCTGCCCCGAGGATCGGGCCGCGGCCATCGCCCGCAGCGTCGCGGGGTCGTGGATCTCGGTGGCGATGTCGCTCAGGCTCGATACCGCGTGCTCGACCGCCGTTTCGGCGGCGACGGCCTCGGCGCGAGCGTGTGACAGCGACTCGGCCGCGGCGCGCTCCTGCACGCCGCGCACACGCAGCAGTCCGGAGAGGGGGAACGTCATGAGAGTCCTCCGAAGGTGGTCGTCAGGGCGGTCAACCGCCGCCAGGAGTCGTCGGTCGGGGTCAGATCGTCCATGCGCTGGGTGAGGAACCCGTCGATGGCGCCCTGATGGGCGAGGGCGGCATCCACGAGCGGGTTCGCCCCCGCCTTGTACGCGCCGATGTCGATGAGGTCGTTCGCCTGCCGACGCGCGGCGAGCACGCGGCGCAGGGTCACCGCAGTCTCGCGTTGGTCGGGCGTGGTCACCTTCGACACGACGCGCGAGACCGACCCGAGAACGTCGATCGCCGGGAAGTGGCCGCGCACGGCGAGACCGCGGTCGAGCACCACGTGCCCGTCGAGGATCCCGCGCGCGGCGTCGGCGACCGGCTCGTTGTGATCGTCGCCGTCGACGAGCACGGTGTACAACCCCGTGATCGACCCGGTGGGCCCGGTGCCCGCGCGCTCGAGCAGACCCGCCAGCACCGAGAAGGTGGAAGGCGGGTAGCCGCGGGTCGCGGGCGGTTCTCCCGCAGACAGCCCGATCTCGCGCTGAGCCATCGCCACACGCGTGAGCGAGTCCATCATCAGCACCACGTCGAGGCCGTCGTCGCGGAACTGCTCGGCGATGCGCGTCGCGACGAACGCCGACCGCAGGCGCGCCATCGCCGGTTGGTCCGAGGTGGCCACCACGACCACCGCGCGCGCGAGGCCCTCGGGACCGAGGTCGTCCTCGAGGAACTCCCGTACCTCGCGACCGCGCTCGCCCACCAGCGCGATCACGGTGACGTCGGCGGTCGAGCCGCGCGCGATCATCGACATCAGCGACGACTTGCCGACCCCCGAGCCCGCGAACAGTCCGAGCCGCTGGCCCACGCCGACGGGGGTCATCGTGTCGAGCGCGCGCACCCCCAGCCCCAGTTGGCGGTCGATCCGCTGGCGTCCGATGACGCTGGGCGCGGTGTTGTCCAGGGCGACGACGGGGGCGCCGGCGAGCGGACCGAGACCATCGATCGGGCGACCGAGACCATCGAGAACGCGCCCCAGCAGGCCGCGACCGGTCGGCACCGTCAGCGCCGCAGCGGAGTGGTGCACCGCCGCGCCGACGCGCACACCGGTCATCGGGCCCATCGGCATGCAGCGCACGGCTTCGCCGTCGACCGCGACGACCTCGGCCTCGATCTCGACGGCGCCGGCGGCTTCGATGCGCACGCGGTCGCCGACGGCGGCGGGGATGCCGAGAGCCTCCACGCCGAGACCCACCACGGCCTTCACGACCCCCGAGCGGCGCGGACCGGTCGCCCTCAGTGCGCGCTCCCAGCGACGGGTGGCGACGCTCACGAGCCGGCCTCGCCGTCGTCGTCCAGAGCGAGTTCCGCGCGCGCCCGCTCGAGCGCCGCACCGATCCGCGTGTCCACGCTGCCGTGCACGATCCGGACGATCGCGCCGCCGGGATCCACGTCGGCGTCCGCCACGACCTCCACGCCCTCCGCGAGTTCCGCGGCGGCCGCATCGTGGAGCGTGCGCAGGTCGCGTTCGTTCAGGTGCACCCGCACCCATGCCGCGCGGGGCGTCTGAGCGGCGGCCCGCCGCATCGCGTGAGCGGCCGAGCGGGCGGCATCCGACATCTCCGTCCGCAAGATCTCGGCGGCCATCTCGATCGCGAGCTCCTCGAGACGTCGCACGTCGGATGCCACGAGAGCGGCGATCTCGGCGTCGAGCCGGGCCCTCGCTTCGCCGAGAGCCGAGAGGGCCGCTCGATGGGCCGCGTCGGCTGCGGCGTCGCGGGCGGCGACGCGCCGCTCGGCCGCGAGACGCTCGCTCTCGAGCTCGACCCGGGCGTCGCGGCGCCCCTCGGCGAACCCGTCGGCGTATCCCCGCGCCCGCGCTCTGTCGGCGACAGCCCGAACGTCCGGTTGCGCCTCGCCCACGCGCGGCAGAACCAGCGGAGTGAAGACGGAATCGGACACGGTGGTCACCCTGCGGTTGTGGCGAAGCCGATCCGTGGCCAAGTCGACGAGCGATCCGTGCTCTTCCCCGACTATCGCGACGGGCGCTGCCCGCCGTAACCGACCGCATCCGGGAGGGCGGTCGGCATCGCGATCACTCGATCAGTTCGTCGTCGTCCTCGCGTGCGAGCGTGATCTCCTCGGCGGCTTCGAGCTCGCGGATGACACGCACGACCTCGGCACGAGCCTCGTCGACCTGCCGCATGCGCACGGGTCCGAGCGCCCGCGTCTCCTCGTCGAGGTTCTCTCGGTTGCGCTCGGTCATGTTGCGGCGGATCACGTCGCCGATCTGCTCGTCGGCGCCCTTGAGCGCGAGGGCGAGCACGCGCAGGTCGATCCCCCGCAGCACGCGCTGGGCGTCGCGGTCCTCGAGCCGCGAGATGTCGGCGAAGGTCAGCATCCGGCTGCGGACCTCTTCGGCGAGCACCCGGTCGCGGTCGTCCAAACCGGCCAACAGCGCTTTCTCGAGGGCGGTGTCGGACCGGTTGATGATGTCGACCAGCGGCTGCACACCACCGATGGCCTCGTGCGCCTCACGCGTGCCGAACACCCCCGTCCGCGCGCGCAGCGACTCCGCGACCACGGTGATCGCCTCCTGCGAGGCGACCCCGAGCTCGGCGATCGCCTGCGCGACGTCGGTGCGCAGCGGATCCTGAAGCGCGGCGAGGACCGCGGCGGCGCGGTCCGCGCGGAGGTTCGCGAGCACGACGGCGACGGTGGTCGGCATCTCGCCGTCGAGGATCGTGGCCAGCTGGGTCGGGTCCGCCGCGTTGAGGAAGTCGAACGAGACCACGCCCTGCGACATCACACGCCCCACCATGCCCACGGCCTTCTCGCGCCCGAACGCCGTCTCGAGCAGTCCGGTCGCGAACTGCTCTCCGCCGCGGCTCAGGAGCGAACGGCCCGAGGCGATACGACGGAAGTCGGCGAGCGCTGCCGCGGTGGCGGCGGTGTCGATGCTGCCGAGCTGAGCGAGTTCTCCGGCCAGGAGCTCGGCGCGTTCCTCGCCGAGATGACGCAGCACCTCGGCGCTGGTCTCGCGGTCCATGTTGAGCATGACGATCGCGGCCTTGCGCAGACCCGACATCGTGACCGCCGGCGCGGCGAGCACCTCGGTCACAGCGGTGGCGGGGGCGTGCTCGGCATCCGTCGTCGGGGTGTTCACCAGGCTCATGCCATTGCCTCGTCCATGAGGTGGGCGAGAGCCTTCGCCGCGTTCTGCGGGTCGCTCTTGGCGAGCTGCTCCACCTCGCGCCGACGTTGCTCGACGAGAACCTGCGGCGACTCCGGCTCCTCCTCGATATCGAGCAGGGTGGGAATGACCTTGGTCGGCGGCACCGCGGGCAACGCGATGGGCTCGGCCAGCCCCTTGAGGGTCTTGAGCTTCTGCTCCTCGGTCTCGGTCATCGTCGCGAAGTACTCGATCGGTCCGTCCTCGGTGTAGAGCGTGCGTCGCTTCATGCGGCGACGGACCAGCAGCGCGATCACGAGGATGAGGGCCGCGAGCACGATCGAACCGCCGATGATGGCCGCGCGCGCGAGCTCGGACTGCGCCTGAGCTGCCTTCTCGGCCTCGGCCGCCTCGAGCGCCGCGGCGGCCGTGGCAGCCGCGCTCTGGCTGAAGTCGACGAACTCGACCGTGACCGTGTCGCCGCGGGCCGTGTCGATGCCCGCCGCGTTGGTGACCAGCGCCTGCACCTGTTCGGCCGTGACCCCCTGCACCGACCCGCGGTCGAGGGCGATGCTGACGGTCTGCCGGGTGACGTCGCCGGCCGGGGTCGTCGTCTTCTCGGTCGTTTTGTTGACGGCGTTGTTGCGCGTCGACTCCTCGGATTCGAACGACCCCGCTCCCCCGGTGTTCGGCACGGCGATGTTGTCGGGTCCCAGCACGCCCGTTCCCCCCGCCTGACCGCCGCTGGAGGTCTGGGTGCGGGTCTGCTCGTTGGTCATCACGCCGCCCTCGGGGGCGGTGTACGTCTCGTCCATGCGTTCGGAGGTCGAGGTGGCCACGTCGGCACTGACGCTGACGGTGGAGTTGCCCGGGCCGACGATGGTCTCGAGCATCTTCGTCACCGCCCCGGCGACCTTCGCCTCGTGCTCCGAGGCTTGCGTACTCGCGGAACCGGTGAGCCCCTGCCCCACCGCCGCGAGCACCCGCCCCGATTGGTCGGTCACCGCGACGTCTTCGGGGGTCATTCCGGGGATCGAGGCGCTGGTCAGATGCACGATCGCGGCGATCTGATCGTCGCTGAGGCTCGCACCGCCCTGGGTCTTGACGAAGACGGATGCCGTGGGGTGCTGCTTATCGGCCACGAAGACGCTTTGCTCGGGGATGGCCAACTGCACGGATGCCGCGGTGACCCCCGACATCGCCCCGATGGTCGCCGCCAGCTCGCCCTCGATGGCGCGTTTGTATGTCACCGACTGCTGGAACTCGCTCGCGGTCACGCCCATCTTGTCGAGGAGCGTGTACCCCCCGGTGTCGTTGGTGGGCAGGCCCGCTGCCGCGGCAGCCAGACGCTGCGGGTAGACCTGCGCATCGGGCACGAGGACCGTCGCTCCACCCTCGGTGAGCTCATAGCCCACCCCCGCCGACTTGAGCTGCTCCACGACGGCTGAGGCGTCGCTCGGGCTCAGACCCGTGAACAGCGGGCTCATCTGCGGTTTCGCCAGCCAGCTGCCGAGCGCGATGATGCCCATCACGACAAGGGCGGCGCCGATCACGGCGATCGTTCGCTGGGCGACGCTGAAGCCGGCGACGATCCGTTTGAGACGCTCGAGCGAAGACGCGAAAACGCGGGGCACGGCTAGGCCTGCATCCGCATGACGTCGTTGAATGCGGCGACACCGCGATCGCGCACGGCGACCATCAGGTCGAGCGTGACCCCGGCGCGCGTCGAGGCGAGCGTGGCCTTGTGGATGTCGTCGAGGTCTCCGGTGACGGCCTGCACGGCGAGGCCGTTCGAGGTCGACTGCAGCTGCTGCAGGTTCTCGACGGCGGCGGCGAGCGAACCGGCGAACGACTGTCCGCTCGCGGCACCCCCGATCCGGGGTGCCGCGGTGGTCTGCTCGAAGCTCAGGGGATTCAGGGGCGTCACGCCCGCGGCCGCGACGGGGTCGATGGGGATGCTCATCAGCTTCGTCCGATCTGCAGGGCCGCTTCGTAGCTCGTCTTGGCGCGGTCGATGACGGCGGCGTTGGCCTGATAGCCGCGCTGAGCGAGGATCAGCATGCTCATCTGATCGCCGAGGTCGACGTTGGGGTACTGCACGTAGCCGTTCTCGTCGGCGTACGGGTGCTCCGGCTCGTAGACCAGACGTCCCTCCGCCGTCGACTCGCGCACACCCGTGACGTAGACGCCGGGGGTCTCGGCCCCCTCGGCCACCGTGACGTACTTCTCGCGGAACATGTCCTGGCCCGCGGGGGTGGCGGTGTTGACGTTGGCGATGTTGTCGCTGATGGCGTCCAACCACTTGCGGTGAGCCGACAACCCGGTTCCCGCGATGCCGATCGCGTCGAAACTCATGCGGAGGCCTGCCCGATCGCCTTGGTGATGGAGGAGGCCTGCCCGCTGAGGGCCTGGGCGGCGAACTGATAGCGCAGCACCGTGTCGATGTTCGACATCGTCTCGGTGTCGAGGTTGACGTTGTTGCCGTTGAGCCGCGTGGGCTCGAGCGAGCGCTGGACGACCGCTTCGACGCTCCCGGACCCCCGTTCGACGGCGGTCGTGAGCTCCTTCTCGAACGACACGCGTTTGGCGTGATAGCCGGGCGTGTTGACGTTCGAGATGTTCTCGGCGATCGCGCGCTGTCGGATCGACAACGCGTCGAGGGCGCTGGACAGGGCTGTTGAGGTGACGGATTCGAGCACGCGGCACTCCGGTCGTGGGGCGAGCCGATCCGTGGCCAGTCGTTGAGCGATCCGTGCTCGGTACCGACTATCGCGACAGGGGCGCTCGGACGTAACCGCGCAGGGGGTGCGCAGACGGATGCCGGCCCGGAGCGATCACGGCACGCGCGGGGGGTTCCGGTTATCCGCGCACATCGAGGTAGACGGGTGCGCTCACCCGGGTAGGCGGGATCCGCCGTAGGGCCGCGATCTCGCGCGCGAGCTCGGCACGGGCGACGCCGAGCTCCTCGATCGCGCGGAGCTGCCTCTCGAGCACGTCCCGCGCGCGGGTGACGAGGTGCTGCGGCGGCGGTCCGGCAGGTCGCTCGAACGCCCCGGGATCGACCTCGTCCCCCGCGTCGAGGGCGCGCTCGAAGGCGTCCAGGAGGGCGGCCCACGCCGTGTCGTCGGTCATCGTTGCGTCACGAGACGGTGAGCGCGGCCGCGGCGGCGTGCCAGGCCTCGCGGAGCGGCGCGATGAGGGTTCCGCACTCCTCCGTAGCCGCCACGTCGCGACCGACGTTGGCGACGATGAGGCGGCCCGTGATGTAGGTGTAGAGCCCCCGCAACCCGTCCGAGCCCTCCCAGCCGCTGTCGAGCGAACCGCTCAGCTCCGCGATGATCGCCTGCGCGTGCGTGAGGTAGGTGCCCGCCGACGGCCAGTCGCCGTTCTGCTGCGCGACGCGTGCGCGCTCGACGTCGACGAGCAGCCGGTCGTAGAGCATCGTGACGAGCCGCTCGGGGGTGGCGGACGACACCTGCTGCTCGAGGTATTCCTGCTGGGCGCGGGCGAGGGTGGTGACGGGCATCGATCTGTCTCCTGTTCGCGGTTACTGCGACGGCGGGGTGAGGGCGGCCAGCTGAGAAGTGAGCCACGACGACTGCGACTGCAGCCCCGACAGCCGCACTTCCATCGCGGAGTAGGTGCGTTCGAGCGTGGCTCGACGCATGTCGAGGCGCAGGTCCATGCGTTCCACCTGCTGCTGCAGCGACGTGACCTCTTTCTGCTGGCCCGCGATGCGCTGGGTTAGCAGGCCGTCGTACTTGTCGGAGTAGCGCGCGGTGGTCGCGTGGACGCGTTCCGCGACGGCCGAGAACGTCGCTTGCGTGGCGACCGGATCGGCCTGCATCGCGGCGGCGAACTTCTCCTGGTCGAACGACAGCGCGCCGTACTTGTCGACGCTGATGCCGATCGTCGACGGCGAGACACCCTCGATCGGATCCTGGACGGCACCGGAGAGCGCGCCGCGGAGAGAACGCACCGTGCTGTCGCCGGTGAACACTCCGAGAGTGGTCGCCGAGCCCGGTGCGGCGACCGTGGCCTTCGAGCCGTTGTCGATACGCGTCATCAGGGCGGCGATCTCCTTCACGAAGGCCGCCGCGGTGTCGGATTGCGCCTTGCCGTCGGCAGCGACGGTGATCGTGATCGGCTGCGTCGACGTGGCGCGCACCGTGACGTCGATGCCCTCGCCGATTCCGACGAAGGTGTTGGAGGAGCTGGTGACCGTCTGCTCGGCGGTCGTTCCCGCGAACAGGCGGATCACGGCATCCGTTCCCCGTCCGACGATCGCCGCACCCGCCTGGCTCGCCACGTCGGTACCGGTTCCCGCGGCGACGTCGGCGGCGCTGCCGCGGTGCAGGACGAAGGAGGCGTCCGCGCCCGTCTGCGTCGCGGAGATCTGCACGCGCGAGAGGGGCTGACCGTCGGCGCCCCGCCCGCCCGGCACGACCGTGGCGATGACGCCCGCACCGGCGGCGTTGAGCGCGGCGACGAGGTCGCTCGGCGCGGCACCGGCCGGGGCGATCTCGGTGACCGTGCCGTCTCGGGCGACCAGGGTGAACGGACCCGCGAATGCATCCGCCCCTCCGGGTGCGGTCACGATGGTGTGCGCGACGGCGAGGGTGTCGACCACGACGGCGGTCGAGAACGCCCGCGCCTTCTCCCCCGCGGTGACGGTCACGGTCTCCGAGGAGCTCGCCGCCGAGAAGCGCGCGAGCGAGGTGGCGGTCGCCGCGGTCTTCGCCTTGTCGTCGAGGCTCTGCAGCGAGGTGTTGAGCGACTGGAGGTTGGTGATGATCGTCGTGTGATCGGTGATCTTGTTCTTGACCAGAGTCTTGGGGATCGCCGCGACGTTCATGAGCGCGTCGATGACATCTTTTGTCTTGATACCGGATGCCAGGCCGTCGATGTTCATCGTGTCTCCGCCTTCCGTCGGTGAAGCGAACCCGGGGCGAACGACGCCCGAGCGGGAGCAATCCCCCGCCCGGGCGTCGTCGGCGCGTCAGTGCTGCGGATCAGCGCAGGAGCTGCAGGACGCCCTGGCCCGACTGGTTGGCCTGGGCGAGCATCGCGGTTCCCGCCTGAGCGAGGATGTTCGAGGCCGTGTACTTGACCATCTGGGCCGCCATGTCGGTGTCGACGATGCGGCTCTTGGCGGCGGAGAGGTTCTCGGCCGAGACCTGCAGCGAGTTGATGGTCGACTCGAAGCGGTTCTGCGCGGCACCGATACCGGCACGCGCGGTCGACACGTTCGAGATCTGGGTGTCGATGGCCGCGATGGACGTCGCCGCGTTGGTCGCCGAGTCGACGGTCAGCGCACCGATGGTCGCGCCCAGCGTGCTGAAGTCCGTGAGCGTGACCGAGATCTGGTCCTCGGCGGCGACGGCACCGGCGCCGACCTGGAAGGTCAGCGAGGCGTTCTCGCCGTTCAGCAGCTTGATGCCGTTGAAGTTGGTGCTCGCGGCGACGCGTGTCAGCTCCTCGCCGAGAGTGTCGATCTCCGTCTTGATCGCGTCGCGCGACGCGGGGTTGTTGGAGTCGTTACCCGCCTGCACCGCGAGGTCGCGCACGCGCTGCAGGATCGAGTGGACCTGGGTCAGGGCGCCTTCCGCGGTCTGGATGACCGAGATGCCGTCCTGGGCGTTGCGCGCGGCCACGTTCAGGCCGTTGACCTGCGAGCGCAGACCCTCGGAGATGGCGAGGCCGGCGGCGTCGTCGGCCGCGCGGTTGATGCGCTGACCGCTCGAGAGCTTCTCGAGCGACTTCGACACGTCGTTCTGGTTCGCCGACAGGTTGCGGTACGCGTTGAGGGCACCGACGTTGGTTGCGATCTGAAGACCCATGTTGTTCCTCCGTGGATGGGGTTTGATGCGGCGCCGTCCGTGGCCCCGCATCCCCCACCATCGCGACGGATCCGCCGAGGTGTAACCGACCCGCCCGAGGAAACTTCTGCGCTCAGGCGGGGAGGGCCAGTCCCGTCAGGTCGACGCTCGAAGACACCGCATCTCTCGCTCCGCGGCCCGACGGCACGGCGACGGGGCCGAAGACGCCGTCGAAGAAGGCGGCCTTCGTGGCGGTCGATCGGTCGGGGACCGTGCCGTTCTCCCACGCGTCGAGGGCCTCGCGCATGAGCGTCAGGCCGACACGGCGGAGCTTGGACACATAGGCGTGGCTCACCTCGAGATCGGCCGCGACGTCTTTCACCATGCGTTCGTCGAGGTACACGCCGCGGATGACGCGACGCATCTGATCGGGCAGCGCTCCGATGATGCGATCGAGCATGCGCTGCTTCTCGGCCTGCTCGACGGCGTGCTCGGGGAGGATCACGCTGTCGGTGAGGTCGACCGGCTGACGGGAGTCATCGCCCTCGAACTGCACTTCGAAGCTCGTTCCGGTGCGGACCATCTCGTCGAGCACCTGCATCTTCACCACGACGTCCGCGTCGAGTCCCGATTCCGCCGCCAGCTCGGGGACGCTCGCCGCGCGGCCGGTGCGCGCGCGCACGATCTCGTCGGCGACGCGGACGCGCTCGATCTTCTCGCGACTGCGCTCACCCGCGGGATCGGCGGAGCGCATCTCGTTCAGGATGGCCCAGGTGATCTTGGTGCGCGCGTAGGCGCCGAAGGGGATGCCGCGTTCGGGCTCGTACTCCATCGACGCGGTCGCCAGGCCCAGATAGGCCGCCGACAGCAGGTCGTCGAGGTCGACGTGCTGGGCACTGCGCGCCTTCTCGACCGCGAGGTATTTCGCCAGGGGCAGGTTCTCGCGCGCGAGTCGCTCCGGCGACATCGGGGACGCGGGCTCTGAGGGTGCAGTGACGCTGCTCGACACGGTTGCTCCTGCTTTTTGCTTGTTTACAAGCAGAAACTAACACAATTGCCAGCCGATTCAGAGGCCCGCCCCAGGCGCCTCCCCCTACGGAACCCGCGTGCGCGGTCTTCGGCCAGGCCCGAGTGCGCGCGAAACCCGTGCCGGTGCGACACTGGCGAGAACCGCTCACGCTCGATCCGGCGCCGGTCGCCCGCGGGATGCAGATGCGCCCCGGCCTGCACTCGGGGAGGTCGCGGGGGCGAGAGCACGTAAAGTCGGAGTCGGCGAGAGAGCATCGTCGAGCTGCTCGGCAGGGCGGGCGACCGTCGGATCGTCGAGCCGCGCGAACCGGGTCACCCTCTCGGACGGCGTCATGTACCCTCGCAGTCCGACCCCCTCACTTGCCGCGGACCGCACGTCGCACCCCTCCAGACTGCCCCCTTTTTTTGCACGTTTACGAGTGAACGTAGCACGCCGAATCCGTGCGACGACATCCCGGCTCCGCGGGTCGGGCTCTGCCGCGTCCGGGGGTGCCATCGGCACGCGCGGCGACGGTGTTACTCTCGCGCCATGTCGCGCGTCTCCGGCGCGGTCGCACGGGTGCGCGCCTCCGCGCTCGGGGTGACCGCGGGCCTCATCGGTTGGTTCGTCCTGGTGGAATTCGCCAGCGGCATCCTGCAGGGGTTCTACGTGCCCCTCCTCCCCGACATCGTCACGCACCTCGGGATCCGCGACGCCGACGTCAACTGGTTCGAGGCCGCGCAGCTCCTGCTCTCGGCCCTCGTGCTCCCCGTGCTCGCCAAGCTCGGCGACATGTTCGGCCACAAGCGCGTCCTGCTGTTCTCGGCCCTGGCGTCCGCTGCGGCGAGTTGGTGGCTCGTGTTCGCGGACTCGTTCGGCGCCTTCCTCGCCGCCTGGGCGCTGCAGGGCTTCTATGTCGTCTGGCTCCCCCTCGAGATCGCCCTCATCTTCGACCGCGGCCGTCGAGAGCAGCACGGCGTGTCACGGACGCGGCGGGCGGCCGGCCTCCTGGTGGTCGGATTACAGATCGGCGCCATCGTCGGCGCTCTCGCAGCCGGACGCCTCTTCACCGCCACCGGAGGCGACCTGCGCCTCTCGCTCGCCGTCCCGGCGATCGTGGTCACCGTCGTCTGCCCCGTCATCTGGCTCGGGATCCCGGAGTCCGAGCGGCCGGACGGGCGGCGCCGTCTCGACGTGGGCGGCTTCGCGATCCTGGCCGGTGCACTGCTGTGCGTCACCGGCGCGCTGTCCTTCGTGCGGTTGCCCGACGGACCGGGACCCGTCGTCGTCGTCGGACTCCTCCTCGCGGGCGTCGTGCTGGGAGCGATGTTCGTCCGCTACGAGCTCGCCCAGCGAGACCCGGCGATCGACATCCGCGTCCTCCGACGCCCCGAGATGTGGCCGGTGCAGACCACGGCCTTCCTGGTGGGCATCAGCCTGCTGGGCGCGCAGGGTCCCCTCGCCACCTATGCCGGAACGGACCCCGCGCTCGGGTACGGACTCGGATTGGATGCCACCGACCGCTCGAACGTGATCGGGGTGTACCTCGTATCGGTCATCGTGGGCGCCGTCCTCTTCGCCGTCACCTCGCGGCGCGCGAGTCCGCGCCTCGTGCTGATCGGCGCTGCCGGGCTCGTCGGTGTCGGTTACGCGCTGTTCCTTCCGCTGCACACCACGCTCTGGCAGGTGCTGCTGTGCCTCGGCGTCGCCGGACTCGGATCGGGGGCGCTGGTCGCGGCGATGCCGGCGGCGGCCGCAGCGGCTGCTCCCCGCGGACAGACGGGAGTGGCGACCGCCCTCACCAACACGACCAAAACCGTGGGCGGCACGATGTCGTCCGCCGTCTTCGGCGTCGTCCTCGCGGGCGGTGCGGGGGCGGTGGTCGGCACGGCCGCCCCCTTCGCCGGGTACCTGACGGTCTGGATCATCTGCAGCGCCGGCGGGTTCCTCGCCGTGATCCTGCTCCTGTTCGTGCCGAAGGTCGCGTTCGCTGACACGGAGGCGAGCGCACGTCCGGCCGCCGCGAACGGAGAGATCGCCTGAGCCGCGCCCCCGGTCAGGGGGCGCGCCCTCGCGTCAGCGTGTCGTCAGAGGCCCCCGCGCCAGGAGGTGCTGCGCCGACTGCGCGACGGGGCGCAGGGTCACCAGGTCGAGGTTGACGTGGCCGGGCGCATCGAGCGCATAGACGATGACGTCGGCGACGTCGCCGGCGACGAGCGGCGACTCGACCCCCTCGTAGAGCTTGTCGGCGGCATCCTGATCACCGCCCAGGCGGTTGAGGGTGAACTCCTCCGTGCGCACCATGCCCGGGGCGATCTCGATGACGCGCAGCGGCTCGCCGTTGAGCTCCTGGCGCAGCGCGCGCACGAGCATGGCCTCGCCCGCCTTGGCCGCGTTGTACCCACCGCCGCCCGGATAGGCCACCTGCGCGGCGGTCGAGGTGACGAAGAGCAGGTCGGCGTGGCCGCTCGCGTCCGCGGCCCGGCGCAGGAGCGGCAGAAGGGATGCCACGAGCCGCTGCCCCGAGAGCACGTTCGCCTCGAACATCCAGCGCCAATCCTCGGCATCGCCGTCTTCGATCCGGTCGCTGCCGCGGGCCCCGCCCGCGATGTGCACGAGGGCGTCGACGCCCCCGGTCTCGCCCAGCCAGGTCTCAAGACCCGCGATGTCGTCGGCGTCGGTGAGGTCGGCCGCGTGCGCGACGACACCCGTCTCGGCCTCGAGGGCTTCGAGACGGTCGGCGCGGCGGGCGACGCCCACCACGTCCCACCCGCGCGAGCGCAAGAGCCTCGCCGTCGCCTCTCCGATACCCGAACTCGCCCCGGTCACCACTGCGCGTCGCGTCATGGCATCCACGCTATCGGTCCCTTCCGGCACCGGGACGGCCGAGGTGTTACGGCCCGTGTCCGGGGCGCTTGTCGCTGCCCGGGGCGATCCCTACGCTCGCAGCAGGCCAGGGCGTTCGCCCGGCCTCCCGAAGCTGAGGAGCAGTCATGTCGGCACCCGAGAACTGGCGTTTCGAGACCAAGCAGATCCACACGGGTGCCCAGCCCGACCCGGTGACCAAGGCGCGTGCCACCCCGATCTACCAGACCACCTCGTACGTGTTCGACAACGCCGACCACGCCGCGAACCTGTTCGCCCTGGCCGAGTTCGGCAACATCTACACGCGCATCCAGAACCCCACGCAGGACGTCGTCGAGCAGCGCGTCGCGGGCCTCGAGGGCGGCACGGGCGCCCTCCTCGTCGCCAGCGGCCAGGCGGCCGAAACCTTCGCCGTGCTCAACATCGCGCAGGCCGGCGACCACATCGTCTCGTCCAGCTCGATCTACGGCGGCACGTACAACCTGTTCAAGTACACGCTCGCCAAGCTCGGCATCGAGACCACGTTCGTGGAGAACCAGGACGACCCCGCCGAGTGGCGCGCCGCCGTCCGCCCGAACACCAAGCTGTTCTTCGCCGAGACCATCGGCAACCCCAAGATCAACGTGCTCGACATCCGCTCGGTCGCCGACGTGGCGCACGACGCGGGCGTGCCGCTCATCGTCGACAACACGATCGCGACCCCGTACCTGATCCGCCCCTTCGAGCACGGCGCCGACATCATCGTGCACTCGGCGACGAAGTTCCTCGGCGGACACGGCACCACGATCGGCGGCGTCATCGTCGACGGCGGAACGTTCAGCTGGTCCGAGCACTCCGACCGCTTCCCGGGCCTGACCACGCCCGACCCCTCGTACCACGGCGCCGTCTACACGCAGGCGGTCGGCGACGGTCTCGCGTACATCATCAAGGCGCGCGTGCAGCTGCTGCGCGACCTCGGCGCCTCGATCGCCCCCCAGAGCGCGTGGCAGCTCATCCAGGGCATCGAGACCCTGTCCCTGCGCATCGAGCGCCACGTCCAGAACGCACAGGAGATCGCGGAGTGGCTCGAGTCGCACCCCGACGTCGCCACGGTGAACTACTCCGGCCTCCCCACGTCGCCCTGGTACGCCGCCGCGAACAACTACGCCCCCAAGGGCGTGGGTGCGGTCCTGTCGTTCGAGCTCAAGGGCGGAGTCGAGGCGGGCCGCGAGTTCGTCAACTCGCTCGGCCTCTTCAGCCACCTGGCCAACATCGGCGACGTGCGCTCGCTCGTCATCCACCCGGCCTCGACCACGCACTCGCAGCTCACCCCCGAGCAGCAGCTGACCGCGGGGGTCACGCCGGGCCTCGTGCGACTGTCGGTGGGCCTCGAGAACATCGACGACCTCAAGGCCGACCTCGACCAGGCCCTCGCGTCGGCGCGTCGCCTGTCCGAGGCCGCGCGCGCCTGACGCGGTGTCGCGAACGCCCCGTCCCGGCTCTCCGGGCGGGGCGTTCGTGCGTCTCCGAATCTCGAGCATCTGGGGGGAAGCGATCGGTCCGACCACACCGCGCCTACCGCCTCGGATCGAGCCCGCGGGAGGAGATTCGGGGAGCGGAGGACCGACGTCGCCGCATTCCCCCTCCGCCGCCCGGATCCCCTCCGCCAAAGGGACCTCCCCCACCGGAACCGGGCCGCCCGGGCCGTGCCGGCGCACGAGCGGAACCCCGCGCTATACCTTCTGACGCGGCCGCAGACTCCCCAGCCCGCCGTCGACGCCGAGCACCTGTCCCGTCATCCAGGCGTTCTCAGGCGCGAGCAGGAACTCCACGGCGCGCGCCACGTCGTCGGGCTCGCCGAGCCGCCCGAGCGGGTGCATCGCCTCCGACACCGTGCGCGACATGTCGCTGGAGGTGAGCTTCTCGGTCAGCCGGGTCTGGACGAGACCCGGCGCGACGGCGTTCACGCGCAGTCCGTGCGCGGCGTAGCTCGCCGCCGCCGACAGGGTCAGTCCGACCACTCCGGCCTTCGCCGCGGCGATCCCGTCGTGGTTCGGAAGACCCGCGAGGGCGGCCGCCGACGACACGAGCACGACCGCACCGCCGTCGCGCATGTGCGAGCCCGCGGCGCGCACCGCAGCGAACGCCGTGGTGAGCGAGGCGGCGATGAGGTCGTCGTACTGCGCGCGCGAGGTCAGGTGCGCGGGCTTGAGCAACATGGAACCCGCGAACACCGCGATGCCGTCGAGCTCCCCCGCCTCGCCGACGACGCGGTCGACGGCGTCGAAATCGGTCGCATCCAGGAAGAAATCGGGCTCGATCCGCGAGGAGTCCCGCGCGGTGGTCACGACGCGGTGACCCGCGCCCTGCAGTCGTGTCGCCGTCGCCTGACCGATGTCGCTCGAGGCCGCGATGAGGAGGAAGTTCGCCATGCCGCGATCATGACGAGCCGACCCGTGCGTCGGCGGGGGCTGGACAACGGGGTCCACCGGTGGTCGGGGCACCGCGCAGACCCTTGTCGTCGCACCGGTCGTAACAGTTCGTGGCGATCCTCCCCACCTAGGGAGAATGGATGCCATGGACTGGCAGATCTCCGAAGACACGGTGCCCTCGGCCCCGGTGACGGAGGCGGACGCCCGCTCCCTCCTCGGCAGACCCCCCGCGACCGGCGCGTGGCGCGACGGCGACCCCGTCGGCGACCGACGCTTCGCCGCCTTCGGCGTCTTCGAGACCGAGAGCGGCGAGTCCCTCCCCGCGTTCCGCCTCGCGTTCGAGACCTGGGGGGAGCTCTCCCCCGCGCGCGACAACGCCGTGCTCATCCTGCACGCCCTCACCGGCGACAGCCACGTCCGCGGCTCCGCCGGTCCCGGGCACCCCACGGCCGGTTGGTGGAGCGACCTCGTGGGGCCGGGGGCCGCGATCGACACCGACCGGTACTTCGTCGTCGCCCCGAACATGCTGGGCGGCTGCCAGGGCTCCACGGGTCCCGCGAGCGTCGCCCCCGACGGCTACGAGTGGGCCTCGCGCTTCCCGTACCTCACGATCCGCGACCAGGTGCGAGCCCAGGCCCTCCTCGCCGACCAGCTCGGCATCGAGCGCTGGAACGCCGTCGTCGGCGGGTCGATGGGCGGAATGCACGCGCTCGAGTGGGCCGTCGGCTTCCCCGACCGCGTCGAGCGCGCGGCGATCCTCTCCGCACCCCCCGTCACCACGGCCGACCAGATCGCGTTGAACTCCGTGCAGCTCGACACCGTGCGCGTCGACCCGCGCTTCGCGGGTGGCGAGTACTACGACTCCGGCGACGGAGACGGCCCGCACCGCGGTCTCGCCCTCGCCCGGCGCATGGCGCTGCTCAACTACCGAAGCCCCACCGAACTGAACCAGCGTTTCCAGCGATCGTGGCAGTCGGGGGTGAGCCCACTCGGCCGCGGTGGTCGCTTCGCCGTCGAGTCGTACCTCGACTTCCACGGCAACAAGTTCACGCGGCGCTTCGACGCCAACAGCTACCTCGTCCTCGTCGAGGCGATGAACTCGCACGACGTCGGCCGCGACCGCGACGGCGTCGAAGACGCGCTGCGCCGCGTCACCGCCACGACCCTCGTCCTGGGCGTCGACAGCGACCGCCTGTTCCCCATCGACGGGCAGCACCGCATCGCCCGCGGCATCCCGAACACCCTCGACGCAGACAGCGCGATCGTCCTCTCGAGCGACTTCGGCCACGACGGCTTCCTCATCGAGACCGCCGCGGTCGCCGCGCACCTGCGCCGACTCCTCGCGACCTGACGATCGGCGGATGCCGCGAGCCCACGGCATCCGCCGATCCGCCCGACGGGGTTCCCGTCACCGCGCGAGCCCGCCCGAGCGCCGAGTGCGGGTCGCGGCGGGAGCGGCGGTGATGGCGACGACCGCTGCGCCTGGTCGAGTGTCCACGACACCCGGACAGTGCAGCGGAACGTCCGGGTGTTCTGGACACTCGCGGGAGGCGGCCGGCCGACCGCGTCAGCCCTGCGTCGGGATCGATCCGGTGATCGCGGTCTGCGCGGCCTCGGCCGCCGGCATCCGGTGATCGGGGTGGCGTCCGGTGCGGTCCTCGACCCGGTACGCCACGATCGCCACAACGAGCCCACCCGCGGCGAGCACCGCACCGACCCACGCCGGCGCCACGAGACCGAGCCCGGCGGCGATCGCGAGACCGCCCAAGAAGGCACCGAGGCTGTTGCCGATGTTCAGCGCCGAGTGGTTGAGGGCCGCGGCGATCGACTGGTTGTCTTCGGCCACGTCCATGAGGCGCGTCTGGATCGCGGGGCTCAGCGCCGAGCCGCAGAACGCCACGAGGAACGCGAACAGCACCAGGCTCACGATCCACCCCGCCGTCAGGGCCAGACCGACGGATGCCGCCCCCAGGGCGACGAGGCCCGTGAAGAGCCAGAACCGCAGGTCTTTGTCGGCGAGGGCGCCGCCGACGATGTTGCCGATCGTCATGCCGATGCCCACGAGCACCAGCACGAGCGAGACGGCCCACTCGGGCTGACCCGCGATCTCGGTGATCATGGGGGCGATGTAGCTGTACATCGCGAAAAACCCGCCGAAACCGATCGCCCCGATGCCGAGGGCGAGCCAGACCTGACCGATGCGGAACACTCGCAGCTCGTCGCGCAGCCGCCGCCCCGGTGAGCCGGGGTGCTTCGGCACGAACAGGGCGATGCAGATCGTCGCGAGCAGGAAGATGGCGGTGACCACGGCGAAGGCGGCGCGCCAGCCGACCTGTTGACCGAGGAGGGTACCGAGGGGAACGCCGACGACGTTGGCGATCGTCAGGCCCGTGAGGACGAACGCCACGCCCTTGGCGCGGTTGCCCGGGCCGAGAGCGTCGGCGGCGACGAGAGCACCGATGCCGAAGTACGCGCCGTGAGGGAGCCCGGCGAGGAAGCGGGATGCCGCGACGAGCTCGAACGTGGGGGCGATCACGGTCAGCAGGGTGAAGAACGCCAGGGCCGCGGCCAGCACGATCATCACGCGGTGCCGCGGGAAGCGGGCCACGGAGCCGGCGATCGTGGGAGCTCCGACGACGACGCCCAGGGCGTAGAGCGAGATGAGCCAGCCCGCCTGGGCGATCGCGTCGTCCGGGGACGCGGCCCACGCACCGGGGACGAGTTCGCGGGCGATGTTGGGCAGCAGACCCATCACCACGAACTCGGTCATGCCGATGCCGAAACTGCCGATGGCGAGAGAAAGGAGCGCCCGCATCGCCGCACCTCTCGAGATCGTCGAAGAGGTCACCAGGCGATGCTAGTCGGCGCGCGGGCTCGGGTCGAATCGTTTCGAGAGTCGGGAGTGGCGTGGTCGCCGAACGCTCCCCCCGCCCCGGGGGTCAGTCCGCGCGGCGCTCCAAAGCGTTCTCGAGGCGTTCGATCTTGCCGTCGAGCTCGCCGGTGCGCCCGGGGCGGATATCCGCCTTCAGCACCAGCGAGACACGCGATCCGTAGGGCATCACGGCATCCGTCGCCGCCTTCACCACGGCGAACACCTCGTCCCACTCCCCCTCGACCTCGGTGAACATCGAGGTCGTGCGGTGCGGTAAGCCCGAGGCGCGCACGACGGCGACAGCCGCGGCGACCGCGTCGTGAACGGATCCGTCGGGGTTCTCCGTGGCGGCGGTGCCGACACCGGACGGGGCGACCGAGAAAGCGATGAGCATGGATCGAGACTACGTCTCCGGCCCGCAGCACGGGACGGCTCGCCCCGATCAGCGCCCGGTCGGAACCCGGGCCGGGATCGGACGGCGCCCCGTCACGATCTCGCGAAGCCCCGCCGGCGGACGCACACGCCCCGTGGGAACGCGCACGACGCGCACGATCGCCCACACCAGCAGCACGAGGGCGAGCAGGTTGCGCGCCTCGAGCACCACCACGGGGAAGGGGTTCGGGTGCGTCGCCATGAGTCCGTCGTACAGCAGCGGGTACATCCACTGCGTGAGCGCGGCGATCACGAGCGTCATCCCGGCGAAGGCGTACCAGCGACGGCGGTCGATCATGAGTCCGAGCACGACAGGGGCGAACAGCCACACGTAGTACTGGGGGGAGCCGACCTTGTTCAGCGCGATGAACGCCGTCACCAGTGCCAGGGTCAGCGGTGGGAAGAGCAAGAGGAAGGTCGCCCCGCGGCGCATCTTCGCCACGCCGACGATCGCGACGGCGACCATCGTGAGCAGCATGATCGGTGTCATCGCGGCGATGAGGGGCTCGGCCCCGGGCCCGGTCACCTGGAAGGTGAGCACGCCGCCGTCGTAGTAGACCTCGCTCCCCGGCACGTAGAACGCGGCGAGGAACATGTACAGACCGCCGACGGGGGCCTCCATCTGGATGCCGCGCGAGGTCTGGTCGCCGACGAAGCCGAAGACGTAGGGCGCTCCGCCCAGGGCCACGACGGGGATGATCGTCGCGAGCGACACCGCGACGGCTCCCCACACGAGAGCGAGCCGGCGGCGAACGACGATGAGCCCGGCGGCGAGGATCGCGGCGGGCCACACCTTCATCCACACCGAGATCGAGAGCAGAAGGGAGGCCACGAACGGGCGCCGGAGCATCCAGATGCTGCCGAGGATCGCGAAGGGCACCGTGATGCCGTCGATGCGGTACAGCCCCACGGGGCCGATCAGCAGGATGGCGGCGAGCCAGAACCAGGCGGCGAGCACACGACCGGTCGAACGCCCCTTGCCGACCAGCACGACGAAGGCGACGAGGTTGAAGAGCGCGACGGTGATCGCCCACGCCGGGGTGTAGCCGACGGCCCAGGCGAAGACCCACGCGAACGTCATCGGCAGGAACGCGAGCTGCGGGTAGATCCACTTCTCGGTGATGCCCGGCCAGGCCCACGCGTCGCTCCGCGTGCACGAGGTCACATCGACGCCGCCGAAGAGGGCGCACCGCGACCAGGGTTCGTACACCAGGTACACATCGCCCATGGGTTCGTTGGGCTGCTGGTAGCCCAGGACCCCCACCACGACGTGCACGGCGACGAATGCGACCAACAGGGGAACGACACGCCTCAACACCGCCTCATCCTAAGCGGGCGACGCGCGGCGCCCCGGACCAGGGCGGGCCGGACCCCCGCCGTCGAGCGGCTCGGCGCGGAGAACCGTTACGCGATCGAGTCCCTCAGCACCGCGGCCACGACGCCCGGCAGGGCTTCGGCGACGTCGAGCGCCGCGATGGGGCCCCCGCCGTCGCCGCGGGCGAGGGATGCCACCCGCCCGGCCCTCCCGTGCAACCATGCGGCCGCGGCGGCTGCGGCGGCCAGATCCTCCACGCCGTCCCGCCCGGCGGCCACCGATCCCGCCAGCACGGCCCCGAGCACTCCGCCGAGCACGTCGCCGGTGCCCGCGGTCGCGAGCCACGGCGTCCCGGCCGAGACGCGTCGCGTCCAGCCCCCGGCCGCCGCGACGATCGTGACCGCGCCCTTCGAGAGCACGACTCCCCCGAAGGCCTCGGCCGTCTCTCGCGCCGCCGCCTCTCGCGCGTCGTCGTCGCGCGCATCGACCCTCGGCAACCCGAGACCGTCGCGCAACCGGTCGAGCTCCCGCGCGTGGGGCGTGACGATCACGGGGGCCGTCGCTCCCGCGACGAGATTCAGCGCCCCGGCATCGACGACCACGGGGATCTCACCCGACAGGATGCCGCGCAGCGCTGCGGTCTCGGCCGCGTCGCGCTCGGCGGCATCCGTACCCGATCCCATCACCCACGCCTGCACGCGCCCGTCGGCCGTCACGGTCTCGGGGCGACGCTGCAGCACGAAGTCCTGGGCACGTGCGGGGCCGAGGTAGCGGACCATCCCCGTCCCGGTGCGCCACGCGGCCTCGACGCCGAGCACCGCAGCGCCCGGGTACCGGGCCGAGCCGGTTCGCAGCCCGACCACCCCGCGGGAATACTTGTCGTCGTCCGCCGTTGGCTTCCGCAGTGCGCGGGCGACATCGTGCCCGCTGAAGTCCTTCGCCGTCATGGCGTCACCCTAGAACGCAAAGGTCCTCATGAGTGCCCTCTTCACACCCCTGTCCATCCGCGGTACCGAGGTGCGCAACCGCCTCTGGGTCTCCCCCATGTGTCAGTACAGCGCGATCGAGGGGGTCCCGAACGACTGGCACCACGTGCACCTCGCGCAGTTCGCCGCGGGCGGTGCCGGCATGGTGATCGCCGAGGCGACGGCCGTCTCGCCCGAGGGCCGCATCTCGCCCGAGGACGCCGGTATCTGGACCGACGAGCAGGCGGAGGCGTGGACCCCCATCGTCGCCGCGATCCGCTCGCGCGGTGCCGTCGCCGGGGTGCAGCTCGGCCACGCCGGCCGGAAGGCCTCGACCACCTCGCCCCTCACCGGGGGCCGCGGCACGATCGCTGCCGCCGAGGGGGGTTGGACCACCGTCGCTCCCTCGGCCCTGGCCTACGACAGCTTCGCCGCCCCCGTCGCTCTCGATGCCGGGGGGATCGAGAAGGTCGTCACCGACTTCGCGGATGCCACCCGCCGGGCCGTTCGCGCCGGTTTCGAGGTCGTCGAGGTGCACGCCGCCCACGGCTACCTGCTGCACCAGTTCCTCTCTCCCCTCACCAACCACCGCGACGACGCGTACGGCGGGTCGTTCGAGAACCGCGTGCGCCTGCTGGTCCGCGTGACCGAGGCGGTTCGCGCCGCCGCGGGGGACGCCGCCGTGTTCGTGCGCTTCTCGGCGACCGACGCGGCCGACGGCGGCTGGGACGTCGCCGACACCGTGGCCGCCGCCCGTCTCGTCGCCGACGCGGGCGCCGACCTCATCGATGTGTCCAGCGGAGGCCTCGTGCCCGAGCAGCGCATCGTCCCCGGCCCCGGCTACCAGGTCGACTATGCCGACACCGTGCGCCGCGAGACGGGGCTCCTGGTCAGCGCGGTCGGCATGATCGACGACCCCACGTTCGGCGAGCAGATCCTCGCCGACGGGCGCGCCGATGCGATCATGTCGGGTCGGGAGTGGCTCCGCGACCCGCACTACGCGCTGCGCGCCGCGGCCGCTCTCGGTGCGGACTCCCCCGCCCCCGCGCAGTACCTTCGCGCCTACTGACCACCGCCCCGATCCAGGTCACGTGATCTCGCGCCGTACCGCCCTCTTCAGGGGCCGGATCACGTGATCTCGCCCACAGCACGCGCCACGACGGGTGCTGTGGGCACGGTCACGTGATCTCGCGCCGCGCCGGCCGCTCGTACCCGCGCGACCTCACACGAAGACACCGGATGCCACGGAGCCCCGGCTCCGCGGCATCCGGTGTCGTGTTCAGACGAAGCGACGACGCTCGGTGGCGTCCTGCACTTCGCCGACCAGCTCTTCGATGACGTCCTCGAGGAAGAGGACCGACTGCACGTCGCCGCGCTCGTCGCGCACCTGTGCGAGGTGGCGACCGGACCGACGCATGAGAGCCAGAGCGTCCTCGAGGTCGGTGGTCTCGAGCATCGACACCATGTGGTGCACGCGCTTGCTCGGGATGGGCCGCGCCATGTCGGCATCCGATCCCTCCGCCGCGCGCAGCACGTCTTTGAGGTGCACGTACCCGGTGGGGTGCCCCGTCTCGTCGACGATCACGTAGCGCGAGTAGCCGTGCTGGGCGACGGCCCGCTCGATCTCTGCGGGGGTGGTCGTCTCGGGCAGGGTCACCAGCGCACTGACGGGCACCGCGATGTCGGCCGCCTTCTTCTCGGTGAACTCCACCACGGCGGTGACCGTCCCAGCCGAGTCGTCGAGGACGCCCTCGCGGCGCGACTGCGTGACGATCGTGGCGACCTCGTCGAGCGTGTAGGTCGAGGCGGCCTCGTCCTTCGGCTCGACACGAAACAGCCGCAGCACGTGGTTCGCGGTCCAGTTGAGCGCCACGATGATCGGGTGGAACGCCTTCGAGACGGCCACGAGCGGCGGGGCGAGCATCAGGACGGCGCGGTCCGGCAACGAGAACGCCAGGTTCTTCGGGACCATCTCGCCGAACACCACGTGCAGGTACGACACCACCAGCAGAGCGACGACGAAGCCGACGACGTCCACCGCCGCCTCGGGAATGCCGGTGAGCCCCAGCGGTCCCGCGAGCAGGTGATGGATCGCGGGCTCCGAGACGTTCAGGATCAGCAGCGAGCAGATCGTGATACCCAGCTGGCAGGTCGCCAGCATGAGGGTCGCGTGCTCCATCGCGTACAGCGCCGTCTTGGCGGCGCGCGATCCCCGGTCGGCGTGCGGCTCGATCTGCGAGCGTCGTGCCGAGATGACGGCGAACTCGGCGCCGACGAAGAAGGCGTTGGCGGCCAGGAGGACCACCAGCCAGGCGATTCCGGCCCAGTCGCTCATCGCTGGTCACCGCCCTTCGCCTCGCGGACGAGGTCGCCGACGTTCTGCTCGACCGGGGTCGGCGTGAACTGCACGCGATCGACGCGACGGCCGTCCATGCGCTGCACGGCGAGTCGTCCGTCCTCGAGATCGACGGTGTCGCCGACGGCGGGGATGCGCTCGAGCGCGGCCATGATGTATCCGCCCACCGTGTCGTAGACCTCGCCCTCGGGCACGCGCACCCCGGCACGGTCGAGGGCCTCGTCGGGGCGCAGATCGCCGGGGAAGGCGACGAAGGCGTTCGTGCGCACCACGCCGGCGCGTGAGCGGTCGTGCTCGTCGAGCACCTCGCCCACGATCTCCTCCACGAGGTCTTCGAGGGTGACGACTCCGGCCGTTCCGCCGTACTCGTCGATGACGATCGCCATCTGGTAGCCGCGCGAGCGCAGCTCCGAGACGAGGGCGTCGAGGTGCACGGTCTCGGGGACGCGCAGCGGCTCGGTCGACAGGGCGGCCACGGGCACCTCACTGCGCTTCTCGCGCGGCACGCCGATCGCGGCCTTGAGGTGCACGACGCCGACGATGTCGTCCATCGACTCGCCGTACACGGGGAAGCGACTGTGGCCGGTGCGCCGGGCGAGCTGCACCACGTCGTCGGCGGGGTCGCCCGCGGCGAGCGCGTGCACGCTCGGCCGCGGGGTCATCACATCGGCCGCGCTGAGGCGCGCGAAGGTGAGACTGCGGTCGAGGAGGGACGCCGTGTCTTTCTCGAGCATGCCCGCGCTGGCCGAGCGCTTGACAAGGCTCGACAGCTCTTCGGCGGAACGCGCTCCCGACAGCTCCTCCTTGGGCTCGACGCCCATGGCGCGCAAGACGCCGTTGGCGCTGCCGTTGAGCACGACGATCGCGGGCTTGAACACCGCCGTGAACGCGACCTGGAAGGGCATGACGAGCTTGCCCGTCTGCCGCGGAATCGCCAGCGCGAAGTTCTTGGGGACGAGCTCGCCGAGGATCATCGAGAGCACCGTGGCGAAGCCGACACCGATGATCGCGGCGAGCGACACCGTGATCGCCTCGGGCAGTCCCCAGGTCTGGAACACCGGCCGCAGCAGGTTCGAGATCGCCGGTTCCATCGTGTAACCGGTGAGCAGCGTGGTGAGGGTGATCCCGAGTTGCGCGCTCGACAGGTGCGTCGACGTGATGCGAAGAGCATCGATCGTCAACGACAGCCGGGTCTCCCCGGCGGCACGACGCGATTCGAGGTCGGCACGGTCGAGGTTGACGAGGGCGAACTCGCTCGCGACGAAGAGTCCGGTTCCCACGGTGAGCACGAGCCCCACAACCAGCATGACGTAATCCATCAGGCATCACCCCCGCTCGATCGCTCGGCGGAAGAGGGTCGTTGGGGCCTGGGTCTACAACTGGGAGGGTCGTCCATCGTGCGGACGATTCTATTGCAGCCCCGACCCCTCGGCATCCGTCTCGTGCAACTCCGCACCCGCTGGGGAGGATGGACGAATGGATGCCGACGCCACGGCGCAGCAGCGCGCCGCCACCGCGGAACGCGCGGTGCTCGATCGCTACCTCCGCCGTTACGGTCCGGTCGCCTGGGCGCACGCTGCGGTGCCCGGTCGCGAGAACCCCCGGACGTGGCATTACTGGTGGCACGCGCACCTGCTCCACGTTCTCGCCGACGCCGAGACGCATCGCCCCGATGCGCGTCGGCGGCGCCTCATCCGGCGCGTGGCGCGCGGGGTGACCCTGCGTACGCTCGGCCGGTGGACGACGCCCTTCTACGACGACATCGCGTGGATGGGGCTGGCCCTCGCGGAGAGCGGGCGGCATCCCCGCGCCCTGCGTAAGATCGCACGGACACTGGCCGATGCCGTGGACCCGACCGTCGGCGCCCTTCCCTGGCGCGTGGACAGCGCGCTGTACAACGCTCCGGCCAACGCCCCGGGCGGCATGGTGCTGGCCCTGACCGGACGACGCACCGAGGCCGCCGGCTTAGCCGGGTGGATGGCGTCCGTCCTCGACGATCCGTCCTCGCATCTCGTGCGCGACGGCATCGAGCACGGGGTGACCCGCCCCGAGCTCTGGACCTACAACCAGGGCGCCGTCATCGGCCTCGAACTGATGATCGGCGGGCCCGCTCTCGCGGATCCCGCGCACGATGAGTGGTCGCACATCGAACGCACTCGCGCCCTGGTACGGGCCGTCGAGCGGTGGTGCGCCGACGACGACGGTCTCTTCCCGGCGGCCGGAGGGGGCGACGGCGGCCTGTTCGCCGGCATCCTGGCCCGCTATCTGGCCCAGGCGGCCAGGGATCTCGCGAAGGGGCCGGATGCCGAGGGCGACGTCCTCGCGCGGACGGCTCGGCGCCTCGTGGAACGAAACGCCGACGCCCTCTGGGTCGGGGGCCGGGAGGGACTCTTCTCGGCGGACCCCCGTCGACCCGCGCGAGCGGAAGGGGACGACCTCGACCTCTCGGTGCAGCTGGGGGCATGGATCACGCTCGAGGCCGCGGTCGGCCTCGAGCGCGCGGTCACCAGCTGACCGGCAGCGCCTTTCCCTCGTCGTAGCCCGCGGCCGACTGCAGGCCCACACGAGCGCGCTCGTGGAACTCGGCGACGGTGGCCGCACCGGCGTAGGTGAACGACGAGCGCACACCCGAGGTGATCATGTCGAGCAGGTCTTCCAGGCCCGGACGCTGGGGATCGAGGTAGATGCGCGACGACGAGATGCCCTCGGCGAACAGCTCCTTGCGGGCGCGCTCGAACGGGTCGAGGCCGCCGAAGCGCCCCTGCACGGCCTTCGTCGAAGCCATGCCCCACGACTCTTTGTAGAGGCGGCCGCCGGCGTCGGTGAGCAGTTCGCCCGGAGCCTCGATCGTTCCCGCGAACCACGAGCCGACCATGACGGACGCGGCGCCCGCGGCGAGCGCCAGGGCGACATCGCGCGGGTAGCGCACCCCGCCGTCGGCCCAGACGTGGGCTCCGACGCTGCGCGCGGCCTCGGCGGTCTCGAGCACCGCCGAGAACTGGGGCCGGCCGACGGCCGTCATCATTCGGGTCGTGCACATCGCCCCCGGGCCCACGCCCACCTTGAGGATCGTCGCGCCCGCGTCGGTGAGATCGGCCACGCCGTCGGCGGTCACCACGTTGCCGGCTGCGATCGGGATGCCGAGGTCGAGTGCGGCCACCGCGCGCAGCGCGCGGAGCATCTGTCCCTGGTGACCGTGCGCGGTGTCGACGACGAGGACGTCGACACCGGCGTCGACGAGGGCGCGTGCCTTGGTGGCGACGTCGCCGTTCACCCCGACCGCGGCGGCGACGATGAGGCGGCCACGTGCGTCGACGCCCGGTCGGTAGACGGAGGCGCGCAGGGCGCTGCGCGCCGACAGCGTGCCGACGAGGCGGTCACCGTCGACGACCGGGACGATGTCGACGCCCGCGGCCTCGATCCGCGCGAAGACCTCGCGAGGGTCGTGCACGTCGGCCGCGTCGATGGGCTCGGCGTCACGACGGGCGATGTCGCCGAGCGTCGCATCGGGAAGAGCCGTGGCCAGGCGCCCCGCCGGCACGATGCCGCGAACCTCGGACAGGGCGACGACGCCGTCCTCGCGAGGAGTCGCCACGACGATGCCCCGGCCGGGCACAGCGGGAAGGATGCGCCGCGCGTCGGCGACGGTGGCCTCGGGCGGGAGGATCAGCGGGGTGTCCCACGCCGCGGGCTGTGACTTGACCCACGACACGGCCTCGACCAGATCGTGCAGCGCCATGTCCTGCGGCAGGACGCCGAGTCCGCCGCGACGCGCCAGGGTCGCCGCGAGTCGGGTTCCCGTGACCGAATTCATGTTCGCCGACACCAACGGGATGGTCGCCCCGCTGCCGTCGGCGGGGGCGAGATCCACGTCGAGGCGGCTGCGCACCTCGGAATGGCGGGGGACGAGAAAAACGTCCGAGTACGTCAGGTCGACATCGGGCTGCGCGCCGGAGAACTCCATGGCATCCACCTCACCACATCAGGGGAATGTAAAGACCCGAAGGGCGTCCAGATTCCTCGGCTAGGCTGGAAAGCACGCAGCGCGGCGACGTGCGCGTATCCACAGGAATCTTCATCGAGGAAAGCAGGCGATCGACTGTGTCGAGCCAGGTGACGGGCGTCGGTACTTCGAGCGAGGGCGAGTTCGGCGCGAACGAGTGGCTCGTAGACGAACTCTACGAACAGTTCAAAGTCGACAAGCACTCCGTAGACAAGGCCTGGTGGCCGATTCTGGAGGCGTACCACCCGGTCGTCGACGGATCCTCCGCCGCTCCCCCGCCCTCCGCGCCCCCGGCGTCGGCGGGGTCCGAGCCCAAGCCGGTGACGGCCCCGATCCCCGTGGTCGGACAGGCGCCCGTCGCCCGCACCACGGCGAAGCCGGCCAAGCCGCAGCCCATCCCGGCTCAGGCGCCGAACGCGGTTCCCTCCGCGGCTGCCGAGAGCACCGAGGAAGACCGCGTGACGGTGCTCAAGGGGATGCCGAAGGCCCTGGCATCCAACATGGACGACTCGCTCACGGTCCCCACCGCGACGAGCGTGCGCACGATCCCGGCGAAGCTGATGATCGACAACCGCATCGTCATCAACAACCACATGTCGCGCACGCGCGGTGGCAAGGTGAGCTTCACCCACCTGATCGGCTGGGCGCTGATCCAGGCGCTCAAGGAGTTCCCGAGCCAGAACGTCTACTACGCCGAAGTCGACGGCAAGCCCTCGGTCGTGGCCCCCGCGCACGTCAACCTGGGCATCGCGATCGACATGCCCAAGCCCGACGGCTCGCGCGCGCTGCTCGTTCCGAGCATCAAGCGCGCCGACACGCTCACGTTCGGCGAGTTCCTCGCCTCGTACGAAGACCTCGTCCGCCGCGCCCGCAACAACAAGCTGACGCCGGCCGACTTCCAGGGCACCACGGTCTCGCTGACCAACCCCGGCGGCATCGGTACGGTCCATTCGGTGCCGCGACTCATGCGCGGCCAGGGCGCCATCATCGGCGCCGGCGCCCTCGATTACCCCGCCGAATTCATGGGCGCGAGCGAGAAGACGCTCAACGAGCTCGCGATCGGCAAGACGATCACGCTCACCAGCACCTACGACCACCGCGTCATCCAGGGTGCCGGCTCCGGCGAGTTCCTCAAGAAGGTGCACGAGCTGCTCATCGGGCAGCGCGGCTTCTACGACGACATCTTCGCCGCGTTGCGCATCCCCTACGCCCCCATCCACTGGGCGGCCGACATCAGCGTCGACATCTCGGAGCGCATCGATAAGAGCGCCCGCGTCCAGGAGCTCATCAACTCCTTCCGCGTGCGCGGCCACCTCATGGCCGACATCGACCCGCTCGAGTACGTCCAGCGCACGCACCCCGACCTCGAGATCGAATCGCACGGGCTCACGTTCTGGGATCTCGACCGCGAATTCGTCACCGGCGGCCTCGGCAACAAGCGCGTCGCCAAGCTCCGCGACATCCTGGGCGTGCTGCGCGACTCGTACTGCCGCACCATGGGCGTCGAGTACATGCACATCCAGGACCCGGCGCAGCGTCAGTGGTTCCAGCGCAACGTCGAGGTCAAGTACACCAAGCCCGGCCACGACGAGCAGCTGCGCATCCTGTCGAAGCTGAACCAGGCCGAGGCGTTCGAGACCTTCCTGCAGACCAAGTACGTCGGCCAGAAGCGCTTCAGCCTCGAGGGCGGCGAGTCTCTCATCCCCCTGCTCGACCAGATCCTGCAGGGCGCGGCCTCCGCGGGCCTGGACGGCGCCGCGATCGGCATGGCCCACCGCGGTCGACTGAACGTGCTCACCAACATCGCCGGCAAGACCTACGGTCACGTGTTCCGCGAATTCGAGGGCGCCGTGGCGATCGGCAGCAAGCGCGGCTCGGGCGACGTGAAGTACCACCTCGGCACCGAGGGCACCTTCGTCGGCGACGCCGGCGACGAGCTCCCCGTGTACTTGGCCGCCAACCCCTCGCACCTCGAGACCGTCGACGGCGTGCTCGAGGGCATCGTCCGCGCCAAGCAGGACCGCAAGCCCATCGGCACGTTCTCGTGGCTGCCGATCCTCGTGCACGGCGATGCCGCGTTCGCGGGTCAGGGTGTCGTGGTCGAGACGCTGCAGATGTCGCAGCTGCGCGGCTACCGTACGGGCGGCACGATCCACGTCGTGGTCAACAACCAGGTCGGCTTCACCACCACCCCGACCGACGCCCGCACCTCGGTGTACGCCACCGATGTCGCGAAGACGATCCAGGCGCCGATCCTGCACGTGAACGGCGACGACCCCGAGGCCGTCGTCCGGGCGGCGGAGCTGGCGTTCATGTATCGCGAGGAGTTCCACCGCGACATCGTGATCGACCTGGTCTGCTACCGCCGCCGCGGTCACAACGAGGGCGACGACCCGTCGATGACCCAGCCCCTGATGACGAACCTCATCGAGGCGAAGCGATCGGTGCGCCGTCTGTACACCGAGTCGCTCGTCGGCCGCGGCGACATCACCGAAGACGAGTACGAGCAGGCGAAGCAGGACTTCCAGAACCGCCTCGAGGTCGCCTTCGCCGACACGCACGAGGCCGAGACCGGCACGAACCCCGTCGTCACCATGGACGCTGCCGAAGAACCGGCGGTCGGCGCTCCCGAGACCACCGGCGTCTCGCGCGAGGTCGTTCATCACATCGGCGACGCCTTCGTCAACAAGCCCGACGGCTTCACGGTGCACACGAAGCTCCAGCAGCTCCTCGAGAAGCGCCACGACATGAGCCGCAACGGCAACATCGACTGGGCCTTCGGCGAGCTGCTCGCCTTCGGCTCGGTGCTGATGGAGGGCACCCCGGTCCGACTCGCCGGCCAGGACTCCCGCCGCGGGACCTTCGTGCAGCGCCACTCCGTGCTCCACGATCGCGACAACGGTCAGGAATGGCTGCCCCTCGCGAACCTCAGCGAGAACCAGGGCCGATTCTGGGTCTACGACTCCCTGCTGAGCGAGTACGCCGCGATGGCGTTCGAGTACGGCTACTCGGTCGAGCGCTCCGACGCGCTCGTGCTGTGGGAGGCGCAATTCGGCGACTTCGCCAACGGCGCCCAGTCGGTGATCGACGAGTTCATCTCGTCGGCCGACCAGAAGTGGGCGCAGCAGTCGAGCGTCGTGCTTCTGCTTCCCCACGGCTACGAGGGCCAGGGTCCGGACCACTCATCGGCCCGCATCGAGCGCTACCTGCAGATGTGCGCGCAGGACAACATGATCGTCGCGCGCCCCTCGACCCCCGCGTCGTACTTCCACCTGCTGCGTCGCCAGGCCTACCAGCGTCCCCGTCGCCCCCTCGTGGTCTTCACCCCGAAGGCGATGCTGCGTTTGCGCGGAGCGACGAGCCCCGTCGAGGACTTCCTCGAGGGTCGCTTCGAGCCGGTGCTCGACGACGACCGCGGTGTCGACAAGAACGCCGTGACGCGCGTCCTGCTGCACGCGGGAAAGATCCACTGGGACCTGCGAGCCGAGCTCGACAAGAACCCGAACCCCGCGATCGCCCTCGTACGTCTCGAGCAGTACTACCCGGCGCCGATCGAGGAGCTGACCGCCGTGTTGGCGCAGTACCCGAACGCCGAGCTGGTGTGGGTTCAGGACGAGCCCGAGAACCAGGGCGCGTGGCCGTTCATCGCCCTCGAAGTCGCCGACCAGCTCGGTGGCCGAGCGATCCGTCGTATCTCGCGCGCGGCCGCGGCCTCGACCGCGACCGGTTCGCCGAAGGTGCACGCGAATGAACACGCCACGATCATGAAAGAAGCGCTCGCGCGCTGATCTTCCACGAAGGGCCCGGTCGACATTCCTGTCGGTCGGGCCCTTCGTGTACTCCGCCACACGGACCGGCACGCGTGCGGTCGCAGGACCGTCCGCGGTCGCGCAGACCCGAGACGGCGCGGGAACCGGTAATCCTGGAAGGTCGGGCGGCGCCGGGACCGGTGACCCTCGACGGTCGAGCGGCGCCGGGACCGGTGACCCTTGACGGTCGAGCGCCGGAGCTCAGGATGCCGGCGCGGCCAACCCCAGCGTGGGAGCCAGGGCCGGAATGGCATACGCCAGGCTGCCGTCGAGCGCTTCGCCGGTGTGACCGGCTCCCTCGACGATGTGCGTCAGAACGGTGAATCCCGCCGCTTCCGCCGCCTTCGAATTCGCGAGCTGCCCCGGGCCATACGTCTTGTCTTCGCTCCCCCACGTGAAGATGGCGGTGTGGCCGCTGTAGGTGCCGGGGGCCGCCGCCGCCATGACGACCGCGGGCTTGTTGGCTTGGAAGGCGCCCGCGTTTCCGTTGTAGACGTCCTTCACGGTCTGATCGACGTGCTCCGATCCCGGGAACTCATTGCCCATGACATCGAGCATCTGGCCCCACGTGTCGGGGTACTTCGCCCCGTAGAGAGCCGCGCACGACCCGCCGTTTGAGAAGCCGCCGATGGTCCAGTACTTGTGGTCGGTGACGATGTTCAGGTTCTTCTCGGCCCACTGCGGCACGAGCTGGTTGATGTAGGTCGCGACGGCGCCGTACTTCGCGGAATCCACGCAGGTGGGGTCGCGGTCCGGGGCGGTCAGCTGATCGACGACGATCGCGATGGGTGCGAGGCCCTTGTTCTTCGCGGCGAAGGCGTCGAGTGCCTTGGCCAGCGCCGTCGGGTCGGGCGACCCGGGCTGGCCCATCATGAACACCAGGAGCGGCAGAGCCGGAGGGTCGGCGACCTGGGCTGCCGGCGGCAGGTAGAGCGAGGCGTCGCGCGCCGCGTACTGACCGGTGGGGATCTTCGTGCTGCCGGTGAGAGCGCTGACCGATCCCTTCGACGGCATGTCCGCGGGAGGCTCCCACGTCTGGTAGAGCGTCGCCGGGTCTCCGGCGACGGCATCTTGCGGGGGCAGGGAGGCGGGGTCGAGCGCCTGTACGCCGAGGATCGCAGCCAGGTTGTGCGTGACGCCATACGAGGTGTTCACGCCCAGGATGCCGGCGAGGAGCGAGGCGATGACGGCGACGGCGCCGATCGCTCGACGCGGCCAGGGGCGGCGGAAGATCCCGACGATGCCGATGGCGACGGCCGCCACCGCTCCCGACGCCCACCAGATCGCAGCCCCCGGCAGCGGGCCTTGGAACGTGTTCATCGACTCGAGGATCTTCGCCACGATGAACATGACCACCCCGGCCGCGACACCGATCACGAGGGTGATGACGAGCCGACGAGGACGCCATACGGCGACAGCGACCACGCACAGCGCAGCGACGATGGCGCTGATGAGCAACATGGGGCTGTCGATCAGCTCGAACGACAGGATGAACTTGTTCACCGACGGCCCTCCCAGGCGGTCCGGGCCAAAGCGACCATCTCTCGACGTGAGGCGTCGGGCAGGTAGGCGCGACCCACCGCGGCGCCGATCACGGGCAGCTCGAGGGGATCGCGGTACGCCAACGCCAAGGGGCGGTACCGGGGCCGGAACTTGCCCTTGAAGCGGAAGAGCGACGCGAACCCGTACGCGGGTTCGAGCACCTCGGCGAGCCAGCGCAGCAACGCGCGAAGAGGGGCCGGATCATCATCGGCTGCCTCGTCGGGGTCGTCAGCGAGAGGTGCCCCCGACAGGCTGAGCACGGTCGCGCCCTCCTCCTGCAGCTCGAGAGCGGCCTTCGCGATCAGGAACTCCATCATGCCGTTGGGTCCGTCGGTGCGACGACGCATGAAATCGAGGGTCCATCCCGTGATCTCGCCCGCCGTCCAGGACGGCATCCAGCTCGTGACCGCCTCGATGCGTTCATCGGGACCCACGGCGAGCAGCAGGCGGACGTCACGGTCGCGCAGCTCGTCGAGAGAACCCAGCGTGAAGCCCATCTCGGGGAGCGCGCGGTCGGCGACCCACTCCTCGTCGATCGCGACCACCTGCGACGCCTGACCGACGCTCAGTTCGTGCCACCGCGACCAGACGGCGGTGTACCCCTCGCGCTCGGCGCGGGTGAGGGGTTGCCGCACCTTCTGCCAGGCCTTGCCGGCGAATGTCAGGCCGGGCAGGTCCATCACCGTTTCGACCCCGACGGGAACATACCGCCAGCCGAGGGCGATCAGATCGTCGAGAGTCTCACCGTGGATGCTGTAGAACGCCGGTGTCCACCCGTGCTCGACGCAATAGTCCGTGAAGCCGCGCAACGCCTCCGCGCGTCGCCCCTCGGGGGCGAGGGGGTCGCCGACGGCCAGGGCGACATCGCCGCTCAGCCGGTAGGCGACGGCGCACTCACGGTCCTCGGAATACCAGTGGCTGGTGCCCGCCCAGGTGCCGAGGAAACCGAGGGTGTCGCTTCCCCGCCGCAGAAGGTCGCGATAGTGACCGTCGTCGACGGTGTCCGGGCGACGCGAGCGGCGGTAGAGCCACAGGATCGCGGCGACCACGATCGCCCAGAACAGCACACCGATCCATTGGTACGCGAACAGCGCCGGTCCGCTGTGCGGGAACGCCGTCGATCCGCCCGGGTGGGTGAAGGCGGGGGGAAGGAAACGGCGCAGGGTCAGAGCGAGCAGATCGAAGATCGACACGTCTCGGTCGAAGGCGCGATGACCGATGGCCTCGACGACGAAGAGCGTCGTCGCGCAGGCGAGGAAGGCGAGCGAGACCACGGCCGCGACGACGCGCGCCGCGCGCCGGGTCGCACGGACCGAGAACCGGGCACGTGCGACGGCGAGCGCCGCAGCGAGCGCGAGGGGGATCATGATCGTCGCGATCGCCCACAGGACGTACTCCGCCCCGCTGCCATCGACCCAGGGGTCGATCCGCAGGCGCCCGTCGAGAAGAGAGACGACGGGCAGGACCGCGGACGCCACGAGCACGAACTCCGCGACGATCCACGCCGAGCGTCGTCCCTGCCGGAGGCCCCACGCGGCCACCAGCAGCAGGACCAGGGGCACGATCGCCAGGAGGGCGGGGCCTGCTCCACGGGTCATCAGGAGGGCGATCTGCTCATCGCACACCGACGAGGCGACCCTGCCGCACTGCGAGAGGAGTTCGTCGTCGTACTGCGTGTAGGCGTCCACCACGAGCGAGAGCGGCCCGCGGCCGCCGCCGCTGACGAGGGCGACGATCGGCCCGCTGCCCACGACCGCGACCAGAAGAGCGAGAAGGGTGCGCGTCTCACGCGTCGAGCTGCGGTGCCACGACCGCCGCTCCCGACCCCGCGCGAGCAGTGCGCCGACGACGAGACCGATGATCGCCGCCGAGAGCCGGTACCAGGAGTCGGCGTCACCGGCGTAGAGAGCGAAAAGAGCCAGAAGGGCGAAGCCCACCAGACGCAGACGGCGACGCCACAGCGTCGGCGCGAAGGCCGACCCCGCCATGACCGCTCCGGCGATCGCGGTGGTCGGGTCGAGCACCGGGACTTCGGCGGCGACGACCGGGCGGAGATCGGTGATCGTCCACGCCGCCGCGTGGAGGCCGATGCCCACGACCAGGCCGCTCAGCCCGATGACCACCAGGAAGACGCTCGTACGCCGCGATCCGACCAGCCGCTCGATCGCGGCCAGGGCGGTCAGGGCGAGCAGCACCGATGAGAGGGCGTCGATCGCCGAGTCCGGAATGACGAGTGCGGTCGCCAGCGTCCACCACCGACCGCTCCCGAAGGTGGCCAGCGGCCCCGCGCCCCAGATGAGCGCATCCTCTCCCCAGAGCGACCCCGTCGCCGCCGCGGACGCGACGACCAGCACGGCGACGATGATCGCCACGGGGTTGCGCGACACGTATCGGCGAAGCGCAGCGCCCACGGCCGTCAGACGCGACGGAGAGCGTTCGGCGGCCGGAGGAGCGGCGGATTCGGACATCGGCGACAGCGTATTGCCATTTCCTATGAGAAGCCGTCAGTACCAGATGTCGAGAAGCGGGGTGGCCTCCGGAACGAACGCACGGTCGAGGGATGCGAGCGTGCGGGCCTCGCCGCGCACGAGACCCGAGAGCGCGAGTTCGGCCGAGCGCACCCCACCGAGAAGGAGCGAGCTCAGGGCCCCGACGGTCAGGTCGATGTCGACGGGCCGGTCGATCGAGGGCGAGACCTGAGCCTCACCGTCCGCCCCGATCCGCAGACTCCACGTGCCCTCGGCGAACCCGAGCGGATCGGCGACACGCAAAATCACATCGAGCCCGGCCGCGTATCGACGAGAGCCCAGCGCCCCGGGCACGTCGAGGATGCGCAGCCAGTGGTGATCGGTGAGCGTCGCGGTCACGGCACGTCGGTCGGAGACCATCCACTGCACGGGCGGTGTGGAGGGCTGCAGCCACGCCTTCACCCGGCCGACGAGGTCGTGTTCGAGCGCGAAGCGCCAGAGGGCGGCCGAGGCCTCGCCGTCGACGGCGAAGATCGCGCGCACCTCGAGATCGTGAGCCGAGAAGTCGTCGCGCTCGTCGATCACGTAGACGAGGATCCCCGTCTCGTCGCCTTCGGCGGTGCGGTAGGCGACGGCGCGCACCTTCTCGCCCGATTTGTCACCGGGCGTGAGACCGGCCACGCCGCGCCACCGGCCGTCCCACCCGGGCACCGAGCCCGGACGCTGCACGCGCACGCGCTCGTGCACGGCCCGCAGACGGTCGACCACGGCCTCACGAGGGACGAAGTCGAGTCGCCCGGGTGCCGTCGGGCCGGTCCAGCGGGCTCGGCCGGTGTCGACCTCGACGTCGGAGGCCCACGCGGCGGGAGAGAACCCCCACCGGCCGTAGATGGTGGCCTCGGTGACCGTGAGGCCGGCGATGGCGAATCCCGCCGCCGCGGCCGTGCGGAGCTCCCCGCCGATCATGGCGCGGGCGATGCCCCGGCGGCGATGCGTCGCCGCCACCGTCACGGCGCTGATCGACCACAGCGGCGTGGTGCGCCCGGGCGAGGTCGTGAGCTCGGACGCCCACGAGTCGATCGTGCCGACGGGCACCTCGGGTTCGACGCCCTGACGGTCGTAGACCGCGGTGAGACGCCGGGTGCGCAGCGTCGTTCGCGCGTTCTCGGCCTCGTCGTCGGTCGATTCCGCACCCAGGAAGCCCCGGGCCACCGCTCGCTGGAAAGGACGGAACCCCTCTCCGTCGGCATCCACTCGCGCGTACTCGAGCCCTGAGGCGGCGAGGTCTGCGGCGGAGGTCTGGTCGAGGGGCAGCGTCAGAGTGTCGATGGATGCCATGACCCCAGCCTAGGGATCACCTCCGACACGCGCCGGGCCGGCGCGGGTGCCGTCAGTGCGTCGCCTGGATGGCGCGAAGGCGCGAGAGCACCTGATCGCGGAGTTCGTCGGGGGCCGTCTCTTTGCACGCACGGGCGACCACCTCGGTCAGCGTGCGCGCTACGAGAGCCTCGTCCTGGCATCCGGGGCAATTCTCGAGGTGCTCGCGGATGTCGTTCTGCTGGGTCTTGCACACCTCGTTGCGGAGGTATTCCTCAAGGTCGCGTCGCGCCTTGTCGCAGCCGCAGTCACTCATTTCGTCTCTCCCGTCGCGGCCTGGATGCCGCGCTCCTTGGCGTAATCCGACAGCAGGTCGCGCAGCAGCCGCCGGCCGCGGTGCAGACGGCTCATGACCGTGCCGATCGGGGTTTTCATGATGTCGGCGATCTCCTGGTAGGCGAATCCCTCGACGTCGGCGAGGTACACCGCCATCCGGAAATCCTCGGGGATCGACTGCAGCGCGTCCTTCACGACGGATGCGGGCATGTGGTCGATCGCTTCGGCCTCGGCCGAACGGGCGCTGCTCGCGGTGGTCGACTCGGCCCCGCCGAGCTGCCAGTCCTCGAGGTCGTCGATCGCACTCTGATACGGCTCGCGCTGCTTCTTGCGATACGTGTTGATGTACGTATTCGTGAGGATGCGGTAAAGCCACGCCTTGAGGTTGGTCCCCTGCGTGAACGTCGCCCACGAGCCGAAGGCCTTCACGAAGGTCTCCTGCACCAGGTCGGCCGCGTCGGCCGGATTGCGCGTCATGCGCATGGCTGCTGCGTACAGCTGGTCCATGAAGGGCAGGGCCTGCTCTTCGAACTGTGCGCGGGGCTCCGCCTGCGGGCCGGCGTCTGCGGTGTCGTTCATCGCGCGCCAGTCTACGTCGAGCATGTCGACGGCCCCCGGGGCAGCCCCCGGCAGACGGTCGCGTTCGAGAAGTGCGGTCACGTGTCGTTCCCCTTTCAGTAGGGTAGGAACCGATGTCTCCCCTCGGGTATTCCCCTTCCGCCGCCACCCCCCGCGGTGAGTGGAACGCGCCTGTCTTCGACGCTCCCCTGGATGCCACGGTCACCGTCCCGGGATCGAAGTCGCTGACCAATCGCGAGCTGATCCTCGCCGCCATCGCCGACGGCCCCGGCACGGTGCACGGCCCCCTGCACTCCGACGACTCCGCGCGCATGGTCGACGCGTTGCGCGTGCTCGGCGTCGGGATCGACGAGATCGACACCGGCTCCCCCTTCGGCCCCGACCTGCTGGTCACTCCCCCGGCCTCCTTTGCGGGCGACGGCACGATCGACTGCGGCCAGGCGGGAACCGTCATGCGATTCATCGCCCCGGTGGCCGGCTTCGCCCGGGGCGACGTGCACGTCACCGCCCACGAGAGCGCGCTGCACCGCCCGATGGGGGCGATGATCCGCGCCCTGCGCGACGTCGGCGTCGACATCGACGACGGGGGCCACTGGGCGCTCCCGTTCTCCGTCCGCGGGCACGGCCACGTGCGGGGCGGCGAGGTCGAGATCGACGCGAGCCAGTCGAGTCAGTTCGTCTCGGGCCTGTTGCTCGCGGCGGCGCGTTTCGACGTCGGACTCCACCTCCGCCACGTCGGGTCGCGCCTGCCGAGCATCCCGCACATCGATATGACGGTCGAGGCCCTCGCCCACCGTGCCGTGCACGTGGAGCGTCCTGCTCCGGGCGAGTGGGTCGTTCCGGCAGGACCCGTCCGCGCGAAAGACGTGGCGATCGAGCCCGATCTCTCCAACGCCTCCCCGTTCCTCGCGGCAGCAATGGTCACGGGCGGCTCCGTCACCGTCACGGGCTGGCCCCTGCACAGCACGCAGCCGGGAGCCCTCCTCGTCGACATCCTCGCCGAGATGGGGGCGCGCGTCAGCCGTCGCGCCGGCGCCCTCACCGTGGCCGCCGGTGACGACGGCATCCTGGGCGTCGACCTCGACCTGTCCGCGGCGGGCGAGCTGGCCCCCACTCTCTTCGGTCTCGCCGCCTTCGCGGACGGACCGACCACGCTGCACGGCATCGGTCACATCCGCGGGCACGAGACCGACCGCATCGCGGCCCTCGTCGGCAACCTGCGTTCGCTCGGCGGCGAGGCGCACGAGCTCGACGACGGCATCCGCATCGTCCCGCGGCCGCTCAGCGGCGGCGAGTGGAAGGCGCACCACGACCACCGCCTGGCCACCACCGGCGCCCTCATCGGTCTGCGCGTGCCCGGCGTGCGCATCGACGACATCGGCACGACCGCCAAGACCCTCCCCCAGTTCGCGGGCCTGTGGCAGACGATGCTCGACGACTCGCGCCCGTGAACGAGGACTGACGCGTGAGCTGGCTCGACAGTCCCGACGACGACGAAGACGACCTCCGGTACGACGAGTCGTCCATCCGGGTGCGTCCCAACCCGAAGGCCAACAGGCCCCGCACCAAGCGACGCCCCGCCCACGCCGACGCGCAGATCGCCCGGGTGCTCGGCGTCGATCGCGGCCGGTACACGGTCCTCGTCGACGAAGACGGACCCGAGGAGCGCCGGGTCCTGGCCACTCGCGCCCGCGAGCTCCGGAAGCAGCCCATCGTCAACGGCGACCGCGCCCGTGTGGTCGGCGACCTCTCGGGCGACGAAGGAACGCTCGGACGCATCATCGGCCTCGAGGAGCGCACCTCCCTGCTGCGCCGCAGCGCCGACGACACCGACCAGGTCGAACGCGTCATCGTCGCCAATGCCGACCAGATGCTCGTCGTGGTCGCTGCAGCCGACCCCGAACCCCGCGCCCGTCTCGTCGACCGCTATCTGGTCGCGGCGCTGGATGCCGGCATCCGTCCCCTGCTCGTCGTCACGAAGACCGACCTGGCCGACCCGACCGCGTTCCTCGCGCACTTCGTGGGGCTCGACCTGCGGGTGTTCACGAGCGCCCAGGGCGAGATGCCCCTCGACGAGATCGGCGAGGCGCTCATCGGCCACTCGACCGTGTTCGTCGGGCACTCCGGCGTCGGCAAGTCGACGCTGGTCAACGCGCTCACGGGCTCGGAGCGGGCGATCGGGCACGTCAACACCGTCACCGGTCGGGGCCGTCACACCTCGTCGTCGGCGGTCTCGCTGCGCTACCGTGGCCGCGGCGGCTCGGGCTGGGTCATCGACACCCCGGGCGTGAGATCGTTCGGACTGGGACACGTCGACCCCGCGCACGTGCTCGGCGCCTTCACCGATCTCGCCGAGGTCGCCGAAGAGTGCCCGCGGGGGTGCACGCACCTGCCCGATGCACCCGACTGCGCGATCATCGAGGCGGTGGAGGCCGGACGCCTGGGACCCGGAGCCGCCGCCCGGCTCGACTCGCTGCAGCGCCTGCTGACGACGTTCCAGGGCATCGAGCGTTCTAGGCTGGAGGGGTGACGAACCTCGAAAAGGGCGATAACGCCCCCGACTTCACCCTCCTCGACCAGGACGAACACCCCGTCTCTCTGGGCGACTTCCGCGGCCGCCGCGTGATCCTGTATTTCTACCCCGCGGCCCAGACGCCGGGATGCACCACCCAGGCCTGCGACTTCCGCGACAGCCTGGCCTCGCTGCAGGGCGCCGGCTACACGGTGCTCGGTATCTCGCGCGACCTGCCCGAGAAGCTGCGCGCTTTCCGCGACAGCGACGGACTGACCTTCCCGCTCCTCAGCGACGCCGACCACGCCGTCCACGAGGCCTACGGGGCGTGGGGCGAGAAGCAGAACTACGGCAAGACGGTCACCGGCGTGCTGCGCTCGACGTTCGTCGTCGACGAGGACGGCAAGATCGTCGAGGCGATGTACAACGTCAAGGCCACCGGCCACGTGGCGCGTCTGCGCAAGACCCTGGGTCTCGCCGCCGCCTGATCTCCGGATGCCACGACCCCGCCCCGCGACAGCGTCGGCGGGGTCTTCGCGATGGGGCGACGGGGTCAGTCGCCGTCGCGACGGCGCGGAGCCGACGCGCGTACCGCCAGCACGAGCAGGACGAGGCCGATGACCGCGGGGACCGCGATGAGCACGGCGATCCCGGGAGACGCCCACTCCCCCGTCACCGCTCCGATGGCCACCGACAGGATGAGCAGCTGCGTCACGATCCCGCCCGATCGTCCGGCCGAGACGTCCCGCGCGGTCGCGACACCGAACGCGCCGACGATGGCCGCGCCGATCACGGTGAGCACGATGAGGGCGATCGAGCTGACGGCGGAGTCGGTGTCTCCACCGATGAGGGCGACCGTCTGCCAGCCCGCCAGGGCCAGGATGCCGACGCTTTCGAGCCCCAGGAGTGCGGCGGCCGCAAGGCGAATCGGCATCCGGAAACCCTCCCCGACAGGCGCACCTGCGCCGTTACGATCTGGAAACCTGCCGGTTACCTCTTGATCAGGCGGAATCGCTATGGGAGCATGGAACAAGCCGTGTGCTCCCACAGCGAAGTGGGGCGAGCAATCGCTCGCGTTCCCACCAGGGTACCGGACCCGAATGCCGGTGCCGAATCGACCACTTTTTCTGTTACAAGGAGCACCCCCATGGATTGGCGCGACAAAGCAGCCTGCCTGACCGTCGACCCCGAACTGTTCTTCCCGGTCGGCAACACCGGCCCCGCGGTCGACCAGATCGAGAAGGCCAAGTCGGTCTGCGCTCGCTGCACCGTCACCGAGGTCTGCCTGCAGTACGCCCTCGAGTCCGGCCAGGACTCGGGCGTCTGGGGCGGTCTGAGCGAAGACGAGCGCCGCGCGCTCAAGCGTCGCGCCGCCCGCGCCCGCCGCGCCTCCTGACGACCGCCTTCGCGCGAGGAGCCCGCTCCCCTCGGGGGCGGGCTTCTTCCGTTCGCGGGGACTCCGCCGCCTCGTCGCGCAGTCGCTCGTGGATGTGCGCCGGCCCCGCCGAACGGCATCCGGTAGCTGCGAGGACCGCGTCGTTCCGCGGGGGTCGCGACCGCTGAGGCTCTCGCGCACGCGGCAGCGGAGATTCCGAACCGGCGGGTGCCGGACGGCGACCGCGTGTCAGGCCGCGGAGCCGCCGATGTAGCGCAGGGGGATCTCGATCGTGACCTCGGTGCCGCTGCCCATCAGCGTGTGCCAGTCGATCGTGCCACCGAGCTCGCCCTGGATGAGCGTGCGGACGATCTGCGTGCCCAGGCCCCGGCCCACCTGCCCCTCCGGCAGGCCCACGCCCGTGTCGCGGACGCTGACCTCGAGCATCTCGCCGCTGCGCTCGGCCGCGATCTCGACGTCTCCCTCTTGGCCGGCCAAACCGTGCTCGACGGCATTGGTCACGAGCTCGGTGAGGGCCAGGGCCAAAGGCGTGGCGAACTGGCTGGGCAGCGTTCCGAACTTGCCCGTGGTGCGTGTGCGCGCACGGGTGTTGGGGGCGGCGGCGACTTCCGCCACGAGCTTGAGCACGCGCGCGAAGACATCGTCGAAGTCGACGTTCTGCGCGAGCCCTTCGGAGAGGGTGTCGTGCACCACGGCGATCGCCGAGACACGGCGCATGGCTTGGGTGAGCGCGTCGCGCGCCTCGTCGGAGTGCGTGCGGCGGGCCTGGATGCGCAGCAGCGAGGCGACCGTCTGCAGGTTGTTCTTGACGCGGTGGTGGATCTCGCGGATCGTCGCGTCCTTCGTGATGAGTTCCTGCTCCTGGTGGCGGATCTCGGTCACGTCGCGACTCAGCACGATCGCGCCGATGCGCGTGCCGCGGTCGCGCAGCGGGATCGTGCGCAACGAGACCTGCACGCCGCGCGCCTCCATGTCGGCACGCCAGGGAGCGCGTCCGCTCACGACGACGGGAAGGGACTCGTCGACGTCCTGGCGCTTGGCCGGGAGGATGCGCGCGGTCACCTCGGCGAGCGACTCACCCTCGAGCTCGTCGTCGAAGCCCATGCGGTTGAACGCCGAGAGCGCGTTCGGGCTCGCGAAGGTGGTGATGCCGTCCACGTCGAGACGGATGAGTCCGTCAGAGGCGCGGGGAGCCCCGCGCCGGGGGGCGGTCGGGGCCGAGAGGTCGGGGAACTCGGCCGAGGCGATCATGCCGAAGACGTCGTCGGCGCAGTCGTTGAAGGTGATCTGTTGCCGCGAGGGGGTCCGCGTCTCGCCGAGATTGGTGTGGCGGGTCAGCACGCCCACGGTCGTCACCGCGTGGCCCTCGCGCGAGAGCTCGCGCACGATCGGCACCGCGCGCACGCGCGTGGGCGTCTCTTCGAACCAATCGGGGGATGCCGAGTCGACGATGCGGCCGCTCTGGAAGGCCTCTCGCACCTGGGTACGCCACTGCGGACGGACGCGGTCGCCGACGATGTCGCGGTAGAAGAGCGTCGCCGCTCCCCCGGGCCGCGTGTGGGCGACGGCGACGAACGAGTCGTCGGGAGTGGGGACCCAGATGACGATGTCGGCGAACGCAAGGTCGGCGAGCAGCTGCCCGTCGCCCGCGAGCCGGTGCAGCCACTCGACGTCCGCCTCGCTGGAGCGGCCCTGGGCGTAGACGAGTTCGCTGAGTGTCGACACCCCTCCACCCTAGGGGAGCCCCCGCGGTGAACCTCCGCGGGGGGTGCCGCCGTGGGCCGCCGCCGTGGGCGCGGTCAGGACGAAACGGGTGAGAGCACGGGTGAAATCCGACGCGGCTCAGAGGGTTAAGGGGATCCTCGGCGGTCCATTCGCGCCCAGACGCTGGGCACGTTCTCTGCCCCTCGGCCCCGCGACAGCGGTGGGGAGGTGAGTCGTCCCTGTCCCCAGGACGGTGGACATCGTGATCTCGTGGCGGAGAAGGACTCACCCAGAGGGCGATTCGCGAGTCCGGACGCCGTCGGACGGATGCTCGAGATCACACGACCGGACGTTCGCGCCCTGGTCCCGGGCGGGCGACTCCGGGGCGTTCCGATCGGCTCACCCCCGCGGTGGCGGATCGACCACGGCAGCGTCGACCGGTATCTCGACGAGCAGACCGAGCTCGTGCGCCGGGCGGCTCTGCGGCAGCAATCCCCCGAGGCCACCTTCCGGAGGGGTGGGGGCGCGGCGCGATCCGCCGCGACGCCTGATCACCCGCTCCTCCCGAGCCTCACCCCGCAGGCAAACAATCCACGGACACAGCGGATACCTCGGCGCGTGTGCGTGTGCCCGCCTACTGTCGGCGTCATCCCCGCCCCGCTGGACGAACGACCGACAGATTGAGGATCCATGCCCGACGCAGCCCGGCGACGCGAGATCGCACGACATGAGCAGCACACCGAGCGCTTTCCGAGCGCCTTCGAGAAGAATCCGTCCTCAGAGAGCCCCTCGCCCATCGAGGTGTTCGTCGGCAACATGGTGCGCGGCGTCCTCGAGGTGGTCGCCGGTGTTCGAGACCCGGAGCAGCTGGCCCGGTGGATGTCGGAAGAGGTGTACCGCACCCTTCTCACGCGCACGAGCCTCGCGGCGCGAGCGCGCAGCGCCCGACGCGTCCAGGTCTACCGGGTCATGCACGAGATCCGAAGCGTTCGCCTCTCCTCTCCGCGCGACGGCGCCATCGAAGCGACCGTCGTCGTATCGGGCCGCATGCGCACGCGAGCGGTGGCCCTGCGCCTCGAATCGATCGAACGACGCTGGCGCATCACGGCGCTCAGCCTGCTGTGACGGACATCAGCGTGAACGGCGTCCGCCGACGCGAGGTTCTCCGCCTCTCCCCCGACGGACGGGCGCACGTTGTCCACCCCGGTCGCGCGGCCGGGCGACCTCCTGATCGACGGCTTCTCCCGTCGCCGGAGGGAACCGTCGAGGCGGTCGGGCACGCGCCTCAGGGCCTCCAGGACACGAGGAAGTTACCCAGGCGCTCGATCGCATCGCTGATCACGCGGGCCTCGGGCAGCGTCACGATGCGCACGTGGTCGGTCGCGGGCCAGTTGAAACCCGACCCCTGTACGAGCAGCACGTGCTCGGCGAGCAGGAAGTCGCGCACGAACTTGCCGTCGTCGGGAATCTCGTACACCTCGGGGTCGAAGCGCGGGAACGCGTAGAGCGCACCCCTCGGCATGACGCACGAGACCCCGGGGATGGCTTCGAGGCCCTGCCAGGCGGCATCCCTCTGCTCGTGAAGACGACCCGTCGGGGCGATGAGCGCGTCGATCGACTGCACCCCCGAGAGCGCCGCCTGAACCGCGAACTGCGCCGGCACGTTCGGGCACAAGCGCGTGGATGCCAAGAGATTGATGCCGTGCAGGAAGCCCTGCGCGTGCTCTTTCGGACCGGTGATCGCCAACCAGCCGGAGCGGTAGCCGGCGACGCGATAGGTCTTCGAGAGGCCGTTGAAGGTCAGGCAGAGCAGGTCGGGGGCGACGGTGGCCATCGGGATGTGTACCGCGTCGTCGAAGAGGATGCGGTCGTAGATCTCGTCGGCCAGCAGCAGTAGCGAGTGCTCGCGGGCGATGTCGGCGATGCCCTCGAGGATCTCACGCGAGTACACCGCGCCCGTGGGGTTGTTCGGGTTGATGACGACGATCGCCTTGGTGCGGGGCGTGACCTTGGAGCGGATGTCTTCGAGGTCGGGCTGCCACTCGCGCTGCTCGTCGCAGAGGTAGTGAACGGGCGTGCCGCCGCCCAGGCTCGTCATCGCCGTCCACAGCGGGTAATCGGGAGCCGGGATGAGCACCTCGTCGCCCTCGTCGAGCAGGGCCTGCATCGTCATCGTGATCAGCTCGGACACACCGTTGCCCAGGAACACATGATCGGGGTCGAGGTGCGGGAAATCGGGCTCCTGCTCGTAGCGCGACACGACCGCGCGCCGAGCCGACAGGATGCCGCGGCTGTCGCTGTAGCCGTGGGCGCTCGGGACGGAGGCGATCATGTCGCGCACGATCTGGTGCGGCGCCTCGAAACCGAAGATCGCCGGGTTACCGGTGTTGAGCTTGAGGATCGCGTGTCCCTCGGCCTCGAGTCGATCGGCCTCGACGAGGGCCTCCCCGCGGATCTCGTACAGGACGTCCTTCAGCTTGGAAGACTGGTCGAGGGGGCGCAGCGGGCTCATCGGTTCAGGATATCCCCGCACGCGTCCGGCCAATCGACACCGCGTGGCCCCCTCGACGCCGCGTCTCGCGCCCCTCGGAACGCCGCGGAGCACCCCCGAAAGACCGGATGCCGCGCCCCCGACCTCGGGGCGCGGCATCCGGTCTGCGCTTACTTCTTCTTGGCGGCGCGACGGTCGGCGCGGTTGCTCGCGGCCGGCTCGTCGGCCGGGGCCACACGCTGACCGAAGGCTCCGCGGGCGGCGGGAGCCTGCTCTGCGGCGGGCTCGGCCTGCTGCTCGGCCTGACGGAGACGGTTGGTCGCCGCCTGCTGGACCTGGCCGCGGTCGTTGCGGACCTCGACCTCCCCCGCGTCGTTCGCGGCGGAGTACTCCAGGCGCTGGGTCTCGACGGGCGTCGGGGCCAACCCCTTGGCCTCGACCTGCGCCTCGTCGCCCTCGACCTTGCGCACCTCGACTTCGAGGTTGTACAGGAAGCCGACGGACTCCTCCTTGATCTGCCCCATCATCGACTGGAACATCTGGTAGCCCTCGCGCTGGTACTCGATGAGCGGGTCGCGCTGGGCCATGGCGCGCAGGCCGATGCCGTCCTTGAGGTAGTCCATCTCGTAGAGGTGCTCGCGCCAGCGGCGGTCGAGCACCTGCAGGACGACGCGACGCTCGAGTTCGCGCAGTGCCTGCTCACCGAGGGCCTTCTCGCGGTTCTCGTACGCGATGCGGGCGTCGGAGATGATCTCGCGCTTCAGTCCCTCGGGCGTGATGCGCCCCTTGTTGCCACCCGCCTCTGCCACGACCTCGTCGATCGTGACGCTGACGGGGTACATGGTCTTCAGCTCGGTCCACAGGGCGTCGAAGTCCCACGATTCGGTGTGACCCGAGCCGGTGTGGTCGTCGATGACGGCGGTGATCGCGTCTTCGATGAAGTGCTGGACGCGGTCGGCGATGTCGTCGCCCTGGAGCATGTGACGACGGTCGGCGTAGATCGCCTCGCGCTGACGGTTGAGGACGTCGTCGTACTTCAGGACGTTCTTGCGCATCTCGGCGTTGCGCGACTCGACCTGCGACTGCGCGCTCTTGATCGCGCGCGAGACCAGACCCGACTCGATCGCGACGTCGTCGGGGAAGTTCGTGCGGGCGAGGATCGCCTCGGCGGCGCCGGACTGGAACAGACGCATGAGGTCGTCGGTCAGCGACAGATAGAAGCGGCTCTCGCCGGGGTCGCCCTGACGGCCCGAACGACCGCGCAGCTGATTGTCGATGCGGCGCGACTCGTGGCGCTCGGTACCGAGCACGTACAGGCCACCCGCCTCGACGACCTTGGCGGCCTCTTCGGCCACGGTGTCGCGCATGCTCTGGTACACGCTGTCCCACTCGGACTCATAGGCCTCGGGGGTCTCGACCGGGTCGAGGTTCTTCGCCTTCATCTCCTGCACGGCGAGGAACTCGGCATTTCCGCCGAGCATGATGTCGGTGCCGCGACCGGCCATGTTGGTGGCGACGGTGACGGCGCCCAGGCGACCGGCGCGCGCGACGATCTCGGCCTCGCGAGCGTGGTTCTTGGCGTTGAGCACCTCGTGGCGGATGCCCTTCTTGGCCAGCAGACGCGAGAGGTACTCGCTCTTCTCGACGCTCGTGGTGCCGACGAGAACGGGCTGACCCTTCTCGTGCCGCTCGACGATGTCTTCGACGACCTGCGCGAACTTCGCCGTCTCGTTCTTGTAGACGAGGTCGGACTGGTCTTTGCGGATCATCGGCTTGTTCGTCGGGATGGGCACCACGCCGAGCTTGTACGTCGACATGAACTCGGCGGCCTCGGTCTCGGCGGTACCGGTCATGCCCGAGAGCTTGTCGTACAGGCGGAAGTAGTTCTGCAGCGTGACCGTGGCGAGCGTCTGGTTCTCGGCCTTGACCGGTACGCCCTCCTTGGCCTCGATCGCCTGGTGGATGCCCTCGTTGTAGCGGCGACCCACCAGGATGCGACCGGTGTGCTCGTCGACGATCATGACCTCGTCGTTCATGACGACGTAGTCGGTGTCGCGCTTGAACAGCGCGATCGCCTTGATCGAGTTGTTGAGGAACGAGATGAGCGGGGTGTTCGCCGACTCGTAGAGGTTGTCGATGCCGAGGTAGTCCTCGACCTTCTCGATACCGGGCTCGAGGACACCGATCGTGCGCTTCTTCTCGTCGACCTCGTAGTCGACGCCGGCCTCGAGGGTGCGGGCGAGCTTCGCGAACTCCGCGAACCAGCGGTTGGCTTCACCGGATGCCGGGCCCGAGATGATCAGCGGGGTGCGAGCCTCGTCGATGAGGATCGAGTCGACCTCGTCGACGATGGCGTAGAAGTGGCCGCGCTGCACGAGGTCTTCTTTGCGCCAGGCCATGTTGTCACGCAGGTAGTCGAAGCCGAACTCGTTGTTCGTTCCGTAGCTGATGTCGGCCTCGTACTGCTCGCGGCGCACCTCGGGGGTTTGACCTGCGACGACCGTTCCCGTCGTCATGCCGAGGGCGCGGTAGACGCGACCCATGAGCTCCGACTGGTAGCTCGCGAGGAAGTCGTTGACCGTGATGACGTGCACGCCCTGACCGGCGATCGCGTTGAGGTAGGCCGGAAGCGCCGCGGTGAGCGTCTTTCCCTCACCGGTCTTCATCTCGGCGATGTTGCCGAGGTGAAGTGCCGCGCCGCCCATGATCTGCACGTCGTAGGGGCGCTGACCGAGCGTACGCTTGGCGGCCTCGCGGACGGCCGCGAACGCCTCGGGCATGAGCTGGTCGAGCGTCTCGCCGGCTTCGTAGCGGGCACGCAGTTCGACGGTCTCGTTGCGCAGCTCGTCGTCGGTGAGCTGCTCGTAGTCCTCTTCGAGCGCTCCGGTCGCCTTCACGACGCCCTGCAGTCGGCGCAGGATGCGGCCCTCTCCGGCGCGCAGCAGTTTCTCGAGCGGATTGGCCACGAAGCATCTCCATCTGTCGGGTGCGGCGCCCGCATGGACGCCGGCCTGCGAACAGGCATACATCGCCCATGTTATCCGTGTTACCCGTTCGTGACCTGCGAGGAGGCCACAATCCGAAAGCGGCGGAGCGCGCCCCCAGCGAACACGCGGCGACGGGAGGGAAAGCGACGCCTAGGATCGAGCCATGGCCGGTTTCTGGGGCAAGAGGAAGCGCGAAGAACAGGACGCGGCGGATGCCGATCTGGCACGCCGGGCGGAGCTTGCGATCGTCGCCGCCGACGAGCGCGTCCGCTTGACCTCCGACGAGCTCGACTTCGCCCGCGCCGAGCTCGGCGACAAGGCTACGGAAGACCTCGCGGCGGCCCTCGAGTCCGTGCGCACCCACCTCGCAGAGGCGTTCCAGCTGCACCAGCTGAATCACGACGAGATCCCCGACACGAAAGAAGAGCTGCGCACGCGTAATGCGCGCATCATCCAGCTCTCGGAGTGGGCCGAAGACCTCCTCGAGGAGCGCACCCAGGTGCTGCAGCCCAAGATCGACGCCGTGCGCCGCGCCCCCGAGACACTGGCGCGCGTGCGGGCCGACCGCGACCGGCTCGCCCAGCGCATCCCCAACGCCCGTGAGGTCGTCGATCGACTCTCGCGCCGCTACAGCGATTCGGCCCTCTCGCAGATCGGCGGCAATCCCGAAGAGATCGAGCAGCTCCTCGACTTCGCGGTGCACACCGCGTCCGTCTCCGAGCGCCGCCGTGAGGCGGGCCAGCGCGAGCAGGCCTCCGTCGCCCTCGAGGCCGCCACCGAGGCGGTGCGCCGGGCGGAATCGCTTCTGGATGCCGTGGACACCTTCGAGATCGAAGCGCTTCGCGCCGAGTCGACTCTCGCCGCCGTCGTCGACGACTCGCGCAACGACCTCATCGAGGCGCGGATGGGTGCGCAGACACCGGCCGTGGTCCAGGCGATGGCCACACTGCAGCAGGCGTTGACCGCCCTCCCCGCTTCGGGATCCCGCAGCGATCCGTTCCAGGCGCTGTCGTCGCTGCGCCAGGCGAACGCGGATCTCGACCTCGCGCGCGAGCGAGCGGCCCGCCCCGTTCCCTCCCAGGATCAGGTGGAGCACGCGATCGACGACGCCGACCGTCAGCTCGCCGTCGCGCGCGGGCTCATCACCGGGCATCGCGGGTGGATCGGAGCCGATGCGCGCACGCGCTTCGTCGAAGCCGAGCGCCTGCGCGCGGGCCTGCCGCTGGGACCCGTACCCGAGGACCAGCGCGAGACGGCACTGGCCACCGCCCGACGCGCCGGTGCCCTGGCCTCCGAGGCCCTCCAGATCGCCCAGCGCGACATCGAGCAGTCCCGCCCGAACGACTGGGGCAACGATGGCCGGGGCGGCGGTTACGGCCGCGGAGGCGGTATGGGTGGCGGCAACATGGTCGGCGGCATGCTCGGGGGTCTGGTCATCGGTTCGCTGCTCGGCGACATCTTCGACGGCTGACCCGGCGCGTTCTCCCCCGCCCCACCCGCGTGACGAAGCCCTCGGCCATTCGGCCGAGGGCTTCGTGATGTTCTCAGGTCAGGATGCGATCTCCACGACCGGCGACGCCTGGGTCGCGAGAGCGATCACACCGTAGTCCCACCCCTTGCGGCGATAGACGACGCTCGGGTGATCGGTGCGGGCGTCGATGAAGAGGAAGAAGTCGTGACCGACGAGCTCCATGCGGTCGACGGCGTCTTCGACCGTCATCCATTCGGCGCCGAACTCCTTCTGTCGGATGACGACGGGGGTGTAGTCCTCTTCTTCGGCGGAAGTCTCTTGCACGGGGACCGACCCGGTGGCGACGGCGCGAAGCACCTCGACGGACGCGGGCTCCACGTCGATGCCCGAGAGTTCTCCGGTGCCCTTCTCGAACTTCGCCCCGCGAGGGTGGTTGCGCGCATCGATGCGCTTGTCCTTCGCGCGACGCACCTGCTCGGAGATCTTGTCGACCGCGAGGTCGAGGGCCGCGAACTTGTCGGTGTCGGTGGCCTCCGCGCGGACGACCGGACCCTTGCCGTCGAGCGTGAGCTCGACCGTGTCGTCCTCCAGACGACCGTTGCGGTAGGAGCGATGAGTCACCTTGACCTCGAGCGCTTGAGCGCGAGGCGCGAGGTGCTCGATGCGGCTGACCTTCTCTTCGACGACCGAGCGGAAACGATCGGTGATACCGACTCCCACTCCGACGATGTTGGTGTCCATCAGTGACCTCCTTGTTCCGGGTTCCGCCCGGTCTAAGGGCGGAACATCCGTCGCCTTCAGTCATCCCCACGCTAGTAGTCCGACACCGCCATGTCACGTCTCAATCACCCGGGATTCACCAGGGAAGTCCCTTAGTCGCGGCGTGTGCGCGAGCGCCACGGCGAGGACCTCGGCCGCTCCCGCCGCGCGCAGAGCGCGTGCCGCCTCGGCCAGGGTCGCCCCCGTCGTGACGACGTCGTCGACGACGACGACCGTGCCTCCCGCGACCGGTCGACTGACGAACGCTTCTCGCACGTTCTCGCGTCGCGCGCGCCGACCGAGCCCCCTCTGGTCGTGCGTCGCACGGACGACGCGCAGCAGCCGCCGGTGCCTCCACCCGGCACGCTGCATCAGCACGTCGAGCGGTCGGAACCCGCGGCGACGAAAGGCCGCGCGCGTGCCCGGGATCGTGGTGACGAGAGCGCCGGCGGGCACCGAGAGCCGCAGCACCTCGTCCAGCGCGGGAGCGAGGCCGCGCGCGAGGGAAGTGCGACCCTCCTCTTTGAGCGCGCGGACGACGCGGGCCGCGACACCGTCGAAGACGAGGGCGCTCGTCACCGCCAGCCCCGGCTCGATCGCACGACGGATCGGCTGCGGGGCCAGGGCGTCACGGCATCCGGAGCAGAGATCGGAGTCGACCACGCCGCATCCCGCGCACGAGACGGGCAGCCAGAACGTCACGGCATCGCGGAAGGAGGAGGAGAGAACGGCGCGGAACGACATGGACCCAGCGTGCCGGGGCCGACGAAGGCATGCCGGTTCGGCGGCCCCCTCCGGGGAGAGAAGACCGCCTCTCCCCGGTGGGGAGGAGTCTCAGGAGGTGGTGCCCTGCTGGGCGGCGAGCACGCGGATACCGGTGGCCACCAGAGTCCACGAGCTTCCACGACGGCTGTAGAGACGACCGGCGTCGTCGAGTACGCGCACGCTCGTGCTTCCGGCGGCGAGGGTGGTCGCGCCATCGGGGGCCGCGGCCTCGGTCCCTCGTCCGCCCACGTTGAGCTCGCGCAGACGGCTGGCGCCGTCGACGTCGGCCAGGACGCCCACCGTCGTGTCGTCGAGCCAAGCCAGGTCGAAGGCCCCCTGTTGCGAGAACGACAGCACGTGCGGAACGCCGAGATCGACCTCGCCGCCCTCGCGCTGGATGCCGGCGACCCACACCTCGCGTGTGCCCGAGACCGTGACGATCGCCGCCACCCGCGTCCCGTCGCGCGAGATCTGCATCGCGGTGATCTCGGAGGCGTCGGGCCAGGCATTGCCGACGTTGCGCGGCACGCCCTCGGCGGAGATCGTGCGCAGCTGCGTCGGCGCGGAAGCGGGCACGCTCCAGATCGCCCCCTCGGCGTCGATCGTGGGGGCGATCAATCCGGGACGATCGTCGAGCAGGAAGGTACGCCCATCCGCCAGCGCACTCGCCACGGCGCCCTGCTGCGTGCGGACCGCCGCGAGGCTCCGGTCGGCCTCGAGCTCGACCGCGGCCGGGGCGAGAGACTCGATCGCCTCGGACAGTCCGCCGAGCGATTCCACCGTGTCTCCGGCGAGCGCGCCGAACGCGCCGGCGGTGGTCAGCACGGCAGGAGAGGGATCGACCCGGGTGACACGCACCGACACCTCGGACGCGGGTACCGGGGTGCCCTCCACCGTCATCTGCACTTCGCTGATGCCGGCCGTGACCAGGCTCTTGGACAGTTGCGTCTGCATGCGGTCGAGCGTCGTGCGGTCCAGGCTCAGGGCGGTGCGCGGCAGCTGCACCTGGGCGACGCCGCTGGAGGACAGCGTCACCGAACGCCCCACGAGCGACAGCTCGTCGGGGAACGCCGTCTTGACCGCGCCGGCGAGCCACGCGCTGGGCTGCCCGTCCACCAGGGCGGTCGCCACGCGGCTCGCCACCAGCGCCCGCGGGAACCACCGCACATCGGGGACGATGAAGCTCCACGTGGGATCGAAGTACGCGATGGATGCCGACTGGTAGACGGTCGGGAACACCTCCTCGTACAGCACGACCCCGTCGGGTGCCGACGTGATGCGCCACTGATCGTCGACGCGCGCGAGGGTGAACGAGAGGGATTCCGCGGTGCCCGAGGCCGTCGGGGCATAGGCACCGTTGGCATCCACCCCCGCGACCGTGGTGAGCGCGACGGTCACTCCGGTGCCGTCGGCGTTCGCGGCGGCGCGGCGATCGGCGAGGCGGTCGATGGTGACGCGGGCGCGGGGATCCCACTGGGTCCCGGACGCCAGGAAGAGCTTCGCCGTGGCCCAGTCGTCGGCGGGGCCGGAACCGGCACGCAGGAACCCCTCCACGATCTCGGCGGGAGAGGCGTCGTCCTGCGGTCCGTCGGGGACGAAGGCGAAGGCCTGCGTGTCGTCGACCTGGGGGCCCCGCCCGGGATTGACGTAACCGGAGGTCGGAAGGCCCGTGCACGCGGTCAACGCGAGCACCAGGGCGAGACCGACGAGGGCGAGAGCGCGTCTCATGTCGTCTTCCTCACTCCGGGTCGGGTCGAGATGGGCTGTGTGAGGCCCAGGGCTTCGAGGGCCCCGCCCTGCTCGTCGTCGGGGACGAGGGGCAGGGGCGAGCTGCTGACCGGCTGACCGGCGCGCGGCAGGGTGAGCACGAAGTTCGAGCCGCGTCCGGGCTCGGACCAGACCGACAGGGTACCGCCGTGCAGCTTGGCGTCGCCGAGGGCGATGGACAAGCCGAGGCCCGTGCCGCCGATGGTGCGCACGCGCGAGGGGTCGGCGCGCCAGAAGCGGTCGAAGACGCGCTCCACGTCGTCGGGCTGCATGCCCAGGCCGAAGTCGCGGACGCCGAGGGCCACGGCATCCCGGTCGCTGTCGACCGACACCACGATCGGGCGTCCCTCACCGTGCTCGATCGCATTGCCGAGGAGGTTGCGGACGATCCGGCGGACGCGCCGGGCGTCCATGTCGACCGGGGTGTAGCCGCCCGGGGCGACGAGGCGCACGTCGGAGCCGTGGCCCTCGGCGAGCTGCTCCATGGAGAGGATGACGTCTTCGGCCAGATGGGCCAGGCTCGTCGCCTCGAGCTCGAGCTGGACCGAGCCCGCGTCGTAGCGGCTGATCTCGAGCAGGTCGGTGAGGAGCACCTCGAAGCGCTGCACCTGCGCGTGCAGCAGCTCCGCGGCGCGGCCGGTGGCGGGATCGAACTCCTCGCGCTGGTCGTTGATCATGTCGGCGGCGAGCTTGATCGTCGTCAACGGCGTGCGCAGCTCGTGCGAGACGTCCGAGACGAAGCGCTGCTGCACGAGCGAGAGGTCGGCGAGCTCCTTGATCTGCGACTCGATGCTGTCGGCCATCGCGTTGAAGGAGCGGTTCAGGGTCGCGAGCTCGTCCTCGCCGCGCACCGGGAGCCTGACGCCCAGATCCCCTGCCGCGAGCTTGGCGCTGGTCTCGGCGGCATCCGCGATCGGAGTCGTGACGGATCTGAGGACGAACCAGGCGATGGCGCCGATGAGCAGCACGAGGACCAGGCCCACGACCCACAGCAGCACCTGCACGAAGGCCAGGGTCTGCGAGGCACTGGTGAGGTCGTACCCCATGTACAGCTCGTACGAGTCGACCCCGTCCTCCGCGGGGAAGCGCAGTTGATGACCGACCAGGATGCCGGGAACCTCACGGCCGTCGTCGGCGGGAAGCGCCACGGACTGCCACCACTGCAGGTCGGGGCTCGACTGCACCTGCGTGCGCAGGGCGTCGGTGACCATACGGGACTCGAAAGCCGGGGAGATGAAGGGTTGCGGAGCCAGCGGGGAGGGCGGGCCGATGCGGTACAGGGCGATGAGATCGCTCGAGGACTGCTGCGACAGGCGCGTCGCGATACCGTTCATGAGCGTTTGCGCCGCGGCCGGGTCGGTCGAGTCGACGGCGGCGTCGAGGGTGGCCTGAGCCGCGGCGGTGGCGCGCTGCGCCTCGAGCAGCACCTGGTCCTTGCGGGCCGTGAACAGTTCGTTCTGGATGACGAGCGCCATGGCGATGCACGTGACGAGGATCGTCGCGGCCGTCAGCGTCACCGTGAGCACGATCGTGCGGAAGCGCAGCGAGCGGCGCCACAGCGTCGCGAGGCGATCGCGCACGACGCGCCAATCGCGCCATCCTCGAGCCCGCGGCCGCGGGAAGGTGCGCACCGCGCCCGTCATGAGGAGATCAGGCCACCGCGCCGGCGCGGTAGCCCACGCCGCGCACGGTGGTCACGATGCGCGGGTTGTCGGGGTCGGCCTCGATCTTCGCGCGCAGTCGCTGCACGTGCACGTTGACCAGGCGGGTGTCGGCCTTGTAGTGGTAGCCCCACACCTGCTCGAGCAGCATCTCGCGCGAGAACACCTGCTGCGGTTTCTCGGCCAGCGCGACGAGGAGCTCGAATTCCAGAGGGGTCAGGGCGATCGGGGCGTCGCCGCGACGGACCTCGTGCGCGGCGACATCGACGACGAGGTCGCCGATGCGCAGGGTCTCGTCGACCGGTACCTGCACCGGACGCAGGCGCGTTCGGATGCGCGCGACGAGTTCTTTCGGGTTGAACGGCTTCATGATGTAGTCGTCGGCGCCCGACTCGAGACCCTTGACCACGTCGGCCGTGTCGGTGCGCGCCGTGAGCATGATGATCGGCACGCCGGACTCCGCTCGCACGCGCGTGCAGATCTCGATGCCGTCCACGCCCGGGAGCATGAGATCGAGCAGGATCAGGTCGGGGCGCTCGGTGCGCCAGGCGTCCACCGCCTGCGCGCCGTCTGCGCAGAACACCGTTTCGAATCCCTCGGTGCGCAGCACGATGCCGATCATCTCGGCCAGCGCGGTGTCGTCATCGACAACCAGGATCCGTGAAGTCATTCGGGTGTACGTCTTCCGTCTCGAAACCCGCTCGGGGACGGGCACTACGCCCCGGGTGGGGGCACGTCCCATCGAGAGTAGTCGACCTGCCTGCACGACAGGCGTACGTGTCGGGGGTGTGTGACACGATGAGGGCACCGCCATGTGACGAGGAGGGGCCCCACATGACCGCGTACCCGTCTTGGACCCCGGCATCGCGCCCGGGGATCGTTCCGCTGCACCCGTACGGGTTCGGCACCATCTTGGGCCGTTCGTTCGTCGCCCTGCGTCACAACCCCAAGGTGCTGCTGGGTTTCGCCCTCGTCGTCCAGGCCGTGGCCTACATCGTCGTGACGGCGGCGATCGCCGGGGTGGCGATCGCGAGCTTCTCCCGGCTCGACACCGTCCCGTACGGCAGCGACGACTACGACGCGATCATCGCGGGCTCGATCGCCCTCACCGCCATCGCCGCCCTGGTGCTCGGCATCCTGTCCGGGGTTCTGGGCGTCGTCGTGCAGGGCATCGTGGTGGCCGAGGTGGCGCACGCGGTGGTCGCGGAGAAGCCCTCCCTCAGGGCCGTCTGGGCGCGGGTGCGTCCGGTGTTCTGGCGCCTGGTCGGCTACAGCGCGCTCACGGTCGGTGCGGTGGTGCTGCTCGTCGGGGTCCTCGCGGGGATCGTCGCGCTGCTGGTCATCGCCGCGACCTGGGTCGGCGCGCTCGTCGGCGTGCTGTTCTTCCTGGCGCTCATCCCGCTGTACCTCTGGTTGACGCCCAAGCTGTTCCTCGTCCCCTCCGTGATCATCCTCGAGCGCGCCCCCGTCTTCCGGGCGATCGCTCGATCGTGGCAGCTGACCCGCGGACGCTTCTGGTCGACGCTCGGGGTCGTCGTGATCATCTCGGTGGTCTTCGGGGTCGTAGCGCAGATCATCTCGCTGCCCCTGAGCCTGTTCGGGGGCTTCGTCCCGTCGATCATCGCGCCGACCGGCGAGAGCGGAGCCGGCGCGGTCGTCGGCCTCATCGTCGTGCAGGTCGTGGGGCAGTTCGGGATCCTGCTGGTTCAGTGCATCGCTCTCGTGGTGCAGTCCACCTCCGCCGTCCTCGTGTACGTCGACGCCCGCATGCGCGTCGAAGGTCTCGACCACGACCTGCAGTCCTACGTGGAGGCACGCGATTCCGGCGCAGCCGAGCTGAGCGACCCCTACCTCGTGGGTGTGGGCCGGGTCGTCGAGCGCCCCGCCCCGGTGCCCTACGGCGCTCCGCCGGCGTTCGCGGGCTACGGTCCCCCGGCGGGGAACGCGGGGTACGGCGCTCCCGCGACGGGAGGGTACGCCGCTGCACCGCGAGGGTATGCGGCCCCCCAGGGACGACCTGTTCCGGGCTACGCACCATCGGCTCCCGCAGCCGCCCCGACGCCTCCCCCGTACGCGGCGCCGGTCACTGCCCCCGCGCCGCAGGCCTACCCCGCTCCCCCCGTGCCCCCCGTCGCGCAGGACTCCCCCGCGGCCCCGCCCGCGCCGAGCGCCCCCGACCGCGCGCAGACGACATGGGCCGCCCCCGGCTCGAACGGCGACGCGTGATCCTCACGGCCATGGCAGCCGCCTTCCCGCTGCTTCCCGACCCCGACCAGGCCCGGGACTGGGCCGAGCAGGAGCTCGGCGACCCCGTGTACCAAGCGGCCGAGCCGAACGTCGTCGACCGTATCTCCCAGGCCATCGGGAAGTTCCTCGAAGATCTGCTGCGTGTCCCCGACAACGACGGGTGGGGTCCGTCCGCTCTCGTCGTGCTGGGCATCATCGTCGTCGCGCTGATCGTCGTCGCTCTTCTCATCTGGGGCCGACCGCGCCTGTCGACGCGCGCCTCGGAGCCGGCTCGCGCGCTCTTCGACGACGACGACGACGGCCGCTCCGCCGACGACCTCCGCGCCGACGCGACGGTCGCGGCCGACCGGGGCGAGTGGGACGACGCGATCGTGCTGCGATTCCGCGCATTCGCGCGCGGCCTCACCGAACGCGGGCTCGTCGATCCGCCTCCCGGCGCCACGGTCCGCGCCTTCGCGCGCGAGACGGCGACGGCGCTGCCCGCCCTCGTCCCGCTGCTCGATCCGGCCGCCACGACGTTCGACGACATCCGTTACCTGCGCCGCCCCGGCACCCGTGAGCGCTACCGACAGGTCGCCGACCTCGACGATGCCGCCGTCCGCGCGCGCGTCGTACCGGTGGCATCCCGGTGAGCGCGCCGACGGCCTCGGCCGCCCCGATCCGTTCGCGCCGGAGATCCGCCCTCGGCTGGGCAGCCCTGTGCGCGGGTCTCCTGCTCGCCGCTCTGATCGGCGGCACCCTCGTCTACGGCGGGTACACCCAGCGCGCGATCTTCGACCCCGACTCGGCCGGCCCGGATGGAACCCGCGCGGTCGTGCGAGTCCTCGAGAGGCAGGGTGTCACCGTCACGATCGCTCGCGACCGTGCCGCCGCCGAACGCGCCCTCGCCGACGGCGACGCCACCCTCGTCCTGCGCGATGCCCCGATGCTGTCGGACGACGCGCTGCGGGAGCTCACCGACCGCGCGCAGCACGTCGTCCTCGTCGAACCCCGGTCTCGCGCGCTGGAGGTGCTCCTCGACGGCTCCGCGCTCGGCGGCTTCTCCCCCGACGCGTCCGCGACCCCCGAGTGCACCGTCGCCGCGGCCTCGAACGCCGGAACGGCCCGCGTGGGCGAGCTCCTGCGCCCCGGAGACGGTGTCCAGGGCTGCTACCCGGTCGACGGCGAGTTCGGGCTTCTGCAGTCCGAAGGAACGGACGGCCGGACGGTGACCGCCCTCGACGGGCTCTCGGTTCTCACGAACACGGCCCTCCCCGTCGACGGGAATGCCGCTCTCGCCCTCGGCGTGCTCGGACAGACCGACAGGCTCGTCTGGTACGTGCCCGCCCTCTCCGACGCCGACCAGAATACGGCCGCCCCGACCCTCGGCGACCTCACTCCCGCGTGGGTGACTCCCGCCATGCTGCTGCTTCTGACCGCCGCTCTCGCCGCCGCGATCTGGCGAGGGCGCCGCTTCGGGCCGCTCGTGGCCGAGCGCCTTCCCGTCACCGTCCGCGCCACCGAGACCACCGAGGGCCGCGCGCGCCTCTACGCCTCGTCGAAGGACGCTGCGCACGCGCTCGACGAGCTCCGCCGTGCCGCCCGGGCGCGTCTGGGTCGCCTTCTCGGCCTCACCGCCCGGACCTCCCCGCACGAGGTCGCCGATGCCGTCGCCCAGAGACTCGGCGCGGACCGCGCGCGCGTGCGCGGCATCCTCGTCGACGACCTCCCCCGTACCGACCGCGAACTCGTCGCGGCGGCCGACCGCCTCCGCGATCTCGAAGAGAGCGTGCGCGCCGCCGTCCGAACCGAAGGGACCACACGATGACCGACAGCCCCGAGACCCCCGCAGCCGCGGCCTCCGTCGCGCCGAGCGACGACCACGCGCAGCTGCGCGACGCGATGCACCGCGTGCGTCTCGAGGTCGGCAAGGCCGTCGTCGGCCAGGACGGCACGATCACCGGCCTCCTCATCGCGCTCCTCTCCCGCGGGCACGTCCTGCTCGAGGGTGTCCCCGGCGTCGCCAAGACGCTGCTCGTGCGGTCCTTCAGCCGTGCGCTCGGACTCGACACCCGCCGCGTGCAGTTCACCCCCGACCTCATGCCGGGAGACGTCACCGGCTCCCTCGTCTACGACGCCCGCGCCGGCACCTTCGAGTTCCGGGCCGGCCCCGTCTTCACCCACGTGCTGCTGGCCGACGAGATCAACCGCACGCCCCCGAAGACGCAGGCGGCGCTGCTCGAAGCCATGGAAGAACGACAGGTGTCATCCGACGGAGAGAGCCGGGCACTCCCCGATCCGTTCCTCGTCGCCGCGACGCAGAACCCCATCGAACACGAGGGCACGTACACGCTGCCCGAGGCACAGCTCGACCGCTTCCTCCTCAAGCTCGTCGTGGATCTCCCCGGTCGCGATGCCGAGGTCGACGTTCTGCGTCGCCACGCCGCGGGATTCGACCCCCGCCGTCTCGACGACGCCGGTGTCGCGCCGGTCGTCACGGCGCCCCAGATCCTCGCGGCGCAACGCGCGGCGGCATCCGTCGCCGTCGACGACGACCTGCTCGGCTACGTCGTCGACCTCGCCCGCGCGACTCGGCAGAGCCCCTCCGTGCTCGTCGGGGTCAGTCCCCGCGCGTCCACCGGCCTGCTCGCCGCCGCCAAGGCGTGGGCGTGGCTGAGTGGGTATCCCGCGATCACGCCCGACCACGTGCAGACCATGCTCGTGCCGGTGTGGCGCCACCGCATCCGGCTGCGTCCCGAGGCGGAGATCGAGGGCGTATCGGTGGATGCCATCCTCACCTCCGTCCTGCAGCAGACCCGCGTTCCCATCTGATGTTCGTCACCGGCCGTCTCGCCCTGCTCGTCGCCCTCGGCGTCGTGCCCCTCGTGCTGTTGAGCACGGCGGGGCTCTCCGCGTGGGCGGTCGCCGGCGGGTGGGTGCTGCTGTGCCTGGTGCTGGCGGCCGTCGACACCCTGCTCGCCGCCGACCCGCGCCGGGTCGAGATCACCCGCACGCACCCCGAGCGGGCGCTGCGCGACGAAACCGTGGCCGGAGAGCTGCGCGTGCGCAATCTCGGCACCCGTCTGCTGCGCGCCCGCGTGCGCGACGCGTGGCAGCCGACCGCCGGGGCGCCGGCCGAGCGGCAGCGCTTCACCGTGCCGCCCGGAGAGAGACGCTCCGCGCCCCTGCCGTTGCGCCCTCGCCGTCGCGGCGAACTGCGCAGCGCCTTCGTCGCCGTTCGCGCGGCGGGACCCCTGGGGCTGGCCGGTCGCCAGGGCGTCATCGACGCCCCCGGCCGGATCCGCGTGCTCCCGCCGTTCACGTCGCGGCGGCACCTTCCGTCACGTCTGGCCCGGCTCCGCGAGCTCGACGGCAACACGAGCCTGCAGGTGCGCGGTCAGGGCACCGAGTTCGACAGCCTCCGCGAATACGTGCGCGGCGACGACGTGCGCTCGATCGACTGGCGCGCGACCGCCCGCGCCGGCACGACGATGCTCCGCACCTGGCGCCCCGAGCGCGACCGGCACGTCGTGATCGTCATCGACACCGGGCGCACGGCCGCGGCTCGCGTGGGCGACGGGGTGCGCCTCGACGCCGCGATGGAGGCGGCGCTGCTGCTGTCGGTGCTGGCCACCCGCGCGGGCGACCACGTGCACCTGCTGATGTTCGACAGACTGCCGCGGGCGCGCGTGACGCGGGTCGACGGAGGCCCCCTGCTCCCCGCCCTGGTCGACGCCATGGCGCCCGTCGATCCGCAGCTGATCGACACCGACTGGGATGCCGCGCTCGCGCACGTCCGCGGGTTCGCCGTCCGCCCGGCCCTCGTGGTGCTGCTCACGGCGGCCGACGATCCCGAGGCGGCCCGCGCCTTCCTCGCCTCGCTTCCCGCGATCGCCTCCCGCTCGCGCCTGCTGGTCGCCACGGCCACCGACGGGCCCGGGGAGACCCCCGCCCACCGGGATGCTTCCGACGTCTACGCCGCCGCCGCCGCCGAGCGCGCCCGGCACGACGCCGAGCGCGTCGCGGCGGCGATCGTGCGCGCCGGCGGCGATGCGGTGTCGGCGTCGGCAGACGACCTTCCCCCGCTCGTCGCCGACCGCTATCTCGCGTTGAAAGCGGCCGGTCGGCTGTAGCACACCCGCTCCCCATGCAGCCCGCGACATATCTCGCGGCTTATCCTGGGGGGTACCCTTCCAGCCGTCAACGCGTCCCCTCCGCGCCCGGCTGCGCCGTCTACGCACAGGATGCGGGAGATCTCTTGCCAGGTAACGCCACCACGCACTTCGACGATGTGGCTCTCGTTTCGGTGGCGAGCGTCTTGCCCAGCCGCGTCACGACGTCCGACGACATCGAGGAGCGCCTCGCCCCGGCGCTGCAGCGACTGAAGCTCAAGCCGGGTCTCCTGCGCCGCGTCGCGGGCGTCAACGAGCGTCGCAACTGGGCGGAGGGCGAGTCCTCCGACGAAGCCACCATCGCCGCGGGAAAGCAGGCGCTCGCCGAGGCAGGCGTCGACCCCAGCGAGATCGGGCTCATCATCAACACGTCGGTGACGCGAAAGCATCTCGAACCCTCGGTCGCCGTGCGGCTGCACCACGGTCTGGGCCTGCCGAGCTCCGCGATCAACTTCGACGTCGCCAACGCCTGCCTCGGCTTCATCAACGGCATGAGCCTGGCCGCCGGCATGATCCAGTCGGGCCAGGTCAAGTACGCCCTGATCGTCAACGGCGAGGATGCCGACGAGATCCAGGTCAACACCATCAACCGCCTCGTGCGCGAGGACCTCGACCGCGATGCCTTCATGCAGGAGTTCGCCTCCCTCACCCTGGGCTCGGGAGCCGCCGCCGCCGTCCTCGGCCGGGCGAGCGACCACCCCGAGGGTCACCGCATCGTGGGCGGCGTCACGCGCGCCGCGACCCAGTTCTACGACCTCTGCGTCGGCAGCGTCGACGGCATGTTCACCGACGCCAAGGCTCTGCTCAAGGGCGGCCTCGACCTCGTCGTCTCGGCGTGGAAAGAGGCGAAGGGCGAGTTCGCGTGGACCGGCATGGACCGCTACATCACGCACCAGGTCTCGTCGGTCCACACCTCGGCGATCGTCCGCGCCGCCAAGCTCGACCGCGACCGCGTGCCGGTGACCTACCCGAGCCTGGGCAATGTCGGTCCTGCCTCCATCCCGATCACCCTCGCCGCCGAGCAGAAGACGCTGCGCCGAGGTGATCGCGTCCTGCTGATGGGAGTGGGCTCCGGACTGAACACCGGGATGCTGGAGCTGGCCTGGTGAGCTTCCCGCGCGTCACGGGACCGCAGGCCGTTCTTCCCCCGGCGGGCCTGCCCGGGCTCGATCCGGCCCTGTCGCGCCTCGTGAGCGTCGACGGCGTGCTCGCCGACGCGGGAGCCACGCGCCGGTGGCACGTGCTCGACACCGGCGACGCCCTGGCCGAGCGCGGCTTCGAGCCGATCGGCACGATCGTCGCCGTGCACGGCAACCCCACGTGGTCGTACCTCTGGCGCGCTCTCGTGAACGCCTCGCTCGCGCGCGCCGAGGGGGGAGCGGCCGTCTGGCGCGTGGTGGCCGTCGACCAGCTCGAGATGGGCTTCTCGGAGCGCTCCTCGCTGCGACGCACCCTGGCTCAGCGCATCGCCGACCTCGACGCCCTCGTCGAGCAGCTCGGCATCCGGGGTCCTGTCGTCACCATCGGTCACGACTGGGGCGGACCCGTCTCGCTCGGCTGGGCCGTCGAGCACCGCGATCGCCTCGCCGCCGTCGTCGCGCTCAACACCGCCGTCCATCACCCCGATGGTGCGGCGCTCCCCTTCGCCCTGCGCGTCGCCACGGCCCGCGGCATGCTCGCTGCCGGGACGACGGGCACCACGGCGTTCCTCGACACCACCCTGGCCCTGGCCGAGCTCGATCCCGGGGTGAAGGCCGCCTTCCGCGCCCCGTACGCGACCGTCGCCCGGCGACGCGGCATCGGCGGTTTCGTCGCCGACATCCCCGCGACCCCCGACCACGAGAGCACCCCGGCCCTGCACCGCATGTCGTCGGGCCTGCGCGAACTCACCGTGCCCGCCCTGCTTCTGCGCGGCCCTAAAGACCCGGTGTTCGGCGAGGACCACCTCGACGATCTCACCGACCGACTGCCGCACGCCGACGTGCATCGTTTCGAGGGCGCCGGACACCTGATCGCCGAGGAGCGCCCCTACGCCGACGTCGTGCTCGACTGGCTCGATGAGAAGGTCGTGGATGCCGTGACGCCCGCGACCCGTTCGCGTCGCTCGGCCGCCGCGAGGCGTGCAGCCGCCGCGCCCGCGCCCGAGACTCCCCCCGCGCCCGGGGATGCGTCGGGTCACCTGTGGGACGCCCTCGACGCGCGCCGCGACGACGACGACACCGCCGTCATCGACATGACCACCGACGACGACGGAAACCCGTTGCGGGTGAGCTGGCGCCAGCTGTCCGCTCGCGTCGACGAGCTCGCCGCGGGCCTCGACGCCTTCGGCGTGCGCGCGGGCGACCGCGTCTCGCTGCTCGTGCAGCCCGGCCCCACCCTGACCGCCGCCCTCTACGCGTGCCTGCGCATCGGCGCCGTGGTGGTCGTGGCCGACCGGGGTCTCGGCATCGGCGGCCTCTCCCGGGCCGTACGCGGTGCGGTCCCCGACGTCGTGATCGGCGAGGTCGCGGGGCTCGCGGCCGCGCGCGCCCTGGGGTGGCAGGGGCGCCGCATTTCGTCTGCGGCTCTTCCGGCGGTCACCTCCCGCGCCCTGGGTGTCGAGGCGAGCCTGTCCGACCTCGCCCGCGCCGGACGCGGTCGTGCCGTGCCCGCTCCCCCCGCCCCGGAGGCCGAGGCCGCGGTGCTCTTCACCTCCGGCTCGACGGGACCGGCCAAGGGCGTCGTCTACACGCACGCCCAGCTCACGGCGCTCCGAGACACCCTCGCGGCGCATTTCGACGTCATCGCCGAGACGGGTCTCGTCACCGGTTTCGCCCCCTTCGCCCTCCTGGGGCCGGCCCTGGGCACGCGGTCGGCGACGCCCGACATGGACGTCTCCGCCCCGCGCACCCTGACGGCGGTCGCCGTGGCCGCGGCCGTGCGCGCCTCGGACGCGCGGATCGTCTTCCTCTCGCCCGCCGCCGTGTCGAACGTCGTCGCGACGGCGTCGGCCCTCACCGCCGACGATCGCGTCGCTCTTGAGGGCGTCGAGACGTTCCTGTCGACCGGGGCTCCCGTGAGCGTCGACCTGCTCCGCCGCGCGCAGGCGCTCATGCCGAACGCGACGGCCCACACCCCGTACGGCATGACCGAGTGCCTGCTCGTCGCCGACGTGACGCTGCCCGAGATCGAACAGGCGCAGGGCGACCGGGGCGTGTGCGTCGGTCGGCCGCTCGGCAGTGGTCAGGTGCGCATCTCGGCGATCGACGCCGATGGTCGCGCCTCGGGCGAACCCTCGACGGCGCCGCGAGTCACCGGCGAGGTCGTCGTCTCGGCGCCCCACCTCAAGCGCGGATATTTCCGCCTGTACCTCACCGATCGCGAGGCCCAGCGCGGCCTGCCCGACCGCTGGCACCGGACCGGAGACGTCGGCCACCTCGACGCCGAGGGTCGCCTGTGGATCGAGGGGCGCCTCCCGCACGTCATCACCACCGCCGAGGGCCCCGTCACTCCCGTGGGCATCGAGCAGGACGTCGAGACGGTCCCCGCGGTCGAGCGTGCCGCGGCCGTCGGCGTGGGCCCCCGGGGCAGGCAGGTCGTCGTCGCCGTGGTCGAGGCGGGCGTGCGGCGCCCGGGGCTGGCGTCGCCCGACCTGACCGATCAGGTGCGCGCGGCGACGGCGCAGCGCCTCGCGGCCGTGCTGGTCGTCCCGACCTTGCCGACCGACATCCGCCACAACTCCAAGATCGACCGCTCGCGTCTCTCGGCCTGGGCCGGGCGTGTGCTCGCCGGCGAGAAGCCGACGGCGCCGTGAGAGTCCTCGCCACCGGGTCGTCCGGGTTCCTCGGCCGCGCGGTCGTGCGCGCCCTGCAGGACGCCGGCCACGAGGTGCGCACCCTGCAGCGCCGACCCTCCGGCGTCGACGGTGCCGACGACAGGCGGGGGTCCGTCACGGATCCGGATGCCGTGGCCTCAGCGCTCGAGGGAATCGACGGAGTCGTGCATCTCGCGGCGAAGGTCTCCCTCGCGGGCGACCCCGCCCAGTTCCGCGCGGTCAACGTGGAGGGCACCCGCATCCTGCTCGATGCCGCCGCCGCCGCGGGCGTCTCACGCGTCGTGCACGTCTCCTCCCCCTCCGTCGCGCACGCCGGCCACGCCCTCGCGGGTGTGGGTGCCGAGCCCGCGGATCCGGATGCCGCGCGCGGCGAATACGCCCGTACGAAGGCCGAGGCCGAAGTTCTCGCTCTCTCGCGCGCCGGCGGAGACACCGCCCTCGTGGCGGTCCGCCCGCACATCGTGTGGGGCCCGGGCGACACGCAGCTCATCGAGCGCGTCGTCGCGCGTGCCCGGCGGGGCACCCTGCCCCTGCTCGACGGCGGCACGGCGCTCATCGACTCCACGTTCGTCGACAATGCGGCATCCGGCATCGTGGCCGCCCTTCATCGCGTCGATGAGGTCAGCGGCCGCGCGTACGTGCTCACGAACGGCGAACCCCGGCCGGTCGGCGACCTGCTCGCCGGGATCTGCCGCGCCTCGGGCGTCACCCCGCCGCGCTTCAGCGTGCCCGCGGGCGTGGCCAAGGCGGCGGGGTCGCTGATCGAGCGGGTGTGGGCCGTGCGCCCGGGACAGGACGAGCCGCCGATGACCCGATTCCTCGCCGAGCAACTCTCGACCGCGCACTGGTTCGATCAGACCGAGATCCGCCGCGACCTGCACTGGGCGCCCTCGGTGTCGATCGATGAGGGTCTTCGCCGCCTGTCGCGCGCCTGAGCCGCGGCATCCGGGGTCTCCCGTCGACCCCCGTGTCCCCTTTTTCGCAAAGCATGTCCCGAAAAGGGCCGCCTGAGGAGCACCCAGGCAGCCGTAAATGGGACATGGCCGGTGCGTCCCACTTCGCGCAGAGCATGTCCCGAAAAGGGCCGCCTGAGGAGCACTCAGGCAGCCGTAAATGGGACAAGGTCGGTGCGTCCCACTTCGCGCAGAGCATGTCCCGAAAAGGGCCGCCTGGCACGCACTCGCGCAGCCGGACACGTCACGCGCACCGACGACGGAAGGCCCGCCCCGCGAGGGGACGGGCCTTCCGCGTGCCGCGACGACCGAGCCGCAGCGAACCGTTCTCAGACCAGGTCGAACCGGTCGAGCTCGGTGACCTTGCGCCAGGCGGCGACGAAGTCGCGGACGAACTTCTCCTTGGCGTCGTCGGAGGCGTAGACCTCCGCGAGCGCGCGCAGCTCGGAGTTCGACGAGAACACCAGGTCGACGCGCGTGCCGATCCCGACCTTCTCGCCCGATCCGTCTTTCGTGCCCTCGAAGGCGTGCTTGCCGCTGTCCAGCGGCTTCCACGTCGTTCCGAGGTCGAGGAGGTTCGCGAACACGTCGTTCGTCAGGGCGCCGGGGGTGTCGGTGAAGACGCCCCAGTCGCTGCCGTCCCAGTTCGCGCCGATCGCGCGTAGGCCGCCGACGAGCACGGTCATCTCGGGCGCGGTGAGGGTGAGCAGGTTCGCCTTGTCGAGCAGCAGGAACTCCGCGGGCAGGCGCGCCTCGCGCGACGCGTAGTTGCGGAAGCCGTCGGCGATCGGCTCGAGCCAGCGGAACGACTCGATCTCGGTCTGCTCCTGCGAGGCGTCGGTACGCCCCGGGGTGAAGGGCACCTCGACCTCGACGCCACCGGCGCGGGCGGCCTGCTCGACACCGGCGTTGCCCGCCAGCACGAGCAGGTCGGCGATCGAGACCTTCTTGTCGCCCTGCGCGTCGAAGGCGGCCTTCACGTCCTCGAGGACGGAGAGCACGGATGCAAGCTGCTCGGGGTTGTTGACCGTCCAGCTCTTCTGCGGCTCGAGGCGGATGCGCGCCCCGTTCACGCCACCGCGCTTGTCGCTGCCGCGGAAGGTCGAAGCGGCGGCCCAGGTCGTGGTGACCAGCTGCTGCACCGATAGTCCGCTGTCGAGGATCTGCTGCTTGAGGGCAGCGGCATCCGCCTGATCGATCAGCTCGTGGTCGACGGCGGGCACAGGGTCCTGCCACACGAGCACCTCGGCGGGCACCTCGGAGCCGAGGTAGCGCTCACGCGGGCCCATGTCGCGGTGGGTCAGCTTGAACCAGGCGCGGGCGAAGGCATCCTGGAACGCGGCCGGGTCCTCGGCGAAACGGCGCGAGATCTTCTCATACGCCGGGTCGACGCGAAGCGCCAGGTCGCTGGTGAGCATGCGGGGCTCGCGACGGCCGTCGGAGTGCGCCTCGGGCACGAGACCTTCGCCCCCGCCGTTGACCGGACGCCACTGGTGCGCGCCCGCGGGGCTCTGGAAGAGTTCCCACTCGTAGGCGAAGAGGATGTGGAAGAACTCGTTGTCCCAGCGGGTGGGGTGGTAGGTCCAGGTGACCTCGAGGCCGCTGGTGATGGTGTCATCGCCCTTGCCGGTGCCGTGGCTGTTCTTCCAGCCCAGGCCCTGGTCGTTGATGTCGGCGGCTTCGGGGTTGGGGCCGACGTGCGAGTCGCTGGCCGCACCGTGGGTCTTGCCGAACGTGTGACCCCCGGCGATGAGCGCCACGGTCTCTTCGTCGTTCATGGCCATGCGCCCGAAGGTCTCGCGGATGTCGTTCGCCGAGAGCTGCGGGTCGGGGTTGCCGTTGGGTCCCTCGGGGTTGACGTAGATCAGACCCATCTGGACCGCGGCGAGCGGCTTCTCGAGCTCGCGGTTGCCCGTGTAGCGCTCGTCGCCGAGCCACGTGGTCTCGGGACCCCAGTACACGTCGTCGTCGGGCTCCCACACGTCGGTGCGGCCACCGGCGAAGCCGAAGGTCGGGAACCCCATGTCCTCGAGCGCGACGTTGCCGGCGAGGATCATCAGGTCGGCCCACGAGATGGACTGGCCGTACTTCTTCTTGACAGGCCAGAGCAGACGGCGCGCCTTGTCGAGGTTGACGTTGTCGGGCCAGCTGTTCAGCGGAGCGAAGCGCTGCATGCCCGCGCCCGAGCCGCCGCGACCGTCGGTCACGCGGTAGGTGCCGGCGCTGTGCCAGGCCATGCGGATCATGAGCGGCCCGTAGTGGCCGAAGTCGGCGGGCCACCAGTCCTGCGAAGTCGTCATGACCGCTTTGAGGTCCTGCTTGACGGCGTCGAGGTCGAGCGCCTCGAACGCGGCGCGGTAGTCGAAGCCCTCGTCGAGCGGGTCGCGCAGCGCGTTGTTCTTCGCGAGGATCTTGACGTTCAGCGCCTCGGGCCACCACACGCGGTTGGCGGACCCCTGGGTCGGGTGCGGCAGGGCGCCGGCGGGCTCGCTGTCGGCGGGGGCTTCGCCCACGGGCAGTCGGTTGTCGTCGGGGGCGGCTCCATCGTGGAAGACGGGGCACCCGTTCAGAGCGTCGCTCATCGGGATCCTCTCGGTTTTTCGGCTTCGGACGTCGCTCGACAATCGGAGCACACGCCCCAGAACGTCACTTCAGCGGTCTCTATGAGAAAGCCGCTGCCCTCCGGCATGTGCAGGCACGGCGCCGCACCGACGACGCAGTCCACGTCTTCGATGCGGCCGCACCCGGTGCAGACCACGTGGTGGTGGTTGTCCCCCACGCGCAGCTCGAACGTGCCGGCGTGACCGGCCGGCTCGATACGGCGCGCGAGTCCCGCGTCGGCGAAATCGCCGAGCGCGTTGTACACCGACTGCTTGCTGGTGCCGGGAAGGGCACCGCGGATCCCGTCGAAGACGTCGTCCGCGGTGGCGTGCGGCCGGGCACGCAGGGCCTCGAGGACGGCGACACGGGTCGCCGTCACCCGTAGACCCGCGTCGCGGATGAGGGCATCCGCGGGAGCGTCCGGTCGACTGTCGAGCATGCGATCAGCGTAGCGTCTTTTGACTTAATCAAAAATGACACGCCGGAGAACGATCGGAAACGTCGTCCGCAGCCGTCCGAGACGGTCTCGGGATCCGGATGCCGTCATCCCGCCGTCAGCGTAGGAGTCCCGGCCTCGTATTCGGTGAGGTCACCGGTCTCACCCGCGCGCGCCGCGCGGCGACCGACCCAGAGCATGTAGAAGAGGAAGACGCCGAGAGCGAGCGCTCCGATGGCGATCTTGATCGGCCACGGCCACTCGCGCGGGGTCACGAACCCCTCGACGAGTCCCGAGAGCGCGAGGGCGAAGACCAGCCCCACGGCCACCGTCGCAAGCGATCGCCCCGCCGCGGCGAGCGCCGCCGCCCGGGAGCGCCGCCCGGGAGCGACCCAGGCCCAGAAGATCTGCAGTCCCGCCGCGCCCGCGACGAAGATCGCGGTGAGCTCGAGCAGACCGTGCGGGAGGATGAACTGGAAGAACAGGTCGCCGCGGTCGAACGAGAACATGATCGCCGCGGAGGTTCCCACCCCGATGGCGTTCTGCATCATGACGGCGAGCGGCCACAGGCCCGTCACGCCGAACAGCACGCACTGCGCCGCGATCCAGGCGTTGTTCGTCCAGACGGACCCGGCGAAGATCGCATTCGGGTTCTCGCGGTAGTAGTTCACGAACTGCTCGTCGGCGTAGTTCTGCAGCTGACTCTTCTCGCCCAGGGCTGCGACGGCCGCGGGATCGCCCGAGATCCACAGGGCGACGAGGCTCGAGACCACGAGGAAACCGATCGTGACGGCGAGCGTGCTCCAGCGCACGCGGTAGAGGGCGGCCGGCAGCTGCAGCACGAAGAAGCGCGGCAGCTGTTTCAGGACGTTGTCGCGGACGCCCGTCAGGCGCAGGCGCGTGCGCGCGAGCAGGATCGAGACGTGGTCGCCCTCGGGAGTGCGTCCGGCGGAGGTCTTGATGTCGGCGAGATCGGCCGAGGCGGCGCGATAACGGGTGACCAGCTCGTCGACGTCGGGACCGCTGAGACGTTTGCGTCGGCCCAGTTCGTCGAGCCGCGCCCACTCGTCGCGGCGGGCGGCCGTGAGGGCATCGAGGTCCATGTGGTCAACTGTACGCATGGCTTCGTCGACGACCCCCTCCCCCGCGGTCGCCCTCGTGCACACGGACGCGGACGAGACGCTCACCGGAGAGGCCGTCGCCCTCGACGTCCAACCCGTCGGATTCTTCCTGCGCGCCCTCGGAGCGTTCATCGACTTCCTGATCGGCGCCGTGCTCCTGATCGGCGGAGCGCTCCTACTGACGACGATGGTCGCGGCCGGCACCCTGCCCGAGGCCGCGATCCGCATCGGCGTGATCTCGCTGCTCGTGCTCGTGACCGTCGTGATCCCCACCACCGTCGAAACCCTCTCGCGCGGGCGGAGCCTCGGGCGCCTCGCCGTGGGCGCGCGGATCGTGCGCACCGACGGCGGGGCCGCAGGGTTCCGCCAGGCCCTCATCCGATCCCTCACCGGGGTGCTCGAGGTGTGGTTCACCCTCGGCGCGATCGCGGCGGTCGTCGGCATGTTCACCCCGCGCGCTCAGCGGCTGGGCGACCTGCTCGCCGGCACCGCCAGCGAGCGCACCCGCACCCGCCGCCTTCCGCCCCCGGCACCGGGCCTGCCGCCCGGCTGGGAGTCGTGGGCAGAGATCGCCGACGTCTCGCGACTGCCCGACCGCCTCGCCGCTCGCGTCGCGCAGTTCGTGCGCGGGGCCGACGCCCTCGAGCCCGCCGCGCGCGCCCGGGTCGCGGCATCCCTCGCCGAGGCGGTCCGCCCCTTCGTGTCGCCGATCCCGCCGTCCGACGACGAAGGACTCGTCCGCGCTGTCTCGTCGGTGCGCCGGGATCGCGAGTACCGCGCGCTGCTGCTCGAGAACGAGCGCGCCGCTGCCCTGACCGAGCGCGCCTGAGCGCCCCGAGCGGGAGCGCCGCGCGTCAGGTGCGAAGCGTCTCGTGTCGCACGACGACCCAGCCCTTGGGCACCGACAGGCGGTCGGCGTGGATCGCGCAGAGGTCGTGCGCGTGCGGGTCGCCCGCGGGACCGAGGGGGCCGAGGGCCGCCATCTGGTCGCCGTAGTCGTAAGTGAGGGTGCTCATCGCCTCGCGGGCGCATCCCACCTTCGAGCAGAGTCTGTCGCGCATCGCGGGCCAGCCTAGCCAGCCCCTCCGACACCGCTTCGACGCCGCGCCGCCGGATCCGGGATGCCGCGCCCCCGCCGCCGCAGGGGACCCACGGTCCGCCTCGATGCACGGCACGACCGAGCCGGCCCCTCGAACGTAGGATGGGCGCATGATGCGTCGCCGATCCCGGGAAGCGCGGCCGGTGGCCCGCCCCTCGCGACACGGTCGCCACGGCCGCGAGAACCGCAGCCCCGTCGTGCGCCCCCCGCTGCCCCCGATCGACACGCGTGTCGAGCGCTTCGACATCGCCGTCGGGGCCGCAGCCGAGTTCCTGCGTTCAGCGTGGACCGACCTGCGCGAGGTGTCGTTCGAGATCGGGATCATGCCGCCCGCGGCTGCCGACGGCATCCCGCGGTGGACGGTCCTGCGCGAAGAGAAGCGCATCATCCTGTACCGGGTGCCCATCGAACGCCTGGGCCACCCTCACCACGACGACGACCTGCACCGCCGCATGATCATCGAGGGCGCGGTCTTCCGCGCCGCGGCCGAATACCTCGATCGCGACCCGTGGGACCTCGGTCCCGAACGGTTCCGCTTCTTCTGACCCGCGCCGGGCGAGCGGTTCGCTAGGGCAGGATCGTGAGCGCCGACGCGGCGGCATCCGCCGGCCACAGAGGGTAGGAGGCCAGGGCCCCCGTCCCCGCATACGAGACCGCCGCCCGGACCGGGGAACCCGATTCGAGGCGGTAGACGCCCGCGGCGACCGGCACGGCCACGCTGGCGCCGGCGGCCACGGCCGTGGTGACGGGCGCGCCTCCGTCGGACGGGGTGAGCGTGACGGTCGTGTCGCTCTCGGCGCCGGCGATCACGAGGTTCGCTCCCACCCCCGCGGCGACGGCGATCGTGCTCGGGGCCGAGATCTCGGGCGCCGGGACATACCAGGCGAAGTCCGACCCCTCCCCGAAACCGGTCGTCGACCACGTCGCCCCCACGATGGGCGCCGTGGCGGTGACATCGACCGTGTAGGCGCCGACGGCGAGACCCGACAGGTTGAGAGAGGTCGGAAGGCCCGTGGTCAGGGGGATGTCAGTGGGGGCGGGAGCGGCGACGGCGGGGTCGTTCGGAACCAGCGTCACCGTCGCGGTGGCGTCGGAGCCCGGCGAGAGCAGCCGGAGAACCGTGCCCGCCTGACCGGCGCCGGTGGCGAGCACCTGCACGCCCGGCATGACCAGCCGAGTGTCGGCCTGGGCGAGCGGTGCGACCTGATCGGCGCCACCGGGAAGCAGCAGACGCGTCAGCGTGGCCTGGAGCGAGGCGTGGACCGGGGCACCCGATGAGACGACGCGCACGACCGGGCTCTCTTCTCCCAGCAGCAATCCCGCGAGGGGGACGACGCGACGACCACCCGCGGGAACCACGAGGTTCTGACCGCTCGCCGGGGTCGAGACGCCCTGCGCCCCGTAGACCGACAGTTGGACGGTCGCCGGAACGTCGCCGGGGTTGGCCAGCACGACGAGGTCGTTCGATCCCGTCGTGGAGGCACCCCCGACCAGCCACGACTCCGCGAGCGGGGGGCGACAGGCGGATGCCGCGAATCCGATGAGATCGCTCGCGGCAGCCGTGGCCGACCCGGCGGCCGCGAGAGGAGTCTGAGCGCGGTCGCGGGGAGACGCGCGCAGAGCCTCGGCGTCGCCGGAGGAATCGGCCGTTGCCCCGGTCAGGGCGGTTGTCGTCGCGTTCGAGCCTGCGGGGCCGCTGACGACCTGCTGCGCCGCCGCCGCGCTCAGGGAGCTCGCGGAATCGGCACTGCGCCCGAGGGCCAGCAGGGGCCCGTCGCACGCGAGGAGGGTGTCGCCGGGGGCCGGGGTGGCCTGCACGCGCACGGGGGTCGCGGAGTACTGCGGCCAGGGGGCCGCGATCCCGACGACCGTGCCGACGACGGCGGCCGTGGCCACGGCCGCACCCGCGATGACGCGGGCGCTCGTGGCGGCGACCCGGACGAAGCGACGCTCGCTCATCGGGTTCCTCCCGGGTTCGGGCCGACGATGCGCGGCGTGCGGCGGGCGACCCGCCGCGATGCGGCGGTCGGTACGGCGAGCAGGAGGGCGATCAGCACGACTGCGAGGGATCCGGCGGCGACCAGGCGCTGCAGTCCGAGCCGGTGGTCGTCGAGGGGCGGGCGCGGGGTGACCGCGGTGTTCACGCGCCAGAGGTCGCCGCGCGAGGTGGCTCCCACGGGGTCGAGCAGGTCGCGCTGGTCCAGCGACGTGGCGGCTCCCAGCCGCGTTCCGCGGATCACGTCGTCCTCGCCGGCCGGGGCCGATTCGAGCAGCACGAACGAGATGCCGCGTTCGGCGAGTCGCGAGACCACGTCGTCGGCCGACGGGGTCACGAGATCCGCCGCGAGGGCCGCGAGCTCGACGTCGTCCTCGTCGGCCGAGGTGCGCGTGGCCTCGACGGTGCTCTGACCCGAGAGGGTGGCGCTGCCGCCCCAGACGACCTGAACCCGCAGACCGTCGGCGCGGGGGTCGAGGACGATCGTGCCGATGCCGAGCGATCCTCGCCCCTCGGCGGCGACGAACGCCGGGAGGGTCGAGACGGGACCGTTCGTCAGCACCGAGCGACCGCTGTCGGTCCCGGTCGTCTGGGCGGTGAGAGCGGGGGCGACCGAGACCGCGAGGGCCGCGAGAGCGATTAGCGCACCGACCGGTCGGAGGACGTGGACGCGCGCGGGGATCCCGGCGTCGAGGGCGATGACGGCCGCGCCGACGAGGCCGATCCACGCGAGACTCAGGCCCGCTCCCGGCCAGAGCGGCACGGGGATCGAGTGGTCGAACGACACGGCGATGCCCACCGCGGCGAAGGCGGTGGCCAGTCCCACCACCGTGAGGACGATGAGGGCGGATGCCGTGATCCACCGCGGGGTGAGGACCGCCAGCACGGCCAGGACGGCGAGGGGCGCGACGAGCAGCCCGACCCACCAGACCGGTCCCCCGGTCAGGCTCGCCCAGCCGCCCGGGTCGGACGTGGGGAATCCCGCGGCGAGCAGCGCGCGCCCGAGCGGCGTCGCGGAGGCCTCGGCGCCCGCGTAGGCGACGCCGGGGTCGGCGAGAAGGCCCCAGGGGTTGCCCGCGCGCACCTGCGTCCACACGAGCGGGGCGAACACGACGATGGAGGGGACGAGGAGCCAGACGACCCGGGCGACTCCGCGACCGGCCACCAGGGCGACGACCACCAGCGCTGCCGACCACAGCACCACGACGGCGGGAGCCAGAGAGGGAGCCGACGCGAGGACGGCGGCGAGGAGGAGGGATGCCGCTCCCGCCGGCGCCCACGACCGGTGGGCGACGCTCGCGGCGTAGAACAGCCACGGCAGGAGCAGGTGCACCAGCACACCCGCGGGTCGACCCTCGACGAGAGCCGCGAGGAAGGTCGGGGCGAGAGCCCAGGCGAAGCCGGCGACGATGCGCAGCATCGACGACTCCGTCACGCGGGTCGCCGCGAACCACCCGCCGAGGACGGCGAGCGGCAGGGCGAGCACCCAGAGCACCACGAACGCGCGCGAGGGCTCCCCCGGCGACAGGGAGCCGATCACCGCGACGAGCGCCGAGAACGGATCCGCCGGCCCGACGACATCCAGCCCGAGGGGGCGTGCACCCCAGGCGGCGTCCTGCCAGAGCTGGGCCACGTTCTGTCGTAGCGGCGCCAGGGCGCCTCCGCCGAGGACGGGCCACGCCAGCAGCGGGGCGAAGAGCGCGGCCGAGACAGCGAGGGCCCCGAGCACCGCCCAGGCTCCGCCGCCGACGAAGAAGCGCAGCTCCGAGCGCACCGGGGCATCGGGGTCGGCGACGTCGCTCTCCCACCGCAGGCGCATCTCGGCACGCGACACCCGCAGGGGCGACAGGCGCGACCACCCCACCCTCCGGGAAGAGCGGATGCGGCCGCGAGCACGGGCGACGGCGGCCGGCCGAGCCATCACCAGCAGCGTCGCTCCCCATTCGGGCAGCACCCGGTAGGGAACTTTCGCGACCAGGTGCAGGACCGTGCGCCACAGGGCCAGCGGCAGCAGCGAGAGCCAGTGCAGGGCGACCGCGGGGGCGGGCGCGTAGACGAGTCGGCGGTGCAGCTGCGCCGTGCGTGTCGCGAAGGCGCGGCGGCGCGCACGGCGACGACCGCGAGCCATGGCGGCCACGCCGTCTCCGGCGACGGCGACACGGGCGGCGGGCACGAGCGAGACGAGGTGACCCGCCAGGCGCGCGCGCACGCCGAGGTCGAGTCCCTCGTCGGCGCCGCCGAGGGCGGGATCGAGGCCTCCGAGGGCGGTCCACGCGTCGCGGCGCACGAGCAGGCCCCGCACGTCGGCGCCGAGCACGTCGGCATCCCCGTCGCGTTGTCCCTGGTCGAGTTCGCCGGCCGCGAGCTCGACGGTGCCGCCGTAGCGGTTCATGCTCACGCCCAGCGAGAGGATCGCGTCGCGGTCGTCCCACGCCACGAGCTTGGGGGCCGCGACGACGAGGGGCGGAGAGAGCTCGAGGGCGCCCGCGAGACGCACGAGGGCGTCGGGGTCGGGGGCGGTGTCCTGCGCGAGCAACCACACGGCGTCGCCGGTCAGACGGGGCGTGGCGAGCGCCGTGGCCGCGGCGAACGAGGTGCTGGCCGGTGCCGTGATGACGCCCTCGGCACCCGAGGACGCGGCGAGATTCCTCAGCCCGGCGTCGGCGCCGCACAGCACGATGGTGAGCGCATCCACGGGGCGCGTCTGCGCGGCGAGAGCCGCCAGCGTGCGCTCCAGATGGTTCGCTGCAGGAGTGCGTCCTTCGGGACGCACGACGAGGATGGCGTGAACACGGTCGGGCATGACGCGGATCAGCCTAAGTGCGCTCTCTCGCGATCACGGACGCCGCGCCGTCGGCGAACGGATCGCTCAGACGGACGGACCGCGGATGACGAGGTCAGGCGCGACGCTTGAGCTTGCGACGCTCGCGCTCGCTCAGGCCGCCCCAGATGCCGAAGCGCTCGTCGTTCTGGAGCGCGTACTCGAGGCACTCGGACTTCACATCGCACGAGGTGCAGATGCGCTTGGCATCCCGCGTCGATCCGCCCTTCTCGGGGAAAAAGGCCTCGGGATCGGTCTGCGAGCACAGAGCGTCGGTCTGCCAGGCGAGGGTGTTCTCTTCGGTGGAGTCGATGTCGCGACGGACTCCGGGAACACCGAGATCCACCGGATCGACGAACCAATTCTCCGGGACACCGGACCGGTACTGCGATGTCGCCATATCGTCCTCCGCCTCGCTCGAGCCCCCATGACGCGGTTCCGCGCCGTCATAATTACACCCGTGTCATTCCGCTGAGTCAAGTCGCGGATCGTAAACCCTCAAGGGCGAGGTGAACCTTTACCCGCCGCCCCGGCGTGTCGCGGACCTCAGGCGCCGGGCATGGCGACGAAGACCTCGCCCCCACCGTCGCTCGCCAGCGGCGACTCGTCGGGGGTGACGAGGGCCGCCTGGCCCGGTCGCACGGCGATGCGCGCGCCCGACGACCCGGTGAGCACGGTCTCGCCCGCCACCCCGAGCGCGATCGCGACGCCGCGCAGGTCCACTCGCCCCGGCGCGCCCGCCTCGAGGTGGCCGAGGGCGAAGTCGATGATCCCCGGCGCGAAGATCTCGGCGTTCTCTCCCGCGGCGACCGGGCGCAGGAACGGCGGCTCAGCCGGACGGAAATCGACGAGACCCAGCAGTTCCTCGACGTCGATGTGCTTGGGCGTCAGGCCGCCGCGCAGGACGTTGTCGCTCGCGGCCATGATCTCGACCCCGAGGCCGGCGACATAGGCGTGCAGCACGCCCGCGGGCACGAAGATCGCCTCCCCGCGCCGCAACTCGACGAGGTTCATCAGCAGCGCGACCACGATTCCCGGATCGGCCGGATAGGCGGAGTGCAGCGACCGCGTCAGGGCCAGCTCGGCGGCGAACTGCGGCGCCTCGGCCGAGGCCGCGGCATCCACGATCTCTTCGATCTCGGCGCGCTCCGCCCCGCCGAGCAGCCAACCGATCGCCGAGCGCAGAGCGTCGTCGCCCGAGAGGCGGTCACGCAGCGCCTGCACGGCGGGGGCGTCGCCGAGGGCGTCGACGAGGGTGCGCGTGCGTTCCAGGTCGCGCAGTCCCGCGAGCGCGGTGAACGTGTCGCTGAGGGCGACGATCACCTCGGGCTTGTGATTGTCGTCCTTGTAATTGCGCTCGCCCGCGTCGCGCGGGACGCCCGCCTTCTCTTCGCGCGCGAAGCCCTCGACCGCCTGCTCCTTCGAGGGGTGCACCTGGATAGACAGCGGCGCTCCGGCCGCGAGCAGCTTCAGAAGATAGGGCAGCTTCTCGGGAACGCCCTGCTCTGCCGCGGCGGCGGGCAACCACTCGTCGAGCGTGCGGTCGGATCCGTCGTGCACCTCGGCCGGCGAACCCGGGTGGTCGCCGAACCACACCTCGGCCTCGGGGGCTCCCGTGGGCTCGCGGCCCTCGAGATCGGCGATGAGGGTGGGGCTGCCCCAGGCGTAGTCGCGGGGGGTGTTCGAGATGGCGATCAGCACGGCGTCAGCCTAATGCGCGCACCCGACGACGACGGATGCCGACCGCTACCCTGAACACACCATGGCGATGCACACGAATCACCCCGTGTCGGCGCTGCCGACGGCGCCCGCGCGCGAGACCACCGGGCATCTGCTGCTGCGGGCCTGGTGCGTGCTGCTCCTCATCCTGGGCCTCGGCGGGGTGGGTCTGCTGAATGCGGTCGGTCCGACCGTCACCGCGGTCGTCGTCGCGGCCTCCACCGTCGTGTCCGCCGTCGTATGGCTCGTCGTGCGCCCGCCCGTCCCCGTCCGGCGCCTGCCGTGGATCGCCGCGGGATACCTCGTCTGGGCGACGGCGTCGGTGCTGTGGAGCGCCTGGCCCGCGGCATCCGTCCTGACTCTGCTTCTCCTGTGGATCACGACGTTCCAGGCGCTGTTCGTCGGGGCGGTGCTCACTTGGAGAGACGTCGTGCGCGCTATCGCGTCGGCGGCCAAATGGGTCGTCGGATTGTCGCTGGTCTTCGAGCTCGCGGTGTCCGTCATCGTGCGAGGACCGCTGCTGCCGGGATTCGTCGTCGCGACCGAACCGGGGCAGGTTCCCTGGTCTCGCGGCGCCCTGCTCACGGGCGGCCGGATCCAGGGCATCTTCGGCGACGCCGACCTGTTGGCCGCGGTGATGCTCGTCGCGGTCATCGTCTTCGGCGTGCGACTGGCCGTCGGTGCGCCGCGCCGCGCACTGCTGGTGGTGTGGATCGTCGTCGCCGGCTTCCTCTTTGTACGCGCGGAGTCGATCACGGGGGTCATCGCCGCGGCCTTCGTCGCGCTCGTGCTCGGCACGGTGCTGGTCATGCGCACCGCGCGCCGCCCCGGCGAGCGCACGCGCTGGTACCTCCTTTACGCGGCGATCGGCCTCGGCGGCGGCGCGACGCTGTGGTTCGGGCGCGACACGATCTTCGGCGTGCTGGGCCGCGGTGCCGACCTCATCGGCCGCGAGGGGATCTGGGCCGACGTGCTGGCCCGGGCGGATCAGCATCCGATCATCGGGTGGGGGTTCTCGACGCCGTGGATCACCTCGGAACCGCTCATCGGCGGCTGGATCGCCGACCACGGGCAGCCGGTGACGCAAGCGCACGGCATGTGGCTCGACGCCTACCTTCAGCTCGGCGGTGTGGGGGTGGCGCTGCTGGCGCTCGTGTACCTCGCATACCTGTGGCGCTCGTGGTTCTTCGCGATCGACCGCCCGCGCTGGGATCTGCGCGACGATCGACCGCACTCCCCGCTCACCCTGCTGCCGACCCTCGTCGGCGCGCTGCTCGTGGTGCAGGGTCTGACAGACTCGGGCCCCCTGCTGCTGTGGGGATGGATGTTCGTGATCCTTTTCGGCGCGAAGATCAAGCAGACCCCGCTGGTGGGCGTCGGCCCGAGCGAACAGAGCATCTCGATCGAGCGCGGCGAGCTGCAGCGCCCCGCGCTCTGAGCCGCGCACCGGGGCGTCGAACGCTCAGGGTCGCGGCACGTGCGCCCGGTAGACTGCCCGCTGGCCGTCCGCGGCCGCGGCTCCTCGACCGAAAGATCTCTTCGTGACGTACACCCTGCAGAACGCCGTGCTGCCGCTCGACCGCGACCCCGACCTCCTTCCGTTGTACGTCGACCCCGAGACGTGGTCGACCATCGACGAGGAGCCGGTGCGGGTCACCAACGTCGCCCAGCTCGGCAACATCCTCGATCGCCACCGCGCCCGCATCGTCGCCGGCCGACGCGTCTCTTTCGGCACCTACTTCAACGCCTTCCCCGCCTCGTACTGGCAGCACTGGACGGCCGTGCGCCACGTGCGCCTGACCGTGCACACCTCGGGGGATGCCACGGTGCTCGTGTACCGCTCGAACGGCGGCGGCACGAAGCAGCGCATCGAGACGCGCGAGGTGCGCGGCGACGCCGTCGCGACCTCGTTCGACCTCGTGCTCGATCAGTACAGCGACGGCGGGTGGATCTGGTTCGACGTGGCCGCCGACCAGGCGGACGCGATGTTCGAGGGCGCCGAGTGGACAACGGAGCAGGAGCCCGTCCGCGGCGGCAAGGCCAGCATCGGCGTCACGACCTACAACAAGCCCGACTACTGCGTCTCGACGCTCGAGGCCCTCGCCGACGCCCCTGACGTGCTCGACGTCGTCGACCGGGTGTTCATCATCGACCAGGGCACCGATCTGGTCGAGGCGCAAGAGGCCTACCCGGCGGTCGCCGAGCGTCTCGGCGACACCCTCCAGGTGCTGCGCCAGCCCAATCTGGGCGGTTCGGGCGGCTTCGCCCGCGCCATGGTCGAGACCCTCGCCCGGGAGGGCAGCGACTTCGTGCAGCTGCTCGACGACGACGTGCGGATCGAGCCGGAGTCGATCCGCCGCTCGGTGGTGTTCGGCCGGTACGCCTCGGTGCCGACGATCGTCGGCGCCCATATGTTCGACCTCCTCGACCGCCCGAAGCTCCACGCCTGGGCCGAGGTCGTCGACGATGCCCCCTTCATGTGGCGGGCTCTGTTCCAGGAGCGCCTCCCCCACGACTTCAGCGTCGCCAATCTGCGCCAGAGTCCGCTGCTGCACATGCGCCTCGACGCCGACTACAACGGCTGGTGGATGTGCCTCATCCCCACCAGCATCCTGCGCGAGATCGGCCTCTCCCTCCCCGCCTTCATCAAGTGGGACGACGCCGAGTTCTGCGTTCGGGCTCGGGATGCCGGCTACCCCACGGTCTCCATGCCCGGTGTCGCGCTCTGGCACGTCTCGTGGCTGGGCAAGGACGACTCGATCGACTGGCAGGCGTACTTCCACGCCCGCAATCGCATCGTCGCCGCGCTTCTGCACTCGCGTTCGCCGCAGGGCGGGACGCTCATCCGGCACAGCCGACGCGTCGACCTCAAGCACCTCATGATGATGCAGTACTACCCGGTCGAGCTGCGCCACCGCGCCTTGCGCGACGTGCTCTCCGGGCCGGACCACATGCGCGCGAATCTCGCCACGGCCATGCCCGACGCTCGCACGGTCGCGAAGAAACACGCCGAGACCGTCGTGCACAAAGATTCGGGCGTGCCGCTGCGCTCGCGTCACGGGCGCCAGGTGTTCAAGCGCCTGAAGAAGCACGAGTTCGACAGTCCCACGGGTCTGGCCCTGCGCACCTTCACCGCGCGCACCCTCGTGTCGCACTGGTTCCACACGCCCAGGCCCGAGAACATCAGCCAGCCCGAGGTCGAATTCGGCAAGGGCGACGCGCACTGGTGGCGCGTCCCGCTCTACGACAGCGCCCTCGTGAGCGCCGCCGACGGCTCCGGCAAGAACATCTACACGCGCGATCGCGCGATGTTCCGTCGCATGCTCGTTGATAGCTGGAAGCTGCACCGACGGCTCCAGCGCGAATGGCCCCGCCTGTCCCGTCAGTACCGCAGCGCCCTGCCCGAGCTCGTCTCCGAGGCCAACTGGCGCGCGACCTTCGAGGAGCGTCCGTGACCACGGCCCCGTTCGACCCGAAGACCGCGACCATCGTCGTCGTCACCTACAACCGCACGCACCTGCTGACGCGGCTCCTCGAGAGCATCGAACGCATGGACCCGGCACCCGGTCACCTCGTCGTGATCGACAACGCCTCGACCGACGACACCACCGCGGTGGTCGAATCGTTCCGCGATCGCCTGCCCACCGAGCTGGTCTATCGCCGTCTCGAGACGAACACCGGCGGCTCGGGCGGGTTCAGCGAGGGGGTGCGCACGGCCTACGAGCTCGGATCCGAATGGATCTGGCTGATGGACGACGACGTCGAAGTCGTGACGGACGGGCTCGCTCGCATGGGGCACTGGACGCCGCGCTTCCGCAGCATCCAGGGGCGGCGCTACGACTACGACGGCAGCGAGTTCTACTGGCAGTACCGCGTGGCCGAGTCGATGGCGATCCCGATCCCCTTCGCCCCCGCCGCCTTCGACGAGTCCGGCTTCAAGCCGATGAACTCGGGCTGCTTCGAGGGCATGTTCATCCACCGCGACATCGTGGCGAAGATCGGCCTGCCCGATCCCCGCTTCTTCATCTACTGGGACGACCAGTTGTACGGTTGGCTCGCTTCTCGCCAGACGCCCTCGGTGATCGTCAACGAGTTCGTGCTGCGCCGTACGCGCGAGATCAAGCAGTGGGACATGGGCATCCGGCACATGAACGCCTCGAGCGACGCGTACCGGTACTACATCATGCGCAACCGCGCCTACCTGCAGAAGTACTACCGCGCGCTCGGCGTCTACCGCACCCTGCCCTTCACGCTCGGGACGACGCTCACCTTCGTGAAGGAACTCATCCGCCTCGTCGTGGTCGAACGCAAGATCACCGGCACGAGCCACCTGTTCCGTGGGCTCCGCGACGGCCGACGCATCCTGCGCGACTCCTCGTGGAAGCCGATGCCGCCGCTGGAGCAGTCGCAGCCGGTCGGCTGAGTCGTCCGCGCTGACGCGACGCGGGACGCCTGTGCGTCCGCGGCTCAGCCGATCGTGGCCGGCAGCTGCTCGGCCAGGGACGGACTGAGCGTACGCGCATAGAGGCGGCTGAGGTGGTTGTCGTCGCGGTAGACCGCGACGTTCCCGATCTCGCCGACGCAGAGGTCGTCGGGGCAGATCCACGGCGTGAGGTCGACGAGGTGCAGACCCGGGCGGTCGAGGTCGTCGGCGGGGTTCCGATCGGCGAGCGATGCCGACCGCGGAACCGCGCAGTCGAGCGGATCGTCGGACCCGACCACGCAGTCGTACATGTTGAAGGCGAAACGCGGGTTGTCGCGGACGCCCAGCACCGGCACCCCCGCGCCGTCCATCCGGTCGAGGAAGCGTTCGATTCCCGGGCGCAGACGCTCGTCGTCCTCCCCGGCATCCGAGCGCGTCACGACCGTCAGCGCCGCATCGGGTCGCACTCGTTCGACGAGCTCGATGGCCGCCTCGCGCCACCCGTCGCAGCGCTCGTCCATACCCGGCTCGTCGAGACCCATCGAGCAGCCCCCCTTGATGAGGAAGACCACTCCCCACCCGTTGGCCTCGGCGACCGGGAGCAGGGCGCTCGTGATCTGCTGCGCGTGCGAGTCGCCGATCACGGCGATGGTGTGGCGGGCCCGCGGGGTGCCGGTGGTCTCGGAGCAGGTCCCGCGCAGCATCTCGACGTCGTTCGCCCACTCCCCCGAGCACTCGCGGTCCAGGTGGACCCACTCGTCGTCGATCAGGGTCGGAAGCGGCAGCAGCGGGGCGTCTGCCGGAGGTTTCGACAACGAAGGATCGCGCAGCACAGCGGCCCCGGGATTGGCCTGTAGCGCCCGCTCCTCGATCGCGCGCTCCTGCAGCCACGTCGACGCCTGCCAGGCTCCGACGGGAACGGCCACGACGGCGGCGGCGACCGCGAGAACCGTCACCGGCACCAGGGAGGAGGTGTCGGTCCTCCGCCAGGCACGCACGGGACGGTCGACGGCCCAGGTCAACAGTCGCGCGAGCAAGAGCGACAGCACGATGATCCCCGCCCCTCCCACCAGCCCCACCTCGGTCCGGCCGTTCACGACGAGGAAGGTCACGAGGATCGGCCAGTGCACGAGGTACAACGCATACGCATCCCGCCCCACGGCCTGCAGCGGGCGCGCAGAGAGCACCCTCGCCAGCGAGAACCGCCCGGTCTCACCCGATCCCGCCACCACGATGGCCGCCGCGCACAGCACCGGCCACAGCGCGAGGAACCCCGGGAACCCGCCCTGGACGTCGAGTACGGCACCCAGCACGAGGAGTCCGACCAGGCCCGCCCACCCGACGACGACGCGGGCGACCGCGCCGAGCCGGACACGGGGCAGCGCCACGACCAGCAAAGACCCGGCGGCGAACTCCCACAGCCGCGCCCCGGTATCGAAGTACGCCAGCTGTTGCGCCGACGCCGTGCGGACGACCGAATATACGAACGAGATCGCGAAGACCGCGCCGAAGACCACGCCCACCACGCGATCGGGGGACCACCCGCGACGGCGGACCGCGATCTGGCAGACCCACAAGAGGATCACCCACAGCACGAAGGCCTGACCCTGCACCGACATCGACCAGAAGTGCTGCAGCGGACTCGGCACGTCGGTGCGCGCGTAGTAGTCCACCGCGTCGGCGGCCAGGAGCCAATTCTGCACGTAGCCGAGAGACGCCCACGCCTGCTCGGCGATCGAGCGGTACATCGTCTCGGGATAGACCGACCACACCACGGCCAGGATGCCGACCAGGGTCACGGCAGCGGCCGGCAGCAAGCGACGGAACACACCGAGCAGGTGACGGACCGGGCGCACCGGGGCGGGGCCCGCCATGCGACGGACGAACCCACGGGTGAGGAAGAACGCCGAGAGCATGAGGAAGACGTCGACGCCGCCCGAGACCCGGCCGAACCAGACGTGGTACGACACGACCAGCAAGATGGCGACGGCGCGCAGCCCGTCGACGTCGCGACGATACGCCCAGCGCCCCTCCGTCCCCCGGTGCTCGGGCACAGAGCGGGTGGGCGACCCGAGGGTCAGATGCACGGGGACATCACGCGAGCTGGTTGTTCCACATCGACAGAGCGGAACCGATGGCCATGTGCATGTCGAGGTACTGGTAAGTGCCGAGGCGGCCGCCGAAGTGCACGTCGCGCTCTCCCTTGGTCAGCTCGCGGTAGGCGAGCAGACCGGCGCGGTCGTCGGCGGTGTTGACCGGGTAGTAGGGCTCGTCGGCGCGCGTGGCGAAGCGCGAGTACTCGCGCACGACGACCGTCTTGTCAGTCGGGTACCGGTCGGCGCGCTCGGGGTGGAAGTGCTTGAACTCGTGGATGCGCGTGTACGGCACGTCGGCGTCGGCGTAGTTCATCACGCTGGTGCCCTGGAAGTCGCCGATCGGCAGAACCTCCTGCTCGAAGTCGAGCGTGCGCCACGACAGCTCGCCCTCGGCGTAGTCGAAGTAGCGGTCGACCGGTCCGGTGTAGACCACCGGCACCTGGCCGACGGTCGCCTTCTTGTTCAGCGGCTGCGACTCGTCGAAGTAGTCGGTCGAGAGCTTGACGTCGATGTTCGGGTGATCAGCCATCCGCTCCAGCCACGCGGTGTAGCCGTCGACGGGCAGACCCTCCCACGTGTCGTTGAAATAGCGGTTGTCGTAGGTGTAGCGAACGGGCAGCCGCGAGATGACCTCCGCGGGCAGATCCTTCGGATCGGTCTGCCACTGCTTCGCGGTGTAGTCGCGGATGAACGCCTCGTACAGGGGACGACCGATCAGCGCGATCCCGCGTTCCTCGAGGTTTGCGGCATCCTTCGCATCGAACTCCCCGGCGAGCTCGTGCACGAGCGCGCGCGCCTGATCGGGCGTGTACGCCGCCTGGAAGAACTGATTGATCGTGCCGAGGTTGATCGGCAGGGGGAAGACCACGTTCTTGTGCGTCGTGTAGACGCGATGCACGTAATTCGTGAACCGCGTAAAGCGGTTGACGTACTCCCACACCGTCGGGTTGGAGGTGTGGAAGAGATGCGCGCCGTACTGATGCACCTCGATGCCCGTCTCGGGCTCGTCCGCCGAATAGGCGTTGCCGCCGATGTGATGACGACGATCGATGACCGTGACCTTGCGGCCCGCGGCGGCGGCGCGCTCGGCGATGGTGAGGCCGAAGAAGCCGGAGCCGACGATGAGAAGGTCCATGAAATGCTGCGTCTTTCGTGTCGAGAGTGGGGGCACGACCCCGCGGGAGACGTCCGGTCGATACTACCCGGGACGCATCCGTGCCCCCGCGGCCGCGCTCAGCGGCCCCGCAGAGACCGTCCGATACGATGGCGTGTCGTAACGGCCGCGGACGGAGACGGAATTGCATGGGTGACTGGGTCAGCGCGATTCCGGCGTACCTTGCCGTCGCTGCCGTTCTGATCATCCCCGGCGTCGCCGTGGTCGCCGTCGGCTGGGGCTGGCGAAGCCCCCAACGGCTGCTGCTCGCTCCCGCGATCTCGGTCACGATCGCCGCCGCCGCGGCGTCCGTCGCTCCCCTCGTGGGTCTGCGGTGGAACCTGATCCCCCTCGCCCTGGTCACGCTCCTGGTCATGGGCATCGCACTCGTCCTGCGCCGCGTCGCCGGGGTCGACACCGCGCCCGCCGGGCGCCGAACGGGACTGGTCGCGCTCCTGTCGCTGGTGGCGACGGCCCTCGTCAGCGCCGTCATGTTCGCCCGCGCCTTCGGTGCTCCCGGCAACATCGCGCAGCGCTTCGACAACATCGTCCACCTGAACGCGATCGCCCTGGGCCTGCAGAACGGCAGCGCTTCGCCGTTCCAGATCGGGTCCACCTCCGACATCGGCTTCTATCCGAACGCCTGGCACGCCCTCACCACCCTCGGCGCCGAGTTGACGGGCGCGAGCGTCCCCGTCGCGGTGAACGGGTCGAACCTGGCGATCGTGTCGATCCTCTGGCCCGCGTCGGTGATGGCTCTCGCCGGGGCCTTCTTCGCCCAGCGCCGCACCGCCTACGTCGTGTCCGCTGCGCTGTCGACGGGGTTCGGGGCCTTCCCCGCCCTGTTCTTCAACTGGGGCGTGCTGTACCCGAACCTCGTCGGGTACGCCATGCTCCCCGCGGCCCTCGCGGTCATCGTGACGATGCTGCCCGAGCGCCGTGCCCCCGCCCTGGTGCGCTCGGCTCTGCTGGTCGCCCTGCTGGCCGGGGGAACCTTTCTCGGCCACCCCAACGCGTTCCTCAGCCTGCTGTTCTTCGCCGCCGCCGTCGTCATCACCGCGTTCGCCGTGCGCGCGGTCACCGAACGCACGCGCGGATCCGTCCTCGGGCTCGGGATCGCCGTGGTCGCCTTCGCCGTGGCGTTGGCGGGTACCGTCGCGGTCTTCCGCACCGGGGCCGAGCACTCGGGCTGGGCACCGTGGCAGCAACTGTCGCAGTCCCTCGGCGAAGGGCTGTTCGCCGCACCGCGCGGGTTCACTCCAACCGTGGTCGCCTCTCTGCTGCTGATCGCGGGCTTCGCCGCCGTCGCGCGCCGCCCCCGCCTGCTCACGGTCCTCGCGCCCTTCGCCGTCGCGGTGGCGCTGTTCGCCGTGGCCTCGGGCCTGCGCATCGACAGCCCCCTGCGTCAGCTGCTCACCAACCCCTGGTACAACGACTCGAACCGGCTCGCCGCGCTGCTGCCGCTGGTGGCCATCCCCGTCGCCACCCTCGGCGCGCTGGCCATCGTCGATCTCGTCCGAGCGACTGTTGGCGAACGACGTGTTCCCGGGTGGCTCCGCGTCGGCGCGGTGGTGGTCGGTATCGCCGCCGTGTTCTCGGTGGCGATCGGTCCCAACGTCCGAATCGCGCTCGCCCAGGTGCACGAGGCCTACGCCTATACCGACAGCTCCCTCATCCTGTCGTCCGACGAAGAGGCGCTGCTCGAGCGTCTCGACGAGGAGACACCCCCCGACGCGCTCATCGCCGGGAGCCCCCGGACGGGTACCTCCCTCGCGCTCGCCTTCGCAGACCGCCAGGTGACCCAGAAGCACGTCTTCGGAAACCCCTCCCCCGAGGTGCTCTTCCTCAACGCGCATCTTCGCGACATCGACTCCGACCCGGCCGTGTGCCGCACCGTCGATCAGCTCGGCGTCGACTACGTGCTCGACTTCGGCACGCAGGACGTCATCGATCCCGCGGGCGCCGCGGCCTACAGCGGCATCCAGGACCTCACTCCCGGCACGCACCTCGTGCTCGTGGATTCGCAGGGCCCGGCCGCCAAGTTGTTCCGCATCGAGGGGTGCTGAGGTGTCGCGCGCTTCGACCGTGGCGGTCGCGTACGACTGCCTGTTCCCCTACTCCACCGGCGGTGGTGAGCGGCAGTACCGCGCTTTCGCCGACGAACTGGGACGCTCGGGTCTCGACGTCGACTATCTGACCGCCGTGCAGTGGGATGCCGCGACCCCGCCGGAAGACCATTTCCGTATCGTGCCGGTGACCGGGCGCCTGTCGCTGTATTCCGACGACGGTGTGCGCCGTATCCCTGCGGCCCTGCGCTACGCGGCGGGACTGTTCGGCGCGCTGGTGCGCCGGCGCCGTCGGTACGCGGCCGTCGTCGTCAGCGGTCTGCCGATCTTCAACGTCTTCGCCGCCCGCCTGGCACTGCTCGGATCGGGCACGCGCCTGGCGGTCGACTACCTCGAGGTGTGGCACCGCCGACAGTGGGTCGAGTACTCGGGCGTCGTCACCGGAACGATCGCCTGGGTCCTGCAGCGCGCGGCCATCGCGGTCACCCCGCTGGCCACGTGCCACTCGCAGCTCTCGGCCGCCCGTCTGCGCCGTGAGGGTCTGCGTGGCGCGCCCCTCGTGAGCCCCGGGCTCATCGACGGTGCCGTCGAGGTGGCTCCCCCCTCGGCGGCCGCGGCTCCGCCGTACGTGCTCTACGTCGGCCGGCACATCCCCGACAAGCGCGTCGAGGTTCTCCCGGCCGCCGTCGCGGCGGCGCGCAAGAGCCTGCCCGACCTCCGCCTGGTCGTGCTCGGCACCGGGCCCAGCTCCGAAGCCGTGCGCGCCGAGGTGCGACGCGTCGGCGGCGAGGAGTGGACAGACTTCCCGGGCTTCGTCTCGGATGCCGAACTCGACACACTGCTGCACGGAGCCCTCGCCCTGGCCAACCCGTCACGCCGCGAGGGGTACGGCCTCGTCGTCGTCGAGGCGAATGCCCACGGCACTCCGGTGGTGCTCGTCGCCGACGAGGGCAACGCCGCGACCGAACTCATCGACGACGGCGTCAACGGCGTCGTCTCCCCCACCACCCGCCCCGCCGATCTCGCCCGGGCCATCCGGGACATCGCCGAGGGCGGTGACGACCTGCGACGCACAGCGCGCGCCTGGTACGACACCGCCGTCGGCACTCGCACCATCCGCCGCACCGTGGACGGCATCATCTCGGCGCTGTCGCTGCCGAGCCCCGCCGCGGTGAAGACGAAAGAAGACACCCCGTGACCACTCCCGCACCGTCCGACGTCGAGCTGACGATCCTCATGCCGTGCCTCAACGAGGTCGAGACGCTCGAAGTCTGCATCCGCAAGGCGCAGGGCTTCCTCGAGCGCAGCGGCATCCGGGGCGAGATCCTCATCTCCGACAACGGCAGCACCGATGGCTCGCAGGCCCTCGCCGAGGGGCTCGGCGCCCGCGTCTCGCACGCCCCGCGTCGCGGCTACGGCGCTGCGCTCATCAACGGCATCGAGACGGCCCGCGGTCGGTACATCATCATGGCCGACGCCGACGACAGCTACGACTTCGAGAACCTCGAGCCCTTCGTCGAGCGCCTGCGGGCCGGAGCAGATCTGGTCATGGGCAACCGCTTCCGCGGCGGCATCGAGCCGGGCGCCATGCCCCCGCTGCACAAGTACCTCGGAAACCCGGTGCTGTCGTTCATCGGCGAGCTGTTCTTCAAGCCCGGCATCCGCGACTTCCACTGTGGCCTGCGCGGCTTCAACCGCGCCCGCATCCGCCAGCTCGACCTGCAGACCACCGGCATGGAGTTCGCCTCCGAGATGGTCGTGCGGGCATCTCTCGCCCGCTTCCGCATCGAAGAGGTCCCCACGACCCTCAAGAAAGACGGTCGCTCGCGCCCGCCGCACCTGCGCAGCTGGCATGACGGGTGGCGTCACCTGCGCTTCCTCCTGCTGTTCGCTCCGCGCTGGCTCTTCGTCTACCCGGGCCTCGTGGCCTTCTTCTTCGGCGCCATCGCGGTCGGCGTGCTGTCGTTCGGCGGTGTCCGCATCGGCGACGTGGGCTTCGACGTGACGACCATGGTCTACGCGAGCGCGCTGTGCGTGATCGGGTTCCAGTCCCTGCTGTTCTTCTGGTTGACCAAGCTCTACGCCACGCAGGAGGGGTTCCTCCCCACGAGCGAGAGATACCGGCGCATCGTGGCGAAGTGGTCGGCCGAGCGCGGTCTGCTCATCGGTGTGGGCCTGTTCTTCCTCGGCATCGTCATCGGCATCGTGCAGGTGGCGCTGTGGGGAAACCTCGACTTCGGGGCGCAGAACGCCGCCCAGGCCGTGCGCATCGCCGTCCCCAGCGCGCTGTTGATCATCCTTGGCTTCCAGACCGCGATGATGAGCTTCTTCTCGGGCGTGCTGACCACGCCCCGGCGCGAGCAGCGCCCCGAAGCCGTCATCGAGAGCTGATGGCCGAGCGCCGCATCCTCGTCGACCTCCTCGGGTTCACCGGCTCACGCGGGGGCACCGAGACCTACGTCCGCGAACTGCTGCCGCGTATCGCCGGTCTTCTGCCGGAGACGCGCTTCGCCGCGGTGACCGGTCGTGCCGGCACCGACCGCGTGTCGGCCTTCTTCCCCGGCCACGTGCAGACGGTGCCGTGGGTGGGCTCCGGCCCGGCGACGTGGGCCCTCGGCGCGGTCACGTCGACCGACCTGCTCGCGCGGCGGGGCCGGGCCGACCTGGTGTGGGCACCGGCCAACTTCGGGCCTGTCTTCCGCGGCGTCAAGCGCATGGTCACCGTGCACGACGCGATCTACGACGAGGTGCCCGGCGGCCTCGCCCAGCGCGCGCAGCGCGCGGTGACGTCGACCCTCATGCGTCGTTCGGCGCAGACCGCCGACCGCGTGATCACGGTGTCGCACGCGGCGGCTCACAGCATCGAGCGCTTTCTCGGCGTTCCCGCCGGTCTCATCTCGGTGGTGCACAACGGCAGCTCCGAACCGCGACCCGTCGCCGAGCCCCACGGCATCCTGTCGCCCTTCGCGCTGCCGGCGGGCCGACCCCTCGTGCTGAGCGTCGGCAACCGCATGCCGCACAAGAACTTCCCGGGGCTGCTCGCCGCTCTCGCGACCATCTCCCCCACCGATCGACCCGTGACGGTCATCGCGGGCAGCCGCTTGCCCGATCCGCTCGCCGGTGACGTGGCGCGACTGGGCCTCGAGCGCGACGTGATCCTGCCCGGCTGGGTCAGCGACGAGCAGCTCGAGGCTCTCTACCAGGCCGCCGCCCTCTACGTCTGCCCCTCCCTCGCCGAGGGCTTCGGCCTCCCCGTCGTCGACGCACTGCGCCGGCGGGTTCCCGTCCTCGCCCACGATGTCCCCGTCCTGCGGGAGGTCGGCGGCGACGCGGCTCACTACGCCGATGCGACGGATGCCAACGCCTTCGGCGCCGCGATCACAGCGGCGTTGCGGACTCCCGCCGACGACGCCGCGCGGTCCGAGGCCCAGCGGTGGGCGTCGCGCTTCACCTGGGACGCCGCGGCCGAGGCGACGGCGCGAGTGCTCGACAAGGTGCTATCGGAGCGCGGCCGGTGAAGGTCCTTCTCGCTCGTCTGATCGGCTTCGGCACCGCGCCGATGATCGTCGCCGTCGTGCCGCTGCTGGTGCTGCCCATTGCGGCGCGTATCCAGGGAGCCGACGGGTGGGCGGCGATCGGCACCGGCCAGGCGCTGGGAAGCCTCCTCGCGATGATCTCGAGCTACGGCTGGAACGTCGCCGGTGGAGCCCGTATCGCGATGGCGGAGCACGACGAGGCCCGGAGGGACGTCTACGCCCACAGCTTCTGGTCCCGCCTGACGGTGTTCGTCGTCGCGGGCGGGGTGGCCGCGTGGGCCGCGGCGGCACTCGTCGGCGGCGCGTTCGGAGGGGTCGCTGCGCTCGTCGTCCTCGCGACGGGTCTCACGGGACTGACGATGTCGTGGTACGCGGTCGGCACGGGACGCGCGCAGATGGTGCTCTGGTACGAGGCGATCCCCATGGCGGTGTTCACGGCCGGCAGCGCTCTGGTGATGCAGCTGTCGGGACAGTTGGTCGCCTACCCGCTGATGATGATCGCCGGAACACTCGTGGGACTCGCGGCCCTCCACCTCCATCTCTTCGGGCGGGTCGTCCCGCCGCTGCATCCCGCGGGCATCGCGGGGAGCTTCCGTCAGAACCTTCCCCTCGCGAGCGCCGACGGCCTCGGGGGCAGCTACACGACCGCGCCCGTCCCCATCACCCAGGGGGTGGTCGGCACCCAGGCCGCCGCCGAGCTCACCTCGGCCGACAAGCTGTATCGGGTGGGGCTCACGGCGATCCTGATCGTCGGCAACACCCTGCAGAAGTGGGTCCTCGAGGCCACCTGGGAACAGGGTCGGACGCGGCGCCACCTGGTCGCCCTCGCTCTGCATCTCGTCGTGGGAATCGTCGGTCTGCTGGTCCTGGTCCTGCTCGGACCCTGGCTGACCGCGGCGTTTTTGGGCTCCGCCGTCGCGCCTCCCCCCTCGATGTTCCCGGCCTACGGGGTGACGTATCTCATCATCTCGTTGACGACGCCGCTGATCCGCAACGTGCTGGTGCCCGCGAACCGCAATCGCATCGTGCTTCTGGCGATCATCTCGTCGGCGTGCGTCGGTCTTCCCGCGATGTTCCTGCTGGGGTCGACGCTCGGGGCGACCGCTGTCGTCTGGGGTCTCGCGGCATCGGAGGTGGTGGTGCTCACCATCGTCGGTATCGCCGCTACCCGGGAGATCCTGCGACAGCGTGCGATCGTCGCCAACGCCTGAGCGTGAGGCCCGTCGCGAGCCGTCGGCGAAACCGTTGCTACCCGCGGCGGTCACCACCGGTGAGCGTCCACAGAGCGCTACCGACGAGATACACGGCCGCGGAGCGCGCAGAGATCTCGCGACGGCGTGCGGCCCCGATCACCGTCTGGACAGTGCGCCCGCTACGCCGGTGTGAACCGAAGGCCGCGGCGAGCTGCTGAACGGGCGCGCGGACGACGCGTGTGCCGAGGGCATCGATCATGACCTCCGCCCACCCCGCATTGACGAGGTAGATCGAGCGCGCGACGGCCCGGGGTCCCGCTCCCTGCGTGTCGGTCCGGACGGCATCCCGACGACGGCGAAGCGTCTGGCGCCATCCCAGGCGCGCGGTGTCCGCTTCGCCGAGCACGTTCGCGGAGTGCTGCACGTAGTCCTGCACCACCGTGTCGACGACGGCGATTCCCCCCGTAGCGGCGGCGCAGACGGCGAGCCAGTGGTCGTGCACCTGCGCGGGTCCGGTGTAGCGAGGGAAAGGCAGCGCGGTGCGCAGCAGCGAGCCGCGGAAGACGCACAGAGCCCCGGAGAACTGGTTCTCGAGCACGAGGGCCGGTGCGGTCACCGCTCGTCGTTGGGTGGATGCCGAGACGACGACGCCCTCGGGGTAGGTCACGACGCGCGCTTGACCGCTGACCAACGCCGCCCGCTCGAGAGCGGGAACGAGAATCGCGAGCTTGTCGTGCCTCCACTCGTCGTCTTGATCGCTCAGCGCGACCCAGGGTGCGTCGGAGGGCACTTCCTCGAGACCACGTTCGAAGTTGGAGTAGAAGCCCACCCGCTCTTCGAAACCGACGACGCGGAACCTCTCGTCAGTTCCGACCGCGTCGACGACCTGTCCGCGAACCTCATCGACGCCGCCGTCAGCCACGATCACGCACTGGAACGCTGTCAGCGTCTGCGCCTGGATCGATCGGAGCTGGCGGGAGAAGAGTTCGGCGGGCGGCCGGTACGCCGCGAGAACGATGAAACCGGGGACGGAGGCGGGGTCTGTGGAGGTCATGGCGTCGGTGTCGAGGGGACCCGACCATGCTACCGACCGGGTTCCCCGACCGCGCGACGATAAACTGAACCCTCCGCCTCCGTCGGCTTCGCAATCGCCCACTGCACGATCTCGCTGACGGCCGGGCTCTCGCCCCCACTGGAAGGCAGGTCGCGAATGAACGCTGATCCCGAGGTCGATCTCGTCATCCCCGTCCACGGGGGTTGGGACTTCGTCCGTTCCTGCATCCGAGCGGCCCGTGCGCAAAGCGTCCCGGCCCGCGTCATCGTGGTCGACGATCTGTCCCCCGACGACACCGCCGATCGGATCGGCGACGAGTTCCCCGACGTCACGCTCATCCGCAACGAGGTCAACCTCGGGTTCGCCCGCACGTGCAACGTCGGGATGGCCGCGGGTCACGGCCGCCTCGTCATGCTGGTGAACAGCGATGTCGTCCTCGAACCCGATGCCGTCGCTGCAGCTCTCCGCGCCCTGCCCGACGACCCGGCATCCCGTGTCGGGAGCGCCGCGACCCTGCTTCTCGCTCCCGACGGCACCGTCGACTCCTACGGCATCGTGGCCGATGTGACGGGGGCGGGTTTCGTCCGTTTCCACGGCGCCGAGCTCTCGAGAGCCGATGCCGAGCGCCCACCCGTCCTCGGACCCTACGGTGCCGTAGCCGTCTATCGCCGCGCAGCCCTCGCGGAGGTGGGCCTATTCGACACGAACATCTTCATGTACGGCGAAGAACTCGATCTTGCCTTCCGTCTGCGGGCGGCCGGATGGTCGTGTGTCGCGATCCCCGAGCCCTCGGGAATGCATCTGGGCGGCGCGAGCGCAGGCAAGGAGTCCGTGCGGCAGCGCCGCCTTTCCGGGTTCGCGCGCGGCTACCTGCTGCGCAAGTACGGGGTGCTGCGCTCGCGGTGGGGCCTGCGTGCGCTCGTCGTCGAGGGGATCGTCACCGGCGCCCGCCTCGTGCTGCGTCGCGACGCCGTGTCGCTCGCCGGCCGGTGGGAGGGATGGCGCCGAGGCGCGCTGGCACCGCGGGTTGCCCTTCCCCTCGATGCTGTCGACCCCTCGATCGATCTCCGTCTGTCTTTGCGTATGCGCGGTGACGGGTACTGGGCCACTCGGGACTGAGGTGTTCGCGACGTGCGACCTGCGGACGGCTTCCTCGCGCACCGACCGCAGTCAGCCAGGGACCGGCGAAGCGAGACAGGTTCGGTGCGTCCAGCTCAGCGGAAGCGCACCTCTGCGGGAACTGAGCCGAGAGAGTCGGAGCGTCCGTGCACGGTGAACTCGGCCCCCTGCATGAGCGCGTGCGACGTCGACTCGCTGATGCCGTGGAGGTTGGCGTTGACCCAGTAGCTGCCCGGGTTGAAGTGCGCACTGTCGACGTCGATCTCGATCGTGACCGTCTCTCCCTCGCGCAGCGGGGGCACGGTCGCGCCCAGCATGCTCGTGTTCGAGGCGAGCGCCAACACACCCGAGGCAGTGTCGATGCTGAAGCCCAGAGCCCACTCGTCGAGCCGGCGCAGTCCGCGGACGGTCACTGCGACGCGGAACGACTCCCCCGTCTCGAGGTCGCCGACGCGTTTGCCATCGGCTCCGCGCACGTCGACGGAGACGATCTCGGCGGCACGCAGAACCTGCTCGGGACGTGCGGCGACCTTGCCCGAACCTTCCTCGAGGAGCTCCCGGAAGCGCTCGACCGCAGCGTCCGCGATTCCGTCGAACGCGACGCGTCCCTTGTCCATGAGGATGACCCGGTCGCAGAGTTCCTCAATCTGATCGAGCGCGTGCGACACGATGATGATCGTGCGGCCCTGACTTTGGAACTCCTTGATCTTGTTCAGACACTTCCGCTGGAACTGCTCGTCGCCGACGGCCAGGACCTCGTCGACGAGCAGGATGTCGGGGTCAGTGTGCACGGCGATCGCGAACGCGAGTCGTACGAACATCCCGGAGCTGTAGAACTTGACCTGTGTGTCGATGAAGTCGCCGACGCCCGAGAAATCGAGGATGTCGTCGAAGCTCGCCCGGGTCTCCTCGCGGCTGAGACCGAGTACCGAGGCGTTGAGGTAGACGTTCTCCCTGCCGGTGAGATCGGGATGGAATCCCGCACCGAGCTCGATGAGGGCTGCGACACGTCCCCTCTGCAGCACCTGACCCGAAGTGGGCTGGATGATGCCGCCGATGACCTTGAGGAGCGTGCTCTTTCCCGAGCCGTTATGCCCGATGAGCCCGATGGTGTTTCCCGCACGGATGTCGAGGCTGACGTCGCTCAGCGCCCAGAAATTCTGGCGGTGGCGGCGGCCCGCCCGACCGAGAGTGACGATGCGCTCCTTGATGGAGGTGTCTTTCCGCACGACGAAGCGCTTCGAGACGTCCGTCAGTCTGATGACTTCGGGGCGCGCGGGCGCGGGAGCGAGGTCGAAGGCCATAAGGGTCACAGTTCCTGGGCGAAGTTGCCCTGCAGGCGGACGAAGACGCGGTGACTCAACACCAGCAGCATCAGACCGATGAGAAGGGCGACGCCCATCCGCAGCACGAGGTGCGCAGGCTGGGCGAGCGTGTCACCCGCGACCCAGAAGGCGCGCTGGAAACCGAGCACCGCGAGCGTCAGAGGATTGTTCGTGTAGACCTCCAGCAGGACGGGGTTGCTGATGATCTGGCTCGCCATCTGCCAGGCATAGAGCACGGGTGACAGCCACATCAAGAGCATCGTCACCACTTCGACGAGGTACTGCACATCGCGAAGATAGACATTGACCGCAGAGAAGAACAGCGAGAATGCGACACCGTAGACGAGGATGATCGCCAGCGCTGGGATCGCGTACACGATCTCCCAGTGCAACGGTGGCTTCGCGGCGATTATTGTCGCGACGAGCAGGACGCCCAGTTGGATCGCGAAGTTGAAGATGGCCGATCCTGTCGCGGCAAGCGGGAAGATCTCTCGCGGCATGTAGACCTTCTTCACCACCCCGCCATTGGCGATGATCGAGCCCGTACCGCCGACAGCGATCTCCTGGAAGAGACTCATCGCGGTGAGGCCGGTGAAGATGAAGATGGCGAAATCGGGGATGCCCTTCGCCGCCCCGAGAAACTGTCCGAGCACGACGAAATAGATGCCGAGAAGGATGAGCGGTCGTACCAGCGCCCACACGAACCCCAGGGCGGAATCCTTGTAGCGCGCCTTGATGTCACGCTTGATGAGAAGGTCGAGCATCTCGCGGCGGGCGAAGATGTCGCGAAGAGTGGTCCATAGGGAGGCGAGCCCCAGGCCTGGAGTGACGCCGACGGAGCGCATCGGCATCTCTGCGAGACGTGCGAAGCGCGCGTTTTCCGCGGCGGGTGAAGGACTGGCCATGAGGTCCGATTCTACTGGTGCGTTCCTGCGCGACGTCTGGATTCAGCCACGCCGGATGCGACGGCGCGCGCGCCACAGCAGGCCGCGTGCGCGCTCGGTCCTCGCGAACACTCGCTCGACCTGGTCCGCCGCACTCGGGCGGTGCAAACGCACCCATATGTCGACGAAGTCGCGGAACCGTCCCCAGCCGACGTAGCCCGCGCTGCGGAGGAAGGTGATCTGATGCTGGGTGTCCTCCGGCATCGTTACTGACATCTGGTCGAGGTTGTAGTCGAACGCCGTGTAACTCTTCGCCAGGTAGTCGGTGGTCGCGATGGTCATCGAGTGGTACCCGAGCTCCCCCGCCGCGTACACCGGCATACGCTCGAGCACGTGCGCCAGGCTCCCGTCGATGTACGCCTCCGGACCGCCGAACTGGTCGTAAGTCCACTCCTGTGCCAAGAGAAGACGAAGGGCCTCCGGACGGGCGAAGAACATCGACCCGAACGGGGCGAGGGGCGATACCTCGTCCAGGGGGACGCGGATGCCCAGCTGCGCGCAGAGCTCTTCGACGCCGGGGCGGTTGGCCCACCATCCGTGACCCATCGTCGGGTGTCCGAGGTGCACCGTGGGCGGAAATGCGAGACCAAGCCCGGGCTGCTGTTGGAACAGCGCGACAACGTTCGCAGCTTCGTGGGGCCCGGCCAAGAGGTTCTCGAATTGATGCCGGCGGAAGTGGCGCCCTACATTGGCACCGTCCTGCGGTGTCTTCTTCGAGTGGATCTTGACGATCAGTTCATACCGCTCCGAGAGCAGAATGTCGCGACAGCCGATGAGGAACGCTGCTTGGTCGCGGCCGTTGTTCGAGGCGACGACGCGTACCTCCGTCAATCCCGGCAGCTCCCGGCGGGCGATGATCTCCTCGATGGCCCGGGCGCGCTCGGCATCCGGGGTTGTCACGATGAGATCGACGGGGCCGGGGAGGAACAGCGCACGATCGATGATCTCGTCCGTCATCTCGACGTAGAAGATGTGCGCCATGACCGCTGTCCGCAGCGGTCGCGACGGGTCGTAGCCGTCATCAGTCGCCGAGAGGACACGCAGCAGGGCGGCATCGGCATTCAGCACGCGTGGTTCGACGTTGCGCGCGAGATCGTCGAAGATCATCTTCACCGGATAGCCGTTTCGCTCGGCTGCCTCGAGGGTCCATTTCCCGATGACAGCGAGGCGGTCGAGGTACACAGGCCACTGGAAGAAGGGGCGACGCTTCAGCGTGGGACAGCCCGCATCGATGAGCTGCTCCGCATAGAGCACCGCGTGATTCTCGATCTTGTCCGTCAGCGTCGGGAAGGCGACCTCGCCCGAGAATCCGAGCTGGGTGAAGTGCTCGGTGAACACGCCCTCGTGCTTCGTGACGGCGTCGGAGTAGGTGGTCATGGCCGGCAGGTGACGCCAGTACGACTCCCACTCGGGCGACTCGAACATTCGACGGCGCACGGCCACCCAGTACGACTGCAGATGGTATGGAAGGTACTCCGCCTCCGAGGTGAAGGGGTGCGGCTCGACGCGGAGGTGATCCGTCATTCCCCAGAAGTGCAGGGGGTGGGCGTTCATGCGGTCGAAGATCGGGCCGAACGGCCGGATCGGACCGAACCACGTGTCGTTGACGAGCAGCAGCTCGTCGAACTGGGAGACGCGCTCCCCGACGGCATCCAGACCGTGCTTGTAGCCCCAGATGTCATAGCCCTCGTTGGGACGTTCCAGGACGAGATCTCCCACAGCCTCGAGGCGCTCGCGCCCCTGCGCGGTAAGCGGGCCGTTGGAGACGACGACGATCTCGTCGCAGAACGCTCGGAAGTGTTCCAGCGCGTAGACGACGAAATCGCCTACCTCGCCCCGACGGTCGAAGACGACGTAGATGAGCAGTCGCTTCCCGTTCTCGGGGAACATGTCGGCGGGACGCGTCCAATCGCCGATCAGTTCGGCTGTCTTCACGTGGCCACCTCCCTCTCTTCGTCGCGGCCCTCGGCACGAAGCCGTGAGGCCACGCGTCGCCCTGCAGACAGCATGCGGTGAGCGCGCAGAGCGACCCGGTACGCCGGCCGAAAGGCTTCGGCGACGCGCGGGTGGTTGGTGCGCACGTACATCCGCACGAGCGCCACCGTGCCGCCGTAGCCGGTGTAACCGGCTCGGTGCAGAAAGCCGATCTGCTCGACGGGCCACCCGCGTGTCGTAGAAAACATCTGGTCGACTTTGTATTCCAAGGCGGTGTAGCCGATTTCCGCGTGAGCGAAGTTCAGTACGGTCCGGCAGTAGTACCCGGCCTGCCCGATCGCAGCGCTCACCATCCGCTCCTGGAGGTGCGCGAGGTGGCCGTACCGGCGTTCCATTCGTCGGCCGTAATCGGAGAAGCTCCACCGGCGCTGCGTCAGCACGCGGAATGCGGCCGGGCGTCCGATCCACATCCCGCCATACGGCGCGAGAGGAGAAACCCTGTCCAGGGGAACCCGGATGCCGAGGGACTCGCTCAATCGAGCTGCCTGCCGTTCCAGCAACGCCCAGCCCCGACCCATCGTCGAGTAACCGACGTGGATCATCGGGGGGAAAACGACTCCGAGACGATCCTCCTTCTCGAAGAGGGCGAGGACGTTGCGAACGTACCCCGGACTGCTGAGAAGGTTATCGAACTGGTACCGACGGAAGTAGCGGAGCCGGTTCATCGTCTTCCAATGCGCCCGCCGCATGTGCAGCTTGATGACGACATCGAACCGGTCCGACTGGATCACGTCACGGCATCCGACGAAGAAATCGGCCATGTCGCGTCCGAGGCTGTGCGGGGTTACTCGAAGTTCGTAAGTGAAGGAGTTCGCGGACGCCCATGTCTCGAGCATGCGCTCGAGACGTGCCGCGGTGACCCCCTCAGTGGTCGTCACGAAGACGGAGGCATTCGGCGGAAGGAACTGCAACCGGCGTAGAAGTTCGTCGACCCCGTCCATGTCGCTGATGTGGACGACGGCAGCCACCGACAACGAGGAGCCCGCCCCCTCGTCGACAGCCACGTCCGAGAGCACCGAGAGCAACCCGAGGTTGGTGTTGAGAGCCTTTGGGGGAACACAGGACGACAGGCTCGAGTAAAGGACGTCGAGCGGGTATCCCCGGAGGCTCATCAGCCGCGCGATCTCCTGGCCGAGGATGGCGAATCGATCGAGGAAGGGCGGATAGCTGGTGAGCACAGCCCGGTCCACGAATGGGACCCCCATCTCGAGGAGATCCTCTGGAGCGAAGAGACCCGGATCGTGGGTATGGAGACGCTCCGTGTCATAGGCACGCTCGTGGACGAGGCCTGCTTCCGTGAGAAACGGCATGAGGTGTCGCTCGCGATCGCCCGCGTCGACAGGGAGTTTCCACCATTTGTTCCAGGTGTCGCTCTCGAAAACACGTCGGCGCAGGGCCGTGAAGAACCATGGGCGATCGACGACCGAGGGAAAGCCTTCGTTCGGGAACGCCTCGCGGGGAGGCGCAGGCGGGAGAAGATCCCACGCGTCGAGCGCGACGCCATCCATATGCGCCAGAAGGGGCGCCGGGTCGCCCACGGGCCCGAACCACGAGTCGCCGGTGAGGAGGATTTCGTCGACGTCGTGTCTACGGAGCACACGATCGACGCCTTCGCGGTACGACTCGGAGGAGAACTGCTCACCGTCGCTCTCGACGATCTCATCGACCAGGGGCTCGAGCGCGCCCCGCACCTCTTCGTCGAGGGGGCCTGGATGAACGAGGACGACAGTCGACGCCGCGGCACGAAGGAATCGCAGAGCGATCAGCGAGGTCTCTTCCACCCTTCCAGCCGCGCGCACAGCGAAGACGACCGCGCGATCCACCCGACGCTGGTCGCCGGAGACCACCTCGCCCGATCGGTCGGCCGCCGCGGGGTCAGCGGTCGCCGGCATTTTCGAGGGCGCTCAAGAGGTAGCGGCCGTACCCACTCTTCACCAGCGGCGCCGCGCGTTCGCGAAGCTCCTCGTCGGAGAGGAAACCCATCCGCCAGGCCACCTCCTCCGGGCAGCCGATCGAAAGACCCTGGCGCTTCTCGACGGTACGGATGAACTCCGTCGCCTCGCTGAGGGAGTCGAAGGTCCCGGTGTCGAGCCATGCGGTGCCTCTGGGCAGCAGCTCCACCCGAAGGCGCCCCTGCTCGAGATAGGTGCGGTTGACGTCCGTGATCTCCAGCTCGCCGCGCGGGGAGGGTTTGAGGTTGCGAGCGATCTCGATCACGTCGTTGTCGTAGAAGTAGAGCCCCGGAACGGCGTAGCTGCTCTTCGGGTGCTCGGGCTTCTCCTCGAGCGAGACGACCCGACCATCGGTGTCGAACTCGACCACACCGTAGGCCGTCGGGTCGGCCACGCGATATCCGAACACCACACCGCCGTCGAGCTCGGTGTACTGGCGCAAGCGCGTACCCATGCCCTGGCCGTAGAAGATGTTGTCGCCGAGGACGAGTGCCACCGACTCCGATCCGATGTGCTCCTCGCCCAGGATGAAAGCCTGCGCGAGACCGTCGGGCGATGGCTGCACTCGGTAGGTGAGGGAGATGCCGAAGCGAGAGCCGTCTCCGAGAAGCCGCTGGAACTGCTCCGAGTCCTGGGGGGTGGTGATGATGAGGATGTCTCGAATACCCGCGAGGATCAGGGTCGACAGCGGATAGTAGATCATCGGCTTGTCGTAGACGGGCACGAGCTGCTTGGAGATGCCCAAGGTGATGGGATGAAGTCGCGAGCCCGTGCCGCCCGCCAGAATGATTCCGCGCATGGGGTCAAGTTTCGCCTATGTTGCGCGACCGCCGCCAATCCGACCTCTCAGGGACACGGCGCCCACCCCGCTAACCTTGACCTCATGAGTCGTCTTCTCGTGACCGGTGGCGCCGGTTTCATCGGTTCCAACTTCGTGCACCACGTCATCGCGCACACCGACCACACGGTGACCGTGCTCGACAAGCTGACTTATGCCGGCAATCGCGCCTCGCTCGAGGGGCTGCCCTCCGATCGGGTCCACCTCGTCGTCGCCGACATCGCCGATGCGGCAGTCGTCGACCCGCTCGTGGCAGAAGCGGACGCCGTCGTGCACTACGCCGCCGAGTCGCACAACGACAACTCCCTGCACGACCCCCGCCCGTTCCTCGACACGAACATCATCGGCACCTATACGCTTCTCGAGGCCGCTCGCAAACACGACGTGCGCTTCCACCACATCTCCACCGACGAGGTCTATGGCGACCTCGAGCTCGATGACCCCGCACGCTTCACCGAGCAGACGCCGTACAACCCTTCATCGCCCTACTCGTCGACGAAGGCCGGATCCGATCTGCTCGTGCGGGCCTGGGTGCGCTCGTTCGGCGTGCGCGCCACCATCAGCAACTGCTCGAACAACTACGGGCCGTACCAGCATGTCGAGAAGTTCATCCCCCGGCAGATCACCAATGTGCTGCGCGGAATTCGCCCCAAGCTCTACGGAACCGGAGAGAACGTCCGCGACTGGATCCACGCCGACGATCACTCGTCCGCGGTCCTCACGATCCTCGACAAGGGTGAGATCGGCGAGACCTACCTCATCGGCGCGGACGGCGAGAAGGACAACAAGAGCGTCGTCGAGCTGATCCTGCAGATCACCGGTCAGCCGACGGACGCCTACGACCTCGTCACCGACCGCCCGGGACACGACATGCGGTACGCGATCGACTCGACGAAGCTCCGCACCGAACTCGGATGGACGCCGACCTACGGCGACTTCGAATCAGGGCTCGCCGCCACCATCGACTGGTACCGCGACAACGAGGCCTGGTGGGCACCCGCCAAGGACGGCGTGGAAGCGTTCTACGCAAGCAAGGGGCAGTGACCTCGATGTCGATCACCTTCGGCAAGGCTCTCGCCGTCCGCGAGACGCCCATCCCCGGTCTCATCGTCCTCGATCTGCCGGTACACGGAGATGCACGCGGGTGGTTCAAAGAGAACTGGCAGCGCGAGAAGATGACCGCAGCCGGCATTCACCTGCCCGACTTCGGCCCCGTGCAGAACAACATCTCGTTCAACGATGCAGTGGGCACCACTCGCGGCATCCACGCCGAGCCCTGGGACAAGTACGTCTCCGTGGCCACCGGTCGGATCTTCGGGGCATGGGTCGACCTCCGCGAGGGCGACACGTTCGGTGCCGTCTTCACGATTGAACTCGATCCGGCTACGGCGATCTTCGTTCCGCGCGGGGTCGGCAACTCCTACCAGACCCTCGAAGCCGACACCGCGTACACCTACCTCGTGAACGACCACTGGTCGCCTGACGCGACGTACACCTTCCTCAATCTCGCCGACGAGACGGCCGCCATCGAGTGGCCCATCCCACTCGCCGAGGTCGAGATCAGCGCGAAGGACAAGGCGCATCCCCGTCTCGCCGACGTGGTACCCATGCCGCGCAAGAAGATCCTCGTCACCGGAGCGAACGGGCAGCTGGGTCGCGCCCTGCGCGCGGAATTCGGCGAGCACCCCTGGATCGAGTACGCCACCCGCGGCGACCTCGACCTCACCTCATCCGATCTGGATGCCGCACGCCGCTGGCGCGACTATGACGTCGTCATCAACGCGGCCGCGTACACCAAGGTCGATGTCGCAGAGACCCCTGAAGGACGGGCGGACGCCTGGGCCGCCAACGTAACCGCGGTCGCGGGACTGGCCCGGGTCGCCCGTGAGAACGGGATCACCCTGGTGCACGTCTCCAGCGACTACGTCTTCGACGGCACGAAGGACGGCGCCTACTCGATCGACGACCCCGTGTCACCACTGGGCGTCTACGGTCAGACGAAGGCCGCGGGCGACGCGATCGTCGCGACCGTGCCCCGCCACTACATCCTTCGCACGAGCTGGGTGATCGGCGACGGGAACAATTTCGTGCGCACCATGGCCTCTCTTGCGGAGCGCGGCATCGAGCCGCGGGTCGTGGACGACCAGTTCGGACGCCTGTCCTTCACCAGTGACATCGCTGCGACCATCCGCCGTCTCCTCGAGGCGGAATCGCCCTCCGGGGTGTACAACGTGACGGGGCGAGGTGCACCGGTGAGCTGGTTCGACATCGCACGCGAGGTCTTCCGCCTTTCGGGGCACGACCCGGAGAGCGTATCCGGGGTCAGCACCGAGGCCTATTTCGCCGGCAGCAGTGCGCCGGTCGCACCGCGCCCGCGGAACAGTGTTCTCGAGGTGAGCGATGTCGCTGTCTCGGCGATGTCTCTGGAGAAGTACCTCGAGAGCTCCGCGACCTCGTGACCGTCGAGTTCATGATGCCGTTTTACGGCTCGTTCGCTCTTCTGCAGACCGCGGTCCGGTCCGTCCTCGCCCAAGACGACGACGACTGGATCCTGACGGTCCTCGACGACGCCTACCCGGACCCCGCGCCAGGGGAATGGGTTCAGTCGCTGGGTGACGATCGCATCCGCTACGAGCGCAACCCCGACAACCTGGGTGTCAGCGGAAACTTCCGGAAGTGCGCCGATCTTGCCCGTGAGCCGTTGGTCTGCATGATTGGCTGTGATGACGTCGCCCTCCCTGGCTACGTGCGGCGAATGAAGGCCCTTGCGGTTGCCCACCCTGAGGCGTCGTACCTGCAACCCGGGGTTGTGGTGATCTCCGACAACGGTCACGAGGTGCTTCCTCTCGCGGATCGCGTGAAGCGCTTCTACGCTCCCTCGCGGCGTCCGGCGGTGCTCACCGGGCCCGCCCTCGCGCGCTCGCTGTCCCGCGCGTGCTGGACGTACTTCCCGTCAATCTGCTGGCGCATCGAGACTCTTCGCTCTTTTCCCTTCGATGCGAGCCTGGACGTCGCCCTCGACCTGGACGTTCAACTACGCATCGCCGACGCGGGCGGTTCGCTGGTCGCGGACGACCTGGTCACGTTCCAGTACCGTCGCCACCGCGCGAGCGTGTCGTCGTGGAAAGCCGACGACGGCTCACGGTTCGCGGAAGAGCGCTCGGTCTTGGAGAGCGCCGCCGCCCGCGCGGAGGCACGGGGGTGGACGGGGGCAAGGAAAGCGGCGACGTTCCGGGTCTCGAGCAGGCTGAGCGCGATCACCCGTCTTCCCGCAGCGGTGCGAGCCCGGCACGGCCGCGGGATCGCCGCGCTCCTGCGGCACGCTCTGCGCTGATCGCCGCCTAGTCTCGAGGTCGATCAGACCCGTGATGACGAGCGGGCCCGCCAGATGGCTGTGACGTGGACGAGCAAACCGAGTGCGGGACCGAACGACAACGCGACCACCGAACGTGTGATCGTGTCTCCAGGACTGACAAACAGCAGGACCACCGCCGCGAGGGCCGCGAATACCCAGCCCCCCAGGTAAGCGGTGTGACGACGCAGCGCGATCGTCGCCGCCCCCGTCACGGAGAGGCCCGCGGTGAGTCCCGAGCTCGCCACCAGGAAGGCCAACGGAAGACCGGAGAGTCGATAACCGTCTCCGAAGAGCCCCCCGATCACCGTCGGACCCAGGATCCCGCAGACGATCGCCACCAACAGGGCGACGGCCACGGCGCCACCGGTCATGAGCAAGGTCGAACGCGCGACATGTGTCAGACGGTCGCGGAAGAAAACCACCAGCAGGGACTGGAAGGCCAGCGCTGGAATCACGATCGGCGCGCGTGTCAGCGTCAGGTTGAAGAGCAGGGCCCCCGTTTGCGTAGCGGAGATGTCCCGCGCTGCGGCACCGATGAACAGCGGCAGGGCGCTCACGAGCACAGCGGTGGCCGCCGCCCCGACGATGGCGCGGGAAATGTTGCCCACCAGATGCCTCGTCGTCGCGACATCGACGGTGACCCCCTGTCGGAGGCGCGGAATGACGAGGAGGAGGGCGCTGACGAACGTCACCGGAATCGGCGCGACGATCGCCGTCGGCAGCCATTCGGCATGTCCCGCAACAAGGCTCCCTCCGACCATGAGAAACCGTAAGGCGGGATCGAGAGAGATCACCAGCGCCACACGACGCCAATCGTGGAGCCCGTAGAGCACCCCTGCGATTCCGGCGACCGCCCCGGAGAAGAGGACGGCGACCGAGAGGAGCGCGAGGGACGCGCCGCCGTCGTCCGCGAACACCACTCCAGCCCACAACGCTCCGCTCGCGACGACGAGTGCGGCCGCCGTCACGGCGACCGCCAGGACGCCGATGAGAAGTCGACGCCCCGCTTCGCCTCCCTGCGCCCCGGGGCGGGCGGCCCTGGTCACCTCCTGCTGCACGCCACTCATCGATCCGACCGCGAGGAACACAGCGGCCCAGAACACGCTGAAGTGCGCGTAAGCGCTCGCCTCCAGGCCGGCGCCAGCGACGGTCTGGATCGCATAGCCGAACAGTCCCGCCACGCCCGTCGACGCAACGACCAGGGTCGAACCACTGAGACGTGTCGGCAGGCGAGGAGTTTTCACCGACACAACTCTAATTGGTGGGATTGGTAGGGTTGTGGGGTGACGGATCGTTCGAATCGGGCTCTTATCGTGATGCCCGCCTTCAACGAAGCCGAAAGCGTGGCTGCTGTCGTCGCGGAGGTTCTCGCCGAGACGAGCGACTTCGCCGATTGTCTTGTCATCGATGACGGTTCGCGCGACGAGACAAGTGAGAAGGCCCGCCTCGCAGGTGCGATGGTCGCGCGTCTCCCCCACAATCTCGGAGTCGGCGGTGCACTGCGCACGGGATTTGTCTACGCCCGGGACCAGGGCTACGGAGCCGTCGTTCAAGTGGACGCCGACGGACAACACGATCCCCGTTACGTTCCGCAGTTGCTGGCTGCGCTCGCCGACAGCGATCTGGTCATCGGGGCTCGCTTCGCCGGGGACGGCGAATATGAGGTTGCCGGGCCCCGCAAATGGGCCATGCAGTTTCTCGCCACGACCATCCGCGCTATGACGGGTGTCCGCCTCACGGATACGACGTCGGGATTCAAGGCCGCGGGCCCACGTGCGATCCGGCTGTTCGCGGACAACATGCCGGCTGAGTATCTCGGTGACACCGTCGAAGCGCTGGTCATCGCCGCGAGAGCTGGATGCCGCATCTCGCAGCTTCCCGTCGCGATGAGGACCCGACTCGGAGGACAGCCGTCCTCGGGACCGCTGCGCTCGACCAAATACCTCGCTCGCGCCGTGATGGCCATTACGATCGCCGCCATTCGCCCCGTCGAGAAACAGGGGGCGACCCCATGAGCATCGCGTCTTACATCCTGGGCATCGCGGTGGCGTCCGGCACGCTTCTGGCCGTCATCGACATGCTTCGTCGAGGGCGTCTGCGCGAACGGCACGCAGTGTGGTGGCTCGTCGGCGCGACGCTCGGACTGGTCGTCGGCATCTTCCCCGCGTTGCTCGAGGGGGCGGCTCATCTACTCGGCATAGACGTCCCGACCAACCTCGTTTTCTTCGTCTCGATCGCCGTTCTCTTCCTCGTCAGCATCCAGCACAGCACCGAGCTCACTCGGGCGGAGGAGCGCAACCGCCGGCTCGCCGAGACGGTCGCGATCATGGACATGCGCCTCACCACCCTGGAGCGACGCGACCCCCCGGGCTCGGCACAGCCGGGCTCGCATGTATCGCCACTCGGCCCCGAGGCCTAGCCGGTTCCCCGAGAGGCTGAAGAGCGTGGGGACCGTCGAGACGCATAGCGCGAGATGTTCCGATGGCATGCCGGATGAGATGTTCGGCAGTATCAGCGCGTGCGGATCCGCTCAGGTGCGGTAGGTCGACACCCCGTGAGACGCGTCCTCCGCGGCGGCGAGAGTTCTGGCATCGTTCGCCCCGCCGACCTCGGCGCGGCGATTACGGAGTGCGAGGAGAGCAAGCAATCCCGCAAGCGCGAGGGATCCGACCACCCAGACGGCGAACGGCGACGGCGCTCCGACCCACCACCATTCCGCGTCTCGACCCGGGTCGAGCGCAGCGTCGTCGACGCCCGTCGTGTATCGGCGGAGGTTGACGTGGAGCGACACGCACATGACGAAGACGACGACGATGGAGAGAATCCACTGACGCGGCCCCCGCCATTCTCCGGCTGCTGAGCTCGTCGCCGCGGTCAGGCCGAAGAAGATGATGAGCAAGGGGAGGAGGTAGCGCGGCTGGACCTGCGTTCCGACCAGAGCATGGGTCTGGGCGAGCAGATAGAGCGGCATCACGCACAGCGCGACAGCCACGAGGATCAGTGCGGTCGCCCGCCGCCAATGCACGCGCCTCAGCCCGATGGTCGTCACCGCTCCCATGACGGCGATGACCGCGACCCAAACGCTGGCGGGCAGGTTGGTGTCGAGCCACCCAAGGCCCCAGCCGGGGTTGACGCCGCTGAAGAGCGAGGGCAGCTGAAGGACGTTCTCGACGAGCTGCCGTGTCGTCAGCGGCGGGGTCGCGGACACGAGACCGTCGGACAGGGCGTCCCCCTGCTGAGCTGTCCGATACAGAAGGAGCGCGATGATCGCTGAGAGCCCCATCGCTGCCAGAGGTATGACCGAGGGCCGCAGGGCTCGGAAGCCCATGACGATCCCCACCCCCATTCCGGCGACGGCGAAAAGAGCCGCGTCGGCTCGGGCACCGGCACCTATCGCGGTGGCCACGATGATCAGAACGCTCAAGCCGATACGCCGCGCACCCTCGGACCGGAGGGCAGCCCACGCAGCGAACCAGATCACCGGCGCCACGGCTATCGCCCAAGAGGACGGGTTCGTGGACGCGATCAGGAACGTGCCCAGCGGCACGCACGTCGCGACTACGGACACGATGAGCGCGGGACGGTCCGAGCGCCGGACGAGGAAGAAAGCGACGCTCCACAGGACGCACGCCAGGGCGGCGTTGAACAGACGCATGACGAGCACGGAGGTCTGGACGTCCGTCGTTGCGAACGTCCCCATCACCGCGTAGAAGACAGGCGGGTACGCGCCCTTCACGTCCACGCGGTCGGTCGAGGTGAGGCCGGATTCGGATGCATCGAAGCACGCAGCGCTCTCATCGGGACGGAACGTATAGCAACGCGCATCGGTGAACTGTCGCGGTACCGCCCGCTCGGCATCCGACGCACCGGGTTCGCACAGCCCCGGGCGCTCCCCGAGTCCGCACCAGATGGATGCCAGATGGTAGTCGTCATCGGGGCTGGAACCGATGGGCGAGGAGAAGCCCCACGCCGCCAGGGCCAGGAAGGTGAGGGCGATCGAAAGCGCGCCGATCCAGCTGCGGGAGAACAGATCCCGCGCCCGGTGCTTCGCTCCTCCGAGTTCGAGGTCGGAGCTCATGGAGTAACGGTGACCTCTCGGCAGCTGAGCAGAGTGTTGTCTCCCACCCCGTCGTTGATCGCGTAGACACACACCTGGTTCTGTCCCACCGGCGCGGGAAGAGTCGCGTCAAACCCGTGCGAGGCACCCTTCCCGAAGGCGGCTGCCACGTCCGGACGCGTGAGGTCGGCCGTCTGAGCAACGCCGTTCCGCCCGATGTACACGTGTACGCGAATGGGTTGGTCGGTGTCGGGATCGAGCGCCCACCCACCCACGTGGACCGAACCGCTCCGGCCCTCGATCACCTCGACGTTGCCGAAGGGCGGTGCGCTCCGAGGCGGCGGTGTGACCGTGACGGACTTGCATCCGAGAAGGAGGTTTGCGCCGGGCTTCGTGTTGAGAGCGTAAGCGCAAACATTTGAGGTGCCGTACGGCAGATCGACATTCTCCGAGAAACCGTGGTTTGGTCCGTAACTGGGCCACGCTCGTCCGACATCTGCTCGAGCGAGATCCGCGGTGTAGGCCTTGCCGACGGAGCCGACATAGATGTGGACCGGGATCGGCAGGTGGGTGTCCGGATCGAGCGCCCATCCCGCGACGTTAGCCGTCGTGCCGGTGACGGCGACCTGTTCCAGAACGCCGATCGGCGTGCGTCCACGCTCAGGCAACGGTGCGACGGTGACACTCTTGCATCCCATCGCCACGTTCGCGCCGGCTCCGACGTTCAGGGCATAGGTGCAGGCTTGATAAGTGCCGGGGGTCGCACCGAAGGTCCGATCGAAGCCGTGGGCCGTACCCAGGCTCTGCAACGGTCCAGCCAGATCCGGACGGTTCGCATCCGCGGTCAGCGCGTTTCCCAGGTCACCGATGTAGGCGTGAACCGTGATGGGCGACGCGGTGTCGGGATCAGCGGCCCACCCGGTGAAACGCACCCCACCTTCGACCGCGGTCGCGGTATCGAACGAGCCGACCGGCGTACCCGAGACTGGCGCGAGCTGCTGACAGCCGAGAAGGGTATTACTTCCGTTCCCCACCCCAGCCGCGTTGATCGCATACGCGCACACGTTGACGCTCTGCCCCGGAGGGGACGGAACGGTCAAATCGAACCCGTGATTCGGGCCGGCGTCCGGGTACACGCCCGCGACATCGGGGCGCGAGATATTGGCGGTCGTGGGCGTTCCGCTCGCACCGGCATATACGTGAACGTCGATCGGGTTGGACGTGTCCGGGTCGATAGCCCAGCCCGCGACACGGAAACCGCCGACCACGGGCTGAATGGCCTCGATGTTGCCGAACGGGTTGCCCTGCACACGCGTGGACCCGAACCAATCCGTGAACGTCCGCCAGAAGTTGCGGTTCCCATACGCGGAGCAACCGTCACCCGTGCCGTAGAGGTTGTTGAGCGCCGCCTGGTTCGGCACGTACGGGGTGTAGATGTAGAGCCCGGCCGTGGCCTGGTTCTCGATGTAGACGCGCTGGGTCCCGCAACCGCCGTTGGGGTTGTAAAGGATGTTGTTCCAGCGCCCCGCCTGATAGCCCCACCACGTGGGGTTCAGCCGGTAGACCTCGAACTGTCGAGCCCCATAGTAAACCTGGTAGAAGAAGCCCTGCGTCGAGGCGTCGCACGGCGCCGTGTCCGGGCAGCCCTGCCCCGTCGCCGCGGAGTAGTTCCATGCCGAGGGAGCGGTCGAGGTGACCAGGCCCTGTTCCTTCTGGAGGAGCACCAACAGCGACTTCTGGCTGATGCCGCAGGAGCGGGCGACCTTGTCGATGATCGTCGCGGCGCTTTCGTTGGCCGCGCCGGAGTAGCCGTTGCAGTACTTGTCCGCCGGCCTGTTGTCGGTATTCTGCCGGTAGTCCTTGAGACAGGTGTAGCCCGACTGGCAGTTGCGCACCTTGTCGTTCAGGAACCCCTGGATCTCGCCGCCGCTCATCGCGTTACCGTCGTAGAAGACGGCGTCGTCGATGATGTTGCCCGCGTTCCAATCGGAGGCGTTCGCCGCAGAGGCTGCGGGAGCAGGAGCGACGGTCGCCGGGAGGGCGATCGGCGCCGCGACCAGCAGCGCGAGACCGCATGCCCACGCCGCGACGACCGCGGCGATGCCTCGTCGTCGGGTGCGACCGATCACGAGGTCGGCTCGACCGTCGTCACCGCGGACTTCGCCGACGTGGTGCTCGACGCGTACGAGACCTGGAACGCGGGTTCGCCAGACCCGCCCGCAACCGCGATGGACATCAGACCGCAGTACGTGACGTCTTTGCCTTCGTTCGCCGCGGTCTGCACGCTCGCGCCCGTGGACGTGAGGGTCAGGGTGCAGGTGCCACCCGACTCCGACACCCCCGGCACCATGGCCGACACCTGTAGAGATCCGTCACGGACCTCGGACGTGATGATGAGGATCTCGCCGTTATAGGGCGTCGCGGTCGCTTGCGCATTGCTCGACGCGGAGGGGGAAGGTGTCTCGCTCGGCTGCGGCGACGAAGAGGGGGTGGTCGTCGGGGATGCCGTAGCATCCGACGCGGTGGGCGACGGGGTCGTGGACTCGGGGGTCGTCGCGCAGGCGGAGAACGCGAGGACCCCGGCGACGAGGAGGACGGGCAGCAGGCCGCGCATGCGCCGGAGGGGAGACGGGACGGTTGCGTCGGTGGCGTGCTTCACGCAAACATTATGCGTGGGATACCCTTCCTGCGCACCCACCCACGCCGCGCGACATCAGGTCGTCATCGCCGGCGGAGTCCTCGGCGCAGTCGCCGCAATCGTGACCAGAACGGCTGATGTGCGTCGAGTTCGCTCCGCAGATCGTCGCGAAGTCGGGCCGCAGTCTCTTCGAGACGCGCGTCGATGTGCGAGGTCAACTTCTCGTGCAGGGCGGCCATGTACAGCGGAAGGCCCTCTCCTTCGCGGCCCACCCACTCCGCGAGCGCGCGGTCGCGAACGCGTGCGTCATCGACGGCGTGTTCCTCGGTGAGCGCGAACATGCTGTTGGCGTCGAGGCCCGTGGCATCCGGTCTCTGCGTCCAGAAGGCCAGCGCCTCGCCGGGGAGGAAACCGATCTCGCCGGCGCGGAGGATGCGGAGGTACAGGTCCCAGTCCTCGACCGCGTCGAGGGATTCGTCGTACCAGCCGACCTCGTCGTGGATCGAGCGGCGGTACAGCACCGAGATCGGGACCGCCCGGTTGACGCTCATCATCTCGCCGAGCGAGATGCGCTGCATCCCCGCCCAGAAGGGGGCCCGGCCGACCTCGGTCCAGGTGCCGCCGCGCCGCTCCTCGTAGACGATCTCGGTCGGAACGGCGACGGCGGGGGCTCCGGGATGACCTTCGAGCCACGCCGAGGTGCGCGAAAGGAATTCCGGATGCCAGCGGTCGTCGTCGTCGTGGAGCACGACGAGATCCGTCCCGGCGTCGCGCACGCCGGCGTTCGCGGCGATGCACCGGCCGCCCTCACCCTCCGCGATGTGGCGGACCTGCACGGCGTCTCGTACGTCGGAGGCAGCGACTATTGCTTCGACCTCGTCGGGGACTCCCCCGTCGTTCACGACCACGACGCGGTAGTCGCGGAACGTCTGCGCCGAGATGTCCGCAAGGGCCCGCCGAAGAAAGTCGGGGCGCCTGCGAGTGCGGACGACGATTCCCACGCGAGAAGGCATGGGTCCGAGCATAGGGGTGCGGCCGAGTCCCGCCCGTGTCAGCGGCCGCGAGCGGCGATCTCGCGCGCCGCTCGGTCGAGAACGACGGCTCGTGCATCGAAGGAATGCTCTTCACGCACGCGCGCGGCGATCCTCCGAAGCCGATCGGCGTCGGGGAAGAGATCGTCGGCCGGGCCCGAGAGCATCTCGACGAGGTGCGCGGTGTCGCGATACGTGACGACCGCTCCCTCGAAGAGGTCCTCGAGACCCTCGACGGGCTCGGACACGAGGCGCCCCTCCACCGCGACGACGTCGAACGGACGCAGGGTCATGAACCCCTCCCGCTGCATGTCGGGCCACTGGTCGTTCAGGACGATGGATGCCGTTTCGTAGCGCTCCGCGAGACGCTCGTGAGGAATGGACTTGGCAGCGATCGACGAAGCGGGCACGAAATGCGCCCAGTCGGGCCCGTAGACGCGCACGGGGATCCCTGCCTTCACGGGCTCGACCACGCTCGGGCGGGCCGCCCCGCGAGTCTTGCCGACGAAAACGATGTCCTCGTCGCGCGGCAGCCCGCGGGGGTGGAAGACGTCGGTGTCGGTGCACGGCAGCAGCGTCTCGATCTCGAGGCCCCATCGACGCCCCGCCCGCTCAGCCCAGCCGTGCGACGCGGCGAAGACGCGGTCGAATCCCGCCACTTCATCGCGGGTGAGGGAGTCGGGGTGGCTGATGATCCATTCGAGGTTCACGCCCGTCGACGTCGCCTCGAACGCGTACGGGCCGCGGATCGCGACCGAGACGTCGTCGACCACGGTCGTCGAACGCGCCCGCGCGTCGTAGGCGTCGACGACGACGGTGTGGCCGAGTCGGCGCAGCGCGTTGGCAAGACCCCGTGCGAAGTGGGCATCGCCCCAGACCGCGCCCTGCTTGCCGGCCGGAGCACACATCTTGACCGCCCAACGACGCGCGTCGGGGTGGGGCCTGATCCAGCTGAGGACCGGCTCGACGCGGCCTTGCCCCGCCTCGACCCAGCGCTCGACGCGGAACCCTGCTTCCTCGAGCACGGCCTCCGCTCGCGAGCGATCGCGCTCGTCGGCTCCGCGCGCGGGGCGATGCGCGGCCCGCTTCGGGGCGAAGGCGAACGCGGGTTCGTCCAGCACCGGAGACACCCGCGGCAGCGCGCGAAGGGGTAGTTCGTCCCGCACCGTCCGCGACATCGCCGAGAGGGCGTCGGGTTCTGCGTCATCGACGTCGTCGAGAGCGCGCCGCAGCACCGCAGAGGGCATCGCGAATGTGCGGCCGGAGAGAAGAGGGACGTCGACCGATTCGGGCAGTCCCGTCAGATCGTCGCCCGGCAGGCCGGACAACAGGGCGTACGGTCTCGCACCGCCGACGTCGGCGGCCCCGACCGCGTCGATCGTGCCATCGGCCGCGCGGTGGGCCGCGCACACGGCCGCTCCCGCGGACGCCTGCGAGATCAGCGCGTCGAGCTGCGAGTCGTCGAACTCCGCGCGGGGATCGAGAACGACAACGGTGGATGCCGATAGGCCCCGAACCGCCGCCGCGAGGACCGACCGCCAGCTCGTTCCCCGACGGTGACCGCTCACGCGCACCCCGGGCACGAGATCGGCGAGCAGAGCCGTCGACACCCACTGACTGGCATCCACGTCGACGAGAGGGACGAGGACGTCGCACTCGTCGGCGCGACGCGCGACCTGGACGAGCTTGCGCACGTAGCGACGATCGTGCGCCTGGACGATGCGGACGAGAGCGGTGTCGCGGGGCGGGGCGGTCTGACGTGTTCGCGCTACTCGACGCCACTGGCGCGCGGCCGAAATCGCACGGCGACGCACCTCGGCGACGGTCAGAGTCCACTCGTGACCGGCAGCACTCACCTGCAGCTGCTCCTTCGGCTTCGCCCACGCCGCCTCGAGCCCCGGCCCACCGCGCTCTGCCCCGTAGGTGACGGCATCCCACCACGGGTGGATCGAGATGGTCTCGCGCTCGTTCACCAGGTACGCGTACAGGGCGGGAACGCGCGTGACTTCGGGCAGCTCCCACCCGGCGACGACGTCGTCGAACAGCGGGTTCAGGCTCATGCCGCGGCGGAATCCCCGCGAGACGTAGTGGGCGATGGCGAGGGATGCCGGCACCCGGCCCAGCCCCAGCTGCGCGGCGTAGTACTCGGTGTCGACGAGAGACGAGGCCGAGATGACGCGGTACCACCACAGGCGGTCGGCGGCGCGCACGATCGCACCTGCCCCTCGGGCTTCGCGGAGGCGCCGGATCAGACCTCGAAGGCGCGAACGCTGCATGGCTCCATAGTAGAAGCCGCCGTCCGCGTCACAGCTCTGCGTGCAGCGCCCACACCCGCTCGGCCGAGGCCCGCCACGCGAATCCCTTCGCCCGGTCGCCGGCCAGCACGCGCAGGCGCTCGGCGTCCTCACCCACGGCGCGGGAGAGAGCGGCACCGAGCCCGTCGGAGGGAGCGAGAGCGGCGGCATCGGCCAGCACCTCGCGCAGCACGGGGGTGTCGACGGCGGCGATGGGGACACCCACCGTGAGGGCGTCGACCGCCCGCCACGGCCAATCGGCCCGGGTGCACGCCGTCACGAATGCCGTCGCGTGCGAGAGCACCGCCGCACGGTCCCAGCGGTCGAGGGAGCCGCGGGCGTGGACGCGTCCCTCGGCGAGGCCGGCGGCGGAGGCGAGGTCGGCGATGGCCCGTTCGTCCCCCTCGGGAACGTCGAGGACGACGACGTCGCCCTCCCAGCCCGAGTCGACCACGGCGGAGAAGGCGACGTCGAGGGCGTCGGAGGCCGCGCTCCCTCCGGCGGCGACGACGAAGGTCTGCGGCAGATCGAGGGCGCGCAGGCGCCCCACCGCGTCCGACGGCACGCGCAGCCCCGCGGCGGGGGCACCGCCGATCACGCGAACCTTCTTCACGAGCTTGGATTTCGCGACCTCCGCGAGGCGCTCCGCCATCGCATGAGTGGGGACGATGACCGCGTCGGCGTGCTTACCCACCCGCGACAGCAGCGCGCGAGCGGCGAGGACCTCGGCCTTGGGCAGCTCCTCGGGGCTCTCCCACGCCCGGAGATCCCACAGGGTCACCACGATCTGGTGCGTCTCGTTCACGCGATCGTGTCGGACGAGAGGCGCCAGCGGGGTCGGCGAGTGGATGAGTCCCTTGCCGATGCCGGGAGCCACCCCGAGCTGCCAGGATGCCGCGAGCTCGCGGCGGCGCATCGACAGACGCGTCTCGGAGCTGAGACCCGCGATGGCCTCATCGTCGGCGATACCCGGCGAGGGCACGATGGCACCCACGTCGCAGCCCCGGGGGGCGGTGGCGATGAGGGCCTCGGTCAGCGAGGCCGAGGCCTCGGCGAGGTCGCGGGAGGTCGGGGCGACGAGCTGGTCCAGCACGACGCGCAGGGTCACGGTCACGAGGAGGGCGCCTCCGTCTCGGTCGGCGGGTGCAGCTTGTCGTGCACCATCTTCTGCACCTGGGCATAGTCCGGGTCGAACTCGTCGACGCCGCCCGCCGGCGTCAGCTCGAGCGTTCCGACCGGCTGGTCCTTGGCCTTGAGAGCCAGGTTCACCAGGGTCGGGGCGATGAGCCCCTGGGGCAGGTCGGTCTGGACGATGTTGGTGCCCGCGGCAGCGACATCCTGGAAGTGCGTGAGCACGTTCTGCGGGGTGGTCTGCGCGAGGATGGCCTCCTGCAGCTCGCGCTGGCGGCGCATGCGGTCGAAGTCGCTCGTCGTGTAGCGCGAGCGGGCGTACCACTGCGCGGTGTCGCCGTTCATGTGCTGCTGGCCGGGCTCGACCCAGCCGAAGGCCCAGTCGTCGACCGGCTGGCCGTCGTAGGCGGGACCGCCCTTGGGGAGACGCTCCTTGACGTCGATGTCGACGCCGCCCAGCGCGTCGACGAGGTCGGCGAAGCCCTTCATGTCGATCAGCACGTAGTACGGGATCTGGATGCCCATGATCCCCTCGGCGGCATCCTTCGTCGCCTCGATGCCAGGCTCGGACCCCTGGGACACCGCGTTCGGGTAGAGCGTGTTGCCGTCCTGGCACACCTCGACCTCGGTGCGGAGCTGATTGATTCCGCTCCCCCAGCCGCAGGTCGCGTTCGCATGGCCGGTGTGACCGTCCGGGTACTTGTCCTGCATGGGTCCCGGCGCGAACGGGAAGTGCGGCATGTCGCGCGGAATGCCGGTGATGGTGGTCGCGCCGGTGTCGGCGTTGATCGAGACGACCGAGATGCTGTCGAAGCGCATCGAGTCCCGTCCCTCACCGGAGTCGGCGCCGAGCAAGAGGATGTTGTAATAACCGTCGGATGGCGGCACGACGGGTGCCGATTCCGCGAAGAGCTCCGAGAAGGCGTCGCGCGTCGTCCCGGCCGCCTGGGCCGCCCACGCCGCCCCCGATCCGGAGAGCACGAGGAGGGCCACGGAGAGGATCGCCATGGCCACGCGAGACAGGGGCCCGACCTTCACGAGTCGAACGAGTCGCAGCGTGTCGATGGTCAGCACGACCCACAGCACGACATAGCCGACGAGGGCGATCTGCACGAGGGTCAGCGGCAGGGGGCGGAACCACGACAGGAAATCGGGGATGAACGACCCGGTGGCCAGCGCGAACAGGCCGCTGGGCATGAGAAGCGCCCCGAGGCCCGTGAGCACGAGGATCGTCCACATCGCCAGGGTCGCTCCGAGACCGAACCGGCCCAGCCGCCTGTTGCCGGCCAGCACCTGGGCGGATCCGGGAAGCAGGAAGTTCAGTGCCACGAGCCACCACCCGCGGCGCGTCATCACGGGCAACGACGTGGCATCGGGGTGGCGCATCGGACGCTGCTCGACGACGTGCGCCCTCGAGCGGGGGCGGGCGGCCGCGAGCGTCATAGGGAATCCTTCAGACGTCGGTTCTTCTCCTCGACCTGCGCCTCGAGGTCACGTGCATACGCCTCGACGCGCTCAGCGAGGTCGGCGTCGGCGCTGCCCAGGATCCGGGCCGCCAAGAGGCCCGCGTTCTTGGCCCCGTTGATCGAGACGGTCGCGACGGGGATCCCCGCGGGCATTTGCACGATCGAGAGCAGCGAGTCGAGGCCGTCGAGCGTCGCCAGCTGCACGGGGACGCCGATGACGGGGAGGGCGGTGACGGAGGCCAACATGCCCGGGAGGTGCGCGGCACCGCCGGCCCCGGCGATGATGGCGCGCACACCGCGCGCACGCGCTTCACGGCCGTAGCGGACGAGCTTGTCGGGAGTGCGATGGGCCGAGACCACCTCGACCTCGTGCGGGATGCCGAACTCGGTCAGCACCTCGCTGGCGGCGTTCATCACGCGCCAGTCGGAGTCGGAGCCCATGACGACGCCGACCACGGGCGTCTCGGAAGAATGCAGCGGCCGGGTCACCGGTCCAGGGTAGGTCGACTCGCTGGAAGATCTCGGAACGGCGCGCTCACTGGCCGCGCTCAGTCGAAGAACGCGGCGGCGGCGCGACCCTCGTAGACGACGTCGTCGAGGTCGCTGCCTGCGACGTTGACGTGCCCGACCTTGCGGCCCGGGCGCGGGGCCTTGCCGTAGGTGTGGATCTTCGCGGAGGGGTGCGCGGCCATGGCCGCGGCGAAGCGCTCGTCGAGCGTTCCCTCGGTCGGACCGCCCAAGACGTTGATCATGACCGACCACGGGGCCACGGCATCCGTCGATCCGAGGGGCAGATCCAGCACCGCGCGCAGGTGCTGCTCGAACTGGCTGGTGACGGCGCCGTCCTGTGTCCAGTGGCCGCTGTTGTGCGGGCGCATGGCGAGCTCGTTGATGAGGATGCGCTCATCGCTCGTCTCGAAGAGCTCGACGGCGAGCATGCCCGTGACACCGAGCCCCTCGGCGACGGCGACGCCGATCTCGGCGGCCACGCGCTGTACGCGCGCGTCCGCGCGAGGAGCGGGGGCGACGACCTCGGCGCACACGCCGTCGCGCTGCACGGTCTCGACCACGGGGTAGGCGCGGACCTCGCCCGAGGGACGCCGGGCCACCTGCTGGGCGAGTTCACGCGTGAAGTCGACGAGCTCCTCGACCAGCAGCGAACCCCCGTTGCCGTCCTCGGAGAGAGCGGCGAACCAGTCATCGGCTTCGGTCGCCGCCGAGACCACGCGCACGCCCTTGCCGTCGTATCCGCCCCGCGGCGTCTTCACGACGGCACGACCGCCATGAGCGTCGAGGAAGTCCTGCAGCTCGGATGCCGTCGAGACCGCCGCCCAGTCGGGCTGCGGGAGTCCGAGTTCGGCCATCTTCGCGCGCATGACCAGCTTGTCCTGCGCGACGCCGAGGGGTGCGGGACCGGGGTGCACCGCAACGCCGGCATCGACGAGGGCGGCCAGCACGTCCTGCGGAACGTGCTCGTGGTCGAAGGTGATGACGTCCACGTCGCGGGCGAAGGCCAGCACCGTCTCGGCGTCGCGGTAGTCGCCGACGGCCGTGGCGGCGAGCGCCGCCGACATGCCCTCGTCCTCCGCGAGGACACGGATCTCGATCCCGAGCTCCACGGCGGGCGCGATCATCATCCGCGCCAGCTGTCCGCCACCGACCACTCCGACTCGCAGCGCCATGCCGCTCCTTCCGTCGGCATCCATTCTGTCTGGACACCCGCGGGGACGCGAGCCGGGTACCGGGGTGACGCGAGGTCGGTGCTCAGACCCCGCCGACGGCCCCCGAGCCGAAGGTCTGCGCGTCGCGGTGCGCGAGGATCTGGTTCACCTCGACCTGATCGACGAGCGTCTCGTGCACGAGGACCGCGTGCGGGATGTTCTTCATACGCAGCGCCGGCTCCACGCCGTTCGACAGCGAGAGGGTCCCTGCCCCCCACAGCCGCTGCAGGATGCCGCGGCGCATCTGGATCGCGTACCCGCGCACGTGCGAGATCTCGCGGCGGTTCGCCCCGAAGGGTCCCGAGCGCTCGATCACGCGGCGCGTGGTGATGGTCCACGTGTGCGACAGCCACACCGCATACGGGATCACCACCAGCAGCAGCACGAGCACGCCCGCGGCCGTCAGCAGCATCCAGTTCTCGTACGGCGCCGGCAGGTTGTCGTAGAAGTACGCGGTCGCCCCCGCGACGCCGATGAGCACGAGGGCCGACCAGAAGAGTCGCCGCGCGTGCGAGCGCAGGCGCGCGATGCGCAGTTCGGGCGCGGCCGTGCCCGGCGCCGGCGTGCGCGGGCGCCCGATCGAGTTCGACGGCTGGGTCACGCTCTCATTGTGCGACGCGCGGGCCCGGTCGCCCCGGTGCCACGCGGAGCGCGGCACCGTCAGCGCACGTGGACCACGTCACCGGCCGAGACGACGGTCTCGATGGTTCCGGACTCGACGACGAGCCGACCGTCGCGGTCGAGACGCGCGGCGGTGCCGTGGAGCGCCGAACCGTCGGGCATGGCCACGGTCACCTCTTTGCCGACCGTGGCGCACAGCTTCTCGATCTCGTGGTGCACGCGCTCGACGTCGTCGTGCACGAGGCGCGCGAGGGTCTTGCCGAAATCGTCCAGATAGTCGGCGAGCAGCCGGTCATCGTCGCAGTCCGCGCCGATCGCCGCGAACGAGGTCGCGGTCGTCACCGGGAGATCGGCTCGGCTCATGCGGGTGTTCACCCCGGCCCCCACGACGACGGTGTCGGGGGCACCGGGGACGACCTCGGCCAGGATGCCGCAGATCTTGCCGCCGTCGACGAGCACGTCGTTCGGCCACTTCAGCTCGGCCGTCCCACCGTGGCCCGTGAGCTGGGCGCCCACGGCGCGGGTCATCGCCGCTCCCGCAGCGAGCGGGATCCAGCCGCGCTGCTCCGCGGGGATCATCGTGGCGTCGACGACCACCGAGACCGCGAGGGCCGTCCCGGCCGGGGCGGTCCAGGTGCGGTCGAGGCGCCCGCGCCCGGCGCGCTGATCGTCGGTCACCAGCAGCGAGAGGTGCGGCCAGCCGGCCGGGTCGGCCGTGACCGCGGCGATCACGTCGGCGTTGGTGGAGTCGGTCGTCTCGACGACCTGCACGCGGGGGCTGTGGGCGGCGGCTCGGGGGTATCCGGCGGCGGGGATGGGCATGAGCACACCCTAGGGAACGGGTCCGCTCCACGGCATCCACTTGCGTCCATCGCTGCCGGGATGCACGCGGAGGGATAGGCGGATGCCACAGCGCCCCGCGCATTCGCTTGTGCGCACCCTCCAACGCGGGCGGCGATGCGATCGCTAGGGTGGAAAGCGTGACCGACCAGCCCGATCTCTTCACCACCGCCGGCAAGATCGCAGACCTCCGCAGCAGGTTCCAGGAGGCGGTCGTCGATGCCGAAGCCGCCGCACGCGACAAGCAGCACGCGAAGGGCAAGCTCACCGCCCGCGAGCGCCTCGAGATGCTGGTCGACCCCGGCTCCTTCGTCGAGCTCGACGAGTACGTGCGCCACCGCACCACTGCCTTCGGCATGGACAAGTCCCGTCCCTACGGCGACTCCGTCGTGACCGGAACCGGTACGATCCACGGCCGCACCGTCGCGGTCTACGCGCAGGACTTCTCCACGTTCGGCGGTTCTCTCGGCGAGGTGGCCGGCGACAAGATCATCAAGGTGATGGAGCTGGCTCTGCGCAGCGGCATCCCGATCATCGGCATCCTGGACTCGGGCGGCGCCCGCATCCAGGAGGGCGTCGTGGCGCTCGGCAAGTACGGCGAGATCTTCCGGCTGAACACCGCCGCCTCGGGAGTCATCCCGCAGATCTCGATCATCATGGGCCCGGCCGCCGGAGGAGCGGTGTACTCCCCCGCCCTCACCGACTTCGTCATCATGGTCGACAAGACCAGCCAGATGTTCGTCACCGGCCCCGACGTGATCAAGACCGTCACCGGCGAAGACGTCGGCATGGAAGAACTCGGCGGAGCCCACACCCACAACACCCGATCGGGCGTCGCGCACTATCTGGCCGACGACGAGGACGACGCGATCGACTACGCGCGGGGCCTCATCAGCTACCTCCCCGACAACAATCTCGCCGAGATCCCCGTCTACGACACTCCCTTCGAGTTCGAGACGACGGATGCCGACCGCTCGCTGAACACGGTCATCCCCGACTCCCCCAACCAGCCGTACGACATCCACACCGTGATCGACGGGATCGTGGATGCCGCGGAGTTCCTCGAGGTGCAGCCGCTGTTCGCGCCGAACATCGTGATCGGCTTCGGCCGCATCGAGGGGCGTACCGTCGGCGTCATCGCCAACCAGCCCTCGCAGATGGCCGGCACGCTCAACATCGACGCGGGCGAGAAGGCGAGCCGGTTCGTGCGGTTCTGCGACGCGTTCTCGGTGCCGATCGTCACGCTCGTCGACGTGCCCGGGTACCTCCCCGGCACCGACCAGGAGTGGACCGGCGTCATCCGCCGCGGCGCCAAGCTGCTCTACGCGTATGCCGAGGCCACCGTGCCGCTGGTCACCGTGATTTTGCGCAAGGCCTACGGCGGCGCGTACATCGTGATGGGCTCCAAGCAGCTCGGGGCCGACATCAACCTCGCGTGGCCCACCGCCGAGATCGCCGTCATGGGCGGTCAGGGTGCGGTGAACATCCTCTACCGCGGCGAGATCAAGCGCGCCGAGGAGGCCGGCGAAGACGTCGCCGCCGTCCGCACGCGCCTCGCGAACGAGTACACGTACAACGTGGCATCCCCGTTCCTGGCCGCCGAGCGCGGCGAGCTCGACGGGATCATCGAGCCGGCGCAGACCCGCGTCTCGATCGCCAAGGCACTGCGGGCCCTGCGCAACAAACGCGCCAGCCTGCCCGCGAAGAAGCACGGGAACATCCCGCTGTGAGCGACGCCCTCGACGCCGACGCCCCCCGCCCATTCGTGGCGGAGGTCGTCCGCGGCACGCCCACCGAGGAGGAGTTGGCTGCAGCGATCGTCGTGGTCGGTGAAGCGTACGTGCGCGAGGTGGCCGACGCCACCGTTCCGGACGACGTTCCGCGCTCACGCTGGGAGCTGTCGGCGCGGGGTCTGCGGACCCCGCTGAACCGCACCGCGGGGTGGCACGGTTTCACCGGCTGACATCCGTACGGAATGTCCCCCGAAATACCTACAGACGACTCGGGGACACTGCCGAATACTGGAGGAGCTGGAACGCATCACGCGTTCGGCCGGACCGCTCCTTAGAGCCGGATTCGGCCGCGCGGACGGTTTTCGGGTAACCGTTCGCACGGGTGAGGGGCAGGCGCATTCGCCGCCCCTCACCCTCATCTCTTCCCCCGCGGAGGGCATGGCAGCGTCGACGGACCCCCCTCACGTCGTCGCCGCCGGCCGCGCGCACGGTGCCGCATCGACCGCCGGGTCGGCGAGTCGTCCGTTGTCGGCGAAGGGGCGCGCCTCGGATGGCGGTCAGCGAGGGCGACGGATCTCGCGCCAGAGATCGACCTGGTCGTCGTCTCCCCCGGCGCTGCCGGCGGCGGAGCGACCCACGATCGTGACGGCGATCTCGTGGTGCGGCGAGGTGCGGATGATCACGCGTTCCGACAACGCCTCGCGCAGGATCTCGGCCAGCTCGGCGCGGATGCCGTTCAAGTCGGCGGCGCCGAGCCCCTCGAGGCCGCCCTCGTCGAAGAGGCTCACCGCGGAGCCGCGGCGGCGTGCGGCGTCGATCTCGGCGCGGACGCCGTCGTCGAGGAGCCGGTTCCCGCGCAGTTCGTCGCGCAGGCTCGCCTCGGCGCGCCGGGCGGCCTGCTTGTCCGCGGGGCGCAGGTTGCCGCCGTTCTCGATCGTGCGGGCCAGGATCGGCCCCGCCGCCTGGAGCGCCCGCTGGACGTGGAGTCGACGCTCGCGCTGACGGCCGCTCTGCGAGGCCTGCCACGCGGATGCCGCCTGCTGGAGCTCGGCGAGGCGCTCGGCGTCACGGGCCGCACGGTCGAGGGCGATGGTCACCAGCTGCGCCGCCGTGACCCAGACGATCGAGCCCACAAGACCGAGGCTGAGCGCCTGGAGCGGCCCGAGCCAGAACGAGGTGGAGACCGCCAGGATGAGCATTCCGATCCACGCGACGATGGGGCGTCGCCGCACCATGACGATGGTCATGAGTGCACCGATCCCGCCGATCACCCAGGTGACGAACGGCTGCGTACGACCGGCTTCGGTCACGGCGAGGAACGACGCGTTCGAGACGACCACCGCGACGATGAGGGCGAGGGCGACGCCCCACGCGGGAAGCCGTGCCCGCGTCCCGGACGAGGACTGTCCGCGCCGGTCGCGCGCGCCGATCGCGAAGATCCACAACCACGTCACGGGCAGATAGATCACCAGGGCCGCGACGATCAGCCATCCGCGCACGACGGTCTCCGGCGAGGTCCAGATGAGGCCGCGCGCGGCGAGATAGGCGGTGAAGGCGAGACCGATGACCGACAGGATGGAGCGAACGGTCACCAGCGGTCACCGCTCTCCCACTCGAGGGTCACGGTGGTTCCGCCAGCGTGCGAGTCGATCTCGCTGCGACCGCCGACGGCTGCGAGACGGGCGTTGATCGAACCGCGGATGCCGAGACGGTCGGCCGGTATCGAGGCGATGTCGAAGCCGGGTCCGGTATCGCGCACGCGCACCGAGACGCTTCCCGGAGAGGCGTAGCCGGTCAACTGCACGGTGAGCCCCTGAGCGTCGGCGTGCTGGACCGCGTTGGCGACCGCCTGCATCGCCGCGAGCACGAGAGCACGCGCGATGCGGCCCGGCACGTGCGGGGTGCCCTCGTCGACGTGGCGGATCACGGTCAGATCGACACCGAGGTCCTCGGCGGCCGCTTCGATGTCGTCGGCCAGTCGCAGGGCGGACACGGGTTCGTCGCTGCCCTCGAGCGAATCCTTCTCGGCGTTGGCCAGTCGCGTGAGCGCCTCGCGCGCCATGCTGACCGCGAGGGTGCGCTCGCGAGGGGTGGTCGCGCGGTCCGCCGCGAGCAGAGCCCCCAGCACGCTGTCGTGCATGAGGGCCGCCACGGCGACGCGCTCGTGCTCCGTCGCGGCGGTCGCGGCAGCCGCCGCGTAGCTCGACACCGCCGAAGCGCGGGCCTGGTCCACGTTCGCGGCGATGGAGCGGTACATCCAGCCGAGGGTCACCAGGACGCTGCCCAGGATGAGGGCGAACGAGACGTCGAGGGCGATCGGAACGAAGAACTCGCTGCGGCCACCGGCCTGCAGCAGGCGGACCACGCCGAACAGGAGTGGGGCCGCGACCGTCCACGCGATCTGCAAAGAGAGGGGAAAAGCGACCACGGTCGCCACGGTGGCGACGTTGATGAGGTAGAAGATCCAGGGATTCTCGGTGGGCACCGGTGTCGGGCCGCCGGATGTCGCGATCGGCCAGAGCGCCAGGGCGAGCAGGAAGACCACCGCGAAAACGCCCGAGAACACCCGCGCGAACCGGCCCACGGTACAGGCCACGATCATGGCCATCAGGGGGACGAAGACCGCGAGGACGAGGGGCGTGTGCCATCCCGCGGCCTCGTCGCCGAGGCCGAACGCGGCGACGAACGCCTGAAGGCCCAGCACGAGCGAACCCGGCCCCACGATGAGCGTGATGACGCGCTCGATGCGCGTCTGAGTGAACGCCCCCTGCTCCGCCTGCCCCTCACGCGTGTGCGGGATGCGTCCCCACGCCTCGTCGAGCACGGACCGGCGGGTGTCAGCCATGGCCGGGAGCGCCATCGGGTGCGTCCTGCAGGATGCCGTCTTCCATGGCACGGCGCAGCAGATCGACCTTGGTCGGTGCCGGGCGCCCCACCTCGACGTACTTCACGCGGACGCGGGTGATGTTCTCTTTGGCGGTGGAGTAGGCGACACCCAGTCTGTCGGCCACCGCCTTCAACGGGAGGCCGGCGGCGTACAGGCGAAGAACCTCTCGTTCGCGGGTCGAGAGCTGCGCGTCGGCGAACTCGCGATCGCCCTCGACGGCGCTGGCCCACTCCACGTTGTCGAGCACCTCGCCGCGGGCGACGGTACTGATGGCACCGAGCACCTCGTGCGTCGGCGACGACTTGCTGACGATCCCCGCGGCACCGGCGGCGAGCGCCTCGCGCACCGCGGCGGCGCGGTCGGCGACGCTGTGGATGATCACGCTCGAACCGTCGCGGACGACGCGGTCGACGTTCTCCGAGACCGTCGTCCCGTCGCCGAGCGTCAGATCGAGCACGACGACGTCGGCGGGAGTCGCCGCCGCAGCCCGGCGCCACGACAGGTACGAGGCCACGTTCGCACCCGAGAAGACGACCTCGGTGGCTTCGGTGCGCGCGAGCGCGGCCTCCAACCCGAGTCGGACCGACTCGTGGTCATCGATCAGGGCGACGCGCGTCATTGTCACATCGTATCGGCGCGGGGGCGTGCGGAGCCGGAAGCGATGTCGCGGTCCGGCGCGTCAGCGGCGCAGGACCGTGACGGCCTCGACATGATGCGAGTTCGGGAAGAGATCCACGCCCCGGATGCCGCGCTCCGCCCGATAGCCGAGTTCGGCGAACAGCGCGAGATCACGGGCGAGGGCGACGGGATCGCACGCGACATAGACGACCGCCGAAGGAGACAGGGCCGCGATACCCTCCACGGCCGCGCGCCCTGCACCCGCACGCGGCGGATCCAGCAGCACGACACCGCGCGTGAGGCGTTCGCGTTCGCGCTCGGAGGCACCGGCGGCGAGGTTCTGCACATACCGATCGACCCGGGACGTCTCGGCGCGCGCGCCGACCCACTCGGCGAGGTTCTCTCCGGCGTGCTCCGTCGCGCGGGGATCCGACTCCACGCTGACGACGCGCGTGGACGCCCCGCCCAGCTCGCCGAGGGACGCGGCGAAGAGGCCGACTCCGCCATAGAGGTCGAGGTGCGTCGCCTCGGGGTCGAGTTCGCCCAGGGACGCGGTGAGTTCCGCCTTCACGAAAGTGGTCAGGGTCTGGGCGGCGAGGCGGTGCACCTGCCAGAAGCCCCCGGCGTCGACGCGGAAGACGCGCTCGCCCACGATTTCGTCGACGACCTCGGGCGCGGCGCTCGAGCGCTCGCCGTCGGGCCGCGCGAGGACCCGGACGCGTCCGTCGGCGGGCTGGACGAGGTCGATGCGCCCGGGTCGTGCCGCCGCGCGCACCTCGGCGGCCGCACGGGCGACCGCCTCGGTCGCGAGCGGCAGGTCGGGCGTCTCCACGACGTGGTGCGAGCGTGCGGCATACGCACCGACACGGCCCTGACCGTCGACGTGCAGGCTCACACGGGTGCGCCATCCCGTTCCGTCGGCGGTCTCGGGGTGATCCGCATCCCCGGCGGGACGCACATCGATGGGCAGCTCGAGGCGCCCCACGCGCTCCATCGCCTCGCGCACGACGCGCTCCTTCAACGAGCGCTGGTGCGACAGCTCGATGTGGCCGAACTCGGCACCGCCCACGCGCTCCGCGGGATCCACGTCGATGTCGGCCGAACGCCACACGTGCGGGCGTCGCTCGGGCGCGGCATCCACGACCTCGACGGCCTCGGCGCGCCAGAAGGCCTTCTTGCGCGTATCGGTCAGCCGCGCGCGGACGCGTTCGCCCGGCAGGGTGTCGGAGACGAAGACAACGCGCCCCTCGTGCCGGCCGACGAACACACCGCCGTGGGCGATACCGGTGATGTCGAGTTCGATGAGGTCGCCGTCGTGCATGCTCCGAGCCTGTCACATGCGACCGGGAGCGAGCCGGGCGCCATGACCGGGCCCGCGCGTCGGTAGCGTTGTCGCATGCGCGTGTGTCTGGCATCCACCTCTCCGGCCCGTCTGATGCTGCTGCGGCAGGCGGGGATCGAGCCCGAAGCGCGCGCGCCTCAGGTTGACGAAGAGGCCGCGGTCGCCGCGGTCGAGGCCGCCGAGGGGCGGCGGCTTCCCGCGGCGGAGCACGTGCTGCTGCTCGCTCGCCGCAAGGCCGAAGACGTCGCGCGCCGACTGCACGCGGAGGAGCCGGACTTCGACGGATTCGTCATCGGGGGCGACTCGATGTTCGCGCTCGGCGACGAGATCCTCGGCAAGCCCTACACGCCGGAAGCCGCCACCGCCCGCTGGCTCGACATGCGCGGGCGCACGGGCGTGCTGCACTCCGGTCACAGCGTGTTCCGCCTGTCCCCCGGCAGCGCACCGCGCGAGGCGCACGCCGTGGCGGAGGCCTCGGTGACCTTCGCCGGCGACGTCGACGAGCACGAGATCGCCGCCTACGTCGCCAGCGGCGAACCGCTGCTCGTGGCGGGGGCCTTCACCGTCGACAGCCTCGGGGGCGCCTTTATCGAGCGTGTCGAGGGCGACCCCTCCACGGTGGTCGGGATGTCGCTGTCGACCGTCCGGGGCCTCGTCCGCGAGCTCGGCGGTTCGTGGACCGCACTGTGGAACCGTTCGTAGACTCCCCCACACGTTTTTCGGCGTTTCTTGTCGAGGAGGGTCAAAAGCCGGGGGTGCCCCCTCGATAGGCTGGGAGGATGCCGAAGATCGCCAAGGTCCTTGTCGCCAACCGCGGCGAGATCGCCGTCCGAGTCATCCGCGCCGCCCGTGATTCGGGGAAGGCTTCCGTCGCCGTCTACGCCGATCAGGACCGTGACGCCCTGCACACCCGTCTCGCTGACGAGGCGTACGCCCTCGACGGGTCGACGAGTGCCGACACCTACCTGTCGATCGAGAAGATCCTCTCGGTCGCCCGCCGCTCCGGCGCCGACGCCGTCCACCCCGGCTACGGCTTCCTCGCCGAGAACGCCGACTTCGCCCGCGCCGTGATCGGTGCCGGTCTCGTGTGGATCGGCCCCTCGCCCGATGCCATCGAGGCCCTCGGCGACAAGGTGACCGCTCGCCACGTCGCCGAGAAGGTCGGTGCACCGCTGGCCCCCGGAACCCCCGGGCCCGTGTCGGGAGCCGACGAGGTCATCGCGTTCGCCGAGCAGGTGGGCCTGCCCATCGCCATCAAGGCCGCCTACGGCGGTGGCGGACGCGGCCTCAAGGTCGCCCGCGAGCTCGACGAGGTCGCCGAGATGTTCGAGTCGGCCACGCGCGAGGCCGTGGCCGCCTTCGGGCGCGGCGAGTGCTTCGTCGAGAAGTACCTCGACAAACCGCGCCACGTCGAGACCCAGTGCCTCGCCGATGCCGCGGGAAACGTCGTCGTCGTCTCGACCCGCGACTGCTCGCTGCAGCGCCGCCACCAGAAGCTCGTCGAGGAAGCCCCCGCCCCGTTCCTCACCGACGACCAGAACGCCGTGCTCTATGCGGCATCCAAGGCCATCCTCACAGAGGTCGGCTACGTCGGTGCGGGCACCTGCGAGTTCCTCATCGGCGCCGATGGAACCATCTCCTTCCTCGAGGTCAACACGCGTCTGCAGGTCGAGCACCCGGTGTCCGAAGAGGTCACGGGCATCGACCTCGTGCGCGAGCAGTTCCGCATCGCCGAGGGCGAGGAGCTCGGCTACGACGACCCCGCCCCCGTCGGTCACTCGATCGAGTTCCGCATCAACGGCGAGGACCCGGGCCGCAACTTCCTCCCCCAGCCCGGCCCCATCCACGTCTTCAAGACGTTCGGCGGCCCCGGCATCCGCCTCGACTCCGGCGTGACCGCCGGTGACAGCGTCTCGGGCGCCTTCGACTCGCTGTTGGCGAAGATCATCGTCACCGGTCGTGATCGCGCAGAGGCCCTCGAGCGTGCGCGCCGCGCCCTCGACGAGTTCGAGGTGGCCGGCATGCCGACCGTGCTGCCCTTCCACCGCAAGGTCGTTCGCGACCCCGCCTTCACCGCCGAGACCGGCGAGTTCGGCGTCTTCACCCGCTGGATCGAGACCGAGTTCGTTAACGACATCCCCGCGTGGGACGGCGAGCTCGAGGCTCCCGCCGCTGCCGCCGGCCGCCACACCGTGGTCGTCGAGGTGGCCGGCAAGCGTCTCGAGGTGAGCCTGCCCGACCGGATCACGGCCGCGGCTCCCCAGGTCGGTCGCCCGGCCGCCGCTCCCCCGACGCGCCGTTCGCACGGGGCCTCGCCCGCCGCCGGCGCCACCGGCGACGCGGTCAAGTCCCCCATGCAGGCCACGATCGTCAAGGTGGCCGTCGAAGAGGGTCAGCAGGTCGTCAAGGGCGACCTGGTGGTCGTGCTCGAGGCCATGAAGATGGAGCAGCCGATCCAGGCCCACAAGGACGGCACCGTCGCGAGCATCGATGCGTCGGCCGGCACCACCGTCGCCGCCGGTCATCAGTTGCTGCTGATCAGCTGACGTCGCGTTCCGATCGACCGGCGCCGCGCTCCCTCGGGGGCGCGGCGCCGTCGTTCGTCTCCGCCGTCCTCCCCGCGCGCCCCACCCACGCATAAACGCGATCCACACGCGTAAACGCGAGTAGCACGCGTTTCCACGCGCAGAAAGCGTTTATGCGTCGACCACACCCCGCGGGACGAAACCCGGGCGACGGATGCCGCGAGCCCACGGCATCCGGAACGCCGAGTCCTCCCCGCGCGCCCCACCCACGCATAAACGCGATCCACACGCGTAAACGCGAGTAGCACGCGTTTCCACGCGCAGAAAGCGTTTATGCGTCACCGAAACCCGCGCGACAGCGACCGGGCGACGGATGCCGCGGCATCCGGAACGCTCAGTCCTCGCCGGGGTCGTCGCGGTCGACGATGTGCATGGCGCGGGCGGCGTCGGTGATGCTCGAGGTGAGCGAGGGGTACACCGCGAACACGCGCGCGACCTGGTCGACCGTGAGACGACGCTCGACGGCGATCGCGATCGGGTAGATGAGCTCCGACGCCTTGGGCCCGACGATCACGCCGCCCATCACGGTGCCGCTGCCCTCGCGCGCGATGAGCTTGACGAAGCCATCGGTGATGCCCTGCATCTTCGCGCGCGGGTTCGCCGACAGCGGGAGCTTGCGCACCACGCCGGCGATACGGCCCTCGGTGACGTCTTGCTCGCTGAAGCCCACCGTGGCGATCTCGGGCGCCGTGAAGATGTTGGCCGTGATGCGGCGGGTCTCGAGCGGGATGACGATGTCGCCCAGCGCGTGGAAGATCGCCTGGCGCCCCTGCATCGACGCGACGGATGCCAGGGGGTAGAAGTTCGTGCAGTCGCCCGCGGCGTAGATGTTGGGCACCGAGGTGCGCGCGACGCGGTTGACGCGGATGTGACCCGACGGGGTCATCTGCACGCCCGCCTGCTCCAGACCGAGGCCGGCGGTGTTGGGGATCGAGCCGACCGCCATGAGGCAGTGGCTGCCCTCGATCGTGCGTCCGTCGGCGAGGGTGACGACCACCCCGTCGCCGGTGTTCACGACCGAATCGGCCCGCGCCTTCGACAGCAGCGTCATGCCGCCGCGCTGGAAGACGCGTTCGAGGACGGCCGCGGCATCCTGATCCTCACCGGGGAGCACCTGGTCGCGGCTCGACACGAGCGTGACCTTGGCGCCCAGGTTCATGTAAGCGGAGGCGAACTCCGCCCCCGTGACACCCGAGCCGACCACGATGAGGTGCGACGGAACCGACTTCATGTTGTAGAGCTGCGTCCACGTGAGGACGCGCTCGCCGTCGGGCTGGGCCGAGGGAAGCTCCCGGGGCGAGGCACCGACCGAGACGACGAGGGTCTCGGCCTCGATGCGATCGAAATCCGTGCCGCCGGCCTCGGTCGAGACGACGACGGCGCCGTTGCCATCGAGTCGGCCGTGGCCCGAGATGATGCGGACGCCCGCTTCGAGGAGCGAGGCGCGCATGTCGTCGGACTGCTGCCGGGCGAGGGACAGCAGACGCTGATTGACGGCGGCGAGGTTGATCGCGACCTCGGGGGTCAGGGGCTTGCCCCGGTCGTCCTTGGCGAACAGCTGCACGCCGAGGCTGCTGGCGTTGCGGATGGCGACGGCCGCGTCGGCCGTGGCGATGAGGGTCTTCGACGGCACGACGTCGGTGATGACGGCCGAGCCGCCCACACCGGCGCGCTCGACGAGTGTCACGTCGGCGCCGAGCTGAGCCGCCGACAGAGCGGCCTCGTACCCGCCGGGGCCTCCGCCGACGATAGCGACGGACTGCTTGCGCTCGAAGCTCTGCACCATGGCATCCATTCTGTCAGCGCTGGGCGGATGCCGATGCGCCGCTCAGGCTCACCCGACACGCTGAACACGGGCGTGTGCCGTCTGGCCCGCGGGCTCCGCAGTTTCTAGAGTGGGGGAATGTCCAACAGCACTTCTCACCCGCTCGACGACCCGGCGGTCGACCCGTTCGAGGTCGCCACGGCCGCAGCGGCCGACATCGCCCGCCTCTCGGGCGTCGAGCACCACGACATCGCCGTGACCCTCGGGTCGGGCTGGGGCCGCGCCGCCGAACTCATCGGCGACGAGACGGCGTCGTTCCCGGCCACCGAGGTCACCGGCTTCAGCAAGCCCGCTCTCGAGGGGCACGTCGGCACGCTCCGCAGCGTCCGCACCCCGGGCGGGAAGAACGTCCTCGTCATCGGCGCTCGCACGCACTACTACGAGGGCCACGGCGTCCGACGGGTCGTGCACAGCGTGCGCACCGCGGCAGCGACGGGCGCGACCACGATGATCCTGACGAACGGCGCCGGCGGCATCCGCGAGACGTGGAAGCCGGGCCAGCCCGTGCTCATCAGCGACCACATCAACCTCACCGCCGACTCGCCGCTCGAGGGCGCGACCTTCATCGATCTGACCGACCTGTACTCGAAGCGCCTGCGGGATGTCGCTCGCTCGATCGACCCGACCCTCGATGAGGGCGTGTATACCCAGTTCCGCGGGCCCCACTACGAGACCCCCGCCGAGGTGCAGATGGCCAAGACCATCGGCGGACACATCGTGGGGATGTCGACCGCCCTCGAGGCCATCGCCGCGCGCCAGGCAGGCATGGAGATCCTCGGCTTCTCGCTCATCACGAACCTCGCCGCCGGCATCCAGCAGACGCCGCTCAGCCACGAAGAGGTGCTCGAAGCCGGCCGCGAGGCCGAACCCGTCATCTCGGCGCTCCTCGCCCGCGTGATCGGCGCCTTGTGAGCTCCGTTCTCGACGCGGCCCGCGCCTGGCTCGCCCAGGACCCGGATGCCGAGACCCGCGGTGAGCTCACCGACCTCATCTCGCGGGTCGAGACGGGGGATGCCGAGGCCTCGGCCGACCTGGACGACCGCTTCTCCACGCGCCTGGCGTTCGGCACGGCGGGGCTCCGGGGAACGCTCGGCGCCGGCTCCAACCGGATGAACCGCGTGCTCGTGGCACAGGCCGCCGCGGGCTTCGCGGCGTACCTGATCGAACGCTCCTCCGGCGCGACGCCGACCGTCGTGGTGGGTTACGACGGACGCCGCAATTCCGACGTCTTCGCGCGCGACTCGGTCGAGATCTTCGCCGGAGCGGGACTGAATGCGATCCTGCTCCCCCGCCTGCTGCCGACGCCGGTGCTGGCCTTCGCGGTGCGCCACCTGGGCGCCGACGCCGGTGTCATGGTCACCGCGAGCCACAACCCGCCCGACGACAACGGCTACAAGGTCTACCTCGGCGGCGACGACCAGGGGGCGCAGATCGTCGCGCCGGCGGATGCCGAGATCGCGGCGCACATTCAGCGGATCGCCGACGAGGGGAACATCACGACCCTCCCCCGATCGGTGGGGTACGCCAACGCCCCGGAGTCCGTCGTCGAGGCCTACGTCGCCGCGACGGCGGCGGTGGCTCCCGCCCCGGCCGGAGCCGAAGGCCTGAACTGGGTGTACACCGCCATGCACGGCGTGGGATGGGAGACCCTCTCTCGGGTGCTGACCGAGGCCGGTTACCCCGCACCCACCGTCGTCGAGGCGCAGATCCACCCCGACGGGCGGTTCCCGACGGTGGCGTTCCCCAACCCCGAAGAGCCCGGCGCCATGGACCTCTCGTTCGAGACGGCGCGCGCCGTCGACGCCGAGCTGATCATCGCGAACGACCCGGATGCCGATCGCCTCGCCGTCGCGATTCCCGACGCCGACGCCGAGGGCGGATGGCGCCGGTTGACCGGCAACGAGATCGGTCTGCTGCTGGGGTGGCGCGCAGCCGGTGCTGCGGCGGCGGCGCCCGACGCCTCGGCCGGGGTGCCGGCATCCCTCGCCTGCTCTCTGGTGTCGTCACCGGGGCTCCAGGCGGTCGCCGAGCACTACGGTCTCGACTTCCACTCGACCCTCACGGGGTTCAAGTGGATCTCGCGGGCTCCGGGAATGGTGTTCGGCTTCGAGGAGGCTCTGGGGTACCTCGTGAACCCGGGTACGGTGCGCGACAAGGACGGCATCTCGGCCGCCGTCGCGCTGCTCGAGATGGCGGCGGACGCACGCGGCCAGGGGCGCACGATCGCCGACCTGCTGCAGGAGTTTCGTGAGACGTTCGGCGCGTTCGCCAGCGACCAGATCTCGGTGCGCGTGACCGATGTGAGCGAGATCGCCGGGATCATGGCGTCCCTTCGCGCCCAGCCGCCCGCCGTCGTCGGCGAGATCGCGGTGTCGCACGTCGACGACCTGCTCCGCGGGGTCGACGGGTTCCCCCCCGGCGACGTACTGCGCCTGTGGCTCGACGACGGGTCGCGGCTCATCGTGCGCCCGAGCGGCACCGAGCCGAAGCTCAAGCTGTACCTCGACGTTCGCGGGTCGTCGGCGAAGAAGGCGCGCCGTCGGCTCGAGGCGCTGCGCGCCGGTGCCGACGAGCTGCTCGCGTCACGACGGTGACCCTCTCTGATCCCGCGCCCGTCGAGGAACGGTGCGCGGGATCAGACCGCGAAGACTCGCCGCGGAGCCACTCTGGTCACGACCTCGAACCGCTCGGAGCGACTCATGCCCAGCCTCGTCCGCGCGTGATGCAGGTGCGACTCGACCGTGCGGATCGACAGGTGCAGGCGTTCGGCGATCACCGCGTTCGTGTGACCCGACGCCGCCAGGAGCACGACCTCGCGCTCGCGCGCCGTGAGCCTGTCGAGTGACCGGACCGAGGGTTCGCCGAGCGTCTCGCGAACCTGTTCGATCAGGGCCGTGAGCGCGGGAAGATCGAATCGCCGCGCGTACCCGGTGGCGCGCGAGAGCAGGTCCGACGGCCGCATTCCCGCGCGAAGAGCGAGCTCGAGCATCGTGGGGAGGAACACCGGCGCATGGCGCTCGGCGAGAGGAAGCTCCAGGCCGATCCGGTGCAACGCCAGGTGGGAGCGGCCGGCGATGACATCGATCAGGACGTGGGTGACCGTGCGCGCCAGCCCGTACGCCCGCCCGGCCCACGTGCTCGGCACGGCTTCGGCGCGCGCGAGGGCAGCGCTGGCGTTGATGACATCACCGACCATCGCGTACCCCACGGCGAGCAACAGATCGGTCCACACGCGGGTGTTCGCCGAGGGGGCGAGCCTCAGGCAGCTCAGGCTCCCGAAGATGCCGTCGGCATCGCCGAGGCGGGCGTGGAGCGCCGCGTCGAGGATGGCCAGCACCGTCAGGTCGTCCTGGCGGTCCACGCAGCGAGCAGTGAGCATGCGACGACGAAGCGACGCCCGCACCGCCGGCAGATCGTGCTGCAGCATGATCGACGTGAGGACGTGGCGCTGGTAGATGTCGAGGCGCGGTTCCGCGTCGAGCCCATGGCGTTGTCGCCGAGGCTCCATCAGAGCGATGGCCGCGCCCCCGTTTCCCCGCAGGGCCGACAGGACCGCGACATTGGCATCCCGATACGCGACGGCGTCCGCGTCCGCACCGGGCCGGGCGGCCGGGATCTGCATCTCGAGCGGTTCGACGGTCGGATCGCTCAAGATGCGGAACATCGTCATCGCGCTCTCGGCGATGGTTCCCCAGGAGGGATCGTCGCCGAGCCACTCGGAGATGACGCTCAGACGCTCACGAGCCTGTGCTCCTCCGTCCTCGATCGCGACGAGCCTGTTCACCAGTGCGCGGACGAGGAGGGTCGCCTCCTCCGGGTCGGCGGGCGGGGGAACATCGGCGAGGAGGACATCGGCATCCGCACCGCGTCCCACGGCGTCGTATGCCAGGGCGAGCGCCACGCGCGAACGCACCGGGACCGGCCCGGGACGGTCGAGCACCAACCCGGCCATACGGATCGCATCGGCGGGTCGCGATGATCGGGCCACCGCCAGCGCCGCCGAGTCACGCAGCTGCTGAAGCGTCGCGATTCCACACTCGTCACCGGGTTCGGGCGCATATCGGGCGCAGAAGGTGACGGCTCGGATACCGAGACGAGTTCCCGACGTGGCCAGCCCGAGCAGGCCCGCCGCCACCCGCCCCCGGCATCCCTCGATCTCCGCCCGTCCCAGGCGGTCAGCCGCCACGCGGGCCGCGATCTCGCACGCGGCGATGTTGAACGTGTCGGTGGACGCGGAGAGCAGACCACAATCCCGCAGGGTCGCCAACGTGCCCGCCGTCACGGCCACGCGAAGATACCGCAACGGCGTCGGTCCGAGTTCGCGGATCACGCTCAGCACGCACAACTCGTCGCTCGTGAGGGAAGCGATCATGTCCTGTGCGATGTCCACGATCCGGCCCGTGAGCGGATCGCACGCCGGGTCCAGCGGCATCAGGGCGTCCAGTCGATGCGCGGCGGCAGCGAACTCCACAGTTTTCTCGATCAACGCGGGGTTGCCGCCGGTGAGCCGGTGCAGAGCGGAGTTCCACACGTCATCGCCGGGCTCGCTCCCGAAATGTCGCGTGCGCAGCGAGTCGCTCAGACGCGTCGAATCCGCCAGGCTGAGCGGCTCGATCATCACGCTCACCGTGCGCGGGTGTTCGCACAGCGTCTTCAGCGCGGCAGCCAGCCGCCGATCGACGGCGGAGGCGACGACCGCGGGGCACGTGATGGCGACGAATGTCGCTCCGTGATGCAGAACCGCACCGATGAGCGTCTCGATGAGGCCGGCGGGAAAGCGATCCAGGTCATCGACGAGGATCGTCGTCTCGTCGGCGACCAGGTCCGCCACCATCGCGGGAACACGGGCCTCCTCTACCACGGCGGCGGCGCCCGCGCTGTCGAAGACGGAGATCATCCCGCCCGGACGCTGGCGTACACGCACCGACGGTGTGGACATGGTCGTCGTCAGCGCACTCAGAATCCGCGTTCTGCCCGCACCGCGTCCTCCGGTGATGAGGACGTTCCGCCGGTGATCCAGCGCCCACATCGCGCGACACAGGGGCTCATCCCGCCCCCAGATCAACTCCTTGTTCATGACTGCTCCCCCTCACAATCCGCCGGTCCTCCATTGGTTCCCCGGTGTTTCCTAGGTCTCATTCTTCTCACACTGATTGCGTTAGTTGTCCACGCTTACGTACTCGTATCCGTACATTTCTCGTGGATTCCGCGTCCCATCTGCACCGAATTCCGTGTCGGGTACGGATGCCGCGTACCGCCCCCACTCATAGGTTGCTCTGCGTCCGCACGCCGTCACCGACGCCCTCTTCGCGGACCCGACCCGAGAGAGAAACAGGTACGCAATTGCACAGCACACATCCGCACACCCGCACCGCGCGCGTGGCGCGCTTCGCGGCCGTGGGCGCCCTGGCCACTGCCCTCGTCATCCCCGCCACGGCGGCCCACGCCGCCGACGTCGTCTCGCAGGCCAACGGACGTCTCGTCGACGTGAGCATCGCGGGAACGAACGTCACCGACGCCGTCCTCGCCCTGCGCGGGGCGACGGCCGTGAATCCCGACGGCAGCGGCGACGTCACGACCGATCAGCCCCTGGACGCCGAAGCCCTCGCCGGGCTGTTGCAGCTCAGCAGCGGGTCGAACACCCTCTTCGGCGACAACGGCATCCTGCGCCTCGGTGCGGTGGGCCAGTATGCGCAAGCACGCGACGACGGGAGCTCCTCCGCCTTCTCGGGCGCGGTGTCCGCGGCACCGAGCCTCATCGGCGTCGGCACCGTCACCCCGTCGAACGTCGGGTCGCCGAGTGCGAACGACACGGCTACCCTCACCGTCGGCGGGGCCAACCAGCTCGTGGGTCTGACCGCCCACTTCGGGACACTCGCCGCCTCTGCGCAGCAGGCCGCCGACGGGACGCAGACGGGCCAGTACGTGCTGGCCGACACGACCTTCGAGGTCGACGGCACGCTCGTGAACACCGCTGTGGGCGTCATCAGCCCGGCGATCGACACGCTGCTCGCCGTGGCGGGCGGTTTCGGCGTGAGCCTGTCGAACCCGTTCGCCGGGGGCACGGTCGAAGTCACGCTCGACGACGTGCTGGCCGCGGCCGGCGTCGCCGACGTCAACGATCTGCCGCCGGGGACCGACCTCGTGTCGTACATCCCGACCGCCGTCGCGAAGAAGATCACCGATCAGGTGGCGAGCATTCTCGACGCCGTCCGGACCAGAGCCGGTCAGCTCGGGTTCGTCGGAGCTCCCCTCAGCGCCGCCCTCAGCGTCGCCGAGGGGGTCATCAACCCGGTGCTGAACGGTCTCACGAACAACGTGGTCGCCCCCTTGGCAACCGCGCTCACCGCGCTGATTCAGCTGCCGGTCAACGTTCAGGAGCACAACGCGGACGGGTCGTTCACTCAGACGGCGCTGCGCATCGGCTATCTCCCCGGTGGATCGCTCGCGCGCATCGATCTCGCCAGCGCCACCGTCGGCCCCAACGCCGGCAGACTCGCCGTTCCCGTCGCCGGCGCCGAGTCGCTGTCGATCGCGGGGGGCATGCTGGGTGTCGCAGCCTTGCTGGTGGCCGCGGTCGTCATCCGGCGCCGCACCCTGCGCGCCGTCGCCACGGCACGCAGCTGAAGAGCGTCCCGATGTACGTGAATCGTGGAGTCGGCGGCGGCGCCGCCGGGGTTCTCGCCGTCACCGGTCTCACCGTGCCCCTGGCAGCGCTCGTGATCGTCGCGGCGATCATGATCGCCGTCGGAGTGCTCGTGCTGTGGCGCGCTTACCGTCTGCGCGTCCAGACGCCGTCACCTCACCGTTTCGGGGAAGCCCGTGGCCGGCGATGACACCCCTCGACATCCTCTACGCCCTCTCCTTCGTGTTCCTGGTGATGTTCCTCACCTACACGACGCTGATCGTGGTCCCGTTCCTGCGACGACCGCGCGCGGCGGAGGGAGACACCGCCCCTTTCGAATGGCACGCCTTCCTCCCCTGCCGGGACGAAGCGGCCGTCGTCGAGGCGACGATGACGAGGACGCGCGAGCGGTTTCCGCAGATCCATCTGTGGATGATCGACGACGCCAGCACCGACGGCACGGGTGAGCTCATCGCCCGTGCCGCCGGGGCGGACTCGTTCATCCATCCCGTCCTCCGCACGCTCCCCGATGCCCGGTCCGGCAAAGGGGCGGCGTTGAACGCCGCCTTCGTGCAGCTCGACGCCTGGCGCTCCCGGGAGCGGGCACGGGCCGCCGACGACGACGACCGGACGATCGTGGTCGTCGTCGATGCCGACGGAGACCTCGCCCCTGATGCCCTGCGTCAAGCGGCCGGCCCTGCCGCTTTCGGAGACCCCCTCGTCGGGGCTCTGCAGGTCGCGGTGCGGATGAACAACAGGGACGACCCCTCCCCCTCGCCCGGGCGGGGTCGTCTCGCCTCGGCGTGGGCGCGCTCCCTCATCCGCATGCAGGACATCGAGTTCCGCACGACGATCGCAGCGATGCAGATCCTCCGGATGCGTACCGTGTCGGTCGGGCTCGGGGGCAACGGCCAATTCACCCGGTTGAGCGCGCTGCGCGCGGCGTCCCTCGACACCGGCGAACCGTGGGGAGACGCCCTGCTCGAGGATTACGAGGTGGGCTTGCGCATCATGCTCGCCGGCTACCGCACCGTCTACGTCCACGACACGTACGTGTCGCAAGAGGCCCTTCCCTCCGCACGCCGCCTGCTCACGCAGCGCACGCGCTGGTGTCAGGGCGGGATGCAATGCGGACGCTACATTCCGCACATCTTCGGTTCGCGTTCCTTCACGAACGCGGGCGCCTTCGAAGCCGCCTATTTCCTCGCCATCCCCTACATCCAGCTCCTGGGGCTGATCGTGTGGCCGTCGGTCGCCATCGCGATGATCGTGACGGGGGCACTGGCTCCCGGCGGCTTCCTGTCATGGGCGTGGCAATCCGCGTGGATCCTGCCGCTCTGGGTGGCCACCGGCATCCTGCCCTTCGCCCTGTGGCCGATCGTGTACACCCGACGAGAAGAGCGACACCCGCTGTGGAAGGGACTGCTCTGGGGCCTCGGGTATTGGCTGTACATGTACCAGAGCTATGTCTGCGTCGCGCGGGCGCTGGGGCGCCTGCTCACCCGGCGAAACGGCTGGACGAAGACCCGGCGCAACGCAGACGCAGATCGACTGCTGCGGGCGGTGGAGGTATGAGCACCACCTCGCTCGGGCGCTTCGGCGCCTCGTTCATGACCACCCGGGCGGCTCTCGCGCTGCCACTCTTGCTCGCCGCGGTCCTCCTTGTCGCGAACGAGACCCGCGTACGAACGACGGAGGCGGCCCTGACCCGCTGGGCGCTCGACCCGATCACACCCGGTCGGGCGGCGGCCGCGGGCCCCGTCGTCTACTTCGGCATCGGGACGCCCGAGCTCGTCGGCCTCGACATCACCACCCTCTGTTCGACGATGGTGCTCATCGTTCCGCTGCTCGTCCTGGCCGCCGCGGCGGTCGTGATCACCCGCGCGCGCATCGGTCGCGTCCTCGTCGGCCTCACCGCCGCCGCGTCGCTCGCCTCGACGTGCAACATCGTCCGCTTCGTCTCCGCCGCGTGGGCCTACACGCAGTACGGGCGCGAGGGCTTCGACCTCGTGCACCGCTACATCGGTTCGGTGTTCGTGCTCCTCGGGTTCGGGGCAGCGATCTCTCTGCTGTTGATCATCGCGCTGCGGCAGCCCCGCGCGTACACCGCGACGCCGATCACCCCCTCTCCCGCTGTCCTGCGCAGGGATCTGCGCACGCGCCGCTCCCGGAAGGTCCGCCGATGACACCGCCCCACGTCGAGATCGTCTATGGAACCCGCCCGGAGGCGGTCAAATGCGCCCCACTCGTGGCGGAACTGCGCGCACGCGACTCGCTGCGGACCACCGTCGCGGTGACGGGGCAGCACCGGGAGATGACCGATCAGATCAACGCCTCCTTCGGCATCCGTCCCGACGCCGACCTCGATGTCTTCCGCCGCGGCAGCACGCTCGCGCAGACCTCTTCGGCGATCTTCTCCGCACTCGCGGCGCGGTGGGAGCAACACGCTCCGGATGCCGTCATCGTGCAGGGAGACACCGCCAGTGCCGCGCTCGCAGCGGTCGCCGCGTATTACGCCGGAGCACGCGTCATCCACCTCGAGGCGGGGCTGCGCTCGGGTGACCTGCGCTCCCCGTTCCCGGAGGAGGGCAATCGTCGCCTCATCGCGCCGCTGGCCTCCCTCCACCTCGCGCCCACGGAGAGCGCCGCAGCCCATCTCCGCGCCGAGGGGATCGCGAACGACGCCATCGTCGTCACCGGGAACACCGGTATCGACGCGCTGCACCGGCAGAAGACCCACCCGCAACGCTTCGACGACCCCGCGATGGAGGGCCTCGTCGACGGGGGGAACCGCATCGTGCTCGTCACCGTGCACCGACGCGAGTCGTGGGGCGGGCCGCTCGCCCGCGTCGTGGCTGCCGTCGCCGAGACCGTGGCGGCGCGGTCAGACGTGGTCGCCGTGCTGCCGCTCCACCCCAACCCGCGTGTGCGGGACGAGGTGCGCGCGGCCGCCGGCGACACCGATCGCGTCGTGCTGTGCGAGCCCCTGCCGTACGCCCAGTTCGGTCGGTTGCTGGCGCGCGCGCACTGCGTCGTCACCGACTCGGGCGGCGTGCAGGAGGAGGCGCCCGCGCTCGGCATCCCCGCTCTCGTCGTGCGCGACACGACCGAACGCGCCGAGGGCGTGGATGCCGGAGCCGCCCGTCTCATCGGCACTCGACGCGAGAGGGTCGTGGTGGAGCTGTCGGCCCTGCTCGACGACCCCGCTCGGCATCGTGAGATGTCCCGCGCTCAGCTTCTCTACGGCGACGGCCGGGCCGCCCCTCGAGCCGCCGATGCGATCGAGCGCCTGCTCGGCGTGGCCGCCCCCACGATCACCGCCCCCGAGTTCGCCGCGATCGGCATGTGAACCGGGGTCCCGGGGCGCAGAATGTGCATCGGGGCGACTTTCGACCGCCCCGGTGCACATCTCCCGCCCCGGTAGCGGTGTCGGGGCGATCCTCCCGTACGGCGATCGAGCTCAATCTGTCCACAACGGGGGCTCGAGCGGCGGCGGTGTGACGTGCGATCCATCATCGTGGGCGGATGACAACGGAGCTCACGGTGCCGCTCGTCCGTCGCACGCAGCTCGACGAGCTGGGGTGGGGTTCCCGGCGAGTGCGGCGCGAACTCGAATCGGGCTCCCTCGCCGCCGTCCGCCGCGGCGTGTATGCCCGGGCGGCCGACATCGCTCACCTCACCCGCCCGGAACAGAGAATCGTGCTTCGGGCGAGGGCGCTCGCGCTCGTGTCTCGCTCGCGGCCGACGTTCTGCGGCGTGACCGCCGCCGCCATCCAGGGGCTTCCCTGCCTGCGAGACGACGGCAAGATCCACCTCCTGACCGCCGACGATCGACCCGGCGCGTCCGCGGACGTCGTCCGGCACCGTGACCTCCACGAGGCGAGCTCCGTCGACGTGAACGGCTTGCGGTGCACGCCGCTCGCGCGCACCGTCGCCGATGTCGCGCGGAGCGAGACGCGTGACGTCGCGCTGAGTGTCGCCGACGCGGCGCTGCGACGACGCGCCTTCCACCCGCCGGGCTCGTACGACGAGACCGCGGCGACGCTCTTTCGGGAGGACGCCCTCGGGTGGGCCGCCCGTGTCACACGCAACCGGCGTACGGCCGAGCGTCTTCTTCGCCTCGCGGACGGCCGTGCCCAGCTCCCGGGCGAAAGCGTCAGTCGACTGCGACTGCTCGATCTCGGCTTCGCGCCCCCGGCGCTCCAGGTCCCCGTGCCCGGGCCGCACGGGGGCACCTTCTGGGTCGATTTCGGTCTCGACGACGTCGACGCCTGGGGCGAGTTCGACGGGAAGACGAAATATCGAGAACTCGCCGCGGCGGAGGGACGGTCGCCGTTCGAGGTCGTCGACCGTGAGAAGCAGAGGGAGGACTGGATCCGAGGCAGCACGAACAGACGCTTCGCCCGGTGGGGGTGGGATGACATCCGAGACGCCGCGACACTGGGCCGACGCCTCCGCGCCTTCGGGATCACGCCCCCACGCTGAGCGCCCGCATCGGGGCGCGACATGTGCACTGGGGCGGCCGAGAATCGCCCCGGTGCACATTTCCCGCCCCGGTAAGGGCGGCCGCACCGCTTCGACCCCAGCCGCGCCGCGCGCGCGGTCAGCCGTCGATCACCGCGACCAGTTCGTCCAGGAACGCAGCGAAGTCCGTGCCGCGGCGAACGATGCGCTGCACGCTGTCGCGCTCGCTGAAGACCTCGACGAACTGCTCGAACACCGTCTGGAACGCCTCGCGATCGGTCTCGCTGAAGGCCACGAGCGCCACCACCTGCACGCGGCCCTCGCCCCACGCGATCGAGGGGTCGGCGATGCCGATCGCGATGCGGGTCCGGGTCGCGGTCATGCCCATCGCGTGCGGCACGGCGAGGGCGTCGGTGAACGCCGTCGACGAGATCGCCTCGCGTTCCACCGCCCGGGCGACGTAGGCGTCGTCGATGACGCCCTGCTCCACCAGCATCCGACCGAGGCGTCGGATGACGCCGGCCTCGCCCTCGGCGGCATCCAGCCCCCGCACGAAGGCCTCGGGCGCGAAGTACCCCTCGAGCTCGGCCCGCAGTCGGGCGAGACGACGACCGCGACGGATGCGCCCGGCCGCGGCCTGGACCCGCTCCACGTCGGCGCCGGTGAGGAACGGCTGGATGCGCACGAACCGATCCCCCGGCCGCGGCGGATCGATGGTCGTGAGCACGAGATCGGTGTCGATCGCGTCCCAGGCCGGGTCGATGCGCGTCTCGACGCCCACGACTTCGATGGCCTGACCGAGCGAGCGGTCGACGCTCGAGCGCAGCAGCTCGTGCAGCTCGTAGTACCCGGGGCAGACGATCGTCGCCGTCAGCAGCTGGTCGGCCCGGCGACTGCGCTCGAGCCGGCCGCCGACGTGCATGGCGATGTAGGCGATCTCGTCGTCGAGGATCGGGATGCCGAGACCGTCCTGCAGCCCCTTCGCGATGTACACCGCGACCTCGAAGATCATCGGGTACGTCGACTTCAGCGACCGCGTCAGCGGATTGCGCGACCAGGCTTGCTCACGCGCGCGATGCAGCAGATTCTGCACGTGCAGGGCCAGGCGCAGGATGAAGTCGTCGTGAGCGATGTCGACGAGGAATTCGGATGCCGCGTTCTCGACGACCCGCCGCACGGCCGCCTCGACCGACGGGTCGAGGCGGGAGCGCACGTCGTCGCCGCCCGGCGATCCCGGGGCGACGATGCGCGTCAGCACGAGCGTCGCGAGGTGCCGCAGATCGCCCGAGCCGAGCTGGACGCCGATGTGCTTTCGAGTGAGCCGGTCGAGCACGTCGACCACCGCGGCCGCCGCGTCCGAGGAGTCGCCGCCCGGCGAGCCGAGGGCGCGGTCGCGGGTCGTGCGGTCGGCGGCGATCGCGATGTGCATCACGACGTCGCCGATGCCGATCTCGTTGACGTAGTAGCCGAGCGCCCCGAGCTCGGCGACGAGCTCGGCCTTGAACGGACCGAAGGCGCGCGCTCCGACCGACTGCTCGCCGAGCGTGCGGCGCAGGGCGTCGAGGTCGAACAGCCCGGCGTCCATCTCGTCGTGGGCGAGCTTCGACAACAGGCGACGCTGAGCGACCTCGGTTCCCCGGAGACGAGCGGTGGATGCCGAGCGCTCGAGGGTCAGCTCGGTGCCCCCCAGCAGCCCGCGGACACGGGACAGGTCGGCCTCGAGGGTCGCCGCGCTGACGTGGAGGGCATCGGCGGTGTCGAAGACCTCGATGCCGTCGGCGGAGTCCAGCAAACGGCGCACGAGAGTGTGCAAGCGGTCGCGCGGGGTACCGGTATCCGTTCCGGTGAGGGCGCGCAGTGCTGCGGCCGCCTCGGCCCCGGCGCGATAGCCGAGGGGGCCGGACTCGACCGCCGCACCGCCGGCGACACGAGCGTTGATGGCCGTGACGTAGGAGCGGATGCTGCGCGGAGTCACCCCGAGGGCGTCGGCGAGCGAGGCCGCGGTCGACCATTCCCCGTCCCGCAGCAACAGGGCCAGCAGGCGGTCTTGGCGAGCTTTCGTCGTCACGATCCGTCCTCCGCGCCGCACCGGTGAGCGGCGATTCCCCCATCCTTTCACGCCCTCCCCCGCCGGGCGCGGGGATGTGCACGCGCACGGTGGCGGGGTCACGGCATCCGCGTTCCGGGGGGTGGGAAACGAACCTGGTTGTCCGCTGTGAGCGGGGTGCGGAAAATCGAGAGGAAGAAAGGCCGGTCGATGAAGATCCTCGTGGTGTGTGGAGCGGGTGCGTCGAGCACGTTCGTGGCGCAACGCGTCCGTCGCGCTGCCCACGAGAAGGGCCTGGACTACTCCGCATCGGCGGGAACCTCGCAATCCCTCCCGATCGACCTGGACGCGGCCGACATCGTGCTGGTGGGTCCGCACCTGGCCCTCGAACTCGAGGACATCCGCCTCCAGGCCACGCCCCGCGGCGTGAGCGTGGTGCTGCTTCCCGACGATGTCTTCACCGACCACAGCGGCGCCCGAACCCTCGCCCTGGTCGAGGACGCCCTGCGTTCCCGCCAGCCCGCGGACACGATCTGAAAACGACGGAGAGGACACCATGCCCCACTTGACCCGCACCGTCCGTATCGGATCGTCGCACGGCCTGCACGCGCGCCCCGCGAAGCTCTTCGCGCAGGCGGCGAGAGACTCCGGTATCCCCGTGACCCTCGCCAAAGACGCCGGCACCCCCGTCAACGCCGCGAGCATCCTCGGAATCATCGCGCTCGGTCTCGAGCAGGGCGACTACGTGACCCTCACCGCCGACGGCGACACCGCCGAAGCGACGCTGGAGCGCCTCGCGGAGCTTCTGACCACCGACCACGACGCCGAGTAAAGGAAACACAGCACCATGACGGAACTCCGTGGAGTCGGAATCGGCCTGGGCGTCGCCCAGGGACCCATCGCGCGCATGGCCGAGCCTCTGCCCGCACCCAAGGACGCGAAGAGCGATCTGAGCCTCCAAGACGAGACGGCGCGCTTGCGCGAGGCCATCGGCGCCGTCGCCCGCGAGCTCGAGGCCCGCGGCGCCCAGGCCGGAGGAGCTGCGCGCGACGTGCTCGAGGCACAGGCGATGATCGCCGAAGACCCCACGCTCGAGGCCGAGGTCGACAGTCGCCTGGCCGCTGGCAAGACCGGTGAGTTCGCCGTGCACGACGCCTTCGCCTCCTTCCGCGAGCAGCTCGTGGCCCTCGGCGGCTATCTGGGTGAGCGCGCAGCGGACCTCGACGACGTCGCCCAGCGGGTCATCGCGCGCCTGCGGGGCGTCGCGGCTCCCGGCATCCCGGATCCCGGCCACCCCTTCGTGCTCGTCGCCAAGGACCTCGCTCCCGCCGATACCGCTCTGCTCGATCTCGACAAGGTGCTCGCCCTGGTCACCACCGAGGGCGGCCCCACCTCGCACACCGCCATCCTCGCCCGCGAGAAGTCGATCGTCGCGGTCGTCGGCGCGGCCGGCGCGAAAGACCTCGTCGACGGACAGACCGTCATCGTCGACGCTGCGGCCGGCGTCGTCACCGTCGATCCCACCGACGACGACCTCGCCCGCGCGCAGAACCGCGCCGACGCCCGCAGGACCGCGGCATCCGCTCCGATCACCGACGGCGCCCTCTCGGACGGCACGAAGGTCCCCCTGCTGGCGAACCTCGGCAAGCCCGGCGGTGCGGCCGAGGCCGTCGAGCTCGGCGCCGAGGGCGTGGGTCTGTTCCGCACCGAGTTCCTCTTCCTCAGCTCGAGCTCCGCGCCCACCGTCGAAGAGCAGCGCGCCGCCTACATCGAACTGCTGAGCGCTTTCCCCGGCAAGAAGGTCGTCGTACGCGTGCTCGACGCCGGCGCCGACAAGCCGCTTCCCTTCCTCAACGACGCGCACGAAGAGAACCCGGCGCTGGGCCTGCGGGGGCTGCGCGCCCTCCGCGCGAGCGAGGACATCCTGCGCGAGCAGCTCACCGCCCTGGCGGAGGCGGATGCCGCGACCCGGGCGTCCGAGGCGGGTCCGGCCGACCTCTGGGTCATGGCGCCGATGGTCTCGACCGTCGAGGAGACGCGCTACTTCACCGCCCTGGCCAAGGACTACGGCCTGAAGACCGCCGGCGTGATGGTCGAGGTGCCTTCCTCCGCACTGCTCGCCGACCGCATCCTGCAGATCGCGGACTTCGCCTCGATCGGCACCAACGATCTGACGCAGTACACGCTCGCCGCAGACCGCCTGCTCGGTTCGGTCGCCTCGTTCCAGGACCCGTGGCATCCGGCCGTCCTCCGCCTCATCCGCGAGGTCGGGGCCGCAGGCCGCACGAACGGCAAGCCCGTCGGCATCTGCGGCGAGGCGGCGGCCGACCCGCTGCTCGCCGTCGTGCTGGTCGGTCTCGGCGCCACCACGCTGTCGATGGCCCCCACCGCCCTCGCCGACGTGCGCGCCACCCTGCTCACCCACTCTCTCGACGATGCCCGCCGCATCGCCGAGGCAGCCCTGGCCGCCGACGACGCGGCCTCCGCCCGAGAGGCCGCCCAGGCAGCCTCCACCCACTCGGCGGCGTAAGCCGCACCCCCATCGCGGCTCCGGCCGTGCAGCCAGTCAAGGAGACACAGCAATGACGACGACGTCACCCACCAAGAAGCCGGGAGGGGCTCGCATCGCGGTACAGCGATTCGGCACGTTCCTCTCCGGCATGATCATGCCGAACATCGCGGCATTCATCGCATGGGGTTTCATCACCATGCTCTTCATCCCCGCCGGGTTCTTCGGTGCCAACAGCCCCTTCGGCTGGCACTGGGCGCCGGTCGCCGAGATCCTCGGCGGCGGCGGTGACGCTGCGGCCATCAACTGGCCCGGCGCCATGACCGCGCTGACCGCGAACACCGACGGCGGCACGTACCAGGGCTACGTCGGCCTGGTCAGCGTCATGATCACGTACCTGCTCCCGCTGCTCATCGCCAACACCGGTGGACGCATCGTCTACGGTGCGCGCGGTGGCGTGGTCGCCACGATCGCCGTGATGGGTGTCATCGTCGGCACCAACATCCCGATGTTCCTCGGCGCGATGATCATGGGCCCCCTCGCGGCCTGGATCACCAAGCAGATGGACAAGCTCTGGGACGGCAAGATCCGCCCCGGCTTCGAGATGCTCGTGAACAACTTCTCGGCCGGCATCCTCGGCATGATCCTCGCGATCGTCGGCTTCTTCGCCTTCGGCCCGGTCTTCCTCGGCATCAGCGCGGTCCTCGGCAGCATCGTGGCGTTCCTCGTGCAGTTCAACCTGCTCCCGGTGCTCTCGATCATCGTCGAACCGGCCAAGGTGCTGTTCCTCAACAACGCGATCAACCACGGCGTGTTCACCCCGCTCGGCATCGAGCAGGCGGCGAACTCCGGCAAGTCGATCCTGTTCCTCATCGAGGCCAACCCCGGCCCCGGCCTGGGCCTCCTTCTCGCCTTCACCTTCTTCGGTGTCGGAGCGGCCAAGGCTTCGGCTCCGGGCGCGATCATCATCCAGTTCCTCGGCGGCATCCACGAGATCTACTTCCCGTACGCGCTCGCCAAGCCCATGACGATCCTCGCCCTGATCGCCGGTGGCGCGTCGGGTGTCGCGACGAACATGATCTTCCAGGGTGGCCTGGCCTTCCCGGCCGCTCCCGGCAGCATCATCGCCGTCACCGTCGCCGCCATCGGCGCCGGTCCCGCCAACCTCCTGGTGGTCTACCTCTCGGTCGTCGTGGCCGCCGCCGTGACCTTCCTCGTGGCCGGCGTCATCCTCCGCGCCTCGCGCAAGCGCGACCAGGAGGCCGAGGGCGACAGCTTCGCTGCGGCCATCGACCAGACCGCGGCGAACAAGGGCAAGGAGTCGTCGGCCCTCGGCGCCCTCCGCACCCGTGCCGCCGGCACCACCGGCTCGGGCACCACCGAGACGGCCGATCGCGACGTCGATGCGGCGCTCGGCGGGCTCGAAGGCGGCGCCGTCGCCACGAAGCAGCTGAACAACATCGTGTTCGCGTGCGACGCCGGCATGGGCTCGTCCGCCATGGGCGCGAGCGTCCTGCGCAACAAGATCAAGAAGGCCGGCATCGACGGCGTCACGGTCACCAACCAGGCGATCGCGAACCTCGACGGCTCGGCCGACCTGGTCATCACGCAGAACCAGCTCACCGACCGTGCGAAGGCGCAGTCGCCCGATTCGGTGCACGTCTCGGTCGACAACTTCATGAACTCGCCGCGCTACGACGAGGTCGTGGAGATGGTGCGCGCGCAGCACGAAGCGAAGTAACCCCTAGCACGCCAGGGGCCGGTGCGTCAGCCCGGCCCCTGGCGTCTTCCCGTCCGGCCCGCGTTTTGCGAGGCTGGACAGCACGACGAGAAAGGCGAGAACCATGTCAGACGTCCTCCGCAGCGAATCCGTCCGCATCCACCCCGGCAGCGCCACCCGCGAGGAGGCGATGAAGGAAGCCGCCGACCTGCTGCAGGCCACCGGCGCCGTCACCGCCGAGTACTTCGCCGCCATGCAGCAGCGTGAAGAGACCGTGTCGACGTACATGGGCAACGAGCTCGCGATCCCCCACGGCACGAACGAGACCAAGCAGGCCATCCTCACCTCCGGCCTGTCGGTCGTCCGCTACGACGGCGGTGTCGACTGGGGCGGAGAGCCCGTCACCTTCGTAATCGGCATCGCCGGCAAGGGCGACGAGCACCTCGAGATCCTCTCGCAGATCGCCATCCTCTTCTCCGAGGAAGACGACGTCGCGCGTCTGAAGGCCGCCTCCTCGCCCGAGGAGCTGTTCGAGGCCCTCTCGGGTTCCGTCAACGCATGAAGGCCGTCCATTTCGGCGCCGGGAACATCGGCCGCGGCTTCGTCGGCCTGCTCCTGCACGAGGGCGGCTACGAGCTCGTCTTCTCCGACGTCTCGGCATCCCTGGTCGAGGCCATCAATTCGGCGTCGTCCTACACCGTCCACGAGGTGGGCGAGGGGGGCGTCGACAAGGAGGTGACCGGCTTCCGCGCGATCGACAGTTCGGTGGATGCCGAGGCGCTCGTCGACGAGATCGCGACCGCCGACGTGGTGACCACCGCCGTCGGCCCCACGATCCTGAAGTTCGTGGCCCCGCACATCGTGGCGGGTCTCGCCCTCCGCGACCCCTCCCTCCCCCCGCTGCAGATCATGGCGTGCGAGAACGCGATCGGCGCGACCGATCAGCTGCGCGAGCACGTGGTCGAGCTCTCGGGCGAGTCGTGGGATGCACTGGCATCCCGTGCGGTCTTCGCCAACACCGCGGTCGACCGGATCGTCCCGGCCCAGTCCGGCGGCGGCGTCGACGTCACGGTCGAACCCTTCTACGAGTGGGCGATCGAGCGACCGCCGTTCGGAGACACCCCGCCGAACATCCCCGGTGCGCACTTCGTCGACGACCTCGAGCCCTACATCGAGCGCAAGCTCTTCACGGTCAACACCGGGCACGCCACCACGGCGTACTTCGGCGCGCAGGCCGGGATCGACCGCATCTCGGACGCTCTGTCGAACCACGAGATCGCGGCCAAGGTCGAGGCGGCCCTCGAGGAGACCAGCGCTCTGCTCGTCGAGAAGCACGAGCTCGACGCCGACGTGCAGGGCGAGTACCGCGCGACGATCCTGCGCCGGTTCCGCAACGCCGCCCTCCCCGACACCGTGTGGCGAGTGGGTCGGCAGCCCCTGCGCAAGCTCTCGCGACACGAGCGCTTCGTGGGCCCGGCGGCCGAAGCCGTCGACCGGGGTCTTCCCGTCGATGCGCTGGTGTCCGCGATGGCCGCGGCTCTGGAGTTCTCGGATGCCGAGGACGCCCAGGCCGTCGACCTGCAGCGGATGCTGCGCGAGCTCGACGCCGAGACGTTCACCGCCGAGGTCACCGGCCTCGACGTCGAGCACCCGTTGTACGCGCGCATCGTCGAGATCGTGTCGGCCCGCAAGGCGGCCCTTCCCGCCTGACACCCGCTGCGCTCCGAACCTCCGCCGATGTGCCGCCCCGCGCGCCACATCGGCGGAGGCGTTTCGGTGGTGGGTACCGCGCGCCTCGACGCCGACCGGCGAGGATACGCTCGAGAAGTGACCCCCAGCGAGACCCCCGCCGATCCCCCTCCTGCGCGCGCTCCTCGCCGTCCCCGGCGGTGGCTGCGGTGGACTCTCGGCGGGTTGGGCGCTCTCGTCGTGCTGCTGGTCGTCGGCATCCTGATCTACACCCAGGTGGGAGTGATGGGCGCCGAGCCCGGCCCGCTCGCCGAGGCCCGGGCGAACCCGGCTCTGACGATCACCGATGACGGTGCGGGCATCGTCCTCTCCCCCGCGACGGGGGCGACCGGGCAGGGACTGGTCTTCATCCCGGGCGCGAAGGTCGAGGCGGAGGGGTACATCGCCACCTTCGCGGACACGGTCGTCGACGACGGTGTGACCGTGGTGATCACGCGCCCCTGGCTCAACCTGGCCTTCTTCGATCCCCGTCCCCTGTCGACGTTCACCGACCTCGCGCCGGACGTGTCGACCTGGGCTGTCGGCGGTCATTCCCTCGGCGGCGTCCGCGCCTGCCAACTCGCCGGCGACGCCGACGCCCTGGTGCTCTTCGCCTCGTACTGCGCGAACGACCTGTCGGCATCCGGCCTTCCCGTCCTCAGCCTCTCGGGATCCGAAGACGGCCTGTCCACCCCGCAGAAGATCGCGGATGCCAAGGGCGAACTCCCCGCGACCGCGACCTTCGTCGAGATCCCCGGCGCCTCGCACGCCTCGTTCGGCTCCTACGGTCCGCAACCCGGCGATGGCACCCCCACGATCGACCCCGCCGAGGTCGACCGGGTGATCGCCGAGCAGCTCGCGGGCTTCCTGTCGCGGCCCTGACTCCGCCCGCGGTCTCGCGGACGGTCATGTGGCGAAACTTCTGAGAACCTCGCACCTCAGACACCATCGCCGCCGACGCACGGCGCGTGCAGCGCGGAAGGTCAGGAGTTCGGCACGGGCGAGCTCGATGCCGCCCGTTCCTAGGAAACGACGACGGCGCCCACCGAAACCGGTGAGCGCCGCCCGCACCGCGTCAGCGGTGGAACCCCTCCGAGATGATCTCGATCAGCTCCTCGCGCTCCTCGACCGGGAGGAAGGCGCCGGCGGCCGCGTTCAGCTGGAACGCCTCGAGGTCGTCGAGGTCGTACTCGAACGCCTGCGCCAGCAAGCCCAACTCGCGAGTGAGCGTGGTCGCACTCATCAGCCGGTTGTCGACGTTCACCGTCACCGAGAAGTCGAGCTGGTACAGCAGGTCGAACGGGTGGGCGTCCATCGTGTCGCCCCACGCCGTGACGGCTCCCGACTGGAGGTTCGACGTCGGCGACAGCTCGAGCGTGATCTCGCGGTCGCGCACCCAGCGGGCGAGGTCGCCGAAGGTGACCTGCACCTCCTCGCCCTCGCGCGAGACGACGTCGAGGTCGTTGGCGATGCGCACGCCGTGGCCGAGGCGGAGCGCCCGACCGTCGAGGAGGGCGGAGCGAATGGATGCCAATCCCGCCCCCTCCCCCGCGTGCACGGTCGTGGGGAAGAACTGCTCGGCCAGGTAGTCGAACGCCTCGCGATGCCGCTGCGGCAGGAACCCGTCCTCCGGCCCCGCCAGGTCGAAGCCGACCACGCCGCGTCCGCGCCACGAGACGGCGAGCTCGGCGATGTCGCGCGCGTTGTCGTTGTGGCGCAGGGCCGTCAGCAGCTGTCCGACACGGATGTCCCGCCCGCGTGCGTCGGCGGCATCCTCGCCCTGCTCGATCCCCTCCTGCACGGCGTCCACGACGTCGTCGAGGCTGAGGCCGCGGGTGAGGTGCTGCTCGGGAGCCCATCGGACTTCGCCGTAGACCACGCCGTCGGCCGCGAGGTCTTCGACGAACTCCTTGGCCGCGCGTACGAGGCCCTCGCGGGTCTGCATGACGCCGACGGTGACCGAGAACTTCTCGAGGTAGTCCTCGAGCGAGCCGCCGTCGATGTGGTCGGAGAACCACGCCTCGAGGCCCTTCGCGTCGTCGGCGGGCAGGTCGAGACCGATCTCGTCGGCGAGCTCGAGCACCGTCTGCGGGCGGAGGCCCCCGTCGAGGTGATCATGCAGCGAGACCTTCGGCAGCTCGGCGATCTTCGTCCGGCCGATGCGGAAGTCTTCGGATGCCACGGTGTCCTTCTTTCCGGATGCCATCACGCGGTGATGCGCTCGCGCACGATGGGCGTTGCCGCGGGGGCGGTGTCGCCGATCTCGAGTGCGCCCTCGACGGCGCCGAGCGCGCGCTCGAAACGCGACTCGTCGTCCGCCGACAGGGTGAACAGCGGCTGACCGGCGGTCACCGACTGGCCGATGGTGACGTGCAGGTCGATGCCCGCCGCGTGCACGACGGCGTCCTCCGCCCGGGCGCGACCCGCGCCCAGACGCCACGCACCGATCCCGAACGGGAGGGCCTCGACGCGCGAGACGACGCCCGAACGCTCGGCGAGGACCGTGTGGGTCTCGCGGGGCGCGGGGAGGTCGGCATCCGGATCTCCGTCTTGCGCACGGATCATGCGGTTCCAGACGTCCATCGCGCGGCCGTCCTTCAGTGCTTCCTCGACGTCGGCGTCGGGCTGGCCCGCCAGCGTGAGCATTTCGCGGGCCAGGGCCACCGTCAGCTCGACGACGTCGGCCGGACCGCCGCCGGCGAGGACCTCGACCGACTCGCGCACCTCGTTGGCGTTGCCGATCGCGAGACCCAGCGGGGTGTTCATGTCGGTCAGCAGGGCCGTGGTGTTCACACCCGAATCCGTGCCCAGCGCGACCATCGTCTCGGCGAGCTCGCGCGCGCGGTCGATGTCCTGCATGAAGGCGCCCGAGCCGAACTTCACGTCGAGCACGAGGGAGTCGGTGCCCTCGGCGATCTTCTTCGACATGATGCTCGAGGCGATCAGCGGAATCGCCTCGACGGTGCCGGTGACGTCGCGGAGGGCGTAGAGCTTCTTGTCGGCGGGAGCGAGGCCCGTGCCGGCGGCGCAGATGACCGCGCCCACGTCGCGCAGCTGCGCCATGATCTCGTCGTTCGACAGCGCCGCGCGCCAACCGGGGATCGACTCGAGCTTGTCGAGGGTGCCCCCGGTGTGGCCGAGTCCCCGACCCGAGAGCTGCGGCACCGCGACGCCGAAAGCGGCGACCAGCGGGGCGAGCGGCAGGGTGATCTTGTCGCCCACGCCACCGGTCGAGTGCTTGTCGACGGTCACCTTGCCGAGGGAACCGAAGTCCATGCGCTCACCCGAGGCGATCATGGCGTCGGTGAGCACGCGGATCTGGTCACGACCGAGGCCGTTCAGCAGCACCGCCATGGTGAACGCCGACATCTGCGCGTCCATGACGTAGCCGCGCGTGTACGCGTCGACCAGCCAGCGGATCTCGCCCTCGGTGATGGCGCGTCCGTCGCGCTGCGCGCGGATGATGTCGACCGCGTCGTACTGCTCGGCGCTCATCGTGCGGCCTCCTCGAGGTCGCGCGGGCCGAAGGCGTCGGGCAGCACCTCGTCGATGGTCCGGATGCCGCTGACGGTCTCGAGCAGCATGCCCGGGATCGCGTGCTCGAACAGCAGCTGACGGCAGCGGCCGCACGGCATGAGCGTGCGCCCCTCCCCGTCGACGCAGACGAAGGCCACGAGCTGGCCGCCCCCGCTCATGTGCAGGTCGGACACGAGACCGCACTCGGCGCACAGCGTCACACCGTAGGAGGCGTTCTCGACGTTGCACCCCGAGACGATGCGCCCATCGGCGACGAGCGCCGCGGCGCCCACCTTGAAGCGTGAGTAGGGCGCGTACGCGCGGTGCATGGCATCCGTGGCGGCCGAACGAAGTTCGTCCCAGTCGATGTCGGTCATCGTGGAGTGGGGGGTCCTCTCGTGAAGGGAAGGGGGGTCAGCCCTTGATGTAGGGCTTTCCGGCGGCTGCGGGGCCCCGGATCTGGCCGGCGAAACCCGCCACCGCGATGATGGTCACGATGTAGGGCAGCATGAGCATGAACTCGCTGGGAATGGGGGTGCGCAGCACCGTCAGCAGGTTCTGCAGGTTGGTCGCGAAACCGAACAGCAGCGCGGCGAGCGTCGCGCGGATCGGGTCCCAGCGCCCGAAGATGACGGCGGCGAGGGCGATGAAGCCCAGGCCCGCGGTCATCTCCTTGGTGAACTGCCCCACCGAGACGAGCGTGAAATACGCACCGCCGATACCGGCGATCGCACCGGCGAGCGAGACGTTCCAGAAGCGGCTCGAGTTGACCTTGATTCCGACGGTGTCGGCGGCCTGGGGGTGCTCGCCCACGGCGCGCAGGCGCAGGCCCCACCGCGTGCGGTACAGGCCCCACGCGACCACCGCGACGACGGCGTACATGAGGTAGACGATGAACGTCTGGTTGAACAGCACCGGTCCGATGATCGGGATGTCGCCCAGCAGGGGGATCTCGATGCGGGGGAAGCGCTCCGGGCGGTTCAGCACGTCCTCGTTCGGGACCAGCAGCGCGCCGTAGAGGAAGCCGGTGAGGCCGGTGACGAGCACGTTCAGCACGACACCGACGATCACCTGGTCGACGAGGTACTTGATCGAGAAGGCCGCGAGCACGAAGGCCACGAGGACGCCGCCGACCATGGCCGCGACGAGACCCAGGAAGGGGTTGCGGGTGAGGGATGCCACGAGCGCGGCGCTGAACGCCCCGAACAGGAACTGCCCCTCGATGGCGACGTTCACGACACCGACCCGCTCGCCGATCACGCCGCCCAGCGCGCCGAAGATCAGCGGGACCGAGAGCGAGAGCGCTCCGAACAGCAGCCCGGTGACGGGAACGAGGCCGTCGGCCGCCGCCCACACGAGGAAGGCGAACACGGCCAGCGCGCCGAAGGCGATCGGCAGCCACAGCGGGGTGCGGCGGTAGCTCACGGCGTCCCAGACCGACCAGGCGGCCAGGAGCACGAGCAGCACGAGCACGCCCCAGCTGGTGATCGCGGTGGGCACCGCGACGCTACCGAGGTCGATGTTCGAGGCCGGATCGCCGAGGCGGAAGGTGCTCTGCCCGTCACGCGGGACGAGGGCGAACAGCAGGGCGAGCAGCACGGTCACGACCGCCAGGCTCACGGCCAGCTTGATGTGGCGCACGCGCACCGTGGTCAGCTGGATCGCGTCATCCGCGAGATGCGTCGCGGTCATGCCGCCACCGCCTTCTTGGCCGCCTTGGCCCGGTCTTTGGCCGCGCGCTCGGCCTCGCTCTTGGGGAGGAAGAAGATCGTGCGCACGAGCGGCGGGGCCGCGATGAAGAGCACGATGAGGGCCTGCACGACGAGCACGATGTCGACGGGAATGCCCTGCGACGCCTGCATCGTGAACGAACCCGACTTGAGAGCCCCGAACAGGATGCCGGCGGCGAACACGCCCCACGGACGACTGCGGCCGAGGAGGGCCACGGTGATGGCGTCGAAGCCGATGCCGGAGTCGATGAGACCGTCGAAGCCCGTGGTCACCGCGCCCTGGATCTGATTCATACCGGCGAGACCCGCGAGACCTCCCGCGAAGAGCATCGCGTAGACGTACATGCGGGGCACCGAGATGCCGGCGGCGCGAGCCGCGTGCGGGTTCTCGCCCACGGCGCGCAGGCGGAAACCGAGGCTCGAGCGCTCCATGAGCCACCAGACGAACACGGTGGCGATCACGACGAGCACGAAGCCGAGGTCGAGAAGGGGGAACTGCGGCCCGAGGAGCTTGGGGAACTGGGCGTTGGCGGGTGTTGCCGCCGAGATCGGCTGGTCGCCCGCGGGACGCTGCAGCAGTCCCGGGGTGCGCACCATCCACGTCACCAAGTAGTAGGCGACGTAGTTGAGCATGATCGTGAGGATCACCTCGTGCGCCCCCGTGCGCGCCTTCAGCAGGCCGACGATGCCGCCCCAGATCGCTCCACCCGCGATACCCGCGACGAGCGTGAGCGGCAACTGGATGATCATCGGCAGGTTGAGGTTGAAGGTGATGAGACCGGCGAAGGCGCAGGCGATGAGGATCTGACCGCGCCCACCGATGTTGAACAGTCCCACCCGGAACGCGAGGGCGACGCCGAGACCGGCCGCGATCAGCGGAGCCGCGAACCCGAGAGTGTTCGTGAGCGGGCGGATCTGCGCGCCGAAGTCGGAGACGCGGGAGTTGAAGACCGCACCGCGGAACAGCGCCTCGTACCCGCCGTAGACGGAGTTCCAGATCGCGCCCAGCATGTCGCCGGGCCGCGCGAAGAAGTAGCCGGAGGTCTCGCGCACCTGGTCATTCGTGGCCGCCATCAGGATGCCACCCACGATCATCGCCGCGACGACGGCGAGGAGCGTCGTGATCCACGACGAACGCAGCAGCTCGGTGAGGAACTGGTTCGTGCGGGGCGGCGCGGGCGTCTCGGCCGGGCTGTGGCCGGTCAACGGCCCCGATGCGGTCGGCAGCTGCTCGGGCGGGAGACCTGCGTCCCCGGTCGCGCCCGTGCTCGGGTTGTGGCCGCTCACGCTGTCTCCTCCGCGGGCTGCTCGCCCGCCATCATGAGCCCGAGGACCTCGCGCGGGGTGTTCCCCGGCACGATGCCCACGATGCCGCCGCGGTACATGACCGCGATGCGGTCGCCGAGGGCGGCGATCTCATCGAGCTCGGTCGACACGACGATCACGGGCACGCCCGCATCGCGCGCGGCGACGATCTGCTTGTGGATGAATTCGATCGAGCCGACGTCGACGCCGCGGGTGGGCTGGGCGGCGACGAACAGCTTCAGCGGACGGCTCATCTCGCGGGCGATGACGACCTTCTGCTGGTTGCCGCCCGAGAGGGTTCCGACCGGGGTGGATGCCGACTGGGTACGGATGTCGTACTCCGCGATGCGGTCGCGAGCGAAGGCGGTGAGCGCGGCGCGCTTGATCGTGCCGCCGGAGACGAACGCGGAATCGGAGGAGCGGTCGAGGATGAGGTTCTCGGCGACGGAGAAGCCGCCCACCAGTCCGTCTTCCTTGCGGTCCTCGGGAACGAATCCGACGCCCGCGTCGAGGATCGCGCGCACGCTCTTGCCCACGAGGTCGGCGCCGTCGAGGTCGACGGTGCCCGTCACGCCCTCGGCGAGACCCACGATGGCCTCCACGAGTTCGGTCTGACCGTTGCCCTGGACACCGGCGACGGCGAGGATCTCGCCGGGCCGCACGTCGAGGTCGACGTCGTCGACGACGACGGTGCCGTCCGCGGTCACGACGCGCAGGTTGCGCACCGTCAGACCGCCGGATGCCGCCGCCTTCGGTGCGTCCTTGACGACGGTCAGCTCGACGGCGCGCCCCACCATGAGCGAGGCGAGCTCGCCGTTGCTCGCCGTAGGCTCGGCCTCGCCGACGATCTTGCCGAGGCGGACGACCGTGATGCGATCGGCGACCTCGCGCACCTCGCGGAGCTTGTGCGTGATGAACACGATGGACGTGCCCTCATCGCGCAGCTGACGCATGATGCCCATGAGCTCGTCGGTCTCCTGCGGAGTGAGCACGGCCGTGGGCTCGTCGAACACGAGCACCTTGGCATCCCGGGACAGGGCCTTGATGATCTCGACGCGCTGCTGCACGCCCACGGGCAGGTCGCCGACGAGGGCGTCGGGGTCGACCTCGAACCCGAAACGCTGCGCCACGTCGCGGACGTGTTTCCGAGCCGCGTTCAGGTCGAGCGCACCCAGGGTCTTGGTGTTCTCGTGACCGAGCATGACGTTCTCGGCGACGGTGAAGACGGGGATGAGCATGAAGTGCTGGTGCACCATGCCGATACCCGCGGCCATGGCGTCGCCGGGGCCGCGGAAGCGCTGGACGACGTCGTCCAGCAGGATCTCGCCCTCCTCGGCCTGATACAGGCCGTAGAGGACGTTCATGAGTGTGGATTTACCGGCACCGTTCTCTCCGAGGAGAGCGTGGATCTCACCAGGCTGGACGACCAGATCGATGTGGTCGTTCGCAACCAGGGACCCGAACCGCTTGGTGATGCCGCGGAGCTCGAGCTTCATGCTGTGCACCCTATTCGAAGACGTTAAGAAGACGGAAAGAAACCGCGGTCCCTCGGACTCCTGGTCCGAGTGACCGCGGCTGATTCTCTGGGCCTCACGGCCGCGGCCGCCCGGACTCCTGGTCCGAGCGACCGCGACGCGAGACGTGCTGCTTACGGCGAGCTGGGCGAGGTGACCTTCAGCGAGCCGGAGACGATCTGCTCGCGCAGAGCCGACAGCTCGTCCTGCAGACCGGCAGGCAGGGTGAACTTCGAGTTGAAGTCGGCCAGGCCGACGCCGTCGTTCTCGAGGGTGCCGACGTACGGCGTCACGTCGAAGTCGCCCTTGGCGGCCTGGGTGACCGAGTCGTACACGGCGGTGTCGATGCGCTTGAGGATCGAGGTCAGGACCAGGTCCGACACGTTCGGGTCGGCCTTGGCCAGGTCGGAGTCCACACCGAGCATGACGCTCTTCGAGCCGCTGTCGCGGATCGCGTCGGCGGCGCTGCTGTAGATCGGGCCACCGACGGGCAGGAGCACGTCGACGCCCTGGTCGAGCAGACCCTGAGCGGCCTGCTTGGCCGCGTCGTTGGCGGCGAACGCACCGGTGAACGAGCCGTTCTGCGCGGCGACGTCCCAGCCGAAGGTCTGGACGCTGGCGCCCTTGTCCTCGTCGAACTTCTTCACGCCGTCGACGAAGCCGTCCATGAAGATGGTGACGGGCGGGATCGGGATGCCACCGACGGTGCCGACCTTGTTGACGCCGTTCTCGGCGGAGTAGGCGGCGGCGGCGTATCCACCGAGGTAGGCGGCCTGGACGGTGTCGAACAGCAGCGGCTTGATGTTCGGCGCGTCGGTCTTGCCGTCGTTGTCGGTGTCGGCACGGTCGTCGATGATCGCGTACTGCAGGTTCGGGTTGGCCTTGGCCGACGCGACGGTGTCGGCGCTGAGCTTGAAGCCGACCGCGACGATGAACGTGCAGCCCTCGGCGACGAGGTTCTCGAGGTTCGGGGCGTAGTCGTTGGCCGAGCTCGACTCCACGTCGATCGCCTTGACGCCGAGCTCCTTGGCGGCCTTGTCGATGCCTTCCTTGGCCGACTGGTTGAACGAGCGGTCGTTCCAGCCGCCGTCGTCCGAGATGATGCAAGGGGTGAAGCCCTCGACGAGGTCTCCCCCGGCCGCAGCGGTCGAGCCGTTGCTCTCGGGCGCAGCGCCGCAACCGGCGAGCAGCACGGCGGCGCCGATCATGGCGAGGCCGCTGACGACGGCCTTCTTCGTGGTCTTCACGAATGGTCCTCCAAGACGGATGCCCCCAACGGGTTTGAGGGACGATCCCGTCACGTTACCTACTGTGTCGCCGCGCTTGCGTGCCGGGACCCCCCGCGTGCGCCAATGGTTACAAAGACGCAATCTCGCGTCACGCCCCCGCCACACATCGCGCCAAACGAGAGACCGGATGCCACGAAGTGTGGCATCCGGTCTCAGAACCGTTTCGAGCGTCGGCGCTAGAGGACGTCGCCTCGACCCGTGAGCTTGAGCGCGTCCACGACGCCCTTCACGCGCTGGGCGTTCTCGCTCGTGGTGACGAGCAGGGCGTCCGGCGTGTCGACCACGACGATGTCGCGCACGCCGATGAGGCTGATGACGCGCTTCGTCTGCGAGACGACGATGCCGCTGGAGGCGTCGGAGAGCACGCGCGCGTCCTCGCCGAGGATCGCGAGTTCGTTCCGACCCCCCGAGGAGTTGAGCTTCGACAGGCTCGCGAAGTCGCCCACGTCGTCCCAGTCGAAGTGCCCCGGGATGACCGCGAGGCGGCCCTTCTCGGCGGCGGGCTCGGCCACCGAGTAGTCGATCGCGATCTTCTTCAGGCCCGGCCAGATGCGGTCGACGGCGGGGCCGCGACGGTCGCGGTCGTCCCACGCCTCGGCGAGCTCGAGCAGACCCGCGTGGAGCTCCGGCTCGTTGACGGCGAGTTCCGCCAGGAGAACGTCGGCACGAGTGATGAACATGCCGGCGTTCCAGAGGTAGGCGCGGTCGGCGAAATACTGCTTCGCCGTGTCGAGGTCGGGCTTCTCGACGAACCGCTCGACGACGTAGGCCTCGGGGGCGCCGTCGACGATGAGTTCACCGGCCTGTTTGATGTAGCCGAACCCGACCGACGGTTCGGCGGGCTGGATGCCGATCGTGCAGATGTATCCCTCGCGCGCGACCGCGACGGCCTGCCGCACGGCGAACTCGAACTGGCGGGTCTGGCGGATGACGTGGTCGGCCGCGAACGAGCCGATGATGACGTCGGGCTCGCGACGGACGAGGATGGCCGCGGCGAGGCCGATGGCCGCCGAGGAATCGCGCGGCTCGGACTCGAGGAAGACGTTGTGATCGGGTACACCCGGCAGCTCGCGCTCGACGGCTGCGCGGTGGGCGCGGCCGGTCACGACCGCGATGCGCCCTTCGCCCGAGAGCGGGGCGAGCCGGTCCCAGGTGTCGCGCAGCAGCGTCTGGCCCGACCCGGTGAGGTCGTGGAGGAACTTGGGTGCGTCGGCACGGGAAAGAGGCCACAGGCGGCTGCCGATCCCTCCGGCGGGAATCACGGCGTAGAAGTCGTCGATAGCGGGGTCTGCCATGGCTCCGACCCTAGCGGTCGTGTCTGCGAGCCCACCGGAGGCGGGACGCGCGGTGGCGCTCGGCGAATCGGCATCCGCAGATATCTCGATATCGAGAGAGTCTTAGGTGGCCCTAATCCCCGCCGTTCATAGGCCGGACGTAGTATTCAGTGGCGCCCGTGTGACGCTGGGAGCCCGTGCGGGCCCCACACCGTGTTCGATCAGGGAGGACGACCGTGTCAGCACCAGCACGTGCCACGCCGTCGGTGAAAGAGACCACCTCGAAGAGGCCCCGCGGCACTCTCTACCGGGGCCGCGAAGGCATGTGGTCCTGGGTTCTGCACCGCATCACGGGTGTGGCGATCTTCTTCTTCCTCCTGGTGCACATCCTCGACACGGCGCTCATCCGCGTCTCCCCCGAGGCCTACGACGCGGTCATCGGCACCTACAAGAACCCGATCATGGGTCTGGGTGAGGTGGCGTTGGTCGGCGCGATCGCTTACCACGCCTTCAACGGCCTGCGCATCATCCTCGTGGACTTCTGGCCCTGGGCCACGCGTCACCAGCGTCAGCTGTGGTGGGGCGTGCTCGGCCTCTGGGTCGTCACGATGCTCGGCTTCACGCCGCGCCACCTGATCAACGTCTTCAGCGCCGTCACCGGGAGCCACTGATGTCCGTCGCCCAAGAAGCCGCCACGATCCCCGCGCCCCGCACGCCCAGCGTGCGCAAGAAGGGCTCCAACCTCGAGAAGTGGGGCTGGATCTACATGCGCGCCTCCGGCGTGCTGCTGATCGTCCTGATCTTCGGCCACCTCTTCGTCAACCTCATGACCGGCGAGGGCATCCATCAGATCGACTTCGCCTTCGTCGCGGGCAAGCTCGCTTCGCCGTTCTGGCAGTGGTGGGACGTCCTGATGCTGTGGCTGGCCCTCATCCACGGCGCCAACGGCATGCGCACGATCGTCAACGACTACGTCGGCAACGCCACCGTCCGCAAGATCCTCATCGGGTCGTTGTGGGCCTCGGCCGGATTCCTCATCCTGCTCGGCACGCTCGTCGTCTTCACCTTCGACCCCTGCCTCGGTGTGACCGAGAGCAGCTCCCTGTGGGACGTGTGCCAGTCGGCCTGAGCCGGCGGCATCCCTTCTTCCCCTGACAGCAGAGGTATTGCACACGTGAGCACTCAGACCGCTTCGGACTCGATCGTCAAGGACGGCGTCCACTACCACCAGTTCGACGTCGTGATCGTCGGCGCCGGCGGCGCCGGGATGCGCGCGGCCATCGAGGCCGGACCCGGCGCGAAGACCGCCGTCATCTCGAAGCTGTACCCCACCCGCTCGCACACCGGTGCGGCGCAGGGCGGCATGGCGGCGGCGCTCGCCAACGTCGAGGAAGACTCCTGGGAGTGGCACACCTTCGACACCATCAAGGGCGGCGACTACCTCGTCGACCAGGATGCCGCGGAGATCCTCGCCAAAGAGGCCATCGACGCCGTCATCGACCTCGAGAACATGGGCCTGCCGTTCAACCGCACGCCCGAGGGCAAGATCGACCAGCGTCGCTTCGGCGGCCACACGGCCGATCACGGCAAGACCCCCGTGCGTCGCGCGTGCTACGCCGCCGACCGCACCGGCCACATGATCCTCCAGACGCTGTTCCAGAACTGCGTCAAGCTCGGCATCAACTTCTTCAACGAGTTCTACGTGCTCGACCTCATCACGGTGAAGGATGCCGCGGGCACGACGCAGGTGGCCGGCGTCGTCGCGTACGACCTCGCCACCGGTGAGCTGCACGTCTTCCAGTCGAAGGCCGTCATCTTCGCGACCGGCGGGTTCGGCAAGATCTTCAAGACCACCTCGAACGCCCACACCCTCACCGGTGACGGCGTGGGCATCGTCTGGCGCAAGGGCCTGCCGCTGGAAGACATGGAGTTCTTCCAGTTCCACCCGACCGGCCTCGCCGGTCTCGGCATCCTGTTGACCGAGGGTGCGCGCGGCGAAGGTGCGATCCTGCGCAACGCGAGCGGTGAGCGCTTCATGGAGCGCTACGCCCCCACCATCAAGGACCTCGCCCCCCGTGACATCGTCGCCCGCTGCATGGTGCAAGAGGTCGCAGAGGGCCGCGGCGCCGGTCCCCACCGCGACTACGTGCTGCTGGACTGCACCCACCTGGGCGCCGAGGTCCTCGAGACGAAGCTCCCCGACATCACCGAGTTCGCCCGCACCTACCTGGGCGTCGACCCGGTCGTCGAGCCCGTGCCGGTCATGCCGACCGCGCACTACGCGATGGGCGGCATCCCCACCAACATCAAGGCCGAGGTGCTCGCCGACAACGACACGGTCGTTCCTGGCCTCTACGCCGCCGGCGAGTGCGCGTGCGTCTCGGTGCACGGCTCCAACCGCCTGGGCACCAACTCGCTGCTCGACATCAACGTCTTCGGCAAGCGCGCCGGCCGTAACGCCGTCGAGTACGTCAAGACCGCCGACTTCGTCCCGCTCCCCGAAGACCCCGCCGCCGAGGTGCGCGGCCTCATCGAGGACCTGCGCAACAACAGCGGCACCGAGCGCATCGCGGTGCTCCGCAAGACGCTGCAGGACGAGATGGACAAGGGCGCGCAGGTCTTCCGTACGCACGAGTCCCTCGCCCACGTCATGGACGTGATCGCGGATCTGCGCGAGCGCTACAAGAACATCCACGTCGACGACAAGGGCAAGCGCTTCAACACCGACCTCCTCGAGGCCGTCGAGCTGGGCTTCCTGCTCGACCTCGCCGAGGTCGTCGTGTACTCCGCGCAGAACCGTGAAGAGAGCCGCGGCGGTCACATGCGCGACGACTTCCCCACGCGCGACGACGAGAACTACATGCAGCACACCATGGCGTACCTGTCGGGCGACCCCCACTCGTCGCACCCGGCCGATCACATCGAACTCGGCTGGAAGCCCGTGGTGTTCACCAAGAACGAGGCCGGGGAGCTCCGCTACCCGCCGCTGGAGAGGAAGTACTGAGATGGCATCCACCGTCATCGAACAGGTCGACACCTCGGACGAGGTCGCGGAGACCCCCGAAGACACCGGGATCCAGTCGTTCCTGGTCACCTTCAACATCCGCCGCTTCGACCCCGAGGTCGACGACGAGCCGCGCTGGGTCGACTACGACGTGGAGCTGTACTCCACCGACCGCGTGCTCGACGCGCTGCACAAGATCAAGTGGGAGGTCGATGGTTCGCTGTCATTCCGCCGCTCGTGCGCGCACGGCATCTGCGGTTCCGACGCGATGCGTATCAACGGCCGCAACCGCCTGGCCTGCAAGACGCTGATCAAGGATCTCGACATCTCGCAGCCCATCTACGTCGAGGCGATCAAGGGGCTCCCCCTCGAGAAGGACCTCATCGTCGACATGGAGCCGTTCTTCGCCTCCTACCGCGAGGTGCAGCCCTTCCTCATCTCGAACTCGAAGCCCGAGCCCGGCAAGGAGCGCGTGCAGTCGATCGTCGACCGCGAGGTGTTCGACGACACCACCAAATGCATCCTGTGCGCCGCGTGCACCTCGTCGTGCCCCGTCTTCTGGACCGACGGCCAGTACTTCGGCCCCGCCGCGATCGTCAACGCGCACCGCTTCATCTTCGACTCGCGCGACGACGCGGGCGATGTGCGCCTCGACATCCTCAACGACAAAGAGGGCGTGTGGCGCTGCCGCACCACCTTCAACTGCACCGAGGCGTGCCCCCGCGGCATCGAGGTCACCAAGGCCATCGCCGAGGTCAAGCAGGCCGTCCTCCGCGGCGGTCGCTGACCCCTCCCCCTCGCGAACGGCGGGTGCGCTTCGGCGCCCCGCCGTTCGGCGTGAGCGGCCCTGACATCCCGGATGCCGTGAGCTCTGCGCGACGCGGGTGTCACGGCATCCATTCATTAGGCTTTCCCGGTGACCGAGACCCGCCACGACCCGCGGCCGCTTCCCGCGGTGCGCGACGACGACGCGTCGCTGCGCGACCGGCTCGAGGCGGCGCAGACCGCCGTGCGCGAGCGCCTCGATCAGCCGATCGCCCGTGCGGCTCGGATCGCGCAGTGGTTCCCGATCCGGGTCTGGCGGCACTTCCTGCAGCACAACGGGTTCCTGCTCGCCGCGGGCATGAGCTACCAGGGGCTGTTCGCCGTGTTCTCGGCTCTGTACCTCGCCTTCGCCGGCGTCGGCATCTGGCTCGGCGGCAGCAAGACCGCGATCGACGGCCTCATCCACATCGTCAACAGCTACATCCCCGGCATCATCAGCGAGAACGGCCTCGTCGACCGTGACCAGGTCGAGGCCGTCGCTCAAGAGAGCGGTCGACTCCTCACGATCACGGGTGTCGTGGCCGTCGTGGTGGTCGTGTGGACGGCGATCGGGTTCGTCACGTTCACCCGCCGAGCCGTACGCGATACGTTCGGCCTCCCCTTCGATCTGCGCAACTACGTGCTGTTGAAGGCCCGCGACCTCGTCGCCTCGCTCCTCTTCGGCATCGCCCTCCTCGTGGGCGCGCTGCTCGGTTCGATCACCACCGGTGCCGTCGACCTGGTGTTCGGTTTCATCGGGTGGGATCGCGAGACCCTCGGCTGGTCGGTCGGCGCGCGGGTCGTGTCGCTCGTCGTGGCCTTCGGCGTGAACACCGTGGCGCTCGCCTCGCTGTTCCGTTTCCTCACCGGCACGACCCTGACCTGGCGACGCACGTGGCCGGGCGCGATCGTCGGCGCCACGGGCATGGTCGTGCTGCAGGTCGCCGCCGGCTTCCTCTTCGTCTACACGCCGTCGAACCCTCTGCTGGCCACCTTCGCCGTGCTCATCGGGTTCCTGCTGTGGTTCCGCTTCATCGGGATCGTGATCCTCGTCTCCGCCGCGTGGATCGCCGTGTCCGCGAGTGACCGCGACGTTCCCCTGCGCTCCCCCGAGGACCGACTCGCGATGGAACAGGCGGCCCTCGTCATCGCCGCCCAGGTCGGGGTGCGCGAGGCCGAGAAGCACCTCGCGATGTCGCGGTGGCCGTGGCGCTGGCGCGCGAAGCGCGCCCTCCGCTCGGCGGAGAAGCAGCTGGCACGGGCCCGGGCCGACGTCCCCGCGCCGCGTCGGGTGTCGCTCATCCCCGACTGAGCAGTACCCCGCCGCCGCCGCGTGCGACCTCGATGTCGGAGGCCTTCGTTAGGCTCAACGGGTGGCTCGTTCCGTACGCATCGTCTCCGTCAACGTCAATGGCATCCGTGCCGCCGTCCGCAAGGGCATGACCGAGTGGCTCGACGCCTCGGGCGCCGACATCGTGGCTTTGCAGGAGGTGCGGGCGACCGCCGAGCAGCTGGCTGAGGCCCTGCCGGGGTGGGAGATCGTCAACGACGAGGCGCTGCAGAAGGGCCGCGCGGGCGTGGCGATCATCAGCCGCCTCCCCGGTGTCGAGACCCGCACGCACCTCGGTCCCGAGCCGCTCGACGCCTCCGGCCGATGGATCGAGACCGATTTCGACATCGACGGCGAGACCGTCACGATCGTCAGCGCCTACGTGCACAGCGGCGAGGTCGACACCCCGAAGCAGGATGCCAAGTGGTTGTTCCTCGATGCCATGGAACGCCGCCTCGTCGAGCTCAAGGCCGAGCGCGAGCTGGCACTGGTGGTGGGCGACCTCAATGTCGGTCACCGCGAGCTCGACATCAAGAACTGGCGGGGCAACCGCAAGAACGCGGGCTTCCTCCCCCGTGAGCGCGCGTACTTCGACCGCTTCTTCGGACCCGAGGGCGAGCAGGTCGAGGGCGTCGACGGTTCGACGGGCGCGGGCCTGGGCTGGATCGACGTCGGGCGCCGCGCCGTCGGCGAGGTCGACGGGCCGTACACGTTCTGGTCGATGCGCGGAAAGGCCTTCGACACCGACAGCGGCTGGCGCATCGACTACCACGTCGCCACGCCCGCCCTGGCCGAGCGCGTCACGTCGTACAGCGTCGAGCGCGCCCCCTCGTACGACACTCGCTGGAGCGACCACGCCCCCGTCATCGTCGACTACACGCTCGGGGCCTGAGGCCGGCCGAGGCGGGCGTCCGTCGGCATCCCTCCCCCGTCTCACCTCGGCGCACGGATCCCTCGGCGAACGCCCGGCCGCCCGACGCCTAGGATCGAGGGGTGACCCAGCAGCGCCTCTACTCCGGAATGCAGCCCTCCGCCGACAGCCTCCAGATCGGCAATTACATCGGAGCCCTGCTGCAGTGGCGCGACCTCCAGGACGAGTACGACGCCTTCTTCTCGGTCGTCGATCTGCACGCCCTGACGCAGCCCGGCGACCCCGCCGAGCGCCGCGAGAAGACCCGCCGCACCGCCGCCCAGTACATCGCCGCCGGCATCGAGCCCTCGCGCTCGACCCTGTACGTGCAGTCGCACGTGCCGGCGCACGCCGAGCTGCAGTGGGTGCTGTCCACCCTCACCGGTTTCGGCGAGGCCGGGCGCATGACCCAGTTCAAAGACAAGTCGGCGCGCTACGGCACGGATGCCACCAACGTCGGCCTCTTCACCTACCCGGTGCTCATGGCCGCCGACATCCTGCTGTACCAGACCGATGTGGTGCCCGTCGGCGACGACCAGAAGCAGCACATCGAGCTCACGCGCGATCTCGCCGAGCGCTTCAACCAGCGCTTCGGCGAGACCTTCACGGTGCCCAAGCCCGTGATCCGACGTGAGACCGCCCGCATCTTCGACCTGCAGAATCCGACGTCGAAGATGTCGAAGTCGGCCGAGTCCGACGCCGGTGTGCTGTGGCTGCTCGACGACCCGAAGGTCAGCGCGAAGAAGATCATGCGCGCCGTCACCGACTCCGAGGGCGCGGTGCGCTTCGACCGCGACGAGAAGCCGGGCGTCTCGAACCTGCTGGTGATCTACTCGGCCCTGACCGGCCGCGAGGTCTCCTCGATCGAAGACGAGTACGCCGGTCGCGGCTACGGCGACTTCAAGAAGGGCCTCGCCGAGGTGGTCGTGAACGAGTTCGAGCCCGTGCGCACCCGCGCCCTCGAACTGCTCGACGACCCCGCCGAGCTCGACCGCGTGCTGGCGGTGAACGCCGGCAAGGCGGCATCCGTCGCCGAGAAGACCCTCACGGATGTGTACGACCGGATCGGTCTGCTGCGCCGCGGCTGACCCCTCCCCTCCGACGCCCGCGCGACCTCTCGGCTCGTGCGGGCGTCGTCGTCTGCGCCGCCGGGGCGGGCGCATCGGAATCGGATAACCGCACCGCAATCGGATGCCGGGGCTCATGGCATCCGATTCCGACGCGTTTCTCCGACACCGAGGTGGGGCGAGACCCGTCCGCCGCCGCCGGTAGCGTGGCCGCATGGAACCGGAGATCCTTCGCACCGCCCGCCTCGAGCTGTCGGCGCCGCGCGTGAGCGACGTCGCCGTCATCCACGAAGAGTGCCAGGATGCCGCGATCCAGCGGTTCACGACGGTGCCGTCACCGTATCTGCTCGCCGATGCGGAAGCATTCGTCGAGCTCGCGCACGGCTGGTGGGCCGAGGGGTCGGAGGCGACGTGGGCGATCCGGCTCGAGCAACGCCTCGTCGGGATGGTGGGCCTGGCCAAGCTGCCGAGCGGCGCCCCGGAGATCGGGTATTGGGTGTCGTCGACCGTGCGGGGGCGCGGCATCGCGAGCGAAGCGGCTCGAGCCGTGGTCGACTGGGCCTTCTCCCCCGAGCGTCCGGAACTGGCCCGCATCGAGTGGCGCGCCGTCGTCGGCAACCTCGGGTCGGCGCGCGTCGCGCGCTCGCTCGGCTTCCGCTACGAGGGCCTGCTGCGGCAGGCGCACGTCAATTCGCTCGGCCGGTCGGACCTGTGGGTGGCCGGTCTGCTGCGTACCGACCGGCGCGACCGGCAGCCCTGGCCCGTGATCTAGGCCGGCCGCAAGGCCCGACCGGATGTCGGGGGTCGGTGGCACCATGGGCCCATGCCGGAGATGCCAGAGGTCGAAGGGCTCGTCAAGTTCCTGCGGGGGCGACTCGCGGGGCTTCGCGTCGACAAAGCCACCGTGTCGGCCATCAACGCCCTCAAGACGTACGACCCGCCCCTGACCGATCTGGTCGGCGCCCCGGTGACGGCCGTCGAGCGGCACGGCAAGTTCGTCGACGTGGCGACCGACGGCGGCATCCACCTCGTCTTCCATCTCGCCAAGGCGGGCTGGCTGCGGTGGTACGACGCACTGCCGACGACCCTCATCAAACCCGGCAAGACTCCGATCGCGCTGCGCGTGGGCTTCGACGACGGATCGGGCTTCGACCTCACCGAGGCAGGAACGAAGAAGTCGCTGGCCGTCTACGCGGTGACCGACCCGGCGGAGGTACCCGGCATCGCCCGGCTCGGCCCCGATCCGCTCGACGACGATTTCGGTCGCGCCGAGTTCGGCGCTCTCCTCCACGGGCGCCGTACGCAGATCAAGGGCGTGCTGCGCGATCAGTCGATCATCGCGGGAGTCGGCAACGCCTATTCCGACGAGATCCTGCACGCCGCCAAGATGTCGCCGTACGCGTTGGCAGCGAACCTCACCGACGACGAGGTCGATCGCCTGTTCGAGGCGATGACGACCACTCTCGCCGAGGCGATCACCGCGGCCCGCGGCAAGCCGCCCGCCGAGTTGAAAGATGCGAAGCGTCGCGGCATGCGCGTGCACGGACGCCGCGGCGAGGCCTGCCCCGTGTGCGGCGACGAGGTGCGCAGCGTGTTCTTCGCCGACAACTCGCTCGAGTACTGCCCCACGTGTCAGACCGGCGGCAAGCTCCTGGCCGACCGGCGCCTGTCTCGGTTGCTCAAGTAGGTCGGGGCGTCGACCGCCGGCTGCTTTCGAAACGTCGCCGTATGACCGGGAATGAAACCGCCGAAGGCACGTTGAGTAGGATCAGAAGTGCAACAACGTGCTCCGGGGTCGGTGAGAATCCGAACCGGCGGTGATAGTCCGCGAACCCCTCCGCTCCGGCGGTGGGGCCGATCCGGTGGAATTCCGGGACCGACGGTGATGCGACGGGTATCCGTCGCTAGTCCGGATAGGAGGCAGCACGGATGGCGCGACGCGCCTTCCCGCTGGCCCTGCCCCGATTCCGCGGGAAGGACAAGGAAATGGCATCCGCCGTCGAGATCGACGCCATGCGGCGAGCGCTGGAGCTCGCCCGGCGCGGCCCGCGCGGGCTGAACCCCCAGGTGGGTGCCGTCATCCTCTCCCCCGCCGGTGACATCCTCGCCGAGGGCTACCACCGGGGCGCCGGGACCGCGCACGCCGAGGTCGACGCCCTGTCGCAGCTGTCTCCGGATGCCGCGCGCGGCGCCACCGCCGTCGTGACCCTCGAGCCCTGCAATCACACCGGTCGCACCGGGCCGTGTGCTCTCGCGCTCATCGAAGCCGGTATCGCTCGGGTCGTGTACGCCCTGGACGACCCGACCGATGCGGCGTCGGGCGGTGCCGACAGGTTGCGCGCCGCCGGGGTCGACGTCGAATCGGGCCCCGAGGCGGATGCCGCCGAACAGCTCGTGCGGGACTGGACCCACCTGCAGCGCACGGGCCGCCCACACGTCACGGTGAAGTGGGCGCAAAGCCTCGACGGTCGCGCCGCCGCTGCCGACGGAACGAGCCAGTGGATCACCGGACCCGACGCCCGCCGAGACGTGCACGCGCGGCGCGCACAGGCCGATGCGATCGTCGCGGGTACTGGCACCGTACGCTCCGACGACCCCGCGCTGACCGCGAGGGCGGACGACGGGTCGCTCCTCGAAGACCAGCCGATGCCCGTCATCGTCGGAGAGAGCGAGACCGCTTCGGATGCCGCCGTGCGCCGTCACCCGCGCGACCCCCTGTTCTACTCGACGCACGACCTGCACGCGGTGCTCGAAGACCTCGCCGAGCAGGGCGTGCAGCGCGTCTTCGTCGAGGGCGGCCCGACCCTCGCGAGCGCATTCATGCGCGAGGGTCTCGCCGACGAACTGCTCGTCTACATCGCGCCCGTGCTGCTCGGGGGTTCGCGCCTCGCGCTCGGCGACGTGGGCGTGCCGAGCATCGATGCCGCGAAGCGCCTGTCGGTGGCATCCGTCACCTCCCTCGGCGACGACCTCCTGATCGTCGCCCGCCCGGCCGTGCCCGGGCCCCGAAGCCCCGAGACTGTGCCCGCGACCGCGGGCGAGAACGAAGGAGTGGCCTGATGTTCACCGGAATCGTCGAAGAGATCGGTGCCGTCACCGCCGTCGAGCCCTCGGGCGACGGCGTGCGGCTGACGTTGCGCGCCCCCCTGTCGGTGTCGGATGCCGGCCACGGCGACTCGATCTCGGTCAGCGGCGTGTGCCTCACGGTCGTCGATCAGGGCGAGGACTGGTTCACCGCCGACGTCATGAAGCAGACCCTCGACATGTCGACTCTCGCCGGAGTCGCCCCCGGACGCCCGGTCAATCTCGAGCGAGCCACGGCCGCCCACGGTCGCCTGGGCGGTCACATCGTGCAGGGGCACATCGACGGCACCGGCGTCGTCCGCGAGGTGCGGCCCGGAGCCCAGTGGAGCGTCGTGCGGGTCGGCATCCCGGCTCACCTCGCGCCCCTCGTGGTCGACAAGGGATCCATCGCGATCGACGGTGTCTCGCTCACCGTGAGCGCCGTCAGCGAGGCCGACGAGGCCGAGCCCTGGCTCGAGGTGTCGCTCATCCCCGAGACCCTCGAGGCGACCACGCTCGGCCGCGCCGAGGCCGGCACCCCCGTCAACCTCGAGACCGACATCCTCGCGCGCCACGTGCAGCGCATGCTCGCCTTCCGTACGACACAGAATCCCGCGGCCGCCGCCGCATCGACCGAGAGGGGCTCCGCATGAGCCTGTCCACCATCCCCGAGGCCCTGGAGGCCCTTCGTCAGGGTCGCCCGATCCTGGTCGCCGACGACGAGAACCGCGAGAACGAGGGGGACGTCATCCTCTCGGCGCAGCTGGCGACCCCCGAGGCCCTCGCCTGGACCGTCCGGTGGTCGAGCGGCTACGTGTGCGCGCCGATGCCCGCCGAATGGGCCGACCGCCTCGATCTGCCGCCGATGGTCGAGGTCAACCAGGACGCCCGCGGCACCGCGTACACGGTGAGCGTCGACGCCGCGACCGGTGTGACCACCGGTATCAGCGCTGCCGACCGCGCGCGCACGTTGAACGTGCTGGCCGACCCCGAGGCGACCCCCACCAGCGTCATCCGCCCGGGTCACGTCCTGCCGCTGCGCGCCGTCGACGGCGGCGTCCGCGAACGCGCCGGTCACACCGAGGCCGCGGTCGACCTCATGCGTCTCGCGGGTCTCGAGCCGGTCGGCGCGATCGCCGAGGTCGTCGCGGAAGACGGCAGCATGATGCGGCTGCCCGGGCTCTTCGAGCTCGGCGAGCGCGACGGCATCCCGGTCATCACGATCGAGCAGCTCATCGGTTACCTGAACGACACCGATCCGCTGCCGGCGACCGCCCCCGCGCGCCGCCGCGTGAGCCTGCGCGCCGAGTCGAACGTCCCCACCTCGCACGGCACCTTCCGCTTCCTCGCCTACAAGGACCGCATCACCGGCACCGACCACCTCGCGGTGGTCTCGGGCGACCTCACCGAGAAGGCACCGCTCGTGCGCGTGCACTCGGAGTGCCTGACCGGCGAGGCGTTCGGCTCGCTCAAGTGCGAGTGCGGCCCCCAGCTCGAGGCGGCGCTCGACACGATCGACCGCGACGGCGGCATCGTCATCTACATGCGCGGTCACGAGGGTCGCGGCATCGGCCTCATCAACAAGCTGCGCGCGTACAACCTGCAGGAGCGCGGCCTCGACACCGTCGACGCCAACCTCGCCCTGGGCCTGCCCGCCGATGCGCGCGACTATGCCGCGGCCGCCGGCATCCTGGCCGACCTCGGGGTCGACAAGGTGCGCCTGCTGACCAACAACACCGACAAGGTCGCGCAGCTGCGCGGCTTCGGTCTCGACGTCGTCGAACAGGTTCCCCTGCTCGTGGGCGTGGGACCCAACAACCACCAGTACCTCGAGACGAAGCGCGACCGCATGGGCCACATCATCGCCGAGGACGACCTGCGCGACGCCCTCGCGCACATGAAGGAAGAGAGCGCCTGATGGCCGGCAGTGGAGCACCCGAGACCGGCGGCGTCGACGCGTCGGGTCTGAACGTCGTCGTGATCGCCGGCACCTGGCACGACGTGATCACCGACGGCCTCATCGCCGGAGCGAAGCGCGTGCTCGACGCCACCGGCGCGACGTACCGCGTCGTGCGCGTGCCCGGTTCGTTCGAGCTGCCCGTGGCCGCTCGCGCGGCCTTCGAGGGCGGGGCGGATGCCGTGGTCGCCCTCGGCGTGATCATCCGGGGCGGGACGCCGCACTTCGAGTTCGTCTCGTCCGCGGCGACCGACGGCCTGACGCGCGTCGCCCTCGATGCGGGCAAGCCCGTGGGCTTCGGCGTGCTGACCTTGGACGACGAGCAGCAGGGCCTCGACCGGGCCGGCCTCGAGGGCTCGAAGGAAGACAAGGGCGAAGAGGCGGCCGATGCCGCCATCCGCACCGCCCTCGTGCTGCGCGACCTGCGCGGCTGAACCCGGTCCGCGGCGCCCGGGCTCACACGCGGCAGAGGGGCGCGAAATGTGCAGCGGGGCGGACGATGTTCGCCCCGCTGCACATTTTCCGCCCCGCCCCACCCCCGCGGCGACGCCCGACGGTGAGGCGCCCCTTCCTGGCGGCGAGGGCACAGCATCCCTACCCTGACCGGTATGGAGATCCTGCGCAGCGTCGTCGTCCTCGTCCACCTCGTCGGGTTCGCCGTCCTCTTCGGCGCCTGGGTCGTCGAGGCCGTGGCCCGCCGCACGCGCGTGACGCCGTTGATGAGCTACGCGCTCGTCATCTCCCTGGTCACCGGCCTGGCCCTCTCTGCGCCGTGGGGCCTCGACCACGACCTCAACTACGCCAAGATCGGCGTCAAGCTCGTCGTGCTGATCGTCATCGGCGCGCTGCTGGGCATCGGTTCGGCTCGTCAGAAGCGCACGGGCACCCTTCCTCCCGCGATCTTCTGGCCCATCGGCATCCTGGCTCTGCTCAACGCCGGGCTCGCGGTCGTCTGGCACTGACGACAGCTCCGGCGCCGTTCGGCGGCCGCTCAGCGCGCGCATAGACTGGAGGGTCTAGACGCCCCTCACTCGGGGACGTTCCCGGTGCTCCTTCGCGCACCCGCTCACACCCACCCCCGTGATCGCGGCGCGCCACCGCTGCGCCCCATCCCGGACGCGATTGATCGACCTTCTCGTCAGGCAGTCATGACCATCTCCTCTCCCTCCACCCGATCGGCCGCAGCGCCCGCGAATCCCCGTTCGCGCGTCATCACCGCCAGCCTCATCGGCACCACGATCGAGTTCTACGACTTCTACGCGTACGCCACGGCCGCGGTCCTCGTCTTCCCGATCCTCTTCTTCCCGACCGGCAACGAGACCACCTCACTGCTGCTGTCGTTCAGCGTGTTCGGCGCCGCCATGGTCGCGCGCCCCCTCGGCGCGATCGTCTTCGGCCACTTCGGAGACCGCTTCGGCCGCAAAGCGACCCTCGTGGCCTCTCTGCTCACGATGGGTGTCGCCACCTTCCTCATCGGTTGCCTGCCCACCTTCAACGAGATCGGTGTCTGGGCGGCCGTGCTGCTGCTGGTCATGCGTCTCGCGCAGGGCTTCGCGCTCGGTGGCGAGTGGTCGGGCGCGGCCCTGGTCGCGACCGAGAACGCCCCCAAGGGCAAGCGCGCCCTGTTCGGCACGTTCCCCCAGCTGGGTGCCCCGATCGGCTTCATCATCGCCAACACGGTGTTCCTCGTCATCAACTTCGCGCTGCCGCACCCCGACGGCACGGCGCAGCGGTCGGTGGAGTTCCTCACCTGGGGCTGGCGCGTGCCGTTCCTGTTCTCGGCCGTGATGGTCATCGTCGGTCTCTACGTGCGCCTCAAGCTCGTCGAGAGCGAGTCGTTCGCGAAGGCCGAGAAGAGCGGCGCGATCCGCAAGTTCCCGCTCGGCGAGGTCATCCGCCGCAACTGGAAGCAGCTGATCCTCGGCACCTTCATCATGCTGGCCACCTACGTGCTCTTCTACCTCATGACGAGCTTCACCCTGTCGTACGGCACCAAGCCCACCGCCGAGGGCGCGGCCGCCGCGGCCGAGAAGGCCGGCACCGCGTTCAACGCCGCCACCTACGTCCCCGGCCTCGGCTTCGGCTACACCGACTTCGTCATCATGCAGATCATCGGTGTGGTGTTCTTCGGCGTCTTCACGATGCTCTCCGGCCCGGTCGCCGACGCGATCGGCCGCAAGCGACTGCTGATCGGCGTGACGATCGGCATCATCGTCTTCGGTCTGCTGTTCTCGGTGTTCCTCCTGCCCGCCGCCGATGCGAAGTTCACCGGCGCCCTCGTGCAGGCGTTCCTCGTGTTCGGCTTCCTGCTCATGGGGGCGACGTTCGGCCCGATGGGCGCGGTCCTGCCGGAACTGTTCCCGACCAACACCCGATACACCGGCTCGGCCATCTCGTACAACGTCTCGTCGATCCTCGGCGCGGCCCTCGCGCCGATCGTGGCCGTGGCGCTGTGGGCGGCCGGAAACGGCAACCCGTGGTTGGTGGGCCTGTACCTCTCGGCCATGGGTGTGCTGACCCTCGTCGCGCTCGTGCTCTCGCCCGAGACGAAGGACGTCGACTACGACGACAACATCGCCGCGGGAGCGACCGCGCCGTAACGCGTCTGCTCTCGACACACCGGATGCCGCGGGGCCTGAGCTTCGTGGCATCCGGTGTTCTGTTCACCGGCGAGGAACGCGACCGACGGGATCGATGGCGCGGGGTACGGTCGAAGCACCCCATTTTCTTCCCGAGGTGAGCATGTCCGTTCCCGCTCCCGCGCGCGGTCGGCGCGGTCGCCGTGTGCCCGAGGGCCCGCGCGCGTCGTTCCGTCAGCTGCTGCCCTTCCTTCTCGAACACACGCGCACGCTCGTCGTCGTCGGGGTGCTGAGCGTCCTCGGCGCCGCCGCCACCCTCGCGCAGCCGCTGCTCGTGGGCCAGGTCATCTCGCGCGTGCAAGAGGCCGTTCCCCTCGGGGCGCTGGTCTGGCTGCTGGTCGCGTTCGTGGTGCTGTCGTCGGTCATCTCGGGGTTTCAGCACTACCTGCTGCAGCGCACCGGCACCGCGGTCGTGTTCTCGAGCCGACGCCGATTGATCGGGCGCATCCTGCGCCTGCCGATCAGCGAGTTCGACGCCCGCCGGACGGGCGATCTGGTCTCGCGCGTGGGCACCGACACGACGCTGCTGTATGCGGTGCTCACGCAGGGATTCGCGGATGCCGTGGGCAACGCGCTCATCCTCGTCGGTGCCGTCATCGCGATGGCGTTCATCGACCCGCTGCTGCTCGTGCTCATCGTGGTGGTCGTGGGCGCCTCGCTCGCGGTGGTCGTGCTGCTGAGCACACGCATCCGCGCGGCCTCCGCCGTCCAGCAGGCCAAGGTCGGCGAGCTGTCGTCGGGCGTCGAGCGGGCGGTGGGCTCGATCCGCACGATCCGCGCGTCGGGCGCCACCGAGCGCGAGATCGCCGCCGTCACCGAGAACGCCACCGCCGCCTACGCGGCGGGAGTGCGCATCGCCCGCGTCTCGGCGCTGATCGTGCCGATCGCCTTCGTCGCCCTCCAGGTCTCGCTGTTGGTCGTGCTCGGCGTCGGCGGGTACCGCGTGGCATCCGGGGCCATCGACGTCGCATCGCTCGTCACGTTCGTGATCTTCCTGTTCCTTCTCGTGCAGCCGCTCGCCTCGGCGATCGGGGCCATCACCTCGGTGAACCAGGCGCTCGGGGCGCTCGGTCGCATCCAAGAGGTGCTCGACCTTCCCCTCGAAGAAGACGACGACCGGCCCTCGGCGGCCTCTCCGATGACGGATGCCGCGGCCGTCGAGTTCCGCGACGTGCGCTTCCGCTACCCCGATCACGTCGTGAAGGCGCGAGAGGCCGCCGCGCAGGAAGCGCGCTCGGTGCTCGCCGAGGTGCACCTGGATGCCGGCGATGCGGAGCCGGAGAGCGACCGCGAGGTGCTGCGCGGGGTGTCGTTCGCCGTCCCGCGCGGAGCGCGAGTGGCGCTCGTCGGCCCCTCGGGCGCGGGCAAGAGCACGATCCTCTCCCTCGTCGAACGCTTCTACGACCCGACGAGCGGCGCGATCCTGATCGACGGGACCGACGCCCGTGATCTCGCACGCACGGAGCTGCGCGCCCGGTTCGGTTACGTCGAGCAGGACGCCCCGACGCTCGCCGGTACGATCGCCGACAACCTCCGCCTCGCCTCGCCCGACGCCACCGATGCGGACTGCGAGCGGGTCCTTCGCGCGGTGAACCTCGGCGACGTGCTCGAGCGCAACGCCCTCGGCGTCGACGCACCGGTAGGCGAGGACGGCGTGATGCTCTCGGGCGGTGAGCGTCAGCGCCTCGCGATCGCGCGCGCCCTGCTGGCCGCTCCCCCGGTGCTCCTGCTCGACGAGTCGACCTCGTCGCTCGACGGCGTCAACGAGCAGCGCATGCGCGAGGCGATCGACGCCGTGGCGACCGACCGCACGCTGCTGGTCATCGCGCACCGCCTGTCGACCGTCGTCGACAGCGACCTGATCGTCGTCCTCGAGAACGGCCGGGTGGTGGGCCAGGGCACGCACAGCGAGCTGGTGGCATCCACTCCGCTGTATCGCGACCTCGCGAAGCATCAGCTGCTGGTCTGAACGACGGCGCGTGAACCCGGGGCACACCGATCAGTCGCCCGCGAGAGCGTCGATCGGCGACACCGCGGTGGCCAGGCGCGTGGGTGTGACGGCGGCGACGGCGGTGAGCAGCGCCGTCGCCAGCGCGACGATGGCAACCGTCACCCAGGGGATGCTCGGCAGGATCAACGTGGGCGACGAGAACAGCGGCGGCACGCCGATCGAGCCGAGCAGCGACTGCGCCCCGGCCCAGCCGTAGACCACGCCGAGCACGAGACCGAGCGCGACCGAGGTCACGGTGAGGTGCGCCGCCTCGAGCAGGACCATCCGGCGGATCTGCGGGGCGGCGAACCCCAGGGTGCGCAACAGGCCGAGTTCCCGGCGCCGTTGGATCACCCCGAGGGTGAGCAGGTTCACCAGGCCGACGGCGGCGATCACCGCCGACACCGCCACGAGCGACATCATGATCGCGGCGAAGGTGTCCATGAGCGACAGCAGTTCCTCCGGGGGTTCGCCGCCGCCCGAGGTGATGAGCACCTCGCGGGCCGACTGCGAGGCGACCGCGAACATCGTCACCAGGGTGACGCCCATCACGACCCCGATCGCCATACGGCTCGAGCGCTCCGGGTAACGCAGGGCGTTCTCGGCCGCCAAGCGCGCCTCGGCGGATCGCCCGAACAACCGCCCGGTCACTCGCAGCAGAGGCGGCATGATCACCGCCGCACCGAGGCTCAGTCCCGTGAAGGAGAAGATGCCGCCCACGAACGCCACCACCACGCCGAGGGGGGACAGCAGGCCCAGGGTGATTCCCGCCGCGAGCACCAGGGTGCCGCCGACGAAGAGGATCCCCGCGGCGATGCGACGACCGCGACCGCCGACGGCCTCGTTCCGATTGCGTTCGGTCGCCCCGGAGATCGCTTGCAGGGGGGTCACCTCGAGAACCCGGCGCGAGCCCGCCCAGGCCGCGGCCCACGTCGTGAGCGTCACGATCACCGCGGGAGCGGCCAGCATCGGCTGGACGAGCGCGTAGCCTACGTCGATCCCCCAGACCGTACGCGCCACCGGCAGAAGCACGGCCGCGGCCGCGGTGCCGCCGCCCAGCCCGATGACGGCACCGACGGCTCCCACGACGAGGCCCTGACGAGCGACGCGCGCCCGCTCCGATCGGGCCGAGGCCCCGATCAGGCGCATCAGAGCGATCTGCCGCGTCCGCCCGGCGACGATGGTCGCGAACGTGTTGGTGGTGACGATCGCCGCGACGAACATCGCCACGCCCACCAGCAGCGTGCTGAGGATCGCCACGACCGCGACGACGCTCTCGCGGCCCGCCAGGTACGGCGCGGCCAGCAGCCACGCACCGATGAACCCCGTCGCGGCGATGAGCAGCGTACCGAAGCCGCTCGAGATCGCGGCCACGAGCACCGATGCCCCCAGGCCGCGTTCCGCGCGCGGCAGGCGGCGCGGGCGCGACACCCCGACCGGCCGCTCGGCGACGACGCTCACGCCCCGACCTCGGACGAGAGCATGTAGGCCGAGATCGCCTCCGCGCTCTGGCGGGGGGTGTCGGCCACGACGCGGCCGTCACCGAGGAAGATCACCCGGTCGGCGTGCGAGGCGGCGACGGGATCGTGCGTCACCATCGCGATCGATTGCCCGTGCTCCCGGCTCGCCGCGCCCAGCAGCGCGAGCACCTCGCGGCCGGTGCGGGAGTCGAGATTGCCGGTCGGCTCGTCGGCGAAGATCAGATCGGGCCGGGTCGCCAAGGCCCGGGCGATGGCCACGCGCTGCTGCTGACCGCCGGAGAGCTCGTGAGGGCGATGACGCAGGCGGTCACCGAGTCCCATCGACTCGACGAGCGCGTCGATGCGGCGTCGAGCCTCGGGCGAAGGCGATCGGCCGGCCAGCTCGAACGGCAGCGTGATGTTGCCCAACACGTCGAGCGTCGGCACGAGATTGAACGACTGGAAGACGAAGCCGACACGCGAGCGACGGAGCACGGTGAGCTCGAGGTCGCTGAGACCCGTGATTTCGGTGTCGCCGACGAACACGCGGCCCGAGGTCGCGGCATCCAATCCCGCCATCACGTGCATGAGGGTGGACTTGCCCGAACCGGACGGGCCCATGATCGCCGTGAACTCGCCCCGTCGGAGGCCGATGGTGACGTCGTCCAACGCGTGGACGCGCGATTCGCCGGCCCCGAAGGTCTTGGTGAGGTTCTGGACCCGCGCGGCCATCGGCGCGGCGTCGGAAGGAGGCTGCTGCATGTCTCCGACGCTACGAATCACCCCCGGCCCGCGTCATCGACCTCACGTCGCCCCGTCGTACATCTGGAGGATGACGCGGCGCCGGCTGCCGCGGGGATACGTCTCGCGAGGGATGCCGGATCATCCCCGGGGACGACGATCCCGAGCCCCCCGCCCGGTCACGATCGACCCATGACATCGCACCGCACCTCACCGCTCCTGCTCGCCCTCGCCGTCGCCGCGGGTGGAGCCCTCTCCCTCTCGCTGGCCGGGTGCACCGGCATCCAGGAGGCTTTCTCGCAGGAGGTCACGGCGGAGTACACCGACGCGGCCGACCTCGCCGCCCGGGCCGACACCACCGTGCCCTGGCTGCCCGCCGATGCGACCGCGATCGTCCTGAAGACCAAGCGCGACGGCGAGGTCGCCACCGCGATGACGCGGAGCGGCTCCGCGCTCGACCCGAAGACCTGCGTCGAGGTGGAGCGACAGTCCGCCCCGACCGTGCACCTCGACGACGCGCCCGACGTCTACGCGACGAGCCGGGTGTTCGCGTGCGGGGCGTGGTCGGTGATCGCGACGGACGCCGGCTGGTACGGCTGGACGCCGAACAGCCCGGGCGAGAAGGAGCAGTCGCCGACCGGATCCTGAGCGCACGCGCATCGACGCCCCTCCCGCGCGCCAAGAACGGGAGGGGCGTCGATTCGAGGGCTCACCCGTCCGCACAAGACGGGCGCGGGCGAGCCGGTCTCAGGAGCGCTGCAGGCGGTAGCGCAGCGCGGCGAGCTCTGCGCGCAGGGCGGCCGGCAGGTGCGAGCCGAAGGTGTCGTAGAACTCCTCGGTCAGGTCGGCCTCGGCGAGCCACGAGCTGCGGTCGATCGAGAACAGCTCCTCGAGGTCGGCGGCGGGGAGGTCGAGGCCCGACAGCTCGAGATCCTCGATCCGGGGCAGACGACCGATGGGGCTGTCGACCGCGTCGACCTGGCCGTCGACGCGACGGATGATCCAGTCGATCACGCGGGCGTTGTCGCCGAATCCGGGCCAGAGGAAGCGGCCGTCGTCGCCCTTGCGGAACCAGTTGACCTGGAAGATCCGGGGCGCGCGGTCGAAGCGGAGCTTCTGGCCGACCTTCAGCCAGTGACCGAAGTAGTCGCCCATGTTGTACCCGCAGAACGGCAGCATCGCGAACGGGTCGCGGCGGAGCTCGCCGACCGTGCCCTCCTGCGCCGCCGTCTTCTCGCTCGAGACGGTCGAGCCGATGAACACGCCGTGCGACCAGTCGGTGGCCTCCACCACGAGCGGCACGTTGGTGGCGCGGCGACCGCCGAAGAGGATCACATCGAGCGGCACACCCTCGGGGGCCTCCCAGTCCTCGGCGATCTGCGGGCACTGTGCAGCTCCGACGGTGAAGCGCGAGTTGGGGTGCGCGGCGGGGCGGCCCGACGCGGGCGTCCAGGGCTTGCCCTCCCAGTCGATGAGGTGCGGGGGCGCCTCGTCGGTCAGCCCCTCCCACCAGACGTCGCCGTCGGGGCGGAGCGCGACGTTGGTGAAGATCGTGTTTCCCCACAGCGTCTCGATCGCGGTGACGTTGGTCGACTCGCCGGTGCCGGGTGCGACCCCGAAGAACCCGGCCTCGGGGTTGATGGCCCACAGACGCCCGTCCTCGCCGGGGCGGATCCACGTGATGTCGTCGCCGAGGGTCTCGACACGCCAGCCGGGGATCGTCGGCCGCAGCATCGCGAGATTCGTCTTGCCACAGGCCGAGGGGAACGCGGCGGCCACGTGGTACGCCTTGCCCTCGGGGTCGATGACGCGGATGAGCAGCATGTGCTCGGCGAGCCAGCCCTCGTCGCGGCCGATGACCGACGCGATGCGCAGCGCGAAGCACTTCTTCGCGAGGATCGCGTTGCCGCCGTAGCCCGAGCCGAACGACCACACCTCGAGCGTGTCGGGGAAGTGGACGATGTACTTCTCATCGTTGCAGGGCCACGCGACGTCGGCCTGGCCGGGGGCGAGAGGCGCGCCGACCGAGTGCACGGTCTTGACCCAGGGTGCACCGTTCGCGATCTGCTGCGTGACCGCGGTGCCGACGCGGGTCATGACGCCGATGGATGCCACCGCGTAGGCACTGTCGGTGATCTGCACGCCGATGTGGCTGAGGGGTCCGCCGATGGCACCCATGGAGAAGGGGACGACGTACATCGTGCGGCCGCGCATCGAGCCCTCGAAGACCCCGTTCAGCGTCTCGCGGATCTCGGCGGGGGCGATCCAGTTGTTCGTGGGACCAGCGTCTTCTTCGCGGTTCGAGGCGATGTACGTGCGCGACTCGAGGCGCGCGACGTCGCCGGGGTGCGAGCGGGCGAGGTACGAACCGGGACGCCACTCGGGGTTGAGCTTGATGAGCTTGCCCTCGTCGACCATCTCGCGCAGCAGGGCGTCGTTCTCGGCGGCCGAGCCGTCGACCCAGTGGATGCGGTCGGGCTGGGTGAGGGCGGCGACCTGGTCGACCCACGCGGTGAGGGCGGCGAGGCCGGGGCCTTCGACGGCGGGGCGTTCCCCGTGGCCGGCGCGAGCCACGCGGCCCGCACGGGTGACGGGCGCGGCGGTGCGCGGGGTGGAGTTGAAGATGTCGGCGAGTGCCATGTCGTTCTCCTCGGTTGAGAGCGAAATCGGTGGTCTTCCTCCATGTTGGGCGCGCGAGCGACTTCTTTCCGAGAAATTTGCCCGTAAGAATCAACGATCTTTCGATATGGTCAAGGAATGGCATCGTCGTTCGAACTCACGACCCTGGGGCACCGCATCCGGCACCACCGACTCGCGCGCGGCTACACCCTCGACGAGCTCGGTGCGATGGTCGGCGTCGCCGGCAGCCAGCTGAGCCTCATCGAGAACGGCAAACGCGAACCGAAGCTCTCCCTCCTGCAGGAGATCGCGCGGGCCACCGAGACCGAGGTCACCGAGCTCCTCTCGCGGGAGCCCCCGAACCGCCGGGCGGCCCTCGAGATCGAGCTGGAGCGGGCGCAGACAAGTCCGTTCTTCCGGCAGCTCGGCATCCCTCCCGTCAAAGTGACCAAGGGAACGAGCGACGACACGATCGAGGCCGTGCTGGGCCTGCACCGCGAATTGCAACGGCGCGAGCGCGAGACGATCGCCAGCCCCGAAGAAGCCCGCCGCGCCAACACCGAACTGCGCCTGCGCATGCGGGAGACGTCGAACCACCTGCCCGAGATCGAACGTCTCGCCGAGAAGCAGCTCAAGGCCGCGGGGCACTCGACCGGCGCCCTCACCCACCGCACGGTGAGCATCATGGCGGAACAGCTGGGCTTCGAACTCATCTACGTCAGCGACCTGCCGCACTCGGCGCGCTCGGTCACCGATCTCGAGAACGGGCGCATCTACCTGCCTCCCGCGTCAATCCCGGGCGGCCACGGCCTGCGATCGATGGCTCTGCAAGCGATGGCGCACCGTCTGCTCGGACACCGCCCGCCCACCGACTACGCCGACTTCCTGCAGCAGCGCCTCGAGATCAATTACTACGCCGCCTGCTGCCTCATGCCCGAGACGAGCTCGGTCGCCTTCCTCACGCAGGCGAAGAAGGACCGCAACCTCGCCGTCGAGGACTTCCGCGACGCGTTCGGGGTGACCCACGAAGCAGCCGCGATGCGCATGACGAACCTGATGACCGTGCACCTCGGCATCCGCCTGCACTTCATGCGCGTCGACGGCGACGGTGCGATCTCGCGCGTCTACGAGAACGACGACCTCCCCCTGCCCACCGACGTCACCGGCTCGGTGGAAGGGCAGATCGTGTGCAAGAAGTTCTCGGCGCGGTCCGCCTTCGACGAGCACAACCGCACCACCGAGCACTACCAGTACACCGACACTCCCGCCGGAACCTACTGGTGCTCGAGCCAGACGGGAACGACCTCGAGCGGCGACTTCTCGATCACCGTGGGCGTGCCGTTCGACGACGCTCGGTGGTTCCGCGGACGCGAGACCACGAAGCGGGGCGTCTCGCACTGCCCCGACGAGTCGTGCTGCCGCCGCCCCGACACCGAAGCCGCGGAGCGCTGGTCGGGCAAGGCCTGGCCGAGCGCCCGCGTGCACCAGTACATGTTCTCGCCGCTCCCCCGCGGGATGTTCCCGGGCGTCGACGACGCGGAGGTCTTCTCGTTCCTCGATCGCCACGCGGACGGCTGACCGGGGGCATCACACGCGTGAGGCGCCAAGATGGGTCGCCTCGGGAGGCTCGCAAGCGACAAAACGTGGCGACTCGCGCAGGAGGACGGACGCACGGATGCCACGGCCCCGGGGCCTGGGGAGCGCGGGGTCGTGGCATCCGATCGTCCCTACCGTGCGCGCAGCAGACCCGTCTCGTCGTGGCAACCGACGTAGGTGAATCGCTGCTGGACGTCGGTCGGAACGGTCACCTCGTGGAAGAGCCGCAGGCGCGTCTCCGGCCCGAAACTCGAGAGATGTCGCATCGCCGCTCCGAAGATCTCGACGTGGGTCAGGTGAGAGGCCGCCCAGTCTTCCAGCGCCGCCATGTCGCGCCACCAACTCATTCCGAAGGTCCGGTCGGTGGGCTGATCGTCCTCGTCGAGGACCACCATGAAGCGATTGTCGTAGCACCCGATGGATCCGCCCTCGTCGCGGAGGAAATCCATCCCCGCCCGCAGCGGCGGTTCGACGGTCGACAGGTAGAGATCGCGCTCACGATCGCCGGTGTCGGTGATGTCCTGCCCCGATCGGATCAGGCAGGCGTTGCCATGCAGACGCACGTCCCGCACCCGACCAGATCCGGTGACGACGAGCTCGCCCGAGGGCCAGAGCGGATCGGTCTGCGCGAGCGGAAGGCGGTCGCGCATCGACCCCCAATAGGCGTGCTCCTCGATCATCCCGCTCATCTCCGTCCCCACCTCGGCGACACCCTCGGGGCGGTCGGAGGCGGAGAAGATCGTCTCGAAGCGCTCCAGGTCGGGCGTGACGAGCTCGAGGAAGCGCCCCACGCCGTCCTCCACGCGGTCGGGGTCGAGCCACGCGGCGCCTACGGACGCGAACCAGCGCTCGAACGCGCGCGGGTCGCTCCAATACGCCGTGTCGATCGTCGTCGTATATCCCTGTGCGTCGATGTAGCGAGCGCGTTGCACGGAGCCGGGACCGTCGTGCGCGGAGCGCGCCTCGCGCATCTCACCCAGGGCGGCAGCGGCCCGAGGATCGTCTGCGTCCCGGCTCTGCACCCCGAACGACGCCATCACCACGGCGTCGACCTCGTCACCGAAACGCGCCGAGAACGAGGGATAGGGAGGCTGATACGAGCCGGGCGTGTGCTTCGGCCGGCGGTCGGGGCGCCGAAGCTTCGGCGCGATCGAGGACTCGAGTCCCATCGACGTCATTCCGCGCTGACGAGGTCGTCTGCCACGACCGGCTCCGCAGCAGGGATGTCACGAGCGGATGCCGCGACCTTGGGCAACCGCCCCGTGTCGCGGTGGTGGAGGGTGAAGACGTCCGGCCGAGAGTAGTGTCCCACGGGGTCGGCGGCGTTCTTGGCGGCGAGGATCGCGGAGTAGTCGATGTCGGCGAAGAGGATGCCCTCCTCGTCGGGTGCGAGCGGGTCGGCGAGCGAGCTTCCGTCGGGACCGAAGATCCGGGCGTATCCGCCGCCGAGTGGCAGCATGGCGCGCTTGGCATCGGTGTCGGCGAACAGCTCCTGCGCCGCTGGTCCTACGGTCGCGCACGGAGCGAGAACGAAGGTCTGCCCCTCGACGGCGTACTGGCGTGACGCACCGACATTGACCTCGGGCCCGAGGGCGTTGACGGCGCCGCCGAAGATCGAGAAGCTCGGCCACGCGGCGACGTGCAACTGCTCGTCTTGCGAGAACATCGCGTACTTGGTGAGCGGCTGCAGGTGCTCCCAGCAATTGAGCGAACCCACGCGACCGACGGGCGTGTCGACGACCACGACGTCGGAGCCGTCACCGTCGCCGAACTGCGTTCGTTCCACGTGGGTCGGCTTGAGCTTGCGGCGCGTGCTGAGGGTTCTTCCGTCCGCGTCGATCACCGCCTGCCCCATGTAGAGCGATCCGCCCGAGCGCTCGCTGAATCCGAACGCGAGCGAAATGCCGAGGGACCGGGCGACCGATTCGAGTCGCTGCCACTCGGGGCTGCCGATCTCGAGGGAGTTCGCGGCGTACGGCACGACGAATTGAGACTGCCAGGCGACCGAATCCAGCCACAGGAACCAGGGGTATCCGGGCAGCCAGACCTCGGGGAAGGCGACGATCTCGGCGCCACCGTCGCGCGCGTCGCGAGCGAACGCCTCGAGTTTGTCGATGCCCCCGTCCAGGTCGTTCCAGACGGGTTCGGCCTGCACGGCGGCGGCGCGGAAGCTCTTGCGGTAATCGGGCATGAGGACTCCTTCGGGTGAGCGGCATCGGATGATCCGCGGTGCCCACACGTTAGGAGGGAGGGGTGCCCGCGTCTCCGACTTCGCGCGCACGGTGTCCGGCGATGCACGCACCACCCATCGACGGACGTCACGGCATCCGGCGATTCGCGCACGATATCCGACCGCATCCCCGATCGACAGGCAGGCGAGGGGGAACCAGGCGTACCATCCCCGCATGTCACCTGTGGCTGTCTCCTCCGTCGCGGAGTGGACGCGCGCGTGCAGTGGCGCCTTCGTCCCCCTCCGCGTGAGCGCGACCGCGGCCGCCTTTCACGCCAGCCTGGCTCAGGTCAGGCTCGGCCCGGCCGTCACGGTGACCCGCGTCATGAGCGAGGCGTCGACGGTCTACCGAGACCAGGACCTCATTCGCCGTCAGCCACGCGACGACGTGCTCCTCTCGCTGCACCGTCGTGGACGCGGATGGATCCGTCAACACGGCCGTACGGCCGAACTGGGCTCCGGATCGGCGGTCATGTACGACGCCGCCTCCCCGTACGCGCTGTCATTTCCCGCTTCGATGAGCGAGGTGGTGCTGCAATTGCCCCGCCGCACGCTCACCAGCGCGGGCCACACGTTCGCCGGGCTGACCGCGGTCGACATCCCCGACTCCGCGCAGTTGCGCGCGCTCACCCTGCTGGCCTCGTCGATCCAGCGCCCGGCGGCCGAAGAGGCGGAAGCCATCGGCGATGCGCTCATCGGACTGCTCCGCGCGGTCGTCCAGGGCCGCGACGCGGGCGCGCCCGCCACCGATCCACACCTTCTCGTCGAGGGCATACGTCTCTGGATCGACGAGCAGTGCGTCGATCCCGATCTCACCCCCGAGCGGATCGCCGCCCACTTCCACCTGTCGCTTCGCACGCTGCAGAAGCTCTTCGCCGCAGACGGCGAATCCCCGGCGGCGTTCATCCGTTCCTGCCGGTTGCGTCGCAGCCGGTCCCTGCTGGGCGGCGGGATGAGCGTGGCCGAGGCCGCGCGGCGCACCGGTTTTCTTGATGTCGACGGCTTCACCCGCGCGTTCAAGCGCGAGTTCGCGCAGACCCCTTCATCCGTGCGCTCGGCCGGCCACTGACGCCGGTACCCGCGGTCGTCACCCGGGACGACGGATGCCACGACCCCGGGCCCTCGCGGGGCGCCGGGATCGCGGCATCCGGTGCTCAGGCGTAGGGGTTCGCCGTCAGCGTGTACTTCGTCTGCAGGTACTCGTGGATGCCCTCGTCGCCGCCCTCGCGGCCGAGTCCCGACTGCTTCCAGCCGCCGAAGGGGGCCGCGGCGTTGGAGACGACGCCGACGTTGAGGCCCATCATCCCGGTCTCGAGCTTGTCGATCATGCGCTGGCCGCGCGCGAGCGACTCGGTGAAGACGTAGGAGACGAGCCCGTACTCGGTGTCGTTGGCGAGGCGCACGGCGTCGTCTTCGTCGTCGAAGGGGATGATCGCGAGCACGGGTCCGAAGATCTCCTCGCGGAGGATGTCGCTGCCGGGTTTCACGTCGGACACGACGGTCGGCTCGAAGAACGTGCCGGGGCCGTCGATGGGCGAACCGCCGGTGGTGACGGTGGCGCCGCGCTCGACGGCATCCCCCACGAGGGTCTTGGCCTTGTCGACGGCGCGGTCGTCGATGAGGGGGCCGATCTGCACGCCCTCCTCGGTGCCGCGGCCGATCTTCAAGCCCCGCACGCGCTCGGTGACGCGGCGGGTGAACTCGTCGGCGATCGAGCGCTGCACGATGAAGCGGTTGGCGGCCGTGCAGGCCTGGCCGATGTTGCGGAACTTCGCGAGCATCGCACCCTCGACCGCCTTGTCGAGGTCGGCGTCGTCGAACACCACGAAGGGGGCGTTGCCGCCGAGCTCCATCGACGTGCGCAGAACGCCCGGTGCGGCCTGCTGCAGCAGCTTCACGCCGACGGGGGTCGAGCCGGTGAACGAGAGCTTGCGCAGCCGCGGGTCGGAGATGATGCGCTCCGAGACCGGGCCGGTGTTCGTGGTCGTGACCACGTTGACGACACCGGCGGGGAGCCCCGCGTCCTGCAGGATCTGCGCGAAGAACAGCGTGGTGAGCGGGGTGAGGGTGGCCGGCTTGATGACGACCGTGCACCCGGCGGCGAGCGCGGGCGCGATCTTGCGGGTGGCCATCGCGAGGGGGAAGTTCCACGGCGTGATGAGGTAGCAGGGGCCGACCGGGTGCTGCGAGACGATCATGCGGCCGGTGCCCTCGGGGTTCGCGCCGTAGCGGCCCTGGGTGTGCGCGGTGACCTCGCTGAACCAGCGCAGGAACTCCCCGCCGTAGCCGACCTCCCCGCGCGCCTCGGCGAGGGGCTTACCCATCTCCAGCGTCATCAGCAGCGCGACGTCTTCCTTGCGCTCCTGCAGCAGGTCGAAAGCGCGGCGGAGGATCTCGGCGCGTTCGCGAGCGGGGGTCGCCGCCCAGGACGGGAACGCCTCGGCCGCGGCATCCATCGCCGCCACCCCGTCGTCGACACTCGCGTCGGCGATTTCGCGGATGACTCCGCCGGTAGCGGGGTCGTTGACCGCGACGGTCTTGCCGCCCTCGGCAGCGCGCCACTCGCCGTCGATGAGCAGACCGGTGGGAACGGATGCCAGCAGCTCGCTCTCGCGCGAATCAGTCATGAATCCTCCAGGATCGGGGCGGGGTTCTCCGCCCATTCTTCTCAGCCCGCGGGTGCGTGCCGATATACGTGGCGTACAAGGGGGTGACTCCGGTCGCCGTCATGGCCAGCACACGGCGTCCGGCGGACGTCCCGCGCGTGCGCGCACGCCCGGCGCTCGAGCGGAACACCCACGCATAAACGCTTTCCGCGCGCATAAACGTGCCGTGCTCGCGTTTATGCGCGTGGATCGCGTTTATGCGCGGGGGTGCGGATGCCGGGGTCGACGGCGTCAGCGCGATGCCGCGGCCGTCGGCTCCGCCATCGCACCGGTGAGGAACCGCTCCAGCCCGACCGGATCGGTGAGCGGCAGCACGTGCGCGACGTACTGATCGGGCCGCACGACGACCACGGCCCCCTCGGCGCCGATGCCGCGCTCGGCGAAGACGTCGCCCGTCGTCCAGGCCGAGGGCGCGGCGGCGAACACCTTCTCGAGGTCGGTGAGCCCCAGCGGCCCGGACTGCGGGCGGAAGAGCGTCGGTACGTCGACCACGTCCTCCCAGCGACCGGGGTACACCACCTTCGCGTCGAAGACGGCGTCGAGGTCCGCTCCCTCGGGAGTGAACCGCTCGACGACGGCCCGCGCCGCGCCGACCCAGTCCTGCAGCGCCGTGCCCTCGGCATCCGCGAAGACGTACAGGCGCCAGCGCCCGTCGGCTTTCGCGTGGTGGCCCAGGTGCACGGCGTTGCCGTCGCACACCCGCACGACCTCGACGCTGTGGAAGCGTTTGCCCACCGGGAATCCGGATGCCAGTTCCTGGGCGGCGTCCGCCGCGACGATACGCGAGGGGGCGTAGTGTGTGCCGAAGCCGGAGGGGAACTCCGCGGTGGCGAGGTAGTAGGTCGCGAGCTCGTCGGGGTCGGTGATCTCACCGGGCTTGCGGGCCATGAGCGACGACCACTCGCGGTCGAAGTCGATGAGCTGCTGGGCGACCGGGCGGCGCTCCTGATCGTAGGTGCGCAGCAGCTCGACGGGCGCGAGGCCGGTGAGCACGTGACCGAGCTTCCAGCCGAGGTTGAAGCCGTCCTGCATCGAGACGTTCATGCCCTGGCCGGCCTTCGCGCTGTGCGTGTGGCAGGCGTCGCCCGTGAGGAAGACGCGCGGGTCATCGAGATCATCGACGAACTGATCGGTGACCCGATGGCCCACCTCGTAGACGCTGTGCCACGCGACCTGCTTCACGTCGATCGAGTACGGGTGCAGGATCTCGTTCGCCCTCCGGATGACCTCGTCGATCGGCGTCTGACGCACGCGGTGGTCGTCGTCCTCGGCGACCTCGCCGAGGTCGATGTACATGCGGCTGAGGTAGCCGCCTTCGCGTGGGATGTGCAGGATGTTGCCCGCCGCGGCGTTGATCGCGCACTTGATCCGCCAGTCGGGGAAGTCGGTCTCCACCAGCACATCCATCACACCCCACGCGTGGCGGGCGGCTGCGCCGACGTGCGTGCGGCCGATCGCCTGGCGCACACCGCTGCGCGCTCCGTCGCACCCCGCGACGTATTTCGCGCGGATCGTGCGCTCCCCCTCGGTCGTACGCACGCGCACCTCGACGTGGTCGCCCTGCACCTCGAGGTCGAGGAACTCCACGCCGTAGTCAGGGGCGATGCGCGCGGGCCCGTGGGCCGCCGCCTCGGCGAAATAGTCGAGCACGCGCGCCTGATTGACGATCAGGTGCGGGAACTCGCTGATCTTGTACCCGTAGTCCTCGGTGCGCGTCGTGCGGACGATCCGGTCGGGGTGCTCGGGGTCGGGTGCCCAGAAGTTCATCCAGCCGATGTTGTACGCCTCGGCCGTGATGCGGTCGGCGAAACCGAACGCCTGGAACGTCTCGACGCTGCGCGGCTGGATGCCGTCGGCCTGGCCCAGCGACAGTCGCCCCTCCCGCTTCTCGATGAGGCGCGTGGTGAGCTGCGGGAACTGCGACATCTGGGCCGCGAGCAGCATTCCGGCGGGACCGGACCCCACGATGAGCACGTCGACCTCGTCGGGGAGGCGTGCCGGCCGGTCGATGCCGGTTCCGGCGGCGTTCTGCACGCGCGGGTCACCCGAGACATAGCCGTGGTGGTGGAACTGCACTGTTTCTCCTGACGTCGATGTCGAGGTTGCTCACGAGACCGTCGTGTTCTATATTCGAACGCAACGTTCTGCTATCGAACGAAAGGTTAGCCGAGCCATGTCATCGCGGCAAGACGCAACGCCCGCTTCGCAGACGCTCAGCCGCGGCATCCGCCTGCTCGAAGAACTCGCCGATGCCCGCACCCCGCTGACGATCGACGACCTGGCCACGCGTGTCGGGCTCCACCGCTCCGTGGCCTATCGACTCCTGCGCACGCTCGAGGACCACGGACTCGTGACGAGGGATGCCGCGGGCGCGGTGCGCCTGGGAACGGGCCTGGCGGCTCTCGCCGCGGGGGTCGCCGCCGACCTGCAGGCCGAGGCCCTGCCCGAGCTCACGGCCGCGGCGAACGAGCTGGGCATGACGTGCTTCCTCGTCGTGCTCGACCACGACGAGTGCGTGACCCTCCTCAGCGTCGAACCACGCCACGCGACGACGACCGTCGCGCAGCGGCCGGGGACGCGGCATCCCGTCACCCGGGGAGCCCCGGGGCGGGCGATCCTCGCGCAGATGCCCCCGGGCCGCTGGCCCGACGCCGCCGACGCCCGACTCGCGGCCGAGGTCGCCGACACCGCCGAGCGCGGCTGGGCGACCAGCCACGACGAAGTCATCCCGACCCTGCGCGCCGTCGCCGCGCCGCTCAGCGTGCAGGGGCGGCAGCCGGCCGCCGTCGCCGCCGTGTACGTCGCGACCGATCGCGACGACGCGGCGATCGGGTCGCGGCTGACAGCGGCGGCCGAGGCCATCCGCCGCGCACTCTAGGGCGCGTCAGCCCGTCAGGCCCGTCCCGCACGAGGAGCAGAAGCGCGCTCCCGCCGGGTTCTCGGAACCGCAACCGCCGCACGACGCGACCACCGCGAGCGGGGAACCGCACTCGCCGCAGAACTTCCCGCCGTGCGATTGCGCCCCGCACGCACCGCAGCGCGGGCGGGCCTGCGTCTTGAGGTCGGCACCGCCCAGCAGGTCGACGGTCTCGAGCCGCTCCTGCACCTGACGACGTCGCGCCTCGGCCTGCAACTGAGCCAGCTCTTCCGTGGCATTCGGCGAGCAGCGCACGCACTGACCCACCCCGTCGTTCCAGCACCCGTCGCCGCAAACCCAGTCGCTGCAGCCCCGGCACTGATGGAATCGCGGCGCGATCTCGGCCGTCGCCGCACGGAGCGCCTCGTCTTTCGCGGGTGAGTTGGTGCCGCGATCGAGAAAACGATCGGCCATCGACGCGAATTGCGACACGGGGCCGCCGAAGAGGTTCCCGATGCCGCGGGCGAGCTTCTGCCCCGCGGCGCGCGGGTCGGGACGGAACGCCGAGCGGTAGCCGTTGCCGCAGCGTTCGCAGCGGAACTCGAATTGGAAGCCGTCCATGTTGGACAGATCGGTGAAGTTGTCGGTGAACGGGACGAGGTCGCTCATGTCACTCCTGATCGAGGCGAGGGGCGCCGGCGGCGCCGCGGGGGGTTGCGGGCCGCGGCCCGAAGACGAGGTCGACGAGAGGTCCGAAGTCGTAGCGGTCGCCGAAGTGCGGGGCCTGCATGAGGAGCAGGTTGTTCATCAGCATTCCGCGCCCCATGAACGCCCAGAGGTCGAGGTCGCTCGCGCCGGCATCGCGCAGCGTGCGGTAGACCTCGTCGAACTGCCGACGTGACTCGACCCCGATCTCGGGTTCGGCGGTCGCGGCCGAGAACGCGTGAGCCCAGACGAGAACGGCCTCCGGCCGCGAGAGGACGAGCTCGCGGTAGGCGGCGCCCAGCCGGTCGGGGTCGAAGCCGGCGCCCGAGGCTCCGCGGAAGGCGCGCGTGATCTCGGCCCCGGCGTGAGCGTGCGTGCGCACGAACAACTCGAGCTTCGACCCGAAGGTGCGAATGACGTAGGGCTGCGACACCCCCATCTCGCTCGCGACCTGAGCGGTCGAGGTGCCGAAGTAACCGCGGGCGGCGAAGGCACGGACGGAAGCCGTGAGCAACTCGTCGTCGCGCGCGGTGCGGCGGCGGGGGCTCGGCATCCGTTCTCCTTCCGGGGAGGTTATCGCTCGATAATACCGACGGCATCGCACCCCGCAGCCGGATTCTCGTCCCCGGTCCCGGAGTGCCACCGCCCCGCGCACCTATACTCGATCCCGTCAGGCGCACGAGGCCGTGCGTCGCTGCTCGAAAAAAGGGCACGTAGCGGAATCCCCGCGAGACACATACGGCATCCATCCGTTCCGTCTCGAAAGGCTCCCCCCGTCATGCCCACCGTTTCCGCGCACGTCGCGCACACCCTCGCTCGCCACATCGACACCGTCTTCGGCGTCATGGGCAACGGCAACGCCTATTTCCTCGACGCGCTGGGGCGCGAGACTCCCTCAGGTTTCGTCGCCGTGCGGCATGAGGCGGCGGGCGTCGTCGCCGCCGACGCGCACTACCGCGCCTGCGGCCGCCTCGCCGCTGCCACCGCCACCTACGGCGCCGGCTTCACCAACACGCTCACCGCGCTCGCCGAGGCCGTCCAGGCGCGCACCCCTCTCGTGCTGATCGTCGGCGATGAGCCGACCTCGGGCCCGCGCCCCTGGGGTGTGGACCAGATCGCCCTCGCCGCCGCCGTCGGCGCGCGCACCTATACCGTCGGTCACCGCGACGCGGCGGCCACCATCGTCATCGCGATCGAGCACGCCCTCACCTACCGCCTGCCCGTGGTTCTCGGCATCCCGTACGACGTCGCCACCCGTGAGGCCGGTTCGATCCCGCCCGCCGAGGCCCCCGGCGCCGCCCCCGAGGTCACGCCCGAGCACCCCCCTCTCGGCGCCTTCGCCGACAAGGTCATCGAGCAGATCGTCGACGCGCTGGCATCGGCCGAACGACCGCTGCTCCTGGGGGGACGCGGCGCCTGGCTGGCCGGCGCGGGAGCGGCGCTGGACGACCTCGCCGCCACCGCCGGAGCGCTGACCACGACCAGCGCCCTGGGCCGCGGCCTGTTCTCGGATCCGGCGCGCGACCTCGGTGTCGCCGGTGGCTTCGGCGCTCCCGGCGCGATGGAACTCGTGCGCGAGGCCGATGTCGCCGTCGTCTTCGGTGCGAGCCTGAACCAGTTCACGATGCGCTTCGGCGAGCTCTTCTCCCCCGGCTCGCGGGTCTTCCAGGTCGACCTCGCGCCGACGGCGACGCACGCGCACATCGGCGGGTACGTGCGGGGGGATGCCGCTGACGTCGCCATCGAGATCACGCGCCGCCTCCGCGCGCAGGGCGCGACGCCCTCGACCTGGGGCCAGGGCCTCGACCTCGCCGCCGCCCGCCGCCAGCCCGAGGGTCAGGGCACGGGTCCCGACGGGCGCCTCGACCCGCGCACCGCCGCCGCCCGCATCGCCGAACTGCTGCCCCAGGACCGCGTGATCGTCTCGGACGGTGGGCACTTCCTCGGCTGGTCGAACATGTACTGGCCGGTGGCCTCGCCCGACCGCATGATCATGGTCGGAACGGCGTACCAGTCGATCGGCCTGGGCTTCCCGAGCGTCCCCGGCGCCGCCGTCGCCCGCCCGGACTCCACGATCGTGCTCACCACCGGCGACGGGGGCGGACTCATGGCCCTCGCCGACCTCGAGACCGCCGTCCGGGTCGCGGGCGGCCGCGGTATCGCCGTGGTCTGGAACGACGCGCAGTACGGAGCCGAGGTCCTGAACTACGGCCTCAAGGGCCTGCACCCCGATCCCATGCTCATCCCCCAGGTCGACTTCGCCGCGGTCGCGCGCGGGTTCGGCGCCGAGGGCGTGGTGGTCGAGTCGGTCGACGACCTCGAGGCCCTGGCATCCTGGGTCACTCGCCCGGCCTCCGAGCGGGACTTCCTCCTGCTGGATCTGCGCGTGAGCGCGGCGGTCGTCGCACCGTACTGGGAAGAGATCGCGGCGCGCTGACCGGGTCGGGCGCGGGACTCCCGAGAATCCGTGCGTCCGCAAAGAGCCGGGGCGCCCTCCTCGGGCACCCGCCCTGCCGTGCCCAGCTCCTGGATGTTTCGGGCTGTGCCGTCTGAAGAACGGCCCGCCCGACCCCCGGCGGCCCGGATCTCAGGAGTTCGGTGCGCGCACAGAGCTCCGGGCCTGGCACGCCCCGGCACGCCGAACGGCCCCGCCGCACCGAAGCGCGACGGGACCGTGACGGCCGGGCTCAGGCCTTCGACAGCCCGCGCACCGGGCTGACCGACTGCTCGGCCTCGTGGTCGGGGCCCAGCGGGATCCCGCTGCGATCGCGCAGCACCAGCGTCGCGACGGCGCCGAGCACGACCATGCCCGCGAGGTACCAGGTCACCGACATGGTCGACCCCGTCGCCTTGACCAGCGCCTCGGCGATCGTCGGGGCGAACGCCCCGCCCAGGATCGCGCCGAGGGCGTACGAGATCGACACCCCCGAGAAGCGGATGGATGCCGGGAACAGCTCGGCGTACAGCGCGGCCTGGGGTCCGTAGGTGAGGCCGAGGCCCACGGTCAGCACCACGAGACCCAGGGTCAGCAGGCCGATGCTCGTGGTGTTGACGAGCGGGAACAGCACGAAGACCCCGACCAGCAGCGCCGCCCACCCGATCAGGTAGGTGGCGCGTCGGCCGATGACGTCGCCGATCCACCCGCCGATCCAGGTGAAGACGAGCCACGACACCGCCGACAGGGTCACCGCGCCGAGCACGTCGGCGGTGGCCAGACCCACGGGTCCGTCGGGGTTGGTGGCGTAGCGCTGGATGTAGCCGCCCGTGGTCATGTAGCCCACCGCGTTGTTGCCGGCGAACACGAGGGCGGCGATCAGCACGAGCAGCGCGTGCTTGCGGAACAGCTGCACGATCGGCATCCGCGTCTTCTCTTTGCGCTCGGCGAGCTCGAGGAAGACCGGGCTCTCCTCGACCTTCCGGCGCACGTAGTAGCCGATGAGGATCAGGACGAACGACAGCAGGAACGGCACGCGCCAGCCCCACACGAGGAAGGCGTCGCCGGGGGCGACGACCGCCATGAGGGCGAGCATGCCGCTCGCCAGCAGCAGACCCAGCGGAACGCCGAGCTGGGGGGCGGCGCCGAAGAGGCTCCGCTTGGCCTTGGGGGCGTGCTCGACGGCCATGAGCACCGCGCCGCCCCACTCGCCTCCGGCCGAGATGCCCTGCAGCACACGCAGCAGGATCAGCAGCACGGGGGCCGCGACGCCGATGACGTCGAAGGTCGGGAGCACGCCGATCAGGGTCGTCGAGGCGCCCATGAGGATGAGCGTGATCATCAGCACGACCCGGCGGCCGTACTTGTCGCCGAGATGGCCGGCGAGGAAGGCGCCGAGGGGACGGAACAGGAAGCTGAGCCCCACGGTGAGGAACGACAGGATCTGCGCGACCCCGGGTCCGGCCGGTGCGAAGAAGAGCTGGCCGAAGACCAGCCCCGCAGCCGAGGCGTAGAGGAAGAAGTCGTACCACTCGACGGTGGTTCCGACCACGGTGGCGAAGACCACGCGGCGGCGATCGCCCGAGGTCGAGATGGTGCCGGTCGGGGTGAACCCGGCCGAGCGGCGAGAGGGTGCGGTGGACATGAGTGGCTCCTTTGACGTCATCGTCGAGACCGCGACGTCGCTGTCGAGAGGTCGGCGGGGTCGTGCTTGCCCCCGCCTCTCGGATCATATACGATTTCGAATACGACGCAAGGGAGCTTCATGAACGACATCGCCGACCCCCGGTTCGCCGTCCTCGGCGAGCGCCCGGGCAAGATCGTGGCCGTCCACCTGGCCTACGCCTCGCGCGCCGACCAGCGCGGCCGCCGCCCGGCCGCCCCCTCGTACTTCTTCAAGCCGTCGAGCTCCCTCGCCCCCTCGGGCGTCGAGATCGAACGTCCCGCGGGCACCGAGCTGCTCGCGTTCGAGGGCGAGATCGCCCTCGTCATCGGCGAGCCCGCCCGATGGGTGACGCCCGACGCCGCGTGGTCGCACGTGGCATCCCTCACCGCCGCGAACGACTTCGGTCTCTACGACCTGCGCGCCAACGACAAGGGCTCGAACGTCCGCACCAAGGGCGGTGACGGCTACACGCCCCTCGGACCGGCGCTCCTCGACGCCCGCGACGTCGATCCGGCGGACCTGCGCCTGCGCACCTGGGTCGACGGCGACCTCGTCCAGGACGACTCGACCGCCGGGCTCATCTTCCCCCTCGCGCAGATCGTCGCCGACCTCTCCCAGCACTTCACCCTCGAGACCGGCGACGTCATCCTCACCGGCACCCCCGCGGGATCCTCGGTCGTCACGCCGGGCCAGGTCGTCGAGGTGCAGGTGGATGCCGGCCCCCTGTCGACCGGGAAGCTCCGCACCACGGTGGCCCAGGGCGACCGGCCGTTCGATCCCGCGATCGGTTCGCTGCCCGCGGTCGATGACACCCAGCGCACCGAGGCGTGGGGGTCGGCCGCGGCCGCCGCTGCCGCGGGAACAGGGGACGCCACCGACGCGGGGCGATCCGCCGCGGATGAACCTGTTCCCGCCGACTCCCCTGTTCCCCTGACCGCCGCAGCCCCCTCGCTCTCGCCCGAACTGCGCGACAAGCTCTCGCGCGTCCCCGTCGCCGCCCTCAGCGGGCAGCTGCGCAAGCGCGGCCTCAACGACGTGACCATCGACGGCGTGCACCCCCTCACCCCCGGCAGCCGGTTCGTCGGCACGGCGCGGACCCTCCGGTTCGTCCCCCATCGCGAAGACCTCTTCGCCCTGCACGGCGGCGGGCAGAACGCGCAGAAACGCGCCTTCGACGCCGTCGAGGAGGGCGAGGTGATCGTCATCGAGGCCCGTGGCGAGACCGGTTCGGGCACGCTCGGCGACATCCTCGCGATCCGCGCTCATGCCCGCAAGGCCGCCGCGATCGTCACCGACGGGGGCGTGCGCGACGCCGAAGCCGTGGCCGCGGTCGGCATCCCCGTCTTCACCGCCGGCCCGCACCCGGCCGTCCTCGGCCGCCGTCACGTGCCGTGGGAGACCGATGTCGCGGTGGGTTGCGGCGGCACCACCGTCGAGCCCGGCGACATCCTCGTCGGCGACGGCGACGGGGTGATCGTCATCCCGCCCGCCCTGGCCGACGAGGTGGCCGACGCCGCCCTCGCACAGGAGCAGGAGGATGCGTGGATCGCCCGTCAGGTGGCATCCGGTCGTCCCCTCGAGGGACTCTTCCCGATGAACGCCGCGTGGCGCGCCCGCTTCGACGGCGAGAGGAACGCCTGATGGATGCCGCGACCCCGCCCACCGCGCACGCGTCGAGCCAGAGCAAGTCGCAGCAGGCGTACCACTGGATCAAGAACCGCATCGCGTCGCAGGAGTTCACGCCCGGCTACCGGCTCGTGCTCGGCTCGATCGCCGGGGAACTCGACATGAGCGTCGTGCCGGTGCGCGAGGCGATCCGCCAGCTCGAGGCCGAGGGGTTGGTCATGTTCGAGCGGAACGTCGGCGCCCGCGTCTCGATGGTCGACGACACCGCCTACCGCTTCAGCATGCAGGCGCTGAGCCTGCTCGAGGGAGCGGCGACCGCGCTGTCGGCCCGAGCTCTGACGACCGACGACGTACGTCGCGCGCGCCAGGTCAACGAGCTCATGGTCGAGACGCTCGAGCACTTCGACCCCCGCGCCTTCACCGCGCTCAACCAGGAGTTCCACGCGATCCTGTTCGAGAAGTGCGCCAACCCCCGCATGCTCGAGCTCGTGCAGGCCGAGTGGGCGCGCCTCGGGCACCTGCGCGACTCCACCTTCAGCTTCGTCCCCGGCCGCGCCGCCGAGTCGGTCCGCGAGCACGAGAACATCCTCGTGCTGATCGAGAACGGCGCCCCGCTCGCCGAGATCGAGAAGGTCTCTCGGCGTCACCGCTCGGCCACTCTCGATGCCTACATGATCCACGAGCACCCCGACCAGGTGCTCGGCCTGCCCGCTTTCTGATCCCGGATGCCATCGGCATCCGCCCCCTCCGACGAAGGAGCATCCATGACCCGCCGTATCCCCGCCGAGCTGCCCGAGCGCATCCAGCACTACATCGGCGGCCGTTTCGTCGACTCGGTCGACGGCGACACGTTCGACGTGCTCGACCCGGTGACGAACCAGACCTATGTCACGGCCGCCGCCGGCAAGAAGGCCGACATCGACCTCGCCGTCGAGGCCGCCCGCACGGCCTTCACCGACGGCCCGTGGCCGCGCATGCTCCCCCGCGAACGCTCGCGCGTGCTGCACCGCATCGCCGACCTCGTCGAGTCTCGCGACGAGCGCCTCGCGGAGCTCGAGTCGTTCGACTCGGGCCTGCCCATCACGCAGGCCCTCGGTCAGGCCCGCCGCGCCGCCGAGAACTTCCGGTTCTTCGCCGACCTGATCGTGGCCCAGACCGACGACGCCTTCAAGGTTCCCGGACGCCAGCTCAATTACGTCAACCGCAAGCCGATCGGTGTCGCCGGGCTCATCACGCCGTGGAACACCCCGTTCATGCTCGAGTCGTGGAAGCTCGGTCCGGCGCTCGCCACCGGCAACACCGTGGTGCTCAAGCCCGCGGAGTTCACCCCGCTCTCGGCATCCCTGTGGGCGGGCATCTTCGAAGAGGCGGGCCTGCCCGAGGGCGTGTTCAACCTCGTCAACGGCCTCGGCGAAGACGCCGGCGACGCGCTCGTGAAGCATCCCGACGTGCCGCTCATCTCGTTCACCGGCGAGAGCTCGACCGGGCAGCTCATCTTCGCCAACGCCGCGCCCTTCCTGAAGGGCCTGTCGATGGAGCTCGGCGGCAAGAGCCCCGCGATCGTCTTCGCCGACGCCGACCTGGACGCCGCCATCGACGCGACCATCTTCGGGGTCTTCTCACTCAACGGCGAGCGCTGCACCGCGGGCAGCCGCATCCTCGTGGAGCGCTCGGTGTACGACGACTTCGTACAGCGCTACGCCGCCCAGGCCGATCGCGTGAGGGTCGGCTACCCCGACGACCCCGCCACCGAGGTCGGGGCGCTCGTGCACCCCGAGCACTACGACAAGGTCATGTCGTACGTCGAGCTCGGCAAGAGCGAAGGGCGTCTCGTCGCCGGCGGCGACCGCCCCGAGGGGTTCGCGGAGGGCAACTTCGTGCGGCCCACGGTGTTCGCCGACGTCGCACCCGACGCCCGCATCTTCCAGGAGGAGATCTTCGGCCCCGTCGTCGCGATCACTCCCTTCGACACCGACGAGGAGGCCCTCGCCCTCGCGAACGACACGAGGTACGGCCTGGCCGCCTACGTCTGGACGAACGACCTGAAGCGCGCCCACCTGTTCGCGCAGAACGTCGAGGCGGGCATGGTGTGGCTCAACTCCAACAACGTCCGGGACCTCCGCACCCCCTTCGGCGGGGTGAAGGCCTCCGGTCTCGGTCACGAGGGCGGCTACCGCTCGATCGACTTCTACACCGACCAGCAGGCCGTGCACATCACGCTCGGCGGGGCCCACAACCCGACGTTCGGCAAGGCCCCGGGGCACTGAGCCCGGTCCGCGCGGCAGCTCGGCGGATCGCCTCGCCGCGCTGCCGACCAGATCACGTGACCTGGACGACATCACCGCCCTTGACGGGTGGGCTCGTCGTCGTCACGTGATCTCGACCGCCAACTCCGACCCCCGACGACAACCACGCAAGGACGCGAACAATGACGAAGCACACCGAAGAAGAGAAGACCTCATCCGGGTTCTGGGTGACCCAGGAGGCCCCGATCGTCTCCGACGACCCGATCCCCACCCCGAAGGCCCCCGCGCCCGACATCCTGCGCTGCGCGTACATGGAGCTGGTGGTCACCGACCTCGCGGCATCCCGGGTCTTCTACGTCGACATCCTGGGACTGCACGTCACCGAAGAGGACGACGAGGCGATCTATCTGCGCTCCACCGAGGAGTTCATCCACCACAACCTGGTGCTCCGCCGGGGCGAGATCGCCGCCGTGGCCGCCTTCTCGTACCGGGTGCGCTCGGCGGAAGACCTCGACAGGGCTGTCGCCTTCTACGAGGAGCTCGGCTGCCTCGTCCGCCGCGAGCCGAACGGCTTCACGAAAGGCATCGGCGACTCCGTCCGCGTGGTCGACCCGCTCGGTTTCCCGTACGAGTTCTTCTTCGACACCGAGCACCAGGAGCGCCTCTCGTGGCGCTACGACCTGCACTCCCCCGGTGAGCTCGTTCGCCTCGACCACTTCAACCAGATCACGCCCGATGTCCCCCGCGCGGTGAATTTCATGCAGTCGCTCGGGTTCCGCGTGACCGAGGACATCCAGGACGAAGAGGGCACCGTCTACGCCGCGTGGATGCGCCGCAAGCCCACCGTGCACGACACCGCGATGACCGGCGGCGACGGCCCCCGCATGCACCACGTGTGCTTCGCCACGCACGAGAAGCACAACATCCTCGCCATCTGCGACAAACTCGGCGCCCTCCGCCGATCCGACGCCATCGAGCGCGGCCCCGGCCGCCACGGCGTCTCGAACGCGTTCTACCTGTACCTGCGCGACCCCGACGGCCACCGCGTCGAGATCTACACGCAGGACTACTACACCGGCGACCCCGACAACCCCGTCATCACCTGGGACGTCCACGACAACCAGCGCCGCGACTGGTGGGGCAACCCCGTGGTCCCCAGCTGGTACACCGAGGGCTCGCTCGTGCTCGACCTCGACGGGAACCCGCAGCCGGTCCGCGCTCGCGAGGACTCGAGCGAGATGGCCGTCACGATCGGAGCCGACGGCTTCAGCTACACCCGTGCTCCGGAGGAGCCGGCATCCGCCCCCTCCGCCGAGTTCAAGCTCGGCAACCAGCTCTGACCGCGCCCGCTCCCCCGACGATGTCCCACTTATGGCTGCCTGAGCGCCCCCCAGCCGACCAGAAGTGGGACACGCTTCGCGAAAAGTGGGACGAGGTTCCGGAGACCGACCAAGGAGAACACATGCTCACCGACGCACAGATCGACGCGATCGCGGCCGAACTCGCCGAGGCCGACAGCGCCCACTCCGTCATCCCGCGCATCACGGCGAGATTCCCGGATGCCACGGTCGACGACTCGTACCGGATCCAGGGCCGCTGGCGCGATACGCAGCTCGCCGGCGGCCGCACGCTCGTCGGGCGCAAGATCGGCCTCACGTCGAAGGCGATGCAGCAGGCGACAGGGATCACGGAGCCCGACTACGGCGTGATGTTCGACGACACCGTCTACCGCTCGGGGGCCGAGATCCCGGTGGACCACTTCTCGAACGTCCGCATCGAGGTCGAGCTCGCCTTCGTGCTCAAGACGCCGCTCGAAGGCCCCGAGTGCACGCTCGACGACGCCCTCGCCGCGATCGACTACGCCGTCCCCGCGCTCGAGGTCCTGAACTCGCACATCGAACTCGAGGGTCGCACGATCGTCGACACGATCAGCGACAACGCCGCCTACGGCGCCATGGTGCTCGGCGACGTGCACAAGCGTCCCGACGAGATCGACCTGCGCTGGGTTCCCGGCCTGCTGAGCCGTAACGGCGAGATCGAAGAGACCGGCGTCGCCGCGGGCGTCCTCGGCCACCCGGCCACCGGGGTCGCGTGGCTCGCGAACAAATTCCACCAGCACGGCGCGCGCCTGGAGGCGGGCGAGATCATCCTGGCAGGATCGTTCACGCGCCCGATGTGGGTGTCGCGGGGCGATGACGTCCTCTGCGACTACGGACCGATGGGAACGATCTCGTGCCGCTTCGTCTGACCCCGACCTTCCGCGCCGCCCTCGCGGCATCCGATCGTGCCCTGGCCGGGATGTGGCTGTGCACGGGGAATCCCGTCGTCGCGGAGATCGCCGCGGGCTCGGGCCTCGACTGGTTGCTGATCGACATGGAGCACTCCGCGACCTCGATCGAGCAGGTCCTCGGGCAACTGCAGGTGGCGGCGGCCTACCCGGTCACCCCGGTCGTACGCGTGCCGTCGAACGACCCGGTCACGATCAAGCGCGTGCTCGACGTGGGGGCGCAGAACCTCATCGTGCCGATGGTGTCGTCCGCCGCCGAAGCCCGCGCCGCGGTCGCCGCCACCCGCTACCCGCCCGACGGCATCCGGGGGGTGGGCAGCGCCCTGGCCCGCAGCGCCCGCTGGAACCGCGTCGACGGCTACCTCGCCGAAGCCGCCGACCAGGTCTCGCTCACCGTGCAGATCGAGACCGCCGCCGGCGTCGACGCCGCCGCCGACATCGCCGCAGTCGAGGGGGTGGATGCCGTCTTCGTCGGGCCCAGCGACCTCTCGGCGTCGATGGGCTTGCTGGGTCGGCAGACGCATCCCGACGTGGTGGCCGCGGTCCACCGCGTGTTCTCCGCGGTTCGGGATGCCGGCATCCCGGTGGGTGTGAACGCTTTCGACCCCGCGGTGGCCGACTCCTATCTCGACGCGGGAGCGGACTTCGTCGCGGTCGGTGCCGACGTGGCACTTCTCGCCCGGGCGTCCGAGGCGCTGGCGGCGCGGTTCGTCACCGCCCGCGCGCCGCAACGCGACAGCTACTGAGCGCGCGCCGTCCCGAGGGCCGCGAGCTCGGCCCGCGTGGAGACGCCCGCTTTTCGCAGCAGATTCGACACGTGGAACTTCGCGGTGTTCTCGCTGATCCCGAGGCGTTCGGCGATCGCGCGGTTGCGTGAGCCCGCCACGACGAGGCTGAGAACCTCGCTCTCTCGGGGGCTGAGATCCACCGCCTCGTCGAGGAAGTCGGGGCGCGGGGGCGGATCGAGCGGCAGCACGACCGACAGTTCGGAGCCCCAGCCGGGTGTCGAGGCGACGTCGAACGCGCCGTTGAGCGCGCTGACCCGCTCAACGATGGGCCCCAGCGAGTCGTCATGAGCGGTGAGGGTGCCCGCTCCGTCGTCGCGGATACCGATGAGCAGGTTCAGCCCGTCGCAGTCCCATTGGATGCGCACGCGGTGCGGAGTACCCCGGTCGAGCAGGGCGAGCACGGCGCTGCGGACGATCGCCCGGGCCTCGTGCGCGACTTCACCCGGCAGGGCGCGCCCGGTCGCCGGCGGCTCCACGAATTGCACGTCGAGGTCGCCGTGTCGAACGAGCGGGCGAAGGTCGGTGCGCAACCGGGCGAAGGCCCCGGTGACGGGCTCGAGCAGGGCGCTGCGATGTTGATCGGTGGAGGTCCGCAGCACGACGAGGGCGGCGGCCGCGGTCTCCACGGCCAGGGCGCGTGCCGCGCGGTCGTCGAGGCGCGTGGACCGCAGGATCGCCAGCACCGATTCGAGGGTCACGGCGTGGCGGTCGGCCTGCTCGGCGACGATGCGTTCGTGCTCGATGACGAGGGCGCGAGACGCGGGGGACGACAACTCGACGGACGGCTTCACCCGCCCAAACCTAGCCGACGGATCCGCACCTACCCGATCGGGTAGGTCGACCTGTGCCGTCGACCGGCCATGAGCGCCGCTCCGCCGGCGAAGCATGGGGCCATGACTTCCCCCGACGCCGGCATCGCGGCATCCCTCTCCCGCATCGCGGGCGAGCTGACCTCGGTCGTCGACCGCCTGGCCACCGGCGACAGCGTGGACGACGTGCTCGAGGTGCTGGGCGGCGCCGACCGCGTGTTCGTCCTCGGCGCCGGCCGCTCGGGCCTCGCGCTGCAGATGACCGCGATGCGCCTCATGCACCTCGGCCTCGCCGTGCACGTCGTCGGCGAGACCACCGCCCCCGCGATCCGCGCCGGGGACGTGCTGCTCACCGCCAGCGGCTCGGGAACGACGACCGCGATCGTCCGCGCCGTCGAGACGGCCACCGAGGTCGGCGCCCGCATCGTGGCGATCACCACCGCTCCCGACTCGCCCCTCGGGCAGGCGGCGGACGCCCTCGTCGCGGTCCCCGCCGCGACGAAGCTCGACCGCTCGGGCACGGCCTCCACCCAATACGCCGGCGGCCTGTTCGAGCAGGCCGTCGTGCTCGTCGGCGACGCGATGTTCGACGCGCTCTGGCAGCGCTCGGGCCACTCGGCCGACGACCTGTGGCCCCGCCACGCGAACCTCGAATGACCCTCCACCCCGACAGTCAGGACACCCAATGAAGCTGCAGTTCGCCATGGACACCCTCTCCACCGAGGCCGCCCTCGACCTCGCCGCCGCCGCGGCCCCGCACGTCGACATCCTCGAGCTCGGCACCCCGCTCATCAAGAGCGAGGGCCTGTCGGCCATCACCGCGATCAAGAAGGCGCACCCCGACAAGATCGTCTTCGCCGATCTGAAGACGATGGATGCCGGCGAGCTCGAGGCCGACATCGCCTTCGGCGCCGGAGCCGACCTCGTGACGGTGCTCGGCAGCGCCGGAGACAGCACGATCATCGGAGCGGTCACCGCCGCCAAGAAGCACGGCAAGGGCGTCGTCGTCGACCTCATCGGGGTCGCCGACAAGCCGGCCCGCGCGAAGGAGGTCATCGCCCTCGGCGTCGAGTTCGTCGAGATGCACGCCGGCCTCGACGAGCAGGCCGAGGAGGGCTTCACCTTCGCCACGCTGCTGCGCGACGGAGAAGCCTCGGGCGTGCCGTTCTCGGTCGCCGGGGGCGTCAACGCGTCGAGCATCGCCGACGTGCAGAAGGCGGGCGCGCAGGTCGCCGTCGCCGGCAGCGCCATCTACAGCGCTTCCGATGTGGGCGCCGCCGCGGCCGAGCTCCGCGCCGCGATCGTCTGAGCGTCGACCGCGTCCTGAGAACGGCGATGGGCCGGACGATTACTCGTCCGGCCCTTCGCCGTTTCGAGGGCGAGTCCTCGTTTCGTCCGTGCGATCCCGAGCGACCGGTCTAGCGTGGAGCGGTGACGACTTTTCCGACTCTCCGGGCTCTCGCCGACCGCGCCTCGTTCTTCACCGCCCTCCGCCAGGACGCACTGGGCCAGGCGGCGGAACAGCTCGGCGACCACCGATGGGACGTCGACCTCGCGACGGGGACGTTCGCGTTCTCGTCGACCACCGACCCGACCCGCCGATTCGTCTGCGGCGCGCACCTCATCGCGTCGATCGCCCCCGGTCCCCGCTCCGTGCTGTGGGGGTGGGCGCACCCCGCGGGAGGCGGCGATCGGGGAGTAGCCGCGCAGCTGCGCGCCTACGGCGAGACCCACGGGATCGCCGAGCTCACCTCACCCGAGGTTCCGTTCCCCGCGGATGCCCCGGGCGACGCCGACTGGATCGCGCAGGTCTCGCACGAGATCGCCGGAGCCGCCGTCGACATCACCGGCCGCTCGGCGTACTACTCCGCACCCTCGGGTGAATCCGGCACGCGCGCGGTGCTGCTTCTCGATGCCCCGCTGCCCGCGCTGACCGTCGCCGAGGCGATGATCCGGATGCCGCGCATCATGTCGACCACGACGCCCGCCGATCCGCGCGCGGCCGTGTGGAACCTCGCGCGCTTGGCCGGGTGGACCATGACGTGGACCGACGACGCCTTCTCGGGCGCCGTCGTCACCGATTCCTCCGGCTCGGTCACCTTCGGCTTCGACGAGCAGGCGCGGGTCACGTCGATGAAGGCTTCCCTCGCCGGTACTGCCTGAGAACGCGAAAGGGCCGCGCCGGTACGGCGCGACCCTTTCGAACGGGAGTCAGTCCTCGTCGGCGTCGTCGTCTTCCTCGTCGTCGTCACCGATGATCTCGATGTCTTCGACCTCGAGCTCGGGCGTGAGCTGAACGTGCACGAGAGCATCGGGGAACGACGTCTGACCGGCGAACACCACGATGATCGCGTCGGCGAACACACCCACGCCGATGGCCTCGAGGTCGGTACGCAGGTCGACGTCGGCATCGAGCTCGTCGTCGTCGAGGGCGTCCTCGATGTCGCTCGAGATCTCCTCGACGATCGCGCGCCAGCGCTCCTCACCGACCGAGAGCACGTCTTTGAGGTTGCTCATGATCGCGTCGAGATCCGGCTCTTCGTCTTCGTCGATCTCGGGGTCGAGGTCGACCTCCACCTCGACGCCGGCGGCATCGAGGTGCCCGGACCCGATGACGCTGTCTTCGTCGATCTGGGCGTCTTCGAGCAGGCCGCTCTCGGTGACGCGGCGGAGGAGGTCGTTCAACACGGACTCAGTCATGAGAAAACCTTGCCACGTCGCGGGCACGCGCGCCTCCCCATTGCGCGCGACGCTCCGTCTGTTCAACCGGCGGCAGGCCGCGGTTCACCGTCAGGCGGCGGTCGCGCGCTCCGCGGCCTCGACGACGTTGGTCATCAGCAGGGCGACCGTCATGGGGCCGACTCCGCCCGGGTTGGGCGAGACGAAGCCGGCGACCTCGGCGACGTCGGGGTGCACGTCGCCATAGACGCGCGACTTCCCGGTCTCGGGATCGGTCTCGCGCGTGACACCCACGTCGAGCACCGCGGCGCCCGGCTTGACGTCGGCGGCGCGCACGATGTGCTTGACGCCCGCGGCGGCGACGATGACGTCGGCCTCGCGCAGGTGCTTCGCGAGGTCGGCGGTGCCGGTGTGGGTGAGGGTCACCGTCGCGTTGATCTCGCGGCGCGTCAGGAGCAGCCCGATCGAGCGACCGATCGTCACGCCGCGGCCGACGACGACGACCTCCTTGCCCGTCAGGTCGTAGCCGCCTCGCAGCAGCAGCTCGATGACCCCGCGCGGCGTGCAGGGAAGCGGCGTGAGGATCGGCGCATTGACGTTGAGCACGAGACGGCCGAGGTTGGTGGGGTGGAGGCCGTCGGCATCCTTCGCCGGATCGATCCGCTCGAGGATCGCGTCGGTGTCGAGGTGCTTCGGCAGCGGCAGCTGCACGATGTAGCCGTGGCACGCGGGGTCGGCGTTGAGGCGGTCGATGACCGCTTCGACCTCGTCCTGCGTCGCCTCGGCCGGCAGCTCGACCTGGATCGAGTTCATGCCGATCGCCTCGGACTGCTTGTGCTTCATGCCGACGTACAGCTGCGACGCCGGGTCGGCACCGACGAGGACCGTCGCGATGCCCGGGACGACGCCCCTCTCGCGGAGCGCTGCGACGCGCTCGGCGAGCTCCGCCTTGATCGCCGCAGACGCGGCCTTACCGTCGAGGATCGTCGCCGTCATGGCATCCCTCTTTCTTGAGTATCGATCGGGGTCGTGCGGGCGAAGAGTCGCACGCATAAACGCTGTTCGGTCGCAGAAACGCGCTCTCCCCGCGTTTATGTGCGCGAATCGCGTTTATGCGGGGGTGGGGCGGGCCGGGCACCCGTCCGACACCGCCGGGTCGTCGCCGCGGGCGCCCCGGGCCGGTGAGATCCGCTGCCACGCATAAACGCTCCTCGGTCGCATAAACGCTCCCTCCCCGCGTTTATGTGCGCGAATCGCGTTTATGCGGGGAGGGGGCCGGCCGGGCTCGGCGCCCGACGCCGCGATGATGGCCGGTGGATGCCGAGGCCCGCCCCGGTGAAGACGGACGGGCCGGATGCCGGGACGGGGCCGCACGCGCGACGCCCGCCCCGGCCGGACTCACTGCTGCAGGTCGGGGTAGAGCGGGAAGGCCTCGGCGAGCTTCGCCACACGCGCGCGCAGGGCCTCGACGTCGGCGCCGGGGATCAGCGCGAGCGCGATGATGTCGGCCACCTCCGTGAACTCGGTGTCGCCGAAGCCGCGGGTCGCGAGCGCGGGGGTGCCGATGCGCAGGCCCGAGGTCACCATCGGCGGACGGGGGTCGTTCGGCACGGCGTTGCGGTTGACCGTGATGTGGATGTCGTGCAGCAGGTCTTCGGCCTGCTTGCCGTCGATCTCGGCTTCGCGCAGGTCGACGAGCACGAGGTGCACGTCGGTGCCGCCCGAGCGCACGGCGATGCCGGCGTTCTTGACGTCGTCCTGCGTGAGGCGGTCGGCGAGGATCGAGGCCCCGCGCAGGGTGCGCTCCTGGCGCTCCTTGAACTCCGGCGTGAGAGCCAGCTTGAACGCCGTCGCCTTGGCGGCGATGACGTGCATGAGCGGACCGCCCTGCTGGCCGGGGAAGACCGCGGTGTTGATCTTCTTGGCGAGGTCGGCGTCGTTGGTCAGGATGAGGCCCGAGCGGGGACCGCCGATCGTCTTGTGCACGGTGGTCGACACGACGTGCGCGTGCGGGATGGGTGAGGGGTGCACGCCCGCGGCGACGAGGCCGGCGAAGTGCGCCATGTCGACCCAGAGAAGGGCCCCGACCTCGTCGGCGATCGCGCGGAAGGCGGCGAAGTCGAGCTGGCGCGGGTAGGCCGACCAGCCGGCGATGATGACCTTCGGCTTGTGCTCGAGGGCGAGGCGGCGCACCTCGTCCATGTCGATGATGCTGGTCTCGGGGTCGACGCCGTAGGCGACGATGTCGTACAGGCGGCCCGAGAAGTTGATCTTCATGCCGTGGGTCAGGTGACCGCCCTGGTCGAGGGCGAGACCGAGCAGCGTGTCGCCGGGGCGGGCGATCGCGTGCAGCACGGCGGCGTTGGCCGAGGCGCCGGAGTGCGGCTGGACGTTGGCGAACTCGGCACCGAACAGGGTCTTCGCCCGCTCGATCGCGAGTGACTCGGCGACGTCGACCTCTTCGCAGCCGCCGTAGTAGCGACGTCCGGGGTAGCCCTCGGCGTACTTGTTGGTCAGCACCGAGCCCTGCGACTGCAGCACCGACACGGGCACGAAGTTCTCGGAGGCGATCATCTCGAGGAACCCGCGCTGGCGGTTGAGCTCGCGCTCGAGGACCTCGGCGATCTCGGGGTCGACCTCGGAGAGGGGGGCGTTGAAGTACGGATCGGTCATGCGATCTCCTTGACGATGGTTCCGGATGCCGCGGGCTCGGCGAGCCCGCGTAGATACCGCATCGACCCAGGCGTGCGGTCGAATACCGTCAAGCGGTCGCTCCCCGGTGGTTCCCCACCTCAACGCCAGTCGCGACGGTGCCACTTTAGCGGGTAAACCCTTCGCGGCTCCGCGTATCTCGGCATCCACCGTTCCTCCACAGGAACTCCCCGCCCGCGCGGTCGACTCGACGCCGAGGCATTGCGGATGCCGGAGCCCGGGGCCCGCGTAAAATGAGGGAGTGACCGACTCCCGCAACGTCCGCGCCCAGGCGCCCCTCGCTCCCGGCATGCGCCCCCGGCCGTCGGCGCTGGAGATCGCGAGCGTCGTCTGCGGCCTGTTCGCCTTCGTGACGCTGGCCATCTGGGGCTTCCTCGCCTGGCCGTTCCCCGGGAACATCGTCGCTGGCATCGGCGCCCCGGCGCTCGCGATCCTCGTGTGGGCTCTCTTCGTCTCGCCGCGGGCTGTGCTCGCCGTGCACCCCTTCGTGCGGGCGCTCGTCGAGCTGTTCGTCTACGCCGCCGCGACCGTCGCGTGGTGGAGCATGGGCCAGGCCTGGATCGGCCTGATCTTCGCGATCGTCGCCGTCGTCCTCGGCGCGCTGAACGGCCGACGGCGCCTGGCATGACGGCGGACGAGACGGCGCACTCTGCGCCGTCCGTGCGCCCCCGGAGCGCGGCCGACCAGACTCTCGCGCTGCTCCGAGCAGACCTCGGCCCGCGCGTCGACACCAGGCCGACCGCCCTCGAGGCGGCCCGCGCCGACAAGTCGGGACATGCGGCCGAGGGCACCCCGCTCGCCGTCGTTCACGCGGTATCCGTCGCCGACGTCCAGACGGTGATGCGCATCGCCACCGCCACCCGCACCCCGGTCGTCCCCCGCGGAGCCGGCACCGGACTCGCGGGCGGAGCCAACACCGGCGGCGGCGAGATCAGCCTCTCGGTGCGCGGCATGGATCGCGTGCTCGAGGTCCGCCCCGACGACCTGTTGGCCGTGGTCGAACCCGGCATCCTGAACGCCGAACTCAATGCCCTGCTCGAACCGCACGGCGTGTGGTGGGCCCCCGATCCCGCGAGCCGGGCCATCTCGACGGTCGGCGGCAACATCGCCACGGGCGCCGGTGGCCTGCTCTGCGCGAAGTACGGCGTCGTGCGCGATGCGGTACTGGGCGTCGACGTCGTCCTCGCCGACGGGCGCCTCATGCACTTCGGCCACCGGAGCGTCAAGGGCGTCACCGGACTCGACCTCACCTCCCTCATCATCGGATCCGAGGGGACCCTCGGGGTCGTCGTGGGCGCCACCCTCAAGCTCCGCCGCCTTGTCGAGGGCGAGCGCGTCACCCTCACGGCGCTGTTCGACGGTGTCCGCGCCGCTGCCGTCGCATCCGCCGCGGTCACGGCCTCGGGGGTGCAGCCCGCGATCATGGAGCTGATGGATGCCACGAGCCTCGCGGCCGCGCACCGCCTGCTGTCTCTTCCGGCACCTCCCGAGGGCGCTGCGCAGCTGACCATCCAGACCGACGGCCCCGTCGCCGCCGACGAGGCGTCCGCGATCGCCGAGATCCTGCGCGAGGCGGGCGGCGCCGTCGCCGTGGCCGCGGACGCCGCCGAGGGCGAGGCGCTGCTGGCCGTCCGCCGCGCAATGCATCCCGCGATGGAGACGCTCGGCACGACCCTCATCGAGGACGTCTCGGTCCCCCGCAGCGCTCTGCCCGACATGTTCGACGAGATCGCCCGAATCGAGCGGGAGTTCGGGCTCGTCATCCCCGCCGTCGCGCACGCCGGCGACGGCAACCTGCACCCGAACTTCGTCTTCGAGGGCCCCGAGGTGCCGCCCGTGGTCTGGGAGGCGGCCGAAGAACTGTTCCGCGCCGCCCTCGCGCTCGGCGGAACCCTCACCGGGGAGCACGGGATCGGTGTGCTGAAGCGGCGCTGGTTGATCGACGAGCTGGGCGACGACCAGTGGAAGCTGCAACGCGACATCGCGCACGCCTTCGACCCGCTCGGCATCCTGAACCCGGGTAAGGTCTTCGGCCCCTGACCTCCGCGTCGTTCTCGGCCGTTATGGCCGCGTCGCGCCATCGACGTGATCAGACCGTGATATTGCTCAGGGCGTATGCGCAACATCCACTCGTAGCATAGGAAGACTGACTATCGGGGGGTTTGACTCATGACCGACGGCGCACCTGGCACCGACGGCGCAACCTACGCCTGGGCACCGCCCGAGCCGACGAAGCGCAAGAACCGTTCCGGCCTCTGGATCGGCATCCCCGCCGGCGCGACGGCCGTGGCTCTCATCGCCGCCTCGCTCGTGCTGATCGCTCCCGGAGCCTCGGTCGCGGGCGTGCAGATCGGCGGTCTCACCGCCGGTGCCGCCGCCCAGGCGATCTCGAACCGCCTGGCCGAGACCGCCATCACCGTCGACTCCCCCGCCGGCGCTGTCACCGTCACGGGAGCCGACCTCGGCGCGACCGTCGACGCGGCCGCCCTCGCCGACAAGGCCTTCGCCGACAACCCCATGTGGAAGCCCGCTTCGTGGTTCCCCGAGGGCACCGGCGTGCAGGTGCAGGTGAACGCCGACGAGGCCGCCACCGCGCTGAAGAACCGCGCCCCCGGCACCTACCGTGCGCCCGTCGACGCCTCCATCGCGTACGACGCGGGCTCGCAGGCGTACGTCGCCACCCCCGCCGAAGCCGGCGAAGGCATCGACGTCGCCGCCGTGACCGCGGCCCTGCAGTCCGCGTTCGACGCGGGTCAGAGCAGCGCGACCGTCACCGCGAGCCTCGTGCCCGTCGACGCCCCCGTCTCGACCGATGAGGCCGGTGCCGCCGTCGCCACGCTCAACGGCATCCTCGACTCGGTCGGCTTCTACGTCGGCGAAGAGCGCACCGTCCCCGTCGACCGCGCCACCGCCGCCTCGTGGCTCACCGTCACCCCCGACGGCAAGGGCGACTTCGCCATCTCGGCCGACACCGCCGCGATCCAATCCGCCGTCGCGGGCCTGCCCGGGGCTGTCGACCGCGCCCCCGTCAACGCCGACGTGATCGTCGACACCGGCGGAGAAGTCATCAAGGCCCTCGCCGAGGGCCAGACCGGCCGGGCGCTCGGCGACACCAGCGGAGTGGCCGCAGCCTTCGCGAAGCAGCTCGCCGAAGGCAACGGGCGGTACGCCCTCCCCGTCACCGAGACGGCGTTCGACACCGCCAAGACCGAGCGCCGCATCGACGTCAACCTCAGCACGCAGACCACGACGCTCTGGCAGAACGGCGAGGTGTACCGCACGTACACGATCTCGTCGGGCGCGGGCGACCACGCGACCCACACCGGCAATTTCCGTATCGGCTGGAAGACCCCGATGCAGGACATGGGCTGCGTTCCCGGGTACGACTACTGCACCAAGGACGTGCCCTGGGTCGCGTACTTCAACGGCGACGAGGGTTTCCACGGAACCTACTGGCACAACAACTTCGGAACGCCGATGAGCCACGGCTGCATCAACATGACGATCCCGCAGGCCAAAGAGCTGTACGACTGGGCCTACCGCGGCACCGAGGTCTCGGTCCACTACTGAGCCCGGGTCTCCAAGAGGGGCGGATGCCGATCGGCATCCGCCCCTCTTCGTTTCCCCGGTGCGTCTCGTACCTGCGTGAGCGGCCCGACTCCCGGGGTGCCCGTGGCGCGTGAGGGGCCAAGAAGCGTCGCCTGACGCCGGGCCGGGCGACGATTTCTGGCCGCTCACGCGAACGGAAGAGGGGCGGATGCCAACGGCATCCGCCCCTCTTCCGTTCTCAGGCTCAGCGCAGGGCGTCGACCACGGCGTTCAGCGTGGCCGAGGGGCGCATGACCTTCTCGACGAGCTCCGCGTTCGGTCGGTAGTACCCGCCGATCTCGGCGTGGTGCCCCTGGACGGCGTTGAGCTCGGCGACGATCGTCTGCTCCGACGTTTCCAGCTTCTCGGCGACCGGGGCGAACACCCGGGCCAGGTCGGCGTCCGTCGACTGCTGCGCCAGCTCCTGCGCCCAGTACAGGGCGAGGTAGAAGTGGCTGCCGCGGTTGTCGATCGTGCCGAGGGCACGGCCGGGCGACTTGTCGTTCTCGAGGAACGTGCCGGTCGCGGCGTCGAGGGTCTGCGCGAGCACGCGGGCGCGCTCGTTGCCCGTGGTGTCGGCGAGGTGCTCGAGCGAGGCCGCGAGGGCGAAGAACTCACCCAGCGAATCCCAGCGGAGGTAGTCCTCCGCGACGAGCTGCTGCACGTGCTTAGGAGCCGAGCCGCCGGCGCCGGTCTCGAACAGGCCGCCGCCCGCGAGCAGCGGAACGATCGAGAGCATCTTGGCGCTCGTGCCCACCTCGAGGATCGGGAACAGGTCGGTCAGATAGTCGCGCAGCACGTTGCCGGTGACCGAGATGGTGTCCTCTCCGCGGCGGATGCGCTCGAGCGAGTAGGTCGTCGCTGCGGCCGGCGCGAGGATCTCGATCGTGAGGCCGTCGGTGTCGTGGTCGGCGAGGTACTCGTGCACCTTGGCGATGAGGTTGCGGTCGTGCGCGCGGGTCTCATCGAGCCAGAACACGGCGGGAACGCCGGCGGCGCGGGCACGGGTGACGGCGAGCTTCACCCAGTCGCGGACCGCGACATCTTTCGTCTGGGTCGCGCGCCAGACGTCGCCGGCGTCGACCTCGTGCTCGAGCAGCACGTCGCCGTTCGAGGCGACGACCTGCACGCGGCCGGGGGCCGGGATCTCGAACGTCTTGTCGTGGCTGCCGTACTCCTCGGCCGCCTGCGCCATGAGGCCCACGTTGGGGACCGAACCGATGGTGGCCGGGTCGAGCGGGCCGTTCGCGATGACGTCGTCGATGGTCGCCTGATACACACCGGCGTACGACGAGTCGGGGATGACGGCGAGGGTGTCGTCCTCTCCCCCGTCGGCACCCCACAGCTTGCCGCCGTTGCGGATGAGCGCGGGCATCGAGGCATCCACGATGACGTCGGAGGGCACGTGCAGGTTCGTGATGCCCTTGTCGCTGTTGACATACGACAGACGGGGCCCGGATGCCAGGGCCTCACGGATCTCGGAGGCGATGGCGTCGCCGCCCTCGACGTTCGACAGACCGGCGAGGATCGAGCCGAGGCCGTCGTTGGGGGTGAGCCCCGCCGCCGCGAGAGCGTCGCCGTGACGGTCGAAGACGTCGGCGAAGAACGCCTTCACCACGTGACCGAAGATGATCGGGTCGCTGACCTTCATCATCGTGGCCTTCAGGTGCACCGAGTAGAGCACGTCGTCGGCCTTCGCCTGCGCCAGCGTGTCGGCGAGGAACGCGTCGAGGGCCGCAGCCGAAAGGAACGTGGCATCCACGATCTCGCCCTGGAGGACTTTCAGCCCCTCCTTGAGCGTCTTCGTGGTGCCGTCGGCGGCCACGTGCTGGATCGTGAGCACGTCGTCGTCGGCGAGGACGACCGACTTCTCGTTCGAGCGGAAGTCGTCGTGACCGAGCGTGGCGACACGGGTCTTCGAGCCCTCGGCGAACGCCTTGTTGCGGTGCGGGTGCTTTTTGGCGTAGTTCTTCACCGCGAGCGGGGCGCGGCGGTCGCTGTTGCCCTCGCGCAGCACGGGGTTCACGGCGGAGCCCTTGATGCGGTCGTAGCGGGCGCGCACGTCTTTGTCTTCGACGCTCGACGCCTCGTCCGGGTAGTCCGGGATGTCGTAGCCCTGCGACTGGAGCTCGGCGATCGCGGCCTTCAGCTGCGGGATGGATGCCGAGATGTTCGGCAGCTTGATGATGTTCGCTTCGGGGAGCGTGGCGAGCCCGCCGAGCTCGGCGAGAGCGTCGCCGACCTGCTGCTCGGGCGTGAGGCGCTGCGGGAAGGCCGCGAGGATGCGGCCGGCGAGCGAGATGTCGCGGGTTTCGACGTCGACACCCGCCTGCTTGGTGACGGCCTGCACGATGGGCAGGAACGACGCGGTGGCGAGAGCCGGCGCCTCGTCGGTGTACGTGTAAATGATGGTGGAATCGGGCACGTCAGATCTCTCCGTAGAGGCGGCCAGGGTTGCGTTTCAGCCTATCGCACGTGGGCAAAGTCTCTTGATGTCGAGATAGTTCTCGGCATCCCTCCGCCGTCTGGAGAGGACTTCTCAGCCCCGGATGCCGTGCTCTCGCGCGGTCTGCGGGTGCCCCAGGCTCTCGCGGGGGACGTCGACCGCCCGCGCCCAGCCGGGGCCGTCGACGACGACGCCACGAGCGACGAGGTCGTCGATGGCGGCATCCACCTCTCGGGCGATCTCGGGCGCGACCTCTCCCCCGACCACCATCGACACGATGACGCGGCTGAGATCGTTCACCGTGCGCGTCGTGAGGACGACGACCGCCTGCATCGAGAGGGGTCCGACACGGGTGGTGAGCAGGGACAGACCGGTCCCGTTGAAGAGTGTTTCGGCGAGGAAGCTGCCACGTTCGTAGACGGTGAGCGTCTCTCCCGTCGCACCCGGGTTCGCGTGGGCCGCTCGCTCCGGCGCGGCACGCAGGTGCGCGCGCTGCAGAGCCTGCTCGAACGCGAGCAGAGCGGCATCCTGAACGCCTTGCGGAACGTGCACCGTGCAGGACAGGGCGATCCGGTGACGCCCCGCGCTCGTCTCGGGCGCTCGCAGGGGCCGGTCAGCATCGTGCACCCGCCCAGCGTATGCACAGGTGACGAGAACCGCATGCGACGGCATGCGATCTTGGGGGCGGGGTCGGGGTGCCGCTAGCCTGGGCCCATGGCTGACCTGCGTCTCGTCGAACTGTCCGCCGCCACGATCGTGGCCGTGAACACCCTGTCGCTCAAGCCCGGGCAGGAGCAGTTCCTCGCGCCGGTCAGTTACGGCATCGCGGCGACCGTCAGCAACCCGCAGACGTCGTGGCAGCGCGTCGTGCTCGACGGCGACGAGGTCGTCGGCTTCGTCAGCGCGAACTTCGACCCGGACGCGCACGAGGAGCACTTCCGCTCGGTGCTGTGGCGCATCAACGTCGACGCCGACGAGCAGGGCCGCGGTGTCGGCAGCTACGCGATCGCTGCTGTCCTCGAAGAGGCCCGTGGCCGCGGCATGGACCACGTCGATGTCATCTACGAACCCGGCGTCGGCGGTCCCGAGGCGTTCTTCCAGCGCGTGGGGTTCGAGCCCGTCGGCGAGACGGAGTACGGCGAGGTCATCGCCCGCGCACGGGTGTAGAACCCGCCGCGCCCGCGGGCGCGGCGTCGGGTTCGCGCGGCGCTGCGTTGGCGTTGCAACAGATTCGGATTCAGGCAACAGATTCGGATCTGTATAGGCTTCGTCGTCCGTATCTGTTGCAGCGATCCGATTCTGTTTAATCGCCACTCCTCCTCCCCAGGATGCGGATCGACGGTCCCCTGCACATCTGCCCCGGCTCGGCGCATCCTCCTCTGCTCGGTGGAGCAGGGTGGGCCCATGGACATCGCCGAGTGGGTGACAGCGCGCGGCGGCATCGTGCACCGTCAGCAGATCCTGGATGCCGGGATCCCGGCCAGTCGACTGCGCGCAACCATCACGCGGGGCGAGGTCGACCGAGTCAGGCGATACTGGGTTACGACGAAGAACGCCCCCGCCGCTCTCGTCGGCGCCGCCCAGGCTTCCGGCAGGCTCGCATGCGTCAGCGCCGCCTCCGTGCGTGGCTGGTGGATCCCCGAGGGAGTCGATTCGTCGCTTCACGTCGCGGTGAAACCTGACGGCCACGCTCCGCCCGCCGACGTCGTCACGCACTGGTCGGCTCCTCTCGTGCCGTTGCCCGCACATCACCTCATCGAGTCGGTTCCCGACTGTCTCGAGCACGTCGCAAGCTGTCTTCCGTTCGAGCAGGCCCTGATCGTGTGGGAATCGGCGCTGCGGCACGAACGCCTGCACCCCGACGCCGTCGCGAAGATGTCATGGCGGACTCCCGCATCGAGGCGATTGGCCTCGATCGCGACGGGGCGGTCGGACTCCGGGCTCGAGACGATCTTCGTGGTGCGCCTGTCCCCCTGGGGCGTGTCGGTGCGCCAGCAGGTGCTCATCGCTGGCCACCGCGTCGATGTTCTGATCGGTGACCGTCTCGTCGTTCAGCTCGACGGTTTCGCCTATCACTCGACTCCTCAGGACCGGCAGCGCGATCTCGCCCACGATCGCGAGTTGATCTCCCGCGGCTACACCGTGCTGCGCTTCAGCTATCGCGACGTGGTGACGGACTGGGCCAGCGTGGAGCGCACGCTCTCGACGGTGATCGCTCAGGGACTGCATCTCGCGCGATGACCGGGAGGAAGCGGCACCACCCCGTCTCACGGAGACCAACGGATGCGGATGAGTGCAACGGATTCGGACGCTTCGGGTCTGCCGATCCGAATCTGGTGCAAACCTCCGAATTCGTTGCCCGCGCGGCGTGCGGCCGTGCGAAGTGCGAGCAGGCCCCGCGCCGCTCCGCGGCCGGCGGGATCACCCCATGCACGCGAACAGATTCGGCGCCAAGCAACGGATTCGGGTCAGAATCAGCATTGCATCCGAATCCCTTGCACTCGTCCGAATCCGCTGGCGACGTGGACGGCGGGGCGGCCCCCGGTGGGCCCGCAGGAACACGGATGCCACGCCCCCGAGAGGACGTGGCATCCGGTGTGCACTGCCGGTCAGACGAGGGACTCGCGCCAGGCGGCGTGCAGTTGGGCGAACTTGCCCGTCCCCGCGATGAGCGCGGCGGGAGTGTCGTCCTCGATGATGCGGCCGTGCTCCATCACCAGGACGCGGTCGGCGATCGCCACCGTGGACAGGCGGTGGGCGATGATGATGGCCGTGCGGTCGGCGAGGAGCGTCTGCAGCGCGTTCTGGATCTGGCGCTCGCTCGGAATGTCGAGCGAAGCCGTGGCCTCGTCGAGGATCAGAACGGCCGGGTCTGCCAGGAACGCGCGGGCGAACGAGATCAGCTGACGCTGACCCGCCGAGACGCGGCCACCGCGCTTGTTCACATCGGTGTCGTAGCCGTCGGGCAGCTTCGAGATGAACGCGTCGGCCCCCACGGCGCGGGCGGCGGCGCGGATCTCGTCCATCGTGGCATCGGGCTTTCCGAGGGCGATGTTGTCGGCCACGGTTCCGCTGAACAGGTAGGCCTCCTGCGTGACCATGACGATCGCGCGACGCAGATCTTTCGGGTGCAGACGGCGCAGGTCGACGTCGTCGAGGGTCACGGCCCCCTTCGAGGGGTCGTAGAACCGCGAGACCAGCTTCGCCAGCGTCGACTTTCCGGCACCCGTCGTACCGACGAGGGCGACCGTCTGCCCGGCCGGGAGGTCGAGCGAGAAGTGCGGCAGGGTGACGCGGTCGTCGGAGTACCCGAAGGTCACATCGTCGAAGCGCACGTGGCCCTTCGCGGTCCACAGGTCGACGGGGTCGGTCGGGTCGGGAACCGTCGGCTCCTCTTCCAGAACCCCCGAGACCTTCTCGAGTGCCGCTGTCGCCGATTGGTAGGAGTTGAGGAAGAAGGCGACTTCCTGCAGAGGCGAGAAGAAGTTGCGCACGTACAGCACAGCCGCGGTGAGCACGCCGATCTCGAGGGGCCCGGCGATCACACGGCCGCCGCCCCAGAGCAGAACGACGGCGACCGAGACCGCGGCGACCGCCATGATCCCGGGCTCGAAGGTGCCGAAGAGCTTGATCGAGCGCATGTTGACGTCGCGGTAGTCGGCGGCGAGCTTGCCGAACTCCTGGTCGTTGCGGGGTTCTTTGCGGAACGCCTTGACGGCGCGGATGCCGGTCATCGACTCGACGAACTTCACGATCACCTGCGCGCTGATCACGCGCGATTCGCGGTAGATGACCTGCGAGCGCGAGTAGAACCAACGCATGAGCAGGTACATCGGGATCCCCATGACGGTCAGGATCAGACCCGACTGCCAGTCGATGAGGAACAGGGCGCCGAGGGTGAACAGTCCGTAGAGGACACCCGAGACGAGCTCGTTGAGACCGCCGTCGAGCAACTCGCGGATCGTGTCGAGGTCGCTCGTCTGACGCGAGATGATGCGGCCCGAGGTGTAGGACTCGTGGAACTCGAGGCTCAGCTTCTGCGTGTGCAGGAAGATGCGCTTGCGGAGGTCGAGCATGACGGCCTGGGTGAGGCGCGCAGCGACGACCACGTACCACCCGATGAGGACGGCACCGCCGATGCCCGCGAGCAGGTACACGCCGACGACGCCGATGGTCGGCATCCAGTCCGATCGCTCGATGACGGCCGGCAGGGCGTTGTCGATGCCGAAGGCGATCAGCGCGGGCCCGGCGACGCGCAGAGCGGTCGACACGACGAGAACGGCACCGGCCAGGACGAGCTGCCAGCGCAGGGGGGACACGAGCGTGCCGAGGAGGCGCAGCGAACGCTGGCGGATCGACCGGCTCTCATCGCGCGTGTAATCGGAGCGGTCTTCGCCGCTGGTTCCGGAGACGGTGGCGGTGCTCATCGGGTCGCCTCCTTATCGGCGAGGGCATCGTCGGTGATGACGGGGATGGCCCCGGTGCGGGCTTCGCGTTCGGCCTGTTCGGCCTCTTCGAGACTCGAGATCACGTAACGGTAGTGGTCGCTTTCGCGCAGCAGATCGGAGTGCGTGCCGACCGCGGTGATGCGACCCTCTTCCAGAAGGGCGACCCGGTCGGCGAGGGTGACCGTCGACGGGCGGTGCGCGACGACCAGGGCGGTCGTCTCGCTGAGGACCTCTCGCAGGGCGTCCTCGACGAGCGCCTCGGTGTCGACATCGAGAGCCGACAGCGGATCGTCGAGCACGAGCACGGCCGGGCGCGCGGCGACGGCACGCGCGAGGGCGAGACGCTGACGCTGTCCGCCGGAGAGGCTGAGCCCCTCTTCACCGATGACGGTGTCGAGTCCGTCGGGCAGGTCGTAGACGAACTGGGCCTGGGCGACCTGCAGTGCTTCGCGCAGGATCTCGTCGGCTTCGTCCGAACCGGGCGTCAGGTCTTCTCGACCCAGCAGCACGTTGTCGCGCACAGTCTGCGAGAACAGCGTCGCGTCTTCGAACGCCATACCGACGTGACGCCGCAGTTCGGCGAGCGTGAGGTCGCGCACATCGACGCCGTCGATCAGCACGCGTCCGCCGGTGACGTCGTACAGGCGGCCGGGGAGGGTCGTCAGCGTCGTCTTGCCCGAACCTGTCAGGCCCACGAGCGCCATCGTCTCGCCCGGGTGCAGCACCAGGTCGACTCCGTCGAGCAGGTCGCGCTCGGTGTCCGCGGCATCCTGGTACCGGAAATGGGCGTTCTCGAAGGTGAGCTCCCCGCGGGGTTCAGCGATGCTGCGCGGGTTCTCGGGATCGACGATGGTGTTCTGCTCGTCGAACACCTCGAAGATGCGGTCGGTCGCCGTGCGCGCGTCGAGCAGGAACGAGAAGAGGAAGCCGATCGACTCCATCGGCCACCGCAGCACGGTCGCCATCGCGAAGAAAGCGACGAGCTCCGGCACCTGCAGCTGACCCAGCTGCGTCAGGACGATGCCCGCGCCCAGGCAGACCGCGAACGCGATGTCGGGCAGCAGCACCAGCCAGAACCAGATCCATCCGACCGCGCGGGCCTTGTCGATCTCGGTCTCGCGCAGCGACTCCGCCTGGCGGGTGAACTTCTTCAGGGCGTGCGCACCGCGGCCGAAAGCCTTGAGGACGCGAATACCGTGGACGCTCTCTTCTACGGACGTGGCGAGGTCTCCGGCCTGGTCCTGGCTCTGGCGGGTCAGCGCGCCGTAGCGCTTCTCGAAACGGAATCCGACGTAGATCACGGGCGCCGAGGTGACGAGGAACAGCGCGCCGAGCAGCCAGTGCCAGCGGAAGAGCAGCACGGCGCCGATGGCGATCGTCAGCATGTTGACGACGAGGAGGATGACGCCGAAGGCCAGCCAGCGGCGGAGCATGCTGATGTCCTGCATCATGCGCGAGAGCAACTGACCGGATTGCCACCGGTCGTGGAACGCGACCGGCAGGCGTTGCAAGCGCGAGTAGAACGACTGGCGGAGGTCGTATTCGACCTTGGTCGCCGGCGCGAGCACGAACCAGCGCCGCAGCCACACCATCGCGGCCTCGGCGAGACCGAGCGCGAGCACGGCGAGCGACCCCCACACCAGGGCAGCGGGATCGAGCGAGGCGATGGGACCGGCGACGATCTGCTCGAGCACCAGCGGGATCGCGAGCGCCAGGAGGCTCGCAATGAGGGCGGTCACGGCACCCGCGATGAGACGCGGGAGCACCGGCCGGGCGATGGGGAGAAGCCGCGCGAGCGCGCGCGGTGTCGAAAGACGGGGCGGAGGCGAAGAGGGAGTCATGATCCTCGTGGGGTCGAAGCGGGCGCCGGGATCGGGCGCGGAAAGGGATGCCCGGGGGGGGCGCGACGACATTCGTCGATCGGGGCGGAGCGGAGCGCCGGAGCGCGGACGCGGAGCCCTAGGGGCGTCGGCCGAGTCGTGCAGCGGCGGAGGGCGCGGCGGCAACCGGTGCGACGGGGGCGTCGATCTGGTCCATGGCATCCTCCTTGTTCGGTGAAGCTTCCGCGGGGGGACGGCAGCCCTCCAGAATATCCCTGAGAAAACGCTGGAGGCAAGAGCGTCTTGTGACGACGGGCCGATCAGACGGCGGATTCGCGTTCCAGCAAGCTTTCTTTGACATGCGTGCCCCAGGCGAAACCGCCCATCGTCCCGTCGCCACGCAGCACGCGGTGACAGGGCACGAAGAGCGCCACCGCGTTTCGGGCGCAGATGGAAGCCGCTGCCCGCACGGCCGACGGCGAGCCGAGCGCCGCGGCGAAGCCCGTGTAGGTGAGGGGCGTGCCCACCGCGATCGCGCGCAGCGCCTCCCACCCGGCGAGCTGGAGGGGCGTCCCCCACTGCGAGACCACCACGGAGTCGATCGCGGCGACGTCGCCGCCGTAGTACCTGCGCACGGCCTCGGCCGCCGAAGTGTCGCCCGCGCGAATGTCGGTGGGACGCCGTTCGGGGCGAAGTCGCGCAAGGACGGCCTCGGTGTCGTCGGTCCAGCCGGACACGAGCACCCGATCGGCCTCATCGGCGAGGATCGCGAACGGCCCGTCGGGGGTCTCGACGAACTGGAGGGTGGCAGCGGTCATGCGAGGTTCTCGCTCTCTGTCTCGGGGGCGGGTGAGGAGGGCAGGACGATGTCGGCGCGGAGGCGGGGGCCTCGCCGGCGGGCCGGCGCCGCGGAGACCACCGCCGCGGACTCCGCCGGCGCCCGCCAGGCCTGCGTCACCGGTGCGGCGTACCAGTAGTGCGCCATCGCGTAACTGCGCCACGGAGCCAGTCGCTGGGACCAGCTCGTGAAACCTGCCGGATCGGAGGGCAGGCCGAGGGCCGCCGCACCGGCGCGGGCCGCCACGTCTCCGGGGAGGAGGACGTCCGGATCGCCGAGCACGCGCATCCGCACGTAGTCGGCGGTCCACGGACCGATCCCCCGCATCGACAGGAGCCGCTCCCGTTGCTCGGCGCCGTCATCGCCGGCGCCGAGCTCGAGGCTGCCGTCGGCCAGTGCCGCCGCGGTCTCGACGATCGCCCGCATGCGTGCGGCGGGGCCACGCAAGACTTCGAGCCCGCGCTCGGCGATCACGGCAGGCGAGGGGAAGAGCGTGAACGGCCGTGGACCGACGGCGGTCTGCTCGCCGAGTTCGGCGGTCAAACGCCCCTGCATCGTCCGAGCCGAGGCGACGCTGATCTGCTGCCCGATCATGGCGCGGAGCAGCATCTCGCCGGAATCGATCGCCCCGGGCACCCTGACGCCCGGAATCGCGGCGACGGCGGGGGCGAGTTCGGCATGCCGGGCGAGGGCCTCGTCGATCGCGAGCGGATCGGCGTCGAGGTCGAACAGCCGCCGGACGCGGGCGATGAGAGTACCCAGGTCGGCCAGCGCTGAAAGCCGGGCGCGCAGGCGGAGACGTCCGTCGTCGGCGAGGCGCACCTCGAACCACGCCGGCCCCGCCGGAAGACGCGCGACCCGCGCGAACGAACGGTCGTCGCCCTCTTCGACACCGGGGATCGCGTGGGCCCTCATCCATCCGAACAGACCGATCGTGTCGATGGGGCCGCGAACGGGGAGAGCGAGGTCGATCTCGCCCGCCGAGGCTTCGACTCCCGAGTCGGGCGAGCGCCGCGCGCGGAGGTCGCGCGGCGGCATGCCGAACACCTCCCCGATGGTGTCGGTGAACTGTCGGACGCTCGAGAACCCGGCCGAGAAAGCGACGTCAGCCGACGACAGATCGGTGCCGACGAGCAACGCGCGGGCCGTGTGGGCCCGGTGGGCACGGGCGAGGGAGAGAGGACCGGCCCCCAGCTCCGCGGTGAGCAGGCGCGTGAGATGACGCGAGGAATAGCCCAATCGGCGGGCGAGTCCCGGAACCCCTTCGCGATCGACGACGCCGTCGGCGATGAGACGCATGGCGCGCGCCACGACGTCACCGCGGACGTCCCACAGGGGCGAACCGGGGGCAGCCTCGGGCAGACACCTCTTGCAGGCGCGGTAACCCGCTTCGTGCGCGGCCGCCGAGGTGGCGTAGAACGTGACGTTCTCTTCTTTGGGCGTGCGCGCGGGGCAGCTCGGACGACAGTAGATGCGCGTGGACCGGACCGCGGTGACGAACTGCCCGTCGAAGCGGCGGTCGCGCGATTGGATCACGCGATAGCGCTCGGCGAAGCCCGGAAGCTCGGAGACGGTGGTGGTCATGGCATCCACCCTGCCATCGACCTCCGACATCGGCTGGCGGAAATCGGACACGGCCGTGGGTCCCGTTTCGACCATCCGTCCTGCTCGCCCCGTCGAGGCGCAACCCCCGTGCGATGTCGGAGGTCGTCGGTAGCGTGAGCACCATGAGCGAACGCGAATACGACCTCATCGTCATCGGCGCCGGCCCCGTCGGCGAGAACGTGGCCGACCGAGCCGTGCAAGCGGGTCTCACGGCGGCCATCGTCGAGTCCGAACTCGTCGGGGGCGAGTGCTCGTACTGGGCGTGCATGCCCTCGAAGGCTCTGCTGCGCAGCGCCGCCGCCCTCCGCGCCGCTCGCGACGTCGACGGCGCCACGCAGGCCGTCACCGGCGACCTCGACGTCGCCGCGGTGCTGCGTCGACGCGACACCATGACCAGCCACTACGACGACTCCGGTCAGGTCGAGTGGCTGCAGGGCGCGGGCATCGACCTCGTCCGCGGACACGGCAGACTCACCGGAGAGAAGACCGTGCGCGTCACCGCCGACGACGGCTCGACCACCGACCTCGTCGCGCGCCACGCGGTCGCCGTGTGCACCGGGTCGGCGGCGCTCCTGCCCGACATCCCGGGCCTGGCCGACACCTCGCCATGGACCAGCCGCGAAGCCACCGCGGTCGAGCAGATCCCCGCATCTCTCGCGATCATCGGCGGCGGAGTCGTCGGTGCCGAGATGGCGACCGCGTTCCAGAGCCTCGGCTCCGCGGTCACCATCGTCGCGCGCTCGGGCCTTCTCGGCGGCAACGAGCCGTTCGCCGGCGAACTCGTGGCCGACTCCCTCCGCGACCGCGGGGTCACGGTCAAGACGGGCGTCGACACCACCTCCGCGCGCCGCGACGACGATGGCCGCGTCACGCTCGAGCTCTCCGACGGCACGGCGGTCACGGCCGACGAGGTGCTCGTCGCGATCGGTCGCACGCCCCGTACGCAGGACCTGGGGCTGGATGCCGTGGGCCTGACCGCCGGAGACTGGCTCGATGTGGACGACACCCTCCTGGTCCGCGGGTTCGACTGGCTCTATGCGGTCGGCGACGTCAACCACCGCGCGCTGCTGACCCACCAGGGCAAGTACCAGGCCCGCGCTGCGGGAGACGTCATCGCGGCTCGTGCGAAGGGCGACGAGGTCGACGACGCTCCCTGGGGCGCTCACGTCGCCACCGCCGACCACGACGCCGTCCCGCAGGTGACGTTCACCGATCCCGAAGTGGCGTCGGTGGGTCTCACCGCGAAGCAGGCGGAAGAGAAGGGGCTGAACGCCAAGGTGCTCGACTACGACCTCGCGAGCATCGCCGGGTCGAGCGAGCAGTCCGACGCCTACGTCGGCAAGGCCCGCGCGATCGTCGATCTCGACCGGGGCGTGCTGGTCGGCGCCACCTTCGTCGGGCCCGACATCGCCGAACTCCTGCACTCCGCCACGGTGGCGATCGTCGGCGAGGTGCCGGTGAAGCGGCTCTGGCACGCGGTGCCCTCGTATCCGACCGTCAGCGAGGTGTGGCTGCGCCTGCTCGAGACGCTCGGGCGCGATTCCGCGTGAGACGGGGCATTCGCACCCGAGGTGCCCGCGCGGCAACGGCGTAGAGTCACCTCATGTCCCGCACCGTCGCCTTCCTCCGCGGTGTCGGCGGCCCCACGGCACTGAAGATGTCCGCGCTGCGCGAGGTGTTGGCATCCGCGGGTCTGGGTGAGGTCGACACGCTCCAGGTGGCCGGCAATGTCGTGCTCGACGACGGCGGACGCTCCCCCCGCGAGGTCGCGGATCGGGTGCGCGGCGCCGTGCGCGAGGCCTTCGGGTTCGATCTCCCGGTCATCGTGCGCACCCATGCCGAGCTCGCGGACGCGCACGCTCGGAACCCTTTCGCCGATGCCGCCGAAGGACGGTGGGTGCAGACGGTGTTCCTCGCCGACCCCCCGGCCCCGGGAGCGTCGCTCGATGTGCCGGCGGACTTTCCTGAAGAGGCGGTGCTCGACGGCTGCGAGGTGTTCGTGCGGTATCCCGAGGGCATCGGCGGCTCGAAGCTGCAGGCCGGCTGGTTCGAGAAACGCCTCGGCGTGACGGGCACCGCGCGCAACGCGAACACGGTGGCCACGCTCGTCGCGATGAGCGCCTGACGCAGCGAGACGCGGGCGGAGCTCTCCCCGCCCCGGCGGTCTGCCCCGTCATCGCGCTCCTGCCTGGGCCGTCCCTCGCGCCCGCCGCCGCGCTGCCATAAACGCTGCTCGCGCGCATAAACGCGTGGTCATCGCGTTTATGCGAGCGATCAGCGTTTATGCGTGAGTATCCGGACGCCCAGCCTCCTCGACAGCTCGGAGAACCCCGCACACGCGCCCCGCCCCTGCACACGCGCCCCGCCCCTGCACGCGCGCCCCGGCCCCGCACACACGCCCCGGCCCCGCAGACGGGCCCCGCCCCCGCACACACGCCCCGGCCCCGCACACGCGCCCCGCCCCTGCACGCGCGCCCCGGCCCCGCAGACGCGCCCCGCCCCCGCACACGCGCCGACGCCGCCGCAACCGAAGCTGCGACGGCGTCGAACGCACCGAGCGGTCTCAGTGGAAGAAGTGACGCTCTCCCGTGAAGAACATCGTGACGCCGGCGGCGCGCGCGGCGTCGACGACCTCGGCATCCCGAACCGACCCGCCGGGCTGGATGATCGCCGTGATCCCGGCGTCGATCAGCACCTGCGGGCCGTCGGCGAAGGGGAAGAAAGCGTCGGATGCAGCGATGGAGCCGGCAGCGCGGTCACCCGCGCGCTCGACCGCGAGGCGGCAGGAGTCGACGCGGTTGACCTGGCCCATGCCGATGCCGACCGTGGCCGAACCCTTCGCGAGCACGATCGCGTTCGACTTCACCGCGCGGCACGACTTCCACGCGAAGATGAGGCTCTCCATGTCCTCGTCGGCGGGACGCTCACCCGAGACGAGCTCCCAGTTCTTCGCCACCGACTCGATGTCGTCGGGGAACCGGTCGGCGTCCTGCAGCAGCAGGCCACCCGAGACGAGGCGCACGTCCATACGCTCCTGCTGCCAGTCGGCCGGCAGGCGCAGCACGCGCAGGTTCTTCTTGAGCTTGAACACCTCGAGCGCCTCGGGCTCGAAGTCGGGGGCGATGATGACCTCGGTGAAGATGTCACGCAGGTTCTCGGCCATCTTGAGCGTGACCGTGCGGTTCGCGGCGATCACACCGCCGAAGGCCGAGACGGGGTCGCACTCGTGCGCGCGCAGGTGCGCCGAGGCGATCGGGTCGAGGGCGTTCGGGGCCGCGACCGCGATACCGCAGGGGTTCGCGTGCTTGATGATCGCCACGGCCGGCTTGACCATGTCGAAGGCGGCGCGCAGGGCCGCATCGGCGTCGACGTAGTTGTTGTACGACATCTCTTTGCCCTGCAGCTGCGTCGCCTGGGCGATGCCGTGTCCGCCGACGCGCGTGTAGATGGCGGCGCGCTGGTGCGAGTTCTCGCCATAGCGCAGGGTCGACAGGCGCTCGGCCTGGATGGTCAGGTGCGCGGGGAGGTCGATGTCGTCGGCGAGGGTGCCCTCGGCGAACCACGTCGACACGGCGGTGTCGTAGGCGGCCGTGTGCGAGAAGGCGCGCGCCGCGAGCTCGCGACGTTGCACGAGATTCGTCCCACCGTTCGTCTGCAGAGCCTGGATGATGGCGGGATACGACTCGGGCGAGACGACGATGGCCACGTTCGCGTGGTTCTTCGCCGATGCACGCACCATGGCGGGGCCGCCGATGTCGATCTGCTCCACGACGTCGTCGCCCTCGGCTCCGGATGCCACCGTCTCGACGAACGGGTAGAGGTTCACGACCACGAGTTCGAAGGGGCGGATGTCGAGCTGCTCGAGCTGCGCCTCGTGCGAGGCCAGGCGCAGGTCGGCGAGCAGACCCGCGTGCACGCTCGGGTGGAGGGTCTTGACGCGCCCGTCGAGCGACTCGGGGAAGCCCGTGACGGCCGAGACGTCGGTGACGTCGTAGCCGGCATCGCGAAGCAGCGTGGCCGAGCCGCCGGTCGAGACGATCTCGACTCCGGCGGCGGCGAGGGCTGCGCCGAGTTCGAGCAGACCGGTCTTGTCGCTCACCGACACCAGCGCGCGGCGGATCGGGACGACGTCGCGGGGGCGGTAGTCGGCGGGGTCGTGGCGGGGTCCGGCCATGGCGTTCGGCTCCTGTGTCTCGAGTCGGGTTCGGGTGCGTGACGGGCCGACGCCCGTCGAGCGGGTCAGGCGGTTCGGGATGCCGTGGCGGCGAGGTCGAGCTCACCCTCGGCGATCCGACGGACGACGTCGATGAGCAGACGTCGCTCGACGGGCTTGATGCGTTCGTGCAGGGAGTCCTCGTCGTCGCCGGGAAGCACGGGGATGCGTTCCTGCGCGAGGATCGGGCCGGTGTCGACGCCGGAGTCGACGACGATCACGCTCGCTCCGGTCTGATCGACGCCCGCGGCGAGGGCATCGCGCACCCCGTGCGCTCCGGGGAATTCCGGCAGGTACGCGGGGTGGGTGTTGATGATGCGCGGTTCCCACTCGGCGACGAGGTCCGCGGGCAGCAGGCGCATCATGCCGCTGAGCACGACCAGGTCAGGATTCCACACGGCGAGCTGCGCACCGAGCTCGGCGCCCCACTCCTCGCGGGACGCGAACGCCCCGAAGGGAACGAGGAAGGTCGGGATGCCGAAGTGCTCGGCGTGGGCGAAGCCGTCGGCCTCGCGATCGGCGCCGACCGCGATCACGCGCGCCGGGAACCCGGGGGCCGAGGCCGCCTCGAGCAGGGCGCGGAGGTTCGAGCCGGCGCCGGAGATGAGGACGGCGACCGTGAGCACGCGCTCAGTCTACGCAGGTGCGTCCGCGCGCGCGGGCCCCTCGGGACCGACAGCACCACTCGGACACCGCGCCCGGGCGCCACTGTCCGGCCGCCCCGATCGCGCCCGGTTCAGCTCGTGCCGTCGGGCTCGCCGCCGTGCTCCGACCAGGCCGCGCGGATGCGCGCGCGCACCTCGTCGTCGCTGAGCTCACCGCTCGAACCCGCCGCGGGGCTCTCGGAAACCGGCGGCGCGGAAGCGGGCGGCGCGGAAGCGGGCGGCGCGGAAGCGGGCGGCGCGGAAACGGGCGGCGCGGAGACGGCCGGCACGGGCGAAGAGAACGCGCCGAGAGCACTCCCCCGCGCCCCGAGCCCGGTGTCGGTGGCGACGGCATCCGGGTCACGGTACGCGCTCGGCCACACGTCGTGCGGGATCCCCGCCCCGGTGGGCGAACCCGTGGGGGTCGGGCCCGTCCCGTGCTCGTCGCGGTCGAAGGGCACGTGCTCGCGCGCGGCGTACGAGAAGCCGCGCTCATCGGGCTCCTCGTGCCGCTCGTCGCCCTCGTCCCCACCGAGACGCGGGCTGAGCAGCAGGATCGCCAGGCCCACGAGCACCTCGAGCCCGAGGGTCAGGGCGAGCGGCCCCGGCTGCGGGCCCGTGTCGGCGAGGCGTCCTGGGCCGATCGACCCCGACGAGACGACGGCCGCGAGCGCCCCCACTCCCCCGGTGAGCACCGCGACCACGACGGCCAGGACCAGTCGGGGCGCGAGCGGCTCGGGGCCGGCGGTGACCGGCATCCGGGATCGCAGGATCCACCCGGTGAGCGCCCCCACGGCGACCGGCAGCAGCACGAGCAGCAGCAGCCACGACGAGGTCGAATCGGGCACCGCGCCCAGCACCGGGATGCCGGGGAGCGCACCGACCTGCGTCGCCGCGGGGGTCACCGCGGTGTCGGTGCCGAGGGCGAAGCCGGGTCCGGCGGCGAACGACACGGCCCACAGCACGAGTGTGGGCAGGTAGAGGAGCTGACCGAGGGCGATGACGGTCGCACCGACGCCGTCGGCGTTACTCGCCTGGTAGAGCCCGATCACCTGCGAAGCGCGGGCGATCAGCCCCGCCAGCACGACCACGGCGCCCACCGAGACGAGCCCGAGGGTCGCGATGGCGAGTCCGCGCAGGGCGAGTCCCGGAACGGACGCCCAGGTCGACGGCATCCGTTCGATCCATCCGCGCACGGCGTCGACAGGGCCGTCGTCGCCGACGCGCCACGCGCCCGCGATGGCACCGATGAGCGAGGGCACGAGGAAGACCAGTGACGGCAGCAGGATCGCGAGCCAGGTCTCGGATGTCACGAGCGAGGCCTGCGAGGTGAGCGCGATGCCCGCGGAGAGCGCCGCGAAGACGAGCGAGCCCGACAGCCACCCGGTGAGACCGGAGCCCGCCTCGGCGGCGCGGGAACCCGAGCGGGCGGCGAAGAGGCCGGTGAAGGCGGCGAAGGCGAGGGGCGCGAGCGAGAGCGTGAAGGTCGCGAAGCTCGGGTCGATGCCGGTCGCGGCGAGGTACGCGTCGGGCAGGGTGATGGTCACCGGCACGAGGTGGCCGAGGTGCCAGACCGCGGCCGACGCGGGCCAGAGCGCGCCCCAGTCGGGATCGCCGATGCCGAAGACCCAGAGCAGCGCGAGCGGCGCGAGCACCACCGCGATACCGCCCGCGGCAGCCAGGACGGCGTCGAGGGCGGCGAGGAGAGCGATGAGGAGGCGATGCATGGGCAAAGGAACCCTACCCGCGTCGTCCCGGCCCGCCTCTCAGGCGCGGCGGCGAGCGCGTGAGACGAGAGCGCGCAGTGCGTCCAGCACGCCCCGGGCGGCCCCGACCGACGCAGTCGCCTCCGCGCCGGTCCCCACACGCCGCGCGTCGCGCCACCTTTCCCACACCACCGTCGCCACCCGCGGATCCGCTCCGATCGGGGCGGTGGTCAGGTCGGCCGCGGCCTTCTCGATGACACGCGAGAAGTGCCCCGGGGCGAGGACGTAGCTCGCCGCGACCGTTCGCTGACCGGCGGTGCGCGCAGCGTCCACGGCATCCGGGATGCGGGGATCGGATGCCGCGGCGTACGCCGTCACGACGGGGCCTGCGACACCGGCCTCGGCCATGAGCTCCGCCATGCGTTCGACGTCGACGACCGCGCCCGGCCGCGTGGAACCGGCCGCGGCCAGCACGACGGTGTCGCCCGCTCCCGCTCCCGCCTCGCGGACGCGATCGGCGAGGATCTCCGCCAGCACGGGGTGGGGGCCGAGCGCGGGAGCCACGGGAAGACCGCCGGCCGCCTCCACCAGGTCGACCTCGGTGTGGTACCCGGTCGACAGCAGGAGCGGCACGATCACGATGTCTGAGGTGCGCTTGCGCGCGGCCGCGACGACGTCGGTGACGTACGGACCGTGCACGTCGACGTACGCCTCGTGCACCTCGACACCGGCGGGGGCGGTCGCGCGTACGATCTCGAGAAGCTCGCGCACGACCACGCGCCCCTCCTCGAACCGCGTGCCGTGGGCGCAGGCGATGAGTACCGCGGTCATGAGTCCTCCTCATCGATCACGTCGAGCCGGTATCCGCGTTTGTAGACCGTGCGGATGAGATCGGCGCCGCCGAGCGCCTCGCGGGTGCGGGCCACGGCGACCTCGACGGCGTGGCCGCTGGCCTCGGCGTTCGACAGCGCCGCGACCAGGTCGGCGCGCGAGACGACCGCGCCGGGCACGCGCGCGAGAGCTCGCAGGATCTCGACGCCCGTGCGCGGGAGCGGCGTGAACTCCCCGTCGAGCACGATCCCCGACGACCGGATGCCGAGCAGCCCGGCCGTCGTGGCGAGGACGGGCGCATCGGCCCCGCCGTAGTGCGTGACCACCGCGCGCACGAGCGCGCCGAGGCGCCCGCGGTCGGGGACGAGGGGATCGATCCCGGCGTCGCGCAAGGGACCGGCCGTGATCGGGCCGACCGCCGCGATGAGCACCCGTCCGTCTCGCGCACGGGATGCCACCCCCGCGAGCGCCTCGGCGCGCTCGGCAGCCAGGATCCACTCGCGGGCCGCGGGGGCCGAGGTGAACAGCACGGCGTCGATCTCGCCGCGGGCGACCTGCCGGGTCGAGGCGGCCACGGCCTCGGGGTCGGGCGGCGGGCCCCACCGGTAGATCGTGAGACTCGTCACGCGCGCGCCCGCTGCCTCGAAGGCGTCGTCGAGGCCGTCGGCTCCGGAGCCGTGGTGCTGCACCGCGACATGGAGCCCCGCGATGCCCTCGGCGACGAGGAAGTCGCGCAGCTCCGCCGAGGTCTCGCTCTCGGCGACCCAGTCGGCTTCGAACCCCGCCTGTTGGATCGCCCCGCGCGCCTTGGGCCCGCGGGCCACGATCCGTGCGCGCTGCAGCACGGCGCTCAGTTCGTCGTGGAGCCCCGCCTCGTCGGCGGTCTCCATCCACCCGCGGAAACCCACCCCGGTGGTCGCCACCACGACGTCGGGCGGGTCGGCGACGAGCTGGCGCGTGGCGGCGATGAGCTCGTCGTCGTCGACGTGCGGGATGATCGTCAGCGCCGGGGCGACCCGCACGCGAGCACCGTGCCGTTCGAGCGCGGCCGACAGCTCCCCCGACCGCCGGTCGACGGGAAGCAGCACGGTGCATCCGAGGAGCACCGTGCTGATCGTCCGCGCGGGTGTCGTCACCCGATGCCCTCCCCGTGCGCCGCGACCGCGACCGGCATGAGCAGATCTGCCCGGGCGACCTCGCCGAACACGAGCACGGCGGGGTTGGCGAGCCGGTGGGCCTCGGCATCCTGAATCGCTGCTCCGAGCGTCGTGCGGATCGTGCGCTGAGCGGGGGTGTGGCCGTTCTCGACGAAGGCGACGTGGCGGGTCTCGGGAGCACCGGCAGCGCGGGCCGCGGCGACGAAACGGGGCAGGGCGCTCACGCCCATGAGCGCGACGACGGTGGCGCTGTCGTCGCGGAGGGCCGCGAGGGTGGCCTCGCTCGGGGTCTCCTGACCGTTCACGACGTGCAGGGTGCCGGCGACGCCGCGGTGAGTCACGGGGACCCCCGCCGCCGACGGCACGGCGATGGCGCTCGAGATGCCCGGAACGACCTCGACCGGGATGCCGGCGGCCCGGCACGCGAGCACCTCTTCGCCACCACGACCGTAGACGAAGGGGTCACCGCCTTTGAGTCGCACGACACGGAGGCCCTTCGCGGCGCGATCGACGAGGATCGCGTTGATCTCGTCCTGCGGCACGGGGTGGTGCTGGGGGCGCTTGCCCACGTCGACGAGCTCCACGTCGTCGCCGAGCTCACGGAGCACCCCGGTGGGTCCGAGGCGGTCGTGCACGACGACGTCGGCCTCGGCGAGCAGGGCGCGGGCGCGCACGGTCATCAGGTCGATCGGGCCGGGACCGCCGCCGACGAGCGCCACGCTCCCCACGAGCGGACGACGTCGGCGGCGGAGAGGGAGGGCGCCCGCGGCGAGGCGCTGGGCGATCGCGTCGCGCACGGCGACGCTACGGCGAGGATCGGCGCCCGCGGTCGAGACGACCCCGACCATGACGTCGCCGCTCGCGGTCTCGGCGGCGAGGCGCGCGGTGCCCTTGCCTCCGTGTCCGGCGTTGACGCACCACACGCGGCGGGCATCGGCGGCGGCGACGACGGCGGCGTCGACGGATGCCGAACCGGTGGCCGTGTGGCAGAACCAGGCGTCATCGAGGTCTTCAGCGACGAACCCACGCGGCATCCACGCGATATCGCCCGACGCGGCCAGGGCGGCGAGGGCCGGCGTCGCGACGGGGGCGACGAGCCGCACCCGGGCACCGGCCGCGCGCAGCCGGGCGATACGTCTCTGGGCGACGGAACCGCCGCCCACGCAGACGACGAGCTTGTCGGTGAGGTCGAGTCCTGCGAGAGCGATCATCGGGGGTCTCCTTCTCCGTCGTCCGCCACGGGGGCGAGCTTGACGAACACGTCACCGTCGGTCACCGCCACCGGGTGCACGCGCACCGAGAGCGGCTCCTTGCCCTGTGTGTCGAGGCACGCGCCGGTGCGCAGGTCGAACACCTGCTTGTACATGGGCGAGGCGACGGTGGGCACGCCCGCGCGGTCGCCGACGATCCCGCGCGACAGAATGGCGGCCCCACTGAACGGGTCGACCTGGTCGGTGGCGAAGATGCGCCCGTCGAAGGTACGGAAGAGGGCGATCTGCCGGTCGCCGACCAGGGCCGCGGCACCGCGCTCGACGAGCAGGTCGTCGACCCGGCAGATGCGGGTCCACGCGGAGCGCCCTACGCCCGCGAGGGCGTCGACCGATGCGTCGGGCGCCGGGGTCTCGGCATCCATGTTCGTCGCCTCCAGGATCGTCACGAGCGCACCGCCAGGGTCGTGCCGCCGATGAGGACCGCCCCGGAGGAGCGTTCCTCGGCGGTCGCGGGGCGGGGCTGGCCGCGCTCCGCCACGTACGCCAGTGTGGGGTCGGCGGTGTCGGGGGCGTTGACGAAGCTCTGGAAGCGCTTGAGCTTCTCGGGGTCGGCGAGGGTCGCCGCCCACTCGTCCTCGTAGTTGTCGATGTGCGCGGCCATGGCGCGGTCGAGGTCGTCGGCGATGCCGAGCGTGTCGTCGAACACGACGCCCTTCAGCGCCTCGAGGCCGCCCTCGTAGTCCTCCATCCACGGCGCCGTGCGCTGCAGCCGGTCGGCGGTGCGGATGTAGAACATCAGGAAGCGGTCGATGGCCCGCAGCAGTCCGTCGTCGTCGAGACCCTCGGCGAAGAGCACCGCGTGGCGCGGGGTGAAGCCGCCGTTGCCGCCGACGTACATGTTCCAGCCGGCCTCGGTCGCGATGACGCCGACGTCCTTGCCGCGCGCCTCGGCGCACTCGCGCGCGCAGCCCGAGACGCCGAACTTGATCTTGTGCGGCGAGCGGAGGCCCCGGTACCGCAGCTCGAGCTGCACGGCCATGCCGACCGAGTCCTGCACGCCGTAACGGCACCACGTCTGTCCGACGCACGACTTCACGGTGCGCAGGGACTTGCCGTAGGCCTGTCCCGACTCGAAGCCGGCGTCGACGAGGCGCTTCCAGATCGCGGGCAGCTGCTCGAGGCGAGCGCCGAACATGTCGATGCGCTGGCCGCCGGTGATCTTCGTGTACAGCCCGAAGTCGCGCGCGACCTCGCCGATCACGACGAGCCCCTCGGGGGTGATCTCCCCTCCCGCGATGCGCGGCACGACGCTGTAGGTTCCGTCGCGCTGGATGTTGGCCATCACGTGGTCGTTGGTGTCCTGCATCGTCGCGAGCTCGCCCTCGAGCACGTGCCCCGAGTAGAGGCTGGCCAGGATGCTCGCGAGCGCCGGCTTGCAGATGTCGCAGCCGCGGCCGGTGCCGAAGCGCTCGACGATCGCGGTGAAGGTCTTCAGCCCCGAGATGCGGACGGCGTCGAACAGCTGCGCGCGCGTGAACGAGAAGTGCTCGCACAGACCGTTCGAGACTTCCTTCCCGGATGCCGCCAGCTCGGTCGCCACGAGCTTCTTCACGAGCGTGAAGCACGAGCCGCACGCCGCTCCCGCCTTGGTGCACTCCTTGACCTCGGCGGCATCCGCGCAGTCGTGCTCGGTGACGGCGCCGCGCACGGTACCGGCCGTGACGCCGTTGCACGAGCAGACGATGGCGTCGTCGGGCAGGTCGCCCTGCGGGGCGGGCGCGAGGTCGGACGGCATGAGGTACGCGGCGGGGTCGCCGCCCAGCGCACGACCGACGAGGGGGCGCAGCGACGTGTAAGCCGAGGCGTCACCCACGAGGATGCCGCCGAGCAGCGTCTGCGCGTCGTCGCTCAGCACGAGCTTCTTGTAGACACCCGAGATGGGGTCGGCGTACGTGACGTCGAGGGCGTTGGGGGTCTCGGCGAACGCGTCGCCGAAGCTCGCGACCTCGACACCCGAGAGCTTGAGCTTCGCCGAGGTGTCGAAGCCGTCGAACGCGGCCTCGCCCCCGAGCAGGCGGGTCGCGGCGACCTCGGCCATCGCGTAGCCGGGAGCGACGAGGCCGATGCATTGTCCGTCGAAGCTGGCGACCTCGCCGATCGCGAGGATCGCCGGGTCGGAGGTATCGCAGCCCGCGTCGATGACGACCCCGCCGCGCGGATCGACCGCGAGCTCCGCGGTGCGCGCGAGCTCGTCGCGGGGGCGCACCCCGACCGTGAAGACGACGATGTCGACGGCCTCCCACGTGCCGTCGCGCAGCTCGAGGCCGCACACGGCGCCGGTCTTGTCGGCATCCACCCGCGTCGTCACCGAACTCGTGCGCACCTCGATGCCGCGCGCCTCGATGAGCCGCTGCAGCGCCTTCGCGCCGCCGAGGTCGAGCTGGGCCGACATGAGCCGCTCGTTCGACTGCAGGACGAACGGCGAGACGCCCTCGGCCTGCAGCGCTCCCGCCGCCTCGAGTCCGAGCAGACCCCCACCGACGACCGCGCCGCGCAGGGGCCGGCCGAGCTGGGCCGAGCGCTTCGCGACCCAGGCGCGCATGCCGGCGACATCGTCGAGCGTGCGGTAGACGAAGCACCCCTGGTGGTCGAAGCCGTCGAGGGCGAGGCGCGCGGCGTACGACCCGGTGGCGAGCACGAGGCGGTCGTACGAGTGGAGGGAGCCGCCGACCGTGGTGACGGTGCGGGCGGCGGGGTCGATCTTCGTAACCCGGGCGTCGGTGTGCACCCGCACACGGTCATGGTCGAGGACCGCCGCGTCGAGGGCCAGGTCGTCCGGCGTCTTGCCGGTGAAGATCCCGGTCAGGCCGACCCGGTCGTAGGGGCCGCGGGCCTCGTCGCCGAGCACCGTGATCGACCAGCGGCCGTCGGTGTCGCGGCTGGTGAGGCTCTCGACGAAGCGGTGGGCCACCATCCCCGCACCCACGACCACGACGGATCCGGATGACGCGGGGTGGAGCATGCCGTCACCGTACGCGACGGAGTTTGCCGGGGCGTCTGCGGCGTGTTTCGTTCCGGTTGCGGGGTTCGAGCGGGCCATGCCCCGACGCTAGGCAGCCGAGGTTTCCCCCGGCCTCGCCCCGGCGTTACCCCCGGCGAACGTTTCGCTCACGCGGCGGTGACTGTGGTGTGAGGTTTGGGTCCCGGCATCCGCTCTCCGTCCGGGGCCCGTGCGTGCTCGCGGCCGTGACGTCTCGGCATCCGCCGCTGCCGCGTCCTCCCCGGTCCCGCTCGTACCGGTGATTCTCGTTGAGTGTCCAAGACACCCGGACGAATTTCGAGAACGTCCGGGTTTCTTGGACACTCAACTTTTCGGCGGCGACAAGCTCGCGCGCGCGTGGCACCCGAGTCCGCGCGTGGCGCCAAAGCGCGTGCGACCCGCGTTGAGTGTCCAAGACACCCGGATGAAATTTCGACACGACCGGGTGTCTTGGACACTCAGCAGCTCAGGCGCGCGGGTGACGCCTCAGTCCACCGGCTCCAGCACGAACAGCTCGATGCGGCGCTCGGTCTTCTTCTGGTACTCGTCGTAGTCGGGCCAGACCTCGGTCGCGTAGCCCCACCACTCCTCGCGCTCGGCGCCCTCGGCCTGGTGCGCGTCGTACTCCTTCTTCACGTCGCCGTCCTGCAGGGCCACACGAGGGTTCTTCACGAGGTTGTAGAACCACGCGGGATGCTCGGGAGCACCGCCCTTGGATGCCACGACCGCGTACTTTCCGTCGTGCTCGACGCGCATGAGGGCGGTCTTGCGCAGACCACCGGTTTTGGCGCCGACGGTGGTGAGGACGATGATGGGTACGCCCCGCATGTCGGCGGACTCCTTGCCCCCCGTGGCTTCGAAGGTCTCTGCCTGCTGACGGGCCCATTCGCTGGTGCTGGGGAGATACTCTCCTGAGAGTGACATAGCTCACACGATACGTCGGCGTCTTCCCCTCCGGTCTAGCCCCTCCCCCTTTTCCCTGGAGCTTTCATGAGCGCTTCCGCTCCCGAGACCACGGCCGTCCCCGAACCGAAGAACGGCCTCGACCGGTTCTTCGAGATCACCGCCCGCGGCTCGACCGTCGGCGGAGAGATCCGCGGCGGCGTCGTCACCTTCGTCACGATGGCGTACATCGTCATCCTCAACCCGATCATCCTGTCGGGCACTCCTGACGTCGCCGGCAACGCGCTCGGCTTCTCGCAGGTCGCCGCCGTCACCGCGCTCACCGCGGGTGTGATGACGATGCTGTTCGGTCTGGTCACGCGCCTGCCGTTCGCGTTCGCCGCGGGCCTGGGCATCAACTCGTTCCTCGCGGTCGGCATCGTCGGTCAGGTCACCTGGCCCGAGGCGATGGGCCTCGTCGTCATCAACGGCCTCATCATCGTGCTGTTGGCCGTCACGGGCCTGCGCCGCATGATCTTCGAGGCGGTGCCCCTCGCCTTGAAGACGGCGATCACGGTCGGCATCGGACTGTTCATCGCCTTCATCGGCTTCGTCGACAGCGGTCTGGTCACCTCGACCGGTCTCAGCTCTCCGCCGGTCGGACTCGGCGTCGGAGGCTCGATCACCACGATCCCCACGGCCCTGTTCGTGCTGACCCTGGTCATCACCGCCGTGCTGCTGGTACGTAAGGTCAAGGCCGCGCTGCTGATCGGTCTGCTCTCGGGCACCGTGATCGCGGTCATCGTCCAGGCCGTCACGGGCCTCGGCGCGAAGGCCGACGGCAACCCCGGCGGCTGGGGCCTCAGCGTGCCGACGCTCCCCGCGCAGTGGGTCGGCCTTCCCGACCTGTCACTCGTCGGTCAGGTCGACCTGGTCGGCTCGTTCGGTCGCATCGGTGTGCTCGCCGCCCTCATGCTCGTCTTCACGCTCGTGTTCACGAACTTCTTCGACGCGATGGGCACGATGACCGGCCTCTCCCGCGAAGCGGGCCTCGCCGCCCCCGACGGCACCTTCCCGCGTCTGCGCTCGGCGCTCGTGATCGAGGGCATCGGCGCCGTCGCGGGTGGTGCGACCTCGTCGTCGTCGAACACCGTGTTCATCGAGTCGGGCTCCGGCATCGGCGAGGGCGCCCGCACGGGACTCGCCAACGTCGTCACCGGCGCGCTGTTCCTGCTCGCGATGTTCTTCACCCCGCTGACGAGCATCGTCCCCACCGAGATCGCCGCCGCGGCCCTGGTCATCGTCGGCGCGCTGATGATGGCGCAGATCCGCCACGTCGACCTCAGCGACATGTCGGTGCTCATCCCGGTCTTCCTCACGGTGACGGTGATGCCCCTGACGTACTCGATCGCCAACGGCATCGGCGCGGGCTTCGTCAGCTGGGTGCTGATCCAGGCCCTGTCGGGTCGCGCGCGCCGCATCAGCCCGCTGCTGTGGATCGTCGCCGCCGGCTTCGTGGTCTTCTTCGCCCGCGGACCGGTCGAGGCCCTGCTCGGCTGACGCCTGCGCCAGCGAGGGGTCCGGATGCCACGGCATCCGGGCCCCTTCTCTGTCGCGGTGCTCCGCACGGCGCGCAATGCGGCCCCGGCGGCGGCGCCCGGCTGCCAGATCACGTGACCTCGCACGGGAAGCCCAGGCCCGGCCGCCGACATCACGTGATCGGGGCGAGCGCACACGCCGGGGCAGGTGTTCTCGGCGGAGTCACGTGATCTCGCGCCCCGTCGTCGCACGCACGCAACCCTGTCGCGCGCGAGACCACCCGCACCCCGCCCCCGCCGGACATGCGAAAGGGCCCGGATGCCGTGGCATCCGGGCCCCGCAGAGAGTGCTGCTTACAGGCTCTCGATGATCTCGCGCATCAGGGCGGCGGCCTCGGACGGCGTCTTGCCGACCTTGACACCGGCGGCCTCGAGGGCCTCCTTCTTCGCCTGAGCGGTACCGGCCGAGCCCGAGACGATGGCACCGGCGTGGCCCATGGTCTTGCCCTCGGGGGCCGTGAAGCCCGCGACGTAACCGACGACCGGCTTGGTGACGTTCGCCTTGATGAAGTCGGCGGCGCGCTCCTCGGCGTCGCCGCCGATCTCGCCGATCATGACGATCGCCTTGGTCTCGGGGTCGGCCTCGAACGCCGCGAGGGCGTCGATGTGCGTGGTGCCGATGACCGGGTCGCCGCCGATGCCGATGGCGGTCGAGAAGCCGAGGTCGCGCAGCTCGAACATCATCTGGTAGGTCAGGGTGCCCGACTTCGACACGAGGCCGATGGGTCCCTTGCCGGTGATGTTCGCGGGAGTGATGCCCACGAGCGCCTCGCCGGGCGTGATGATGCCGGGGCAGTTCGGGCCGATGATGCGGGTCTTCTCGCCCTTGGCCTTGGAGTACGCCCACGCCTCGGCGGTGTCGCCGACGGGCACGCCCTCGGTGATGACGACGAGGAGGGGGATCTCGGCGTCGATGGCCTCGACCATCGCGTCCTTGGTGAAGGCCGGGGGCACGAACGCGATCGACACGTCGGCGCCGGTCTCGCGGATGGCCTCTTCGACCGACGCGAAGACGGGGAGCTCGACGTCGTTGCCCGATGCGTCCTTGTGCGAGACCGTGGTGCCGGCCTTGCGGGCGTTCACGCCACCGACGACCTGGGTGCCGGCCTTGAGCATGAGGGCGGTGTGCTTGGTGCCCTCACCGCCGGTGATGCCCTGGACGATGACCTTGGAGTCCTTGTTGAGGTAGATCGACATTGTTTCTGTCCCTATCCCTTACGCGTTGGCCAGTTCGGCGGCCTTGTCGGCGCCCTCGTCCATACCGGCGGCGAGGGTGACGAGCGGGTGGTTGGCGGCGGCGAGGATCTGGCGACCCTCTTCGACCTGGTTGCCGTCGAGGCGCACGACGAGCGGCTTCGTGGCGGCGTCACCGAGGATCTCGAGGGCCTTGACGATGCCCTCGGCGACGGCGACGCACGAGGTGATGCCGCCGAAGACGTTGACGAAGACGCTCTTGACCTGCTCGTCGCCGAGGATGACGTCGAGACCGGCGGCCATGACGGTCGCAGAGGCGCCGCCGCCGATGTCGAGGAAGTTGGCGGGCTTGACGCCGTTGTGCTTCTCGCCGGCGTAGGCGACGACGTCGAGGGTCGACATGACCAGGCCCGCGCCGTTGCCGATGATGCCGACCTGACCGTCGAGCTTGACGTAGTTGAGGTCGTGCTGCTTGGCCTTGGCCTCGAGCGGGTCGGCCGCGTCCTTGTCTTCGAGCGCCTCGTGGTCGGGGTGGCGGAAGCCGGCGTTCTCGTCGAGCGAGACCTTGCCGTCGAGGGCGATGATGTCGCCGTCTTCGCTCTGGATGAGGGGGTTCACCTCGACGAGGGTGGCGTCCTCGCCCTTGTAGACGTTGAAGAGCTTGACGAAGACGTCGGCCACCTTGGGGGCCAGCTCGTCGTCGAACTTCGCGGCCTTGGCGATCTCGAGGGCCTTCTCGGGCGTGATGCCCTCGATCGGGTCGACCTCGATGCGCGCGAGCGCCTCGGGACGCTCGACGGCGAGCTCTTCGATCTCCATGCCGCCCTCGACGCTCGAGAGCGAGAGGTAGGAGCGGTTGGCGCGGTCGAGCAGCACCGAGAAGTAGAACTCCTTGGCGATGCGGGCGCCGGCGGCGACCATGACGCGCTTGACGACGTGACCCTTGATGTCGAGGCCGAGAATGGCCTGGGCCGCCTCGAATGCCTCGTCGGGGTTCTTCGCGACCTTCACGCCGCCGGCCTTGCCGCGGCCTCCGGTCTTGACCTGAGCCTTGACGACGACGACACCGCCGAGCTTCTCCGCGGCCGCCTTCGCCTCCTCAGGGGTGTCGGCGATGATGCCGGCGAGTACCGGCACCTCGTACTTTTCGAACAGATCACGTGCCTGGTACTCGTAGAGATCCACGGACAATCCTTCGCTGGGCGATCGGTGGTGGGAGGAGGCGAACTCTCTCGATATCAAGAGATCTTCGCCAGTCGACAACCCTACTAGACGGGGCTGGAGACCCCCGACCCTTGCCCCTTCGACGGGAGGGGATGCGGATGCCGCTCACCCCGGGTTGTGCATGAACTCGATCCGGATGCCGTCCGCGTTCTCGACGAACGACGCGAAGTACGTCGGTGTGAACCGGGGATACTCCTTGGGCTCGCGCACGACGGTCCATCCGGCATCCAGGGCCAGGGCGTGCATACGGACGACCTCCGCGCGTGAGGCCACGGCGAATGCGAGATGCTGCCAGCCGACCCGCCCGTGTTCATGGGGACCGGATGCCACGTCTCGGGCCGGCAGCACGATGAGCTCCGTCTCGCCCTCGGCGTACCACGACGCCCCGTTTTGGCCGTCCGTCCGCTCCAGGCCGAGGGCGGTGAGGATCGGATCGAACTGCGCGATGGCACGTTCGACGTCGGCGACGCTGACACTGAGGTGGTCGAACAGAGGCATGCACCTAGTCTGGCGATGACCCCCGACATTCGCCTCGCCGTCAGGAGCCCCATGCCCTCCGCCGTCACCCTCATCCGCGCCGCCGCCCTATCGGATGCGGCCCAGTACGCCTACGCCGCCACCGCTCCGGCGAACGCCCGGCTGATCTTCCTCGCCGGATCCTGCCCGCTGAACGACGACGGCTCGACGGCCGGGGTGGGCGACTACGCGGCGCAGGCGGCGAAATGCGTCGAGACCATGACGGGGGCTCTGGGCGCGGCCGGCGCGAAGATGACCGATGTCATCAGCACGCGCGTGCTCGTCGCCTCCGCCCGCCGGGCCGACCTCGTCACCGCCTGGGACGTCGTTCGCGACGCCTTCGGCGACCATGACGTGCCCAGCACACTGATGGGTGTCACCGTTCTCGGCTACGACGATCAGCTGGTCGAGATCGAGGCGGTCGCCGCGGTCGTCGACTGACCGCGAGGCTCACCCCACGACCGCGAACCGCTCCAACACCACCGACGTGTCGTCGTCGACGACGAAATCGTCCCCGAGCTCTTCACGCATGGCATCCGAGGTCCAGAACCGCACGTGCCCGCGGCGCCACTCCGCGACGGACGTGTATCCCTCGCCCTCGTCGAGCGCATGGGTGAGCGAGACGTCCCGCAGAGCGACGATCTCCACCCCGGTCGTCTCGATGACGCACACCGGTTCACCGGCCGAGTCGACCACCGCGCCGCGGTCCCCGACGGCAGGCAGCGGGTCTCCCGCGCCCAGATACTCCCGCACGAGCGAGCTGGTCGCCGTCTTCTCTCCCGCACGGATCGCCGCGACGATCCGGTCGCGCCCCGCCCCGGGGAACATGAACTCGATCGCGGGCAGGCCGCCGCTCATGCCGGCATCCGCTTCTCGAACCGGAACATGCGGTCGGGGCCGCGGCGATCGCCCTCGCTCCCGGCCTCGGGGCGATGCCCGGGGTGAAAGAACTCGACGATGTGGAGGCCGCACCGGTTGACGGAGAAGTGGATGTTCCGCTGGTCGACGTACGGCGTCTCGGTCTCCCGCTCCTCGGTCTTGAATGTCACCGAGCTGAAGATCCCGTTCGTCACGCGTCGACGGTACGCGATCCCGGGTGGGGCCGTCGAGGCGCGAGCGCACGTCCCGGCGGTCGTCTGGCTCGGGACGACCGCGATCGACAGCGGGCGGGGTGACGACGCCGCGCGTGCGGCATCCTGTGCCACCCGGAGCGCATCACCCATCGGCCGGCGAGGATGAGGCGGACGCGCGAGCGATGAAACGCACATGCCACGCCGCCTCGACTCCGAGGAGGTCGGTCTGCGAGTGCATCGCCAGGACGACGCCGAATGACCCCCGTCTCACCAGAATCTCGGGGAAGAGACCCACCATCGGTTCGATCTCCATCACTCCGTGAGGGGTGTGCATACGACATCGCGTCGTCCACGCTCGCCAGGTGGATCCGCTTGCGCTCTCCGCATACCACCCCTGTTCGGGGTCCCAGAGTTCTGCTTCCGCATCCGGCACCGCGAGATACACGACGAGCTCGCTCGTTTTCGACCCCGCACGTCGCGCGCGCGCGTGAAGGATGAGATGCGAACCCGAGCATGGTTCGACCCACCATTCGTCGATCCCGGTTCCATAGCTCAGACGCGGGTCGGGCGGAGCCCACACCGCACCCGCATCAGGGTCGTACCGGCTGGGCTGCAGCGCGAACCACATCGACGAGCGGAACCCGCTCAGGGGGCCGAGCCGACGATCCGGCGGTGCCGCCTCCACGATGCTCACACCGCCGAGTCTCCATTCCATAACGCCCTCGTTCACATCAACGGCGACGGCATCGGCGGCGGAACAACGAGCAGCGGCCTCGACACGGACGGGCGAGTCTCGCGCGTGACAACGGGTATCAGGGAGGTCCGTGGACTCGCGCCCACGTCGAGCGTCGTTCCTCGACCGCGCAGCGATGACGGAGACGGACCCGTTTCGGGGAACATACCTGTAGTTCAGCGACGCCTCGGCGCAGACGCGAGCAAGATGAGGACCCTCGATCCGCCACTGTCCGGGGGAATTCACCTCGATCCGCAGCTCGAGCCCCGTGGACGTTTCGATCCACACCGCCTGAGTACCCTGCGCCTCGCAGACATCCTCTGCGGCCGCCTCGAAATCCGTGAGATCGCGGGGCCACACTCCACGGATGTAATGCGCCGAGGCGGGGGAACCAGCCGACGGCGACGTGACCGTCAACGTTGCCGCCCGGAACCCCGACCACGGGAAGATCGCGATGCGCTCCCCGTCGCGATGCGTCACCGCGACGTCGAGCCCTCCCCGTGCGAACTCGACGGTCCTCACGATCTCTCCATCGGTAGAGATCCACCGCTGATCCTCCACGGTGCTCGTGACCATCCGTGCCGCCGGACGACGGACCCCGGCCGGAATCCGCCGATCCACGGGGAACGGATCCAGGGCGAGCGGACCGAGATGACGGGGATGCTCGATGCGAATCGCGCCGTCCGCGGTCTGCAACACCGCGGAGAAGCCGCCGGGCAGGGGATGGACCACCTCTGCGGGGGAGTCACCGGCGAGAGGCTCCGCGCCGGTCCGCCGACCGTCGATCCGGAGTCCCCCGACGGTGGCCGACAGGATCTCTCCGGTGTCGGCGTGGGTCACCGCGGAGACCGGACGATCATCGATCTCGAGGTGGTACGAGATCGTCGGTTCGCCCGTTCGATCTCGTCCGACGCCACTGGTCAGGGTCTGCCTGCGCGCCTCCCTGATCGTCTGGGCACTGTACCGAGAGGGGCCCGACACCGATGATCGTTCGGGCTGGAGCGCGGCCGCCACACCCGGCAGATGGTTGACGAGTTCGAGATAGCCGTCCTCGTCGGGGCGTCCGTCACCGACCAGTCGGAACCCGATACGGACGTAGAGGGGGAAAGCCCGACGATTCGCGGGATCAACTTCGACGCGCAGGGATCGCGCACCGAGGTCGGCGAAGCGCGCGAAGGAATCGTTGAACAACCGACCGACGAGGAAACCGGCGCGCAGGGAGGGGCTGACGAAGAACATCACGGCGAAGAGCTGCCCGTCCGGGGCGACGCGGCGACCGGACATCCTGGCGTACCCGAGGGTCCCGACGATCCTGCCGTGCTGCTCCGCCACGATGAACAGCTTCACGGCGCGTTCGGTGAGGATGTCGAGGAGGATGCCGGCGGTGGCCGCACGGCCCGAAGCGATGGGGCCGTACCCCTCTTCGTTGTAGAACGCCGCTACTCGGTGCGCGTCGCGGACCGGATCGAACACACGGATGTCGACCACGACGATCACCGGATGGTCCGCGACAACCGCCACGCACCGAGACAGGCGAACACGACGGCGACCATCACGAGCGTGCCCACCGCGACGCCGGCACTGACCGCGAACCCGCCGACCGAGGCCGACATCCCGTAGAACTCGCGAAGGGCGCGTGCCGTTTCCTCCTGTCCCCCGACGAGCGCGACGAGCGCCTGCTCGGTATAGGGACGTCTGATGAGCATGGCCGCCTGCGCGAACGGGAGGAGGTTGATGCCATCGACAACGGACGTCGGCAGGGTGCCCGCGGGAACATACGCGCCCGAGAAGAACCCGATCAACGACCCGACGACGGTCGACAGGGCGGTGAATGCTCCCGCGGACCGCAGGAACGTCACCGCGAAAGCGGCGAGCGCCGAGAACGCGGCGCTCGAGAGAAGAACGGCCCCCCAGGTCTCGCCCGCATTGGCGGGGCTCAGCAACTCGTCGCCCTGGGTCAGAAGGTACACCTGGCCGATGGCGATGATGATCGAGGTCATCACGACGGAGACCGTGAAACCCGCGATCATGTACCCGAGGATGAGATGGGTCCGGCGAATAGGCGAAACGATGAAGTCGCGAAAGCGGCCCGAGACGTTGTCGTCGACGAAGACGCCGAGCGCAGCGATCGACGTCGTCAACGTGGTGATCATGGTGATGCCCGCGAACACCCAGGAGTTCACGAACCACCGGACATCGGCATCCGGAGCCGTCGGGAACCGCGCTTCGAGGCTGTCGACTTGGATGCCGCCGAGGAAGAGAGCATAGAGCGCGATGAGGATGAGCGCGGAGAGCAAGGAGAAGAACACTCCGACGCGGTCTCGAAAGAACACGCGGAGGTTGCGAGTCGTCAGCACGGCGATGCTCCTCATGCGTCCGCTCCCCCGACGAGGGTGAGGAACACGTCGTCCATCGTTCCGTGGCGAAATTCGAAGTCGTCGATCGGAAGGACCGCGAGGAGCTCTTTGGCTGTCTGCGACGACGCCATCGGGATCACGAGATCAGCACCCACCGCACGGACATCGATCCCCCGGGTGCGGCACGCGGCGATCACCCCGGCGTGGTCCTCGGACCGCACGGTGAGGATGCTGGAGCTGTATCGAGAACGCAGTTGCGCAGGCGTCCCCCCGGCGATGATCCGCCCCCGATCGATGATGCACACGCGATCGGCGTTCTCTGTCTCCTCCATGTAATGCGTCGTGAGGAAGACCGTCGTCCCGGCGGTCGCGCGCAACTCGTGGATCGTCGCCCAGATCCTCTCCCGGGACTGAGGGTCGAGACCGGCGGTGGGCTCGTCGAGGAAGAGCACACGCGGCTCGTGCACGAGCGCACGGGCGATGTCCGCCCGCCGCTTCTGACCGCCGGACAGCGTCCCGTAGCGCCGTTCGAGGAATGAGCCGAGTCCGACGAGATCGGACAGCGTTCCGATACGGCGACCCGCCTCGCGCGTGTCGAGTCCGTAGAAACCGGCTCGGACCGCGAGATTCTCGCGCACGGAGAGCAGAGGGTCGAGAAGGGAGGACTGGAAGACGGCTCCGATGCTCGCACGAACGTCGTGGGGGTGATGCTCCACGTCGTAGCCGCTGACCGAGATCACGCCCGACGTCGGCGCGAGCGTGGTCGTGATGCAGCCGATCGTCGTCGACTTACCCGCGCCGTTCTCCCCGAGGAACGCGAAGACGGAACCCGACGGCACAGAAAAGGACACGTCGTGCACAGCGCGCCGTCCCCCGTAGTCCTTGCAGAGATTGACGACCTCTATCGACATGAGCGCTCCTTCTTCCCTCTCCCCGTGCATCCGCGGCGCTGTCCCGTCCTCACGGGCCCGTCTCCGGGACGGGCGGAGTGGCCACGTCGTGCGCGTCCACTGCGGTCGCTCCCCCGTCGGAGAGCGCTGCGGCGGCGCGCTCTTCCACCGGGATCCAGTTGCCATGGAGCCCGAGCGGTACGCGCGCGGGCAGATGGACCCGTGCCAGTTCGTCGCCCTCGAAGTCGGCGGCGGACAGGATCACGAGGTCGCTGGCTCCCCTCCCGGGCTCGTGCACGTAACTGAGCACGTAGCCGTCGTCTTCGGCGCCCGTCCCCCCGCGTCGCGCCACGAACACCGCCTCTCCGATCGCCGCGTCCCGGGGGAAGCTCCGCCGCTGGGTACGACCGCCCAGGAGGTCGTGCCGGAACAGGACGTTGTCGAACTCGGCGTCCGCGATCGTGTCGAGCTCTCGCGGCCTCCACGTGTCGACGAACGCGGCGGCGCTCGCGGTGTAGACGAATCGGTGCGGACGCCCGAGAACGCGATCATCGACACGGGGGAACTCCTGCGGGCGATCGTCGAGAATCTCTCGCCTCACTCGACCCGTACGCGTGTCGATCGTGAAGCGTTCGAGCGATGGAGTCCCGTGACCGCTGATCTCCCCCGTGCGTCCGCGGAACATGGATGGGTGCGTCACGACGTCGAGGACGATGCCGCTCGGCGTGTCGTACGCGTTGACGGTGTGGTAGACCCACACGGGCTCGATCTCGAACCACTTCGGCTCCGCCTCGGAGCTCCCGCGCCGCAGGAGGCCCAGCCGCGCCACCGCCCTCGGGTTCCATCGGAAGGGGAACGGGTCGCCCGCGACGGCCGACAGCGCATGGAAGGTCACCGGCAGATCCATGAGGACGAGGTAGCTCGGTGTCAGCGCGAAATCGTGCATCATCGTCGCATGCGGGAGCTCGATGCTCTCGCTATGGACCACCGCCCCCGTTGCTGCGACCACGGTGTAGTCCACCGTGGACGACCCCGCGAAGTAGCCGAGGCTGTGGAGGTCCCCGGTGACCGGGTCGACCTTCGGATGAGCAGACATCGCCCCGTGCAGATCACCCTCGAAGTCGCATGGGCCGGCAGTGTCCAGTTCGTCCGTGAGCTCGAACGGGAGTGTTCCCCCCTCTGTGAGGGAAAGGGTCCTTCCCGCGTGGCCGATCACGTTGATGTTCGATGCGGCATCCATCCCTCCGAAAACTCGGTAGGTGCGCCGCGGCTCCCTCAGCGCGCGAGACACCGGAGCCTGCCGGACCCATCGATTGCGATACCACTCGGCGCGGCCCCCGGAGATGCGGACTCCGTGGATCATCCCGGCGCCGAGGTAGTAGTGGAAACGCGGATGCTCGACACCGAGCGGGTTGGGGCCGTTACGCAGGTAACGCCCGTCGAGGTCTTCGGGAATGATGCCCGTGACCGGCAGATCGAAGGCGGTCACCTCCTCCCGAACGGGCGCGAAGTGGCCACGACGGTAAGGCGACAGACGAGCCATGGGTGCGGTCTTCTCTCGGTTCATGGACGGCGGATCAGACGTCGCGAGCGATCGCGACCGGCGACAGGCGCAACATCCTCCGGGTGGAGAGGACGTTCCCGAGGAGCAGGGCGATCAGCATCACCGCGGCGGTGACGGCTACATCGCCGATGCCGAGCCACGGCCGAAGCGTGCGTTCTCCGAACAGTTGCACGCCACTCCCGATCGGGATGCCGATCACCCCGCATATCACGACGCTCACGATCGACACGATCGTTCCGACCGCGATCATCGAGGCTCCGACGATCAACGTCTGTGCGGCGTACACCGCGCGCACCGCGTTCGCCCCGAAGCCCATCGCCCGCATCGTGGCGATCTCGCCGCGCTGCCGTCGGAGCGCGAAAGCGACGACGTTCGCGACGAGCACCGCGCAGATCAGCGCCATCACGCCGACGAGCGCCCACATGGTCGTGCGTTGGGCCGCCCGGATCCCGAAGATGAGCCCGGCGGTGTCTCGCGCGGTGAAGAAGGCGACCCCCGGAAACCGGGTCGCCAACGCCGTCGTCTCGGCCGCTGCGTCGACCCCCGGCGCCACCGTGAGAAGCACTTGTGTCAGCGCGTGGGGACGTTGGAGGATCTGCTGCACGCCGGCGACGTCCATCACGATGAAGCTGGAGCGGAACAGGCCGAACCGACTGTTGTCGTATACGCACGACACCCGCACCGGCGTCGAGGCGTTGGACTCCGGCGCGCCCGCGACGGACAGCGTCAGAGTGTCGCCGACCGCGAGGCCGAGGTCGTCGCGTTGCCGCTGATTGATGCACACCTCCCCGGCTCCCCTCGGTGCCGAGCCCGCAAGGAGCACATAGCCCTCTGCCGCGGTGTCCGATCCGACCACGACGACGCCGGTATCGGTCCCTCGCGCCGAGAGCTGCGCACCCGCCGTGATCCTCGGCCGGACGTCGGTGACTCCCGTCGATCGCCGCAGATCCGAGACCAACTGCCCACCGGCGTCGTCGAGGTACGAGACCACGTCGGTCGCGGGGTTGAGCATCGAGTACCGGTAGCCCGGGGCGAAGCCGGACACATCACCGCTGATGATGTCCTTCGCGGACTGCGTCATCATCGTGCCCATGCCGTTGATGGCGGCGAAGGAAAGCAGAAGGCCGAGCGTCGCAACGGCCACGCTCGAGAAGGTGCGGACCGTTCGCCGATCGGCGCGGATCATCGCGAACGCCATGAACAGGATGTAGCGCGCCGTCACACCCGCTCCTCGCTCACCGGAACCTGCGTGTCCGCGACGCGAGGGCGAGTCATCGGTCCGAGCCATGAGCGGCTGCCTCCCGACGTTCGGATGCAGCGAAGTAAGCGGCATCGCTGCGGAACAGCCTCCTCGTGAACTCGGGGTTGTCGCGCAGCTGCTGCCGCACATCGACACCGAAGTTCTCATCCGGAACATGTCGCGATGGATCGGAGACCGCGTCGATGAAGTCGTCGACGCGACGGCGCATCATCCGGCCGTGCTCCGAGTCGCCATAGTCGAAGACGATCATCGGGCTTCCGACGTTGTACGCCTCGACGACGCTCGCACCGTAGCTGCCGAGCACTCGTCGGAGATAGTCCGAGGCATGAGTGGAATCGACCGGACTCGCGGACGTCGACAACGCCAACGCTCCCTTTCCCGCGAGCAGTCGGCGGTGGCTCAGGCGCGTCGTTCTCTCGACGAAGGTCATCATGGTCGAGTTCACGTTGGCGCAGTAGTTCGGACTCGCCAGGATCACGCCGTCTGCATCGAGCATCTGCTCGATGATCCGTTCCACGTCGTCGTCGAACACGCAGCCGTCCGTGCGGAAGCATCGGCCATTGCCGTCGCACACCGAGATTCTTCGACCCCACAGGGCGATGTCGTCGAACGACCAGTCGGGTCGACGACCGAGCAGGTAATCCCGCACGGCGGAAAGCAGCACCCGCGTGTGACTCAGGGTGTTCGGCCGCGGGCTCGAGTGGACGGCGACGATCTTCACAACCCACCTCCGCTGGGGGCTCCCGAATCCGAGACGATCGCGCCGTCGGTCAGGTGGATCACGCGTCGCCCCGTCTCGATCACACGGTCGTCGTGAGACGAGACGAGGATCGTCACGCCGTGCTCGTCGTTGAGCCGACGTAAGAGCCGGAGAACCCCGTCGGCGCTCACCGAGTCGAGACTCGCCGTCGGCTCATCCGCCACGACCAGAGCGGTATCGCTCGCGACCGCGCGGATGATGGCCGCGCGCTGCTGCTGCCCGCCCGATAGCTGCGCGGGGAGCGCGTCGAGCTTGTCGCCGAGCCCGACCGCTTCGAGGAGGGCACGGGTACGCTCACGCGCCGCACGGGTCAACCTCTTCTGCAGCCGGAGCTGCAACACCGCGTTGTCGTAGACCGAGAGCGATGAGACGAGGTTCGACCGCTGGAACACATATCCGACGCGGTCACGGCGGAAGTCGGCGAGCGCTCGGGGCGACAGGGCCGTCACCTCCACGTCGTCGACCCGAACCGATCCCGACGATGCGGTATCGAGACCGCCGATGATGTTGAGGAGCGTGGTCTTGCCCGACCCGGACGGTCCCGCGAGCACGACGAACTCACCCGAGGAGACGTGAAGAGAGATGTCGCGATTCGCGTGCAGAAGATCGGGGCCGTCACCATAGGTGCGATGGAGATGGTCGACGACGATCACGAGGACGCCCCCTCGACGAAGCTGTAGCTGATCTCGGCGCTCGCGACGGTGCGCCCATCGACGGTGGCGGCCGCACGCACCTTGCCCATCGATGCACGGCGGGCGAGATTGTCGGCCGTCAGGATGAGCCGGTCACCCGGGCGCACGACCCCCCGGAATCGCGCCGCGTCGATCCGAGCCAGCACGCAGAGACGGCCCGCGATGTCGAAGAGCAGGCCGCCCGTCTGCGCGAGCGCCTCGATGATCATCACGCCGGGCATGATCGGGTTGCCGGGGAAATGTCCGGCGAAGTACGGCTCATTGATCGTCACGTTCTTGATGGCGACGATCCGCACATCAGGAACGAGCTCGTCGACGCGATCGAGGAGGAGAAACGGATGACGATGCGGCAACCGTTCCATGATCTGAGAGGCGGTGACGGGGGCGGAGCGGGGAGCGTTCATCGGCCCGGTCATGCGGTCAAGCCCCCGTCCACGACGAGGCAGTGCCCGTTGATGTACGAAGCCGCAGGGCTCGCGAGAAAGAAGACGGCGTTGGCGATCTCCTCCGCACTCCCGAATCGCCGGTCGGGGATGAGCGCCAGATACTCGTCTTTCATCGCCGACGGCAGCTGATCGAGCATCTCCGTTTCGACGAACCCCGGAGCGATCACATTTACGCGGATGTTCATGCGCGCGAGTTCCTTGGCGAGCGTCCGCGAGAAGGCGACAACCCCGGCCTTGGCTGCCGCGTAGTTCGCCTGACCCGCGGGGCTGGTGATGGCGCTCACGGAGGAGATGTTGACGATCGTTCCCGACCTCTGCGCCGCCATGAGCCACGCGGCCTGCTTGGCGCACGCGAATGTGCCGGAGAGATCCGTGTCGACGACCGATCGCCAGGCGTCCTCGCTCATCATGAGCGCGAAAGAGTCCTGCGCGTGACCGGCGTTGTTCACCTGCACATCGAGGCCTCCCCACGCGGCTCTGATCTGCTGGAACATGCGCTTCACCTCGTCGAACGACGAGATATCGGCTCGGACCGGAAGGACCCGCCCGGGGTGCTCTTTCTCGAGCCGGTCCAGGACGGCGAGGGTCTCCGGACGGTCACTGCGGTAGTTCACGGCGACAGATGCACCGTCCGCGAGGAATCGTTCAGCGATGGCGAGGCCGATCCCGCGCGTCGCCCCTGTCACACACACTCGTGCGTCTTGCATTGAGATCAGGCCTTTCTCACGAGGGCGGAGGTGACGCCGCCGTTCACCGTCGATACCGTCACCAGCAATGTCTGGCCGGGTTCGGCTGCGGACAGAGCGAGCACGTGGGCCAGCGCCTCGTTGCCGCCGAAGCATTCGCCGGCAAGGAGTCGGGGCAGGGCGATAGGACCTCGGTGTCCGATCCCCCGGATCGCAGCGATCTCGTTCCGGGTGATGGCGCCGAGTCCGTTCGCTGTACCGACGACGATGTCCACGTCGCCCACCCCGAGTCCCGCATCGCCGAGGGCTGCCCGCATCGTGTGCGCGATCGTGTCGTCGTTCTCCGGCCAGTCCACGTAACTGACGCCGGCACTCGTCGCCGAGGCGAGGGAGAGCCCGAGGAGGTGCGCGATGGGCTCGGCACCGCGTCGCCCGGCCGATCGCGGGGATTCGAGGACCACGACAGCGGCCGCTTCGCCCGTGCTGAAGGGAAGCTCGCGGTCGAGGTCCGCAGCGGCGGCATCGAAGTGGTCCGTCATGATCTCGTTCGTCTCGTCGAGCGACATCCCGAAGATCGCGTCGGCCTTGCCCGTCTCGATCAGCTGCGCTCCGTAAGCGACCGCGGAACCGCCGACGAGGGTCGAGTTCGCACCCTTCAGACCGAGCGCGAGACTGGCCTGGCCGTTGGCCACGTTGTAGACGGTCTGCGTGAACAGTGCGGGGCTCGCGTTCATGAGCCCGCCCCCGAGCAGGCCGTCGAGATAGTCGCTGACGACCCGCTGCGGTCCGTACTCGGTGTTCGCGACGATCCCGATCCGTTCCGCGTCGGCGGGAAGCTCGGCGAAGTGGGCCCCCGCGAACGCGTCGACGGCCGCTGCCATCGCGAGCTGGCTGAACCTCTGCTTGCGCCGCAGACCCACCGACGTGACGTAGTCCCGGATCCGGAACCCCGCCGGCACCTCACGGACCGAGTGCCCGATCGAACCGGAGGACGTGGCCTCCACCGTGTCGACATCGGCGAAGATCCAGTTCTCGTGGTCTTTCGCGTGCTCTCTCGCCGACAGGCCCAGCGACGAGATCGCGCCGACGCCGGTGATCGCCAGGGGCTCGTTCATGCTCTTTCTCGCTTTCTCAGCTGCTGTTGCGCGAGGGAGACGGACCGGTCGGCAGAGGCGATCAGCTGCGGCAATCCCGAGCCGTGCTCCCCCCATTGGCCCGTGATGAAAAGGTTCTCGAGGCTCGTCCTCTGGCTGATGCGCCGAACCATGTAGTTGTCGACGTCGTGCGCCCACCCCGTCGCCGACCCTCCCGTGTGTCCGAACCACTCGGCGTAGTCGATGGGTGTGACGATGCGTCGATAGACGCTGCTCGTTCGCAGTTCGGGCAGGAGCGTGCCGGCGAGCGTCGCCTCGATGCGGTCTGCGTACTCCGCATAGAAATCCGCATCGTGGAGGTCGGGATCGTGGTACGTGTCGACCTCGATCCGCACGAGGTCTCGACCGGGGGCGGCGACGGTGCGATCGATGTTGGTGACGACGTGCACCTTGATGACCGGGTGCTCGGGCAGGGCACCTGTTTCGAGAACGCGGTAGGTCTCGAAGACGTCGGTCGACGCAGTCACGTAGTGACGCGCGGCACGACCGAAGCGTGTCAGATCGACGCCGGCGAGAGTGTGGAAGAGGCTCAGCGACGAGTGCCCTCGTCTCCGGCCGCCCGCGTCGATGCCGGCGAGACCGTGACGTTCCAGCAGGGCGCCGAGGCTCGGGGCGTCCCCGGTGAAGAACACCACGTCCGCGCGTCGCACCGTGCCGTCGGCGAGAACGACCCCGCTCGCTCGGCTGCCCTCGATGACCAGGTTCGTCATCGAGGAGTCGAAGATGATCTCGCAGCCTGCGCTCCGCAGGCGGTCCACGATCGATTCGACGAGGTTCCGCACACCGCCGCGCGGATACACCATCCCCTTGCCGTAGCACTCGGTGATGAATCCGGCCATGACCAGCAGCGATGAGTCGTCGCACTGGATCCTCATCGCCAGGGCCGTCCGCAGCTCGGGGTCGGTGATCGTCTCCCGGCAGTATTCCTCGAACCCGCGACGGTGATGGCGCATCATGAAGCGTCCGCGTTCGCGAGGATCTGCTGAGTCGTCGCTGAGAAACGACCGCAGGAAGTCGAAGAAGCGGGCCAGGTCGTCGACGGATGCCGGGAACTCTCGCGCGAGCTCCTTCTGGAGTCGGTCCAGTCCGATCGGCATTTCGATACGCCGCTCGCCGATCGTGAGGATGTCAGCGATGTCGAACGGTTCCAACTCCACCGCGGCACTCAGGTCGAGCGACGCGAGCAAGCGAGCGAGGGACTCGCCTTCCCCTCCGCCGAGGAGATGCGAGACGGCCAGATCGAATCGGTCTCCCGCCTCGTTCTCGAAGCCGCCGAAGTAACCGCCCGCCTGACCGGTGCGCTCCACGACGACGACGCGGTGACCGTGGTGGAGCATTCGCGCCGCGGCGACGAGACCGGCCATTCCGGCGCCGACGACCACGACGTCAGAGCTTCGCATCGAAACCCCGCCCGTCGGTCACCACGCCGGGATTCTCGAAGAAGAACGTCTTCATCTTCTCCCCGACCGCCTCCGGCCAGCGGAAGAGGAATCTCCCGCCCTCCACGAGAGTGACGTGTTCGGTCGTCCCGAGGGCGACGGTGGCTCCGTCACCGACTTTCGTCAGTCGGTAGTAGAAGACGAGCTTCGTGGTCTCCTGCGGCTTGATGAAGGTCTCGAGCCGCAGCTCGTCGCCGAACCTGGCGAAGCCCGTGAACGAGACACGAGTCTTCGTGACGGGGGCGAAGATCGGTACCCCGTCGACCTCGATCATCGGCTGTCCGCCGATCATCTTTTCGATGAGCGCGAAGCGGCCGGCCTCGAACCACACGAACGTGTTGCTGTGATGGTAGACGCGGGCCATGTCCGTTTCGGCGAAACGGACCGAGAACCTGATCTCGTTCGGCGGCGCGATCCGTGATGCGGTCATCGAATCTCCAGGAGGTCGAGCACCGGGTACCGGCACAGCGAACGGATGGGGAACCAGAGCACGGCGACGGTCAGGACGAAGCCGATGCCGAGCGGAGCGAGGAACGCCCACCACGTCGGCGCGAAGGACAGAGTCGTCGCCCCGACCACGAAGGTGAACGCCTGGTCGGTCGAGGTGAAACCGACGGCATTCGCGCCGGCGAGCAGGACCGCGGCCAGGATGCCGCCGACGACGTAGCCGATCACGTACTGGGCGACGACCTCGGTCAGGTACATCCGCCCCAGCGCACTCGATCGGGCTCCTGCTGTCTTCAGCACGGCGATGTCTGCGACGCGGGCGAGCAAGGCGGAGTAGACGAGCGAGGTCAAGCCGATGCAGATGATCAAGAAGGCGAAGGTCGACGCCGCGACGAGCACGACACCCCAGATCGCCGGTCCGAGCATGAGGGACGACCACATCGTGTCCGACCAGAGGGAGAGTGTGGTCGCGCAGCCGAGGCCGGCGGTTGCGGCGTCGATCTCGGAGCGGACGGTGCTGGTCTGCGGTGCATCGATCAGCAATTCGTTGGCTCGGTCGGCGTCGCCGAAGAGTTTCCGGGCGAGCGACTCTCGATCGACGAGCACCCAGCTCTCGAGGGTGAAGCTGGGTGTGGATGCCGTGACCACCGCGTCGACGGTGTACGTGAGCCGCGCGGCGCCGATCGAGATGACGAGCACGTCACCAGAGGCGACTCCGAGTTGCCGGGCGACGGTGTCGGTGAGCACGATGCGATCGGCGCCGAGCGGCTCTGGAGGGAGTCCGAAGTTCTCGGCCAGCGTGCGTTCGGCTGCCAGGTCCGCGCCGACGAGAGTCACGGATGCGCTCGCCGGCCGATCCGGGGAGGCCGAGGGGCTCTCGAGGTTGGCACTCAGATCCAAGCGCGAATGGACGGACGTCGCCCCCACGGCAGCGGCGATGTCCGACATCTCGTGTGCGTCGACCGAGAGGACGTCATCGCGCGTTGCCGGCTGCACGAGCCAGGGCGCCCCGACGGTGCCGAAGAGCAGTCGATCCGCGTTCTGCCCGATCGCTGCGACGAACGACAGCGCGATGACGAAGAGCGCGATACCCACGGCCACCTGCGCGACGACGCCGACCGTCTCACGCCGGTAGTGGACCACGTCTCGTACGGCGATTCCGATCATCGCGCCCGCTCCGCTCGATCGATGTCGGCCCCCGCCGCGAGCTGTTCCGGGCGCAGCGATCGCCGGCGGATGACGAGGCCCTCTCCCGCCCTGTGGACCGCGGTGCCTACCGTGCCGTCGATGAAAACCCGCGTGAACTCGACACCCGGGTCGCGAGCGATAACGCTGGCCTCATCGAAGCTGCCGAACCCGAGGGCGAGGCCGAGGCCGAGATACTTCGCCCACGCCTCCTTGGCCGTGAAGACGGGAAGCAGGCGAGAGGGGTCGCGTGCGATGAGCTCCCGCTCCGCTGCGGTGAAGAAGCGGACCGGTGGACCGCTCACCATGCGACGCTCCCGTCGCGCATTCTGCTGCTCGATATCGATGGCCACGTTGCTCGTCGCCACGGCGCACACCGTCAGGTCGCCCGTGTGCGACATCGAGAACCAGACGCCGGGAGTCTCGGCCTCGGGTCGTTGGCCGGGACGACGGCGTACCCGCAGGCCGCCGAGCCCCAGAAATCGTGCCGTGTCCGAGAGCAGCGCCCGACCGGCCGCACGGCGCAACGGCCGTCCACCCGCGCCGTACTCGGAGCGATCGATCCACTGTGCGACGATCACGCGGCCTCCCCCAGGAGAGCGGAGCTGACGCGCAGCAGTTCGGTGACGGCGATGACCTCGCGCCGCCGGATCTCGCGCACCGCGGTGATCACGCTCGCCCATCCGACGCGCGGATCCTGCTGTGCGGCGTGGGCGCGCATGCCCCGAGCGAGTGCACGCCACCTCCCGCCGAGGGCGGCGTACTCCGTAGCGATCGCCGCGAGACGGCCGTTGTCCAGGTGCGTCGAGGCGGCCCGGAGACCCCGTGCGAACAGGTGCCGCCCGGCACCGCCCCCGGAACCGATCTTCTCCAGCGTCGTCGCCATCGACACCAGCTCGACCTGCATGACGAGGGGAGTCACCGTGTCGGGCATCGATGCCAGTTCTCGCTCGAAGGCCTTGAGAGCCCGCTCCCCCTGGCTGTTGTTCGCGGGGTTGAGGAAGAGCTCCGCGCTCTCGACGAGGGACAGGGCGAGTACCTCGCGTACGTCGGGCACGTGCTCGGGCGGGATGAGCCGGCCGACCGCGAATCGGCGGGCAGGGCAGGCCATCGAGATCGCACCGTCACTTGGCATCGCCGCCGCCGTCGCGACCTCCTCCGCGTCCATCTCTATCGGATGCGCCCACAGGTAGTCGTTCACGAGCAACGAGCCGGCCGCCGAGACCGACCGCACCGGCAACGCGTGCTCGCCGAAGGCGTGGACCTCCTCCCAGGGAAGCACGCCGCGGAAAGTCGACAGTTCTCGCGCTTCGCAGTACAGGTACGGGAGCGTGCCCGCGTCTGCCCATTCACGGGTGCGGGCCAGCATCGCGTCCGCCGTGGCGTGGGAGACGAATTCGATGCGCGAGCCCGTTCGTCGCGCGAAGAAGTGCTCGAGGTCGTGAATGCGACTGTTGATGTAGTAGGCGTCGCCGTCGCGGTGGAACAGCAGCCCGAGTCCGCCGCCGATGACGTACGCGAGCTCTTCATCGAAGACGAACTCCGTCCCGAGGAACGCGTTTCTGATCATGGTCGAGAAGCAATGGGACCCTCTGAGGTAGGGGTCGGGCCATTGCGTGCGTGGCGTGAGTTTCATGAGCAGACCCGTCCCGCGACACCGCGTGCATGGGCGTCGAGCGCGGCGCGCTCGACACGGGCGATCTCGGCGAGCGCCGCATCGGCGCCGTCCAGGAACTCGAGGTGCAGCGCGGCCGAGCGGGCGAAGCCCGCGTGTGTCTCATCGGGAACCGTTGCCGTGCCGTACGACTCGATCGCCGCCACGAGCACGGAGCGGTGGAACGAGTCGTCGCCGGCACCTATCGCCGCCAGGCCGCGCCGGTACGCCTGGGTCTTCTCGCGCAGAGGGCGGCTCGAGACGAACGACTCGAGTCGGGACAGGCCGTCCCGGGCCGTCGCCATTCGCAGGAAGAGGAGTCGGAGGGACCGTCGGGCCCGCGCGGCGAGGTCGTAGCGTGCGGGTGCCAGGATCGCCCGCAGCGAGGGCACGGGCGCCGCGTATCCCCACAGGGACGATTCGCCGCGCAGCAGATCCTCGTAGGACGCCGTCCGGTCGGCGAACGTCGAGGTGATCCGCACGGTCGTGTCGCCGAATTCGCTCAGAGCGACAGGACGCACGGTCGTCGCCCCGCTCACCGGGTCGCACTCGGGATGGAGGGAGTAGAACGGCGTCGCTCTCCAGCGCCGCTCGGCGAGAGCGTGTTCCCGACGAGCGGCATCGAGGAACGGCCCGGCGTCCACGCTCCGGAACTGCTCGCAGTTGAACCCCGCGGCCTCGAAGAGGTCGAATGCCGCATCGAGTCCGCCGAAGTCATCGAGGCCGTCCGGATCGGCGTACCGGATTCCGGATGCCATGACCACGACCGCGCTCGGCTCGACGGAGATGTCCAACGCGTCGAAGATCATTCCCGCGGGCGCGAGAGCAGGATGAGAATGTCGCGCGAGCGACGTCGGTGCGTCGATCACTCTCCCCGCCTCACCCTCCGGAGGGCGACGCAGGTGTTGTTCCCCCCGAACCCGAACGAGGTGGAGATCGCGACGCTCATCCCATCGACGTCACGGGAGGCGTGTGGGATGTCGAGTCCGGCGAATTCGTGCATCGGCTCCGTGGTGCCGATGTTGCCGGGAACGAAACCATCCTCGAGCGCGGCGAGACACACGAGCATCTCCAGACTGCCTGCGCAGCTGAGAGTGTGTCCGTGCAGCGGCTTCGTCGAGCTGATGGGGATACGTGCCAGGCTGTCTCCGAACACGCGGGTCAGCGCGGCGAGTTCCATGGCGTCGTTGTAACGCGTTCCGGTTCCGTGAGCGTTGATGTAGTCCACGTCCTCCGGCCGTATCCGGGCGTCGGCGAGACACTGCGTGATCGCCAGAACGGCACCGGTTCCGCTCGGATCGGGGGCAGTCGCGTGAAAGGCGTCGTCGGAGAGGCCGTAGCCGCAGACTTCGCCGTAGATCGTCGCGCCGCGCGCGATCGCGGACTCCGCGCTCTCCAGGACGAACACGCATGCCGCTTCTCCCAGACCCGTACCGTCTCGCCCTTCGTCGAACGGCCGGACGGCGTCGTGCGTCAGCGACTTGAGCAGGGTGAAGCCGGAGAAGGAAAGCATCGAGAACGGTTCCGCACCGCCCGCGATGGCCACGTCCGCCTGCCCGGTCGTGATGAAGTCGTAGGCGCGGCCGACGGCGTTGCTTCCGGCCGCGCAGGCGGTGGAGACCGCGGCTTGGGGCCCGCGCAATCCGAACGCACGGCGGATCGTCGCGGTGACCGTCGCGGGCGTTCGCACGACGGTCGCCCCCGGGATCACTTCGTCGCGGAGCTTCTGCTGCGCGTATGTGTGATTCGTCTCGACGCCCGCGTTCGACGACGCGACGACCACGGCCGTGCGGAACGGGTCGAGCGCTTCGACGGCGAACCCGGCGTCGGCAAGGGCGACGGCCGCACAGTGCACGCCGTAGTGCTCCGCGGTTTCCCACTCGGGATGCTCCGCCACGAGGGTCGTGAGTTCCGCCGGGAACTCGGTGATGACCGCTCCACGGTCGAACGGGAAGGCTGCGGTGTCGAAGTACGGGATCGCCCGAAATCCGCTCGATCCCGCGCGGAGCGATTCGGTGAAGTCGCTCATCGTGTTCCCGATCGGACTCAGCAACCCGACGCCGGTGACGTATACGCGTGTGCTCATCCTCGGTGGAGCCTCTCGACGGTGGTCAGCGGGCGCCGATCAGGCGGCGTCGACGCGGTGCGCGCGCACGTAATCCGCGATCGTACGAACGGACGTGAAGACCTCGGGTTGATCGTCGGGGAGTTCGACATCGAAGGTCGCGTTGAGGGCGAGGACGACCTCGAGGATGTCGATGGAGTCGAGGTTGAGCGAGGACTCCTCGTGTTCCGTTCCCTCCGCCAGGGAAGAGAAGATCGGCGCGTCGAGGTCGACGTCGACAGGATCGATCTCGAGCCCCAGTCGTTCGACGATGGCCGAGACGATCTCTCGCTCGATGGTCTGTTCGGTCATGTCATTTCCTTCGTCTCTTGCAGTGGGTCGAAACATCGGCGAGGCGGCTGGGCGGATGGTCGGGGCCCGATGCGGGCGGTGAACCGGCTTTCGGTTACCCGAGCGGGCCGCTCGGGCGTGTGCCGCGGCGACGACGTACCCGACGCCGGGGGGAGCGGATGCCGCAAATGCCTCACTCCGGGAACATCTGTTCCGTCGTGACGCCGCGCCGCGCGCCTTCCGCGAGGAATTCACGCACCGACATATCTCGCTTCGAGCACGCGTCGCGATCGCCGCCGGGAAGCGCGCCCTGTTCGTCCGTTGTCGGGTGCTCCCCGCGCGCCTCAGTGGTCATGTTTGAATGCTAGAGGGTCATGTTTGACTCCCTCAAACGATTTCACCCGCCCGGTGAAACGGGAGGACTCTCCTACGCTGGGGGCATGGCCCGTAAGAAGAAGACGCCCCACCCGTTCGACCGGCATCTGGGTTCGGCGATCCGGGCGGCGCGTCGGCGCAGAGATGTCACGCGCGAGGCTCTCGCGCGGCAAACCGGCATCCCCCTGTCGAACTTGAAGCGACGCGAAGACGGGGTGAACGAGACCACGGTCTCCGAGCTCGAGCGCATCGCGGCGGTCCTGCGCGTGCCGACGCGCGAGATCGTCGACATGGCCCTCGTCGACTACAGCGACGACGGCTCCACGTCGAGCGGCTCGCCGCACGACGGCCTCGTCAAGCTGCTCGCCTCCATGTCGGAAGCCCCTCGTACCCTCGACGAAACAGACAACGTGACCTACCTCGGTCACGTCTCTCCCGGTCTCCTCGACGCCGCCAACACCGACGAGAGGACGAGGTCGACCGACTGATCATCGACGGAGGAGCCTTGCGAGAACTACTCGCCCTCGCGGCACGCCTCGGGGTCACCGTTCACGTCGCTCATCTCCCCGAACCCTATCGGGGCTTCTACGATCACGAGCGGCGCATGATCGTGTATGACTTCACCCTCACCCCCGTCGAGCGCGCCTGCGTCGTCGCACACGAACTCGGACACGCCTTTCACGGACACCGGGGCCCGGGTGATCCCCGTGCGGAGGCCGCCGCCGACGCGTACGCCGCTCGGCTCCTCGTCGATCCGGAGCGATTCGCCCGGCTCGAAGCGATGGGTTTGCCCGAGAACGACATCGCCGAAGAACTGGGCGTGACGCCCAAGCTCTTGCGCGTTTTCCTCGAGAACGACCTCACGCGTCTGCGCGGCGTCACCTATACGCGCGCCCGGCTGGGGCGCGGCCAGTTCCACTCGGCCGAGCGTTGGGCATCGTGACGCCGCGTGCGTCGGCTCCTCCGCGCGTCCCCTCCGTTCGCTCGCGACGGCCGCGTCACGGTCGCCACCGACTCGTCCCCTCGCCCGTCGGATGCACCGACTAAATCCACCCCCGCTCGCGCGCGTGGATCGTCGCCTGCTGCCGACTCGCGAGTCCGAGCTTGCCGAGCACCGACGACACGTGGTTGCGCACCGTCCCCGCCGACAGATGGAGGGATGCCGCGATCTCGGCAACCGTCTGCCCTCGTGCGCCGGCTCGCAGCACGTCGAGCTCCCGGTCGGTGAGCGGGCTGCGCTCGTCGCTCAGCGCGTCGGCCGCGACCTCGGGGTCGACGTACCGGCGCCCGACCGCGACCTCGCGGATGACGGCCGCCACGTCGTCCGCCGGTCGCGACTTCGACAGGAATCCGCTCACTCCCGCACCGAGCGCCCGCCGCAGCACCCCCGGCCGCGCGTGCCGCGTGACGATCACGCAGCGAGAGGGCACGCTCCGCAGGATCTTCGCCGCGGTGTCGACGCCGTCGAGCCCGGGCATCTCGAGGTCGAGCAGGCACACGTCCGGCCTCAGCCGCTGCGCCTCGGTCACGGCGCTCTCGCCGTCGCGGCATTCGGCGACGACCTCGAGGTCGTCCTCCAGTCGAAACAGCGCGGCGAGCGCGGTGCGGATCATGTCCTCGTCGTCGGCGATGAGCACGCGGATCATGCGGAAACCTCCTCGGGCACGCGAACCGTCACGCGGAAGCGGTCGCCGAGGCGGGTGGCATCCACCGTTCCTCCCACCGAACCCACGCGCTCGGCGATGCCCGACAGTCCCGCCCCGTCGCCGACGACGGACGCAGCCCCCCGCGAGTCGTTCTCGACGATCAGCACCCAGGCTCCGTGGTGGCGGGCGAGGGAGAGGGATGCCGACACCCCACCCCCGTGTTTCAGCACATTCGTCGTGGACTCGCGGACGACGGGTCCGAGCACGTCGGCGGGCGCGCGGTCGGCCTCCGTGTCCACGAGCAGGTCGACGGTCAGGCCCGCCGCGCGCAGCAGATCTGCGGCGTTCGCGAGTTCGTCGGGCAGGGGCACCCCGCGGAACCGTGCGGCCAGATCCCGCGTGCCGCGTCGCGCCTCATCGACGCTCGCGCGAGCCGCGCGCACCTGTTCGACCGCGGCATCCGGATCCCTCCCCATCATCTTCTCGGCGAGCTCGAGCTGCAGCGCGATCACCTGCAGGTGGTGGCCCTGCAGGTCGTGCAGGTCGCCGGCGAGGCGCAGTCGCTCTTGCGCGGCGGCGAGGCGACCCTCGGCGCGGCGGGCGCGGTCGAGTTCGCGCACGATGTCCCACCACCAGAGCGAGGTGGCGGTCAGCGGCGCGAGCATCGACGCGAACAACGGCAGGGCGAAGGTCAGGGTGAGGTAGCCGTCGGGATTCAGGCGCGTGGCCTCGACGACCCACGCCGCCACGATCACGACCAGCAGCAGCACGACGAGCCGCAGCCGGATGCCGCCCCGCCACCGCACCGTGCACAGCGCCTGCGCCGCGAGGGCCACCGCGACGAGCACGGATCCCGCCCCCAGGCCGAACACCGCCGCCGAGGCGATCCCCACCAGCACGAGGGGCCAGACCCGGCGCCGCGCCGAGTCGTCGCCGTCGTCGAGGGGCTCGCGGCGGTAGTGCACGAGCAGAAGGACTTCGGATGCCACCGACGCAGCCGCCCCGACCAGGACCAGCGCGATGTCGAGCGGCGTCCCCCGCATGACGACGACGAACGTCCAAAGGAAGAGGGCGAACACGTGCAGGAACATCACCGAGGCGGCGGTGTACCACCAGGTGACGCGGACGTCACGGGCGTAGGTCGCCGCGGGAGTGCGGAGGGGTGCGGGTGCGGGGGCGCTCACACCCGCCACAGTACGGGCATGACATTCGTCACGGGTGGGGCAGGACGGCCCCGCGAGAGGGGGCGGGCACGGGTGGGTTCCGTGCCCGCCGTCCGCTCAGGCGCCCTCTCGTCGCGGTCCCGACGCCGCCGGCTCCGCACCCGCGAGAAGCGCATCGTCGCTCCCGTCGCCGCGGACCCGACGGCGGAACGGCGCCGCCAGCGTCGGCAGGATGCTGCGTCGGTGGATGATGAGCGCGACGATCGCGATCGCGATCTGCACCCCCGACAGGATGTACCGACCTCCGGTGTCGGTGACGAAGAACTGCACCGCGAAGATCGCCGCGAGAGACGCCGCCGACCACCAGTGGAACCGCAGCGCCATGATGATGGCCACGCCCATCACGGTCTGCGAACCGGTGAGCACGAACTCCTCGATCTGGCGCGCGTCGAGGGGAAGGTCTCCCCCACCGCCGCCGAAGAAGTGCGCGAGGGGCAGCGAGCCGACCAGCAGGCTCCACTGATTGATCTTCGACGCGATGAGGGTGCCGATGGCGGCAGCCCCCATCCCGCGCAGCGCGAACATCACGGCGATGATGAATTCGGGAGCCTCGGATGCCAGCGGCGCCAGCCACTGCACGAGGAAATAGCTGTCGATTCCCAGCGCAGAACCCGACTCCACGAGCGCCTCGGCGAACGGTTCGGCGCACGCGAGGATGATGGCCGCGGCCACGACGAACAGAGCGATGACGGTGAGGCGGCGCGGACGCTGCGGCAGGTCGGCGATGAGCGCGGCGGGGCCGACGAAGTGCTCCTCGCCGTCGCTCTCGGCCTGGCTCGCGCGCCACAGGTAGAAGGCGAACGCGGCGATGAGGACGAGTCCGAACCAGATCGGGATGTGGCCGAGCAGCGGGATCGCGAAGGCGACGACCGCGAGCACCGCGAGGAAGCCCACGTCGAGGCGGGATTCGCGCGGCAGCTGCAGGAACGTCACCCGTGCGGCCTTCTTGCTCTTCGCGACGCGGTTCGCGACCATCAACGCCACGATCACGACGAGCGGCCACCCGAAGCCGAGAAGGAGCCGGTTCGAGCCGGTCATGTTCGCCGCCGCGAACTGCTCGTACGACGGGTCGTACCCCGACCGGAACGCGTAGTAGAGGTCGACCGCGTACTCCGGGAGCACGGCGATCAGGGCGAGGATGGCGATGGCCAGCGGGCCCGAGATGTCTTTCTGCGCGGCCTCGGCGGCCCACGCCAGAAGGAAGCTCGCGGCGACGACGGCCGCACCGAAGACGATGAGATCGAGCACGGCGTTCGGGTGGAACCCGAGCACCCGGAAGACGATCGCGGGGGCCGCGATCAGCAGGCACAGGCCGATACGGCGGATGAGAGCGCGTGGCATGGAAGAACTCCGGTCGGACGCGACCGAAGACGGGACAGCGACGCTTCGGCCTGGGCGGGCCGAAGGTCTCGCTCGCCTCACCGCTGAGCGGTCGAGGTGGGATGCCGGGCGATCATCGTGAACGCCAGTATGTCGACACCGCCGCGGGCCGGAGGCGGCCCGGAGCTACTCCCCTTCGTTGCCTCCAGCCTCGGCCAGCGATATTTCTGAACGCAAGCTGAGAGCGCGATTGACAGGATTTCGGGTTGCCTCACCCCGTGATGACGCGGGTCGCCGAGCGGCATTCCCAGTGTTCAGGCTGTCCGAAATCCGGCGCGGATGCCGCGGGAGCGTCACCTCAGCGGTCGGTCGTCGGGGAGCTCGGGCGGAACGCGGTCGCGGTCCTGCGCCGTCTCGATCGAGGTGGGCTCCTGCCGAAGCTGCCCCGAGGTCGATGGCGTCCATCCGTAGAACGCGGACTCGACCGCACCCGCATCGATCACGGGGCGGATCGCCTGTCGCACGGCGTCTTTGCGCCGGCCCGAGCGACGACGTCCGAGCGCGACGCCGAGACGAACGAGCACCCCGACCGCGATGACCGCCCAGAAGAGGTACTCGATCCACACGAGGAAGCTCGGCACGGTTCCTCCTTCGGATCGGCCACGGGGCTTGCGACGATACGCGATCCGGAAGACGCCGTGAAGGCCACCCCTGACATTCGTCAGGGGTGGGGCGCCGCATTTTCCCGCCCGGTCGTGACACCGCGACACTGCCGCGACGAGCCGCCCGCCGATGGGATGGAATCACCGCGGAACACGCCGCGTCCTCATTCCCCCGGAGTCCCCATGTCGAATCCCGTGTCGGACCTCATCCTCGGCTTCCAGGGCCTCGTCGCCGACGTGCCCGACCTCGTCCAACCGCTCATCCTCGCCCTCGCGGGTGCCGTGCCGTTCATCGAGGGCGAAGGTGCCGCGGCGATCGGCATCATCGGCGGCATCCCTCCGATCGTCGCCGCCATCGCCGGCGCGGTCGGCAACATCATCTGCGTCGCCGTGGTCGTGCTCGCGACCTCTCGCGTGCGCACCGCCGTCACCACCCGCCGCGGCGCCATCGAGAAGCCCCCGACCGCCCGCCGCGAGAAGTTCGAAAAGGCCTACCACCGCTACGGAACCCCGGGCGTGAGCCTGCTCGGCCCCCTGCTGCTGCCGACGCAGTTCACCGCCGCGGCCCTCACCTCCACCGGCGTGCCGCCGATGCGCGTGCTCGCCTGGCAGGCCGCCGCGATCGTGCTGTGGACGACGGTGATCACGCTGATCATCACGGGGGTGGTCCGGGCGGTGGCGTGAGATTTCCCTTCGGACGAGGGATGCCGCGTCTCGACGTCTGCGCTGAGTTCCGCGCGCGGTCAGCAACGTCATAGCGAAGACCTCGCTCCGCGCAACCTCGGCCCGCGGCCCGCATGGCTGGATAGAGGAGACCCCGCCCGCATTCGAGAGGACACCCACCCGATGCCGCAGCAGACTGTCACCCTGACCCTCGGACAGCCGATCTACGCGCAAGCCCTCTATTACACGGCCATGTTCTCGCAAAAGCCGTTCCGCGAAGCGCTGCTGATCTACCGCGAGGGCGGGACGTACACGATCCTCTCCCCCGGCGAAGATCACCACGGCTGCTGGGTGTCCGTCACGGCCCCGCTCGATCCCCCGCGCCACGTCGCCTTCATGTCGTGGCCGTCGGCCGACTGGGACCACGACATCGCCGCGCACACCCTGACGTTCGCGCCCGATACCGGCGCATTCACGCAGGAGTTGCGGCTGCCCGGCGAGGCGGTTCCGCGCGCCCAGCACGGGTTCGCGGTAGCGATTCCCTCTCCCGAGTCGATGGACCCGAGTGCCGGGTGGGAGGCCCTCCGGGAGCAGCACGAGGCGAGCTTCCGCGCCCTGCACGATCTCGCTGGCGTGCAGCGGTCCGGCAGCTGACACGACCGAACCTGACGCGGAGCTGGGCGGCCGGCGCCCGTCTCGTCGTGCTCCACCTCACGCGCTGACCGCGCCGTTCTGATCGCCGCGAGAGGGTGCATGAGAGCAGCCGTCGCGCGAGGCCCGGACGGCTAGTCTCGATACATGACCTGCGCCGCTCGTCCCACCTACACCGAGATCCACGAGTGGGTCACCGAGTACGAGAAGCACGACCGTGTGGCGCACGCCACCGTGCACGTCCTGCGTCAGGACGACCCCGAGCACCTCGAATCCGGCATGGTCGCGATCCACCTCAACCACGGACCCGCGTCGATCTCGCTGAACGTCGATTGCGAGCGGAAGTGGACGGCATCGCTCTCCGAACGCTCCGGCGAGTTCCCACTCTCGGGCGGGCACCTCATCGCTCTCGGTGAAGAACTCTTCACGACCGGCAAGCTCTGCGAGTACCTGCAGTCGCGCACCGACGGCACGGTCAACACGGCTCCTGCCGAATTGTCGTGAAGACCGATGGCCGCGAGCCGGTCGATATCGAACCCGGCATCTACGAGCACTTCAAAGGCCAGCGCTACGAGGTCTTCGGCACCGCGAAGCACTCGGAGACCGAAGAAGTCTTCATCTCCTACCGCACACTCTATGGCGATCACTCGTCCTGGGTGCGCCCGATCGAGATGTTCACCGAGCACGTCGAACGCGACGGCTACTCGGGCCCGCGGTTCCGGCGGGTCGGCCCGTCGAGCTGACGCAGCGCCCGTTCTTCGTTCCCCGCGATCGCACTCCCCGCGCGGGAGAGTGACGGCGTGAAACTGTATTCCGACTTCGCCGTGCAGCGCGCGCGTCAGGTGACCGTCGACCTCATCGCGCTCGTGCTCATTGCGCTGAGCATCACCGCCGGGGTCACCGTCTTCTCCGCCGTCGACCAGCTCGCGCAGTTGGGCCGCCAGATTCAGGCGACCGGCGTGGACTTCCGCACGTCAATGACCGACGCCGGCACCCGCCTCGGAGGAGTCCCGTTCATCGGCGAGGGGATCAGCGGTCCGTTCACCACGGCGAGCTCCGCGGGCGACACCCTCACGGCCGTCGGCCAGACACAGCAAGACCTCGTCCGGCAGGCGGCGATCGCCCTCGGCGTGGGAGTCGCGGGTTTGCCGATCCTCATCGTTCTGCTGGTGTGGCTCGTCCCGCGGCTGCGCTTCATCTCGCGCGCGACGCGCACCCGCAACCTGGTGCGTTCAGGCCTCACCACCGACCTTCTCGCCCTGCGGGCCCTCACGCATCAGAAGGTCGGCGTTCTCGCGAAAGTCGATCCCGACGCTGTGAGCGCCTGGCGCCGAGGCGACCCCGTCGTCATGCAGCGCCTCGCCGGGCTGGAGCTGAAGTCGGTCGGCATCCGGGCACGCTAGGACGAGGGCTTTTACAGACGCAAGGCTTGGTCGACGCCGTCCTCACCGCTCCAACACGAGGAGCACCTGGAACCCGTCGGGGTCGGCGAACGCCAGAGCGTGCGTCCGCCAATAGGGGTTCGAGGGCGAAACCTCTCGCCCGGCAAGGCGAGCCGCGATGCTCTGGCGTTCCTCATCGTCGTCGAAGTACAGAACGAGCACCGACTCGGGATCCGGCATCGGCGCCGAGTGACCGCCGCCCGTGGTGAACTCCAGATGCGCGCCACTTCCGGGGAGATCGAGGAACACCCCGTCGTATCCCGCATGATCCTCGAAGCCGCCCATCACGGGGAGCCCGACCCCGTCGCGGTAGAACCGAACGATGTCGTCGAGATGGTCGGTGTGACGCGCGAAACGGACCTTCATTCCAACGATGTTCGCAGCAGAACGACTTCTTCGCGCTCCGCACGCTGCATCACGTGATCAACTCCCCCGGAGCTCTGTCGCAGCGCGACCTCAGCTTGACATCGGAGGAGGGTCGCCACCGTGGCGCAGTTCCTCTTCTATGCGGGCGAGCAGGGCCGCCGCCGCCTGCACTCCGGCTTCATCGCCGTCGAGCGCCCTCCGCAGGCGGCCCGCCCAGTACGCGTGAAGCTTCTGCACGCTCTCATCCGCAAGAGCGGTCGGATGCAGACGCGTCACGCGGGCGTCATCCGGGGCGGTCTGACGCTCGATCAAGCCCTTCGCGACCAGCGAGCGCAGCGCGACGCTGCAGTTGCTGCGCTGCAACGCCGTCGCTCTGGCGACGGCGCTCGGTGAGGCGCCGGGATTGTGGTGCACCCATCTCATGACGAGGGCTTCCGTGCCGGTGAGCGGCACGATGTCGGGCGCCTGTGGCCCCTTCGGATCGATCTCGCGCGCGACGCGCATCACGACGTCGGCGAGCTCGGCGAGAGCACCGTCAGAGACCGAGGGGGGCACGGCTCGACTGTAACAGCCGCACCGTTCGGTTATGCTTTCATAACTATGACGATCGACACCGGCTCCTCCCGCACGCAGGCGGCACCCCTTTCCCTTCAGCCGAAGGGGATCACGACGCCGCTTCTGCTGGTACTCGGGCTCCTGAGCGCCGTCGCCCCTTTCGCCACCGACCTCTACCTGCCGGCATTCCCGCAGATGACCGTCGAGCTGGCGACTTCGGCCACGACCGTGCAACTCACACTGACGGCGTTCCTCATCGGCGTGACCGCCGGGCAGCTCGTCTTCGGCCCGCTCTCCGACCGCTTCGGCCGCGTCCCGCCCCTCGTCGTCGGCGCCGCCCTCTGCGTGCTCGCGAGCGCCGTCGCGGTATTCGCGCCCAACGTCGCCGTCCTCGTCGCCGCGCGTCTGTTCCAAGGCCTCGGTGGGGCAGCGGGAATGGTCATCGGTCGCGCGGTCATCTCCGACCTGTCGACCGGCAAGGCCGCCGCGCGTGCCTTCTCGCTCATGATGATCGTTGGCGGTGTCGCCCCGGTCGTGGCACCGCTCCTCGGGGGCCTGCTCGTCGGACCGATCGGGTGGCGCGGCCTGCTGACGATCGTTCTGGGACTATCGGTCGCCATGCTCGTCGCCGTGCTCGCCGTAGTGCGCGAGACGCATCTGCGCGCCCGCCGCGACATGCTGCGCGCCGAGCGGGTGGCATCCGGGTCTCCCCTTCGCGCACTGCGGTCGCGCACCTTCATCGGCTACACGGCCGTGTTCGCCTTCGGCTTCGCGGTGATGATGGCGTACATCTCGGCGTCGCCGTTTTTGTACCAGAACATGCTCGGACTCGACACGGTTGCCTACGGCCTGCTCTTCGGCCTGAACGCCCTGGCGCTGGTGGTCGTGAGCGCCCTGTCGCCCAAGCTCACCGCCACCCGTTCGGTCGAGAGCGTCTTGACGCTCGGGATCGCGCTGGTAACCGCCTCTGCCGTCGCCTTCGCGCTGCTCGTCTTCTTCGGCGCGCCGGCTTTCTGGCTCACGGTGCCGCTGTTCACCGCCGTCGGGTCGCTGGGTCTGGTTTTCGGTAATGCCACCGCCCTGGCGCTCAGCGCCGTCCCCCAGATCGCCGGGAGCGCCTCGGCCGTGCTCGGAGCACTGCAGTTCGGCCTCGCCGCGCTGGTCTCGCCGCTGGTGAGCCTAGGCGGAGAGGGCACCGCCGCACCGCTGGCCGTCGTCATGGTCGTCGCCGCCGCGATTGCGGCCGTAGCCCTCGCTGTCACGCGGCGCTCGAGCGCGGGCACCTCGGCGTCTTGACGGATGCGGTGACGACAGCAGCAGAGCCCCGGGTAGCGCTTCGAGCTCCGGCCACGAAGTAGCCGACGGTCAGCCTCCGGAGGGCCAGCGGCGGTGATCCCGATACAACGAGACGACGACCTGATCAACCTGCTCCGAGGCCTGTCGATCGCCCGGGCCGCGGGCGTAGCATTCGGTTACGCCGGAGTCCCTCCGCGGCCTCCGGTTCCTCCGAACCGACGAGAGCACGGGAGATCCAGATGGACACGATGGACATGATGAAGTCGATGGACATGGGCGAGATGACCATGGACATGGATGCCATGCAGGAATGCATGCAGTCGCTCAACGCGTGTGCGATGGCCGCGGCGATGTGCGCCGGCAGCGACATGATGCACGGCGCCGAGATGGCCACGTGCTGCGCCATGTGCTCGAACATGGTCGAGATGGCGCAGGCGACGATGCACATGATGATGCGTCCCGCCGGCATGAACATGGACGTGATGAGCGCCATGATGACCGCCTGCATGACCATGGGCAAGGCATGCGCTGCCGAGTGCCGTGCGCACGGCGACATGGACGAGATGTGCCGCTACTGCGCCATGGCCTGCGACGACATGGTCATGAAGTGCGAGGCGATGATGGCCTCGATGACCGCCTGAGTTCTCTTCTTCGCGCGGCCGCTGACGTGTCGTCGGCGGCCGCTCGGCTTTTCAGCCATCAACCAGGGAGCGGGCGAGGTGCTTCTCAGCGCGATGCTCGCGCCGGTCGAGCGTTAATCGCGCGGAAGATCAGGTAGAAGCTCGACCAGAGGACGAATCCCACAAACAGAAACAAGCTGATAACAAGAAGAACGCCAGCGGGAGTATCTATCGCAAACCATCCGCTGAGAAAAAGGGCAGGCAACACGGTCACCGCCATGATCGCGAAGTGAAGAATTGACTGCCGTCGCAGCGACCAGCGGTCGATCTGATAGATGACCGAGGTACCGGCAACCGCAGCGCTTATGACGGCGACCGCGAGCGTCGCGCGTCCGTTCTCCGCTTGCCCTTGAAGAAGGAGCGCACTTCCGATTCCGCCCATGATGACGAGCGGGATGCCACCTCGAAGGGCGGCCTGCGCAATGGGGCTCATAATCACGAGTCAATCACGGGCCTCGGACTCAAACCCGCAACCGCGACAAGCATCAACTCAGTCGCGACCCGACTTCGCCAAGGCGCAATCGCCTGCAGCGGTTCGCGAAGCACCACCCACCGAACTCACGTCGACGGGCGCTCCGTTATGCGGCGCGCGCGGTCGTGATGATCGCGGACGCGCTGAGCAGTTCGGCGACCGGGTGGTACGCCACCGGCTCCCCCGCCTCGATATCGACGGCCGGACCGACGATCCGCAGCTGAACCGTTGTGCCGTTCAGCAGGGCGACCGTTGCGGTCGAGCCGTTGGCCTCGATGACGAGGCCGTCCCACCAGGCTGAGGGGTTCGAGGCTGCCATGCAGCGCTGGATCGGGTGGACTGTCGACGAGATCGTGCGGGACATGGCTTCACCTGCCTTCGGAGGGGTTGGTGAGATGAAGCTACGGGATGCCGCGGGGGCGGGCGATCTGGGGCGTAGCGGGGCGTAACACCGCACGTGACGACGTAGGTCAACGACAGAGTCCGGGCGTCACTCGGCGACGATCCCCCCGTCGTCGTCGAAACGAACACCCTCGGCTTCGAGCCGCTCACGTGCCGCGTGATGCACGACGCCGCGCCGCCGCGGATCGGTCTCCAGGAGACGTAACAGCGTCTCACGCGTGGTCGACGGATGCTCGGCCACGGCGATCCTGACGCTCCAGAAACGGTCGTCGGCGAAACGATCCAGCACGGCAGCACTGGCGATCGGATTCAGGGCGGCGACGTTGCGGATCGCCTGGTTCGGATCGGTGAAGAACGGCTCGAACTCGTCATCGGAACTCGCCGCCGACGCCCGCGCGTACCGGCGCTCCTCGTCGGCTCTTTCCTTCGGAGTCTTGCGCTTTCCCATGTCGATCCTCTCCGTCTGCGTCGTGTTCCCGTGACAAAGCCCGCGGCTCGCGACCGGGGCCGGCGGGCTCACCGTCGTCCTTGCCGCACACCGTTCAGCGACCACGTCGCCCTCGCGATCACGACGATAGCTCCCACCACCGACACCCGGGAGGCTGGGGCAGCACGCCGAGGCGCACGCTGGTGGCGAAAGTCGAAGGCTTATGGACACGCCGAGCGGCGCAACGCCCGTCACGTGTGGCGCGCGTCGGCTCCCTCGAGCAGAAGGTCGTCGTAGATCCGCAGGGCGAGCGCCACCTGCAGGGGATCGACTCCCCGCGCTCCCACCGAGGCCTCGAACCGGTCTACGCGCTGGCGCACCGTATTGCGGTGGACGCCGAGCTGCTCCGCCGTGCGCACCGCGTTCTTGTCGGCGGCGTAGTAGGCCGCGACGGTGTCGCGCATCACGCGCGCCTGCTCGCCGGCACCGGCGTAGTCGCCCAGAACCTCGCGCACCCACGTCGCCGTCGCCGTGGCATCCTTCGTCAGCAGCTGGACCAGCGCGACCTGGGGGTCGGCGTACGACACCACCGCTCGGTCCCGGTAGCGGGGCGACGACAGCGCCACGAGCCGTGCGATCGCGGCCTGCTCGTGCGTTCGGCGAAAACCCTCGACGTCGTGGCCCGGCTCGCCGAGGGCGGTCCGCACGCCGGGCACCGTCGCCACGAGGTCCTCCACCCGCGCCAGCGCTCCGGCGTCGAGCCGAGCCCCGCCGAACCATGCCCAGGCCGTGGATCGATCGACCACGGTAATGAGCGGCGCGGCGGACGAGTGCACCGCCGTGGCCAGTCGGCGCAGCAAATGGTCGATCTCGTGCTGGCGCGCCGCGTCCTCGGCATCCACGTCGGACCAGGCCATCACCCCGAGGTGCGTCTGTGCGAGCGTGTATCCGGTCTCCGAGACGAACCCGCGGATCGGCAGGGAGTCTCCGCGCAGCACCTTGAGAATGATGCTCGCGTTGAGGGTCGCTCGGGTGGTCCACCAGCGCCGACGCTCCTGCTCGTGCACGCCGGTCACGAGCTGGAGGATCCAGTCGATGTAGCGGTGCACGACGTCGGCGATGTCGCGGACGACGTCGATCTTGACGCGATCGCTCACGCCGAGGCGTTCGGCCTCGTCCATGCCGAGCCGCAGGAACATGCTCTGACCCAGGTAGTAGGCGCGCGTCAGTGCCGCCAGGGGCACATCGCGCTGCGCGAGACGCGCCGCGTACTCGACGGCGGCCGTGGTCGGCTGCAGGCTCTCCAGATCGATGCCGTTCGCGAGGATGTGGCAGATCGTCGTGACGTTGCCCTCGATGCTCGCCTGCAGCATCTCGACCAGCTGGGGGTCGCCGCCCAGGTCGTCGATGCGGGATGCCAACAGGTCTCGCATCTCGCGGACGATCTCGGGCATGCGGAGGTCGAGCTGCCGCGCGACGAGCGCGAGGAGCTCGGAAACGTCGCCCGTGTGCTCCTCGGCGGAACCGGATGCCGTCGTCACGCGGGCTGCGCCTCCCTGGTCCGTTTCGCGGGCACAAGGCCCCGCAGCGCGCGCCGGGCGGCGTTCACGCCGCACAGTCCATGGATTCCCGGCCCCGGCGGCGTCGCCGCGGAACAGAGGTAGAAGCCCGGCACCCCCGTATCGTACGGCTGCGCCGAGATTCGCGGGCCGAGCATGAACTGCAGCGGTGTCTTGGCACCGGTGAGGATGTCGCCCCCGACAAAGTTCGGGTTGCGCTGGCTCCACTCCGTCGCGGTGATGACCCGCATCGCCCGGATGCGGTCGCGGAAGCCCGGCGCGAACCGCTCGATCTGCGACACGACGGCGTCGGTGGCATCCCCCGTGTAGCCGGCGGGCACGTGGGCGTACGCGTACAAGGGGTGCACATTGCCCACCGAGCGCTGCGGATCGGCGACGTGCTGCTGACCCACGAGCACGAAGGGACGTTCCGGCATCCGCCCCTCGGCGACGTCGCGTTCGACGGCCGCGATCTCGCGCGCCGACCCCGCCAGGTGCACGGTGCCGGCGCGGCCGGTCTCTTCCGCTCGCCACGGCACGCCGCCCTCGACGGCGAACTCGACCTTGAAGGCCGCGGGTCCGGGGCGGAAGCGGCGGAACGCCTCGGCGGTGCGACGGGGCAGGCTCCCCCCGAGGATCTCGGCCACGGCATGCGGGTGCACATCGAGCATGACGACGTCGTGCGGGGGCAGATCGCGCCGGGAACGAATGCGGCGGCCGGTCTCGAACGTCACGCCTCGCTCGCGGAGCCGGGAGATGACGGCTGCGGTGAGCGTTCCGGTTCCGCCGGCGACGACGGGCCACCCCACGGCGTGTCCGGCGGTGATGATGCCCGCGCCGATCCCGCCGACGAGCGGTTGGTCGAGGCGTTGGAACGCGTGGGCCGCGACGCCCAGGAACAGAGCACGGGTTCGCTCCTCGGCGAAGGCACGCGCGGTCCACACCGGGGGCAGCGCGGCAGCGGCGCCGAACCGCGCGAGAAGCAGGGGGTGACGAGGGATGCCGACGAGGGGGCGGAGGATGTCTTCCGACAGCGCCGCGAACGAGCGCGACGAGGGGCCGAACAGGGTCTGCCACCGCCATCCGTCGGCGCCGAGGCCGGCCGCGGTCTCGACGATCGAGCGACGGAGCAACACCACGTCGCCGTCGTCGAGCGGGTGGGCGCAGTCGATCTCGGGGAGGACCCAGGGCGATTCCGGCAGGTCGAGGTCGGCGAAGTACGGCGAGCCGGCCGCCATCGGGTGGACCGCGGCGCAGTGGTCCTGGATGAGCCCCGCGAGGAGGGGCTCGCTGTTGCGCGCCCCTCCCCCGAGTTCGTCCGCCGCCTCGACGACGTGTACGTCCAGGCCCGCGGCCGACAGGGTCGCGGCAGCGGCCAGCCCGTTGGGACCGCTGCCGACGATCACCGCGCGCGTCACTTCGGGACCCGCTCTCCCCGCCTGCGCGAGACCGTGCGGACGTTGTTCGTCACGTCGGCCACCTGGCCCGGGGCGTCAGCGCGCCAGGACCGCTCGAGCGGGATGGGGCCGTCCGCGAGCCACGGCTGGGCCGCCACGGCATCCGCGACGCGCCATCTTCCCCGCTCGATGACGCCGCGTGCCGCATCGATCACCTTGTACTCCTGGAAGTCCGCGTGGATGGCCTGGGACTCCACCCATACCACCACGAACTCCCCGGGCGCGAAGTGGCAGCGGCTCTGCAGGGCACGGATGAGCGACTCGTCGTGCAGGTGGCCGTCGCCGAAGTTGAAGCCGATCACCGAGTTGCAGGCGAATTCGCCCTCGCGGATCGTGCGGGTCTCGATGTCGGGCAGTGCCCGGTAGAGCACCGAGAAGAGTCCGCGACCCTGGCTGTGCATCGAGCGCCACGCAAGCGTCTGCTGCATCGTGATCTCGGCGATCTCGGGGGCGTAACCCAGCTGAACGAGCTGATCGACCTGGTTCGACGTGGGCCGGATGACGGCATCCAGCTTCTTCTCCGCACCCGGCGTGAAGGTCCACAGCGCCGACGCCCAGTTGCCCGCGTACTGACGCATCGACGGCAGGAACGAGACCTTGTCGGGGCGGAGGTTGCCGAGCGCGGGGAAGAACAGCAGGGCCGCGACGATCCCGGCGAGCAGCCACCCGTTCGAGAAGTCGGTGACCGCGTACCCCGCCTGCGCGGGGAAGCCGAGGAAGAGGAACACCGCGGCGTAGCAGAACAGGGTGTTCCACTCCAACGGGACGGCGAGCGGGAACGTCGAGAAGATGAAGAGGTGGAAGCCCACGATGAGGACGACCGCCGCGAGCGTCACCCAGAAGTTCTGGGAGAACAGCAGCACGAGCGGAACGGCGATCTCGACCGTGGTCCCCATCGCGTGCGCCATGAAGTGCGCGAGCTTCGACGGGCGCACGTCCCGAGGGAAGTCGCGGTACAGGGCGCGCTTGAGCCATCTCGGCGGCCAGAACGGGGTGTTGCTGAGCATCGGCGGGATGACGTTGACGAAGTGCCTGCCGAACTTCGAGATGCCCGCGCACACCCACACGGCCACGATGAGCAGCTTCAGCGCGATGATCATGTCGACGAACGACAGCACCGAGAAGAACACCAGCGCCGGTAGGTACTGCTCGATGCGCGAAGCGACCGCGATCGTCTTGTCGCGCACGCCCACGATCACCAGCAGCGCGATCGCGACGATCACGGGGGTGGTCTGCACCAACCCGCTCGTGTTCTCGGGAAGCGCCGCGGCGAGCGCAGGGGTCACCGTGCCGGGGAGCACGAGCGCCGTGGCGAGCGCCGCGAGGAACCCGAGGTAGACGACGACGTCGAAAACGGTGCGCGTGTCACCGGCCGTTCCCGGCACCCAGGCCCACGGCCGTAGCCGGATCGTGCCCGGTCGCGCCCAGAACTGGATGCCACCGGTCATGGGCTTGAACTTGCCCGCCGTCGGCCCCCACGATCCGGCGAGGCCGATCGCTTCGAGCAGCATGGTCCAGATGATCGCCTTCTGGTAGACGATCGGCTGGTTCCACCACTGGTCGACCTGCCAGAACCATCCCACGCCGCTCGTCGCCGTGATGACGATGCTGCCGATGAGGAGCCACAGCACGGCGATCTTCACGAGGTAGGTCGCGGCGATCATGCGGGGCGATCCGAAGCCGTACTCCACCCAGTGCAGGGTCAGGGCTCTGATCCGCTCGCGCAGTGGCTGGTGCAGGAATGTGCTCGTGTCGACGGGCGGAAACTCCGGGGTTTTGAATCCCATGATCAACTCCTTCGGTGACGGGATGGGGGAAGCGAAGAGGTCAGGCAGTGGCCGCGGCGAGTGCGCGGCGCATGGCGGGCTTGTCGACCTTGCCGACCGGGTTGCGCGCGAGATCCGTGACGATGCGGATCTCGGCGGGCACCTTGATCTTGGTCAGGCCCTCGGCGCAGTGGGCGCGGAGCTGATCCTCGGTGACGACCTCGCCGGGGTGCAGCACGACATCGGCGATGGGGACCTCGCCGTATACGGGGTCGGGACGCCCGATGACCGCGGCCTCGAGCACCGCGGGGTGGGTGGCGAGGAAGGCCTCGATCTCTTTGGGGTAGAGGTTCTCGCCGCCGCGGATGATCATGTCCTTGGCCCGATCGACGAGCGTCAGATAGGCGTCCTCGTCCAGGATGCCGATGTCCCCCGTGCGCAGCCATCCTCCGCGCATCACCTCTGCCGTGGCATCCGGTCGTCCGAGATACCCGCGCATGACCGTGGGGCTGAGGATCGCGACCTCCCCCCGCACGCCCGGCGGCACGAGACGGCCCTCGTCGTCGAGGATGGCGATCTGCTGGCCGGGGAGGGCGCGACCGACGGTGCCCGGCTTGCGCTCGCCCCACAGGGGGTTGCACGCCGAAGCGCACGTGGCTTCGGTGAGGCCGTAGCCCTCGAGGATCGGGATGCCGAATCGCTTCTCGCTGAGGGCGAGGAGCTCGGGGCTGGCCGGTGCGGCGCCGCAGATCGCCAGGCGCAGCGAGGGCAGGCGCGGAATCTGTTCCCGCGGGACCTCGGCCAGTCTCGCGAAGATCGCCGGCACCGCCGAGAAGTAGGTGGGTCGATAGCGCTGGACCGCGTCGAGGAACGTGCCCGGGGCGAAACGTTCCAGGATCGACACGCTGCCGCCCGCACTGATGGGGGCGAGGAAGCTCACGCAGAGCGAGTTGACGTGGAAGAGCGGCAGGACGAGCAGTGCCTGATCGTCGGGTCCGAGCTCGATGTGGCGGCGGAGGGAAGCGGCCATGGCGTTGAGGTTGGCGTGATCGAGCATGACGCCCTTGGGCTGGCCGGTCGAGCCGCTCGTGTACACGAGCAGGGCCAGCGTGTCGGGGGTGATGGTCGGATCGTCGATGGATCCGTCGGGGATGCGCGCGAGATCCGCCGGCGCCAGCGTCTCGACCTCGACCGCGGGGGCGCCGGACGTCACGAGCAGACGCGCTCCCGAATCGTCGAGCTGATAGCGCAGCTCCCGTTCCGTGAACGTGGGGTTCACCGGCGTGACCGCTGCACCCACGCGCCAGGCGCCCAGCATCGCAGCGAGGAACGCGACAGAGTTCGGCAGCATGATCGCCACCACGTCGCCGCGCCCGATCCCGCGCGCGGCGAACTGCTCCGCGCACGCGGCCGCCCGCCGTTCGAGGCCGCGATAGCTGAGCTCTTCGGTCACGTCGCGCACAGCGGGCCGACCGGTCCCGGCTGAGGGGCTCCGCCACGGCAGGTGCGCGAGGCCGGACACCGAGAGCGGTGTCGTGGTGCGCGTGTCGAGTTCGTCGAGAGACATCGTCGTTCACCTCCCCGCGTCGACGGCTGCGTCGGACGCGATTCGAGCGTTCTGGTGCGCGTCTTCGCGCCCCCCTCACGCTAGAAAGGTCGGCCGGGCAGCGCAGTGGCTCGGGTGGCGAACTTCACACCGCAGAGTGTGCACGGTGCACGGATGCCGCGGTTGGTTGGCGGGGAGGAATCCCGGCCCGTCGGCTTCGCGCTGTCGGGAGGGTGGTCGTCGTTCTTGGGCGGACGAGCACAACCCCGTCGGGCCCGTCGCAAAGCGCGTCCCGAGCCATTTCTTCCCGCGCTAGCCTCGGGGCATGACCACGCGCGATGCGTCGGGGCGCTCCGTCGACGAGGCCCAAGACGCCCTCCACGAAGCCATGCGACGCAGCGACACGGATGCCTTGCGGAACGTGCTCTTCGAGGGTCTGGCATTCGAGCTTCCTGATGGCTCGGTGACCGACCGCGAAGCCGACCTCAACGCCCACTCGACCGGAGCGGTGCGCTTCGAGCAGATACTCGAACTGCACCGATCGACGCGAGAGCACGCGGGGAGGGCTCGGGTCGACTCGTTGGTCGACGCACGGCTGATCGACGACGGTCACCGCGTCGAAGGAAAGATGAGCTACCTGCGCTATTGGTCGATCATCGATGGGCGGTGGCAGGTCATCGCCGGCAGCGTCCAACCGGTGCCGTGAGTCGGGTGTTGTTCACACACTCACGAGTGGCCTTCCGGGTTCCCGACGAGCTTCCCTCGGTGGAGACGCCTCCCCAGTTGCGTACGACGAAGGCGGAGGCGTTCACCATCAACGTGCCGTCCGGCGCACGCATCGAGCACGGCACAGGCGGCGACGATCCCCTGCTGACGGCGCGATGGAGCGAGGCGGTCGTCCGGGTCATCGCCCATCGTGAGATCGGCGTGATGACGGTGCGCGACTATGGCGTGGACATGATGAGTGTCGTCCACGCGAGCGAACCGCACGTGCACATCGACCATGTCGAGTACGGAACGCTGGCGGGGATCGACTGCGCCGTCGCCCGGGGCACGGCCGACGCGTTCGCGGTCGTCGCGATGTGCGCTGCTTTGGGGGTGAATCGGGTGGTTGTTCTCGGCTCCGTTCCGATCGGCGACGACCACCTCGCAGACCAGGTCGATGTCGTGCTGGGCTCGCTCAGAATGGCGTGAGAGCAGAAATCGCGACGACTGCGCGCAACGGGTGAGGCATCGTTCCCCCTCGCCCCACGCTTCCGGATGAGGGCTGCAGGATCGATACGTTGTCCGCAGCGCCTTGCCCAAGGACGCTGTCGGACAAACTCAACGTGAGGTCCTCATGCGTGTGACTCTTGCTCTCGTCGCCTTCGTCGCGTGCACTATCGCCCTGGTCGCCGGAATCTCCCTCTTCGCGGGCACGTTTCCGGGTGGGGCTTGCGAAGGAGTGGTGCACGACACGTGGATCTGCGAAAGTCTGCGCCTTCGGCAGTCGCTCCTCGCCGCGATCTTGGTCGGGTCGGCGTTGATTGCCGCGTCTGTCGTCAGCGGCGCTCTCATCATCTCGGCGGCAACGGTGCGCGGGCGACCCACCGCCGCCAAAGAGCTGCCGGCCGACTGAAGCCCGCTCATCACCTGAGACAGCCGCGTCCGCTCGGAGCGTGTGATTCTTCGATGGCGGCAGCATTCCCTGCGCGGCCCGGTCTACGGTGAGGAGCGTGCACTCGTTCCGCCCCCGGACGAACGCAGACCTGCCTGTCATCGCGAGCTGGGTTCCCGACGCCGAGGCTCTCTACGCCTTCGCCGGCCCGTGGATGACGTGGCCCTTCCTCCCGAGCGACCTCGACGATCTGCACAAACGACCCGGCGCGACCGCCTGGATGCTGACACCGGAGAGGGCGAGCCCGTCGGCCACGTGCAGCTCACCCCGGCCGATGACGCTTTGCGCATCGGCCGACTGATCGTCGATCCGACCGTGCGCGGCCAAGGATGGGGACGCCGGATCCTTCTCCTCGCCCTGAACACGCACGCGCCCGGGGCGTTCCACGTGTGCAGCTGGGGGTGTTGGCATCCAACACCCCGGCCCGCCGACTTTATGAGTCGCTCGGATTCGTCGCCGACACCGAGACCCTCGACGCCCCGATCGTGCTCATGGCCCGCAACGTCTGAGCCCGCCCTCGAAAGGTCAGAACATGCCCGCCGCCGTCACGCTCATCCGTTCGACTGCACTCTCCGACAGCGCGGAGTATGCGTACGCCGCCGCCGCTCCCGCCGAGGCGCGGCTGATCTTCCTCGCCGGTTCCTGCCCACTGAACCTCGACGGCACGACCACGGGCATCGGCGATTACGCAGCCCAGGCGGCGAAGTGCGTCGAGAACATGAGAATCGCGCTGCGCGAGGCCGGCGCCGGTCTCACGGATGTCATCAGTACGCGCGTTCTGGTGGCCTCCACTCGCCAAGCCGACCTGTTGTCGGCATGGGAGGTCGTCCGGGAGGCATTCGGCGAGCACGACGCGCCGAGCACGCTCCTCGGCGTCACCGTGCTCGGGTACGACGACCAGCTCGTGGAGATCGAGGCTGTGGCGGCGGTTGTCGACCGCTAGGGCTCAGCCCGCCCGCCGGACGCGGGACCTCTCGTCGAATGAAGGTCGACAGCGGTCGGGCCGGGAACCCACGCGAGGAAGTCACACCCTGCCGCGAAGCGCATCGTGACGCGGGTCCTTGTGCGAGGCCGCGAGTCACCAGTCCTTGAAAGCGGGATCGAGAATCGCAGCGACACGGACGATCTGGTCGTCGAGGCTTTCCTCGCTCACGGCCTCCAGCCGTTCCTTTCGTCGCCAGGCAGCCCACTTCCGCTGGCTGACGGCGCCGTATCCCTCGAGAACGGGCCCGATCACCTGCAACTCGACGCCTCGGTAGGACGCCACGGCCCGAGCGGCCTCGCGCAGGTCTGCGATGTCGATTCCCGCTTCACCGAGGGTCACGATGTCTACGTAGTCGCGCCAGCGAGTGCTCGTGACCCCCCTCTCCAGGATGGTCACGCCTTTCTCCGCAATCGTCGACTCCGGCGCGTATCCCAGGAGCGTGATGGGCTGCCCGAGAAGACGAGGCAGCGTCACCCTGCGCGGCGCGGGGACGACGGGATCGCCCGTCGACACGTCCCACGCGATGGCACCCTGCCAGCTACCGATGCTCACTTTGAGACGAAGCCGCATGCCCGGGTAGTTGGCATCCTCCCGGATGTCGTTCACTACGAGACTGTCGAGCAAGAACTCAACGCCGTCGTTAGCTTCGATGGCGGCGACGTCGTGAACGACCCGGCGAAGGTGCGCAGGCGTGACATCAGCTGCTATCGCGTTCGAGTCGGCGTCCTTGGTGGAACGGCGCACGCCATATGCGCCGAGCAAGAGGCCGCCTTTCAGGACGAAATCCTCCGCATGCATCGTTTGCGTGAGCCTCGCGAGAAAGGATTCGAGTGCGTGCCGGAGAAGATACTCCTGCGTCGCCACCGGAGCGCCGTTCGTGGCGCCCGAGCGCGCGAGCGCCTGCACCGCTCGGAAAACCTCAACGCCGCTCACGCGAGAATCTCGAGTGCGTCGCGTACAGGCTTGGTGCTCCGAGGAAGGGCTTGAGCCACTTTCATCAAGGTCGCGGGCTTCCCCCCGCGTCGCAACCACTCTTTCAGCGCGTCGCGCGGAATCTCGTAACCCGTGTCGGCTCGTAAGCGGAAGCAGTCCACGATCGTTCGTTCCGGCGTGTAGATGCCGATCCGCTGAGTGCTGCCGGGGATGACGACGTCTTCTCGCTCCAACAAGAAGGTGCCCGCATCGAACCGATGCCAACGGATGGCACCTTCTGACGCGGGAGCGCGGGTACCACGAGGAATAGCCACGTCGAGCGCGTCGGGGATGACATCAGTGAGGTCGTAGTACGCGAGCGACGAGATGAGGCAGATGGTCGCCTCGGGGCGTCGGGCAGATGCTTCGAGCTGGTCCCAGTCCGCTGCGGGCGCGCCTTCGGGGAGGTAGAGGCCCCGAGCGATCCGCTCCCATGCTCCCCTGTTCGCGCTGCGGTAGAAGCCGCTGCGGCTGCCCTTGCCCTGCACAGCTGAGTTCGGCGTGACAGGTCGCACGACTTCCCTCTCTCTGACACAAAACGTTCACAGGTAATGTTACCTGGTAACGATATGTTCCACCGGCGACGCGGATGACGCGGACCACTGCGGGTCGTTAACTTCTGCCCTCAGGCCTACTCGCGGGAATGGGGCTTCGCCGGATCCGGATGCCGCACAGTCGCTGCCTCGATCACGATGCGGTTCCCATCGATGACGCCCGGCCCGCGGTCAGGTGTCGGGGTGGGAACCGGCGTCGACTGCTCGACCTCCCACACCACCCGCGTCTCCGCCGCCGACGGACGCCACACGTCGTCGAAGCCCAGCGTTCCTCCGGCCGGGCGGACGCGTTGGCCGCGTCGGCGTCGCCCCCGAAAGGCAACCCAGAGACCCCAGCGCCCCACACCATGAGCAGCATGAAGACTGGGGGGATGCGCCAGGTGACAGCGGCACCGATCATGTTGTCACGCTTGGCCGCGGCGTCTTCGTCTCACACCGCAAGCTCCGCGACGACTCCTCCTACGGGAAGCGGCCGATCGAGATGCGCCTGGGGAACCGCGACCGACAAGCTATCCGACCAGGCATCGCGATACGCATCGACGACGCGGCTCGAGGGTGGGGCACGATCAGGCTCGCAACGCCTCACCGCGACGCCGCCAGCACCGCCACCAACCCCTCCCGCAGGTCGCGCACGAACTCCCCCGGCATCTCCAACGCGGGAAAGTGGCCACCCGCCTCGGGTGCCCGCCATCGCACGATGTGGCGAAACCGCTCCTCCGCCCAGGACCGCGGGTGCTTCTCGATGTCGTGCGGGTACGTCGTAAGGGCCGCGGGCACCGCCACCCGCAGGTCGGGGTCGAGCGACTGGTGACTCTCGAAGTAGATTCGCGCCGCTGACGCGCCGCTCGCCGTGAGCCAGTACAAGGTCACGTTGTCGAGGAAGCGGTCGCGCGAGATGGTCTCGAACGGCGAGTCGAGCGTGTCGCTCCACTCGAAGAACTTCTCAAGGATCCACGCGAGCAGCCCGACGGGCGAGTCGACTAGGGAATACCCGATCGTCTGCGGCGCGGTTGCCATGACCTTCGCGTAAGCGAGACGGTTCCTCCCGAAGGCGCGGGTGTGCTCGACCCACTGCCGTTCGGTGTCGTCGAGCCCGTCGAGACGGAGGCCGGGCGGCGCGCTCGGCATGGTCGTGTGGATGCCGATGACGTGCTCCAGAAACCGACCACCGAGCACGATGGTGACCGGCCCGCCCCAATCGCCGCCGTGGGCGAGGAACCGGTCGTAGCCGAGCCGGCGCATGAGCTGGACCCACGCGGCCGCGATGCGCTCGGTGCCCCATCCCTCTTCGGCGGGTTTGTCGGAGTAGCCGTACCCCGGCAGCGACGGCACGACGACGTGGAACGCCGGGGCACCGGCATCCTGAGGTTCGGAGAGCTCGTCGATGACGTCGACGAACTCGGCGACGCTCCCCGGCCAGCCGTGGGTCAGGACGAGCGGGGTGGCATCCGGCCGCGGCGAACGGCGGTGGAGGAAATGGATGCCGAGCCCGTCGATGACCGTGCGGAACTGGCCGATCTCGTTGAGCCTGCGCTCGAACGGCAGCCAGTCGTACCCGGTTCGCCAGTACTCGATGAGCTCGACGATGTCGGCGAGGGGCGGGCCTTGCTCCCACCGATCGCGGCCTCGCGCGTCGTGGGGTGTCGTTGCGCGTTCAGGGAGTCGCGTCGAGGTCAGGCGTGCGCGCAGCGCGGCGAGGTCCTCGTCGGTGGTGTGCGCCTCGAAGCGCTCGATCCGGTCCGTCGTCATCTGGTCGCTCATCGATGCTCCTCGTCGACCGGCGGATGGAACCGGCTATGACGGTTCTATCACCTTCGCCGACAAAGCGGAACCGCCTATGCTGGTTCCATGACTGCTCGCGACCCGGAGTTTCGTCTCGGTTCCGTGCTCGCCACCACCTTCACGGGGACGCTCACGGAACGGTTCGGCGCACCCGTGGAACGCATCCCGACCCCCGCACGTCTCGCGGATTGGCTGCGGGAGGTGGACCTCGCGGTCGATGCGTGCTCGCCCGCCGACCTCGCCGCCGCGGTGGAGCTGCGCGAGGCCATTCATATCGCGGCGTCGGCTCAGGCCGTCGGGCAGCCGCGCCCTCGCGACGCCGTCGAGGTCATCAACGGGTTCAGCGCACGCGGCGGCGCCGTGGCGGTGCTCGCCGAGGACGGCCACCGGCGATGGTTCCTCGGGCAGCCCGCGACCGTCGCGGCAGCCCTCGGGGTCGTGGCCGCCGACGCCATCGAGATCCTCGCCGGCGTGCGCCCCGGCACCCTCGCGCTCTGCGCCTCTCCCACCTGCCGCGCGGGGTTCTTCGACACCAGTCGCGGCCGCACGCGCCGGTGGTGCGACATGAACACGTGCGGCAACCACGAGAAGAAGGCGCGGTTGCGGGCGCAGCGGGGTGAGTAGCCACACCAAGGGCTGAACTCCGCGACCTCATTGAGCGCCGAACCAGCCACCGTGCTGTTTCTTGACCACGCACATCTCGCGGCATCGACTTCAGCCGACGACGCCTGAGACGGAGCCTCAAGCCAAGCCAGGCCAGACTCGCGCGCCACACGAACCACCGCAATGAGACGTTTGTGAGTCTCGCAGTTGAGTTAGTCTCGCCCAATGACAGGACTTGAAGCGGCAGCCGGGGCGGCTGCACTGGGAGCCGCCAAGAGCACGACCGAACTCGCAATGCGTTCTGCCCGCGAAATCCGAAAGAGCGAACAGCAAGCACTTTTGGAGGCGGCGAAGCAAACTGAGGAATTCAAAGCCGCAGCACGCCTGAAGGGTCAGAAGATGGCCATTAAGGAGGCAATGAGCCTAATCATCATGCGCCCACTCGCTGGCATAATGGGGATCTCGCGGACGTACTTCGAGACCGAGTTCTCCTCAGATTACGCCGCCAAGATAGAGGATGTACCCGACGAGGACCTACAAACACCAAAGGCGTCAATCGCTGGCCCCGTTTTCGAGGGACTCTCTTACTCTTTGGATGAGCCCGTTCTTAAACAGATGTACCTCGAGCTGCTGGCCACGGCGTCAAACGCGCGCTCTGCAAATTGGGCACACCCCTCTTTCGCCCAAATAGTTCGGGAGCTAACGTCTGACGAAGCGATATACCTTCGAGACCTTCTGGGGCATAACGCTAGAACCACACCGATTGTCCAGTTCAAACGAGTCTTCGACCCTGCCGGCGGATACAATATTATCCGAACCCACGTGCTCAACACCGAGTCGCAAGATGGGCTTCCTGTCGCGGACCCTATGACGCCTACTTATGTCGACAACTGGGTGCGACTGAAGCTCGTTACAGTGGACTACACCAGATCGCTTACGGCTGACGGCGCTTACGACTGGCAGGAAAAGCGGCCAGAACGAGCAGCGGCACAGGCCGCCGTCGAAGCGATGCTAAATGCTCCAAACTTTCAGGAGATCGGGGGAGCCAGAGGCATTACCGGAGCACATCTGGACTATGACAAAGGGATTATCACCGCCACGGATTTTGGTGACAAGTTCGCTGCTGCCGTAGGGATGCAGGACACCAGCCTCACGACGCCCACCGCTAACGGCACCGAGGATGGTTGAAGTGGTGAGTGTTTCGTGTTTGTAACTCGTGTCTCTCGGTGGGAACTCTTTCGGGTGAAAGAACCGTTACCTCCCCGCCCCTCCCGACGCCCTCCCGGGTAACGCCCCCTCCCTACGCTGGCGGCACGCCCCGCCCATGCGAGGCGCTGCACCTCCCCCGCATCGCCCACCGGAGGACCCCGTGACCGTCACCGACCCGCGCCCCGAAACCGCAACGCCGCCCGCGGCCGCAACGCCGGCCCAAACAGCCCAGGCCGACGCAACCCTGACCCACCGCTCCGGCCGCTGGATCGACAACTGGAACCCCGAGAACCCCACCCAGTGGGCCAACGAGGGCAAGGCCATCGCCTCCCGCAACCTGCGGTGGTCGATCTTCGCCGAGTTCCTCGGCTTCGTCGTCTGGCAGCTGTGGTCGGTCGTCGTCGTCTCGCTGCCGGCGGCGGGCTTCCAGCTCTCCACCGGTGAAATCTTCTGGCTCATCTCCATGCCGAGCTTGGTGGGCGCGACGCTGCGCATCCCCTACACCTTCATGGTCCCGCGCTTCGGCGGCCGCAACTGGACGATCGTCTCGGCCGGCCTCCTGCTCATCCCGAGCATCGGCCTCGCCATCGCGGTGTCGAACCCCCAGACGCCCTTCGGCCTCCTGCTCCTGATCGCCGCGTTCGCCGGCTTCGGCGGCGGCAACTTCGCCAGCTCCATGTCGAACATCACGTTCTTCTACCCCGCCGCGCAGAAGGGCTACGCCCTCGGACTCAACGCCGCCGGCGGCAACCTCGGCGCCTCGGTCGCGCAGTTCGTCGTCCCCATCGTCATCACCGTCGGCGCCGCAGCGACCCTCAACCTGCCGCTCGCTGGCCTCATCTGGGTGCCGCTGATCCTCGTCGCGATGGTCGGCGCCTACCTCCGCATGGACAACCTCTCCGCCGCGAAGGCCGACATCACGGCATCCCTCGCCGCTCTCAAAGAGCCACACATGTGGGTGCTCTCGCTCCTCTACATCGGCACCTTCGGCTCGTTCATCGGCTTCGCGGGCGTCTTCCCGAAGCTGCTCGCCGACACGTTCCCCGACTTCAAGGGCTTCACGATCGGCACCGCCACCGTCACCCTCGCGTTCATGGGTGCGCTTGTCGGCTCGCTCGCCCGCCCCTACGGCGGCAAGCTCGCCGACCGCTTCGGCGGCACCGTCATCACGATCGGCGCCTTCACGGTCATGGGGCTCGGCATCCTGAGCGTGATCCTCACCCTGCCGATGCAGAACTTCGCGATCTTCCTGCTCTGCTTCCTCGTGCTGTTCGCGGCGGCGGGCATCGGCAACGGCTCGACCTACCGCATGATCCCGACGATCTTCGCCCTCAAGGCCAACGGCGGAATCGGCGCGCAGCGCAAGGCGGCCGCGGCCCTCGGCCTCATCTCGGCGATCGGCGCGTACGGCGGATTCTTCATCCCGCAGCTGCTCGGCTTCTCGAAGACGACGTTCGGCTCGTACACCCCCGCCCTCGGCTGGTTCGCCCTCGCCTACGTGGCCTTCCTCGCCCTCACCGCGGGCGTGTACCTCCGCCTGTCAAAGAAGACCGGAACGCGGATCTGACCCCATGAGCTCCGCCGACACCCACTGCCCCTACTGCGCATTGCAGTGCGCCATGACCGTCAGCCACGCGGGCTCCACGACGGTCACCGGCCGCGACTTCCCCACCAACCGGGGAGGACTCTGCGCCAAGGGCTGGACGTCGGCGGAGCTCCTGGCATCCCCCCAACGACTCCGGATGCCGTTGACCCGGCAGCCCGACGGAACCCTCGCCGAAACCACCTGGGATGAGGCACTGGATGCCGTCGCCGCGGCGTTCCGCGACACGAAAGCCGCGCACGGAGCCGACGCGAATGCCATCTTCGGCGGCGGCGGATTGACCAACGAGAAGGCGTACCAGCTCGGCAAGTTCGCCCGCGTCGCGCTCGGCACCTCGCGCATCGACTACAACGGCCGGTTCTGCATGTCGTCGGCCGCGGCGGCATCCAACAGGGCCTTCGGGATGGATCGGGGCCTCCCCTTCCCCGTCGCCGACCTCGACGAAGCACAAACGATCCTGCTGCTCGGCTCGAACGTCGCCGCGACCATGCCGCCGTTCCTCGCGCACCTCGCCGGAGCGCGCGCCGCGGGCGGCCTGATCGTCGTCGACCCCCGCCGCTCCGCCACCGCGCGCCTCGCCGAGGACGGCGCCGGAACCCACTTGCAACCCGCTCCCGGCACCGACCTGCCCCTGCTGCTCGGACTCACGCACATCGCCCTCGCCGAGGGCCTCGCCGACCGCGCGTATATAGAGGAGCGCACGACGGGGTTCGATGCCCTCCGCCGCTCGGTCAGCGCGTGGTGGCCGGAGCGCACCTCGTCCACCACCGGCATCCCGGTCGCTCAGCTCCGCGAGACCGCTCGCCGGCTCGCCGCGGGCGGCGCGTACGTCCTCACCGGACGCGGCGTCGAACAGCACGTCGACGGCACCGCCACCGCGACCGCCGCGATCAACCTCGCGCTCGTGCTCGGCCTCGTCGGCCGCGAGGGCTCGGGCTACGGCACCCTCACCGGCCAGGGCAACGGCCAGGGCGGGCGCGAGCACGGCCAGAAGGCCGACCAACTGCCCGGCTACCGCTCCATCCGCGACCCCGAAGCCCGACGGCACGTCGCCGGGGTGTGGGGCGTCGATCCCGACGAGATTCCGGATGCCGGCGTCCCGGCCACCGCCCTCCTCGGCGAGCTGGGCGGGCCGGTGAAGACGCTGCTCGTCGCGGGGTCGAACGTCGTGGTGTCGGCACCCGACGTGGATGCTGTGCGTTCGCGACTGAAAGCCCTGGACACCCTCATCGTGTGCGACTTCTTCCTCTCCGAGACGGCGGAGCTCGCCGACATCGTGCTCCCCGTACTGCAATGGGCTGAGGAGGAGGGCACGATGACCTCGCTCGAGGGTCGCGTGATCCGCCGCCGGCGCGCCCTGCCCGGACCCGAGGGCGCCCGCAGCGAGCTGTGGATCATGGCCGAGATCGCGCGGCGTCTGGGCGCGGCATCCACGTGGTCGATCGATCCGGCCGAGGTCTTCGACGAGCTCGCCCGCGCCTCCGAGGGCGGCATCGCCGACTACTCCGGCCTCTCGCACGCGCTGCTCGACACCGGCGTCGAGGCGTACTGGCCCTACCGCTCGTCGGGCACACCGCGTCCGTTCGCGGAGCATTTCGCCCACGCCGACGGCCGCGCGCGGCTCGTCCCCGTCGAGGCGACTCCCCCGACCCCGACCGACCGCGGCGCCGATCTCACCCTCACCACCGGCCGATACCTGCAGCAGTACCAGTCGGGAACCCAGACCCGCCGCGTGACCGAGCTCCACAAGGCCCGCCCCGAGGCGCGGCTCGAGATCCATCCGGCGACGGCGTCGCGTCTCGGCATCCGCGACGGAGTCCTCGTCGCCGTCTCGAACGAGCGCGGCACCGTGCGCGCGCGGGCGAGCGTGACCACGGATATCCGCCACGACACGGTGTTCTTGCCGTTCCACTACGCGGGCGACGAGTGCGCCAACCGGCTGACCGAGGCGATCGTCGACCCGACGTCGGCCATGCCCGAGTTCAAGCGCACGCGGGTTCAAGTGAAGGCAATCCCGGATGCCACGACCCCGGCACCTCATCACATCGCGGCTTCGCCGGTCGTCGTGGCGGAGCATCAGGGCGTGGCTCCCCCGCTCGTCGGAGTCGCGGGAGGAGCGGCGCCGGGCGTGCTGATAACGAGCGCGACGTCGCCGAGCGCGCCTTTGCCGAGCAGCCTGTCGCCGAGCACCCCGTCGTCGAGCACGGAGGAGGAGACCCATGTCTGAGCGTGTGGTGCTGGTGGGCTACGGTCCCGTGGGGGCGAGGCTGATCGAGGGCCTCCTGCCCGCCGTGCGCGAGGGGCGGATCGACCTCACCGTCATCGGCGCCGAACAGCACGACGTCTACAACCGCGTGCTGCTCGCAGAATATGCCGTCGGGCGCATGAACCGAGAAGGGCTCGACCTGGGCGATCGCCGCGTCGCCGAAGATGCCGGGGTCCGGTTCGTGCTCGGGACGACGGTAGTCGGCGTCGACCGCGACCTCCGGGTGGTGCGCCTGCACGATGGCATCCGGATTCCCTACGACCGACTCGTGCTCGCCACCGGCGCGCGGGCGAACGTGCCGACGCTCGCGGGACTCGAGCGGGCGCAGCGGCATCGGTCCGCGCGGCCGGCGCTGCCGTCTGAACTCGACCACGGTGCGGCGGCATTGCCGCGGGGCGTCGTGGCCCTGCGCGATCTCGCCGACGCCGAGCACGTGCGCGCAGCGGTCTCGGCGGGTCAGCGCATCGTCGTGCTCGGCGCGGGAGTGCTCGGCATGGAACTCGCCCTCGCCGCCGCCGAGGCAGGCGCCGAGGTGGTCGTGGCGTATCACTCCGCCGCGCCGATGAACCGGACGCTCGATGAGAACGGCGGACGCGTGCTCGCCGCCGCGGCGAGCGCCGTGGGCATCGAGATGATGCACCACGCGCGCGCCGAAAGCATCGTGCAGCGCTACGACGACCACGGTCAGGCCTGGTTCGACGGGCTCGTCTGCGCCGACGGCAAAGTGCTCGCCGGTGACCTGCTCGTGCTGTCGTGCGGGGTCGGGGCACGGACGGAAATCGCCTCGCTCGCGGGTCTCGCCACCTCGGCCGGCGTGCTCGTCGACGGATCGTCGCGCTCGTGGACCGACCCGAACGTCTTCGCGATCGGCGACTGCGCGCACGTCGCCGACCCCGCCGACACCGGTCCCGACGGACGCGTGCCCGGCGGACCGAGCGGACTCATCGGCCCCGGTTGGCGGCAGGCCGACCGACTCGCGGCGCTGCTGTCGTCGGGTGTCGAGGCGCCCGCACCGGTCGAGCGCCCCGGTGTCGTGATGCTCAAAGCCGAGGGGATCGACGTGGTCGCCGGGGGCGCGGTCGACGCCGACCCCTTCTCTCACGCACCCGGATGCCACGACCCCCAGGTCACGCTCTGGGCCGACCCCGCGCGGGGCGCGTACGTGAAGCTCGTCACTGTCGAGGGGGTGCTGACCGGCTTCGCCGCGGTCGGGATGCCGCGCACCGGCGCCGAGCTGACCCTGCTGTTCGAGCGCGGGTCGGAGCTGCCCGCCGACCGCTCATCGCTGCTGCGCCTCGACGCCGCGGATGCCGGAATGCCCGCCGCCGGCGACCCCTTCGCCGCGGACGCCACCGTGTGCTGGTGCAACGGCGTCAGCGCCGGGGCGATACGCGAGGCGGCCGCGGCGGGCGAACCCACGGTCGCGTGCGTGAAGGCCGCGACCCGTGCCGGCACCGGCTGCGGCGGCTGCGTCGGCCGGATCACGGAGCTGCTGGCGCGGGAGGGCGTTCCGGTGTGAGGCCGCGGCCGCCAGGTCCGGCGGCCTCGGCGGCGGCGGGTCGCGGCGGCGGCCGGGCCGAACTCGTGAGAAACCGCGTGATCACCCCCACTGAACGCGTCCGCGGCCACCGCCATCCTGAATCTCAGGAGTTCGGCCCGCCCCGACGCGCGATACCGTCCCGAAACGCGACGGCAGTACAGTTCACGCATGCCTCCGATCGAGAACGTGCTGGCGTTCGTCGCCGCGTCGGTCATCATCATCGTCATCCCGGGTCCGAGCGTGCTCTTCGTGATCGGGCGTTCGATCGCGCTCGGCCGCCGCGCGGGCGTGCTGAGCGTCGTCGGCAACGCGCTCGGTACCGTGCCGGCGGTGCTCGCGGTGGCCTTCGGCGTCGGGGCGATCGTCGCGTCGTCGATCGTCGCCTTCACGATCCTGAAGATCGTCGGGGCCATCTATCTCGTGTGGCTCGGCATCCAGGCCATCCGTCACCGCCACGCTCACGTCGCCGGGGCGACGCGCGGGCCCTCGTCGTCGTGGACCCTGCTGCGTCAGGGTTTCGTCGTGGGATTGACCAACCCGAAGACGATCGCGTTCTTCGTCGCGGTGCTGCCGCAGTTCGTCGACCCGCACGCGGGGGCGGTGTGGCTGCAGCTGCTCGTTCTCGGCCTGACGTTCCAGATCATGGCGCTCACCTGCGACAGCGTGTGGGCCCTGGCCGCCGGCACCGCCCGCGAGTGGTTCGCCCGGTCGCCGAACCGAATCTCGACCCTGTCGGGAACCGGCGGGGTCATGATGATCGGTCTCGGCGGCGCGCTCGCGTTGTCGGGTGCGAAGAGCTGACCGGCCGAAGAGCTGACTCTGGCGGTCGTCCAGGTGGCGGCCGTCGGGACGGCAACTGGCTGACGACTCCGCGTCAGCCTGCAACCGGTTTGTCAGCGAGATGCCGTCTCGGCGCGGCCGAGCCGAGCCCCGTGCGACCTCAGCGCACGCCCAGATCTGCGGATGCCGCGCCCTCGAGCCGCGTCCCGTCCGGGGCGTAGCGCGAGCCGTCGACGGGGCTGTCCCACGAGCGTTCCGCGTCGTTCCAGGTCAGCGGAGCCGGGGCGACCACCGCGCGCGTCTCTCCCTCGATCGTCGACACCGCCGCGGTCCGTAGTCCCTGCCGCGACACCAGCCCGGCGCCCTCGGCGGGCCGCTTGACCGGTGCGGGTGCCGCCGCGGCGAACGCCCCCGCCGCCACGCCCGCCCGACGGGCCGCTTCGCCGATGCCGCGGCCGAGATCGGCGGGAACCGTCATGCGCGTGCCGATCGTGCGTATCCACTGCGGCCGGTCGCTGCGCGAGACCCCGCGGATCTCGTCGCTCAACCGCATCGCGGCGGCCGGGGCGTTGGTCAGGCCCCACCCGGCGTAGCCGGTGGCGAAGCGCAGGCGCCCGAGGCCCCTCGGCATCCCTCCGACGAAGGGCACGAGGTTGTGCGACTGGTAGTCCTGTCCCGACCAGCGGGCGATCTCGGCTCCCACGGGGAGCGTACGACGGGCCCACGCGGCGAGGCCTTCGGCGAGCGCGACCTCCGAGGGTGCGGAGCCGACCGGATGCCGTGCCCCGGTCACCAGCAGCACCCCGCGCCCGAACGACGACGGTGCGGCGACGACGCTGCGCCCGTCGGCGCCGACCTCGCTCCACATGCCGCCGGGGGCCTCGGCATCCCCCTCCATCTCGAACGCGATCGCCCACGACCGCAGCGCGCGGGTCTTGAGGTCGTACAGGCCGCGGCGCGTGATGGGCGTGCCGGTGGCGAGCACGACGGTGTCGCCGAAGATCGTGCCGTGGTCGGTGTCGACGCGGCCGGAGGGAAGAGCGCGGACGTCGGTCACGCGGACGCCCGTGTGCAGCGTCGCCCCGGCCGCGAGTGCCGCCTCGGCGAGAGAGCGCGAGAGGGCGACGGGGTCGAGGGCGAGCTGGTCGTCGAGGGCGAGGGCGCGCACGGGGGTGCGTCCGCCGAGGTCGCCGGGGGCGTCTTCACGGATCGGCAGCCCGGCCTCGCGTGCGGCATCGCGGACGGCGTCGAGCGCCGGGTCGGTCGAGAGTCCCCGGCCGAACGTGAAGGCGGTGCGGCGGTCGGCAGCGGCTCCCGCACGCTCGGCGAGCCACTCCTGCCCCGCGCGGTTCGCGTCGACGTACGCCTTCACGAGTCCGGCGGGGTGGTGTGCGCGCAGCGCCGCGAGGGTCGTCCCCTGCAGAAGGGATGCCATCCCCACCGACGCCCCGGTCGCCCCCTGCCCCACGGGGCCCGCGTCGACGATCGCGACATCGACCCCCGCCTCGGCGAGCATCACGGCGATCGACAGGCCGGTGATCCCGGCTCCGACGATGACGACGTCGTGCCGGGCATCGGGTGCGAACGGCGTCCCGTCGACGGACGTCTGGTCTCTGTGCCACAGGGAGGAGATCATGCATTCATCCCATCGCGGGCGTGGGGGTCTCGGCATCCGGTTGCCTCCGCCGCCCCGATCATCTACGGACCGCCCCGCGTAACCCGACCCCGCGCGACGGCGGGCCGCGGATAGGCTCGGGGCGTGACCGACAGCGCCGCCCCCTCGAGCCGGACGGCCGTCGTGTCCGCGGCCATCGACCTCTTCGTCGAGCACGGCTACGACCAGACCTCGGTCGAGCAGATCGCACAGGCGGCCGGGGTATCGCGGTCGACGTTTTTCCGGCAGTTCGGCGGCAAAGAAGACGTGGTCTTCGCCGACCACGAGGTGCTGCTCACCGAGACGCGCGCGTACCTCGACCAACCGCACGACGACCCGTGGGCCGCCGTCTGCGAGGCATCGGTGCGGGTGTTCCGGCACTTCGCCGCCGACCCCGAGGTCGCGCGGCGCCGTTACGCGATCGTGCGGCAGATCCCGGGCCTGCGCGACCGCGAGATCGTGACGGTGTTCCGCTACGAACGCCTCTTCGACGAATACCTGCGCGAGGCGCTCCCCGGCCTCGACCCCCTGGATGCCGTCGGCTTCGCGGCCTCGGTCACGGCGGTGCACAACCACGTGCTGCGCCGGCTGATGCGGGGGGCTCGGGTGCCGGCATCCGTTCTCCGTCGCGCCCTCGACGACGTGCTGCGCCGTTACGGTGTGCACCCCGACGGCGACGACGCTGCCGGCGACGACCTGATCGTCGCGGCCTTCCCCCGCCGCATGCCCGCCGCGGAGGTCACGCGGCGCCTGCGCGGGGCTCTCGGCGACTGACGCGCGGGGCTCGCGGGGCCGCCTTCGCGGGCCCGCTCACCCGCCCGTCGCGTGCCCGCCCGCCCCTGCCCTCGCGTGCCCGCCCGCCGCCCCACCCGTTGAGTGTCCACAACACCCGGACGTTGCGAAAAATCGTCCGGGTGTTGTGGACACTCAACGTCCAATCACGCACCGCCATCGCGGGACGGGGCCCCTGCGTTGAGTGTCCAAAACACCCGGACGTTCTGAAAAACCTTCCGGGTGTTGTGGACACTCAACCTCCCGATCACCCAACACCATCGCGGGGCACGACCCCCGCGTTGAGTGTCCAAGACACCCGGACGTTCCAGAAAAGCATCCGGGTGTCGTGGACACTCGACGTCGAAGCGGGCCCGGTCATCACGGGGCGCGCGACACGGCGCCGCGCGCACCCGGGCGCCCACCCGCGCACCCATCCGAGCGTTCGCCGCGAGTCCACTCCGAAGCGTGACACCCAGTACCAACATGCGCGATACTGGGAACCATGACCATCGACGCCGATGCCCACACGCTCCCCGGAGAGCGCGTCGCCCGCTACGACCTGCTCGGCCGCCGCGACACCGACTACTACGCGGTGTTCGCCGACATCCCCGACGCCGACCGCGCCGTCTGGGACACCGCCAAGGCCTTCGCCGACGAGGTCGGCACGCGCATGCAGGGCGAATGGGATGCCGCGAGCTACCCGATCGACCTCGTGCAGCGCATGGGTGAGCTCGAGCTGTTCACCGACGGCATCGAGCACCCCGAGCTCCCGTACACCTCACCGCTGGCCGCGGGCCTGGTCAACATGGAGATCTCGCGCCACGACGGCTCCCTCGCCACAGCGCTCGCCGTGCAGGGCGGACTCGCGCTGCGGACGCTCGCGTTCTACGGTTCGCCCGAGCAGCAGGAGCGGTGGCTGAAGCCCCTCGCCGACGGCACCGTGCTCGGCGCCTTCGCGCTGACCGAGCCCGACCACGGGTCCGACTCCGTCTCGCTCGAGACCACGGCGACCCGCACCGACGACGGCTGGTCGCTCAGCGGCACGAAGAAGTGGATCGGCAATGGTGCCTCCGGCGGCATCACCTTCGTGTGGGCCCGCGTCGAGAACGAGGGCGGCGACGACCACGGCAACGTTCGCTGCTTCCTCGTCGAGCAGGGCACCCCGGGCTACACGGGCACCGTCATCACCGGAAAGGTGTCGCTCCGCGGCATCCACCAGGCTCACATCGCGATGGACGGCGTGCGTCTTCCCGCGGATGCCGTGCTGCCCGGCGCTCACACCTTCAAGGACGCGTCGGTCGTGCTGTTCGCCACCCGCTCGGGTGTGGCCTGGTCGGCGCTCGGTCACGCGACCGCCTGCTACGAGATCGCGCGGACGTATGCCACCGAGCGCATGCAGTTCGGAAAGCCCCTCGCGAAGTTCCAGATGGTGCAGGAGCGCCTCGCGCAGATGCTCGACGAGCTCACCGCCATGCAGCTGTACTGCCGCCGTCTCGCCGACCTCGAGTCGTCGGGCGGTCTGCGTCCCACCCAGGCGTCGCTCGCGAAGTACCACAACACCCGCGCCGCGCGCCGGGTCGCGGCGATCGCCCGCGACCTGCTCGGCGGCAACGGCATCCTGCTCGAGAACGGCGTCATGCAGCACATGGCCGACATCGAGGCCATCCACACGTACGAGGGCACCGAGAGCGTCCAGGCCCTCTTGCTCGGCCGCGACATCACCGGAATGAGCGCGTTCGTCTGATCCCGGATGCCGCATCCCCGGCACCCTGATCCGATCGAGGTGGCCGAGCTCGTGCGATCCCGGACGCGGGCACCCCGGCACTCTGATCTGATCGACCTCACCAAGCTCGTGCGATCCCGGATGCCGGGACGCGGCGCCCCGATCCCCTCCGAGCGGGCACCGGTCACCGCCTCGGGCGACGTCGCGGCCCGGTCGACCGTGAACGGCGGGGCCGCGGCACGCGGTACGGCGCGGTTCCCGGTATCCGCCGCCCTATCCGGCACCCCGGCACGGCGCAACCTCCGTCGCCATGTCGGAGGCCCCCGCTACCGTGTGCTCATGGGCCTGTTCTCTCGTCACCCCGCACCGCGCGACGCCGTCACCTCCGTCGCCGAGGCGGTCCAACCGCCGCCGAAGAGTCTTTGGGCCGACGGGTTCGGGCGCCTCGCCGTTCGCGCGGTGCAGATCATCGTCGTGGTGATCCTGGTCGCCGGTCTCATCTGGGGTATCCAGCAGGTGACACTCGTCATCATCCCCCTGATCCTGGCGCTCATCTTCGCTTCGGCGTTCGGTCCGGTCACCATGTGGATGCGGCGCAAGGGCGTGCCGGCGGTGCTGGCGACGTTGCTGACGCTGCTGGCTGTCGTCGTGGTGCTGAGCGCCCTGGGCTGGCTCGTGGTCAACGCGGTCATCGACCAGTGGCCGTACCTCAGTTCGCAGGCACAGAAGGGCTTCGAGCAGGCGCAGGACTGGTACCACACGCTCCCCTTCGCCATCTCGCCCGACCAGGTCAACCAGGCCGTGCAAGGCATTCAAGACTTCGTGACGAGCTCGCAGTTCGGCACCGGAGCTCTCGCCGGCGTCAGCGCGATCGCCTCGTTCGTCACGGGTTTCGTCCTGATGGTCGTCATCCTGTTCTTCTTCCTCAAAGACGGACCCCGCATGTGGGAGTTCGTACTCCGCCCCTTCCACGGTCGCGACTACGACCGCGCGCGCCGCATCGGCGACAAGACGGTGACCGTTCTCGGCTCGTACGTCCGCGGTACCGCCTCGGTCGCGGCCGTCGACGCGATCGGCATCGGCATCGGTCTCGCGGTCCTGCAGGTCCCGCTCGCCCTTCCGCTGGCCGTCCTGGTGTTCCTGCTCGCGTTCATCCCGATCGTGGGGGCCGTCACCGCCGGCATCCTGGCCGCGCTCGTCGCCCTCGTCACCAACGGATGGGTCGTCGCGCTGATCGTCGTCGGCATCGTCGTGCTCGTGAACCAGCTCGAGGGCAACTTCCTGCAGCCCGTGCTCATGGGCCGCTCGATGAAGCTGCACTCCTTCGTCGTGCTGGTCGTGCTGGCCGGCGGTACCGCGATCGGCGGCATCCTCGGCACCCTGCTCGCGGTCCCGCTGACCGCCGTCGTGTGGGGCATCATCACCGTCTGGAACGGCGACGACAAACCCGCGGAGTGGGCGCGACGCAAGAAGCGCCGCAACCCCGTGCCGCTGGCCGGGGGCGAGAGCACGGACTGACCCATGGGCTACGACATCCCCGCGCCGATGCTGGCGAAGTCGGTGCCCGAGGTGCCCGAGCACGCCAAGGTCGCGGGCGGCTTCAGCTACGAACCCAAATGGGACGGCTTCCGCGCGCTGGTGTCGTGGGACGGCACCGACGTCGAGATCGGCAGCCGCGGAGCCAAGCCCCTCACTCGGTACTTCCCCGAGCTGGTCGCGGCGTTCGCCGAGATCCTGCCCGAGCCGTGCCTGATCGACGGAGAGGTCGTGGTGGCCCGCGGCGCCGCCGGCCACCAGCGCCTCGATTGGGAAGCCCTGTCGCAACGGATCCACCCCGCGGCGTCGCGCGTGACCATGTTGTCCGAAGAGACGCCGGCGATGTTCATCGCCTTCGACCTGCTCGCGCGCGGCGACCGCGACCTGCAGCACGAGCCGTTCTCGGAACGCCGGGCGCAGCTCGAAGACCTGCTGGGCTCGGTGCCGCACCCGGTCCACGTCACCCGCACGACCGACGACCCCGACCTCGCGCGCCGGTGGCTCGCCGAGTTCGAGGGCGCGGGCCTCGACGGCGTGATCGCCAAGCCGCTCGCCCAGCCGTACGCGCCGAACAAGCGCACGATGTTCAAGATCAAGCACGCCCGCACCGCGGATGTGGTGGCACTCGGCTACCGCATCCACAAATCGGGCGAGGGCGTCGGATCGCTGCTCGTCGGCCTCTACGACGACGAGGGTCACCTGCACGGCGTTGGTGGCGTCTCCGCCTGGACGGACAAACGACGTAGAGAGCTGATCGACGAACTCGCTCCGCTGGTGGAGCGCGACGAAGACGGCGCCGCCGTGGTCGGCGAAACCGACCGCTCGCGCTTCTCGGCGTCGAAAGACGTGTCGTTCGTGCGGCTGCGCCCCGATCTCGTGCTCGAAGTGCGTTACGACCAGCTCGAGGGCATGCGCTTCCGCCACACCGTGCAGTTCGACCGCTGGCGCCCCGACCGCGATGCCCGCTCCTGCACGTTCACACAGCTCGAGACGGTGGCGTCGTACGACCTGGGCGACGTGCTCGACTGAGTCCGGCGGCTCCCGCACTGTCGCTCAGTCGGTGGGAGCGGCACCCCTTTCCCGCTCGGCCCGACGTGCGATCACGACGACCCCGGCAGCCGCCGCGGCGAACATCGCGGCGAGGATCGCCCACCCGCCCGTGCCGAGATCGATCGCCGTGAGCGTCACCACCACGGGGGCGATCATCGCGCCGACCGCGTATCCGGTGCCGTAGACACCCTGGTAGCTGCCCATGCGCTCCTGCGGGGCGAGGTCGAAGCTGAGGCTCCACCCCGCGGCGCTCGAGGTGATCTCGGCGAGGGAGTGCACGACCGCCGCGGCCAGCAGCACCACGATCACCGCGGCCACCGGACCCCCTCCCTCGCCCCCGATCCATCCGGCGCCCGCCCACAGCGCGCACGCCGCGACCATGAGCCACCCGGCCCTGCTCATCGCGCGTCCTGCCCCGGCGAAGGTCCCGGTCCCACGGCTCATCCGCACCTGCAGCAGGACCACGACGACCGTGTTGACCAAGAGCAGCGGGCTCACCACGACGTCGGGCGCGATCGTGTGGGCGACGACCCACAGCGGCACACCGATCTCGAACACACCGAACTGGATGCCGAACACCCCCATGAGAGCCGTCAACCACAAGAAGCGTGGGTCCCGATAGGGGCTACGACCGGCGACGGCGGGGGCATCCGGCGCGGGTTCGACGACGGAGAGGTCGACGCGGGCAGGATCGAGCCCCGCGACGAGCACGGCGGACACGAGGAAGAACGAGCCCGCGATCGTCATGGTCAGGTGGAAAGCGAACGGGGTGCCGAGGGCGAGCGGGATCGCCGCGACCGCGGTGCCGACCCCGATGCCGACGTTGGTCACGGTGCGCATGGCCGCGCGGATGCGTACGCGGTCGTCTCCGCGGAACGCCCGTCCGACGACGGCGGAGCGAACGCTCCCGCCGCCCTGCTGAGCGAGCAGGACGAGAGAGGCGACGATCACGAGCGAGGGCAGGTCGCCGACGAAGAGGTAGCCGATGAGCGCCGCGCCCTGCACGACGTGCAGCACGATCAGCATCATCCGCGCGCTGAAGCGATCCGAGAGGTGGCCGAAAACGAGCGAGCTGGCGACGCCCACCGCCCCGGCGACGGTCAGACCGATGCCGACCGTCACCGGCTCGAGCCCCACGATGAGCGTGAGGTACAGCGTCGTCAGGGTGAAGAAGGCACCGCGTCCGAGGGTGTCGACCAGGGTGATCGTGAGCAGGCGGCCCAGCGTCTTGTCCGTTTGCACGAGGGTTTTCAGGGGGACGGTGGGGATCGTGCTGGTCACGTCTCCATTGATCCAGGCGCCGGGATGCCGTTCAATCGATGTAGCGTGGGGCTTCATGATCCGGTACGAGTTGGAGGCCGCCGACATCTCGGCGATCCGTTTCGGCATCTCGCCGCTGTCGGAGCTGGGCCTCGGACTCCGGGCCCTGTCGCAGCCGGAGGGGTACCCGCTGCAGGCTCCGTGGCTCCGCCAGATCGCAGACGTGCGCCCGCTCCTGGATCTCGACGTGCTGCTCGCACTGATCAACGACCGCAAGTGGACGGCCGACTTCGTCAACCCGCGGCCCGCCTCGCCCCTCACGTCGTTCGACGACGAACTGGCCGAGCTCGGCCGCATCTCGCGGTCGCGCCTGCATATAGATCTCGAGCGGGTGCACGGAGAGGTGCCGGCGGTCTTCCGCGGGCGTCATGATCTGGTCGTCGCGCGCCTGCAGCGGGCGCTCGCCACCACGTGGGACCTCTGCTTCGCCCCGCACTGGGCACGCATGAGCGCGGTGCTGCGCGCCGACATCGCCTACCGAGGACGCATCGCCGCGCAAGCGGGCATGGGCACCGTCTTGAACGGCCTGTCGGATGCCGCGCGCTATGACGGACGCCACCTCGACGTGCGGCTGTGGAACCCCGAGATTCGCCGCCGACCGGTCCTCGGCGAAGGCCTCACCCTTGTCCCGTCGATCTTCACCGTCCGCGTCTCGACGCCGATCGACGACGACCTCCCGCCCACGGTGATGTATCCCGCACGCGGGCAGGGGGCGATGTGGTCCACCAGCGCGCAGCCCGCACCCGACGCCGTCGTCGACCTGCTCGGTCGCACGCGCGCGACACTTCTCGTGGCGCTGGGTGAGCCGGCATCCTCCACCGATCTTGCCCTGCAACTCGGGGTCTCGACCTCGGCGATCAACCAGCACCTGCGCGTGATGGAACGCGCGGGGCTCTTGAACCGCACGCGGTACGGACGCGCGGTGCTCTACTACCGCAGCGCCGCGGGCGACGCGCTGAACCCCTAAGCGCCCGGGGCCTTCGCCCGCGACGGCTGCACGCGCGGCGGCTCCCCCGGCATCTTCGGGAACTCGGGCGGGAACGGCAGCTCCCCCAGCCCGTCGTCGAGGTCGCGCTGCCACCACTGCAGCAGCGTGTCGATGCGTCCGGGTTTCTCGGCGAATCCCGCCCACGGATCGCCGACGGATGCCAATCGCTCGGGAATCGAACGCACGGTAAAGGCGAGCGGGTCGATGTCGTCGAGTTCGTCCCAGGTCACCGGCGTCGACACGGTCGCGGTCGGCAGCGCTCGGGGCGAGTAGGCACCCGCCATCGTGCGGTCGCGGTTGGCCTGGTTGAAGTCGACGAAGATCCGCTCTCCGCGCTCTTCCTTCCACCAGCTGGTGGTCACGGCATCCGGCATCCGTCGCTCCAGCTCGCGCGCCGCGGCGATGACCGCGTGCCGGACGTCGAGGAACTCATGCGTCGGCTCGATCGGGCAGAACACGTGCAGACCGCGGTTGCCACTGGTCTTGATCCAGGCCTCAAGACCCGCTTCGCGCAGGACCGTCCGCAACTCGTGCGCCGCCGCGACCGCCTCGGCGATACCGGTGCCCGGTTGCGGGTCGAGGTCGATGCGCAACTCGACCGGGTGATCCGCGTCGCTCGCGAGCGAGGCCCACGGGTGGAACACGATCGTGTTCATCTGCGCGGCCCACACCGCCGACGCGATCTCGCCGAGGAAGAGCTGCGGATGCCGGCGCCCGCTGTTGTACGTCACGGTCACGGCCTCGACGAAGTCCGGCGCCCCCTTCGGCGGGTTCTTCGAGAAGAACGCCTCGCCGCCCACGCCCTCGGGGAAGCGCTCGAGCGACACCGGCCGGTGCCCGTTCGCGGCGATGAAGGGATCGGCGACGGCGATGAGGTACTCGGCGAGCTCGCGCTTGGTGATGCCCACCTCGGGCCACAGCACGCGATCGGGGTTGGAGATGCCCACCTCGCGATCACCCTCGGGGCCCGGCACGGTCAGCGTGATGCGGGGGGATGCCATGTCCCGACGCTAGCGCCCGGGTGGCGGTGGTGTCTGCCGGGTTGCACTGCGGGACGGGGTTCGGGTCGGGTCGTCGAACCTCATGCGAAGCCGACGTGTGTCGAGCGGCAGGACATCAACCGCGAGATACCCCGACGCTACCCTCGATACATGCTGCCCTCCGTCTCGGTGATCGCGTCATTCGCCCTCGTGGTTGGCCTGCTCACTGTCACCCCCGGCCTGGACACAGCCCTCGTCCTCCGCAGTGCCGCTGTCAGCGGAAAGCGGCGAGCCTTCGGAGTCATTGCCGGTATCCAAACAGGAACCCTCCTGTGGGGCTTCCTGGCGGCGATCGGCGTCAGCGCGATCCTGCTGGCTTCTGCTCAGCTCTATGACGCCATCCGTCTCGTCGGGCCGCATACCTCGCGTGGATCGGTGGGCGGATGATCTGGTCGGCGATCCGCGGGACCGGCACCGCCGGAGCGGGCGACGATGGCCCCGTCAGCGGGGATTCTTTCTTCCGCGGATGGCGCCAAGGCGCTTTGACGAATCTGCTCAACCCGAAGATGGGCGCGTTCTACGTCGCGATCCTCCCCCAATTCATCCCCGAAGAGGCACCTCACATCGTGTGGGGTCTCGCGCTCGCTGGAGTGCACGTGCTGATCGGTAGTGCCTGGTCGACGGCTCTCGCCCTGGTAGCCCAGAAGTCCAGCCGGTGGCTTCGACGCCGAAAAGTGTCTCGCACCATCGATGGCGTTACAGGAACGGTTCTCGTCGGCTTCGGCATAGGGGTCGCCCTGGAAGGCTCAGCTCTCCGAGCTCATATGGGGGCACACGCGTGACCGCGTCGGTCCCGACGATCTCGTCTTCCGAACTCCACGACATCAACAGCATCTGCCGGCGCACCCTCGGGCCAGCCGCCCAGATAGAGCGGGTCGATCGGTTGGGATTTTCGTCCTTCAACAGGGTCTATCGTTTTTGCCGACCAGCTGCAGGGTGTCGCCGACCAACTCACCTGATCGATCGGTGAAACCTGGAGCGCCCCTCCATGCCACGGCGATTTCCGGGGGCGGAGACCTACGGTTTCGCAGCCCAACGTTGTCCGCACGAAGTCCCGGTCGCCGGGGTGCCCGCCCGCCAGCCCCGCCCACAGTCTCACCGCTCCCACTGTCCAGCCCGAGTCCTGGCATCCGGCCGCCCCTTACGCTCGACACATGACCACCGCAGCCGCTCGAACCGCCCTCGACATCGCCGATTGGCGCCGCCGCGTCTTCGCCCTGTACGACGCGGTGCGCGAAGCCGACGACCCCGAAGACGCCCACGAGCTGTGGCGCATCGAGCGAGATGCGCTGTTCGCCGATCACCCGGCCACTCCCCTGCTCCCGGAGCAGCGCGAAGGGTTCGTCGGCCTGCCACTCGCACCGTACGACGCCGCGTGGCGCTTCGAGGTACCCCTGCTCGACGCCGATGAGGCCTCATTCGTCGCGACGACCGGCACCGACGGCGAGGTGGGATTCGAGCGCATCGGTCGCGTCGAGCTGCCCGACACCGGGTCTCTCGACGTCTGGCGGCTGACCTCGTACGGGGGCGGGTTGTTCGTCCCTGTTCGGGATGCCGCGGCCGGCCGCCCCGGCGGTACGTACGGCGGTGGGCGCTACCTGCTCGACACGATCAAGGGGGCCGACCTCGGCCGGGGTGCCGCCCCCGACACCCTGGTCATCGACTTCAACTTCGCGTACAACCCCTCGTGCGCGTACGACCCGATGTGGGCGTGCCCGCTGGCACCGGCGGGCAATGTGCTTCCGGTGGCGGTGCCGGTCGGCGAACTGTACGGGGTCTGACACGAACGACGGCGGGCCGCCCCCGAAAGGGAGCGGCCCGCCGTCGTGTCATCGAATCAGGCGGTGGGCTCGGAGCCCTCTTCCGCCAGAGCGATCACCGGAGCGAGCTCGTCGCGGTCGATGCGGATCCACGGGCCGGCAGGATCGATCAGGATGCCGGTCAGCGCCGCGTCGCCGGCGAGAGCCTTCGCGAGCTGGGTGCGCTGGATGGGCAGCGGCTGGTCGCCACGTCCGAGGGCGAGGAGCTCGAGCGGGTGCGTGAAGACCTCGAGGAAGCGCTCGCCCGTGGCCGACCGCGACTCGGCGACGCCGATCGGGCCCCCCTCTTCGGAGCGGTTCACTCCAATCCAGAGGGGCGCCTCGGCGACGATGGCATCGACGATCGTGGATGCCGTGGAGTCATCGCGAGTCTCACACAGCGCGGTCTTGATGCGCAGTTCGGGGTCGACCTCGGCGACCATGCGCTCGAGGAGGGCCTTGGGAAGCACGGCGCGGTTCGGCTGGGACGCGGGATCGAGGATGAGACCCGCGAAGGGACCCGCGAGCACGTGACGCAGCAGGGCCATGACGGGCTGGCCCATCGCGGAGGTGTCGCGGTCACCGTCCGCCTCGACGCTGGCGCGCAGGGCCTGGCCGCCGCTGTAGGCGAGGACGAGCTGCTCGTCTCCGTTGTTGGCGACGGCGAGCGGGAGGTCCTTGCCCTCGGCGAGGAGCGCGCGGGCGTCGCCCTTCACGCGAAGGAAGACGTGTCCCTGCAGCAGCTGCCGCGCGATGTTGAGCAGTTGGGTCGGTTCGGGCTGCCCCTCGATCTCGGCGAGAGCGTTACCGAGCAGGACGTTGTCGCGAAGACCCGGCACCGTCTCGGGAGCCTCGGGGGCCTCCATCGCGCCGGGCTGCCGCGCCGACGGGCGGGCCGCCACGGGCGGCGTCGACGAGGGGTCCGGCACGTCGGGGCCGGCGCCCACGCCGCGGAACGACGACATCGAGATGCCCACGGTCGGGGCGGCTTCGGCCGGGACCTCTGCAACAGGAGCGGCGTCGCTCGGGCCTGCGGGATCGACGGGCTGTTCGCCCGGCTCGATCGTGGTGTCGGGCCGGTCGACCGATGCGTCGTCGGAGTCGGACTTCTTGCGGCGCGAGAAGAGAGCCATTGCGCAAGCCTATCCGGGCCGTTCACGCGGCCGGGTCCGCGAGGGCGGGTGCGCGGCGCACGTCCGCTCGGCGCGGAGGCGCACAGCGAGCGCACCGGCGCATCGCACAGCCCCGTGCGTGGCCCCGGGTGCAGCCCCGTGTGCAGCCCCGTGCGTGACCCCGTGTGTGGCCCCATGTCCAGCCGGGTGCGTGGCCCCGTGCGTGCGCCTCGGCCGGCGCCCGCGACCCGGGCCCGCCGGCCAGCGGGGCGCGCCCACGGGTCGGGCCGGTCACATCCAGGCGCCGATAAACGCGATACGCGCCCATAAACGCGAGCAGAGCGCGTTTATGCGACGGAATCGCGTTTATGTATGGGGCGGAGCGGGTCGGAGCAGCGCTCACGCCGCGGGCGCCGAGACCGCGCTCACGCCGCGGGATCGCGTTTACGCGCCCGGCCGGCGGGTCAAGACGCGGACAACCTACCGCACTGAGCAGCGATAAACGCGATCTGCTCTCATAAACGCGAGCACAGCGCGTTTATGAGAGCAAAGAGCGTTTATGCGTGTTGCCGCGGGCAGCACACCGCCGCAGGCCCACGTACACCGGGGCAGCACACCGCCGCAGGACCGCCCCCACCGGGGCAGCACACCGCCGACCGCTCGCGCACACCGGGGCCACACACCGCCGCCCGACCGCCCATACCGGGCCGCACACCGCACCCCGCCCGCGGGCGGCGTCTCGCGCCGAGCGGGCACGCCGAGCGCTCACGCCGAGCGGGCCGGACCGAGAGCTCGCGCGCCGCCGCGCGACCCGAACCCGCACGCCACCATGCGGGCCGCGCCCGCGGACCGCCGCGCGACGGGCCCTACAGCTTGGCGATCGGCGCGATCTTGACGAGCAGCTTCTTCGGTCCGACGGTGTCGAAGCGCACGTGCGCCACGCGCTTCGCGCCTTCGCCCGTCACGGCGTCGACCCGGCCCTCGCCGAAGTCGTCGTGGCGGATGCGGTCGCCCGACGCGAGTTCCAGGTCGCCGTTGTCGCGAACCTTCGCCGGGATGCGGTTGGGGAACTTGCTCGGGTCGGCCGGCGCGCGCTTGGGCAGCGGCACGAGGTCGTCACCGTAACGATTACCCCCGCTGCCCGGCTGACCCGGGCGTTGGCCGCGTGCGTTGAGCGCGCGCGACTGCGAACCTCCGCGACCGTTGACGTCGCCGGGCGACTGCCGCCAGTCGATGAGGTCGGCCGGGATCTCTTGCAGGAACCGGCTCGGCATCGCGACCGTGACCTCGCCGAACTGTGCGCGGGTCATCGCAAGCGAGAGGTGGAGGCGCTTGCGGGCGCGGGTGATACCGACATAGAACAGTCGGCGCTCCTCCTGCGGTCCGCCCGGTTCGTTCGCCGAGATGCGGTGCGGCAGCAGGTCTTCCTCGACGCCGGTGAGGAACACCGCGTCGTACTCGAGGCCCTTCGCCGTGTGCAAGGTCATGAGCGACACCGAACCCGACGCGTCGTCGAGGTCGTCGGCATCTGCGACGAGCGTGACCTCGGTGAGGAAATCGATGATCGTGCCCTCGGGGTTGTTGCGCGCGAATTCGCGTGTCACGGCGACGAGCTCGTCGAGGTTCTCGAGGCGCGCCTCGTCTTGCGGGTCTTTGCTCGCGCGCAGGGCGTCGAAGTAGCCGCTCTTGTTCAGCAGCAGCGTCAGACCCTCGGTGACCGAGGTGGAGGGGGCGAGCTCTCCGGATGCCGGGAGCATGACCGCCGTGGCCTCGGTCAGCACCGCGTCGAGCTGGTCGATGGCCTTCTGCAGCTTCGGGCCGACGCCGATCTGGGCCGAGTTGGCCAGGGCGTCACGGAAGGTGATGTCGTGCTCGGCGGCGTAGCGGGCGATGGCGGTCTCTGTGACGTCACCGATGCCGCGGCGCGGACGGTTGAGGATGCGCCGCAGCGCCATCGAGTCCGCGGGGTTGGCGACGGCGACGAGGTAGGCGAGGGCGTCCTTGATCTCGGCGCGCTCGTAGAACTTCGTGCCGCCCATGATCTTGTAGGGCACGGCCGAGCGGATGAAGATCTCTTCGAGCGCGCGAGACTGCGAGTTGGTGCGGTAGAACACCGCGACGCCCGAATAGTCGACGCCCTTCTTGTGCAGCGCTTCGATCTCGTCGGCCACGAACTGGGCCTCGTCGTGCTGCGAGTAGCCGGTGAAGCCGATGATGGGATCGCCCGCACCGACGTTGGTCCAGAGCTTCTTGTCTTTGCGGTCGAAGTTGTTCGAGATGACCGCGTTGGCCGCCGACAGGATGTTCTGCGTGGAGCGGTAGTTCTGCTCGAGCAGCACGACCTTGGCGCCCGGGTAGTCGCGCTCGAACTCGCTGATGTTGCGGATGTCGGCGCCGCGGAAGGCGTAGATCGACTGGTCGGAGTCACCGACGACCGTGAGCGACGCCGCATCTTCGCCGGCGGGCTCGGCGTCGAAGATCATCATGCCGCCCGACGAGAACGGCTCGGCGTCGGACCCCGGAGGCCGGGTGAGCTCGTGGATGAGCGCGTACTGCGCGTGGTTGGTGTCTTGGTACTCGTCGACCAGAATGTGCCGGAACCGCTTGCGGTACCGATCGGCCACCTGCGGGAATGCCCGGAACAGGTACACGGTCTGGGCGATGAGGTCGTCGAAATCGAAGGCGTTGGCACGCTGCAGCTCGCGCTGGTAGGAGCCGAAGATCTCGACGAACACCCGCTCGGCCGGGTCGCTCATGTTGGCGGACCGCGCGTAGGACTCGGCATCGGCCAGCTCGTTCTTGAGCTTCGAGATGCGGCTCTGGGTTCCGGCCGGGGTCAGGCCGAACGAGTCTCCCTCGTGCTCTTTCACCAGGCGCTTGATGAGCGCACGAGAGTCTCCGGAGTCGTAGATGGTGAACGACTTGGTGAAGCCGAACTGCTCGGCCTCGCGGCGGAGGATGCGCACGCACGCGGAGTGGAACGTCGAGATCCACATGCCGTCGGCCTTCTGACCGATGAGCTGGTGCACGCGCTCGCGCATCTCACCCGCGGCCTTGTTCGTGAAGGTGATCGCGAGGATCTGGCTGGGGTACGCCTCGCGGGTGCGCAGCAGTGAGGCGATGCGCCGCGTGAGCACGCTGGTCTTGCCCGAACCGGCGCCCGCGACGATGAGCAGCGCCGGGCCGCGATAGGTCACGGCCTCGCGCTGCGGACCGTTCAGCCCCTCGAGGAGGTCGGCGTCGGGTCGGGCCGACGACGGCACAGGGCCATCGAAGATGAGGGGCGTGGAGGCATCGGTCATGGCGGGGTCAAGTCTAGGCGGGGGCCTCCGACATCGGCCCCGTCGCCGGTCAGACCCGGGGGTCGCGCTTCTCCCGCTCGTGGCCCGGTGCAACCGAACACGCCCCGGGGCCACGCACGACGCCCCAACACGACCGGACCGCCGACCCCGGCACCCACCCGGGCGCCCGCGGATACCTCAGCCGCGCGCTTCGCCCGCCGCTCCCGACGACAGCAGCGACTGCGCGCGGGAGAAGTGCTCTGCATCCACCGTCACATCCCACCGCTCGGCTTCGAACCCCTGCACCGACGAGAAGTCGCGGCGGCCGCCCGTGAAGGCGTGGCCGACGAAGCCGAAGACGGCGCCCCAGACGGCGCCGAGCACGAGACCGAGCAAGACAAAACCGAGGAAGCCCCCGACGCTGAGCAGACCGATCAGCACGCCGATCATCAGCCCGAACCACGCCCCGGAGGCGGCTCCGAGCCCGGCCGCGCGACCGCGCGTGAGGCGGCCGGTCACCTGCTCGACGATGCGCACGCCGGTTCCGACGATCGCGGTGTGCTCGACGGGGAAACCGGCGTCCGACAACCGGTCGACGGCGGCCTGCGCCCCGGTGTAGTCGCTGAAGCTCGACAGGACGCGGCGTTCGGGTGTGGCACGGGTGATGTCGGACATGGCGGATCCCTTTCCTCGGTGCGCCCACGCTAACGGCGACTCCGCGCGGCAGGCAGGCGGTTGCGCGCCGAGACGGCCCGGGTTAGAGCCGGGAGTCACCCTCGGATGCCGTTCAGCCGACGTCGCCATGATGGACGCATGCGCCTGATCCTCAACGTCCTCTGGCTCGCCCTCTCGGGCTTCTGGCTCTTCCTCGGCTACCTCGCCGCGGGGATCGTGCTGTGCATCCTCATCGTCACGATCCCCTGGGGGATCGCCTCGTTCCGTATCGGCCTGTACGCCCTGTGGCCGTTCGGCCGCGAGATCGTCGCGAAGCGCTCCGCCGGTGTCGGATCGTTCCTCGGCAACGTCGTCTGGGTGATCCTCGCCGGATGGTGGCTCGCCCTGGGCCACATCGTCACCGGGCTGCTGCTGTGCGTCACGGTCATCGGCATCCCGCTCGGAATCGCGAACTTCAAACTGGTTCCGGTGTCGCTCATGCCCCTCGGCAAGGAGGTACGCGAGATCGGTCGCGGCGGACCGTTCGACCAGACCCCCGGACGCTGACTCTCAGCGCGCGGAGCGGACGTACACGCGGCGCGGTAAAGCGAGCAGGACGCCGACGATCAGGGCGACCCCGCCGATCACGGCCGTGGTCGTCATGATCTCGAGGGGGAACGCGCCGTCGCGCGCGCCGGTGAAGCGCGCGAGATCCCACGGCAGCACGCCGATCTGCTCGTTCCAGGTGCGGAGGGCATCGCGTGCCCCCATCACCGCGATGGTCGCCGCGGGGAGGGCGTAACCGACGCCCATCCCGGCGAGGGCGACGCCCGCGGCGCGACGGCGACCGAGCTGCGCCGAGAGCGACCAACCGGCCACGACGAACACCCAGGCCACGAGAGCAAAAGCGACCGCGAGGTAGAGGACCCGCACCCAGGGTTGCGCCCAGATCGTCGGCCAGATGCCCTCCGGCCCCGACAACGACACGGCCAGCAGCGCCACCACGCACCGCAGGACGAGGGCCCCGCCCACCGCCGCGATGATCGGCCAGGGCGAGCGGCGTCCGAGCAGCAGACGCACGGCGGCGGCGAACACGAGCCACCCGGCGACGGCGATGAGCATCCCCCACAGCCCGTCGCGGGGCGTCTGCACGACCCGCGTCATGACGAGAAGCGCGCCGGGCACGAGGATCATGAGCAAACGGTCGAGCGGGAGCAGCCCGAGGCTGGACTCTCGAGAGCGCCAGGGGCGGGTGGAGGCGATCCACGATGCGCGGGCGGCGGCCGCTCCGGGTCGGCGGACGAGACGCGTGCGAGCGGCGATCGCGCCGATCAGCAGCCAGACCACGCCGAGGACGAGCAGGACGCGGGCGACCCACTCCGCCGCCGGGTCGACCGTCATCTGCTCGCGCGTGAACGGATCGACCAGCACGGCGAGAACCGTGCCGATGGCGAGGAGGATCGCGACGATGCTGAGGGCCAGGATGCCTCGCCCCGCCGTCGTCGCCATGCACCTACGTTACCCGTCCGTTCCCGGGCTCCCGACCGGCCGGCGGCGGGCATCGGGGCGGGTGGATTCGGGCGCACGCCCCGGGTGCCGGCATCCGGTCCCCTCTCACGGCGGGGCCCCGCCGTCCCGCGGAGTGTGCCGCCGACACGCCGTCTGACGGCCGCGGCGATCGCGATGTTCCCCCCTCGCCTCCGCAAGGACGGTCCCGGATGCCGAGGCCCACCGCCCCGGGCTCAGGCCCTGTCGTGCAGGGTGACGTGGTAGCCGTCGGGGTCGGCGAAGGTGAAGGTGCGGCCGAACGGTCCGTCGATCGGGGCCATGACGATCCGGTGCCCGTCGGCGGCGAGGGCGTCGTGCATCTGCTGCACCTCGGTGGCGTGGAGCCAGACGGCGACGCCGACGCCCGGCTGGTCCACGCCGGTGAGGTCGGTGCCGGGCGCGAGGTCGCGCAGAGCGAAGGCGATCGGTGCGGTGTCGAAGACGACGGCGTGAGGAGGGCCGGTGGGCGAACGGCGCAAGCCGAGGTACTTCTCGTAGAAGGCGTGGGAGGCGGCGAGGTCGCGCACCTGCAGAGAGATGAAGTCGGGTCCGGTGGCGGGCATGGCATGCTCCTTGCGTGTCAGTTATCTGACACAGAGCATATGTCAGAATACTGACATGGCGCAAGAGGCAATCGACCTGGACACCTCGCTCGGCTACCTCCTGAAAGAAGCGGCGAGCGCTCTGCGCGCAGCAATGGAAGACGTGCTGCGCCCGCTCGGAATGACGATCACGCACTACTCCTGCCTCGAGCTGCTCGCCCAGCGGCCCGGCCTGTCGAACTCCGACCTCGCGCGCGGCGCTTTCGTCACACGACAGTCGATGAACGTGCTACTGCAGAGCCTCGAGCGCGACGGCATCGTCGAGCGTCCCACAGCGCCGCCGGTCGGCAAGGCCCTCCCCACGCGGCTCACCGCCAAGGGCCGGCGGTCGCTCGAGGCGGCGAGCGCGGCGGTGCGGTCCGTCGAGAAGCGCATGCTGAGCGGGATGACGGATGCCGAGCAGGCCGCCGCCCTGCACGCGTTGCGATCGATGGTCACGGCGCTCCGCGACTGAGACGCACGACGACGCGCAGATTGTGTAACAATTCATGCATGCTCCCCGCCCTCGCGATCCTCGCCGCGGCGCTGTGTTTCTCCACCACGGGCACGGCGCAGGCCCTCGCGGGCGTCGACGCCTCGCCGCTCGCGGTCGGGGCGGCACGGATCGTGGTGGGTGGTGGCATCCTGGGCCTTCTCGCCCTGGCGCAACGCGCGCCCGTGCGGCCGCACCGCGGCTCTCGAACGTCGACGTCGGCACTCATCGCCATCGGAGCGGCCGGAGTCCTCGCCTACCAACCGTTGTTCTTCCTCGGCACGCGCGAGAACGGTGTCGCGATCGGCACGGTCGTCGCCCTCGGGTCCGCACCGATTGCGACCGGGATCGTGGATGCCATCCGCCTCCGCCGCGCCCCGTCACCGCGGTGGATGGTCGCGACCGCCATCGCCCTTCTCGGGGTCGTTCTCGTCTCGGGCGTGACCGGCGGCGCGACCGCGCTCGCCCCGGCGGGCCTGCTCGCCTCGGCGGGCGCGGGAATGTCGTACGCCCTCTATACGGTGTGCGGCAAGGCGCTGATCGAGAGGGGGTGGACCTCCACGCGCGTCATGGGGGCAGTGTTCGGCGTCGCCGCCGCCGCGAGCCTGCCCGTGCTCCTTCTCGCCGGAACGTCATGGCTGCTCACCCCGAACGGCCTCGCACTCGCCCTGTGGCTCGGGGTCGTGACGACGGCGATCGCGTACCTGCTCTTCGGGTGGGGCCTGGCGCGGCTGAGCGCCGTCACCGTGTCGACGCTGACCCTCGCCGAGCCCCTCGCCGCCACCCTGCTCGGGCTGTTCGTGCTGCGCGAGCAGCTCACGCTCGTCAGCGGAATCGGCCTGGCCCTCATCGCGGTGGGCCTCGCCGTGGTGTCGGCCCCGTCTCGTCGTCGTGAGGAGGTTCCGGATGCCACGGCCCGCGCCTGACGGAAACGAAGGCGCCGCGGCGGACACGGGCGGTGCAGCCCCGCACCGCTCGGCGAACTCCACCCCCGGCCCCCGCACCGCCGACGCGGTCGCCGACAGCGTGCGCGCCGGAATCCTGTCGGGCGAACTCGCGCCCGGCACTGCGTTGCGCGAGGAGGAGCTCAGCGCGGCGCACGGCGTCTCACGGCACACCGCACGCACGGCTCTGGCGACACTCACCGCCGAGCGGCTCGCCACCGCCGAGCCCTACCGCGGGGTCCGCGTCTCGCTGCTCGACGACGACGCCCTGATCGCTCTGCAGCAGTTGCGATGCGCCCTCGAGACCGAGGCCCTGCGGATCGTGCGCGAACGCGGCATCCGTCCCCCCGGTATCGACGCCGCGCTCGGTGACCTGGCCACAGCCGAGGCCGCGGGCGACTGGCTCGCCACGCTCGACGCCCACGCGCGCGTCCACCTCGCGCTCGTGGACGCGTCCGGATCGCCGCGCATCGCCGAGGAGTACCGCCGTCTCGACGGCGAGATGCGCCTGCTCCTCACTCACGTGCGACCGGCATACGCACCCGGGGCACTGACGCAGGAGCACCGCGCGTACGTCGAGCACGCGCTGCAGGATCCGGAGCGGGTCGTGCGCGCGCACCTCGAGCACTCGACGCGGGCGATCATCGACGGGCGCCGTGGCTGACAAGCCGGGCACATGCCACACGGCGACACATCGCGTCACGCCGCGCAACGGCCCTTCGCCCCTGCCGCACGCGGGGTTAGCGTGGGGTCACATCGCGGCGATCCGGGCGGTCCCGGGCCTCGGCTCATAACCGAAGGCGTGGCGGGTTCGACTCCCGCCGTCGCGTCGACGCCTGACCGGTCAGCACCCGAGTCGGTACGATATATCGCGGAGGTATACCCGTGATCCGACACGTCGATCGAAGCCGCGCCCCGCACGTCATTCGGGCCGCGCGACTCGACCGGGGCATGTCGCAGGCCGACCTGGCACGCGCCGCCGGGATGAGCCAGCCGAATGTCGCCGCCATAGAGAACGGCACGAGGAACCCCAGCGAAGACGCCCTCGAGCGGCTCCTTCGAGCCGCCGACTACCGACCCAGCCTGGCCCTCGAAGACAACGCCGAGGCCATCGTCGAGGCAGGACGACGGCACGGACTCCATGACATCCGCGTATTCGGCTCGATCGCGACGGGCGCCGACCATTTCACGTCGGACATCGACCTTCTCGCTCGCATCGACGGCGGCCGTGGGTACTTCGACATCGCCGCCTTCACGAGCGCGGTCGAAGAGCTCACGGGGTTCGCCGTCGATGTGATCGTCGACGATGAGCAGCGTCCCGCTTTCCTCGACTCGACGGCGATGGCGGCCCTGTGAGGGCTTCCGATCCACAACCGGCGAAGCGCTTCACGCGGGCACCACGAACAGAGCCTCCCCTCACAGACCATGCTCGGGCGAACTTCCTCGAGAGCGTCGACGCCATCGAAGCGTTCCTGAGCTATGCCGTGGGGAGCGGGAGGAGCGCTTTCCAGCGCATCTCCCCCTCGTACGCGTCCGGCTCGATGGCGATCATCCGGGCCGCCGCGCTCTTCGAGACCGACGAGTTCGCTCCGTTCGTCACAAACACGCCCGCCGAGGTCGTCGCGGCCCTGCGGACGATGCGCAATATCGCATCCCACGCGGGCTATCGCGCGATGAATGATGAGCGCCTCTGGGTGACCCTGACGACCGAGCTCCCCCCGTACATCGCCGACTGGCGGCGCGCCGGCGAGAAGCCCCCATCCGACTGATCCCACACGACTACACCTCAGCCGATACCGCTCCGCGCACGGCCGGCCGCCGCTTGCGCACCTCGCGCAGCACGATCTGCTCCGGGCACACCGTCGATAGAAAGTCGCCCACCGACAGCGCCAGCCGTTCCCCGACGAGCGAGTACAGGATGCGATTCGCATCGCGCCGCTCCGTGACGAGACCGGCCTGGCGCAGCACGCCGAGGTGCCGCGAGATGGTCGGCCCGCTCGCGTCGAACCGCGCGGCGATCTCGCCCGCGGCCATCTCACCGTTCTTGAGATCCTGCAGGATCTGGCGCCGCGTCGGGTGCGCGAGAGCGGCGAAGATGTCGGATGCGGTGTCGGTCACGGCATTCAATCTAGCACTGTAGCTAAATTGCGTGTAGCTTCTTCGCTAAATAGCGAAGGAGGCGCCATGACCACCCAGACGAGCACCGAAGGCGGCACGACCCCGGTGCCCGCGATGGCCGCGACGATCGCCCATCGCGTCCTCGTCAACTACCGCGTCGACCCCGACGTCACCCGGTCCCTGCTCCCCCGAAGCCTGCGTCCTCAACTCGTCGCCGGCAGCGCCGTCGCGGGCGTCTGCCTGATCCACCTCACCGGCGTCCGCCCCGCGTGGTTCGCACCCGCCGTCGGGCATCGCAGCCGCAACGCCGCGCACCGCATCGCGGTCGAGTGGGATACCGCCGACGGCCCGCGAACCGGCGTCTACATCCCGCGGCGCCACAGTTCCTCCCGCCTCGTGCGACTCGTCGGCGGCCGCGTCTTCCCCGGCACGCACTCCCCCGCCGAGGTCACCTTCGACGCCACGCGCGACGACCTCGCGGTCCGCGTCGACGCGAGCGACCTGCGCGTTCGCGTCGCGGGCCGCCGGGGTCCCGGCATCCCGTTCCACAGCCGCCTCTTCGAGAGCCTCGAGGACTCGTCGGCGTTCTTCCAGAAGGATGCCGTCGGTTGGTCGCCCACGCGCTCGGGAATGCTCGAGGGGCTCCGGCTCGACACCGACGCCTGGCGCGTCGAGCCGCTCGCCGTCATCGACCTCTCCTCGACGTTCTTCGAGGCCCTCCCCGCCGGCGCCGCCGAGTTCGACCACGCCCTCCTCATGCGCGACGTTCCGACGCGGTGGAGCAGCGTTTCCGAACCCGCGCCGGCCGCGTGACTCCTGCGAGACTGGAAGCATGACCTCCCCCGCGCCCCAGGATGTGCCCATCGGCAGTGAGGGCATCCGCCTCGGCCCGTTCATGAAGTTCGCCGGCATCCTCGACTCCGGCGGAGACGTGAAAGAGGCGATCATCGACGGCTACGTCGAGGTCAACGGCGAGGTCGACCGCCGACGCGGGCGCCAGCTGCAGGTGGGCGATGTCGTGACGTTCGAGGGGCGCTCCTTCCGCGTGCACGCCTGACCCCGACGCAATGCGAGAGGCCCGCCACCCCGGAGGGAGAAGCGGGCCTCGGGACATCCTGAGCTCGTGACACAGGATGCCGCTCGAGCTCAGTGCTCGTCGTAGTGATCGGCGTGCAGCGCGTGACGGTGGCCGTCGTGCACGTAGTCGGCGTGGTCGTCGTGCTCGACCTTCTCGTGACCGCAGTCATCGCCGTGGCGGTGCTCGTCGACGCCGTGCTCGGCCTTCGACTCGTGCTCGTCGTAGTGGTCGCCGTGAAGGGCGTGGTGGTGGGTGCCGTGCACGTAGTCGACGTGGTCGCCGTGCTCGATCTTCTGGTGGCCGCAGTCGTCGCCGTGGGCGTGCTCGTCGACGGTGTGCTCGGCGTGGGTCTCAGCGGTGCTCATTGTTCGTTCCCCTGGTCGTTCGGTTCGGTGACGTGGGCGATCGCATCGAGCACGACATGAGCGACGTGCTGGTCGGCGAGGGCGTAGCGGATCTCTTTGCCCTCGCGTTCCGAGCTGACGAGCCCCGACTGCCGCAGGGTCCGCAGGTGCTGCGACACCAGCGGCTGCGAGAGTCCGGCGCGCTCCGCGAGCGCGCCGACCGTGAGCGGTTCGCGGCTCAGCAGCCAGACGAGCGCCAGACGCGACTCGTTGCCGAGAACCTTGAACAGCTCGGCGGCTTCGTCGAGCCCCGCGATCGTGTCCACATCAGTTAGAACACCACACACATGCACGGATTGCAATGTGTTCACCTATTTGGGAACGGTTCTCGTTTCCGTTATCGCCGAGGCTCGGCCGTCACCCCTGGCGCCCCTTGAACCTCGGATTGAGCTTGTTGATGACGAACACCTTGCCGCGCCGACGCACGACCTGCGCGCCGGGCTGCTTCTTGAGGGACTTGATCGACGCTCGGACCTTCATGGCATCCTCCTTGTTGATAAGCATTATCAATAACAAGCTAGAGTGTGTGCACTCCCCTGACAAATGAGAGGTGGATGCCATGCCCCGCACGATCGCCATCATGGGCGTGTGCGCCCCCGAGCGCCGCACCTACGCGGAGCGGACCGCCGTCACCCTGACGCGGCCCCTCCATCTGCTGCGCTACGCCGACCTCCGCGTGTCTCACACCCTCCCCCTTCCCCGGCCGCGGGCGGACGACACCGCGTCCGTCGTCGATCTCGGTACCGACGTCGACCTCATCCACGCGATCGCGGCGCGCGGCGGATCCGAGATCGAAGCGGTGTGCGTCGTCGACGCCCGTCACATGATCGGCGACCTCCTCGACGACGCCGCCCTGTCGGCATCCGCGACTCCGGGCGACACCCGCGGTGACGTCGGCGCACGGGCACGACAAGCCGCGCTCGCGCTGGAGCTCGCGACGCGAATCGTGTGGGTGAACTGGGAGCAGGTTCCTACGGCGGCCCTCGCGGTGCAGATGGCGCTGGCCTCGCACCTGAACCCGGCGGCGATCGTGCGGCTGTCGCGCGATCCGGTCAGCGATCTGCGCTCGGCGGCGACGTACGAGGGCGAGATCCTCGAGCGAGCCGGGTGGGTGCGCGCCCTCAACGGCGAACACGACCCCTACATGCGCGACAACCGCGTGATGACGCTCCGCTACGAGCAGCTGCGGCCCTTCCACCCCGCGCGTCTCTCAGCGGCGCTCGACCGGCTGGACGCGGGCGCCGCCGGACGCCTGGTGCGCTCGGCGGGCTTCTGCCGCCTGGCGTCGCGCCCCGGCATCCTGGCGCGGTGGGAGCACGTCGGGTCGGCGATGTGGATCGAGCCGCTCGGCACCGACGACGGCCGCATGGGCATGGGGCAGGAGATCGTCTTCACGGGCCTCGACCTCTCGGCGCCGAAGCTCGCGCACGTGCTCGACCACGCCGCCCTCACCGACGATGAGCTCGCCGCCGGACCCTCGGCGTGGCTGGCGTTCGACGACCCGCTGCCCGCATGGCCTGCGGTGGGTTCGTCGATTCCGGATGCCACCGACTGACCGTGTCAAGCCGGTCGCCCGCGCCGCACCGGAGGAGGAACGTGAGCGCATGAGCACTCCTGACATCCCCTCCCGCCACTCCGACGATGCCCGCGCCGACTCGGCCGCCCCCACCGACGCCGTCACCGACGAGGTCCGCGAAGACGCCGCCGAGGCCGAGGAGCACGTGGACCTCGACGACCACACCGGTGACACCCTCGAGGGCGACGCAGCCCCCGCCGACGATCCCGGGTTCCCGGCGGCCGAAGGCCACGCCTGAGCCTCGCAGCGAACCGGAGGGGCGCCCATCCTGATCCAGGAGGGCGCCCCTCCCCATGCGCGCAGACACGGCTACCGCGAACCATGACCGGCGGCACGCCCGGCGGGCGACGACGACCCACGGCCCGCGCTAGGCGATGCGCGTCCCCGGGGGCAGCCTCTTCGCGGGCGTGCGCGTGCGCGCGACGCCCCACGCGAGCAGGCCGCCCGCCAGCAGCAACTGGACGAACAGCCCGACGAACCAGCTCGGCGCGGTGCCCGCGACTCGCTGCTCGGTGCTCGGATAGGCATCGACGCTCCACCCGCGCGATTGAGCACATCCGTCGAACGACGTGGTCGCGTCGGGAGTGATCTGCGCCAGACGGACGCCGGAGGCGATCTGCGAGAACAGGTCGGTCGGGTAGCCGTCGACGTACGTCGGCGGAGTCGCGTCGGCGAGGATCACGAAGGGGTTCGCCGCGAGAATCCACCACACGCGATCGAAACGCGGCTGCTCCGAGAGGGTGCGGGACTCGACGCACGGCAACTGGTCGTAACTCGGGCAATCCGTCGAGCGCACCGGGGCGCCGGGGTCGCACCCGGCAGGGATGGCGTTCCAATCGACCTCGCGGCTGATCGTCGTCGTCTGGGTGCGCAGAGCCGCACCCCCGAGCCCGAAGGCGATGAGCGTCCCCACCGTCAACGCCGCCACCAGCAGATACGTCGACGCGACGGAGAAGATGGGCCGGGCGATCACCGCGCTCAGCCCCACCCCGATCGCTGCGACGACGCCGACCTCGATGATCAGGATGCCGAGCGACGTCACGATCGCACCGGGGTTGAGCTCTCCGGCGAGCGTCGCGACGACGAGGAACGGTAGAGCCACGACCAGGAACGCCAGGCCCGAGATCCACGCGGCGAGGAATTTGCCGATCACGATCTCCGTCGTCGTGACGAGAGTGACCTGGACGGGAGCGAGGGTCGCCGCATCACGATCACCGTTCACCGCGCTGCCGCTCAGGGTCGGCGAGACCAGCAGCGTGAGCAGCAGCACGAGCATGATGACGAGCGAGAAGAACCATTCGCTGCCGCCCGTCGTGAGCGAGAACGCGGCGAACGAGAGGCTCAGCAGCGCGATGAGGATGACCGCGAAGATCCCGAGCAGCACGTACCAGCCGACGGAGCGCACGCGCTGACGCAGCTCGATGCCGATGATCGTGCGCAGGCGATGCAGGTTCACGAGGTGCTCCCGTCGTCGGTACGGTCGGCGTCGGCGGCGGCCGGCGGTGCCCACGAGCCGTGCGGCGGGGACACTCCCGCTTCCGCGGCGTCGGCCGTCGAACCATCGGAGACGTCGGTTTTCTTCGGCGCGGGTCCGGTCTTCAGATCGAGGAACGCGTGTTCGAGATCACCCACCGCCGGAGCGAACTCCGCCACCGGGAGCCCCGCACCCACGAGCGACCGCAGGCCCACGACCGCGCCCGCTTCGTCGGAGAACGGCACGAGGATGTCGCGACGATCGACCCGCACCTCCTCGGCCGTCCGGCCCAGGGCGGCCGCGACATCGAGACGCACGGCCTCTGCGGAACGCGCGGCATCGGCGGCGACGCGCACACGCCACACCCGCACGCGGGTCGCCGCCGCGGCGACGCGATCGGTGCCGACGGTCCGCCCGTCGACCAGGAACACGGCGTCGTCGACGACCTCTTCGAGCTCGGACAGCACGTGACTCGAGATGAGGATCGTGCGTCCCTCACCCGCCAGCCGTCGCAGCAGCACGCGCAATGCGATACGCGCCTGAGGGTCGAGGCCCGAGGCGGGCTCGTCGAGCAGCAGCACCCGGGGGTCGTGCACCAGAGCACGAGCCAACGCCAGTCGCTGCTTCTGCCCGCGTGACAGCACGCGAGCGGGAGAGGCGGCGAGCGCGCCGAGGTCGACGAGCTCGAGCAGGTGTTCGGCCCGGGCCCGCGCGTCCTCGCGCGAAAGGTCGTAGAGCTGCGCGGTCGCCACCAGCACCTCGCGCGAGGTGAGACTCGGCCAGGCGCCGAGGGAATCCGGCATCCACCCCAGAAGACGACGCGCGCCGGCGGGGTCGGACACGGGGTCGATGCCACCGATGCGCAGCTCGCCCTCGTCGGGTCTCAGGAGCGACGCGAGCATGAGCATGAGCGTCGTCTTGCCCGAACCGTTGGGCCCGACGAGTCCGGTGACCCGGCCGGGCAGAGCCCTGAACGTCACCTGCTGCACCGCGTGCACCGCCCCGAAGGACCGTTTGACTCCCGCGACGTCGATACCGGCATCCATAGCCTCACCATAGAGGGAGCCTCCGACACCGCCGAGGGCTCTCGTCGTCGAGCGGCCGTCACGCCCCGACGATGGCGAGGTTCACCAGGGTTTGTCGCTCGGTCGCTGCCCGCGCGTGTCCCCGATGCGCTTCAGGATGCCGCGAGCGCCCGCCCCAGCGCGTCGCCCGAGGTCCACGCGGTGCGGACGGCGGCGCTGTCGCCCCACGCGTCCCCGCAGGCGGAGAGCCCCGGCGAGCGGAAGAACGGCTGCCCGGTTGTCTCGGCGGGCCGGGCGAAGGTCCAGCGATGCACGCGCGTCGACACCGGCTCGACGTCGATGCGCAGCAGCCGCCGGGTCGCCGCGAGCACCGGGGCGATGGCCGCCTCGGGGTCGTCGAGGTGCTGTCTGGCGCGGTCGGCCGTGGTGTGGACGACGAGCACGGGAGCATCGTCACCGCGGCGGTCGCCGTCGTCGGCGACAAACGACACGTCGGCGTCACCGTCGGCGAAGGCGCCGTGCAGGTCGGCATCCCATTGCCGCTGATCCCACCGCAGGACGACGGCGATCACCGGGTCCCACTGCTGAGCGCCGCCCGGCGCCTCGCCGGTCAGCCGCGCGGCCTGCGGAGCCGGCATCGCCAGGACGACCTCGCCCGCATCGTCGCCGTCGACCCGGAAAGGCGCCGCGCTCTCGACGACGCGCTCCGACGAGACGTCGAGACCCTCGGCCAGGTCGAGGGCGAGCGAACGCAGCCCGGCAGGAGCGGCCCACCGCATCGGTCCGGGCTTCGGCGTCCACCCGCCGTCGGCGTCGATCACCTGGAACGTGTCGGTCCACGGGCGCGCAAGACCCCGCTCCTCCCAGTCGGCGACGACGTGCGCGAACCCTTCGGCCTCGCCGACCACGAAGTACGAGGCCCCGAGGTCGACGGATCGACCGTCGATCGCGCGGCTCGACAGACGTCCGCCCACCCGGCGCCCGCGATCGAGCACTCGCACCGAGCGACCGGCATCCTGAACCGCCCGCGCGCACGCGAGCCCCGAGATCCCGCCGCCGACCACCGTCACGTCCATCGTCATGCGGCCATCCTGTCGGCTGCGCGCGCGCCGGGCGTCGGGGTTGCGCGGGCCGGGTGGCGGCGTTGCGCGGGCCGAACTCCTGAGAATCGCTGCGTCTCCGCCCGCCCGAGGACCGACCCAACCGCCACGCACGCCGAAACTCAGGAGTTCCGTACCGCCCGGAAGAACTCCACCCCCAGGTCGGGATGATCCACGAACACCCCGTCGAGCTCGGCGTCGCGCAGAACGGCCCACTCGCGTCGCCAGTCGCCGATCGCACCGTCGCCACCGGGTCCGCGGTACGCGGGCAGCAGGAACGCGTTTTCGGGTCGGCAGGTCCACGCGAACACCCGCAGACCCCGCTCCTGGGCCTCGCGCACGACAGGCGCCGGGCCGCGGGCCGCTCCCCGCTCGTCGGGCGCGAGCACGACCCGCTTGTCGGGGCTGATCCCCTGCACCTCCGCCGCGAGGGCATCGAGTCCGGCCGCGGTCAGCATCGACGCGTAGGAGGTGGCCTCGGCCCCGTCGCGCTCCCGCAAGTCCCACGGCGCCCCCTGCGCCTCGATCAGCTGCACGAGCGGGATCCGGATGCCGCGTTCTCGCAGCCGCGCCAGGACCAGGGGCTCGAACGACTCGATGACGAGGGCGTCCTCGGCATCCCGCCATCCCGCCGCGCGCAGCTCGACGTCGACGAGCTCGGCCAGGTCGAACCCGAGCCGGGCGAAGGACGCCGCGTGCTTGATCTCGAGCACCACGCCCACCCCGCTCTGCCGGGCGAGGTCGAGGACGTCGCGAAGGCGCAGCACCGGTTCGGTGTCGTCGTGGGCCGCACTGTCGGGACGGAGCGCGGGGATCCGCTCGCGGCACTGCAGCGTCCGCAGCTCCTCCCACGTGAAGTCCTCGACGAACCAGCCGGTCAGCCGCTCCCCGTCGACGATCTTCGAGGTGCGCCGCTCGGCGAACTCCGGTCGCGTCGACACGTCCGTGGTGCCGGAGATCTCGTTCTCGTGCCGCACGACCAGCACGCCGTCCAACGAGGGGACGACGTCGGGCTCGACGGCATCCACCCCCTCCGCGATCGCCCGCAGATACGAACTGCGCGAGTGCTCTGGCAGGTACCCGGGGGCACCGCGATGACCGATGACGAGGGGCACCTCGACACGCTAACGGCACCGGGTGAACAGCGAGTGCGCTCAGAGCAGAATCCCAGTCAGCACAAGGAATCTGCCGCCCTGCTCGGCTAGTGTTGTCTGACAGCACGGTGCTGTGATCACCATCTTTGGAGTGTGAGTTCCCGTGGCCCTCAACAACCCGGCATTCAACAACCCGGCGTTCCAGGACCCTCGAGCCGGTGGCGCTAACACGCGCTACAGCCCGCCCCCGGCCGTCGATCCCGCCGCCGCCGCCTCGATCGAAGGCGCGTACGCCGCCCCGTCGGCGAGCGCCGTCGAGACCGGTCGCATGACGGTCGAAGACACCGTCATGAAAACCCTCGCCCTGTTCGGCATCCTCGTCGTCACCGCCGTCGTCGGCTGGATCTGGTCGATGGCCGGCGTCAGCGTCGCCAACCCGAACCCCAGCGCCGCCCCGATGATCGTCGGTGGCCTGGTCGGCTTCGTGCTGGCGATGGTCGCGACGTTCAAGAAGAAGCCCTCCGTCCCCGTCTTCATCGCCTACGCGGCGTTCGAGGGTCTGTTCGTGGGTGGCATCTCGGCCTTCTTCGAGTTCATCTTCCCGGGCATCGTCCTGCAGGCGACGCTGGGCACCCTGTCCGTCGTCGGCGTGACCCTCGCCCTGTTCGCGAGCGGCAAGATCCGCGCCTCGGCCCGCGCCACCAAGATCTTCATGATCGCCATGGTCGGCTACATGGTCTTCGCCCTGCTCAACCTGGGCCTGATGCTGTTCAACGTCCCCATCGCGGGCGGTGCCTTCGGCCTGTACAGCATGAAGATCGCGGGTATCCCGCTCGGTCTCGTCATCGGCGTCTTCGTGGTCATCATGGCCGCGTACTCGCTGGTGCTCGACTTCGACCAGATCCAGCGCGGCGTCCGTAACGGTGCCGCCCGGGTCTACGGCTGGGTCGGCGCCTTCGGCATCATGGTCACCGTCGTGTGGCTGTACGTCGAGATCCTGCGCATGATCGCGATCCTGCGCGGCAACAACTGACGCACTCGCTTCACACGAAGGGCCGTCCCGTTTCGGGGCGGCCCTTCGTCGTAGAGTGCCGGCATCCGGGCTCCCCCCTCCTCTCCCTCACTCCCCCACACGCCCACCACCATTGAGTGTCCGAAACACCCGGACCCCTCGAGAAACTGTCCGGGTGTCCTGGACACTCAACGCCCCGCAACGCCCCGGCACCCCGCCCAGCTCCGAGTGTCCACAACACCCGGACCCCTCGAGAAACCGTCCGGGTGTCCTGGACACTCAACGCGCCGCAACGCCCCGGCACCCCGCCCGCAAGGGGTTCGAACCCCGAATGCCGCGGCGCTAGCCTCACGCCATGAGCCCCGCGAAGACCCCGGCCGAGATCCTCGACGTCGACGGCCACGAGGTGCGCGTCACGAGCCCCGACCGCGTCGTCTTCCCCGAGCCCGGCCTCACCAAACTCGACCTCGTGCGGTACTACCTCTCCGTCGCCGAGGGCGCGCTGCGCGGCGCGGGCGGTCGTCCGATGGTGCTCAAGCGCTTCTCGAAGGGTCTCGATCAGGAGCCCTTCTTCCAGAAGCGCGTCCCCGAGAACCACCCCGCCTTCATCGACACCGCCACCCTGCACTACGCCTCGGGCACCTCGGCCGAAGAGACGGTGATCCGGGATGCCGCGGGACTGGCGTGGGTCGTCAACCTCGGCTGCCTCGACCTCAACCCGCATCCCGTGCGCGCCGAAGACCTCGATCATCCCGACGAGCTCCGCGTCGACCTCGATCCGATGCCCGGGGTCGACTGGGCCCAGATCGTGGACGTCGCGTTCATCGCCCGCGAGGTGCTGGAGGATCACGGGCTCGTCGGATGGCCGAAGACCTCTGGGTCCCGGGGGCTGCACATCCTCGTGCGCATCCGTCCGGAGTGGTCCTACGCCGACGTCCGCCTCGCCGCCGAGACCCTCGCCCGCGAGGTCGAGAACCGTGCGCCGGGTCTCGCGACCGCCCGCTGGTGGAAGGAGGAGCGCGGCGAGAGCGTCTTCGTCGACTTCAACCAGAATGCCAAGGACCGCACGGTCGCCTCGGCGTACTCGATCCGCGCACTTCCCGACGCTCGCGTGTCGACGCCGCTCACCTGGGACGAGGTGCGCGACCGCCGCCCCGGGGAATTCACCGTTCTCACCGTGCCCGAGCGCTTCCGCAGCATGGGCGATCCCCATGCCGGCATCGACGACGCGGCGGGCTCGCTCGATGCGCTCCTCGCCCTGGCGGAAGAGCTAGGCCCCGCCGAGAAACCCCCGCGCGGCTCCGACGGTTCGGGTCGCCGAGCCTCGACCATGCCGCTCATCGAGGTCGCGCGGACGAAGACCAAGACCGAGGCGCTCGACGCCCTCGAGACCTGGAAGCAGCGGCATCCCGAAGCGGCATCTGAGCTCCACCCCGCTGACGTGCTCGTCGACGGTATGCGCGGGTCGAGTTCACTCTGGTACCGCGTGCGCGTGAACCTCCAGCACGTGCCGGATGCCGAGCGCCCGGCGCAGGAGAATCTGATCGCCGACTACGACCCCTGGGCCGGCCGCTCAGCTCCCTGATCCCGCGTGAGCGAGGCGACCAGGTGGCGCCGACCGTAGCGGTACGCCTCGTCAAGGTCGCCGCCGAGGCGGAAGGCCCCCGCGAGCTCCATCGTGACGAACCCGGTGGCCCACGCCGTCAACAGCCGAGCGGCGTCGAGCGCGTGCACGTCACCCACCGCCGACGTCGTCGCGCGCAGCACCGGCGCGCTCGTGGCAGCAAGTCGGTCGGCATCCACCACCGTCGTGAACAACAGACGGAACGCCTCCGGCCTGTCGTGCCCGAACACGCGGAAGGCGACCAGCAGATCGTCGAGATTCGCGGATGCCGTCTCGAGCCGCACCGTCAGGTCGTCGGCCGCGGCTGCCCCGACGAGCCCGAGCAGGGCCTCGCGGTCGCGCACCCTCTTGTACAGCGAGGGAGCCTTGACCCCGACCGCCTGGGCGACGGCCTGCATCGTCACGACGCTGGGTCCGCCCTCTTCGAGCAGTCGCGCGGCCGCCTCGACGATCTCGTCGAGCGACGTTCTCTCCGGTGTGGGCACGGACCCTCCTCATGGCTACGCTTATAAGCTATCATGGCTAATGTTCGTAGCCATCCAGAAAGGCACCCCGTGAGACTCGCTCCATCGCTCCACCGCATCGGCAACGACATCGTCGCCTCGTACCTCGTCGTCGCCCCCGACGGCATCACCCTCGTCGACGCCGGACTCCCCGGCATGTACGCCGACCTGCGCCACGAACTGGACGGCATCGGCCGAACCCTCGACGACATCCGCGGCGTCATCCTCACCCACGGCGACAGCGACCACGTGGGCTTCGCCGAGCGCCTCCGCCGCGAGCGCGGCGTGCCCGTCTTCGTGCACGCGGCCGACGCCGATCGCGCCCGGGGCGGCGACAAGCCCAAGAGTGCGATGGGTCCCTTCCGCCTCGGCCCTCTGCTGCGCTTCGCCGCCTTCGGCATCCGCAAGGGCATGCGCCCGCAGTGGCTGACGGAAGTACGCGAGGTCGCCGATGGCGAGACCCTCGACCTGCCCGGCAGCCCCCACATCGTCGGCATGCCCGGTCACTCGCCGGGCAGCGTCGCGGTCTTCTCCCCCGCGGTGCGCGCCGTGTTCGTCGGCGACGCCCTCACGACGCGCCACGTTCTGACCGGTCGCACCGGCCCCGGACCCGCTCCGTTCACCGACGACCCGGCCGAGGCCCTTGCCTCGCTCGATCGCATCGCGGGACTGGATGCCGACTGGGTCCTGCCCGGCCACGGCCCGGCGTTCCGGGGTTCTCCGGCGGAGGCCGCGGACGCGGTGCGGAAGGTCGCGCGCGGCTGACGCCGACGCCGACGCGGCTCGGACGGTGTCGGTCGGAGCGTACGCGCCGCCCTTCACCGACGACCCGGCCGAAGCGCTCGCCTCACTCGTTCGAATCGGGGGCATGAATGCCGACTGGGTGCGGCCCGGCGTACCGCTGCTCTCCGGCCGATGCGGGGAACGCAGTGCGCCAGGTCGCGCGCGCCTGTCGCGGGTGCCCGGCGTCAGCGCCTCCGCGGCCGGCCGAGCGCCTCTCGAACGACAGCGGCGAGCGTGCGCATCGCGCGCGCCGGGCTCACGGCATCCGCCGCCTCCCGCGCCTCGTCCGCGAGACGCTCCCGCAAAGAGTCATCGATGAGCACCCGCCGCAGAGCGTCGACCAAGGCGTCCTCATCACCATCGGGCACCAGGATGCCGCCACCCGACGCGAGCATGTCGCGCGGGCCGTACCGGATGTCCCACGCCACCACCGGCGTCCCGTGCGCGAGCGCTTCGGCGAGAGCGAGCCCCTGCCCCTCGAAGCCGGAGGTCGTCAGGTATACCGCCGCCCGGTCGAGCACGGCACCCGGCTCGGTGGTGAGGCCCGGAAGCGAGACGGCGTGCTCGAGGCCCAGTTCCGCGACGAGCGCCTCGAGCCGACCGCGCTGCGCTCCCTCTCCCCAGAGCTCCAGCCGGGCGTCCGGCACATCGCCGAGAACGCGGGCGAACGCCTCGATCGCGCGATCGAGACGCTTGCCCGGAGCGAGCCGCCCCAGCACCACGACGAGCCCACGCTCCCGCTGCGACGCCGGCACCACGGCATCCGGAGCCTCCACCCCGTGCGGTGCGACCACGTCGTTCGCGGCGGCGCCGAAGCGCGCGCGCACGTCGTCGCGCTGATAGGCAGTTGGCCAGAGCACGGCGTCGAAGCGCGGTGCGATCTCGAACCAGCGCGTCCACAGCGGGTTGAGGTCGGAATCGGCGTGGAACGGCGGTTCGAGGTGGATCGTGTGCACCGCGTGCACGATCCGCACGTCGTCGTCGCCCCACCCCGCGATGAGCTCGCCGAGCTGCCGCGACTCGCAGATGACGACGATCGGCCGCTCGTCCTGGGCGCGGAGGCGATCGGCCAGGTGGGTCAGCCACGCGCGGTACAGCGCCCCGAATCCGTCGATCACGCCGACGGCTCCGCCCGCGGCATCCCGGATCACGACCGGCGCCGTCGCCAGGTGCCAGTCGGGGTCGATCACCACGGGGAGATCGACCGCTCCCCCGGCCACGAGGCGGTACTCCAGCGCCGGGTCGGCGTCGCCCGCGTGCGCCGCGCCGCGCAGCCACGCGGCGGCTCCCCCGTCGGCGTCGACGGCGTCGTCGAAGAGGTTGCGGAAGATCCCGGATGCCGAGGCCACCCCACGATCGACGAAGATCGCGCGCTGCGCGGAGTGGGCGTCGGCGTCACCGGGGTCGACAGTCAGCAGGAGCGGTTTCGCGCCGGCCTGGGCCATCTGTCGCGCCCGCGCAAGAGTGGCGATCGTGTACCCGCCGTCGAGGTCGGGAATCAGCCGGCTCGACAGGATGAGGTACCACGCGTCGGGGAAGTCGCCGGAAGTCACGCCCCCATCCTCCCCCACCCGCCGCGTCCCCCGCGGCACGCCGGAGGCGCGGCAGCCCCGTCGGAAGCGGCGGCGCACGCACGCAGCCGCGAACGCGAGGCCAAGTGACACGCCCTCCCGAGTCGATCGGGGCAGGGGCCCGGGTGTGCATCCCCTCCGCGGACAGACAGCGCGCCGCCGTCGCCGAACGGCGAAGGGGCACCGTCTTCGGGTCGATCGGGGTAAGGGCCCCGCTCTCGACCCGAAGGCAGCGCCCCGGAGCCGGCCGACGACGTCGGCGCGGGAGCGGGCTAGACGCTCACTCCCACTCGATCGTCCCCGGCGGCTTCGACGTCACGTCGAGCACCACGCGGTTCACGTCGCGCACCTCGTTGGTGATGCGGTTCGAGATCTTCGACAGCACGTCGTAGGGCAGCCGCGTCCAGTCGGCGGTCATCGCGTCTTCGCTCGAGACGGGGCGCAGCACGATGGGGTGACCGTAGGTGCGGCCGTCGCCCTGCACGCCGACCGAGCGCACGTCGGCGAGCAGCACGACGGGGCACTGCCAGATCTCGTTGTCGAGGCCCGCCTTGGTCAGCTCGGCGCGCGCGATGGCGTCGGCCTCACGCAGGATCTCGAGACGGTCAGCGGTGACCTCGCCCACGATGCGGATGCCAAGACCGGGCCCCGGAAAGGGCTGGCGGCCGACGATGGCTTCGGGCAGGCCGAGTTCGCGACCGATGGCGCGCACTTCGTCTTTGAAGAGGGTGCGCAACGGCTCGACGAGCTCGAACTGCAGGTCTTCGGGCAGACCGCCGACGTTGTGGTGGCTCTTGATGTTCGCCGTTCCCGCTCCGCCGCCCGACTCGACGACGTCGGGGTAAAGGGTCCCCTGCACGAGGAAGCGCACCTGCTCGCCCTCGGCCGCAGCCTCGGCGACGAGGTCGGCCTGCACCTTCTCGAACGCGCGGATGAACTCGCGGCCGATGATCTTGCGCTTCTGCTCGGGGTCGCTGACACCGGCGAGGGCGTTCAGGAACGTCTCGCGCGCGTCGACGGTGATGAGCTTGACGCCCGTCGAGGCGACGTAGTCGTTCTCGACCTGTTCGCGCTCGCCCTGGCGGAGCAGACCGTGGTCGACGAACACGGCGATCAACTGGTCGCCGACGGCCTCGTGGACGAGAGCGGTCGAGACGGCGGAGTCGACGCCGCCCGACAGCGCCGAGATGACGCGGCCCGAACCCACCTGCTGGCGGATGCGCTCGACCTGCTCGGCGATGACGTTGCCGCTGTTCCAGTCGGCGGGGAGGCCCGCGGCCTTGTGCAGGAAGTTCTCGAGCACGTGCTGGCCGTGGTCGGAGTGCTTGACCTCGGGGTGCCACTGCACGCCGTACATGCGGCGGGCGTCGTTCGCGAAGGCCGCGACCGGGGTGTGGGCGGTGCGGGCGAGGACCTCGAAGCCCTCGGGAGCGCGCGACACCTGGTCGCCGTGGCTCATCCACACGTTCTGCTCGGCGGGCTGGCCCTCGAGCAGCGTGCCCTCGGTGACGACCGTGGCATCCGTCGCCCCGTACTCGCGGAGGCCGGTGTTCGCCACCTCTCCGCCGAGCGCCTTGGCCATGACCTGGAAGCCGTAGCAGATGCCGAGGGTCGGGACGTCGAGGTCGAAGACGCCGGAATCGAGGCTGGGCGCTCCCTCTTCGTACACCGACGAGGGGCCACCCGACAGGATGATGCCGACGGGGTTCTTCGAGGCGATTTCTTGCGCCGACGCGGTGTGCGGAACGATCTCGCTGTACACCCCGGCCTCGCGCACGCGGCGCGCGATCAGTTGGGCGTACTGGGCGCCGAAGTCGACGACGAGGACGGGGCGCTGGGACGTTTCGGTCTGTTCGGTCACCGGTTGCCTTCCGGGGCGGGAACGGGAGCGGAGGCCTTCGCGGCCTCACGCTCGGCGAGGTAGGCGCGCACGCGACGGGCGGTGCGCACCTCGAGGATGAAGGAGAGGAACGGCACCACACCACCGAGGGCGAGGAAGACGAACCGACGGAACGGCCACCGCATGAGGCTCCACACGCGGAAGCACGAGATGAGGTAGACGACGTAGAACCAGCCGTGGACCACCAGGATCGCCAGCGAGATGTTCACGCCGTCGCCGGTCGACAGGATCGAACACCCGTTGCCGCCCGGAACGAAGAGCGAGAACCACTGGCAGTCGGGGCCGGGCACGGCATCCGCGAACCACAGGAAGCCACCGGATCCGCCGAGGAACAGCTCCACGTGAATGGGCGTGTACTTCAGGATCATCTCGGCGACCAGCAGGAGCAGGCCGACACCCGTGATGATCGAGCAGATCTGGTAGAACTTCAGGGCTCCGCGGATCGCCGGGAACGAGGCGAGCTTGGGGGCGCGGGGCATGGAGGCCAGTCTAGTCGCGGGATTCCGCGGCGCCCGCCGCGAGGGCCTCGGACTGTTCGTCCTCGAGATCTTCGACTTCTTTCTCCCACGCGTCGCGCGCGAGGCGGTACCAGAGGTACAGCGCGAAGCCCGCGAAGATGGCCCACTCGGCGGCGTAGAAGATGTTCAGCCAGTTGACCCGCGAGCGTTCGTCAGGTGCCGGGGAGGCGATGGCGTCGAGCGGACCGATCGCCGTCTGCGACGCGATGTACTGCCGATACACGTCGAGGCCCTGCGTGTCGTGCCACCGTCCCAGCAGCATGGCGGGCGACATCTTCACGAGCGTCAGGGGGTCGGCGTTGGCCGGCGGTATCGACGCCCCTTCGTCGGAGATGAGACGTCCCGTCACGTCCACGACCGCCGCCGGGTCCGCTTCGGCCTGGGCGCGCAGCTCGTCGGCGGCGGCGTTGGCCTGATCGAGGCTGCTCGTCCACCCGGTCGCGACGGCGATCGACGTCGGTGTGGTCGTTCCGGAGACACGCAGCTGACCTGTCACCCAGTAGCCCTGCACGTCGTTGTTGAAGCGCGACGACACGACGATGAAGTCGGATGCCACCCAGGTGCCGCTCGTCTCGACCCGCTGACCGACGAGGGGTTCCGGCAGATAGTCGCCGGGCGTGACGACGTCGGCGAGAGGTTGCACGACCTCGGTCAGCCCCGGCTCGGGAGGAGCGGTGTCGACCGCGCGCCCGAGCTGCCACTGCCCGAGCCAGGCGAGGACACCCGCGACGACGAGCGAGAACGCGAGGAGCGCGATCCAGCGCGGCCGCAGCATGACCTCCCGTAGCGTCGGCGGGAAGATCTGCGGCGGTGCCGGCTCGGTCGTGGGGGTGGAGGTCATGGGGCTTTCGTGATCAGTGCCCGTAGGGGGCGACGACGACCTCGACGCGCTGGAACTCCTTGAGGTCGGAGTATCCCGTAGTGGCCATCGACTTCTTGAGCGCACCGATGAGGTTGGCGGTGCCGTCGGCGACGGGGGCGGGGCCGTAGAGGACCTGCTCGAGAGGACCCACGCGGTCGACCTCGACCCGGCGTCCGCGGGGAAGCTCGGGGTGGTGCGCCTCGGGACCCCAGTGATACCCGCGCCCGGGGGCGTCGGTGGCGCGGGCGAGCGCGACACCCAGCATGACGGCGTCGGCGCCCATGGCGAGGGCCTTCACGATGTCACCCGAGGTGCCCACGCCGCCGTCGGCGATGACGTGCACGTAGCGTCCGCCCGACTCGTCGAGGTAGTCGCGTCGGGCCCCGGCAACGTCGGCCACGGCTGTGGCCATGGGCGCGTGCAGCCCGAGCGTTGCGCGCGTCGTCGAAGCGGCGCCGCCGCCGAAGCCGACCAGCACGCCCGCAGCACCGGTGCGCATGAGGTGGAGAGCCGCCGTGTAGGTGGCGGCGCCGCCCACGATGACGGGGACGTCGAGGTCGTAGATGAACTTCTTGAGGTTGAGGGGCTCGGCCACCTTCGACACGTGCTCCGCCGACACGGTGGTCCCGCGGATAACGAAGAGGTCGACGCCCGCGGCGACGACGGTCTCGTACAGGTCGTTCGTGCGCTGCGGGGTGAGGGCACCGGCGACGGTGACGCCCGCGGCGCGCACCTCGGCGAGGCGGTCGCGCACGAGCTCGGGCTTGATCGGCTCGGCGTACAGCTGCTGCATGCGGCGCGTGGCGTCGGCCTCGGGCAGCGTCGCGATCTCGGCCAGCAGCGGCTCGGGGTCGTCGTAGCGCGTCCACAGGCCCTCGAGGTCGAGGACGCCGAGCCCACCCAGACGCCCGAGCTCGATCGCTGTGCGCGGGCTGACCACGGAGTCCATGGGCGCACCGAGCACCGGGATCTCGAACGGGAACGCGTCGATCGTCCACGCGGTCGAGACGTCTTCGGGGTTGCGCGTGCGCCGCGACGGCACGACGGCGATGTCGTCGAAGGTGTACGCGCGGCGGGCGCGCTTGGCGCGGCCGAGATCGATCTCCATGGTCACCCGACCAGACTACCCGCGCCCTCCGACATCGCCGTCGGCCGCGTCGGACCGCCGGGCGACGGCACCGTCGGATCGACCGCGGAGGACAGTCCCGCCCATCCGGCGCGTCACCGCGCCCGCACGACCCGCTTCTCGTCCCACACGGGCTCCGCCGCCTCGTACACCTCTCCGTCCGAGCCGAACACGATGAACCGGTCAAACGACCGCGCGAACCACCTGTCGTGCGTGACGGCGAGCACGGTGCCCTCGAACCGCGACAGCGCGTCCTCCAGCGCCTCGGCCGAGGCGAGGTCGAGGTTGTCCGTCGGCTCGTCGAGCAGAAGAAGCGTCGTACCCGAGAGCTCCAGCAGCAGCACCTGGAACCGCGCCTGCTGACCGCCGCTCAACGTGTCGAACGCCTGCGAGGCCTGCGCGATGAGGCCGTAGCGATCGAGCGCCGAGCTCGCGGCATCCCTCGGCATCCCCGCCCGGTTGTCGTCACCGCGATGAAGCAGGTCCAAGAGGGTCCTCCCGACGAACTCCGGATGCCGATGCGTCTGGGCGAACCACCCGGGGACGACCCGGGCGCCCAGGATGGCGCGACCGCAGTGGGCGACCCGATCGAGCCCGGCGCCCACGGTGGTGACGTGCCCGAGACGCACGTCGGGGTCGGTGCCGCCCCCGGCGAGCAGACGGAGGAAGTGGGATTTACCCGACCCGTTCGAGCCGAGCACGGCGACGCGGTCACCGAACCACACCTCGAGGTCGAACGGCTTCATCAGGCCCGACAGCTCGAGCCGCTCCGCCACCACCGCGCGTTTGCCCGTGCGCGCCCCGCGCAGGCGCAGCTGCAGATCCTGCTCGGGCGGGCGCTCCTCGGGCGGCCCCGCCTGCTCGAACTTCGACAGGCGCGTCACCGCCGCCTGGTAGCGCGAGGCGAAGCCGTCGTTGGCGGCCGCGGCCACCTTCATGCGGGCGACCAGCGCGCGCAGCTTCTCGTGCTCCTCGTCCCAGCGGCGACGCAGCTCCTCGAGGCGGGCCATGCGGTCCTCTCGCGCGGCTCCGTACGTGCCGAATCCCCCGCCGTGCACCCACGCGGTGCTGCCCGCGGCTCCCGTCTCGAGGGTGACGATGCGGTCGGCGGCGCGGGCGAGCAGTTCGCGGTCGTGCGAGACGAGCAGCACGGTCTTGGACGTCGCCCGCAGCTGCTCCTCGAGCCAGCGCTTGCCGGGCACGTCGAGGTAGTTGTCGGGCTCATCGAGCAGGAGCACGTCGTCGGGTCCGCGCAGCAGGGCCTCGAGGGCGAGCCTCTTCTGCTCGCCGCCCGACAGCGTGGACAGGTCGCGGAACCGCGCCCGCTCGTACGGCAGCCCGAGGGCGGCCGTCGTGCAGGTGTCCCAGACCGTCTCGTGCTCGTAGCCGCCCGCGTCGGCGTAGTCGGCGAGCGCCGAGGCGTACCGCAGTTGGGTGTCGAGGTCGTCGCGCTCGATGAGGGCGTTCTCGGACGCCTCGAGCTCGAGCGCCGCACGTCGGATGCGGGTGGGCGACACCGACACCAGGAGGTCGTGGACGCTCTCTCCGTCGCGCCCGTGCCCGACGAACTGGTCCATTACGCCGAGCGAGCCGCCCATCGACACGACACCGCCGTGCGCCTTCTCGTCACCGCGGATGATGCGCAGCAACGTCGTCTTCCCCGCGCCATTCGGCCCGACCAGAGCGGTCGTCACCCCCTCACCGACGCGGAACGTCACCTCGTCGAGCAGGGGCCTGCCGTCGGGCAGCGTGAATGAGAGGGCGGCGAGGTCGAGGTATCCCATGGCGAGTTCCGGGTCGGCCGCTCGTGGCGGCGGAGGCGACGTACGGATGCCCGCGGCAGTCCCCCGTCGGCCCGCAGCTGGCGAGCCGGCCAGCTTATCGGCATCCGGATGCCGTGTGCCAGGCGACCACCCGGGCTCCGGGGGCGCCACGACGTCGCGACGGAACGACGAACGGGCCGGGCAGTCGCCTGCCCGGCGGGTTCGTGCGGATCGCTTACTTCTTGTAGTTCGGCGCCTCGACGACGATCTGCACGTCGTGCGGGTGCGACTCCTTGAGTCCCGCCGAGGTGATGCGGACGAACTTGCCCTTGGACTTGAGTTCCTCGACGGTGCGTGCACCGACGTAGAACATCGACTGGCGAAGGCCCCCGATGAGCTGGTACGCCACTGCGGCGACCGGCCCGCGGTACGGGACCTGACCCTCGATGCCCTCGGGGATGAGCTTGTCGTCACTGGGCACGTCGGCCTGGAAGTAGCGGTCCTTCGAGTAAGACGTCTTCTTGCCGCGCGTCTGCAGCGCACCGAGCGAGCCCATGCCGCGGTACTGCTTGAACTGCTTGCCGCCCTGGAAGACGATCTCGCCCGGCGATTCGTCGGTGCCGGCCAGGAGCGAACCGAGCATGACGGTGTCGGCACCGGCCACGAGAGCCTTCGCGATGTCGCCCGAGTACTGCAGACCGCCGTCGGCGATCACGGGGACACCCGCGGGGATCGCCGCCTGGGCCGCCTCGTAGATCGCGGTGACCTGCGGCACGCCCACACCCGCCACGACGCGCGTGGTGCAGATCGACCCGGGGCCGACGCCGACCTTGACGGCGTCCACTCCCGCGTCGATCAGCGCCTGGGCGCCCTCGCGCGTCGCGACGTTGCCGCCGATGACGTCGATGTGGTCGAAGGACGCATCGGCCTTGAGGCGACGCACGATGTCGATCACACCGGCCGACTGGCCGTTCGCGGTGTCGACGACGAGCACGTCGACACCCGCGTCACGCAGGGCCTCCGCGCGCTGCCACGCGTCACCGAAGAAACCGATGGCCGCGCCGACCCGCAGACGCCCCTGGTCGTCCTTGGTCGCGAGGGGGTACTTCTCGCTCTTGTCGAAGTCCTTGATCGTGATGAGGCCGGCGAGCTTGCCGTCGTCGTCGACGAGGGGGAGCTTCTCGACGCGGTGCTTCGCGAAGGTCGCGATGACGTCGTTGGCGTGGATGCCGACGTGCCCGGTGATCAGGCCGTCCTTCGTCATGACGTCCTTCACTTTGGTCGTCTGTCGCTCGAAACCCGAGACGAAGCGCATGTCGCGGTTCGTGATGATGCCCACGAGCACGCCGTCGGGGTCGACCACGGGCAGACCCGAGATGCGGTACTGCGCGCACATCGCGTCGACCTCGGCCACCGTGGCATCCGGGTTCGTCGTGATGGGGTTCGAGACCATGCCCGACTCGCTGCGCTTGACCTGGTCGACGATGCCGGCCTGGTCGTCGATCGACAGATTGCGGTGCACGATGCCGATGCCGCCCTGACGCGCGATGGCGATCGCCATGCGGGCCTCGGTGACGGTGTCCATCGCGCTCGAGAGCAGGGGCGTGGCCACCGTGATGCGGCGGCTCAGACGCGACGACGTGTCGGCCTCGCTCGGGATGACGTCGGTGTGGCCCGGAAGCAGCAACACGTCGTCGTAAGTCAGTCCGATGAAACCGAACGGGTCGTGCTGCTCCATGAATCCTCCTGCGCGCGCGGCGCCTGCTCGAAAAGGGACGTCGTCGGCCGGAGCGCGTGCGAGGCGCTCCGCCTGAAAGTGTAAGCGCCGGAGAGGCCTCTTTTCTTCCCCGCCCGCGCGATATACCCCACGACGGGCTACCGCGACTACCCCTATTCCGCACTCGCGGATAAGCCGGGAATGCGCAACGCACAGCGAATTGATCGTGTCCGGGTATCGTTCTCGCATCGACTGCTGCAATGGAAACAACGCGGCAATAAACCCGGACTACGGTGTCCGGGCGGCGACGGTCCACGTCGTCGAACGACCAGGAGGTTTCGTGACCACTCGGCAAGCATCCCCACGGATGCCTCGCCGTCGACGCTCGATCCTGACGCTGTTGTCAGGACTCTTCGCTGCCGCCCTGGTGCTCGGGTTCGCCCCGGCATCGACGGCAGCCGTCAACGATGAGGATCTTCCCTACTCGATCACGGTGAACGTGCGCTCCGAAGGCGAGCCCGTCGCGCAAGCGAAGGTGACCGCCACGGACGGGTCCTTCACGGGCGAAGCCACGACAGACGAGCGCGGTCGCGCGACGATCAAGGTCCCCACCAAGGAGGGATCCTGGACGGTGGACCTCGACCGGAACTCGCTGCCCTCGGGCGTGACCGTTCCGGACGGACAGGAGTTCGAGCGGCAGGTGCAGTTCGGCAGCTCCAGCACCGTCTCGAGCAACTTCACCCTCGGCGCCGCGGAACGACAGACGGTCGGCTTCATGGACCAGCTGCTCTCGCGCACCGTGAACGGGCTGAACTTCGGCCTCATGCTGGCCCTCGCCGCCATCGGACTCTCGCTCGTGTTCGGCACGACGGGCCTGTCCAACTTCGCCCACGGTGAAATGGTGACCTTCGGTGCCATTGCAGCGCTGTTCTTGAGCGCGGGCACCGGATGGTCGATCTGGATCGCGATCCCGCTCGCGGTCATCCTCTCGGGAGTCTTCGGACTCGCGATGGATGCCGGCATCTGGAGGCCTCTTCGACGGAAGGGGCTGGGCATCGTCCAGCTCATGATCGTCTCGATCGGTCTGTCGCTGGCGCTGCGCTACATCTTCCAGATCTTCATCGGCGGTGGGACGCAGCAGCTCCCGGGGGCCTCGAGCGACATCATCCCGGGCCTCGGGTCGATCCGCATCAGCGTCACCGACCTCACGAGCATGGGCATCTCGATCGTCGTCATCGCGGCCTTCGCCTGGTTCCTGACCCGCACGCGACTCGGCCGGGCCACCCGCGCCGTGTCGGACAACCCCTCGCTCGCCGCCGCCAGCGGCATCGACGTCGACAACGTCGTGCGCATGGTCTGGATCCTGTCGTCGGCGCTGGCCGGCCTCGCGGGTGTCCTGTGGGCCTACTTCCGCCCCGGCATCCGCTGGGACATGGGTTCCGGCATCCTGCTGCTCATGTTCGCCGCCGTTGTGCTCGGCGGGCTCGGTACCGCGTTCGGAGCCCTCATCGGCTCGATCGTGGTCGGGCTCCTCGTCGAGGTATCCACGCTGTGGATCCCCTCCGACATGAAGTATGTGGGCGCCCTCGTCGTGCTCATCGTCATCCTCCTCTTCCGACCGCAGGGCATCCTCGGTCGCCGAGAGCGAATCGGGTAGGTAAACCATGGACTTCCTGCAGATCCTCTCGAACACGGCCTCGCAGATCCTCGCGCCGGCCACGTTCGGATACGCCCTCGCGGCCATCGGCCTGTCGATGCACTTCGGCTTCGCCGGTCTTCTCAACATGGGCGTCGCCGGCTTCATGGCCATCGGCGCCTACGGCTTCGCGATCTCGATCCTGACGTTCGGCCTCGCATGGCCGCTCGCCGCCCTGATCGGTTTCGCCGCGGCCGTCGTGTTCGCGCTCATCATGGGCATCCCGACGCTGCGACTTCGAGGCGACTACCTCGCCATCGTCACGATCGCGGCCGCCGAGATCCTTCGGCTGGTGTTCCTCACCTCGACCTTCCGTGGCGTCACGGGCTCGGCCGACGGTCTGTTCAACTTCCAGTCGGGCTGGCGAGGCGAGAACAACCCGCTCCCCGCGGGCGACTACGGCTTCGGCCCGTGGACGTACAACGCGAACCGCTGGTACGTCATCCTCCTCGGTCTGGTCGCGGTCGCGGTGGCGGTGCTGCTCGTCTGGATGCTCATGCGCAGCCCCTGGGGCCGTGTCATCCGCGGCATCCGCGAGGACGAAGACGCCGTGCGTGCGCTCGGCAAGAACGTCTTCGCCTTCAAGATGCAAGCGCTCGTCATCGGTGGTGTGATCATCGCCGCGGGCGGCATCATCACGGCGATGGACACGAACGTGAACCCGAATGTGTACGTCACCTCGCAGACGTTCTTCGTCTACACGGCACTGCTCCTCGGTGGTGCTGCGACGATCTTCGGCCCGGTGCTCGGCGCTGTTCTGTTCTGGGTCGTACGGGCATTCCTGTCGAACCTCCTGCCGGCGCTGTCCTCCATCGGACTGCTGCCCTTCCTCACCGCCGACCAGTCCCAGATGCTCGTCTTCGTGATCGTCGGCGTCGCGCTCATGCTGCTCGTGATCTTCCGCCCCCAGGGCATCCTGGGCAGCAAGAAGGAGATGACCTTTGTCCGATGAGTCCACGCCGGTCGCACCCAGCGCCTCCGCGCCGCGGGTGAAGGCGACCGGGCTGCACAAGGGCGAGATCGCCCCCGGCGTCGCCAAGGTCGATCCGATCATCATCGCCGACAACGTCCGCCGAGACTTCGGCGGCAACACCGCCGTCGACGTGAAGCACCTCGAGATCCCCCGCAACGCCATCACGGCGTTGATCGGGCCCAACGGTGCCGGCAAGACGACGCTGTTCAACCTCCTCACCGGCTTCGACAAGCCCAACAGCGGCCAGTGGTCGTTCGACGGGCGCAACCTCGCCGGCATCCCCGCGTTCAAGGCGGCCCGCATGGGTCAGGTGCGCACGTTCCAGCTCACCAAGGCGCTGGGTCTTCTCACCGTGCTCGAGAACATGAAGCTCGGTGCGACGAAGCAGAAGGGCGAGAGCCTGCTCTCGAGCATCCTCCCCTTCGTCTGGCGCAAGCAGGAGACCGCCAACGACGAGAAGGCGCGCGATCTGCTCAAGCGGTTCAAGCTCGACTCCAAGGAGACGGACTTCGCCGCCTCGCTCTCGGGCGGTCAGCGCAAGCTCCTCGAGATGGCGCGAGCGCTCATGAGCGACCCGACGCTGGTCATGCTCGACGAGCCGATGGCCGGGGTCAACCCCGCGCTGACGCAGTCGCTGCTCGACCACATCCTCGACCTGAAGGACCTGGGGATGACCGTGCTCTTCGTCGAGCACGACATGCACATGGTCCGCCACATCGCCGACTGGGTCGTGGTCATGGCCGAGGGCAAGATCGTCGCCGAGGGACCGCCCGACACCGTCATGAAAGACCAGGCCGTGATCGACGCCTACCTCGGAGCCCACCAGGACGTCGACCTCGGCGTCGTCACGGGTCGCCACGAGGGGACGGTCGACTCTGCCGCTGCCGCCGAGCTGCTCGAGACCGCTCAGCAGGTCGACGCCGCGATCGACAACGAGTCGTCGCACGAGAAGGAGGACGGTCGATGACCGCCAACGTTGTCGAGCTCCGCGACGTTCACGCCGGCTACCTGCCGGGCGTGAACATCCTCAACGGCGCCAACCTCACCGCCGCCCCCGGCGAGCTGATCGGCATCATCGGCCCCAACGGCGCCGGCAAGTCGACGATGCTCAAGGCGATCTTCGGTCAGGTCAAGGTGCGCTCGGGCTCCGTCCTCCTGCAGGGCGAAGAGATCACGGGACTGCGGGCGAACAAGCTCGTCGCGAAGGGCGTCGGGTTCGTCCCCCAGACGAACAACGTGTTCCCGAGCCTGACGATCGCCGAAAACCTGCAGATGGGTCTCTACCAGCGACCGAAGGGGTTCACCGAGCGCGTCGACTTCGTCACGAGCATCTTCCCCGACCTCGCCAAGCGCCTGAAGCAGCGGGCGGGATCGCTGTCGGGTGGCGAGCGCCAGATGGTCGCCATGGGCCGCGCGCTCATGATGGACCCGAAGGTGCTGCTGCTCGACGAACCGTCGGCAGGGCTCTCGCCGGTGCGTCAGGACGAGGCCTTCATCCGCGTCTCCGAGATCAACAAGGCCGGCGTCACCTGCATCATGGTCGAGCAGAACGCCCGCCGCTGCCTGCAGATCTGCGACCGCGGCTACGTGCTCGATCAGGGTCGCGACGCCTACACCGGTACCGGTCGCGAGCTGATGGACGACCCGGCCGTGATCGGTCTGTACCTGGGAACGCTCGGCACCTGAGCCGCGCTCCCGCCGATAGGCCCGAGTCCCCTCCGGGGCTCGGGCCTTCTGCGTGACGCCCGAGGTGCGCCAGCCCGGCTCCCCATCGCTCCACACCCTCGTCGAGTGTCCGCGACAGGCCGCTCCCGGGCCCGCGTGCGGCGTGTCCTGGACACTCGACCCGCTGTGACGCCCTGCCCGCGCGGGCGTCAGGGGCGGAGGGGATGCCATAGGTCGCGCTCCCCCACGCGCCACGGCCCGCAGCGAGAGCCGCGGCCCGTCGACCGCACGGCCCGGGCACCCGGCATCCGCCCCGCGCCTACGCGCAGACGGAACCGCCCCCGTCTCCCTCTCCGCCGCAGATCGAGAGAGGTGCCCCTGCCGTTCGGGGTGTCAGAGCATCCCGGATGCCGTGGCCACGCCCGGCACATCGTTCGAGGTTCACGGTGATCCACGAGTGGCGAATAGGCCGGGCACGACCTTTGGCCCGTGTCGCGGCCCGGCACCCCGCGCACGAGAAAAGGCCCCGGGACCAAGGTCCCGGGGCCTTTCAGAGAGAACCGATCAACCGGCGCGGAGCCAGCTGTAGTTGTTGTCGTCGCCGTACTCGAAGACACCGATAGTGGCCTGCGTCGGGTCGCCCACGTCGTTGAACGTGATCGGGCCCGAGACGCCGTCGTAGTCCGCTTCGCCGCCGCCGTTGATGATGTCGGCGCACGCGGCGTAGGTGGTGCACTTCGTGCCGCCGCCCTTGCCGCCCGAGACCGCCTGCATGTTGGCGGCCACGTCGGGACCGGCCGCCGAGCCCGCCTTCAGCGCCGCCAGGGCGAGGAGGACGACCGAGTCGTACGACTCGGGGGCGTAGGTGAAGTCCTCGAGCTTGGGGTTGCCCTTGCCGCTCCAGAACGACTCCAGCGTGCTGCGGAAGGTCGCCGTAGAGTCGGGGTCGACGCTCGGATACGTGCCCTTGGCGCCGGTGAGGGTGCCGTTCGGGAACTGCGTGCCGAAGTTCTTCAGGTTGCCGTCGACGAAGAACAGCTTGTCCTTCGCGAAGCTGGCCGTCAGGTCGGGGATGATCGTCGAGACCTCGTCGAACGTGATCAGGGCGATCGCGTCGGGCTTCTGGGCCAGGACGTCTTCGATCTGCGCCGAGAAGTTCGTGTCACCGGTGTTGTAGAGGCTGGTGGCCACGACGGAGCCGCCCGCGCCCTCGAACGCCTTCTTGGTGAAGCACGCGAGGCCGGTGCCGTACGAGTCGTTCAGCACGATCATGCCGAGCGTCTCATTGCCCTCGGAGGCGATCAGGTTGCCGAGAACCTCGCCCTGGAGCACGTCCGAGGGAGCAGTCCGCCAGTACAGGCCCTTGTCGTTGTAGCCGGTGAAGGCGGCCGAGGTGTTGGCCGGCGAGATCTGCACGGCGTTCGCCGCGATGACCTGGTCGATGAACTGCAGCGAGGTGCCCGACGACGCCGCACCGACGATCGCCGTTGCACCGGCTCCCAGCAGGCGCGGGATCTCGGTCTCGTAGGCCTTGTTGTCGGTGTCACCCGAGTCGCCCTGGATGAGGTTGATGTTGACGCCCTTGTTGGCGGCGTTGATGTCGGCCGCCGCGAGCTCGGTGCCGGCGATCTCGGGCGGGCCGAGGAAGGCAAGGTTGCCCGTAACGGGCAGAGCCGTACCGATGTTGTAGGTGAGGTCTTTGGCGGGGCCGGTCGAGGTCGACGAGTACTCGGGCGTGTACGAGGCGGGTTCGGCAGCGTTGCAGTCGATCGGGAAGTCGCCTCCACCGGCGGCGTTGCCGGAGTCGGACGGAGTGCTGGTACCGGTACAACCGGCGAGGACGAGCGCGGAGACGCCGACCACGGCGAAGCCGCCGATGATCTTCGCCGCACGCGAACGGGAGAGGACACTCATATGGGTGCTCCTTGGTGAGGTGGAACCGCGCGGATAACCCGCTCGGATTGTGACAAACCTAATGGCGCACTTGTCGCGGCGATGTTGCAATGTGTTAACGGTCGATTACGCGACCTAATCGTTACTTTCCTACGGCAATTGCGGCCGAGAAACGAAGTGAAAGAACTCAGACGGGCTCGACGACATCCGCGGGAACCCGGCGATGACGCCGGGAAGCGACGACGGAGTCGATGCTGAGAATCGCGAGCGCCACCCACACGAGCGCGAATCCGATCCATCGCTCGAGGGTCATGGGCTCGTGCAGAACCCAGACGCCGATCCCGAACTGGATGATGGGCGCCACGAACTGCAGCAGGCCGATGACGGTCAACGGCACGCGCCGCGCCCCCGAGGCGAACAACAGCAGAGGCACGGCGGTGACGGCTCCCGCGAGCAGCAGCAACACGGTGTGCAGCGTTCCCGCTGTACCGAGGGTGATGCCGCTGAGACTCGCGACGAACACCAGCTGGATCGCCGCGACCGGCAGGAGCCACAGCGATTCGAGGGTGAGTCCGCTCACGGCATCCACCGCCGGTCCGATCTGCTTCTTCACCAGGCCATAGAAACCGAACGAGAAGGCCAGCGTCAGGGCGATCCAGGGAAATGCCCCGTATCCGATGACGATGACGGCGACCGCGACGACGGCGAGGCCGATGGCGATCCACGGTACGACGCGCAGCCGCTCGCGGAGCACGATGACCCCGAGCAGCACCGTCACGATCGGATTGATGAAGTAGCCGAGGCTCGTCTCGATGACGTGGTTCGTCAGGGCCCCGTACAGATAGGTCTGCCAGTTGACGTAGATGAGCACGCCCGCCAGCGCGGTGAGGCCCATCAGCCGTGGCTGCCGCACGATCGCCAGGAACGGCCGCCACATGCGCAGCACCGTCAACAGAAGCAGGCAGAACACGAACGCGAGGATGATGCGCCACGCCACCACCTCGAAGGGGCCGGTGGGCGTGAGTTGCAGGAAGTACAGGGGCAGGACGCCCCAGAGCAGGTACGCACCGAGGGCGTACACCGCTCCGCGGGTGCTCCCGCCGGTCAGAGCGGAAGGAGCACGGGTCACGGACCCAGCCTAGGGCTCCGCCCGGGTCCCGAGACGCCGACCATCGCGCTTTTCGTGCCACATCGGGCGTGCCCGCACCGGGGACGACGAAGGCCCCGGATGCCGTGGCATCCGGGGCCTTCGAACGATCTCACTCGATCAGCGGACGACGACCGCCAGGACGTCGCGAGCCGAGAGCACGAGGTACTCGTCGGCGCCGAACTTGACCTCGGTGCCGCCGTACTTGCTGTAGAGCACGCGGTCGCCGACGGCGACGTCGAGGGGGACACGGTTGCCGTTGTCGTCGATGCGGCCGGGGCCGACAGCGACGACCTCGCCCTCCTGCGGCTTCTCCTTGGCAGTGTCGGGGATGACGAGACCACTCGCGGTGGTCTGCTCAGCCTCGACCTGCTTGATGACGATGCGGTCCTCGAGCGGCTTGATGGAAACCGACACGGTCTACCTCTTCTTTCTCGTTACAGAAGACTTGTCAGCACTCACGCGGGGAGAGTGCTAATTCGAGTGTAGAGAAGCGTTGGCACTCACGCAACGCGAGTGCCAGCAAGAACCCCCGCCTAGGCTGAATCGGTGGATACCAGCGAGCTGACCGCACTGCTCACGCCCGAGGGCCTGCGCCTCCTCGACGAGGTGGGCGCCCTCGACTCGACGGACGAGGTCGCTCGCTCGGTCTCGCGGCTGCGGGCCGCAGGCCACTCCCCCGACCTCGTCGCGGCCGTCGTCGGGCAGGCCCGGTTGCGCGTGCGCGCGATCGCGAAGTTCGGGCCCTTCGCCGAACGCATGCTCTTCACACGCGCGGGGCTCGAGCAGGCGACCCGCCTGTCCATCGCCGCCCGTCACGCCGGCCGCTTCCGCGCCGCGGGGATCGACAGCGTGGCCGACCTCGGGTGCGGAATCGGCGGGGACGCCCTCGGGATGGCGGGTCTCGGCATCCGGGTGCACGCCGTCGACGCCGACGAGGTGACCGCGGCCCTCGCGGCCTACAATCTCGCCCCCTTCGGCGACGCGGCGACGGTGCAGCACGCCCGCGCCGAGGACGTGGACCTGAGCGGGACGGATGCCGTGTGGCTCGACCCCGCGCGACGCACGGCGGGTCACGCCGAGACGCGCCAGGTGTCTTCGGCCGAGTGGTCGCCCTCACTCGAGTGGGTCTTCGAGCTGCTGAGAACAACGCCCGGCGGCGTGAAGCTCGGGCCGGGCTTCGACCGCACGCAGATCCCCGACGATGTCGAGGCGCAGTGGATCAGCGCCGACGGCTCGACCATCGAGCTCGTGCTCTGGGCCGGCTCCCTCGCCCGCGAGGGGATCCGCCGCGCCGCGCTCGTCGTGCGCGGGAACGACGCCTGGGAGCTCACCGCGCCATCCGACAGCCCCGATGTCGACGAACGCGAGCTCGGCGAATTCGTCCACGAGCCCGACGGCGCCGTCATCCGCGCGCGTCTCATCGGCGAGGTCGGACGAGCCCTGGATGCCGGCATGCTCGCACCCGGCATCGCCTACCTCACCTCGGACGCCGCGTTGACGAGCCCGTTCGTCTCGTCGTTCCGCGTGCGCGAGCAACTGCCGGCCGACCCGAAGAAGCTCGCCCAGGCGTTGCGCGCACGAGGGATCGGGACGTTGGAGATCAAGAAGCGCGGGGTCGATGTCGACCCGGCGGTGCTGCGCAAAAAGCTCTCTCTGCGCGGCGATGCCTCGGCCACACTCCTCCTCACGCGCGTGGGGTCGAAGCGTCTCGCGCTGCTGGCCGATCGCGTCTGACGACGCCGGTCACCCGACGGCGAGCTGCGAGAAGCCCCAGATCAACCAGCCGGCACTGAACGAGACCGAGAGCAGAGACAGCGCGAGCGCCCAGACGGCGGCCCGACGGCTGTCATGCGCCCGCCGGAGCGAGACGATGGCGAGGACCGCACCGATCACCCCGATGGGAAGCAGCCAGCCGGTGAACACCGCCGCCGCGAGCGCGATGATCGCCACGCCGAGCGCCCACGGCGCGACGGACGGCGGCGTCGGGGGCACGGGCGGGGCATAGGGGATCAGGTGATCGCCGAACGCCGCCATTTCGAGCTGGGCGGTCGGCAGGCGGCCGTCGACATCCTCGTCGATCTCGCGGGCCGTCATCTCGGAGCCCGCTGTCCGGACGTCGTCGGGCAGGGGCGGCACGGGAGGGAGGTCGACCGCGGGGCCGACGTCCGCCTTGCGCGCGCGCCGGGTGGGTGGCTGCGCGTCGGTCACGGGGTCGTCCCTGCGCGCGGGACCGGGATGTCGGCATCCGGATCCTCCGCCACCTGGATCTCGGTCACGGGGAGCGTCGAATCCGCCCCGAAGGCGAGGGTCGAGGGGCGACGGCCCGACGAGATGAGCTCGGCGGCGAGAGCGGCGATCATGGCGCCGTTGTCGGTGCACAGGCGCAGCGGCGGAATACGCACGGCCACACCCGCAGCCGCGGCGCGCTCGAGGGCGACGTCGCGCAGACGCTTGTTGGCGACGACGCCGCCGCCGAGCAGCAGACGCGGAACGCCGTGACGCGCACACGCGTCGAGGGCCTTGGTCACGAGCACGTCGACGACGGCCTCACGGAACGAGGCGGCGACATCGGCGACCGGGACCGGTTCACCCGCGGCCTCGTGCTGCTCGACCCAACGCGCCACGGCTGTCTTCAGGCCCGAGAACGAGAAGTCGTAGCGGTGGGATGCCATGTCGGACGCCCGTGAGAGCCCGCGCGGGAAGCGGATCGCGGTGGGGTCGCCCTCGGCCGCGGCCCGATCGATCTCAGGACCGCCGGGGTACGGGAGCGCGAGCAGGCGTGCGACCTTGTCGAAGGCCTCGCCCGCGGCGTCATCCATCGTCTCGCCGAGGAGCTCGACGTCGCTCGTCAGGTCGCGCACCAGTAAGAGGGAGGTGTGCCCGCCGCTGACGAGCAGGGCGACGGTGGGGTATTCGATCTCCCCCGCGTCGGCGTCGAGGATGTCGGCGGCGATGTGTCCGACCAAGTGGTTGACCGCGTAGAGGGGCTTGTCGAGGGCGACAGCGAGCCCCTTCGCCGCGCCCACGCCGACCATCAGCGCGCCGGCCAGGCCGGGACCGCTCGTCACCGCCACGGCGTCGAGATCGGCCAGGGTGACGCCGGCTTCGGCGAGAGCCGCGTCGATCGAGGGGTGGAGCGCCTCGAGGTGGGCTCGCGCGGCGACCTCGGGTACGACGCCGCCGTAGCGGGCGTGCTCGTCCATGCTGGAGGCGATCGTGTTGCTGAGCAGCTGTCGGCCGCGGACGATGCCGATGCCGGTCTCGTCGCAGCTGGTCTCGATACCGAGTACGAGGGGCGCGTCCATCAGCACCAACCCTTTCCGGAGGCGGAAGATGTCACGGATTCGGACGAGTGCACCGGACGCGGATCGGTCGACGCCTCTGATCCGATTCCGTGGGATCGGTCCGATTCTGCGGCACGGGGCGCCGCCCCATCCGCGGCCTCGGCACGCCGCGCGGACCAACCGCGCAGGTCGAGCCGCATGACGATCGCGTCGACGTCGTCGGGCTGGTAGTAGCGGGGGCGGCGACCGACCTCGGCGAACCCCTCCGACAGGTACAGCTCCTGTGCCGTCGGATTGTCGGCGCGCACCTCGAGGAACACGTCGTGCACCTCTCGGCGCACCGCCTCCTCCAGCAGCGCCGTCAGCAGGGCGCGCCCCCGCCCCCGGCCGCGCGCGGCCTCGGCGATGGCGATCGTCTGGATGTCGGCATCCCGAGCACCGCGCACCGCGCGCAGACCCGCGTAGCCGACGAGCCGCCCCGTCTCTTCGACGACGACGTACCAGCCGTGCGGCGAGGCGAGCTCTTCGCGCATCATCGCGGGACTCCACGCGTCGGTCGGGAATGACGTGCGCTCGAGGGCCATGATGGCGTCGAGGTCATCGACGGTGGCCGTGCGCGTCACCATTAGCTCACCCTCTTCGGCGCGTGCGCGGCGACCACGTCGGGGCTGCGCAGGTACAGCGGCTCGGAACACGCGAGCGTGCGGTCGGCATCGAGGGCGCGCGCCGCGGCGAGCGCGATCATCGCCGCCGACACCGTGGTGGCGTCGTAGCGGCGGGCGCCCGCGGCGTCGAGGCGAGAGTCGAGGTCGTCACGGGGGCACAGCTGCGCCTCCGATACCCGCAGGGGAAGGCCGTCGTCGTCGATGCCCTCGTAGACGCTGTAGGCGAACTCCTTGCGCCGCGCGTCGGTGACGACGGCGAAGCGGCCCGTGTCCGTTCCCGTCAGGGCATCGGAAAGGAGGAGTCCCAGGGCGATGCCGTCGTGGCTGGGCACGGGGACCACCGGGACGCCTCGTCCGAGTGCGTACACGCGAGCGGTGGCGATGCCCACGCGCAACCCGGTGAAGGGGCCGGGCCCCATGCCGATCGCGACGTGCGTGGGCGCGGGCGTCGCGACCGTGGCCCGGCGCAGCAGGTCGCCGATCACCTCGGCGTGGCCGAGCGGGTTGGAGCTGTGCTCGTCGGCGAGCACCTCCCCGTCGCGGGCGATCGCGGCGACGGCGGTGCCGAGGGACGTGTCGATGCCGAGAATCACGCTTCCAGCGTATCCGGCCGCTCCTCGGCGGCATCCGACTCCGCCCTCCGCTCCGAAGAGGGGGCATGGATGCCAGCACCCTCGGCCTGCGCCGCGTCGTCGTCCCCACCGGGGCGGCGCCGCTCGTCGTCCACGCGGGTCGACGTTCGGGAAGCCCCGTGGCCACCGTCCTGCTGCACGGGGCGGCGGGCTCCTGGCGCACCTGGATTCCGATGATCGCGGCATCCGACGGCCTACGCCTGCCCCTGTCCGACATCGTCGCGATCGATCTGCCGGGCTGGGGCGAGACGCCGGGGCCCGTGCCGGAGCCGGCCGAAATGGCCGTGGCGGTCGCGGCCGTCGCCCGCGCGCTCGGCTATCCGCGGTGGCGCGTCGTCGGGCACTCCCTCGGCGGCGTGATAGCCCTCGACGTCGCCGCGCGCTTCCCCCGCGAGACCGTCGCCGCGGGGGTGGTCTCGCCCAGCGGTGCCGGGGCACGCGCGATCGCCCGGCATCCCGTGCGCAGCGCGCGGCGACTGCCGTGGCTGGCGGGGATGATGCTCGCGATGCGGGTGCTGCGCGGCCTCGGCCCCCTCGCCCGTCCGCTGCTGCAGCTGCTGCGCCGCACAGGAGCCCTGCACCGGCTGGCACGTCCTCTGTTCCGGCATCCGCAGAACATCGACCGGTCCGTGACCGACGATCTCGCCGACGAGATCCGCCCCGCGGCCTTTCTGGCGGCAGCCCGGCTCTCGCGCGCACACGACGACGGCGTGTGGCGCCGCATCGCATGCCCGGTGCGCTGCGTGCGCGGAGCGCACGACGTCTTCGTCGCCGAGCGCGACGCCCGCGAGTGGGAACGCCTGATCCACGACTACGACGACCGCGTCCTCGACGACAGCGGGCACTTCGCCCACGTCGAGCAGCCGGTCGAGACCCTCCGGGCCCTCCGCGCGGTATGGGCGGCGGACCGTGCTCCCGCGATCCGTGCGGGAGCAGAACGCCCCCGCACGCCTCTCGCCCGTCGCGCGGGGTTCAGGGGCGACGCGAGATCGTGACCCTCCGCGGCGCGTCGGCGTCGAGCTCGACGGTGTGCACGGCGATCTCGCCGCAGGCGTTGTCGACCCCGCGTCCCCCGACCTGTCGGTCGATCTCGATCTCCCACCACGCGTCGGCGAGGTACTCGGCGACGCCGCGCCCCCACTCCACGATCACGGCAGAGCCCGCCACGTCGATGTCGAGGTCGTCGAGCTCGACCGCGGCCCCCAGACGATAGGCGTCGACGTGCACGAGCGGCGTTCCCCCGACGAGCGACGGGTGCGTGCGGGCGATCACGAAGGTGGGGCTCTGGACGGGCCCGCGGATGCGGAGCCCCTCGCCGATTCCCCTGGTCAGGGTCGTCTTGCCCGCGCCGAGGGGCCCGGTCAGCACGACCACGTCGCCGGGGGCGAGATCGCGACCGATCCGCCGGCCCAGTTCTTCCATGTCGCTCGGGCCGTCGATGACCCGCTCGCCGAGCAGTGCGTCGGGAACACTCACGCGCGAACCTCCCGTCGGGGCACGCGGGCACCCACGCGCGTGACGATCTCGTAGTCGATGGTGTCGGCGGCGTCCGCCCAGTCGCGCGCCGAGGGCACACCCAGAGTCGGGTCGCCGAAGAGGACGGCCTCATCCCCCACGGCGACCGGGTGGTCGCCCACGTCGACGACGAATTGATCCATGGCGATCCGTCCGGCGACGCGGAACCGACGGCCGTTGATCGAGACGGGCCCCCGGCCCGACGCCTGCCGCGGCACACCGTCGGCGTAACCGAGCGGGATCAGCGCGAGCATCGTCTCACGCTCGGTGCGGTAGTCGTACCCGTACGACACCCCCGTGCCCGCGGGGACCCGCCGGACCGCCGCGACCGCGCCACGCAGGGTCATCGCCGGACGCAGGCCCAGGTCGGCCGACGAGCGGTCGCCGAAGGGGGAGATGCCGTAGAGACCGATACCGATCCGCACGCACCCGAGCCGGGCCTCCGGCAGCGCGATCGCCGCGTTCGTGGCCGCGATGTGCCGCAGCGGCGGAGTGAGGCCGACGGATGCCGCGAGCACCACTCCCTCTTCGAACCGGGCGAGAGCAGCACGGTCGTCGGCCTCGCTCGTGTTCGACAGGTGCGAGAACAGCCCGACCACGCGCAGCCGACCGATGCGTTCGAGACGCGCGGCCTCGGAGAACACCGTGCGCCAGTCGGCGGGGGCGATCCCGTTGCGTGACAGCCCGGTCTCGATCTTCAGGTGCACGGCCGCGGACTGCTCGCCGTGGGCGGCCTCAGCCGCACGCAAGAGCTGGTCGATGTCGGAGATACCGAGCTCGATCTCCTCGCGCACGGCCTCGGCGAACGACGCGCCCGGGGCGTGCAGCCACGCGAAGAGCGGCGCGGTGATGCCGGCACGGCGCAGGGCCAGCGCCTCATCGATGTCGGACACGCCGATGCGTGTCGCACCCCCGCGAAGCGCCGCGACGGCGGCACGATGCGCCCCGTGTCCGTAGCCCGCGGCCTTGACGACCGCGATGATCTCGGACCCTGTCAGCGCGCGCAGGTGGCGCACGTTCTCGGTGATCGCGTCGACGTCGACCGCCGCCTCGCGCAGCACTCCCGGTGCCATCGTCATGCGTCGTCCTCTCGGAGGGGCGGGATCGCGGATGCCGGCACCTCAGTGCCGGGAAGGGACTCGGCGACGACATACGCCGTGGCGAGCCCCGCATCGTGCGACATCGACAGGTGCAGGGCCGTGATCCCCCGCCGAGCGACCGTGGCGGCCGTCTCGCCGCTGAGCGAGAAGACCGGTCGCCCCGACGCCTCCGACGTGACCTCGATGTCGGTCCAGTGCACGCCGTCGGAGCCGCCGAGCGCCTTGATCAGGGCTTCCTTCGCCGCATAGCGCGCCGCGAGGGAGCGGGGCTTCAGCGTGCGCTCGCCTACCGAGAACAGGCGGGGAACCAGCCGAGGGGTGCGCCGCACGTGCTCCTCGAACCGCGGAACGTCGACGAGGTCGACGCCGATACCGACGATCATGCGCGCTCCCCTCCTGGCATCCCTCTTATTCTGCCGGTGCTCGCCGACACCGAGACGACGAAGGGGCCGGATGCCACGGCATCCGGCCCCTTCGATGCGAGACCTACTCGACCGTCACCGACTTGGCGAGGTTGCGCGGCTGGTCCACGTCGAGGCCCTTCGCCTCGGCCAGGCCCATCGCGAAGATGTGCAGCGGCACCACGGCAAGGAGCGGCTCGAACAGGGGCGCGGCCAGTGGGATGCGCAGGACCTCGTCGGCGGCGGGGAGCACCGCGACGTCGCCCTCCTCGGCGATCGCGATGACGCGAGCGCCGCGGGCGCGGATCTCCTCGATGTTCGAGACGACCTTCTTGTGCATCTCGCCCGAGCCGCGCGGGCTGGGAACGACGACGAAGACCGGCTGACCGGGTTCGATCAGCGCGATGGGGCCGTGCTTGAGCTCGCCGGCCGCGAAGCCCTCGGCGTGGATGTAGGCCAGCTCCTTGAGCTTGAGCGCCCCCTCGAGCGCGATCGGGTATCCGACGTTGCGTCCGAGGAACAGCACCGAACGGGTGTCGGCCATCCAGTGCGCGAGCTGCTCGATGCGGGCCTGCTCGGTCTCGAGCACGCGGGCGATCTTGCCGGGCACGGCTTCGAGCTCGGTGACGGCCTCGACGGCGACCATGGGGTCGACCGCGCCGCGCACACGACCCACGTGCAGAGCCAGCAGGTACAGGGCGGTGATCTGGGCGACGAACGCCTTCGTCGAGGCGACGGCGACCTCGGGGCCGGCGTGCGTGTAGACGATCGCATCGGACTCGCGCGGGATCGTCGCACCCTGGGTGTTGCAGATCGACAGGGTCTTCGCGCCGCGCGAACGGGCGTACTTGACAGCCATGAGGGTGTCCATGGTCTCGCCCGACTGGCTGATCGAGACGACCAGCGTGCGAGGGGTGAGCACGGGGTTGCGATAGCGGAACTCGTGCGCCAGTTCGACGTCGACCGGAACGCGTGTCCAGGTCTCGAGGGCGTACTTGCCGACCATGCCGGCATAGGCGGCGGTGCCGCAGGCGATGACGAGGATGCGATCGATGTCGGCGAGGAAGTCGTCCATGCCGTCGAGTTCGGGAATCTCGACGCGGCCCTCGTGGATACGGCCGCGGATGGTGTTCGCGACGGCCTCGGGCTCTTCGGAGACCTCCTTGGCCATGAACGACGACCAGCCGCCCTTCTCGGCGGCCGAGGCGTCCCAGGTGACCTCGAAGGCCTCGACCTCGACGGGGGCGCCCGAGAAGTCGGTGACCTCGACGCCCTCGGGGGTGATGGCCACGATCTCGTCCTGGCCGATCGCCAGCGCGTTGCGCGTGTGCTCCACGAAGGCGGCGACATCGGAGCCGAGGAAGTTCTCGCCCTCGCCGAGACCGATCACGAGCGGGGAGTTGCGACGCGCTCCCACGACCAGGCCCGGGTGGTCCTCGTGCATGGCGAGGAGCGTGTAGGCCCCCTCGAGGCGCGAGACGACCGAGCGGAACGCCTGCACCAGATCCTTGGTTCGCGCGTACTCGCGGCCGATCATGACCGCGGCGACCTCGGTGTCGGTCTCGCTGCGGAACGCGAAACCGTCGCCGACGAGCTCGCTCTTGAGCTCGGCGAAGTTCTCGATGATGCCGTTGTGGATGACGGCGAGCTTGTCGTCGTCGGCCAGGTGCGGGTGGGCGTTGGCGTCGGTGGGGCCGCCGTGCGTCGCCCAGCGGGTGTGGCCGATGCCGGTGGTGCCGTTCGGCATGGGCGTGGACTCGAGGTCGTCACGCAGAACGGCGAGCTTCCCCGCGCGCTTGCGCATGTCGAGCTGTCCGTCGCCGTCGATCACGGCGATGCCGGCGGAGTCGTACCCCCGGTACTCCAGACGCGACAGACCCGCCAGAAGGATGTCCTGGCTCTGCCGAGGACCCACGTAACCGATGATTCCGCACATGGGTTCGAGTCTACGTGGCGGGGCTGAGCAAACCCCTCCGCAGCGCCCCGAGCCGCGCGCCCAGGCGATTCCATGACCCGTCCCGGACCAGCAAGAGGTCGAGCGCGATCATCGCGAGCGAGAAGGGCCAGAGCCCGAGCAGGATTGCGATGCTCAGGTGCATCCCCGTGATCACCAGTACCGCCGCGTAGCGCGTCGGCTTCCACAGGATGAGCACGGGGAACAGCATCTGCACCCACAGCGCCGCCCAGGTCGCCAGCGCCACGACCGGCGCCGACTGCCACGCGAGCTGGCTGAGCGCGGGGAGCACGTGGAACTGTTCGATGCTCAGCGCGTAGTAGATCGCCGTCCCGTTCAGCCATTCCTCGCCCTGGAACTTCAACAAACTCGAGACGAGGTAGGCGAGCAGGATCTGGAACACGCAGAGGATGAGCACCGTGTTATGGGTCCAGATACCCAGCCACGTCGGCACCCAGGTCGGCATCCGTCCGGCACGATGCGAGGGGCGGATGCCGCGGCGCCGTCGGATCCACGCATCGACCGAGAGATGCCGGCTGAGGTCGGCGAAGACAACGAAGAAGAGCACGATCCTCATGAGCGTGTCGCCGCCGTTGCCGAGCAGCGTGCTGTTCGTCGACAGCCCCACCCAGAACACCAGCAGCACCGGGGTCACCCACCGCGTCTGGAAGCCCACCACGAACAGGACCGCGAGCGCGAGCAGCACGTGGAACGAGAGGTCGAAGACGAGCGCGTTGTCTTTGGGGAACAGCAGGCGCAACGGTTCCCACCACCCCCGGCGGTCGGCCTCGGGGTCGACCCACCAGGCTCCCGCACCCCAGAGATAGTGGCGGTCGGCGTAGCTCGGAACGAGCACGATCAGCATCGAGACGCCGAACAGCACACGCAGGACCGAGAACCCGATCGTGGAGTGCTTCCGCGCGGTCAGCCAGTCCTGCAGGCGGGGCCATAGCGTCGCGGGGGCGAATCGCTTCCGCAGGCTCAGGGTCTCGACGGGGCGTTCCTCGTCGACGGATGCCGCTCGGCTCATCGTCCCGTGTACCTCTCGATGACCTCGTCGTAGATGGCCTGCACCTCGTCGGACGGAGCGACCGCCGGCTGTCGCCACCCGAATGTCGTGTACGACGGTTCCGTCTGCCGCTCCGCATCGAAGCGATGCAGGAAGTCGTTCGGCCGATCGTGCTCGATACGCCACCGGACGCGCTCGACATCGCGATCGAAGTACGCGCTGCCGAAGGCGGAGGCGAAACGGACGAGCATGTAGTCGTACCTCAGGTAGCTCACCAACGCCGCACGACTGCCCCCGAGACCGTCGATCTCCTCGAGCAGGGCCGACGGATCCATCGGCGCGAACGCCCCGTCGTTGACGCGACGGATGAAGGTATCGCGCACCCGGTCCCGCTGCTCCGCGCTGAGCGCCTGATACCGCGTCAGGTAGGCCTGGGCGGCGTTGAAGCTGTTCTTCGAAATCCGAGACGGCGTCGGGATGCCGCGCGCCGCGGAGAACTCCGCGTCGGTGACGTCGACCCACTCGCTGCGCTGGAGCTCGCCGTCCTCGCGCCACTGCACCTGGATCTGGAGCGAGCGGTTGACCTTCATGATGTTCGGCGCGAACACGTTCCACCGCTGCGTGAAGTACGGAGAGAAGGCTGCCGACACGGCGGGACGCGTCGGGCTCGAAGGGATGGTGAACGACACCGCCACGAAGGCGTAGCCGAGGACGATGGCCAGGGTCATGGCGGCGGCGACCGCCGCCATGACCCGGCCCGACCGCCGGGCGGAGGAAGGCCCGTCCGACACCCCCGATGCGGGTGCTTCCTCCGCCGTGGTGGTCATCGTCAGCGCTGCTCTCCGCTGGCGCTCCGTCGACGCAGGGTCCACAGAGTCGCACCGGCCACGATCAGTGCTGCCGCGAGGCCGCCGACGAGAGGTCCGTTCAGGTCCACGCCGGTGGCCGGGAGGGACGAGCCCCCGCCGTTCCCCGCGGCGGCGGGCTGCGCCGTCACGGTGAAGGCGGTGTTCTCTCGCTCGGTCGGGAGTTCACCCGTGACCGAACCGCGTACCTCCACCCGGTGGGCGCCGAGTTCGAAGTCGGCACCGACCTCGAAGGTCATGCGCGCCGAGCCTGCTGCATCAGCGGTCACCGGGGCGAGCTCGAACGGCGTGGAGTTCACCGTCGCCGAGACCGTCTCCCCGGGCTGGAAGCCCTGGACGACCACGGTCTGGCTGACGCCGATCCCCCGAACGATCTGCGGAAGGAGGACGTCGGCACGGGCCTGTACGGTGACGTCACCGTCGGTCGCGTCGGCATCGGTCGCGTCCGCATCGGTCGCGTCAGCATCCGTCGCGTCAGCATCCGTCGCGTCAGCATCCGTCGCGTCAGCATCCGTCGCGTCCGCATCGAGAACGTCGGCGTCGGCGTCGGCGTCGGCGTCGATGTCCAGCACGTCGGCATCCGCGTCGAGCACGTCAGCGTCGGCATCGAGAACGTCAGCGTCGATATCCAGCACGTCCGCGTCGATATCCAGCACGTCCGCGTCGATATCCAGCGCGTCGGCGTCGGCGTCGAGCACGTCGGCGTCCGCGTCGACGATGTCGATGTCGGCCACGTCGGCATCGATGTCCAGCACGTCGGCGTCCGCGTCGATGTCGAGCACGTCGGCGTCCGCATCGAGCACATCGGCATCCGCGTCGATATCGAGCACATCGGCGTCCGCATCGAGCACATCGGCATCCGCGTCGACGATGTCGATGTCGGCCACGTCGGCATCGATGTCCAGCACGTCGGCGTCCGCATCGAGCACATCGGCATCCGCGTCGATATCGAGCACATCGGCGTCGGCGTCGAGAACGTCAGCGTCGGCATCGATGTCCAGCACGTCAGCGTCCGCATCGAGCACATCGGCATCCGCGTCGACGATGTCGATGTCGGCCACGTCAGCATCGATGTCCAGCACGTCGGCGTCCGCATCGAGCACATCGGCATCCGCGTCGATATCGAGCACGTCAGCGTCCGCGTCGAGCACGTCAGCATCCGCGTCGATGTCCAGGACATCCGCATCGAGCACGTCAGCGTCGGCATCCGCGGCGACCGCGGTCACCGAGAACGACGTCGTGGCGATCGAGCCGTCGATGTCCTGCACCGCTGTCACCGAGAAGTCGCCCACGGGGACGTCCGTGAAGACGACCGACCAGAGACCTGCGCTGGTGACGGTCGTCGTCTGCGCACCGAGAGTCGGGACCGAGACGGTGACCTCGGCACCGGCCTGGCCGGTACCGGTCACGGTCACCGAGCGCGTCGCGTCCGGCTCGCCGACCTCGTACTCCGTGCCGGCGATCGGCGCCGTGATCTCCACGGCCTCGGCGAGCACGACGCTGAACGAGACGGTGTCCACCGAGTCGTCGGCATCCTGGGTCGCCGTCGCCGTGTAGTCGGCGATGGGCAGGTCGGCAAAATCCACGCTCCACGTGCCGTCGGCAGCCGCGGTGGTGGTCTCCGTGGCGCCGTTGTCGAGCTCGACCGTGACGGTCGCGTCCGGCGAGGCAGTTCCCGAGACGGTCACCGTGGCGACGCCGTCGATCTGGCCGATGGCGATCTCGGTGCCGTCGACCGGCTCCTCGATCACGACGTCGGGCGTCTCGGCGATCGAGAAGTCCACCGTGTCGGTCGATCCATCGAACTCCTGGGTCGCGGTGATGCTGTAGTCGCCGATCGGCAGGTCGGTGAACGTCGCGGTCCAGGTTCCCTCCGGTCCCACCGGGACCGTCTGGATCGTCCCGCCGATTTCAACGTCGACGTTCGAGCCCGGGAAACCGGTTCCGGTGACGGTCACGTCGGTCGTGTCGTCGACCCCGGGGACCACGAAGATCTGGTCGGGTGTCGGAGCGGTGATGACCACATCGGGCGCCTCGACGACCGAGAAGTCGACCGTCGCGGTGGTGCCGTCGGCGTCCTGTGTGGCCGTGGCGGTGTAGTCGCCGACGGGCAGATCCGTGAAGACCGCCGTCCACGTTCCCTGCGGAGTCACCGTGACGACCTGATCCTCCTGACCGGGGATCGAGACGGTGATGACCGCGTCGGGCTCGCCGGTTCCGGTGACCGTCACATCCGACACGTCGTCCGGTCCGGGAACGACGAACTCATCGCCGGTCTCGGGCGTCGTGATCGTCACGTCGGCGTTGTCGTCGAGTGCGTTGGGGCCGACCGTGGCGTTGGCCAGTTCGATGGTCGTCGCGATCGAGCCGGGCAGCACCGTGATGATGGCTCCCGTGATCGAGAAGACACCCTCGGGGCTCGTCGACTGGTTGTTGACCGTGACGCTGGCGACTGCCGGCAGAACGGTCCCCAGCGCGGGCGAGAGGACGGTCGTCACCGGGGTGACCACGACGTCGACCGCGGCACCGACATTGGCGACGATGGCCTGCACGGGTGCGAGGATCGCGCCGGCGACGGCGCCGAGTCCCACGGGGAGCGTGATCCCGCCGAGCACGACGATGCCGGAGGTGTCCCCATCGAGCAGTTGGCCGATCGTGGTGTTCACGCTCAGCACAGGAACCTGCGGGGTGATGAGGATCGGCGGGATGACGACCCCACCGGTGACCGAGATGCCGCGCACGGCGTTGAGGACGGCCGTGTCGATGCGATCGGTGAGGCCCGTGACGGCATCCACGACGGCATCCTGGATGTACGGCAGCGTCTGCGCACCGAGGAGTTCTGCCCCCGCGGGAAGGTTGTTCAGGCGGCCGATCTCGTCAAGGTCGACGATGATCTCGCCCGTGCCCAGGTCGATGACGACGCCCGGGTACTCATCGGAGGTGATCTGCCCGGTCAGCAGGCCGCTGATCGCGCCGGTGAGGCTGGTCGTGCCCACCGACAGGTTGGTCTGAACCCCGAGTGCCCCCAGGACGCTCGCGACGCCGCCGTTGACGAGGCCGTCCACGTTGTCGAGCGAGGCCTGCAGTCCCCCGACCGCGGTGTTCAGCTCTGCGGTCAGCGCAGAGAGGGTGGCGCTGTCGATGACGAGCTGTCCGCCCGCGATGGTGTAGCTGCTGGTCGCGCCGGCGGGCGCGTCCTGCGCTGCCCGTGCCGACACGGCACCCAGCGTGAGGTCGAGTCCGGTGATCTCGTCGACCAGTTCAGCGGCCACGGATCCCGCGAGCGTGTCGACGGCGCCGCCGAGGCTGAGACTCAACGGGCCGGTTGCCGGAGCGCCCGTACCGATGATGCCGCCCGAGCCGACGGCACCCGACGCCCCCACCGAGGAGCCGTCGGGGTCGGCGCTGGCGTACTGGCCGACGACGCCGAGCGAGCCGAGGTCGATCGGCACCTGCACGCCGCCCGGAGCGGTGACGTTCACGACGCCCACCGCGGTCAGGTCGAGCGTGTTGTAGTCGGTCACCGTCTCCTCGGTGCCCCCGTTGGTGGCCGTGGCCCCTTCGAGCAGGACCACGTCGTCAAGGTCGATGAGGCTCAGGATCGACCCGCCGAGGAAGGTCCCCGAGGCGTTGGAGACGTCACCGGGGGCGGCGTTCGCGGCGGTGACACCGCCGAACAAGCTGAGAGAGGCGGCCCCCACCGCCGCGGCCGTCTTGACCGACGCCCGTCCGATCCGCGAGCGCGTCCACACCGCGCTCCTTCTCCGTGACCCGGCCCGCCCGGGCGATGACCCGGACGTCCCCTGATTCGCGCGATCCATAGAAACACTCCTGTACCTGGTGCTCGGGACGCGCGTGTGCAGCGCCCTCTGCGGCCTTCCGACAGCCGTACGGATCATTTAAAAGCGCTATGAGAACGCTGAGAACATGCAGGGCTACGGGGATCGCTACGGGTCCGAACACCCAGTACTGCGGACCTCCGCGCGCTCGTCCTCAGGTACGGGAGCAGTGCGGCTCACCCGCACGGCGGGCTCGAAGAACCGCGAGAACACGCGGATGCCGGTAGCCCCTGGCACTACCGAGCCACTACTGCGGCCGCACCGGCGTCGGAATGCTCAGAGCTTGCGCAGCAGCACCGTCTCGACGGTGTGGTCCGCACCCTTCTGCAGGACGAGCTTGGCGCGGTGGCGCGTGGGCAGCACGTTCTCTTCGAGGTTCGGCAGGTTGATCTCGCGCCAGTAGCCGAGGGCGCGCTCGACGGCCTCTTCGTCGCTGATATCGGCGAACACCTTGAAGAACGAGGTCGGATTGGTGAAGGCGTTGTCGCGCAGGGCGAGGAAGCGATCGACGTACCAGCGCTCGATGTGCGCCGCGTCCGCATCGACGTAGATCGAGAAGTCGAACAGGTCACTCACCGCGACCTCGTTCGGCGAGGGCGGCGGCTGCAGCACGTTCAGCCCCTCGACGATGACGACGTCGGGACGATGCACCGTGACGTGCGCGTCCGGCATGATGTCGTACCGCACGTGCGAGTAGAAGGGAGCCCGCGCTTCTTCTGCTCCCGACTTCACCTCGCTGAGGAACTCCACGAGCGCTCGACGGTCGTATGACTCGGGAAAGCCCTTGCGGTCCATGAGGCCGCGCCGTTCGAGCTCGGCGTTCGAGTAGAGGAAGCCATCGGTGGTCACCAGCTCCACTCGGGGGGTGTCGGGCCAGCGGCTCATCAGCTCGCGCAGCAGCCGCGCGATCGTCGACTTGCCCACCGCCACCGATCCCGCTACTCCGATGACGAACGGAGTCGTCGCGTCCGGCTCGCCCAAGAAGGTGCTCGTGTCGGCGCCGAGTCGACGCGTCGCCCGCGCATACAGACTCAGCAGACGACTCAGCGGCAGGTAGACCTCGGCGACCTCGCGAGGGTCCAGTCGGTCGCCGATGCCGCGCAGCTGCACGATCTCGTTCTCGGTCAGCGGCTGCTCCAGCCCGCCGGCCAGACGAGCCCAATCGTCGCGATCGATCTGACGGTAAGGGCTCAGCGACGGCGCGGGAGCTGCGGTCTCGGCGGCGGACACTCGCTCATGCTACCCGCCCCTCTCCCCCGCGGCCCCCGAGCGTCGCAGCGCGGCCACTACGCTCGGACCGTGCGCCTGGGAGTCCTCGACATCGGTTCGAACACCGTCCACCTGCTCGTCGCGAACGCCCGGGCGGGAGGACGCCCGACCGCCACCACCTCGCACCGCTCCGTACTCCGACTCATGCGCTACCTCCTTCCGGACGGGTCGATCTCCGCAGAGGGGGTGCAGGGATTGGTGGATGCCGTGACCGCCGCGCGCGATCGCGCCCGGGCCGAGAGGGTCGACGAGCTCCTCGCGACGGCGACCTCCGCGGTGCGGGATGCGACCAACGGCGAAGAGGTCATCGCCCTCATCGAAGAAGTTCTCGGACAGCCTCTCCAGGTGCTGGGAGGTGAGACCGAAGCCCGGTTCACCTACCTCGCGGTCCGTCGCTGGTTCGGGTGGTCGGCGGGACAGATCCTGCTCTTCGACATCGGCGGCGGCTCCCTCGAGATCGCGGGGGGCGCCGACGAGCTCCCCGATCTCGCCGAATCCGTGCCGCTCGGCGCGGGACGTTCGACGGTGCGGTTCCTCCCCCACGACCCTCCGAGCGACGACGAGATCGACGCGCTGCGTCAGCACGCGGCGTCCGTCCTCGCCCCGGTCGCCGAACGCTTCGCCGCGCTCCCGCGTCCCGATCACGTGGTGGGGTCGTCCAAGGCGATCCGCTCGCTCGCCAAACTGGCGGGCTACCCCGTGCCGGGGTGGTCGGGCATCGACCGGATGGTCCTCCCGCGTAAGGAGCTCAAGGACTGGATCCCACGACTCGCACGCATCCCCGCCGACGCGCGCGAGGCCCTGCCCGGAATCACCGCCGACCGCACGTTCCAGATCGTGGCCGCCGCGATCGTCGTCGAGCGTGCGATGAAGGCCCTCGACGTCGAAGAGCTCGAGGTCTCACCCTGGGCCCTGCGCGAGGGCGTCCTGCTGCGCTACATCGAGTCGCTCGAGTACTGATCACCGCGGCATCCCGTCAGTGGGAGTGTCGAGCACCGGCGCAGGGCTGCCTGCGAACGAGGACGGGGCGGGCGGGCTCGAGGCCCGTCCCGCCCCGTCGCAATGTCAGAGCGCGAGACGCTCCCGCACGACGTCGGCGAGGCGATCCGCGTGAGCGCGGGCATCCTCTTCGGATGCGGCCTCGACCATCACGCGCACGAGCGGCTCGGTGCCCGACGCGCGCAGCAGCACGCGACCGGAATCGCCGAGTTCGGCCGTCGACGCGGCCACGGCTTCCTGCACGCCCTCATCACTCACGCCGTCGCGATCCACGCCGCGCACGTTCACGAGCACCTGCGGATAGACGGTCATGATCGAGGCGAGCTCGGCCAGCGTCTTGTTCTGGCGGGCCATCTCGGCCACGAGGTGAAGACCGGTCAACAGTCCGTCACCGGTCGTGGCGAACTCACTCATGATGACGTGTCCGGACTGCTCACCGCCGAGGGAGTAGCCCCCCTCATTCATGGCCTCGAGCACGTAACGGTCCCCCACACCGGTCTGGAGCACCCGGATGCCGTGGGCTTCCATCGCCCGGTGGAGTCCGAGGTTGCTCATGACCGTCGCCACGAGCGTGTCATCGGCGAGGGCACCACGATCCTTCATCGCGACCGCGAGGATCGCCATGATCTGGTCGCCGTCGACGATGTTGCCCTGAGCATCCACGGCGAGGCAGCGGTCGGCGTCCCCATCGTGGGCGATGCCGACGTCGGCGCCGAGGCGCACGACGGCCTCAGCGAGCACGTCGAGGTGCGTCGAGCCCACGCCGTCGTTGATGTTCAGGCCGTCGGGCTCGGCTCCGATGACCGTGACCTGGGCGCCCGCGTCTTTGAAGGTCTCGGGCGACACGCCAGCCGCCGCGCCGTGAGCGCAGTCGAGGACGACATGGATCCCGTCGAGGCGGTGCGGCAGCGACCCGAGGAGGTGCAACACGTAGCGATCCTCGGCGTCGGCGAAGCGACGGATGCGGCCGACCCCGGCGCCCGTGGGCTGGAGCCGGTCCCAGTCGAGGGCGCTCTCGATGCGCTGCTCGACGATGTCGGGCAACTTGGTGCCGCCGCGGGCGAAGATCTTGATGCCGTTGTCGGGGGCGGGGTTGTGCGACGCCGACACCATCACGCCGAAGTCGGCATCGCGGTCGGCGATGAGGAACGCGGTGGCGGGAGTGGGGATGACTCCCGCGTCGAGCACATCGACGCCCGAGGAGGCCAGTCCTGCGGCGACCGCGGCCGAGAGGAACTCTCCCGAGACGCGCGGGTCGCGGGCGACGACGGCCGTGAGGCGACGACCCTCGGCCTTTCGCGCCTCCGCAGAACGGCCCTGGCCCAGGACGACAGCGGTCGCCTGGGCCAGGTGCAGCGCGAGTTCGGCGGTGAGGAGGCCGTTGGCCAGCCCCCGCACCCCGTCCGTGCCAAAGAGAGGCATACGGAGGATCGAACTCAGCGCTTGGAGTACTGAGGCGCCTTGCGGGCCTTCTTGAGACCGGCCTTCTTGCGCTCCTTGACGCGAGCGTCGCGCGAGAGGAAGCCGGCCTTCTTCAGGGTCGGGCGGTTGTTCTCGGCGTCGATCTCGTTGAGCGCGCGGGCGATACCCAGACGCAGCGCGCCGGCCTGACCCGAGGGGCCGCCACCGGAGATGCGCGCGATCACGTCGTACGAGCCCGCGAGCTCGAGCACCGTGAACGGGTCGTTGATCAGCTGCTGGTGCAGCTTGTTGGGGAAGTAGTCCTCGATCGTGCGGCCGTTGACCGTGATCGTGCCCGAACCGGGAACGAGGCGCACGCGGGCGATGGCCTGCTTGCGACGGCCCACGGCTGCGCCGGGAACCGAGAGCACGGGGCGCTCGGCGGCGACGACCGACTGCTCGGCCGGCGTCTCGGTGCTGTAGTTGCTGGAGTCGATGTTCGACACTGTTTCGTCCTTATCCGGCGGCGCTTACTGGGCGACCTGGTCGAAGGTGTATGCCGTGGGCTGCTGAGCACCGTGGGGGTGCTCGGCGCCGCGGTACACCTTGAGCTTCTTGAGCTGCGCCGCGCCGAGGCTGTTCTTGGGCAGCATGCCGCGGATGGCCTTCTCGACCGCGCGGACAGGGTTCTTCTCGAGGAGTTCGTCGTAGGTGACGGACTTCAGTCCGCCCGGGAAGCCCGAGTGGCGGTAGGCCTTCTTCTGCGTGAGCTTCTGACCCGTGAGCGCGACCTTTTCGGCGTTGATCACGATGACAAAGTCACCAGAGTCGATGTGGTTGGCGAAGGTCGCCTTGTGCTTGCCGCGGAGGAGAACCGCCGCGTGCGAGGCCAGGCGGCCGAGAACGACGTCGGTGGCGTCGATAACGACCCACTCGCGCGTGACCTCAGCGGCCTTGGGGGTGAAAGTGCGCGTCACAGTAGTGCTGCTTTCTTGATCGAACGGAGGAGTTCGTGAATCCCGCTCCGGTGGTCCGTTGCCCCGCCGATGACGGGAGAACAGGGCCGGTGGAGGGCTCACGTTCGGGTAACCCGCTCGCAGAGAGGCGGGCACCAAAGATTAAGACTACGCCATCCGGATGCCACGGCCAAACGTCGCCCCTCCCCCCAGGCTCGAGCGCGCCCACCGTACACCCCGAACCGTCCACGTCCACGAAAAGACGGATGCCCCGCCACCGGTCGGGTGGCGGGGCATCTCGGCATCCGTCGCGTCCTCCGCGGGTGCGGGCGAGAGAGGGACGCGCGGCGGCGGGTCAGCGCTTCAGGAAGTCGATCAGCACACGGTTGAACTCGTCGGCGTGACTGACATTGACGCCGTGGGGCGCCCCCGCGACGACGTGCAGCTCGCTGCCGGCGATCGCCTCATGGGTGCGCTTGCCCGAACCCTCGAAGGGCACGGTCGTGTCGCTGTCACCGTGGATGACGAGGGTGGGCACCGTGACGTTCGGGAGATCCTCGCGGAAGTCGGTGGTCGCAAAGGCCTCCATCGACTTCAGGGCGGCGTGGTGGTCGGCCTGATTCGCGAGACGCTCGGCCTCGGCCCGGTCGGCCTCCGAGACGGCGAGCGTGCCGTCGACGGAGAAGAAGTCGGTCGTGAACTGGTGGTAGAACGCCTTCTCGTCGTCCTTCAGCCCTTGCTTCATGCCGTTCGCCGTCGCGTCGTCGAGCGGTCCCTCGGGGTTGTCGTCGGTCTGGGCGAGGTACGGCGGCACGGCGGCCGCGAAGACGACGCTGTGCACGCGGTCGGCCCCGTGGCGCGTCAGGTAGCGCGCGACCTCGCCCCCGCCCATCGAGAAGCCGACGAGCGTGACGTCGCGCAGGTCGAGCGCTTCGAGCACGGCCTCCAGGTCGTTGCTGAATGTGTCGTACTCGTAGCCGGTGCGCGGCTTGTCGCTGCGCCCGAAACCGCGACGGTCGTACGTCACGACCCGGTAGCCGGCGGCCTCCAGGGCCGGGACCTGGTGGGCCCAGGACTCGCCCGAGAGGGGCCAGCCGTGGATGAGGACGACGGGGCGACCCGTGCCGCCCGTGTCGTCGACATGAAGGTCGATGTCGGTCAGAAGTCCGTGGTGGGCAATGATCTCGCTCATGCCCGCCATCGTTCGGGCCCAAGCTGAGTGTGCGGGGGCTGTTGACGCGCCGCGGCCCGCTTGGTAAAACGCGTTGCGCACAGGTCGCGGCCGTCGCGCAACACCTCTTGGCGATGCGGAGCGCCTGGTTACCCTTCCCTCATGAGCCCGAGTCGTCCGTCCGCCGCCGTCATGCTGCTCGCCGCGAGTGTCTTCACCCTGGCCGCTTGCGCCCCCCTGACCCCGGCGAGCGATACCCCGACCAATGATCGGGAAGCCGTTCGGGCGATCACCACGGCTGAATCCGCCGCCGGCGGGCGCGCATTCCAGCTCGAGGCGGACGACGGGGCGTGGGAGGTGCATGTCGGTTCGGGCGGCCGAGAGGTCGAGGTTCGCGTGAGCTCGGACGGCGGGGAGGTGCGCTCCTCCACCGACGGCGGCACCCTCGACGCCGAAGACCGGTCGGCGCTCGACGCTGCCGGGACCACCCTGGCGGACGCCGTGCGCATCGCCGCAGCCCAGGGCACGGGCGGCGCCGTCGAAGAGGCCGAGCTCCAGCGCGACGGCACCGCGACGACGTGGAGCATCGACCTCACCGGAGGTGTCACGGTACGCGTGTCGGCGACCGACGGCAGTGTCGGCTGAACAGAACGCCGCGGACGACGAACCACCGAGCGGCTCCCCCGGGCGCGACGTCGCCGCGTTCAGGCGAGATCGCCGAAGAGGGGCGCGGCCGACGCACCGAGTTCGAAGTGGTGCCCATTGATGGCGAGCAGGTCCCGCTCGCCCTCGGGGAGGAACCCCGAGGCTGAGGAGGCGCTCACGTCGCTTCGGCCGATCATGCGCCCATGCTCCGATGTCACGTGGGGGGATGGCAGGGCTTGACATCGTCGCCCCGGTGCACGGAAGCTGCACGCGAATCAGTTGTGCACAATTAAATTGTGTGCAACAGTTTATTCATGCCCGCCGTCGACCAGCTCGTGTGCTTCGCGCTCTACGCCGCCAATCGCACGACCACGCAGGCGTATCGCGCACTCCTGGAACCGTGGAACCTCACGTATCCGCAGTACATCGCGCTCGTCACCCTGTGGAACGACGGCGAGCAGACCGTCGGCAGCCTCGGAGAAGCCCTTCAGCTCGACTCCGGCACTCTCTCCCCCATGCTCGCCCGCATGGAGAACGCGGGGTACCTCACCCGAACGCGTCGGCCCGACGACGAGCGCGTGGTCACCGTCGCCCTCACCGAGCGCGGCGTGAGGCTGCGCACCGAGTTGGCCCACGTTCCGCAGTGCATCGCCGCGGGCTCCGGCCTCACCGACGCCGCCAGCGCTCGTGAACTGATCGACGCCCTGCGCCATCTCACCGAAGCCATGAAAGACCTGCGCGACCATCCCGACGACGCGCGCGACGCCCACGCGACGCGCCACACGGCCTGACGATCGCCTCCCCACCGTCCCCAGAAAGGAACACCATGGACGTTCTCTACACCGCCGAAGCCGTCTCCACCGGCCAGGGCCGCCTCGGTCACGTCACGGCCGGCACCTACCTCGACCTCGACGTCGCTCCCCCCAAGGAGCTCGGCGGCTCCGGCGCCGGCACCAACCCCGAACAGCTCTTCGCCGCCGGTTACGCCGCCTGCTTCCACAGCGCTCTGCACTCCGTCGCCCGCGCGCGCAAGGTCACGATCGAAGACTCCTCGGTCGGCGGCCGCGTCCACATCGGCCCCAACGGTCAGGGCGGCTACCAGCTCGCCGTGCTTCTCGAGGTCGTCCTGCCCGGCATCGAGCACGATCTCGCCCAGCAGCTCGCCGACGAGGCGCATCAGGTCTGCCCCTACTCCAACGCGACGCGCGGCAACATCGAGGTCACCGTCACCGTTTCGGAGGACTGACCTCCCCTGAACCCCGGGGCGAGGCGCTGAGCCCCACGTATCGCGCCTCGTCCCGGCTTGCCGCCCCGCTCCGCCGGGGCGGTTTCGTCGTCTCGGCGTACAGTGACAGTCGTGATCCGGGTGGTTGTCGTCGACGATGAGGCGCTCGTCCGCTCCGGTTTCTCCTTCATCCTGAACGCGGCCGATGACATCGAGGTGGTCGCCGCCGTGGATGGACCCGATGCGCTCGCCGTCATCCGCGCGCTTCGCCCTGACCTCGTCCTCCTCGACATCCGGATGCCGGGAGTCGGCGGCCTCGACATCCTCGCGGCCCTCCGCGATGACGCGGAACGGCCGGTGGTCGGCATCCTGACGACGTTCGCGGCCGACGAGTCCATCACCCGCGCCCTGCGGGACGGCGCCTCGGGATTCCTCGTCAAGGACACCGATCCCGCGCACCTCGCGGCGATGGTCCGTTCTCTCGTCGCGGGTGGGGTCGTCCTCTCCCCGGAGGTTTCGCGCGCCCTCGTGGAGGGTTACGCCGGGAGACCCGACCTCGACGCCTCGCGTCGCGTCGCTCTTCTCACCGACCGCGAGCGCGACGTGCTCGGATACCTGCCCACGGGCGACTCGAACGCCGAGATCGGACGCCGGCTGCACCTCAGCTCCGCCACCGTCAAAGATCACGTCAGCTCGATCCTCAACAAGCTGTCGGTGTCGTCGCGGGTCGAGGCCGCCCTGATCGCGCAACGCGCCGGCTCGCCGGCCGATCGACGCTGACCGCCGAGCGGGAGGCTCAGGTCAACCGGAGCTCCCCCTCCGCCTTGCCGTAGGAGCGGCGCAGCCACTGCCCGAAGCCGGGCTGCGCGAGGCAGGCCGCCGCGCTATCGCAGGTGACGACGGGATCCTGCGCCGCGTAGGTCGCGTAGACGTCGACCTTCTCATCGAGGGCCTCTCCCTCGACGTTGATGGGCTCGTGCTGCGAGGGATAACCGATGTAGTACGTGACAGCCTCGGGTGCGATCCCCACGACCGGTGCCACCGCTCGGACGAGCGATCCGACGCACGAGTGATCGGGGTGATCCCCCCGCGCGAAGGCGCTCTCGTGCGGGATGTTGGTCGTGATGCGATCGGGACGACCGGCGTGGATCAGCTCGGCGATGGTCTCCGAAAGACGACGCGCGTCGAGCGTCGGGCCGTCATCGATCGGCGCGAGAGCGGGCACCGTGCCGTTGATGAGCTGGGTGAGACCGGCCTCGCCCGTCGTCGGGAACCCCTTCCCGCTGAGGTTCCCGTCCGGCAATCGGAGCACGGTGATCGACAGCCGCGGATCGTCGGCGGGCACGAAGCGTGTGACCCGTGCGCCGCTTCGCAGCGTCAGCTGGGAGGTGTTCCAGGGCTGCGTGCTGCCGCGCATCTCGTCGTACGCGGCCCGGATGCCGGCCTCGCGCTGCTGCGCGTAGCCGAGGCCCCGTCCCGCGTCGCCCGCGGTGACGAAGACCGTGCGCAGGGTCGCCCCGGAGCCGATGATCCCCGCGAGATGGGGATTGGCGAAGATGATGTCGTCGTCGGCATGAGCCCAGACCGCGACGGTCGTGTCTTCCCCCGGCTCCTCGAGAGCGGGGGACGGAGCCCGCGGGGAGGCATCGGGGACGGGAACGATGGGACTGAGCTTGACCCAGGTTCCTTCCGGGGGCGCCGAGCGCCGGATCTGGCGGTAGACGAGGGCGCCACCACCGAGCGCGGCGAGTCCGCCCACGGCGACGCCGCCGAACACCAGCGCTCTCCGGGATATCCCGGACCGGCGCGGCGACGCCGATTCGTCGGGTGCCTGTTCGGCGCCCGAAGGCTCGTCGATGTCCCTCACGGCGACTCCGTCCTGTACTTCGCCCCCCGGCGACGGATTGCGGGTTTCCCCTCGCCCTCGGGCGCCCTTCGACGTTATCGCGATGGTTGCCCTATCCGAGCCCGAAACCCCGCAGCCCCGCCACCCGGCGGGGTGGGGTGAGACCGATCGGCGGATCACGCTCCCACGCCACCGCGGTGCAGATGTGCATCACGCACCGGACGCATCGGCGATGCTCAGCGCGCACCTAACGAAGCTGACCACACTCCCCCTATGCAGACGTCCACACCGCCGCGGTCACTGTCGCCCGTCGCACTGCGCATCCGCGCTGTCCTCAACGAGTGGGATCCGATCGGAGTCCACCACATCGGCCACGGATGGCCCGACGACGAGTACGACGACCTCATTCTGCCCATTCTCGACGCCCTCGACGCGCAGCCCTCCGTCGACGACCTGGCCGCCGAACTGCGCACCGTCGTCGAGAACGACTACGGGCTCCCCGCTCCCGAGGGCTGCTGGGAGACAGCCCTCTCGCTCCTCGACCTCAGCCGCTGACCGATATCCTCCGGCGCGGGTGGATGCAAGACCTGCCGCCGGATGACCGCGCCGTCCTAGCATTCCGTTCATGGCCGATCTCTCCCGTCCGCAGACGCCCGATCCGTACCCGCTCCTTCCGTCCGCACCGTCCTTCGACGTGGTCAGCGACGACGTCACCGACGGACACCCCCTCGCGGACGCCCAGGTCGCCGACAAGGGCAATACGTCCCCGCATCTCTCCTGGTCGAACGTCCCCGAGGGCACCAAGTCGTTCGTGATCACGGGCTTCGACCCCGACGCCCCCACCCCGAGCGGCTTCTGGCACTGGGTGCTCGTCGACGTTCCGGCGGACGTCCGCGAATTGGCATCCGGAGCCGCCTCCGGCGATCTCCCGGGCGACGCCTTCCACGTCCGCAACGACGGCGGCACGGCCGGATTCCTCGGCGCCGCGCCCCCGCAGGGCGATCAACCCCACCGTTACTTCTTCGTCGTGCACGCCGTGAGCGAGCCGTCGCTCGGCGTCGACGCCGACGCCTCCCCCGCTGTGGTGTCGTTCAATCTGGCGTTCACAACGCTCGGACGGGCGATCCTCCACGGCACCTACCAGCACTGACGCCTCGTCTACCGACGGAACGCAGCGGAGGCCCGGGCCGCCGAATGCGCGCGGCTCAGCCCATCTGAAGCTCGACCTCGGTCTTGGCGTAGGACCGTTGGAGCCACTCGCCGAACTTGCGGGTCTTGAGGCACGCGGTGCGATCGGCGCAGCGGATCACCTGGTCCTGCTGCGTGTAGATGCGGTAGGTGTCCACCTTGGAGTCGAGGACCGCCCCCTCGAGGTTGCGCGGCAGGTTCTCGGAGGGGTATCCCACGAAGTACCGGATGCCGGGCCCCACGGCTGCATCCGACGTCAACGCATCACGGACCAGTGTTCCGACGGCCGAGTGGTCGGGGTGGTCCCCCGGAGCGAAGACGCTGCCCCGGGGGATGTGGGTGAGGGTGCTCTCCGGAGTGAAGGCGGAGGCCAGCTCCCGGACCGAGCCCACGAGCTGATCCCGGGTCACGGCCGGCCCCCCATCGACGGGGACGAGCGATCCCTCGGTCCCGTCATAGAGCTTGCTGAGGGTCGCGTGCGCGGTGGCGTCGAAACCGGCGCCGGTGATGTTCCCGTCCGGCAGGCGCAGGTACAGGACCGACAGATGCGGGTCGTCCTTCGGCGTCAGTCGCCGCACGTGCACGCCGGTATCGAGTGCGATGTCCGTGGCATCCCACTCGCCGTCCTTGCCACGCATGGCGTTGTATGCGCGCAGGATGCCGAGCTCCCGCGCCCGCACATAGTCCATCCCCTTGCCGGCATCACCCGCCGTGACGAACACGGTGCGTACGCACCGACCGGCGGCGATCGCATCCGAGATGGTCGGATTGGCGAAGATGATGTCGTCGTCGGGGTGCGCCCAGACGGTCATCAGGGTCGACGATCCGTCGCAGGTCTGCGCGGCCGGCGAGACCGGAGGCGCCGGCGGCGGCGTGGGGGTCTGTGAGGGTGTCGGAGAGGCCGCGGGCATCGTTGTCGTCGTCTCGGGGGACGGCGCGGGCGGCGAGCTCGACGCAGGCTCGGGGCGCAACAGCGCGAACGCGAACACACCGGCGACCGCGGCGACCACCAGCGCAGCGATCGCGATCGCCGCGATCAGACCGGCCTGCCCGCGGCGGGGGCGAAGCGGCGGCGACGAGGCGCGGGACATCGGAACCTTCCGTGCGGCCAGCAATGGCGACCCCGCCGTTCGGCACGATCTCGAGGCAGCCGGGCACGGCTGATCCGCGCCCGAGTGTAAGGGACCGCCTGCCGCACCACCAACCTGTCGCCGGTCGTAGCGCACTCGGACAACGAACGTTCACGTCTCCTGCGTATGACAAGAAAAGCAGGGTGAGTTGACGGGTGAACATTGCCTGTTACTGTTCGCGGGAGGGTTCCCACGCGCGCGTGGGAAAGGCGAGAGGGGCACACATGGCGATGTCCGGCCTGCGCCCCGGCGGGTCTTCATCAGACGCCGACCCGGGCGGAACCGCCGCCGCGCTCGGCCCATCGACGCCCGAGCGGTCCCTCCCCGCTGAACCACCGATGCCGCCGGCCTCCTCCCCGCCCCCTGCGCGCGTTCGCGATCCGTGGCGAGGCCTCTATCGACGCAACCTCGTGCTGACCGACTTCGCCGCCCTCGTCTGGGTCGTCTACGGCACCCAGCTCCTCTGGTTCGGACTGGGAAACGCCCAGCTCGCCGCGGGCCGCGACAGTCGCATCAGCGACCTGTCGTATTGGGCCTTCTCGGCGATCCTCATCGTCACGTGGATGTGGTCGCTCGCTTTCGTCGAGTCACGCAGCGACCGCGTGATCGGCACGGGTTCGGCGGAGTACGTCCGCATCGCCGACGCCAGCTTCCGACTGTTCGGAACCGTGGCCATCATCGCTTTCCTCGCCCAGATCGACCTCGCGCGGGGGTATCTTCTGGTGAGCCTGCCGCTCGGCATCCTGGTCCTCTGCTTCACCCGCTGGATGTGGCGGCAATGGCTCGTGGTCCAGCGTTCCCGCGGACGATACTCCGCCCATGTGCTCCTGGTCGGGTCGCTGCCCTCCGTGACGCAGCTCGCTCGCGAGTTCGCCCGCAACCCCAGTGCGGGATACCGCGTCGTCGGCGCCTGCGTGCCGAACGGGAAGACCGCTGACACCATCCCCGGCACCTCCATCCCCGTGATGGGCCACGTCGGCGACGTGACGCGGGCATTGCAGGCGACCAGCGCCGACACGGTCGCCATCACCAGCGCCGATGAGCTCCCCGCCGAGAAGGTGAAGGAGATCTCATGGAGCCTGGAGGCCGGCCGCCAGCATCTCGTCCTGGCCCCGAGCATCGTCGACATCGCCGGCCCGCGCTTGCACACCAGGCCCGTCGCGGGTCTACCCCTCATCCACGTGGAGACGCCCAAGTTCTCGAGGGGGCAGAGCTTCCTGAAGAGGTCCGTCGACCTTCTCGCGGCGAGCGTCGGTGTCGTGCTCCTCAGCCCGATCCTGCTCTTCCTGGCCATCGCGGTGCGCCTGTCGAGCGAGGGACCTGTCTTGTTCCGACAGATCCGCGTGGGCTTCCGCGGTCGCGAGTTCACCATGTTCAAGTTCCGCTCGATGGTCGTCAACGCCGAGGAGCTGCGCGCCCAGCTAGCCGCGCAGCACCGCGATTCGGGCAACGAGGTGCTGTTCAAGATGAAGAACGATCCGCGGGTCACGCCGATCGGACGCGTCATGCGCAAGTTCAGCCTCGACGAACTCCCCCAGCTCTTCAACGTCATCGGCGGTTCGATGTCCCTCGTCGGGCCGCGGCCCCCGTTGCCTTCCGAGGTGGCTGTCTACGCCGACCACGTCCACCGACGCTTCCTCGCCAAGCCCGGCATCACCGGTCTGTGGCAGGTCAGCGGCCGGTCCTCCCTCTCCTGGGAGGATTCGGTTCGGCTCGATCTGTCCTACGTGGAGAACTGGACCCTGCTGGGCGATTTCGTCATCCTCGGCAAGACGGCCCGTGCAGCGCTCGCCCCCGGCGAGACCGCGGCGTGACGCTGACCCCGCTGCACCGCAGCGTCCACCGCCAGGCCGGTCGGTCTGCCGTCCGGAAAACTGAAAGGCTCTGATCGTGCGTCTGTCTGTCGTGGGTTGCGGATATCTGGGAGCCGTTCATGCGGCGGCGATGGCCTCGATCGGTCACGAAGTGGTCGGGATCGACATCGACGAGCGGAAGATCACGGCCCTCTCGCAGGGCGAAGCGCCCTTCTTCGAGCCCGGCCTGCAGCAGATCCTGGCGGACGGCATCGCCTCTGGTCGGCTGACGTTCACGACCGAGATGTCGGCTGCCCGCGGAGCCGCCGTGCATTTCATCGGCGTCGGCACGCCGCAGCAGGCGGGTGGATACGCCGCCGACCTGACCTTCGTCGACGCGGCCGTCGACGCTCTCCTGCCCTTCCTCGCCCCGGGGGACGTCGTCGCGGGCAAGTCGACCGTCCCGGTCGGTACGGCCGCCCGCCTGGCGCCCCGCGTGGCCGCGCACGGCGCCACCCTCGTGTGGAACCCGGAGTTCCTCCGGGAGGGGTGGGCGGTCAAGGACACCATCGACCCCGATCGCCTGGTCGCCGGCGTCCCGTCCGATGACGGCGCTCCGACGGACGACGGCGAACGCACGGCCGGCATCCTCCGCGAGGTCTACCACCCGTCGATCGCCAAGGGCACACCCTTCATCGTCACCGATTACGCCACGGCCGAACTCGTCAAGGTCGCCGCGAACGCCTTCCTCGCCACGAAGATCAGCTTCATCAACGCCATGGCCGAGATCGCGGAGGTGACCGGCGCCGATGTGACCACTCTGGCCGACGCCATCGGCCACGACGCCCGTATCGGACGACGATTCCTCGGCGCCGGCATCGGCTTCGGCGGCGGGTGCCTCCCCAAGGACATCCGCGCGTTCTCCGCCCGCGCCGAGGAACTCGGACGAGGCGAGTCGGTCGCCTTCCTCCGCGAAGTGGATGCCATCAATCTCCGCCGTCGCGATCGGGCGGTCGAGCTGTCCATCGGCGCCCTGGGAGGCAGTGTCTTCGAGAAGAAGATCGCCGTGCTCGGCGCGGCCTTCAAGCCGCACAGCGACGATGTCCGCGACTCCCCCGCACTCGACGTGGCGGTCCGGCTCCACGGTCTGGGCGCCCTGGTCACCCTCACCGATCCCGCGGCGATCGACAACGCGCGCCGGCTCCACCCCCAGCTCACCTACGACAGCGACCTCGACTCCACGCTCCGCGACGCGGACGCGATCATCGTCGTGACCGAGTGGGACGAATACCGTCGGCACCTCAGCCCCGAGCATGCGGCCTCGTTGGCTCGCGGACGCGTCGTGATCGACGGTCGCAACTGCCTGGATCCGGCAGCGTGGCGCGCCGCCGGGTGGGCTTATCACGGGATGGGACGCCCCTGACGCGACGGCGGACCGCCGCCCCGCACGACACCCTCCGGCACGACCCTCTGCGATCAGCACCGCCTGCGATGTCGATTCATCACGAATCGCCCGTGACGAACGCCCCTCACCGCGCGTCTGAGTAGTGAAGGACCTCACGCCGCGTCCCCTTGGCTGCGGATCTTCGAGGTCCTCGTCGACAAGGAGGATGCCATGCGCAACATGATCATCGTGATCGGCGCCGTCGCTCTGCTCGCCTACGCGCTCGGCACTCGCACCCCGCGCGTCCAGGTCAAGAATCGCGAGTCGGTAGGTCACCAGGTCGTGCGCCTGTGGAACGACCCGCGCGCTCGCAAGCGCCGCCGCAAGGCCGCGAACAAGTCTGCCGCCGCCGCGAAGAAGCGCGCGAAGAAGACGCTGCACGACCTGCGGGCGTAGCTCCGGAGGACCGGCGTACGGAACTGTCTGGGCGCGTTTCTCACTGTGCACACGTCTCACCACCACGCATGCGCATGTGAAAATACCTCATGATCACGCCAGCTCTTCGCGAACACCCGGACCTCCTCGACGAGGATCTCCTCGCAGGGTTCTCCTCGCCCTGCACGGCCTGCGGTGGCGTGGTGGAACCTCGCCCGGGGCGGACAGCGGCGTGGTGGCACTGTCCGCGGTGCACCCTCGCCCGGATCTCGTGAGCCGCACCCGGCTACGCTGACCACGTGGTGGCCAGCATCCTGATCTCGATCTCCGCCGTCGTGTCGGCGGTGCTTGTCGGGTTCGTCGCGCGTCGCGTCCTCGGAACCGCGGTCGGCTGGCCGCGGAGCATCGTCGTGGGGCTCCTGGTCTTCCTTCTGGGGGTGCCGTCGGCCGGGTGGACCCTGCGACAGACGGGTTTCCCCGACGTCTCCACGGCCATTCCCCCCGAAGACGCCTGGATCTGGGCGGGGTTGATCACCCTCTCTCTCGCATGGGTGTTCGCCCTCGGCGTCGCCGCGCTCGTCGCGAGCGAGGCGATTTTCCCGACCCGCCCGCTGCCCAATCCCATCGATGTGGTCCGTGCGGCACTGCGGCAACGCAAACGGACCCGACGGTACCTGGAGATCCTGGCCATCGCCTCGCGTCATGGCGTCGGCTGGCTCTTCCACGGCGGACGCGCCCGCGTCGAAGAACAGCTCAGCACCTCCGAGGAACGCGCCCGGGCCGTCGTCGCGACCCTGAACGACGCCGGGGTCAGCTTCGTCAAGCTGGGCCAAGTGCTCTCCACCCGACGAGACCTCGTACCTGAGCCGTACCTGAGCGCCCTCGCCTCTCTGCAGACCAACGCGACGACCCTCCCCTGGGATACCGTGCGCTCGGTCATCGAGGGCGATCTGGGGCGCCCCATCGACACCGTGTTCGCCGAGGTCGATCCCCATCCCCTCGCCGCCGCCTCGGTCGCGCAAGTGCACCGGGCTCGACTGCTCGACGGTACGGCCGTCGTCATCAAGGTGCAGCGGCCCGCCGCCCGCGCGCAGGTAGAGGCGGATGCCGACATCATCGGACGTCTCGCACATCGAGCCGAGGCGCGCACGCGCGTCGGTCGCGACCTCCGGATCGAATCGGTCGCCCGCGGGTTCACGGCCACCCTTCTCGAGGAGCTCGACTATCGCATCGAGGCGCGGAACACCCACATGATCGCGTCGACACTGGAACTGATCGATCGCGCCGAGCCCGCCCGACGCGGCCTCGTCACCGTTCCCGACGTCTTCCCCGACGCCTCCGGCCAGCGGGTGCTCACGATGGGGCTTGTCGACGGAACGGCTCTGAGCGATTCCGCGACCCGCATCGCCGGACTGGAGCCGGGCCAGCGCGATCGCCTGGCGAACACGCTCATGGCAACGGTCCTCGAGCAGATCCTGGTCTTCGGGGTCTTCCACGCCGACCTTCACCCGGGCAACGTCCTGCTCAAGAAGGACGGCACTCTCGGCCTCATCGATTTCGGCGCAGTCGGAATCATCGAGAGGAGTCGACGCCAGCACATGACGGCCTTCCTCCTCGCCGCTCTCAGCGAGAACGACGTCGCCGCCACGGATGCGCTCCTGCTCATCGTCGACGCACCCGAAGACGTCGATCTCGAGGCTTTCCGACACGACATCGGCGTCGTCCTGACCACGGAGCATCTGCGCACGAGCGGTCACGGCTCGATCTTCACGCGGATGGTCGATGTGATCCGCCAGCACCACATCGCCCTACCGGGGGAGCTCGCTTCCGCCTTCCGCAGTTTCGCCACTCTCGAAGGCTGCCTCCGGGTCATCGTCGACGACTTCGACATGGTCGGGCGAGCGCTTCCCCTCATGCCCAGCCTGCTGCGACGGACCGTGTCGGTGACACGCATGGCCACCGACGCTCAAGCCCAAGCGGTCATCGCCCTCGCTCGCCTCGAGCAGATACCGCGCCGTCTCGACGCCCTGTTCACCGGCGTGGAGAAGGGCTCCATCGGAATCACTCTCCGAAGTGCCGACGGGGAGGACGTCAGCGGGATTCTCAGCCGGGCCACGGGAGAGATCGCCTCCACCCTCGTCTCGATCGCCGCGGTGGTCATCGCCGTCGTCTTGGTGATCGCGGGGGGCGGCCCCGTCCTCGGCGGGTCCATCACGTTGTTCGCTGTCCTCGGCGCGGTGGTCGGACTCTTCGGCTTCCTCGGCCTCCTCCGCATCGTGCGACGAACCTTCGGTCGTCGCGGCTGAAGCCGGACCGCCCGCAAAGATCGTTCTCCGGCACACGGCAACGCGTGTCTACAGTGGTCCGTGCCCGATCCCCGCTCACCGTCCCGCCGTCGGCGCGTCGCGACAGCGGTGGCGGCTGCCTACCTCGCCGCCCTGGGCATCATCGTGCTCTGGCCCGATCATCTCGACCGCAATGCGGGTGCGGCCTACGCGGTGTTGTACGACCTCCTCCCCGCGGTGACCCCCCGGACGATGGATTTCGGCCTCAACATCGTTCTTTTCATCCCGTTCGGCATCGTTCTGGGGGCGCTCCTGCACGGACATCCGTGGCGGGTTGTCGGCATCGCCTGGCTCGTTCCGCTACTCGTCGAGATCGTCCAGGGACTCTTCCTCCCCGGGCGCACGAGCAGCGCTGCCGATGTCGTCGCCAACGCCGTGGGTGGTCTCGTCGGTGCTTTCGCGATGACCGCGACCCGACGCATCCTCCTCCACCGGCGAACCCGAAGGCGTCGCTGAACGCGCTCCTGGCGTCGTCACCGCCATGCGGATGATCGACACCGCGACGACGATGACCTCGTCGGTTCCGATGTCGGTCTCGGCGAGGTCTGCCCTATGACAGCGGAAACCGCTCCCGCTGGACACCCCGTGGGGACGCCTCGTCCTGCCCCGCCGCACGGCGCCGACTGCAGCCCGAGATTCGGGGACACGTTCGCCGGCCCCGGTGGGACGCGAACCGGGGCACAGAGGGCGTCAGTCGATCTCGCGCTCGGGCGCGAGCAGAGCGATGACCTCGGCATCGTTCTGGATGCCGGCCACGAGCGCGCGGGCCGCGTGGATCGGGAGGGAAACGGATGCGCCGATCCCGGTCTCGACGACGACCCAGGTCTCGAGGTCGCTGATTCGCCGCAGCAGGCCGATCTCGACATCGGTGGAGATGCCGCGGCCGTGGTCCGCGGCGTCGCGCACACGCGCGAGAAGTCCGATACCGGCGCTGCGGTGATCTTCGTCATCGTGGTGAACGGTCGACCCGTGCTCGGTGACGCACCAGCGGAAGACACACCTCCGGGCGTCCGTCGTCCGTTCGTGGCGAGTCCCTGACGTCATGCGTGTCACCTCTCTCTCGGGGTCGCAGCTAGCGGCGACCCGAACACCGGTGGGCACGAACGCATTACATCGCGAACCTCCGACACCGCCGTCATCGACCGGGAGGCAGGCCCTTCGGCGGGGTGGGGATCAGATCGCGAAGCGGGATCTCGAGCACCTCGGCGAGCGCGACGAGAGTCCGTAGACGCGGGTTCGCGGCGGTCCCGGGGTTGGACTCGCCCTTCTCGAGCTTCCGGTAGGTGAAGGTCGCGAGGCCCGCCGCGTGAGCGATCTGCTCCTGGGACATCCGCTTCTCGGCGCGGGCGCGGAGCATGCGAACGCCCAACTCGCGAGCGAACTCTGTCCAGGGGTCGGGCGCGTCGTTCATGAGACCAGCTTGATCGGACGTCAACGCTCACATGAACATGCAAACATGCCTACCGCTCGATGGTGATGCGGACGACGGCAGCGATTCGGAGGGGTGAACCGAGCGGACCGTCGGGTGAGATGCCGGACGATCACTTCGTTTTCGCGCCATCGAGGTCTCGGACGGTCGGCGAGAACGACGCCCGACGACAGGGACCGCGCCCGCGATTTTTCGCCCGGTTGCCCCCGCCCCCACGCCCCACCCGGAACGGAGCACCCGTTTGACGTCCGGGAGTCCCGCGCCTCGTTCACCTGAGCGGTGCGTACGAACGTCCTTCCCGAAGGGGCGGACGACAGACTCGTCGCCCCTTCCGCCTCGCGCGCCGAATCACCCCAGCCCCGGCAGCGGTTCACCCCTGACGCTGCTCCGTATCGCACACCGTGCGGCGGACGGACAAGAGACGAGCCACCCCCAGAGGGTGATGCGGAGAGGGTGAGACGGGGGTGAGACGGGGGATGAAAGAGGCCGTCTTCGCCTCGCGGCGCCTCCTCTCACCCGCAAGATCATCTCGATGGGGCGTCACGGCGCCACGTCGACCGTCGCCCCGCCCGAAGGGGCGGCGGTCCTGTCCCTATGGAGGTCTTGATGTTGATCGATGTGGATGCCGTTCCCGCCGGCGTTCGAGCCGCTCGTCGCGCGAGCCGCTTCTGGGCGCCGCGCCCCGAGGCACTGGATCGCCTCGAAGCGGCGTTAGGTGGTGATGTCGTTCTGCTCCGAGGGCCGACCGGCGTCGGCAAGACCTCGCTTCTACGTCAGTTCGCCGCCATGCTCGAGTCGGATCCCGAGCGCGGCGTTCTGTTCATCGACGGCGCTCTCACCTCACCGGACACCCTCCCCCGCATCGCCGAGGCCTTTGCGGACGGCCCCGCCTCGCACGTACTGCTGATCGACAATCACGTCGAGGGACGCGGACTCACGAGCGACCACCTCCTTCGTCTTCTGCGCGACGACGACGGCCTTCGCATCGTGGTCGCCACCCGCCAGCCGACCGGCCTCGAGAGCCCACTCATCGCCTTGGAATTCGATGTACAGGTACTCCCCGCGTGCGACCTGCTCATGACTCGTGAGGAGGTGGCATCCGTTCTGGCCCTGAACGGGGTCGAATCGACCGAGATCGCCGTCGACGAACTCTCCGAGCTCACTCACGGGTGGCCCGCTCTCGTCCAGCTGGCGAGCACCCGACTCCGCCTGGAGGGTCTCCCCCTGCGAACGCGCGACGATGCCGTCGCCGCGGCGTCGTATGCGGGCTCCGCGCTCACGCACGACATGGAGGAGCGTCTGTCCAGGCCCGTGACCGACGACGTTCGCCTCCTCGCCGTCGCCCCGTACGTCACCGAGTCCATCGCGGATGCTCTCGGCGTCGACTCGACGACAGGTGCGACGCGCGACCTCCTCGACCAGCTTCAGAGCGCGGGTTTCGTCTGGCCCAGCGCAACCCGTGTCGTCCTCGCCGAGCCCGTTCGCGAGCGTTGGCTCGCCGAGATCACCGCTCGGCAGCCTGCCCTCGTGTCTGCGGCCCGGTTGCGGCTGCTCGACCGTCTCGTGTCGGGAGGTGAGCCCTTCCTCGCGGCTCAGCTCGCAGCGGACGCGCGGCAGTGGACGACCCTGGCCCGGGTCCTCAGCACGTCGGGGCCGGAGATCTGGGCCCGTCACACCGACGGCTTCTCGTGCTTGGTCGGTCAGCTCCGGTCCAGCGCCGTGGACGCACCGGTGGTCGTCGAGGCGCTGCTCGCCCTCGATCCCGACACCGCGGAGTCGCCGCAGACACCGGCGCTCGTCATCTCCGCCCTCAACCGGCTTCCCGAGGTCAAGAGCGTCACCGCCGGGAACATCCACGCCCTCATCGTGCGCGTGAGCCTTCTCCGCGCCGCGGGGCGGTTCGCCCTCGCCTCCGACGCGTCGGCAACGCTGGCCGACGCCCTGCGTCGCGCAAAAGACCTCGAACCCGGCACGACGGCCGAGGGGTGGTACCAGGTCGCGATGACGTTCCTCGCGATGGGCCGGCTTCGGGACGCGAGCGCGTCCATGTCGCTGTCCGAGCGGACCGCGCCGCCCGCCCGCCAGCTCCGCGCGCGCGGGGCGCTGGCCGTCATCGCCCTGCTCGAGGGCGACGTCCGGACGGCGCGTTCCATCGTGGTCGCGAACTGCTCCGACAGCTGGGTGACGTCCCCCTGGGGAGAAGGCCTCCGACTGGCATCCGCGTGGGCGCTGCTCGAAGCGGGGGAGGCGAGGGAAGCTCGCGCCCTCCTCGACGCTGTGCCCGCCACCGCGGGGGCTCGGGAATTGTGGCCTTTCGCGGCCTCAACCCACGTCCTGTCTCTCCTGCTCTCGGGCGCCGCATCCGATGCGCTGGGGGTTCTGCGCACCTGGATGACACGGAGCCGCAGCACACCACCGTCGCACTATCAGTCGACCCAGCTCCTGATGACGCGTGCCAAGGTGCTGATCGCGTTACGGCAGCCTCGAGAGGCTCTCGCCCTGCTCGAGGGGGCGTCCGCACTGTCCCCCGTCGCCGCTCCCGCTCTCGCCCTCTCCCAGCTGTACGCGGGGCGAGCACACGACGCTTTCGTCCTGAGCGTCAAGTGGGGGCTTCACCACGAGCCCTCCCCTCGCGCTGCGCTCGAGAGCCTGGTCGTGAGCGTCGTGGCGGATGCGCGACTGAACGGCGTGGCCTCGCACCGCCCCGCGGCTCAGCGCGCCGAGGCGCTGAGCCTCCGGCACGATCTGTGGAGCCCGTGGAGCGCCGTGGCGCCGGAAGATCGCGCGCTGGTCACGAGGATCCTCTCTCCTTCGTCGCGCGAGCAGGTCGAGACGAGGGCGTCGTTCTTCGTGGCGTCGATGAGCGTGCCGCACCTCACCAAGCGGGAACGGGTGGTGCTGAGTCAACTCACTCCGACATCGACGATCGCCGACATCGCGCGAGCTCTCGTCGTTTCACCGAACACCGTCAAGACACAACTGCAGAGTCTCTATCGCAAGCTCGAGGTGTCAGATCGGTCGAGTGCGATCCGCGCAGCCCACGCCTGGGGGCTCATCGAGAGCGACCCGGACGCGTGATCGAACGATCGCGCCGGCGACGGCGCGATCGCCCGATCATCAGACGCGCGACACCGAGCAGGACGACGACGATCACAACGCCGGGAAGCGTCAGCGGTACGCCCGCTCCCCGGAGGACCGCGAGGATGACCGCGAGAGCGGCGACGGGCGCCAGCCACCCGAGGATACGAAGCAGTCGCGGGAAGGTCACGGCAGTAACGCTAATGCGCGTTCCGGCGGATTCGCCGCTCGTCCGCGGCGACCTGCAAGCCGAACACCCCGAACCACGCGATAGCGAGGGTGGCCGCAGTGAACTCGAGATTCCCGCCGACCGCGGTGTCCCCACGGAGCAGGGCGATCATCGCGCCGCTGAACGATGTGACACCGACGGCGACGAGCGTGACGACCGAAACCGCGCGCATCCACGGGCGCCGCCGAACGACGGCAACCTGCCCCATCGCGACGATCGCCAAGACGAACCCGAGGACGGCGAAGGAGATGTGGATGAGATCCTGCGGAAGAGCTCCCTCGGTGAAGGGGATGGGGCATCCGGGTGAGCATGTGACGACGGATGCCACGGCGAAGCACAAGCCGCACACGAGAAGTGTCGTGGCGACGGACCACCCGACGACATATTCCCCACCCCGGGACACGAGCGACCGATCGACGAGGACGGCGGCGATCGCGAGCAGAAGCAGAGCCGTATTGAAGACGGGCGCGGTCGGCATCGCCGTCGCGCCGAGCTGACTCACATACTGCACCCCCGGCTCCCACAGGCGGCAGATCCAGATGAGCGTCGCGCTGAGGAACGCCGCGAGGCCGCCGATCGTCGCCGTGTGGACGGCGAGTGCGCGACGTGTCCGGGCTGGCCGCGTGATGGGCCGCTCGACGGTCTCGATCATCGGCTCCTCCTGCTGCGGGCTCGGCCACCCTATCGTCTCGCCCGCGCCCGCTCGACATCCGAGGTGATCTGTGTGCCGACAGAGGGTGATATTCGGGGGCTCAGGTCGACGCCGACCGTCGGGAAGGCGGAGGCTGTTCCTCGCGGGGAGAGAACCGCGTCGACTGCGAGCCGGGGGGCCGCACCGTCGGTCGCTGGTTCTCTGCCCGCACCTCTTCCTCTCACGCTGGCGCATCGGACGGGGTAGCGGGGCCTGCGGAGAGCACACGGAGGCACCCGTCGTCGCAGCCGTCACGCTCATCGGCCGCGACGGGTCTCAGATGGTGGGGGCACACGGGCGCTCGCAACCGGTACGACCGCCGCGGACGCGACTCGCCTAGGCTGTCGACAGGTCTGCGTCGGGGAGGGGTGCGATGAGTTCGCGGTCACCACGCCCGATCGGTCTGGCGCTGTGCGTCATCGCGATGATCCTGCTGGCCGCCCCCACCCTCTTCTTCCCGGCTGATTCGCCGAACGAACCCAAGCTGGTCTTCGCAGCCGTCGGCGCGTTCGTCTTCGCACTCGCCGTCCTGCGAATCCGGCGAGAACCCTCAGCTCAGGCTCCCCCCGATCACGGAGACGAGGACGTCAGCGAGCGCTGAGAGCGGCGATCTCTTCCGGGCTGAGGATCGAGATCGGTTCGGTGGGGACGTCCCACGTCGGAAGCGTCTTCATGTCCGCTTTCTTAAGATGTGGGCGGCGTGAGCCGCGAGCTGGGAGAGAGCCGAAGACGGACTCCGGCGAGGAAGAGGAGTGCGTACGGGCCGCACGGATTCGCCGAGCGCGGCGCGCGCCGCCCCGATCTGGGCGAAGGTGCCGACGTGTCGCGCGTCGCGGTCGAAGACGAAGAAGGCCCCGGTCGAGCGGCGGTCAATATACCCGGCGAAGTCTCCGTCACGCGTGGCGACTGAGAGATCGTCGTCGAGGCGCGACCACACGATCGCGCCGAGGTCGGGGCGGGGAGCAGACCGGATCACGCCGCGCGGACGAAGGAGCGCGTCGACGTGGCCTTCGCCGTCGCGGTCCGCGGCGGAACGGTGTTCGCAGCGGTCTCGTCGAGCGCGATATCGAGGCTGAGACCGCGCGAGGAGTTGGCGTCGTTGGCCAAGCGCTTCAGTAGGTTCTGGTCGAGCGACTCGGGCTGCTCCGAATCGAAGACGAACCGAAGAGGGATCGAGGGCTGCAACCAGATGGTCGAACGACCGGTCGGCTCGTCCTCGCCGTGCACCCACGACATCGTGAAGCTCTCGCCTCGGCGGAGTTTGGTTGCCACAACGACCTTGACGTGCGCCAGCATGCGGTCGTCGATGCGGATCGGCTCGGTTGTCGTGCCGTAGTAGAGCTTCGCCATGATGTACCCCTCTGATCGTTGTTCGTTGATCAACTTACTAGTTAGACTAGCGAATAGGCAAGCGAGATATTAGGAGAACGATGCCGATCGAGAACACGGCACCTCCGTCGTATTGGTACAGCGAGAACGCCGACGACGAACGCGGAGCGCGGGTCATGGAGGCGATGCGCGCATACCGTTCGGCCGAAATGGCGATGCGCCGACGCACGCAGAGTTCCATGGCGATGGGTGAGAACGAGCTGCTCGTCCTGCGGTTCCTCACGAGGGCCAGCGGAACCGGTCGCGACATCACCCCGGTCGACCTCGCGCGCCACCTCGGAGTTTCCACGGCATCCATGACCGCTCTCCTCGACCGACTCGAGCGATCCGGCCATCTCGAGCGCCGTCGCCATCCCTCGGACCGGAGGAAGGTTCTCGTGTCCACCACCCCGCATGCGGACGAAGAGATGCGGGGCACGCTCGCGTCGATGCACGCGCGCATGATGCAGGCCACTCGCGGGATGACCGAGAGCGAAACGGTCGCGGTCACCGCCTTCCTCCAGCGCATGCGCTGTGCCGTCGCCGATGTGTGCGACGCAGCGGGACGCTCGTGCTGCGCGCTGGTCGGCGCGCGGGCGGATGCCGCCGGTGCTCGTCGACCCGAGGCGGCTTCTCCGCCGAACGCTGCCTGAGGGCCGCTCCCGCCTCCGGCGGGACGGAATCCGTCGCAGGGGGGAGTCGCCCCGAGCCCCGGGCGCATACCGTCGGATGATGCACGACCTCGCCTCCTCCTCCCTGCGCATCCGGCGCGCGTGGGCCGCGGCGCTCATCGTTGCGATCACGCTGCTCATCGTGATCGGCGCGCCGCACGCCGCCTCCGCGGACACGAGCGAGTTCACCTTCGACTCCTTCGATGCAGAGATGACGCTGTCTCGCGCGGATGACGGCCACGCCGAGCTCGCGGTGACCGAAACACTGGTGGCGCGGTTCCCCGAGAAGGACCAGAACCGAGGGATCGTCCGTGCGATCCCCGACGATTACGACGGCGTCCCCCTGCAGACGCGGATCATCTCGGTAACCGACGCCTCCGGCACCACCGTTCCGTACGAGGTCGAGCAGGACAGGCGCGAAGTGCGCGTCCTGACCGGAGACGACTCCTACGTGCGCGGCGTCCAGACCTACGTCATCTCCTACATCCAGCGGGACACGATCCGGTCCTTCGCGGACACGGATGCCGACGAGTTCTACCGCGACGTGAACGGGACGCAGTGGGATCAGCCGTTCGGCGCGGTATCGGTGCGATTGACGGTCGATCCGGCGCTCGCCCTCGCCCTGAAGGACGGCGCTGCATCGTGCTACGTCGGCCGACAGGGCTCGGACCAGCGGTGCGACATCACCGAGACCGGGCAGCCCGACGGATCCGCCGTCTTCTCGGCCGGCGAGCGCTCGCTCTCGACGAGGGAGAACGTCACGATCGCCGTCGGCTTCGTCCGCGGCACCTTCGTTCCCGGCGACGTCGTGCGGACCCCTCTCGAGCAGTTCTCCGTCGACGCCGCACCCCTCCTCGCCGGCGCGTCGATCGCCGCAGTCGGGCTCGGCGTCGTCGGCGTCGGAGCCGCGTTCGCCGCCCGGCGGCGCGGTCGCGACGCTCCGGGACGCGGGGTCATCGTCCCCGAGTACGGGCCGCCTGAGGGCCTCGACGTCGTCCAGGGCGCCGAACTGGTGCAGCGCCGGGGTGCCGGCATCCCCGCCGCTCTTCTCGACGCGGCCGTCGCCGGGCACCTCCGTATCGTCGAGAGCCCCGGAGACCGCGGGGCTCTCGAACTCGAGTTCTCCCGGGCAGCCGGGGCACCCGCGCTCCACGCCGCGATCATCCGCGCCGTCTTCGGCGACGCCCCGCATCCCGGGCAGCGCGTCAGACTCGGCCCCGATAGACAGGACGTCGCGAAGGCACTGCAGAAGCTTCCGGCCTCGGCCTCGGCCGAACTGCGCACGCGCGGGTGGACCGAGAAGCAGAAGCCGGGGAGATCGATCCTCGCCGCAACGGTGGTCGTCTTCGCCTTCGTCGTCTCAGTGGTGGCGCTGATCCTCGCCGCGGTCGGCACGGCACCGGTCTGGTGGCAGATCGTCGCGATCCCCGCGACGGTGGTGCTCGGAATCCTGGCTTTCGTCGTTCTGCGGTATCGGGATCGGATCACGGATGCCGGCGCCCCGGCGCGCGATCATCTCCGAGGCTTGCGCGACTACCTGCAGCTCGCCGAGGCCGACCGCATGCGGGTGCTGCAGAGCCCGCGGGGCGCCGAGCGAACCCCCGTGGACCCGGGCGATCCGAGGCAGGTGCTGCATCTGTACGAGCGACTCCTTCCCTGGGCCGTCGTCTGGGGCGTGGAGAAGGAGTGGGCAGAGGCTCTCGACACCCGCGTCCGCGAGACGGGAGCAGATCTGCCCTGGTACGCGGGCGGGGACGGCTTCTCCGCGGTGGCGTTCGCGACCACCCTCGGCTCGCTGCACAGCGCGAGCACGCCGGTCGCCGTCACGACCAGCGGGGCGGGAAGTTTCTCGGGAGGCTCGTTCGGCGGCGGGTTCTCCGGCGGGGGGATGGGCGGCGGGGGCGGCGGGGGCCGCTGAACCCGACGGTCACTCCGCGACGCGGATCACCTCGGCGACGACTCGCGGGTCGTCCAACACGCGGAAGTGCCCCCCGCTGGCGAGGACGACGTTCCGGGCACCGGCGAGCTCGCTGCCCTCGGGAATGTGCGGATCGAACACGCCGAACACCGAGACGATGCGCGTGTTCGCCGCAGCCGACGCGGCGAGCGCCCTGATGGTCGCGTCTGCCGAGGCGAAGGCGCGCAGCGAAGGCGTCGGCATGAGTCGGCTGTAGCGAGACCCTCCGAATGGGGTAGCGACCGCGACCATCGCGCGGACGCGCTCGCCGGCCGGGCTGAACGCCATCACGTGCTTGCCGATGAGGCCGCCCTTGCTGTGGGCGAGGATCACCACGTCGTCCAGGCCTCGCGAGATCAGCAGGGCGGCGACCCGCTCGGCGGATTCGGCGATCGGTCGGCGGTTGCCCCCGAGCTCCGTCACGACGTGCACGGGGTGACCGCGCGCGTGCAGGGCTCGCGCGAGCGGCTCGAGAAAACGCCAGGTCTCATAGATCCCCGGGAGCAGGACGATCGGCGTGCCCTCGCCGTCGGCGAGGACGTCGGGCGCGCCCCGTCCTCGCGCAGACCGCACCTGGGCGCGAGCGGCGTAGAGATAGTCGCGTGCCCACCACGCGGCGTCGCGCAGACCGGTACGGATCCTCTGCCGCACGGTGTTCACGGCATCCTTCGACATCGCTCCATCGTGCCGTGCCGACGGAAGCGAGGAAGGCGGGTTGCCGCGCACATCGACCCGTGCGATGCAACCCCGGGATCGACGGATCGGAGCCGACCGTACCGTGTCGCCATGGACATCTCAGACATCCGCTGGAACGAGCCCGCCCGCCAGAAGATCCTCGACGACGCCGACGCGGTGCTGCGCGAGGTCGTCGTCGCGATCGCCCGTGACAGCGACGGGATCTCGTCGGACGAGGCATTCGCGCAGATCAACGCACGAATCAAAGACCGCTTCATCGACTACGAGCCCGGACCAGACATCCGCACCTACGCGGACGCGATCGCGGCGGGCGAGATCCCCACGGACTCGTGACGCACGCAGGCGGAAGGCGGTCCCGCGAGAATGCGCGGGGCCGCCTTCGCATCGGCTGAGAGCACGCGCCAGCTCGCCGGGAGCGGCGTAACCTTTCGGTACCCGGCCCCGGCATCGCCGGCGCGGACGACGCCGCTCTCGGCGTCCCCGACGACTCCCGCCCGTCGAGCCCGTCCCCCACATGGGGCTCCGGGCGGGAGTGGTCGTGTCGTTCAGCGGTCCTCGCCGTACCCACGAATGCTGCGGATGTCGTCCTCGAGTTCGTACTGCGCGGGGTCGTCGTCCTCGTGGACCGCGGCGTCGGCGGCGCGCTGCTGCTGCGCGCCCTCCTTCTTCTCTGCCGCACCGGCATCGGTGGCGCCGTCCATGACGGGGGCGTCCTGGGTCTCTTCGCGTTCAGTCATCGTCGTCCTCCTCGGAAAGGGTCGTACCCGCATGATGCGGCCTCGACGGCGACGTCGGCCGGGGCTTGCGCTCCCCCGGCCGTGGGTGATCACGCGCCGTGGTGTCCCGGGTGGCGACGCTCGAGGGCCGCCCCTTCGACGTCGACGTTCGGCACGATGCGGTCGAGCCAGCGCGGCAGCCACCACGCGGCGCCGCCGAGAACGTGCATGATCGCCGGCATCAGCAGCATGCGCACGATGAACGCGTCGAAGAGCACGCCGAGACCGAGTCCCAGACCGAACGACTTGATGATGACGGCTTCCGAGGTGATGAAGCCCGAGAACACCGAGATCATGATGATCGCCGCCGCGATCACCACCGTCCGACCCGCGCGGAAACCCTGCGCCACGGCCAGCCGCGGCGCCGCGCCGTGCGCCCACGCCTCGCGCATGCCGGTCGTCAGGAAGAGCTGGTAGTCCATCGCGAGACCGAACAGGATGCCGACGAGGATCACCGGCAGGAAGCTCAGGATCGGTCCCGGGTTGTGCACACCGAACAGCCCTCCCAGCCATCCCCACTGGAAGACCGCGGTGACCGCTCCATAGGTCGCGAACAGAGACAGCACGAAGCCGAGGGTGGCGATCAGGGGCACGAGCAGGGAGCGGAAGACCATGATCATGATCAGGAAAGACAGGCCGACGACGACCACGAGGTAGATCGGCAGAACGTCGGCCAGCCCCTCGGAGATGTCGATGTTGATGGCCGCCGCTCCCGCGACGCCGAGCTCGATGTCGCCGTCGACCGGGGGCAGCGACCGCAGGTCGCGCACCAGCCGGTCGGTCGACACCGCGTTCGGGCCCTCGGCGGGGATGACCTGGAAGGCGGCGAGCGTGCGGTCCTCGGACACCGCGATGGGAGCCACGGCGACCACGTCGTCCTGGGAGAACAGTTCGCGCGCCACGTCGAGCTGAAGTCCCTGGACGTCAGCCTCGGCGGTACCCGTGGGCAACGCCGCCGTCACGAGGAGCGGAGCGTTCGATCCGGCTCCGAAGGCTTCTTCGCTCCAGGTGAAGGCCTTGTAGCCGGTGGAATCCTCCGCCTCGCTGCCACCGTCGGGCAGTCCCAGGCGCATCGACAGGGCGGGGATCGCGATCACCAGCAGCACCACGGTCGCCACGAGCATCGTCACGAAGGCGCGCACGGTCGACATGGGGCGCACGGCTCGGCCGGTGGTCGCGACCGGGCCGGTCTCGACGCGAGCGGCGCGACGCGGATGCTCCTGGGCCTCGACGAGCTCCGTGCGGGCCGCACGGCGCGAGTGCTCGGCGGCGTCCGACGCGGCGGCCGCCCGAGCGCGCGCCTTGCGACTGAGGATGCGCATACCGGCGAGCCCGAGCAGGGCGGGAGTCAGCGACACGGCGATGAGCACCGCCACGAGGACGCTCACCGCGCCCGCGGTTCCCATCAGACCGAGGAACGGGATGCCGGTGATGTTCAGCGCCAGCAACGCGACGATGACCGTGGACCCGGCGAAGACGACGGCGTTGCCCGCCGTTCCGTTCGCGAGGCCGATCGATTCGCGCACATCCGCCCCCGACAGAAGCTGCTTGCGGTGGCGGTAGAGGATGAAGAGCGAGTAGTCGATGCCGACGGCGAGGCCCAGCATCACGCCGAGGAACGGGGTGACGGATGCCATCTGGATCACACCCGAGAACGACAGCGTCGCCATGGCGCCGATGGCGACACCGATGATGGCGGTGGCGATCGGGAACGAGGCCGCGAGCAGCGACCCCAGCACGACGACGAGGACGATGCCGGCGATGGCGACGCCCACGACTTCGCCGACCCCGAAGATCTCGGGTACGCCCTGCGAGATCTCGGTGTTGAACGCCACGCCGACACCGGGGACCGGGTCGGCGGTGAAGTGCTCGACGACCGCTTCCTTCGACGCCTCGGTGAGTTCGAGTCGGGGCTTGTCGAACGAGACGTTGACGATCGCCGTCGATCCGTCCTCCGACACCAGTCGGATGGCATCCGCGAAGCCGAGCAGCTCCGAGCCGTCATCGAGCTGCGCCTGCTGCGCGTCGATCTGGGCGAGTCCCTCGGTCAGCTGCGTCTGCTGCTGTTCGAGAGCCGAGCGTTGCTCGTTGATCTGCTGCTGCTGCGCGTCGAGGGCGGAGAGCTGGGCCTGCTTCTGAGCTGAGGGCAGTGGTGCCGCTTCGATCCGCGCCTTGCCCTGGTCGAGCTGCTGCTGTCCGGCCTCGAGCTGAGCCTTCCCCGCGTTCAGCTGCTGCTGACCCGACTCCGCTTGAGCGCGGGCCTCGTCGAGCTTCTGCCGACCGTCGACGACCTGCTGGCGCTGATCCTCGAGCTGCTGCTGGGCGGTGAACGGATCGGTGACGCGGGCCACGTCGGGCAGGTCGCCCGCCGAGGCCACCAGGGCCGAGATCTCGGTCTTCTGCTCGTCGGTGAGAGCCGAGCCGTCGTCGGTGCGGAACACCACCGCTCCGGATGCTCCGGCGAAATCGGGGAGCTCCCCCTGCAGTTCGGAGATCACGTCCCCGGATGCCGTTCCCGGAATGTCGAAGCTCGAGCTGAGTCCCTTGAAGCCGATGAGGAAGCCGCCCACGACGATGCCGAGGATGACGGCCCACGCGACGATCACCGTCCACGCGCGGCGGGCCGCAAACGTTCCGAGGCGGTGCAGCAGTTCGGCCATGCGGGGTGTTCCTCTCGTGCGGTGCGCGCGAGGGAGCACCGTCGGCTCCGACCAGTCAGCCCAAAGATAACACGCACCGTCTCGTCTCGTTATCGGCCCGGATCGTCCAGAATGTGAGTCATGACCCTTCCGCGCAGTGGACCCGTCCGCAGCGAAGCGGCACGCCTGGCGATCCTCGACGCGGCCGTGACGCTCTTCGCCGAGCGCGGTTACGACCACCTCACCATCGAGGGGATCGCCCGGCGCGCGGGCGTCGGCAAACAGACCATCTATCGCTGGTGGACGAGCAAGGGCGACGTCATCGCCGAGGCGATCCTCGAGGGGCGTCTGCTCGGAGGGCAGCGAGAGCTGCCCGACACGGGCGACCCCCGGACCGACCTCGCCGTGTGGTTGACCGACCTTTTCACCCTGCGGGCGAGTCCCGACGGAGAAGGGCTCCTGCGTTCTCTCGTCGCGGCCGCGGCGGGCAGCGCCGAGACCGGTCGGCGACTCCGGGCCGAGATCCTCGCGGCTCCCCTCGTCGAAAGCCTGTCGCAGGCCATGGGCGGAGTGACGGGCCCGCGGCTCCATGCCGCGGCCGACGCGCTCCTCGGGGCGGTGATCCTGCGGGCGCTGAGTCGCGAGGAGTTCGACGGCGACGACATGCTCACCCTCGTCGACGCGATCGTGGGCGGCGCTCCCCCGCGCTGAGAGGCCGCCCGGGTCACGGCATCCGGGCGCTTTCGACTAGCACGGGGCCGGAGGCGATGTCCAGGCCGAGCGCGCGCGGTCCCATGCCGTAGAATCGCACCCAGCAAGGGGAGTACTCCCGCCGCGACGTTCTCGTCAATACGGATCACGCCATCGTGAGCCCGGGACGTCGGCCCATCTCGTCGGGTGGAGGAGACCTTGGTGTCTCGTCGTACACCTATTTCCCTTGGAGGTCGCCATGGGCGTCACCCCTCTGATCTGGATCATCACGATCGCGATCACCGTCGCGTTCTTCGTGTTCGAATTCTTCGCGCACGTCCGTAAGCCCCACGAGCCCTCGATCGCCGAGTCCGCGCGCTGGTCGGCTTTCTACATCGGCCTGGCGTTGCTGTTCGGCGTCGGGATCGGCGTCTTCTCCGGCTGGACCTACGGCGGTGAGTACTTCGCCGGGTATCTGACCGAGAAGGCCCTGTCGATCGACAACCTCTTCGTGTTCCTGATCATCATGACCGGGTTCGCCGTGCCCAAGATCTACCAGCAGAAGGTGCTGATGATCGGCATCGTCATCGCCTTGATCATGCGCGGCGCGTTCATCGCCGTGGGCGCGGCCCTCATCGAGAACTTCTCGTGGATCTTCTACATCTTCGGCGCTCTCCTGCTCTTCCTCGCCTACCGTCAGGCGTTCTCGCACGGCGAGAGCGACCCCGCAAACGGCAGGTTCATGACGTTCGTGCGCCGCATCCTCCCCGTCACCGAGGAGTACAACGACGACAAGCTCACCGTGCGCAAGAACGGAAAGCGCTTCGTCACCCCGATGCTGCTGGTCATCATCGCGATCGGCTTCATCGACCTCGTCTTCGCCGTCGACTCGATCCCCGCCATCTACGGCCTGACCAACGAGGCCTACATCGTCTTCACCGCCAACGCCTTCGCACTCATGGGCCTGCGTCAGCTGTACTTCCTCATCGGCGGCCTGCTGGAGCGCCTGGTCTATCTCGCGCAGGGCCTGGCCGTGATCCTGGCGTTCATCGGCGTGAAGCTCGTCTTCCACGCCCTCCACGTCAACGAGCTGCCCTTCATCAACGGTGGTGAGCCGCTGCTGTGGGTGCCCGAGATCCCCATCTGGTTCTCGCTGCTGTTCATCGGGGCGACGGTCGCGGTCGCGACGTTCCTCAGCCTCCGCAAGACCCGCAACGACGATAGGAAGAAGGAGCGGGAGACGTTCGACGGAGAGAAGGTCATCCACGCTCCCGAGGACTGACCTCTCCACGAAGGGCCCACGACCTCCGTCGTGGGCCCTTCGTGGTCCCTGCCGCATCCCCGCGGCGAGCGCAACCCCGGCGGACGAGCGCGATCGCCGCCTTACCGTGGCCGACATGACGCGATTCGGCTACACCCTCATGACCGAGCAGAGCGGCCCCAAAGCCCTCGTCGACTACGCCGTCGGCGCTGAGCGCGCCGGCTACGACTTCCTCGTCTCGAGCGACCACTACTCCCCGTGGCTGACCAGTCAGGGGCACGCTCCCTACGCCTGGACCGTGCTCGGGGCGGTTGCGCAGGCCACCACCGAGGTCGAATTGATGACCTACGTCACGTGCCCCACGGTCCGATACCACCCCGCCGTCGTCGCGCAGAAGGCGGCGACTCTGCAGCTCCTGTCCGACGGCCGTTTCACCCTCGGGCTCGGGTCGGGCGAGAACCTGAACGAGCACGTGGTGGGCGAGGGCTGGCCGGCCGTCCATGCACGCCAGGACATGCTCGTCGAAGCGATCGAGATCATCCGCGCTCTGCACACGGGAGATCTCGTCACGTACGACGGAGAATACTTCCGCGTCGACTCGGCCCGCGTATGGGATGCCCCCGAGGGTGGCGTCCCGATCGGGGTCGCCGTCTCCGGCGAGCACTCGATCGAGCGCTTCGCCCCTCTCGGCGACCACCTGATCACCACCGAGCCCGACGGCGGCCTGGTCCAGGGCTGGAACGAGCACCATGAGGGCGAGTCCCGCAAGATCGGTCAGATTCCCATCAGCTGGGACCCTGACAAGGATGCCGCGATCGCGCGCGCCCACGACCAGTTCCGCTGGTTCGCGGGCGGCTGGGCCGTGAACGCGGACCTGCCCACGCCGGCAGGATTCGCCGGCGCATCGCAGTTCGTCCGTCCGGAGGACGTCGCGGAGTCCATCGCGTGCGGCCCCGACCTCGACGAACTCGCCGAGAGCGTGCGCCCGTTCATCGACGCCGGCTTCACCGACATCGCCATCGTCCAGGTGGGAGACGCGCAGCAGCAGCGGTTCGTCGACGAGATCGCCGCTCCCCTGCTCGAGAAGCTCCGCGCTCTCTGAGGTGTCGGGGTGCGCTTTCCGCGCACCCCGACCTCACCGCCGACCCATGTACCCCTTCTCGGCGATCCATCGCTCGAGCTTCCAGACCGGCAGTCGGAAGATCCGCGCGACGGTGAGGGACGAGTACCCTGCCTCCGCGACGGCGGCAATCGCGAACTCCCGGAGAGAACTGAACTCCCGTCCCTCGAGAACTCCTTCGCGCAGATCGGAGAAGGTGCGCGGCTCCCGCGACCGCGTCGGAGCGTCGGAGGTGACGAGCGCGAGACGCGCGGCACCGTCCCGATGTCGCACCGACGCAGATTCGTGACGTCCCGCGACCGCGGACGGTGACGCCGTCCGGTGGCCGGTGGCCGGTGCATTCGAGCCGGTGACGGCCACGGTTGCCGCTTCGACACTCCACGGTGCCGCCGGAAGCGGACCCTCCCAGGTCTTCTCCGTCGACCGGTTCGGCGCCGACGCCGACGCGATCGGCTCCGGAAGACCCGTCGGCTCCGAAGGCTCCGGATCCGCCTTCGGCGTCGCCCAGGGGGCGGCGGGGAGTTCACCTCCCCACACCACCTCACTGGGAACCACGTATCGGCTCGGTGTGGAGGCTGCGGCGGTGTCCGACATCCACGGCGCGGGCGGGAGCTCTCCGCCCCACGTCTCTTCCCTCGGTGCGACGTGACGGCCCGACGCGTCGCGGTTTCCCCCGCCGTGCGTGGTCTCGCCGAAGAGCTCCGCGAGTTCGATTCCGAAGGTCTCCGCGAGTGCGACGAGCGTCGCAAGCGATGCCGTCGTCCGCCCCGATTCGATCGCGCGGACGCGGGACTCCGATATCCCCGCTTCGAACGACAGGGCGACAACGGTGAGGTCACGCTCCCGCCGCAGCTCACGCACACGGTCCGCGAGCGTGTTCAGCACGGCGTCCAGGCGGTCGTCGATCGTCATATGAGTCATGAATCCGCCTGGGCACGAGCTGCCGAGCCGTGACCCCCGTCACCGACGGAGAGCGCGCCCCGGGCGCCCGTCCCCCCGACGGCGGACCGAAGGCGGCCCGAAAGACGTACTCTTGCCGCACCGAGCGATTCTGCCGACACCGTTCTCCCCCTCCGACGCAGATACGTCGACTCTTGTCCGGGGGAGACACTGAACATTATCGCGTCCGACGCCCGCCTCGCGGCGAGACGTGCCGCTACGCGGCAGGCTTCGTCATCGCCGTCGGCGAGAACGCGGCATCTTCGCCGGACGCACGGCCGACACCGAGATGAACGACGATCACGTCATCGACATCGACGACACCGACCCGGCTCCCGCGGAGCCTCGTCGACAGGCGCACGGAGGCCGGGACCCGCCTTCGCGGTATGGCACGGCCGTACGTTCGCAATGCCACCGCCGGGTCCTTGCCGCGCCCGCGCTCCGTGCGCGAACCCACCCCGCGGACCGGCGGCTCATCGACGCCGGCCCGTGTCGATCACGCGCCGTCGCGGATGTCCCGGAAGAAGGTGTCGACGTGGGTGCGGAGCGCCTCCACGCGGCGGTCGCGAGCCGCGGCCGCGTCATGGCCGAGATACGCGGGCGGATCCAGACGACGCGCGTTGCGGGAGCACTCGAACCGCGCGCACACCAGGGTGCCGACGGTGTTCCCCGCCCGTCCCGCTTTGCCCGCGCGGCGTGCGGAGAAGAAGACGACGTCATTGGGCAGGGTCACATCGGAGCACCACGAGCACTGCGGTCGCGTGCGCGTGGGCTGCTCGGTCTGCCGGAGCTGCAGGCCGACGGGACTCCCGTCGATCTCGGCGACGACGAAGCCGAGAAGCGGGGTCTTGGCGTCGCGCCAACCGAAGTAATCGAGACGATCCCACGTGGTGGCGTCGAGGTCGGCGGGAATCACGATCGAGCTGCGTTCGCGAAGCGAGACGTTGACGAAACTGGAGCGGAGGGCGGATGGAGAGAGAGCGTGCATGGGGAAGTCCCGTCGATGAGCCGCATCGTTCGAGCCGGTGCGGCGACCAGCGCGCGATGAGATCGCGCGGCGATACGCCCGTCACGAAAAGGAGGGCGCGGTGAGCGATCCCGCACGAGGCGGAGCGCCCGCGCCGGTCACCCGGCGAGGAAGACGGCGTGCACGGCGCCTGTGCCGTCGGCGCTCCACGCGCCGACGACCCCCTCACGCCCGGAGGGCATCGACGAGGTGACGGGGGACATCCCCTCAGGATACGCCGGTCACCCGCGGAAGGAAGCCGAACCCAGAATTTTCTCGACGGTCATCTCCAGAACGACGCGGTCCGGGTTCGGACGCGGCTGGCGATAGCGCGCCGCGTACAGCTCGACCGCGTGCGCCACGGCCTCCGGATCATCGCTCACTCGCGCCGGGCCTTCGAAGCTGATCCACTGCGCGCCGTCGACCGAGCAGATCGAGGCGCGGCCGCTGCGCTCGGCGTTGACGAACTTCTGCGTTCCGCGCGAGCCGATCACACGGACGACGCCGTCCTCGTAGGTGAACCCGACAGGTACCGCGTGCACGCGACCCGAACGTCCCACGGTCGACAGGGTGGCCAGGTGGTACTCGCGGAGGAAGGAGAGGGCGTCGTCGGTCAGCACTGTTCCAGCGTGCCACGTCCGACGAGGTCGGTCACCGTCTTGGTCGCGGCATCCCAACGACGAATCGCGACGGCTCGCGCCTCGAGGTCTCCCCCGCCGTGGTGTCCGAGAGCGTCCAGCGCCTCACCGATGCGGTCCAGCGGGACCCGGCGAGCCAGAGTGACGTGCGGTGTCCACGCGCCGGGCACCGTGCGGTCGACGTCGGCGCCCGGCCCGGCGAGCTCGTGAAGGCGCGCATGCAGAGCGAGTACCGCTGCCGTGGGAACGACCGAGCGCGCGATGACCCGATGCCGCCCCGCGCCGAAGAGAAGCGGCGCGCCGAGCGTGAGCGAGAGGGGGAGGAAACCGCACAGGTCTGCGACATCGAACGGGGCCAGCGAGGAGCGGACGAGCAGCGTCGCGTGAGGGCGGTTGCTCTCACCCCGGTGACGGGCCTGACTCGGCAGGTCAGCGGCGAGCAGGGCGTCCCACTCCGCACGCACCGCGGCATCCGTCTCGTCGTCGAAGACGAGGTCCAGGCTGACGGCGTCCGTCATCGACGGGTCAACGTGTCGACCACCACGCGGCCGCCACCAGCAGCGGTTGGAAGAAGAGTCGGCCGAGGCGCTTCTGGTCGGTGTCCAATCCGAAGGCCGAGCGCCCCTTTCGCCACTGGTCGATGTTGCCGGGGAAGATGGCGACGAAGAACGCAGCGAGAGCCGCGCCGATGCGACGACGCTCCTTGGGCAGAACGAGGAGCGAAAGCCCGAAGGCGGCCTCGACGACCCCGGATGCCACGACCACGGCGTCGCGATCGAGGGGACCTTTCTCCACCAGGACATCGGGGACCTGTGCCTGAAAGTCGCGCCGCGCGAAGGTCAGGTGGGAGATACCGGCGAACAACATCGCCAGGGCGAGAGCCCCGCGCACGACACTTTTCATGGTTTCACCCTATGACGCCTCCCTGTCGCCGTCGCCGGATGTCGCGATGCCGACCGCGGGTAGCCGTGACCGTGGCGCCTGGTTACGGCATACGTCCTGATTACGCAACCCCAGGTCGCCGACGTCTCCCGACGGTTGACTGTCCACAGATACAGATGAGGTGCACGGTGACCATGACAGACAGCGCCACTCGCGCGAGCGAAGAGCAGGATCTGGATGCCCTGCTCGTGCGCGCTGCGGTGGGCGACTGCGACGCCTTCGGGGAGTTCTACGATGCGACGGCTCCGCAGATCTACGCGGTGCTGCTGTCGATGACGGGGGTCGCGTCGACCGCCGACACACTTCTCGAGAACATCTACGTCGAAGCGTGGGAACGCATGCGCGGACGATCGGCTCCCCCGTGCCCGGGGAGGGAATGGATGTCGTCGATCGCGCATCGGCACGCTACCGCCCACCTCTGACGGGGCGGTGGTCAGTGGGCCTCCGAAACGGAGGGCACGGCATGGTCGTCGAGATCGATCGTCAGGCCGCCCGAGGAGTTGGCCGAAGTCGCGAGCGAATGAAGGAGGGCCGGGTCGAGAGCCTCGGGTTCCGCCGAACCGAACACGAACCGCAGGGGAATAGACGGCTGGATCCATAGCGTGCTGCGGCCCGTCGGTTCGCCGGAGGGGTGCCTCCACGACAACGTGAAGCTCTCACCCCGCCGCAGCTTCGTAGCGATGACCACCTTGACGTGGGCGAGGACGCGCTCGGGAACGCGGATCGGAGTCGGAGAAGACCCGTAGAACAGCGAGCCCATCGGCCTCTCCTTTCCCGGTGCGCCGGTCGGGCCATCATACGAGGTCTCAGTCGTCGCGGCGAGGGGACAAGAGGTGCAAGCCCCTGCTGGGCCCGGAATTGTTGCACCCGAGCCGGAAAAGGACGGTCGACGGGAACCTCAACCGCCTCACTACAATGCCTAGACGGGGGCTCAACCCGAGGAGGCCCTATGACACTCGAGACCGGAATCGACCAGGCGATGACGGCAGCGCGCGCGGTCGAGAGGCTCCGTCTGGCGGAGGCGCGGCTCGCTCGCCGCCGGCAGTCCGACTGCGGCCCCAGCGAGAACGCCCGGGCGGCGATGAGGCTGATCCTCGAGCGGGCGGATGCCGGGGCAACCCTGACTCCGACCGAGATCGCGCAATCACTGGGCATCTCCACGGCGTCGGTGACGGGGATGCTCGATCGCCTTCGCGCGGGCGGCCTCATCGACTTCGTCGCCAACCCGTCGGATCGTCGGAGCAAGTTCGTCGTGCCGTTCGACCGCGACACCGACCCGGATGCCATCGACCCCGTGACCGCCCGCATCCGCGAGTTCGCCCTGGGACTTCCGGGCGACGCGGCAGATCAGATCACCGCGTTCCTCGACCGTGTCCGCGAGGTCGTCGACGCCGAGTGCGCCTGAGCGGACTCAGGCGCTCGCCACGGAGATCGACTCCGGCTCGGGCTCGACCGTGACGCTGAGCCCCTGCGGGGAACTGGCCTCATCCATGAGATCCTCGATCCACCGACGGTTGAGCTGCGGGGCACGACTTCCGTAGAAGTGGAAGACGAGCGGGATCGACGGCGAGATCCAGAGCGTACGCGTGCCGCTGCCATCACCCATCGGGAAGTGGAACATGAACGACTCGCCTCTGCGCAGCTTGTTCATGAAGACCATGCGGAGGTGGGAAAGAGTCCGATCCTCGATGTCGAACGAGTGACCCGCAGTGTTATAAACCAGTTTTCCCACGACAGCAGTCTATATCGCTTCACCCGGTTAACTACCTCGCCCCTCGTGGGTTTCACCTCGACTAGAGTTCCGAACGTGGCGAGATCACCCCGGCCGAGACGGCCTCGACGACGGTTCCCCCGCGGGCTTCTCGTCGTCGGCGCGCTCGTCGTCACCGTCGCGCTCATCGCGGGGATCGGCGTGGTCGGAAGCCTCGTGACCACCCTCTTCCAGACCCTGTCCGCCAAGCCCCCGGCGGTCGACACCCGCATCGTCGCGCCGGACGAGTCGAAAGCCGCACAGGCCGCTCGCTCGGGAGCGGGCGATTCCGACGAGATCGCCGCGGCACAGTGGCTCTCCACGCAGCCCACCACCTACTGGCTCACTCCCGAGATCGATCCCGTCGACGAGGTGTGGGACCGCATCGCACACCTCGCGGCGGAGGCTCGCGACCAGAAAGCATCACTCTCGGTCGCCGTCTACGGACTTCCCGATCGCGACTGTGGGAACCATTCGGCCGGAGGCCTCGACCCTGCGTCCTACGCGCAATGGACGAAGCGCATCGGCGATGCGCTGCGCAACGCGTCGGACGTCCAGAAGATCGTGGTGCTCGAGCCCGACAGCATCGCACTGTCCTCCTCGTGCGGGTCTGTCGGCGATCGCGCCGGATACCTGAAGAACGCCGTCGAGAACATCAGCGGCACCAACACGTGGATCTACATCGACGGGGGCCACTCCGCGTGGCATCCCGCTGGGGAGATGGCGGGGCTCATTCAGGCCATGGGGATCTTGCCCGAGGTGCGCGGCGTTGCCCTGAACGTGTCGAACTATCAGGACACCGCCGCCGAGTTCGCCTACGCGCATGCTCTCTCGGATCTTCTCGGGGGCACTCACGCCGTCATCGACACCTCGCGCAACGGCGCGGGGCCGGCGGGCTCGGAATGGTGCAACCCTTCCGGCCGCCTCGTGGGCAGCCCCGGCGGCTCGTACGGAGATGGCGTCGTCGACACGAACCTGTGGATCAAGCCTGCCGGCGAGAGCGACGGCGAGTGCAACGGCGGCCCCGCTGCGGGCATCTGGTGGCCGGCCGCGGCAGCGGAACTGACACGCGAGCAGCGTTGACCTCCGAGTCGACCGCGACGCGGCCGAGATCTGTGTCAAAATTGCGCTCGTCGAACTGCGACGCCGCGACTCGGGGGAGAACGCGGGCACGGTCCCGTGCGAAGCCGGAAGAGTGGGTGACATGAGCGACAGCACAGAGATGCTGAAAACGGCCGTGATCGTGGAAGACGATCCCGACATCCGCCACCTGCTGGTCGAGGTGCTCGAGTCCGCAGGATTCTCCACCGTCTCCGTCGGAAACGGCATCGACGGAGTTCGAGCGGTGATCGCCTATCAACCGCTGATCACGACGCTCGACGTGAACATGCCGGGCATCGACGGCTTCGAAGCGGCGCGTCGGATTCGTCAGCAGAGCGACACGTACATCATCATGCTGACCGGTCTCGAAGAAGAGGCCGATGTCGTCCTCGGCCTCGGCGCCGGCGCAGATGAATACGTCGTGAAGCCTTTTCGTCCTCGCGAGCTGCGCGCGCGCATCGAAGCGCTGCTTCGCCGCCCCCGTGCCGCGGATTCCGCGGTGTCCTCCGCCCCGCGCCAGGACAGTGTGGGCCCGTCCTTCCCCGCCGGGCGGCCCGAGACACCCGTTACGTCGCCCGCGTCGAACGCGGCAGCGGTCATCGTGCCGTCCTCCCAGGGCCCTGAGCCTCGCGAGTCGGCCCCGGGTGGCGAGATCGTCCCGCGCTCCTCGCCCGGAGAGCTGACGCCCACCGGCGGCACCTGGGTGACCCATCGTGATCTTCTGCTCGATCCCGACAGTCGCCTCGTGCGTGTCGACGGTGAGGAGCTGGAGCTCACGCGGACGGAGTTCGACCTTCTTGCGACCCTGATGGAGTCCAAGCGGCGTGTACGCAGCAAGGCCGATCTCACGCTGGTCCTCCGCGGCGAGTCGTACGTGACGAGCTACTTCGTCGGAGAAGCCGACAAGCGCGCGATCGAAGCGCACATGACGAACCTGCGTCGCAAGCTGGGCGACAACCCCGCCAACCCGCGCTACATCGAAACGGTGCGTGGAGTCGGCTACCGGCTGACCTCGGAGTTGCTCGCGACTCCGTAAGACCGGCAGACATGACGGATGCCTCGACCCTCCCCAGGGCCGAGGCATCCGTATTTTCTGATGCGTTCGGGCGTATCAGAACGGGGGTCCGTCAGACCTTGAAGCCGTGGTGGCGACGGACGAGCTTGGAGAACATGAGGAGCGTCTGGAGGACGGTCACGACACCGACGATGGGCCAGCCGATCCACAGGATCGACGACTGCACCATCGGCCCGACCATGACCCAGATCACCGCGAGGGCGATGGCGACGGCGATCAGGACGACCATCGGCGTCCAGTGTCCGAGACCACCACCGCGCTCGGCCTTGGCCTGCATCGCCCAGTTGTCGACCTTCTTGCGCGAGAGGAAGCGGGTCCACGAGCGGACGAAGTGGCTGATGCGGATCCACATGAAGATCTCCGCGGGGAAGAAGAGCACCGCGAACAGGACGTCCGTGCGGTCGACATTCTTCATCGTGCGGGCGATGCGGAGGTTCAGCAGCATGGCGATCACCGGGGGGATCAGCCACAGCGGCGAGAAGACGAAGGCGTGGATCGTCAGCGAACCGGCGAGAAGGGTCAGGAAGGCCACGCGGACGAAGAGGTTCGTGAGCATGCCGAAGTTCTCGAACCACCGCAGGCGGAGGTTCGGGTGGAACGGCTGCCCCTTGGTGTCGCCGCGCTGCCCGGGCCACATGAGCTCGATGGCCCCGTACGTCCACTTCACCTGCTGAGCGTCGTAGCCCGACAACGTCGTCATGCCACCCACGTCGGCTCGAGCGTACGGGCTGATCTTGGTCAGGTAACCGGCGCTCTTGATCTGGAGCGACAGCAGCGAGTCCTCCACCTCGGAGTCCTTGACCCACGGGGTGCTCTGGTGGTTCTGCTTCATCGCGTCGCGCAGGGCGTTGGTCGAGAAGATCGAGAACTGCCCGCCCAGGACGGCCATGTTGCGGCCCCGCAGCATGTTCTGCAGGTTGAAGGCCGCGAACTGCGTGCGCTGACCCGCCGTGAGGAACCGTGCGACCAGGCCTTTGATGGGCTTGTCGTCGATCGTGTAGATCGCCGAGATCCCCCCGATGCGGGAGTCCGAGATCGCCTCCGTCTCGAGGTACTCGACGGCCTTGCTGTCGGCGATGGTGTCGCCGTCGACGCCGAGGAGGTAGTCGTAACCCTCGACGAGCGAGTAGCCGTAGTTGAGCGCGCCGACCTTCTTGTCGGGGTTCTTGCCGATGTCGTGGACGAAGACCTCGGTGAACTGCTCGCCGAGCTCGGTGTGCAGTTCGTGCGGCCCGCTGTACTCGGAGGCGATCTTCACCGTCGCGTCGGAGGTGTTGTTGACGACGACGTGGATGACGTCCGGCACGCGAGTCTGCGCGAGCAGGGCCTCGATCACGTCAGCGATCGACTCCTCCTCGTTGTACGCCGGAATGACGCAGCCGATGGTGGAGCGGTGCACCGAAGTGTTCTCGAGCACGGCGGCGAAGTCGTCGGCGAACCCCTGCTCGCCTGCTGTCCCGAGTGCGCCCGGGTGCATGTCGAAGTCCCGGGCGTGGGAGGTGAAGCTGCGCGCATCGGTCATGGCGTTGTCTTCCTGTCGGTTCTCGCGGCGTATCGGCCGAGACCTACTCTGGTAGGTTCGCCGCAAGACGACCGCTGTAAAACGACCACCGTCCCCGCAAGATTTCCTCAAGATTGCGGCGGACATTCGAAGGAGACGACCGTCCGTGATCGTCCTCGCCCTGCTGGCATCCATCGCCGCCGCGGGCGTAGCCCTCACCATGCTGTTCTTGGCGCACGGCCGCCCGGAAGACGATCGCGGTGGAGCGCGCGCCGACATGGTCCGCTACTTCGGCTTGTCCGCCATTGCCGCCCTGCTCTGCGGAGCGATGAACGTCATGGAGACCGCCTGGGATTCCGTGGCCGCGGCAGCCGCGGGGAACGCCACCAACATCATGGCCGTCGGCCTTCTCTGGGCGGGGGTGCGGCGGCTCAACGGTCGGCGCGCGATCGGCGCCATCAGCACGGGGGCCGGCGGAATCCTCCTGTTCGGCCTCACCTTCCTCGTGCCCCTCGATGATGCGACCCTGCTGAAGACGGCCGGTCTGGTGATGTTCTCGGCACTGTGCGCGCTGGAGTGCGCACGCCCTCCCGTAGGGCAGCTGGGCGGGGCGCGTCTGCTCTCCTGGACCCTGAGTCTTTACGCCGTCTACAACCTCGCTCGTCTCGCCGTCGTCGCCGCGTTCGGCCTGGCGCCGCTTCTTCGGCAGGGTCCGGTCTCCGCCGAGGCGACGGCCGCGGTCAGCGCTGTGGCGATCACTCTGGTCTCGGTCAGCGCGGTGTGGATCGGACGCCAGCTCGACGACGACCCGGCGCCCGGCACGCGAGCGCACGACCGGGGCGCCCTACGCCGCGAGACGTCCCGCCTGCTCGCCGAGCACTCGATCGTCCGCGCGACGCTCGTGCGGGTGCCCGAGCTCGACCTGATCCGCGCCGCGCACAGCGGCGAGCGCGCCGACACGATGCTGCGCACCGTGGCCGACGCCGCCTCGGATGCCCTCACCGATGTCGTCACGGGGATGCCGGCCCGAGACACGGTCTTCGCCGTCGCTCCCGTGACGACCGACGCGACGGACGTCGAGGAATCGCTCCGACGCGCGTTCGCCCGGCGCATGCCCTCGATCGATTACGACGACGTGCCCGACCTCTCTTTCGAGCACCATCTTCTCCGCGACGTCGACGACCTCTCCTGGCTCATGGAGAGCCGGCGGTCGCGGCACCGTCTGGGCCAGCCGCGGAACGACTGAGTCCGCCGGGAGCGGTTCAGCCCTGGTTCGTTGTCTGACCCCAGCCCGGAGCGCGGCCGGTCGTGCTCGATGTCCCCGTGCTCTGACCGCTCGTGGACTGGCCCTCGTCGGCGAAGATCGCGATGGGGAGGTACTGGTACACCGTCTGCTGGCTGAACGACGTGTCGGTGTTCGCCGTGCCCTCGACGGCGACGTTCAGTGCGAACTCCAGCGTGATGCCGTAGGTGTCCGCCGGCAGCTGCCGGATCGACGTGGTCGGAACGAGGAGTCCGCCCTGGAAGCTGTTCAACAGGAGCCCTCGGTCGGAGCGCAGGGTGTCCGAAGGAACCAGCGTCCGCGGATCGGCGCTGAACTGGAACGGGCTCGACACCTGTCCGCTGGTCTGCGCGGTCTGGGAGGTGATGGAGATCGACGAGACGTAGACGCGACGCTTCTGGGCGAGGACGGCCTTCTCGTCGACACGGTCGTCGACGATGTTGACAGCGAAGCCGAGTTGCTTCTCGTTCGTCGCGGTCCACTCCATCGTGCGCTTCGGATCGACCGCCCAGACGTCGAGCCGCAGCTCGAGCCCGTCGGCGACCTGCGACGTCAGTCGGACCGATCCGTCGTAGGTGAACTGCGAGTCGAAGGGTTTCGTCCCCGCCGAGGCCTGCGGCGCCGGCGTCGCCACGACGACGGACTGATTGCTCCCCGCTTGTCCGGGGAACGCGCCGAGCACATCGGTGATCTGGCTGCATCCCGAGAGCACGGCCGGCGCGACGATGGCGAGGGCGAGGGTCGCGGCTGCGGCGCGCACACGGCGGCGAGAGAGCTTGCTCACAGGTGTCTCCTGAGGAAAGGCGCGGAAGGCGCAAGAGGTCGATGATCGACCATCACGCTGCAGGATGCAGGCCTCAGGGGGAGTCTGACCGGGCGACGCGATCGGAGACCACGCGCGGCGAGCAGAGACAGGATGGCGCGCAGCAGACTACACCACTCTCTATACACTCGGAGAATGGCATCCATGAGGAGCGTCCCTCCGGCGGTTCCTCCGGGGGGCATCCCCGACGACGACGCGACCAATCCGGGCAGTCGCACCCGGTCGGTGTGGCTGCTGCAACTCGTTCTCGGGGCGAGCGTGGTCATCACGGTCCTGCTCGTCCAGGCCCTCGAGCCCGCGCTTTTCTCCCTGTGGCCCTTCTCCTCCGGCGTGGGTGTCATCATCGCGCTGACGGCGCTGGCGATGGTCGTACCCTGGCAGAAGATCCCCCGTTCAGCGGTCGCCGTCATCCCGTTCGGCGACATCGTCGGCATCGGGCTCCTGAGCTACGGCACCGATCTGCGCTTCAGCTTCTTCTGGGTCTTCCCCATCATCTGGATCGCGACGCACTTCACGCTCGTCTACCTCATCTCTGCGCTCAGCACGGTGGGCGTGATCATCGTGGTGGATGCCACGGTGAATGCCTCCGGGCCGGTGACCGCCCTCCGGCTGATCGTCGTTCTGCTCTCTCTGACGTTCATCGCCATCACCTCCTTCCTCTCGGCGCGACAGACACGGGCCTTCAAGCAGCTGCTGCGTCGCCAAGCGAGCCGGCTCCAGGGGACCCTCCAGCGCGTGTCCGGCCAGGAACGCCGCGTATCGCAGATGCTAAATGGGCTCGACACCGGCATCGCGCGTCTCTCCGTGGACGGCGAAGTGCTGGCGCTGAACGACACGTACGTCGCGTTGTACGGGGTCGAACGCGACGAGCCGCAGCGTCCGGGCGCGGCGGTCGAGTACGCGACGTTGCGCGGCGAACCGCTCCCCGAGGCCGAGCGCCCCTTCGCGCGGGCATCGCGGGGGGAGCAATTCGACGACGAGCGCGTCTGGCTCTTCGATCCCCATGGCGAGTGGCACGCCCTTTCCGCGTCGACGCGCCGGCTCATCTCCTCCGACGAGCCCGAGAGCACGCTGCTCATCGTTCACGACATCACGGCGCTGATCGAGTCCGAACGCGCACGCGAGCGCCTCGCGGCGACCGTGTCTCACGAGCTGCGGAACCCGCTGACCGCGATCATCGGCCATGCCGATCTCGCACTCGACGACCCGAACCTGCCGCCGAAGGTACGCGAGCAGCTCGAGGTGATCGCCGGCGCCGGCGAGCGTATGCAGAAGCTCATCTCCGAGATCCTCGCGACCTCGAGGGGGGTGTTCCGCGAGACCTCCTCCCCCGTCGCCGCCGACGCCAGCCGCATCATCGCCTCGTCGCTGGCGTCGTTCCGTCCCGCCGCGGCGGCGCGCAGGGTGAGCGTGGTGGACGACCTGCCCGACACCGCCGAGGTGGTCGGGGACGCATTCCGGCTACGGCAGGCGTTCGACAACATCTTGAGCAACGCGATCAAGTACACACCCGCGGGAGGCACGATCCGCATCTCCGGCGACGTCTCCCCGGACGATGTCATCCTCCACTTCGCCGACACCGGCATCGGCATCCATCCCGACGACCTCGAGCGCGTCTTCGACCCCTACTTCCGCGCACAGTCCGTCCGTGAGAGCCCCACCCCGGGCACCGGCCTCGGTATGGGCATCATCCGCAGCATCATCGAGGATCAGGGGGGTTCTCTCTACCTCGAGAGCGAGTTGGGCACCGGCACTACCGTGACGGTCATCCTTCCCGCCCGCGTCGACGCCGGAGCGTCGTGATGCCGTCCGACGTCCTCTCGAATCTGGGGCTGGCTCAGGCTACGATCGCCACCCTCGGCACGGTCATGATCATCGGACTGGGTTTCCTGCACCGCCCCTCGCGATCGGCCCTCCTGTGGTCCCTCGCGTTCGTGCTGGCAATGACGAGCACCTGGGTATCGGTGACCGGTGCGATGCTGAACGAGGAGTCGGTCCGCCGTGCGGGTCTCGGTCTCATGCTCGGCGCACCCGCTCTGATCTGGTCGGGCTTCCGTGCCCGCCGCGGCGTGCGCGCCCTCCCCTGGGTGAGCGCGATCCAGGCGCTGGCCACCGCCCTGATCTTCGTTCTCGTCACCGATACGAGCGCATACGGGCTCGTCTTCCGCCTGGCTTTCGTCGCCTCCTCCGTGTTCGCCGGGCTCACGGTCTGGGAGCTCCGCCGCGCGGCCGACCGCCTCGAAAGGCTGGCGCTGCCTCTCACGGTCGTCTGTGCCATCTTCGTCGCGCTCGGGGTCGGCACTCTCGTCTCCGGACTCGCCGCCCCGACCGCACTGGGCGACCTCGCGCTTCCCCGTGTGCTCAACGGGCTCGGCATGCTGGTCTTCCTCGTCTGCGCGACCGTGTCCCTGCTGTACTTCACCTCGGTGTCACCCAGCGGACGTCGCGCGGCATCGAGCTGGCCCCACTTCGTCGTCACCGCGACGGACCGCCTGGCTCGAGCCCGACGCGCACAGGAGGAGTCGTGGGCCGTCCTGACGGTCCGGCTCGACGATCCCGCCCAGCTGCGCAGCGCCGCCGGGGAAAGCGGCTGGCTCCGTCTCGTGGGGCAGTTCGAATCGCTCGTCGCCGATACTTTTCCGGCCGAAGCTGACCTGGGTCGCGAGATCCGAGGACGAGTGGTCGTCGTCGTCTCACGCCCCGACTCGGTGCTGCGCGAGCTCGTGCGCACCCTCCTCCGACAGATCACCGAGCTCGATGTGTCGGCCTACATCGATATCCAACTCTCGGCGAGCATCGGATGGGTGCCGGCGAAAGCGGCCGATTACGACTTGAACGCTCTCATCGTCGACGCGGATGCCGCGGCCTGTGAGGCCACCCGACGAGGCGGCGATTGCTGGGAGCGCGTCCGCGCCTGATCAACCGGCCTCTCCCCCGCCCGCGATCGCGACGGTGAGTGTGTCGCTCGCGGTCTGCTTCGCGAACTCGGTGGATGTCGGGGTGGTCTGGACGAGGAACTCGTAGGTGAACTGGAGCGTGACGAAAGTCGCCTCAGCGGGCACCTCACCGACGTTGAAGGTCTGCGAGTAGCTGTACGGCGAGAGCACGAGATAGCCGGGCGCGTCTGTCTGATCGCTCTGCGGAGTGAGCGCGGAGAAAGACTGCGAGGCGTTTCCCGGGACCGCTGTCATCGTGGCCCGCTGCAGGTACACCTTCTGTCCGTCGTTGGGCGTCACCGTCGTCTCCATCGACAGGTTCACGGGCTTGAGGGCCGTGGCCGTCCAGCGATCCATAGCGAGGGTAGACCAGTAGTTCACCGTGGCGGCCACGGAGCCGGCCGTCAGCGAGCGCTGCGTGGAGCCGCTCGACAGATCGTTGCGAACGGGCTGTGGAGCCGCGGTCGCTGTGGCCGACGGCGAGGGCGACTCGGGGGCTTGAGCGCCGCCCTGGGCCCACGGCGGCGCTCCGCAGCCGGTGAGACCGAGAAGGGCCGAAACCGCCACGGCAACGCCGATGACCACCCTGCCGCGATGCTCTGCGAGCGCCATGAATCCTCCCTCGGATCGTTTCACCCAGTGTAGGTGGCGGGAAGACGCGGGCGGCGGGTCTGCACCCCTGAGGTGGCCGCGTGATCTGCCGCCCCCGCCCGGACGACGCGTTCCGCCGCACCCGCTCCGCGCGCGGAAACGTCGTTCAACGGCGTGCTCGGAGCTGCCGCCGCGGTCGGGATCGAGGTTCGCGCCGCGCCACGACGCACCGCTCAGCCTTCAGACGAGGCTGGACCCGTGCCCCTGTGTCACCTCAGCGGTGATGAGGATGGGCAGGTGGTCGCTGAGCCCCTGGGGCAACGTCTTGATGTGCGCGATGTCGAACCCGATCGATGTCGCGAAATCGTAGTGTCCCCGGAAGAACCGATAACGCGTGTACGTGCGGGTATCGCTGAGCGTCAGCTCGTATCCCTGGTCGCGGACCTTCTGGCCGAGATTCTCTTTGAAGACCGGGTAGTTGTAGTCGCCCACCATGAGCGCTGGCAGACCCGGCCCGAGGTTCTGCAGCTCCGACAGCGCCGTACGGATCTGATGGCGACGCAGAGAGTTGAGCGCCGTCAGCGGTGCCGCGTGAAAGGACGCGACGATGACATCGCGCCCGTTGTCGATATCACGCAGTCGTACGCCGAGCATGCGCTCTTCAGCGGGCTTCAGCACGCGGTCGTGCAACGACTTCTTCAGGCCGATCGCTCGGACGTCCTCCGCGCGGAAGGTGTTCTCGCGGTAGTAAAGAGCCAGCCCCAAACGGTTGCGCTGCGTGGCCTCCGCCAGCCGAAGACCGCCGATGCGCTCGGGGATGTCCGTGCTATCGCATTCCTGCAGACAGAGCACGTCAGCCTCGTGCTTCTCGACGAGATCGACGAGCTCGCCAGCCGCCCGGTGTTTGTTGAGGTTGTACGAGATGACCTTCATGGCGTTGACAGCATACGGGCGCTCGCACGAGGCTCACTGAGGGTTGCACGGAGGGCGGGAGAAGAGATCAGGATGCCGGGTCCTCGGCATCCCTGCGGTTGCGCGTCTGCTCCGCACGAGCCGCGAGCAGACCGTCCGCCGGGTAGCCCACCTCCGCGAGGACCAACCCGCGTGCGGCCAGGACCTTCGTCTCGGGGATCCGCATGCGTGCCTCGCGGATCGCGACCACGTCGTCGATCCCGATGCGGCCTTCCCCCACCGCGACGCAGGCCCCGACGAGAGCGCGCACCATGCTGTGGCAGAACGCATCGGCCCGGACGTTCGCGATCAGGACTCCGGTGTCGTCCCGACGCCAGTCGTACTCGAGCAGCGTGCGGATCGTGGTCGCCTCTTCGCGGGCCTTGCAGTAGGCGGCGAAGTCGTGGAGCCCGATGAGGCGGGAGGCCGCGGCATCCATCGCTTCCACGTCGAGGATGCTTCGAACGGACGTCGTCCGCTTCCTGTCGAGGGGGTCGTACGCGGTCGTGGCATCGGCGAGGCGGTAGCTGTACCGCCGCCAGACGGCCGAGAACCTCGCGTCGAAGCCCGCGGGAGCGCGCGAGGTCCGCGAAACCGTCACGTCGGCGTATGCTCCGAGGACCCCGCGGACGCGACCGGCGAGGGCTGCGATGGCGTCGGCTTCATCGTTGTCCCGACGACGCCGCGGCAAACGGGCGACCTGGTCTGGGTCGAGGTCGAGGTGCGCGACCTGACCCGACGCGTGCACTCCCGCATCGGTTCGCCCGGCCACCACGAGTCGTGGATCGCCGCCGATGATGCGTGCGAGAGCGTTCTCCAGCTCACCCTGCACGGTGCGTAGCCCGGGTTGTCGGGCCCATCCGCGGAACTGCGAGCCGTCGTAGGCGATGTCGAGTCGGATGCGCACGAGGTCAAGCCTACGAGCGAGCGTCCCCCGCGGAGGACGACGAAGCCCCCACCCGAACCGGGTGGGGGCTTCGTGCGAGTCAGGAGACTCAGGCCTTGGCGTCGTCCTGGACGGCGTCGTCGGCAGCGGCCTCAGCGGCGGCGCCTTCCTCGGGCGACTCGGCTCCGGCGTCGGCGGCCTCGTCCGTGGAGGTCTCCTCGGCAGCGGGCTCATCCGCGACGGGCTCGTCGGCGGCCGGCGCAGCAGCGGCGGCGGGAGCCGCAGCAGCCTTGTGGGACGCCTTCTTCGTGACGGGCTCGAGAACGAGCTCGATCACGGCCATGGGGGCGTTGTCGCCCTTGCGGTTGCCGACCTTCGTGATGCGGGTGTAGCCGCCGTCACGCTCGGCCACCAGCGGCGCGATCTCGGTGAAGAGGGTGTGAACGACCTCTTTGTCGCCGATGACGCTCAGCACGCGACGACGCGCGTGGAGGTCGCCACGCTTGGCGAAGGTGATGAGACGTTCGGCGAGCGGACGGAGGCGCTTGGCCTTGGTCTCGGTCGTCTTGATGGACTTGTGCGTGTAGAGAGCTGCCGCGAGGTTCGCGAGAAGCAGACGCTCGTGGGCCGGGCCGCCTCCGAGGCGGGGACCCTTCGTGGGCTTGGGCATGTCGTATTACTCCAGGAGAGGTTCGGTCGGGTCCGACAGGGTCAGACGGTTTCTTCGTCGTAGCCGCTGTAGAACTGGGCGCCGTCGAAACCGGGCACCGAGTCCTTGAGCGACAGGCCGAGGGAGGTGAGCTTGTCGCGCACCTCGTCGACCGACTTCTGACCGAAGTTGCGGATGTTCATCAGCTGCGTCTCGGAAAGGGCGACCAGCTCCGAAACGGTGTTGATGCCCTCGCGCTTGAGGCAGTTGTACGAGCGCACCGACAGATCGAGATCCTCGATCGGCATCGACAGCTCGTTGGAGAGGACGGTCTCGACCGGCGCGGGGCCGATCTCGATGCCCTCGGCCTCGACGTTCAGCTCACGGGCCAGGCCGAAGAGCTCGACGAGGGTGCGACCAGCCGAGGCCACGGCGTCGCGCGGGGCGATCGAGGCCTTCGACTCGACGTCGAGGACGAGCTTGTCGAAGTCGGTGCGCTCACCGGCACGGGTGGCGTCGACGCGGTAGCTGACCTTGAGCACGGGCGAGTAGATCGAGTCGATCGGGATCTGACCGGCCTCGGCGTACTCGTTGCGGTTCTGGGTCGCCGAGACGTAGCCGCGGCCACGCTCGATGGTGAGCTCGAGCTCGAACTTCGCCGTGTCGTTCAGCGTGGCGATGACCAGCTCGGGGTTGTGCACTTCGACACCCGCCGGAGCGGAGATGTCGGCGGCGGTGACCTCACCGGCGCCGGTCTTGCGCAGATACGCCGTGATGGGCTCGTCGCGCTCGCTCGAGACGACCAGCTGCTTGATGTTCAAGATGATCTCGGTGACGTCTTCCTTCACGCCCGGGATCGTGCTGAACTCGTGGAGGACGCCGTCGATGCGGATGCTCGTGACGGCCGCGCCGGGGATCGACGACAGGAGGCTGCGACGCAGCGCGTTGCCGATCGTGTAACCGAAACCGGGCTCCAGCGGCTCGATGACGAAACGGCTGCGGAACTCCCCGATCTTCTCCTCGGTCAGAGTGGGACGCTGTGCGATGAGCACTATGTGTTCCTTTCGATCACGTGCCCGCTATATGACACGTGTAATGGGGTGAGGTATTGAGTTGTACTCGCGGGATGCCATGGGACCCGACGATGGCGTCGGGAGGGCGTCACGGCATCCGGAAGTCTGAGGTCGCGCGTGAGCGCGGCGTTCCCGGGGAGTGGCGAGCACTCCCCGGGAACGGAACGCGTCAGACGCGGCGACGCTTGGGCGGACGGCAGCCGTTGTGGGCCTGGGGCGTCACGTCCTGGATGGAGCCGACCTCGAGGCCGGCCGCGGTCAGCGAGCGGATCGCGGTCTCACGACCCGAACCCGGACCCTTCACGAAGACGTCGACCTTCTTGACGCCGTGCTCCTGCGCCTGGCGAGCGGCCGACTCCGCGGCCATGCCTGCGGCGTAAGGCGTCGACTTGCGCGAACCCTTGAATCCGACACCGCCGGACGAGGCCCAGCTGATGACGGCGCCCGAGGGGTCGGTGATCGAAACGATCGTGTTGTTGAACGTCGACTTGATGTGGGCCTGACCCACGGCGATGTTCTTCTTCTCCTTGCGGCGCGGCTTGCGCGCGGCAGACTTGGCCTGTGCCATGTGCGGTTCTCCTGAATCCTGCGCCGGCGGAGGCCTAGCGCGCCTTCTTCTTGCCGGCGACCGTGCGCTTGGGACCCTTGCGGGTACGCGCGTTCGTCTTCGTACGCTGTCCGCGCACGGGGAGGCCGCGGCGGTGGCGCAGGCCCTCGTAGGAACCGATCTCGACCTTGCGGCGGATGTCGGCGGCGACCTCGCGACGGAGGTCACCCTCCACCTTGTAGGTGCCTTCGATGTGGTCGCGCAGAGCAACCAGCTGGTCGTCGGTGAGGTCCTTGACGCGGATGTCCTGGCTGATGTCCGTTGCGTTCAGGATCTCGACGGAGCGGGTGCGACCCACGCCGTAGATGTAAGTAAGTGCGATCACCACGCGCTTATCGCGCGGGATGTCGACGCCGGCAAGACGTGCCATGCGGCTCTCCTCAGAGTGTGCTGGAGGTGTGGAGCAGGATCGGTGCTCGGGCCTCCGACCCGAGGTGTCCCCCGTTCGCGCGAGCGAGTGGGATCTGATCCTGCCGTTGTGTATTCAGTTGGAAAGGTGTCGAGCTCGAAGCTCAGCCCTGGCGCTGCTTGTGGCGCGGGTTGCTCTTGCAGATCACCATCACGCGCCCGTGGCGACGGATCACCTTGCAGTGGTCGCAGATGGGCTTGACGGAGGGATTGACCTTCATGATGTTCCTGATTTCGCTGTCTTCGACTCGCGGTTGCGGTCGTTACTTCTCGGCCGGACTCAGCGGTAGCGGTAGACGATACGACCGCGAGTGAGGTCGTACGGGCTCAGTTCGACGACGACGCGGTCCTCCGGGATGATGCGGATGTAGTTCTGCCGCATCTTGCCCGAGATGGTCGCGAGCACCTTGTGCCCGTTCGTCAGCTCGACACGGAACATCGCGTTGGGCAGTGCTTCGGACACCGTGCCCTCGATCTCGATGACACCGTCTTTCTTCGCCATAAACTCGCTCACGCTCAGTTGCAGACCGGCCGGTCTGCGGTGGATGGGGATTCGATACGTCGACACGCCAATGAAGGCGCAACGCACCAAAGATCAATCATACGTGGTAGCCGAGTGTTCTACAACTCGCACCGCGTCACCTCGGCCGTCCGGGACGACCGCGTCAAACGAGCGCGTGGCCGGCGAAGTTCAGCGGCCGCCCGCATGCGCGGGCGGCCGCTGAAGATGATGGGGGGAGCTCAGAGCGACCTGATACCGATACCTCTGGGCACACCCTGGTTACAGGCCTTGAACGTGAAAGAGAGGCCCGCACCGGTGTTCATGACCTTCTTGTTCAAGGTGTTGAAGAGGTCGCTCGAGCAGGTCCAGGAGATCTCCACCGACCCATGGCACGAACCCGTGATGTTCTGATTGTCACGGGTCAAGGAGGAGCACCCGCCGGCCGCGAACGCGGGGCTCGCTCCGAATCCGACCAGGCCCGCGGCCAGAACCGCTGTCGCAACCGCCACCGCTGAGAGTTTTTTTCGGATCATAATCGGACCCTATTGGCGCGAGGTGGCGAGCACAACGCCACGAACGCACCTATCCCAGACGCTGGACGATGTCCTTCTGGGGGTCGCCGGTGAGATCCTGCTGGTTGTTCAGCGTCTTCCCGTCGACGACGATCGTGGGCGTGGCGGGGCGACTCGACCCGGGCTGCAGCGGGGTCTTCTCGGTCATGGCCGTCACGAACTTCGCATAGGTCCCGTCCGTGATGCAGGAGGCGACGCCACTCGAGGCCCCCGAAGCGGTGGCGATCTTCGCGAGGGTCTCATTGTCGAGGCCCGCGGTGTTCTCGGTCGGCTGCTGGGCGTACAGGGCCTTCACGAATGCCGGGATGTTCGCGGAATTGTCGACCGCGACGCAGTAAGCAGCGTTCGCGGACCGCGTGGAGTACTGCGTTCCCTGGGACCTGGAGTCCAGGATCGCGATGGGGTGCACGTTGAGGGTGATCTCGCCGCTCTCGGCGAGCTGATCGAGAGTGGGGCCGTAACTCTGCTCGAACTGATTGCAGATAGGGCACATGAAGTCGATGTAGGTGTCCACCGTCTTTTGTCCCGTGCCGACGGAGATCGCGCCGGTCTCGGTGTTGACGGCGGAGGCCTGCGGCAGCGTACCCGGCGAGGTGGCCTGGCTGTTGGCGAACCACACCACTCCCCCGACGATGAGGACCACCACCAGGGCGGCGGCGGTCACTCCGATCGCGAACCAGTTGGTGGTCTTCCGCGCAGCGGCCATCATCATCAATCGATCTCCTTCGGCACCACACCGAACGGCGCCAGTTTCTCGGCACCGCCGTCGTGCGCGGTGAGGACCCAGATGCCCCCATCATGCACGGCGACACTATGTTCCCAGTGGGAGCCGGCTGAGCCGTCCACCGTCGAGACGGTCCACCCGTCGTCTTCGGTGAATGTCTCCTGATCGCCGATGACGACCATCGGCTCGATCGCGACGGCCAGGCCGGGGCGCACCTCGGGGCCGCGATCGGCCACGGCGTAATTGAAGATGCTCGGCGACTCGTGCATCTTGCGGCCGATACCGTGGCCCACGTAGTCGCGCAGGATGCCGTAGCCACCCACGGGTGCGTTGTCGTCGATGTACTGCTCGATGGCGGCTCCGACCTCGGAGAGGTGGCTCGCCCGACTGAGCGCCGCGATACCGGCCCAGAGCGAGCCCTCGGTCACCTCCGACAGGCGACGGCGAGGAGCGACGAGCTCCTCGGGAGCATCGCCGGGGACGATCACCGTGAAGGCGGAATCGCCGTTCCATCCGCGGAACTCTGCTCCCGCATCGATCGACAGGATGTCCCCCGCCTGCAGAGGGCGATCATTCGGGATGCCATGAACCACCTGCTCGTTCACCGACGCGCAGACCGTGTGGCGGTACCCGCGGACCATCTGGAAATTCGATACCGCTCCGCGCGCCGTGATGAGCGCCGAAGCCGCCGCATCGAGCTCGAGCGTCGTCACCCCCGGCGCGATCAGCGCGCGCACGGCATCCAAGGCGTCCGCGGTGATCAACCCGGGTTCGATCATCGACCGCAATTGTGCGGGCTTCTTGTAGATCGAGGAACGCAGACCCACGTCAGGAGGCCGGGGTCGCGGTGATACCGCGCGCTTCGAGAGCCGCGAAGATTCGGGCCGTGACCTCGTCGAGGCTGCCGACGCCATCGATCTCGTCGACAATGCCGCGGGTGCCGTACACGTCGAGGATCGGAGCCGTCTCCCGCTCGTAGATGCCCAAGCGCGTGGCGATGGCCTCTTCGGTGTCGTCCGCGCGCCCCTGCTCCGCGGCGCGCGCCGTGAGGCGTGAGAGCGATTCCTCGCGCGGGACGACGAGGGCGATCACCGCGTCGAGCGACTCCTCGCGCCCCTCGAGGAACTCGTCGAGATGCAGCACCTGCGCGAGGTTCCGCGGGTACCCGTCGAGCAGGAAGCCCTCAGCGGCATCCGCCTGCCCGAGACGGTCGCGGACGACCGCACTGGTGAGCTCATCGGGGACGAGGTCTCCTGCGTCGATGATCGACGTCACCTGGAGACCGAGCTCCGTACCGTCTTTCACGTTGGCACGGAACACGTCTCCCGTGGAGACCACCGGGATGCCGAGAGCTTCGCCGACGCGGACGCCCTGCGTTCCCTTGCCGGATCCCTGCGGCCCGACGATCAGAAGCCGAGCGGTCATCGCAGCAGCCCTTCGTAATGGCGCTGCTGAAGCTGCGCGTCGATCTGCTTCACCGTCTCGAGACCGACACCGACGATGATGAGGATCGAGGCTCCGCCGAACGGGAAGTTCTGGTTCGCGCCCACGGTGGCCAGCGCCACCAGCGGAAGAAGCGCGATCAGGCCGAGGTAGATCGAGCCCGGCAATGTGATGCGCGTGAGCACGTAGTCGAGGTACTCGGCGGTGGGACGACCAGCACGGATGCCCGGGATGAACCCGCCGTACTTCTTCATGTTGTCTGCGACGTCGACCGGGTTGAAGGTGATCGCGACGTAGAAGTAGGCGAACCCGATGATGAGCAGGAAGTAGACGAGCATGTACAGCGGGTGGTCGCCGCGCGTCAGGTACTGCGAGATCCACGTGACCCACGGCGCCGGCTCTTGACCGGCCTGCGGCTGGTTGAACTGCGCGATGAGCGCGGGAATGTACAGCAGCGACGAGGCGAAGATGACGGGCACGACGCCGGCCATGTTGACCTTGATCGGGATGTACGTGTTCGTGCCGCCGTAAGTACGACGACCGACCATCCGCTTGGCGTACTGCACGGGGATACGTCGTTGGGACTGCTCGACGAAGACGACGAGGGCGACGATCACGATGCTCACGGCGAGCACCAGGAGGAAGACCTCGACGCCGCGGGCGTTGAGGATCGAGATCATGGCGCCGGGGAAGGTCGCGGCGATCGAGGTGAAGATGAGGATCGACATGCCGTTGCCGACACCGCGCTCGGTGACGAGCTCGGCGAACCACATGACCAGGCCGGTACCGGCGGTCATGGTGATGATCATGAGCAGCTGCGCCCACCAGATGTCGTTCGTGAGGAGCTGCTGGCACTCGGGCACGCCAGCCGAGCCGAAGAGCTGACCCGAGCGAGCGACCGTGACGAGAGTCGTCGACTGGAGGAGCGCGAGCGCGATGGTCAGGTAGCGGGTGTACTGCGTGAGCTTCGCCTGGCCCGCTTGACCCTCTTTGTAAAGGGTCTCGAAGTGCGGGATCACGACGCGCAGCAGCTGCACGATGATGGTCGCCGTGATGTACGGCATGACACCGAGGGCGAAGATCGATAGCTGCAGCAGAGCGCCACCGGAGAACAGGTTGACCAGGGACAGCAGGCCCTCGGTACCGCCCGATTGGTTCAGGCACTGCTGAACGTTCGGGAAGTCGACGAAGGGCGTCGGCACGTGGGCACCCAGCCGGTAGATGGCGATGATGCCCAGCGTGAAGGCGATCTTCCGCCTCAGGTCGGGCGTGCGGAAAACCCGCGCGATGGCGCTGAACAAGGGAGAATCCTCCAGAACGATCTCGGCATGCGACAGGGCGCACACCAAATCAGACTAACCCAGAAGGGGCCGACGGCCGTAAGGCCGCCGGCCCCTTCAGGGTCGGGCGTCAGTTGACGGAGCCGCCGGCGGCGACGATCTTCTGCTCAGCCGAGCCGGAGACCTTGTCGACCGAGACGGTCAGCGCGACCGAGATGTCGCCGGTGCCGAGCACCTTGACCTTCTCGTTCTTGCGGACGGCGCCCTTGGCCACTAGGTCGGCGACGGTCACGTCGCCACCCTGCGGGTAGAGCTCGCCGAGCTTGTCCAGGTTCACGACCTGGTACTCGACGCGGAACGGGTTCTTGAAGCCGCGGAGCTTCGGGGTGCGCATGTGCAGCGGCATCTGCCCACCCTCGAAGCCGACACGGACCTGGTAACGGGCCTTGGTTCCCTTGGTACCGCGACCGGCCGTCTTACCCTTCGAGCCCTCACCGCGACCCACACGGGTCTTCGCGGTGCGAGCGCCCGGGACGGGACGCAGGTGGTGGACCTTGAGCACACCGGGGCGCGCCGCGGGGGCTTCGTTCTTCTCGGCCGTCTTACGGGCCGATGCCTTCTTCGGGGCGTCGACCGTGGCGGTCTCGTCCTTCTTGGCAGCCATTAGTCGATCTCCTCAACCTTGACGAGGTGGGCGACGGTCTTGACGTAACCGCGCGTCTGCGCGTCGTCCGGACGGACGACCGAGTCGCCGATCCGTTTGAGACCGAGCGAGCGCAGCGTGTCACGCTGGTTCTGCTTCTCGCTCACCTTGGACTTGATCTGCGTGACCTTCAGACGCTCGGCCATCAGGCACCTACCTTCTGAGCAGCCGCCTCAGCGCGCACGAGGCGGGCCGGGGCGACCTGGTCGAACTCCAGGCCACGGCGGGCGGCCACGGCGCGGGGCTCCTCGAGCGACTTCAGCGCCTCGACGGTCGCGTGCACGATGTTGATCGTGTTCGACGAACCGAGCGACTTCGAGAGGACATCGTGGATGCCTGCGCACTCGAGGACGGCGCGGACGGGACCACCGGCGATGACACCGGTACCGGCGGCGGCGGGGCGCAGGAGCACCACACCGGCAGCGGCCTCACCCTGGACGGGGTGGGGAATGGTCGAGCCCGAGCGGGGGACGCGGAAGAAGTTGCGCTTGGCCTCTTCGACACCCTTGGAGATCGCGAGGGGGACTTCGCGGGCCTTGCCGTAACCGACGCCCACGACGCCGTTGCCATCGCCCACGACGACGAGCGCCGTGAAGCTGAAGCGACGGCCACCCTTGACCACCTTCGACACGCGGTTGATCGTCACGACGCGCTCGAGGAACTGGCTCTCGTTGCGGTCGCGCGAACCACGGTCGCGCTGGTTGGTGTTGCGCTCGCGACCACCGCGACGCGGCTCACGCTCACGCTCGGCGGGGGCCTGAGCCGCAGCCGCACCCTCAGCCGGTGCAGTCTGCTCGGTCACTTCGGTCTCCTTGTTGTCACTCACAGGTTCAGCCCTCCTTCGCGAGCTCCGTCGGCGATCGCGGCGACGCGACCGGCGTAACGGTTACCGCCGCGGTCGAACACGACGTCGGACACGCCAGCGGCCTTCGCACGCTCGGCGACGATCTCGCCGACCTTGCGGGCCTTGGCGGTCTTGTCACCGTCGAAGCCGCGCAGGTCGGTCTCGAGGGTGGAGGCGGAGGCCACGGTGTGGCCCTTGCTGTCGTCCACGACCTGGACGAACACGTGGCGGGCGGAACGCGTCACCACGAGACGGGGGCGCAGCTCGGTGCCGACGATCTTCTTGCGAAGACGCAGGTGACGACGCGAGCGAGCGACGGACTTTGTCTTGACAGCCATGGCTACTTACCACTCTTTCCGGCCTTGCGGCGCACGACCTCGCCCGCGTACCGCACACCCTTGCCCTTGTAGGGCTCGGGCTTACGGATCTTGCGGATGTTGGCAGCGGCCTCGCCGACGGCCTGCTTGTCGATGCCGCTCACGGTGAGCTTGTTGTTGCCTTCGACCGTGAGGGTGATCCCGGCGGGCGGGTCGATGAGGACGGGGTGCGAGAAGCCGAGGGCGAACTCGACCGAGCTCCCCTTCTGCGCCACGCGGTAACCCGTGCCGACGACCTCGAGGCCCTTGGTGTAGCCCTGGGTGACACCGATGATGTTGTTGTTGATGAGCGTGCGGGTCAGGCCGTGGAGCGACCGCGACTCGCGCTCGTCGTCGGGCCGGGTGACGAGAACCTGGTTCTCTTCGACCGCGACCTCGAGGGGCTGTGCCACGGTGAGCGCGAGCTCGCCCTTGGGGCCCTTGACGGAGACCTCCCGTCCGTTCACCGAAACGGTGACGCCGGCGGGGATGTCGATGGGAAGACGTCCAATACGCGACATGTCAGATCACCACACGTAGGCGAGGACTTCCCCGCCGACGCCCTTCTGCTCGGCCTGACGGTCGGTGAGGAGACCGGAGGAGGTGGACAGGATGGCGACGCCGAGGCCACCGAGGACCGTGGGGACCTCGGTCGACTTCGCGTACACGCGGAGGCCGGGCTTCGACACGCGCTTGATGCCGGCGATCGACCGCTCGCGGTTCGGGCCGTACTTCAGCGTCATGTTGAGGGTCTGGCCGACGCGAGCGTCTTCGACGTTCCAGTCGGCGATGTAACCCTCCTGCTTGAGGATGGCGGCGATGTTCGTCTTGAGCTTCGAGCTCGGCATCGACACGGAGTCGTGGTGCGCCGAGTTCGCGTTGCGCAGACGGGTCAGCATGTCTGCGACCGGGTCTGTCATCGTCATGTGTTGCTTCTTTCGATCATGAGGTTTCGGCTGCCGTTACGCGACAGTCGACCTTCGATGAAGGGCCCCCGGAAACCCCGGGGGCCCTGGGTGTCAGGCTTGCGCGTCGGCCGACTGGAACGGGAACCCGAGCTGACGCAGCAGCGAACGGCCCTCGTCGTCGGTCTTCGCGGTGGTGACGATCGTGATGTCGAAACCACGCACGCGGTCGATGCGGTCCTGGTCGATCTCGTGGAACACGGACTGCTCCTGGAGACCGAAGGTGTAGTTGCCGTTGCCGTCGAACTGCTTGGCCGACAAACCGCGGAAGTCGCGGATGCGGGGCAGGGCGAGGTTGACCAGGCGGTCCACGAACTCCCACGCACGGTCACCGCGGAGGGTGACGTGCGCGCCGATGGCCTGGCCCTCACGCAGCTTGAACTGTGCGATGGACTTGCGGGCCTTCGTGACGATGGGCTTCTGACCGGTGATCTTGGTGAGGTCTTCGACCGCGCCATCGATCACCTTGCTGTCGCGAGCAGCCTCGCCGACACCGGTGTTCACGACCACCTTGACCAGACCGGGGATCTGCATGACGTTCGCGTAGCCGAATTCGTCCTGCAGCGCCTTCTTGATCTCGGCGTTGTACTTCTGCTTGAGGCGGGGCTGGATCTTGCCAGCCACCGCGGCAGTCGAGGTGCTCATGTTCAGAGGTCCTTGCCTGACTTCTTCGCGAAGCGCACGCGGACGGTGCGCTTGACGCCGTCCTTCACCTGCTCCTCGACGCGGTGACCGACGCGGGTCGGCTTCTTGGTCGAGGGGTCGACGAGCGCGACGTTGGAGATGTGGATCGGGGCCTCGAAGGTCTCGATGCCACCGGTCTTGGTGCCGCGCTGAGACTGGCCCACGCGGTTGTGCTTGGTGACGTAGTTCACGCCCTCGACGATGACGCGGTTCTGCTCGGTCAGGACCTCGAGGACCTTACCCTGCTTCCCGCGGTCGCCGCCACGCTCGGGCTTGGCACCCGAGATGACCTGAACCAGGTCGCCCTTTTTGATTTTCGCCATGATCAGATGACCTCCGGGGCGAGCGAGACGATCTTCATGAACTTCTTGTCGCGAAGCTCACGACCGACCGGTCCGAAGATGCGGGTGCCGCGGGGCTCCCCGTCGTTCTTCAGGATCACGGCGGCGTTCTCGTCGAACTTGATGTACGAGCCGTCGGGACGGCGGGTCTGCTTGACGACACGGACGACGACGGCCTTGACCACGTCGCCCTTCTTGACGTTTCCACCCGGGATCGCGTCCTTGACCGTGGCGACGATGACGTCGCCCAGGCCGGCGTAACGGCGGTTGGAGCCACCGAGCACGCGGATGGTGAGCAGCTCCTTGGCGCCGGTGTTGTCGGCGACCTTCAGCCGGGATTCGTTCTGAATCACTGTTTACTCCTTGGGTTCCAAGTAAGCCGCGAGGCTTACTTGGCCTTCTCGAGGATCTCGACCAGGCGCCAGCGCTTGGTGGCGCTGAGCGGACGGGTCTCGTTGATGACGACGAGGTCGCCGATGCCCGCCGAGTTGGACTCGTCGTGAGCCTTGACCTTCGACGTGCGGCGGATGACCTTGCCGTAGAGCGGGTGCTTCACACGGTCCTCGACCTCGACGACGATGGTCTTGTCCATCTTGTCGCTGACGACGTATCCACGACGCGCCTTGCGGTAACCGCGGGCGTTCTCGTCGCGAACGTCGTTCTCGGAGTGCTCGTGACCGACGACCTGCGCCTCGGCCTTCTTCGCGGTAGCCATTACTCCGCCTCTTCCTTCGCGGCGTCGTCAGCGGAGTCCGCCTTCTTCGCCTTGCTCTTCTTCGCCTTGGTCGCCTCGACCGGGGCCGGGGTGGCGCGGATGCCGAGCTCGCGCTCACGGATCACCGTGTACAGACGCGCGATGTCGCGCTTGACTGCACGGATGCGTCCGTGGCTGTCGAGCTGGCCGGTGGCCGACTGGAAGCGCAGGTTGAACAGCTCTTCCTTGGCCTTACGCAGCTCCTCGACGAGGCGCTGGTCTTCGAACGTGTCGAGCTCGCTCGGGGCGAGCTGCTTGGTGCCGATCGCCATTACGCGTCGCCCTCCTCGCGCTTGATGATGCGTGCCTTCAGGGGCAGCTTGTGAATTGCTCGGGTCAGGGCCTCACGAGCGAGCTGCTCGTCGACTCCCGCGACCTCGAAGAGGACGCGGCCCGGCTTGACGTTGGCGACCCACCACTCCGGCGAGCCCTTACCGGAACCCATGCGGGTTTCAGCGGGCTTCTTCGTGAGGGGGCGGTCGGGGTAGATGTTGATCCACACCTTTCCGCCGCGCTTGATGTGACGCGTCATGGCGATACGAGCGGACTCGATCTGACGGTTCGTCACGTACGCGGGGGTCAGCGCCTGGATCCCGAACTCACCGAACGACACCTGGGTGCCACCGGTGGCCTGGCCCGAGCGTCCGGGGTGGTGCTGCTTGCGGTACTTGACCTTGCGGGGGATGAGCATTACGCCGACGCTCCTTCTGCCACGGGGGCCTCGTTGCGAGGGCCACGACGACGGTCGCCACCGCGGTCGTCACGACCGCGCGACTTGGGCGCGTTGGCCTGCTCGCGGGCGAGCTCCTTGTTGGTGAGGTCGCCCTTGTAGATCCAGACCTTCACGCCGATGCGGCCGAAGGTGGTCTTGGCCTCGTAGAAGCCGTAGTCGATGTTCGCGCGCAGGGTGTGCAGGGGCACACGGCCTTCGCGGTAGAACTCGGAGCGGCTCATCTCGGCGCCGCCGAGGCGGCCCGACACCTGGATGCGAACACCCTTTGCGCCGGCACGCTGCGCGCCCTGGAGACCCTTGCGCATGGCGCGGCGGAAAGCCACGCGAGCCGTGAGCTGCTCGGCGACACCCTGAGCCACCAGCTGAGCGTCGGCCTCGGGGTTCTTGACCTCGAGGATGTTCAGCTGGATCTGCTTACCGGTGAGCTTCTCGAGGTCGGCACGGATGCGCTCGGCCTCGGCGCCGCGGCGACCGATCACGATGCCCGGACGGGCGGTGTGAATGTCGACGCGGACGCGGTCACGCGTGCGCTCGATCTCGATGTTGCTGACGCCGGCGCGGTCGAGCGACGTGGTCAGCAGGCGACGGATCTTGATGTCCTCGGCGAGGTAGTCGGCGTAGCGCTGACCGGCCTTCGTCGAGTCCGAGAACCACCGCGACACGTGGTCAGTCGTGATGCCGAGGCGGAAGCCGTACGGGTTGACTTTCTGTCCCATTACTTGCTCGCCTTCTTGTTGGCGCGCGCCGGAGCCGCCTCAGCGGTCTCGGGCGTCGCGAGCACGACCGTGATGTGGCTCGTGCGCTTCTTGATCTGGAAGGCACGACCCTGAGCGCGGGGCTGGAAACGCTTGAGCGTCGTGCCCTCGTCGACGTACGCGTTCTTCACGTACAGGTCTGCGTCGTCCAGGTACTCGTTCGTCTTGTCGGCCGTGACGCGAGCGTTCGCGATGGCCGAGGCGACGAGCTTGTAGATCGGCTCGCTCGCGCCCTGGGGCGCGAACTTCAGGATCGCGAGGGCCTCTTCGGCCTGCTTGCCCTTGATGAGGGCGACGACGCGACGAGCCTTCTGAGGGGTCACGCGGATGTGTCGCACACGTGCGATGGACTCCACCATTTCTCTCTCCTCCTCGGTCGCCTTAGCGGCGACGGCCCTTCTTGTCGTCCTTCACGTGGCCGCGGAAGGTGCGGGTGGGCGAGAACTCGCCCAGCTTGTGGCCGACCATGGTCTCGGTCACGAACACGGGGATGTGCTTGCGTCCGTCGTGCACGGCGATGGTGTGTCCCAGCATGGCGGGGATGATCATCGAACGGCGCGACCAGGTCTTGATGACGTTCTTCGAACCGGCTTCGTTCTGCGAGACGACCTTGCGAAGCAGGTGCTCGTCGACGAAGGGGCCCTTCTTAAGGCTGCGAGGCATCTTCCTCTACTCCTACTTGCGCTTCTTGCCGGCGGTGCGACGGCGGACGATGAGCTTGTCGCTCTCCTTGTTCGCGTGGCGGGTGCGGCCTTCGGCCTTGCCCCACGGCGACACAGGGTGGCGACCACCGGAGGTCTTACCCTCACCACCACCGTGCGGGTGGTCGACCGGGTTCATGGCGACACCACGCACGGTCGGGCGGACGCCCTTCCAGCGCATGCGGCCGGCCTTGCCCCAGTTGATGTTCGACTGCTCGGCGTTGCCGACCTCGCCGATCGTGGCGCGGCAGCGCACGTCGACGTTGCGGATCTCGCCCGAGGGCAGACGCAGCTGTGCGTAAGGGCCGTCTTTCGCGACCAGACGCACGGAGGCGCCGGCCGAACGGGCCATCTTCGCACCTCCTCCGGGACGCAGCTCGATCGCGTGGATCACGGTACCGGTGGGGATGTTGCGCAGCGGCAGGTTGTTGCCGGGCTTGATGTCAGCGCCGGCACCCGACTCGACCACGTCGCCCTGCGACAGCTTCGCGGGAGCGAGGATGTAACGCTTCTCGCCATCTGCGTAGTGCAGCAGCGCGATGCGCGCGGTGCGGTTGGGGTCGTACTCGATGTGGGCGACCTTGGCGTCGATGCCGTCCTTGTCGTTACGACGGAAGTCGATCAGACGGTACTGACGCTTGTGTCCGCCACCGATGTGACGGGTCGTGATGCGGCCCTGGTTGTTGCGGCCACCGGTCTTCGACAGCGGGCGCAGCAGCGACTTCTCGGGCGTCGATCGGGTGATCTCGGCGAAGTCGGCCACCGACGAGCCGCGGCGACCGGGGGTCGTGGGCTTGTACTTGCGAATAGCCATTGTTCTTGTCCTCTATCCCGACCGTCAGCCGACAGACGTGAAGATGTCGATGGTGCCCGACTTCAGCGAGACGATGGCGCGCTTGGTGTCCTTGCGCTTGCCGATGCCGAAACGGGTGCGACGGGCCTTGCCCACGCGGTTGATCGTGTTGACCGAAGCAACCTTGACGCCGAAGATCTTCTCGATCGCGAGCTTGATCTCGGTCTTCGACGAACGGGGGTCCACCAGGAAGGTGTACTTGCCCTCGTCGATGAGCGAGTAGCTCTTCTCGGAGACGACCGGCTTCAGGATGATGTCGCGCGGGTCCTTGTTGACGGTGGTCATGCCGAGACCTCCTCGGTGGCGCCCGACTTCGACGCGACGAAGGCGTCGTAGGCGGCCTTGGTGAAGACGATGTCGTCGGAGACGATCACGTCGTAGGTGTTCAGCTGCCCGACGGTCAGCACGTGGACGTACGCGAGGTTGCGCACGCTCTTGATCGTCAGCTCGTCGTCGCGATCAATGACCACGAGGACGTTCTTGACGGCGCCGAAGGCCTTCAGCGCGGCAGCGGCGGCCTTGGTCGAGGGCGCACCCTCGATGGCGAAGCTGTCGACGATGTGCAGACGCTGCCCACGAGCACGGTCGCTGAGCGCGCCCAGGAGGGCAGCCGCGATCATCTTCTTGGGGGTGCGCTGGCTGTAGTCACGGGGCTTGGGCCCGTGGACGATGCCACCACCGGTCATGTGCGGCGCACGGATCGAGCCCTGGCGGGCGTTACCCGTACCCTTCTGCTTGAAGGGCTTGCGGCCGGCGCCCGAGACCTCGCCACGACGCTTGGTCGAATGCGTTCCCTGGCGAGCCGCGGCGCGCTGCGCCACGACGACCTGGTGGATGAGCGGGATGTTCGTCTTGACGTCGAAGAGCGCGGCGGGCAGCTCGACAGAGCCGGCCTTCTTGCCGTCGGCCTTCACGACGTCGAGCGCGAGAGTCGAGTCAGCCATGATCAGGCACCCTTCACTGCGTTGCGGACGTAGACGATGCGGCCACGAGCACCGGGGACGGCGCCCTTGACGAGCATGAGTCCCTTCTCGGCGTCGACGGCGTGCACCGTGAGGTTGAGGACGGTCACGCGCTCGCCACCCATACGGCCGGCCATGCGCATGCCCTTGAAGACGCGGCTCGGAGTCGACGACGCGCCGATGGAGCCGGGCTTGCGGTGGTTGCGGTGCGCACCGTGGGAAGCGGACACACCCTTGAAGTTGTGGCGCTTCATGACACCGGCGGTGCCCTTGCCCTTGCTGGTACCGACGACGTCGACCAGCTGGCCGGCTTCGAACAGACCGTCGACGGTGAGCTCCTGGCCCAGCGCGTAGTCCGCGGCGTCGGCCGTGCGCACCTCGGTGAGGTGGCGGCGCGGGGTGACACCCGCGGCGTCGAAGTGAGCCGTCAGGGGCTTGTTCACCTTGCGGGGGTCGATCTGGCCGTAGCCGATCTGAACAGCGTTGTAGCCGTCCTTCTCAAGCGAGCGCAGCTGGGTCACGACGTTCGGAGCGACCTCGATGACGGTGACGGGAACGAGCTTGCCGTTCTCGTCCCACACCTGGGTCATGCCGAGCTTGGTGCCGAGGAGGCCCTTGGAGATCTTGGAGTTGATGTCAGCCATGTCGAACCTCAGAGCTTGATCTCGATGTTGACATCGGCAGGAAGGTCGAGGCGCATCAGCGAGTCGACGGCCTTGGGCGTCGGGTCGATGATGTCGATGAGGCGCTTGTGGGTGCGCATCTCGAAGTGCTCGCGGCTGTCCTTGTACTTGTGGGGCGACCGGATGACGCACACGACGTTCTTCTCGGTCGGCAGGGGAACCGGGCCCACCACGGTGGCGCCGGCACGGGTCACGGTGTCGACGATCTTGCGGGCCGACGAGTCGAGCCCAGCGTGGTCGTACGACTTCAGGCGAATGCGGATCTTCTGTCCCGCCATTGTCTGCTCTCTCTCTTTCTCGCGTCTTACCCGACCTGGGGCATTGGACGCACGGTGGCGCTCTCGCGCCCTGGCACTTCCCCTCGCTCTCGCGAGAGATGCTGCACCCTGTTCAGCTGTCAAACCGGAGGACTTGGCATCCGGCCCGCCCCTCGCACGCACGCGCGCGAATCCCACAGAGGGATGAAGGGGTTTCGGTGTGATGTTCTGCTGCCCGCGGCCCAGGACCCTGCGCTCTCGCGCCGCCTGTGCACTGCCCTGACAGTGATCCTGGCGCGCGCCGAGCACGCACCGGAATGTGGAACTGGACTAGTCTACGTACCGCTCGGGCGAGTCGCAAACCCGGGCGTGTCGCGCCCGGCCGATGCACAGCAAACCGCTCGCTCAACGACAGCGGCGCCGCCCCGGATCATCGGGGACGGCGCCACTCCAGCCCGGGTTTGTCAGGCGTTACCGATGTGCTTGTCGACGTTCGCGCGCGTCTCGTCGACCTTCGCGTGATGTTCCTCCGGAACGATCTTCTTGATCGCGTCGGCCGCTCCGTCGAGCACCTTGTCGCTGACCTCTTCGGCCTTCTCGCTCTTGAGCGCCTCTTCGATCTTGTCGCGGTTCTCGTCGAGGAGCTTCTTGCCCTTGGCGATGATGTCGTCCACTCCCATGTGCATCTCCTTCGCAGACTCGGTCGGCTGGCACGCCGACCCCAGTTCGATCTTGACCGTGGGTAGCGACAACCGAAACCCCCGCGGGCATCGAGTGCGAGTGGTGTAGAGCACATCCGGCGACGACAAAGGCCGGGCCCGAAGGCCCGGCCTGTGCCGAGTGAAGTCTGGAAGGACTTACTTGAGGATCTTGGTGACGGTACCGGCACCGACGGTGCGGCCACCCTCACGGATCGCGTAGCCGAGGCCCTCTTCCATGGCGATCGGCTGGATGAGCTCGACCGACATCTCGGTGGTGTCACCGGGCATGACCATCTCGGTGCCCTCGGGCAGCGTGATGACGCCGGTCACGTCGGTGGTGCGGAAGTAGAACTGCGGACGGTAGTTCGTGAAGAACGGGTTGTGGCGGCCGCCCTCTTCCTTGGACAGGATGTACGCCGTGCCCTCGAAGTTGGTGTGCGGGGTGACCGAACCGGGCTTCACGACAACCTGGCCACGCTCGACGTCGTCACGCTTGGTGCCGCGCAGGAGCAGACCACAGTTCTCGCCGGCCCAGGCCTCGTCGAGCTGCTTGTGGAACATCTCGATACCCGTGACCGTGGTCTTCTGCGTCGGGCGGATGCCGACGATCTCGACCTCGGAGTTGATCGCGAGGGTACCGCGCTCGGCGCGGCCGGTGACGACCGTGCCACGACCGGTGATCGTGAAGACGTCCTCGATGGGCATGAGGAAGGGCTTGTCCTTGTCACGCACCGGGTCGGGGATCGACTCGTCGACGGCTTCCATGAGCTCGACGATGGCGTTGACCCACTGCTCGTCGCCCTCGAGAGCCTTGAGGCCCGAGACGCGAACGACGGGGGCGTTGTCGCCGTCGAAGTCCTGCGACGACAGGAGCTCGCGAACCTCGAGCTCGACGAGCTCCAGGATCTCCTCGTCGTCGACCATGTCGCTCTTGTTCAGCGCGACCAGCAGGTAGGGAACGCCGACCTGCTTGGCGAGCAGAACGTGCTCACGGGTCTGAGCCATCGGGCCGTCGGTGGCGGCGACCACGAGGATCGCGCCGTCCATCTGAGCGGCACCGGTGATCATGTTCTTGATGTAGTCGGCGTGACCGGGCGCGTCGACGTGAGCGTAGTGACGCTTCGGGGTCTCGTACTCGACGTGCGAGATGTTGATCGTGATACCGCGCTGACGCTCTTCCGGCGCCGAGTCGATCGACGCGAAGTCACGCTGAACGTTGGTGGCCGACGGGAACTTGTCGGCGAGCACCTTCGAGATGGCAGCGGTGAGCGTGGTCTTGCCGTGGTCGACGTGACCGATCGTTCCGATGTTCACGTGCGGCTTGGTCCGCTCGAACTTGGCCTTAGCCACTGGGTCCTCCTCAGGACGTTGGTTGCGAGGTCTCGGGCACTGGATTGCGACCGGTTCTTCGCGGGGATGGTTCTCAGATTACTAGAGAGTCGGTATTCAGTTTGAGCGGATGCCGGGAACCCGAGCAGAACCCGGGGTTCCCGGCATCCGTGAGAGCGGTGTTACTCGCCCTTGTTCTTCTGGATGATCTCGTCGGCGACGGCCTTCGGGACATCGGCGTAGCTGTCGAACTCCATCGAGTAGACGGCGCGACCCGAGGTCTTCGAGCGCAGGTCGCCGATGTAGCCGAACATCTCGGACAGCGGCACGTTGGCCCGGACGACCTTGACGCCGGCAGCGTCTTCCATCGACTGGATCTGGCCACGACGCGAGTTCAGGTCGCCGATGACGTCGCCCATGTACTCCTCGGGAGTACGCACCTCGACGGCCATGATCGGCTCGAGGATCGTGGGGTTCGCCTTGCGGACGGCCTCCTTGAAGCCCATGGAGCCGGCGATCTTGAACGCCATTTCCGAGGAGTCGACGTCGTGCGAGGCACCGTCGAGGAGGATCGCCTTGACGCCCACCATGGGGTAGCCGGCGAGCACGCCGACGTTCATGGCGTCCTGGAAGCCCTGGTCGGTCGGCGAGATGTACTCGCGCGGGATGCGACCACCGGTGACCTTGTTCTCGAACTCGTAGGTCTTGTCGGCCGTGACCTCGAGGGGCTCGATCGCGAACTGGATCTTCGCGAACTGGCCCGAACCACCGGTCTGCTTCTTGTGGGTGTAGTCGTGACGCTCGACCGACTTGCGGATGGTCTCGCGGTACGCCACCTGGGGCTTTCCGACGTTGGCCTCGACCTTGAACTCGCGCTTCATGCGGTCGACCAGGATGTCGAGGTGGAGCTCCCCCATGCCCTTGATGACGGTCTGACCGGTCTCGGAGTTCTGCTCGACGCGGAACGTCGGGTCCTCTTCGGCGAGCTTCTGGATGGCGACACCCAGCTTCTCCTGGTCGGCCTTGGTCTTGGGCTCGATGGCGACCTCGATGACCGGCTCGGGGAAGGTCATCGACTCGAGGACGACCTGGTTGGCCGGGTCGCACAGGGTGTCACCGGTGGTGGTGTCCTTCAGACCGATGACCGCGTAGATGTGGCCGGCGGTGACGGAGTCGACCGGCATCTCCTTGTTGGCGTGCATCTGGAAGATCTTCCCGATGCGCTCCTTCTTGCCCTTGGTCGCGTTGACGACCTGGGCACCGGAGTCGAGGTGACCCGAGTACACGCGGATGTAGGTGAGGCGCCCGAAGAACGGGTGCGTCACGATCTTGAACGCGAGAGCGGCAAAGGGCTCCTCGCGGTCGGCGTGGCGCTCGATGACGATCTCTTCGTCCTTGGGGTCGTGCGCCTCGATGGCGGGCACGTCCAGGGGCGAGGGGAGGTAGTCCACGACCGCGTCGAGCATGGGCTGCACGCCGCGGTTCTTGAACGCCGAACCGCAGAGCACGGGGTAGAGCTCCGAGTTGATGGTCATCTTGCGGATGGCGCCCTTGATCTCGGCGACCGTGAGCTCCTCACCGCCGAAGAACTTCTCGAGGAGGGCGTCGTCGGACTCGGCGACGGTCTCGAGCAGCTGCTGACGGTACTCGGCAGCCTTGTCGGCGAGGTCGGCCGGGATCTCCTGGATCTCGTACTTCGCGCCCATGGTCACGTCACCCTTGGCATCGCCGGGCCACACCAGGGCGCGCATCTCGACGAGGTCGATGACGCCGACGAAGTCGTTCTCGGCACCGATCGGCAGCTGGATGACCAGCGGCTTCGCCTTCAGGCGGTTGACGATCGTGTCGACCGTGAAGTAGAAGTCGGCGCCCAGCTTGTCCATCTTGTTGACGAAGCAGATGCGGGGGACGTCGTACTTGTCAGCCTGACGCCACACGGTCTCGGACTGGGGCTCGACGCCCTCCTTGCCGTCGAAGACGGCGACAGCGCCATCGAGCACGCGCAGCGAGCGCTCGACCTCGACCGTGAAGTCGACGTGGCCGGGGGTGTCGATGATGTTGATCTGGTTCTTGTCCCAGAAGCAGGTGACGGCAGCGGAGGTGATCGTGATGCCACGCTCCTGCTCCTGCTCCATCCAGTCGGTCGTCGCCGCACCATCGTGCGTCTCGCCGATCTTGTGGTTGACGCCCGTGTAGAACAGGATGCGCTCGGTCGTCGTGGTCTTGCCGGCATCGATGTGAGCCATGATGCCGATGTTGCGGACCTTGTGAAGGTCGGTGAGCACGTCTTGTGCCACGGGTGTCTTCCTTACCTGTTGGGAGGTTGATGCCGGGCCCATCGGAGGGTCCGCGACCGGGGTCGGTCACGAACCCTCCGCGGGTTTTACCAGCGGTAGTGCGCGAAGGCGCGGTTCGACTCGGCCATCTTGTGGGTGTCCTCGCGGCGCTTGACCGCGGCACCGAGGCCGTTCGAGGCGTCGAGGATCTCGTTCTGCAGACGCTCGGTCATCGTCTTCTCACGACGACCCTTGGCATAGCTCACGAGCCAGCGCAGCGCGAGGGTGTTCGCGCGGTGCGGCTTGACCTCGACGGGAACCTGGTAGGTCGAGCCACCGACGCGGCGGCTCTTGACCTCGAGGGTGGGACGGACGTTGTCGAGCGCCTTCTTCAGCGTGGCGACGGCGTCCTGGCTGTTCTTCGCCTCGACACCCTTGAGGGCGTCGTAGACGATCGACTCGGCGATGGACTTCTTGCCGTCGACGAGGATCTTGTTGACCAGCTGGGTGACGACGGGAGCGCCGTAAACCGGGTCGTTGACGACGGGACGCTTCGGGGCAGGACCCTTACGAGGCATGTTTCTCAGCCCTTCTTCGCGCCGTAGCGGCTACGAGCCTGCTTACGGTTCTTGACAGCCTGGGTGTCGAGCGCACCGCGGACGATCTTGTAACGGACGCCGGGGAGGTCCTTGACGCGACCACCGCGGACGAGCACGAGCGAGTGCTCCTGCAGGTTGTGGCCCTCACCGGGGATGTAGGCGGTGACCTCGGTGCCGTTGCGCAGCTTGACACGGGCGACCTTGCGCATCGCCGAGTTCGGCTTCTTGGGGGTCGTGGTGTACACGCGGGTGCACACGCCGGCCTGCTGGGGGTTCGACTTCAGCGCGGGAGCCTTGGTCTTCGAGACCTTCGGCGAGCGGCCCTTGCGAACCAACTGCTGAATGGTTGGCACGTTCTCTCCTTGATTGGCTGGGCGTTCCTCGCGGTGACGCCCAGGGTGCTGCACGGTGACAGCGTCGTGTCTCCCCCGCCATGTCGCTCATCTTGCGATTCGTGACGTGTCGGGCTCACGTGTGATCCACCGCGCGACAGAATGATCTAGCGCGATTCGTGGTGGATATGCCGTGGGGGCGACCTGTTCGCAGGTCGATCCCTGAGATGGTGCGAGCGTTGATCCGAACGACCCACCCGAAGGCATGGCGCACGGCGCGCGTGAACGCACACCCGGCCAATGATACGCGTTCCCTGGGACACGGGCAAACGTGAACGGGTCCGGTCGCTGGGAGTCTTCCGGATGCCGTGAACCTCAGCCGGTCAGCAGCAGCGCAGCCCCGATCACCGAGGCGACGAGCACGACGACGATCACGGATGCGAGAACGACGACGCGGGCCGCACCCCCGCGCGCCCGCGGGCGCACCGCCGCGGCGTCGCCGGACGAGGGGACGCGGACGGCGGGCGCACGCTCGACACGCACGGGTCCTTCCCGGCGCGGGCCGTAGGACTGGCGGGCAAGAGCCGCCGGTACGCGCGCGTCGCGGACGGCCCCCTCGACGAGGGGATCGGATGCGGCCGAGGCGGCCTCGCGGCGACGACGGCGGGATCCCGAGGCGGTGTCGTCGTCGACCTGCGGAACAGCGCGCGCGCGTGTGGCCCCGTCGATGCCGGGTTCCGCGGAAGATCGACGGCGGGTGACGTCGTCGAGATCGGCGGCGCCCGCCCCGCCGTGGGGAGGTCGTCGCGTTGCCTCGTCGAGGCCGGGGGCAGGAGCGGCGGGCGAGGCCACCGGAAGAGAAGCGGCCACGCCGCGAGGAGCGGTCGTGCCCACCTCGTCGTCGACGGAGCCGATCGCCTCGGGAGCGGCGCGGGGGGCCGGTTGGGACACGATGGTCGCGTCATCAGGTGCGCCGTCCGAAGAGATCACGATCGCGTCGTCGGGAGCCGCGACATGCGAACGGATCGTGTCGTCGTCCGGGGCGGAGCGACGGGAGATCACCGTCTCGTCCGCGGGAACATCGGTCCGGGAACGGACCGTGTCGTCGTCCGGAGCGGAACGACGGGAGATCACCGTCTCGTCCGCGGGAACGTCGGCCGCGGCGCGCGCGGTCTCGTCTTCCGGGGCCTCGCGACGCGACAGGATCGTCTCGTCGACGATCTCGTCGTCTCCAGCGGCGGGCGGAGTGGGCCACGCCCGCAGCCGACCCGCCCAGAGGGTGACCTCCTCGGGATCGTCGGCGCGGTCGTACGGACCGCTCACGCGTCGCTCCGTGAGAGGCGCACCTCCGCGTCACCGAGGAAGAAGCGTTCACCGGCTTCGATCTCCTCGCCGGGAGGGGCCTCGACCTCGGTGCCCATGAGGGTGGCGAACAGCACGCCGTTCGTCGAGTGCAGGTCGGTGACATACCAGGTGTCGCCGCGGAGTTCGAGTCGTGCGTGGGTCTTCGAGACCGTCCGCGTCTCGTCCGAGATCGCGACGAGCTGCGCGTCCGGATACGCAGAATCCGGACCGGGCCGACGCCCGAGGATGACGACCGCCGAGGTGAGGTCCACCGGCGTCCCGCTCGGCGGCACGAGCGCCCAGGGGATGCGCTTTCGTCGGGTGACGACGGTCCGGTCGAGAGCGTCGAAGTCCTCATCGGCCGAGACCGAGGGAACCTCGGGTTGCGTGTAGAGCGCGGACACCGAGGTGCGGGCGGAACGCGGGGAGCCGGCATCCGGAGCCTCCGCCACCGCGGAGACCGCCTCGGACAGCTCGGGGAAATCGTCCGTGGCCGCGGCCACCGAAGGGCGGGGAGCGGGAACGGCGTCGGGCGCGGGCCGCGTGAGCGGTACGTCCGCGATGGGAGCGGGATCGGCGTCTGCCGTGGTGCGACGCGGGGGGTTCGCCCAGGGAGCGACGACGTCGGATTCCTCCTCGACCTCCTCGACGGACGCCGGCTGCGCCTCGGGAGCGGCCGGGGGCACGGCGACGGGAGGCGCCCAGGTCGGTGCGGAAGCGTCGGCGGGGGGCGCGTCGAGAACGTGGCGTCGCGAGGACTCCGCCGGAGCCGGCGGGGCAGGCTCAGGACGGTGGTCGTCCTCCGGCGAACCGTCGCGCAGGGCGTCGAGCACGTCGAAGACCGAGGTGGCGGGCGCGACCTCCCGCGGCTCGGAGCGGCGTTCGTCCTCGACCCGAGGACGGTCGCCTTCGGCCATCGGGACGTGTACCGGAGGAGCCCATCCGTTCACCGAGGGAACAGCATCCGCGAGGGGGGTCGACGGAGCGGCGAACGGGACGGCGACCGGCGCGGACACGGGCGCGGGCGGGGCGGGCGGGGCGGGCGGGG